>NZ_JAXHBW010000001.1:0-3808241 GCF_042466185.1 Alkalihalobacillus sp. R86527
ATGGTGGAGGATGACGGGCTCGAACCGCCGACCCTCTGCTTGTAAGGCAGATGCTCTCCCAGCTGAGCTAATCCTCCACAGAGTAAAAATAAATTAAATTGATGTTGGTGACCCGTACGGAATTCCGACGCGATAGCTAGTCCCGCTGCTAATCTTCTTGAGATTGCATCTTGCGGGGGAACCCTTGGGTGAGAAGCCCGTAAGCTTCTTTGAAAAATGGTGACCCGTACGGGATTCGAACCCGTGTTACCGCCGTGAAAGGGCGGTGTCTTAACCGCTTGACCAACGGGCCTTATTGTCTGGAGCTTCCAACCGGATTCGAACCGATGACCCCTTCCTTACCATGGAAGTGCTCTACCTGCTGAGCTATGGAAGCAAATGGCTCCACAGGTAGGATTCGAACCTACGACCGATCGGTTAACAGCCGATTGCTCTACCACTGAGCTACTGTGGAATAATGACTAGCCTGGCGACGTCCTACTCTTGCAGGGGGAGATCCCCCAACTACCATCGGCGCTGAAGAGCTTAACTTCCGTGTTCGGCATGGGAACGGGTGTGACCTCTTCGCCTTCATCACCAGACTAATCAATGGTTGTTCCACCACAAAGTGTTTAACCAAGGACAAGATATATATTACTATATGCTTGAAATAAAATCAAGGACTTTTTTTCATTCCCTGAAAACTAGATAGCAATCAACAACGTATTCCAATGTTTTTAGGTTAAGCCCTCGATCGATTAGTATTCGTCAGCTCCACGTGTCGCCACGCTTCCACCCCGAACCTATCAACCTCATCATCTCTGAGGGATCTTACCAGCTTGACGCTGTGGGAAATCTCATCTCGAGGGGGGCTTCATGCTTAGATGCTTTCAGCACTTATCCCTTCCACACGTAGCTACCCAGCTATGCTCCTGGCGGAACAACTGGTACACCAGCGGTGTGTCCATCCCGGTCCTCTCGTACTAAGGACAGCTCCTCTCAAATTTCCTGCGCCCGCGACGGATAGGGACCGAACTGTCTCACGACGTTCTGAACCCAGCTCGCGTACCGCTTTAATGGGCGAACAGCCCAACCCTTGGGACCTACTTCAGCCCCAGGATGCGATGAGCCGACATCGAGGTGCCAAACCTCCCCGTCGATGTGGACTCTTGGGGGAGATAAGCCTGTTATCCCCAGGGTAGCTTTTATCCGTTGAGCGATGGCCCTTCCATGCGGAACCACCGGATCACTAAGCCCGACTTTCGTCCCTGCTCGACTTGTAGGTCTCGCAGTCAAGCTCCCTTGTGCCTTTACACTCTGCGAATGATTTCCAACCATTCTGAGGGAACCTTTGGGCGCCTCCGTTACTCTTTAGGAGGCGACCGCCCCAGTCAAACTGCCCACCTGACACTGTCTCCGCACCGGATCACGGTGCTGGGTTAGAATGTCAGTACAGCCAGGGTAGTATCCCACCGACGCCTCCACCGAACCTAGCGGTCCGGCTTCTATGGCTCCTACCTATCCTGTACAAGCTGTACCAAAATCCAATATCAGGCTACAGTAAAGCTCCATGGGGTCTTTCCGTCCTGTCGCGGGTAACCTGCATCTTCACAGGTACTATAATTTCACCGGGTCTCTCGTTGAGACAGTATCCAAGTCGTTGCACCTTTCGTGCGGGTCGGAACTTACCCGACAAGGAATTTCGCTACCTTAGGACCGTTATAGTTACGGCCGCCGTTTACTGGGGCTTCGATTCAGAGCTTCTCCCGTAAGGGATAACCCCTCCTCTTAACCTTCCAGCACCGGGCAGGTGTCAGCCCCTATACATCGCCTTGCGGCTTGGCAGAGACCTGTGTTTTTGCTAAACAGTCGCTTGGATCTTTTCACTGCGGCTCCCCTGGGCTATTCACCCGAGGAAGCACCCCTTCTCCCGAAGTTACGGGGTCATTTTGCCGAGTTCCTTAACGAGAGTTCTCCCGATCGTCTTAGGATTCTCTCCTCGCCTACCTGTGTCGGTTTGCGGTACGGGCACCTCTTTCCTCACTAGAGGCTTTTCTTGGCAGTGTAGAATCAGGGACTTCGGTACTTAATTCCCTCGCCATCACGACTCAGCCTTCGCGGTGAACGGATTTGCCTATTCACCAGCCTAATCGCTTGGACGCGCATTTCCAGCAGCGCGCTCTCCCTATCTTTCTGCGTCCCCCCGTCGTTCAAACGGAAAGGAGGTGGTACAGGAATATCAACCTGTTATCCATCGCCTACGCCTTTCGGCCTCGGCTTAGGTCCCGACTAACCCTGAGCGGACGAGCCTTCCTCAGGAAACCTTGGGCTTTCGACGGACAAGATTCTCACTTGTCTTTCGCTACTCATACCGGCATTCTCACTTCTAAGCGCTCCACCAGTCCTTTCGGTCTGACTTCGCAGCCCTTAGAACGCTCTCCTACCATTGTCGTAAGACAATCCACAGCTTCGGTGATACGTTTAGCCCCGGTACATTTTCGGCGCAGCGTCACTCGACCAGTGAGCTATTACGCACTCTTTAAATGATGGCTGCTTCTAAGCCAACATCCTGGTTGTCTAAGCAACGCCACATCCTTTTCCACTTAACGTATACTTTGGGACCTTAGCTGGTGGTCTGGGCTGTTTCCCTCTCGACTACGGATCTTATCACTCGCAGTCTGACTCCCGCGGATAAATCGTTGGCATTCGGAGTTTGACTGGATTCGGTAATCCGGTAGGGACCCCTAGTCCAATCAGTGCTCTACCTCCAAGATTCTTGCCGCGAGGCTAGCCCTAAAGCTATTTCGGAGAGAACCAGCTATCTCCGGGTTCGATTGGCATTTCACCGCTACCCACACCTCATCCCCGCATTTTTCAACATGCGTGGGTTCGGGCCTCCATTCAGTGTTACCTGAACTTCACCCTGGACATGGGTAGATCACCCGGTTTCGGGTCTACGACCACGTACTATTTCGCCCTATTCAGACTCGCTTTCGCTGCGGCTCCGCCTTCTCGGCTTAACCTTGCACGGGATCGTAACTCGCCGGTTCATTCTACAAAAGGCACGCTGTCACCCATTAACGGGCTCCAACTAGTTGTAGGCACACGGTTTCAGGTTCTCTTTCACTCCCCTTCCGGGGTGCTTTTCACCTTTCCCTCACGGTACTGGTTCACTATCGGTCACTAGAGAGTATTTAGCCTTGGGAGATGGTCCTCCCGGATTCCGACGGGGTTTCACGTGTCCCGCCGTACTCAGGATCCGTCTCGGAGGGCAGCGGATTTTGACTACAGGATTGTTACCTTCTCTGATGGACCTTTCCAGGTCGCTTCGTCTATCCGTGCCTTTGTAACTCCAATGAGACGTCCTACAACCCCAGAGGGCAAGCCCTCTGGTTTGGGCTGATTCCGTTTCGCTCGCCGCTACTCAGGAAATCGCGATTGCTTTCTCTTCCTCCGGGTACTGAGATGTTTCAGTTCCCCGGGTATGCCTTCTATCTCCTATGTATTCAGAAATAGATACCATCCCATTACGGATGGTGGGTTCCCCCATTCGGAAATCTCCGGATCAAAGCGTACTTACTGCTCCCCGAAGCATATCGGTGTTCGTCCCGTCCTTCATCGGCTTCTAGTGCCAAGGCATCCACCGTGCGCCCTTAGTAGCTTAACCTTATGACTTCGTTATTAGCGTCGAACTTCTTCGTTGGCTTCATTCCTCCGGTGCTCACGTATATAAATACGCTCCGCTCCTCCGGAATTTCGCCGCCTCGAATTTCTCGCTTCTAACTCGTCATTGATGTTGCACATCGTAAGATGTGACTAACTAAGAAATAACGCAAAAAATAATTCTTTATTGGATGTCGTTGTTTATGCTATCTAGTTTTCAAGGAACGTGGCTACTTCTTGAATCCGCTAATGCTTCATCAAATTAGCCTGTTTTGAAAGAATATAATCATTCTTTCAAAACTAAACGAAACGCTCATGCAAGTTTGGCAACCAATGTTGCCTCGTAATTCTCCATAGAAAGGAGGTGATCCAGCCGCACCTTCCGATACGGCTACCTTGTTACGACTTCACCCCAATCATTTGTCCCACCTTCGGCGGCTGGCTCCAAAAGGTTACCTCACCGACTTCGGGTGTTACAAACTCTCGTGGTGTGACGGGCGGTGTGTACAAGGCCCGGGAACGTATTCACCGCGGCATGCTGATCCGCGATTACTAGCAATTCCGGCTTCATGTAGGCGAGTTGCAGCCTACAATCCGAACTGAGAACGGCTTTATGGGATTCGCTTCACCTCGCGGTGTCGCAGCCCTTTGTACCGTCCATTGTAGCACGTGTGTAGCCCAGGTCATAAGGGGCATGATGATTTGACGTCGTCCCCACCTTCCTCCGGTTTGTCACCGGCAGTCACCTTAGAGTGCCCAACTGAATGCTGGCAACTAAGATCAAGGGTTGCGCTCGTTGCGGGACTTAACCCAACATCTCACGACACGAGCTGACGACAACCATGCACCACCTGTCACTCTGTCCCCCGAAGGGGAACGTCCTATCTCTAGGAGTGGCAGAGGATGTCAAGACCTGGTAAGGTTCTTCGCGTTGCTTCGAATTAAACCACATGCTCCACTGCTTGTGCGGGCCCCCGTCAATTCCTTTGAGTTTCAACCTTGCGGTCGTACTCCCCAGGCGGAGTGCTTAATGTGTTAACTTCAGCACTGAGGGTGGAACCCCCCAACACCTAGCACTCATCGTTTACGGCGTGGACTACCAGGGTATCTAATCCTGTTCGCTCCCCACGCTTTCGCGCCTCAGCGTCAGTTACAGACCAGAGAGCCGCCTTCGCCACTGGTGTTCCTCCACATATCTACGCATTTCACCGCTACACGTGGAATTCCACTCTCCTCTTCTGCACTCAAGTCCCCCAGTTTCCAATGGCCCTCCACGGTTGAGCCGTGGGCTTTCACATCAGACTTAAGAGACCGCCTGCGCGCGCTTTACGCCCAATAATTCCGGACAACGCTTGCCACCTACGTATTACCGCGGCTGCTGGCACGTAGTTAGCCGTGGCTTTCTGGTTAGGTACCGTCAAGGTACCGCCCTATTCGAACGGTACTTGTTCTTCCCTAACAACAGAGCTTTACGACCCGAAAGCCTTCGTCACTCACGCGGCGTTGCTCCGTCAGACTTTCGTCCATTGCGGAAGATTCCCTACTGCTGCCTCCCGTAGGAGTCTGGGCCGTGTCTCAGTCCCAGTGTGGCCGATCACCCTCTCAGGTCGGCTACGCATCGTTGCCTTGGTAAGCCATTACCTTACCAACTAGCTAATGCGCCGCGGGCCCATCCTACAGTGTTAGCCAAAGGCCAACTTTCAACGTTGCATCATGCGATGCTATGTATTACCCGGTATTAGCTCCGGTTTCCCGGAGTTATCCCAGTCTGTAGGGCAGGTTGCCCACGTGTTACTCACCCGTCCGCCGCTGAGAAATAGGAGCAAGCTCCCATTTCTCCGCTCGACTTGCATGTATTAGGCACGCCGCCAGCGTTCGTCCTGAGCCAGGATCAAACTCTCCGATAGAAAGTCTAATCTAGCTTTAAAACTTGTTGTTTCCGTAGAAACAATTTCTTGCATGGCGTTTCGTTCAGTTTTCAAAGATCGATTTGTTTCTTTCAATGTCGTTTTCAGCGACTTTATTAATGTAACACATTAACTCAATCGAAGTCAACAACTTTTTTGTTTTTTATTTCGTGTCGGCCGTTTGTTATCGGCGACTTTTATAACTATACAGGTTGAACTATTATTTTGCAATAGGTTTTTTAAATTTAATTTGTATCTTTTTTTAAGATCCTGATGTACTTCGCAACCTCACTAGTTGACGCTGTTCTTTTATACATTCCAAGTAGAAGCCGGTACCGCTCCTCCATCGCTCGTTTAACGATCCTCTCTATCCGATCATCATCAAGATTCAATAGCATCTCCTCCATCTCCCGCTTAAGAAGATATTCCATTTCCTTTACTTCTTTATCGCTAAGTAGAAAGCCCATCATGATATAACCTCCTTCCTCAAACCATTATGACCATACCATCGAACCTTTATGTGTTGAAGAAAGAGACTTTGTACATAGTTGCCTAGGACAGCGCATATGAATGGGACAAAGGAGGTGCGAGATGAAGTTTTTTTGGGTATGGCGAGGAAAAAGAATTAAACAAAGCATGGTTATTATAGCCGCTGCATTCTTTGCGGCACTCATTCTATTTGTGGAAGGAAGAGACCTTGCAGTCTTTACTTCGAACGGTACCCCTTTAGCGATTGATCAGGTGAAAAGTCAAGGTAAACAGTTGGCTTTAACATTTGATATAAGCTGGGGGGAGACAAAAGCAGTTCCCATACTAGAAGAATTAAACAAGAATAACATTTCGGCTTCATTCTTCCTTTCGGGGGCTTGGGCAGAACGCCACCCGGAGATCGTAGAACAAATTGTAAAAGCCGGACACGAAATAGGAAGTCTTGGATATCGTTACGAAAACTACACTTCGATGGAAGATTTAGAAATGCGAAAAGACATTATACGTGCTCAAGAAGCAATCAAAAAAGTATCAGGTGTACAAACAGAACTTATTAGACCTCCAAATGGTAACTTTAATAAAAGGGTTTTAGAAGTATCGAATAAACTGAATTATACTGTAGTCCATTGGAGTTTAGATTCTAACGACTGGAAAAACCCAGGTGCATCTGACATCGTGACGAATGTCGTAAAAGATGCGAATGCCGGAGACATCATTCTTCTCCATGCATCAGATTCGGCGAAACAAACAGATGCCGCTCTTCCAGAACTAATTTCACAACTGAAAAAGAAAGGTTATGACTTTGTCACTGTGAGTGAACTAATATCCAATGCTACTATTAATAGTAAAGAAGTAAAATAAAGCAGCTCTGCTATTCACGCAGAGCTGCTTTAACTATAGTTCATGTATTTACGAGTTCTTGGTTTCAGTAATTCGATGTAATGTGAGGACTTGCCACACGTTACTAACCAACAATGGGATTAAGATTAACCAGACCCATTTTTGATCATCACTTTGGAGTCCTGGTATCCACTCTAAAATGGTTACAACTACAATAAAGAATAAAGCTGGAATAAAGGCATGCTTGTTTGTTTCTCTCCTTTTGATATAAGCCGTTACAAGTCCGACCACTAATAGAAGTAGCGCAACACCAATATAGCCAATCAAACTATCTCCAGGTTCAGCAAATACTACATACCTGAAATAAACAAGATCGAATAGCGCTACCGCTATAAGAACGACCTGTATCGTGTTCCAAAGTTTAACTGATTTGAAAATCCCTAGACCAAAACGATGAATTGTTAAGTATGCAAAAAAACCCATCTGACTAATCAAACTAAAGATACTGGATACTCCAAGAAGCCAGAGCATAACGATCAAGAACGAAACAATTTCTCCATTCTTTAAATCATTCCAATACTGCGTCCACTCCATAGCTAGGCCTGTTACCATTCCTGCCGTTGATCCAATCAGAAGGGTTGAAAAGAATAAGTAAACAAGATTTCTTGTCTTCACAATCAAGCCCCCGATGTTAATAATGATACTTCTCTGTAGAATTGTACCAATGCCTTTTACAAAATGCCAGCCTTCCATCAATCTATGGGTATAATTTCGAAAAATCGCCTAATATTAAGGATAATAATATCTGAAAGGAGCATAAGCGATATGAGTCCACGATTCAATCTGCTTACTCTCGGATTAGCAATCCTTCTAATTACAGCCGGGTGCGCTTCTGGAGCTGCAGAGGGTTCTGAAGCCAATTACGAAGAAACAAAAAAAATGCTTGTTGACCTATTGAAAACAGATGATGGAAAAAAGGCAATCCAGGAAGTTATGTCGGATGAAAAAATGAAACAGCAGCTGATAATGGAACAACCTTTTGTAAAAGAAACCATTCAGAAAGTACTAACATCAGAAGAAGGTAAGAAATACTGGCAAGAGTTACTTAAGGATCCTAAGTTTGTTGAGAACTTCGCCAAAAATATTCAAAGTGAAAACGAGAAGCTTTTCAAATCACTTATGGATGATCCTGATTTTCAAGAAAAGATGATGGACCTGCTACAAGACCCTGAAATGGAGAAACAGTACCTTCAACTTCTAGAGAGTAAACAATCAAGAAAACAAATTAAAGAGCTCATCACCGAGACATTCGATAGTCCTCTGTTCCAAGCGAAACTTCAGCAGATGCTAACGAAAGCAAGCCCTGAACAAAACAAAGAATCTGAATCTAAAGACAGTGGCAAAGAGAACGAAGACCAGAAATCGAGTGAAGATAAAGCCGGTAGCGAAGATACAGGTGGTCAAGAATAAGTAAGAAGAAAGGACATGCTAGGGACAGCATGTCCTTTCTCATCTTATTCCGTTTTTGAAATGATTTCATTTGCGATTTCTAAATACTGCTTACCGATCGGGTGATCCGTTTGGTAAATAGAAGGCGCAAAGTCCTCTTCGTCATAATCAGGTTGCCCAAGAGGAAGTTTGCCCAATAGATCTGTGGAAAGTTCGGAAGCTAGCTTCTCTCCACCTCCCTGACCAAATACATATTCCTTCTCTCCTGTTACATTACTTTCAAAGTAAGCCATGTTTTCCACTACACCAAGAACTTCATGCTTTGTTTTCAAAGCCATAGCACCCGCCCTAGCAGCTACAAATGCTGCTGTTGCATGCGGAGTAGTAACAATAATCTCCTTTGAAGCGGGTAGCATCGTGTGAACATCGAGCGCCACATCCCCAGTACCTGGAGGAAGATCGAGAAGTAGATAGTCGAGTTCTCCCCACTCAACTTCACTAAAGAAGTTATTCAGCATTTTGCCGAGCATTGGTCCGCGCCAAATGACTGGTGCATTATCTTCAACGAAGAACGCCATCGACATGACCTTCACACCAAAACGCTCAACTGGGTAGATTTTCTCCTGCACAACCTTTGGACGAGTTTCAATGCCCATCATATCCGGAACACTAAATCCATAAATATCCGCGTCAATTATGCCAACTTTTTTACCTAATCTTGCAAGTGAAGTTGCAAGGTTTACGGTTACAGTGGATTTCCCAACACCGCCTTTACCACTTGCTACTGCAATAAACTGTGTTTTGCTTTCAGGCGATAACAAAGGTGGCAAATCAGGGTTAGCGGAAGCTCCTTCTGGAAGCTCATCGTCTGCTAACTGCTCAAACCGCAATCCTACTGACTCCGCACCAGCTTCTTTTAGTATATTCACTATTTCTTGCTGCACTTTCATTTGTTCAGCAGATTCTGTTTGAGCAAGTGCTACTTTGACACTTACATAGCCTTCCTTCGTTTTCACATCACGAATTGTAATACTTTTATGTAAGATAGGATCTTGCACCTTATTTAATAATTCAACGACCTGATCTTTCGTTAACATTGGGGCACCACCTTCTCTGAATTCGATTACATTGCTAGTATAACATATCATTCCAGCCATTTTGAGAGTCGCGCTTTCAAGTATATAATATAAAAAACCAGCGCCTATTCTTCAGGCACTGGTTCATTTGTTGCATATCTAACGATTCCTTGATAAATAGAAGCAGCGACTTTGTTTTGATACGTTTCAGTCTTCAGTAATTCACGCTCCGTTGGATTCGATAAAAACCCTACTTCTACAAGTGATCCCGTAATATCTGCTTCTCTCAGTACATAGACATTGTCTAAGTTTTTCGCAAGGCGGTTTGTATTCTCTAGGTTACGCTTGATTTCGGACTGAATAAATCGAGAAAGTGCTTTACTATCATCGTTTGCTGGATTATAAAAAGTTTGAGCGCCGCTCCACTTAGCTGATGGAATAGCGTTTAAATGTATGCTTATGAACATATCATTGCTAGAATCATTGATCATCTCAACACGCTTTCTAAGATCTTCTGCTTTACGGTTGCTAAGACCCTTAGTACCTTCGGATGCTAAGTCAGTATCTGTCTCCCGCGTCATGATTACGAGTGCGCCAGCTTCCTGGAGGTAATCACGCAACTTAAGAGAGATGTCTAAGGTAACATCCTTTTCCACAACGTTGTTTCCTACCGCGCCACCGTCAGGACCGCCATGTCCCGGATCGATCACGATAACTTGACCGGATAATGGCAAGTGCCAGGCATCCCATGAATGATCAATCGCAAATTTGTAGTTAATAATAAAAAGCAAAACAAGAACACCAGCTGCGACCCCTAGCCGTTTCCACCACTTCTTCATACTGTTCCAACACCGCCCTTCACTTTGTCCTACTTTATTTATATGGGACGAGTGAAGGAAATAGTATTGAATCGTATTAATGTTTAAGAAGTTAGTGAAGACGAAGACGCCGTCTCATTACACCCTTTTCATAGCCTTTTTTCCACCACCTAGAAACAAATACATCGCACGCGATTTGAAGGGAATCTTCATACCCATGACTTGACCGCCAAAAAGTCCAATACTCAAACAGCGCTTCAATCAATGCCTTCTCTAGTATAAAGCACCGCTCCTGCACCTTTCTCATCGGTTCACCCTGACATGAAAACTTACTATACTCCGCTCCAAGCAAGTACGCTTCAATAGCAATGTCGATGCACACGTTCTCTACATCTCCCTTATATAAAATAGCATTAGAAAAAAACGGCGAAAACATCTCTTTAATGTCTTCAGTTAGTTCAGACAGGGAAACCTCAGTCAAAATACGGCGCTCAAATTCAATGCGTTTATGGCGCTGTCGTTCTTTAAATACTGTAATAACGTTATCCAAGTCATCCACCCTCTCATAACTCTTTACCATTTAGTGTTCAACGAGAGAGAGAGAGTATTCGAAAATGATGTTGGTAATTCATTCAGTCTTTTTGGAATTATTTCCTTCGAAATGAAAAATCGTATAAATGAGCATAAAAAAACCTCCGGCTATTGTAAGCCAGAGGTTTTTGAATAAAGCTATTAACGCTTTGAGAATTGTGGTGCACGACGTGCTGCTTTAAGACCGTATTTCTTACGTTCTTTCATACGAGCATCACGAGTTAGGAATCCAGCGCGCTTAAGAGTGCCGCGGAATTCTGGGTCAGCTTCAAGTAGCGCACGAGCAATTCCGTGACGGATTGCGCCAGCTTGTCCAGTGAAGCCGCCACCTTTAACGTTTACGAAGATATCGTAAGTGCCTTCAGTGCCAGTTTCAACTAGTGGCTGCTTAGAAATTAGTTTAAGTGTTTCAAGGTCAAAATAATTGTCTAGTTCGCGACCGTTTACTACCATGCGTCCGTTACCAGGTAGTAGACGTACGCGAGCTACAGAGTTTTTACGTCGGCCAGTGCCGTTGTATTGTACTTGTGCCAAAATGGGTCCCTCCTTCTATTATCCTCTTAGTTCGTATTTTTCAGGCTGTTGTGCTTGATGGTTGTGCTCGCTTCCAGCGTATACGTGAAGCTTTTTAGCCATCTGGCGTCCAAGGCTATTCTTTGGAAGCATACCTTTGATCGCAAGTTCAAGCATTTGCTCAGAACGCTTAGTACGCATTTCAAGAGCAGTTCTTGATTTCAAACCACCTGGGTGTCCGCTGTGACGGTAGTACATCTTGTCAGTAAGCTTCTTACCTGTAAGTTCAATTTTCTCAGCGTTAAGGATGATCACGTGATCACCTGTGTCAACGTGAGGTGTAAATGTTGGTTTATTCTTTCCGCGTAGGATCGCTGCTACTTCACTTGAAAGACGGCCAAGTGTTTGACCTTCAGCATCAACGACATACCATTTGCGTTCTACTTCGTGGCCTTTTGCCATAAATGTCGTACGCATGAGTTTCCCTCCTAAAGTCATTCCATGTATTTTAAAAACTGCCTAAAATTGATTGTCGGTTGTCAGTTAGATTTCTAAATCCGGGGCTAGTGGATGTAGAAATACCAAAGAATATCTTATAACATACAGAGCCAAATGTCAAGGCTCTTTGAAGCTTTAACTTCTTACTTACTATAACACACTTTCCATAAATAGAGTCCTTGTGGAGGAGCCGTTTTTCCAGCAGCGTCGCGATCTCTCGCTTCTAAGACATTCACCACATCATGAATCCCCCGCTCGCCTCTTCCTATTTCTAATAGCGTACCAGTTAGAATCCGTACCATATTGTATAAAAAGCCATTGCCTTCAAACAGAAAAGTGATTTCATTGTTTTCGACCTCGATATCAATCTTGTACAACTCCCGAACTTTGTCTTTCACTTCGGATCTCGCAGAACAGAAGGATGTGAAATCATGCTCTCCTATCAACAGCGCTGCCGCTTCTTTCATATTTGAAATAGCAAGAGATCGCGGCTCATGTATAACGAAGTTCCTTCGAAAGACATCAGGAGTAGCATTGTTATCAACACGGTAGACATACGTTTTGCGTTTAACGCCATATCTAGCGTGAAACGTTGAAGGCACCTCATCAGCACGAAGGGTTCTTATGTCATTCGGAAGTAACGCGTTCAATGCTTTCGGCCATCGATCAAGAGGGATACATAAATCCGTATCGAAATGTACGACTTGCCCTGCTGCATGGACCCCAGCATCTGTCCTGCCTGAACCCGTTACATGTACTGCCTTTCCTTTATGAATCTTCTGTAGGGCATGCTGCAACTCTTCTTGCACTGTACGCCCATTAGGCTGGATCTGATAGCCGTTAAAAGCTGTACCATCATATGAAATCGTCAATTTAATCCTCATCGCACTCTCCCTTAGCTCCTAAGCAATATCAAGGCAAGACAGAGGATTAGGAGGAATACGAACAAAAGACTATCCTTTGCTTCCCATTTCAACAAACGGATGCTTGTTCTTCCTTCTCCACCTCGATACCCTCTTGCTTCCATAGCCATTGCAAGGTCCTCTGCACGCTTGAACGCACTAACAAACAAAGGAACGAGTAAAGGTACAATACTCTTTAGCCGCTCTTTAATCGGCCCACTAGAGAACTGCGCGCCTCGTGCAGCCTGTGCCTTCATAATCTTTTCAGTTTCTTCAAGAAGCGTTGGAATAAACCTCAGCGCAATCGACATCATTAGAGCAAACTCATGTACAGGAAGACCAAACCGCTTAAACGGCCCAAGAAGCGTTTCGAGTCCTACTGTAATATCGATAGGGGTAGTTGTCAGTGTCAAGAGTGAGGTGATCATAATGAGAAATAAAAGTCTCATGGAGATGAATACCCCTTGTTCAACTCCGCCCTGGTATACCTCAATAAATCCTAGGTTAAAGAGTAATGGTCCTTCTTTTGTTAAAAACACATGCAGAAAGAATGTGAGAATGATGATAAGAAGAATTGGTTTTAATCCATTATAAATAAAACGAATTGGAATACGAGACACCACAATTGCGCTCAACGTGAATGCACCAAGTAATGCATAGGTGATCCAGTTATTTGCAAGAAAAACAATAATGACAAATAAAAACGTTGTTAATAGTTTCGCTCTCGGATCCAAGTTATGCACATATGACTTACCAGGAACATATTGTCCGATAATAATGTTTTGCATCATGAGTGCTCCTCCTTTCTAAGAAGGGAGACAGCAGCTTCAACTGTACCATCTAACGTGAAAACGCTGTGTGGTAGTTTCGTGTTAAACCGTTCTTCAAGACGTTTAATAAACTGCACTGTTTCAGGGATGTCGAGGCTCAGTGCTTTAAGGGCATGTGCATCACTGAAAACTTCCATCGGTGTTCCTTGTAGTGCAACAGTGCCTTTTTCCATAATAACGATGCGATCAGAATACCGCGCTGCATCTTCCATACTGTGAGTAACGAGAATCGTTGTTAGACCCTCTTCTTGATGCAATCGATAAAACAACTCCATTATCTCTTTCCTACCACGAGGATCGAGTCCTGCAGTTGGCTCATCAAGTATAAGAATAGAGGGTTTCATCGCAAGAACGCCAGCTATCGCAACACGCCTCATTTGTCCTCCACTCAAGTCGAAGGGGGACCGTTCTAGAAATGAGTGGTCTAACCCAACAAGGTCAATCAATTGTGCAGCGCGTTTCTTAGCCTCATCTTCAGATACACCAAAATTCATTGGACCAAAAATAATATCCTTTTCGATTGTTTCTTCAAACAATTGGTGTTCGGGGTACTGGAAAACAACCCCTACATGTTTTCTCAACTCTTTTAGACGCTTTTCTTTCTCTCCAGATTTGATGTGAAAGTCACCAATTCGAATACTTCCCGCAGTGGGCTTCAATAGCCCATTCAAATGCTGAATGAGAGTGGACTTACCAGACCCTGTATGACCGATAATAGAAAGAAACGTCCCTTTTTTAATAGAAAGATCCACATCTTTCAGTGCAGTTCTCTCGAACGGAGTGCCTTTACTATATAAATGTTCTAATTCTTTGATTGTAATGTCCATATCGCGTCTACCAGATCCTCCTGTGATAGTGTTAGCGAATCAAGAGGATATCCTCTTTCTTTCAACGCTCGGTGCATCTGCAAAGGGAAAGGCAAATCAAGACCAATCTCCTCTAGCATTTCTCCCTTTTGAAAGATAGCTGATGGAAGTCCTTCATCGATTATCTGACCCTTATTCATCACGATCATTCGATCAGCTTTTGCTGCTTCCTCGAGATCATGAGTAATCGATATAACAGTCATTCCTTCTTCTTCTTTCAGCTCTCTCATCGTCTCTAATACTTCTTTTCTTCCAGCGGGGTCAAGCATTGAAGTTGCTTCATCCAAAATAACGATAGATGGTCTTAAAGCAACGATACCCGCTATTGCCACTCTCTGCTTTTGTCCACCTGATAGTCGATGAGGTTCTTGGTCAACATACTCCTCCATCTTAACCCTTTTGATACTTTCTCCTATGCGCTCTAGCATCTCTTCACGTGGAACACCATTATTCTCAAGGCCAAATGCTACATCATCTCTCACGGACGTACCAACAAACTGATTGTCAGGGTTTTGAAAAACAATACCGACTCTTCTTCTAATTTCCCAAATGCTTTCCTCGTCTCTACTATTGTATCCTTCGACAAGAATGTCACCCTTCTCTGGCTGTAACAATCCATTTAGGTGTCTAGCTAATGTAGATTTCCCTGAGCCATTATGACCCACAATCGCAAGCCACTCACCCTTCTCAACTGTTAACGATACATCATTAAGCACATAGGGGTGTTCTTTTTGATATCGAAATGACACATTTTGAACGGATATTAAATCGCTCATATTCGTTCCTCCTGACTCTCTGTCTCTACTAGTATACCCATCGTCCTATTCAAGTCATTGCTATATGCTGGTGCGAAAAAATGGCGGATGCTTTTATGTCCCCGCCACTTTTTCCTATCAGCATGGAATAAGGACACATAGACACCAGTCGTGAATATTCTCTCTCATAAAATAGCATATTTGGCTTTTTAGAAAGAATAAATCGTAGTAAAAAAAGCCCGGCATCTGCCAGGCTTTCGGTAATGGCAACCAGCATGCTACCACTCTTTTAAATCTTACTTATGCTAATAAAAAAAACGCACTAAAAAAGGGCATAGAATCAGTATCCATAGTCGAGATCCTGTCCCGCCCTTTTTATCGAGTGCGATTTAAACTAGCTCAATGATGACCATTTCAGCACCGTCACCGCGGCGTGGTCCAAGTTTACGGATACGAGTGTAACCGCCTTGGCGCTCCGCATAGCGAGTAGCGATATCGCTGAATAGTTTTTGAAGTGCATCTTGGCCAGATTCTTTATCCGCGATTTCGTTGCGAACGAAAGAAGCTGCTTGACGGCGAGCGTGAAGATCACCGCGCTTACCAAGTGTAATCATTTTGTCGATGAAAGAACGAAGCTCTTTTGCTTTCGATTCTGTCGTTTCAATACGTTCATTAATGATCAAATCTGTAACAAGGTCACGGAATAACGCTTTACGCGTATCACTTGTACGACCTAACTTTTGGTATGCCATGAAGTATTCCCTCCTTTGTTGTTTCTTAGATCAACAACTTTGTATATCTATCTATTCTTCGTTGCGTAGTCCAAGTCCAAGTTCTTCAAGCTTTTCTTGTACTTCTTCTAGTGATTTACGTCCTAGATTACGAACTTTCATCATGTCTTCTTCAGACTTATGAGTAAGTTCCTGGACAGTATTAATGCCAGCACGTTTCAGGCAGTTATATGAGCGAACTGAGAGATCAAGCTCTTCGATAGTCATCTCAAGCACTTTCTCTTTTTGGTCCTCTTCTTTTTCGACCATGATTTCAGCATTTTGAGCCTGATCTGTTAAGCCGACAAAAATATTTAAATGTTCATTTAAAATCTTTGCCCCTAACGATACCGCTTCTTCAGGTCGTATGCTTCCATCTGTCCAAACGTCGAGGGTTAGTTTGTCATAGTTAGTTACCTGGCCAACACGAGTGTTCTCAACTTGGTAGTTTACACGAGAAACAGGAGTAAAGATAGAGTCAACTGGAATTACACCAATTGGCTGCTCATCATTCTTGTTTCCTTCTGCTTGTACATAACCTCTTCCACGAATTGCAGTAATTCTCATATGGAAGCGAGCACTAGCAGAAAGGGTAGCAATATGAAGGTCAGGGTTTAAGATCTCCACGTCGCTGTCATGAGTAATATCTCCAGCTGTTACCGTTCCAGGGCCTTGCACATCAACTACTAATGTTTTCTCTTCTTCAGAGTAGACTTTCATTGCTAGCTTCTTAAGATTAAGAATAATAGTAGTTACATCTTCGTGTACACCTTCAATTGTAGAGAACTCATGGAGTACTCCTTCAATTTGTACGGATGTCACAGCGGCACCAGGAAGAGATGATAACAGGATACGACGTAGGGAATTCCCTAGTGTAGTTCCATAACCACGTTCTAATGGTTCTACAACAAACTTTCCGTATTTAGCATCCTCGTTGATAGCTACCGCTTCAATTTTTGGCTTTTCGATTTCGATCATCCAACAAACCCTCCTTCAAAACGTCGAACTTCGGTTAGACATTGTGTCTAACCGAATAATCCCTTTAGGCGGTTCCATTACCAACAACCTAATTATGATTCGTCAACCGTCAACAATTTATACAATATCATTATTGACATGTTCATCAATTGTATACCGATAGATTGAATCTTTCTATAAGAGATTTTTCAAAACCAGGTATTCACCCGAAGGGAACATCTACGTTTGAACTCTCTATTAATTATACTCTACGACGTTTTGGCGGACGGCAACCGTTGTGAGGTACTGGAGTTACGTCACGGATCGCAGTAACCTCTAGACCTACAGCTTGAAGCGCACGAATAGCAGCTTCACGACCAGCACCAGGGCCTTTAACGGAAACTTCGATTGACTTCATGCCATGCTCTTGAGCTGTTTTACCAGCTGTCTCAGCAGCCATTTGAGCTGCGAATGGAGTAGACTTACGAGAACCTCTGAAGCCCATGTTCCCAGAAGTTGCCCATGATACAGCATTTCCGTGAGTGTCAGTAATAGTTACAATTGTATTATTGAAAGTAGAACGAATGTGAGCTATTCCACTCTCAATATTCTTTTTGACACGCTTTTTACGTGTATTAGCTTTACGTTGTTTAGCCATTTGTTAGTTTACCTCCCTTACTTCTTCTTGTTTGCTACTGTACGGCGAGGGCCTTTACGAGTACGAGAGTTGTTCTTCGTATGTTGGCCTCGGACAGGAAGACCGCGACGGTGGCGAATACCACGATATGAACCGATCTCGATTAGACGCTTAATGTTAAGAGAAATCTCACGACGAAGATCACCTTCAACTTTAATTTTGTCTACCTTTTCACGGATTTTTCCGAGTTCTTCTTCAGTCAAGTCGCGAACGCGTGTATCTTCAGATACACCAGCATCAACTAGGACTTGTTTAGCAGTAGTTTTACCGATTCCATATACGTAAGTTAACGCGATTACTATGCGTTTTTCGCGTGGAACATCAATACCAGCAATACGTGCCATTTCGTTGCACCTCCTTATATATTAACCTTGTTTTTGCTTATGCTTAGGGTTATCGCAGATAACCATTACTTTACCTTTACGGCGAATAACTTTACATTTTTCACAAATTGGTTTTACTGATGGTCTTACCTTCATTGTTTTTACCCTCCTTGTATTCGGAGATTAACTTTTTTATTTATATCGATACGTGATTCGACCACGTGATAAGTCATATGGAGAAAGCTCAACAGTTACTTTGTCGCCTGGCAAAATACGAATGTAATGCATGCGTATCTTCCCGGATACGTGAGCAAGGATCTTATGACCGTTTTCGAGTTCTACTCTGAACATTGCATTCGGTAGAGGTTCGATAACTTTGCCTTCCATTTCAATAACGTCTTCCTTAGCCATCTACTTGCTCTCCCTCCTTTAAATCAATGACATATTCATTCATATACTTTGAGATCGCGAAACGCAGCTTGCCATTAGTGACTCGGCTCGTTTCCTCAAGACTTCGCTTTACCTCAGGGGATACATAATTCATTAGCTCCAGGTGTGCGAGGTTCTTTCGCTTTGGACGATCAAATTTTCGTTTGTCGCCATCTGCGATGAAAACATAACGATCATCTATTACTTCAACAATCACGCTATATTGTTCAGCGTCTCTTCCCCGTTTGTTCCGCACGATCCGACCGATCTCGGGCACGGTATCCGACTCTTTCAAGAACCATCACCTTCACTTAGGCCTTTGTTAAAATTTCATATCCTTCTTCTGTAACAGTAAAAGTATGCTCAAAATGAGCGCAATTTTTACCGTCAGTTGTTACTACAGTCCAGTTATCTGAAAGTGTTCGAACATAACGAGAGCCCATATTCACCATCGGCTCTACCGCAAGAACCATGCCTTGCTTGAGCCTCGGTCCTTTTCCTGGAGGACCATAATGAGGAATTTGAGGATCTTCATGAAGGTCCTGACCTACACCATGACCAACATATTCCCGTACGATCGAGAAACCTTCAGCTTCCGCATACGTTTGAATTGCATGAGAGATATCGGAAAGTCTTTTCCCGACCTTCGCCTCAGCCAATCCTTTATATAACGATTCCTCGGTAACTTTTAACAACCGTTCGTCTTTTTCTGAGATAGTGCCAACAGGATAGGTCCAGGCTGAATCGCCATGATAACCTTTATATTTAGCACCGATATCGATGCTGATAATATCTCCCTCCGCCAACACGCGATCTCCTGGAATACCATGTACCAGCTCTTCATTTACAGAAGCGCAGATACTTCCAGTAAATCCATTGTAACCCTTAAAGGAAGGAATTGCACCAAGCTGACGAATAAACCGATCGGCAATCGTATCCAGCTCTTTTGTCGTAACTCCAGGCTTAATGTGCTTCTGCAGTTCTTGATGCGTTAATGCGACAATTTTGCCTGCCTCTCGCATGATATCAAGTTCGCGAGGAGTCTTGCAAATAATCATTACGACAACCCTCCGAGGAGTTGGTCGATATCTTCAAACACCACATTGATGTCTCTGTTGCCGTCAATGGTTTTTAAATAGCCTTTGCCTTCATAAAAGGTCAACAACGGTTGCTGTTGCTGCTTGTTGACTTCGAGGCGTGTGCGAACAGTTTCTTCTTTATCGTCATCTCTTTGATAAAGTTCTCCCCCGCACTTATCACAGACCCCTTCTTCCTTTGGAGGATTGAAGATCGCATGATAGGTTGCTCCACAGTCCTTACAAACACGACGCCCAGTCAATCTCTTCATGAGTTGATCTTCTTCAACAGCGATATTAACAACGTAATCCAACTGTCTATCCAAATCGGAGAGAATCTTCTCAAGAGCTTCTGCTTGAGCTACTGTTCTTGGAAAACCATCAAGGAGAAAACCTTTTTCGCAATCATCTTTTCCTAAACGGTCTCGTACTATACCAATCGTAACTTCATCGGGTACGAGATTTCCGGAATCCATGTACTCTTTTGCTTTTATACCAAGAGGTGTTCCTTCTTTAATCGCTGCTCGGAACATATCTCCTGTTGAGATATGAGGGATGCCATACTTTTCGACAATCTTTTCTGCCTGGGTTCCTTTTCCGACACCCGGGAGCCCCATTAATACTAGATTCATCTAATCCCTCCATACGTCACCCAATCGAGGATGAAGGAGGGGAAGAAAGTTCTTCCCAGTTTATCCTCAAGATTTAATAAAGCCTTTATAATGACGTTTAATTAATTGACTTTCAATTTGCTTCATCGTATCAAGCGCTACCCCAACAACGATCAGCAAGCTTGTTCCGCCGATTTGCAGCGTTTGCGGCAGTCCTGCTACGGTTGTGAAAAACACCGGAATAATCGAAATAACAGCAAGGAATAGAGCTCCTACAAATGTTAAACGATAGAGAATTTTAGTAATGTACGTTTCAGTAGCATTACCTGGACGAATACCAGGAATATATCCACCCTGTTTCTTAAGATTCTCTGCCATCTTCTCCGGATTCACCTGGACAAACGTATAGAAATACGTAAAGCCAATGATGAGTAACGCATACACGACCATGCCAATAGGCTGTGTGTAATCAAAGATTCTGACGATCCAATCTGTTACCGAATTACTTCCAAACAATCTTGCGACTGTCGGAGGAGTAATGATAAGTGATATTGCAAAGATAACTGGAATAACACCTGCTGCATTTACCTTAATCGGTAAGTGAGTTGATTGTCCGCCAACTTGTCTGCGATTAACAGTACGTTTAGCGTATTGGATTGGAATTTTGCGAAGGCCTTGTTGAACGAAAATAACAGCTACAACGATCGCTAATGCTGCAAGAGCAATGATCGCCAGTGTAACGATGTTAATGAACAACTCATCCTGCGCTCCTTCAAACATCTGTGCATACAACTGGTTAAGACCAGGAGGAATTGCAGCTACAATTCCGGCAAAGATAATGATGGAGATTCCATTACCAACACCTTTAGCAGTAATCTGTTCACCTAACCACATCAAAAAAGCCGTTCCGGCTGTAAGAACAAGAGCAATATTAAGATACGTCAAGAAACCTGCATCTGTAATCAACTGTCCTCCAACCATATTGTTGAAACCGATAGATAACGCGACACCCTGGATCAGTCCAAGGCCGATCGTCCCATATCTAGTAACCTGCGTAAGCTTTTTACGTCCAGCTTCTCCCTGTTTTGACCATTCGGTAAACTTAGGAACAACATCCATCTGTAAAAGCTGCACTATGATTGAAGCAGTGATGTACGGCATGATTCCCATGGCAAAGATGGAGAAGTTTTGCAACGCTCCACCGCCAAAGGTGTTGAGTACTCCGAAGAGACTCATCTGATCTTGAAATTGTAATACTTCTCTGTTCACACCAGGAACCGGTATGAATGTTCCGATACGGAACACGACAAGCATGAGTAGGGTGAAAATGACTTTGTTTCTAATATCACCTACGCGCATAATGTTGGAGATTGCTTGGAACATTAGATCACCTCAGTATTTCCGCCTGCCGCTTCAATCGCTTCTTTTGCTGAAGCTGAAAACTTGTGGGCTTTCACGGTAAGCTTTTTATCTAGCTTACCATTACCTAGAATCTTAATTCCAGCTTTTTCTTTGCTGACAACGCCAGTTTCTAGAAGTAGTTCTGGGGAAACTTCAGTTCCATCTTCAAAACGGTTTAACGATTCAAGATTAACAATCGCGAACTCTTTGCGGTTCATGTTTGTAAATCCACGCTTCGGTAGACGTTTGAAAATTGGAAGCTGTCCTCCCTCGAAACCTGGGCGTACTCCGCCGCCAGAACGAGACTTTTGACCTTTTTGACCGCGACCAGATGTCTTACCGTTACCTGTTGCAATACCGCGACCAAGTCTGTTGCGTTCTTTACGAGAACCTTCAGATGGTTTTAGTTCGTGTAGTTTCAATGTGAGCACCTCCTCAATGTATAGATTTTTTATGCATCGATTTCGTTAACAGTTACAAGGTGAGATACCTTGTTAACCATACCGCGAATTGCAGGGTTGTCGCTATGAACAACCGTTTGATGCATCTTGTTCAGTCCAAGAGTTTTTACCGTCACGCGTTGGTCTTGAGGGCGACCAATCACACTACGTGAGAGGGTGATTTCTAATTTCTTAGCCATCTGTTATCCCTCCCTTAACCTAATAGCTCTTCTACAGATTTTCCACGAAGCTTTGCAACGTCTTCCGCACGCTTGAGGTTTTCAAGGCCGTTTAATGTTGCACGCACCATGTTAATCGGATTGTTAGATCCAAGAGACTTCGATAGAATGTCGCCTACACCAGCAAGTTCTAATACCGCACGGACAGGTCCACCAGCGATTACTCCAGTACCTTCAGAAGCTGGCTTCAATAGTACGTTACCTGCTCCAAAGTGACCTGTGATTTGGTGAGGAATTGTAGTTCCAACAACAGGAACTGTGATCAAGTTCTTCTTCGCGTCTTCGATAGCTTTGCGAATTGCTTCAGGAACTTCCTGCGCTTTACCAGTTCCGAAGCCTACGTGACCGTTTTTATCTCCGACTACTACGATTGCTGCAAAGCGGAAACGACGTCCACCTTTTACAACTTTCGCTACACGGTTAACGGTAACTACGCGTTCTTCAAGTTCTAGTTTGTTAGCATCAATGCTACGCATGGGTTAACCTCCTTTTTATTAAAATTTCAGTCCAGCTTCACGAGCTGCGTCTGCAAGAGCTTTAACACGTCCGTGGTATAAATACCCACCGCGGTCAAATACCACTTCTGTATGACCTGCTTCAACAGCACGCTTTGCAATTGCTTCTCCGACTTTGTTAGCAGCTTCTGTGTTACTTCCGTTGTTAACGTCCATTCCTTGTTCCATGCTAGATGCTGATACCAAAGTTACGCCTTTGACATCATCGATAAGCTGAGCATAGATGTTCTTGTTTGAACGGAAAACGTTAAGACGAGGACGTTCAGCTGTGCCGGTTACGTTACGACGAACGCGAGCGTGTCTCTTTTGACGCGCTTTGTTTTTATCGGCTTTAGTGATCATGAAATGTCACTCCTTTCCGCTAGGTTTTTACCTATTTACCAGTTTTACCTTCTTTACGACGAACATATTCGCCTTCATAACGGATACCTTTGCCTTTATAAGGCTCTGGAAGACGTACTGAACGGATGTTTGCTGCAACAGCTCCAACACGCTCTTTATCGATACCTTTTACAAGAACCTTCGTGTTAGAAGGAACTTCAACTTCAATGCCTTCTTCTGGTACGATCTCAACTGGGTGAGAGTAACCAACGTTAAGCACTAGTTTTTGACCAGACTTGCTAGCACGCCAACCAACTCCGATGATTTCAAGGCTCTTTTCGAAACCTTTAGTCACACCTTCAACCATGTTAGCGATCAGGCTGCGAGTTGTTCCGTGTAGAGCACGGTGCTCTTTATTTTCTGAAGGACGAGCAACAGTAAGCACGTTATCATCGATATTTACTTTAATATCGGAGTTGAACGTACGAGAAAGTTCACCTTTAGGTCCCTTTACTGTTACAACGTCTTCTTTAATATCAATCGTTACATCTCTTGGGATTTCGATCGGTTTAAGTCCGACACGTGACATAATTACACCTCCATTCCGCTTTTAAGAATTACCAAACGTAAGCTAGTACTTCGCCGCCTACTTGCTGTTGACGAGCTTCTTTGTCCGTCATAATTCCTTTAGAAGTAGAAACAAGAGCGATTCCTAGGCCGCCAAGTACGCGAGGTACTTCGTCAGCTTTAGCGTATACGCGAAGACCAGGTTTACTGATTCGCTTTAAGCCAGTGATAACGCGCTCGTTGTTAGAACCGTACTTAAGAAAGATACGGATGATGCCCTGCTTGTTGTCTTCAACGATTTCAACATCGCGTACGAAACCTTCACGCTTGAGGATTTCAGCAATGTTTCTCTTTGAATTAGATGCAGGTAATTCTAGTTTTTCGTGACGCACTGTGTTTGCGTTACGAATTCGTGTAAGCATATCTGCAATTGGATCAGTCATGACCATTAGTAATTACCTCCTTCCCTATCTCGGGTTTACCAGCTAGCCTTTTTAACGCCTGGGATTTGACCTTTGTATGCAAGTTCACGGAAACAAATACGGCAAAGTTTAAATTTGCGAATAACAGAGTGAGGACGTCCACAACGTTCACAACGTGTGTATTCCTGCACATTAAACTTTGCTTGGCGTTTTTGCTTCGCGATCATTGATTTTTTCGCCACAATTTTCCCTCCTTACTTACTTTTGAAATGGCATACCTAGTTGTGTCAACATTTCACGGCTCTCTTCGTCCGTTTTAGCTGTTGTTACGATAACGATGTCCATTCCGCGCACTTTGTTTACATTATCGTAATCAATTTCAGGGAAAATCAATTGTTCTTTGATGCCAAGTGTGTAGTTACCACGGCCATCGAATGCTTTCTTAGAAACACCTCTGAAGTCACGTACACGTGGTAGTGATACAGAAACTAGTTTATCTAAGAAATCATACATACGATTGCCACGAAGTGTAACCTTCGCACCGATCGGCATACCTTCACGAAGTTTGAAACCAGCGATTGATTTCTTCGCTTTCGTGATAACAGGCTTTTGACCTGCTAGTAATTGAAGCTCTTCTACAGCTGTATCAAGAGCTTTAGGGTTTTGTACTGCGTCACCCACACCCATGTTGATTACAATTTTCTCAACTTTTGGCACTTCCATAACGGAAGAGTAATTAAATTTCTCCATAAGAGAAGGTTTCGTTTCATTTTGATACTTTTCTTGAAGACGGTTCATCGGATAGACCTCCTTTCGCTACAAACTACTTATCGAGTACTTCACCGGATTTTTTTGCGATACGAACTTTTTTGCCGTTTTCCTCTTTATATCCAACTCGAGTTGGTTCACCAGATTTAGGATCTAGTGCCATTACGTTAGAAACATGGACAGCTGCTTCTTGTTCAACAATTCCACCCTGTGGGTTAGCCTGTGATGGTTTGGAATGTTTCTTAACAAGATTAACACCTTCCACGATAACTCTATCTTTTTTCGGGTAAGCTTCAAGGATCACACCTTGCTTTCCTTTGTCCTTACCTGAAATCACTTTAACTTTATCACCTTTTTTAACGTGCATAACGTCCTGCGCACCTCCTTACAAGGCATCTATTTTCAAACGATTAAAGAACTTCTGGAGCAAGAGATACGATTTTCATGTACTGGTTGTCACGAAGTTCACGAGCAACCGGTCCGAAAATACGAGTTCCGCGTGGTCCTTTGTCATCACGGATTAATACCGCAGCGTTTTCGTCGAATTTGATGTATGAACCATCTGGACGACGTACTCCGCTTTTACTGCGTACGATAACAGCTCTAACAACTTCACCCTTCTTAACAACGCCACCAGGTGTTGCCTGTTTCACCGAACACACAATTACGTCACCGATGTTAGCAGTCTTACGACCAGTACCACCGAGAACCTTAATGCATTGCAACACACGAGCACCAGAGTTGTCTGCAGATTTCAAACGAGATTCCTGTTGAATCATTTAGATAGACCTCCCTTCGGACATGAGTAAATGATCCGAGTTCATTTAGATAATTACTGCTTCTTCAACAACCTCAACAAGACGGAAACGCTTGTCTTTTGATAGTGGACGAGTTTCCATAATACGAACTACGTCGTTGATCTTTGCAGAGTTGTTTTCATCATGCGCTTTAAACTTCTTAGAGTATTTCACGCGTTTACCGTATAGTGGGTGCATTTTATAAGTCTCAACCATAACAGTGATTGTTTTGTCCATTTTGTCTGAGACAACACGACCAACATATACTTTGCGATTATTGCGTTCGCTCATTTCGCAAACCTCCCCTCATATTAACCGTTTGTGATTCCTAACTCTCTTTCACGCAACACTGTGTTAGCGCGAGCGATTGATTTACGGACTTCACGAATGCGGGCTGGGTTTTCCAGTTGACCTGTAGCGAGTTGAAAGCGAAGATTGAAAAGCTCTTCTTTGAAAGACTTCGCTTTCTGTTCGATTTCAGCAGTGGTCAAGTTACGAATTTCCTCAGCTTTCATTTGTGTCACCACCCACTTCTTCGCGTTTTACGAACTTAGTTTTAACAGGAAGTTTATGAGAAGCAAGACGAAGAGCTTCACGCGCTACTTCTTCAGAAACACCTGCGATTTCAAACATGATTTTCCCTGGCTTTACTACAGCTACCCAGCCTTCAGGAGCACCTTTACCGGAACCCATTCGAACTTCTAGAGGTTTAGCTGTATAAGGCTTAGATGGGAAAATTTTGATCCATACTTTACCGCCACGTTTCATGTAACGAGTCATAGCGATACGAGCAGATTCGATTTGACGGTTAGTGATCCAGCTAGCATCTTGTGCTTGTAGACCGTATTCGCCGAATGCAACTTCAGTGCCACCTTTAGCACGTCCGCGCATTTTTCCGCGATGTTCTCTGCGGTATTTAACACGTTTAGGTAACAACATGATTTATTTTCCCCCTTCCTCTTTTTGCGTTCCTTTCGTTGGAAGGACTTCACCACGATAGATCCAAATCTTCACACCAAGCTTACCATACGTAGTATCTGCTTCTGCAGTACCATAGTCGATGTCAGCACGAAGTGTGTGAAGAGGCACAGTACCTTCACTGTATGATTCAGAACGAGCAATATCTGCACCGTTTAGACGTCCAGATACTTCAGTTTTAATACCTTTTGCACCAGCTCTCATCGCACGTTGAATTGTTTGCTTCATAGCACGACGGAATGAGATGCGGTTTTCAAGTTGACGAGCGATGTTTTCAGCAACTAGAGTTGCGTCGATGTCAGCTTGTTTGATTTCGAAAATGTTAACGTGAACTCGCTTGCCTGTTAGTTCTGTAAGAGACTTACGAAGAGACTCAACTTCAGAACCACCTTTACCGATCACCATACCAGGCTTAGCAGTCTTAACTGTTACGTTTACTCGGTTTGCTGCACGCTCGATTTCAACAGCTGAAACAGATGCATCTTTCAAGCGCTTTTGAATATATTCACGAATTTTAATATCTTCGTGTAAAAGGTCAGCGTAATCTTTGTCTGCGTACCATTTAGACTCCCAATCACGGATAACGCCAATTCGAAGTCCTACTGGATTAACTTTTTGACCCACTCGTTATCCCTCCTTCTTTTCTGATACCACTACTGTGATATGGCTAGTGCGCTTGTTAATACGGCTAGCACGACCCATAGCACGTGGGCGGAAACGTTTCATTGTTACTCCTTCGTCTACAAACACTTGAGCAACCGTAAGATCGTTCGGCTCTAGTTCAAGATTGTGTTCTGCGTTAGCAATAGCAGAATTAAGCACTTTCTCGATTACTGGAGAAGCAGCTTTGTTTGTGTTGCGAAGAATGGCAATAGCTTCACCAACTTGCTTTCCCCGAATGAGATCTACGACTAAGCGTGCTTTACGAGGAGCAATACGCACATGTTTTGCAACAGCTTTAGCTTGCATTCGTTGTACCTCCCCTCAAATTAACGTCTAGTTTTTTTATCATCTGCAGCATGTCCGCGATAAGTGCGGGACGGAGCAAATTCACCAAGCTTGTGGCCGACCATGTCTTCAGATACATAAACCGGTACGTGCTTGCGTCCATCGTATACTGCGAAAGTGTGTCCAATAAATTCTGGGAATACTGTTGAACGACGAGACCAAGTTTTAATAACTTTTTTGTCGTTCTTTTCATTTAAGTCTTCGACCTTTTTCATTAAATGATCGTCGACAAAAGGTCCTTTTTTCAAACTACGACCCATTTGTGAACCTCCCTTTTGTGATTAAGCTACGGCCCCTTGGAACCGTAGGTTAATCGCATTATTTTTTCTTCTTTTTACGACGACGTACGATGTACTTGTCGGTTTCTTTGTTTTTCTTACGTGTTTTGAAACCAAGAGTTGGTTTGCCCCATGGTGACATTGGTGATTTACGTCCGATCGGCGCACGACCTTCACCACCACCGTGTGGGTGATCGACTGGGTTCATTACAGAACCACGAACTGTAGGGCGGATACCCATCCAACGAGAGCGTCCAGCTTTACCAACGTTGATTAGTTCATGTTCTAGGTTACCAACTTGACCAATTGTAGCACGGCAAGTGGAAAGAATCATACGAGTTTCTCCTGAACGAAGACGTACAAGAACGTACTTTCCTTCTTTACCTAGTAGCTGAGCTTCTGCGCCTGCAGAACGTACTAGTTGTCCACCGCGACCTGGTTTAAGTTCGATGTTATGAATTGTTGTACCAACTGGAATGTTGATAAGTGGAAGAGCGTTTCCTACTTTAATGTCAGCTTCAGCGCCAGACATAATTTCAGTTCCTACTTTAAATCCTTTTGGAGCAAGAATGTAACGCTTCTCTCCATCAGCATAGTTGATTAGAGCGATGTTAGCAGAACGGTTTGGATCGTATTCGATTGTAGCAACGCGTCCTGGTATTCCATCTTTGTCTCGTTTAAAGTCAATAACACGGTATTTACGTTTATGACCGCCACCTTGGTGACGAACAGTTAAACGACCTTGGCTGTTACGTCCGCCTTTCTTGTGAAGCGGCGTAAGCAACGATTTTTCCGGCTGGTCTGTAGTGATCTCAGCAAAGTCAGATACTGACATACCACGACGACCGTTAGTGGTCGGTTTATACTTTTTAATCGCCATTCTCATTTCCCTCCTTCACAATTGTTCTTAGCCTTCAAAGAAGTCCAATTCTTTGCTATCCGGTGTAAGCGTCACGATAGCTTTTTTACGACGTGGTGTGAATCCGCTATGGCGGCCAACACGTTTCTTTTTACCCATATAATTCTGAGTGTTTACTCCAGCAACTTTAACTCCGAAGATTTCTTCTAGAGAATTCTTGATTTGAGTTTTGTTAGCACGAGTATCAACTTCGAACGTATATTTTTTGTCTGCCATTACGTCTGTAGTAGCTTCAGTAATAACGGGGCGCTTAATGATGTCACGAGCGTTCATTACGCTAGCACCTCCTCTACTTTTTCCAAAGCGTCTTTTGTCATAACTAGTTTATCAGCTTTAAGGACATCAAGGATATTGATTCCAGCTGAAGTTACAACAGTAACACCAGGAATATTACGTGCAGATAATGCAACAGCTTCGTTATAGTCACCTGTAACGATTAGTGTTTTGCTATCTGCTGAAAGACTTGAAAGTACTGATACCATTTCTTTTGTTTTCGGAGCATCAAAAGAAAGGCTGTCCACAGCTACAAAGTTTTCTTCTTGTACTTTAGAAGACAATGCGGACTTGATCGCCAAACGACGAACTTTTTTAGGTAGCTTGTAAGAATAGCTTCTTGGTGTTGGACCAAATACTACTCCGCCGCCAACCCATTGTGGTGAACGGATTGAGCCCTGACGAGCACGACCTGTTCCTTTTTGGCGCCATGGTTTAGCTCCACCACCGCGTACTTCTGAACGGTTTTTCACGTCATGGTTACCTTGACGCAAAGATGCTTGTTGCATGATTACCGCATCATACATAACACTTTCGTTTGGTTCGATTCCGAAGATCGCTTCAGCGAGTTCTACATCGCCGACCTGTGCTCCGGATTGGTTGAACATTGTTACTTTAGGCACTTGGATATCCTCCCTTCTTACTTAGCTTCTTGTGCTTTATTAGCACTTTGGATAGTCACATAGCTCTTCTTAGCTCCAGGTACGTTCCCTTTTACTAGAAGTAGATTACGTTCAGTATCAACTTTAACAATTTCAAGGTTTTGAACTGTTACACGTTCGCCACCCATACGTCCAGGTAGAAGTTTACCTTTCATTACGCGCATTGGATCGATTGGACCCATAGCACCAGGACGACGGTGGTAACGAGAACCGTGAGTCATTGGTCCGCGAGATTGGTTATGGCGCTTGATTGCACCTTGGAAACCTTTCCCTTTAGACGTACCAGTTACATCAACTACGTCACCTTCGTTAAAGATATCAACTTTGACTTCCTGACCAATTTCGTAACTACCTTCAGCGTTACGAATTTCCTTCACGAAGCGCTTAGGTGTCGTGCTCGCTTTTGTAGCATGGCCTGCTTCTGGCTTGTTGTAACGAGACTTCTTCTTGTCAGCAAATCCGATTTGAATTGCTTCGTATCCGTCTGTGTCAACAACTTTCTTTTGAAGAACAACGTTAGGTTCTGCTTCAACCACAGTTACCGGAATAATATCACCGTTGTCAGCAAAGACTTGAGTCATGCCTACTTTTCTTCCTAAGATTCCTTTGGTCATTAGTCACACCTCCTAAATGTGTTTTGTATAAATTTTATATAGCGTTCTATTAAAGTTAAAGTTTAATTTCAATGTCAACGCCTGACGGTAGATCTAAACGCATTAGTGAATCAACCGTTTGTGGTGTTGGCTCAATGATGTCGATTAGACGCTTGTGCGTACGCATTTCGAATTGCTCACGAGCATCTTTGTACTTGTGAACCGCACGTAGAACTGTATAAACAGCTCTTTCCGTCGGCAACGGGATTGGTCCGGATACTTTTGCACCTGAACGTTTTGCTGTTTCTACGATTTTCTCAGCAGATTGATCTAGAATACGGTGATCATATGCTTTTAAACGAATACGAATCTTTTGTTTTGCCATTATTTCCCCTCCTTTTTCGCCCATATTTTAATAGACAGTTCTCCGTGAAAATAACCCCAACACACTCGCCATGGCAAAGGGGCCGGGTGTGTCAGCAACCTTCCACTTCATCGCTGTTTATGACCAACATTCTCATTATACTAAATCCGCACTAGTTATGCAAGGCTTTTGTCTAGTTAATTAATATGTCGATCGCACACTTTTAATATTATAACGGGCGACTTCGAAAATTGCAAGCTGCTTTGATATTTTCACAATATTTCATATAAAAAAGCACCCGGTGTTATCCGGGTGCTTTCAATTAATCGATACTACTCGATGATTGTTGCAACAACGCCTGCGCCTACAGTACGTCCACCTTCACGGATAGAGAACTTCGTTCCATCTTCGATTGCGATCGGAGCGATAAGTTCAACTGTCATTTCGATGTTGTCTCCAGGCATAACCATTTCAACGCCTTCTGGAAGTTGAATAGTACCAGTTACGTCAGTTGTACGGAAGTAGAACTGAGGACGGTAGTTAGCGAAGAATGGAGTATGACGTCCACCTTCTTCTTTAGAAAGAACGTAAACTTCAGCTTTGAACTTAGTGTGAGCCTTAACAGTACCAGGCTTAACTAGAACTTGACCACGCTGAATGTCATCACGAGATACACCACGAAGTAGTGCTCCAATGTTGTCGCCAGCTTCTGCATAGTCAAGAAGCTTACGGAACATTTCTACACCAGTAACAGTTGTTTTCTTGCTCTCTTCTTGAAGACCAAGAATTTCAATTTCGTCACCGACTTTAACTTGTCCACGCTCAACACGACCTGTAGCAACTGTACCACGACCAGTGATTGAGAATACGTCCTCAACCGGCATCATGAATGGCTTGTCAGTGTCACGCTCAGGAGTTGGAATGTACTCATCTACAGCGTCCATAAGTTCGAAGATTTTCGCTTCGTACTCTTCGTCGCCTTCAAGAGCTTTAAGTGCAGAACCTTTGATTACTGGAACTTCGTCGCCATCGAAGTCGTACTCTGTAAGAAGATCACGAACTTCCATTTCAACTAGTTCTAGTAGCTCTTCGTCGTCAACCATGTCACACTTGTTCAAGAATACAACAAGCATAGGTACACCAACTTGACGAGAAAGAAGGATGTGCTCACGAGTTTGAGGCATTGGGCCGTCAGCAGCAGATACTACTAGGATTCCGCCGTCCATTTGTGCAGCACCAGTGATCATGTTTTTAACATAGTCAGCGTGACCTGGGCAGTCAACGTGTGCATAGTGACGGTTTTCAGTTTCGTACTCAACGTGTGCAGTTGAGATTGTGATTCCACGCTCGCGCTCTTCTGGAGCACCATCGATTTGGTCGTAAGCCATAGCAGTACCATTACCTGAACGCTTATGAAGCACTGAAGTGATCGCAGCTGTTAGAGTAGTTTTACCATGGTCAACGTGTCCAACTGTACCAATGTTAACATGGGGTTTCGAACGGTCGAATTTTTCTTTTGACATTAGTGTTTCCTCCTTTAATTACCAAAGAATTATCTATGCCAAGATAGGCGTATGAATCGTTTAATTCTCGCCTATCTTAGATTACAACAAAACTTGATTTGCTACAATTATTCGCCTGTAGCTTTTTTGATGATTTCTGCAGAAATTGATTTAGGTACTTCTTCGTAGTGATCGAAAGACATCGTGTAAGTACCGCGTCCTTGAGTACGAGAACGAAGAGTAGTTGCATAACCAAACATTTCTGATAGTGGTACGAACGCGTTGATAACCTGTGCGTTTCCGCGAGCAGCCATACCTTCTACGCGTCCACGACGGCTAGTTACGTCGCCCATGATATCGCCCATGTATTCCTCTGGTACTACAACTTCAACCTTCATCATTGGTTCAAGTAGAGCTGGGTTACAATGGTCTTTAGCTTTCTTAAGAGCCATAGATGCAGCTACTTTAAATGCCATCTCGTTAGAGTCGACATCGTGGTAAGAGCCATCAACCAGACGTGCTTTAACGTCGATTAGTGGGTAACCTGCAAGTAGACCGTTGTCCATTGAATCACGAAGTCCAGCTTCAACTGCCGGTACATATTCACGTGGAACTACACCACCGACAATCTTGTTTTCAAATTCAAAACCAGCGCCTTCTTCGTTAGGTTCAAATTCAACCCATACGTGTCCGTATTGTCCACGACCACCAGACTGACGTACGAATTTACCTTCAACCTTAGCAGCCTTTTTAATAGACTCACGATAAGCAACCTGAGGAGCACCAACCGTTGCATCAACTTTGAACTCACGACGAAGACGGTCAACGATGATATCAAGGTGAAGTTCACCCATACCAGAAATAATTGTCTGGCCAGTCTCTTCGTTTGTTTCAGTTTTGAAAGTTGGATCTTCTTCAGCAAGCTTAGCAAGTGCTACTGCCATCTTATCTTGGTCACTCTTCGTTTTTGGTTCGATAGCAACCGAGATAACTGGATCTGGGAAGTCCATTGACTCAAGGATAACTGTATCCTTTTCGTCACATAGAGTGTCACCAGTAGAAGTATCTTTCAAGCCAACTGCTGCTGCGATATCTCCTGCGTATACAGTAGAGATTTCTTCACGAGAGTTAGCGTGCATCTGAAGAATACGTCCTACACGTTCACGCTTGTCTTTTGTAGAGTTCTTAACGTAAGAACCTGCAGAAAGCGTTCCTGAGTAAACACGGAAGAATGTTAGTTTACCAACGTAAGGGTCAGTCATTACTTTAAATGCAAGTGCAGAGAAAGGACCATTATCGTCAGCAGAACGAAGTACTTCTTCTTCAGAATCTTTTAGATGACCTTTGATTGCAGGAACATCTAGTGGTGAAGGAAGATAATCAAGAACAGCATCAAGAACTAGCTGAACACCTTTGTTCTTAAATGCAGATCCGCATAGTACAGGGTAGAATTCAACGTTACAAGTTCCTTTACGGATTGCAGCTTTGATTTCATCCTCTGTTAGCTCTTCACCTTCAAGGTATTTCATCATTAGATCTTCTTCAAGCTCTGCTACAGCTTCGATCAACTTCGTACGGTACTCTTCCGCTTGTTCCTTGTATTCAGCAGGAATTTCGCGAGCTTCAGTACGAGAACCAAGTTCATCAAGGTAGTAGAATGCCTGCATTGAAATAAGGTCGATAATACCTTCGAACTCGTCTTCAGCACCGATTGGTAGCTGAACAGGATGAGCGTTAGCTTGCAGACGGTCATTAAGTGTACCTGTGGAATATAGGAAGTCCGCACCTAGTTTATCCATCTTGTTGATGAATACGATACGTGGAACTCCGTAGTTTGTAGCTTGACGCCAAACAGTTTCTGTTTGCGGTTCAACACCTGATTGAGCATCAAGTACCGCAACTGCTCCATCTAATACACGTAAAGAACGTTCAACTTCTACCGTGAAGTCTACGTGACCAGGCGTGTCAATGATGTTAACACGGTGATCTTTCCACTGGGCAGTGGTAGCAGCAGAAGTGATCGTGATTCCACGCTCCTGCTCCTGCTCCATCCAGTCCATCTGAGAGCCACCTTCGTGAGTCTCACCGATTTTGTGGATACGCCCTGAATAGAAAAGAATACGCTCGGTTGTTGTTGTTTTACCAGCATCGATGTGTGCCATGATACCGATATTACGTGTATCTTTTAAGGAGAATTCTCTTGCCATTAGTATTTCTCCTTCCTTTTATAAAGAGAGTAGTTTGATTTATCTGGTGATTACCAGCGGTAGTGAGCAAACGCTTTGTTTGCTTCTGCCATTTTGTGCATTTCTTCACGCTTCTTAACAGAAGCACCAGTGTTATTAGCTGCATCCATAATTTCGTATGCTAGTCTTTCTACCATTGTCTTTTCACCGCGAAGACGGGAATAGTTAACAAGGTAACGAAGTCCTAGAGTTGTACGACGGTCTGGACGTACCTCAACCGGTACCTGGTAGTTAGCACCACCAACACGACGAGCGCGTACTTCAAGTACTGGCATAACGTTTTTCAACGCTTGATCAAACACTTCCATTGCTTCCGTGTTTGTACGCTCCTGGATAAGATCAAATGCTTTGTAAAGAACTTGTTGTGCTTTACCTTTTTGGCCGTCTACCATAAGACGGTTGATTAGGCGAGTTACAAGCTTGGATTTGTAAATTGGATCTGGTAATACGTCGCGACGTTCTACTGGACCTTTACGTGGCATGGGAAAACCCCCTTTCTAATTTGTTGTTAAAGAATTTATTACTTCTTAGCTGCTTTCGGTCTCTTAGTACCGTATTTAGAACGACCTTGCATACGGTCGTTAACACCTGCAGTGTCAAGTGCACCACGTACGATGTGATAACGTACACCCGGTAAATCTTTAACACGTCCTCCACGGATAAGCACTACACTGTGCTCTTGAAGGTTGTGACCGATACCAGGGATATAAGCAGTAACTTCGATTCCGTTAGTAAGACGAACACGAGCGTATTTACGCAATGCGGAGTTCGGCTTCTTTGGAGTCATTGTACCCACACGAGTACATACACCACGTTTTTGTGGAGATGAAAGATCTGTATGAGTCTTTTTGAAGCTATTATATCCTTTGTTCAATGCAGGAGAGTCAGATTTCTTTGACTTAGAAACACGTCCCTTGCGAACAAGTTGGTTAATAGTTGGCATTTTGTTTTCCTCCCTTCTTAAGTGATTAGCAAGCCCACACATCCAGGTGGTTCATGTATAGATAAAAGGAAAGTTTTTGCCGGATAGTTAAAAACTGAACCAGACAAAAACGGTTATGCTTTTATCGTAACTGTTGCCGCCCCTACTTCGATGCCGCATGCCTTGCCAAGTTTTTTCATTGAATCAACCCGGTGTATAGGAATGCTCTTCTCTTTAGCGAGAGCAACAACCTTAGAAGTAACCCTGCGGTCAGCGTCGTCAGCAACAAATACTTCCTTCGCTTCCCCAATCTGGAGGGCCTTTAGAGTTTGTTTCGTCCCGATTATTAATTCCTCTGCCTGTGATACTTTTTCATAAGACACAAATATATCCTCCAAAGCAACAGGATTATCGGGAGCACCTTGGATATAATATCACCCTGTACTCCCGATGTCAACACTTCCCTGTTTATTCTTGATTCACTAAAGCACTTTCATCTTGCTCTAGATGTTCTGTTGCTTCTTGTGCTTCACCAGCAACATTGATCCTACGGTAACGTTGCATACCAGTACCTGCCGGAACAAGTTTACCGATAATAACATTTTCCTTTAGACCAAGAAGTTCGTCACGTTTACCTTTTATCGCAGCATCAGTTAGGACACGAGTTGTTTCCTGGAATGATGCAGCTGATAGGAAGGATTCAGTTTCAAGAGATGCTTTCGTGATTCCGAGAAGAACCGGACGTCCAGTAGCAGGCAATCCGCCCTTAACAAGAACTCTTCTATTAACATCTTTGAATTGGTGGATGTCAACGAGTGATCCAGGAAGTACTTCAGTATCCCCTGCATCAATAACACGAATCTTACGCATCATTTGACGAACCATTACTTCAACGTGCTTATCACCGATTTCAACACCCTGCATACGATATACCTTTTGCACTTCTGCTAGAAGGTACTCTTGTACGCCGTCAATACCGCTGATCGTTAGAAGTTGCTTAGGATCAATTGAACCTTCAGTTAGAGCTTGGCCAGCCTGAACCACATCGCCTACTCCTATTTTTAGTCGTGCACCATAAGGGACTGGGTAATTACGTGTCTCGGTTTCACCCTGAACAACGATTTCTTTCTTTTCCTTAACGTCAGCCATATCGATAACTGTTCCGTCAAGTTCAGAAATAACAGCTTGACCTTTTGGATTACGAGCTTCAAATAGTTCTTGGATACGTGGTAGACCTTGAGTGATATCATCTCCGGCAACCCCACCTGTGTGGAATGTACGCATCGTCAACTGAGTACCTGGCTCACCGATTGATTGAGCAGCGATAATTCCAACTGCTTCCCCAACCTCTACGCGAGTACCGGTTGCAAGGTTGCGACCGTAACATTTCTTACATACGCCGTGGCGTGTGCTACATGTGAAGGCAGAACGGATATAAACATCCTCGATACCAGCTTCAACAATTGCTGCAGCAATATCTTCAGTAATAAGAGAATTCTTCTCTACTAGAACGTCATTTGTTTCAGGGTGTTTCACTTTCTTGAACGCTACACGTCCAACAAGACGATCAAACAGCCCTTCAATCAATTCATTTCCGTTCTTTATCGCACTAACTTCAAGTCCACGATCTGTTCCACAGTCATCTTCGCGAACGATAACGTCCTGTGCAACATCGACAAGTCGACGTGTTAGGTAACCAGAGTCAGCCGTCTTAAGTGCTGTATCAGCAAGACCTTTACGAGCTCCGTGAGTGGAGATAAAGTATTCTAGTACCGTTAGACCTTCTCTGAAGCTGGATTTGATCGGAAGTTCGATGATTTGTCCAGATGGATTAGCCATCAAACCACGCATACCTGCTAACTGCGTAAAGTTAGACGCGTTACCACGAGCTCCTGAATCACTCATCATAAAGATTGGGTTATCAGTTTCAAGAGTTTTCATTAGCTTCTCCTGGATGCGGTCTTTTGCTGCACTCCAGATTGAGATAACACGGTCATAACGTTCATCATCAGTGATTAGTCCACGACGGAACTGCTTGAGTACTTTTTCTACTTTTTCCTCAGCTTCAGCTACGATTTCTTGCTTTTCAGCAAGTACTACTACGTCAGATACACCAACTGTAATACCAGCTTTAGTTGAATATTTAAATCCAAGGTCCTTCATACGGTCTAGCATGCGAGATGTTTCCGTCACTTTGAAACGCTTGAATACTTCGGCAATAATCTTACCAAGTATGCCTTTCTTAAACGGAGAAATCATGTCACGCTTCGCGATTTCCTCTTTCACATTTACACCATGTGGAAGGAAGTACCTTTCAGGGGTTGCTACTTCAAGGTTTGTAGTCGTCGGTTCGTTAATATACGGGAACGACTCAGGCAAGATCTCATTGAAGATCAGCTTACCAACCGTTGTAACAAGCAACTGTTTATTCTGCTCTTCAGTAAAAGCAGATTTATTAAGAGAAGAAGCAGGAATTGCAACACGAGAATGAAGGTGTACAAACCCATTCTGGTATGCGATTAGCGCTTCGTTTGTATCTTTAAATACAGAACCCTCTCCAATTGCGCCTTCACGTTCCATAGTTAGGTAGTAGTTACCAAGAACCATATCCTGTGACGGTGTAACAACTGGTTTACCATCTTTCGGGTTAAGAATGTTCTGTGCTGCAAGCATTAAGATACGTGCTTCAGCTTGAGCTTCTGCAGATAGTGGAACGTGAACTGCCATTTGGTCACCATCAAAGTCAGCGTTATATGCTGTACAAACGAGTGGGTGAAGACGAATCGCACGACCTTCTACAAGAATAGGTTCAAACGCCTGGATACCAAGACGGTGAAGAGTTGGTGCTCGGTTAAGAAGAACTGGATGTTCTTTAATAACGTTTTCGAGTACATCCCAAACTTCAGGGTGAACCTTTTCAACTTTACGCTTAGCACTCTTAATATTGTGAGCAAGACCTTTCGATACAAGCTCTTTCATCACGAATGGCTTGAATAGTTCAAGAGCCATTTCTTTTGGCAGACCACACTGGTACATCTTAAGTGAAGGTCCTACTACGATAACGGAACGACCTGAATAGTCAACACGCTTACCAAGAAGGTTTTGACGGAAACGTCCCTGCTTACCTTTTAGCATGTGAGAAAGAGACTTCAATGGACGGTTACCAGGACCAGTAACTGGTCGGCCACGACGACCATTGTCAATAAGAGCATCTACTGCTTCTTGCAACATACGTTTTTCGTTTTGAACAATGATACTTGGTGCGCCAAGATCTAGTAGACGCTTCAAGCGATTGTTACGGTTAATCACACGACGATAAAGATCGTTAAGATCTGATGTCGCAAAACGTCCACCATCGAGCTGTACCATCGGGCGAAGTTCTGGAGGAATAACCGGTAGAACATCTAGGATCATCCATGCCGGGTTATTACCTGATCCACGGAACGCTTCAAGTACTTCAAGACGCTTGATAGCTCGCGTTCTACGCTGTCCTTGTGCTGTTTTAAGCTCTTCTTTCAAAACATCTACTTCTTTATCGAGGTCGATGTCAAACAGCAATTTGCGGATTGCTTCCGCACCCATTTCTGCTGAGAAAGTCTTTCCGTACTTCTCGCGATACGCACGGTATTCTTTCTCTGATAGAAGTTGCTTTTTCTCTAGAGGAGTGTCCCCTGCTTCTGTTACAACGTAAGAAGCAAAGTAAATGACCTCTTCAAGTGCGCGTGGAGACATGTCAAGAACAAGTCCCATACGACTTGGAATCCCTTTAAAGTACCAGATGTGGGAGACAGGGGCAGCAAGCTCAATGTGCCCCATTCTCTCACGACGGACTTTTGCACGTGTTACTTCAACACCGCAGCGGTCACAAACGACTCCTTTATAACGGATTCGTTTGTATTTCCCACAGTGACATTCCCAATCCTTTGTAGGACCGAAAATACGCTCACAGAAAAGTCCATCTTTCTCTGGCTTTAAGGTACGGTAGTTAATGGTTTCTGGCTTCTTCACTTCTCCTTTTGACCAGGAGCGAATTTTATTCGGTGACGCCAGACCGATTTTCATATACTCAAATTTATTGACATCTATCAAGGGGCCTACCTCCCTTTAGAATTCAGGTTTAACCCTTACTCACTCGCCTGATTTGACCCAACATTCAAGTTTAATTTCTCACTAGATTGTTCTTCTTCATCGTCTAACTCTTTCATTTCGATCTCTTGCTCATCACTAGCTAGCATTTTTACGTCCATACCTAGTGATTGCAATTCTTTGATTAGAACTTTAAACGACTCTGGAATACCAGGCTCAGGAACATTTTCACCTTTTACGATTGCTTCGTAAGTTTTAACACGTCCAACAACATCATCCGACTTGACTGTCAGGATTTCTTGTAGGGTATATGCAGCACCGTATGCTTCAAGTGCCCATACCTCCATCTCACCGAAACGCTGTCCACCGAATTGTGCTTTACCACCAAGCGGTTGCTGAGTAACAAGTGAATATGGCCCTGTAGAACGTGCGTGAAGTTTGTCATCAACCATGTGAGCAAGTTTGATCATATACATCACACCGACAGAGATACGGTTGTCGAATGGTTCACCTGTACGACCATCGTAAAGAACAGTTTTACCATCACGTGGCATGCCTGCTTCTTCAAGTGTTTCCCACACATCTTCTTCACGAGCACCGTCAAATACTGGAGTTGCAACATGAATGCCAAGCGCTCGCGCAGCCATTCCGATATGCATCTCTAATACCTGTCCAATGTTCATACGGGAAGGAACACCAAGCGGGTTCAACATGATATCGATTGGCGTACCATCAGGTAAATACGGCATGTCTTCTTCAGGAAGAATCCTTGAAATAACACCCTTGTTACCATGACGACCTGCCATCTTATCTCCTTCATGAATCTTACGCTTCTGTACGATATACACACGAACTAGCTGATTAACTCCCGGAGGAAGCTCATCGCCATCTTCTCGGTTAAAGATTTTCACATCTAGGACTATGCCATCTCCGCCGTGAGGAACACGTAGTGAAGTATCACGTACTTCACGAGCTTTTTCTCCGAAGATTGCATGAAGTAGACGTTCTTCAGCTGTTAGCTCCGTAACACCCTTTGGTGTAACTTTACCAACGAGGATATCGCCGTCCTTTACTTCAGCACCCATGCGAATAATTCCACGCTCATCAAGGTTACGCAGTGCGTCTTCCCCAACGTTTGGAATGTCACGAGTAATTTCTTCAGGTCCAAGCTTCGTATCACGAGCTTCGGATTCATACTCTTCAATATGAATTGACGTATAAACGTCATCTTTTACGAGGCGTTCGCTCATAATAATAGCATCCTCATAGTTGTAACCTTCCCATGTCATGAATCCGACAAGGACGTTACGACCGAGTGCCATTTCACCTTTTTCCATAGAAGGACCGTCACCAAGAATTTCACCTTTTACAACTCGGTCACCTTCATCAACGATCGGCTTCTGGTTATAACAAGTTCCTTGGTTGGAACGAATGAACTTCAGTAGTCTATAGCGATCGAGGTCGCCTTTAACTTCCTGACCATCTACAACGGAGATACGACGAACATGAATCTCTGCAGCAGATGCAAACTCAACGATACCGTCATGTTTACAAATTACAGCAGCACCGGAATCCTTACCGTTAACATGCTCCATACCTGTTCCGACAATCGGTGATTCAGGAACCATCAAAGGTACAGCCTGACGCTGCATGTTCGCTCCCATTAGCGCACGGTTGGAGTCATCGTTCTCTAGGAACGGGATACAAGCCGTTGCAGCCGATACAACCTGTTTCGGGGATACGTCCATGTAATCGATCTTGTCACGGTTAATGATGATGTTCTCATCACGGAAACGCGCAACAATATCTTCTTCTTTAAATGATCCATCATCGTTGAGCTTTGCGTTAGCCTGTGCCACAACATAGTTATCCTGTTCATCAGCAGTAAGGTAATCGATAAACTCAGTTACCTTGCCTGTTTCAGGATCTACTCTGCGGTAAGGCGTTTCGATAAACCCAAACTTATTTACTCGTGCATAAGAAGATAGAGAGTTAATAAGTCCGATGTTTGGACCTTCTGGTGTTTCGATCGGACACATTCTTCCGTAGTGGGAATAGTGAACGTCACGAACTTCAAATCCTGCACGCTCACGAGTTAAACCACCCGGTCCAAGTGCAGATAAACGACGCTTGTGAGTAAGCTCAGCTAGCGGGTTTGTCTGGTCCATGAACTGAGATAGCTGTGAGCTACCAAAGAACTCTTTGATCGATGCAATCACTGGACGGATGTTTATTAGCGCCTGTGGCGTAATCACGTTTGTGTCCTGGATTGACATACGCTCTCTTACTACACGTTCCATTCTGGACAAACCAATACGGAATTGGTTTTGTAGTAGTTCACCTACAGAACGAAGACGGCGGTTACCAAGATGATCAATATCATCTGTGTTACCTACCTGGTGAAGAAGGTTAAAGAAGTAATTGATAGAAGAAATGATATCCCCAGGCGTGATGTTCTTCACTCCGGAGTCAATTCCTCCATTACCCATAACATTAATCACACGTTCACCTTCTGGGTCGTCAGGTGCATATATCTTAATAGATTGTAGTCCTATAGAGTCGTCTTCAATTACCCCACCATGAGGTTCAACGTTTTTGAATCCAACGTTTGTTTCGATAGCAGGTAGAATCTTATCTAGTAGGCGGCGGTCAAGGATCGCGCCTTCTTCTGCAACCACTTCGCCTGTTTCAGGATCAACGAGCGTTTCCGCCAAACGCTGATTGAACAGACGGTTCTTGATATGAAGCTTTTTATTAATCTTGTAGCGTCCTACGTTTGCTAAATCATAACGCTTCGGATCAAAAAAGCGGGAATCAAGTAAGCTTTTTGCGTTATCAACAGTTGGTGGCTCACCAGGACGTAAGCGTTCATAGATTTCTAGAAGCGCTTTTTCTGTTCCGTCCGTGTTGTCCTTTTCCAGGGTATTGCGAAGATATTCATCTTCACCTAGGAGATCTATGATTTCTTGATCAGACCCAAACCCTAACGCTCTGAGCAATACCGTAATCGGTAGCTTTCTAGTACGGTCAATACGTACATAGACAATATCCTTGGCATCAGTTTCAAATTCCAGCCATGCTCCTCGGTTTGGAATGACAGTAGCTGTATATCCCTTTTTGCCGTTCTTATCAATCTTTTTGCTATAGTAGACACTTGGAGAACGCACAAGCTGAGATACGATGACTCGTTCTGCCCCATTAATAATAAAAGTACCTGTTTCAGTCATCAACGGGAAGTCACCCATGAATACTTCTTGTTCTTTAACTTCACCCGTCTCTTTATTGATTAGGCGCACTTTTACTCGTAAAGGTGCAGAGTATGTCACATCTCGCTCTTTGGTTTCTTCCACGGGATACTTTGGTTCACCTAGGCTATAGTCAACAAACTCTAGCACAAGATTACCAGTGAAATCTTCAATCGGAGAAATATCCTGGAACATTTCTCGTAAACCCTCATCAAGAAACCATTGATAAGAAGCCGTTTGAATCTCAATTAGATTTGGTAAATCTAATACTTCTTTGATTCGCGCGTAGCTTCTTCTTTGGCGGTGGCGTCCATACTGAACTAGTTGGCCTGTCAAATGATTCACCCCTCAAATCCAGCGTATTTATTTTTTTTGCCTTACGATTTCCACTATAAAAGTGAATCTATCGTTGGACAAAAAAGAAAAAGGGCATAAATTAGTTTTTCCCCTTATCTATAAGCGATTATATTAGTTTTCCCAGACTCAAGTATAATATACTTCATGTCTTTTAGACACGAAAAAGGCCTGGAAAATCCATCATTGGCATTATAATATATTAGCACAGCCTGTCTATGAAGTCAAAGGATAATATGATATTTTACTTGACTGCTTTAATAATATAGTATCCTTTCTTTTTAGAGACAGTTTCTACCTTTTGAAACATTTCTTCGAGCTTTGCAATAGCGGATGGCGCCCCTTGTTTTTTCTGAATAACGATCCAAAGGGTTCCGTTCTCTTTCAAAACTTCATGAGCTTCTTCAAAGATTCCATGAACCACTTGCTTACCAGCACGAATTGGTGGGTTTGTAATAACGCACGCAAATGTTCGGTCATTCACTGCACTAAGTTGATCACTTGTTCTCACGGTAAGGTTAGACACGTTGTTACGAGTCGCGTTCGACATCGCTAAATCTACTGCACGCTCATTAATATCCAACATGTAAAACCGACGTTCAGGAAATTGAGATGCGAGCGATATTCCAATCGGGCCGTACCCACAACCAACATCAACGATGTCTCCATCAACGTCCGGATCCACAAATGACTCAATTAGAAGCTTACTACCAAAATCAACTTCTTTTCTTGCAAAAACTCCGGAATCCGTAGTGAACTGAAACTTCTTCCCTCGCAACCTTTCAGTTATGCGGTTAGGTTGACTCTTCACTTCAGGTTTCCTTGTATAGTAATGCTCTCCCATCGCAATCCCTCATTTCATTGCCATCATCTACAAGCATATCCAGCTTTAATCTAATCATAACTGATAATTACTTTTAAACTACAAAAAGCTCGCTTTTAAAAGCGAGCTTTTTGTTTCAAACCAATTACTTAACTTCGATTGCAGCGCCAACTTCTTCAAGCTTAGATTGCATTTCTTCAGCTTCTTCTTTTGATACGCCTTCTTTAATCGGGCTTGGAGCACCATCAACTAGTTCTTTAGCTTCTTTCAAGCCAAGACCAGTGATTTCGCGAACGACTTTGATGACTTTGATTTTGCTGCTTCCAGCACTTTCAAGTACTACATCAAATTCAGTTTGCTCTTCTGCAGCACCTTCAGCTGCACCGCCTGCTGCTGCTACTGGAGCAGCTGCAGTTACACCAAATTCTTCTTCGATAGCTTTAACTAGGTCGTTAAGCTCAAGAACTGTCATTTCTTTGATTGCTTCAATGATTTGCTCGTTACTCATGAGTAAATCCTCCTTAATAATTGTTTTTTATTAACCGAATTGATAGGCGGTAAACTTACGCGCCTTGATCTTCTTTTTGATCGGCAACAGCTTTTGTAGCCAATGCCATGTTGCGCATAGGTGCTTGTAGCACAGATAGCAACATAGATAGTAGTCCGTCGCGGTTCGGTAGATCCGCAAGTTCCTTTATCTTCTCGTATGAAACAACGCTACCTTCGATTACACCAGTCTTGATTTCAAGAGCTTGATGATCTTTAGCAAAGTTGTTCAAGATTTTTGCAGGAGCTACAACATCTTCATTACTGAACGCGACTGCCGTAGGTCCGACAAGATGTTCATTTAAATCAGTAAGTTCAAGCTCTTCTGCTGCGCGACGAGTCATAGTGTTTTTGTAAACACGGAATTCAACATTTGCATCGCGCAATTGCTTACGAAGTTCAGTAACTTCACTTACATCAAGTCCACGGTAGTCAACAAAAATTGTTGATTGGCTATCGCGAAGTTTGTCTGCAATTTCCGTAACTAACTTCTTTTTTTGTTCAACTGCACTGCTCATTGTTCCACCTCCTATAGAAATGTGTCTATACCGTTCCGGAGTATGAGGTCATATAAAAAGCCTTCACATCCGAAGACATGAAGGCATTAACGATCACTTTGTATCGAAACACTTCACACCTCGGCAGGATATTAAGTGCTTAGCACTCCTGCTGTCTACGGTACAGAAAGTATTAACTTATCAAACAACATTTTAAAGTATATAAAATATAAACGCTAAAGTCAATAGCTAATTTTTATTAGCGGTAGTTAGAAGCGTTAACTTTTACACCAGGTCCCATTGTAGATGCTACAGAAACGTTCTTAACGTAAGTTCCTTTAGCAGCTGCAGGCTTAACCTTAACAAGAGTTTCAACTAGAGTGTTCAAGTTTTCAACTAGCTTGTCAGCTTCGAAAGATACTTTACCGATTGGTGCGTGAACATTTCCAGCACGATCTACACGGTACTCTACTTTACCAGCTTTGATTTCGTTGACAGCTTTCTCAACATCAAATGTTACTGTTCCAGTTTTCGGGTTTGGCATTAAGCCTTTTGGTCCAAGAACACGACCAAGCTTACCAACTTCGCCCATCATGTCTGGAGTAGCTACGATTACATCAAACTCGAACCAACCTTGGTTGATTTGGTTGATGAACTCAGAATCTCCAACATAGTCAGCGCCTGCTGCTTCAGCTTCTTTAGCTTTTTCGCCTTTTGCGAATACAAGAACACGTTGAGTTTTACCAGTTCCGTTAGGAAGTACAACCGCGCCACGAACCTGTTGGTCGTTTTTCTTCGGGTCTACTCCTAGACGAATCGCTGCTTCAACTGTTCCATCAAAGTTTCCAATAGAAGTCTTTTGAACAAGTTCTACTGCTTCTTGAGGCTCATAGAAAGTTGTACGTTCAACTAGCTTTGCAGCCTCTTGGTATCTTTTACCTCTTTTTGCCATTTTGTGTTCCTCCTTGAATGTGGTTTAGCGGATTAACCTCCCACTATTTATGATATCGAAACTTAGCCGATACCATAATAAAAGTTGCGAACCTGTAAGCTACAGGCAGGAATCCCTTTTAATCGCAACGGCTTGTGTAGCATTAGTCTTCGATCGTAATTCCCATGCTGCGTGCAGTTCCTTCAACCATACGCATTGCAGAATCAACATTCGCTGCGTTAAGATCTGGCATTTTTGTTTCAGCGATCTCACGCACTTTATCACGCTTTACAGTCGCAACTTTGTTGCGGTTAGGTTCACCAGAACCTGACTCGATTCCTGCTGCTTTCTTTAGAAGAACTGCAGCTGGCGGAGTTTTTGTGATAAATGTAAATGAACGGTCTTCAAAAACCGTGATTTCTACTGGAATAATCATGCCAGCCTGGTCAGAAGTACGAGCATTGAACTCTTTACAGAATCCCATAATGTTCACTCCAGCTTGACCTAGTGCAGGTCCAACTGGCGGTGCAGGATTCGCCTTCCCAGCCGGGATTTGCAATTTAACAACTTTAATTACCTTTTTAGCCACGCGACACACCTCCTTAAGTCCGTGATGTGGTATTTGGGTGTTTACACCCTCCCACCTTTTATATCAAATAATGTCTCGATTGGTATGAGACTCATGAAACATTAAAATTCTATCATTAATAAAAATGTTTTTCAAGAGCTTTTCTTCTAGATCTTTTCAACTTGTCCAAAATCAAGCTCTACTGGAGTCTCACGACCAAACATATTAACGTGAACTTTCACCTTGCCTTTGTCTGTATCTATCCCTTCGATAGAACCAACAAAGTCAGCGAAAGGACCTTCTTTAACCTTAACTTTTTCCTGCATTTCGAAATCAACGTCAGCCTTAGGTTGTTCCATCCCCATCTGCTTCAGAAGGTTTTCTACTTCTTCAGGAAGAAGCGCTGTTGGTTTTGAACCAGCACCAGATGATCCGACGAAGCCAGTTACACCAGGAGTGTTACGGACTACGTACCAAGAATCGTCAGTCATAACCATTTCGGTTATTACATAACCTGGAAAAACTTTCTTCAAAACAGTTTTCTTTTTACCGTTTTTAATTTCAGTTTCTTCCTCAACAGGTACAAGCACACGGAAAATCTTATCCGTCATGCCCATCGACTCAACTCTTTTTTCAAGGTTTGTCTTTACTTTGTTTTCATACCCAGAATACGTATGAACAACATACCATCTTTTTTCCATATATACAGGACTAGTCGTCCTTCCCTCCCCAACTCATTTACTCTATCATTCTAACCTGATAGTGAAAGATTTATAACGAATTAACCTAAAATGAGGCGGATAAGTGAAGAAATACCCTGGTCAACCAAAGCAAAAAATACCGCTACGAAAATAACCGTTGAAACAGTAACGATTGTATAGCGTGTTAGATCCTTGCGCGTAGGCCAACTCACTCGCTTCATTTCTCTTGTCACTTCACGTAAGAACTTACCAGAACGATGAACAATACTTGCCATTACATGCTACCCCCAATTGTCTGGTGGAAATAAACTCCCCCGAGAATCTTTATAATCGTTCATCCGAAAATGAACGCCCCTTACTTTGTTTCACGATGCACAGTATGCGCATCACAGTATTTACAATACTTATTCACTTCGATGCGGGCCGGGTTTGCCTGAGAGTTTTTCATTGTTGTGTAGTTACGGCTATTGCATTGGACACATGCTAGTGCTACTTTTTTACGCATAATGACACCTTCCTAAGCCACGCAGTTTGAAGTTTGAATATTAGCTAACCAAATCCAACTACACGATGTGGCGATAGCTTCACCTTTTATTTTATATAAACACATACATTTATACAGCATAAAAAAAGACAAAAATAAAAAAACGTTCAGTGACGCTGTGACGTTCGTTGAAAAATCTAGCAAAAAGTACACATTAGTACATGTATCAATTTATCATAGCATGATTAAGAGTGTCAATAAAGCCTAGAAGGACCTATCCAAAGAAAAAACAGGGGAAAGAATTCCCCTGCTTGAGGCTCGTCCATATTAAAGGCTTACTTCGCGGAGCTCTAAGTAACGCTCAAGCTTACGCTTCACGCGTTGCAATGCGTTATCAATGGACTTCACATGACGATTCAAATCCACGGAGATCTCCTGATAGGAACGACCATCAAGATAGAGCATCAAGACTTTTCTTTCTAAATCGCTCAAAATTTCTGACATTTTAAGTTCGATGTCGTCGAATTCTTCTTGATTAATGATAAGTTCCTCTGGATCTGTGACCTTCGTGCCGCAAATAACATCCAGCAATGTCCGATCAGATTCTTCATCGTAGATTGGTTTATCTAGCGATACGTAAGAATTCAGCGGAATATGCTTTTGTCTCGTTGCAGTCTTGATTGCAGTAATCATCTGCCGGGTGATGCACAGTTCGGCAAACGCTTTAAAAGATGAGAACTTGTCTCCTCGAAAATCACGAATAGCTTTGTAGAGACCGATCATTCCTTCTTGAATAATGTCTTCGCGGTCTGCTCCAATAAGAAAATATGACCTCGCTTTAGCGCGTACGAAATTTTTATACTTCGTAATCAGATGTTCCAACGCTCGACTATGACCCTCATGAACCATTACTACTAACAGTTCATCATCAAATTGATCGAACGCTACTTCTTCCAGGTGTCTTTGGCCTGCTGTCAGCTGCTCATTATCTACCGTGCTTTCTTTGAGGTCTACTGTGCTCAATATGCGTTCCCCCCGACCAGTACGCTATATAGAAATATTATACAGGACATGTCGAAAAATCGTCAACCTACTATTTACCGCCTCTTCGCCATTTTTCAAATATTTCGCTAACTTCTTCAGATAAAAACAATCCTGATGAGCGATTTTCTCTATTAACCTTATCAACTCTTTTTTCAATCCCTTTTTCGATTCGCTGCATTTCATTGTATAGCTCCCGAGCCGACTTTCTTAATGCGCCTTGGCCAAAGATTGCCCATTGCTCAGTGTAATCAGATGTAGCTACATGAACTTGAGTGCGGATATCTTTAAGTTCTCTCGCAAGCTTTTCAATCCGTTCGTCAGCTGTTTCATTTTCTCTCGTATAGATGATTTCTACTCCATACAAACTATTTTTCTTTTCTACACCACGGGCCAGGTGAGCGTCAAAAACGACGATCACCCTATACCCTGTGTATGCTTGATACTCAGCCATGTATTCAATTAATAGCTCACGGGCTTTACTAAAATCATTGTCCTTTAATGTCCTAAGTTCAGTCCAGGCGCCGATAATATTATAGCCATCAACAAGCAGCACATCCATCATTATTCCCCCAGGGGATGACGTTGTCGGTAAATTTCATACATCATTAATCCAGCCGCTACTGATGCATTCAGTGATGTAACTTTACCGGCCATTGGAAGGCTTACGAGAAAGTCACATTTATCTTTAATAAGGCGACCAATTCCTTTACCTTCACTACCAATAACAAGTCCAATCCCCATGTCGTATGACGCTTCTCGGTAATCCTGACCACCTGTAGCGTCCGTTCCTACAAACCAGATTCCTCTATCCTTCAGTTCATCCATCGTGCGGGCAAGATTCGTCACTCTCGCTACTGGCACATATTCGAGCGCCCCAGTAGATGACTTCGCAACTGTCGATGTGAGTCCAACAGCTCTCCGCTTAGGTATAATCACACCATGTGCACCAACTGAATCAGCCGTTCTCAAAATGGAACCAAGGTTATGAGGATCTTCGATTTCATCGAGGATTAGGAACAAAGGCTGCTCACCAGATTCCTCCGCTTTTTGAAAAAGGTCTTCAAGATCCGCATATTCATATGCAGCGATCGAAGCAACGACTCCTTGATGGTTTGATTCTCCTGAAAGTTGCTCTAACTTCTTCTTTGGCACAAATTGAACAAGTACATTTTGCCCCTTTGCTTTTTGTACAATAGGTTGAAGCGGTCCTTTCTGAGACCCTTCATTAATCCAAATCTTATTTATTTCATGACCTGATTTTAACGCTTCTAATACAGCATTACGGCCTACGATAAACTCTTTACCCATCAGACTTCACTTCTTTCTTCGGTTGTTCCACAAATTTGTATAATGCTTCTAGTAATTCATTCTGTCTCTCTGTATTTCCCTGTAAGTATAAGTATCCAAACAACGCTTCAAGAGCTGTGGAGTATTTGTACGTGCTCACTGACGTGTTCTTAGGAACTGTTCCTGATTTCGCGTTTCTCCCTCGTCGGACAACTCCCTTTTCTTCCTCTGTGATAGCTTCCTTGTCCAAAAGATCGTGAAGAAAAGCCGCTTGAGCTTTCGCCGATACATACTTCGTAGCTGTTCGATGTAGCTGGTTTGGTCGTATATGACCCAGTGATAGAAGCCGCTCTCTAACGTGGATTTCAATCACTGAGTCACCCATATAAGCAAGAGCTAATGAATTTAGCTGTTTGACATCCAATTCCTTCATTACTCGCTCCTCTTCCAGCGAACGCCCTGTGGTGTATCTTCCAAAAGAATTCCCTGTTCCTTTAATTCATCACGAATCTCATCCGCTCTAGCGAAATCCCGTTGCTTTCTTGCTTCATTTCTTTCTGCGATTAGTTGATCGATATCCTCATCGAGGAGACCTTGTTCTTGTTCGAACGATAGACCAAGTACGGCTCCGAAGTCCTTAAAGCGTTCTAAGAAGAGATCTATGACCTCTTTTGATGAATTCGACTCTTGAAGATAAAGGTTCGCTTCTTTCGAAAGTTCAAATAAAATCGAGATCGCGTTTGCTGTGTTAAAGTCATCGTCCATTTCAGAAACAAACCGGTCATGGTATGTTTGGATCTTTTGTTTCCAATCATCAACATCCTTACCAAGGTCAGCACTATTTTCAAATCGATGCGTTAAATTCTCAACCGTGTCCTTGATTCGCGTTAATCCCGCCTTAGCACTTTGAAGCAATTCATGATTGAAGTTAATTGGGTTTCGATAATGTACTGATAACATAAAGAATCGAATAGCTTCTGGATCATGTTGTTTGATTAAATCATGTACAAGCACGAAGTTACCTAGTGATTTAGACATCTTTTCGTTGTTTATATTTATATACCCGTTATGGAGCCAATAATTCGCAAAAGCCTTTCCAGTTAATGCTTCAGTTTGGGCTACTTCGTTCTCATGGTGTGGAAAAGCAAGGTCCTTACCACCTGCATGAATATCAATTGTGTCTCCAAGATATTTCTGAGCCATAGCTGAGCACTCAATATGCCATCCAGGGCGACCTGCCCCCCAAGGACTTTCCCATGAAATTTCACCCTCTTTAGCTTGCTTCCATAGCGTAAAGTCTAATGGATCTTCTTTTTTCTCGCCTACCACAATACGTGAACCAAGTTTCAGTTCATCGATCGATTGATGAGAGAGCTTTCCATACCCTTCAAATTCTCTCGTTCGAAAATACACATCACCTTCAGATTCATAAGCGAATCCTTTATCAATTAAAGCTGAAATGAAATGAATGATCTCATCCATGTTTTCTGTTACCCTTGGGTGCTCATCCGCTTTCAGTACTCCTAATGCCCCAACATCCTCATGGTAAGCATCAATAAAGCGCTCAGCAACTTCTGGGACTTCTGTTCCTAGCTCATTCGCAGCACGAATCAACTTATCATCTACATCCGTGAAATTGGAAACATAGCGCACATCGTATCCTCGGTATTCAAGATAGCGACGAACAACATCGAATACGATCGCCGGGCGTGCATTTCCTATATGAATATAATTGTATACGGTAGGACCACATACATACATTCTTACCTTACCTTCTTCAATTGGCTGAAAGGATTCTTTCTTCTGTGTAACCGTGTTATATAGTCTAATCGCCATCTTTTTCACTCCTCTTTCTTAGCTTCTCTAATTCTTCATGTAACGCACGCATTTCTGTTTCCATCTGTTTAAATTTATCAGCAACTGGGTCAGGCATATTATGATGTTCAAGATCATGAGGCACCTTTACGCCATTTTGGATGACGACTTTCCCAGGTATACCGACAACTGTCGAGTTTGACGGGACATTCTGCAAAACAACTGATCCCGCTCCAACTTTGGAATTTTCTCCAATGGTAATGGAACCGAGAACTTTTGCTCCTGTCGCGACAAGCGTATTATCCTCTAACGTAGGGTGACGCTTTCCTTTTTCTTTCCCCGTTCCTCCTAGGGTGACCCCCTGGAACAAGGTAACATTATTGCCTATTTCACACGTTTCTCCTATAACCACGCCCATACCGTGATCAATAAAGCAGCGTTCACCAATCGTCGCTCCAGGATGAATTTCAATTCCTGTGAAAAACCGACTAACCTGAGAAACGAATCGTGCCAAAAAGAAAAACTTCTTCTTCCAAAACCAATGAGCAAACCTATGTGACCAGATGGCATGAAGTCCTGCATAGGTTAAAATCACCTCAAAGTAACTTCTAGCAGCAGGATCTTGATCAAATACAACATCTATATCCTGTTTCATTGTCTTCCACACTGGATTCATCCCTCCCCTTTTTATTAACTTCAGCTTATTAAAAAAAGCGTCTCTGTGTGATTGGATCAATCACACAGAGACGCTTATCGCGTGGTTCCACTCTGTTTTATATTTCCTAATAGGAAATACCTTTCCCCATTAACGGCGGTTACCGCTCCTACATACTATCCTAGACAGGAGGTTCTGTAGAAGACTCAGAGGTGCATTTCAGTGAAGACATCCTTAAGCCGCTTTCAGCCACGTCGGCTCTCTCTAAAAAGAATGCAAATCACTTACTTCTCCTCATCATCGTTTAGTATTTAGTTATCGCTTAGGATTGACTTAATGCAATAACCTGATTCAATCGAGCCTTAACTGTTTCTCTGCCTAACAAAGAAATAGCATTTGGTAGCTCTGGACCATGCGTTTCGCCAGTCGTTGCTACTCGGATTGGCATAAATAGCTTCTTCCCTTTATGGCCAGTAGCTTTTTGTGTCGCTTTAATAGCTGCTTTAATTTCACCTGGTTTAAAATCAGCAACCTCTTCAAGCTGATGAAGGAAGCCTTCCATTACTTCAGGAACTTGTTCTTCATTCAATACAACCAATGCTTCTTCATTATAATTAATTTCTTGCTTAAAGAACAACTCTGTAAGCTCGACGATTTCTTTTCCATACTGAAGTTGCTCTTGATAAAGAGAAATAAGCTCTTTCGCCCACTGATGTTGCTCAGCTGTCATCTCTTTTGGTAGACGACCAGCCTCAATCAGATGTGGAAGGGCAAGGTCTACTACCCGCTCAATGCTAGCAGCTTTTATATACTGGTTATTCATCCAGTAAAGCTTTTGTGAATCGAAAACTGCTGGTGACGTTGATAAACGTTCAGCATCAAATATTTCGATTAATGCTTCCTTCGTAAACACTTCATCTTCACCCTTTGGAGACCAACCAAGTAACGTAATAAAGTTAAATAACGCTTCAGGAAGGAAGCCCAGGTCATGATATTGCTCAATGTATTGAACGATTGACTTATCACGCTTACTTAACTTCTTCTTCTGATCATTAACAATGAGCGTCATATGACCGAATTTAGGCGGCTCAAAGCCGAATGCTTCGTAAATCATTAGCTGCTTAGGTGTGTTAGAAATATGATCGTCTCCACGTAGGACGTGAGAGATTTTCATGTAATGATCGTCTAATGCAACCGCATAATTATATGTTGGAATTCCATTCTTTTTGACAATAACGAAATCACCGATACCATTTGATTCAAATGATACACGATCCTTCACAATATCATCAAATGAGAATTCTTTATCACGAGGTACGGCAAAACGAATGCTAGGCTCACGTCCTTCAGCATCTAGTTCCTCGCGTTTTTCTTCTGTTAGATGGCGACATTTCCCAGAATAACGAGGCATTTCTCCACGTGCACGTTGCGCTTCTCGCTCTGCTTCTAGCTCATCTTCTGTACAGTAACACTTGTATGCTAGGTCTTTCTCAAGGAGTTCAGTCGTGTGCTTCGTATAGATATCAAGACGCTCCATCTGACGATAAGGGCCATATTCCCCCTCTTTGTCGATGCTTTCGTCCCAATCCATACCTAGCCATTTTAAATAATCAAGTTGATTCTGCTCCCCACCCTCTACGTTTCGAGTTTGGTCAGTATCCTCGATTCTAATAATGAATTTACCGTTTTGGCTTCTAGCGAACAGATAGTTAAACAATGCAGTACGAGCATTACCTATATGTAAATACCCTGTTGGACTCGGTGCATAACGCACCCTAACTTCGTTTCCCATTTTATACACCACCATTAATTTTATCTTTAACTGTCTTATTATTTTACCATTGTAGTCAAATTATCGGTCAACTAGATTGTAGTAATACGACTACTTCTGTTGCGATGCCCTCTCCTCTACCTGTGAACCCTAGCTTCTCTGAAGTAGTTGCTTTCACATTCACTTGATCAACATCCGCTTCCAGGAGGTCCGCAATAACTTCCCGCATCGCAGAAATATGTGGGGCCATTTTCGGCATCTGTGCAATAATCGTGCAGTCTACGTTTCCGAGGACATATCCTTTTTCTTTTACAATCTGAAAAACGTGACGAAGGAGTTCCTTCGAATCAGCATCTTTAAAGGACTCATCCGTATCAGGAAAATGTTTGCCGATATCCCCTTCTCCAATAGCACCTAGACAAGCATCTGCTACAGAATGAAGCAAAACATCTGCATCCGAATGACCTAGAAGACCTTTTTCAAAGGGAATTGTGATACCTCCAATAATACATGGACGCCCTTCAACAAGCTGGTGCACATCAAACCCATGCCCAATCCTCATTACGATTCACTCTCCTTTTTCTCTCTTAAAATAGCTCTAGCGAAAATTAAATCTTCAGGAGTTGTTAGTTTCACATTCCAATAGTCACCAGGAATGATCTTAACAGTCCTCCCGTTCATTTCCACAAGACTCGCATCATCTGTACCAATAATATTATTTTCTTCAGCCCATCTGTGAATGTCTTTTATAATAGAAAGACGAAAAGCCTGCGGAGTTTGAACAGCCCACAGGCTTGATCGATCAATCGTTTTATCAACCTTTAAATCACTGACCTGCTTTACAGTATCCTTAACTGGCACAGCCACTACCGCGCCGTCATATGTAGATGCAGCTTCCGCTAAATTAAAAGCCACTTCAAGAGTAAAAAAAGGTCGCGCGCCATCATGGATCAGGACAATCTTATCCCCATCTAGTGCTTTTAGACCTTCATATACACTTTGCTGCCGTTCTTTTCCACCTGTAACGACCTTAGTCACCTTTGTGAGACCATACTCTCCAATCAATAACTTAAACTCTTCATGTTCCCGTTCATTCACTGCTAAGACAATTTCTTCACAGTGTAAATCACTCTGAAAAACCGATATCGTATGTACGATAATCGGCTTTTCATCAAGCATGATAAATTGTTTATTTTTCCCTGCATTCATACGCTTCCCCTGGCCTGCTGCAGGTATAACAACAGAATACTTCAATCCTAGAACCCCCGTTACCTATCCCCCTAGAGCGCTTTTTCAAGCAATTTGGGCTTGGCAAAGATCATACGCCCGGCAGATGTTTGCAATACGCTCGTTACAAGAACATCAATTGTTTTACCAATGTAGTCTCTTCCATCTTCCACTACGATCATCGTACCATCATCCAGGTAAGCAACTCCCTGGTTATACTCTTTACCGTCCTTGATTACCTGAACATTAAGCTCTTCTCCAGGAAGGACAACTGGCTTAACCGCATTTGCAAGATCATTGATATTTAGAACTTGAACCTTTTGTAGTTCACACACTTTGTTAAGGTTAAAGTCATTAGTAACAACCATTCCATTTACAAGTTTAGCGAGCTTTACAAGCTTACTGTCTACTTCTTGAATTTCGTCAAAGTCACCTTCGTATATTTCAACATTAACAGCAAGTTCTTTCTGTATCTTGTTTAAGATATCTAGACCTCGACGCCCTCTATTCCTTTTCAGTACATCAGAAGAATCTGCTATATGTTGAAGTTCTTCTAGTACGAATTGAGGAATTACTAGCGTTCCTTCAAGGAAACCAGTTTGACAGATATCAGCAATTCGTCCATCGATAATGACGCTAGTATCAAGAATCTTTAGCTTTGATGATCCAGAATCGATGTCAGGGTCATCAGAATCTTTCTTCTTCTCTCTACCTTTGTTGTTATTGAATAGGTTAATAAGTTCATCTCGTTTCTTAAACCCAACCTGGAATCCAAAATAACCAAAAAGTACACTAATAAAGATAGGCAGCACGTTGCTAATGACTGGCAGCTTAATTTCAGCCAGAGGCATATTAATTAAAAATGCAACTATAAGTCCAATAATCAGCCCAATTGTCCCAAATAACACATCACCAACAGGTGCTTTAACAACCTTCTCTTCAATAATACGAATAAAGTCAACGATATAATCTGTTATCCAAAAAGTTGCTAAGAAAAATAGCACCGCTCCAATGACAGCACCTGCATACGAGTTGCTGAAAACGGCTGGTATGTCACCTATATTGAGTAATTGAATAAATTCTGGCAAATAAACTAAGCCCAGTGCTCCGCCTAAAATGATAAAAAATAACTGAATGATCCACTTTATCATTGACGTTTTCACCTCCTTCTATCATTATATACAATTTACTAAAATTGAAACGTTATTCTTGAAGTTTGCGAATTTTATAGTATGATAATAGGTTAGCTTTTATACCTATAAATTAATTATAGAGTAGCACAGCCCCTATTGATTGTCTATTTGTTAGCCCTATATATGCCGGTCTACAAACAACTGTTCTTGAATCCGCTTCAGGCCTGCCTTTATCTTTTTCGCGCGAATTTCACCAATACCTTCTACCTTATCTAACTCTTCGATGGAAGCTGTTGAAATATCATTGAGGTTTCCAAAGCTGGCAACGAGGTTTTCTATAATATTTGAAGGTAAGCGAGGAATCTTATGTAGAATTCGATATCCTCTCGGTTTAACAGCTTCGTTTTGTTCTTCGTAACCCAATATTTTCATAATAGAATGATCTTCGAGCAGATCATCACTAGTCAATTTCTTAAGTCTTTTCATCACGTCCGCAGGGGTTTCATCAACGTCTTTAACATAATCCCCGATCAACCATCTTGCCTCTGCTTCAAGGTTTGTGACCAACTCTTCCATCTGCATGCTGATCAAGCGACCTTCAGTACCGAGCTCATTAATATAATTTAATATTTCCTGCTTAATTCGAAGTACCATCTCTATTCTATGAATAACTTGTGCTACCTCTTGTAAGGTCGCAAGCTCTTCAAATTCAAGAGCACCAAGATCCGTAATTCCTTGATCTAGCACTGATTTGTACTTCTCTAGCGTCTGCATCGCTTGATTGGCTTTCGTTAAAATAACGCCAATCTCTTTCAATGAATAGCGGATGCTCCCTTGATAGAGCGTAATGACATTCCTTCTTTGCGAAATTGAAATCACTAGATTGCCTGTTTGCTTGGCAACCCGTTCTGCGGTTCGATGGCGAATCCCTGTTTCCGTTGATGGAATTGCCGTATCAGGAATTAACTGCGTGTTTGCATATAGGATTTTATTCGCTTCTTTATTAAGAATAATGGCGCCATCCATTTTTGCAAGTTCATAGAGATATGCAGGGGTAAAGCGACAGTCGATTGAAAAGCCTCCATCAACTAAATCTTGCACCTTCCCGTTATAACCAACAACGATTAACCCACCTGTTTTCGCTCGTAATATATTATCTATACCATGTCTTAACATCGTACCTGGCGCAACAATCTTTAAAATGTCATTGATTACCTCCTGCTTTTTTTCTGTCTCCATCAGTTACCCTCCTAATGCTTCGTTTAATGCTTCATCTACGGTTTGGACGCCTACAACCTGAATGCCTTCTGGAAATGTCCATCCCCCAATATTCTTCTGTGGAATAATTGCTCGCTCAAAGCCTAGCTTAGCCGCTTCCTGCACACGTTGTTCTATTCTAGATACTCGTCTAATTTCACCTGTGAGGCCGATTTCTCCTACAACGATATCCGTTGCTCTCGTTGGTTTATCCCGGAAACTAGATGCAACGGAGACTGCAATAGCTAAATCGATTGCTGGTTCATCTAACCGTACACCACCCGCTACGTTAAGGTATGCATCCTGATTTTGAAGCAATAGTCCAACCCTTTTCTCAAGCACAGCCATTAGTAAGGATACCCTGTTATGATCAATACCCGTCGCAGTTCTTCTAGGATTCCCAAAACTCGTTGGTGATATGAGTGCTTGAATTTCCACTAGAACTGTTCTCGTCCCTTCCATGGAAGCGACTACTGTTGAGCCAGCTGCACCAGTAGACCGCTCTTCAAGGAAGATCTCTGAAGGATTGAGCACTTCTTCGAGTCCATCTTCTTTCATTTCGAAAACACCTATTTCATTCGTTGAGCCAAATCTGTTTTTGACACCCCGAAGAATTCTAAACGTATGATGGCGTTCTCCTTCAAAATATAAAACAGCATCTACCATATGCTCAAGAAGACGAGGTCCTGCAATCGCCCCTTCTTTTGTTACATGACCTACGATGAAAATCGCAATTCCACGCGTTTTTGCAATCCTCATTAGCTGCGAGGTACATTCTCTTACCTGAGAAACGCTTCCTGGTGCAGATGTAACTTCCGATCGAAATATCGTCTGAATTGAATCAATTATGACGAGTTTCGGCTCTATTTCATCTATCGCTTTACTAATATACTCTAAATCAGTCTCCGCTAATACAAATAGTTTTTCAGCGTCTACTCCTAATCGGTCTGCTCGAAGCTTTGTTTGCTTCACCGACTCTTCCCCAGATATATAAAGGACTGGATGATCTCTGTCTGCGAGTTTTGAAGAAGTTTGTAGTAATAACGTAGACTTTCCTATTCCGGGGTCGCCCCCTACGAGTGCGAGAGATCCAGGAACGATTCCTCCACCTAGTACGCGGTCAAGCTCCACGATCCCAGTTAAAATTCGATCCTCTTTCTCCTTTTTGACGTTTCGAATCGATTCAGGTTTGCTTGTTGTTGTATCACTGGATGTTACGAATCTTCTGCGATCTGTATCCGAAGGCACAAACTCTTCTACCATCGTATTCCACTGGTGACATCCTGGACATTTCCCCATCCACTTAGGAGATTCATACCCACAGTCCTGACACATAAATTTCGTCTTTTTCTTAGCCAAGCTCTTCCCCACCTTTACTTTACCGAACACTTTTTCTTTTATTATCATATCATAATTTTCAAGGTCCTATGACCTTACAACACTTGCATATGTAGTGGAAAATACTGCTCATTTTCCTTTTCCCTTAATTGATTCGAAACATGCCTATTAAAATTAGAAAACCGGAAGACAGCAGCCTTCCGGTTAAATCTCTTTACTTAGATGTCGCTTCAGACAGTGTTTCAACTACGAAATCATCATTGTTGTAGTCGATTTTCACTCGCTGACCTTTCTCGATGTTTCCTCTTAATAGCTCTTCAGAAAGGCGGTCTTCGATGTGACGTTGAAGGGCTCTTCTTAACGGACGAGCTCCATAATCTGGATCATAACCCTCTTCTGCAATCTTATCGAGAGCCAGATCAGAAAGTTCGAAATCAATACCGTGGTCTGAAAGACGATTCTTAAGCTGGTTCGCCATGAGAACGATGATTTCTTTCAAGTGTCTCTTCTCGAGAGAGTGGAACACAATGATTTCATCGATACGGTTCAAGAATTCTGGACGGAACGTCTTCTTCAGCTCATCCATCACTTTATCTTTCATATCTTGATATTCTTCGCCTTCAGATCCCGTTGTAAAACCAACGTATTTATTACGCTTCAATGTGCTTGCTCCTACGTTTGAAGTCATAATAACGACTGTATTACGGAAATCAACTACACGCCCTTTAGAATCAGTTAAACGTCCATCTTCTAACACTTGTAAAAGGATGTTAAATACATCTGGGTGTGCTTTTTCAATTTCGTCAAGCAAAATAACGGAATATGGCTTACGTCTAACCTTTTCAGTAAGCTGGCCACCTTCTTCATAACCTACATAACCTGGAGGTGATCCTACTAGTCTAGACGTTGCATGTTTCTCCATATATTCTGACATGTCGATTCTGATGACCGAATCTTCTTCACCGAAGAGAGTTTCAGCAACTGCTCTTGCAAGTTCTGTTTTACCTACACCAGTAGGTCCTAAGAAAATGAATGATCCAATCGGTCGCTTCGGATCTTTAAGCCCCGCTCGTGCTCTTCGAACCGCTTTTGAAATGGATTTAACAGCTTCTTCTTGCCCAATCAAGCGATTATGAAGAATCTCTTCCATTTTCAACAAACGCTCTGTTTCTTGTTCTTCAAGTTTAGAGACAGGAATTCCGGTCCAATTTGCTACCACAATCGCAATATCATCAGGGGAAACCTCCTGATTCTCTTTACCTTGCTTTTCTTTCCATTCTTTCTTTGTCTGCTCAAGTTCTTCTCTCAAGCGTTGCTCAGAATCTCGTAAAGATGCTGCTTTCTCAAACTCTTGACTCTGAACTGCTGCATCTTTCTCCTTGCGAACTTCTTCAAGCTTTTTATCTAGTTCTTTTAAGTTTGGAGGAGCAGTATAGGAACGTAGACGTACTTTTGAAGCAGCTTCATCAATTAAGTCAATGGCTTTGTCTGGTAGGAAGCGATCAGAAATGTAGCGATCAGAAAGCTTCACTGCAGCGTCAATTGCTTCGTCTGTAATCGTCACACGATGGTGAGCTTCATAGCGATCCCGTAAACCTTTTAGGATAAGCGCTGATTCATCACTCGTAGGTTCGTTTACTTGGATCGGTTGGAAACGACGCTCTAATGCTGCATCTTTCTCAATATACTTTCTATACTCATCTAGTGTAGTTGCTCCGATACATTGTAGCTCACCACGTGCTAGTGCTGGCTTTAAGATGTTAGATGCATCGATTGCACCTTCCGCTCCTCCAGCGCCGATTAATGTGTGTAGCTCATCAATGAATAGAATGATGTTTCCTGCCTGACGAATTTCATCCATCACTTTCTTTAGACGGTCTTCGAATTCACCACGATACTTCGTACCAGCTACTACAGTTCCCATATCTAGTGTCATAACACGCTTATCACGAAGAGTTTCCGGAACTTCGTTATTAATGATTTGTTGTGCAAGCCCTTCAGCAATCGCTGTTTTACCTACACCAGGTTCACCAATAAGAACTGGGTTATTCTTTGTTCTACGGCTTAACACTTCGATTACCCGTTCGATTTCTTTGCTACGACCAATTACTGGGTCCAGGCCACCGTCACGTGCAATTACAGTTAAATCTCGAGCAAGGCCATCTAGAGTTGGAGTATTTGCACTAGCTCCTGCTCCCTGATGACTAGATGAAGAGCTTTCGTTACTTCCTAAAAGTTGTAGAACCTGCTGACGAGCTTTATTTAAACTAACGCCAAGGTTATTAAGTACTCGTGCTGCTACTCCTTCACCTTCACGTATTAAACCTAACAGAATATGCTCTGTTCCAACATAAGAGTGACTTAGTTTACGAGCTTCATCCATTGATAGTTCAATTACTTTTTTTGCACGAGGTGTATAGTGAATGGATTGAACAGAATCCTGTCCTCTCCCAATTAGCTTCTCTACTTCTTTTTGGATTTTTTCAGAACCAAGCCCAAGAGCAGTCAATGCCTTAGCAGCTATCCCTTCACCTTCACGAATCAAGCCTAATAGGATATGTTCTGTCCCGACATTGTTATGACCAAGACGAATGGCTTCTTCCTGCGCTAATGCGAGCACTTTTTGAGCACGCTCTGTAAATCGTCCAAACATCATCGTTCATCACCCTCCGATTTCTTCAATTGTTTTTCTAGTTCAAGTCGTTCTCTGATTAATGTAGCTCGTTTAATATCTCGTTCTGCAGGATTAAGACTAGCTCCTGCATATTGCTGAAGAAAACCTGGTTGAGTTAAAATAACTAGCTCATTAAGTATTGACTTAGTTATACCAGCAACAAGACCGATATCAATTCCTAATCGAACATTTGAAAGGCACTTGGCAGCTTCCTTCGATTGAATGATTCTGCTATTCTCAAGAATTCCTAAAGAACGATATATTCTGTCTTCTAATTCAATTCTTGAATTATCTAGCAACATCCTTCTTGCTGAGCGTTCTTTTTCAATTACTTGCCTAACCACACCCTGAAGGTCCTCGATAATATCTGTTTCACTTTTACCTAGCGTAATTTGATTAGAAATTTGAAAAATATTACCCTGGGCTTCACTTCCCTCACCATAACTCCCTCTAACAACAAGGCCAAGTTGATTAATGGCGGGGATAATGTGATTTAACTGCTGTGTTAACACTAATGCTGGTAAATGCATCATCACTGAAGCTCTCATCCCTGTTCCAACATTCGTCGGACAGCTAGTTAAATACCCTTTTCGTTTATCAAACGCATAATCAACTTTACTTTCAATCCAGTCATCAAGAGAGTTTGCGAGATTTAATGCTTCCTTAAGTCTAAACCCAGCCTTCAAACATTGAATACGAAAATGATCTTCCTCATTAATCATAATGCTGATCGTCTCATTTTCACTAAGTAAAACTGCTCCATTTTTGGATTGTTCTACAAGGTTGGGGCTAACCAGGTGTTTCTCTACTAGAACTCTTTTTTGAGTTGGCTTTAGTGCTTCTATCTCAATTAGTTCTAGTTGCCCAATCTGTTCATTGGGTGCTTCATTAAATTTAGTTCTAACACTTTCAAGAACTTCTAAGTTTTGTTTCCCATTAGAAAGTACAGGAAAAACATAATTTTTCAAATTACGAGCAAATCTTATTCGACTACTCATAACGATATCTGAATCTGGTCCTTCGTCTTTCATCCATGGGCTAACAGCTTCGCTAATAAAACGCTGAAGTGACATCATTCTCCCCCTTCCGACGCTTTATATTCGAGAGAACGAATTAAATCTCTAGTTTCAGCAGCTTTTTCAAATTCCTCCTGCTGAATATACTCTTGCATCTTACTTCGGAGGTTTTGAACTTTACGTTCAATTTCGATCGCTGCTCCAGCGCGTTTTGGTAATTTACCAGAATGAACAGAATTACCACCATGAACCTTTTTAAATATAGGATCAAGGTTTTCTGAAAACGTATTGTAACACTCTGAACAACCAAATCGACCAACTTGCGTGAACTGTTGATACGTTAGCCCACATTTCGGACAACTTTGTCGCTCTTTATTGTAAATAGGGTGTGAAGAACTTTCGTTGATTGGTGTTTCAAAATTTAGTAACCCCGATAATAAGTTATGGATAGAAAAATGGTTAGTGCCTGGCTCAACATCACCTTTTTCTTTGGCACACATTTCACAGATATGGAATTCTGTTTTTTGTCCATTTACAATCTTGGTGAAATGGAGCGTAGCAGGACGCTCACCACATTCCTGGCAGGTCATAGGGCAACCCTCCTATTTGTACACTAATGCTATTGTTTATACTTCAGTGCCGTCAGCATTGCACGCAACATATTCGCTCTTAGGTGGTCTCGAAGTGGTAATTCAATAGTAATAACTGTTCGATCGAGAACACTTAGCATTAACTTCGCTTCCCGACCCGATATTACCTCTTCTTCTAACAGCCTAAGAATAATATTTTCAGATACTGCCTGTGGCACTTGATTTTTTACAATATTAAGCATGTCATCAATTAAATCCGCATGAGTTTCGGGTTTCACCTTCAAAATTCTTATATAACCGCCTCCACCCCTTTTACTTTCCACAATATATCCTTTTTCAATCGTAAAGCGGGTGTTGATAACATAATTAATCTGTGAAGGAACACATTGAAACTTATCAGCAATCTCACTTCTTTTAATCTCAACGGCATCTCTACCTTCTACCATCAAGATTTTTTTAATATATGCTTCAATTACATCGGAAACATTTCGCACTACTCTGCCTCCTCTCCGTCCCCAAACTGACTTTGACTATATTTGACGTTAAGTATATTATAACGTGTTTCTTGTGTATTGGAAAGTAACATGTCTCTTCATATTGCGGACGTGAACCTTACCATCATTCCCAGAAATAGTGCATTCATTCCTTGCAATTTATTCTTTTTATCTTATCAATTTCTTTAAGATGATCCACAAGAGTCGAGAGTTTCATTGAATTATTTGTATTAACAAGAATTGAATACGTGTAAATTCTTTCGTCCCTTTCGTAATGAGTTTCTTTCGGGTCGTCTGTTTTCATTTCTAGAACGCTAATATTCATTTCTTCGATTTTTTCTATAACGGATTTTAACGATAGTCCTTCTTCTACAAATAGATTGATCCAATGTTGAGATTTAGACATGTAGAGTTTCTCGATTTTACTTAAGAAAACCAAGCTCAACACAACAATCAATGTTGTGAAAACAGCTTCATACAACATCCCTACTCCTACTACCAATCCTATTCCAGCAACTACCCAAATCGATGCTGCAGTGGTTAGTCCCCTTACTGTCCAACCATTCGCTAAAATAGTACCAGCGCCTAAAAATCCTATACCACTAATAACATATGATGGAATACGAGAAGGGTCAAAATTAATATTCGCATGCGTTTCATTGTAATCTTCAAAACCAAACAAAGATAATAACATCATCAAACATGCTCCAACACCAACAAGAATATGAGTTCTAAAACCTGCTGGATGCCTTTTGAATTCTCTCTCGCTTCCTATAACTCCACTTAATACTGCCGCAATCAAGATACGTAGCGATATCGTACCAAAATTGTCCGCTAGTGTGATATTTAATACTTCCATTTGATATCCCTTTCTCTTAATTTTCTATCGTTTTATATTACCCTTCTTCTAGCAATAATTAACGTTCGATATTAGTATGAGTTCCAACAATCCTCGGTGTGAAATATGCGGCGAACTCCCCAGCTGCGCGATCCTGGATCCTCATAGATCTCCGACTATCTACTCCGGTCCAGTCTCACTTGCTTCCTCGAATTTCTTGCTTCTCCCACCCCTACGAAGCTTTCGAGGATGTTCTTGAATGTAAATCATGATGGAATACCACCTCACGGTACTACTCAAACGAAAAAAACATATAAAAAAGCCAGAGATCATAATGACCTCTGACTTCTCACTTGCCTAGCGACGTCCTACTCTTGCAGGGGGAGATCCCCCAACTACCATCGGCGCTGAAGAGCTTAACTTCCGTGTTCGGCATGGGAACGGGTGTGACCTCTTCGCCTTCATCACTAGACTGACAGGATGTTAGTCGTTCGATGTTCACCACAGGACGTGGTGGAACTTAGTCGAACTTCTTTTCATTCCCTGAAAACTAGATAGCACTCAACAACGTATTCCAATATTTTTTCGCGATGTCTAGTGCCGCAGGCTATATTCTTGTCCATTTCACTCTTTCACTTCAGGCGAAAAACGCCTTCTGTTCAAGAGCTCCAATGGTCTGCGAATATGACCAAGCCTGCTTTACTTTTCGTTTTGGTTAAGCCCTCGATCGATTAGTATTCGTCAGCTCCACGTGTCGCCACGCTTCCACCCCGAACCTATCAACCTCATCATCTCTGAGGGATCTTACCAGCTTGACGCTGTGGGAAATCTCATCTCGAGGGGGGCTTCATGCTTAGATGCTTTCAGCACTTATCCCTTCCACACGTAGCTACCCAGCTATGCTCCTGGCGGAACAACTGGTACACCAGCGGTGTGTCCATCCCGGTCCTCTCGTACTAAGGACAGCTCCTCTCAAATTTCCTGCGCCCGCGACGGATAGGGACCGAACTGTCTCACGACGTTCTGAACCCAGCTCGCGTACCGCTTTAATGGGCGAACAGCCCAACCCTTGGGACCTACTTCAGCCCCAGGATGCGATGAGCCGACATCGAGGTGCCAAACCTCCCCGTCGATGTGGACTCTTGGGGGAGATAAGCCTGTTATCCCCAGGGTAGCTTTTATCCGTTGAGCGATGGCCCTTCCATGCGGAACCACCGGATCACTAAGCCCGACTTTCGTCCCTGCTCGACTTGTAGGTCTCGCAGTCAAGCTCCCTTGTGCCTTTACACTCTGCGAATGATTTCCAACCATTCTGAGGGAACCTTTGGGCGCCTCCGTTACTCTTTAGGAGGCGACCGCCCCAGTCAAACTGCCCACCTGACACTGTCTCCGCACCGGATCACGGTGCTGGGTTAGAATGTCAGTACAGCCAGGGTAGTATCCCACCGACGCCTCCACCGAACCTAGCGGTCCGGCTTCTATGGCTCCTACCTATCCTGTACAAGCTGTACCAAAATCCAATATCAGGCTACAGTAAAGCTCCATGGGGTCTTTCCGTCCTGTCGCGGGTAACCTGCATCTTCACAGGTACTATAATTTCACCGGGTCTCTCGTTGAGACAGTATCCAAGTCGTTGCACCTTTCGTGCGGGTCGGAACTTACCCGACAAGGAATTTCGCTACCTTAGGACCGTTATAGTTACGGCCGCCGTTTACTGGGGCTTCGATTCAGAGCTTCTCCCGTAAGGGATAACCCCTCCTCTTAACCTTCCAGCACCGGGCAGGTGTCAGCCCCTATACATCGCCTTGCGGCTTGGCAGAGACCTGTGTTTTTGCTAAACAGTCGCTTGGATCTTTTCACTGCGGCTCCCCTGGGCTATTCACCCGAGGAAGCACCCCTTCTCCCGAAGTTACGGGGTCATTTTGCCGAGTTCCTTAACGAGAGTTCTCCCGATCGTCTTAGGATTCTCTCCTCGCCTACCTGTGTCGGTTTGCGGTACGGGCACCTCTTTCCTCACTAGAGGCTTTTCTTGGCAGTGTAGAATCAGGGACTTCGGTACTTAATTCCCTCGCCATCACGACTCAGCCTTCGCGGTGAACGGATTTGCCTATTCACCAGCCTAATCGCTTGGACGCGCATTTCCAGCAGCGCGCTCTCCCTATCTTTCTGCGTCCCCCCGTCGTTCAAACGGAAAGGAGGTGGTACAGGAATATCAACCTGTTATCCATCGCCTACGCCTTTCGGCCTCGGCTTAGGTCCCGACTAACCCTGAGCGGACGAGCCTTCCTCAGGAAACCTTGGGCTTTCGACGGACAAGATTCTCACTTGTCTTTCGCTACTCATACCGGCATTCTCACTTCTAAGCGCTCCACCAGTCCTTTCGGTCTGACTTCGCAGCCCTTAGAACGCTCTCCTACCATTGTCGTAAGACAATCCACAGCTTCGGTGATACGTTTAGCCCCGGTACATTTTCGGCGCAGCGTCACTCGACCAGTGAGCTATTACGCACTCTTTAAATGATGGCTGCTTCTAAGCCAACATCCTGGTTGTCTAAGCAACGCCACATCCTTTTCCACTTAACGTATACTTTGGGACCTTAGCTGGTGGTCTGGGCTGTTTCCCTCTCGACTACGGATCTTATCACTCGCAGTCTGACTCCCGCGGATAAATCGTTGGCATTCGGAGTTTGACTGGATTCGGTAATCCGGTAGGGACCCCTAGTCCAATCAGTGCTCTACCTCCAAGATTCTTGCCGCGAGGCTAGCCCTAAAGCTATTTCGGAGAGAACCAGCTATCTCCGGGTTCGATTGGCATTTCACCGCTACCCACACCTCATCCCCGCATTTTTCAACATGCGTGGGTTCGGGCCTCCATTCAGTGTTACCTGAACTTCACCCTGGACATGGGTAGATCACCCGGTTTCGGGTCTACGACCACGTACTATTTCGCCCTATTCAGACTCGCTTTCGCTGCGGCTCCGCCTTCTCGGCTTAACCTTGCACGGGATCGTAACTCGCCGGTTCATTCTACAAAAGGCACGCTGTCACCCATTAACGGGCTCCAACTAGTTGTAGGCACACGGTTTCAGGTTCTCTTTCACTCCCCTTCCGGGGTGCTTTTCACCTTTCCCTCACGGTACTGGTTCACTATCGGTCACTAGAGAGTATTTAGCCTTGGGAGATGGTCCTCCCGGATTCCGACGGGGTTTCACGTGTCCCGCCGTACTCAGGATCCGTCTCGGAGGGCAGCGGATTTTGACTACAGGATTGTTACCTTCTCTGATGGACCTTTCCAGGTCGCTTCGTCTATCCGTGCCTTTGTAACTCCAATGAGACGTCCTACAACCCCAGAGGGCAAGCCCTCTGGTTTGGGCTGATTCCGTTTCGCTCGCCGCTACTCAGGAAATCGCGATTGCTTTCTCTTCCTCCGGGTACTGAGATGTTTCAGTTCCCCGGGTATGCCTTCTATCTCCTATGTATTCAGAAATAGATACCATCCCATTACGGATGGTGGGTTCCCCCATTCGGAAATCTCCGGATCAAAGCGTACTTACTGCTCCCCGAAGCATATCGGTGTTCGTCCCGTCCTTCATCGGCTTCTAGTGCCAAGGCATCCACCGTGCGCCCTTAGTAGCTTAACCTTAGATTTCATTAGAAACAAAGTCTCTAACTCCATCGATGCACATCGTAAGATGTGACTAACTAAGAAATAACGCAAAAAATAATTCTTTATTGGATGTCGTTGTTTATGCTATCTAGTTTTCAAGGAACGTGGCTACTTCTTGAATCCGCTAATGCTTCATCAAATCAGCCTGTTTTGAAAGAATACAATCATTCTTTCAAAACTAAACGAAACGCTCATGCAAGTTTGGCAACCAATGTTGCCTCGTAATTCTCCATAGAAAGGAGGTGATCCAGCCGCACCTTCCGATACGGCTACCTTGTTACGACTTCACCCCAATCATTTGTCCCACCTTCGGCGGCTGGCTCCAAAAGGTTACCTCACCGACTTCGGGTGTTACAAACTCTCGTGGTGTGACGGGCGGTGTGTACAAGGCCCGGGAACGTATTCACCGCGGCATGCTGATCCGCGATTACTAGCAATTCCGGCTTCATGCAGGCGAGTTGCAGCCTACAATCCGAACTGAGAACGGCTTTATGGGATTCGCTTCACCTCGCGGTGTCGCAGCCCTTTGTACCGTCCATTGTAGCACGTGTGTAGCCCAGGTCATAAGGGGCATGATGATTTGACGTCGTCCCCACCTTCCTCCGGTTTGTCACCGGCAGTCACCTTAGAGTGCCCAACTGAATGCTGGCAACTAAGATCAAGGGTTGCGCTCGTTGCGGGACTTAACCCAACATCTCACGACACGAGCTGACGACAACCATGCACCACCTGTCACTCTGTCCCCCGAAGGGGAACGTCCTATCTCTAGGAGTGGCAGAGGATGTCAAGACCTGGTAAGGTTCTTCGCGTTGCTTCGAATTAAACCACATGCTCCACTGCTTGTGCGGGCCCCCGTCAATTCCTTTGAGTTTCAACCTTGCGGTCGTACTCCCCAGGCGGAGTGCTTAATGTGTTAACTTCAGCACTGAGGGTGGAACCCCCCAACACCTAGCACTCATCGTTTACGGCGTGGACTACCAGGGTATCTAATCCTGTTCGCTCCCCACGCTTTCGCGCCTCAGCGTCAGTTACAGACCAGAGAGCCGCCTTCGCCACTGGTGTTCCTCCACATATCTACGCATTTCACCGCTACACGTGGAATTCCACTCTCCTCTTCTGCACTCAAGTCCCCCAGTTTCCAATGGCCCTCCACGGTTGAGCCGTGGGCTTTCACATCAGACTTAAGAGACCGCCTGCGCGCGCTTTACGCCCAATAATTCCGGACAACGCTTGCCACCTACGTATTACCGCGGCTGCTGGCACGTAGTTAGCCGTGGCTTTCTGGTTAGGTACCGTCAAGGTACCGCCCTATTCGAACGGTACTTGTTCTTCCCTAACAACAGAGCTTTACGACCCGAAAGCCTTCGTCACTCACGCGGCGTTGCTCCGTCAGACTTTCGTCCATTGCGGAAGATTCCCTACTGCTGCCTCCCGTAGGAGTCTGGGCCGTGTCTCAGTCCCAGTGTGGCCGATCACCCTCTCAGGTCGGCTACGCATCGTTGCCTTGGTAAGCCATTACCTTACCAACTAGCTAATGCGCCGCGGGCCCATCCTACAGTGTTAGCTCGAAAGCCAACTTTCAACATTGCATCATGCGATGCTATGTATTACCCGGTATTAGCTCCGGTTTCCCGGAGTTATCCCAGTCTGCAGGGCAGGTTGCCCACGTGTTACTCACCCGTCCGCCGCTGAGAAATAGGAGCAAGCTCCTACTTCTCCGCTCGACTTGCATGTATTAGGCACGCCGCCAGCGTTCGTCCTGAGCCAGGATCAAACTCTCCGATAGAAAGTCTAATCTAGCTTTAAAACTTGTTGTTTCCGTAGAAACAATTTCTTGCATGGCGTTTCGTTCAGTTTTCAAAGATCGATTTGTTTCTTTCAATGTCGTTTTCAGCGACTTTATTAATGTAACACATTAACTCAATCGAAGTCAACAACTTTTTTAAAGAAAATTGGTGGAGCCTAGCGGGATCGAACCGCTGACCTCCTGCGTGCAAGGCAGGCGCTCTCCCAGCTGAGCTAAGGCCCCATTTTGTATAAGTGGTCGGGAAGACAGGATTTGAACCTGCGACCCCTTGGTCCCAAACCAAGTGCTCTGCCAAGCTGAGCTACTTCCCGAGAATGTTGTTTAAAAATGGCGCGCCCGAGAAGACTCGAACTCCTAACCTTCTGATCCGTAGTCAGACGCTCTATCCAATTGAGCTACGGGCGCAAAAACATATTATTATATTGGAGCGGAAGACGGGATTCGAACCCGCGACCCCCACCTTGGCAAGGTGGTGTTCTACCACTGAACTACTTCCGCAATTGAATTGGTGCGGGTGAAGGGACTCGAACCCCCACGTCGTAAGACACTAGATCCTAAGTCTAGCGCGTCTGCCAATTCCGCCACACCCGCAAAAAATGGTGAGCCATGAAGGACTCGAACCTTCGACCCTCTGATTAAAAGTCAGATGCTCTACCAACTGAGCTAATGGCTCTCTTCTACCGAAAAGATGGTGCCGGCCAGAGGACTTGAACCCCCAACCTACTGATTACAAGTCAGTTGCTCTACCAATTGAGCTAGACCGGCAAAAACTATGTAATTAAATTGTAATTTGTGCCCTTTCGGGCAAAAAATAAATGGTGGAGGATGACGGGCTCGAACCGCCGACCCTCTGCTTGTAAGGCAGATGCTCTCCCAGCTGAGCTAATCCTCCACTATATAAGCCTAGCGACGTCCTACTCTTGCAGGGGGAGATCCCCCAACTACCATCGGCGCTGAAGAGCTTAACTTCCGTGTTCGGCATGGGAACGGGTGTGACCTCTTCGCCTTCATCACTAGACTGACAGGATGTTAGTCGTTCGATGTTCACCACAGGACGTGGTGGAACTTAGTCGAACTTCTTTTCATTCCCTGAAAACTAGATAGCACTCAACAACGTATTCCAATATTTTTTCGCGATGTCTAGTGCCGCAGGCTATATTCTTGTCCATTTCACTCTTTCACTTCAGGCGAAAAACGCCTTCTGTTCAAGAGCTCCAATGGTCTGCGAATATGACCAAGCCTGCTTTACTTTTCGTTTTGGTTAAGCCCTCGATCGATTAGTATTCGTCAGCTCCACGTGTCGCCACGCTTCCACCCCGAACCTATCAACCTCATCATCTCTGAGGGATCTTACCAGCTTGACGCTGTGGGAAATCTCATCTCGAGGGGGGCTTCATGCTTAGATGCTTTCAGCACTTATCCCTTCCACACGTAGCTACCCAGCTATGCTCCTGGCGGAACAACTGGTACACCAGCGGTGTGTCCATCCCGGTCCTCTCGTACTAAGGACAGCTCCTCTCAAATTTCCTGCGCCCGCGACGGATAGGGACCGAACTGTCTCACGACGTTCTGAACCCAGCTCGCGTACCGCTTTAATGGGCGAACAGCCCAACCCTTGGGACCTACTTCAGCCCCAGGATGCGATGAGCCGACATCGAGGTGCCAAACCTCCCCGTCGATGTGGACTCTTGGGGGAGATAAGCCTGTTATCCCCAGGGTAGCTTTTATCCGTTGAGCGATGGCCCTTCCATGCGGAACCACCGGATCACTAAGCCCGACTTTCGTCCCTGCTCGACTTGTAGGTCTCGCAGTCAAGCTCCCTTGTGCCTTTACACTCTGCGAATGATTTCCAACCATTCTGAGGGAACCTTTGGGCGCCTCCGTTACTCTTTAGGAGGCGACCGCCCCAGTCAAACTGCCCACCTGACACTGTCTCCGCACCGGATCACGGTGCTGGGTTAGAATGTCAGTACAGCCAGGGTAGTATCCCACCGACGCCTCCACCGAACCTAGCGGTCCGGCTTCTATGGCTCCTACCTATCCTGTACAAGCTGTACCAAAATCCAATATCAGGCTACAGTAAAGCTCCATGGGGTCTTTCCGTCCTGTCGCGGGTAACCTGCATCTTCACAGGTACTATAATTTCACCGGGTCTCTCGTTGAGACAGTATCCAAGTCGTTGCACCTTTCGTGCGGGTCGGAACTTACCCGACAAGGAATTTCGCTACCTTAGGACCGTTATAGTTACGGCCGCCGTTTACTGGGGCTTCGATTCAGAGCTTCTCCCGTAAGGGATAACCCCTCCTCTTAACCTTCCAGCACCGGGCAGGTGTCAGCCCCTATACATCGCCTTGCGGCTTGGCAGAGACCTGTGTTTTTGCTAAACAGTCGCTTGGATCTTTTCACTGCGGCTCCCCTGGGCTATTCACCCGAGGAAGCACCCCTTCTCCCGAAGTTACGGGGTCATTTTGCCGAGTTCCTTAACGAGAGTTCTCCCGATCGTCTTAGGATTCTCTCCTCGCCTACCTGTGTCGGTTTGCGGTACGGGCACCTCTTTCCTCACTAGAGGCTTTTCTTGGCAGTGTAGAATCAGGGACTTCGGTACTTAATTCCCTCGCCATCACGACTCAGCCTTCGCGGTGAACGGATTTGCCTATTCACCAGCCTAATCGCTTGGACGCGCATTTCCAGCAGCGCGCTCTCCCTATCTTTCTGCGTCCCCCCGTCGTTCAAACGGAAAGGAGGTGGTACAGGAATATCAACCTGTTATCCATCGCCTACGCCTTTCGGCCTCGGCTTAGGTCCCGACTAACCCTGAGCGGACGAGCCTTCCTCAGGAAACCTTGGGCTTTCGACGGACAAGATTCTCACTTGTCTTTCGCTACTCATACCGGCATTCTCACTTCTAAGCGCTCCACCAGTCCTTTCGGTCTGACTTCGCAGCCCTTAGAACGCTCTCCTACCATTGTCGTAAGACAATCCACAGCTTCGGTGATACGTTTAGCCCCGGTACATTTTCGGCGCAGCGTCACTCGACCAGTGAGCTATTACGCACTCTTTAAATGATGGCTGCTTCTAAGCCAACATCCTGGTTGTCTAAGCAACGCCACATCCTTTTCCACTTAACGTATACTTTGGGACCTTAGCTGGTGGTCTGGGCTGTTTCCCTCTCGACTACGGATCTTATCACTCGCAGTCTGACTCCCGCGGATAAATCGTTGGCATTCGGAGTTTGACTGGATTCGGTAATCCGGTAGGGACCCCTAGTCCAATCAGTGCTCTACCTCCAAGATTCTTGCCGCGAGGCTAGCCCTAAAGCTATTTCGGAGAGAACCAGCTATCTCCGGGTTCGATTGGCATTTCACCGCTACCCACACCTCATCCCCGCATTTTTCAACATGCGTGGGTTCGGGCCTCCATTCAGTGTTACCTGAACTTCACCCTGGACATGGGTAGATCACCCGGTTTCGGGTCTACGACCACGTACTATTTCGCCCTATTCAGACTCGCTTTCGCTGCGGCTCCGCCTTCTCGGCTTAACCTTGCACGGGATCGTAACTCGCCGGTTCATTCTACAAAAGGCACGCTGTCACCCATTAACGGGCTCCAACTAGTTGTAGGCACACGGTTTCAGGTTCTCTTTCACTCCCCTTCCGGGGTGCTTTTCACCTTTCCCTCACGGTACTGGTTCACTATCGGTCACTAGAGAGTATTTAGCCTTGGGAGATGGTCCTCCCGGATTCCGACGGGGTTTCACGTGTCCCGCCGTACTCAGGATCCGTCTCGGAGGGCAGCGGATTTTGACTACAGGATTGTTACCTTCTCTGATGGACCTTTCCAGGTCGCTTCGTCTATCCGTGCCTTTGTAACTCCAATGAGACGTCCTACAACCCCAGAGGGCAAGCCCTCTGGTTTGGGCTGATTCCGTTTCGCTCGCCGCTACTCAGGAAATCGCGATTGCTTTCTCTTCCTCCGGGTACTGAGATGTTTCAGTTCCCCGGGTATGCCTTCTATCTCCTATGTATTCAGAAATAGATACCATCCCATTACGGATGGTGGGTTCCCCCATTCGGAAATCTCCGGATCAAAGCGTACTTACTGCTCCCCGAAGCATATCGGTGTTCGTCCCGTCCTTCATCGGCTTCTAGTGCCAAGGCATCCACCGTGCGCCCTTAGTAGCTTAACCTTATGACTTCGTTATTAGCTTCGAACTTCTTCGTTGGCTTCATTCCTCCGGTGCTCACGTATTCAAATACGCTCCGCTCCTCCGGAATTTCGCCGCCTCGAATTTCTCGCTTCTCACTCGTCATTGATGTTGCACATCGTAAGATGTGACTAACTAAGAAATAACGCAAAAAATAATTCTTTATTGGATGTCGTTGTTTATGCTATCTAGTTTTCAAGGAACAATTTCTTCTATAACTAAGAGAAGAAATAATTGGTGGAGCCTAGCGGGATCGAACCGCTGACCTCCTGCGTGCAAGGCAGGCGCTCTCCCAGCTGAGCTAAGGCCCCATTTTTAAATGTCGGTGAATATTATAACAAATCACAAAACATTTAGTCAATTTGGTTTTTATGGTGGGCCTGAGTGGACTCGAACCACCGACCTCACGCTTATCAGGCGTGCGCTCTAACCAGCTGAGCTACAGGCCCATAAAAGGTTGTGATTGACTATTTATATTGAAAGAATACAATCATTCTTTCAAAACTAAACGAAACGCTCATGCAAGTTTGGCAACCAATGTTACCTCGTAATTCTCCATAGAAAGGAGGTGATCCAGCCGCACCTTCCGATACGGCTACCTTGTTACGACTTCACCCCAATCATTTGTCCCACCTTCGGCGGCTGGCTCCAAAAGGTTACCTCACCGACTTCGGGTGTTACAAACTCTCGTGGTGTGACGGGCGGTGTGTACAAGGCCCGGGAACGTATTCACCGCGGCATGCTGATCCGCGATTACTAGCAATTCCGGCTTCATGTAGGCGAGTTGCAGCCTACAATCCGAACTGAGAACGGCTTTATGGGATTCGCTTCACCTCGCGGTGTCGCAGCCCTTTGTACCGTCCATTGTAGCACGTGTGTAGCCCAGGTCATAAGGGGCATGATGATTTGACGTCGTCCCCACCTTCCTCCGGTTTGTCACCGGCAGTCACCTTAGAGTGCCCAACTGAATGCTGGCAACTAAGATCAAGGGTTGCGCTCGTTGCGGGACTTAACCCAACATCTCACGACACGAGCTGACGACAACCATGCACCACCTGTCACTCTGTCCCCCGAAGGGGAACGTCCTATCTCTAGGAGTGGCAGAGGATGTCAAGACCTGGTAAGGTTCTTCGCGTTGCTTCGAATTAAACCACATGCTCCACTGCTTGTGCGGGCCCCCGTCAATTCCTTTGAGTTTCAACCTTGCGGTCGTACTCCCCAGGCGGAGTGCTTAATGTGTTAACTTCAGCACTGAGGGTGGAACCCCCCAACACCTAGCACTCATCGTTTACGGCGTGGACTACCAGGGTATCTAATCCTGTTCGCTCCCCACGCTTTCGCGCCTCAGCGTCAGTTACAGACCAGAGAGCCGCCTTCGCCACTGGTGTTCCTCCACATATCTACGCATTTCACCGCTACACGTGGAATTCCACTCTCCTCTTCTGCACTCAAGTCCCCCAGTTTCCAATGGCCCTCCACGGTTGAGCCGTGGGCTTTCACATCAGACTTAAGAGACCGCCTGCGCGCGCTTTACGCCCAATAATTCCGGACAACGCTTGCCACCTACGTATTACCGCGGCTGCTGGCACGTAGTTAGCCGTGGCTTTCTGGTTAGGTACCGTCAAGGTACCGTCCTATTCGAACGGTACTTGTTCTTCCCTAACAACAGAGCTTTACGACCCGAAAGCCTTCGTCACTCACGCGGCGTTGCTCCGTCAGACTTTCGTCCATTGCGGAAGATTCCCTACTGCTGCCTCCCGTAGGAGTCTGGGCCGTGTCTCAGTCCCAGTGTGGCCGATCACCCTCTCAGGTCGGCTACGCATCGTTGCCTTGGTAAGCCATTACCTTACCAACTAGCTAATGCGCCGCGGGCCCATCCTACAGTGTTAGCTCGAAAGCCAACTTTCAACGTTGCATCATGCGATGCTATGTATTACCCGGTATTAGCTCCGGTTTCCCGGAGTTATCCCAGTCTGTAGGGCAGGTTGCCCACGTGTTACTCACCCGTCCGCCGCTGAGAAATAGGAGCAAGCTCCTATTTCTCCGCTCGACTTGCATGTATTAGGCACGCCGCCAGCGTTCGTCCTGAGCCAGGATCAAACTCTCCGATAGAAAGTCTAATCTAGCTTTAAAACTTGTTGTTTCCGTAGAAACAATTTCTTGCATGGCGTTTCGTTCAGTTTTCAAAGATCGATTTGTTTCTTTCAATGTCGTTTTCAGCGACTTTATTAATTTAACACATTAACTCAATCGAAGTCAACAACTTTTTTTGTTTTTTTAACTCGCATGTTGCCGTGTTTTTAACGGCGAGTATTAATATACCATGTACTTCAAAGTAGCGCAATGGATTTTTATAAAAAAGATAAAAAAAGAAGCCCGGAGGCTTCTAATTATCTTTAGTTGTTTCTCATCTGTGGGAATAACAGTACATCGCGAATAGATGGAGAGTTCGTTAAAAGCATAACGAGGCGATCAATACCGATTCCAAGTCCACCAGTTGGAGGAAGACCATATTCTAATGCCTCAATAAAATCATGATCCATCATATGAGCTTCATCGTTACCTTGTTCTCTTTCAACAAGTTGTGCTTCAAAACGTTCTCTTTGATCGATTGGGTCATTCAGCTCGGTAAATGCATTCGCATGCTCACGAGCTACAATGAACAATTCAAAACGATCAGTAAAACGTGGATCTTCTGGGTTCTTCTTAGCTAGTGGAGAGATCGCAACTGGATGTCCGTACACAAATGTTGGTTGAATCAATGTTTCTTCAACTTTTTGTTCGAAGAATTCATTAACAACATGACCAAATTCCATTGTATCTTTCACATCTACATCATGCTCTTTCGCAAGAGAACGTGCTTCCTCGTCGCTCATTTCCTTCCAGAAGTCAACTCCTGTTGCTTCTTTAACGGCATCTACCATATGAAGTCTCTTCCACTCAGGCTCTAAGTTAATTTCTTGTTCACCATACATAATCGTTGTTGAACCTGTTACTTCTTTCGCAATATGTGCGATTAGATTCTCGGTTAATGCCATCACATCTTTATAGTCCGCATAAGCTTCATATAGTTCAAGCATTGTGAATTCTGGATTATGACGTGTCGAAACACCTTCATTTCTAAATACGCGACCTACTTCATAAACTTTCTCAAGTCCACCTACAATGAGGCGTTTTAAATGAAGCTCAATCGCAATACGCATATATAACTCCATATCTAGTGCATTATGGTGAGTGACGAACGGACGAGCTGACGCTCCACCAGGAATTGAATGCATCATTGGAGTTTCTACTTCAAGAAAGCCCTGGTCATCTAAATAACGACGCATCGACTGGATGATACGGCTACGAGAAATAAATGTTTCTTTAGACTCTGGACTCATAATAAGATCTAGATAACGTTGACGATATCTTTGTTCAACGTCTTTAAGACCGTGGAATTTGTCTGGAAGTGGACGAAGAGACTTAGATAGCAAGTGTAAATCACTCACTTTAACAGAAAGTTCTCCTACTTTCGTTTTGAAAGCCACACCACTTACTCCGATGATATCTCCAATATCCATGGAATCAAAAAGGTCATACTGCTCTTCGCCTACAGTGTCTTTTCGAATGTACATTTGAATCTGACCTGTAAGGTCCTGCATATGCGCAAATCCAGCTTTTCCTTTTCCTCGCTTCGTCATAATTCTACCTGCTAGAGATACGGTGTTCTCTTTTTCTGCAAGCTCTTCCTTAGTGAAGGAATCAAACTCCTCAAACATTTGTGTTGCTGTATGAGAACGGTCAAAACGATGTCCGAACGGATCTATGTTGTTATTCTTAAGTGTATCAAGCTTTTCTCTTCTTACGCGAAGAAGGTCATTCAGTTCTAGCTCTTGACTCATCTCTATCACTCCTGTCAAATCTAGGTTTATCCCGCTATAACTTTATCTGAAAGCAGCGTGAATAGCAAGTATTCACAGCATGGTTCTTCAATGACAAATGCGCCGGGTGTGTCACAGTTCAAAAGAAGAAAACTGCCAGTTAACGATCCTGGCAGCTAGTTAAATCTTAGATGTAGTATAGAAAATGCTAGTTAGAAAGTCAAACTACCTATTCAGATTTAAGGTCTTCGATAAAACTATACAATAATTAAGCAAGACCGTCTCATGTATCTAGTTCATTAATCTTAGTTCGGATTTTGTTCTTTTGGGAAAAGTTCTTCAAGAGAAACATTTAGTTGCTTTGCGACTAGTAGCAAAAAATCATTAGTCGGTGTCCGGTTTCCACGTTCTATTTCTCCAAGAACCGAAACGGAAACGCCAAGGTTTCTCGCTAATCCCTCTTGTGTAAAACCTTTTAGCTTTCGAAAAGCTCGAATACGCCTCCCGTAGATCTCTGCTTCCATAGACGTACACCTTCTTTATCTTCTATATGATCAACATACGACTCAATTCGCTTATTCGTAGTAGGAATAATCGCTTCAGGATTCAATTCATGTAAAGGAATAACAACAAATCCACGTTGAATAAGACGAGGGTGAGGAATAACAAGACCCTCTGCTACAATATTTTCGTGATTATATAGCAAAATGTCAAGGTCTATTGTCCTCGGTCCCCAGCGTATATCTCTTTCTCTCCCCAAGGATTGCTCGATTCCTTGTAAGATTTCTAGAACCTGAAAAGCATTCATATCTGTTTTGAGCAGGGCGACCATGTTTAAGAAGGCAGCTTGTTCTGTAACGCCTACAGGCTCAGTTTCATATAGAGATGAGACCTCAGAAACTTTAATATCTGGATACTCTTCGATTCTTTCAAGAGCTGTTCTTATATAATTTTCGCGATCCCCAATATTGGAACCAACTCCGACATATACATTATTCATTTCGTTCCCTCTTCATCTCGATTGCCACAGAATCATAATGTCCATTGATAGGTGGATCGGGTTTAATTACTTTCACTGTACATGCCTCAACAATATGAAAGGATTTAAAGATCGCTTTCGTAATTTCTTCTGCTATCGTTTCGACTAATTTCCTCGGTTCGCCCTCGACAATTTCTTTGGTTGTATTATAAGCTTCAGCGTAATTCACTGTGTAGTTAAGGTCGTCAGACTCACTCGCTTTAGATAGGTCCGCTTCCAATACAAGATCGACATAGAATCGCTGACCTAATTTATTTTCCTCTGGGAAAACTCCATGGTACCCATAAAACTTCATTCCACTCAGGTGAATCTTATCCATCCAACCACACTCCTAGTTAGTGATTATATCCGGCTTAAGCATTGCGTCCATCATCTTCGCCATTCTAACCATTGGCTTTACATCATGGACTCGAATGATTTGACACCCTCGTTCTATCCCAAGACAAACTGTTGCTCCAGTGCCTTCCACGCGGTCATCAGCTTGAGTATTCAGCGTTTTTGCTATAAGTGATTTTCTTGAGGTACCTAATAAAACGGGATACCCTAATGCTGAGAACTCGTTTAACCTTCTCATAACCTCAAGATTCTGTTCATGAGTTTTTGCAAAACCGATGCCGGGGTCCAAAATAATATTCCGATCTAGCACCCCCGCCTCTTTTACAATGGCAATACTTTCGTCAATATCGACTTTGATATCCTCCATAATATCCCCATAATTCATACCCTGACGATTATGCATCAATATGATAGGCACCTCATGTTTTGCTGCAATTCGCCCCATCATTGGGTCTGCTTTCGCACCCCACACATCATTGATGATATCAGCTCCTGCTGATAATGCTTGATCCGCTACTTCTGCTTTATACGTATCGATCGAAATCGGTACGTCGATGGCTGCACGCACTGCTTTAATTACAGGGATTACACGCTCAAGTTCTTCTTCAAGTGATACAGGAACAGCTCCTGGACGTGTAGATTCTCCACCAATATCGATGAGGTCTGCACCCTCCTGCACGAGCTGTACAGCATGCTGAACCGCTCGATCACATGTCACATAGTTTCCACCATCTGAAAATGAATCAGGAGTTGCATTCAAAATACCCATCACCCAGGTTTTTTTATTCCAATCGATTACCTTGTCCCGCCACTCCATGATCATGGGGTGGTTTGTTTGCTTTTTGATTACCGTGGCCACCAAGCTCACTCCTTTTTCTTGCATAAAGTCATCACGTTAAATCGTTGCTGCTTAATAACGAAGTGCGGTCTTGCTCATATTTCAGGATAAGCTTGCTGGTAACAGTACCATTACTACCTGGCATAGAGACACGATCTACGCTTCGCAAAGGGACAATTTCTTGAATCGAATTCGTTACGAATACTTCGTCTGCTTCCAATAGGTCCTCTCTCTTATATAAACCTTCTTTAACAGGAAGTCGAAGTTTTTCTGCTACTTTGAGCACATACTGACGGGTGATGCCATTTAATATCCCAGTCGATAGTGAAGGAGTGAACAGAGTGTTTCCTGTAACCCAAAATAAGTTCGAAACAATTCCTTCTGCTACATACCCTTCTTCCGTAAGAAAAATCCCTTCCACATTTTGGTCATTACCCACTTCTCTTTTCGCGAGGATGTTATTAAGATAATGGTGAGACTTTAGACGAAATTGACCTTCAGGCGTGTTTCTCCTTAAAGATAATACAGTACCATTCTTTTCATTTCGAACAGAATCGCCAAGCGATTTAACATAAATAATCAGTGTTGGCTGTTCATACGGTTCAGTTTGGAGCCCAATATTCCCTGCACCAGCTGAAACGTTAAGTCGTATATAACCATCGACCATCTCATTTGCTTGAAGAGTACGTTTCACCTCATGTAGCAATTCTTGAGGTTCTATAGGAAGTTGAATGTGCAACTCTTCTAATGATGCTCGCAGGCGTTGTATGTGATCATTGAACAAAAACGGATGCCCCTCATAGGTGCGAAACGTCTCAAACACACCTAAGCCATACAAAAACCCATGATCGTATGCTGATATTACAGCATTCTCTTCACGCAAGATTTCACCATTTATATTTATAAGCATAGTTTCTTTTTATGAGTATCTATAAAGTTTTTGAGAAGTGTTTTCCCAGTAGACGTCATGATTGACTCTGGATGGAATTGAACACCTTCAACTGCGAGCTCCTTATGGCGAATAGCCATAATTTCTCCTTCTTCGGTCCAAGCACTTACTTCAAAGCAATCTGGAAGTGTTTCCTTCTTTACGATTAATGAATGGTACCTTGTAGCGATAAACGGATTTGCCATCCCTCTAAAAATGCTTCTCCCATCGTGATGCATCTCGGAGGTCTTTCCATGCATCAATCGATCAGCTTTCACTACATCTCCACCGAACACCTGGGCAATCGATTGATGGCCAAGGCAAACGCCAAAGATAGGGATAGTGCCAGCAAAATGCTTAACCACCTGCATACTTATTCCGGCCTCATCCGGACTACATGGTCCTGGGGAGACCATTATAAATGAAGGCTTCAAATCTTCAATTTCGTTAATCGTAATCTCATCGTTCCTTTTAACGACAAGTTCCTCACCCATTTCCCCAAGGTATTGTACAAGGTTATACGTAAACGAATCATAGTTATCAATCATTAATATCATTATTTACTTCCTCCTCTGCTCTACTCTTCTAGGCTCTTCACTCAACTCTTTGGCTTTCCAAAGTGCTCTCGCTTTCTTTAATGATTCTTTATATTCTGCTTCGGGGTTAGAATCTATAACGATTCCAGCACCGGCTTGCACATGTGCAAGGCCATCTTTTATTACCATTGTCCTAATAGCGATATTTAACTCCATATCTCCATTAAAACCTATCCATCCGATAGACCCAGTGTATATGCCACGGCGAACAGGCTCAAGTTCTTCAATTATTTCCATTGTTCTCACCTTGGGCGCGCCTGTAATGGTGCCACCTGGGAAAGTCGCTTTGATTGCATCGAAAGCATCGTAATCCGGAGCACAAACCCCTCTGACATTCGAAACGATGTGCTGTACATGAGAATATTTTTCGATCACCATAAACTCGTCTACTTCGACCGAGCCATATTGGCACACTCTGCCTAAATCATTTCTTTCTAAATCAACAAGCATGACGTGCTCAGCGCGCTCTTTTTCATTTTCGATCAACGTTTGTGCAAGTTGTTGATCCTCCTCGTCATTCTTCCCTCGAGAGCGTGTCCCCGCTATCGGACGCGTGCTTAACTCGTAACCCTTTTTCTTTACGAGGAGTTCTGGAGAGGCACTAACGATATCGAATCGTTCCGTATGAATGTAAGACATATAGGGTGATGGATTTAATGATCGTAGCGTCTCATACACGTGAAGTGGATCTGCGTGTAGCGTTCTCGTTTCTCTAAGTGAAAGGTTCACTTGAAAAACATCTCCACTTGAGATATATTCTTGAACTTGTCTTACTGCTGAAGCAAATGATTCCTCATCCATTGAGAAGTGACGTTCATCTTCCAACGTAATACCAGATGGTGGATGGGAAACAGTTAGAGCAGGCTCCATCCATTCTTTTTTATATTGCTTCAATCGGGCTTGAGCGACTTCTGACCTACCTTCTTCCACCTGAGAGATAAACCACAGAACTTCATCTTCATGGTCATAAACCCCTACATCTTCATAAATGATAAAAGACAATTCAGGTAGTCCTAGATCATCCTCTGCATAAAGTGGTAGCTTTTCAATTTGTCGAGCGATATCGTAGCTTAAAAAACCCATCGCTCCACCTTGAAAATCCGGAAGACGATCATCCGTTTCTGCTACATGTTGCTGCATCCATTCGCGCATTAGATCAAGCAAGTTTCCTTCTAGCTTTCTTGTTGTACCTTTCTCTGTTATAGAAAGGCTACGCCCTTTACCTTTTAGGTTAGCCATTGGCAGAATGCCGAACATGCTATAGCGGCCTCCACGTGTGCTATCTAAAAGAGTGTGTTCAGAAAGATTAGATACAAACCGTTTATATTTCAAAAACCATTCATCTGCAGCTAGATGCACAGTTTCAAATATTGGAATGCGGGTTGTTTTGTCCTGGTGTTGCGCCACTATCTTCACACCCCTATTCGGAAGTCTGATCCTTCCCTCGGATTATGCCTCTATTTTACATGAAGACGAACAATCCTTCATCCTTTTTGTATACACTACGCCTTAGGATAACCGCTTACGGCTTCTCTCATGAACATAATTTCTATAGAAAAAGGCAGCCCCTTCATGGACTGCCTCATCAACTATTACTCACCCTCAAATTGAAAGAGTGGTGTGCTAAGATAACGTTCACCATTACTTGGGATAACCGCCAGTACTTTCTTTCCTTTTCCTAGCTTCTTCGCAACTTCAAGTGCTGCATAAATGGCAGCTCCGGAAGAAATGCCTCCAAGAATACCCTCTTCGCGAGCAGCTTTTCTTGCCCATTCAAATGCTTGCTCGTTCTCCACTTGAATGATTTCATCATACACATTCGTATCAAGGATCGACGGAACAAATCCGGCTCCAATGCCTTGAATCTTATGTGGTCCTGGTTTGCCACCAGATAAAATAGGAGAATCTGTTGGTTCAACCGCGTATAACTTAATCGAAGGGTAGTGTTGCTTAAGTGCTTCACCAGCCCCAGTAATTGTCCCACCAGTTCCAATACCGGCTACAAAAGCATCGAGCTCATCAAATTCATCTACAATTTCTTTCCCTGTCGTACGGCGATGTACTTCTGGATTCGCTTTATTTTGGAATTGCTGTGGCATGAAGTAGTTGTGCTCTTTCGCAAGTTCTTCAGCCTTACGTATTGCTCCGCCCATTCCTTCAGACCCAGGCGTCAATACAAGCTTTGCTCCATAAGCTTTTAATAGATTTCTTCGTTCCATGCTCATGGTATCAGGCATTACAAGTACGGCTTGATAACCTTTGGCAGCAGCTACCATCGCGAGGCCGATACCTGTATTCCCACTCGTCGGTTCCACAAATGTGTCGCCGGGTTTGAGTTCGCCTTTCTCTTCTGCCGCTTCAATCATAGACAATGCGATTCGATCTTTCACACTACTTCCTGGGTTCATGAATTCTAGCTTCAGGTAGACATCTGCGTCGTTTTCTCCAGTTATTCGATTCAACTTCACAATTGGAGTTTGACCGATTAAATCTGTTATTGAATTTGCCACTTTCATAAAATACGCCTCCCAATCCCTAGTGTTTTAATAGGAATAATTCCTTTAAAGATAGCATCAAGGTGAAAAGCCGTCAATCCTTAGGCCCTACACCTTGCTTTCTGCAGCTAATTCATTGAGCTCTTCTTTTGGAAAGTGGTAATGAGCATTGCAGAAATGGCACACAGTTTCTGCCTCTCCGTCTTCTTCAATCATTGAGTTAATTTCTTCTTTACCAAGTCCAATAATGCCATTAGCAAAACGTTCTTTTGAACAACTACACTCGAAAGAGACAGGCATTTTATCTAGGATTTTGATGTTATCCTCACCTAACAGCTCAGCTAGGATTTCTTCAGGAGAATGCCCCTGTTCAATTAATTTTGAGATAGGCGGGATATTTTGAATTCGTTTTTCAATGAATCTGATCGTTTCTTCTGCAGCGTCAGGTAAAAGTTGAATCATGAATCCACCTGCAGCAAGAATCGAGTTATCTGGGTTCACTAATACTCCTACACCTACGGAAGAAGGAACTTGTTCAGATGTGACAAGATAATAGGTGAAGTCATCTCCAAGCTCACCAGACACAATTGGAACTTGACCAGTAAACTTATCTCTCATCCCAATATCCTTTACGACTGATAGAAATCCGTCACGACCTACTGCACTTGCTACATCCAGTTTCCCTTGTTCATTTAAATCAAAATGCACATGAGGGTTACTTACATAAGCGCGAGTACTTCCCTGTGCATTGGCATCAACGATAATCGCACCAATGGGACCTCCACCTTCGATTTTGACGGTGATTTTTTCTTTCCCTTTTAGTGATGAAGCCATCATCGTCGATGCTGTCATAGCACGGCCCATTGCAGCAGACGCTGTTGGCCATGTTGTGTGACGTCTTTGTGCTTCAGCTACCATTTCTGTACTAGATATCGCATAAGCTCTAACATTTCCATCGAACGCTAGCGCTTTAATTAAATAATCATTCATTCTTATGAATCTCCTTTCAAATGAGCATATGCCCACTTACAACATACATGATTTTCGTCATAACTTCCATTAAGGGAACCTACATGGTCTTTACTATTTTATTTAAACTCCCCATGCATCGTACCATCTATGCTTCATCCTGAGTGATTGATGAAGAACATGAAGACAGCGAAAAACGCATCCCTTAGCGGTATGCGTTCAATTCTTCTTTATTCTTATTATAGATCAAATGAAGACCTTTGAGGGTTAAAAATGGATCAACAACATCGATTAGATCACACTCTTCTGCAATAAGAGACGCAAGTCCTCCAGTAGCAATAACAGTGGGTTCTTTTGTCGCGTTTTTCTTCATTCTTGAAACAATTCCCTCAACCTGTCCTACGTACCCATAAAGCGTACCACTTTGCATTGCACTTACCGTATTTCTTCCTACGATGTGATCCGGTTTTGCAATTTCGATGCGCGGCAGCTTTGCTGCATGCATATATAATGCTTCAGTAGAGATATTGATTCCCGGTGCAATTGCGCCACCAACGTATTGTTTGTTTTCATTAATGTAGCAGTAAGTTGTTGCTGTACCAAAGTCAACAATGATTAACGGTGATCCATACTGATGGATTCCAGCTACCGCATTAACGATACGATCGGCACCAACCTCTTTTGGATTATCATATTTTATATTCAATCCTGTCTTGATTCCAGGTCCAATTACTAATGGTTTATGATGAAAATACTTCTGGCACATTCGTTCCAGAGCGAACATTATTGGAGGAACGACTGAAGAAATAATGATTCCCTCTACATCGTCAAAAGAAAGGTTCTCATGTGAGAATAGCCCTTTAATGACCATTGCATATTCGTCTTCCGTTTGCTTTTTGCTCGTTCCCATTCTCCAATGATGAGTTAGTTCATTACCTTCATATACACCGAGAACAATGTTTGTGTTTCCTACATCAAGCACAAGTATCATATTATCACCTTATTTAAATATTTAGCCTTGGTCATGCTCTCTATAGTTATACCATAGATTGCCCGTAAAAACGAAGCACTTTTTTGGAAACGCTTTCCGTCCATGTTCGTAAAGACCTGAGTATACAAAATAAAGCAGGATGTCTGAACGACACCCTGCTTCTATCATCTACTCTTGATCTTCATCAGATTCAGTTTTGTCTTCTTCTTTTTTAGAAATATTAACTTTCACGTCATCTTCTTCACCGTTAGCGTGATGACCTTCAGGTAACTTTCCATCTTCAACAAGAGAGCGAATCTGTTCAGCATCTAGTGTTTCTAAATCTTTAAGCGTTTCTGCCACTAGATTGAGCTTATCCCGGTTATCGGTAAGAATCTGACGACAGCGCTCATAAGAATCCTTGATGATCTTCTGAATTTCAAGATCGATTGTATGTGCGATCGAATCACTGTAGTTAGGATCATTTTGAATATCGCGACCAAGGAAGACATTTCCACCCTGACTTGAACCAAATTGCATAGGTCCAAGTTTCTCACTCATTCCATATTCCGTCACCATACTACGAGCGATAGATGTTGCACGTTGGAAGTCATTACTTGCTCCGGTACTTGCTTCACCAAATGTAATTTCTTCTGCAACACGACCACCTAGTAGTCCAATGATTTTATCTTCTAGCTCAGGCTTTGTCATTAAGTAACGATCTTCCTTAGGAAGGGTTACAGCATAACCACCAGCCTGACCACGTGGAACAATTGTAACTTTATGAACAATATCTGCATTATCTAGCTCAGTACCAATAATGGTATGTCCAGCTTCGTGATAAGCAACAATGTTCTTTTCTTTCTCAGAGATGACACGACTCTTCTTAGCAGGACCAGCAATCACACGGTCTGTCGCTTCATCGATGTCATTCATATCGATTTTCGTTTTGTCATGACGAGCAGCAACTAGTGCAGCTTCGTTCAATAAGTTCTCAAGGTCTGCACCAGAGAATCCTGGTGTACGCATTGCGATCGTCTTCAAGTCAACTTCATCACTTAGAGGCTTATTGCGTGCATGTACTCCAAGGATCTGTTCACGCCCGTTTACATCTGGACGGTTAACCGGAATTTGACGGTCAAATCGTCCTGGACGAAGTAGTGCCGGATCTAGAATATCAGGACGGTTAGTAGCTGCAACAATGATAATTCCTTCGTTAGCACTGAACCCATCCATTTCAACTAGGAGCTGGTTAAGTGTTTGTTCACGTTCATCGTGTCCACCACCAAGGCCTGCACCACGTTGACGACCTACAGCATCGATTTCATCGATAAAGATAATACAAGGAGCATTCTTCTTCGCGTTTTCGAATAGGTCACGTACACGTGACGCACCGACACCTACGAACATCTCAACGAAGTCTGAACCAGAAATTGAGAAGAAAGGCACTCCCGCTTCACCAGCTACTGCACGTGCTAGTAACGTTTTACCAGTACCCGGAGGTCCAACGAGAAGAACACCTTTTGGAATTCGAGCTCCAACGGCTGCGAACTTACGAGGATCTTTAAGGAATTCCACGACCTCAACAAGCTCTTGTTTTTCTTCGTCAGCACCTGCAACGTCTTTAAATGTTACTTTCTTCTTTTCTTCACTATAAAGCTTTGCTTTACTCTTACCAAAGTTCATAACACGGCCACCGCCGCCTTGAGCCTGGTTAAGTAAGAAGAAGAATAGAATAAAGATGATTACAAATGGAATGATGGAAGTGAAGAAAGTAATCCAGCCACTTTGTTCTGGAGCTTTCTCAACTGTGACATCCGTATTTTCACCAGCAGCAGAAAGAATGTTCTCTACTGCATTTTCAGAATCTGGTACATTCGTTACAAAGGTGTTTTCTTCACCTTCTTCAGTATTACCAGTAAGCTGACCTTGAACAGTGTAAACACCACGTTCAGGTTGTATCGTTAATTCTTGAATTTCACCATTACTAAGTTTCGATTGAAATTCGCCGTAATTTAAAACATTCGCTTCGTTGTTGTTTCCGTTAAAGAAGCTGACAACACCTACTACGACGAGGAAAATCAATAAATAAAATATTGTATTTCGGAAGATACGATTCATTCCTTACCTCCTCCCACGAACAGGAAACCATAGATTATCTTACCATATTGGCACATTGAACTACAACAAATCAACCTTGATATACTTCGGGCTTAAGAATCCCAATGAACGGAAGATTTCTATACCGTTCAGCAAAGTCTAGACCATACCCTACTACAAATTCGTCAGGGACGATAAATCCAGCAACGTCAGGTTTAAGGTCGACTTTTCTACCAGTTGGTTTATCCAACAGCGTTACAATTTTGATGGATTTTGCTTTTCGATATTTCAATAGATCAACAAGATAGCTCAACGTCAAACCACTATCGATAATATCTTCGAGAATGAGTACGTCTCGTCCTTCTACTGAAGTATCAAGATCTTTAATAATTTTAACTTCTCCAGAGGATACTGTTGAGTTACCGTAGCTTGAAACATCCATAAAATCCATTTCAAGATGGCACGTAATACGTTTCGTTAAATCACCCATAAAAGGTAGAGCACCTTTTAATACGCCGATGACAAGTGGAAAACGATCGTCGTATTCATCTGAAAGCTGTTTGCCCAGCTCACGGCATTTCTCTTGTATCTCTTGCTCACTAATTAATGTTTCTTGTATTTCATTTAACATCTGTGATCCTTTCCTCCCAGCCTATGTAGATAATTTTTTTTCGTAGTGCAGATGCACGAGCTTTTTCCCTTTTGCAGGTAGTATAACTTTTTCAGACCGCGTCAGTCCTGCTACCCAGATAATGTTACCATATGAATTCTCCACTATTGGCCAGACATCACGCTCTGAACGGTTTATTTTACGGTCGATAAAAATATCCTTTACCTTTTTTGTTCCAATCATGCCTTTTGGCTGAATTCGATCACCCGCTCGTCTTGAACGGACGATGACTGGGAACATTGTTTTCTCAATGATTAAATCCTCACCTGATAAATTCAGGGGCAGTTCATCCACTAGCTCAGCTGTAATGGTTCCTAATGGTGTTTCAACGGAACCTGAAATAGTTAGCTGTTCTGTATACGACTCTACACCCTCAAAAGTTTCAAAAGTAAAACAACAGGTGTCATAGGATTTCACTGCCTTTAATTCCAATGGCAAATCAAGGGAAGCTGAAGGATGCTCAGAATCGAGCAAAGACCGCAAATCCTCAATATGTATAGAAGAAAAAGGAGCATTGCTTTTGTAAAGATAGTTTAATATTAGATGAATCACTCTTCTTTGTAAAGGAATAGGCAAGTAATGATAGGACTTGATCTTGATCTTCACAAATTTGTCATTTTGATCAATGATCACATCTTCTAATCGCCTGCCCGCAAGCTCCATTAAATAATCTTCATCACTCTGCATCCGTTCACTATATAATTGATACCTTTCATGGACATTTGGATTTTCTTCCTTTAAGAAAGGAAGAACGCTTTTCCTGAAACGATTTCTCATATATCCTTCACTTTCATTAGAGGGATCGTTACGAAAAGAAAGGGAGTGCTGATTGCAATAAGAAAGGATTTCATCTTTCGTTACACATAAAAAAGGACGAATAAGAAGGCCGGTAGCAAACTTTCGTTTCACCGCGATGCCTGAAAGACCGGTTATACTTCCGTGAACTTGTCTCATCAACATCGTTTCGATTTGATCATCACCATGGTGCGCTAGCGCTAGACATGTCGCATTGTATTTCTCCATAACCCGTTCGAAAAACATATATCGACACTCTCTTGCCGCTACCTGGGTAGAAACTCTCTTCTCCTCTTTATAGCTGGCAACATCGATGGACGAAGACTCAAATTGAATTCCTTCTCTTTCGCACAGACGTTTAACAAAAACAAGATCATCAGCTGATTCTTCTCCGCGTAGCTTATGATCGACATGGGCCGCAATGACTTTTAGCTTTAACTTCGAGGCTAACCTATTTAAGTAGTGAAGGAGCGCTACAGAATCAGGACCTCCTGAAACACCTGCAACGATCACATCGTCTTCATGTAGTAAATCATGCTTTTGAATAAATCGGTCAACGTCCTGCAGCAACATCAAGTCTTCCTTTCTTGCGGTATATTTACAACTAATAACCTATCCGATTGGGAATGAAACATTCATTTATTTCTAAAACCCGTACCCAACTAAGTATAAGGTATAGATGGTTAGAATTAAAGCGAACAACAGCACGGTTTCAACCCATCTAGTCCTCTTATGTTTCTTCGTCTTTTTGGATTGTTTTCTTGTGGTCACTCTTGAGGTTGTTTTGACTCTTGCTGGTGATTTAGGTTTATCTTCTTGCAAAAGGGTAAATAGCTCATTCCTCATTTCCAGAGCATGCCGGTACTTTCCTTTCAGTGCTTTTTTCAGAATCACACTATAGGGTTTTAACATTGAAGCTGAATCAATCTTGCTTATCAAATATGCCTCTGAATTCTCCTTTGGACGATCGAAGCGTTTCGGGTATGCTGCATTAATAATAATCATGGCTGTCGCGAACAAATCATAGGAAGGCTCTGCAACTCTAGAGCCCATTCCCCAGTACCCTCGATCAAAGAACTCTGTGAATTCTTTAACAGATCTGCCTATAACTGTTGTGCCTCCGACATCTAACCACCTCATCTTTGGTGGTGCTCCTTCCACAAGAAGATTATCAGGCTTCAAATCTCCGAAGACCCAACCCTCCCTGTGCAGTGCTGACAAATCTCTTAGAAGCTGTAATATTAAAATGCCTAGCCACTCTTTTCCTCTCCGATGGATAAATGAAAAAAGCGGTTCACCATGAATATATTCCATTACATAGAAGGGATGACGCCTTCCGTTCACTTCCCAATCATCCATCTCATAGAAAAACGGTCCAAGAACGGATCCCTGGACCTTTGATAACTGTTTAAGAACGTTTACCTCAGAAGAAATCGACATCGTGTCATTGCCAACTTTTACAGCAACATGACCCTTCCGAGAGTTTGCTAGATAGACAGTACCCAGCGCTCCACTGCCAAGCCTTTTTTCAATTTGATAATTCTCTTTGTTCCATTTCCCTTTTATACTTGTTCCATATGAAACATTAGCTGCCTGACTCTTCGATGTATCCGTCATCTTCTAGCAGTCCTCTCTTTGAACGCTTTTTCTGATATGCATCGATTGCTTCCTTCAACGCAGGCCCGGTTGGCGTCACCCCACCTGATGATAGTTTCGGGAAAATCTTATGAATATCTTTCATTTGAGGCGTCCAACCCATTAACTGATCAACTTGTTTCTTCCTACCAGGAAAAGCATACAGTGAATATTCATTTTGACCTATTCTTGAATGAAGACTAATAGAGAGATCGAGCAGGGCATCTTCAACCGTAGGCAGTTTATGCTGCATACTCGCGCTAGTGTCGATCAATATCAACACTTCTAAATCCATCGTTTCCCCCAAATCATCCACTACCTCTACCACCTGTCCTCTTTTTTCTGGTGGCAAATCTTCTATCTCTTTCTCACTACCAAGGATTGTTTGTAATTCCTTATGAATAAACCCCTGAATCGTCTGAGTCATTGCCTTTCTTGTAACCATCTGTACAGTGTGCGATAGTTGGCGCGCATAAACCAACTGGTGAATCCCCCCGCCAGATAAAGCAATGTTCTCGATCTCCTTTAAGCCATCTGTCCGCTCATTTTCATCAAGAACTCCAATCACATTGACTGTCATTCCATATTCTCTTGCAAGCGCAGCCATAGCTACCGGATCTTCTCCCTGATTGGAGCATCCGTCCGTGATCAATAAAATCTGTCTCAGCGTTCCTTTTTTCATCTCGACCTACTCCCTCCTTTTGCTGTTACAAGCATCGCCTTCCGGAGGAGAGTTTATACATCAGTAATCAAGTCATCACTGTGCTTTTTTCTTTCTAAATGAAGGCGCTGAATAGATAGGAATGGTAGACCACTTTGGTATGTTACGCTTAACCTTTGCAACCACGACAGTCATATCATCATCGATTCTACCGTACTCTGTACGGATCACCTCTTCCATGATCAAATCAGCTACTTCCTGAGGCTTATCTGTGCTTAACTCTCTGATTTTGCGTTTCATCCAGAACTCTGGATTTTCAATGTTTTTAACCCCTTCATATATCCCATCACTCATCATGATCAGAAGATCACCAGCTTTTAGTTGTTCACTTACCACTTCAACATCAAACTCTGGAATGATCCCCATCGGTAGATTTGCAGATTCTACCATCATCACGCGGTCCCCGCGTTTGATAAAGCTTGGTATCGAGCCTATCTTCAAAAACTTGGCTGAAGCATCCTGCAAATCTACCATTGCGAGATCAAGCGTGGAAAAGATTTCATCGGTATTACGTAAGGACAGCACCGAGTTAACCGATTTAATAGCGACCGTTTCATCGATACCAGAATGAAGGATTTTCTGGAGAAGTTGAATGGTTTCTGTGCTTTCTTTATGTGCTCTCTCACCGTTCCCCATTCCATCACTTATAGCAATCGCATATTTTCCTGCTCCTAGTTCAATAGTTGAATGACTGTCTCCAGAAATCCATGCACCACCTTTCGCAGCATTTGCCACACCAGTTTCTACAAGGAATTCTTTCGCTGATCCAAAGTAAAGATGGCACGTTTGATGTTCGTGTTCAGCACACACTTCTTTTTTCACAATAATATTTTCTTTTAAAATATCAGAAAGCATTGGACCTATGACCTTCTCTCCCTCACCGCGCCCTCCACACGCTGGAATTTTCATCTCAATGTCTACATTACCTTCTTCGAGACTATAAATCTCAACCTGCCCTACCTCAAGACCCATGCTTTGAATTGCATCTATGATTTGGTCCTCTTGTTGATGTAAGTTGTCTCTTTCTTTTTGTATCTCTTTAGCGAAGTCTCCCATTACTTGTGAAACTCCTAGTAATTGGTCCGCTACTATCTTTCTACTCTCTCGGACCTGTTTCTTCAACATGCGATTGGCTTGATAATGACTCATTTCTTTGCCTATAATCTCGATTACTTTATTGGCTTTAATACAGTGTTGATCAAAATCACGTTTTAAACTATGGTTTCTTATCTCAGTCGTCTGCTCAAGTTCTTCCATAATGTTAGTCATGTGAGAATAGGTTGTATCGAAATCTCTCGCCCAGCACGTTTCCTTCTTAAAACATGTCTGACACGTTTTCTCCGTTACATGACTTAAGAAATAATCTACTTCCCGCTCTGACTGTTCTTCAGGTAATGTATCTGAATCAGAGAAGCTTGTAGATAAGGCTTGAAACAAACTTGAGAATTGTTCTACCCTACTTGCGGTAACATCTCTTACTTTTCTAAGATATTGTTGTTGCTCGTTAGCATGTTCAACTGTTCCAGGGATGTACTTAGATAATTGGGAGGTTATCCGTGATGGCGTACAAAAGAATAGAAGAACCGCAATACCAGACTCTATCAAATTAGGATACAGCAACTCTGGTCCACTACCATATAAGGCGATTAATAGCGTTCCAATAAGGAGCCCCATACCTACTCCAATTTTCCTTCCATCTTTCAGAAGTCCACCAAGCAACCCCGAAAAAGCTAGCATACTCATTTGATAGAGGCTGGCGACATTTGCGAGCGCAAGGATTAACCCTGTTACAACACCAACAGTTGATCCAATGGCTGCGCCGCCGACGTAAGCGAATATTAAGACAAGATATCGGGACAAGATATTTTCAATTGAGAAACCGTATATAACCCAACCAATCGTACCGGTTAACACCGTAGCAAGAAGAATGATAAAACTAATAATTTCTTCATTCTTTAAAGCCTGTGTTCGTTTTTTCACTGAAATGATTGGGATGCTTTGGATGAAGATGATGGTTAAGATCATTCCTAACGCACCTTCAACAACGGCCAAGATCCAATTGGTGTTCGCAAGCGTACCTTCCATGATTAAGCTCAGTACAAGTCTCCCCATCATACTTGTGATGAACACTAACACGGGGAGTGTCTTTATTAGTGACAAGGAGGAAAGTTTAATAAAGCGATTAATGAGAAGGAAAAACACGATTCCGATCATGATAAAACCTGTATTTTCTAAATTTGATGTTGAAACAGCACCAGCTAATAATGCCATCATGATCATAACCGTTCGTTCTTTTTTCAAAAAGAAAACTGCACCAAAGAAAGGAAGCGCAAATGGTGTGACTTGTGTGAGGATCACTGCTCGTCCAAGCAGAAAACCGATTGCAAACAGTAAGAGACCACGTTGGAACAACAATAGTTCAAGCTTTTCCTTTAACCCTTGAACCCACTTTCCCATCTTTGATCTTGATCGCTCCAAAACCAAATCGCTTTGCATTCCCGCACCTGCTTTCATCATTCTTATTTTACTGCCGAACATTACGAATAAGTTTGTGTTATTCATTAAAGCACAGGGAAAATTCACTTTTTGTCAAAAAAAGAAGCTAGAACAATTAAAAGTTCTCGACTTATTCGTGTGAAGCTTGTCATTAAGATGTAGACACAGGAAGAAATCTGTAAACACCTGGAAGATGAGGATTGTAGTCAATACCTTCTAACTTGAACGAGGGCAATGGTTGCTTTGTTTTTTTACATTAAATTGAGACAGGGAATAAAATCGTCGAAAAGAAGAGATAAAAGGGGATAAAAAACATAAAAAACCCTGCATTAATTTCTCAATGCAGGGTATATTTATTAGTTTAGCTTTTAGGTTTAGAAAATCAATTGTTTAAAAATTAGTGACCCTTATGGAATTCCGACGCGTTAGCTAGTCCTGCTGAACTATCATCTTGGGATGACTTCGGCAGGGGAACCCTTGGGTGAGAAGCCCGTAAGCTTCTTTGAAGATGGTGACCCGTACGGGATTCGAACCCGTGTTACCGCCGTGAAAGGGCGGTGTCTTAACCGCTTGACCAACGGGCCAAAGATAAAAATGGTAGCGGCGGAGGGGATCGAACCCCCGACCTCACGGGTATGAACCGTACGCTCTAGCCAGCTGAGCTACACCGCCATATTATCTGTGGCTTTTATAAGCACAAGATATATAATACATCGCCTGAAAGTATGTGTCAACTAGTTTTTTAGATAACTTATTCATAAAAAAACAGACATGCAAAAGCACGTCTGTTTAAGTTAATCCAATATATTTAGTAGACAACAAGGTCTAGCCGCGTCGAGCTCCACGCCCACCTCGTTTAGACTCAGTTTGTTTCTTCAAGGTTGAAAGGCGATCTTCGCTATCTTTAAGGAATTTACTCATCTTATCCTCAAACGACTCTACCTGCGGGCGTCCTCCTCCGCGTGGCTTTCCTTTGAAACCTCCACCACCGGGTCTTCCTCCACCAGGTCTTCCACTACTTCGTGGACGCTCTGATACAGGGCGATCTTTTGCCTTCTTAATTGATAATCCAATCTTACCGTCGTTCTCAACCTGGATTACCTTAACTTCAACCTGGTCACCTACTGATAGAAAATCATTGATATCCTTGACGTAGTTGTCTGCAACTTCACTGATGTGAACGAGACCTGTCTTTCCATCTGGCAGCTCAACAAACGCGCCAAAATTAGTAATACCTGTTACCTTTCCCTGTAACTTGCTGCCTACTTCGATTGCCATTTTAAAAAAAGCTCCTCCTTAAAATCTTTAAAAGATCAGTCGTATTTTAATTATACCTCTTTCGAAAACAACGTGTCAATTTGATGAAGAAGGAAGCTTGAATATTGTCTCGCCGGGTTTTGACATCGAGTAATCTCTTCTTGCTAATTCCCCAATATAATCTAAATTATTGAGCTTTTTAATCTCTTCCTTCAGATATTTCTCTTGTTGTTCGAGTTTGACTAGTTCTTCTTCGGCCTGCTTTTGCTGTATTTGTTTTTCTTTGATCGTTGCAGCTTGTGAAGTGAATACGGAGATAAATAGAATAGTTAGGACTAAAGCAGGTACCGCGAATGCAATAAGGCGGCGAATCAGACCTCTTCGTCTACGCTCTTTGACTTTATCTTGTAATTGTTGTTCCTTATTATAGTCCGAGTGTACCTCTGTTACTTTAGGCTTTCGCTTATTCGCAGAAACCAAGCTCTTCCCTCCTCACTTTCTAAATTTCATTAACCAGTTTTGTATGTAGTTCTTTATTGTATCGGCAATTCCTGCTGTTTTTATTAGCTTAGAACGAATTGACCGAGGAATCAATCTCCATAACAATAAACAACCCCACTTAACCGGTACCCAAAAGAGCTTGATAATAAACCAAAATATGGTTGTAATCATACTAACTAACATCATACATAAGCTCAATAGAAGTTTCAATATAAACAATACTGGTCGATAAACAAGATTTGTAACTAATGACTTTATAACATTTATGACACTCACTGTTATTATAATCATTCGTTCCAAAGTATGACGGTATAGCTGTTGAAATAATGCCCGATATGCTGCGTATCCACATAATAGCGCTAAAAATACATATAATCGCAATGATCCTTCATTCACAGTGAATAATACATAAAATATGAAAAGTCCTTGCAAAAGCCAAAACACAACATCATTGAGGTAAAGCCAAAGACTTTTGCTCCTCCTCGGATGAAGAAAACGGCTATAGGTATCCATGGCTACTCCCAGCCACACCCCCATAGCCACCATGGCAACCATTGTATAGAATTGAACGGTAAGCGTCATTTGAACAACTTGCTAAAGAACCCTTTAGCTTTATCCCCTTCATGATGATCCAGATAGCTAAGATCAAAAATCTTCCCCTCAATCGACACACGACCTTGCTCAACATTGAGATTTTTCATTTTTAGATGCTGTCCTCTTATTGCAAGGAATCCCATCGAAGTTTCGAGGAGAAACTCCTCGTTATCAAAGCTATCTACATGTTTTACTCCTGTAATTTCAAGTGATTTGCGGGCTTTCATGACAAGGTCATGATCAGGTGTACTTGCTGAATTTTCGTAAGAGCTATACTCATAATAATTATCCATCGCTCTCCCCCTCTTCTCGATACATTACTATGAGTAGATTTGGCGATTTAGAACAAGCTGTATAACTCTCTTTAAGCAATTAGAAACAAGGAATTTAGTGCACAAAAAAAGGCCGTTTCCGGCCTTTTACTCTCCTGCTGCTTCTTCTTTCAATATGGTAAACATATTTCCCGCTTCGTCTTTTTTGGTCGTTTCCTTCAGTTCATCGACTCGAGCTGTTACCTTTTTATGTCCGAATGAAATAACAAGTTCATCTCCAGGTTTAACGTTCGTCCCTGCTTTAGCCTTATTACCATTAACTTCGATTCGTCCTTTGTCACAAATTTCTTTTGCAATCGAGCGACGTTTAATTAATCTAGATACTTTAAGAAATTTATCTAATCTCATCGTTCTCTCCCCTTTACTTTATCCCTTTTGATTTCGCTTCTTCCCAATATTGATCCAATATTTCAAGCGACATGGCATCGATTAACTCGTTATTTTCTAATACTCGTTTCTCAATATATTGAAAACGTTTTTCGAATTTATGATTCGTGCGATGTAAGGCTACTTCGGGATCGATTTTATAAAATCTAGCAAGGTTTACAATAGCAAACAACAAATCACCAAGCTCTTCTTCTTGAGAATCATATGTGTGGTGTTTAACCGCCTCATAGAATTCGTCTAATTCCTCTTTAACTTTATCCCAAATTGGTTCAGCTTCATCCCAATCAAAGCCAACCTTTGCAGCAGCTTTCTGAAGTTCTGAAGCTCGCATCAAACCAGTTAACCCTTTCGTTATTCCATCAAGCTTGGAAGAAGTAGATCCTTTTTCTTCCTGCTTTACACGGTTCCAAACACCAACAACTTCTTCTTCTGTATTTACTTTCTCTTCCCCAAACACGTGCGGATGTCGACGTATAAGCTTTTCATTCAAATGGTAAATAACATCGTCGACAGAGAACATCCCATCATCTTCACCGATTTGAGCGTGCAGCATGACTTGCAGCAGCACATCACCAAGTTCCTCAGCTAAATGGTCGACATCCCCTGAATCGATTGCTTCAATGACTTCATAGGATTCTTCTAGTAAGTATTTCTTCAATGATTCGTGCGTTTGTTTCTTATCCCACGGACATCCATCTGGACCCCGCAGTGTCGCCACTACATTTCTTAACCATGAAAAATCTCGATATAAAATGGTTTCTTCCTGAACGGGAGGAACATAAACCGCTGTTAAATTATTCACTTCCACTGATCGATCAAGCTCAAACAACGGAACGGATAAGACGCTTTCGTCTTTACTCCCTGCAGCTTGCAGAATGGTTACCTCATAATCATCAGGAAGTAATTCCATAAGAGTTAACTTCACGTTCGAAGCTGTAAATTGGTCATAGACTTGAACAAATACGAGATGATTCCTTACCTGAACCTCATCTCTGATAAAACGTGTTGCATCGAGTATTTGGCACCCCTCAATAGGATCGATACGTACTGCAGTAAACAATGCATCAAGAAAACTTTGTCCTCCCGCTACCTCAACATCGATCCCTTGCTTCTTACTTTCATTCAGTAACAGTTGTACTGTAGCTTCTGCCATCATGGGGTGTCCAGGCACAGCGTAAACGAGTGACCCCTTTGTCGCTTCAGCCCACAGTTCATCTACAATCGCACGGTATGTCTGCTCAAAAGATTCATTTCCTTCATAAATATGATCAAAACCATGTATGTCTAATCCCTCGTTCGTAAGCTCTTGGATAACGGGGTGGTCTATTGTTCTTGCATACACTCGCTCTGCTGATTGGAGTTTGCGGTAGCTTCCCATTGAAAGCTGATCGAAATCACCAGCGCCCGTTCCTATTATTGTGATTTTATTATTCATGTATTTATGCTCCTTTACTGAGTTTCTGTTGTAGGGCAACCAATTTCTCTCCTTTTGGGAGCTGTAACAATTCAGTTGTAGTGAAAACACGAACCAAGATAACCGTAATACTTAATACGATGACGCCAACAATTGCCCCTGATAATGCAGCGACACTTGCAAACATACGCGATTGACTGGATGGAATGAACGTACAAAGCATCCATACTGAACCGCTCATCGCTATAAGAGCTAGCACAAATCGAAAGAAACGAAAAGAATATTTCTCTAATCCAATATGCGAATACACAGCTTTACTTGCTAACCCAGCAACTGCAAGAAAACCAACGACACTAGATAGTGCAGCACCATTGATTCCGATAACAGGAATGAGCAAGATGTTACCTAATGCTTTTACGATTACGCCAACCACTGTATACCGAGCAGCTAACCTCTCTAGTCCAATCCCTTGCAAAATACCTGCGGCGGTCATAGCAATTGCACAAAAAAGGATTGCTGCAGCAAGTATGCTTAATGTGAGCGACAAAGAATCATCTGTAAACAACATCGTGTTTGTGTCTCTCATAATAAGAGCAAGTCCCACCGACGCTGAAGCACCCGTAACAAAACTGATTTTTAATGCCAGTCCTGTTTTTTCCCGAAGGATATGGTAGTCTCGATTGGAAACCGCTTTAACAATAATGGGAACGATGGACAAGGAGAGGGAAGTCGCTAATACGGTTCCTACTTGAATCAGTGGTTGCCCTCGATCGTATATCCCCTTCGTTTCTTTTGCTTGATATGAATCTAACCCGTATTCGCCTAAGGCAGGAACGATCGTTAGTGCATCCATTAGCTGAAAAAGAACCATAATCAGAACGCTCACACAAATTAATGTACCTTCTGATAATAGTCTGCGACCGACCTCGAAGATTTTTGTGAAATTAATCGAAATCTCTTTCTTCCTTTCTGTTCTCTTCTTCATACGGAGAAAAGTAAGAAGGATAAGCGCTAATAAACCGCCTATCAAAGACCCAACCGCGGCACCAGTACCAATTGTATAAGCATTATGGTGATTTGCAACTAAAGTAATCGATATAAGAAGAATCGCCGTCACTCGCACTGACTGCTCCGTAACTTGTGACCAAGCAGTTGGAAGAACATTTTCATTACCTTGAAAATATCCTCGTATAGAAGCGATCCCTGGCATTAATAGAAATGAAAATGAAGTGGCTTTTAAAGGAACTGTTAGATCTGAATCTTCCATTAATTCAGCGATCAATGGGGCACCAAAGAAAAGAAAACTAAACCCAACTACTCCTAACATGCTTAAAATATAAAAACTGTATCGAGAAATTTGTTCTGCTTCCTCATACTGCTCACCTGCTAGTTTCTCGGATACAAGTTTAGAAACGATGACCGGAAAACCATATGTAGCTAAAATGATTGTAATGGAATAAAAGGGATATATTTGTTGGTATACGTAAAAACCAATGTCCCCCGCAATATTTTGATAAGGAATTCGATATCCGACGCTTAACACCTTCATAAAAAGTGCTACGGCTGTGAGCAAAAATGCGCCGTGCCAAAATCCTTTTTGAACTTCGCTTGTATTCATAGTCACCCGCCATACTTACAACTTCTAATTATGTACGAATTATATCATAACACCATATTTTACAAATAAAAAAATGGAGGCAACGAGGCCTCCATTAGCTTGTCCTATTGTTCCATCTGTTTAGCCAGAAAACCAGCTGCTGTTTCTGAGAGCTTTTGTTCTAATTCAGTAACTTGCCCAGCTTCTTTCGCTAGCAAAATAACGGATCCAATCGGGTCTCCATTTGCAATAATAGGAGCGATAACATGCCCGGTGTCATTTGGGACACTGTCAATAAGTTCGGCATTTTCTGGATTAAGAAGACATTTGCGTTCATCCATAGACTTTTCTACAGTGCTTCCAATACTCTTGTTCATATACTCTTTTTTCGGGCCGCCTGCAGCAGCAATGTACACATCACGGTCAGAAATCAAAGCAATGTGCCCTGAGTGCTCTGCTAGTGATTCCGCATACTCTCTTGCAAAATCACCCAATTCGCTGATAGGGGAGTATTTTTTTAAGATTACTTCCCCTTCGCGATCCACGAAAATCTCCAGTGGATCTCCTTCTCTGATTCTAAGTGTTCTGCGAATTTCTTTCGGGATGACAACACGACCTAAGTCATCAATACGACGAACGATACCTGTTGCTTTCATCTAAGTTGCCTCGCTTTCTGGAAATATAAGTAATTTCTTCAACCATTGATGATTAGCTGATCTACAATATCTTTCCATTAGTATCTTTTCGTCTATTGAGTTCTATTCATAAAACTGTCAAATTTATGTTGTTCACCCAAAATCGCCTTTATTTCGCATTCATCGGTTGTTGCATCGCTTTCTTCATTTTCTTTAACACTTTTTCAACAAGCTGAAGGTGAGCCTTCGTTTCCAGCCCTCTTCCTTTAACGGTTATCGAGACTTTGTTACCCTCTGCTCCTAGTGCTAATTTGTTTCCATATTCATTCGCTACTTCAAAGATTGTTTCTCCTCCGATTGCTTCACGAGCAGACTCATGGAATAGAAGCTTGATATCTTTCTTGCTGCGGCCAATCTTTTCAACCTTCAATTCTTTTGCCATTTCCTTTAAGCGAGAAATTTGGAAAAGATAAGCGACCTCTTCAGGGAAATCACCGAATCGATCCATCATCTCATCTTGAAGATCCATAATATCCTTTAACGATTCAATCGAACGGAAGCGTTTGTACATGTCGATCTTCTGTTTTTCATCGCTAATATATGTTCCTGGAATATAAGCATCGACCTCAACATCAATTTCAACCGTGAACTCAGGTTCTTTCGGCTTGTCACCTTTTCGCTCCTCAATAGCATCCTTAAGCATTTGTGAATAAAGGTCAAAACCAACCGAGTCTATAAAACCATGCTGCTCAGCACCAAGTAAATTCCCAGCACCTCGAATGGAAAGATCTCGCATCGCGATTTTGAATCCTGAACCTAACTCAGTGAATTCTTTAATCGCTTGCAACCTTTTCTCTGCAACTTCTGTAAGCACTTTGTCTCTTTGATACGTGATGTATGCATAAGCCACCCGATTCGATCGTCCTACACGTCCTCTTAGCTGATAAAGCTGAGAAAGCCCCATTTTATCACCGTCATACACTAAAAGAGTGTTTACATTTGGTATATCTACACCCGTTTCAATAATTGTTGTACTTACTAATACATCATAACTTCCATCAAGGAAATCAATCATAACTGATTCGAGCTCATTTTCACCCATTTGCCCATGCGCGAAGGTAACACGTGCTTCTGGAACGAGTGTCTGAATTTGATCAGTCATATACTCGATCGATTCAACTCGGTTATACAAAAAGTAAACTTGACCCCCGCGAGCAAGCTCCCGCTCTATCGCTTCTCTTACTAGCGTCCCACTATGTTCAACAACATACGTTTGGACTGGGAAGCGGTTCTCAGGCGGAGTTTCAATGACTGAAAGATCTCGGACGCCTAGCATAGACATGTGTAGCGTACGCGGAATTGGAGTTGCTGTAAGCGTAAGTACGTCCACATTTGCTTTTAATCTCTTTATCTTTTCTTTATGTGTAACGCCAAATCGCTGTTCTTCATCAACGATCAATAACCCTAATTGGCTATAGGTTACATCCTTGGAAAGCAGACGATGGGTACCGATTACAATATCAATCGTGCCATTCTTCAAGCCTTTGATTGTTTCGTTCTGTTCTTTTCTGGAACGGAAACGACTCAATAAACCTATATTAATAGGATGGTCAGCAAATCGTTCTCGAATCGTTTCGAAGTGTTGTTGCGCGAGAATGGTAGTAGGAACAAGCAACGCTACTTGTTTTCCATCCATAATCGCTTTAAACGCAGCACGAATACTCACTTCGGTTTTCCCATATCCTACATCCCCGCAAAGGAGACGATCCATCGGACGAGATTTCTCCATATCTTCTTTTATTTCTTGGATTGCCCTCAGCTGATCATCCGTTTCTTGATAAGGGAATGCCGCCTCAAACTCTTTCTGCTCGAGCGTATCTTTCTCGAAGCTATGACCGACACTCGCTTCTCTGTCAGCGTATAGCTTGATCAAATCATCCGCAATATCTTCAACGGATGATTGTACTTTACGCTTTACTTTCTTCCATTCCGTTCCGCCCAATTTATAGAGCTTAGGTTCTTTCCCTTCTGACCCTACGTATTTTTGAACTTGATCAATTTGATCCACCGGAACGTATAAATTGTCATTCCCCGCATAGCTAACGTAGAGGTAATCTTTATGGATTCCTCCAACATCAAGCGTTTTAATACCAAGATATTTTCCTATACCGTGGTTAACGTGTACGATATAGTCGCCAACTTTTAGTTCGGAATAACTCTTGATACGTTCAGCGTTCGACATCTTTTGTGAGCGACGAGGCTTTTTGGATTGCTTAGTAAACACTTCTGCCTCAGTTAATACGGCTAGTTTTTGCATTGGAAGCTCAAAGCCTCCATTCAAACTACCGATTAACATCTGCGGTTTGTTATGAGAGATCGGTGTATCTTGTTCTACAACCATCGCATCAATTTCATAATCTTCTAGTACACGTTCTAAGCGTTTACGACGTTCTTTGGTTGCAGCAAGAAAGACAATCGCCATCCCACTCTTTTTCCACCGTTCAATTTCAGTTGTTAACACCTTCATCTGGCCATGGAAATTCTGCATCGCCTTACAAGAAACATTGATGATGTTTTGTGGATTCGTAAATGGAACATGCCTCAAAAAGATAGATAAGTATAGTGTTACGTGATCAGGTTGTGAAAACAATGCATCATATGACCTCGACAAAGAAACAGATGAAACAATCTCTCCTTGTTTTAAGAGAGCAGTTTGCCACTCGGCTTCTTCCTTGTCCAGATCTGATGACATTTCCTGAATGCGACTAACCTCATCAAAAACGACCAAACCATCCTCTGGCAAATAATCTAGTAAACTGGCTGGTTGATCGTAATAAAAGTCCATGTACTTGATAATGCCTTGAAAGTTCTGTTTATTTTTCAATTGATCGATTTCATACGTAATGTTTTGGTGCATCGCTTCTTTAGCCTTCTGATCTTTCACTTTGTTGAGGGAAGACTGAAGTTCTTTCTGCAGTCGCTCTGCCCCTTTTTCGAACTGTTCTGGGAACAACACAACCTCTTCTGCTGGCCCTATTGTGATATGTTCTGTCTTTTCAGCAGAACGCTGTGACTCGATATCAAAGAATCGTATCGAATCTACTTCAGTATCAAATAATTCAATTCGAATAGGGTGATTTTCTGTTAAAGGATAAACATCAAGAATTCCACCACGCACACTAAACTCGCCTGGAGAAGATACCATCGGAACCCGATCATACCCAAGCGATACAAACGTATTAAGAGTTTCTTCGAGAGATATGTCATCTCCCACTTTAAAAGAAACCTGACTCTTCTCCCAGATTGCTTTTGGAGGCAAATAGCGACGCACGCCTGATATAGGTGCGATAACAATTCCCTTTTTATTTTTGATCCAATAATTCAAAGCTTCCATTCTCTGGCCTCTTAACTCAGGACTAGCAATTGCTATTTCTGAGGAGATCAGTTCATTTACGGGATATAAATAGACTTCATCAGCTGGAACCAGCTCACTCATATCCTCATAGAGTTTTTGAGCTTGAAACAAGTTATGGGTAATAATGAGCTGGGGACGCTTTGTTTCATGGTAAAGGGAAGCCATTAAAAGCATGCGTGCAGAACCAGATAACCCTGCGACAAGCTGCTCTTTAAGTCCTTCTTTTACTCCTGAAAAGATAGACTGAAATTCATCACCTTTACTAAAATATTCTCTTAGGCCTAACATCGTTTGCTTATTCTCCCCTCTCATTCTTAAAAGCAACGAAACATCTATGTTCTTTTAAGAACGCAAAAATGCTTTGGTTTTCGCCCAAAGCCTCTTATTGAATAAATGTGTCTAACTCATGATAGGATGGCGTTCTTTCCATCGCTTCATGACAGTCTTCGCAGATTGTCTTCACCTCAATTGTACCATCCTGCTTATATTGAAGCATCGATTGTCTCTCTTCCTCTGTTAGCTGATGAAAACCTAGCCCATCTAGTGAACAATCGTTTTGTTTAAGTGAACCAACCTCGACATAACAATGCCGGCAAACATAATTAATATCCATAGTTATCCTCCCTGTCACTACCTATTCCTAGTATTGACGGGAGAAAGAACGGATATTCAAGCGTTATATTGATTCATAACTTCTGGGAAAGATTCAGTTGTCCACGCTTCACATGCTTTTACAGTTCGTTCAATCGCTTCTTGAATGGAAGGTTGCTCTTCCTTTGAGAAAGGCTTTAACACATAATCAATAACAGAATCCCTACCAGAACGATCGATTCCGATCCGAACCCTCTTAAATTCTTGAGAATGAACATGCGCAATAATAGACTTCATGCCATTATGGCCACCAGCACTACCTTTTTGACGTAATCTCACTTTGCCAGTTGGTAGGTCTAGGTCATCATAAATGACAAGCAGGTCATCCACCTCAATATTGAAATATTCCATGAGGGGCCGAACAGATTCACCTGATAAGTTCATATATGTTTGTGGTTTGAGTAAATAAACTGTCTCTCCATTTACAATACCTTTTCCATATACCCCATTAAATTTTTTTGAATCAATCGAAATGCCGAGCTCCTTTGAAAGTTCATCTATTGCCATAAACCCTACGTTATGGCGGGTATTATTAAATTTCTTGCCTGGATTGCCAAGACCTACTATAAGTTTCAACGGTTAACGTCCTACCTTTCGTTACTTTTCTTCTATCGTATCAAAAAAACAGCTCATTATTCATTAAACAAAGAAATAAATCTTGTAAAAAAGACGTAACCAGGCAGGTTACGTCTTTTTTGGCTATTCTGTTTTAGTTGTTTCGTCGTCTTTGTCTTCTGCGTCAGCAGGTGGTTCTTCTGCTACTTCGTCAGCTTCTTCTTCATCTTCAACAGGCTCTTTTGTCGGAGGCACAACTGATGCGATTGGTTCTTCTCCATCAGCCGTTACTTCGTATTTATTACCCTTCGGAAGATCGCTAACTAGAACAGCGTCTCCTACATTCAACTCAGAAATATCGATATCGATACTATCTGGGAAATCATTAGGTTTTGCTTTTACTGTGATTTCATGAAGCATTTGCTGCACGACGCCACCGTCTTTGTCTCCTTGTGCTGTTCCTTTTAGATGTACAGGAACTTCTGCTTCAACTTCTTTATCAAGATCTACAGAATAGAAGTCAACGTGCATGATTTGGTTTTTCAGATGATCTACCTGCATGTCATAAACCATTACAGGGTATTTACCTTGTCCTTCAAAATCAAGCTCGATTACACCGTTCTTACCTACTTCACGGTATACTTTGATGAACTCTAGTGCATCAACAGAAACCGGTGCGCTACTGCGATCCTTGCCGTACAATACTGCTGGAAGTCCTTCTTGTTCTTCACGCAGTACTCTTAATTCGCTTCTTTTTGTTGTATTACGATCTAATGCTTTCAATGTTGCTGCCATTTGGAAATCACCTTCCTGAATAGGTTTTATGTCTTCTATATGAATACCCTTATCCAGTTAGGAATAAACCCATGTTTTATATCTTATTTATTTTAATCAAATAATTTACTTACAGAAAGCTGTTCATGAACACGGATGATCGCTTCTCCAAGTAGTGGGGCAACTGAAAGTTGAGTGATTTTGTCGATTTGTTTTTCATCCTGTAGCGGAATTGTATTTGTTACTGCGAGCTCTTTAATCTTAGAATTATCGATTCGTTCAATTGCAGGTCCAGAAAGAACTGGGTGCGTACAGCAAGCATACACTTCTTTCGCTCCGTTCTCTACAAGAGCATTAGCAGCGAGAGTAATCGTGCCTGCTGTATCGATAATATCGTCGATAATGATGGCTGTCTTTCCATCAATGTTCCCAACGATATTCATTACTTCAGCCACATTTGGACGCGGACGACGTTTATCGATAATAGCGATTGGGGCTTTCAAACGTTCAGCAAGCTTCCGCGCTCTTGTTACTCCACCATGATCCGGAGAAACGACTACAAGATCCTCTAAATCCTTCTCCTCAAAATGTTTAGCAAGTGTTGGTACGCCGAGCAATTGGTCAACAGGAATATCGAAGAATCCCTGAATTTGAGAAGCATGAAGATCAAGCGTAATTAAACGTGATACACCAGCTACTTCTAGTAAGTTTGCCATCAATTTTGCTGTAATAGGCTCTCTTGATCTTGCTTTACGGTCCTGACGCGCATAACCATAATATGGAATAACTACGTTGATGGTTTTAGCAGAAGCTCGTTTTAACGCATCAACCATAATAAGAAGCTCCATAATGTTTTCATTTACTGGTGAGCAAGTGGATTGAATCACATAAACATCACACCCGCGAATACTTTCTTCAATGTTTATTTGAATTTCGCCGTCGCTAAAACGTACAACCGAACACTTTCCCATATGAACACCGATATGATCAACGATTTCCTCAGCAAGGTCAGGATTCGAATTTAAACTAAACACTTTCAAGTTTGGATCTAAATAATTAGCCATTGGCCGTTACCCCTCCATTAATTAATAAGAAAAGCGCAAGCGCTCGAAGACAGAGCGCTGAATCCACTCTACAATTCGGATTTTCTTATCATTTCAAAATTAATTGTCGTTTGATTTCGAAGCATAGTCTTCTTTATTTGTCTGACGAGAGCGCGCAATCGACAATGCTTGTTCCGGCACATCATCCGTAATCGTTGAGCCAGCTGCCACAAACGCTCCTTTACCAACATTAACTGGTGCAATCAAATTCACATTACAGCCAATAAACGCTCCATCTTCTACTTTAGTGAGGTATTTATTCTTACCATCATAATTTACAGTTATTGATCCACAGCCAAGATTCACTTCTTTACCGATTTCAGCATCACCAATATAACTTAGGTGGGAGGCTTTGCTTCCTTCACCCATAACGGACTTCTTCACTTCTACGAAATTCCCGATTTTCACACCATCGTGAATTTCAGAAGAAGGACGCACATGAGCAAAAGGCCCTATCGTAACATCATTGCCCACTTCGCTATTATGAACGACAGATTGCTTAACGACACTATTACTACCGACTTTGCTGTCTTTGATCTCACTATTTGGTCCAATGACGGTTTCATTACCGATAACGACTTCTCCGCTAATTGTAGTACCAGGATAAATCACAGAGTCTTGACCTATTGTTGCATCAGGAGAAATGTAAGTCGCATCTGGATCAATAAGAGTCACACCGTTACGCATATGTTTCTCATTAATTCGCTTTTTCATAGCTTGCTCAGCACGAGAAAGTGCTACTCGGTCATTTACACCCATCGTTTCATTGAAATCTGCTGTTTGATAAGCAGCTACAACCTCGCCTTGTTGTTGAAGAATTTCAACTACATCTGGTAAATAGTACTCCCCTTGAGAGTTTTCATTATTTACTAATTGAAGGGTTTCAAAGAGTGTCTTATTATCAAAACAGTATGTACCTGTATTTATCTCAGTTACGTTTTGTTCTGCTTCGTTTGCATCTTTTTGTTCAACGATACGCTGTACGCTTCCGTTCTCATCACGAATAATACGACCATAGCCAAACGGGTTATCCGCTTTGGCAGTAAGGATTGTTGCCTTTGCTGTCTGCTCTTCATGATACGAAAGCAAAGAATCCATCGTTTCTTTCGTAATCAAAGGGGTGTCACCACATACAACTAGAGTTACTCCGTCTTTATCAGAAAGAATATCTTTAGCCTGCATAACTGCATGAGCCGTACCAAGCTGTTCTTCCTGAAGAACATACTCTGAACGCTTTCCTAACTGTTCACTTACCAGTTCAGCTCCGTGTCCAACAACAGTCACAATATTTTTTAGCTCGAGGGCATTAAGTTGGTCGACGACATGTTCTACCATCGGCTTCCCACAAACAGGGTGAAGGACTTTGTATAGCTTTGACTTCATACGTGTACCTTGACCTGCTGCCAATACCACTGCGTATCTATTCATGTATATGGAACCTCCATTGTATCCTTTTTTTCCACTATGACTATATCTTAAAAACCCCTTATTTTCAAGGAAGTTCCCTAATTATCAAGCATTTTACCCTAAAAAAGAAATAATCGTCATTTTCTAGATCCATCTCTTCCATATTAATGAAGATACCTGTATTTTCCCTATATAAAAAAGCCCAGTCATACGACCGGGCTTTCACCTATTAAGAAGCACCAGCTTCTTCATATGCAGATTCCATTTCTCCAACACGATGATATTCAGCTAATACTGCTGATTGAATTTTTTCCCTTGTATTCGAGGAAATCGGATGAGCGATATCGCGAAATTCTCCATCTGGAGTTCTTTTGCTTGGCATCGCTACAAACATGCCGTTATTTCCATCAATCACACGGATGTCATGAACAACAAACTCATGATCCATAGTGATGGAAGCGATTGCGCGCATGCGTCCTTCCGTATTCACACGACGTAGGCGAACATCTGTAATTTCCACCTGTGAGTACACCACCTTTTTCCATTAGTTAGAGCATATATGCAATATTCAACTTATTTACAAAAATCCCTTCTTCTAAAAATAAAAAATGTTATAAAAATTTATTTAGATATAAAAAAACACCCATTTAATGAGTGTTTTAATGAACAAGAGCGATAACTTCCATTTCTACCAAAGCATCCTTCGGTAAGCGAGCAACTTCCACGCAAGACCTCGCTGGTTGATGTTCAGAAAAGTATTCGCCATAAATGTCATTGATGGCGCTAAATTGATCCATATCTTTGATATATACCGTTGTTTTCACGACATCTTCTAATGAAGAGCCAGCCTCATCAAGAACTGCTTTAACGTTAGCAAACACTTGATGCGTCTGTTCTTCTATCCCCTCACCAATCATGGTTCCCTCTGGTGTTAATGGGATTTGACCTGAACTATAAAACAAGTTATTTACAATGATTCCTTGTGAATATGGACCTATTGCTTCTGGCGCTTCCTGGGTAAATATTTTCTTCATTCGGTTTCCACTCCTTCTGTAGAATTAGTGAGAAAATCCTTATAATTACCTGGAGCTACTTGAATGGTTCGCTGTTTCATATCGACCCCACCGAGGTTCATCATCGATACATACTCTTCAACTAACCGTTCTTCTCCTCCGCCTTCTGCTTCAACGAGAACGCCGATCCCTGCTACTTCAGCTTGAAATTCTTCTAGAAGATTCACCATTCCTTGAATGGTTCCTCCTACTTTCATAAAGTCATCGACAATAAGGACGTTTGCGCCAGGCTTTAAGCTTCGTCTCGCTAAAGCCATCGTTTGAATTCGTTTGGATGAACCAGAAACATAATTAATACTTACAGTAGAACCTTCTGTCACCCTGCTGTCTCTCCGTACAATCACGACGGGGACATTTAAATGACTCGCTACTGCGTAAGCAAGCGGGATCCCTTTTGTAGCGACTGTCATCACAACATCGATGTCTCGATCCGCAAAGACCGAAGCGAATAAACGTCCTACCTGATTCATCATTTCTGGATTTCCAAGGATATCTGTTAAATATAAATACCCACCTGGCAAAAGTCTTTCAGGACTTTCTAAAAACTCACAGAGTTCTGAGACTACTTTGTCAGCTTCAGGGCGGCTAATCAACGGGATGTACCGCACACCACCTGCTGCACCTGGAACTGTTAGCAATGAGCCCACACCCTGTTGTTCAAAGTTTTCCTTGATGATTACCAAATCCTCACTAATTGAGGATTTGGCAGCTCCATATCGTTCAGAGAAATTTGTTAATGATACTAACCGATGCGGATGCTCAAGTAGATACCTTGTCATGTCCACCAGTCGAGAACTTCGCTTCATCTTCATAGAAGAACCTCCAAAAATCCGAATAATTACCAACAATATACCACTAACATACGGATTTTATCAAGGGTTCTTCTCTCCTAATAACCTAACAGCGTAAACTTGATCACAAAAGCCTCTTAATCCGTTATATATCCTTTGCATACGTGATTCATGCCTTGTTAATCCAAACACCGTCGGACCACTTCCGCTCATCAACACACCATCCGCTCCAAGCTGTTCCATCTTTTCTTTAATCTGACGAACTTCCGGATGAAGCTTGAGCGTCACATCCTCTAGCACATTACCAAGCTTGCCACATATCGATTCATAATCTTTTGACTCAATTGCCTCAACCATTCCTTCAATATCTGGATGAATCATCTTGGAAGTGTTAAGTCTTTTGTATACATCGGCAGTTGAAACACCGATCGAAGGTTTAGCAAGAATCACCCAGCATGGTGGAGGAGCATCGATCGGCGTAATAATCTCGCCGCGCCCTCTCGCTACAGCCGTTCCTCCATATACGCAAAACGCAACATCAGAGCCTATTTCTGAACCAAGTTCAGCAAGCTCATCATAACTAAGTCCTAACTCCCAAAACTCATTCAGACCACGAAGTGTCGCTGCTGCATCACTACTCCCACCTGCTAGCCCTGCTGCAACTGGGATTTGCTTATCGATTTTGATTGAAATTCCTTTCTTAATGGAATAGCGCTCCTTTAAAAGAGCCGCTGCCTGATAAGCTAAATTTCTCTTATCATCTGGAACAAACCCACTTGTTGATTCCAGAACAATTCCATTATAACGAAGGTCAGACAGTTCCAATCGATCAGCTAGATCAACATTTGTCATAACCATCTCTACTTCATGAAAACCATCAGAGCGTTTATACAAAACATCAAGCGCTAAGTTAATTTTCGCTGGTGCCTTCACACTTAGTTTCTTCATCTCGTTCACCTTCATTTTAGTTCTACCGTTCGACAAATTTATTTCTCCGAATAATTGTAACACATAGGAAAAGCGGAAACGAGCGCTTAGAAATGAAGATATTGGAACTCTTGAAATGGAACACGCTTTTTGTGTTCCTTTGAAAGAGTGAAATATCAGAGTTTCTGCGAGTTGAAAACGAAAAGCGGAAGTGGCCCGTTAAAATACGCAGGAAGTTGGAGGAATGTAGAATGAGACGCTTTTTGTCTCAATCTACATTCCGAAACTGACGGAGTATTTGGCCACTGCAGCTAGACACCAGAAAAGCGGAAACGAGCGTCTAGGAACGGAGATATTGGAACTCTTGAACGGGAATACGCTTTTTGTATTCCTGTGAAAGAGTGAAATATCAGAGTTTCTGCGAGTTGAAAACGAAAAGCGGAAGTGGCCCGTTAAAATACGCAGGAAGTTGGAGGAATGTAGAATGAGACGCTTTTTGTCTCAATCTACATTCCGAAACTGACGGAGTATTTGGCCACTGCAGCTAGACACGAGAAAAGCGGAAGTGGCCGTTTAGGTCCGACAAGCGCTGGAGCCTTTTCAAGGAAACACGTTCTTTGTGTTCAATTGAAAAGGTGAAGCGATCGAGGACCTGGCCACTATAGCTAGCCACCGAAAAGTAGAAAAAACAAAAACCCCGGCAGGTAGCCGGGGTTCGTCGTCACAGGGTTCAGTTTTTTTGTTGGTTTGCAAGTTTTTCTTGTGCCATCTCAACAGCACGCTTCACGATGTTACCTGCATCGCGAGCTTTAATTCCTCCCCAACCTTCTTTCTGAACCGTATCATAAAAACCAAGCTCTTTCGCAATTTCTTCCTTCAAATGGTCTGACATGATTCCTTTATGTCTACCCATGCGAATTCAGCTCCTTTCACTCCTGTGACACTCTTAGTGTTAGAAGCAAAAGAAGTTACTATCCCTTAAATATGTATCCAATAATGGGAAGCATTGCACCAAAAAGCTCTCTAAAAAGCAAAAAAAGCAGTTAGACCGATCGCCTTAACCGCTTACTGCTGCTGGTTCTTCGTTAAAAGTTAACTGTACTGTTTCGGTCAGTACGTCCGTGTAGCTGTAAGAGACACGTTCAAATGCATTGGTGTCCTGATCGAGCTTAACAATGAACACTGCCGGGTAGGTTTCTTCAAGGATGCCTGAACGTTGAATTGTCTTCCTGCGACCTCCGTTTGCCTTCAAGGTCAACCGTTTGCCAACTTGGGATTGTAACGTCTGTTTAATCTCTACGATCGATTTTGCCATAGGACCATCCACCTCACTTAGACAAATTATAACATCTTTTGCGCCGTTTTGTCAAATAAAACTTAAATTATAACAACGAATGAAAAACTATGTCAATTGTTATTTATCAAAGATGTGTAATTTTAGTCTTCGCAAGTTTGTCGAAAAATATGTGAATGCGCTTAAAAATCTTCCAATAAGCGGCTGAAGGATGGTGTAATCACCATCCTTCAACCTATTCTGAATATTCCTCGTGGTCTTTCATCGGCATGCCCGTTCTAAGAATCCCTTTTGTTTCCACTCCACCAAGCCCATCTTCACCAGTTAATGTATTCCGTAGAGCATCCCAAACGTTTACATGATCTGTAAACGATGTTAAAGCAATCTTTGAAACAATAAAAACTGGGTCCAACATGTGAATGTTAATTCTCGCAGGAGAGCTTGCGAAGTTTGCACCAGCACGAATTAACGATTCAAAATGGGACTGACATGCCCCTGCAAAAATAACTAAATGATCAAGGTTTGGAAACACACTTCTTACTTCTTTTACAGCGCGAACAAAATACCTTGAGTTACGATAGGACTGTAAATCCTTTTTCTCACCTTTGTGTTTACTATATGCATCGTGCCCGGTAATCACGAGAATATCAGGCCTCACATTGTTTACGAGCTTAATGATTTTTTCTGGAATTTCACTTTCTTTCATATATATTCCGTAGACCGGCACACCAAGCCGCTTATACATTTCAAGACATTTATTTAAATATAATGCATCACCATCTATATGAAGAATCTTGCCAGGTATTTCGAAAAAACTTGTTTCCTTTTTGAAATTGTTTGTAGCTGTGTACTCTCTTTTCATTCTTAGTAACTGGTAATCCTGGCGAAATAAACGAAAGGAATAATCCTCCTTTTCCTTTATTTGTTCTCGTCTCGTTTTGTGCTCTGTTGTATCGATCAAAACAAGGTCATCAACAGGCGAGTCTGCGATCAGCCTCATATCTTCCCCTACAAGCTCTACAGTTTGAGTCGAATCATTCACCTTGGTGATCCTGAAAATCAAATCACAGCCATACGAACGCCTGGCTACGATGTCTCCTTCTTTCATTGTCATTGTCTTCCCCCCAGGCCGCTTTACCTCTTTGCTTAAAACACCACTCTTTTTTACTATATGAAAACTTAGTGAAAAGATGAACTCGGTCATACAGCTTAGGACTGATGGAAGCTTTGAAACCATAAAAAAAAGACACCTCATTTGAAGTGTCTTAGCTATTAAATCGACTATAAAAAGCGTTACTAAGCTTTGCGAATTCCTCCATGGAGAGCGTTTCTCCACGTCTTCTACCATCGATCTCCGTTTCTTCTAATACTTCTTCAATCGCAGGTTTTTTATCTTTACCTAATAAATTATTTTGCAGATTATTCATTAATGTCTTTCGTCTTTGACCAAAACTAGCTCGAATAACCTCAAAGAAGTATTTCTCACTGTGCAAATCAACAGGAGGCTCACTCCTGAGCTCTAAATGCAAGACAGAAGAGTCTACATTAGGTTGTGGTACAAAAACCGTTTTAGGTACTGTAAGAGCCGTTCTAGCTTCAGCATAATATTGTACAGCTAGTGAGAGTGAGCCATAGTTTTTTGAACCTGGGCTAGCAGCAATTCGTTCAGCAACTTCTTTTTGGATCATGACTACAATTCCACGCACAGGAAGTTTCTCTTCTAATAGCTTCATTAAAATTGGTGTCGTAACATAATAAGGAAGGTTCGCGACTACCATCAAATCTTGGCCTTTTTCAAATTCCTCCTCAATCACCTGATGAACATTAGCTTCGAGAACATCCGTGTGACGTACGTTGACATGAGGATAAGGTGAAAGAGTGTCTTCTAGAATTGGTAATAGCCTCTGATCAATTTCAAAAGCCACGACCTTATTTGCTTGTTTAGCCAACTTCTCTGTTAACGCGCCTATACCTGGACCAATTTCTATAGCACCTGATTCAGGCGTGAGCTTTGCCTGATCCACAATCTTTGTAAGGATATTCGAGTCGATCAGGAAATTCTGTCCTAAACTCTTCTTAAATTTAAAGCCATATTTCTCTAAAATTTCTTTCGTTCTCACAGGTGTTGATATTTCTTTACTCATTCTTGTTCCTCCTGTAATACTTCTTCGAATGCGAGTATAAACTCTTCTCTTGTGATTTGAAACATTTGTAGTCTTTTATATAATTGCTTCCCATTCATATAACCCATTTGAAGCTTCTCACCTAGTGCCTGCCTTCTTTCCTTAGCTTTTGGACCTACCACGAGCCCGGCCTCGATTAAGTCTTCCCATTCGATCAAGACATCCGGTGCATCAAATTCTTCTCTTACAGTAAGGATTGCATCCCTAATCGCTTCATTTGATGCGTGTTCAATCCCAACCTTTTTCCCATTAGCAGAAATAGCATATTTCTTATTCAAAAAGGCATGCTTACAAGAAGGGAGACGCTGACTAATAATTTGTCTTATTCGTGTGCCTGGGTAATCAGGATCCGTGAAAATAATAACCCCTCTTTTTTTAGCAGCAAGCTCGATTCGTTTGAGCGTTTCTTCACTTACTTCAGAGCCATTCGTTTCCAGTGTATCGGCATCTAATGCTCGTTTAATCGCTAGTGAATCATTCTTTCCTTCTACTATAATGATCTCTTTAACTTTCACAATACGTCCTCCAGAAAATGAAACCTGATGAATTCTTACATCGTTTATATAGATAGCAATAGTTTGGCCATCGAAGTCGTTTATTTTTCATATAAAAAACACAGAGAGAGAAAGATTCCCCCTCTGTGTTACTAGCATATCATATATCTTGTCCTAATTTAGAATCGTAATTTTCACTGACTTACGTCCCCATGAATAGGCTGCTGATTTTGATGAGAAGAAAACATCGATCTTATTTCCTTTGATCGCTCCACCAGTATCAGCTGCAATAGCTGTTCCGTATCCTTCAACGTGTACTTTAGATCCTAGAGGGATCACACTTGGATCCACCGCAATTACTTTTGCTCCAGGGTTAGACTTCAAATTGAATCCTGTAGCTGTAATCCCTGAGCACCCAGGACAATTTGCTGTGTAAGCTGTACTTGATACATATAAGACCTTTCCACTAGAAGACTTAGATGAGGAAGTGGATTTTTTCTTACTAGAAGCAACCGTTTTTTTCTTAGATGCTGTCTGCTTAATCACCTGTGTGCCTACAGCAACAATGCGATCGCTGCTTTCTTCAACAACGTCTGTTTTCACAAGTTCTCGTGAGACTTCCTTGCCATTCTCAAGAACAACTTCATAATGCTTTTGTTCCTTGCCTTTTTTGCCTGAGTTAACAACATTTTCTTTACCCTTTTGCATAGAGCTGTCTTTTTTCGTAACCGTAGCATAATCAATCGATTCTTCCACTACATCGGTGACTTTTTCCACTCTTACCACGTTAACATCAGAGCCTGATTTAAGTTTCGTATCCTTACCTGGCTCAACGCGATCGAGTTTTCCGAGTTCAATATTCTGCTGTTCTAAAAAGTCAGCGACCGTAGTCGAAGTGGTCCAAACATCCGTTTGTTCCCCGCCGTCATTGACATTTACCTGAAAAGCCTCAGTTATCGAAATGTTCATATCTTCCTTAAGCTCACTATCCATCGAAACTGAGAGTTGATCATGCTCGTTCAAGTTGATATTCTCATCAGCTAGTAATTCCTTAACTGTTTCTTTCGTTGACCAAACACGTTTATCTTTTCCATTAACCTTAAGCGTCACTTCCGTAGCAGGCTTCCAAATGATTGTACTTCCTGCATTTAACTCCGCTGAAAGTTCACGGTTTATATAATCGTGCTCTCCTACATCAACTTCTTGTTCTTTTAATAGATCTCCAACCGTACTAGCATGTGTTTTAACAGGCTTCTCTTCTCCATCTAGAACTAGTGTTACAGAAGCTTTTGTAGTTTCAAACACGATAAAGCCGGAGACTAAACCCAGTACAACTACGCTTAATAGCGCCATAAAAATTTTCTTCCCGCTCTTAGCGGAAAAATTTTGCATGTTAATTTTCATTGTTATAGAGTCCTCCTAGAACCGCCTTTGTTTTATGAAGAAAAGCTTCTAACACTCTCACACAAGTTCCACACCTTGCAAGTTTGATAGAATCGGTATCTATTATTGCAAGAGAAGAGAAAAATAAAGAATAAATGATCACTTGCAAATGGCTATTAGCTGTCACTCATTCTAACCCCTGTAAAAAACCTAGCTTAACTTATCATCTTTTGACAGTATCTTTTAACGTTTTATTCCAAATAATCGCATGGCATTGTCGAATGTCGCACTTGCTAAATCTTCGTATTCCATTTCTTTAAGATCAGCAACTTGTTCAGCAACTAATTTTACGTATGATGGTTCATTCCGTTTACCTCTGAATGGATGAGGGGCAAGAAATGGACAATCTGTTTCGACAAGAAGGCGATCAACAGGAACCTCTTTCGCTACTTCTTTAGGAAGCTTCGCATTTTTGAATGTGACCGGTCCCCCAAGAGAAATATAAAAGTTCATATCCAAACATTCATTTGCTTCTTCAACGGTGCCAGCAAAGCAGTGCATAATACCGCCAACTTCAGAAGCATCTTCTTCTTTAAGAATATCGATGACATCCCTCGTCGCTTCGCGATTATGTATAATGATCGGTAGTTTCACTTTTTTTGCAAGTTGTATTTGCTTTCGAAATACTTCTTTTTGAATATCGTGTGGTGACTTGTCCCAGTGGTAATCAAGTCCCATCTCTCCAATAGCTACAACCTTCGGATGCTTTGCAAGCTCTTCAATCCACGCTAGATCTTCATCTGTCATATCAATTGCATCTACTGGATGCCATCCTACAGCAGCATAAAGAAATTCATACTCTTCAACAAGCTTCATAGCGTTCGTAATTGTTTCGTGGTCAAAACCAACGACAATCATCTTACTTACACCAGCTTCTTGAGCGCGATCAATAACCTCTAATTTGTCCTCGGAAAATTGTTCAACATTCAAGTGGGTGTGCGTGTCGAATAGCATGACAAAACTCCTTTTTCCATTTAGTACGAAGCAAGTGTAACAAATGTACTAGTTTTTTTCTAATGCTAAACAGTTTCAATTCAATTACAATTTCGTTACAAAGAACGATTTACAACAAATTATATTGTTAAGTTAAAACTATTTTCGGTTATAAAAAAGGAATTGTTCGTGGTAAAAGAGAACTATTTCAAGGAATATATTGTGAAATTAAAAGTAAAAAAGACCCGGCCCAAAAGACCGAGTCTTACATTATTACTTGATTTGCGTTCCGTTAGGTAAACTTTCAGCGATCGTTGATAGTTTAAGTTCACCATCATGTTCACCGGCAAGAATCATTCCTTCTGACAATTCTCCTCGTAGCTTTACTGGTTTAAGATTAGAAACGCAAACAACTTTTTTACCAATTAGCTCTTCAGGTTTGTAGTGTTTCGCTATTCCAGAAACAACTTGTCTCGTTTCATATCCAAGGTCCAGTTGTAACTTAAGAAGTTTATTTGCTTTTTTGACCGGTTCAGCTTCCAAAACTTGTGCAACACGAAGGTCCACCTTAGTGAAATCTTCAATCGTTATTTCTTCAAGTTCAGGTTTTTCGATGGCTGGGGCTTCCTCAACCTTATTGCCGCCCATCTCTTCAACAATATGTGCGACTTCTTCATCACGATCGAGACGAGGGAATAATGGAGCATCCTTTTGAACCTTAGTTCCACCATAACCGTGCTTGAACTGAAGTGATTCCCAGCTTGTGCGTTCTCCTTCTTCAATACCAAGTTGAGTCCAAATTTTCTTTGGAGTCTGAGTTAAGAATGGCTGAAGGATAATTCCTACCTGCCTTAATGATTCAGCAAGGTGAACCATAACTGCTCCAAGCTTCTCTTTGTTCGCATCATCCTTAGCAAGGACCCATGGTTGCGTTTCATCAATATACTTATTTGTACGACTGATCAGCTGCCAGATGGAAGCCAATGCTACAGAGAATTCCATGTTATCAAGGGATTCTTCAACCTTTTCTACTGTTTTTTCAACTAGTTCAACTAGATTATCATCAAATTCAGTTACTGAACCTTTATAAGTCGGAACTTCTCCATCGAAATATTTATCAATCATTGCAACTGTACGATTTAATAGGTTCCCCAAATCATTGGCTAGGTCATGATTAATTCGCTCAACAAAGCTTTCAGGAGTAAATACTCCATCTGAGCCGAAAGGAACTTCACGTAATAAGTAATAACGTAGAGCATCAAGACCATAACGATCGATAAGTGTAACTGGGTCAACCACATTACCTTTTGACTTAGACATTTTGCCATCTTTCATTAGAAGCCATCCATGTGCAAATACCTTTTTCGGTAAAGGAAGCTCTAAGGACATAAGCATGATTGGCCAATAGATCGTATGGAAGCGAACGATTTCCTTTCCAACGAGATGGACATCCGCTGGCCAGAACTTATTGAATAACTCATCGTCATCTGTTCCATAACCAAGGGAGGTGATGTAATTCGACAAAGCATCGATCCAAACATAAATAACATGCTTAGGGTCGCCAGGGACTTTCACACCCCAGTCAAACGAAGTTCTAGAAACGGCTAGATCTTCAAGGCCAGGTTTAATGAAATTGTTGACCATTTCGTTTTTCCGAGACTCAGGCTGAATAAATTCAGGATTATCTTCGTAGAATTTCAGAAGACGATCAGAGTATTTACCCATTTTAAAGAAATAAGATTCTTCTTTCACTTTCTCAACTTCTCTACCACAGTCTGGACACTTTCCGTTTTCTAACTGACGTTCTGTAAAGAAGGACTCACAAGGGGTACAATACCAACCTTCATACTCATCAAGGTAGATATCCCCTTTCTCGTACATCTTCTGAAAGATCTTTTCGACAACCTTCTCATGTCTGTCTTCTGTGGTGCGAATAAAGTCATCATAGCTAATATCTAATTTATCCCACAGTTCTTTAATACCAGAAACAATATCATCCACATATTTTTGTGGTGTGACCCCTTGCTCTAGTGCTTTCTTTTGAATCTTTTGCCCATGTTCGTCGGTTCCGGTGAGATATTGGACTTCAAATCCTCTCAAACGTTTGTACCTTGCCATTGCATCTCCCGCTACTGTCGTATACGCATGACCGATATGCAATTTACCGCTCGGGTAATAGATCGGGGTCGTAATATAGAACGTTTTGTCACCCATGTCGTTTTCCTCCTTGAATCATACAGTTATCTAGTGAGATCTGAATAAAAGGAGAATCCCTTTCATTCTATCTAAGTATCAATAGTCGTAGCTGCTTTGCAAATAAAACTTTTATACTCTGCAGAGGGATAAAAAGCCCCCGTCCACACAGGACGAGAGCATTCAAAACTCTCTTCTTCACGTTAAAACAACATCAAAAATTATGTTATATCGTTGCTGGTCACTAGTAGTGCTTCTTCATCAAAATATACCTAATTTAAGGAAGAAATGCAAGAATGTCAATTAAACGTAGGAAGAATCGACAAAACAACAATTTTGTCGAAGGATTCTCGAAAAATATGTCGAAACTTCATATCATGAAAGATTCGTATTTTCATAGTATAAATCGTCCAGAAGCCTTATAAACACCTTCATATTAGGAAATATTTACCCTTTGAAAAGGATTGACGGTTATGGGAAACACTGGTATTATATAAAACATAAACAGAGAATTTTGTCGAATCATGACGTATTTAATAAAAAAATTGGGAATAGGGGAGAAATGTATCATGAAATCTACTGGAATTGTACGTAAAGTTGACGAGCTAGGCCGCGTTGTAATCCCGATCGAATTACGTCGTACACTAGGCATTGCTGAGAAGGATGCTCTTGAAATTTACGTGGATGACGACCGCATCGTACTTAAGAAATACAAGCCTAACATGACTTGTCAGGTAACTGGTGAAGTTTCCGACGACAATCTTGCTATCGGTAATGGTAAGATCGTTCTAAGCCGTGAAGGTGCAGAACAAGTACTTGAAGAAATTCAAAAAGCACTAACTAAGTAATATGAAAAAGCTCCTGCGATGCAGGAGCTTTTATTTTGATATATCTTTTTATTCTACGTGATAGGCTTGATAGACATCACGTTTCGGAATATTACGGTCTTTTGAAACGAGCTTTATCGCTTCTTTGCTTTTTGTTCCTTCATTAATATAGTGCGTAACATGCTCTTCTAATGAATAACCTTCCCACCATGCTTCTGTAGGGAGATGTATCCCACTTCCACCTTCTACAATAACACAGAATTCGCCTCTTATATTCGAATCCTCACACCATGCTAACACTTCTTCAGCTGTTCCTCGTATAAATTCTTCATAACGCTTTGAAAGTTCTCTTGCTATAACAACTTTTCGGTTACCAAGAACCTCCACAACTGCCTTGATCATTTCCTTCAATCTGTGAGGAGCTTCATAAAATAAGATTGGTGAAGGGATAACCTCTAACTGTTCTAACTCTTTTCTTCTTTCCTTTTTCTGTCTAGAAAGAAAACCATAGTAATAAAAATGTTGCGTTGGTAAACCTGATGCGATCAACGCTGTTGTAGCAGCATTCGCTCCAGGTAACGGGATGACAGGTATTTCTCCTTCGACACACTCACAGACAAGTTCGAAACCTGGATCTGAAATAGCGGGCATGCCAGCATCGCTAACTAAAGCAATACTCTTTCCACTTCGCAATTTCTCAATCAACTTTGGTCCGCTTGTCTCCTTATTATGCTCATGATAGCTCGTAAGTGTTGTTTCAATTTCAAAATGATTTGTTAACTTCTTTGATTGCCTTGTATCCTCAGCTGCAATAAGATCGACTTCATTTAGAATCTTTACCGCTCGAAACGTCATGTCATCTAAATTCCCTATGGGAGTGGGGACAAGATATAGTTTACCTGTTTCGCTTTCCTTGTAACTCTGTTGGCTCCACATGCTCGAACACTTCCTTTTCTATCAAAGACATTTTCTGGGCTCGGGTTAATTGTTTGATGCGATACTCTTCCTGAAGAGCCTTTCGCTTCGTTTTGTATGTTGCATAATACACGAGTGAAAAAGGCCCTCTCCCTCGCGTATATTTAGCACCTTTTCCTCTTTCATGCTGAGTGATGCGGTGAGTTAAATCGGTTGTATACCCAGTGTAAAAACTATCGTCCTTGCACCTCAGCATATAAACGATATGCTCACAGCTCATTGTAAAGTGCTTTCATTTCGCTAGTATAAGTGCCGTTATCTTCATAAACAACAAACGGAGGAAGTACTTTCAAGTCAGGTTTTCCATCCTTAATACCTTCTATTAATAAAACATTTGCTTCTTTATTCGCCTTTGGATAGACAAGCTGCATTCGCTTTGGTTCAATTCTATATTTCCTCATCATGGTCATTATATCCAGAAGTCTTTCTGGACGATGAACAAGAGACACCTTGCCACCTTGTTTGACCAGGCTACTGCATGCTTGGATAACATCATCAAGTGTACATAGGACTTCATGCCTTGCTATTGTTAAATGCTCATTTAAGTTCCGTTGCTCATTTCTCTTACTTTTAAAATATGGAGGATTACATGTGACCGCATCATATGATTCTCTCTTCATTTCTGTTGGCAGATCCTTAAGGTCTCCATTGTATAACGTGATCTGGTCATGTAAATCATTTAACGCAACACTACGTTGTCCCATATCATAAAGTCTTTGTTGAATCTCTAATCCATCGATCATAACCTTACTTTTCCTTGATAACAATAACGGAATGATTCCATTACCTGAACAAAGATCAGCCGTTTTACCGCGTGTAATAGGAACCCAGGCAAAATGAGCAAGCAGGATTGCATCTAGAGAAAATGAAAAGACGTTGGGACTTTGAATAATACTTAATTCATTCTCTACGATATAATCCAAACGTTCATCTTCGTATAAGTCCATCATGGTGTTCTCCTAACTCGTTAGTATTTCTAAATAACGTCTAAAAAAAGGTCTTTCCACCTAAGGAAAGACCATACCACTACTTTTTATTTAAGAACGATAGACAGAAGAGGCAATCTCCCTCCGTCCGAATACTCCCGTAGTGAAGGTTGCAAATATGAAAGCCTTCTTGGTATAACCGGGCAAGGTTATCATAGCCCTCACCAACTTCAGGCTTTCCTCTTTTCTTTCTGCCTGATGACTTACCTCCCGGCTCAGAAGTTTGTTCTAACCGCTCTCGCAAGTGGTGATTCTCAATTTCGAGATGGTGATTTTCTTCTAGCATAGCTGCTAAATGTTCCTTTAAATCGCCGAGTTGTTTATATAAGTCACCAATCTGTTCCTCCATTGAGCTTACTCGTGAAAAAACTTCTTTTTTCTCCACTTCCGTTCCACCTCAATCACTCTGTGGCTTGCGTAGATACTGCGCCGTCTTGTATTAATTCATCTAATGTATATTCTGTAACTCGATTCAGTTCAAATAACTCGACCTGAACGAGTCGTTCAAGTATATTCAACCCTACAACTTTACCTTTACCCTGACCTGTATTAATTGTTTTACCCACGTCAGGAAGTTCTTTCTTGCCTGATTCATATTCATCATTCTCATACTTCAAGCAGCACATCAAACGGCCACAAAGACCTGAAATTTTCGCTGGATTTAATGAGAGGTTCTGATCTTTAGCCATTTTGATAGATACCGGTTCAAAGTCCCCAAGCCATGTTGAACAGCATAGCATTCTGCCACATGGACCGATACCACCAAGCATTTTAGCTTCATCTCTTACACCAATTTGGCGAAGTTCAATTCTTGTTCTAAATATTGAAGCAAGACCCTTAACTAAATCTCGAAAATCGACTCTTCCGTCAGCTGTGAAATAGAAAATGATTTTGTTTCGATCAAAGGTATATTCTACATCAACAAGCTTCATGTCGAGCTTGTACTCTTCAATTTTAGAACCACATACTTCGAATGCTTCTTCTGCTGCACTCTTATTATCATCAACCGCTAAACGATCTTTCTCATCCGCGATTCGTATTACTTTCTTGAGGGGAAGAACAACGTCTTCTTCATCAACTTTCTTATTAGCTATTACTACTTTTCCGAACTCGACTCCGCGTGCAGTCTCTACAATAACGAATTCTTTATTAGAGACTTGGAGGTTATTCGGGTCAAAGTAATAGATTTTTCCCGCCTTTTTAAAGCGTACACCGACTACTTCATACACAAACTTATCCCTCCCGTAACCTGAGCACTAACTGTTCCATTACAAACTGCGGGTTTGTATTGGCGCTCAGACGTCTTTTGGCATCAAGTATCGCCATCATATGCTCGCTTATTCGCTTCCTTGGGAATTGAAGGGCATAACGTTCGAGCTTATCTTTATGATCTGCATAGACAATCCGTTCATCTTGCAGTTGTATCTTCATTAAATCTTTGTACCAGAACAGCATAAGGTTTAGCCCCATGTCTTGCTGCGATTTATCCTTGAAATGTGCGAGCCACTTATCATGGATTGTTAGAAAAACTTGATGAGGCCGTTCCTTCAACTCTTCAGTCAATTGTATCACTATCGCTCTGGCCTGTGCAAACCACTCATCCCTCGCAAGTTCTATTGCTTTTCCCTTATCGTTCGTTAATTGTGAAGCAAGTTTGGCTAGCTGTGTTGAGATTCCTTCGCTCTCTAGTTCTTTTTCAACATTGCTAACCGACAACGGGCGAAATGTAAGCACCTGGCATCTTGAGTAGATCGTTGGCAGTATATGCTGCTTTTGTTCAGTTAAAAGAATGGCCATTGTCATTTTACCAGGTTCTTCTAAAAACTTCAGCAAACTATTTGCAGCTTGCGTCGTCATTTTATCTGAGTAATTAAGGATATAAACCTTTTTATTCGATTCCACACCTAAATAAGAAAATTCTTTTTGAAGTTTACGTATTTGATCTATTTTAATCGATTGTCCATCTGGTTCTACTAGATGTAAATCTGGGTGGTTCCCAGAATCAACTCGCTTGCAATCTTTACAAGTTTGGCAAGGATCAATACCGGTCCTTTCTTGGCAAAAGTATGTTTTTGCTATATGCACAGCAATTTCCTTCTTACCCGTACCAGCTCCCCCATCAAATAGGTATGCATGAGAAAGTCTATCTTTCTTAAAACTATTCATAACCATTCGTACTACAGTCGGCTGTCGCTCTTCTAATTGATTCCAATCCGTCATTTTCAATCACTCATTCCAAACGTACATTTTAGAAATGGTGGAACGCTTCTACAGGTAATACAAATACAGTAGCGCCTCCAACAGATACTTCAACTGGGTATGGTACATAAGAATCTGCATTTCCACCCATTGGCGAAACAGGTGCAACCATTTGATCTCTGCTCTGACAATTATCTTTAATGATATCAAGAAGCTTTTGCACTCTGTGGTCTTCAGTACCAATTAGAAAGGTTGTATTTCCTGCTCGTAAAAATCCACCGGTTGTTGCAAGCTTGGTCGCCTGAAAATTGTGGTCGACCAGGGCATTTGATAATCGATTACTATCTTTATCCTGAACGACTGCCATCACTAATTTCATGATTATCCCTCCTCGGGCGGCGAGCATGAACCCCGTTATTTATTGTTCTTACAATAGTTATCCCACAAAGCTACGAAATCCTCTTTTATTACATGAAAAATCTCATCTACTTGATTATCCCCATTCACAAGCGTGATTCTCTCTTGATTATGATCATGCAGTTCAAGAAAAGCCTGACGTACTTTTTCATGATATTCTGTTCCTTTTTGCTCGATACGATCAAGTTGGTTCCTTGCTACCATACGTTCTTTTCCAATTTCAACTGGAAGGTCAATCATATAGCTTCGGTCTGGCGATAGCCCACCTGTAGCAAACTCGTTGATCAACTTGATAGATTCTACACTGACACCAAGGCCTACACCTTGATAAGCGATGGACGCATCAACAAAGCGGTCACATAGAACTACATAACCTTGCTTTAGTGCGGGGATGATTTTTTCTTTAACGTGTTGAGACCGAGATGCTGCATACAATAATACTTCTGTCTCATCAACCATTTCAGCATGCTCAGGATCTAAAATAAGCGATCTGATTTTATCACTTATTGCTGTCCCTCCCGGCTCTCTTGTATGAATAAAGGGAATGTCCTTTTCACTTAAATACTCGGAAAGTTTGTGAACCTGTGTGGACTTACCTGCTCCATCAGGTCCTTCAAACGTAATAAATAATCCTCTCAATGCCTTACTCCTCTTCTACTGCAGTTGTTATTTCATTCCCCTTCATCCCCTGTACGTGGCCACCTTCACTGAGCACGCTCTGTAAGAATGTCACATGTTGACCTGTAAATCGTTCGCCAGGCATAACCACTGGAATCCCTGGTGGATATGGGGTAATTGCTTTTGCAGATATATATCCTTCTATATCACTTACGTCTTTATCTCGTTTGTTCATTTTCTCCATTTCTTCAAAAGAATAAGCAGGTTTTGTTATTTCTTCATCTATTTCTTTATTATTGTAGGAAACGAACGGATTACTATCATACCGTATCGCAATTTCCTTGAATACACGGACCGTCTTCTCGTAATCATGTTTCTTTGATGCAAGCGGAAGAACGAGAAGGACATTTAATGTATCAGCTAACTCAGGAAAAATAGATTCTTGCTCTAACTCATCAGCTAATTGGAAACCTGTTAAACCTTTTACTTGAAGTGTTACCTTCAATGGGTCAATGTCATGGATTCCCGAATTAGTCGTATTTATTACAGTAACTCCCTTTATACGATCTAGCCTTATTTTAAAATCTTCTATCTCAGAGATAATCAATTCGATTTCTTCATTCGATAATGAAGAAAGATAATATCGCGCTAAATCAAGGGAAGCCATAATCGGATAAGAAGGACTACTAGACTGAAGCATTTGTAAGTAGTCATTTACCTTTAACGCATACTTTTCATTCACGGTATGCAAATATGCGCCCATAGTCATAGCAGGCAGTGTCTTATGAGCAGATTGAACAACAAGGTCTGCACCATAGTTGATTGCACTTTGTGGGAAAAATCGAGATTTTCCGAAATGTGCTCCATGAGCTTCATCTACGATAACAGTCATATGATTCTTATGAGCAAGAGTTATCAGCTTCTCCATATCATTCGACATGCCATAATAATTTGGATGTGTTAACACTAGCGTACTCGCCTCAGGATACATCGCTATTGCTTGTGCAAGACGATCAACCGGCACTCCAGTCGCAACCTGACTCTTATTCTCAATATCAGGTGCAAGAAAGACAGGCTTTGCTTTTGTTAATCTTAATCCATTTATTATAGATTTGTGGCAATTTTTTTGAACAAGAACTGTATCGCCTTCCTGACACACCGCCATCATCATCGCTAGATTTCCTGCTGTTGAGCCCCCAACTAAAAACCTGGTTTGTACGGTGCCATAAAGCTCGGAAGCTAATTCCTCAGCTTCTTTTATCACTCCATATGCATCGTGTAAATCATCAAGTCCGGTAAGCTCTGTTGCATCGATTGACATAACATGCTTAAATACCTCTTCTGCATTCCCTATACTAGGAATAACCTTACCACTTTTATGTCCAGGCACATGATAGGAGATCGGATTTTTCTCGCTCCAATCCGTTAGTGCTTCTAGTAATGGTACTCTATTTTGGTCTCTCATCTATTCCACTTCTATCTATTAAAATATAGTTGCCCATATACTTGTATTCTATCATTATCTGGCAAGGACGAGAAGTAATGGCCGAAGGATAAAGTGCGTATATACAGCTTTATGGCAAAAAAAAAGACAGCCAATTTATCAGCTATCCCGTTATGCTAAACGACTTAGTCGTAATTTACGTAGTTTTTCTAAGTAGTACTGGTAGTTTGCGTGACTTGTATCTGTTTCAATTACCTTCCGTTCACAGTCAAAACATATAAAACGCTCACAAATATGAATTCCTTTTAAACTCGTTTCCTCACAAACAAGACAGATTTCTCCTATACTCTGTCTTACCGAATTCTCCATCGTCCCACCTCCATGATAAAAGCTTTGCCCAGTTATATGAAATTTATACATTACTGTTATCACTTCTCAGCAGGAATATTAGGTTTCTTTCTAAGGATATGTGACAGCTGCCTATTCCGTGTCTGTCTTATGGTAAAAGGTATGAAAAAAACGCTTGAGTGGATGGTATCAGCGATAATCTTGATATATCCGCGAAACCGAAGTTCAAACCATTAATTACACAAACCCACATTCAGACAACACAAAAAAGCCAGAGGCTTGATCTCTGACTTCTCACTTGCCTAGCGACGTCCTGCTCAGGGGGAGAGCCCCCAACTACCATCGGCGCGCGAGCTTAACTTCCGTGTTCTCATACGGGGCGCGATAAGCTACGAACTCGCCAGCTGCGCGATCCTGGATCCTCATAGATCTCCGACTACCTACTCCGGTCCAGTCTCACTTGCTTCCTCGAATTTCTTGCTTCTCCCACCCCTACGAAGCTTTCGAGGATGTTCTTGAATGTAAATCATGATGGAATACCACCTCACGGTACTACTCAAACGAAAAAAACATATAAAAAAGCCAGAGATCATAATGACCTCTGACTTCTCACTTGCCTAGCGACGTCCTACTCTTGCAGGGGGAGATCCCCCAACTACCATCGGCGCTGAAGAGCTTAACTTCCGTGTTCGGCATGGGAACGGGTGTGACCTCTTCGCCTTCATCACTAGACTATTCAGGTATTCCCTGAAAACTAGATAGCATGCAACAACGTATTCCAATATTTTTAGGTTAAGCCCTCGATCGATTAGTATTCGTCAGCTCCACGTGTCGCCACGCTTCCACCCCGAACCTATCAACCTCATCATCTCTGAGGGATCTTACCAGCTTGACGCTGTGGGAAATCTCATCTCGAGGGGGGCTTCATGCTTAGATGCTTTCAGCACTTATCCCTTCCACACGTAGCTACCCAGCTATGCTCCTGGCGGAACAACTGGTACACCAGCGGTGTGTCCATCCCGGTCCTCTCGTACTAAGGACAGCTCCTCTCAAATTTCCTGCGCCCGCGACGGATAGGGACCGAACTGTCTCACGACGTTCTGAACCCAGCTCGCGTACCGCTTTAATGGGCGAACAGCCCAACCCTTGGGACCTACTTCAGCCCCAGGATGCGATGAGCCGACATCGAGGTGCCAAACCTCCCCGTCGATGTGGACTCTTGGGGGAGATAAGCCTGTTATCCCCAGGGTAGCTTTTATCCGTTGAGCGATGGCCCTTCCATGCGGAACCACCGGATCACTAAGCCCGACTTTCGTCCCTGCTCGACTTGTAGGTCTCGCAGTCAAGCTCCCTTGTGCCTTTACACTCTGCGAATGATTTCCAACCATTCTGAGGGAACCTTTGGGCGCCTCCGTTACTCTTTAGGAGGCGACCGCCCCAGTCAAACTGCCCACCTGACACTGTCTCCGCACCGGATCACGGTGCTGGGTTAGAATGTCAGTACAGCCAGGGTAGTATCCCACCGACGCCTCCACCGAACCTAGCGGTCCGGCTTCTATGGCTCCTACCTATCCTGTACAAGCTGTACCAAAATCCAATATCAGGCTACAGTAAAGCTCCATGGGGTCTTTCCGTCCTGTCGCGGGTAACCTGCATCTTCACAGGTACTATAATTTCACCGGGTCTCTCGTTGAGACAGTATCCAAGTCGTTGCACCTTTCGTGCGGGTCGGAACTTACCCGACAAGGAATTTCGCTACCTTAGGACCGTTATAGTTACGGCCGCCGTTTACTGGGGCTTCGATTCAGAGCTTCTCCCGTAAGGGATAACCCCTCCTCTTAACCTTCCAGCACCGGGCAGGTGTCAGCCCCTATACATCGCCTTGCGGCTTGGCAGAGACCTGTGTTTTTGCTAAACAGTCGCTTGGATCTTTTCACTGCGGCTCCCCTGGGCTATTCACCCGAGGAAGCACCCCTTCTCCCGAAGTTACGGGGTCATTTTGCCGAGTTCCTTAACGAGAGTTCTCCCGATCGTCTTAGGATTCTCTCCTCGCCTACCTGTGTCGGTTTGCGGTACGGGCACCTCTTTCCTCACTAGAGGCTTTTCTTGGCAGTGTAGAATCAGGGACTTCGGTACTTAATTCCCTCGCCATCACGACTCAGCCTTCACGGTGAACGGATTTGCCTATTCACCAGCCTAATCGCTTGGACGCGCATTTCCAGCAGCGCGCTCTCCCTATCTTTCTGCGTCCCCCCGTCGTTCAAACGGAAAGGAGGTGGTACAGGAATATCAACCTGTTATCCATCGCCTACGCCTTTCGGCCTCGGCTTAGGTCCCGACTAACCCTGAGCGGACGAGCCTTCCTCAGGAAACCTTGGGCTTTCGACGGACAAGATTCTCACTTGTCTTTCGCTACTCATACCGGCATTCTCACTTCTAAGCGCTCCACCAGTCCTTTCGGTCTGACTTCGCAGCCCTTAGAACGCTCTCCTACCATTGTCGTAAGACAATCCACAGCTTCGGTGATACGTTTAGCCCCGGTACATTTTCGGCGCAGCGTCACTCGACCAGTGAGCTATTACGCACTCTTTAAATGATGGCTGCTTCTAAGCCAACATCCTGGTTGTCTAAGCAACGCCACATCCTTTTCCACTTAACGTATACTTTGGGACCTTAGCTGGTGGTCTGGGCTGTTTCCCTCTCGACTACGGATCTTATCACTCGCAGTCTGACTCCCGCGGATAAATCGTTGGCATTCGGAGTTTGACTGGATTCGGTAATCCGGTAGGGACCCCTAGTCCAATCAGTGCTCTACCTCCAAGATTCTTGCCGCGAGGCTAGCCCTAAAGCTATTTCGGAGAGAACCAGCTATCTCCGGGTTCGATTGGCATTTCACCGCTACCCACACCTCATCCCCGCATTTTTCAACATGCGTGGGTTCGGGCCTCCATTCAGTGTTACCTGAACTTCACCCTGGACATGGGTAGATCACCCGGTTTCGGGTCTACGACCACGTACTATTTCGCCCTATTCAGACTCGCTTTCGCTGCGGCTCCGCCTTCTCGGCTTAACCTTGCACGGGATCGTAACTCGCCGGTTCATTCTACAAAAGGCACGCTGTCACCCATTAACGGGCTCCAACTAGTTGTAGGCACACGGTTTCAGGTTCTCTTTCACTCCCCTTCCGGGGTGCTTTTCACCTTTCCCTCACGGTACTGGTTCACTATCGGTCACTAGAGAGTATTTAGCCTTGGGAGATGGTCCTCCCGGATTCCGACGGGGTTTCACGTGTCCCGCCGTACTCAGGATCCGTCTCGGAGGGCAGCGGATTTTGACTACAGGATTGTTACCTTCTCTGATGGACCTTTCCAGGTCGCTTCGTCTATCCGTGCCTTTGTAACTCCAATGAGACGTCCTACAACCCCAGAGGGCAAGCCCTCTGGTTTGGGCTGATTCCGTTTCGCTCGCCGCTACTCAGGAAATCGCGATTGCTTTCTCTTCCTCCGGGTAATGAGATGTTTCAGTTCCCCGGGTCTGCTCTTTACTTCCTATGTATTCAGAAGTAAATACCATCCCATTACGGATGGTGGGTTCCCCCATTCGGAAATCTCCGGATCAAAGCGTACTTACTGCTCCCCGAAGCATATCGGTGTTCGTCCCGTCCTTCATCAGCTTCTAGTGCCAAGGCATCCACCGTGCGCCCTTAGTAGCTTAACCTTAGATTTCATTAGAAACAATGTCTCTAACTCCATCGATGCACATCGTAAGATGTGACTAACTAAGAAATAACGCAAAAAATAATTCTTTATTGGATGTCGTTGTTTATGCTATCTAGTTTTCAAGGAACGTGGCTACTTCTTGAATCCGCTAATGCTTCATCAAATCAGCCTGTTTTGAAAGAATACAATCATTCTTTCAAAACTAAACGAAACGCTCATGCAAGTTTGGCAACCAATGTTGCCTCGTAATTCTCCATAGAAAGGAGGTGATCCAGCCGCACCTTCCGATACGGCTACCTTGTTACGACTTCACCCCAATCATTTGTCCCACCTTCGGCGGCTGGCTCCAAAAGGTTACCTCACCGACTTCGGGTGTTACAAACTCTCGTGGTGTGACGGGCGGTGTGTACAAGGCCCGGGAACGTATTCACCGCGGCATGCTGATCCGCGATTACTAGCAATTCCGGCTTCATGTAGGCGAGTTGCAGCCTACAATCCGAACTGAGAACGGCTTTATGGGATTCGCTTCACCTCGCGGTGTCGCAGCCCTTTGTACCGTCCATTGTAGCACGTGTGTAGCCCAGGTCATAAGGGGCATGATGATTTGACGTCGTCCCCACCTTCCTCCGGTTTGTCACCGGCAGTCACCTTAGAGTGCCCAACTGAATGCTGGCAACTAAGATCAAGGGTTGCGCTCGTTGCGGGACTTAACCCAACATCTCACGACACGAGCTGACGACAACCATGCACCACCTGTCACTCTGTCCCCCGAAGGGGAACGTCCTATCTCTAGGAGTGGCAGAGGATGTCAAGACCTGGTAAGGTTCTTCGCGTTGCTTCGAATTAAACCACATGCTCCACTGCTTGTGCGGGCCCCCGTCAATTCCTTTGAGTTTCAACCTTGCGGTCGTACTCCCCAGGCGGAGTGCTTAATGTGTTAACTTCAGCACTGAGGGTGGAACCCCCCAACACCTAGCACTCATCGTTTACGGCGTGGACTACCAGGGTATCTAATCCTGTTCGCTCCCCACGCTTTCGCGCCTCAGCGTCAGTTACAGACCAGAGAGCCGCCTTCGCCACTGGTGTTCCTCCACATATCTACGCATTTCACCGCTACACGTGGAATTCCACTCTCCTCTTCTGCACTCAAGTCCCCCAGTTTCCAATGGCCCTCCACGGTTGAGCCGTGGGCTTTCACATCAGACTTAAGAGACCGCCTGCGCGCGCTTTACGCCCAATAATTCCGGACAACGCTTGCCACCTACGTATTACCGCGGCTGCTGGCACGTAGTTAGCCGTGGCTTTCTGGTTAGGTACCGTCAAGGTACCGCCCTATTCGAACGGTACTTGTTCTTCCCTAACAACAGAGCTTTACGACCCGAAAGCCTTCGTCACTCACGCGGCGTTGCTCCGTCAGACTTTCGTCCATTGCGGAAGATTCCCTACTGCTGCCTCCCGTAGGAGTCTGGGCCGTGTCTCAGTCCCAGTGTGGCCGATCACCCTCTCAGGTCGGCTACGCATCGTTGCCTTGGTAAGCCATTACCTTACCAACTAGCTAATGCGCCGCGGGCCCATCCTACAGTGTTAGCTCGAAAGCCAACTTTCAACGTTGCATCATGCGATGCTATGTATTACCCGGTATTAGCTCCGGTTTCCCGGAGTTATCCCAGTCTGTAGGGCAGGTTGCCCACGTGTTACTCACCCGTCCGCCGCTGAGAAATAGGAGCAAGCTCCTATTTCTCCGCTCGACTTGCATGTATTAGGCACGCCGCCAGCGTTCGTCCTGAGCCAGGATCAAACTCTCCGATAGAAAGTCTAATCTAGCTTTAAAACTTGTTGTTTCCGTAGAAACAATTTCTTGCATGGCGTTTCGTTCAGTTTTCAAAGATCGATTTGTTTCTTTCAATGTCGTTTTCAGCGACTTTATTAATATAACATATTAATTGTTTCGTCGTCAATAACTTTATTTGAAAGTTTTGTTTGTCTGCCGTGTTGTTTCGGCGACATTTATAACTATAACAACTATAATAATTAAACGCAACCCTTTTTAATAAAATTATTTCAGAAAAACAAAAAAGGACTCGTTTGGTAACGAGTTCCCTCCGTTTAAGCTAGGATAATCAGCTGAATGGCAGCTAGAGCAACTAGACCAGGGATTCCTAAAAACCCTGAAATAGCCGCAGTACCAAAGTTGATAGGTACATGTAGATCAAACGGTGTACCGAATGTATTCAAAAAGAATAATAGCAGAGCGCCTATGGCAAGTTTGATCAAACCATGACCAATCCAGCGCATTGGCTTTAATGGCGCTCCTATAAAAAGTAACAGGACAATACATATCGCGAATAATCCGATGACGAGTTTAGGATCCATAAAAGTCCCCCGCTCTTTTCCAGAATTATTAAAGTGTATGTCTGTCCAAATAAAAAAGAACGGGAAGTTTTAAGGCTTCCCCATTCTTATCTTTCTTCGCTTTGCTTCTTTTAATAGGAAGAAATATTTTGCTTCATCGAGTTTCAATCGTGCAAGAACTGCACCGGAAGGTTCGACGCTTCGTCCTACTATTTCTTTTTGTTTATTCCAAACTTCTTTTAATTCTTGCAGCGTTTGAATCAAATGCTCATCAGCTTGCTTTCTTAAATAGCCTTTTCGTTTGAAGAACATATCATTTCCCCCTGCTGCTTATAATTCACGGCGTCCTTCTAATGCTTTAGACAGAGTAACCTCATCAGCGTATTCCAAATCGCCTCCGACCGGAAGACCATGTGCGATCCGTGTAATACGAATGCCAGTAGGTTTCACTAGTCTTGCGATATACATTGCTGTAGCTTCTCCTTCAATCGTAGGATCCGTAGCAAGGATGATCTCTGTAACTGTATCGTCTTGCAGACGCTTTAATAACTCTGGAACTTTAATATCTTCTGGTCCAATACCATCCACGGGAGAAATTGCGCCGTGAAGTACATGGTATAAACCAGTGTAATCTTTCATTTTCTCAACCGCGATTACATCCTTCGCATCTTGTACGACACAAATAACCGTTTCATCTCGATGGCTATCTGAACAAATTCGGCAAGGGTCCGTGTCAGTGATGTGATTGCAGACTGAGCAATACGTTAATTGACGCTTCGCATTCACTAGCGCCTTACCGAAATCTAGCACATCATCGTCTTTCATTTCTAGCACGAAAAAAGCCAGGCGGACCGCCGTTTTTGGTCCGATTCCCGGCAATTTCATAAAACTATCGATTAGTTTTGATATTGGTTCAGGATAATGCACCTGCATACCCCCTATGTTAATCCAGGTATATTAAGTCCCTGTGTGAATTTACCCATGTCTTTGTTAACAAGCTCATCTACATTACGAAGAGCATCGTTTGTTGCTGCTAGGATTAAATCTTGAAGCATGTCGATGTCATCTGGATCTACAACTTCTTCCTTAACCGTTACTTCAAGAACTTCTTTGTGTCCGTTAGCTTTTACAACGACCATTCCGCCACCAGCAGAACCTTCAACGATCTTATCCTTTAATTCTTCTTGCGCTTTAGCCATGTCCTTTTGCATTTTCTGCATTTGTTTCATCATGTTGTTGTTCATGCCGCCACCCATTCCGCGTTTCATATAAAAACTCCTCCTTATTTATAATTAGATTTTAAGATTGAATATCAAGCAAATCATCGCCAACAAGGCGTCTTGCTTCTGATACAAGTGGATCTTCGCCTTCATCAGAGCTTTCATTGCCACTAGGTTCTGGTTCATCCCTAGTTTTCAGGAATTCGGCGCGAATGTCCTGCCAATCTCCTTCAACGATCCCCACCATCTCCATGTCTCTACCTAAGGTTCTTGTAAGAACACTTTCGACAGTCCCACGTATGTTATCCTTTGCAGCCATCTGACAGTGCATGTCATATTGGAAAGAAAGTAAAAAAGTTTTGTCAGTGGCCGCAACAGGCTCACTGTCTTTTAACCAGGCATGTGCTGACACTTTTTCCTGACGAACGTTCTCCATTACTTCTCCCCAGACACTTTTCACCTTCATAAGGTCCTGCTTCGTTGCCTTTTTGAGGATCTCTTTTATTTTACCATGAGATACGCTAGATTTCTGTTTCGATGGTTTAAATTGTTTTTTCGGTTTGGACTCTTGTTCAGATTCTACCTGCTTGACCTCAATTCCTTTTTGCTTCAACTCATTTAGTTCAAGTTCAAGCTTTTGGATGCGATCAAGAAGTTCACTCTGATCTTGAGTTGCTTGGCTCGCTGTTTCTTCCTGACAGATTTGAACAAGTGCCAGTTCAAGAAAAATACGAGGATGATTTGTCCACTTCATTTCTTGTTGATTGCGGTTAAGGGTTTCGATGACCTTATATACCCAATCTTTTGAACTGTTCTTTGCAAGGTTTTGGAAAGATTCATCCACCTTCACGCGTTCTTCAACTTCTTCAAGCTGAGGTGCTGTCTGGAAAAGGAGTAAATCTCTAAAGTAATAGATGAGATCCTCTAAAAAGCGCGCTGCGTCCTTTCCGTGTTCCATCAATTCTTCTACTGCATTAAGAGCTTCAGCTACATCTTTCTCGAAAAAAGCCGCCGCTATTCTAGAAATCATCTTCTGCGAAACGCTTCCGGTTACTGCAAGAACATCGTCAAGAATAACTTCTGCTTCACTATATGATATCGCCTGATCAAGAATGCTTAGCGCATCCCTCATCCCTCCATCTGCCGCTCTTGCTACCTGATAGAGAGCATCTTCTTGAACCTGGATACCTTGAGCCTCTATGATCGTTTGTAATCTCCCAACAATATCATGAGCCGTGATCCTTCTCATATCAAAGCGCTGGCACCTAGATATAATCGTTAGCGGTATCTTATGGGGCTCAGTGGTTGCTAGAATAAATACAACGTGTTTTGGTGGTTCTTCAAGTGTTTTCAGCAAAGCATTAAATGCTCCTGTCGACAGCATGTGAACCTCATCTATAATGTACACCTTATATGAAACAGAACTCGGCGCGTACTTCACTTTATCGCGAATGTCTCGAATATCATCGACACCTGTATTTGAAGCAGCATCGATTTCAATAACATCCGATATCGAACCATCTGTGATCCCAAGACATGCTGAGCATTCGTTACAAGGTTCAGCTACTGGCGCTTTTTCACAGTTAATTGCTTTTGCAATAATTTTCGCAGCACTAGTTTTTCCCGTTCCTCGAGGTCCTGTAAACAAATAGGCGTGAGAGATTTTTTGCTGTATGAGTGCATTTTGAATTGTTCGTGTAACATGCTTCTGGCCGACTACGTCTTCAAAAGCCTGCGGCCTCCAAACACGATATAGCGCTTGATAACTCATTCGCCTACTCTCCTCCTAACCTCATCATACTTTTCTATTATACCGCTTCATTCTATCTAATTCAAAAAACATTCTTAGAAATTAGACATAAAAAAACTCACTCTGCACAGAGTGAGTTGGACATTTCATTATTAAAACCGTGCACCTTCCTTTGATAAAGCCACCACAGGCGTTACCTGAACAGTTAGCTCAATCCGGGCACTCCCGCGGCACACAGAGGAATCTACTTACTGCTGCTTCCTTCCGGACCTGACAGGGTTCGTAGGACTCTGTTGCGCAGGACCCGAATGTCAACACCACTTATTCAGGGCAGACCCCGCAGTAGCTAAACCTCGGGAAGGGATTCAGTCTCGCTGTAGCGGATTGCGAGTACAGGGCACCGCTAATTCCCCACCTAGCACGGCAAATTTGATAACATTTTTAGTGCACGTCTAACGTGCAAAATCTAGTATATCGCATAAAAATAAAAATATCAATAGATGACGTTATCCATCTTTTTTATATGGCGGAGGCGAGAGGATTCGAACCCCCGCGGCGCGTGAACGCCCTAGCTGATTTCGAGTCAGCCCCCTTCAGCCAGACTTGGGTACGCCCCCATCTATCAATTTATTTTGCAAAACATACTATAACATCTCACCTGAGTTCGTATCAAACGTTTCCTTTTTCCTTCGTTTTTCTTCTTTCCGCTGTTCCCTCAACGCGCGAAAAAATGACGATAACATTGAGCCACATTCTTCCTTCATTACCCCACGCGAGATCTCTGCTTGATGATTAAAGCGCGCGTCGTCTAGGAGGTTCATGAGAGTACCTGCGCACCCGCCCTTTGGATCACTTGCACCATACACCACTCGTTCCACTCTTGAAAGTACAATTGCACCGCTGCACATTGCACAAGGTTCGAGCGTTACATATAACGTACACCCAGTCAGCCTCCAGCTTCCTGTTACCTTGCAAGCCTCATCGATTGCAAGTAGTTCAGCATGAGCTACAGAACGCTGTTCAGTTTCTCTCAAGTTGTATGCCGATGCAATTACTTCGTTGTCTTTCACGATGACAGCACCAATAGGGACTTCGCCTATTTTCTCTGCTTTCTTTGCTTCTTCAATTGCTTTTTCCATAAAATCACGATCGCTGTAAGGTGTATCTTTCATAAGAGCGGCTCCTTCTTAGAATGTTTTATTTCATTACACTCTTGGGTAAACTACATACAATTTCCAATTCTACTATCTATTATAAGGAGTGGAGTTCATATGAGCAAAGAACATACAAAATCTGAACATCAGCAATCATCCGTAGCGCTACTATTAATCGATGTTATCAATACAATGGATTTTGAAGGTGCTGAACTACTAGAAAGATATACAGAAGAAACAGCTGATCACATTGCAGCCTTAAAAAAGAACGCAAAGGCTAGTGGGATGCCTGTCATCTATGTGAATGACAACTATGGCATGTGGCAGTCGAATTTCAATAAAGTGGTCAACTATGCTGCAGAGGCAAATGGGAAACATCTTGTAGACCGACTAGCCCCTGATGATGATGACTATACAGTCGTTAAACCGAAGCATTCAGGTTTCTTCTCTACACCACTTTCTTCCTTATTAAAATACCTAAAGATCAATACGCTTATTCTCACAGGATTTGCGGGGAATATCTGTGTATTGTTCACAGCCAATGATGCTTATATGAGGGAATATGAACTTTACATCCCAGAAGATTGTAGTGCTTCCAACGTTCAAGAAGATAATGATTATGCTTTGAAACTAATGGAAGGAAATCTAAAAGCGAATATTCAAGCTTCTACTGAACTAAACCTCAACGACATCATGCAAAAAGCTGATGAAAAAAATACCGTTACTTCGTATGGAGGATAATCAAAGCCCCCCTCTACCATAGAGGGGGGCTTTGATTACGAACTTGTTTGGAAATAAGCTGGTCTTTGTTCAAATGCAACATTTAAGTAAGTAACCATCAACTTATCATCAAACAACTTACTTCCTTTTCTGAGACTTTGACAATACCCATTTTTAAACTCAAGACGATCAATGGTAAACGTATGACTGTACTCACTGCTTACCGTCACTTCTATAGCACGTTCGTCTGCTTTGAATGCAAGTATCGTGTCATTGATTTGGAAGCGAACTTCCTCTATGTATTTAGAATGATACATACACGTCATACATCGAACAACTTCATAATAGCCTGCATCCGTTGTTACATGCTCTAGCTTGTACCTTTTCAAATCTGAATCTATGTATTTCATCACGTCTTGAACTTTTTTAGAAGGAATCACAAGTCCTACATTCGTAGTCAATGAACGATAAAAGCGCTTTTTGATCCCTACCTTATAAGACACTAGTCCAATACACCATGTGGCGATCAAAACCGGCAAGAGATATGAAAGGATTGCCTGGTGAAAAATCGTCCAATCGTAGTACCATACAAGAAGTAGAACTATAAGAGAGAATAGTATCCCTGCTAGTAAGGTTTGAGGTCGATAATCGCGAAAATCATCTTCAGCGCTCGAAAGCTCTGCTTTCAACCATTCCAGCTCATATAGATCAAAACGATGTAGTTCCTTTTGGAACCAGGAAGTATCACGCATCCATCCGTCTGACCTTCTATGGTGCAAAAACCCTTTAAAGAAGCTATGAATATTTGAATTCGTTTCCATCTTACGTTCAATTGTCTGTCGAAACGCACGATCATAAGCACGTGCTACTAGACTGATGACTTGCACAAACACAAGAAGTGAAAGCAATAATAAGAAAAGCTGCCCCCATGGATTATCTGTAAATAGAGTTTGCACCCCATCAACCAGCGGAGAAAGCTCAGATTTTAAATTGATTCGTACGGCTCGAAACACTTCGGCCGCTGCACCTTTCCACTCGTCCAACGTGAAAGCCTCCTAACCTAGCAATCTTTTGTATCTATCATATCACCTTTGCAATTCTTTAGCTTGCATTTTTTAACAACAATGGTTTATGACAACCACATAAATCCCTAGAAAATAGCTGCCTTCACAAAGAAAAAACGATGAGTAGATCACTCATCGTTCTTCTGCATTCAATCACTTTATCGGAGAGATCGTCACGCTATCCAAGCATACGATCAGCGTTCTTATACCCTGAACAGAAACATAAGAGAAGTAACCGGTTCCTTCTTCTCGATCTAATCGTATCAATGTGAATACGGTTGGAATTTCTTCGCTTCCCGCTAACGAATATTGTCTCCCAGTTTCTTTATCGAATAGATAGTACTGGTTAGGACCTGGTGGTGGCGGAGTTGGAGTTGGACCACCTTCTAAAGCAAAGTCTATCCTCTCGTTTTCATTCTCCTCTAAAAAGACAGGTATTGACTTCGTCTCATACTGAGCTGCAGATGCGGATACTGTATAGTCGCCTTCCCCAAGACCACTGATCGAATAAGTGCCATCCGAATTCGTAAAATCTTCAGCAAAGATATTATCATTGATTCGAACAGTGATGCGCGCTCCACCAATAGGCAAGCCGGTTCTCTCGCTTGTGACTGTTCCATATATGGTAGCTGGATTAATCACTCCCAAGATGAAATCAATATCAGTCAACCTGCTTCCAGGCTGTACGGTGATTTCTCGTTCATCAGATGCATACCCCGGAAGAGATGCGATAAAGGTTAACGTTTCACCAGGAAGGTAACCGATCACATAATCTCCTTCACTACTTGTTTCACCAAAATTCACAAGTAGTCCGTTCGAATCAAACACTCGAACCCCTACATCATTCAGTGGATTGCCATCTCGATCTGTAACCGTTCCACTAACTGTGGCAGGGTTAGCAAGAAGAGCAAAGTTTCTCTCAGCCGTTTCGTTTGATGATATGACCACTCTCTGAGCATGAGATTCTAATCCAATCCCAAGTGCTCGAATAGTATAGGTGCCAGGAGTGAGACCACGCATAAGATAAATCCCATCTTCATCGGTCAACGTATGGGTAATCATCACATTGTTTTCATCCGTTACAAGCACAGACACACTCATTACAAACTCATTCGTTACTGCATTTTTTACACGGCCCGTAATGTTTCCTGGGTTCGTATCTAACTCAAAATTGATTACTTCATCTTCTAGTGGTTCCGCTGTAAAAGGAGTGACCGCTGACCCATACACTTCATTTCTTGCCTTTACTGTGTATTCACCCGGATCGAAATTCTCAAAAAGGTAATTCCCATTCTCATCTGTTTGACCTCGTTGCACGATTGCTCCGCTAGATGAATTAAGGTGCATATACGTCTTAGGGCGCGGGAATCCAGCTCCTCTATCTGTTACCCGACCGCTCACACTTGAAGTGAGTGGGAAGAGTGTAAAATTTTGAACAGTTGTTTCACTTTGGAAAATCTCCACTGTAGCTAGGTCATTACCTAAACCTCCACCAAATACAGATACAGAGTAAATAGCAGCCGATAAACCTTCAACACTATATTCTCCGTTCTGATCAGTTATAGTAGATAGAAGAAATGGACCATCAGGACTTAACCACCTTAGCTGTACAAACGCCCCAGACACCAGTTCTCCAGTCTCCTCGTTTGTTACTACTCCACTTAAAATCCCAGGATTCGATGGTAGAGCGTAATTGAGCGTTGTTGTCTCGCCACTAACAACGATAGCCGAGGCCATAATGGCACCATAATCAGGATGACTAACAGGAATCTCATAAATACCTGGACTTACGTTCGCAACCAAATATCGCCCATCCGCTTGTGATAATACCGTCGCATTTTCAATACAAGCAAGATCCAATACTTGTATGATGGCATCAGCGATTGGTGCTCCCGTCTCTTTCGAAGTAATAATTCCCTGAATGCTTCCTGGGTTTGGTGGAAGGTCGATTTCTGTTGCTGTTGTCTCATTTGAATCGATGGTTACGCTTGTTGCGTTCGTACCGTAATTATCTCTTGATGCCGTTACAAATAATGGACCAGTAGGAAGGCTATCAACAGTAAATGAACCCGTTTCATCTGTAGTTCCGTTTGCTACAACTTTATTCGCCACGTCTTTTACATCTACAGATACACCAGGGACACCGGTTTGTGAATCTCGATCTACTACCTGACCACTCAAAGAACCCGAGTCCTTAAAGAGTGTAATATCAAGCTCACTTATCACTCCATCAACCACGGTTACAGGAACCACTTTCGATTGATAGCCATCCGCAGTGATACTAACGAGGTATTGACCAGGTGCTATATCACTGAATTTGAAGGTGCCTTCAGGAGTGCCCAGGGTTGATTGAAGGAAGAGCCCTCGACTATCTAGTAGTCTTACTCCGACTGTTGAAACGTCAATTCGTTCACCATCCACATCCTCAAGAACCCCAAATATAGATCCAGTGGGTTCGGTTAACCCTTGATCTACTACAGTTGTGTCACCTTCTGAAACAATGGCTCCTTGAACGCCTGTTCCAAGATCAGGTTGTTCAGTGGAAACAACATATGAACCATCCGGTAGTTGATCCACCACATAATTTCCAGTCTCATCAGTTACCGTGGTTACAGTCACATTACCGTTACTATCGACGACATTAACTGTAGCACCTACGGTCGGCTCACCTGTTGTTTGATTAACGACTGTTCCGCTAACTGTTCCCGGATTATCTTGTAAAGCAAAATCGACTGTTTTTATTTCATTAGCAACTAAAGCGATTCCTGTTGATTGCGTTATGGCATCCGGTGAAGAAGCTTGCACGGTATAAGTGCCGGGAGTTAGACCCCCCATGGAATAAACACCGTCTGACGCTGTAGCCCCTATTCCGATGATAACTCCGTTCACATCGATAACTTTAATCGCAGCACTTGTTAACGGTGTACCAGTAGAATCTACCACTGTACCCGTTAAACTTGCTGTCTCGAACAACAATGAGACATTTGTTGTTGTCGTTTCATTCGGTGAAACAATACTACCTGTCGAGGTTTCAGGATATCCGATCGAATTAACCACAACAGTGTACTCGCCTGGTACTAAACCTGAAACCGTGTATTCTCCTAATCCATCAGTAATGGTACTCGCAAGCGGAATGATACTTTGGGCACTGAATAACGTTACCTCTGCACCAACAAGCCGTGAATCCGATTCTGCATCAAACACGGTACCCGTTATGGCTCCAGGACTTTGTGCTAATTCAAAGTTTAAAGTGGTCGTGTCATCTGAAATAACAAAGGCAGCAACTTCTTGCTTTTGGTAGTCTGAATGACTTGTAACTACCCTAAACTGGAGCGGAGATAGCCCTGTGAATTGATAAAAACCATTTTCGTCAGTCGATGTCGAGTAAACAAGTATTCCATCTAAATTGAAGACTTCTACCATGACCCCAGAGAGCGGGGTACCTGTAGTCGCGTCTAAAATAGCACCGGCAATTATCCCAGGATTCGGCGTGACTGCAAGATCGACTGTTTGTGTTTCATTAGAATTCACGATTGTCGTTGCTTCAGCTGCTCCAAAACTAGCACTAGACACAACGAGTGTGTACGTACTAGGAGATAAGGTGGCCACTTCATACCCACCATTTTCATTAGTAATGGTAGTAGCGATCGTTGGACCATTTGTCGTTTGAGAACGAACAATAATTGTAGCACCTACAACTGGATCACCAGTAACAGCATTCGTAATCGTTCCTGCAATCGTCCCAGGTTCTGGAGATAGCGCAAAGCTTAACAGAGATATTTCATCCGGTAAGATAGAGAAACTTGCAGTACTGTTCGTGTAATCGTTAGCTACAACGAGAGCTGTATAATTTCCAGGTGTTAATCCCTGTGTTAGAAATTCACCGAACCCATCAGATGTAACCGTCGCAACTTGAGAACCATTTTCGTCGAATAACGTAATCGTTCCTACAATCGAATTCCCCGTCACGATATCTGTTAAATAACCAGTAAGGAAACCTGGATTCTCGGTCAACTCAACATTCACACTCTTCGTTTCACCCGGATTAACGACAGCCGTTACGCTTTCTGCGCCAAACGTTGCTGCTACAGCACTAACGACGACAGTACCTGCTGAAATATTTTCAACAGTATATTCCCCATCGAATCCCGTAATCGTAGTCGTGATTGGTATCCCGTCTATCGTTGTAATCGAAAGAGTTGCCCCAGGAACTCCCTCAGAAGTCGACGTATTGATAACCCTTCCAGTTAATGTACCTGGTAATAATGATAAAGGCACCGTTACACTTCCTGTTGAAGCCGCCACCACATTCGCACTGGTTGTATTCGCTGCATAATTCGTTGCAGTAGCATTAATGAAGTATTGACCTGGTTGAAGGGAAAAGATCGTAAATGTGCCATCGGAATTGGCGACAAGTGTTTGAAGAAGCGATCCATTTTCATTTGAAACGGTGATTCCGGTATTATCTCCCGTAATCGGGTCACCATTTTCATCAACGACTGTTCCGGTAATATTACCAACTGTGCTCGTTAACGTAACATTGGCAACAGTGCTTTCATTGCTGCTCACGATCACTCCAATAAAATCTGTGGAATAATTCGGTGCAGTAGCAACGACTGTATATGCTCCAGGCGCAAGTCCTTCCAAGAAATACTCTCCGAATTCGTTCGTTGTCGTGGTTCGTATTTGAAGGTTATCAACAGTACGCACAATTACGGTTGCACCAGGTAATAGGTTTCCGTCTGTGTCATTAATTTGACCAACAATGGCACCGGGATCAGGAATAAGTGTGACATTTGCATCAGTTACAATTTGGCCAGGGCTCAACGTAACTCCGGTTGTATTTGAAGAATAGTTTTGAGCATTCGTCACGATTGTGAATGCACCAGGAGCAAGGTTCCCTATTGCATAGTTACCATCTTGATCTGTTCCTGCTGTCCACAATAACGTGCCATTTGCATCAATAATTTGTATCGTTGCGTTTGACACAGGATTACCTGAATCGTCGGTAATTACGCCGCTAATCTCTGCCGGGTTCGGTTCAAGGGTGAGCGAGGTATCCGCTATTTCATCTGATAAAACTGTAGCTCCGGTTGTCGAAGTTTGATAATTTGGAGCTGTTGCTGTCACGATATATTGCCCTGGTTGTAGGTTCTCAAAAAGGAAGTCACCACTTGGATTTGTTAGAGTTGACCCGATCAAAATGCCGTCAGACGTCGTTAAAGTTATGAGGGTACCATCAACTAATGGAATAATTGACCCTGAGATCGAGCCAGGATTACTCACAAGACTTTGATTCACAACAGTCGTTTCATTTGATTGCACGATTGCTCCAATGGAAGCTGATTGATAACTGTCCGCGACTGCAGTAATCGTATAATTTCCTGGCGCAAGACCATTAAATTCATAAGTCCCATCTGTACCAGTCAGTATCGTCCCCACCAAAAATCCTGTGTCATCTACAACTCTAATGGAGACATTTGATAGGGGAGCTCCTGCCGTATCGGTTAAGGTTCCCGTGATGCTTCCAGGCGCTGGTGTTAAGACGACGTTAGTCGTTTCGACTTCTCCTGGTGATAATGTGACGGAGGCTCCGTTTGTCTGAAAATCAACAGCACTCGCAACAATTCCATACGTACCAGGAAGTAAATGATTCACTTCATACTGTCCAGTCAAGTCTGTAAAAGTGGTTGTTAAAACGTTACCGTTAAGATCAACTACTTTGACTTCGATCATCAAATCAGTAATTGGTAGCCCTGTTGCAGCATTAATGATGGCCCCCGTTACGCTAGCTGGGTTCGGTTCAAGGATAAAATCTGTCGTTGTCGTTTGATCTGAGACGATTGTTGAACCTGTTTGTTTACTTTGAAAATCTTCGAGGAGAGCAGTGATGGAATAGTTGCCCGGCGCTAGACCTGTCGCTGTATAGACCCCCTGGTTGTTCGTCACCACTTGAGTGATATTAGCGCCCGTACGATCATCTCTGATCGTTAACACCACACCTTCAAGCGCTATCCCGTCTAATGACCTTACTGTTCCAGTTAATGTGCCTGGATTTGGAGTTAACGTTACATCAGCGGTAGATGTTTCATTAACAATGACCGAAGCCCCTACCGTTTCCGAGGAGAATCCATTATTCGAAGCAGTAATGGAATATGCGCCTGGAATAAGATTGTTAATGATATAGTTTCCATTACTATCAGTTGTTGTGGAAGCTACAAGTACGTTGTTCGAGAAAATTTCGATGACAGAACCGGCAACCGGATTGCCAAGCGTATCCGTGATTGTTCCTGAAATTGCACCTACGAGCTGCTCTAACGGAACATCTAACGTAGTTGTTTGCTCAGATTGAATTTTCGCCCCTACGGTTTGCGAGCCATACCCTGGTGCTACAAACGTTACCGTATAAAATCCCGGCGCTAGCATTTCGATCGTATATTCTCCGTTAAGGTCTGTCGTAGAAGTTGCTACAGTAACTCCAAGGCCATTCGTTACCTGGATGGTCGTACCTGGCAGTGGAGCTGAAGTCGTTGCATCTGTGATCGTTCCAGTCAATGTCCCAGGATTTTCTTGTAACGTACCATTCAGAACTTCCGTTTCGCCGGCTTCTAAATTAAAGCCAAGAACCTGGGTAGTGAATAATGACTTACTAAATCTAATTTTATAATCTCCTGGCGCTAGTTCATCGATCGTGTAGACTCCCGACACATTCGTCGTTGCTGTACTAATAACAGAACCAGCTAAGTTCAAGACTTCAACTAACGCACCATTGATCGGATCGCCATCTTCATTCCTTACTTCACCCTGTACCGTTCCAGGATTAGGTTCAAGAACAAAATTAACAGTTGAAGCATCATTTGCTGCAACCGTCACCCCAACTGCGTCAGATTGAAAATTAGTTGCAGTGACATTTAGTGAATATTGCCCAGCTATAACGGAGGGGAACGAATAGGCTCCAGTAGCGTCTGTTGTCTGTGTACCAACGATATTACCCGCCGTGTCTACTAACAGTATCGTTGCATTATTGATTGGACCACCAACTGAGTTTAAAACAGTACCAGATATACTACCTGGAAGCTCTGTCAAAAATACATCTTTTCTTGTAATATCACCTGCATTAATCGTAACGGCGGCAATAGTGGTAATGTAATTAACCTTTGAATATTCGATTGTATACGTATCTGGTGTTATACCGGTAAAACTGTATTCCCCGTTAGCATTCGTAGTGGTCGTTGCGATTGTGGTTGCGCCATCTTTCAACTCAACATTGGCATCCGATACAGGAAACCCTGTGAACTGATCGCTTACAATACCAACAACGCCCCCGTTTACTGTAACGGTTATCGTGCTCGTTATTGGGTCCGTTTGCAATCGATCTCCTGTATTATTGTCGTTTCCAGTAACGCTTGCAGTCTCCCACGTTTGAACACCAGCTTCATTAAAGAACCCACTAACTTCGAACTCCAACACGGCAGACGCACCTGGCGCTATATTCCCAATTCCCCAACAGAGCGTTTTCCGTCTAGAACTAAAGTTTGCGTTTCCTTTTGTTTTGCTTGTTATACTAAAAGTATTGAGTATATCGAATTGAATCAGGTCATATAGACTGACATTTGTTGCTTCGCTTCCTCCTGTGTTCTCAACAATTAATTGTGCAGTAAATGAAACTTCTTCACCCGCTGATACACTAGCGGGACCGCTAACAATCTCTTTCCTCAATTCTAAACTCGCCTTCACATTTGTATCATCCACTGTTATAGGATCTGAAAAGGCATCGGTAAACTGAAATCCTTCACTTACTCTCAAAGAGTCTTTATTGTAATTATTAGAATTAGTCGCGGTATACGAAATCAATTTTAATGGCGTTTGGTCTGTAATATTAAGATAGTCGAACAAAATATTAGCTGGAATAAAGAAATCCAAGAATACGTTATCATCGTTACCAAATCTCGTATTCGCAGGCTTTACTCTTGCAACGTCGTAATTAATAATTGGCCTAGAATAATTAGGATTTCCTTTTCCATTTGTACCTTCAGCAGGATCGTTCCAGGAGTTTACTTCTTCTACCGTGTTTTGAATTAATACAAGCTCTTCATCTAAGCCATCAACTGCCAATAGCCATTGGTAAGTCCCGGGAGCACCTCCTGTATTGAACAGAACACCCCATGAAAAATTCTGAAAGCCCGTCTTTTTTCTGTTTCGTGGATCTTCCCTTAAACGTAATCGGAAATAAACATTCGTCCCATCGTAAGCCATTGCAAATGATGGATTCGACTGATTTCCAACAAGATCTACAGCCGTGGGTGATTGATCACCCGTCACATCGAAATAAACACCCGTGCCTAATGGAATCGGGCTATATTGTATATCATTAGGAAAAGACACTTTTCCCCCTCCTTATAGTTACTCTTATAGACTTATGTTCCTTACTATCAAGTTGTAATAGTTGTTCTACCTATAACAAGGGGTTATTTCCATTTATTTTCATTTCGAATAAGCCTATTTTTTTACGTATGTAGCCCAAAAAACAATAAATACATAAAAAAGCACGCGATCCATTTACATGATAATCGCGTGCTTTTTTATACATTTATATGTTTCACGAAAATAACCTTATCGAATTTGGTGGCCCCGAGAGGAATCGAACCTCCGACCTGCGGTTTAGGAAACCGTTGCTCTATCCCCTGAGCTACGGGGCCGAATGGTATTTATTATACAATAAAAGTCCATGTAAGAAAAGTAATAGCGCGGCTATTCTTTAGCCGCGCCTTCCGTTCGTTTCCCCCAATTGATCATTTACTCTGTAACCCAACTTTTCATGTATGCTTCATCCTCGTACTCTTTCGCCTGCTCGATGGTTTTGAGCGGTCTGAATGTATCGATCATAACAGCAAGCTCGAGCGTTTCTTTTTTGCCGATGCTTCCTTCGATCTTACCTGGATGAGGACCATGAGGAATACCAGATGGGTGCAAGGTGATAGAAGCCTCTTCAATCCCTTTACGACTCATAAAGTTTCCCTCAACATAATAAAGCACTTCATCACTGTCGACATTACTATGAAAATATGGTGCTGGAATCGACTCTGGATGGTAGTCATATAACCTTGGCACAAATGAACAAACAACAAAGTTATTTCCCTCGAACGTTTGATGGACAGGCGGTGGCTGGTGGATGCGACCCGTTATCGGTTCAAAGTCACTTATGTTGAACTTCCATGGATAAAGGTATCCATCCCACCCGACCACATCCAAAGGGTGATGATCAAAAACATGCCGATGTAAGCTGCCACGTGCTTTTGTCACAACTTCAAATTCACCTTTCTCATCATACGTAGTAAGACGTTCCGGTCCCCTAATATCCCTCTCACAGAAAGGACTATGTTCCATCAACTGACCATACTCGTTACGATACCGCCTAGGCGTTGTGATCGCGCTAGTTGCTTCGATCACTAGCCATCGATTCTGATCATCTTCAGGAATCACACGGTAAATGGTGCCAATAGGAATCAAAATGTAGTCACCAGGTTCATAGGTAATCTCACCAAACATTGTTTCGATTTTACCAGTCCCATGATGAACGAAGAATAACTCATCTCCGTCTCCGTTACGATAAAAGTAATTCATTGTTTCAATGGGATTTACAACTCCGATCAACACATCCTCATTCCCCAGGAAATAACATCTATCGACAACAGCATCCCCCTTTTTGTCGTATGCTGCCGTACGGAAATGACGATGTTGTAAGGCACCTTGCTTCTCATACTCGGGTATAGCATCCTTTAGGTAACTTGCTTCCTTCACCGCTGTAGGAAAATGATGATGATAGAGAATGGATTGAATACCCGAGAATCCTTTTGTACCCATTACCTGTTCTCTATAAAGCGATCCATCCTCTTTCTTAAACATCGTATGCCGTTTATGAGGAAGCTCCCCCATCTTCTGGTAATAAGCCACTCTTACTCCTCCTCTCCAACAACATTAATAAGGCTGCCAAGATGAGTAATGGAGAGTTCCACTCGATCACCAGGCTTTAACCATTCACGTCCATATTGTTCAAGAATACACCCACTGCCTACTGTACCTGATCCAATCACTTCTCCTGGATACAGCGTGACATCTTTCGAAGCTCGTTCAATCAATTCCCCAAATGAATAGTACATGTCTTTCACATTTCCCACGGAATATTGCTCACCGTTCACAATTGCTTCCATACTTAAATCTAGTTGGTTGTCATGCAGTGGTATTTCATCAGGCGTAACGAGATAAGGCCCAAACGATGTTGCAAAGTCTTTCCCCTTCGCAGGTCCAAGCCCCACCTTCATCTCCTTCGCTTGAATATCACGCGCACTCCAATCGTTCATGATCATGTATCCGAATATATAATCCTTTGCTTCATTAGCTTTTATATTTCTACCTTTTTCACCTATGACACAAGCAATTTCGAGTTCATAGTCTAGTTTTTCACAGCCTCGAGGAGGAGAAATAGAATCCTCTGGACCCTTTACAGCGTGATGGTTCGTAAAATAGAAGACCGGAAACTCATACCATTCGGGCACGACATCCAGACCTCTTTTCCCTCTAGCTGTAACAACATGTTCTTCAAAAGCATAAAAGTCTCTAATGCTTGCTGGACGAGGAAGTGGTGCTTTTAGCTTCACCTGAGAAAGATCATGCCCTTCATCTAACTGCAATTCCTCAATCGCATAGTTTCCTTTAATTAACTCTAGAAGATCACCTGGCATTGTTCCCTTAGAAGCTCGGTTTAGGTTGTACACTTTCCCATCTGTTAAAATACCTGCATGTTCTTGACCTTGTCTTTCATACGTGACGAACTTCAAAGTCCTCAGCTCTTTCCTTCAGCCGTTGTTTTTCTTTCTAACGCAAATGTATCCGTGGTAGCTCTCGTATATTCCTGCCCTGCAAGTCGTCCGACAGGTTTCAGCAGTTTAGTATTAATCTTTCCGTCCTCATACAACTCATCACGTACATGAACCATAACTACTTTTCCGATTACAAGACTGCCTGCTCCTTCATGATCACCAAATTCAACAATTTGATCGAGCACACACTCAAGCTGCACATCACTCTCTTTCACCCTTGGTGGTGTGATACAAGCACTTTCGACCTTTGTTAATCCCGCTTCTAGAAATTCGTCTGTTCCGTGAGCAAAGGGTGTCGCACATTCGTTCATCGGCTCAACGATACGTTCACCTACTATGTTGATGACGAACTCTTTTGTTTCTTCTATATTGATAAGCGTATCTTTCTTATCACCCTCTCCTGCTTTACGCATAGGGGCGAAACATACCATCATAGGGTCCGCACATATTCCGGTAAAAAAACTAAATGGCGCTAGATTCACTCGTCCGCTATGATCCATGCTAGATACAAATGCGATCGGACGAGGAAGAACCGAACCAATCAGTAATTTGTATGCATCTTTCCATGCAAGAGAATCTGGTTGAACTTTCATATCGGCAACTCCTTTACCATCATTTTGTCGTGATTATAAGTTGCCTCTTCGTTCCTGTTCTCGCTCAATTGCCTGAAACAAAGCCTTGAAGTTACCCTCACCGAATCCTTTTGCACCTTTACGTTGGATGATTTCAATGAAAAGAGTTGGACGATCGACAACAGGCTTCGTGAAAATTTGAAGGAGATAGCCTTCATCATCTCGATCCACTAATATTTTCAGTTCGCGTAGTTTGTCGATTTCTTCATCAATTTCACCCACACGATCAGTTAGTACATCGTAGTAATTATCGGGCGCTTCAAGAAATTCAACTCCCGCATCTCTTAATTTCCCTACTGTTGTTACGATGTCATTCGTTAACACAGCAATATGCTGCACACCAGGGCCATTATAGTAATCTAAGTATTCCTGAATCTGAGACTTCTTCTTACCATTTGCTGGCTCATTGATTGGGAATTTAATTCGACCACCATTATGCATCACTTTCGACATTAAAGCGGAATATTCTGTGCTAATATCATCATCATCAAAGTGAATCATCTGTTTGAAGCCCATTACATTCTCATAGTAGGAAACCCATTCTTCCATCGATTCCACATTCCCTACGCAATGATCGACGCCGAGGAGTCCTGTTGTTTCAGAAGGAATATCCCCTTCAAATTGTTTAAATCCTGGCATAAAGACACCTTCATAGTCTTTACGTTCCACCAAAGTATGGATCGTGTCGCCATATGTACCAATAACAGCGACTTTTACTTTCCCAAATTCATCATTGTATTCTTTAGGAGGACTAAGCTCGATCGCTCCACGCTCCGAAGCTTCTTTGTAAGCCTTTTCAACATTCTCCACAGTAAGAGCAATATCCTTCACTCCATCTCCGTGAAGCTTGACAAAATCTGCAATTGGGTGATTATTTGAAAGAGCGCCTGTTAGAACGAGTCGAATATTATTCTGTTGAAGCACATAGGATACTTTCTCGCGATCCCCAGTTTCAAGCCCTGAATAAGCTACTGGTTTAAATCCGAATGCCTTACAAAAATAATGACTTGATTGCTTAGCATTACCGACATAAAGTTCAAGATAATCGACATCATGCACCGGGAAAAAATCTGCGGTATCCTGCTGGCTATTATTCAACGTTTGTTCCTGCACGTAAATCCCTCCAATATTTGTTAGTCAACCAGCTTAAACGTAAATCTTTTTCCCTAACCTTTCAAGAGTATCTATTAAAGCCATAACGCTTTCCTGTATTGGTGTGAGTGATGACTTGATGTCGATTCTTCTCTAACTTCATCCCTTTTTCTTTTCAAATAGATGTGAGAGTGGATAGATCGTCATGCTTTGAATAATAAGAGATAACATTACCGCTCCAAACGTGATCGAGAGAATATTGCTATCTAAAGACGCTTTATCAGACTCTAAACTAAGTAATAATGCGACAGACATCGTTCCTCTTATGCCAGACCATGTTACAAGTGAGATGTCTTTCCAATTAAATTCGTTGCGCCATGCCTTGAACATGTTCACAATCCCTGCTAAAACAAAGAATCGAATGACGACTGAAGCTAAAAACACAACTGTGACAAATAGCCATTGGTCGATCACCAAATAATTCGTCGCTTCAATACCGATTAGTAGAAAAATTAACGCTAGAATACTCGGTTCAACAACTTCCCAAAAGCTGTTTAAGTAGTCTCGATAATGTGATTCTTTGATTAATCGATCAAGCTCATAGGATAGAACGATCCCAGCTGCTACGACAGCAAGGACACCGGAGACTTCAAGAGCTTCCGCTACATAGAAACTTCCATAAGCAAGAACGATACTTAACATGACCTGATATTGTCTCTGATGGGTCAAGTGGATCGCTCGACATACGAGATAACTAAATATCGCCCCTATTGCTACTCCACCAATCGATACGAGAATGAAATCATAGATAAAAGAACTGATGGAGAACGAATGGCCCTCTATCACCATACCAGCGAATATGGTGAAAAGAACGATGCTTGTTCCATCATTAACCATCGATTCACCTTCCACCACATCAGCAATTTTAGGATCTTTCGAAGAATTTTTTAATATGGAAACAACAGATACTGGATCTGTCGGTGTCAAGATAGAAGCGATCAACAAAGCTCCGACAAATGATAAGGATAAAAACGGAGCGCTCAACAAATAAACGACTCCTCCTAGAAGGACAGCACTCGCTATAATTCCGAGTGTGCTTAACATAGAAATAATACCTGCATGCTTTCTGAGGTGGTCGAATGGAAACTGATAAGCTGAAATAAAGAGAAGTGCAGGAAGAAACCATTCGAATAAAATCTCTTTCGTGATATGTACAGACTGAAAGTATGGTACAAAAGACAAACTAATCCCAATAACCAAGAGCACTAACGGTGCTGGGAAATTCTTTTGTTTTGTATCGATTGTGTAAACCAGATAACCGATAAATAACAGGATTAAAATATGATGAGAGCCCATTCTTCCACCCCTTTCCATGACGATTTTCCCCCATCTATCAGATATAAAACAAGCAGGTTTTTTTTACCTTTAACACGATGGTTTTAACCCTGTCCACAGTTCTTGGTCTATGCTACAATTATCTTTGTCTATAAAAAGAGAGCAAGATCTGGTTAGCATAGGAAACGACGGAGGAGGATACGTATGAACCAGACCCCATTTATTGCCGTCGAAGGCCCGATCGGTATTGGAAAGACCTCTCTATCCCACGCTATCGCTGATTATTATCAGTTTAAACTGTTTCAAGAAATCGTAGAAGAGAATCCGTTTCTCGGTAAGTTCTACGGCAACATTGAAGAGTGGAGCTTCCAAACCGAGATGTTTTTTCTTAGCCATCGATACAAACAATTAGAAGAGATGGATAAACACTATCTATCCAAACAACGTCCAGTCATTTCTGATTACCACATTTTCAAAAACAAAATTTTTGCCCAACAGACACTTAGTGACAAGCACTTTTCTAAATATATGAAAATCTACGATATTTTAACCGAGGGCATGCCAGAACCGAACGTTATTATTTATTTGAATGCAAGCCTCGAAACGTTGCTAAATCGCATATCACAAAGAGGTCGTCAAATTGAAAAAGATATTGACCCTTCATACCTTAAGCGATTATCAGCTGACTATGAACGGTTTATGCAGGAATTCGAAGCGCATCACCCTGATATTCCTGTTCTCCGGTTCAATGGCGATGAGATGGACTTTGTTGCAAACGAAGAAGATTTGCAAACCATTTTTGAATCCCTCGAATTAACATTGAAAGAAGGAGACCCTGTATGAATCTTAGAGAAAAATACAACATACCTCAGGACGCCGTCATTACGATAGCTGGTACTGTTGGAGTTGGTAAATCCACTATTACAAGTTCACTAGCAAATGCCCTGCAATTTAGGACCTCACTTGAAAAAGTTGATAATAACCCATATCTAGAGAAATTTTATCATGACTTTTCTCGTTGGAGCTTTCACTTACAGGTTTACTTTTTAGCTGAACGTTTCAAAGAACAAAAGAGAATGTTTGAATATGGTGGAGGCTTCGTACAGGATCGCTCGATTTATGAAGATACTGGCATCTTTGCGAAAATGCATTATGAAAAAGGAACGATGTCGAGCGTCGATTACGAAACATACACGAACCTTTTTGAATCGATGGTGATGACGCCATTCTTTCCACATCCTGATCTGATGATTTATCTTGAAGGATCTTTTGATGATGTCGTTGATCGCATCAAGGAACGTGGACGCCCAATGGAACAACAAACACCTACCGAGTATTGGGAAGAAATGTACCAGCGCTATAATAACTGGATCGATAGCTTCAATGCATGTCCAATCCTTAGATTGAACATCAATGAATATGACCTTGTTAACGATCCATCATCGGTTGAGTTGATTCTAAAGCGTATCGAACAAAAATTTAATCAAATTCCTACTTTGAGCAGATAACAAAAAGAAAGGAGCTGTCCAGTATCGGATAGCTCCTTTCTTTATGGAGAAAATTACACATAAAAAAACCGCTGTCTAGGACAGCGGTCATATAATCTCCAAATTATATGCGCGTTGGTAGTTCAATTAGTTAATGGCGGAGGAAGAGGGATTCGAACCCCCGCGGGCCGTTAAGCCCCTGTCGGTTTTCAAGACCGATCCCTTCAGCCAGACTTGGGTATTCCTCCATGTCGTGTAACTTAATTGTTAACTCGGTGACACGAATAATATCTTATCATCCGGTAGTTAGAAAGTCAACAAAATGAATGATATTTTTATATTTTTATTTAAAAGGGGGATTTACTCCCCCTTTTCATTTATTTCAGAACTTCACGTCCGCCCATATAGGGACGTAGAACTTCAGGTACAACGACCGTTCCATCTTCTTGCTGGTAATTTTCTAGAATTGCAGCAACGGTTCTTCCGATCGCAAGGCCAGATCCATTTAACGTATGAACAAATTCAGGTTTACCGTTCTTTTCTCTACGGAATCGAATGCCTGCTCGACGTGCCTGGAAATCTTCAAAATTACTACAAGAAGAGATTTCTCTGTATGTTCCATAGCTTGGGATCCATACTTCAATATCGTATTTCTTAGCAGCAGTAAAGCCAAGATCAGCTGTACACATGCTCATGACACGGTATGGAAGCTCCAATAATTGAAGAACCTTTTCAGCATGTCCTGTAAGCTTCTCAAGCTCGTCATAAGAATCTTCTGGCTTCACAAAACGAACGAGTTCCACTTTGTTAAATTGATGCTGACGAATCAATCCTCTTGTGTCTCGTCCTGCAGATCCTGCTTCAGAACGGAAACATGCGCTGAATGCCGTATAAGCAAGGGGAAGATCAGCAAGATCAAGAATTTCATCACGGTGGAAATTCGTAACAGGCACTTCAGCCGTTGGGATCAAGAAGTAATCTTCTTCACGAATCTTGAAGGCATCTTCTTCAAACTTAGGTAACTGTCCTGTACCTGTCATGCTCTCGCGATTAACAAGGTAAGGAGGTAGAATTTCTTCATACCCGTGTTCAGACTCATGAAGGTCCATCATGAAGTTAATGAGAGAGCGCTCAAGTCGTGCACCTGCTCCTTTATAAAAAGCAAATCGGCTTCCAGTTACTTTAGATGCGCGTTCAAAATTAATGATATTTAAATCTGTTGCAATATCCCAGTGAGGCTTCGCTTCAAAAGAGAACTCTTTTCTCTCACCCCATGTACGTGCTTCCACGTTATCGTCTTCAGTTTCACCAACTGGTACGCTATCATGTGGAATGTTAGGAATATGGAGTAGGATTTCTTCAAGTTCACCTTCTACACCACGTAGCTCCTCATCAAGTCTTTTAACTTCGTCTCCCACTTCACGCATCTCTTTGATCAAGTGATCAGCATCTTGTTTTTCACGCTTATATTCAGCAATTTTCTTTGAAACTTCATTACGCTGTCCTTTAAGTTCTTCAGTCTTTGCAATAAGATCTCTTCTTCGCTGATCAAGCTCTTCAAAACGATCTAGACCTACAAGATCTTCACCACGTTTTGATAGTTTTTCTTTCACATCGTCAAAATTCTTTCGTAAGTATTTTAAATCAATCATGTCTTTTCCTCCTTTTTGTTACGATAAGCATCTCTCGGGAATACAAAAAAACCCTCATCCCCTGGAAAGGGACGAGAGCTACCCGCGTTGCCACCCTGATTGCAGACAAATGCCTGCCTCTTAACAGAATAACGGTCTGCTCCGAGAAAGCTTACTAATTTCAGCTTTCTACTCAGGGATGGATTCACAGGGTTCAATGATCGATTCTCACCAGCCATCGATTCTCTAAGCATTGAACATCTATTACTAATTCCCGTCAACGTTTTCGTATATCATGTATCACAAGCAGAGTTTTTATGCCCCGCTTCCTAGTACGTAATAATTTACACGAAAATTCACTCGGTTGCAAGTCCTTCTTTCTTAAACTCAAGGACCATGTCAATAAATAGTTGATGCATGCGATCATCATCCGTTAGTTCTGGATGATACGCACATGCTAGGAAGCGTCCATCACGTGCGGCAACAATTTTATCATTAAAGGTCGCAAGGACTTCTACACCTTCTCCGACTTCTTCAATATAAGGAGCTCTGATAAATACTCCGATGAAATCTTCATCTAATCCTTCAACTGTTAATGGTGCTTCAAAGCTTTCTCGTTGGCGTCCAAAAGCATTACGTTTTGCTGTAACATCCATAACGCCGATATGAGAGTCAGCCATTCCCTCAATACGCTCTGCAAGAAGAATAAGCCCTGCACATGTACCGAAGATCGGCTTTTCAGCAGCAAAAGCTTTCAAAGGCTCAAGAAATCCATATTGATTGATAAGGCGACGCATCGTTGTACTTTCTCCACCTGGCAGCACGAGGCCATCGAGATCATCGAGCTGCTCAATGCGTTTTACAACAACAATTTCCGCTTCTTTTGTTTGTAGTGCTTTCACATGTTCTCGAATTGCACCCTGCAGTCCGAGGACTCCAACTTTCACCATACTGCTTTCGACTCCTTTTATCTATATCTAAGTAAGACCCCCACCTCAATTGCTCAGGTGGGGGTGATTTAATGAATTACCAGCCGCGTTCCTGCATGCGTTCAGTTGGCTGAAGTGATGAAATTTCGATTCCTGGCATTGCAATACCAAGGTTTTTAGAAATCTTTGCGATCAATTCATAGTCTTGATAATGAGTTGTTGCTTCTACGATTGCCTTCGCAAATTTCTCTGGGTTATCTGATTTAAAGATACCAGAACCAACGAATACACCGTCAGAACCAAGTTCCATCATGAGGGCTGCATCCGCAGGAGTTGCGATTCCGCCAGCAGCGAAATTAACAACCGGAAGTCGTCCAAGTTCTTTAATTTGAAGAAGAAGCTCAAATGGCGCTTGAAGGTTTTTCGCTTCAGTCATTAGCTCATCTTCAGACATGCTTGAAATTTTACGGATTTGGGATTGAATAAGACGCTGATGACGCACAGCTTCAACAACGTTTCCAGTTCCAGGTTCACCCTTCGTACGAAGCATTGCAGCTCCTTCACCTACACGGCGCAGTGCTTCACCAAGGTTACGAGCACCACAAACGAAAGGAACAGTGTACTTACGCTTATCAAGGTGATATTCTTCATCAACTGGAGTCAATACTTCACTCTCATCAATATAGTCAACACCCATTGATTCAAGAACACGCGCTTCAACAATATGACCGATTCGGCATTTTGCCATTACTGGGATAGATACTGCATTCACTACTTCTTCTACGATAGTAGGATCAGCCATACGAGCTACCCCGCCTGCTGCACGAATATCGGATGGAACGCGCTCAAGTGCCATTACAGCAACTGCACCAGCTTCTTCTGCAATCTTTGCTTGCTCTGCGTTCACAACGTCCATAATGACGCCGCCTTTTTGCATCTCAGCCATACCACGTTTTACGCGATCTGTACCTGTTTGTTGATTCATCTATATTCCTCCCATATTTATATTAGATAATCGTTACTTTTAAAAACACCTACATCAAACGTTTCTATTGTAACATTTTTTCTAGGCTTGTCCTATCTTCTACGCTTTGATTTCCTAAAAGATTTTAAAAAATACTCTTCAAATATACATTTGAAGAGTATTTTCACCTTATTTCCTGAAAAATATTAGCTGAATAGTCCTTTAACAGCTCCTGCTGCACTACTCCAGATGCTTGAGAAGAAACCGCCGATCGCTCTCATCGTAAGCGTAAACCATCCGGCTTTCTCAACTGAATCAGTCGTTACAAGTGGTACTGAGGAACTTTTCTCTCCAGTTATATACCCAAGCTCTTCACCAGTTGCTTTGAGCATAACTTTCCCCACTTCCTCACCATTTTTTAACGGTGCCGTTAATTCACCATCTTTAGTGAGTAGTTTATCGTTCAGCTTATAATTAGTCTCGTACGCTTTTTCAGTTCCATTTTGTACGATCGCATTGAACGATTCTCCAGCTGCTACCTCTACTTCTTTTTCTTTCCCTTTTACAACGCTTAACGTGGAATCTTTCTCAACTTGATCACCTTTATTGATGATTGTTTTAGATTCAAAGTTATCGAATCCATAGTTAAGTAGTTTTGATGCCTCTTCAAAGCGTGCTTCGTAAGAATCTGTCTTCATCACCACTGAAATCAGGCGCATATCCCCTTGCTTGGCTGTACCAGTGAATGCGTACCCTGCAAGATCAGTCGAACCTGTTTTCAATCCGTCGATTCCTTCCACAGGATACTTGTTTGAATACACAAGTGAAGGAAGAAGCCAGTTCCAGTTCTTCATTTCGATTTCATCATCTGTACCTTCACGGAAGTTCTTTACTGGAATACTTGCAGTATCAAGAACTTCAGGGTAGTCCTTGATCAAGTGGTAAGCAAGAAGTGCAGTAGACCGTGCTGACATCATGTTCTCTTCGTTCGGGTCACCAGCAGGGTGATTCCCACGAAGGTCTTTGTTATTTAAACCAGAGCTGTTAACGAAACGGTATTCTTTCATTCCCATTTCTTCTGCTTTAGCGTTCATCATTTCAACAAACTTTGCTTCAGTTCCTGCAACATGTTCTGCAAGTGCCATAGTTGCAGCATTGGCTGAATAGATCGCCATCGCTTCGTAAAGTTCTTTTACTGAATACTGTGCGTCTGAACGAAGTGGTACATTGGAAAGACTTCTGTTTTGAGAAAGAATATGTATATTCTCGCTAATGCTAACTTTATCGTCCCAACTAATCTTCTTATTATGAATTTGTTCAAGTATTAAGTATTCTGTCATCATCTTCGTCATACTTGCCGGCGCGAGCGTTAATTCTGGGTCTTTCTGATAAAGAATCTTTCCAGACTCTGCATCGACCAGAATCGCAGCTTTTGCTTTAACATCTGGTGCTTCTGCAGCTTCTGCATAGCTTCCTGCACCGAACGTGCCTGCTAAAAGTAATACAAATGCCATAGTCAAAATCATGGCTTTAAAACCAAGGTTTTTCAACCCTTACACCTCCAACTGAGTCTCACATAACCGCTATTTTATCATAACTAAAATTAAAAAAATAGATAGAGGAAAGCCCCCTATCTACTTTTCTAACGTATTTAGTTCAATTTGTCACAGACATGATAAAACTTCCATCAAAAGTACTATTAAACGGAATAATTTGGCGCTTCCTTCGTTACTTGAACATCATGCGGATGACTTTCACGAAGACCTGCCCCAGTAATTTTCACAAACTGGCTATCTTCTCTTAAAGAATCTAGCGTCCTTGTTCCACAGTACCCCATACCAGAACGGATTCCTCCGAGTAGCTGATGAATCGTATCACCAAGTGGGCCTTTGTAAGGAACTCGGCCTTCTATACCTTCTGGAACGAGCTTAGACATATTTTCCTGGAAATAACGGTCCTTACTGCCTTTTTCCATTGCTCCGATCGAGCCCATACCTCGGTACACTTTAAACTGACGGCCTTGATAAATCTCACGTTCACCAGGACTTTCATCTACACCTGCTAGAATACTTCCGAGCATAACTGCATGTCCACCCGCAGCGATTGCTTTTACGATGTCCCCAGAGAACTTGATTCCTCCGTCAGCAATAATACTTACTCCATGTTTCCGTGCTTCAGTCGCGCACTCATAAACGGCAGTAACTTGAGGAACACCTACACCAGCGATAACACGAGTCGTGCAGATCGACCCTGGACCAATTCCTACTTTCACTACATCTGCTCCAGCTTCAATAAGTGCTTTCGTTCCTTCAGCTGTTGCTACGTTACCTGCAATGATTGTAAGGTCAGGATACTCTTCACGAATTTCACGAACCTTATTGATAATTCCAGCTGTATGACCATGTGCTGAATCAAGCACGATGACGTCAACACCAGCTTCAACGAGCTTCTTAACGCGCATAACAGCATCAGTTGTGTTTCCAACTGCTGCGCCTACAAGTAAACGCCCGCTGTTATCTTTTGCAGATTGAGGAAACTGGATGACTTTTTCAATATCTTTAATGGTAATCAGCCCTCTGAGCGTCCCATCATCATCTACTAGAGGTAGCTTCTCAATACGATGTTGTTGTAGCACACGCTCTGCTTCTTTAAGCGTCGTTCCAACAGGAGCTGTTACAAGGTTTTCTTTCGTCATTACTTCTTTGATTTGAATGGAATAATCTTCGATAAAACGGAGATCTCTGTTCGTAAGAATTCCAACTAGTTTTCTTTCGTCATTTACAATCGGGACGCCGGAAATTCTGTATTTACCCATAAGGTGCTCAGCATCGAATACTTGATGCTCTGGTGTTAAGAAGAAGGGATCAGTGATAACGCCACTTTCAGAGCGCTTCACACGGTCAACATGCTCAGCTTGATTTTCAATAGACATACTCTTGTGAATAATACCAAGACCACCTTGACGAGCCATTGCTATAGCCATAGGAGCTTCTGTCACAGTATCCATACCTGCACTGATTATCGGGACATTCAGTTTCAAGTTCTCTGTTAGCTTTGTTTCTACAGATACCTCTCTTGGAAGCACATCAGAAAAAGCTGGTGTTAATAACACATCATCGAAGGTTAGCCCTTCTTTTGCAAATTTTGTTTCCCACATCCCTTTCATCCTCCTCTAGTCGTTCTTATCGAAAATTTATTAGTAGCTTATCAATTGGTTAAACTAGTGTCAAGAAAGATTAAATAAGTTTGAATTATCAAACAGGGAGGCTCTTTATGGGATACACAGAACCAGTCAATACATCTTGGCATGCTTTTCACTCGTCTACTTATGTTCAACAGTATCTCAATAAATGCTATTCTAAGTTAGGTTTTGATGATGCCGAAAGAAAAAGTTACGATAATTGCTACCGATTTATTTACTTTATGGAATATGGCGATCGTTATTTTAAACACGCTCGTGCAGCAGACACTGAGTTGAAGCCTATCCTTCTGTTTTATGGAATGATTCAACTGTTGAAGGGATGTTTGCTAACCCTTGATCCAAACTATCCTGGCGATACTCTCGTATTAGCTCATGGTGTAACCTCAAGAAAAAGGAAGAAACGTCAGTACTCATTTCTCCAAGATGAAGTGAAAGGACAAAAAAATGGTCTTTTCGAATACTTTTCAAGAAAAATGTTTCATGTGAAACAGGTCGAAGGAGAAAAGTATCAAATGAACAATCTGCTGAGCCTAATTCCTGAAATAGCTCCTCTCTTTGGACAGCTATCTGAAAAAGTGACGAGTTATAAAATTGAACCTATCTCCTTAAACTCTTTTACCATCTCTTCTCACATTTTAGATTCATTAAATATGACGATTGAACGCTTTGAAAACTATCTTAAGCAGCAGATACTAGTAGACGTTATATCTGTGTCAGCTCCTGAACGTGGAAAACTTGAAGTATGCTTAGATGCCAACGTTACATCTCTTCACTCTAGACCATTCTTATCAGCCGGCAAAGATCTTTACCTCCCTGCAAAACGATCCCAGTATAATACTATAAATGAGGTTATGGTTCATTATCTCCTCCTTTATAACCTAAGCATGATCTGTCGCTATGAAACAGAATGGTGGGGTGACCTTTTCCATGCCAGAGAATCAAACGATTTACCATTCATTTTAGAGTTCTTGGATATTACTGCAAAGAAAGTTCCTACCCTTCTTTATGACTATTTAATGGAAAGAATTTAGAATAAAGAGAAGAGGGCATATAAGATCTAGCTCTCATTTGGCATAATCCTAAGAGTATAGTATGGAGATGGTAACTATCAGCCATACCATAATTTTAACCATTTTATTACTTAAGAACACATTCAGACAATACTTGGGATTGAGAGCGATTCTGCAGGGTATCTGCGAAACATAGGTCAGCACTTTGGTTTCGTAAATTCACAATCTGACAACAAAAAAGTCAGGGTCTTAACCTCTGACTTTTCAAGTGCTTAACTTCCGTGTTCTCATACGGGGCGCGATAAGCGGCGAACTCGCCAGCTGCGCGATTCTGGATCCTCATAGATCTCCGACTATCTACTCCGGTCCAGTCTCACTTGCTTCCTCGAATTTCTTGCTTCTCCCACCCCTACGAAGCTTTCGAGGATGTTCTTGAATGTAAATCATGATGGAATACCACCTCACGGTACTACTCAAACGAAAAAAACATATAAAAAAGCCAGAGATCATAATGACCTCTGACTTCTCACTTGCCTAGCGACGTCCTACTCTTGCAGGGGGAGATCCCCCAACTACCATCGGCGCTGAAGAGCTTAACTTCCGTGTTCGGCATGGGAACGGGTGTGACCTCTTCGCCTTCATCACTAGACTGACAGGATGTTAGTCGTTCGATGTTCACCACAGGACGTGGTGGAACTTAATCGAACTTCATTCATTCCCTGAAAACTAGATAGCATGCAACAACGTATTCCAATATTTTTTCGCGATGTCTAGTGCCGCAGGCTATATTCTTGCCCATTTCACTCTTTCACTTCAGGCGAAAAACGCCTTCTGTTCAAGAGCTCCAATGGTCTGCGAATATGACCAAGCCTGCTTTACTTTTCGTTTTGGTTAAGCCCTCGATCGATTAGTATTCGTCAGCTCCACGTGTCGCCACGCTTCCACCCCGAACCTATCAACCTCATCATCTCTGAGGGATCTTACCAGCTTGACGCTGTGGGAAATCTCATCTCGAGGGGGGCTTCATGCTTAGATGCTTTCAGCACTTATCCCTTCCACACGTAGCTACCCAGCTATGCTCCTGGCGGAACAACTGGTACACCAGCGGTGTGTCCATCCCGGTCCTCTCGTACTAAGGACAGCTCCTCTCAAATTTCCTGCGCCCGCGACGGATAGGGACCGAACTGTCTCACGACGTTCTGAACCCAGCTCGCGTACCGCTTTAATGGGCGAACAGCCCAACCCTTGGGACCTACTTCAGCCCCAGGATGCGATGAGCCGACATCGAGGTGCCAAACCTCCCCGTCGATGTGGACTCTTGGGGGAGATAAGCCTGTTATCCCCAGGGTAGCTTTTATCCGTTGAGCGATGGCCCTTCCATGCGGAACCACCGGATCACTAAGCCCGACTTTCGTCCCTGCTCGACTTGTAGGTCTCGCAGTCAAGCTCCCTTGTGCCTTTACACTCTGCGAATGATTTCCAACCATTCTGAGGGAACCTTTGGGCGCCTCCGTTACTCTTTAGGAGGCGACCGCCCCAGTCAAACTGCCCACCTGACACTGTCTCCGCACCGGATCACGGTGCTGGGTTAGAATGTCAGTACAGCCAGGGTAGTATCCCACCGACGCCTCCACCGAACCTAGCGGTCCGGCTTCTATGGCTCCTACCTATCCTGTACAAGCTGTACCAAAATCCAATATCAGGCTACAGTAAAGCTCCATGGGGTCTTTCCGTCCTGTCGCGGGTAACCTGCATCTTCACAGGTACTATAATTTCACCGGGTCTCTCGTTGAGACAGTATCCAAGTCGTTGCACCTTTCGTGCGGGTCGGAACTTACCCGACAAGGAATTTCGCTACCTTAGGACCGTTATAGTTACGGCCGCCGTTTACTGGGGCTTCGATTCAGAGCTTCTCCCGTAAGGGATAACCCCTCCTCTTAACCTTCCAGCACCGGGCAGGTGTCAGCCCCTATACATCGCCTTGCGGCTTGGCAGAGACCTGTGTTTTTGCTAAACAGTCGCTTGGATCTTTTCACTGCGGCTCCCCTGGGCTATTCACCCGAGGAAGCACCCCTTCTCCCGAAGTTACGGGGTCATTTTGCCGAGTTCCTTAACGAGAGTTCTCCCGATCGTCTTAGGATTCTCTCCTCGCCTACCTGTGTCGGTTTGCGGTACGGGCACCTCTTTCCTCACTAGAGGCTTTTCTTGGCAGTGTAGAATCAGGGACTTCGGTACTTAATTCCCTCGCCATCACGACTCAGCCTTCACGGTGAACGGATTTGCCTATTCACCAGCCTAATCGCTTGGACGCGCATTTCCAGCAGCGCGCTCTCCCTATCTTTCTGCGTCCCCCCGTCGTTCAAACGGAAAGGAGGTGGTACAGGAATATCAACCTGTTATCCATCGCCTACGCCTTTCGGCCTCGGCTTAGGTCCCGACTAACCCTGAGCGGACGAGCCTTCCTCAGGAAACCTTGGGCTTTCGACGGACAAGATTCTCACTTGTCTTTCGCTACTCATACCGGCATTCTCACTTCTAAGCGCTCCACCAGTCCTTTCGGTCTGACTTCGCAGCCCTTAGAACGCTCTCCTACCATTGTCGTAAGACAATCCACAGCTTCGGTGATACGTTTAGCCCCGGTACATTTTCGGCGCAGCGTCACTCGACCAGTGAGCTATTACGCACTCTTTAAATGATGGCTGCTTCTAAGCCAACATCCTGGTTGTCTAAGCAACGCCACATCCTTTTCCACTTAACGTATACTTTGGGACCTTAGCTGGTGGTCTGGGCTGTTTCCCTCTCGACTACGGATCTTATCACTCGCAGTCTGACTCCCGCGGATAAATCGTTGGCATTCGGAGTTTGACTGGATTCGGTAATCCGGTAGGGACCCCTAGTCCAATCAGTGCTCTACCTCCAAGATTCTTGCCGCGAGGCTAGCCCTAAAGCTATTTCGGAGAGAACCAGCTATCTCCGGGTTCGATTGGCATTTCACCGCTACCCACACCTCATCCCCGCATTTTTCAACATGCGTGGGTTCGGGCCTCCATTCAGTGTTACCTGAACTTCACCCTGGACATGGGTAGATCACCCGGTTTCGGGTCTACGACCACGTACTATTTCGCCCTATTCAGACTCGCTTTCGCTGCGGCTCCGCCTTCTCGGCTTAACCTTGCACGGGATCGTAACTCGCCGGTTCATTCTACAAAAGGCACGCTGTCACCCATTAACGGGCTCCAACTAGTTGTAGGCACACGGTTTCAGGTTCTCTTTCACTCCCCTTCCGGGGTGCTTTTCACCTTTCCCTCACGGTACTGGTTCACTATCGGTCACTAGAGAGTATTTAGCCTTGGGAGATGGTCCTCCCGGATTCCGACGGGGTTTCACGTGTCCCGCCGTACTCAGGATCCGTCTCGGAGGGCAGCGGATTTTGACTACAGGATTGTTACCTTCTCTGATGGACCTTTCCAGGTCGCTTCGTCTATCCGTGCCTTTGTAACTCCAATGAGACGTCCTACAACCCCAGAGGGCAAGCCCTCTGGTTTGGGCTGATTCCGTTTCGCTCGCCGCTACTCAGGAAATCGCGATTGCTTTCTCTTCCTCCGGGTACTGAGATGTTTCAGTTCCCCGGGTATGCCTTCTATCTCCTATGTATTCAGAAATAGATACCATCCCATTACGGATGGTGGGTTCCCCCATTCGGAAATCTCCGGATCAAAGCGTACTTACTGCTCCCCGAAGCATATCGGTGTTCGTCCCGTCCTTCATCGGCTTCTAGTGCCAAGGCATCCACCGTGCGCCCTTAGTAGCTTAACCTTATGACTTCGTTATTAGCTTCGAACTTCTTCGTTGGCTTCATTCCTCCGGTGCTCACGTATACAAATACGCTCCGCTCCTCCGGAATTTCGCCGCCTCGAATTTCTCGCTTCTAACTCGTCATTGATGTTGCACATCGTAAGATGTGACTAACTAAGAAATAACGCAAAAAATAATTCTTTATTGGATGTCGTTGTTTATGCTATCTAGTTTTCAAGGAACATGGCTACTTCTTGAATCCGCTAATGCTTCATCAAATTAGCCTGTTTTGAAAGAATACAATCATTCTTTCAAAACTAAACGAAACGCTCATGCAAGTTTGGCAACCAATGTTGCCTCGTAATTCTCCATAGAAAGGAGGTGATCCAGCCGCACCTTCCGATACGGCTACCTTGTTACGACTTCACCCCAATCATTTGTCCCACCTTCGGCGGCTGGCTCCAAAAGGTTACCTCACCGACTTCGGGTGTTACAAACTCTCGTGGTGTGACGGGCGGTGTGTACAAGGCCCGGGAACGTATTCACCGCGGCATGCTGATCCGCGATTACTAGCAATTCCGGCTTCATGTAGGCGAGTTGCAGCCTACAATCCGAACTGAGAACGGCTTTATGGGATTCGCTTCACCTCGCGGTGTCGCAGCCCTTTGTACCGTCCATTGTAGCACGTGTGTAGCCCAGGTCATAAGGGGCATGATGATTTGACGTCGTCCCCACCTTCCTCCGGTTTGTCACCGGCAGTCACCTTAGAGTGCCCAACTGAATGCTGGCAACTAAGATCAAGGGTTGCGCTCGTTGCGGGACTTAACCCAACATCTCACGACACGAGCTGACGACAACCATGCACCACCTGTCACTCTGTCCCCCGAAGGGGAACGTCCTATCTCTAGGAGTGGCAGAGGATGTCAAGACCTGGTAAGGTTCTTCGCGTTGCTTCGAATTAAACCACATGCTCCACTGCTTGTGCGGGCCCCCGTCAATTCCTTTGAGTTTCAACCTTGCGGTCGTACTCCCCAGGCGGAGTGCTTAATGTGTTAACTTCAGCACTGAGGGTGGAACCCCCCAACACCTAGCACTCATCGTTTACGGCGTGGACTACCAGGGTATCTAATCCTGTTCGCTCCCCACGCTTTCGCGCCTCAGCGTCAGTTACAGACCAGAGAGCCGCCTTCGCCACTGGTGTTCCTCCACATATCTACGCATTTCACCGCTACACGTGGAATTCCACTCTCCTCTTCTGCACTCAAGTCCCCCAGTTTCCAATGGCCCTCCACGGTTGAGCCGTGGGCTTTCACATCAGACTTAAGAGACCGCCTGCGCGCGCTTTACGCCCAATAATTCCGGACAACGCTTGCCACCTACGTATTACCGCGGCTGCTGGCACGTAGTTAGCCGTGGCTTTCTGGTTAGGTACCGTCAAGGTACCGCCCTATTCGAACGGTACTTGTTCTTCCCTAACAACAGAGCTTTACGACCCGAAAGCCTTCGTCACTCACGCGGCGTTGCTCCGTCAGACTTTCGTCCATTGCGGAAGATTCCCTACTGCTGCCTCCCGTAGGAGTCTGGGCCGTGTCTCAGTCCCAGTGTGGCCGATCACCCTCTCAGGTCGGCTACGCATCGTTGCCTTGGTAAGCCATTACCTTACCAACTAGCTAATGCGCCGCGGGCCCATCCTACAGTGTTAGCTCGAAAGCCAACTTTCAACGTTGCATCATGCGATGCTATGTATTACCCGGTATTAGCTCCGGTTTCCCGGAGTTATCCCAGTCTGTAGGGCAGGTTGCCCACGTGTTACTCACCCGTCCGCCGCTGAGAAATAGGAGCAAGCTCCTATTTCTCCGCTCGACTTGCATGTATTAGGCACGCCGCCAGCGTTCGTCCTGAGCCAGGATCAAACTCTCCGATAGAAAGTCTAATCTAGCTTTAAAACTTGTTGTTTCCGTAGAAACAATTTCTTGCATGGCGTTTCGTTCAGTTTTCAAAGATCGATTTGTTTCTTTCGTTTTCGCCGTGTTTATCGGCGACTTAATTAATATATCATGGTAATCATGATCCCGTCAACAACTTTCAACAAGTTTTTTATGATTGATTTGAAAGGAGTGAATAACGCCTCTCAAAGCGACGGAATTACATCTTACCATGGACATTTAGTAGACGCAAGGGGTAAATACAAAAAAATAAGAAGAAGGAAAACCTTCTTCTTATCTCACCGTTATTCTTCGCTATCGTCGGAAGATTCATCGCTTCCTTCAACAGTTGTATTTTCATCTTCTTCATTAACTTCTTCAATCGTTTCTACTATAGAATCAGACTCTAAAGCTTCCTCTTCTATATCCTCACCTTCTATACCCTCTTCATTAATCTCCACTTTAGCAACAGTTGCAACAGAGTCACCTTCTGTAACGCGGATTAATTTAACACCTTGAGTATTACGACCAGTTTGAGAAATGTCTTTAACGTCTATTCTTATCACGACGCCACTCTCAGTTATGATCATACATTCCTCATCAAGAGTTACGGTTTTCAATGAAGTGAGTAAACCGTTTCGATCTGTTAAGTTACAAGTCTTAATTCCTTTACCGCCACGAGTCTGCACACGATATTCATCTGTCGGAGTACGTTTTCCATACCCTTTGTCAGTAACGATCAGAACATCCTGATCTTCATCTAGCGTTCCTACTCCCACAACACGATCGTCTTTTTGAAGCGTAATACCTTTTACGCCAGTGGCTGTTCGGCCCATGGATCGTACATCAGTCTCAAGGAAGCGAATTGCCATTCCTTGTTTCGTACCTATAATAAGCTCTTTAGAGCCGTTTGTAAGACGAACGCCCATCAACTCATCATCTTCTTTGAAGTTGATTGCGATTAGACCGCCTTTGCGGATGTTTCCGAACGCTGATAGAGGAGAACGTTTGACAACACCTTGCTTTGTGACAAAGAATACGTACCAGTCATCAACGAATTCTTCAACAGGAATAATTGCTGTGATGTATTCATCTTTCTCAATTTGAAGCAAGTTGATGATCGGTATACCCTTAGCTGTTCTACTAAGGTCAGGAACCTCATAACCTTTCAACCTATACACTTTTCCTTTATTAGTAAAGAAGAGAATCGTATTATGAGTCAAGGTTGTGAAGAGGTGCTCTACAAAGTCACCATCATTCGTTCCCATCCCTTGTATGCCTCGGCCACCACGTTTTTGACTCCGATACGTGTCAATTGGAAGGCGCTTGATATAACCGTTGTGTGTCAACGTAATTACGATATTTTGCTTCGGAATTAAGTCTTCATCTTCGATCATATCAAACCCGACTGTAATCTCAGTACGGCGTGGATCTGCAAACTTCTCTCTTACTTCTAAAAGTTCTTCACGAATAATTTCTAGTACTTTTTCTTCGTCAGCAAGAATGGCTTTTAGTTCAGCGATTTTCGCCATCAGTTCTTTATATTCATTCTCAATCTTATCTCTTTCAAGTCCAGTAAGTCGTTGAAGTCGCATATCAAGGATAGCTTGTGCTTGATCATGACTGAGTGAGAACTTTGTCATTAAGCCTTCTCTTGCGATATCCGTTGTCTCAGAAGCTCTAATAAGTGCGATGACTTCATCAAGGTGATCAAGTGCTATACGAAGTCCTTCAAGGATATGTGCCCTTGCTTCTGCTTTATTAAGTTCAAACTGAGTTCTTCTTCTAATAACAACCTTTTGGTGCTCAAGATAATGTTCAAGACATTCCTTTAGGGTCAACACCTTCGGCTGGCCGTCTACTAGAGCCAGTGTATTGATTCCGAAGCTAGTTTGCAGCGCCGTTTGTTTGTATAAGTTGTTTAATAGAACGTTCGCATTCGTATCTTTACGTACTTCGATCACTACTCGCATACCGTTACGATCGGATTCATCGCGAAGATCCGTAATGCCCTCTATTTTCTTATCTCGTACCAACTCAGCAATTTTCTCTACTAGACGAGCTTTGTTCACCTGATAAGGAAGTTCATTTACGATAATGCTCTTCTTACCATTAGAATATTCTTCTATCTCTGCTTTTGCACGCTGGATAATAGAGCCTCTTCCAGTTGTATAAGCTTTACGAATTCCTTCACGACCAAGAATTTCAGCTGCAGTAGGAAAATCCGGTCCAGGAATATACTCCATAAGTTCAGGAATCGTCATTTCAGGGTTTTTACTAAGCTCAAGAAGACCATCGATCACTTCACCTAGGTTATGAGGTGGAATATTCGTCGCCATACCTACCGCAATACCAGAAGCCCCGTTAACAAGGAGGTTAGGGAATCTTGCAGGAAGTACGATTGGCTCACGTTCAGATCCATCATAGTTATCTTGATAATCAATCGTATCCTTATTGATATCTCTTACCATTTCCATTGAAATTTTAGACATTCTAGCTTCTGTATAACGCATTGCAGCAGCTGCATCACCATCGATGGATCCGAAGTTACCATGTCCATCTATCAACATGTTTCGATAGCTGAAGTCTTGTGCCATTCTAACCATGGTATCGTATACGGCAGAATCGCCGTGCGGGTGGTACTTACCGATTACTTCCCCTACAATACGTGCAGATTTCTTATAAGCTTTATCTGACGTCATTCCAAGGTCATTCATCGCATATAAGATACGACGGTGTACCGGCTTTAGGCCATCACGCACATCAGGTAGAGCGCGGCTAACAATAACGCTCATCGCATAATCCATGAAGGAGGTGCGCATTTCCTGACTAATATTTATTTCTTTTACTCTCGATCTTTCCATATCAGACATACGGAAAACCTCCAATTGTACTCTTGTTCATCTTTTACGTAAGATTGCTCTTCAGTGAAAACTGGACTTTTGCACAATCTTTGAAAGCCACTATATTTTTCATTAGCAATAAATATCGTTAGTTACAAGAAGAAAAAGGGGATTTTCTCCCCTTTACTTTTGAAACTTATACATCAAGGTTTTTAACGTAATGAGCATTATCTTGAATAAAGTTTCTTCTCGGTTCTACCTTATCACCCATCAACATGTTAAACACTTCATCAGCTTCGATCGCATCCTGCATATTCACTTGCAGTACTGTACGGGATTCAGGATCCATCGTCGTTTCCCAAAGTTGAGTTGGATTCATTTCACCAAGACCCTTGTAACGCTGAATTCCCGGCTTAGGATTCTTCGGAATATCTGCAAGAACGATGTCTCGCTCACGTTCGTTGTATGCATAAGTAATCTTCTTACCTTGCGTAATTTTATAAAGTGGTGGCTGCGCGATATAAATATAGCCATTTTCGATTAACGGACGCATGTAACGATAGAGGAACGTTAGTAACAGTGTACGAATATGCGCTCCATCAACGTCGGCATCCGTCATGATAATAACCTTGTGGTAACGAGCCTTTGAAAGATCAAAGTCTTCTCCAATTCCAGTTCCTAGCGCAGTGATGATGGCGCGAACTTCATTGTTTGAAAGAATCTTATCAAGTCTCGCTTTTTCTACGTTAATGATTTTACCTCTTAGCGGTAAGATTGCCTGAAAGTGGCGATCACGTCCCTGCTTTGCAGATCCTCCCGCTGAGTCACCCTCAACAACATAAAGTTCAGAAATAGAAGCATCTTTCGATGAACAGTCAGCTAGCTTACCTGGTAATGAGCTGACCTCTAGTGCTCCTTTTCTTCTTGTAAGTTCTCGTGCTTTCTTTGCCGCTGCACGGGCTCTTGAAGCCATTAACCCTTTTTCAACAATTTGTTTACCTACAAGAGGATTTTCAAATAGGAATGTAGAAAACTTCTCTGCAAAAACAGATTCTGTAATCGTTCTTGCCTCAGCGTTCCCGAGCTTGGTTTTCGTTTGACCTTCAAACTGAGGATCTGGATGCTTGATTGAGATGATTGCAGTCAATCCCTCACGCACATCATCACCCGTTAAGTTAGGATCATTCTCTCTAAATAAGCTGTTCTTTCGTGCGTAGTCATTGATAACTCTCGTCAAAGCGGTTTTAAATCCATATTCATGCGTACCGCCCTCATGTGTGTTGATGTTATTTGCAAAAGAATAAATGTTGCTTGAGAAACCATCATTATACTGAACAGCTATCTCAATTGAGATTCCTTCACGTTCACCTTCAACAAAAATAGGTTCTTCATGCAGAGCTTCGCGAGTGCGGTTTAAATGTTCTACATAGGATTTAATACCGCCTTCATAATGATATTCAAAAAGGCGAACTTCTTCCGGACGCTTATCTTCTGCATTGATTTGAATGCCGCGGTTTAAGAAAGCCAGTTCTCTTAAACGATGGGAAAGGATATCAAAATCATATTCAATCGTTTCCGTGAAGATTTCGGTGTCAGGAATGAAGTGAATAGTCGTTCCTGTAATGTCACTCTCACCTATAACTTTAAGGTCCTCATCTGGAACACCTCTTGAGAAGCTCTGGTAATATACCTTCCCGTCTCGTTGCACAGTAATTTCTAGCTTTGAGGATAGTGCGTTTACAACAGATGCACCAACTCCATGTAGTCCACCTGAAACTTTGTAACCTCCGCCGCCAAACTTACCACCTGCGTGCAGTACGGTCATAATAACTTCAACAGCCGGACGCCCCATTTTCTCATGGATACCAACAGGAATTCCTCGCCCGTTATCCTGAACAGTTATACTATTATCTTTCTCTATACTTACGGTGATTTCCGAACAATAACCCGCAAGTGCTTCATCAATACTATTATCAACAATTTCCCAGACAAGATGATGCAGTCCGCGTCCACTGGTTGAACCGATGTACATACCAGGACGTTTTCGAACAGCCTCAAGGCCCTCGAGAACTTGGATCTGGGTTTCATCATATGTTTGCTTATTAGATTGCTGTTCTAATGTCATATCGATCACCTACATTTCTCTATCAAAGATAGACTCTGATCCAGTTTATTAACTGGCTTTATGATGATTCTCCTCGAATCGTTGTTTCAACACTGTCTGATACGGTGTACGCTCTTCTTTTCAACGTTAGTGAAGATAGTGGGGATAAAAATACCATATCCGTCGTAAGAACGATTGATTTCGTTAGATCGCCACCAATGTCTTCTACAAGCTTATCCTTAGAGTGCCGATGAAGAAATTCGGTCGTAATTTCAGCTTCCTCCATTACGTGCCAATCGAATATTCCAACCACATCTCTGGACTGCACGACGACATCTTCTCCTAAGTGTATAAACACATCTTCACCTCATTTCACTTTATCGATCAGCCCGTCTTGAACCTGAAAGGTCGTTGCTTTCTCTAACGTTTCATGATTGATACCTTCAACGCTAGTTGTTGTGACAAAAGTCTGCACCTTACCTTGAATTGTATTTAAAAGATGAGACTGTCTGTAATCGTCTAATTCTGACAGTACATCATCGAGAAGAAGCAACGGATACTCACCAACTTCACTATGAATCAATTCAATCTCAGCAAGCTTTAACGATAAAGCAGTTGTTCGCTGTTGCCCCTGAGAACCATAGGTTTGAACATCCTTTCCGTTGACAAAAAACGACAAATCATCCCTATGCGGACCTACAAGCGTGACACCGCGATCCACTTCTCTTTCTTTTATCTTATCAAACTTTTCTTTATATCCATCTACTATTTTCGACAAATCCGCAGATTCTGATACCTCAACAGTTGGATTATACTTGATTTCTAACTTTTCAAGTCCTCTGCTAATTCCATAATGGATGGGTTCAGCCCATTTTTGAAGGAGTCGAACGAATTTCACTCGACGCTGATAGATATTCGCAGCTGATTCAATCAATTGATCGGTAAGTATCTCTAACATCACATAATCAGGGTTCTTTTGATACCGAAGATCTTTCAACAAACTATTTCGTTGTTGAAGTAATTTAAGATACCGACCAAGGTAATAAAGGTATACAGGTTGAACCTGTCCAAGCTCAATATCAATGAAACGCCGACGAACACCTGGATTTCCTTTTACAAGGTTTAAATCTTCAGGTGCAAACATAACCACATTTAATGCGCCTATATAGTTGCTTAGCTTTTGTTGTTCCAATTGATTTAATTTAGCTTTTTTACCTTTATGGGAAATGACCAGCTGGAGGGATAGGGGACCGTTTCTTTTCTCTACTCTACCTTCTATTTTAGCATACTCCTCATCCCAATTGATTAATTCTTTATCTCTTGGTGTTCGATGGGATCTTGCCATCGCGAGTACATAAATTGCTTCCATGATGTTTGTTTTCCCTTGAGCATTCTCTCCCAGAAAAACATTTACATTGTTTTCAAATGCCAGTTCTTGCTTACCGTAATTACGGTAGTTCGTAACTGTTAACGTGTTTAGATGCAACGGGATACCCCCATTCAGCTAGTTACAACAAACTCTCCTACTCCAGGAATCATAACTTTGTCCTGATCATAGAGTTTCTTTCCTCGACGATCTTCTAATTCTCCGTTCACATACACTTCATACTCTGACAAAAACCATTTGGCCATACCGCCAGTATCTATAACCCCGGCTTCTTGAAGAAGTTGTCCGAGTGTAATATGTTCTTTTATCAATTTAACTTGTTCCATGCTATTCACCTCAATTGTCCTTTTGAATATGTTCATTCATATTCAGTTTCAAGGATGCCAATAGTTTATTATACCTCTTTTTCACCAAAAACGCATGAAAAATAGCTGAAAAATTTATTAAGAATACAAAAAACAAGCTGCCAGAATGAAAAACCCTGACAGCTTGTTGAATATTTCAGTAAAAAAAGATTAATACGTTCTAACAGGAAGAATCAGCTGCATGATCGCTGCCCCTTCGATTGGTTTAATTAAGAAAGGACGCATTGCTCCAGTAAAGCTAATGTTTACTTCGTTAGAGTCCATAGCTCTTAAAGCATCCATCATGTATTTCGCACTGAAGGAAATTTTCAATTCCTCACCATCATAAGAATGAGCTTGTACTTGCTCAATTACTTTACCAATCTCAGGTGAATTGGAGGAAATCTCGAGTGATGACTCTTCAAGGCTTGCAAGCTTTACAACGTTGTTTCGGCCTTCTCTAGCTAGAACTGAAGCACGATCAATTGCTTGAAGTAGTTCTTTCGCTGAAACCGTTACGTTTGTTTTACTCTCATTTGGGATCAAACGGCTTGTGTCTGGATAGTTGCCGTCTAAGAGTCTTGAGAAAAACAGAAGGTTGTTGGCTTTGAAAAGGATTTGGTTTTCAGCAACTGTAATATCGACTAGGTCTTCATTGTCATCGATGATTTTGGAAAGCTCACTCAAACTCTTCCCAGGTATTACAACATTGGAAAATGCAAGCTCATTGCTGTTTGGCTCAACCTTTACAGATCGTAGAGCTAGTCTGTGACTGTCTGTTGCAGTACAGTTTAACTCATCGTTTTCAAGCTCCCAGTTTACACCTGTTAACACCGGTCTTGTTTCAGAAGTAGAAACAGCAAAAACTGTTTGTCTAATTATATTCTTCAGTAGATCAGCTTGGATTTGGAATCCTTCTTGAGCTTCTACTTCAGGTAAACGTGGATATTCTTCTGGGTCTAGTCCATTTAAATTGAACTCTGAAGAGCCAGAACGAATTCTAGTTGTTAAGCTATCGTATACTTCAATTTCTACTTGGTCACCTGGTAGTTTCTTTACAATGTCAGAGAAGAAACGAGCTTGAAGTACGATACTTCCCATCTGAGAAATCTCGACGATTTGTTTATCGTTTTCTTCTGACGGTATAAAGCATTCGATTGAAATGTCAGAGTCGCTTCCTGTTAATGTTACCCCTTCATCACTAGCAACAATTTTGATTCCTGTAAGGATAGGAATAGTCGTTCTTGAAGATACGGCTTTCATTACATCTGATACGTTCGATACAAGATGATCTCTTTCAATCGTAAAACGCATAATTTACCTCCTAAATAAATGAACCTGATTAGTATAATTATTATTAAAAAATATCGTAGTCTTACTAGTAGGGGCTGTGAATGTGTGGATAAGTATACACAACCCCTTGATACGAAAGTTATCCACCTGTGGATAGAGTGTTAGTAACTCTCCCATTCTGTGCACACTTTATTCAGTAGTATCCACATAACGAAGGTTAACCGTTTTTTAATTGCTCGACAATATCTTGCAATTTTTTCTGAAGATCGTGATCAGAATCAAGCAGTCTTGAGATCTTCTCATGCGCATGAATGACAGTCGTATGATCTCTCCCACCAAATTCTTCTCCAATCTTTGGAAGGGAGAAATCAGTGAGCTCTCTAGAAAGATACATCGCTATCTGCCGAGGGAATGCTACTGATTTCGTTCTTTTTTTAGCAGCAAAATCCTCAAGTTTTACAGAGAAATGGTCTCCAATAACCGTTTGAATATTATGGATAGTGATTACTTTCGGTTGAGAAGAAGGAATGATGTTCTTTAACGCTTCAGCAGCGAGATCAGCGTTCATATCTTGATTGATAAGAGATGAATAAGCGACTACGCGAATCAATGCCCCTTCTAACTCTCGAATGTTCGTATCGATTTGGTTTGCGATATAGAGCATGACTTCATTCGGGATATCGAGTCCTTCAGCTTTTGCCTTCTTCCTTAAAATCGCAATTCTTGTTTCTAGATCAGGAGGAGTAATATCCGTAATTAAACCCCACTCAAAGCGAGAACGAAGTCGGTCCTCTAATGTTGGAATTTCTTTGGGAGGTCTGTCACTAGAGATGACAATCTGCTTACTTTCCTCATGAAGTGCGTTAAAAGTATGGAAAAATTCCTCTTGTGTTTGTTCTTTTCCAGCAAGAAACTGAATATCATCGATTAGTAGAACATCTACATTTCGATATTTATTGCGAAAATTTACTGTTCTGTTGTCCCGAATCGAGTTAATGAACTCATTTGTGAATTTTTCGGAAGATAGATAGACCACTTTAGCGTTAGGATTATGATCGATTACATAGTGCCCGATTGCATGCATTAAGTGAGTCTTCCCTAAACCTACTCCACCATAAATGAATAATGGGTTGTATGCTTTTGCTGGTGCTTCCGCTACAGCAAGAGATGCTGCGTGCGCAAACCGATTTCCAGATCCAATAACAAACGTGTCGAATGTATATTTAGAATTAAGCATGCTTTGAGGATTCTCTTCCTGAGCAGGTTTCGCTTTTGGTTTTTTCTTCATTGCTTGTTCAATATCAAGGTCATCATCAGATTTTGTCTGAGGAATGATGAATTTTGCCCTAAGTTCACTGCCGGTCAATTCAAGGAGTGTCTCCGTAATAAGACTTGAATATCTAGATTCTAGCCAATCCCTTGCGAACTCGTTGGGTGCTGTAATAATAATGGTGTCGCCTTCCATCCTGTTGGCGGAAGTTGACTTTAGCCATGTTTCAAAGCTCGGTTTACTAAGTTTCTTTTCGATTTCCGCTAGCGCTTGTTGCCAGAGATCCGTGATGTTTTCCAACGAAGTCCCTCCTTCTGTTTGCAAAATAAAAACAGGCTGTCACCGCTGGCGCTTATCGCCCTCTCTGCCAACGTACAACCTTTGTATAACCATCTGAATATAATGTAATAAATATACCGTCCACAATTTTTAAGTGTGTCATATAATATAGAAGAAAGTCGAATTATCGACTGTGTTCACAGGTTTGTGGACAGGCTCATAAACACCTCTTAATAAATGTCCACATATTTATCCACAAGTTGTGGATTGAATTTATAGCTCATAGTCTTGTCAACGAGTTAAAACACAAATATCATAACAAAATAATCCCTTTATTGCAATGCTTTTCGATTAGTTATCCACAGAGAGCATATCTTGTGGATTTAAGATGTCCACAACGCTAGATTTTGTGTAGAAGCTGTCGATAAGGTATGTGAATAAGTGGAAAGTGTCGAAAAAAGTTATCCACACGGTTTTGGCGGGGGATAGTGTAGAATGAAATTGGAGGGATTGAAGGATCTTGATGAACCCTCTTAAAACATTGTCGATCATGTTCACTTACCAAAGAGTTTTCAATAGAACTTGACATATATAGCCTCTCTTTTTATAATGATTTAGACTGTCTTTATACAGTTTATCCTCAGGGAGGTGTAATAGAATGAAAAGAACGTTTCAACCAAACACACGTAAACGTAAAAAAGTTCACGGTTTTCGTGCACGTATGAGCTCAGCTAACGGACGTAAAGTTCTCGCTCGTCGTCGCCGTAAAGGTAGAAAAGTATTGTCTGCATAGACCACTGATCATCAGTGGTCTTTTTTCAAGATAAGGTTTATAATGTGCTTATCCAAGCAACACTGGGAGTGTGCGGATTGAATAGCAACTACCGGATTAAAAAAAATTCAGAGTTCCAGAGTGTTTTCAAAAAAGGAAACTCTACTGCAAATAGGCAATTTGTTGTTTATGTAATGAAAAGAAATGATCAACCTCATTTTCGATTAGGTCTTTCGGTAAGCAAACGAATAGGGAATGCTGTAACGAGGAATAGAGTGAAACGACTCATTCGTGAATCTTTTCACCAGCTTTCAGATGATATCCAGGTACCTTATGATTTTGTAGTAATTGCTCGAAAGCCTGCATCGGAAATGAATTTAGAAGAAGTGAAGAGCAGCTTGATTCACGTGTTGAAACGAGCACGTGTATATAAAGGTGCAAAACGGAATGGAAAAGGAAGGGGTACAAGATGAAACGACTGGCTATGTTGCTTATTCGCGGATACCAGAAGTTGATATCACCTTTGACTCCTCCATCATGTCGATTTTACCCGTCTTGTTCCCAATACAGCTTGGACTCCTATCAAAAACATGGGTTTCTAAGAGGTACATGGTATACGGTTAGGAGAATATCGAAGTGCCATCCGTTTCATCCTGGAGGATTTGATCCAGTTCCAGATAAAAAGAATTAAGGCAGTGCTTTACTTACATAAAGGTATTGTAATTGTCGAGTTTGATTGCAAGGAGGATGAAGCGTGAGGAAAAAAGTAACCCTCGCATTTCTATTGATTGGTCTCGTTGCGGTGCTGGCCGGTTGTAATATTAACGAACCAATTAATGCAGATAGCACAGGATTCTGGAGTATTTATGTCGTATTACCATTATCTAAGGTCTTAACGTTTTTTGCAGACGCAACAGGTGATGGGAATTACGGACTATCTATTATTATAGTTACGATCCTAATTCGTCTTGTATTGCTACCATTAATGATTAAACAAACGAAGAGTTCAAGAGCAATGCAGGATTTGCAACCTCAGATGAAAGAACTGAGGGAGAAGTACAGTAGTAAAGATCAGAAGACACAACAGCAGCTTCAACAAGAAATGATGCAGCTTTTCCAAAAGAATGGTGTAAATCCACTCGCGGGTTGTCTTCCGATTTTGGTTCAGATGCCAATACTACTAGGTTTTTACCATGCGATAATGAGAACACAAGCAATTGAAACACACACTTTCTTGTGGTTCAGTCTTGGACAGTCTGATATCACGCTTGCCTTGCTTGCTGGTATTACAACGTTTATTCAACAAAAGATTATGATGGGTAGCGGTGGAGCAGTTCAGCCTCAAATGAAGATGCTACTTTATGTTATGCCGATCATGATTATCGTATTCGCAATCAATTTCCCTGCAGCACTTGCCCTTTACTGGGTAGTAGGTAACATCTTTATGATTGCTCAAACTTACTTTATTACGAGACCTGCCAAGAAAACCGCTAGTACGGATACGGAGGGAGCGAAGAAGTGAGAAGCGTTACGGTAACGGGGAAATCAGTTGAAGTAGCGTTGAAAGATGCGCTATCTCAACTTGGAACTGTAGAGGAACAAGTTGATATTGAAGTGATTGAGGAGCCCAAAAAAGGGTTCTTAGGATTTGGAGGAAAACCAGCACGTATTAAGGTGATCGAGAAACCTGATGTGCTTGAACAAACAAAAGCTTTCTTAGAAAAAGTAATTAGTAATATGGGAGTTGAAGCCAGTATAGAAGGAGAAAAGAAGGATCGTGATCTTTTCTTTACCTTATCTGGTGAAAAAATCGCTATACTAATAGGGAAACGCGGCCAAACTCTTAACTCGCTGCAATATCTTACAAACCTCGCCGCGAACCGATTTTCAGATCGTTTTGTAAGGGTGGTTCTTGATGCAGAGAACTATCGACAAAGACGAGAGGATACGCTGAAGAAATTAGCTGATCGTCTTGCTGACAAAGCGATTCATACGAAAAGGGAAGTACAGTTAGAACCGATGCCTTCGCTAGAACGGAAAGTGATTCACCTTTATTTAAAGGACAAAAAGGGAATCTCTACTCACTCTGATGGAAATGATCCACAACGCCGTGTGGTAATTGTTCCACGTAATAAATAATTTCAAACCTTCGGGCTATTGTCCGAAGGTTTTTTATGGTGTTCACCCCCTGAATGTGGAACCGATTTGCAGTTCAGGAACTGCTTTCAATTCTAGAGCCTTGTTATTTCTTTTTTCGCAAAAATGGGTTACACTAAAAGGTATTGTGGATTAATCTCTGTCTTTTTTTGAAAGAGTTATCCACTGTGGATAATTGGTTAAACTAATACTAGTCTTCAATCATATAAGAAATATAGTAAATAGATCATCATTTTTATAGATAAGAGAGGTGAACAAAATGGAATATGAAACGATAGCAGCGATATCGACCCCTATGGGTGAAGGGGCGATTGCAATCGTACGGTTAAGTGGTTCTGAAGCAGTAGAGATTGCTGATAAGCTCTATAAAGGTGCAAAACCGCTAGGAAAAGTAGACTCTCATACCATTCACTATGGACACCTTATCGACCCGGATACAAACGAGTTAGCTGAAGAAGTCATGGTTTCTGTCATGAGGGGGCCTCGAACATTCACAAGGGAAGATATTGTCGAAATTAATTGTCATGGTGGACTTGTATCAGTCAATCGCGTTCTGGAACTTGTATTAAGAAGTGGTGCAAGACTGGCTGAACCAGGGGAATTTACTAAACGAGCTTTTCTCAACGGTCGAATCGATCTTTCTCAGGCAGAAGGTGTCATTGATCTTATTCGAGCAAAAACTGACAGAGCGATGAATGTGGCTTTGAATCAAATGGAAGGTCGTTTATCTTCGTTGATTTCAACGCTTCGAAGGCAATTACTCGAGACTGTTGCACACGTTGAAGTGAATATCGACTACCCAGAGTACGATGCAGAAGAAATGACTCAGGAGCTTTTAACAAATCAGTTAAAAGAGGTTGAAGAGGAGATCAGACGCATCCTCGTCACAGCGAGACAAGGTAAAATCCTAAGAGAAGGACTTTCTACTGTTATTGTAGGAAGGCCAAACGTAGGTAAATCGTCTTTATTGAACAGTCTTGTTCATGAAAACAAAGCGATTGTCACAGATGTACCTGGTACAACAAGAGATGTGATCGAAGAGTATGTGAACGTAAGAGGAGTACCGTTGAGACTCGTCGATACGGCTGGTATACGTGAAACCGAAGATCTTGTCGAAAGAATTGGAGTAGAACGATCTAGAGAGCGTTTGAAGCAAGCAGATCTCATTTTACTCGTTCTTAATCATAACGATGAACTTACTCACGAAGATGAACAGCTTTTCAAAGCAGTCGAGGGTATGGATGTGATCGTTATCGTAAACAAAACAGATCTTGAAGAAAAGCTTGATATAGAGAAAGTGAAACAGTTAGCGGAAGAGCATCCGATTATTACGACTTCCTTAAAGAATGAACAGGGAGTAGATGAGTTAGAACAATCTATTTCTGAACTATTCTTTGAAGGAGCGGTTGAATCACAGGATTTAACCTACGTATCGAACTCCAGGCACATTGCATTACTTGAGCAATCTAGGAAAACTCTAGCAGATGCCTTGAGTGCGATTGAAGCGGGGATGCCGGTTGATATGGTTCAGATTGATATTACTCGAACATGGGAATTACTAGGGGAGATCATAGGCGATACGGTATCTGAGAGTTTGATCGATCAGTTATTCTCACAATTTTGTCTTGGGAAATAAGTATATAAAAGGAGGAATACGGCAATGGGTTACAAAGCCGATTCTTATGATGTAATCGTCGTTGGCGCAGGTCATGCCGGTGTAGAAGCAGGTCTTGCTTCGGCAAGAATGGGTGCAAAGACACTTATGCTGACACTTAATCTTGACTCTGTTGCATTCATGCCTTGCAACCCCAGTGTTGGGGGTCCTGCAAAAGGGATCGTTGTTAGGGAAATTGATGCACTAGGCGGCGAAATGGCGCGAAATATTGATAAAACACACATTCAGATGAGAATGTTGAACACAGGTAAAGGACCAGCTGTTAGAGCACTGCGTGCACAGGCTGATAAGGTCTTTTACCAAAGTGAAATGAAGAAAACCCTGGAAGAGCAAGATAATTTATCGCTACTGCAAGGGATGGTTGAGAAGCTGATTGTTGAAGACGGCGTATGTACAGGCGTAGAAACAAAAACTGGTGCTCAATATGAAGCGAAATCAGTTATTCTTACAACAGGTACATTCCTTCGCGGCCGTATTATCCTTGGAGACCTTTCTTATGAGAGTGGTCCAAATAATATGCAGCCTTCTGTTAACCTTTCTTATCATTTACAAGAACTTGGTTTCGATATGGTTCGATTTAAGACAGGAACACCACCTCGTGTGAACAATAAATCGATCGATTATAGTAAGACGGAAATTCAACCAGGTGACGAAAAGCCAAGAGCATTTTCATATGAAACGACGGAATTTATTACGGATCAACTTCCGTGCTGGCTAACGTATACAGGTGAGGAAACGCATAAGCTTATCAACGATAACCTTCATCGTTCCCCTATGTACTCCGGCATGATCGAGGGCACAGGACCACGCTATTGTCCTTCGATCGAAGATAAGATCGTCCGGTTTAATGATAAGCCTCGTCATCAGATTTTCTTAGAGCCTGAAGGGCGCAATACGAAAGAGGTTTATGTGCAGGGGCTATCAACGAGTCTTCCAGAAGACTTGCAGCGTAAAATTCTTAAGACGGTACCGGGTCTTGAAAACGTAGAGATGATGCGTGCGGGTTATGCGATCGAGTATGATGCAATCGTACCTACCCAGCTTTGGCCTTCTTTAGAAACAAAAACAGTGAAGAATCTATTCACTGCTGGCCAGCTTAACGGTACTTCAGGCTATGAAGAGGCTGCAGGACAAGGAATAATGGCAGGAATCAATGCGGCACGAAATGCACAGAACCGCGAACCAGTTATTCTGGATCGTTCACAAGCTTACATTGGGGTATTAATCGATGATCTTGTAACAAAAGGCACAAATGAACCTTATCGTTTGTTAACGTCACGTGCAGAATACAGATTGCTACTTCGCCATGATAATGCTGACTTGAGATTAACTGAGATTGGACATGAAATTGGCATGATTCCAGAAGATCGATACAGTCGCTTCACAGCAAAAAAACAGCTAATCGAAAAAGAAATCAAGCGACTGGAATCTGTCGTTATTAAACCAACTGCTGAAGTTAATGATGTTCTAAGCAAGTATGGTACTGATTTAAAAGAAGCTGCACATGCAGCTAACTTAATAAAGCGTCCTGAAGTAAGTTATGAAGCCATCAAACAGCTTGCTCCTGCTGATGAAGAAATACCAGAAGATGTAGCAGAACAAGTAGAGATCCAACTTAAATATAAAGGCTATATTACGAAGAGTTTGCAACAAGTTGAGCGTATGAAGAAAATGGATGAGAAGAAGATTCCTGAAAATATTGATTACGCTGCGATCAATGGACTAGCAAATGAAGCGAAACAGAAGCTACATGAGGTTCGCCCTCTTTCGATCGGCCAGGCTTCACGCGTTTCAGGAGTAAATCCGGCAGATATTTCTATTTTACTTGTCTATATTGAGCAAGGCAAAATAGCTAAAATTGCAAAATAATCGATAAAGTGAGGTAGCCATGAACGAACAACAATTCATGGGGTTGCTGGAGGAGAAAGGGATTTCCCTTTCTTCAGAGCAACTTCAACAATTTCAAACATACTATGATATTTTGGTAGAATGGAATGAAAAAATGAACTTAACAGCCATAACCGACAAAGAAGAAGTGTATGAAAAGCACTTTTTTGACTCCATTATGGCAGCATTTTCATTTGATTTTTCATCTGATTTACATATTTGCGATGTAGGAGCAGGAGCGGGATTTCCAAGCTTACCTATTAAAATTTGCTTCCCTCACCTACGCGTCACAATCGTCGATTCACTTAATAAACGAATTGGATTTCTAGAACACTTGGCGTCAGAATTGAATTTAACGGGTGTTTCTTTTTGTCATGATCGCGCTGAACTATTTGGTAAGAACAAAACGTATCGTGAACAGTATGATGTGGTTACAGCTAGAGCTGTAGCACGGATGTCTGTTCTAGGTGAATTGTGTTTACCGCTAGTAAAACCAGAAGGCTATTTTGTTGCATTAAAAGGACCGAATGTCGAGGAAGAACTGAAAGCTGGAAAACAAGCAATAACCTTACTTGGTGGTAAAATAGAAAAGATCGACAAACTTTCTCTACCTATTGAAGAAAGTGAGCGGAATATCGTCACTATTAAAAAAATCAAATCGACACCAAAAAAATATCCAAGAAAGCCGGGCACACCCAATAAAAATCCTTTATAATAGAAATGGTCTGCATTTGAACGGAAAAGTGTTTCACGTGGAACGCTATGTCTAGAAGGATTTTTAGTTCAGGGTAACGAATCAGTTAAGGAGTCGATTAAAGGTGGTGTTGGGCGATGAAACATACGTTTTCACGTCTTTTCGGATTGAACGAAGAAAAAAATGAGGCGATGGAATCTGACCAGGACGAAGTAAAGCACATCCTCGTTGAAGAAATTATTCCGAATCGTTTCCAACCTCGAACAATTTTTATAGATGAAAAAATCGCTGAACTATCTCAGACTATTAAAACACATGGCATTATCCAGCCTATTGTGGTGCGAGAACGTGAAGGCAAATATGAAATTATTGCCGGAGAACGCCGCTGGAGAGCAGTGAAAAAGCTCGGGTGGGAGCGGATTCCTGCAATCGTTAAAGAATTTAATGATTCGCAAACAGCATCGATCGCTTTAATAGAGAACTTACAGAGGGAAGAGTTGACAGCAATTGAAGAAGCAATGGCTTATTCACAGCTATTAGAGCTTCATAATTTAACTCAAGAAAGCCTCGCGCAACGACTTGGAAAAGGGCAATCAACAATTGCAAATAAGCTTCGGTTATTGAAACTACCGGAACCTATTCAGCAAGCACTTTTAAATAAACAAATTACTGAAAGACATGCAAGAGCATTGATCCCTCTTAAAAATCCTGAGAATCAGGTGAAGGTACTTGAAGAGGTGATCGAGAGGCAATGGAACGTTAAGCAGACAGAGGAAAGAGTTGTGCGGATGTTGGAAGGTTCCACTCCAAAGCCAAAGCCAACAAAGAAGTCCTTCAGTAAGGACATGCGTCTTGCTGTGAACACCATTCGTCAATCTCTTGATATGGTTACGGAAAGTGGACTATCGATCGATACTGATGAAGAAGAGCACGAAGAATATTACCAGTTTACAATTCGCATTCCCAAAAAGAAGTAAAAACTCATCCGAGCAGGATGAGTTTTTAGTTTGGACTAGGTGTTTTTTTATTTGTCAAAACAACATCCAAAATATTCTAATCATGATAAAATATGAGGTAGAAATGTCGTTCTAAGGAGTAGGTGAAACATTGGCTAATATTATTGCTGTTGCGAATCAAAAAGGCGGGGTAGGAAAGACGACAACCTCAGTTAATTTAAGTGCCTGTCTAGCTTCTCTCGGTAAAAAGGTGCTTCTCGTTGATATTGATCCACAAGGCAATGCAACAAGTGGTGTGGGTGTGGAAAAAGGTGCGATCGATCACTGTGTGTACAATATTCTAGTTGATGATAAAGATGCAAGTGATATTATGCAGCAGACCTCGATTGAAAATCTCCACGTCATTCCTTCAACGATTCAGCTTGCAGGGGCAGAAATTGAACTTGTCCCCACCATTTCAAGAGAAGTACGTTTGAAAAGAGCGTTAGCGAAAGTTGAAAAAAACTATGATTATATTATAATAGATTGTCCTCCATCACTAGGTTTACTTACAATCAATTCTCTAACAGCGGCTAATGCAGTTCTTATCCCTGTTCAATGTGAATATTACGCGTTGGAAGGGTTAAGTCAACTTTTAAATACTGTTCGACTTGTACAAAAACACTTAAACACCGATTTGAAAATCGAAGGTGTTCTACTTACTATGTTAGATGCTAGAACAAATTTAGGTATTCAAGTTATTGAAGAAGTGAAGAAGTACTTCCAAGAGAAAGTTTATAAAGCGATCGTTCCAAGAAATGTTCGATTAGGGGAAGCGCCAAGCCATGGCAAACCGATTATAGCTTATGATTCTAAATCTAGAGGAGCGGAAGTTTATTTAGAACTTGCAAAGGAAGTGTTAGGAAATGGCTAATCGTGGATTAGGCAAAGGGATAAATGCATTTTTCCCTTCTCAAAAGGAAGATGAAACCGTTAAAGATATTCCTTTAAATGAACTGCGTCCTAACCCATACCAACCTAGAAAAAAGTTTGATGCTGAAGCGATCGGAGAATTGAGTTCCTCTATTCAAACATACGGGGTTCTTCAACCAGTGATCGTAAGGAAAAGCATAAAAGGGTATGAAATTGTAGTAGGGGAACGACGCTATCGCGCTTCAAAAGAAGCGGGGCTCAAAACAATTCCTGCAGTTGTTCGAGACCTTACGGATCGAAAAATGATGGAAATCGCCTTGATTGAAAACCTTCAAAGAGAGAATTTGAATCCAATTGAAGAGGCGTTGGCTTATCAGAAATTAATGGAAGAAACCGATGTTACACAAGAAGAGTTATCGAAGCGGCTTGGTAAAAGCAGACCCCATCTTGCTAACTTTCTCCGGTTGCTCCAACTTTCTTCTGAAGTACAAGAGTATATAGCAGAAGGTAAGTTGACGATGGGGCATGGTAGAGCTCTATTAGGATTGAAAAATAAAGATGCGAGAAAAGCGTTAGCAGAACGTGTAATCGCTGAAAAGCTAAACGTGAGACAGCTGGAGCATCTTATCAATGGTATGAATAATAACGTTTCACGTGAAACAAAAAAGGATGAAAAGCCCGATCCTTTCTTAAAAGATAAAGAAAATGTTCTTCGGGAACGTTTTGGGACTTCGGTTTCAATCAAAAGGACGAAGAAAAAAGGCAAAATTGAAATTGAGTTTTTCTCACAGGAAGATTTAAATCGGATTTTAGACGTATTAGAAAAAGGTGAGCAATAGTAGTCGGCATAAACTGAAAAGCAGTTTATGCTTTTATTATAGGTGAAAAAGCGGAGGTGTTTGTTTTATGTATCTCGATCAAGCTGCATCGTCATTTCCGAAGCCACCAGAAGTGGTGGAAGCTATGACAAAAGCGCTAACAGAATACGCTGCAAATCCAGGGCGAAGCGGGCATAGGATGGCTGTGAAAGCGAATGAGGTAATTAGTCAAGCAAGAGAACAGCTTGCTGACTTTTTTGGGTTTGCATACCCAGATCGCGTTTGTTTTACTTCCAATGCAACTTCCGCGCTTAACCAAGGAATAAAAGGATTTCGTTTTCAAAGCGGTGATCACGTGTTGACGACATCCTATGAACATAACTCTGTACGTCGCCCTCTTGAGAACATGAAAGAGAAGTCAGGTATTGAGATTACCTACTTTGATTCTGGTGTGACTGAAGACTTTGATATGGATGCTTTTGAAAAAGAGGTAACACCTCAAACAAAAATGATCGTTGTCTCTCATGGTTCCAATTTAACAGGCAAAATCACTCCTATCAAAGAAATTGGGAAGCTTGCAAAGGAGAGGGGCATAACGTTTCTCGTAGATGCCGCGCAAACAGCAGGTGTTCTACCGATTAGTATGGAGAATATGAATATCGATCTACTTGCGTTTCCAGGTCATAAAGGGTTACTCGGTCCTCAAGGTACTGGGGTTCTTATAGTAGGTAAAGGAGTGGATCTCGAACCACTTCAACAAGGTGGGACAGGAAGTCAGTCAGAGTCGATTCAACAGCCAGAAGTGTACCCTGAGTACCTTGAGAGTGGAACATTGAACACTCCAGGTATTGCAGGGCTTCTAGCTGGCCTCGAAACTGTGAAGAGATTAAGTCTCGAAGCGATTCATCGACATGAGCAACTCCTTATATCCAAACTGATCGACGGATTACGTTCAATTGATTATGTAACGATATATGGGCCTTCTTCCAATCGTCTTGGAGTTGTTCCATTTACCATTGAAGGGATTGACGGTCAAGAAATCGCGATTATTTTGGACCAGCACTACGATATCGCTGTCCGGGCAGGACTACATTGTACTCCGATCGGACATGAGTCGATTGGGACATCTGAATGTGGGGCTGTAAGGATCAGTGTAGGTCCATATAATACGGAAGAAGAAATTGAACAGGTGTTAACCGCGCTTCAAGAAATAGTAGAAGGTTATTTCGGCTAAGGAGAGGTAAGATGGTCCTATTAGGTACAGTAGTTAATGGTCTTGCAATCATGATTGGAACATTAATTGGAACATTTAGTAGAAGAATACCTGAGCGTATGAAAACGACGATTATGCAGGGGTTAGCACTTGTTGTTGCCGTAATCGGCCTTCAAATGGCTATGAAGAGTGAACAATTTCTCGTTGTGATTGGTAGTTTAGTAGTCGGGGGAATTCTTGGAGAGTATTGGGACCTTGAAGGAAAGCTGAAAACCTTAGGTCGCTGGATCGAACGAAAAACAGGGGCTGCATCTGAAGGAAGCGTTGCGCAAGCTTTTGTAACGGCTACGCTTGTGTACGTGGTTGGGGCGATGGCGATCCTAGGAGCTTTAGATAGTGGACTTCGTGACGATCACTCTGTTCTTTTCACGAAATCACTAATAGATGGTTTTACGGCAATCATGTTTACGGCAACCCTTGGGTATGGTGTCTTGTTTTCTGCCTTCCCTGTTATGATCTACCAGGGGTTTATTGCTCTTTTTGCATCTCAAATCGACCGCTTTGTTCCCCAAGCGTTGCTTGATGCATTCATTGCAGAGGTAACGTCTGCAGGTGGAATCATGATATTAGCCATAGGACTGAATTTATTAGGATTAACACAAATTCGTGTAGCGAATTTCCTCCCTGGGTTACTAGTGGCAGTAACGCTCGTCACATGTCTTTATTTCATCTTATAAAAAAACCCCTTTTCCGGACTAGAGTTCCGAGAAAAGGGGTTTTTTTATGGAATTTGAAAAAGATCATCGCTCCATGATTTGATCTGCTTATTCAATTTACTTTCTTGCTCTGTTGAAGAGTAATAAGCTTCTATCGCACCGTTGAGACTTTCAGCCATAATATCGGCCATTTTCATGACAAGATTTAAGCGTGTATTCTGAAGAACAAAATATTCCATGAACCCACTCACATTTACAATCCCTGTTAAGTGGATATGGCCCACTTCTGGCAGTTCCTTCTTCACGCCAGCACCTGGTTTCACTGGCCCATCTCCAACCGTGATAATGCCTACTGAGTGTAGCCTGCCAAGGCAAGCATCGATTCCAATAATAAAGGGATTGTGATGAGTCTTCTCAATCGTTGTCATCACGTCATTTAAATTTACAGCATGTACGGGAGACTCTAGCGTACCATATACAGTAGCGTGTAAATTCAGTTGATTCAGCTTACTTCCTACGAGAGGACCGAGCGCGTCTCCGGTAGATCGATCAGTACCAATACAAACGATTACAATTTCTTCAGCTCGTTTTCTAGGGAGCATATTCGTAATCTTTTCCTCAGTCGTTTTTATGGCAAGAGTATCCTCATGATGGATTCGATATGCTACAGGCTTTTTTTGAAAAAACTTGTCTCGAAGATTCATAGGATTCTCTCCTTTGTAATAGTAGTAACAGTATACGGAAACTTAAGGTGATCTATACATAAAGCTTCGTTTTTCTTCAACATAAATGAAATATAGTCAAAGAACTAGTAAAGGAGGGAATGCCTTGTTAAACGGTGGGATGAAGTGGATGTTCCTCATACTTGGTACGATGATCGGAGCGGGGTATGCTTCTGGAAGAGAGCTGTGGCAATTTTTTGGACATGAAAGTGTCCTAGCTATCGCTCTATTCACAGTCATGTTCAGTATCTGTTGCTATGTCATCATGAAAATCAGCTATGAAACGCAATCATCACATTACTTACCGATTCTCGAGAGGTTAGTAGGCAAGAAACTGACTGGGCTGTACGATCTATTAATCATCCTTTATTTATTTACGACTACGATTGTAATGTTTGCTGGCGGTGGCGCTACAATGGAAGTGTTGCATTTCCCTTATTGGATAGGGATAGGAGTTCTCGCTATCCTGGTCGTCGTCTTATTCTTTTGGGATATTAACGGCATGCTCTCCATGAATGCGATTATCTTACCCCTGCTCATTATTTTACTGCTAGCAGTTCTTCTTCTGTTTATTAAATCAAATGTGAATGCGATGCTATTTGATTGGATGAAGCAATCAAATTGGCCAGCAGCATTTACTTTTACAGCTCTAAATATTCTACCTCTTGTTGCTGTTCTTTCAGCGGTTGGTCATCAGATTAAACATAAAGGTGAAATTTTGATAGCAAGCATAGGCAGTGGAGTGATACTAGGAGGGCTATCTTTTCTATACAATCAATCATTAATTCAAGTGGCTCATGACTTACTTGTCTATGAAATTCCATTGTTTGCGATTCTAAAAAGCTACCCTTACTATATGGTGTTAATCATGTCGTTCTTATTATGGACAGCGATATATACAACAGCTGTAAGTGGAGTTTTTGGTCTTACCGCACGGTTCCGCGATATGGTCAATCTTCCTCTTTGGATCATTGCATTGATTATTGTAACTGTCATGATTCCTTTTACAACATTCGGGTTTTCAACATTAGTTGCTTTTTTATACCCTCTATACGGCGTGCTTAACCTTTATATTTTGGCTTCTATCTTGATTTTTCCCGTTCTGAAGCGTTATGATTTGTTATCATAACAGTAGGATTAATATTGGAACGGGAGAGATGAGGTATGGGTGTGGTAGAAGAACTATGGCTCACTATTTACGAGTTTCTAGCCAATCGCGAATTATGGATCGACATCTCGGGAAGAATCTTTAGGATTCTTGCCATCCTTGTTGGAACATGGTTGTTCATTCGTTTAGCCAAAACAGCTTTGAATCACATCTTTGCCATTCGTTTGAAAAGCCCACTTCGATTGTCAGAGCGAAGAGAAACGACTCTTATTCGCTTGATCGAGAATGTCTTGACGTACGTCACTTACTTTGTAGCACTCGTCATGATCTTGAGCGAATTTGAGGTTGATGTTCGCACATTGATTGCAGGTGCTGGTGTTGTCGGTCTTGCAGTAGGTTTTGGAGCTCAAAACCTCGTAAGAGATGTGATTACAGGGTTCTTCATTATTTTCGAGAAACAATTTTCCGTTGGTGATTATGTTCGTATCACGGGGATTGAAGGGTTTGTGGAAGAAATCGGTCTTCGAGTTACCAAGATTAAAAGCTGGACAGGAGAACTGCATATCATCCCGAATGGAAACATAAGCCAGGTTACAAACTTTTCTATACACAATAGTATCGCAGTAGTCGATGTAAGTATTGCTTATGAGGAACAGATTCATGAAGCAGAAGAAATCATTATTGAATTATTGGACGAGCTTTATGACCAATTTGAAGCGATGATCGTTAAGCCTGAGTACCTGGGTGTGCAGACACTAGGCGCTTCAGACGTTGTTCTTCGGATTATTTCTGAAACACGACCGATGGAACATTGGGGTATAGGAAGAGAAGTTCGAAAAGCGGTTAAGCAGCGTCTTGACGAAAAAGGAATCGAAATACCGTTCCCTCGTCTCGTTATGTATCAGCGGGATGAACAAGCAGAGGTTCAAGAAAAAGTATAGAAGGGATGGAGCATTGTGAATGAGAAAGAATTTGAGCTGAACGATGTAGTCGAAATGAAGAAATCCCATCCATGTGGTGAAAATAAATGGAAAATTATTCGCATGGGTGCAGATATTCGGATTAAGTGTCTCGGCTGTAATCATAGTGTGATGTTACCACGCAGAGAATTTTCTAGAAAAATAAAAAAAGTACTAGAACGTGCTGATTCTTGACCGTTAATGAGACGGTCTTTTTTTGTGCGAACAAGTGAGCAAAGCTTGTGTTTTCCCCTTTGAATCTCTATAATTGGAAAAGGTATGTCTCTAGTTTATTCGTTAAAAAGTAATGTCAAAAACAGCGCTATAAGCTGTTTTTACTGTTATAAAAAAATAGATGCCAAACGGCTGATTTATTGAAGGAGTGACCGAGATGGCTTTAACCACCGGTATTGTCGGACTTCCGAACGTTGGGAAGTCAACATTGTTTAATGCAATCACACAAGCAGGAGCAGAATCTGCTAACTATCCATTCTGTACAATCGATCCTAACGTTGGAATCGTTGAAGTACCAGATGAGCGTCTTCAAAAGCTAACTGAGCTCGTAAACCCTAAGAAGACCGTCCCTACTGCTTTTGAATTTACTGATATCGCAGGTATCGTAAAAGGTGCAAGTAAGGGTGAAGGTCTTGGGAACAAGTTCCTATCCCATATTCGTCAGGTAGACGCAATTTCTCAAGTCGTTCGTTGTTTCGATGATGAGAACATCACTCATGTATCAGGTAAGGTAGATCCAATTTCTGATATTGAAACCATTAACCTTGAGCTCGTCCTTGCTGATTTGGAAACAGTCGATAAACGCATTGGCAGAGTTGAAAAGATGGCTAAACAGAAAGACAAAGAGGCCCTAGCTGAATATAACGTCTTGAAGAAGATTAAAGAAGCACTAGAAGATGAAAAATCAGCTCGCAGCATCGAGCTAACGGAAGAAGAAGAGAAGATCGTATATGGTCTACACCTTCTTACGAAAAAGCCTGTCCTCTATGTAGCAAACGTAGATGAAGATGATTTGCTCGATCCAGCCGATAACGAACACGTTGCACAAGTGCGTGAATACGCAGCAAAAGAAGGCGCTGAGGTAATCGTAGTGTGCGCGAAAATCGAATCTGAGCTCGCTGAGCTAGACGGTGAAGAGAAAGATGCGTTTCTAGAAGATATCGGCATAGCTGAACCAGGTCTTAACAAGCTGATCAGAGCATCATACGACCTACTTGGTCTCGCTACTTATTTTACAGCGGGTGAGCAAGAAGTGCGTGCTTGGACCTTCCGTCTTGGAATGAAAGCTCCTCAAGCAGCTGGTATCATTCATACTGATTTCGAGCGTGGATTTATCCGTGCTGAAATCGTTGCGTATAACGATCTCGTCGAAGCAGGTACGATGGCAGCAGCGAAAGAAAAAGGAAAAGTACGACTAGAAGGAAAAGAATATATCGTAAAAGACGGAGACGTCATTCACTTCCGTTTCAACGTATAATGAATAAAACCTTGCTAAAATAGGTGCATTTTGATATAATCTAAAGCTGTGAGTAATTATCTTTGTATACTTACTCCTTGCTCTTATCATTATAAGAGCCGTTAGACCAAAAGGAGGTGAACGGAATGCGTAACTACGAAATTATGTACATTATCCGTCCAAACATCGAAGAGGATGCACAGAAAGCTCTTGTTGAGCGTTTCAACGGAATCCTTACTGATAATGGTGCGGAAATTAATGAAGTCAAGCAAATGGGCAAAAAACGTCTTGCTTACGAAATCAACGATTTCAACAGCGGTATCTACATTGTCCTTGACATTAACAGTAACACTGAAGCGATTGAAGAATTCAGCCGTTTGATGAAAATCAACGACGATGTTCTTCGTTTCATGACGCTTAACCTTGAAGAAGCTAAAAAGTAATTGTTTGATAAATAGGAGGGGTTCTGATGCTGAATCGCGTCGTATTAGTTGGGCGTTTAACAAAAGACCCTGAATTGCGTTATACCCCGAGTGGCGTAGCGGTTGCGAACTTCACTCTTGCAGTGAATCGCCCGTTTACTAACCAACAGGGAGACCGTGAAGCAGATTTCATCAACATTGTTGTATGGCGCAGACAGGCAGAAAACGCAGCCAATTTCTTGAAAAAAGGCAGCCTTGCTGGTGTAGATGGACGAGTTCAAACTCGTTCTTACGATAATAGCCAGGGACAGCGTGTGTTTGTGACAGAAGTAATGGCTGAAAGTGTCCAATTTCTCGAGCCTAAAGGTGCAAGCCAAGGCGGCGGAGGCGGCAACTACGGTGGCGGCTCTCCAAACAGAGATAGCGGCGGTTACGGAAATCAGAACCAAGATCGCAACAACAATCGTGATCAATCCAATTTTGGAGATGATCCGTTTGCGAGCGATGGCAAGCCGATTGATATTTCGGATGATGACTTGCCGTTCTAATAATCCCTGTTTCGAGCGGTGAATACAGAGAAAACAAATTTAAAAGCAAAGGAGGTACTAACCATGGCAAGACCAGGTGGACGTAGAGGTCGTCGTAAAAAGGTTTGTTTCTTCACAGTTAACAAAATCACTTACATCGACTATAAAGATACAGATCTTCTTAAGCGTTTCGTATCTGAGCGTGGAAAGATTCTTCCACGTCGTGTAACAGGTACTAGCGCAAAATATCAGCGTCAATTGACTCGTGCGGTTAAGCGTGCTCGTCAAATGGCACTACTCCCTTACGTTGTAGGAGAGTAAGTTGATTAAGGAAGGGACAGCAGGATTTGATCTTGCTGTCTTTTTTCTTTATATTGGAAAAGCAAGGTGGTTTAACTTTATACAGAAAAAGGTATATATTCCTTACAATTGACTGTAAGGAGGATGTATCATCATTATGATGAAAACCACTAAACTAAAAGTACATAAACAGCATAGTATGAATGCGCTCATCTCTTTTGTGAAACAAGCAAAGTCATTCGGTAGCCATGTTACGCTTTATCATGATGGCCATAGCGTAAATGGTAAAAGTCTAACTAGCGTCATTGCGTTCAATTTGATGGTGAATGAGGCTGATCCAATCTTATTGATTGCAGAAGGTCCAGATGCAGAGGAGGCAACTGCGAAGTTGAGTGAATTGCTGAAAAGCGAACCGGAGAGTGCTGCAGACCAACCACTATCTTTCATGTAGTTGATCAGGCTGTTGTGGAAACAGCTTTTTTTATATGTTAGTTTATTTATAAATGCAAAATTTGCTGTTACGGGCAGAAATTCTTACAATATAGTAAGGGGATTTCGACCCGTTTTTTATTAGATATAAGGTAGGTCAAAAAACTTGAAAAATCAAACCGTAAAGCAATTAGTGGAAGGTGCTGCTCTGGCAGCTGTTTTTGCTGTATTATTTCTCATCACAACGTTTGTACCAATTCTAGGGTCCATAACTTTTTGGGTCTTACCTATTCCGTTTATACTAATAGTTGTTCGAAATGGTATCGGTAGCGGATTTGTTATGTGGGGAGTTTCGACTGTTCTTGGTTTAATTATTGCAGGATTTCCATCCCTTATCGCGTCCTTTCCATTCGGAGTTGGAGGATTAACAGCAGGATATCTTTATGCGAAGCGTAAGTCTGCACTGGCTGTTTTAATTGGTAGTGGAATCACTTACGTTATCACCATGTTAATTCTCTTTATCGGAAGTATCGTACTAATAGGTGAGAACCCGATCGATATGTCGATCACGATGCTAAATCAGTCCATCTCACAAGCCGAATCAATTACCGAGGCATTGGGGCAAGATACTAAACAGTTCGATCAATTGTTTGAACAGATTGAGGTTATTCGATATCTGGTTCCTACAGTGCTTGTTATTTTGGGAGTCATGATGGCTTTGATTTCGCAGCTCATTTCAATCCCTGTTCTAAAGAGGGTAGGCGGATTTCAACCTCCAGTGTTTAAACCGATTCGAGAATGGGCATTTCCTAAGAGTTTTTTATGGTATTATTTAGTTGTTACCATTCTAATGATGGTCGGTTTAGAAGAAGGTTCTGCTGCTTATGTAGCTTCTATTAATGTATATTCTGTATTGAATGCGTTAATATTCGTGCAAGGACTAGCAGTCATATACTTTTACAGCCATAAAAAAGGTTGGCCTATCGCTGTGCCGATACTTTTAACATTTCTTGGCTTCGCACTAACGTCACTTGTTGTTATCATTGGAATAATTGATTTAGGTTTTGAACTGCGAAGGAGAATGAAATCATAGGTAGGAGCTGAAAATATGCCAAAGTTTTTAACGAAACGGTGGCATGGTTATCATGTGGTAGCCTTGTTCGTCATTTCCATCCTTTTTATCGGCATTATTACTTATTACAACTGGATACTTGGAATTGGAAGCGTACTTGTCACAACGCTCCTTATTTATACAGCTATACGAGCTGAATCGAATTTTCAGGACGATTTACGGGACTATGTCTCCACACTTTCACATCGGGTGAAAAAAGTGGGAGATGAGGCATTAATGGAGATGCCAATCGGTATATTGTTGTATGATGAGGATTATCACATCGAATGGACGAATCCTTATATGCCAACAGTAACCAAGCAGGAACAGCTGATTGGTCTTTCGTTAAATGAGATTTCTGAAAAAATCATTCCGTTTCTGAAATCAGAAGCAGAGGATGAAATCTTAACCATTAATGAGCGAATGTATAAGACGTACTTCAAACAAGAAGAACGCCTTCTGTATTTCTTTGATGTGACTGAAAAGATTGATATTAAGCGAAAATACAATGAAGAAAAAACGGTAGTAGGTATTATATACCTTGATAATTACGAAGAGGTCACGCAAGGGTTAGGCGATCAGGTACGTAGTAATTTGAATAGTGCTGTTACGTCTATTCTTAACAAATGGGCGGATGAACATGGCGTATTTCTCAAACGTAGTTCTTCAGAAAAGTTTTTTGCAGTACTTAACCAAAAAATACTTCAAGAACTTGAAAAAAATAAGTTCTCCATTCTTGATGAAGTTCGTGACGTGACGTCAAAAGAAAACATTCATATTACGTTGAGTATAGGGATCGGTAGTGGTCATAGTACCCTCACAGAGCTTGGACAGCTCGCACAATCTAGCTTAGACTTAGCACTTGGACGTGGTGGTGATCAGGTAGCGATTAAGCAAACGAGCGGCAAGGTTAAGTTCTATGGCGGGAAAACGAACCCGATTGAGAAAAGAACAAGGGTTAGAGCGCGTGTTATTTCTCACGCACTTCGAGAACTTGTATTAGATAGTGACCAAGTTATTATCATGGGGCACAAAAATCCTGATATGGACTCGATCGGTGCATCGATTGGTATTTTGAAAGTAGCACAGGCGAATGGTAAAGAAGGAAACATCGTATTTGATCAAAATCAAAAAACGAGTGGTGTATCAAGGTTAATTGAGGAAGTCGAACAAAATGAGCAACTTTGGGCTCGTTTTCAAGATCCTGAAGAAGCTCTTGAGAAAGCTACATCAAACACACTTCTTGTTGTTGTCGATACTCATAAACCGTCATTAGTAATGGAAGAAAAGCTGCTTCAAAAGCTTGATCGTGTCGTTGTAATCGATCATCATAGACGTGGAGAGGAATTCATAGAAGATCCAGTTCTTGTTTATATGGAGCCATACGCGTCATCCACAGCTGAACTTGTGACTGAACTCTTTGAATATCAGCCTAAGCGTCTCAAAATGGACATCTTAGAAGCGACAGCATTATTAGCTGGCATAATCGTAGATACAAAGAGCTTCACGCTTAGAACCGGCTCGAGAACGTTTGATGCAGCTTCCTACTTAAGAGCGCATGGTGCCGATACTGTTCTTGTACAAGAATTCCTTCGCGAGGATATTGCACAATATATCCGTCGAGCCCGCATTATAGAAAAAGCCAATATATATCGTAACGGCATTGCTATAGCGCTGGGTGAGAACGATAAAACATATGATCAAGTAATGATTGCCCAGGCGGCAGACACCCTACTATCGATGAGTGGTGTTATTGCTTCCTTTGTCATTTCAAAACGAGATGATGGGAAAATCAGCATTAGCGCAAGATCTCTTGGCGATGTGAACGTGCAGATTATTATGGAAGGTCTAGAAGGCGGAGGGCATTTAACGAATGCCGCCACACAACTAGACGTCAATACAATAGAAGAAGCAGAAAGTATGCTTAAAGAAGTCATAGATGACTATCTAGAAGGGGGAGACGAAGAGTCATGAAAGTAATTTTCTTAGAAGATGTAAAAGGTAAAGGTAAAAAAGGTGAAGTTAAGAATGTAGCAGATGGGTATGCTCGGAATCACCTTCTAAAGAATAATCTAGCTGTGGAAGCAAATAATGCAAATATGAAACAACTGAAAGCGAAGCAACGCAGCGATGAAAAGAAAGCACAGGAAGAATTAGAGAAAGCGAAGGAACTTAAAGGTACGATCGAAAGCCTTGAGGTGGAAATTTCAACAAAATCTGGTGAAGATGGTCGCCTATTCGGATCGATCACAAGCAAGAACATTGCTGAAGAGCTTAAGAACCATGACATTAAAGTTGATAAAAGAAAAATCGAACTTGATGAACCAATCCGTTCACTTGGTTACACAAATGTACCCATTAAATTGCATCAAGATGTGACAGCCAAAGTTAAAGTACATGTCGTTGAGCAATAATAGGTGTTAACGGGTGGAAAAAGCGAAATGCTCAGGGGGAAAACAACATGAGTGATTTATTTGCTGATCGTACGCCACCTCAAAATATAGAAGCAGAACAGGCCGTTATAGGGGCGGTGTTTTTAGAGACTGATGCGCTAACTACTGCAACTGAAGTCCTCCAATCGGAGGACTTTTATCGGGCGGCGCATCAGAAGATCTTTTCTGTCATGATCGAGCTTTCCGAGAAAGGTGAGCCTGTCGATCTTGTAACGGTGACCTCTGAACTTCAAGATCGATCACTCCTTGAGGAAATTGGCGGAGTTTCATATTTAAGTGATCTAGCTAATTCGGTGCCTACTGCTGCAAACGTTGAATACTATTCAAAGATTGTAGAAGAGAAATCGATTTTAAGACGTTTGATCAGAGCTGCAACCGATATCGCTTCGGACGGTTATGCGAAAGAGAATAAAATAGAGAACCTATTGTCTGAAGCAGAAAAATCAATAATGGAAGTATCGCAACGTAAAAACACTGGTGCTTTTATTTCCATTAAAGATGTTCTAGTCGATGCATACGATAATATTGAAATGCTACAGAACAACACTGGAGATATTACAGGTATCCCTACAGGGTTCTCAGAACTTGATCGGATGACGGCAGGATTCCAGCGTAATGACTTGATTATAGTAGCTGCACGTCCTTCTGTAGGTAAGACGGCTTTTGCATTGAATATCGCTCAGAACGTGGCAACGAAAACAGATGAAAATGTTGCGATCTTTAGCCTTGAGATGGGTGCAGAACAACTAGTCATGCGTATGCTTTGTGCAGAAGGTAATATTGATGCACAACGTCTACGTACTGGTGCACTAACAGGAGATGACTGGCAGAAGCTTACGATGGCTATGGGGAGTTTATCTAATGCAGGTATCTATATTGATGATACACCTGGTATTCGAGTCGGAGATATTCGAGCTAAATGTAGACGTTTAAAGCAAGAAAAAGGGCTTGGCATGATCTTGATCGATTATATGCAGTTGATCAGAGGGGATGGCTCTACTGAAAACCGTCAACAGGAAGTATCTGAGATATCTCGTTCACTAAAAGGAATTGCGAGGGAACTTGAAGTTCCTTTAATTTCACTATCTCAGCTTTCACGTGGAGTAGAATCCAGGCAGGATAAGCGTCCTATGATGTCTGATATACGTGAATCAGGAAGTATCGAGCAGGATGCGGATATCGTTGCATTCTTATATCGAGACGATTATTATGATAAAGAATCAGAGAATAAGAATATTATTGAAATCATTATCGCGAAACAGCGTAATGGACCAGTTGGAACGGTAGAGCTTGCTTTCGTGAAGGAATATAATAAATTCGTAAACCTAGAGAGACGTCATGATGAGAGTGATATCCCTCCAGGTGCGTAATAAGTCCCAATGCGGGGCTTTTTCTTTTGCATGTATGTGATGAAAAATGGGTAAATTAACCCTAATAACGAACATAAAAAGACTGAATGAGTAAATTGTTCGGTTTTGTTGACTTAATTAACATGAATTGGTACACTTACTCTGGGTTTTTTAAAAAAGAGCATGCTTCAACGAGCGAATTCGAATGAAGCATCTGGAGGTGCTGAAATGCCATCAGTAGTAGTCGTAGGAACACAGTGGGGCGATGAAGGTAAAGGAAAGATTACCGATTACCTTTCTGAAAATGCAGAAGTTGTTGCTCGCTATCAAGGCGGGAACAATGCTGGACATACAATTGTATTCAACGATACGAAATACAAGCTTCACTTGATTCCATCAGGTATTTTTTATGATGATAAAATTTGTGTGATTGGTAATGGAATGGTTATTGACCCGAAGGCGATCGTAGAAGAACTTGCATACTTACATGAACGTAACGTTAGTACTGCCAACCTTCGCATTAGTAATCGTGCGCACGTCATTCTTCCATATCACTTAAGATTAGATGCAGTTGAAGAAGAATCTAAAGGTGCGAATAAAATTGGTACGACTAAAAAAGGGATAGGACCTGCTTACATGGATAAAGCCGCACGTGTCGGAATCCGTATCTGTGACCTTCTCGATAAAGAAGTGTTTGAAGAAAAGCTTGAACGTAATCTTGCAGATAAGAACCGTCTTCTTGAGCGCATGTATGAAGCTGAAGGCTTCAAAAAGGAAGATATTCTTGAGGAATATTATGAATATGGACAACAGATTAAAAAGTACGTCGTGGATACATCCGTTGTCTTAAATGATGCTATTGATGAAGGACGCCGCGTTCTTTTTGAAGGTGCTCAAGGCGTAATGCTTGATATCGACCAGGGTACTTATCCATATGTAACGTCATCTAACCCAATTGCAGGTGGAGTAGCAATCGGTTCTGGTGTTGGCCCTAGTAAGATTAATCATGTTGTAGGGGTTTCTAAAGCTTACACGACTCGTGTAGGAGATGGCCCTTTCCCAACGGAACTTCATGATGAAACTGGAGACAAAATCCGTGAAGTAGGTAACGAATATGGGACTACTACAGGACGCCCTCGCCGTGTTGGTTGGTTCGATAGCGTTGTTGTGCGTCATGCTCGTCGAGTTAGTGGGATTACCGATCTCTCTCTTAACTCCATCGATGTATTGACTGGTATCGAAAACCTCAAAATTTGTACTGCATATAAGTACAAAGGTGAAGTAATCGATGAATTTCCAGCAAGCTTGAAAGTCCTTGCGGAATGTGAGCCAGTATATGAAGAGATGCCTGGTTGGACTGAAGATATTACTGGTGTGAAAGATCTCGGAGAACTTCCTCCAAACGCACGACACTATATTGAACGTGTATCCCAGCTTACTGGTATACCGTTGTCTGTTTTCTCTGTTGGACCAGATCGTAATCAAACAAATATGGTACGTGGCGTATTTGCGTAACAAGCTGCTGGCAGTTAACACTGCCAGCTTTTTTTGATATATCTTCCCATAAAACAACAGCGCAGTTTGCTTTTATATGATAAGATTAATACTGTTATAATTTTCTATATTTTATGAGGTGGGCTTAATGAATCGGGATAAAAGGCAAGTCTTTCGTCACCAACTTTCTGTACCTCTTGTAGCTAGAATGAGAGTAATAGAAGCGGGTGACCAACCTGATAGTAAAGAATTTAATCATAAAATTTACATACATGACATCGGCCTTGAAGGTATCGGCTTCTCTACTGATCCTGAGTTATCGAAGCATACGGACTTAGAATTTGAGCTGAAATTGAACGAAACATTATTTCAAGTATCTGGCGAAGTCCTTTGGTTAAAGGCAAACAACCCTAATGATCCTAACACCAGGGCTAGTAATAGTTACGGAGTAAAATTCTATCTCAAAACGGAAAAACAATACTCACTTGTCTTTCAGGAAGTGAATCGCTTTGCTATTAAGCGTCATAAGCGAAAACAAGAAATACGCCAAATGATGAGAGAAAAGCTAAGAAAAAAAGGTGAGACAAGGTAACAGTTCTACCTGTTATCTTCTCTTTTATTATTTTTATTTGAAGAATCCTTGCTTTTTTCATAAACCAGTGATAAGATAACACTTGTCGTCATTAAAGAACACTTTAATGAGCCATTAGCTCAGTTGGTAGAGCATCTGACTTTTAATCAGAGGGTCGAAGGTTCGAGTCCTTCATGGCTCACCATTTTCTTTCCGCAGAGATACATACTGGCAGAGAAAGCAACGTTGTCATTTATATCGTCGCGGGGTGGAGCAACGAGCGTAACTTCCATGAATCAACAACGAGTTGTTTCGACGGATACGCATCGAAGCATAACCTTGTAGAGGAAGAAACAGTGCACAGCATATAGAAGCAGGTGCAGCATCATTTTCATTCATATCGTCGCGGGGTGGAGCAGTTCGGTAGCTCGTCGGGCTCATAACCCGAAGGTCGCAGGTTCAAATCCTGCCCCCGCAACCAAAATTTTAACTACGTCGATTAATCTTCCGTGTTAAAATTTTATCGTAGTCCCTTTAGGGACAACCTAAAAACTTCACAAATAGCTTACACATATCAAACGTAAGTGAACAATGGTTTTTAAACAAAACTGGTCCCGTGGTGTAGCGGTTAACATGCCTGCCTGTCACGCAGGAGATCGCGGGTTCGATTCCCGTCGGGACCGCCATTTTAATTTAAACGGCTCTGTAGCTCAGTCGGTAGAGCAACGAGCAAAGCATCACCGAATATCCGACGAGTTGTCCCGACACAGCAAGCTGCGAAGCATTGCTGGAAGAGGAAGGGACAGTGGTCTTACACAGCACAAGCTGATGGACATCACAATAAACATGGCTCTGTAGCTCAGTCGGTAGAGCAACGAGCAAAGCATCATCGAATATCCGACGAGTTGTCCCGACACAGCAAGCTACGAAGCATTGCTAGAAGAGGAAGGGACAGTGGTCTTACCCAGCAAAAGCTGATGGACATCACAATAAACATGGCTCTGTAGCTCAGTCGGTAGAGCAGTGGACTGAAAATCCACGTGTCGGCGGTTCGATTCCGTCCGGAGCCACCATTTCTTACTATTAATACGACTATATACAAGCCTGTCTCCATGGAGATAGGTTTTTTTATGTTCAGCCAATGCCGAAATTTATAGCATTCTTACCAAGGAATACCACTATCATGACGAATAGACTACATTTATGTTACAAAATGGGGAGTAATACCCTATTGACTTTATATGTGTGTTAGAGTTCAAACCGTGAGTAAATTTATAAGCGTAAGCAAATCGCAGGAGGAAACATTATGGCAACATCAAAGCTAGTAAAACGATTGTGTCAATCCGTAGCTCTGTTCTCGTTAATAAGTGTAAGCATGATTATTGGTATCCAGCCAGCAAGTGCTACTGTATATAATATGATGAAACCTGTCTATCACGTATACATAGATGGTACTAATGTAGGAACGATCGATGATAAAGAACTTTTTACTAAAAAAATAGATAAGATGAAAGAAAAAAGACAAACAGACGATTTAACCTTAATGGTGAAAAATGATCTTGAAATCGTTCCAAAACGATTGTTTCAGCCTTCATATGATAATGAAGAAACGCTTGATAAGGTCGATGATGAACTGACTTTTGTCGCTAAGGGATTTGATCTGTCATTTAACGAGGAGTCAGTAGGAGTTTTCCCTAGTGAATCAAAAGCTAAACAAGCGCTTTGGGTATACGCCAAACCGTTTTTATCTGAAGAAAAGGTAAAAGAAATTGAGAAGAAAGTTGAGGAAGATGAGAAGAAACATCCGGCTGACTTCTTAGACCTTTCTACTCCTTTCTCGATTGATGAAGTTGAGACAAAGAAAGAGAATGTATTAACTGAAAAAGAAGGCGTTACTCGAATTGAGGACGGCTACATGAAGGAAGTAGAGAAAGAAGTAGATGAGGATAAAACGCTTGCTGACTTTGCTGAAGAATTTGATATGGATGAGTCAGAGGTTAGAGAACTTAATAATCTCTCCAAAAAAGATAAGATTGCTGACCTTGAAAAGGTGAAAGTGCTCGAAAAGCAAATCGTAAAGGTGCTTGAAACAGAAGAAGTGATCAAAGATGAAGAAATTGATTTTGAAACAGAAACAACCAAAAGTGATTCAATTTTAAAAGGTGAGAAGAAAGTTACCCAATCTGGTGAAAAAGGTGAGAAAAAGGTAACGTATAGCATTTCTAGAGAAAACGGTGAGGTTACAAAGAAAGACATCGTCAAAGAGGAAGTCACGAAAGAGCCGGTTAAAAAGAAAGTCACAATTGGCACTAAAGTAATTCCTTCAAAAGGTACAGGAACCTTCGCATGGCCAACTGTCGGTGGTTCGATTACAAGTAAGCAAGGAGAGCGTTGGGGTTCCTTCCATAAAGGAATCGATATAGCAGGCGTCTCCGATCGAACGATTAAGACAGTAGATAATGGTAAAGTTACTGCAGCAGGTAAACGTAGTGGTTATGGTAATCAAATTACGATTAACCATAATAACGGAATGAAAACGACGTATTCTCATCTCTCTTCCATTTCTGTCTCTGTAGGAGACACAGTACAGAAAGGTGACAAGATTGGTGTGATGGGAACTACGGGCAAATCTACCGGAATCCATCTTCATCTAGAAGTTTACAAAAACGGTAACCTTCAGAATCCAATGAAATACCTTTAATGAGAAAAACCTTCAGTTTACGCTGAAGGTTTTCAGTTTGTAAAGCAACCCGAAATATTGTGCTCCCTATGCCGTAGGAGTTTGAATACCGCTTGCTTTCCTGTGGACGAACGCCCGAGCCTCCTCGCGGACAAAAAGCCCGTCCACTCCGGGGTCTCGAACGCCCGTTTTCCACGGGAGTCAAGCGGTATTCCCTCCTACTAATTAGTAGTTAATACAAGTTAACCTTACCGACCATCGTCATAAAGTAGACGTCATCCATTTTTTTCACTAGCCTGCTTTATATTGAAGTTAGATTTAGTAATTAAATTAATCACGCAATAAAGTTGATTGGAGCGGAAGAATGCCCGCCCCGCGGAAAGCGAGCATCCTGGAGCGGAAATCTCCACCATACTATTGGATAGTACTGTTTTTCCTAAACTGTCTCGACAGTCTGAAAATCTTCAGCTCTTACTGGAGGTTTTCTTTTTACATGTGCCGCATTAGGGTAGATGATAAATAAAATAGTTATAATATGATAGAATAGACGAAATAAGACATGACTTTTACTTGAAAATACATAAATCTGTATTACTAAAAAGGAGCGTTCATAATGGACAAGAAAATTCTTGTTGTAGACGATGAAAAACCCATTGCTGATATACTTCAGTTCAACCTTGAGAAGGAAGGCTTTACTGTTGTATGCGCTTACGATGGAGATGAAGCAATTGCAAAAGTGGAAGAAGAAAATCCTGATATGATTCTCCTTGATATTATGCTACCTCAGCGTGATGGGATGGAAGTATGCCGAGAAGTGAGAAAGAAATACGAAATGCCGATTATCATGCTTACAGCAAAAGACTCTGAAATTGATAAAGTACTTGGACTTGAGCTTGGAGCAGATGATTATGTTACGAAACCATTTAGCACGAGAGAGTTAATTGCAAGGGTGAAAGCGAATTTAAGACGTCGTCAGCAAGAACCTGAGAAAGAATCATCAACGAACTCATTGATTAATGTTGGTGCTTTGACGATTCATCCAGATGCTTACTTAGTAACAAAGCGAGAAGAGTCAATCGAATTAACACATAGAGAATTCGAATTGCTACACTACCTCTCTAAGCATATCGGACAGGTTATGACGCGTGAGCATCTTTTACAAACGGTATGGGGCTATGATTATTTTGGTGATGTAAGAACGGTCGATGTAACAGTGCGTAGACTTCGAGAAAAGGTAGAAGATAACCCGAGCCATCCTTCATGGATTATTACAAGACGTGGGGTTGGTTACTATATGCGTGAGCCAGAACAGGAGTAGTTAGATATAAATGGGGAAAGTTGGTTTTTTTAAGTCCATTCATTTTAAGTTTGCAATCGTATATGTTCTCCTTATTCTTATCGCAATTCAATTTATATCGGTGTATTTCAACGATAAGCTTGAGGAACAATTTGAGCAAAACTATATGAACTCTGTTAGAGATCGCGCACAACTGCTCGCTGAAAATGTTTCTAGTCAAATAAACAGTAAGAGTGATGAAGAAAGCAATTCAATATCCAATTTAATAGCGAATTTTAATCAAAAAGAAATACGCCAAATTTATGTTATCAATTCACTTGGACAGATCGTAGGGTCACTATATGATGACGAATTAGTTGGATCCCGATCGACGAATAAATATGTAAACAGTGCTCTAAACGGAATTGATGATGATGCAATATTAGTTGATGAAGATGGAGAGCGTTTTTTTGTATATAGTGCGGCAGTTGAAGGGGATACAAATTCGACTGTAGGTGCAGTTTACATCCAAGCTGATATGGAGCATGTATTTAAGCAAGCGAACGAGGTAAATAAATTACTAGCGCAATCCGCGCTTATAGCTCTAGTATTAACAGGCTTATTAGGAATTGTGATTTCTCGTACGATAACCAGACCGATCTCAGATATGCGTAAGCAAGCGCTTGTTATGGCGCGTGGGGATTTCACACGGAAGGTAAAAGTATATGGGGAAGATGAAATCGGCCAACTTGCGCTAGCCTTTAATGATTTAACAAGAAGGTTACAGGAGGCTAATGCGATTACTGAAGGTGAACGGCGTAAGCTAACGTCAGTTCTTGCATATATGACAGATGGCGTTATCGCTACAGATCGTGAAGGAATGATCATCCTTATGAATGATCGAGCCGAAGAGATGATGGATGTTTCGCGTGAAACAGCTCTAGGTACGCCTTTGAATAAAATCCTCCAATATGCTGAAGAGAAAACCTGGGATGATCTCTACAATGGTCCAGATTCAGTCATTCTTGATTTAAGTAACGACCATCAAACATTTATCATTCGTGTGAACTTTTCCATCATTCATAAAGAAGATGGGCCTATTAATGGTTTGATTGCCGTTCTACACGATATTACAGAGCAAGAGCAGCTAGAGCAAGAACGGAGAGAATTTGTCGTGAACGTCTCTCATGAGCTTCGTACGCCTCTTACAACGATGAGAAGCTACCTTGAAGCTCTTCAAGAAGGAGCGTTATCTGATCCGGAGATTGCGCCACGTTTCTTAAGCGTGACCCAAAATGAAACGGAACGTATGATCAGGCTTGTTAACGATCTTCTCCAACTATCGAAAATGGATAAAAAAGAATATCGTCTTGAATTTAGTGAAATTGACTTTGTAGAAATGTTTGATCAGGTATTAGATCGTTTTGAAATGTCAAAACGGGAAAACATTGAGATCGTGCGTCAACTTCCTACTGCAGCGATCTATACAAGAATCGATCGAGATAAAATGACTCAAGTACTCGATAACATCATTTCGAATGCAATCAAGTATTCTCCAGAGGGTGGTACGATTACAGCTCGTTGTTGGACGATAGGTAAAAAGGTTCGTATAAGTATTAGTGATCAAGGTGTAGGTATTCCAAAGAACAACCTATCCAAAATCTTCGACCGTTTTTACCGAGTTGATAAAGCTCGCTCACGCCAACTTGGCGGTACTGGTCTCGGTTTGGCTATTGCGAAGGAAATGATTAATGCCCATCATGGAGACATCTGGGCAGAAAGTAAGTGGGGAAAAGGGACAACTATTTACTTTACACTTCCTTATAAGCGGATAAGGGAGGCTGAAGACGAATGAGAATGACAAAAAAGCATTTAGAGTCGATTAAAACCATTTTGTTGAACGTCTTAGTTCTTATTAGTCTCGTGTTAACCTGGCAAATCTGGACGTTTGAACCGGAATATGAGAAAGAAACAACGCCTTCTGAAAATAGGACCGTTGGTGTGAAAGAAGTCGAACTTAATCAAGTTATCAAGCCGAATCAAGTTGTTTTTCACCAAAATGATCAGCATTTTACGTCATTTGAACGGAATACGATCGATTCCTATTATACGGATTTCATCTCAGGTACACGGGTGAAGTCTGTGATGATGGTCGATAATGTCGAAAGTTTAGTGAATCGTGATGAAAGTGTAGAATTTGTGTTTCCTATTTCTCTATCGAATGATGTATTGAAGAGCTTAGTTAGTGTTGCAAAAGGGGATATTCCTCTCGAAGTTTTTGATCGGATCATCATACCGTCAGCTCAAACAGGAAAAAACAATGAAGTCATCTTCTTAAATAGCTCAAATCAGAATGGAATGAGAGCAACCGTTGATGTGTCTAGAGATATGAAAGATTGGTTTGATGGTGATTTTTCAACTCTTGAAGAATCTTCAGGGGGAAAAGTGGCTAGAGCCAGGTCATATCAATACAACGACAAGACGCCTGCCTTTTATTTGCCTACAAATGACATTCAGTTGAAATCATATGGTGTTAGCACGGATGAATTGACGAATATTGACTCATTTATCACAGCGCTCTTTCCTGATGAGAATGCGGTAGAAGAAAACACCTATATCAATTCTTCGTCTCTTTATACAGATGGAAGCCGTGATTTGAATTATGATAAACCGAGCGATTATATGGTTTTTCAAAACCCGCAATCTACATCGAGTAACTTCGTTGCAAATGAAGCACCAATAATGAACGCTTATGGATTTATTAACAAGCATTTCGGTTTTCAGGTGAGTGATCCAAATGATGACTACTTTCTCAGTGAATGGGTGACATCATCAAAGCATAAAACAGATCGCATAACATTTAGGTTGAATACACAGGGATACCCTGTATTTAGTCCTTCTCAGGAGGATTTAGATGAAATCGTCGTGACATTAAAAAATAATGAAATAAGCACGTATAAACGGATGCTTAAAGTGATTCAGTACGCAAATGATATCGAAACGAGTACTATCCCTTCCTATGATGAAGTGGTATCTCTATTAGACGAGGGGAATTTCAAAAAGAATGCGATCACTAATTTTACGATTGGGTATACGATCATTCCAAACACATCTGATAACTCATATGACTATAGTCTTGTCCCTCAGTGGTATATTAAATTGAATCAAACGTGGACACCACTGCAGAATTTAGAACAAGGAGGGGACGACTTTGGATTGGAATAGAACAAAAACCATACTCATTCTAACCTTCCTTGTGTTTAATATTTTTCTTGTGAGCAATTTGATTAAGAAACAAACGGCTATGAGCGGTCTTTAGCAATTAAAGCAGGTAACGCTTGAAGAAAAGCTTGCAAGCTATAATGTGACATACAAACAAAAGCCATCTATACAGTCTGAGAACATGCCGTTCATTAGTGGGAAAGTACATGAATTTAATGAACAGGAAGAAAAAACGCTTGAGCAAGGCACGGGTCAAGAAATCGAACTCGATGGAAATAAGTTGATTTCTACATTGGAAAAGCCTTATCCAATTAAGGATCCAAAATTACCTTCAGCTTTTTCCATTTTCTTAGAAACGTATGTGTATGAAGGGTCCAAATACGAGTATTCTCATTCTGCAAATGATAAGAACATTATTTATTTTGTCGAAACATATGAGGATGATCGACCAATATATAATCAGAATTCTGGGATGCTAATCGTTACGATGGAAGATGATAAGGTCATTTCCTACACTCAAACATACCTCAATCTTGATGCAATTACGGATGAGAGAAAGATAGATCCTGCTTCAGACGTGATTGAAGTGTTATTGAATCAACAATATCTTGAGTTAAATGACGTTGTAGAAGATGTTTCTTTAGGGTACTATACGGTTACGACTGAGGACCAAAGAGAGAAGATTGTCTTTGTTCCGACATGGCGTGTTGTGTTAACGAATTCAAAGAAAAAAGATGAAGAGCCTGATGTTTATTATGTAGATGCAATTGAAAAGAATGTTTTCAGTGATTCGAAGGATAATGAAAAGGTCGAAGAAAGTGAAGAGGATGGCAATAATGAAACGAACGATACAACCATTGACCCTTCTACACCACAATCTTCGACAGGGGAAAAGTAGGAGAGGAATGAAATATGTCTCTTAAATTTAGTGTGCTTGCAAGCGGGAGTACAGGAAATGCACTATTTGTAGGTACGGAAAAACAGAAATTTTTGGTTGATGCCGGGCTGAGTGGGAAGAAGCTTGAAGAACTATTAGCTAAAGCTCACATTGATCCTAAGGAAATTGATGGTTTGCTTGTAACACATGAACATAGTGACCATATCAAAGGCCTCGGTATATTTGCACGCCGTTACAAACTACCTATCTATGCGAATGAGAAAACATGGCAGGCGATGGAGCGTTCGATTGGTGAAATTCCACTCGAACAGAAATTTCATTTTGATATGGAGTCCGTTAAAACGTTTCATGATTTAGATGTGGAGTCATTCGGTGTATCTCATGATGCAGCTGAACCTATGTTTTATGTCTTTCACCATGAAGGTAAGAAACTAAGTTTAGCAACCGATCTTGGATACGTTAGTGAAAGGATAAAGGGGACCATTCGTGATTCAGATATGCTTATTTTTGAAGCGAACCATGATATTAATATGTTGATGATGGGAAGGTATCCTTGGAACGTCAAAAGAAGAATTCTTGGAGATATGGGGCACGTATCGAACGAAGATGCAGCAGTGGCCCTTGCAGATATAATCGGTGAAAAAACGAAGCGTATTTATTTAGCCCATTTAAGTAAAGATAATAACATGAAGGACCTGGCAAGATTGTCAGTCCAACAGTCTCTTGAACAAAATGGCTTTAGCGTTGGAGAACAGTTCGATCTCTATGATACGGATCCTACAACTCCTACACTTCTCACAAAAATATGATTCCCGTTCAAGAGTTGAAGTTGGAAGGATAGTCTCACTTAGGTCCACCTTTTTGATAGGAAAGGAAAGGTGAAGAAATTGGGCTTTTATGATGGTGAGGATTATAACCGGACCACCAAACAGAAAGGTAATCGTGGTGGTGCATTAGTTGCTGGGTTTCTAGGTGCTATCTTAGGCGCATTGATCATTCTTTTTACGATTCCAGCATTGTCGGGTCTCGGCGTATTGCCTGAGGTGACATCTCCTGCACCAGAGGAAGAATCAAGCGATGAGCTTGTTCAAGATCCCGTTACAAAGAGCATTAGTGTTGATGTAACGAATGATATTACTTCAGCGGTAGAAAAGGTAAATGAGGCGGTTGTAGGGGTTATTAATCTCCAGAAGACCGATTTCTGGGCTGAAGATTATGGAGAAGCAGGAGCAGGTTCAGGTGTTATCTACAAAAAGCAAGGTGATACAGCTTTCGTTGTCACAAATAATCATGTTGTTCAGGGTGCAAGTCAGATAGAAGTTAGTTTAAGTGCTGAACAACGTGTCTCTGCTGAGCTGGTTGGGACCGATCCACTCATGGATCTTGCAGTGTTAAAGATTCCAGCTGAAAATGTAACAATGGTCGCTGAGTTTGGAGACTCAGATAAACTCAAGCCAGGAGAACCGGCGGTAGCGATTGGGAATCCTTTAGGGTTTCTTGAAGGGACGGTTACGCAAGGCATTGTAAGTAATCCTGAACGCTCATTTCCTGTCGATACAGACCAAAATGGTACGATCGATTGGAATGCTGATGTTATTCAAACAGATGCTTCGATTAACCCTGGGAATAGTGGAGGAGCTCTCATCAACATTTCTGGGCAGTTAATCGGGATCAACTCGATGAAAATTGCGAAATCAAGTGTAGAGGGCATTGGATTTGCCATCCCAATCAATATTGCAGAACCAATCATTAAGGATCTAGAAACTTATGGAGAAGTGAGAAGGCCGCAAATAGGAGTAGGAACAAAATCACTGTCTGAAATTCCAACTTACCATTGGAGTGAATCCTTGAAGCTCCCGATGGATATTGATTTTGGTGTAGTCATCATGAGCGTCTTTCCTACATCATCAGCCTACCAAGCAGGACTTAAAGAACTTGATGTGATTACAGCGATGGATGGTGAAACCATCAAAAATTCTATCGATCTAAGGAAATTCCTATACTCCAAAAAAGAAATTGGAGATACAGTAACGATGACGATCTATCGTGAAGGAAAGAAGCAAAATGTGAAAGTGACGTTATCTGAGCAACAAACCTCATAATCGATAAACAGGAGAGGAAACTCTCCTGTTTACTATGTAAATGAGTTATGCACAGTGGATAACTTAGAAAGGATGATGAATATGAAAATCTATTGTTGTGAAGAACATGTAGAGCTTGCTCTAGATGTGACAGTGGATGAAACAGAGCATTTCCCTGTGCTGGAAAAGCTCGAAAAGAATGAGAAAAACTTGTCCACAACCTGCGAATATTGTAGTAACACTGCCGTATATATGGTGTCGAACTAATATTCGGTCACGATATGTGGATAGAAAATGTGTATATGTGGATAAGTTCTGTTGATAACATGTTTATTAACTGTGGATGTACTGTATAACGAACAACTTGGGGGCAGATGGTTAATATGAATATTAGTATCGTTACGGTTGGTAAATTGAAAGAAAAATACCTTAAGCAAGGAATAGCAGAATACACGAAACGTCTAGGCCCTTTTGCAAAAATAGAGGTGATCGAGGTTCCAGATGAAAAAGCACCTGAGAACCTTAGCGAAGTTGAAATGGTGCAGGTTAAGAATGCTGAAGGAACACGTATACTCTCAAAAATCTCTCAAGATGCTCACGTTATTGCTCTAGCGATAGAAGGGAATATGAAAACTTCTGAAAAACTTGCAAAAGACCTGGACCAGCTTGCTACATATGGAAAAAGTAAAGTAGCGTTTGTGATAGGTGGCTCCCTCGGCTTAAGTGACGACGTTATGAAGAGAGCGAATGATACACTATCCTTTTCGAAGATGACTTTCCCTCATCAGCTTATGAGACTAGTTCTCGTGGAACAGATTTATCGTGCGTTCAAGATTAATCGTGGGGAACCGTACCACAAGTAAATCAGCTCTGAACAAAGCGTTTCTCTTTAGTGAGAAGCGCTTTGATGAGTACAAGGTTGAAGCACGGCATACCCTTAAATATCTGAATACTCATTTTAATCGCTTTTTCTACTCTAGTTTTCATGCAAAACTGTCTAGATCGGTTTTGAAAAGGGTACATATAAGTATAGATATATTTAACAATTGTGAAATTCAAATATGATATGGTTATAATGGAGATAGAAACGGAATGTTCCAAAGTGACGCCTTGCGAGACGTAAGCTTGTGCGCCTACTCTTTATTAAAATTAATAAGATAAGGAAGGATATCATGAGTAACAATCAAAAAAAAGACGTTATCTTAATTGGTGCTGGAGTCATGAGTGCGACTTTGGGGTCATTACTGAAAGAGTTAGCACCGGAATGGAATATAAAAGTATTTGAGAAGCTGGGCAGTGCAGGAGAAGAAAGCTCTAACGAGTGGAATAATGCTGGGACAGGCCATGCCGCCCTTTGTGAGCTGAATTATACATCCGAAAAAGCTGATGGATCCATAGATATTAGTAAAGCTGTAAAAGTAAATGAACAGTTCCAGCTATCAAGGCAGTTTTGGTCATTTCTAGTAAACAAAGGTTTAATTGATAACCCTCAAGATTTTATTATGCCAATCCCTCATATGAGTCTTGTACATGGGGAAGAGAATGTCACGTTTTTGAAAAAGCGTATGGAAGCGTTGTCAACGAAACCTATGTTTCAAGGAATGGAATTTACTGAGGATCCTGAAAAGCTGAAAGAGTGGATCCCATTAATTATGAATGGTCGTACAACGAATGAAGCGATAGCAGCTACGAAAATCGACTCTGGAACAGATGTTAATTTTGGTGCGCTAACCCGTTTGATGTTTGAGAATTTGGAAAGTGAAAACGTTGCCATCAATTATAAGCATAGTGTAGAAGATATTAAGCGTACTAAAGAAGGTACTTGGGAAGTAAAGGTTCAAGATATGGAAAATGATACACTTGGTTATCATTCTGCAGACTTCGTGTTTATTGGAGGAGGAGGAGGCAGCCTCCATCTGTTACAAAAGACAGGAATTCCTGAATCGAAGCATATAGGAGGTTTCCCAGTTAGCGGACTCTTTATGGTTTGTAATAATCCAGAGGTTGTCGAGCAGCATCATGGAAAGGTATATGGTAAAGCGAAGGTTGGAGCACCTCCAATGTCTGTACCGCATCTTGATACAAGATATATAGGCAATAAGAAAACGCTTCTGTTCGGCCCATTTGCTGGCTTTTCACCAAAGTTTTTAAAAGGCGGTTCAAACCTTGACTTGATTAGCTCAGTAAAGCCAAACAACGTCTTAACGATGATGGCGGCTGGCTTAAAAGAAATGGGACTTACTAAATACTTGATTCAACAAGTCATGCAATCTCATGAACAGCGTATGGAAGATATAAGAGAGTTTATTCCAAATGCAAAAGCCGAAGATTGGGAAATTGTCGTAGCAGGTCAACGTGTTCAGGTTATTAAGGATACTGAAAGTGGTGGCAAAGGTACACTACAATTTGGTACAGAAATTGTTAATGCTTCTGATGGCACTATTGCCGCATTACTAGGTGCTTCACCAGGTGCTTCTACAGCTGTTCACGTTATGCTTGAACTTTTTGAAAGGTGCTTTCCTCAACAGATGGCAGATTGGGAACCAAAAATTAAAGAAATGATTCCTTCATTTGGGCTGTCATTAGCTGAGAACCCTGAACTCTTTCAAGAAATTCATTCTTCGACAGCAAATACATTGGGTTTAAATAAAAATGAAGTCGTTTATAGTTAATCTGATGAAATGTAAAGCTAAGCGGGCAAAAAGTTCGCTTAGCTTTTTTTGTGCATCAATAAGGATCACTAAGCTTATGAATAGGAGAAGAGGAGGCAGCCTCCTGTAACAAAACTTAATGTACACGAATATGTGTACATGTTTGCAATCTCGTGTACAAGTACACATTAAAAGTAAACAAGTTTACAATATTGTATACATCCCTTCATTGCGCTATGTGTACATTATTGTATACAAGTACACAATTGATGTTTACTTGTATACGCTTTTGTAAACAAGTAAACAAAAGTGTAAACTAGATAATATGGCTTATTGACGAATGGCGAAATCTTCTATAACTTTTAAATTAATAGTAGAAATACTAGATTCATTTAAATTTGAAAGGGTGGATCGATTTATGAGTAATTCGAGAATCGCTGCAGTTGATGTTGGAAATGACTCTCTAAAAGGAATCTATGGGAAAATTGAATCCGACTTATACATACCAAACGTTATAGCAAGAGATATTGAAGACCGTCCGGTAATTGGAATTGAGGAACTTGACACGAAGGATCCTCTCGATGGTATTCACATTAAAGTACACTCCCCTGCACTTCAGGACAACAATGCAATTTACCGAGTAGGTAACCTTGCGACGACAAGTGATAACCCTACTGAGCTTGATCCAGGTAGCGCTAAATCAGAAGAAGATCAAACTCTGATTATGCTATTTGCATCTCTAGCTTTGGATGCTGTGAATGAAAACAATACAGCGAACTTCAGAAATCAGAATGGCGTAATCGATGCCAATTATACACTAGGTACTGGACTTCCTCTTCGTGAAGTAAAGGAAGGAAAGGACGTTGGTTATCGTTCTAGACTCCTTGGCTCAGTACACCAGGTTGAATTCTTAGTAACTCCTAAACATCAGGGTAAGAAAGTAAACATTAAGTTTGATGAAGTGAAGGTTTATCCTGAAGGATTTGCTGCTTATATTAATCTAGTTATGGATAACGATCTTAACGTTATTAACAAAGACTTAATCGATAAACGCATCCTTATTCAGGATATTGGAGGTTTATCTACTGATATCGCTGTTATTAAAAACAGAAACGTTGATGATGACAAAGCACAAGGATTTAATATCGGTGTAGCGGAATCACTAGAATTAATTCGAGAAGAAATTCGTTCGAAGCATGGAGTTGAGCTTGACAGCAGACGTGATGTCGTTGATATCATCACGAAGAAAAATGATCGTAATCACATTATGGTGCGAGGAAGTCGTACAAGCGTTCATGATATTACTGATCGTATTCTCCTTGAACTTGCTAAAAAGCAATATCGTCACCTTCGTAATGTTTGGCAAAAGAATTCTCAAACAGAAATTTGTTACTTTGTAGGTGGGGGTTCAATCGTTCTTAAGGATTACCTTAAAACGCTTAACAACAACCTTGATGGCTATAATATCGACTTTTTCGAGGACGAAAAAGAAAGCATCTGGATGATGTCCAATGCTTATTATAAGCTAATTTCTGATTACAAAAGAAAGCTTCAAAAAGAGGCATCTAAAGATAAAAAGGAAGACAAGCACAAGGTCAAAAGCTAGGGTGATTTGATGAAAAAGGCGGGGATGACAGGGGTTCAAAGGGGACAGGCTATCACATTTCGGCTGCCCTCTGACACGCCTGATCATATTCTGAAACAATTGCAGAAATTAAAAGAAGAAGAGAAGAGAAACTTTTCAAGTCGCATAGCAGAGTATGTACTTGAAGGTGTTACTCAAACGATCAAAAGAGATAATGAGGCGATTACTGTTCCTCTTCCGAAGAGCTTAAGTAAAGCCCAACGCGATTGGTTGAAGCATGAACACTCTGAGGCTCTTCTAGGCAATATTGTTTATCAGATTTTATCAGATCCTCTTCGTGCAGCTTCCATTTTAGCCACGTTTACTAGTAATTCTCTTGATATTGAAGAAGCTCTTTACTGGCAGGAGAAAGGCTCTCTAGCTTCATATTCACCTGAACGTGATGAAGAAGATCAATCTGTGTCAGAGGTTCAACCTAATGATGATGATTTAATGAATTTTGATTGGAATCAAGCAAAGCAAGAACAAAGTTCATCGATCGAAGAAGACGCTGAAGATAGCGATGAGGATTTGCTTGGTGGTTTCTTAGACAAGATGAATAAATAAGAAAGAGGCAGAAGAGAATTATTCTCTTCTGCCTCTTTCTATCATCTTTGTCGGGCAATAGTGACTAAAGTTTCCGCATAGCATCTGCTACGAACTCTACGTCTGTTCCAACAATGATTTGTAAATTGCGGCTATCAACTTTAATTACCCCTCTAGCACCGTATTTCTTCAATTCAGCTTCATTCACAGCTGATGCATCTTTAATTTGCAAGCGAAGTCGAGTCGTACAGTGATCGATTGAAGAAATGTTATCAATTCCACCGATGCTTCTTACGAAGTGACCAGCCATGAGGTCGTACTTATCCCCTTCAGCAGGTTCATCGTCCCGTGTAATCATGTCTTCATCTTCACGCCCTGGTGTTTTCAAATTGAATGCTCGAATAAGGACATAGAAGATGATGAAGTATAACAATCCATAAACTAGCCCGATTATGAGCAATAAAACAGGCTTTTGTGCTAATCCAAAGTTAAGAAAGTAATCGATGGCCCCTGCCGAGAACCCAAATCCATGATGGATATCTAACACATAAGCAAGAACCATTGAACTTGCGGTTAGAAGTGCGTGAATAACATAGAGAAATGGTGACAAGAACATAAAGGCAAATTCGATTGGTTCTGTGATTCCTGTTAGGAATGAGGCGAAAGCAATCCCGATCAGCATGCCACTTACCTCAGCTCTTCTCTCTCTTTTTGCAGTGGCGATCATTGCTAGACATGCAGCTGGTAAGCCGAACATCATAATCGGGAAGAACCCTGTCATGAAGATGCCGGCAGATGGATCCTCCGCAAAGAAGCGATTGAGGTCACCTGTCGCCCCGTTATATTCTCCGAAAACGAACCACACTAGGCTGTTTAAGACGTGGTGAAGTCCAAATGGGATTAACAGTCGATTTAAGAATCCAAATACCCCTACGCCAAGTGCACCAGCATCTATAATCCACTGCCCGAGTGCATTGATACTATCCTGGATAGGTGGCCATACAAACCCGAATATCCCTGCAAGTATAACCATTGTGGCAGCAGTTATAATCGGTACGAAACGTCTTCCTCCGAAAAACCCAAGCCAACTTGGTAATTTTATATCATGAAAACGATTATATAATAAGCCAGCGACAATCCCGGAGATAATTCCTCCTAGCACTGCCATTTCAATTTCTTTATCGATCGATTGTGCGCCTTGAGTGAGCACGAGATAGCCAATTGCTCCTGATAACCCAGCAGCCCCGCTACCATCCTTAGAAAACCCAATCGCTACTCCAATAGCGAAAATAAGTGCAAGATTATCGAAAATAGCTCCTCCGGCAGCTGCTACGAACGGTATATCCAACAAATCTTCTTGTCCTAAACGAAGCAATAGTGCTGCGGCTGGTAATACTGCGATCGGTAGCATCAACGATTTTCCTATGCGTTGCAAACCTCCTAGCATAACACCTTCAACCTCCTTAATATCATTTTGAAAACGTTTTATCTCCAAATCAATCATAACAACATTTAAATATAGTTGTCTATACCAATTCTATCTATGTCACGAAACCGTCAGCTCATCTGGTATAGACAACTGTACTTTGGGGTGATAAAATTTAATCAACAAGCCTAGGTAAGGAGTTTGATCGTATGAATGAAGACAGTTTTGTTATAGATCAAATAACAATATATGCTGAAAATGAAACGATTAAAAATGGATATGTCAAAGTGAAAAATGGAAAGATTGAGGCTGTTGGTCACTCCGTTAATCTAACAAAGGATTCAGATGAGAGGATCTTTCATGTTCCGGAACAGCTAAGTTTATTGCCAGGTATGATCGATGTGCACATTCATGGTGTGAATGGGGCAGATACGATGGATGCTACTCCTGAAGCCCTAGATACGATTACGAGCACGTTGCCCTCGGAAGGTACAACAAGCTTCCTTGCTACGACGATTACAAACGAATCCTCTACGATCGAGAAAGCTTTGGATAATGTAGGTGAATATATTCTAAATAAGCAAAAACCAGGACAATCAGAAATTATAGGGGTTCATTTAGAAGGTCCTTTTATTAATAAAGTTCGTGCGGGTGCGCAACCTTTTTATGCTATACAGCAACCAAACATCGATTTGTTCAAACAATGGAACAAACGAGCACTTGGTACAATTAAGCTTGTGACATTAGCGCCAGAACTAGACAGTGGGGTAGAGTTTGTTCGCTATTTATCTAATGAAGGTGTTGTTGCTTCGATCGGTCACTCTGATGCAACACATGAGCAGGTTCAACTAGCAGTTGATAACGGGGCGACTCATGTAACACATCTCTACAATGGAATGAGAGGTCTTCATCATCGGGAGCCAGGTGTAGCTGGTGCTGCCTTATTGTTGCGTGAACTTAGAACAGAGCTTATTGCGGATGGTCATCATGTACGCCCTGAAATGATCGATTTAGCTTACCGCCAAAAAACCGATGAAGGAATTGTATTGATTACAGATTCAATGCGTGCAAAGTGCTTGAAGAACGGAAGCTATGACCTTGGTGGTCAGGATGTTATCGTCCAAGATGGGAAAGCCGTATTAGAGAATGGAACGTTAGCTGGAAGCGTTCTAAAAATGAACGAGGCTCTGAATAACATTCAGGAATTCACTGGCTGTTCCCTAGAAAGTGCGATAAAAATGGCTGCTGAAAATCCAGCTCGTCAATTAGGTGTTTATGATCGTAAAGGCAGTATTGCTGTTGGCAAGGACGCAGACCTCATCCTACTCGATGAACAAGGAGAAATCTTTGCGACATTCTGTAAAGGTGTAAGAGCGCAAACAAAATAAGGAGGGGGCAGTATGAGAGTAATAGAAGCAGAGGATTATCAGGAACTCAGTAATATAGCAGCTGACTTCTTTATTAATAAAGTAAAAGAAAATCCGGAAATAACACTCGGATTGGCAACTGGTGGCACACCTAAAGGGACATACAGGAAAATGGTGGAGGATCATGACAAACACGGTACCTCTTATCGTTCTGTAACAACATTTAACTTAGATGAATATGTAGGTCTAGATTCAGACCATCCAAATAGTTACTATCAATTTATGGAGACTCATCTTTTTAATGAGATCGATCTTCCGTTTCGTCAAAAGCACCTTCCAAATGGCGTTGCGAAGGATATTTATAAAGAATGTATCGAATATGAACGAACGATCGAACAGTGTGGTGGAATCGATGTGCAACTTCTTGGTTTAGGAAGCAATGGACATATCGGATTTAATGAACCCGGAACTGCTTTTGAAACTATGACTCATGTAGTTGAGCTTACACAATCGACGCGTCAGGCCAATGCTCGCTTTTTCAATCAACTCGATGAGGTTCCACAGAGAGCAATAACGATGGGCATTTCGACGATTATGCAGAGTAAGGAAATCGTATTGTTGGTATCAGGAGAGTCGAAGCAACATGCGTTACAACAGTTACTTACTAGACAAAGTGATGAGGGGTTTCCTGCTTCCGTTTTAACAAAACACCCTCATGTTACAATAATTGCTGATCGAAAAGCATTGTCAGGGATTCCTGTAAACGGCTGAAAGGAGAATCATACGAATGATTGATAAAACATCCCCTTTACCAATTTATTATCAACTTGTAGAACTAATCAAAGGGATGATCGAAAAGGGAGAGCTTAAGGCGGGTGATTCACTTCCTTCTGAACGAGAATATGCAGAAAGGTTCAAAATCAGCCGAATGACAGTGAGACAGGCGATCACTGAGCTTGTGAATTCTGGCTACCTGTTTCGTCAAAAAGGGGTAGGTACATTTGTTGCTGAGAAGAAGATTGAGCAACAGCTTTTAGGGTTGACCAGCTTTACTGAAGATATGCAGAGCAGAGGAATGGTCCCTAGTAGCAAGTTGATCAGTTTTGAAATCGTTTCGTCACCTGCATCAATTTCTGAACAGTTGAACATACAAGAGCATGCTCCTGTGTATGAAATCAAACGTGTCAGGCTTGCGGATGGTATTCCGATGGCGCTAGAAACCACTTTCATATCTGCAAACCTTGTGAAAGGGATAACGGAAGATACCGTTAGTCAATCACTTTATGATTATATTGAGAAACAATTATCAATAAAGATTGGCGAGGCGACACAAGTACTCGAGTCGTCCGTCGCAACACAACAAGAGTCTCAGTTCCTTAAGATTAAAAAAGGTTCCCCTATCTTGCTTATACAAAGAAACACAAAACTTGCAGATGAAACTCCTCTAGAGGTTGTGAAATCATCTTATAGGGCCGATCGTTACAAGTTTATGATCACATTGAAGCGGTAATCGACAGGAGGCATAGGTATGCTCTCGGAATACTTTGCAGAAATAAAACATGCACTGGATGTTATTGAAAATGATGAACGTCAAACGATAGATCAAGCAGTAAAGGTAATGACTGAAGTGGTCGAATCAGGTAACATCATTCATGTGTTTGGTTGTGGGCATTCCCATATGATGGCTGAGGAGATGTTCTATCGAGCGGGAGGCTTAGCACCTGTGCGTCCTATACTGATCGAGGAATTAATGCTCCATCAAGGAGGTAGCAAGTCTTCAAAGTACGAGCGAATGAATGGGTTTGCGGAAACCTTTATGAAAGAGCAAGATATTAGGAATGGCGATGTTGTTATCGTAGTATCTAACTCAGGACGAAATCCAGTACCAGTAGATGTTGGGCGTATCAGTAAGGAGAAGGGCGCATTCGTAATAGGATTGACGTCCTTAGAAGCAAGTGAAGATCAACCCTCTCGCCATAAAGAAGGCATTTATTTAAAAGATGCCGTGGACCTTGTACTCGATAACCATATTAAACCAGGGGATACGGTATTTTCGCTTGAAAACAGAGGCTTTTCCTATGCTCCTCTTTCATCAGTTATCGGGATGGCGCTACTCAATGGTATCGTTGCTCAAGTAATCGATCGTATGATCGCTGGTGGAAAAGAACCTCCTGTATTTCGTAGTGGCAATATCGATGGATCAGATTCTCATAACAAGAAGTTAATCGATGATTATCAAGCAAGAATTTCACTACTGTAATGCTAGTCATAACGCACATATAAAAGGAGGAACGTGTTCTTGTATCTCTCGATAAAAGAAACGGCTGAATATTTATCATTACCTGAAGAATATATTGAAACGCTGATTCGCGAAAAGCGTATCCGAGTCATTCATGACGGCGATCAATATTTGATTTATAAAGAGCAATTTAATACTCACTTAGAACAATTAGAGAAATATAAGAAAAGGATGGAAGAAGAAATGAACGAGCCTCTTCCAGAAGACCCCGATGTGAAAGATGAAGATTGATAGCTAGTGGTCGTTCACTTCACTTCGTTTATGATTTCTTAATCCGGGAATAGCCTCTTTATAAAGGGAGGCATTCGTTATGAAGAAATTAATCAAACGAGCAATCAAGTATGGTCCCATGATTTATCCGATTGTGAGAAAAATGAGAAACAAAAGCAAAGCAAAACGCATGTAAATAAACCCCGGGACTCTCCGGGGTTTTTGGTTTGTCTATCTCTTTAATACGTGGTTACTTGGAATAGTTTTTGAAGAATATACATGATGTATTTAAATGCCGATAACGTGTTTTGATACTTTGAATATTCAACTGTGTATACGCCGTCCTCATTATTCCATATTCGTTCAAAGTAATGATCGACGTCTTGGACAAGCTTAGAATCATTCGATGCTTTCAGGTGAATATTAGACTCCATGTTATAGTCATCCATATTTCTTGATGTATAGTTTCCTGATCCTCCTATTATCGTACTTTCCTCTTTCCCTTTCACATACAACATTTTCGTATGAAATTGTTCTTTATTCGTATCATACCAGCGGATCTTTAAGTAGTTGTCACCTTGTTTGTGGAGTTCCCCGGTAATCGGCAGGTTTGGCAACCCCATCTTCTGATGACCGAAAGCGTTTTGGTTTGGGTCAAGAACCATTCGCACCATAACTTTTCTCTCAGTGGCGTCAACGATTGCATCGATAATATCCCGGTCAGCTAGATAAAACATACCAATGTTGATTTCATCGCCTTCTTTAGCGTCGTCGATCGCAGTAACAACACTATCTTGTATCTTACTTTCAGTGACGATCTGTCCTTTAACATTAGATTGTTTTTCTTTTTCCGTTGATTGCACAGCAGGGAGCTCTGGAAACCTTGATAAATCTCCTCCAGAAAAAGCAGCGACCGCTTTCTCAGATCGAATCAAGTCATTGAGAATTTTCCCTTTTACTTTGAAGGCGATATTCGAATGAAACCCACTCGCATCATGAGGGTTAGCTGACATAATGATTCCTTCATCCTCGGTCATAACTGTTTTTCGATGATTTGCTTTAATGTTAAATAAATCTAAGTAGGAGCGCATCGTGACTTTTGGGGCAGACGATGCTAGTGGGTTAGGAATCCAGCCAGGACCGCTCTTACCGAACCATGAGAACGTCATACGCCATAGTCCTGAATAGAATAGGTTAGGATCTCGCAAACGATTCAAGTCCGTATAAATAACTTCTGCTCCCATCTCCTTTAATTTGTTGATTTGTGGAGCGGTATGAGAATTATACGACGTATTGATTTCATCGCTTATTAAAACCACTTTTAGTGATGGGTTTTCCTCCATCACTTCTATGACAGAGTTCGATAACCGCTCACTAATTTTAGGATAATCTCTTTTCCCATCCGTAAATCCATTGAACAAAAAAAGATCTAGCACGAGGAAATCATCTGCTTCCTTAATTGTGTTGTTCACTTCATCGAAAATAGAGTGATCATAGACTTCTTTACCATCTTTGTCATATGTTAAATCGTATAAAAACTCTATATCATCTTCTTGCAAAGAGTGCACTTCCGAAGCGTACGATATTCCTTCAGGGAGTGGTTTAAAACGATGATAAAGTAACATACCACAATAAATAAGAAGGAAGATACTTAATGCAATCCAGCGTTTTTTCTTATACCATGACTTTTTCTTCATTAGGCGGACTCCTCGAAATTGTTTACTGTTCTTATACCCTCAAGGCTACGCGTTAATCCTCTTCAGGAAAGAAAGAGAAGCCGTTTCTGAAACCTTTTTATGGAAAATGCGTAGTACATAGTAACAATCAAAAGAAAAAGGGGGAAGTAAGATGGAAAAACAACGAGATAAAGTTCTCTCCTTAAAGGGGTTAACAAAAAAATATGGCGATAAACTTGTCCTTGATGAAATAGACCTGGATGTCTATAAAGGACAGATTATTGGTTACATAGGACCGAACGGTGCGGGTAAAAGTACGACGGTGAAAATTATGTTAGGGCTTGAAGGGTCTTACGAAGGTGAAATAGAGATATTTGGAGACAATATAAAAGATAATCAGGTGGATTATAAATATAGAATTGGTTATGTCCCAGAAATGGCTGACATTTATGATAATTTATCAGCGAGAGAATATCTCTCCTTTACGGGTGAGTTGTATGGAATGGACCCGGAGGAAGCAGAAACAAAAGCAAGAGAGTTAATGAAAATATTTGATCTTGAAGAAGTGTATGATTCTCGAATTTCTTCTTATTCGAAAGGCATGAAGCAAAAGGTATTGCTCATTTCGAGTTTATTGCATGACCCAGATCTATTGTTTCTAGATGAACCGATCAATGGCCTGGATGCGAATAGTGTGATGATTTTCAAAGAGATTCTTGCAAAGCTATCTGAGCAAGGAAAAACGATTTTCTATTCTTCTCATATCATGGAAGTCGTGGAGAAAATCAGCAGTCGTATTTTGCTTCTTAATGAAGGAAAGATTGTAGCAGATGGGAGTTTTGAAGAACTTCGACAGAAGAATAAAGAAGGTTCATTAGAAGAAATCTTTAATCAGTTAACAGGATTTAAGGAATATAAAGATCTATCTGAGGAATTTGTACAAATCGTACAACGTGATAAAACATGAAGAATTTCAATTCGTTAAAGCTGTTGGATGTATTTAAGGTGCTTTTTGAGAAATTAGGAATCGATTATGGTACGATGCGCCGTATTCTACAAGTGAAGCTTACGATGGACGGAAGACGAACGTCTACTGTCATGAGTCAAAACATGGGAAATAGTAAGAAGAGTGATAGTAACCAGTTTTTAAAATCTCTCTGGTTTTATGCGTTTACCGGTTTGACCCTTGTTCCAATCTTGTTTGTTGGTGAAAACTACATGTTCCAAGTGAGTATAATCATTGGGGTATTCATGTTTTTAATCATGACAACGATGATTTCTGATTTTTCTTCAGTATTACTAGATGTAAGAGATCAAACGATTCTTGGAACAAGGCCCGTTAATAGTAAAACGATCAGTGCATCAAAGGCGATCCATGTAACGATTTACTTGTTCTTCATAACGGTTGCAATGATAAGTACATCTCTTATCGTTGGTACGATTCGACATGGCTTTTTATTTGGGGTGTTGTTCATCCTGACGATCCTATTCACCAACCTGTTTATTGTTGCTATCACAGCGATGCTCTATTATGTTATTTTGAAGCTCTTCGGTGGAGAGCGACTGAGGGATATGATTAATTATGTTCAGATCGGATTGTCTATTACCATCGTGCTTGGCTATCAAGTCGTAGCCCGTGCATTTGAAATCGTAGAGTTTGAAGCGCAATTCACACCTGAATGGTGGACGGTGTTATTACCTCCCGTGTGGTTCAGTGCGCCGTTCGCGGTCGTATTGAACGGTGAGACAGGACCGTACTACTTTATACTTTCTGCGTTAGCAGTTGTAGTTCCTGTACTTTCATTTGTGGCGTATACAAAGATACTTCCTACATACGAAGAAAATCTAGTGAAATTAATGGATCAAACGACCAAGAGTTCAAAACGGAATAGGTTCGGCCTCTTTAAACGTCTCGCCTCTTTGGTTACTCGAAGTAAAGAAGAACATGCTTTTTATCGCTTCGCAGAGAAAATGCTTAAGAATGAACGAGAGCTTAAACTAAAGATTTACCCATCGCTAGGGTTCGCGATGATCTTTCCCTTTGTTTTTCTTTATAATAATTATTCAGCAGCGGGATCTTTCGAAATGTTAGGACAGGGGAAATCGTATCTTTCGATTTATGCTGCGTTGATGATGATTCCAGGTGTCGTCATCATGCTTCAATATTCTAGCAAGAGTAAGGGAGCGTGGATCTACCATGTGGCGCCGGTGGCAGATTTAACCAATAGTATAAAAGGAACGCTTAAAGCTCTTCTCATTCGTTTGTTTCTGCCATTGTTCATCGTTCTTAGTGTCCTTTATACAGTGATTTTTGGTATTCGGATTCTCCCTGACCTCCTCATTGTTTTTCTATTAACTTTCATTTATAGCGTGGTTTGCTTTAAGTTAATTAAAGGAACACTACCTTTCTCTGAACCTTTCGAGAGAGCAAGTCAAGGTGATGGATGGAAAACCTTGCCCTTCATTTTACTAATCCCTTTATTAGGATTCATTCACTATGGAGCAACATTTGTACCATTTGGGGTGTGGATCTATCTACTACTTGCATTAGTCATGACACCGCTTATTTGGAAACTAGGATTGAAAAGAAACCCCTCTGCATGAGGGGTTTCTTTATATTTGAGCTTTAGAGAGCTTAGTTGAGTAGGTTATTTAGTTTCGATGTTAAGTCGGAAGTAAAGCTTCGATTTGTGCTGTAATAAAACGTATTTGGATCATCAGTAATGTGAATGTTTAGGAGCCCTGCTGCTCGTAAAATCGATAGGTGATGGTGAATGTTTCCTTTTGCCATCCCGATTTCAGAGACGATATTCGTGAACGTATAAATTCCACTAGAAAGAAAGGTGAGGATGTTAAGCCGTCTTTCGTCGCTTAATGCTTTAGTGATTCTTAAAAGTTCTTTCTGTTCGTTTTTCTTTGAGTGAACGGGATATGTAATAAACACTGTGTTCTGAAACTGATCGATTAAAGACATGGGATAAAAGTGAAAACCAGGCATCAGGTAAACTGTTTGAATGTTGTCGTTAGTGATGACAAATCGGCTAGCTTTATGGACGATTTCAGCTGGTGTTGATGTTTTGAGTAATTCACTTTTTTCAATCGCGTCAGATTTTAAATCTTCTAGTATGGTCGTATCGATCTTATCAAAATACTCTGCTCTCCACTCCTTTAGAAGCGAAATGAAACGGTCTCTTTGTGCCTCGAGATCTGGTGGAAGCGAGCTCTTAAGAAAAGGTGAAAGTAGCTCGTAAAGTTCCCCTGAAGATTTGGATTGCAACCAATCGAACAAACCATCGATGTCATCTTCGATTGGACACTGTGCCATTAATAGTACGGATAAGTCCTCGAAGTTAAGGGTGGTATTTGATGCAATGCGCTCTTGTAAAGATGAAGATATTCTTTCTTCTACTTCTTGTGGCCAAGTAGCACCTAAAGTTAAATATTTCATTTGTGTTTGTCTCTTATATAACGACATGCTTAATAATAATTCATGTACAGGAGAATAAAACATTTTTAATTCATAAGCCACAGAAAATCCTCCAGTTTTCTTTTTATTTTATCATAGTAGTTTCAATTATTTAAAACATTAAAATCGGTTATAAGTATATTGACTTAATTATTTAGTTCAATTAATATTGAACTAAATAAAAGTGGGGGGCCATGCTTATGCTTACATTCGTAGACTGCCAGACTCGTGTGATCGATCTTGTAGGTAAGAAACAGTATGATGAGTCACTTGAACTAATGGAAAAAGCAAAAACAACTTTTCCTGAGAAACGGGATCGACTAGGGCATTGGAAAGCCAATGTTTATTGTCTTCTAGGTGAAAGAACTAAAGCAATTGCCGAGTTACAGGAAATCATCGATAGCGGACTATGGTGGAACCCAGATATTTTAAATTCTGATTCTGAGCTGGATGTAGTAAAAGATACAAGGGAATTCCAACATATCCTGGATCAATGTGAATCTATCTATCGTGCGAATCAGGATTCAGCACAACCTTTGCTAAAAGTTGAAGGGAACGATAATGCTGAATTGGCGATTTTCTCATTGCATTGGAAAGCTTCAAATGTAGAAGACTTCTCATTAGAGTGGCAAGATAAAAGACTATTAAATCATTACCTTATTGGATTTCCGCAGTCATCTCAGCTGTTCAGCTATAATTGTTTCTCATGGGATGATTTCGAACAAACTAGGGAGGATGTAAGGGAGACGTATTCAACGTTTTCAATGAACCGTGAGATTGAGTCAGAACACGTTATCATTTCAGGTGCTTCACAAGGAGGCGGGCGAGCTGTAGAGCTATGCTTAAGCCAAGAAGCGCTTTTTGAGAAGTTCATTGCTGTGGTGCCGGCATTCGAGGACTTGGATAAATTAGAGAAACTAGCGAGTACTAACAAGTGTAACGCCCGAGGATGTATCATTACTGGAAATCGTGACCCTTTTTATGAAGGTGTTTTGAAAGCGGTTTCTATTCTTGAGAAGCATAGCATTCCGTGCAAGCTAATCGTGATAGAAGGGATGGGGCATGAGTTTCCTGAAGACTTTCCGTCGGTGTTTGAAGAAGCTGTTCGGTTCGTATCACGTTAACTATCGAGCCCTCTCCAACCGTTGAAGAGGGCTCTTCACTAGACATGTTTTTTTGCATAGTAATACGCGATCCCTAGCGATAAAATCATAATTCCGAGTAGGAAAAGGTATGTTAGTTGAAACGAGTTCGTGCTGTATGTCAATCCGTTCAATTCAAGGAGGATTCCCCCTAGAACTGCTCCTGAAGCACTGCCGACAAACTGCACGAGCTGTTTCATACCAATTCCAGTAGCCGTTTCAGAGGGTGGTAAAATACGTGATACCTCATTCGTGGTACTTGAAGAAAGACTTGAGAAGCCGAAGCTAGTAAACATATAGCCGAACATGGTCATATAGGAATTCAGTGGAGATAAGAAATAAAAGATGATCGTGGAAATCAAAAGTAACAGGTGTGCAAGATAAATAACCTTCATGTTTCCATAACGATCGAGCATCTTCCCTACATAAACAGCTGCAACGGCTGACAACATAGCTCCTGGAAATATAATGTAACCTATGATAGAGGGTCCCTTATCAAATACGTTTTGTAGCATGAGTGGCATTAGGAGTAAGATAGCAAAATGCGTCGTGAAACCTAGATAACTCATATAAAGAAGAAGGCGATATCCCCTTTTTTTAAAGAGCTCGGGCTGAATAAATGGAATGTTTGTTTTTGTGATTCGTACCCAAAGTAGAAAGATAACGACGACTCCTAAAAATAGATAAAGCAAATTGAACGTTGAAATGAATAACAAGAAACTCGTAACAGATATCCCTGTTAAGGCTGCACCGAGAAAATCAAAAGATCCCCTTTTTACCTCCTCTTCAGGCAGGCGTTTAAAAAGGATGGGGATAAGTGATAGTACAAATAGCGTTACAATAAAAAGATAATTCCAATCAAGGTATTCTGTTATGATGCCACCTATAACTGGTCCTAAGCCAAACCCAAGTGATGATGCCGAAGCAATGAATGCCATCGCTCTTCCTCGTTTCTTCAAAGGAATGAATCTGCCCGCAAACACCATCGATAGCCCTGGAATTGCTGATGCCCCTGTAGCTTGTAATAACCTTGCAGTAAGAAGAAAGGCGAAACTTTCAGCAAAAAAACCAAGTATTGAACCGATACTAAAAATAACGATCCCTGTTATAAGGAGACGTCTTATTGGAAGGTAGTCAGACAATCTCGTATAAGTAATCGTGGTTACCGCCAGAATAATTGAGTATCCAGAAACAACCCAGGCACCATCGGATGGACTTAAATTAAATTCACTTAAAATGTTAGGAAGCGCGACGTTGAACATCGTTGTATTCATCACAACGAGCCAGACAGCTGCACTTAATATGAGGATGGTGCGGAAATAGTTTTTTTCATTCGTCATGGTTTAAAACCTCCTGATGCTCTAAAAAACAACACCAGTTTATTGTAAACCATCACCCCCATTGAAGTCCCATTTGAATGTTTATAATAGCGATGAATTATTCTTTTTGTGGTCTAATCGTTTCGCGAGTTCTTGTTTCGCTTGGTTATACGTAAGACCTGAATTTGCGTTTAATCTCTTTACTTCTTCAATGTCAGTTCCAGATTTCGCTTTCATCGTGTTCACCACCTTTTCATTAGCTTTTGAACGTTCATACTGTTTTATGTAGGGAGATCGCATCATGTTATAATGCAAGCAGAATCAAAAACTTGAACAGATAGGATGACATGATGAGAAACGAAACGCGCGTGCAAATTCAATCCAAGCACAAAAAAAAGTTTCTGAACGGATACCCCCTTTTATTTAAGGAAGCCCTCGCAAACCCTGAGAAGTTAAAAGAAGAGGGGGCGATTTTAAATCTTGTAGATCATAACGGAGAGTTTATTGGAAAAGGCTATTATGGAAGGCAGAACAAGGGATACGGATGGGTCTTGACCCAGGACGCAAGTGAATCGATTGATGAAGCGTTTTTCACCAATAAAATTCAAAAAGCTCTTCACTATCGGAAATCATTTTTTGAAGATCCAAGTACAACTGCTTTTCGTGTTGTTAATGGCGAAGGTGATGGACTTGGAGGAATAACGATCGATCGGTTCAACGATTATTACCTGATCAATTGGTATAGTGAAGGCGCATATTCATTTAAGAATGAGGTTGTAAATTCATTAAAAACGCTCGTTAACTTCAAAGGTATATACGAGAAAAAACGGTTTGACGCTAAAGGACAATATGTCGATGATGATGATTTTGTAGCTGGCGAACGTGGTGAGTTTCCTCTTATCGTCAAAGAAAACGGGGTCGATTTTGCGGTTTATCTTAATGAGGGCGCTATGGTAGGCGTGTTCTTAGATCAGCGACCTGTTAGAAAAATCATCCGTGATAAGTATGCGAAAGGAAAGAGTGTATTGAATACGTTCTCCTACACGGGCGCCTTTTCTGTTTTCGCTGCATTAGGTGGCGCGGTTCACACAACGAGCGTTGACCTTGCGAACAGAAGCTTAAATAAAACGATCGAGCAGTTTAGCGTCAATGGAATCGACTATGAAGCACAGAACATTTTAGTGATGGATGTATTCAAGTACTTTAAGTACGCTGTGAAGAAGAACCTTAAGTTTGATATGGTGATTCTAGATCCACCTAGCTTTGCACGCTCTAAAAAACATACATTTAGCGCTGCTAAGGATTATAAGAATCTGCTGAAAGAGACGATTGCCATAACAGAGGACAAAGGGGTAATCGTAGCCTCAACGAATTATAGTGGCTATGATATGAAAAAGTTTAAAGGTTTTGTGGACCAGGCATTTAAAGAGAGTGGTGGAAAATATAAGTTACTTGAAGAATATTCTCTACCAGAAGATTTCCGTACCACGAAAGAATTCCGAGAAGGAAATTATTTAAAAGTAGTCTTTATCGAAAAAATAAAAGGTTGAGATTAAATAGAGCATTTAAAACCCCGCATCGATCGATGTGGGGCTTTTTCTATTAAAGCCTTTTGGAAGAGATTGCTTCACGCATACGCTGAAGAGAGTCCTTAGCTTCATCTTTTCTTGCGATCATGACATTCACATAAAGGGCGTCTACAAGGCTCAGCTGCGCAATTCTAGATGCGAGTGCTTCAGAGCGAAATTCTGTTTCTTGTGAAACAGTGTATAACGAAATATCTACTTTTTTACTTAATGGAGATGTAGCAAGGTTTGTGATCGCAATCGTGGTAGCTCCACTTTCTTTTGCGATGTCAGCTACTCGCATGATGTCTTTGTTTGTTCCTGAGTGAGAGATGAGAATCGCTAAATCACTATCTGTTAGCTGGGAAGCGCTCATAATTTGCAGGTGCGCATCACTATAAGCCGCCGTTCGCAGACCTGTTCGAATAAACTTATGCTGTGCATCCATCGCAATGATTCCTGATCCACCATTTCCATAAAACTCGATCTGATCAGCGTTCAAAAGGGCTTCTACAGCATCCTCAATGCTAGAACTGTCTAAAATATGAAGCGTATCTTCAAGCGTTCTAATATTAGAGCGCAGTACTTTCTCTGCTACATCTTTTCTGGAATCCGATTCTGAAATCGTTTCGTGGATATCTTGAATTGGGTTAACGATTTCTGCGGCAAGGGCAATCTTCATCGCTTGAAACCCTTTGAAGCCAATGCGCTTACAAAATCGAAATACGGTTGCATCCGCAACGCCTAAATCCTCCGCAACTTGATTGATCGTGTTATGGATGATTTTGCTCGAATGATTTAATATGTAATCCGCTACTTGACGCTCTTTTTCACTAAACTGAGAGTATGAAGAGCGAATTCTAGGAAGACAGTGACGGGTTTCAGTGCTAGACATAAACATTCTCCTCTCACTTTACTCTGTTCTCTTTATTGTAACCGATTACAAAACTTATGAAAATAGATTTCTTGGAAGCGGTTGCAATAAAAAATATTTATTGTATAATTCGTAAGTAGGAAATATTTTTCCTTGATGGTAATGCTTTTTTACATATAGTTCTTTTGGACGTCATTATTCATGTTAATTATGTAAGCGATTCCTAAGGTGAACCAACAAATAGTATGGGTCTCTTCGAAAAGCTTAGTACATACGAAAATGAAGGAGGAAACAACATGTCAGGTAATATGTTAATTTTGTTAGCAGTTCTTGCTATTTTTGTGCTTTTATTCCTTGTTATTAGAACGAAACTGCATGCTTTTGTATCACTCTTATTAGTGAGTTTACTAGTAGGGATCGCAGCAGGGATGCCGTTAGAAGGGGTTATCGAGTCGGTCAAGAACGGAATGGGCGGAACACTTGGATTCGTTGCAGTCGTTGTTGGTTTAGGTGCGATGTTTGGTCAGATGTTAGAAGTATCTGGTGGAGCTGAACGACTTGCACAAACGCTCATTAAGAAGTTCGGCGAAGAACGAGCACAGTGGGCATTAGGGTTAACAGGTTTTATCGTCGCAATTCCCGTTTTCTTTGATGTTGGTTTTATTATTCTTGTTCCACTTGTTTATAGTCTTGCGAAAAAAACAGGGAAATCATTGCTACATTATGCAATTCCACTTCTAGCTGGACTTGCTGTAACACACAGCTTTATCCCGCCTACGCCAGGGCCGATCGCAGTTGCTGATTTAATTGGAGCGGATCTTGGTTGGGTTATTTTCTTCGGTGTACTTGCAGGTATTCCATCAATGGTTATTGCTGGACCTTTATTTGGACGTTATATCGGGAAGAAAATTCATGCAACAGTTCCGGACTACATGGAAATTAAAGAGAAGAAATACGATAAAGAGCTTCCGAGCTTTTGGTTGGTTACTAGTTTGATATCGATTCCACTAGTTTTAATCTTAGCGAACACACTATCTGATTTACTGATTAAAGATGGTACTTCACTCGTTCCCCTACGTTCTTTCTTAACGTTCATGGGACATCCTTTCGTGGCATTAACAATCGCAACAATCCTTGCATTTATCCTGCTGGGGACATTGCGTGGGTATACGAAGGAAGATGTACAGGGTATTGCGAACAAAGCTCTTGAGCCAGCTGGTATCATCATTCTTGTAACCGGTGCTGGTGGTGTTTTCAAACAAGTATTGATTGATTCAGGTGTAGGACAAGTTCTAGGTGAGAAAATGGCTTCATCACCATTACCTCCTATTCTATTAGCCTTCTTAATTGCAGCCGCTGTTCGTGTTGCACAAGGTTCTGCGACTGTTTCGATGGTAACCGCAGCAGGTCTTATGTCTCCACTGATTACGAGCATGGATATGCAGGGACCAGTATTAGGAATGATGGTTATTGCCATTGCAGCTGGTGCAACAGTGCTATCTCACGTGAACGACTCTGGCTTCTGGCTAGTGAACCGATTCTTAGGATTAAATGAAAAAGATACGTTAAAGTCATGGACGATCATGGAAACCTTGATTGGTCTTGTCGGGTTCGCCGTGGTCTTTGTTTGTAGTTTCTTTATTGGATAGTCGAAGTCGGATGCGAGCATCTTAATGCTCGCATTTTCTTATTAAACTGAATGCAGGAGGAGTTTACTTTGAAAGAAACATTTATGATTGGTGTCGATATTGGTACGACGAGTACGAAAGCTGTGTTATTTAACGAGAAAGGTCATCCAGTTACAAAACATAGCGTTGAATATCCACTCCTAACACCTACACCAGGTACAGCAGAACAAAACCCAGAAGAGATTCTCCTTGCTGTGGTGAAATCAATTCGGGAAGTGTTGACTGAACAACATCTTTCTTCAGAAAACATATCATTTGTTTCCTTTAGTTCGGCTATGCATAGTTTAATTGCTGTAGATTCAGATGGAAAGCCAATAACAAACTGTATTACGTGGGCAGATAATAGAAGTGCAAAGTGGGCAGAGAAGATCAAATCAGAAATGAATGGTCATGAGATCTACATGCGTACAGGTACGCCAATTCATCCGATGTCTCCTTTATCAAAATTATTATGGATGAAGAATGAGAAAGAGGATGTATTTTCGAAAGCTAGTAAATTTATTTCGATCAAAGAATATGTCTTCTACCGCTTTTTCCATAAATACGTAATTGATTATTCGATTGCTTCTGCAACGGGTTTATTCAACCTTGAGAAGCTTGATTGGGATGAAGAGGCGCTAGAGATCGCGGGTGTTACAAAAGATGAATTATCTACTCCTGTATCAACTACTACGATTGTGGACGGCTTGAAAGAGCCATATATCGAAGAAATTGGGCTTAGTGAGTCGACTAAATTTGTTGTTGGAGCAAGCGATGGTGTTTTATCGAATTTGGGTGTGAATGCAATCGATCCTGGCGTGGTAGCGGTAACGATCGGAACGAGCGGAGCCATTCGTGCGGTAACGGATCGTCCTGTGACAGACCCTCATGGACGAATCTTTTGCTACGCTCTTACTGAAAACAAATGGGTGATCGGCGGGCCAGTCAACAATGGCGGCATAACGTTCAGATGGGTTAGAGATCAGTTTGCAGCCTCTGAAATGGAAACAGCAAAGCGTCTAGGTATCGACACATATGAAATTTTAACTAGAATTGCTGAACAAGTGCGACCAGGCTCAGATGGATTGATCTTTCATCCATACCTTGCTGGAGAACGTGCTCCGTTGTGGAATTCAGATGCGAGAGGAAGTTTCTTCGGTCTAGCGATGCACCATAAGAAAGAACACATGATTCGAGCGGTTTTGGAAGGTGTTATATTCAACCTGTATAGTGTGTTAGAGGCACTTAAAGAACTTATCGGTGAACCGAAACAAATTAAAGCAACTGGTGGCTTTTCAAGGTCCGCTCTGTGGCGTCAAATGATGGCAGATATTTTTAATGAGGAAGTAATTGTTCCTGAAAGCTATGAAAGCTCATGTCTCGGTGCCATTGTCCTAGGGATGGAAGCACTAGGCGATATCGATTCATATAGTATCGTATCAGACCTTGTTGGCAGTACGTTTGCCCATCAGCCTGAAGAAGAAAGTGTGAAATTATATTCCGAGTTACTGCCGATTTATACGAGTATTTCTCAAAAGTTGACGGATGAATATAAAGCTATTTCAGCGTTTCAGACGAATGTATTAGGAAAGTAAACACAAAAGGCCAGCTCCGGTTTGGAGCTGGCCTTTTCGTTACGTATTCTATTGATAGATCGCTTCATTCAGCATCGTCGTAGCCTGATCGATCTCTACATCTTTTGTTAGTACAATTTCACTTATGAGAAACTGCTGTGCATTTTCAAGCAGCTTTTTGTCGTCTGTTCCTAGTGGTCTTTTCTTGTTGAGGGTAACCAGTTCTCGAATGACCTCTACGTGGTTGCGGATATCCCCGGTTTTCAGCTTATTCATGTTATCGCGGTATCGCTGGTTTCTATTTGCATTCGGTTCTTCATCAAACTCAGCGTCATGATGAAAGGTGGTTAGAATATCATCCATTTTATTGGAATCCAATACTTCACGGATATTCAAGTTCTCCATTTTGCCTTTTGGTATCATCACCTGGATATCACGAAATGCAATATGAAGAATATAATAGAGCTGTGTTTCGCCCAGAATTTCTTTCTCTTCGATAGCTTCGATTACACCTGCACCGTACATGGGATAAAAAACTTTGTCGCCTACCTCAAACAAGCGCCCACCTCCAAAATAATTAATTATAGCACAACTACTATTATATCATAAATAGAAAATCTACACTAATTTAAATTTTTCTCAAAAAAATTTCCTAATGAATTGATGGACTGTTATGATCTCTTATACAATTAATTAAAGCGCTATCATTCCGCACAGATAGGAGGATGTCATAATGAATCTTGCAATGATAAGTTTTTGGCACGTTCACGCAAAAGATTACGCTAAAGAGGCTCAACAACATCCTGAAACGACCATAACTGCGATTTGGGATGAGAATGAAGAACGAGGAAGGAAGAAAGCCGAGAAGTGGGGAGTAGCGTACATAAGTACCATCGATGAAATTCTTGGTAACGATTCGATCGATGGGGTGGTTGTGACTTGTCCAACGAATATGCACAAAGAGGTTATGATAAAAGCCGCCAAAGCAGGAAAGCACATTTTCACAGAAAAAGTACTTGCTGCAACAGAAGATGAGGCTTTAGAAATAATCCATACGGTGAAACAGGAGGGAGTAAAGCTGTTTGTTTCCTTGCCAAGGGTTTATGATGGTTACACCTTAGCGATACAAAATATCATCTCCTCTGGTGAGATTGGAGAAATTACACAATCTAGAGTCCGACTTGCGCATGATGGAGCTCTTGCAGGTTGGTTACCTAATCATTTCTATGATAAAGAAGCTTGCCAGGGAGGAGCTTTGATAGATTTAGGGTGTCACCCAGTCTATTTAACAAGGTTATTTCAAGGAATGCCGAAAAGTATCTTATCACAATTTGGATATGTGACGGCAAAGCCCGTTGAAGATCAGGCGGTAGTCACATTTCATTACGCAGGAGGCACATACGGCATTATTGAAACGGGTTTTGTAAACCCACATTCTCCTTTTACTATTGAGTTACATGGAACAAAGGGTTCCGTTCTTTATGGAATGACCGGTGATGTCTTGCTAATGAATAAAGGAGAAGGATTCGAGCGAGTTACCATTCCGGTTGACCAACCATCTCCGTTCAATCAATGGGTCGATCATGTTCAACATAATAAGCGTACCGATGAAAATATCGCTCTCGCACTCGATTTGACGGTACTGATGGAAGGAGCATATCGCTCCGCCCAACAAGAAGCGAAAGTTACAATCAGCATTTCCTAAAGTGATAGTAAAGAGCCCGCCCAGGTAGTGCACCCCTAAAAGTTAGTTATTAACTCTAACTTCCGGGGTGCACTACCCCATCATCTTGCTGGGCGTGCTCTTTACTAACTGTTCTATTGATCGATAGGGATATGTTTGAATGCTTTTACATCAAATAGTCCCATGTCCGTGAGCTTTAGTTCAGGAATGACAGGTAGACTTAAAAATGAAAGCGTTAGAAAAGGGTTGAAATGTTCTGGAGCTCCAACCTTTCTTAGCGCTGTATCTAACCGGCTCAACCCTTTGTTAACCGTTTGGTAATCTCTGTCTGAAAGCAGTCCCGCAATCGGCAACGGCAGTTCACCGATTATCTCTCCCTCTTTGACAACCACCAGGCCACCGCCTATATTACTCAAGAGGTTTGCTGCTGTGATGATATCTTCATCGTTCGTACCTGCAACGATGATATTATGGGAGTCATGTCCGACAGTAGTGGCGATCGCACCATTTTTTATTCCTAGTCCTTTTACGATTCCAAGACCGATATTTCCTGTTTTATGATGTCTCTCGATTACTGCCAGCTTCATGAGGTCGCTTTCTTCCGAAGGGATAAACTTGTTTTCAGTATCCTTCTCCACCTCGACCTTGAGGTGTTTTGTCACTATTTGATTTGGAATGATTTCAATGACATTTGCGCGCTCATTTTCTACCGTGATGGAAAAACTTTCCTTGCTTAATTCAGGTATATGAACTGTGTTACGAACTTCATATTGGGGTGCGTTGGATTCAAATGAAGCTGTACCTTTCTCCGCAACAAATTTTCCACCATGATAGACGTGATGAATATCGAAGGTCTCAAGATCGTTCAACAAAAGAAAGTCTGCATCAAGGCCAGGAGCAATAGCTCCTTTGTTCAAGCCATAGCATTCGGCAACGTTGAGTGATGCCATCTGAATAGCAAGGTATGGATTTATACCATTTTCGATAGCCAGTCGAACGTTGTGATCGACGCTACCTTCAGATATTAGGTCGTCCAAATGCTTATCATCGGTACAAAACATAAAGTGTCTTGCGTTATGAGCGGTGATCGCAGGAAGGAGTTGCTTTAAGTTTTTTGCAACGGATCCTTCACGAATAAGAACATACATCCCTCTTTGAATCCGTTCTAGTGCCTCCTCAGCATTGACACATTCGTGGTCCGTGGTAATGCCAGCAGATTTATAGACATTTAATGCATCAGTTGTAAGACCTGCTGCATGCCCATCGATTTTCTTATTGTTTCGATGTGCATCAAGAAGCTTCTCGATCATGGAAGGATCTGCATTTCTCACGGAAGGATAGTCCATCACTTCAGCAAGTCCTAGGACCCGGGGGTGGCTATAAAAGGGTTTCAGTTCTTTAGCTTTTAGCACGGAACCTGCGTTCTCAAAGGGGGTGGAAGGGACACAAGAAGGAAGCATAAAGAAAACATCCATCGGAATTTGTTCCGAATCTTCAATCATGAAGGATATCCCTTCCACACCAAGCACATTCCCGATTTCATGAGGGTCCGTTACGACAGAGGTTACTCCGTGGGGGAGCACGGCCCTTGCGAATTGCGATGGAGCCACCATTGCAGATTCAATGTGGACATGGGCATCGATAAGTGAAGGGACGAGAATCTTTTGTTTTGCATCAATGATTTGTCTCCCCTCGTATTCACCGATACCTGCAAACTTCCCATCACTAATCGCGACATCCCCTGTTATGAGACGCAAATTATACACATCTAAAATCTTCGCATGCTTAATCACAATATCAGCAGTTTCTTTTCCTGATGCCGTATGAATTCTTTTTACTAATGGATTCATTCTGATAAGCTCCTCTCGTTCTGGAATTCTCCAGCCTGACAGAGGATGACACATCTTATGTAATCATCGTAGTCAAACCATTTGCGGTAGTTTGGTAGAAACATTTGGACCATATTACCAAAAATATACGAAGTGCTTTCACTTATATTATTAAGATATTCTATACATTCTCCATCGTTTGGTCAATTCATGCTTCTAAAATTACTTTGACAAGTATATTGATAATTAAGTAGATTGCGAGTAAACTTAAGTAAGCGATATCATATGAAGGCTTTTTTTATTATGCAATTGAGCAAACGTTTGCACTTAAAATGAGTTGCCTCGTTTTCAAATAAATAGATGGGGGTGTAGGAGAATGAATAGAATTTGGTGGAAAGAAGCAGTAGGTTATCAAATTTATCCCCGCAGTTTCCAAGACTCTAACGGTGATGGCATAGGTGATTTGCAAGGGATTATTCAACGACTAGATTATATAAAAGAATTAGGAGTCGACGTGATCTGGATTTGTCCGATGTACAAGTCTCCAAATGATGATAATGGGTATGATATTTCTGATTATCAAGACATAATGGAAGACTTCGGTACGATGGAGGACTTTGATTGTCTTCTTCGTGAAGTACATGATCGTGGAATGAAGCTAATTATCGACCTTGTACTCAATCATACGAGTGACGAGCACAAGTGGTTTGTGGAATCCCGATCTTCAAAGGAAGACCCAAAACGAGATTGGTATATTTGGCGAGATGGAAAAGAAGGCCATGAACCAAATAACTGGGAAAGTATCTTTGGAGGATCTGCATGGCAATATGATGAGAAAACAGATCAGTACTATCTTCATGTATTCTCAACTAAGCAACCTGACTTAAACTGGGAAAACTCTGATGTACGTGATGCACTATACGACACCGTAAATTGGTGGCTCGATAAAGGAATCGATGGGTTCCGGATCGATGCGATCAGTCATATAAAAAAGCGACCGGGTTTACCAGATATGCCAAATCCAAAGAACGATAAATATGTTTCATCCTTTGATATGCATATGAATCAAAATGGAATTCAACCGTTCCTTGAAGAATTTAAAAATAAAACGTATGCGAACTACAATGTAATGACTGTAGGGGAAGCAAACGGCGTGTCTATAGAGGAAGCAGATAAGTGGGTTGGAAAAGAACAAGGTAAGATGGATATGATTTTTCAATTCGAGCACCTAGGACTTTGGGATGCCGAGAATAACACTGAATTGGATATCGTAGCTTTGAAGAGGGTCTTAACCCGTTGGCAGAAGGGGCTTGAGGGTGATGGATGGAATGCACTTTTCGTCGAGAATCACGATAAACCTCGTGTAGTATCTACTTGGGGAAATGATGAAGAATTTTGGAAGGAAAGCGCAACTGCAATGGGGGCGATGTACTTCCTGATGCAGGGAACGCCTTTCATATACCAGGGACAAGAAATTGGGATGACGAATGTTCAGTTCCCTTCAATAGAAGACTATGATGATATTGCTGATAAAAATCGCTATCGTATTCAACGAGAAGCCGGCGTATCTCATGAGGACATCATGAAAATCATTTGGGCATCGTCTCGTGATAATAGCCGTACGCCTATGCAGTGGAATAGAGATTCAAATGCAGGCTTTACCACGGGAACACCATGGATGAAAGTGAATCCAAACTACCACGAGATCAATGTAGCGAACCAAGAGCAAGATAAAGATTCCGTATTATCATTCTATAAAGAAATGATTTCTCTAAAGAAAGATCATCCAGTTTTCACATATGGAACCTATAACTTGATCCTTGAAGACCATAACCAAATTTATGCTTATACGCGTACAACTAACGACGAAAAAATTGTTGTTATTACGAACCTTTCGACTGAACCAGCTACATTCCATTTTGAATTTAACTTGAAGGATGAGAAGCTACTGCTTCATAACTATCCAGTAGAAAAAAGTGAAAAAGAACCATTAATACTTAAGCCATACGAGGCTAGAGTGTATCGAATATAATTCCTAGAACAAAGCTGTCGATTAAGTCTTCGACAGTTTTTTTGTTAGCAAGCGAAAATCAGCTCCATTCTTATAGGAACTTCAGCAACAGAAACTTCTTTGCGCTTCATTGTTTCACGTGTAACATTCTAGCTGGTATGATAAGAGGAAAGCAGAGGTAGAATTGAGGAGATTGGTAAAGTGAGTAAACAATTAATTCTTGCTGAAAAACCTTCAGTAGGACGAGATATTGCTAGAGTATTGAATTGTTCAAAGAAAGGTAACGGATATCTAGAGGGAGATCGTTATATTGTGACATGGGCGCTTGGGCATCTTGTTACCCTGGCAGATCCAGAGGTATATGATGAAAAGTATAAAACATGGAATTTAGATGATCTGCCCATGCTCCCTTCCCCATTAAAGCTTGTCGTTATCAAAAGAAGTGGGAAGCAATTCAGCGCCGTTAAAGCGCAGATGAACCGTAAGGATGTAAATGAAATCATCATTGCCACAGATGCAGGACGGGAAGGCGAACTCGTAGCGAGATGGACGATTGAAAAAGCTCGCGTAAACAAACCGATGAAGCGGCTTTGGATTTCGTCTGTTACAGATAAGGCGATTCGCGAAGGGTTTAAGAATTTAAAAGATGCCAAAAACTATGAGGCCCTTTATCAATCGGCAGCAGCGCGGTCTGAAGCGGATTGGTATGTTGGCTTGAATGCTTCAAGAGCTCTAACGACGAAATTTAATGCGCAGCTTTCAAGTGGAAGGGTACAAACGCCAACCCTCGCGATGATTGCTCATCGAGAAGAAGAAATCAAATCATTTCAGCCGGAGCGCTATTATGGGTTGGTAGCTGTTGTGGATGGTTTCTCGCTTAAATGGCGAAACAAACAAACGAAAGAATCGAACGTTTTTGATCGAAATCTAATTGATGAAACCAAGTCTAGAATAGCGGGTGAATCCGCTACTATTCGATCAGTCGATAAAGCGAAGAAAAAGACGTATTCTCCTGGGCTTTATGACCTGACTGAACTTCAAAGAGATGCACACAAACGTTATGGCTTCTCAGCAAAAGAAACACTGTCAGCTACACAACGGTTATATGAGCAGCACAAGCTCGTTACTTATCCGCGGACAGACTCCCGTTTCTTATCTTCAGATATGAAGGAAACGTTAAAAGAACGTCTTCAAGCTGTTTCTTCATATGAAAAAGCTGCAAGAAAAGTTGTTGGTCAACCTCTTAGAGCTGGAAAGCATATTATTGATGATAGTAAAGTATCTGATCATCATGCGATTATTCCAACCGAGCAGCACCCTGTTATCCGCGAATTGAGTGATAAAGATCGCAAGGTATATGAACTGATTGTTAAGCGCTTTGTGGCTGCCTTGTATCCACCTTATGAATATGAACAAATCACGGTTCATGCTCAGATTGATAATGAGAACTTTGAAGCAAAAGGTAAAAAGATCATCTCAAAAGGTTGGAAAGAAGTATATGGAAATGAAGAAACTGACGAAATCTTACCAGAGCTAGAAAGCGACCAGAAGCTGAAGGTTCTTTCTCTTACACGAACAGAAGGGACCACCAACCCACCGGCTCGTTTTAATGAAGGTTCATTATTAACAGCAATGGAGAAGCCTGCACAGTTCCTCGAGCAGCAAGATCAACGTTTTGCGAAAACGCTAGGTCAAACAGGTGGACTAGGTACAGTCGCTACTCGAGCTGATATTATCGAAAAACTGTTTAACAGCTTCCTGATCGAAAAGAAGGGGAAGGATTTAACGATAACAGCAAAAGGAAAACAGCTTCTAGAACTTGTTCCGACAGAGCTTCAATCTCCTGCACTAACCGCAGAATGGGAACAAAAGCTTGAAGCGATCGCAAAAGGAAAGTTAACGAAGCAAGCATTTATTAAAGAAATGAAGGCTTATGCAGAAGAAACTGTGCAAAATATTAAAGCAAGCACAAAGAAATTTAAGCACGACAACCTTACTGGTACGAAATGTCCAGATTGCGGTAACTTGATGTTAGAAGTGTCGAATAAGAAAGGTAAAATGCTTGTTTGTCAGGACCGAGAATGTGGTTACCGTAAAGGGAAGAGCAGAGTTACAAATGCAAGATGCCCGAAATGTAAGAAGAAACTTGAATTACATGGCCAGGGAGAAGCACAGACGTTTATTTGTAAATGTGGCCATCGCGAAAAGCTTTCTTCATTCAATGAACGTAAGAGTAAAGAGAAGAATCATAAAGCGTCCAAGCGAGATGTTTCAAAATACATGAAGAATCAACAGAAGGATGAACCGGTCAACACGGCACTAGCAGATGCGCTTGCCAAGTTGAAACTTGATCAAGATAAGTAAGAAGCAGGCACGCCTGCTTCTTTTTCAATAGAAGGCAGGGGTATGGATGAATGGATTTATTGAATTTGGGCTAAGAAAGGAAATGATCGAACAATTAGCAGGAGATGGAATCGAAACGCCTACCACAATTCAAGAAAAAATGATTCCTCCTCTATTAGAAGGGAAGGACCTCCTTGTTAGAGGTAGAACGGGTACAGGAAAAACCTTTGGATTTCTTCTTCCTGCAGTTGAAATGCTTAACGATGGTGAAAATAGGGTAAAAATCCTTGTTATTACACCTACAAGAGAATTAGCAATACAAATAACAGAGGAAGTGAGAAAGCTTTTACCTTCAGAAGAGAAAGCAGTTGCGATTTATGGAGGGCAAGATATACATATTCAAATCGCTCGCCTTAAGGTAGCGACAATTGCTGTAGGTACGCCCGGTAGACTGCTTGATCACGTTAGACGGGGTACGATCGACTTGGATTCTGTTTCTATATCCATATTGGACGAAGCAGATCAAATGTTACATACTGGCTTTTTACCTGAAGTGTCTGACTTGATGGAAGTCCTTCCTGAGGACAGACAAGCAGTCCTATGTTCAGCTACGATGCCAGCACCTATTAAAGAGCTTTCCAATCGATTTCTAGCTGACCCTGTAGAATGTTATGATGATTCTGCCGTGATTCCGGAGATAAAACAAACTGTGTTCGTGACCAAAGCTCGGTTAAAGCAGGATACGTTAGTGACCATTCTGCATCAATTTCGTCCATACAAAGCGATTCTTTTCTGTAGAACAAAGAGAAGGGTAGCTCGTCTAGCTGAAGCACTTAGCTTAAAAGGGATTCAATGTGGGATATTTCATGGAAACCTTTCTCAAGCTAAGAGGGAACAAGTAGTAGAACAATTTCGCAATGATGACTTTCAGTTCCTCATTGCGACGGATATTGCTGCGCGAGGTCTTGATATCGATGGTGTCACGCATGTGATCAATTATGATATTCCTCTTGATGTAGAGGGGTACGTTCATCGGATTGGAAGAACAGCTAGAGCAGGTGGAAAAGGAATCGCTGTCACCATCGCAACTCCTTCTGAAGAACAGATGCTTCTCAAGATTGAAAAGTCACTCCAAACTAGAATGAAAAGAAAAACGTTGTAGGAGCAATATTTACTAATTTCAGGGAATTATGAGCAGGAATCCATACAAGTTTACTGAAATCATTTAAAGTTATAGAATACTTAGATAGAGAAGGAAGCAGAAGAACTGTTTCGAAAAGGAGGCTGCCTGTGGTAGATTCAATTTTGTTTAATATTATGCTTGTGGGCGTCCTCGGTGTGTTTTCACAGTGGTTTGCCTGGAGGTTTAACATGCCTGCCATCGTAGTGATGTCTATAATCGGTCTGCTTGTGGGTCCGATCTTTGGTATCCTACATCCTGATAATGTTTTTGGGGATTTATTTGATCCGTTTGTTTCTATCGCAGTTGCTATTATTTTATTTGAAGGAAGTTTGAATTTAGATTTTCGTGAAATAAAGGGGCTTGGAAAACCAGTTGGTAGAATCGTTACAGCCGGTGCATTTCTCGCATGGTTACTTGGATCACTATCTGCCCATTATGTAGCTGGACTATCATGGGGGGTGGCCTTTGTAATAGGTGGACTCTTCATTGTTACCGGTCCTACCGTTATTCTTCCTTTATTAAGGCAGGCGAAGCTTAAGCCAAGACCAGCCAAAATATTAAAATGGGAAGGGATCATCGTAGATCCGCTCGGTGCACTTCTAGCGGTATTTGCATTTGAAATCATTAAATTCCTCCAATTTGAAGAAGCGACGCCTACTGTTCTTCTTATCTTTTTCCTAGCGTCCTTGTTCGCCACACTATTTGGGTTCTTATGCGGACGCGGAATAGGATGGATGTTTGAGAAGGGGTACGTTCCTGAATTTTTGAAATCTCCGGTTGTTTTCGGGGTTGTTATCCTATGTTTTGCCGTAGCGGATGAAATTGCCCATGAAACAGGGTTACTAGCAGTAACTGCAATGGGGATTACAATTGCGAATATGCATATATCGTCTATCGATGACATGAGGCACTTTAAAGAGAATATTTCTGTCTTATTGATCTCGACAATCTTTATCATGTTAACAGCATCGCTATCCGTTGAAACCCTATTAGAAATCTTCCAGTGGCAAATCTTAGCGTTCGTATTGTTAATGCTCTTTGTCGTAAGACCTCTTTCCATCTGGCTTTCTACAATTGGGACCGATCTCTCCTGGCAGGAGAAAACCCTAGTCGGGTGGATTGCACCGCGAGGTATTGTAGCGTTAACAGTGGCCAGTTACTTTGCTAGCGTTCTTCTTGAAGCAGGGTTTGAAGATGCAAAAATATTGATTTCACTTACATTTGCGCTTGTGTTTGCGACGGTTGTGGTCCATGGATTCTCGATTCGATGGACGGCTGAAAAGTTACATTTAGCCAGTGATGAGCAGCCGGGTGTCGTCATTGTTGGAGGAAGCTCATTCAGTACGGCTCTTTCACGCACACTTCAGCAGTTAAAAGTACCTGTGTTAGTCACTGATTCATCGTGGAAAAGGCTGATAACGGCTAGAAAAGCTGGAGTTCCTTTTTATCGAGGAGAAATTCTTTCTGAGCAAACTGAATATAGGCTGGATTTGACTCCATATGAATATATGATTGCCGCCACCGAACTGGACTCTTACAATGCACTAGTATGCACGACCTTTGTTCCTGAAATAGGGAGAAACAATCTTTATCAACTCAGCTTAAGAAATGATAGAGGCGATGATATCGAGGAGCTTGTTCATACAATTGGTGGACGGATTGCATTCCGGGAAGGTGCTACGTGGGAACACTTGAATCGAAAAGTGGAAAGTGGCTACGTACTTCGTAAAACGAACATTACACAGCAATATAAATATGACCAATATGTAGAGGAAATTGATGAAGAAACAATCCAACTGTTCATCAAGAAACCTTCAGGAAAACTCGAGTTCTTTGCACACGACTTAGAGTTAAGTGGTGAGGCAGGAGATATAGTCGTTAGTTTAATGCCTCCAAGCAAAGAGTTTAATCGAATTCAACAAAAACTTGAAAAACAACGAAGTGAAGAAGATAAGGTTCAGAATCGTCAGGAATGACGGTTCTGAACCTTTCTTTTATCAAAGGCTCTCTAGTCACCACCCTCTAAATGAGAGGCCTTTCGTATGGTATGCTGATTGAAAGAAACAATAAACGGAGGGTTACTATGTATGATGTCATTATTATAGGAGCAGGAGTGAGCGCTATCTTTATGGCTCATAAACTAACAGAGCTACACCCTGGCTATAAGATATTGATGATCGACAAAGGAAAACAACTTCATGAACGATCTTGTAAGGGTGATGGCTGTAAATGTGAAGCATGTGACCAATACATAGGGTTTGCAGGATTAGGAAAGTCTGAAGGGAAATTCAACTATACGAATGACTTTGGCGGTAGTCTTGGAATGAAAGTTGGAAGCGAGAAAGCCATGAAATTAATGGAGGAAGTAGACGAACTCATCTGTATGTATGGAGGGAATGCTGTAGAGAGTTATAGTACTCATAATCCTCATTTAGCTGATGAAGCGGAGCGACATGGATTGAAGGTGCTGACAACTACAGTCCGGCACCTTGGAACAAAACGATCAACAGAAGTCTTTCAAAACATATACGCTTATTTGAAAAGTCATATTGATTTCGTATTTGAAGCAGATGTGAAGGAAATTTCTAAGGATAATGGATATTGGATCAAAACGAGTCGAGGAACCTTCCACTCCAATAAAGTTGTATTTTCAACAGGAAGTAGTGGAAGTGAATGGATGTTGGAAAGGTGTGAGGCGTTAGGTTTGAGACCTGGTCCTTCGCGTATTGACTTAGGGATTCGGGTTGAGATGAGAGGAGATCAGCTTAAACATATTCTAAGAGACACGTTTGAAACGAAGCTTTATGTAAAAGGGTCAACTTATGAAGCTACGACGTACTGCATGAATCCCAATGGCCGTATCATACGGAAATATCAACATGGCCTCGTTATGGCTGATGGACAGAATCAGCGAGAGAAGGGATTGAGTAATAACCTGAATTTCACTCTGTTCGTACCATGGTTATTTGATTCGAAAAACGAAGCTGATGGTTTTGCTCGTCAGTTCATTGGTGGAATTAATCAGGGAAGAGACCGAATCGTTGTGCAGCGTTTTGAAGATTTGCTTAATCAAATCGCAACTGATGATCAAAAGCTGACTCGAAACTCGATACAACCCACATTGTCAGCAGAGCCGGGGAATCTGAAAGAAGAAGTTCCAATAAAGGTTGTAACCGCCATCCAAGAATTTTTACAATCGTTAGAAAGCCTTCTTGGTGAGGCGATTGATACAGATACATTGCTTTATGGGATGGATGGTAAATTTTATGAACCAAAAATCAAAACCGATCGCTGGTTTGAAACGGAGTTGGCTGGACTTTATTTAATCGGAGATTGTTCAGGAGAAACACACTCTCTATCGCAGGCAGCAGCGAGTGGATTGCATACAGCGGAACATATATAAAGGCTGGCCTTTTGGCCAGCCTTTATATATTATGAAACGGGCCTTTCAGACAGTTTCTTTTCTTTATTTAATCGGAATTTCAAGGTGAAGACACTAAATGCCACTACAGCGATAAGACTTAAACCGATATAAAGATTACTATAGATAATATTGTCTCCTAGCTTAGCCAATGGATTCATGGAAAAGGAAACGTTAGGCATGTCCAGAAGGCGACCGAAAATAGCTGAGCTGAAGGCGCCAGCCATAAAGTTGAGTAAGTTGAAAACTCCCATTCCAACGCCGTTTTGATGGTCAGGTAAAATTGTAGATATCAAATCGGCAGTTGAGCTTTGAATAAGAGGAAATCCAAGATAAGCAATAAGCAGACAAGGCACAATCACCCAGGCTGTGTAACCTGAAAAGGTTGATATGAAGAAGGTTCCACTGGCGATGAGTATTAGGGCAAGTTTCACAACGGTGGTAGCACCCTTTTGTTCAATAAGTTTACCGCCAACTTGGCCGATTAACCCCGCAGCCATAGCACCAGGGAATAAGACGAGACCAATCGATAATGTCGATAGCTCGTTTAAATCTCTCAACATGATCGGTATAACGAAAATCAGACCGAATAGTGCTGAAGTACCGAGAAAGCTTGTAAGTGCAGTGATGGTGTATTTCGTATTCTTCAAAATGAGTGGATCGATAAACGGTTTATCGATTGTGAATGTCCGGTAAAGAAACAACCCAAATAATACGATGAATAATACAAGTAAATACCAGAAGAAAGTAGTTATATAGATGAGCAATGCAGCAACTGAAGCTGCCATCAATAACGCTCCCGGGATATCGACCGTGCCTTTACGTTTATCTTCGTCAGGTAGCCATTTACGAAACAAGGGAATCGCAAAAATCGTTGCTACTGAAAAAAGGAAAAGGAATCTCCAGTTCATCGTACCTCCAACAATGCCGCCAATAATTGGGCCTACGCCTGAAGCAAACGCAACTGTGGAGGAGATAAGCCCAAATACTCGTCCTTTTTCATTTGGAAGAAAGCGAATTGGCACGATAAATGCTAGTGCAGGGATCGTGGCACCACCTGCAGCTTGTAAAAGTCTAGCTAGAAGGAGTGTTTCATAATTTGGAGATATAAACCCAATAAATGCCCCAGCGGAGAAAATTGCGATACCGATTGTGAACAATGTTTTAATAGGATAAATATCTGCGAGCTTTCCATACATAAGTGAACCGATGGCGAAAACTAAAATATATCCTGTTAGCACCCAACTTACTTCGGATGGACTTAAGTCAAAAGCGGCCGCAATATCTGGGATTGCAACGTTAAACATCGTTCCATTCATTACGGCAAAGGCAAGAATCGTACACACCAAAATAATCAGTCGTTTTCTTTCTTTGGGCGTGAATTCCTTGCTTATTTGTGAATCTGACATGCATACCCTTCTTTCTATTTAGGAACTCGAAATAATGATTACTCATTTTATAATAGAGTGGAAAGGTAGTGATGTAAATTAACTAGCTTCATAACATCGCATTTCAATGGTTTTACCATTTATAGACAATAAACAGATAATCTATTATGATTAGATTGGAAATTCTTGCTGAAGGGGTGAAGAATTTGACGACCATCAAAGATGTAGCAAAACGGGCAGGCGTTTCACGAACAACGGTCTCTCGCGTATTAAATGACAATGGTTATGTAAGTCAGGAAGCACGAGAGCAGGTTTTGAAAGCAGTCCAAGAAATGGGTTATATTCCTAGTGCCCATGCTAAGACGATGAGGACGAAACGTTCTGGCGTTATCGGTGTCATTCTTCCAAGGATCAGTACCGAAACCGCAAGTCGAGTGGTGAATGGAATTGAACAAGAATTAGCTGATAATGGATATCAGATCTTACTTACGAATACACAGTTAAAGCCGGAGAAAGAAATAGAAAATATTAAACTCCTAAGAAGCCGACAAGTAGACGGTATTATATTACTTGCTACAAATCGTAATCAAGGACTTTTGAACACAATAAATGAAACGAATATCCCTTTTGTAGCTCTAGGACAAGAACTAGAAGGGGTGACTTCTGTGATGTATGATGATTATCACGCATCTATTTCTATAGCGGAGTCGCTTATTTCCAAAGGCCATCAACGCATTGGGTTCATTGGTGTGCAAGAAAAAAATCACGCAGTTGGTGTTCTTCGTAAAGAGGGATACAAAGACGCGATGAAGAAACATAACCTTACAATCGATGAAAACTGGATTCAGTATGGTGACTTCACGTTCGAATCAGGGTACGAAGCAGCAGAGCGATTAATGGTTGGTGCAGCTATGCCGACTGCTATTTTTGCTGTAACTGACAGAATGGCAATCGGTGCATTAGGTTGTTTGCGAGAAAAAAATATCAATGTCCCAGAAGAAATGGCCGTATATGGCATCGGTGCTTCTGATCTATCAAAACATGTAACTCCGACGTTATCTACTGTCGATTACTTTAATGAAGATGCGGGTCGTCAAACAGCTCAACTGATTTTACAACAGTTGAAAGGGCAAAGTTTGGAAGAAAAAAAAGTCAAACTAAGTTATAGACTTATTGAAAGAGATAGTGTATAGCAACGAGTGAAAGCGATATCATTTATTTTTTACCGATGTGGAATCGTTCACACATAGTGAACAATTAACTTGAAATTGATACAAGAAGTTAGCGAGTGTTTGAAAGCGCTCGCATTCCTCTATCAGGGTTACTTGGTTTTAAAGACAGCATGCTAGGGGGCTAACTAAGTGGGCTGTGAAATGGAATATTTCCAATCATATAATGATTTAGATAGAACGAGCCTGGTCAAAAGACCAGGCTTGTTTATTAGTTAGATAGATAGAGCGAATAATGCCGCCTTCAACTCGTTGAGCTGAGCCATTAATCGCTGAAGAAAGAGGAGATGCAAGGTATGCAACCGTATTAGCTACTTCTTCTATCGTTGCAAAGCGTTGGATAAGAGAAGTTGGTTCATTGTCTTTGAAATAATCTCTCGTAAATTGATCAAGATCTTTATTTTCTTCTTCAGCCGCTCCTTCCATGAAGCTTGCTACACCTTCTGTCCAAGTTGGCCCAGGTAGAACGGAATTAACTGTTACATTCGTACCTTTTGTTGTTTCAGCTAATCCGCGAGAAAGGCTGATCATCGCACCTTTTGAAACGGAATAAGGGATCATTTGCGTAAGGGGCTTCACGCCAGCTTCACTTGCAATGTTCAATACCCGACCGGAATCCCTTTCAAGCATAGATGGAAGGAAGTTACGAGTGAGTCTTACAGCACTGATAACATTCGTTTGGAAATAATTCATCCACTCTTCATCCGTTACTTGTTCAAACGGTTTCACTTCAAACATGCCCATATTATTAACAAGAATGTCGACTGCGCCATGCTTTTCAACTTCTTCAACAAATAACTCACTTTCTTCCTGTAACGAAAGGTCTGCTGCGATTCCATAAACCTCTCCATATGAAGATAGCTCATCGACAATACCATTTACACGTTTCTGTTTACGGCCGTTGACGATGACTTTTGCTCCTTCTTTTAAAAGCGTTTCAGCAATTCCTTTTCCAATTCCAGAAGTAGATCCTGTTACCACGGCTAATTTATTCTTCATTTGTAAATCCATCCTAATCTCCTTTCGACAATCAAGTTAACTCCTCGCTAACTGTACCAATAATAAATACAGTTACTCAATGATTCTGCTCACGAAACAGATAGCGTTTTTAGTAAGCGTTATTTTAGTCAATGAGGTTAAAATCTTCCACAAATATGACCAAAGTATGTACGAAATGTGTCGAAAAAGTGATAGAAAGTTGAGCAACTTTTGACACATTGTGATGTGTATCACATTTTTCTATTTCCCCTGCTAGAATAATAGTTGTCAACGCAAAACCCTATCATTAAGCATCTTTAAGAAGTTGAAATTATGATTTTACTATAGAGAAAGAAAGGAAGGTGGCCTTGCGGTGAAGCGAATAAAGTCAATGCTAGCATTCGTCATGTTCATGTCAGTTTTAGTTCTGAGCGGTTGTAGCAACTTAACTGTGCTTGATCCAAAAGGACCCGTAGCGGAACAACAAGCAAATCTAATTCTATTCTCCATAGGGTTAATGCTATTTATTGTTGTTGTCGTATTCGTTCTATTCACACTAATTCTTGTGAAATATAGAGAGCGGAAAAGTGGCCCTGAATATGAACCTCCAGAAATCGAAGGAAATATATTTCTTGAAATTGTTTGGACGGTTATCCCTATTATCATTTTAATTGCTCTTGCAATTCCTACCGTTAAAACAATCTATGCATTAGAAGAGCCTCCTGAAGCAACAGCCCATAAAGACCCTGTTGTTATTCATGCGACATCAGTAGATTGGAAATGGGTGTTTAGCTACCCAGAAGAAGATATTGAAACTGTGAACTATATCCACATTCCAGAAGATCGCCCGATATTGTTTAAGCTTGCTTCAGCTGATTCTATGGGTTCATTCTGGATTCCATCATTAGGTGGTCAGGAATATACGATGGCCGGAATGATGACGGAACTTTACTTACAAGCAGATGAGCCTGGGGAGTATCGAGGTCGAAACTCTAACTTCACAGGTGAAGGCTTCGCAGATCAGGTGTTTACCGTTACAGCGGAAACAGAAGAAGAGTATGCTGAATGGGTTGAAGAATCCCAAGAGGCACCTGAATTAACGCAAGAAAAATACAACGAGTTGATGTTAAAAGGTCATTCAGATGAAATGACATTCTCCTCAACACATCTTGAATGGGTCAATCATGCGATGGATGCTGAATATGCAACTAAGGTACGTAAAGGCCTCCCACTCGATGAGGATAAAGAAGAAAACTCACATGGTTCACATGGTGAACACGATGACCATTCAAAATCTGAAGATAAAGGCACTCACTCTGAGTCGCATTAAGGAAGGAGGAAGACACCATGAAATGGGATGAATTTTTCGTCACAGGTGACCCACTTATATATGGTGCCGATGTATCGATCGCTTTAACGATGATCGGTGTTATATTTGTTCTGACATATTTCAAGAAGTGGAAGTGGCTATGGACAGAGTGGCTCACGACTGTTGATCATAAGAAATTAGGAATTATGTATGTAATGTCTGCCGTTCTGATGCTATTTCGTGGAGGTGTAGATGCCCTCTTGATGAGAGCGCAGCTCACGGTTCCAGATGCAGGATTCCTGGACTCTACTCACTATAATGAAATCTTTACAACGCACGGTACCATCATGATTATTTTCATGGCTATGCCGTTCTTGATCGGTTTGATGAACGTTGTTATTCCTCTCCAAATTGGAGCTCGAGACGTTGCGTATCCGTTTCTTAACGCAGTAAGCTTCTGGACATTCTTCATGGGAGCAATGCTGTTTAATATTTCATTCGTTATCGGAGGCTCTCCTTCTGCAGGATGGACAAGCTATGTTCCACTAGCAGGACTAGAGCTAAGTCCGAGTGTAGGACAGAACTATTACTTGCTCGGCTTACAGATAGCAGGTATCGGTACACTGTTAACAGGTATTAACTTCCTAGTCACGATACTCAAAATGAGAGCACCTGGAATGAAGCTTATGCAGATGCCAATCTTTACATGGTCATCTTTGATTACATGTGTAATTATCGTATTTGCTTTCCCAGTTCTAACAGTAGCTCTTGCTCTTATGACATTTGACCGCCTATTTGGAAGTCATTTCTTCACATTGATGGACGGTGGTATGCCGATGCTATGGGCTAACCTATTCTGGATTTGGGGACACCCTGAAGTATATATCGTTATCCTTCCAGCGTTCGGTATGTTCTCTGAAATTATTAGTACATTTGCACGTAAAACACTATTCGGATATAAAGCGATGGTTTACTCGATGGTTGTCATCGCAGGACTTAGCTTCCTTGTATGGGTGCACCACTTCTTTACGATGGGTGCCGGTGGAGCAGTTAACTCGTTCTTCTCCATCACAACGATGTTAATTGCCGTTCCGACCGGTGTTAAGATATTCAACTGGCTATTCACTTTATATAAAGGAAGGATAAAGTTTACTACAGCAATGCTGTGGTCGCTTGCCTTCATACCAAACTTTGTTATTGGTGGGGTTACAGGGGTCATGCTTGCGATGGCTGCAGCTGACTACCAGTACCATAATACGTACTTCCTTGTCGCTCACTTCCACTACGTATTGATCTCAGGTACAGTGTATGCTTGTTTTGCAGGCCTTCACTTCTGGTATCCTAAGATGTTCAACCACCGATTGAACGAGAAGTTAGGAAAGTGGACGTTCTGGATTTTCGTAGCAGGATTTAACCTTTGTTTCTTCCCGATGTACTTCCTTGGACTCGCAGGCATGCCGCGTCGAGTCTACACGTATGGCGCTGCTGATGGATGGATGAGTTTGAATGTTCTAGCGACTATGGGTGGCGTTCTGATGGGAATCGGATTCTTGATTCTTGTTTACAACATCTACTATAGCTTCCGTTACTCACCACGTGAGACAACTGGGGATCCTTGGGATGGAAGAACACTTGAATGGTCTACTGCAGCACCTGTTCCTTTCTACAACTTTGCACACGTACCTGAAGTAAAAGGACATGATGCTTATTGGATTGCAAAGAAAGAAGGGAAAACGAAAGAGAAGAAACCTTACAAACCGATTCATATGCCAAGCAACTCTGGTGTACCGATCATCATGAGCACGTTCTTCTTTATCGCAGGTTTCGGTATGGTTTTCTCTTGGCACTGGATGTCGATTGCGGGACTGATCGGGGTTCTTGCAACGTTGGTTATTCGTTCTTTCGATTATGACAAAGGCTTCTACGTTAGCGTAGAAGAAATAGAAAAACATGAACAGACTACCGAATAAAGGAGGCGTGACAAATGGATGCAGTTGAACATTCTCCAAATACGCCTTTGGAATATCAGTCGGAAACTGGTCGTCTGAATATTCTCGGCTTCTGGATTTTTCTTGGTGCAGAGATCGCGCTTTTCTCAACGCTGTTTGCGACCTATTTTGTATTAGATGGCCGTACAGCGGGTGGTCCATTACCAACAGAATTATTCGAAGTAAAAGGTGTATTGATCGAAACATTTTTGCTGTTAACAAGTAGCTTTACTTGTGGACTGGCAATTCATTATATGAGAGCCAATTCATTAAAAGGAGTTTTCCTATGGATTGGGATTACTCTTGCTCTTGGCCTTTCGTTCCTTGGCTTTGAAATTTATGAATTCGTTCATTACATTCATGAAGGTGCGGCACTCACAACGAGCGCTTACTGGTCAGCATTCTTCGTACTGACTGGTACGCACGGTGCCCACGTTGCAATGGGGATCGCTTGGATCTCTCTCATATTGATTCAGTTAAAACAACGCGGCTTAACCCCCGACACGTCAAGGAAAGTATTCATTTCAAGTCTTTACTGGCACTTCCTTGATGTTGTATGGATCTTTATTTTCACAGCCGTATATTTACTAGGGATGGTGATGTAAGATGGCTAACAACGAGCAAACTCACAGCCATTTCCCATGGAGTCACGTCATTGGTTTTGCTCTTTCAATCATTCTGACATTGTTTGCACTTTGGGTTGGTTTTGAATCTGGATTAAGCAATACCATGATAGTAGCAGTCGTGGTTGGTCTGGCTCTTATTCAGGCGACAATCCAGCTACTTATGTTCATGCATATGACGGAGAGTGAAGACAGCAAGATCCAAACTGGTACTATTTTATATGCCCTGTTCATCGCGATTGCAGTCGTGGTCGGTACAATCTGGGTTATGTCATTTGGTATGAGTCATATGTAAAGCCAAAAACCGTTCACCATTAGAGGTGAACGGTTTTATTTATTATTCCATAGAAGAAACTTTTTTTGCAGCTGCACGTTCACGGATAATCGGTAATGCAAAAAGTAGAAATGCTGCTAAATGTGCAAACAAAACATTAATGACAAATAGTGTAATGAAGATTGTATGAGCAGCTGGCGTCATTCCTCCACCGATGTAAAAAATGAGAAGAGCCCAACTAGCTATTATAAATGGGGTGTGTAGATAAGCAAGCTTTCTATATTCTTTCCAGAGAAATAGTGGTGTAGCTGTAATAACAAAAAGATAAACCATAAAGACATCCATGAAATCCACTCCTTATTTGATACCGCTTTCAAAATCGTATTTTGTGACAAACTTAAGATTTATTTGTGAATGTTTTGTTACAATTAGTATACCACAAAAGTTCGAAAATTCTACACATATTAAAGACACGTGGAATCTTTAATAGGATTAGTTAGTTTATAGAATGGAGGGAGAAACGATGAGGAAACTTCATGAAGATGAAATGATTGATGCGCTTCGTCTTTCAGAATATGCATTTCAATATGATGTGCCGAAAGAAGATGTAGAGAAAAGGTTGAAAGCCTACAGTGAGCATGCTGTATGGGGAGATTTTGAAGATGGTAATTTAGCCGCAAAGCTCCACATCATCGATTTACATACGTGGATTGCAGGAACGCGATTTTCGATGGGAGGCATTGCATCTGTGGCGACTTACCCAGAGTATAGAAGGGGTGGGAAAGTTGCGAAGTTGCTTCGCCATTCATTATCAGAGATGAAAGAGAATGGTCAAACGATTTCATTTCTTCATCCTTTTAGCATTGGTTTTTATCGTAAATTTGGTTGGGAGATTCTTAGTAATTGGAAAAAGCTCACGCTAAAGAAAGAGGATTTCGTGCAGCTTACTCCAGCTAGTGGAAAAGTTCGAAGGATTCGCTTAGAGGATGTATTCGAACAACTGAATCCAATCTATGAAGCCTTCGCAAATAAATTCAATGGCATGCTCAAACGAGATGAATACTGGTGGAAGAACCGCGTTTATTCAGAAGGCGACCTGTTTGCGACCTATCAAAATAGTGATGGTAAACTGTCGGGATACGTTTATTACAAAGTGAAAGAACGAAACCTTGAAGTGGAAGAATTCGTTGCTTTAGATGGAGATGCTCGAAAAGGTCTATGGAATTACTTATGTCAACACGATTCGATGATTGATGGAGGGACCATATTAACGAATGAAGGAGATCAGCTTCCGTATTTACTTCAAAACCCTAAAGTCAAAAGCGAAGTGGAAGCATACTTCATGGCTAGGATTGTGGACGTGGAAAACTTCCTTATCAACTATCCATTCATGTTGGACGAGGGAGAATCTCTCTTTATGCACATACATGATGAACACGCTGCATGGAATAACGGAACGTTTCATATCGCACCACATGAGGTGAAGGTGTTCCAGGCTAACTCTCAAACTAGCTCTTGTACTCACCCACCAAAGCGCGGCCTTCGATGTAATATCAATACATTGACAGCAGTACTAACGGGGTATCAATCACCAGAATTTCTTTATGAATCAGGCTTGATTGAAGGTTCAGAACAAGACTTGTCCTTACTTAAAAAGATCATAACCAATAAGGAAACAAATTTCATGGACTTCTTTTAAAATTAGCAGGCGGTTTAGAAAACCGCCTGTATTTCATTTCAATCACTAGATCGATAGACTGTGTTTTGTAAGAAATTCCTTTTCTATATGGGCTTTGAACTCATGTTGCTGTTGTAAATCGAAGATGCTGTGTGCTTTCTTGAAATACTGAAGCGATTCTTTTTCTGCGCCTTTAAGGTGGTAATTATAGCCGACTTGGAAATACAATTGCCCAAATAAATACATGCTGTTGGTTGAGATACAATACGCAATGCCCTTATTACAAATCGATATCGACCTTTGGATATCGTTATGGTAACTGAGCGCTTTCGCGAGATTGTAATATAAACGAATTTTAACTGTATGATCGCGTACGCGTTTAAGTTTACTGTGTTGTTCGATTAATTCAGTATATAACGCGATAGCCAGTGTGTGTTCTTCAGATAATAAAAAAACGATGCCTTTACTATTCAGAATTTCAATTTCTCTTTCACTATAATATTTATCTGTAAATGTGAGATTGAATGCCTCGTTTATGAGTGCAATTGCTGATTGAGCTTCTTGGTATAAGTGATAGTGGCAAATGCCATTGTGCCACATGATGAACTGCTTAAATTCTAGGTTTTGATGATACAAAGGATTTCTCTGTTCAGTTCGAACGATTTCCTCTACCCTTTGATAGTCATATTCTTTTATGGCATTCCTTACTTGAAGATACACTTCTTGAACATAATCAATTCTTTCAACAAGCGTTCTTTCAAAGAAATAATTAATATCTACTCCGAGTCGGTTTGAAAGCTCATAAAGAGTGGGAGCTAACGGATAAACGTCACCTTTTTCAATTTTACTAATCTGAGCTTGTGAACATATGCCTCTACTCAGTTCTTTCTGCGAAAATCCTCTGAATTTACGTAAATTCTTAATTTCGATTCCTAACGTAGCGAACGTCATTCAATCAACCCAATCGTATGTATTATGGTAGGTTCTCGAGCACTTCAAGAGTGCGACAGTGGATCCGCTGGACGTCACCAGATGAATCGTTTTGAGACGGAATAAGGTATTTTATACAATCCTCACTTGAAAACCAGTCAGGATGATCCTGGGTTTGATGAGAAATTGTCTTCCAAATCGATAGTTCTGGGCTATAGATACGTGGGCCAGATCGAACCTTACAATTATTTAATACCCTTTTCTCCCCAGGAATTCCTTCTTTTATAGAATGAAAAAGATGAGCCCAGTAATCTTTTCTAGAGCCTGTATGTCGATGTTGGAGACTCCAATCAAGAATAGATTTCAGGGTAGTGTCTTTAGAAAAAAGAAGCTGATATAGATGTTTTCCAAGTTTAATACGCTCAGACAGTTGAGAAAAATGCTGAACAGTAGCTCCTATTAACCGTACGTTCTCCCCATCATTCATTGGAAACAGAATGGTATTCGTAGTTAACACATTTTGAAGATGGAACGGTAGCGTGTTTAGAACAGACTCTTTGTAATACTGATTCTGAATCATGCGAGTATCGATATAGTTTTGTTCATTTATGATTAATGCGCTAGTAAGCAAAGAAGCGTCTTGGGTTTTCCAATACCAGTTCCAGATTACTTCCATGAACTTTGAAACCTGAAGATGTGGCAAAAGGTGAAAAAGATAGCTTGATTGAATCTTACTATGCTTATATAGCAGTAGTTGAGGATAAACATCCTGGAAGATCAACCAGTTTCCTTTCTCGAGAAAGAGGAAAAAGTCTTTTTGCTTGGATGAAGATAGAATTGTAGGCAAATACTCTCCCTTTAAGTCTGTCATCGACCATCCTGCATTACGTGAAACCATGTGAGCAAGAAGGGACCAGTGAATTTCTTTATAGTCCATAAAGAAATCTAAATATGCTTTCGTTCGTGTGCAATTGTCTCGGTTATGAAGAGAGGTTTCGAGTCTGATCGCCTCTAACAATTGATTATCTTCTTTGGATAGATGAGGCTTTGTTAGATGAGTGTGTTTGCATGCTTTTATTAACTCTTTCTTCAAGCTTTTCCAATACGAAGGCGTTTTTTTCTTGGGTAGATTATTTAAAATAGGTAACACTCTGGTTCCTACCTCCTTCACTCTTATATGTATGCAACTCTTTCCGAGTGAGAAGGGGAGGGAAATAGTGATGAAAATGATTTAAGGTGTCTAGAGGTATAGACAACTAGCTTCATTGGAAAAGCTGCCGACATATTCTCGACAGCCTGATATCTTACTCTCTCTATTACCCTACTTAAATTGCAACAGTGCTTTTTCAAGTGTTTCTGCAATGGCTTTCATGCCAGACTTGTTCCCTTTTTTCTCTGCGTCTGGATTATAGTTTGTATTCGTATTTACATCGTACGTAAATAAATCACCATTTTCATTCTGTATGCATTCGATCCCAGCAAATGTAATACCGTTTGCTTTCAAGAATTCTTCGTATTTTTTTAGAATAGGATGATCAAAGTCTTCAATGATTTCGAATTTAGGCTTTTCGGTTGCTGGAGTTGTTGGGCAGTAAGAATCACCAACCTGGCATACATCAGCCGGGCAGAGTTCAAATCCTTCAGACGTATCTACTTTAACGGCATATAGAAACTTACCTCCTACAAATTCACAGCGTGTGATCGAAGCATCAGGGGATTGAATGTAGTCTTGAAGTAAGGTGATTCCGTCGATCGATTCATCAAAGTCATCGCTGTCTACGTACTGTTTCAATGCTTCTTTGCTTTGAAATAGTTGAACACCTAGTCCTTTTCCAGCTCTGTTATGCTTTGTGATGAACGACCCATCAAAGGAGTCAGCAGAACGGATGAGATGCTCTTTCCCAACTGCAGCAATCGTCTTCGGAGTGGTAATGCCGTGTTCTCTTAGCGCATTGTATTGAGCAACCTTACTTACCTCAAGTGCTAGTGCGCGACTATCGTTCAGTACAAGGCGACCATGGCTTTCAAGCCAGGAGATTACTGCAGCGGTATATTCAGGTGCATAACGATGATTTCTTGTATGTGAAGACGCACTCATTCTGTTATAAAAGATTCCCTCTGGAGGAATTTCAGTTAAATCAAGCTTTCCACTGTCCAAAAACCAATCTTCATATGGAACATCGAGCTTCTCTAGCTCACCTTTAAGCGGTGTTGTCCATTCTTCATTTTCGTGTAAAATGTAAACCTTCGAACTCATGGTGTAGCCTCCTTTTATAATAACCAGAAAATCCAATCGATTTACTCGAGTATAAATCAGAATTAATAGAATTCCCAGTACAGAGGAGAAAAGGGTAGTGAACAGACGCAGCAGTTTAAAAGAAAACAAGCTAACGAGATTTTCTCGCTAGCTTGAGAGTCTAGAGTATTAAAATGCCCAGTTCCCGCTCCTAAAGACCGGTTCACTCGATCCATCGCTTTTGATGCCATCGATGTCCATTTCTGCTGAACCAATCATGAAATCTACATGAGTGACACTTTCATTGGCACCAGCAGCTTGTAGCTCTTCTTTAGACTTGGTTTTCCCGCCTTCTAAACAGAAGGAGTAGGCATTGCCAATTGCAAGATGGTTCGATGCATTTTCATCAAAAAGAGTGTTGAAGAAGATCGTATCTACATTTGATATTGGCGAATCGTGAGGAACGAGCGCAACTTCTCCAAGGTACCGTGCACCTTCATCCGTTTCGAGTAGATGCTGAAGAGTGTCATTACCTGATTTAGCTTCTGCTTTTACAATTCGACCTTCTTCAAATGTTAATGAGAACTCTTCGATCACCGTTCCGCCATAGCTTAACGGTTTAGTTGAAGTCACTACGCCGTTAACGCCTTGTTTGTGTGGAATGGTAAACACTTCTTCTGTGGGCATGTTCGCTACAAAGTGATTTCCTTTTGCGTTCTCACTAATACCACCTACCCACTGATGAGCTTCAGGGAGCTCAATGGTTAGGTCAGTACCAGGCGCACGATAGTGGAGTTTACTGTAGTGCTTTTCATTTAAATAATCTACTTTTTGTTCAAGGTTAGCACTATGTTCTTTCCAGGCTTGAACAGGGTCTCCTTTTGAAACGCGCGTTGCATCAAAGATTGCTTCCCATAATAACTCTTCTTGCTTATCTTCTGGTGCTTCAGGAAATACCTTTTCGGCCCACTGTTTTGATGGAACCGCTACAACTGACCAGCTGTTATGATCTGACATGATGTAGTCTCGGTATCCTTCAAGCGCTTTTCCCGCCGTTTTACTTGCTTTGGAAATCCGCTCAGGATCAATTCCTTTTAAGAGATCAGGGTTTGAAGAAACGATCGATAGAAAAGCTGCGTCGTTTTCAGCCAGTTCTTCAAAACCTTTCGCTTTCCACATCGGAAATTCTTTGAATGCTTCATCTGGAGCTTTCTCGTACTTAATTCGAGTTAGACTTTCATCATTCCATTCAACGTGGACATTCTTAGCTCCAGCGTCATAAGCACTTTCAGCGATCTTTCTAACGAATTCAGCTGAAGTGAGTGGTGCGTTCACAACAAGAGTTTGTCCTTCTTGAATGTTGACGCCGACCTTAACTGCGAGGTCAGCATATTTCTGTAAATTCTTATGAAAAGTGGTCATAAACAGTCTCCTTTATTCATTTATATTCCTACAAGTTAAGTTTATCAGATATAAAGCTCATCGGTGAATATTTATTGAAAGCGCTATCATGAAACAAGTTTCTGGAAATGTACACGCTTTTCAGGATATCTTATTAGTAAATCCTCTGTATTGGAGTGGTAGAGAATGAGTAACAAACAAAGTGAAGTGGCAACATTTGCCGGAGGATGTTTCTGGTGTATGGTTGAACCTTTTGATGAAATGCCAGGGATTCAAAGCGTAGTAACAGGATATACGGGTGGAGATAAACCATATCCAACGTATGAAGAAGTAATCTCCAAACAGACTGGTCACGTGGAAGCGGTGCAGATTACGTACGACCCTGAGGTATTCCCTTATAGCAAGCTGCTAGACCTTTTTTGGCGCCAAATTGATCCTACTGATGATGGTGGGCAATTCTTCGATCGTGGTGATACGTATAAGACAGCAATTTATTACCACGATGATGCGCAACAAGCGTTAGCAGAAGAGTCCAAGGTAGCACTAGCTGAAAGTGGGCGATTTTCAAAACCGATCGTCACAGAAATCCTTCCTGCAAAACCATTTTATCCTGCTGAAGATTATCATCAGGATTATCATAAGAAAAACCCTGGTCACTATAAACGTTACAAAAAAGGATCAGGCCGAAAAGCGTTTATTGAAGATAACTGGACTTTTCAGAAAAACGACGATGAGCTTCGTGAGCGCTTAACTGATATTCAATACGACGTGACACAGAAAAATGGTACGGAACGACCATTTCAAAACGAATATTACAATAATGATCAGCAAGGAATCTATGTTGATATCGTCTCGGGTGAACCATTGTTTAGTTCAACTAATCAATATGATGCGGGGTGTGGCTGGCCAAGCTTCACTCAACCCATTCACAAAAACTTTGTTAAAGAAAAGAAGGATCTCAGTCACTTCATGATTCGCACAGAGGTTCGTAGTAAAGAAGCAGAATCTCATCTCGGTCATGTTTTTAATGATGGACCTACTGAGAACGGGCTGAGATACTGTATTAATTCTGCAGCGATGAAGTTTATTCCGAAAGATAAGCTAGAGGACGAAGGCTACGGTGAATTTCGCGTGTTGTTTCAATGATAACTTATGATGTAGCGATTGTAGGCGGGGGATTATCAGGAATCCTTGCCGCGAGAACGATGATGAAGCAAGGACTTTCAGTAGTCGTGATCGATAAAAGTAAAAGTGTCGGTGGCCGAATGGCGACGAGACGCCTCGATGGTGGGAGAGCCGATCATGGAGCGCAATTCTTCACAGTGCGATCACGAGAATTTCAGTCTCATGTGGATGATTGGATTCAAAATGGCTGGGTGGAAAGCTGGTTTGGTGATAAATACGCAAGGTATAAGGGGATTGAGGGAATGAATCAGCTTGTGAAGAACTTATCTGGGGATCTTCCTTTGAAGCTGAATTTCCAAGTGCAACACATCAGCAAACGAAACAGTGAGTATGTGCTCGTATGTGAAGATCGAGAAGAGATAACGGCAAAAGCAATTCTCTTAACTCCTCCTGCACCTCAAGCGGAAAAATTGCTAAATCAAAGTGAATGCAGTGTATCTAAAGAGGCTTTAGATACACTTCGAAATCTCAAATTTAGTCCTGCTATCGTAGCACTAGTTACCCTAACGAAGAATGCTCATACAGGATTACCTGAATCAGGTCACCAGGATACTCTATTATCTAAAGGACTTGAACGAATCGTCGATAGCTATAGGAAAGGTATCTCACATGAAAGAATTGTTAGCATCTATGCTACTCCTGAGCTGTCTAAGAAATTGTATGAAGAAAGTGACGGTACAATAAACGATGAGCTAATAAAGCTTGCAACACCGTTCATTCCCGTACGGGACATCGTTTCTTATCAGATAAAGAAATGGCGGTATGCACAGGCCGAAAACGTGTATATGTCCCCGTTCCTTTCTGTCTCCGATGAAGAAAATATTCTAGTAGCGGGAGATGCTTTCTTGTATGAAGACGATCAATCTGGTCGCACAAGGATTGAAAGTGCTGCCCGCTCAGGTCTTGCGGCCGCAAAAGAAATGATAGGAAGACGATATAACGCTTCATCATGAGGCTTAAAAGGTCTGTCGAGTACTTCTCGTCAGACCTTTTTACATGATTGGGGGGAGCTTCTGGTTATGATAGAGGTAACGATATGTTTCGGAGAATTCTCGAAAAGTGAAAAGTAATGTAAAGGGTGTGCAGAAGGAAAGAGCTCTTTCTGAATAATGGATGCAGATTTTCCTTCATGGTGTTTACTAAGAACATCATATTGCACGGCTTTTAAGTACGTAAGCTTTTCCTCTAGTCGAACTCGTCCGTTAGGAAGGACGCCGGAATGGGAGCAATACATCGTTTCGAAATCACATTGCATTACTTTTTCAATCGAATCGATAATGTCAGGGATCGACTCAAAGGCGAAGATACTCTTTGGTTTACTCATCACATATAGATCGCCAGAGAATAACCATCCCTTGTCTTTCTCGAGAAGCGCCACATGATCCGGGGCATGACCGGGCGTATGGATCACGTCAAATGTACAGTGCTCAGTGCGAACTTGATGACCTAGTGGCATCGGAGAGAATGGTTTTCTATTTCCCCAAAACACTTTTCGATAGAAAGGAAGTTTTGGCTGTTGCTTGCAGAGCTCTATTCCGGTTGCATGGCTATAAATTGGCACGCCTTTACTCAATGAATGAGCATTTCCAGTATGATCTTCATGATGGTGTGTTAAGATAATTTTATTATAGTGTTGCTTTTCTAACTGAGAGGCGAGTTCACGCTGCAACCTGGCGGGGCCTGTATCGATAAGAAGCTCATCCACAATGTATAGGTAGACACTCATGGAAATCCCGCCTCGTTTTACAGATCCTTTTATTGCGGTAACATCATCTTTGTTCGTAACAGTAAGCAATGCACATCACGTCCTTCGATCTTCTACTACCTAGTATAGCTCTAAATGGGTAAATGAAAAGTTATCTAAGACATTCTTGACATAGGATTTTAATCTTTGTATAATTATCTTGAATTCAAGATAAACGCATCGACTGGTAAGGGTGAACAGTATGAATGAATCGCTAGACAGGGAATTATCTCTAAAGCTTTTTATTGTTATGGCTAGGGCCACTCGATCTGTGACCGATCAAGTGAAGATAGACATTCAAAACCATGGATTAAATCCAACAGAATTTGCTGTATTAGAGCTTCTTTATCACAAAGGTAGTCAACCACTTCAACAAATAGGAGAGAAAATCCTACTTGCTAGTGGAAGTATTACGTATGTGGTCGACAAGCTTGAAACCAAAGGTTATTTGAGAAGAAATCCATGCCCGAATGATCGTCGCATCACTCATGCGGTGGTTACAGATGAGGGGAAGGCATTAATGGATCGTATTTTCCCTGAGCATGAGTTGAAACTCCAGAAGATTTTTGCTGGACTCGATGAATCAGAGAAAGAAACAGCTATTTCATTAATGAAGAAGCTTGGTCACTATGCGGAGAAGCTCTAAGCTTCTTTTGCCTAATTATCTCGAAGTGGAGATTCTTGAATTTGAGAATATTGGCGCTTTAAGTTTAAAATTGGTTTTGTAGGGAAAATATCTCGAAGTAGAGATATTTTGTATTGAGGTATTCTGAAAAATATAGCTTAAGAGGGAGTGTTTTTGTTGAGTACAAAAATTTTAATTCCGTATTATAGTGCTTATGGTCATATTTATCAAATGGCTCAGGCAGTAGCAGAAGGTGCAAAAGGTGCTGGAGATGTAGAAGTGAAACTGGTGAAAATTCCAGAATTCGAAGGTGTCAAGCAAGCAATGTCTGCACAGCCACCATACGTAGAGGCACAAGAGGCGCAAGATCCTATTCCAGAAGCAACACATGATGACCTTCGCTGGGCTGACGGTATTATCTGGGGCATTCCTACTCGTTATGGTTCCATGCCGGCCCAAATGAAACAATACCTTGACTCAGCTGGGTCGCTTTGGATGAATGGTGAGCTCGAAGGGAAAGCAACGGCTGTTGTCACAAGTACTGGATCGATTCATGGAGGACAAGAAACAACAGCGCTAACGACATTCGTACCATTGATGCACTTTGGTATGATTTACGTTGGTCTTCCGTACGGTGAAAATCCAGAACAACTGTCAACCGAAGGAATTGGTGGTTCCCCATATTCAGCTTCTACGGTGGCAGGACCAGACGGATCAAGAACACCGGTGGAAGTAGAATTAACGATGGCAGGTAGACTCGGTGCACGCGTTGCAAAGGTAGCGGGAGCATTGAAGAATATTTAAATAGACAAAGCCAGCACCTCACAGGGAGATGCTGGCTTTTTTTATAGGTTTCGTATTTTGCTCTTGGAGTACAGTCACACCTAGAAGTCCAAATAATGTAAAACCAAATGTGTTAACAAAGCCATGAAAGAAGACCATTAACGGAATGCCGAGAATGACTGTTTCATTCACATGAGCAAATCCGTAGATCATAGCAGAACTCATAGAAAAGAGAAGAGCCATAAATGAGATCGACAATAGCATTTGAACTGAAAACTCAAGCTTTGGAACGAGGTAAACAAGCGAAAGGATTGCAAATACAATTAATGGCGAAACAAATTCAATGACAGAAATGAATTCTAATACAGGTAAGGTTTCTGAAAATGTTATCCCTAAAGCAATGAAAGGCGGGCCTAAAAGGACAAGATAAGCAAGTATTGTAAACCATGGTTTTAATTTCGGTGCAAATGTAAGTAAGTACTTCCCCAGGAAAGCCATCGTAATAGGGGTGACAAAGGCAGCATAATGAAAATGAATCGATGTAAGCAATACGATTACATCGCTGAAATGAAGAACTTGAATACCTGATCTATGAAGAACGAGCCACATTCCTCCGATACTGATATACATAAGCCCCACTTGAATCAATACGTGATAAATTTTGCTTTTCTTCCAGGTTTGCAATACTTTCGTAACCCCAAAGAGAGCAATAAGTATTGTTGTAATGAACCATGGAATAGCTAAGATTACCGCAAATGTGCCTTGTTCTAAGAAAAACGAGACCCCGGCTAACACAGCTGCGATGGGTTGCAGGTTAGCTGCATAACGGTAGAAAGAATTTTTCTTTTGTTGAACTAAATGAAGCGTAAGCGGCACAAGAACGAGATAAGCAAACATCAGTAGCATCATCACATACTGAAGCGTATCGATTGGCGTTGTGACGAGCTTCGTTACTACAAATGCGACCCACAAAAACAGTCCCGCAAAACTACTAGTTTTCATCATGATTTCACCTCTCTTTTAGTGTACGATGAAGAGAAGATAGAAGAAAGAAAATTATAGGAGAGAGGCGAAAAAAATGGATTCTTCAACACAACAACCTGTTCTGGGCTTTGTTGGAACAGGGGTAATGGGTAAAAGCATGGTTCGTAATTTAATAAAGGCGGGGTATCGTACGCTCATCTATACGAGAACAAAAGAGAAGGCTGCAGAGCTTTTAGAAGAAGGAGCCGAGTGGCAAAATTCAATTGCTGAGCTTTCCTCAGCATCAGATGTCATCATGACGATGGTGGGGTATCCAGTTGATGTAGAAGAAGTATATTTTGGAGATGAAGGCATCATTAACAATGCTCGTTCTGGATCGTTTCTGATTGATTTTACTACATCGAGTCCGACGTTAGCAGAAGAAATCTATCAGCTTGGACTATCAAGAAAGTTATACACACTTGATGCCCCCGTATCAGGAGGAGACGTGGGAGCAAGAAATGGCAAGCTTTCGATTATGGTCGGGGGAGAACAAGAAGTGTTTGAAAAAGTGAAGAAACTCTTTGAAATCGTCGGTGAAAATATCGTCTTGCAGGGACCCGCAGGTGCCGGGCAGCACACGAAAATGTGCAATCAAATCGCTATTGCGAGTAATATGATCGGGGTGTGTGAAGCGATCGTCTATGCTGAAAGAGCTGGTCTAAACCCTAAGAAGGTCCTGAAAAGCATCGAATCGGGTGCTGCAGGAAGCTGGTCTTTGAGTAATCTTGCACCAAGAATGATTTCGAACCAATTAGAGCCTGGCTTCTATGTAAAACATTTTATCAAGGATATGACGATTGCGCTTGAATCTGCAAAGCAGATGGGAATGCTGACGCCAGGTCTTGAACTTTCAAAAAAGCTATATGAGGATTTGGCTGAACGTGGAGGAGAAGACAACGGGACACATGCCCTCGTTACATTGTTTCGAAAGTAGGAACCTGGGGGTGGCCAGGTTCCTGCCATGAAAAGGGAAGATTACGTTGAATGCCGAATACAATAAATAAGAAATAAAAGACTAGTATTTTCAGGGAAATAATCGTGTGTTTTTTTTGGGAAGGCTCTACTCCCAAAGGTTGTTTCTTTAGAAAGAATTTTTGTATAAAGAAACACACTTTGCTTGTTGGAGCGGAAATCCCCCACACATATCGCAATAATGTTTACGAAAAGAGCATTTAGAAAACCCTATTTCTTTTTTGATTTTTTCTCGATTTCTTCAGAAACAATGTATGCAAGATCATCGTTTCCGTATAATGAAAGTACACTTAGAACAGTTTGATCAGGTATGTGCTCTGATTCTTCTTTAGCTACAATAAGTTCAAGACTCTGTTTCAATGCTGGGTTTTTTATTTGATCAGGATAAGCTGTTTCATAGAGTGATTCCGGGTTAAGATCATTATTCACGCACCATTGCGCAAATACAAGAATCATCATATTTTCATCGCGCTGATAGTTTTCGATTACTTTTTTTTCAATATCTTTTCGGTCCAATGAGAACCCTCCGTTTCCCTAATCTACCGTTAGTGTACTCGGACAATTTGGGCATGACAAGAGTATTTATTCATTTCATATCATAGATAGCTAGGATCTACCCCAAACTACCCGATGGAGGGACCGATATGAATAAGAAGGAAGTAAGAAGCTGGATGATGTACGACTGGGCGAACTCTGCTTTTGCCACAACGATGATGGCAGCTGTTTTACCAGTATTTTATTATGATGTCGCAGCAAAAAACATTGATAAAAGTCTAGCTTCTTCTTATTGGGGATATTCTCAATCGATCGCTGTCTTGATCGTTGCTATTCTTGCCCCGGTGCTCGGTGCGATTGCTGATTATTCCAATTCGAAAAAAATGTTTCTAAGGTTCTTTGCTTACATGGGTATTCTGGCCAGTATTCTCATGGCTTTTGTCGGGGAAGGTGGGTACCTTTTAGCATCTCTGTTACTAATCCTTGGGACGATCGGTTTTTCTGGTAGTAATGTGTTTTATGATGCTTTTCTACCCGAAATTGCCAAAGATGGGGAAATCGATCGCATTTCCGCTAGAGGATATGCATTCGGATACATCGGTGGTGGAATCTTACTTCTTATTAATCTAATGATGATTCTGCACCCGTCATGGTTTTTATTACCGAACACTCTCGTAGCTACTCAAGTTTCCTTTGTAACGGTAGGAATTTGGTGGTTTCTCTTTTCGATACCAATGTTCAAAAATGTGAATGAACAAAAGCGAATTCATTCCAAATTGACCGGCTCCTATTTGTCCGTAGGGTTTAAACGTGTTGGCGTCACCTTTAAAGAAATCAATCAGTACAAACATTTACTAATCTTCCTATTTGCTTTCTGGCTTTATAACGATGGCATATCAACGATCATAAAGATGGCAACGATTTACGGTCGTGACATTGGAATAAATGCCAACGATCTCATAGCAGCCATTTTGATCACACAGTTCGTTGGTATACCATGTGCATTTTTCTTTGGATGGCTCGCGAAAAAAATCACTCCAAAAAAAGCACTTCTGCTTGCGCTATGGATTTATGTTGTCATCGTATTTCTTGGCTATTTTATGACTACAGCCTTGCACTTCTATATCCTCGCTTTTATGGTTGGTTTCGTACAAGGAGGAGCCCAGGCATTGAGCCGCTCAATATTTGGGAGTATGGTTCCTGAACATCGACATGCAGAATTTTACGGTTTCTATGGAATATCGGCTAAGTTCTCAGCGATATTCGGACCATTTTTGTTTGCGCTTGTAGGTCAATTAACGGGTTCTAGTCGTCTCGGGATTTTCTCTATCGTTCTTTTCTTTATAGGAGGGATTTATCTTCTGCACAAAGTTAACATCGATAAGGGAAAGGAAGAAGCGAAGAAAGCAATGGTACAAGATGGGATTCAAATGTAAGCGAAAGCGCCTCTCCCAATAATAGGGAGAAGCGCTTTTTTTTATTTATACGATTGGACTAAAGTGTTTAAGAGGTAAGGGGAGTGTGCAGTCCTTCCCAGTATCATAAGAACGATTTCCGATCTGGTCTTTTAATTCCCTTACACAGTTTTCTTCATTATGCCAATAATCATAAATGAGGGGCAGTATCGTTGTCGCTTCGTCTGATGCCTGTTCAAGTAGTTCTTCAAAAGTGGCATTCGATTCTTCTTCTTTCACAGAGGGGTGCAACCAGACGTTGCCTTCTTCGTTTAAATAATCCTCATTCCCAATCTCTTTCCTGTATGAAAAAGAAGATACTTGTTTTCTCAACACCTTGTTTTTCCAACCGAAGGGGTCAAATAATAATTTTAGCGCAAGAACCATATCGTGATAGGATTGGTCGATGTAGTGATCTGGCATACGTGCTGCGCTCTCAGGATAAAATCGATGGATCAACTCAGAAAGCATTTGTTCAATTGGTTTATAGAGTGTTGAACCAACATTAATTTCTTTGTATACAGGTGTTTTCCATGTGTCGATGTCTTTATGCTCCTTCATTAAGAGCGTGTCGATGATGATCTCAAGGCGCTGATGCTTATTGCCTTCAAGGCCAGCTCGATAATGAATATAGGGATGGGTATTTCGGTCGAGGATGTGGTGAGTGACGAAACCAAGTATATAGGACTGGATGCGCGGATCATCGGTTTTACCGTATTCAATCATATCTATAAGAAATGGGCCACAATGGTTTTTATGAAGGACTTCACCAATCTCTTGCACCGGCGTTTCTTTCCATGGCCAGAAATTATGATAGAAAAAAGGGTCGGGCCCTTGTGCCCCTAGTCGGAAATATGGGAGGTGGTCTTTGATGGTACTCCATATGCCGGCTTCAGTAATCGCTTCTTCTGCAAATAATATATGTGTCCAAACATTCGGCATCTTTAGGTCCCCTCCTGTTGAAGTCTTTCTTCTATTATACCTAAGATATACCTGTCTTCTTGCTAGTTTTTGAAAAGAAAAGTTGTGGAGAGAGATGGATACTCTTTCTTTTCCCTTTTTTTCGAGAAAAGAAGCGTAAAAAAAGCAAAAAACCCGGTACTTGACCGGGTTTTTACTACTTCAAGAAAACTTTTTCAATGTCGTCTAGCATTTTATTAGCTGAAAGAACGCCACCTGATGTGTTCCAGATTGCATCGCTAACTTCATGGACATTCCCTTCTTTCACAACTTCTAAGTTGTTCCAAAGCGAATCGTTTGTCCATTCTTTTTCTGTTGTACTCGCTTCACCATCGCCAGCTTCATAAGTGAAGTAGAAGAGAACGTCTCCATCCATTTCAGGAATGCGTTCTTTTGTTACTTCTTTGGCGAATTCTTCCTTTTGCTGTGATTTAGGTCGAGCAAAGCCTAGCTCTTCAAGGATAACCCCTGAGAATGAATCTTTATAGTAAATTCGTGTTTTTCCAGCAAGGAAACGAACGACAGAAACTTCCTTCTTAAGTTGTTCACCTAGATCAGAGCTCATTGACTCAATGCGCTCATTGTAAGCGTTCATTACTTCTTTGCCTTTGTCTTCTTTATTCAATGCCTTCGCATAAAAATTGAAGTTCTCCTGCCAGTCGCCTTTAAGCGTTTCTGAGAAAACCGTTGGTGCGATGGAGCTCAATTGGTCGTATACGTCTTCTTGACGAAGTTTATTTCCGATGATCAGATCAGGTTTAAGGGCAGCGATGGCTTCAAGGTTAACTTCACTCTCTGTTCCTACAACTTCAACGTTCTGCATGTCGTCAGAGATGTGGTCGTACCATGGGTCACCGAGCCAAGATTGAACGGCCCCAACTGGCTTTACACCAAGTGCAAGAAGAGCTTCTGTTCCTTCATTTGTTAGAATGACTACTTTTTGAGGTTCAGCTGGGACGTCTGTTTCACCCATCGCATGTTTCACTGTCCGCATTTCAGAGCTTTCAGAATTATTATCATCTGCGGAATCCTGTTGATTATTTGTATTTCCGTTATTCGTACCACAAGCAGAAAGGATCATCACGATTGCAAGCAAGGTAATCATCCAACCTTTTTTAAACATATGTTTTTCCCCCTATGTATGTTGATAATCATTTTCATTTACGTAGTTATCATACTGAATTGTCAAACATGTGTCAATGTTTAATTGATATTGATTCTCAAAATCATTGACACGCTTTCAAACTTTTTCTACACTTAATTGGAAGGTGTAGAAAGGGATTAAAAAAATGACGAACATAAAACCCATGACGCTAAGGTGGATGGGGGTTGCTGTTGGAATAGTTGCTGTAATGATCTTGATGGCGCTAAGCGTTGTTTACGGCCTAACAAGCATTTCCTGGGAAACCGCCTGGCAGTCTTTCACTAAATTTAATGGAAGTAATGAACATATTATTATAAGAGAAAACCGCGTGCCACGAGCACTTATAGGGGCAACAGTTGGAGCTAGTTTAGGTGTTGCTGGTGCACTCATGCAAGCGATCACACGAAATCCTCTCGCGTCACCTTCTATTCTAGGAGTGAATGCGGGAGCGAGCTTTATGATTGTAATAGCGGTGACGTTCTTTTCTGTGTCTTCTCTGACAGCTTTTAGTTGGCTAGCATTCTTAGGAGCAGGAATTGCATCAATCGTTGTGTATACGCTTGGTTCCTTAGGAAGAGAAGGGCTTACACCGATGAAGTTAACGCTCGCTGGCGCAGCGATCGCTGCGATGTTTTCATCGCTGACGCAAGGGATGCTCGTATTAAATGAGAAAGCCCTTGAAGATGTCCTCTTTTGGCTTGCTGGGTCAGTAGAAGGACGCAGTCTCACAATTCTTGTATCTGTTTTACCATACATTTGTGTTGGTTTGATCGGTTCTATTCTCATCAGTTCAAAAATTAACACGCTCGTCATGGGCGAAGATGTTGCAGTTGGACTCGGACAGCGCACGCTTCTAGTTAAAGCGATCGCAGCGCTTTTTATAGTCTTCTTGGCAGGAGGATCAGTTGCAATCGCTGGTCCAATCAGCTTAGTTGGAATCGTAGTTCCGCACCTGGCCCGCTATGTTGCAGGATATGATTACCGATGGGTAGTACCGTATAGCGCAATTCTTGGGGCTATACTATTGTTATTAGCAGACATAGCAGCGCGCTTTGTCATTATGCCACTAGAAGCACCAGTCGGCGTGCTGACAGCTGTTATTGGAGCTCCATTCTTTATTTACATTGCACGAAGGGAGTTTAACCAGCTATGACAAAATATGCTTCCTTCAGAACTCGAATGTTTTCCTATTTAATCGATCGAAAAGCTGTGTGGATTACGATTATACTCGCTTTATTCGTTATCATTTCAGGGCTGATTAGCATTGGAGTCGGTGAAATTTTCATGACCCCTATGGAAGTTGGGAAAGCCCTCTTCGGATATGGAACCGATATGAATGAGCTTGTCGTGAAGCAGTTTCGTTTTCCTAGGGTTGCGATGTCCATTCTCGCAGGTGGTGCTCTAGCTGTTTCTGGAGCCATTTTACAAGGAATGATAAGAAACCCACTTGCATCACCAGATATACTAGGGATTACTTGGGGCGGAGCTCTTGCGACGACAGGTTTTTTGGCAATATTTAGCGATCGAGCAGATGCTCTAACGGTAAGTATTCAATGGATGCCACTCGCATCATTCATTGGTGCGATCGTAACTGGATTTCTTGTGTTCATCCTTTCTTATAAAAATGGAATATCTCCTATCAGACTTGTACTGATAGGAATTGGGCTTGCTGCTGTACTGCAAGCGCTCACGACGCTTCTCATGATCTTAGGACCAATTTACCGTGCTTCTGATGCGAACATATGGATTACAGGTAGTGTCCATGGTACGAATGGAAAAGATGTACTCACCCTTTTTCCATGGGTAGCCATTTTACTATTAGTATTAATGGTATATTCAAGACGAGTTAACCTTCAGGAACTAGGTGATGATATAGCAAAAGGTGCCGGAGCAATCTTAATGAGAGATCGAATTGTTCTGTTGTTCATTAGTACCGGACTCGCAGGTGGTGCAGTTGCATTTGCAGGCGGAGTCGGATTCGTGGGCTTGATGGCACCGCACATCGCTAGGAAGCTAGTCGGGTCGTCCTTCGGCGTACTCGTTCCTGCATCAGCTCTCGTAGGAAGTATGCTCGTCATTGTTGCTGATTTAATAGGGAGAACGCTGTTTTCACCTCTAGAAGTGCCAGCAGGTGTATTTACAGCAGCGATCGGAGCTCCTTACTTTGTTTACTTACTGTACCGTTCTAGAAACTTATAAATGACGAGGTGATAGCCATGTACGCATTACAGACGAAAGACCTTACATTGGGATACGGTGATCACACCGTGATAGATGAACTGAATTTGCTGATTCCAGAAGGAGAGTTGAGTGTCCTGATCGGTGCCAATGGATGTGGGAAGTCCACCCTTCTCCGAAGTTTAGCGCGTCTATTAAAACCACACTCTGGTGGAGTCGTCCTTGATGGAGAAGCTATTTCAAGCATGCAGACAAAAGAAATTGCACGTAAGATGGCTATTCTACCTCAGTCACCGGTAGCTCCGGAAGGTCTTACTGTTCTTCAACTCGTCAAGCAGGGGAGGTACCCTTACCAGAGCTGGTTGAGTCAATGGTCAGAAGATGATGAAGAAGCAGTTCAAAAGGCACTCAAATCAACGCATCTTGAAGAATTAGCAGAGCGTACTGTCGATTCCCTTTCAGGTGGTCAAAGGCAGCGCGCATGGATTGCGCTGACGTTAGCTCAAGATACAGATATTATTCTGTTAGATGAACCAACAACGTATCTCGACCTTGCTCATCAGATTGAAGTGCTTGACCTTCTGTTTGAGTTAAATAGACAGGATAACCGAACGATCGTAATGGTCCTGCATGACTTGAATCTTGCATGCAGGTACGCTGATCATATTATCGCTGTGAAAGAGAAAGGGATTTATGATCAAGGAAAACCTGAAGATATTATTACAGTTGACCTTGTGAAGCATGTATTTGGACTTGATTGCAACATACTCGAGGATCCGCTTTTTGGGACTCCATTATGTGTACCGCACGGAAAGGGGAGAAACATTCATGCTAGCCAAACCGCAAACGTTTAGTATTGAAGAGAAAGCGAAGTTAGAGAAGCTTAGGCTTCAAGTTGGACTAGATCCTTCTACTAATGGTCAAATCGATGAGGTGAAGAATCTCCTCGATCCAGGTCATCTAAAAGGTCTCTTGCAAAAGCTCGTAGACGAAGGTCATTTTCCTTCCTTAATCGTCGCAGGATCGCAGTTTGTGAAGCGATATGCCTTCATGCTTCTTGTTCCTTTTCTATATTCGTTCTCGAAGTGGGATAAACCGATCTTAGCTGGTCCTGAAATGCTTAAGTACAATCTTGATACAAGCACTGACCCATGGATGATGAACTTTGTGTTGAGCAATGATACGTTGAGTGGGATGAACACAAGAAGTGAGGCAAGAGAAAAGCTTGCAGATGAGCTGATCAATGGGAATCTTGCTCCATTTATCGAGACAGTAGTTGAGGCAACCAAGCTATCTCCTACTATTCTTTGGGAAAATGCCGCCATTTATCTTTTCTGGTTATACGAAACAGAACTTCCGAGCGGGGCATCAGAAGATCAACAATCAAAGATACAGGAAGATTTTCATTACTTGCTCAAAGAGTTTCAATGTACAAGCTTCACGTGCGGCGTAAATCCTTTTATTCAGTATTACACTCAGAAAGAAGAAACAGCGAACGGCCCACAGCGCTTTCGAAGAACTTGCTGTCTTTTCGATCAAGCGTCAGATGACGGCCGCTGCTGCAAAACATGCCCGAAGATGAAGTGACAGGTACCACCCGGTCTGGCTCGAACGATGTCGAATTAGCCTTGAATGGTTTGTTTCTGATGAATGTGCTTTGGCTCACGGTTGTAGGTTCGCGTGAATAGGAAGAGTCCAGTCAAAATAATGCCTCCTCCGATCCACTGCATGAGGTGCAGGGTCTCACCAAGTAAGAAATAAGCGAGTATACTTGCACCAATTGGCTCAAATAAGATACTCATGGCAATAACGTTAACACTGACCCATTTCACGGACCAGTTTAATAGCGAGTGACCTAGCAAAGTAGGGAAGACGGCTAGGAGTCCAAACATCATCCAGTCTGAACCAGGATAACCTGTGAAAGGGTTTGTAAGGCTGATGTTATAGAGTATAAGCGTAACCGCAGCGATTCCATATACGATGAACGTATATGGAATAAGGTCGAGCCGCTTTCGAACATTTTGTCCGAATAATAAGTAACCTGTAACCATTGCGCAGGCGGTGAGAGCAAGCATGTCGCCTACAAGGGCGATACCGCTCAACCTGAAATCTCCCCAGCCAATCACAATAGAACCTGCGATGGCGGTTATCCCACCAATCATCGCAGGCCATGAGAGTTTTTCTTTGAAAAATAGATAAGTCCCGATGAATGCAAATAACGGTTGTAGTGTGACAAGAACAACAGAACTAGCAACAGATGTGTAGTTCAGTGACTCAAACCAGAGAATAAAATGAAACGCGAGACTGACACCTGCAAGGCTACCAAAAACCCAATCGCTTTTGCTAACTCTCATCAAGTCTCCACGATGCCGAAGGATCACGATAGGGAGCATCAAGAAAGTGGCAATGATCAGCCGATACATGGCAATAATCGAGGCAGGTGCTGACGTTAGTTTCACCATAACTGCTGAAGTTGAAATGAATGCCACTGCAATGGCAATCGCCAAATAAGACTTTTGTTGTTGAGAATAAGCCAACAGAATTCCCTCTTTCTCTCTTCAAAAGATAAGTTAAACAAGCTCCGCTTCAGCTTCTTCTGTAGAGCGTTGGTCATACGTCTCACATCTCTTATATCCACCAAACTTCTCTTCAATCTTCTCTCCCAACTGAAAAAGTGCTTCCTCGTTACCGGTGCGGCTGACGAGCTGAACACCAATTGGCATACCTTCTTCTTTGCTCGTTCCAATCGGAATGACAAGTGAAGGGAGCGCCCATAAATTCGCATAGGCTACATACGGCATGTAATTCAAAAACGTTCTTCTGATCGAGAAAATTTCTTGATAAAGCTCACCGTGCGGAGGAGCGGGGGTATGGTAGACAGGCATTACTAGAATACGTCTATCTAAATAGTCTCCAATCAAGTCGTCTCCACGGGTAATCATCGCGTAAATATTATCAGTTTGTTTCCGATTAGGTTTAAAAAGCTTAGCACCTACTAGTGCCCAGGAAAGGTATGAATGAACAGAAGAGCTTTTGAAGAATTTCTCTTTCATATATTCTGCAATCGGAACGGCAGAACCATCTTCACTCATAAGTTTGGTGAGAGATGCTCCCCCGTCGATGGACATGATTTGTTGCCATAGTTGTGCAGCGTCATTAAAGAATGGCGGTTTGTCCTGCTCTGTATCTAAGTCATCGCTAAAGAAGTCTCTAATACTTGAAACGAGCTGAAATGTTTCACGATTGATCGGGATGCGATGGTGAGGAATTGGAAACACAAGTTTAAATTCACTCAAGCTTACCTTTTCTGGCTTTTGATCAGAAATAATCTGGTTGATCAGCCGGGCATCTTGAACGGATTTACTTAGAGCACCAATGCCAAGCATCCGCTCTTGTTCTCGGATTTGTATATAAGGAAATGTTCCTTCATGAGGAACTTGTCGATCTCCAGATTTGAAGCCCACTACACCATTAAAATGAGCAGGAATTCGAATTGACCCTCCAATATCTGAGCCGATCCCAACGGCTGCACCTCCTGCAGCAATCAAACTAGCTTCGCCTCCGCTTGACCCTCCAGCTGTTCGAGAAACGTCCCACGGATTATTTGTTCTACCATAGTGTTTATTATCCGTCTCCTGACAAAAGCAAAGCTGTGGTGTGTTTGTTTTTCCTAGTATGATCGCGCCCTCTGCTTTTAAGCGTTTGATCACTTGGGCATCTTCTTGTTCACGATGAGTCGAGCGATAGCTGAGCCCTCCAGTTGTATACATACCCTCCACGTGAAAGCATTCCTTCACACTGATTGGAACACCGAACAAACGCCCTTCTGCCTTTTTCGTTGCAAGCGTGTAGTCCGCGAGTTTGGCTTCTTCAATAGCTGCATCAAAACGATCCTCTACTAGGCAGTTCAGCGTAGGGTTGATCGCATTTAGGTGGTCGATAAACGTTTTGACTACATGTGAAGAAGAAACTTCTCTACTTGCAATCTTCTTTGACAGGGAAACGGCATCCAAATCTAATAGTGACATCTTATCCCTCCATCGTGTCGGACTTTCCCCGACATGGTTTACTGTATTAATTCGTCCCCTAGCAAAATAATCCTTTAAATTCCAGGTGACAGGCACCGCTCACATTTGCTCGAAACATGTCGAGAACGAAAGCACAAAAAAGCATTTCGTATAATACGAAATGCTAGATTCCTTTATGAAATAGAGTATTCAGAGGGAAGAGGGGATTGAAACACTTCACGCTCAGATGTTTTTGGATCGTAGTAAACCAATACAAGTTGTATTTCGCCATCACTCATAATAGTATCGATAATCGTGTGCTTTTGTACTTCTCTTTGAGAAAGGTTCATCGCTTCAAATTTTGTCCCTAATAGGTTAGGCGCTGCGACAATGGTGTGAATAAGTGATAGTTGTGTTGCTTTCTCAAGGCGGTTTTCCCACCAAACGGTACGAGGTTTCGTTTTCGCGTTAGATAAATAATCGATTTTCATAAGGGAAGTAATCTCATCAATGTGTTCAGGGGATCGATTCCTAAGGAAGGTAGCTAGCCTTCTGAATAAATCCTCAAGCTGGTGCCCGATTCGTGACCATCCATTGTTTTCCCAGTAGCTACCAAACTCTTGGAAAAAGTCAAAAGGAGAATCGAAAACGGTAGTGACAAGGTACTCAATGGTTCGATCCATACGATGATCGTTCCAGTACTTTTCTAACACATCTTCAACTTGCTTAATTCGTATAATATCGTCAAATGAGAGGACATTATTCCCAAGTATTTCGTATGGAGCATGATCCATGTATAGGTAACCATGGTTCTCAGCATTTATACGTACGCCGGTTCCTCTGAGCATTTTAAGAAAACCGAGTTGCAGTTCTTCAGGTCGAAACGAAAAAACATCGTTGAACGTTTTGCGAAAGGATTGATAATCTTCCTCGGGTAGCCCGGCGATCAAATCTAGATGCTGATCAATCTTTCCGCCGTCTTTGACCATCGTGACGGTTCTAGCAAGCTTTTCGAAGTTTTGCTTTCTCATCACAAGTTCATTCGTTGCGTCGTTCGTAGATTGAATTCCGATTTCAAATCGGAACAACCCTGAAGGTGCTTCGCGATTTAGGAACTCCAACACTTCAGGACGCATGATATCTGCCGTGATTTCAAATTGAAAAACACATCCAGGTCGATGATGATCGATAAGAAATTGAAACATTTCGATCGCATAGTTTCTTCGAATATTGAACGTTCGGTCAACGAACTTAATCGTTTTTGCTCCGTTATCCATCAAATAGAGGAGCTCTTCTTTCATCCGTTCAACAGGAAAGTACCGCACGCCTACCTCTATAGAAGATAAGCAAAACTGACAGGAATATGGGCAGCCACGACTTGTTTCAACATATGTTACACGACGTCCAAGCTCTGCTCGGTCCACTTCAAAACGAAATGGAGATGGAATTTCACTTAATGAGAGCTTAATAGCTGGTGGGTTGATATGATTCTTACCGTTTTTTCGAAAAGCGATCCCTTTCACGTCTTCCGGCGAGTCTCCCTTTTTGATTCGTTGAAGGAGCTCTTTAAACGTAACTTCTCCTTCGCCCATGACGATATAATCGACTTCAGGGATACGATCGAGCCACTCGTACACATCATAAGAAACTTCAGGGCCTCCCAAAATGATTTTGAGTGAAGGGTTTACCTTTTTTAGCATTTCAATAACTGGGATGGTTTCTTCAATGTTCCATATATAACAGCTGAACCCCAATACATCGGGTTTCATGCTGTGAAGATCACTAACGATATTCATAATTGGGTCTTTGATCGTATATTCTGCCATCTTTACATCAAATTCTGGGGCGGCAGATGCTTTCAGATACCTTAACGCAAGGCATGTATGAATATACTTGGCATTCAACGTACTAACAACAACTCTCATATTTTCCAACTCCTGCATAATTAATCATTATAATTATAGCACCTCTCTATAGAAAGTAATCAGTTGCAAAGGAAGATTTGTTGTTAGATTATTCAGAATAATAGTTGAAGCAAAATAAACTCCGTGAGATGATAAATGAAAAAACGAGGAGGGAATCAGTTGGAAATCGCTTCTGTTACGAGGGAACATCCTTTTACAGAACAGGATCTTGAGTACACGGCCCTTTTACCACAGTATCGAGTCGATTTACGGAATGTGAAGGATGAAAAACGAGATCGCTTCTTAAATGCCAATATTGTCAGTGATTGGTCGCAACTGTCCTGGGATAAAGTAGGGAGGCCGTTCGAAGTAAAGAAGCTCGCAAAGGACCGTCTTGATTGGGAAAGTGAACATGGACAAGCGATGCCTGTTAAAACTTCTTGGGAGCACTTTAATCGGTCCTTTCATAGTCTGTTCATGCAAGACGTCCCTGCTGAACAGTACAGGCTTAAAGGAACATTGAAAGATAGTTTCAAAGGCTTCCGGGTACAGGATGTGAAACAGGGTCTCGGTGAGATGGTTCGATTATCTCTTTGGAATTACGTTCATCGAATCGAAGACGGGATCTGGGACCCAAGAGGGAAGCGAGCGTTGTTTGAAGGGCTCGATGTCACCAATCCTCGCATCCTATTTCTCGGGGCAGCAGAAGGATATGAAGCGATGCAGCTGCATGCGATGTATCCAGGTGGAGAAGTCGTGATGGTGGATTACGATGAATTTTGTAAGACGGATCGTTTCGGTCATTTCCCTGAGACGTATCCATTTCTAGGCACGAATCCTCAAACAGGTGGAACAAAGGTCTGGTACAAAGACCAGATGAACATTACGTATCTAGTAAAAGACATTCGAGATCTCGATTTTCAAAACGAGTTTGATATTGTGTTAAGCGTCGGTTTACTAGAACATGTTCCTGATGAGCATAAACCTGCCATACTAGATTGGCATCGTAAATTTGTGAAAACAAATGGATACGTCATTATGACGACTCCTCGAAATCAAGTGAAATCGAAACTGTATTATCATATCATGGCAGATATTATGAACCACACGTACCGAGAGTTGATGGATATTCGCCAGATGGGATTGTACGCATATGAGAACGGTTTTGATATTCTAAGGCATGGATACATCAAAGTTCATAATGGAATCATTGCAAGAGCACGCTGATCGATGATTCCCTCACATTTATGGTACAACTGAGAGTAACCAATAGGAGGGGTAATATGACAATACATTCATTCAATGTAGAAACCATTAAAGGGAAAGAGCTTCCATTATCCGAGTATGAGGGGAAAGTGCTATTGATCGTTAATACCGCAAGTAAGTGTGGCCTAACACCCCAGTATGAGGGACTTCAAGAGCTCTATCAGTCATTTCGAGAGCGGCCATTCGAAATACTAGGGTTTCCATGTAATCAATTTGGTGCTCAAGAGCCAGGTTCAGAAGAAGCTATTCAAGAGTTTTGTACACTTAATTATGGGGTTAGCTTTCCAATGTTCTCAAAAGTCGATGTAAATGGGGAAACTGCACATCCACTTTACAAATACTTAACTCATCAAGCACCTGGAGTAGAACATAAGGATATCCCATGGAACTTTACAAAGTTTTTAGTCGATAAGAGAGGGAACGTCATCAAGCGTTATTCCCCAGAAACAGATCCACAAGATTTGAAGAAAGATGTCGAAGAAATGCTCGAATAGAGGTTCAATAGTTGTCGGATCCGGGTATATCACCTTTGAGGTGATATCAAAATGAAATGGTGGATTCCGTTTTGCTATATGGTAGGCACGTTTTCAGGAGCGATGCTCAGTGGATGGGGCATGGACAGAGAATGGGATGTGTTTCCTTCATTTGCAATGGCAATTACAGCATTTTTCATTAGTGTCTTATACATGGTCTTTCGAGACATCGTTCCAAAAGTCTTTCATGAAACGTTGCGTAACTAGTGAGCGCGACGTTTTTTCATGAACTAATACAGAAAAGCCCTGCTTTTATTGCAGGGCCTTTTGGCTGTATGAGTGACTCGAATCTGATGTGATTCGAGAGGTCATTGCGTCTAGTAATGTTTTTTTGTTCCCGTTTTCATACAAGTCCAGGAATTGCTCAGCTGTTTGATAATCTACGTGATACGTTAAGCCTGTGTGGTAGTCGATTAGAAAATAGGTTGCTTCTCCGTTATCGTTTCCTGAAAGCAACTCATACTTCTCGTATTCGTAGTGTACCTCTGTTCCATGCTGTGTTTTCTCCAAATACGTTTCAAAGGGTGTAATCGGTAACACCGCTTCCTTTTTCATCATACTTCCTCCTTTAATGTACGAAACTTATTTGCTAGTTTGTCCAGAGGAAGGCATTTTATACATAAAAAAGTAGATTAAGAGAATAGTAGTGAAAAGAGCCTATAAACGACACCTAACATCCAATCTCGAAAGGATGAATCGGTGACTCAGCCGGAAACGAGAATGAGGCTTTCCCGTGATGCCACTTCCAAGCAGCGTACGCTGCGAGACAAGCATCGAACGAATGTGTCGATTGAAGTGTATGTTCTGGAATAGCTACCACTCTCTCAATTTCTAAAAAATCTAGTAGCGTCTTTCTAGCAGTTATGTCAGATTTATAGGTTAGCACAGAGTTGATATCGGAAAACCTCAGTCCAACTGCTGCTCCAGGATGAACTTCTACGATACTAGTAGAAGGTATACCCGCAAGACCTCGTGATAATGAAACACCTCTTAATGTGAGGTAGACCATGCGCGTCATTGTTGGTGTCATGATCGAGGCACCCTTCATGCCTGCTTCCTTTATGCGGTTCCTTAGTGCTCGATCACCTGGGCGATCTCCTCCACCAGGCTGATAGGAGAGGGGAGCGTCGATTCCGATCACCATGTTTTCCTCTTCGTTCTCAAACCGACTGTAGATTTCGTGATCAGTCGCTCCCACCATCAATTCCTTAAGGCGCATTTCTTCATGATTCCCTGAGAAGATCGAGATGGAAGTGTCTTTTGTGTTCGAGGGACCTGACAGGTCGATGCCAATATATAATGTCATCACGTTTCTCCTTTTTTTACTTTATAAGGTAACAGTAAGCGTATGGCTTGTTTATGTAAACTCTCGTGTACGTTATAATGAAGGTACAGAAATGGACTGATTAACAATGAATGATTTAAAACAAAAGTTATTTAAATTTGTAGGGGGACGGATTTTAAAAACGGGTTTAGCCGCATTTATTACTGCCTGGATTTGTGATGCGCTTGGGTTACCCGTGCTTTTTGCTGTCATTACAGCAATCGTAACCGTCGAACCTACTGCTTCTGACTCGATAAAAAAAGGTATCGTTCGATTTCCAGCAGCAGCAATCGGTGCTGGCTTTGCGATGGTCTTCGAGTCGTTTCTCCACCAATCTCCATTTACTTATGCACTTGCAGCGACACTCACACTTATCGCCTGTCATAAGCTCCATCTCGACTCGGGTATGCTTGTTGCAACATTAACTGCTGTTGCAATGATTCCTGATACAACAGGAGATTATATGACCTCTTTCGTATTTAGGTTAAGTACCACATTAATTGGTATCCTGGTCTCAACAGCTGTAAACTACTTTGTTATGCCGCCAAAATTTTACCCGATGATCAATCAGAGCGTTGAAGGGCTCTACCATAGCGCAGGAGATTTGCTTGATCAAATTATGAGAGATCTTCCACATGCTCGAAAACAAAACCTTGTGTACCAACGCGTAAGTCGTGAACTCGAACGAACGTATAAGTTGATTGAATACCAGAGAGAAGAATGGAAGTATCGCCGACATAGCATGCAGGAAGTAAGGAGCTTTTCTGTCGTTCTTAAGAAGCTTGAGTATTTGCAGAAAATCCTTTATCACCTCGGAAATATGCTGTACGTCGACACGAAAAAAGGGTTTCAAGAAGAAGGTTATGACACCATCATTCAGGCTGGTTGCTCAATCTCAAATGCCTTTCATAACCCAACGAACCAGACAAGAGAAGAGCACCTCGCGAAAATCGAACAGCTTGATCAGTTGTTTCATGAGCTTGATGATACGAGAACGACCTCATCAACTTCTCGCCATCATTTCGATGACAAAATGATTATCATCTTTGAACTTCTATCACTGAATGATGTGCTGGATGATCTCTACATGCTAGAACAAAAAGAAATACGTCATTACAATAGGAGCATACAAAATGACGCTGAGATTTGAAGATAAATGGGAAAAAGCGATATCACCGAGTGATCATGAGGAATTCAATAAAGTGCACCAGCGTTTCCCCATCAAAAGTAACGAACTTCTTTTCGCTCCAGTAAGAGTAGCGATGAACCATAATGGTGCACTACTCGCCACTGTTTTGATTCTGAATGGTTATAAAAGCAATTGGAGATTATATGAGAGGGCTATTCAGTATGTTGAATCGACTGACATAGTAGCAGAGGGTTCTTTCACACGTGAATCTCTCGAAATTCCATCTCAATCAGCTGTACCCTGGACATTTATATTTCCTAGTTCCTCCTTTTTGAGAGCGCCTTCATTTCAAGATTGGAAAATTACTCAGCAAAAACCCTGACACCGCAAGGGATTTCTGTGGTAAAACAGTTTGTAATAAAACTTCTGTACCACTTCACTGTACTAACTAAGTAAGAAATGTGTTACAATAGTTTGTAGATTGTGTCTAAAATTACAAAAGGGGGACAAATGAATGACGAAGAAAAGAATATTCAGTTTGTTCGTAGCTTTACTTTCAATTTCCATGGTACTTGGAGCATGTGGTTCATCAGATGGCGATGGAGCTAGTGGTTCACCTAAGGATTTAAGCCTGTTAACAGGTGGTACTGGTGGTACATATTTCCCACTTGGTGGTGAAATCGCTAATTCGATTCAAGATAACACCGATATTGAAAGCGCTAACGCACAGTCTTCTGGAGCATCTGTAGAAAACATGCAAACACTTCAGAGTGGAGATGCTGATGTTGCGTTTACTCAAACCGACATCGCTGCATACGCGACGAAGGGCGAGCTAATGTTCGAAGATGGTAAAGTTGATAATGTACAAGCTATCGGAACGCTTTATCCAGAAACAATTCAGGTCGTTACACTGAAGGAAAGCGGCATTGCTTCGATCGAAGACCTTAAAGGCAAGAAAGTATCTGTTGGAGCACCAGGAAGTGGAACATATGCGAACGCTGAGCAAGTTCTTGAAATTCACGGTATTTCCATGGATGACATCGACGCGCAGCATCTTGCATTCGATGAGTCTACTGAAGGTATCCAAGATGGTAACATCGATGCAGCATTCATTACTTCTGGAACACCAACTGGTGCTGTAGAAGGACTGTCTGCAGTAAAGCCTGTTAACGTACTACCGATCGAGCAAGATATGATTGATAAGCTGATCGAGAAGTACCCTTATTATGCAAAAGATACAATTAAGAGCGGTACTTATGGACTTGAAGAAGATACGACAACAGTTGCTGTACTTGCAATGCTTGTCGCTCGTTCTGATCTTGATGAAGAGTATGTTTATAACCTCACGAAAGCTATTTTCGACAACGCAGATAAAATTACACATGCTAAAGGTGAATTCATCACAGCAGATAGCGCACTTAACGGTGTAGGAATCGACCTTCACCCAGGTGCAAAGAAGTATTTTGATGAAAAAGGAATCAAAAGCGAGTAAGCTTCTTTATAATCTATTTAAAAAGGATGTGATGGACGCAGGCTGCTAGCAGCCTGCGTCTTCTTACAATGATATTATCAACCTCAACCAGACAATTTCTGTTTCACACAAGTTTGGCGCTCGTTCTGATTATGGTTGTTTTTACTTATCCCTTTTTTACGGTGATGGGTCTTGAGAATGGGAAGACTGGTAAATTTCTAGCCTATGTTCCGATCGATTCTGCCCCAGAAAGCTTTGATATACGTTACACGCATTCTGTTCACCGCACGCCAGTCCTAGAATCCTACTACATTTCAGAAAACGGCACTATTATTCAATATGAACTTTCATATGAAAACTTTGCAGTTGGAATGCCGGCGAATGCAGGTGAAGGAGAGAGATTTATTCAGGATGAAGAGGGCTATAAAATTAAAGACATGAACCTAGAGCTACCGTCGATCGACTTGCGAACAGGTCAAGTTGTGGCTGATCATACACTCCTCGTGCAGAATCAAGAAGTGAAGCTAAGCAAGGTTATTGAACCTGGCTCATGGCTTCATATGGAATCAGGTACAATAAGTTTGTGGAAGTGGATGAAAGGAGTTAATTTGCTTGAGTGACAAGGATAAAGATAAACCAATAGATCATGAAGAAAATGAAGAATTTACAGAAGAACAATCGAAGGACTTATTGGCGAAATTCGATCCTGAAGCGAGCCACCGAACGTTAACTGGAGTGCTAGGGTGGATTTCGGTTATTGGACTCGTAGGATTTTCTGTCTTTCAATTGTATACAGCAATATTTGGAGTGTTTACCGCTCAACTACAGCGTTCAATCCACTTAGCTTTTGCGCTTGGACTGATCTTCTTACTGTTTCCTGCTTCAAAGAAGCGAGTCAAAGATAAAAAAAGAAGGTTTCAAGTTGCCTGGTATGACGGACTGCTTGCTCTAGTTGGTGTTTATGTCGGTATGTACTGGCCACTAAATTTCGAAGAGCTTGTTTTTCGTGTTGGTCGTTTGACGACACTCGATTTAATCGTTGGTTTTCTAGCGATCGTTCTTGTGCTTGAAGCCACAAGACGTGTTGTTGGATTACCAATAACCATCATTACGTCAATCTTCCTTCTTTATGCTTATCTTGGACCTTATATGCCTGGCTTTTTGCAGCATAGAGGACTAAGCATCGATCGTATTATTCGTTCGATGTACTTTACAACAGAGGGGATACTCGGTACGCCGCTCGGGGTATCGGCAACATTTATATTCCTCTTCCTCTTGTTCGGAGCCTTTCTCGTCAAAACGGGTGTTGGTCAGTACTTCAATGACCTTGCACTTGTGATTGCCGGGAAACGAGTTGGCGGGCCAGCGAAAGTTGCAATCTTCTCAAGTGCGTTACAGGGAACGATCAGCGGAAGCTCGGTTGCAAACGTTGTTACATCAGGTTCCTTTACGATCCCGATGATGAAACGTCTCGGGTACAAGAAGGAGTTTGCTGGTGGGGTAGAGGCAGCCGCTTCAACAGGTGGACAGCTTATGCCACCGATCATGGGTGCCGCAGCCTTCCTAATGGTTGAATTTATTGGTGGAGGCATCACGTACTGGGAAATTGCAAAGGCAGCAACAATTCCAGCAGCTCTTTATTTCACAGGTATTTGGATCATGACTCACTTTGAAGCAAAACGTATCGGGCTACGTGGTCTGACAGAAGATGAAATGCCGAATCGTAAACAGGTACTGATGAAAATCTACCTTTTACTTCCGATCGCAGCAGTTATCTTCTTCTTGATGTCTGGAACGTCCGTAACGAGAGCAGCACTCTATGCGATTCTAACATCGATCATCGTAGGTGCAATCAATAAGGAAACAAGAATGGGTATCGGTGATTTCATCGATGCGCTAGCAAATGGTGCACGAACAGCGCTAGGTGTAGCAGCTGCAACCGCAGCTGCAGGTATGATCGTAGGTGTCGTAACGTTAACAGGACTTGGGTTAAAGCTTGCGAACAGCCTCGTGTCATTGTCAGGTGAGAACATCTTGCTCACATTGTTCTTTACAATGATCGCATCACTCATCCTTGGTATGGGATCACCGACGACGGCGAACTACGTTATCACGTCAACGATCGCTGCGCCTGCACTCATCGTGCTTTCAGTTCCTGAGCTGTCAGCTCATATGTTTGTGTTCTACTTTGGTATTGTGGCAGATATTACACCACCAGTAGCGCTTGCAGCCTTCGCCGCAGCAGGTGTGTCTGGGGGTGAACCGCTCCGAACCGGGGTCAATTCAGCCAAACTTGCCATCGCCGCGTTTATCATTCCATACATCTTCGTTCTTTCGCCGGAACTGATGATGATCGATACAACGTGGCAAGAACTTCTTTGGGTACTCTTTACATCACTCACTGGTATGATCAGTATCGGTGCTGGGATGATTGGTTACTGGTACAGAAGAACATATGCGATCGAACGGATTGCTGGTGTAGCAGCAGGTATCATGTTGATTTACCCTGACGGATCTACTGATCTATACGGACTAGGTCTTTTCATCGTGCTACTCGTTCTACAATTTGTATTTAAAAGAGATGACCAAGATAAAAAGCAAGTTGCGAATGCGTAATTTGAAAAGCCGCTCATTTTGAGCGGCTTTTTTTCAGGTGTGCTATTAGTTTGTTAAATGAAAAGCACATTGATTTTGGAAGGATCAATGTGCTTTTCGAACAGAATAAATCAATTTCTTTATTGAATTCAAAACCTGGTTGTTAATTCGAGACTATTCTTTTGATTTTTTCTTCATCTGGAAGTGTTATCCCGTATATAACTCCTGGCATATTATAGGTATATTCTTGTCCTTTTATTGAATAGGTAAGAAGTGGTGTTAACGTATAAAAATCGAACTCATTTTCAAATTCAATTGAAGGGATGACTAGATTCTTTTTTTGATTTACTTCAATTGGATTTTCGTCTTTAAAATCATGGAAGAAGTTTTGGTTTATATCTTCGATGCTATGAACTGTAATTAAGCTGTCTGCATTATTAGCAATATGAACATCAAGACTTGGGGATGGGTAACCGACGTTGTAATCTCCTTTTGGGACTAAATCATCTTTCTGAAAAAGCTTATCATTTTGAAGGATGATCTCCCCTATATCATAAGAACGTACTTCACCATTTTTTAAACTGATTTTTATTTGTTCAGCTTTTTCTATATCATCTGTTAGAACTTTAAATTCCACAATCATATTAACCAATTGATAATGATTAGTGGTTATTCCTTCTTCTACACTAAAATCTAACGTTTCTATGTTTGCATTATTAACCGTCACACCATTAATTAAATCTGAAAGCGAGGCATCTCCTTTGCTTACATCCTCAACGGCAAAAATGTTAAAGGACATAGGATCATCATTTTGTAGGACATAACTCACGTAATTATCAGCAAATAGAATAGCAGGGTTCTTTAAAATCACTTTTTCATCGATGCTTTCTTCATTTGCATTTGAATTATTAAACCCATAAAAAAAAATTATTATAAAAGAGACAGTGGCTACTAAACCCACTGTCATAATAAGAAACATCTTTTTCTTCAATGTGATCCCTCATATCTTGACTTTTATTTGTAAGCAGCTAATAAATAGGTGTCTTTTCGAGGCGCATAGTGATAGGTGTTCTTAGAGCTGTATAGCTTACCACTGATATAAGTACTTACTTTCACATACCTCTTATTATAATCACTATAAAAAGCCAATTTACTTAACCTTTTGCTGTCGGCAGGAATCGTTGCTGCAACGGAATAAGACGTAGTAACACTACTTGAGACTCCTAGCTTACTAGAGATTCCTCCTGCACTTAACCCAGCATCTGAAGTCACCGTTGCGCTGGCTGTATTTGACTTTGTCCACGTATAACGTGAAGCATAAGACCATGAGCCACTTAGATAACGAACGAATTTCGTACTAACTAAGTTTGGTCCAGAAATTGTACTTACTTTTTGACTAGGTACTCCACATGCTACACAGGATGGTTCATCGGGGTTAAGGATATCTGGATAAATCATATCCGGTTCACTCGGCTGCTCAGGGGTGACAATATCAGTCACACCTTCAAATTGAACAATAGAACCTACATCAGAATGCTCCAATTCTTCATTACTTCCATCGGACGCAAAACCTAACTGAGGAAAACCTAAACTGAGGCAGAGAGCAAATGTTAAACCACCGACCAGCTTTCTCAACTTTTCCATCTCCTTTTTATAAATGCAAATACCAACAAAAGTATTCTATCAATTCAGAAAAATAAAGTAAACATTTTATTCCATTATCTTTAAAATATTTCCATTTTATATCTACTAATTAGTAATCTCTCATGATAGCGACTGCACTACGGACTAATCAAGAGGCGAAGAGCGCTTCTCGTACTCCGTACGTGTCGCTTCGGTCTCAAAGAGCTCAATAACGACATCCTATAAGCTCCTTCGTCACTAGAACAAAACTTACATATGAAATTTGACGCATTTAAGAAATACGGGGTGGAAGAGAAGATAAATGAAACGAAAAAGGACCGTCCAGCGTTTGCGGAATTGTTGAAGTATTTACGATAAGGAGATACAGTCGTTGTTTAAAAGCTATCCGATCAAATTGAGCGGATTTTCATGTGTGGAAAAACTAAATTTGACCTATCACACGGATCAGAACCTAGATTTTCCCGTCAAAACAAAGCTTCATGACGTATTGTTATACTCATTAAAAAGGTGTGGTTTACAATCTTTAAACAGTGAAATATCGTTGATTGGAGCGGGAGCATGCTCGACTCCTGCTGGATGAGCAGGACAGTGTGACCAAAAAGGCGCGCGTCAGAGCGCCGAGGCACCGCCCGCCGCGTGGAAAGCGAGTATCCAGGAGCGCAAATCCATCAGCACCAAGGTTCTTAAGACTTTCTCGACATCTTTTTTGTATGTAAATTGTAACGATACCTTCGTAAAAATATGATATGATGAAAGCGTCGTCATGAAAAAGAGAGAAGGATTAGCCTTCTTTTTATGGAAGTGAAACTTGTTAGTTTTTTACTTAAAGGAGGATCACAATGGACTATAGAATTGAACGCGACTCAATCGGAGAAATAAAAGTACCTAGCGACAAAATGTGGGGTGCTCAGACACAGCGAAGCAAAGAGAACTTCAAAATCGGTAACGAAAAGATGCCGTCTGAAGTTGTAAAAGCATTCGCGATTCTAAAAAAGGGTGCTGCTCTTGCGAACCAACGTCTCGGAAAACTTGAGGACGAGAAAGCCGAAGCGATCGTACAAGCTGCTAACGAAGTGATCAACGAAGAACATAACGAGCACTTCCCGCTAGTTGTTTGGCAAACAGGAAGCGGCACACAATCGAATATGAACATGAATGAAGTCATCGCATTCCGTGCGAATGAAATATTGAAAGAACAAGGTAGTGACGCGACGGTTCACCCGAACGATGATGTGAATAAATCACAATCATCTAACGATACATTCCCAACAGCTCTTCATGTAGCAGCTGTTTTGGCAGTAGAAGATCATCTTTATCCTAACTTGATCGAATTAAAAGAAACGCTTTATAAGAAGATGCAGGACTTTGACCATATTATTAAAATTGGTCGTACACACCTACAAGATGCAACGCCCCTTACGCTTGGACAGGAAATCAGCGGTTGGCACCGTATGCTTGTGAAGTGTGAAAACATGCTTCTTGAAAGCGTGAAGTACATGAAGGAGCTTGCGATCGGTGGGACTGCAGTAGGAACTGGACTGAATGCTCACCCTGAATTTGGCGATATGGTGGCTGAAGAAATCAGCAAAATGACGAATCGCACGTTCAGCTCAGCTCTTAACAAGTTCCATGCGCTTACAAGTCATGATGAAATTGTGCACGTACACGGTACGCTTAAAGCTCTTGCAGCAGATCTGATGAAGATCGCAAATGATGTACGCTGGCTAGCGAGTGGTCCACGCTGTGGTATCGGCGAAGTGACAATCCCAGCAAATGAACCAGGAAGCTCCATCATGCCTGGAAAAGTAAACCCTACTCAAAGTGAAGCACTTACGATGGTTTCGGCTCAAGTTATGGGTAACGACGCGACAATCGGCTTCTCAGCAAGTCAGGGTAACTTTGAGCTTAACGTTTTCAAACCGGTAATCATTTATAACTTCCTTCAATCTGCAAGCTTGCTTGCAGACGGCATGAAGTCATTCAATGATAAATGCGCAGTAGGAATTGAACCGAATGAGGAAGTAATCGGTGAGTACCTTAAGAACTCACTAATGCTTGTGACAGCACTTAATCCTCATATTGGGTATGAGAATGCGGCGGCTATTGCGAAGAAGGCTCACCAGGATGGGACAACACTTCGAGAAGCAGCTCTTGAAAGCGGTCATCTCACAGCTGAGCAGTTCGATGATATTGTACGCCCAGAAGAAATGATTTCACCTAAATAAGCACGAAAAAGCGGGATCGCCTATGATCCCGCTTTTTTTCTTACTTTCAAAACCAGGAAAGCGCTTACGGTTTTGACGGAAGAACAGCCCTGATGCCTTTGTAGATCAACACAAGTGCAAATAGCAGCGCCGCTAAGTATCCAACAACTTCGAATACCGGATTAAGACTCGATAGAAAAGAGTCAGCCTCAGATAAACGAAGCATTGCAAAACCAGCAATCATAGCCGCTACAAAAAGCAATGTACGATCCAACATAATCAGCACTCCCTTTGAAAGAAGAATTTTTTATTGCCCTACAAATATATGCAGAGACAGGAGTTGGCAGACCGTATCTGTCCTATTTCTTAAAGAAATATTATGTGGAGGGGGTCAGGTAGGTTCCAGGAACGTACCTGGAACCGCAAAAGTAAAAAGGGGTCAGGCACCAGCCTGACCCCTTCACTCATTTATTTCCATTGTGCTACTTTATCTGTATCTGTTACAAACATGAAGATTTTTCCTTTGTCCATTTCAGATTCATAACGCTCTGCTTCTTCTTTGGAAAAGCCGATTTCTTTCATTTTCGTACGTAGTTCGTCACCTTTTCTCCTAAAGACGTTCTTTAGGCTGGTTAAGCCCATTTCTTTTCGATCGATCGTGTTGGCATTTACGCCGTTTGCAACGCGTTCTGTGCGATCATCGTCGTGAGAGAGGACATAAATATCGTCCTTGGATACACCGATGTTACTAAGTTCTTCAATGTCAGTCTTTAGTTTTTCATCGTTCTGATATTCTCGGACTAAGGGTCTACTCATCAATAATGCCTCCTTCAATAACTGATTTTATAGGTAATATTGACGCTGCAAGGGAAGGATAAACGTAAGATTGTGCGTGGTTGTGCTTCTTCCGTGGATGGAAGATGTGCATAATTCGATAGAAAAGGGTATAACAAAGAGTAGATAAAAGAAGGAGGCAAATGCGATGAGTAACGAACAATTAGGTGTAACAGATGGAAAATTAGCTCCTTGTCCAAATAAGCCAAACTGTGTGTCGACACAAAGTATAGATGAGAAAAGTAAAATGGAGCCTTTTTCATATAGCGGTACTGAAGGAGAGGCGCTCGCAAAGCTAAAAGAAATTTTATTAGATAGAAAACGTACCAAGATTGTGAAGGAAGATGAGAACTACATAAGAGCTGAAGAAACTTCTAAGCTTTTTAAGTTTGTAGACGATATCGAATTCTATCTGGAGGAAGCATCAAAAACGGTCCACTTTCGTTCTGCTTCACGTACTGGCTACTCAGATTTTGGTGTGAATAAGAAAAGGATGGAAGAAATCCGAAATGCGTTCGTAAACTAAGAAACAGGTGCCGGTTGGCACCTGTTTTCTCGTTAATATTCGTTCGCTTCGTCACTTTCTTCTTCTAGCGTATCTTCGTTTTCATCCTCGCGTTCATTTTCGTCTCGTTCTGAGGATAGAAACCACCCTCCAAGAGCAATCGCAACAAGGACGCCCCAGAATGTTATTTTCCAGACCGGTTCTTTTGGAAACGATTCTTCAAGAATACCTAGGCTAGGGTGAGCAAGGGTATACACGGCTAGCTTTACACCGACCCAACCAACGATGATAAATGCAGCCGTTTCAAGTCCAGGTTTACGGTGAAGAAGTTTTACGAAATAGTTCGCTGCAAATCGCATGATAATCAAACCGATAATTCCACCGGTAAGGATAACCGCGAATTGCGCACCATCTAATCCACCCACTTTTGGGAAATTGGTGGTGGGTAATGTGAGTGCGAGCGCCACTGCAGCGAGAATGGAATCGACTGCAAACGCAATATCAGCTAACTCAACTTTCAACACGGTTGTCCAGAAACCTGAACCTTCGCTGTTTGGCTTCTTATCTTTTTTTGATTTTTTCTTATCATCGCTCAAAAAGAATTTTTTCACAATGTGGTTGATGCTTAAGAATAGCAGGTAGAGTGCACCGATTGCCTGCACCTGCCAGATATCGACTAAGAAGGAAATGATGAAGAGTGAACCAAAGCGGAAAACAAATGCTCCACCAAGGCCATAAAATAGCGCTTTTTTACGTCTTTTTGGTTCAAGATGCTTGACCATAATGGCCATAACAAGCGCGTTATCTGCAGCAAGTATGCCTTCAAGTCCGATCAGGACAAGAAGCACCCATGCGTATTCTAGTAGTAGACCAGCATCCATGACTATCTCTCCTTTAATGCTATTTAGTGTCCCCAATTCTAAAGACCTTACTATGGCTATTAGAGTAGATCATATCTGTAAAATCATATTTCTAAAGGTATGTACGAAGTATGGTAATACGTACACATTGAGGGAATGGTTACATTATGTTTTTTATACCCTCATTTATATTCAAGAAACCCGACGTTTTGAAATAAACGCAAAATGGGTTATCGTAAAAGGTGGAGGTGAAAGCATGCGTTTATCGAATAAAAAAGTAATTAGTCTCGTTCATCATGAATTTGAGGACCTTGAGTTAACGTATCCTTACTACCGCTTGATCGAAGAAGGTGCAACCGTTCATTATGTAGGTGAAAAAGCCGGAGAGAAGTACGTCGGAAAGTATGGTGTTCCTGTCGTTTCCGATTATGCATACGGTGACATTGACCCTGCAGACTACGATGCAATTCTCGTGCCGGGTGGCTGGGCACCTGATAAGATTCGTCGTTTCCCTGAAGTAATAAATATGGTGAAGCATATGGAAGAAAACAAAAAACCAATAGGGCAGATTTGTCACGCAGGTTGGGTGTTGATCTCTGCACGTATTCTTGAAGGGAAAAAAGTAACGAGCACACCTGGTATTCGTGACGACATGGAGAATGCAGGCGCAACATGGATCGATGAGCCAGTCGTGGTAGATGGCCATCTTGTATCAGCAAGACGTCCACCAGATCTTCCGCCTTATGGGAAAGCATTCGCAGATCTTCTAGCATCACAATAAGAAGAAGCTCACTCCATCGAGTGAGCTTCTTCTTATTGTTTATTTTTCTACAAGCTCTAGCTTTCCAGTTTCAGGATCGATGACTAACCCGTGAACAGGCGTATCTTTTGGAAGAAGAGGGTGGTTCTTAATCATATCGACACTATTGCGCACCCCATCATGCACAGTGGTAAACCCTTGGAGCCATTTTTCCAAATCCATTCCAGCATGTTGGAGAGTAGAGACAACTTCCTTCGATACGCTATTTTCCATTTTATCAAGGAGTTTCTTCGGATCAACTTTCCCCATACCGCAGTCATGGTGCCCGATGACGAGAACTTCATCTGCCTGTAGTTCATAGACACCTACAAGAATCGAGCGCATGATGCTACCAAACGGATGGCTTACGACTGCGCCAGCATTCTTTACGATTTTCACATCGCCATTTTTAAGATTCATCGCACGTGGGAGCAACTCGACCAAACGAGTATCCATACAAGAAAGAATGACCATTCTTTTTTCAGGAAGACCTGATGTTATGTACGGTTCATAATCCTTGTTCTCAACAAATTTCTCATTAAACTCTAGAATATCACTTAGCGTTTCCATTTAATAAACTCCTCCTACATTGATAATTTTTTCATTTCTCATTTGTTCTGGTACACTAAAAGCACGAATCCCTTCTTAACGAAAAAGGAGTATGCATAAATGAAGGATATCCCTATTGAACAACTTGTTCAACAGATGAATAGCAAAATGAAGCAGCTTACTTATAATGTTGAAGAAAATGATGCCGATGTCAATGGCATTCGAGAAGATCTTATCGCGATCAAAACCTACTGCGATATGTTGCTGCAGGCTTCAGATGGTGTGAAGTCAACTCCAAAGCTTAAGCAGCAGCCATCCTACTCAGCTCCGGTTCAGCCAACTCCGGTTTCATCTCCATCAAAACCGATGGACGATGATGACGCGAATGAAGACTCGATCTTTGATTTCTAAAGGCGTATGTCCCATGGGACATGCGTTTTTTTATATGCCGAATGAAGTTGGATACCGGACGTGCCCCTTCTTTAGCGCATCATTCTTTAATTCTTTCACCATGAACGAATTTCCTGCATCCTCGAACGGACCTGTAATGTTCTTTTCAGAAGCGGGCACAAACCCAAACTTCGAATAGTAACAGCTATCGCCAAGGACTACGGCATGGCGGTAGCCTAGTGACGTAGCACGATTTAGTCCTTCTCTAATCATCAAGCTACCGATTCCTTCCTTCTGAAACTCAGGGACAACGGAAACTGGTGCAAGGGCAAGCGACGTGAAGCTCTCATGCTCCGTCTCGATCTTTATTTCACTAAACATAATGTGCCCTACTGGTGTGATTCGATTATGTAAAGCAACGAAAGTTAGTTCGGGGATGTAATAAGGTGATTTTCTTATGCGATGGATTAAGGAAACTTCAGCTTCCCCATCAAATGCATTTCTTACGATGTCATCAATTTCCTCGACATCATTCGTTAACTCTTCACGAATTTCGATCATGTTCTCTCCTCCTTTTGTAGCTTTGTTTCTAGAGTAAGTGCCTCCTACATTAACGACCCTTCAGTCTATTTAGTGAAAGATTTCCAACATAAAAAAAGTGTGAGGGGACAAATTGATAGTAATCCCAAAGAAAGGAGGGAGACAGAATGCCGGATCTATATCCTTATTCAGCAGAAGCTGATCCTATAAAAAATGAACACGACAGCTACAATGTGTATGTGAATGATAATTATATCGGCAATAAAATTTTGTTCTCTCAGAAAGAAAACATTCAAGATGTAAGCGACTATTTAAATAACAAAGGCTTCTACAATTTCCAGGCGGAGGTTGAAGGCGATCACTATCGTCTCCAAATGACTGAGCTAGACCAAGGTGAGCTTGTAATTGATGAACTTCACAGCTACCTTGGACTGCATTAGAGTGAAATTCTTTCCCATATCCTGAACATTCGTTCTTTCTCGATGGCGATTTCTTGAGCCTCTTCGACACTGACTTCTTTGAAACGAATCGTACCACCAGGAGGCACCTGAGCAATCAATGGAAGGTCTGGACCAATGACTGTGCCGATACGGATGTAACCACCCGTTGTTTGACGGTCAGCAAGAAGTATAATTGGCTCCCCATTAGCTGGAAGCTGAATGCCACCAAGGGGCACGGCGTCAGATATAATATCGCCTTCATGATTTGTTTTGATACCGTTGCTCACTAAGCGATATCCCATTCGATTCGATTGAGGAGATACCTCGTGATTTGTCTTGAAAAATTGATTCAAAACTTCAGGACTCAGCTTCTCATGGTGCGGCCCTTTTACAACGCGAACTTCAACTTCGCGCCCATATGCAGGAATCTCGGTATGGAAGAGCCCGATTCCTGTTTTTTGATGTTGAGGGTGTCCTACTAGCTCATCTCCGGCCTCCAACTTACGCCCAAGACCTGCAGGTTCATATACGGATTTACTTCCCATGTATTCCTCTGCTTCAAATCCTCCATTCACGGTTAAGTAAGCACGTACTCCAACTTTGGGTCGACCAAACTCAAGTATCTGTCCTTTTTTTATAGTGAGAGATTTCCACGTTGGAATACGTTCGCCGTTGATCATCGGTGATAAATCTGCCCCTGTAATTGCAATGACAGAGTCGATTTCTGCAACCAATTCTGGTCCCTGCATCGTGATTTCGATTCCTGCAGTGTTACGTCGATTGCCAACAAGAATGTTTCCAACCTGAAGTGCGAAGCGGTCGAGTGCACCTGAAGCCGGCACACCGTATTTTAAATAGCCTGTTCTACCAAGATCTTGATATGTTGTATATACACCCGGTTTTACTACTGAAAATAACTTCAACGGTTTCCGATCCTTTCCAGCGTGATATTTTCTGCTCTAAATCTCTTTCTTAGTGATTGGATAAAAGCGAGCGCGGACGGTTCATCACCATGCACACATACTGTATCTGCTTCGATCGTGATTTCTGATCCATCTACTGCTATAACCGTGCCGTGTTTAATCATTGATATCACTTGATCGATTGCCGCTATCTCATCTGTTATTATCGCATGTTTTTCTGTACGTGGCGTGAGGGTTCCATCAGGTTGATACGTTCGATCTGCGAAAACCTCAGAAGCATACCGTATGCCAGCGAGTTTTGCTGCTTGAATCAATTCAGAATTTGCAAGGCCGAACAAAATTAGATTTGAATCAAAGTCCTTCACAGCTTGCGCGATTGCGTTTGCAAGTTCTGCGTCCTTTGATGCCATGTTGTAAAGCGCCCCATGAGGCTTAACGTGCTGGAGCTCTACTTCGTGAGCACTGCAGAACGCGTGCAGCGCACCGATCTGATAAAGCACAAGCGTATAAGCTTCTTCAGGTGAGATAATCATTTTTCTTCTGCCAAATCCGGTTAAGTCGGGGAAACCAGGATGAGCACCGATCCCAACGTGATGCTCCTTCGCCCATTTGACCGTTCGGTTCATGATGCGTGGATCACCCGCATGAAATCCACATGCTACGTTTGCTGATGATACAAGTTCAAGAACTTTTTCATCCTCCCCGATCGAATACGCACCAAAACTTTCACCAAGATCACAGTTAAGATCGATTAACGTTGTCACCTCGATACCTCCTCACGTTGTACCTCATAAGAACCTTTTTCGACTTCTTTTAAAATATGTTCAAACTCTTTCTCTGTAACGGGTTGAAACCGAAGATAATCTCCTTGATTTAGTAAAAATGGAACGTCTCTTTTGGGCTGAAACAGCCGAAGTGGTGTGCGTCCGATAATGTTCCAACCACCAGGAGATTCGATTGGATAAACGCCTGTCTGTGCTTCAGCGATTCCAACCGACCCAGCAGGAACCTTTTGCCTTGGAGTATCGAGACGAGATGCCGCGATTCGCTCATCTAGTCCGCTGAGATATGGAAATCCAGGTAAAAAGCCAATCATGTTTACTAGATAATCTTCGTTTGTATGTATGTGTATGATGTCGTCACGTTGCATTCCTTTTTGATTTGCAAGTTCTTCAAGGTCAGGCCCGTATTCTCCACCATAAAGCGTTGGGATCGTCACGATTACTTTCCTTTGTGATTCCTCTGTCGCAACTGCCGTGATATTTTCTAGTATTTCAGTGATTTCAGCATAAGTGAGCACCCAAGGTTCGTAGTAAATAGTAATGGAGTCGTAAGCGGGTACCCATTCTGAAATTCCGTCTATGTTTAGGGATGCGAGCTCACGACAAAAAGCTTGAATGCGACTAGTAAGAGAGGGGGACACTTCTTCACTGTACGAAAGCTTTACTGCTGCTTCTCCTAGCGGGTGGAAAGTGATGTTCATAGCGGTCTACTCCTTTCATGAATAAGTGTATCGAATTTTAAAATTTTCAACAAATTCAACCTGTTAAAAGACGACAAAAGACTTATAATGAGGATAGACTTTTACAGATAAAGGAGCTTTTTCTATGAAAATCCTCACAACCCGCTTCGGAGAACTAGACGTGAATGAAGACAGCCTCATCACATTTACGAACGGAATCCCCGGACTTGAACAATACACGACATATTGTCTATTACCCGCTGATGAAGAGAATGAGTCGCCGTTTTTCTTTTTGCAATCAACTGAGGAAAGCAGTTTATGTTTCATTCTTGCTGACTCATTCAGTTTCTATCCTGACTATGAAATTCAGTTAGATGAAGATCTATTGCAAGAGTTATCGATTGAAGAGTCAGCACACGCGATGGTACTTTCCGTCCTAACGGTGCAGGGGTCGCTACAAGAAGCAACGATAAATTTAAAAGCACCGATTATCTTGAATCCAACTCGTGGAAAAGGGAAGCAAATCGTGTTGAGTAGGGATTTTCAAATAAAAGCTCCGTTAGTGGCTGCGGAAGAGGGAGGCAGGTAACATGCTTGTACTCGGACGTAAAAAAGACCAGTCGATCATCATCAACGATGAAATCGAGCTAAAGGTCATCAGCATTGAAGGGGATACCGTGAAGCTCGGGGTAGAAGCTCCAAAAAACATCAGCATCCATAGAAAAGAAGTGTACGTGGAGATTCAGGAAGAGAATAAGCTGGCATCCTCACAAGAGATCAATCTCGAGGAGTTAAAAGGTTTCCAATTTAATCGATAGGCAAAGAACCGCTATAAAGCACATAGCGGTTCTTTTTAATTTATTTTTCTAAAAACTATAAACAACTGAATTTTCCAGCCGATAATGAAAATATCAGGAAGTCCAAACGGATGTGGGCTTTCTAGAAAACACATTACACGGAGGTAATTTAGAATGAGAATTAACCACAATATCCAAGCGATGAACACGTACCGTCAGATGAACGTGAACCAAAATGCGGCGAGCGGATCAATGGAAAAGCTTTCTTCTGGGCTTCGTATTAACCGAGCTTCGGATGATGCAGCCGGTCTTTCAATTTCCGAAAAAATGCGTGGCCAAATCCGTGGGTTGGATCAAGCTAGCAGAAATGCTCAAGATGGCATCTCACTAATTCAGACTGCTGAAGGAGCATTGTCAGAAACACACTCTATTTTGCAACGTATGCGTGAACTAGGTGTTCAAGGAGCATCATCAACATTACAAGATCAGGATAGAGGCGCGATCAAAGACGAATTGCAACAGCTACAAAAAGAGATTGACAGAATCGCTGATACTACTCAGTTTAACGGTAATAAGCTAATTAATGGCGATATGAAGTCAGAATTTGCTAATGTTGGAACAAACTTATCAGCAAGTACCACTTCATTCGACAATTCTAAAGGGATTAAAATTGATACTACAGGTGCTGATGGCGCTTATTATGAAGTAGAGACTACAGTAGGTGGTTCAGGGGAATTAACTTCATTAACTTTATCCAAGCTATCAGGTGCTGCTGGAACGCCAGTTGAAACACAGACGTTTACAGGAGCTGATTTAAGTGCTGCAGCCGGCCAAGAAAAAGATTTTGATTTCAGTTCCATTGGCGTAAAAGTTACTTTAGATTCTACTTTCGATACTGCTGCTGCTCTATCAGCAAATAATGAGTTTCAAGTTGATACTTCTACTACAAGTGATGTAAGCATTCTAATTGGTGCGAATAGCGGTGAATCTCTTGATTTCTCAATTAACAATATGGGAACATCTGCATCTGCCTTGGACCTTTCTAATGCTCGTATTGATGTAACGACATCTGCTAATGCACAGAATACAATCGATAATATTGATTCAGCGATAAAGAAAGTATCTGAAGAGCGTTCAAAATTAGGTGCTAGTCAAACAAGACTAGAGCACACTATCAACAACCTAAGTACTTCTTCGGAAAACCTTTCTGCCGCTGAATCACGTATCCGCGACGTAGACATGGCGAAAGAAATGATGAACATGACGAAGGAAAACATCAAATCTTCAAGCTGCTCAAGCTATGCTTGCGCAAGCTAACCAGAACCCACAGCAAGTACTTCAACTTCTTCGTTAATTTCTTTTAACTAGGCCTTAGATTTCATCTAAGGCCTTTTTCTTTGAAGGGGGTGGTTTGATATGGATATTGCTGCGCTTTCGATGGTATTAAATCAAGCAAAGGTCCAGCAGCAGGTTAGTGTCTCGCTTACAAAAACCGCTATGAATCAAGCACAGGAAAATTCGAATGGGCTTGTGAAGATGATGGAGCAAGCCGCGCAGCCTCATCTTGGTGGTTCAATCGATGTGAAGAAATAAATCTCATTAGAGGTCGGGTTTAATGTAACTCTTATTGAAGGGGATCGGACCATGGAAATAAAGACAATTTCAAATCAACTACCTGGTATAGGGAAACAAGTTCAACAGCCCGTTGAAGGTAAAGAAATAAAGGAACTAAAAGAAGAGAAGAAAGAACCGAAAGAGAAGGTTCACACAAAGGAACAGGTTGTTCAACAGATCGATCAGCTGAATGATTTTATCATGCCAGTGAAAACGAACCTTAAATTCCAACTGCATGATAAGTTGAACGAGTATTATGTACAAATTGTTGATAGTACCAGTGAGGAAGTCATCAGAGAGATTCCTTCGAAGGATTTTCTCGATCGGTATGCAGCGACCGCTGAACTCCTTGGTTTTATGGTGGATCAAAAAGTATAGAGTCTTGAGAACCTTCTACAATGAGGGTTCTTTTTTTATAGTACTATTTACATCTAAAAAAACGGTGTATCTTTGCCGATAGTATGTGTATGAGTGATGAACGGAGGAGATGTTCATGAGAATTTCCGGGATGGCATCGGGAATGGATATCGATCAGATGGTGAAGGATCTGATGAGAGCGGAACGGATACCGCTCGATAAATTATCACAACAAAAACAAACTGTGGAATGGCAGAAGGATTCGTATCGTGAATTGAACACGATGATGTCGGATATGAGAAGTGCGGCATCAAAATTGCGACTTCAGTCCACTTTTAACGCATATAAAGCAGGTTCATCGAACGCGAGTGCCGTTACGGCAGAAGCTACGTCTAGTGCAGCACCTGGTTCTTATGCTGTAGTCGTGAACAGCCTTGCTGAGAGTGCGAAGTTAACATCAGCGCAAGGGATCAAGAATGAAGCTGGCGCTGCTGCAAAAGGGACTGATAAAGTCCTGCAGGCAGGTGATGCCGACACCACCTTTAACCTTACGAACGGAAAAGGGCAGGAAGCAACCATTACGATAACAGCTGCCGACACATTTAAGAGTCTAGCAACAAAGATTGCTGAGGCAAAAGACGATACGACTGGTGAAACGCTTGGCATGAGAGCGAATTTCGACGATACGACTTCTCGATTCTTCCTCTCGACGAAAGCGATGGGTGGAGATGAATCGATCACTCTCTCGAATTTTAGTGATGGCACTGTAGAAAACCGACTCTTTGGAGGAGCGACTACTGCGAATGGAGCATACGGTTCGGTCACATTTGATGGCATCACGGTAAATGATCTAAAAAAGAACGAAACAACAATCAATCATATCAAGCTTAATCTTGTTGAGAAGGGAACGTCGACGGTTTCGATTCAAAGTAACCCTGAAGCACCCTTCGAAAGTATTAAGTCCTTTGTAGAGAAATATAACGAGTTCATTGAGAAAACGCAGGGGGTACTCACTGAAAAGCGGCACAGAGATTTTCCACCTTTAACGGATGCGCAGCGGGAAGATCTTTCTGATAAAGAAATCGAACTCTGGGAAGAGAAAGCAAAGAGTGGTTTGCTACAAAGCGATGCAACGGTGAGAGGCATTGCGAGCGATCTTCGAAGTGCTTGGATGAATCCTGTTAGCGGTACTGCCGGTGGGGAGCTATCCATGCTTTCAGAAATTGGCATCAATACAGGTTCTTATCGTGATGGAGGTAAGCTTTTCATCGATGAAGCGAAACTGAAAAGTGCTATCGCGCAAAAGCCCGATGAAGTGATGAACCTATTTACGAAAGGCGACGCAGGAATTGGAGACCGCATCTACAAGCAGGTGAATGAAGGAATCGATCGTCTTGGGAAAAAAGCGGGTACGCCTGGCGTGTTGGTCGACACGAGCTTTTTATCGAAGCGGTTGGATAGCATCAACGAACAGATGGATCGCTGGGAAGATAAGCTCGGCTCCATCGAAGATCGCTATTGGAAGCAGTTTTCCGCCCTTGAAACAGCGATGGATCGAATGAATCAACAAAGCATGTGGGTACAACAAAACTTACTTGGTGGGATGTAAAATGAAAAGAATTGATGCCTTGAATCAAATGCACGTCGTGACAAATCAAATCGTAAAATCACTCGATGGGCTAAAGCCTTCGATGGATGAGAACGGTCCAGAAGATCTTGAAGGGATCAACAATATGATTACCCGTCGTGAAGAGACGATTCAACTTTTAGATAAGGCGATGAAAAAAGAAGGAAACGACTGGTCACAAGAAGAGCGGATCATGCTTCAGCAGTTGAATAAGCTTGAAGAAACGATCCAACCCAGGCTTTCTGATCTGTATGCTGCGTTTTCTGAGCAGATGAGACGTTTGCAGCAAGGAAAGACAGCGGCATCTAAATATAATGCTGGACAAGCTTACACAGACGGCGCATTTTTCGATAAGAGGAAATAGGGGGAACGTTCGATGGCTATGCAAAATCCTTATCAAACGTATCAACAAAATTCGGTCGCTACTTCATCTCCACAAGAACTTACGCTAATGCTGTATAACGGATGTCTTAAATTTATTCGGATGGCAGCAATTGCTATGAAAAAAAACAATGTTGAAGGTAAGCACACCAATATTATGAAAGCACAAAACATTCTAGAAGAGCTACGCGCAACGCTAAATATGGATATGGAGCTTGCGAAATCGATGGATTCACTTTACGAGTTCATGATTGGTCAGCTTGTATCTGCGAATATCAATAACAATATAGAGACACTCCAAGAAGTAGAAGAGCTAGCAGAAGAGTTTCGAAATACTTGGAAAGAAGCTATGGAACAGAAATAAGCGGTATTGAGGGTGAAAGCTTTGGAAAAAACATCACTGTTCGGATTATTGCTCGGCTTTTTCGTCCTCGTGGGCGGATTGATTTTGAAGGGAGCCAATCCAGCTGCTCTACTTAATCCAGCTGCCCTCGTTATTATATTTGTCGGGACAGCCGCAGCACTGTTGATCGGTTTTCCGTTTTATGAAATTAAGAAATTTCCGGTTTTATTAAAGATTATTTTCACAAACCAAAAATTAGTTTCTGCAAAAGAAATTATTCCGATGTTTCGCGAATGGGCGACGATTGCTCGTCGGGATGGTTTGCTGTCACTAGAAGATAACCTTGAAAACCTAGAAGATGATTTCCTGAAAAGAGGCTTTCAGATGGTCATCGATGGACATTCCCGGGAAATTATTGAAGAGATACTAGTAGAAGATATCGAAGCGATGAAGGAACGGCATCGTGCGGGAGCGGGGATTTTCACACAAGCAGGAACATACGCACCTACGTTAGGGGTTCTTGGTGCAGTAGTAGGACTTGTAGCGGCACTCAGTCACCTTGGTGATATGGAGCTATTAGGAAAATCTATCGCAGCAGCATTCATTGCAACGCTGTTTGGGATTTTCACCGGATACGTTCTTTGGCATCCATTCGCTAATAAGCTGAAAAGGAAGTCTAACGCTGAAGCGCAAATTAAGATGATTATGCTTGAAGGGTTACTAGCCGTACAATCTGGGGCAACACCTACGATGGTCGAAGATAAACTACTTGTCTATCTTCCTGAGAAAGAGCGAAATCTTGATAAGACTAAGAAATCAGGTGACGTCAAAGTCGGAGAGGGAGTAGGTGCCGATGCGTAGGAAAAGGCATGAAGAGCATGAAGAACACGTCGATGAAAGCTGGCTAATTCCTTATGCAGATATGCTAACGCTACTTCTTGCCCTTTTCATTGTTTTATTTGCAGCAAGCACGGTAGATGCAAAGAAATACGAAGCGATTTCAAGGTCGTTTGAAGAAGTGTTGAATGGTGGTACAGGTGTGCTAGAAAGTGAGCCATCGGTGATGAAGCCTGAGGATGACTCGTTCGTTGGGTTAACGGAAGAACTAGACAAAAACAGTGAAGAGGATTCAGAGAATCTTGATGTGGATGAAACTGAGAAAGATGAAGAAGAACTAGAGGAAGATTTAAATAATCTACAAGAGTTAAAAGAACGGATCGATCAATACATTTCAAAGCAAAGTCTCGATTCGTATTTGAAAACGGACTTAACAGAGGAAGGGTTATTGATCACGATCAAAGAGGCTGCTCTGTTTAATAGCGGACAAGCTTACTTAACGAGTGATGCGAAGGGGATTGCTAGTGAAATTTCCCGTTTCCTAGTAACGGATCCTGCAAGAAACATTACTGTGACAGGACATACTGATAACAAACCGATAAAGACTTCTCAGTATCCGTCAAACTGGCATCTTAGCTCAGATCGAGCGCTGAACTTCATGACGGAGCTTTTAAAGAATAGTAAGCTAGATCCAAAGCTTTTCAGTTTTACAGGTTATGGAGAGTATCGTCCGGTCGCCTCGAATGATAGTGAAAAAGGCAGAACGAAAAATAGACGAGTTGAAGTGTTGATCCTGCCTTATGATGTTGAAAATTAACGTTAGAGGTGAATAGATGAAACGTATCATATTAATTATTTTGGCCACTCTTGGAGTCGTTGGAGGAGGGGCCTTGGCAGCAGTATTCTTCTTAGACATCGATCTTGGAAAAGTACTTGCACAGGAGGAGAAAGAGCCGACTGCTGAAGAACTAGCAGCAAGAAGCTATAGCATGGAGTCGATTACGACGAATCTACTGTCTGATCATTATGCTGTTGTTCAGCTAAACTTGTTAGCAGACGGGGGAAAAAGCTATCATGAAATTGAAGTTCGTAACCCCGAATTAAAGTCAATCGTCATATCGACCCTTGCAAGTTTATCTAGAAACGATTTAAAAGGTGCAGAAGGTCTCAAAACGTTTGAGGAGAGCATCAGAAAGCAAATTAATGACGTATTGCAAGATGGTGAAATCGAGAGAGTACTTGTAATAGATTTCAAAATTCAGTAAATAGTAAACTTTTACAAAGAAATTTCCGATATAAACGGTAAGATGCTCAAAATAGGGTACGAATAATAGAAGAAGGAGTAGTATTACTATTATCGGAGAGGGGTGAACGGATTGAACGTTAATAAACCGTCAGCACCACCATTTGTTAACCCTTACAAAAAGCACAATCCTGTTACAAAAGTCGAGCAAGTGAAAAAAGCTCCTCGTGAAGATGAGCTACAAATCTCAAACAATGCGAGAGAACTATACACGATGAAGACAGAAGAAAAGCGGGAAGCCAAAATAAACTCGATTCAAAAACAAATTGATGATGGAACATATAGGATCGATAGCAAGAAAACAGCCGAAAAACTGTTTGATCAGTTGTTTTAACAGGAGGCAGCAAGATGGGGCAACAATTATTGGCTACATTGAGCAACATGATAAATTTGCATGAGGAATTAATGTCTCTCGGTGAGTCGAAGAAAGATGCGCTCATCGAGCGAAATGTAAACAGTTTGTCAGAGGTGATGAAGGCAGAGAGAGAACTCCTACAAGCTCTAAGTGTAGAGGAAGAAAAGCGGCAGGAGCTTGTTGAGGAGCTTGGTGGAACAGGTCAAACGCTTAAAGAGGTGCTGACAAAGCTCAGCCCGGCTGTTAGAAGAATAATCGAAAGCCGAGCAGTCACCTTAAAGCAAAAAGCAGAAGCCTTACAAGTCTTAAATGAACAAAATGATGTTCTATTGAAAGATGCAATGGCTTTCGTTCATCATATGATCGGACATCTGACAGCGTCCCCAGAGCAACCCCTTACATACACAAGACCAAACCAAAAACCGGCCTCATCGACACCGAGAGGGTACTTCGACACAAAAGCATAGGCTTTAGAAAGGAACGTGACAGTATGACGTCTACATTTCATGGGTTAGAAATCGGAAGGAGAAGTTTGTATACGCAGCAAACGGCACTATCGACCACAGGTCATAATATCGCGAATGCAAACACTCCTGGTTATTCCAGACAGCGTGTGAATATGGAGGCGACTTCGGCGATTACGAATCCTTATCAAAGCGGCGGCTCATCATCTGAACTAGGAACTGGCGTAAGCGTTGGATCCATCGAGCGAATTCGTTCAGAATATCTAGACACACAGTATCGTAGCCGAAATGCTACGCTAGGCTCAGAGTCTATGAGGCTAGAAACGCTTGAGCAAATCGAGATGATGTCAGCAGAGCCAGGCGAGAACGGACTGAATGCTTCACTAAATAAACTCTGGTCTGCTTTCGAAGACCTTTCGGCTAATCCAGATAGCCTTGCAGCGCGTTCTGTCGTCGTTTCACGGGCAGAAGAGGTACTTGATAAGGGAAAAGCATTTAATAAAGACCTTACGAATCTATCAGATAGTCTGCAATCACAGAAAGAAGCTGTGATTAAAGATATTGATTCTCTTTCAAAGCAGATCGATGAATTAAATAAAGAAGTCGTTCGTACGAATGGTGCCAATGATATTAAAGATAAGCGTGATCAGCTGATCGATGAACTTTCTGGTCTTATCGATATAGAAGTGACGGATAAGAGTAACGGTGAACGAGATGTTAAATACGATATTGCAGATGCAAAGGCAGGTAAGCTCAAGGGTCTCGAAGAGTCAGCAGCCTTCACGAAGAACGTGCAACAAAATTTAAACGCTGTGTTTGAAAAACTAGCTCCTGAAATCAATACTCTTGCAACGTCTGGTTATTCTCTCGTGAAAGTAGACGGCGCGATGCAAAAAGGAGAACCTCTTTTTGATGTAAGTAAAGGTGAGGGAAGCTATCTTGAGCGTATGAGTGTTAATTCGGAGGTCAAGTCGAATCCTGCTAATTTAGCAGCCTCGTCTACCCAGGGAACAGTTAGTAACGGTGACCTCGCTGCAAAGATAAGTGATTTGAAAAACAAATCACTATCTTTCGATCTAGCAGGATCTGATGACAAAGTAGATGCGACGACCAACGATTTCTACAGCATGCTCATCTCAGACATCGGGTCGAAAACACAGTCCGCCGAGCGTGCTGTGGCGAACAATGATACTGTGCTTCAGTCAATTGAATCGAACCGGCTTTCAATCAGCGGTGTATCGCTCGATGAAGAAATGGCAAATCTTGTTCAGTTCCAACACGCATATAATGCAGCAGCACGGTATGTAAGTACAACAGACGAAATTCTTGATGTAATCATCAACCGAATGGGCATCTAACGGGAAAAGGAGTCATATGATGAGAATTACACAACAAATGTTAACTCAAAATGTTACAAATCAGATGAATCGAAACTTGACCCGGTTAGAACGAGCAAATGAAGAAGTATCGACAGGAAAGCGCATCAACAAACCTTCTGACGATCCGATGGGTACAGAAAAATCGTTGAAGCTTTCGTCAGAGCTTGCAAACAACGTACAGTTCGAGCGAAATGCTGACTACGCACAATCATGGTTAGAAGTAACCGAGCAGTCACTAAGCAGTGTTTCTGATCTTCTACAACGAGCAAATGAGATTGGACTACAAGGAGCAAATGGAATTAATTCTCCCGATGAACTAAAGAATCTTGGAAAAGAAATCGATCAGCTTCGTGATGAACTCGAAAATTTAGCAAACACGAAACTAGATGGAAAGTATATCTTCAATGGGCAGAAAACAGATCAGCCAATTGTGATCGAAGAATCTGGTAACATCATCAACGATGACCAGCCTCTCAATCAGCGATTATCACCTTTTAGTTCAATGACCATCAACGTTCACGCTGGTGAAGTATTTGGTGGGGAAGACAACTTGTTTAAATCACTCGATGATTTATCTGCTACATTAAAAAGTGGTAATGAAAGTGGCCTTCAAGATGCGATTGGTAGAATTGAAAAAGGATCGGATCAGGTGCTCAACAAGTGGACATCCTTAGGAGCGAAACAATCGAGGGTAGAGAGCTTGTCACAGCGATTGAAAGAAGAAAACGTTTCGCTGCAAAAGCTCGTTTCAAAAAATGAAGATGTGGATATTGCAGAAGCGATCATGAAGCTGAAGTCTGAAGAGAGTGTGTATCAAGCTTCACTTGCATCGAGCGCAAAAATCATACAGCCTTCTCTAATGGATTTCCTTAGATAAAAAACACTCATCCAACGTGGATGAGTGTTTTTCATTATCGCTTAATTGTATTCGCAAGGCCCATCATTTCATCAGCCATCTTCATCGCTCGGCTTTGAAATTGTAAAAGGCGTTGCGTGGTGAGCATTTCTGTCGTTTCATTCGCAAGATCAACGTTTGACATTTCAAGGAATCCCTGTTTCACCTTATATCCTGAATCAGCGACTTCACCTTCGCCTTCACGGAGTCGGAATTCATTTCCGCCTTCGCTCAGAAGGGATTGAGGACGGTCGATTCGAGCTACGCTCAACTCGAATGTCGCTTCGTTATCGCCAACATTGATTTCACCACTATCAGAGATCACAAACCTGGATGGTTCGCTATCAAAAGAAATAATGTCACCATTTTTATCGAGTACATTGCTACCGTTTCTGGTTACAAGATTGATTCTGCCATCCTCTGTATTTTGAAGTTGGAATGAGCCATCTCTCGTGTAATGAGTAGCGTCACCATTTTGAACTCGAAAATACACATTCTCTCCCTCTAACATCACATCAAGGTTTCGACCAGTTTCATTAGCTGCTCCTTGATCTGTTCGGAGGTTCGTCATAGCGACCTTGGCTCCGTAACCTACTCGTAGGTTTTCAGGAGTTAGTCGACCGGGTTCAGTCGTTTCACCTGTATTATTCTGAAACTGTTGAGTTAATAAGTTTTGAAAGCTTGCTTCCCGTCGTTTATATCCGACTGTGTTTACATTTGCTATATTATTCGCGATTGAATCCATTTTCTTTTGCGTCTGGCTCAATGTTGAAGATGCAATATTCATCTGGATGTTCATTCAAAACCCTCCTAATACACTCTACCAATGTCATTAACTGATTTGTCGATACTTTGATCGTAGGTTTGAAGGACGCGTTGGTTCGCTTCGTACATTCGGTAGGTGTTGAGCATATCTGTCATAGTCGTCGTGAGATCTACATTCGATCCTTCAAGAAATCCTTGCTCCACGGTATATTGAGTGAACTCAGTAGTACGAATGTCACGTGGTGCATTATTGTCATCTCCAGACCATTCGAAAACGCCGTTTCCTCGCTGATTTAATCCTTCAGGATTACCAGTATACCCAATCCATATCTCTTGTTCATTTCCATTTGCTTCAACAAGCTTCCCATCTTTTAGCGTGAATTGCTCACTCGAAAGTTGAATGGGGGCGAGGTTAGTATTCAGTACACGATATCCTTCACTCGTAGTCAAAAAGCCTTCTTCGCTTACCGTAAAGTTACCGTTTCGTGTATATCGGATAGCGTCATCCTCTGTTCTTACCCCAAAAAGAGCGATGCCTTTCTTCCCTGTATCTTCATCGGTAGGAAGGTTCTCATCAAGAAGAGCAAGGTCAGTTGTATTTCCAGTTTCCTTTAATGTGCCGCTAGTAAAAAGCGGAACGCCTTCTTGAGTATATACACCATGAGAAAGATCTCCGACTCTCTTGTCACTTTGCGACGATGTCGTATTTCGTTCTTTTAATAAATATTCAGGAAAAGAACGAATGACAGCTTGATCTTGTTTAAAGCCAGGTGTCTGCGCATTCGATAGATTATTTGTGAGGTATTGCTGCTTTCGTTCACTCGCCATCATCCCCGAGGTTGCAGTGTACATTCCTCTAAACATTTTTACCTCCTCAGTAGTCCCTTTTAACTATAATTCTTGGATATTATTCTCATTATAACGTTGAAATATGGAAAAAATAAGTGTAAAAAGTCGTTTATTAGGTTAAAACTCTCATTTACTATTAATTTTGACAGTGCTATGCTAAAAACAGAGAAAATATTGTCGAATGAAGATTATAATGGAATGATATCCATTTATTGTAAAATAAACCTAATATTTCATGAGGAGTGTGGAATGCTTCGTGAAGGTATTTCAATCGATTAATCCGCTTCATAATGCGTTGAATGCTTCGATGACTCAACAGCGGACCATAACGTCTAATATATCTAATGTTGATACCCCTAATTACAAACGGAAAACCGTTTCGTTTCAGGATAACCTACAGGAAGCCGTGAATCAGCGCTTCCAAAGCTACAAATCAAACCCCAACCATGTGTCTTTTAGTACTGAACAAAACTCGTCTGCAAATGTCAAAGTGAAAACTGAGCGTAATACATTAAGTAAATCAAACAAGAATAACGTTGACATGGATGTTGAGATGGCAGAGCTTGCGAAGAACCAGCTCTGGTATAATTCGATGATCGAGAAAACAAACAGCCAGTTTCGTGATCTGCAAACTGCTATTCGAGGGAGCTGAACGAAATGAAATTGTTTAATGGATTCAATACAAGTGCTTCTGGACTCACGGCCAATCGTTTACGAATGGACGTCGTTTCTTCAAATATTGCTAATGCGGAAACAACTAGGTCGGAGTTAGTAGATGGTGAATGGCAGCCCTATAAGAGAAAAGTCGTTCAGCTTCAGGAAAATTCTTTTGAAAACCAGTTGCAAGCGGCGATGGGGAAGGGGAAATCATCTTCTGGAGTGAAAGTATCTGACATAACAGAGGATCGTGCACCCAATAAACTTGTCTATCAACCTACTCATCCAGATGCAAATGAAGACGGGTATGTAGAATTGCCCAATGTTGATATGGTGAAAGAAATGGCCGACCTTATGTCTGCTTCACGATCATATGAAGCAAATGTGACGGCTCTTAATGCAACAAAAAGTATGTATATGAAAGCCCTTGAACTTGGGAAGTAGTTTAATAGCCTTTTGGGAGGAATAACATGAACACGATTAATGCGCTTCAAAGTACACCGCTTCAAACAGCTAATTCATCTCAACCAAAAGAAGCTACAGGGGATTTTGGCAATATGTTAAAAGATGCAATTCAGCAGGTGAACAATACTCAGGTTCAATCTGAGCAAATGTCACAAAAGCTCGTAACGGGTGAGGTACAGAATGTTCATGAAGTGATGATCGCAGCAAAAAAAGCTTCTCTCTCACTCAATTTGACAGTAGAGGTTCGAAACAAGGTGATCGAATCTTATCAAGAAATCATGCGTATGCAAATGTAGTTCTTCAGGGATGGATGGCAGATGAATGAACAATTACAAAAAATGAAAAGCCGCTGGGGCGAAACATGGAGTAGTTATTCCGCTAAGACAAAATGGCTGATAGGTGGAACATTTCTAGCAACGCTACTAATCCTTCTATTCCTTGTTTTCTGGATGTCTAAACCAAATTTGACACCTATTTATTCCAATCTCACTCCGACTGAGGCTGGAGAGATCAAGGGAGCGATCGAGCAAAAAGGGATTGCAGTAGAAGTTTCATCAGATGGAACAACGATCAGTGTTCCAAAAGCGGAAGCTTCAGATCTAAAGGTGAGTTTAGCAGCAGAAGGAATTCCTAAAAGCGGTAATGTAAACTATAGTATCTTTAGCGAAAACATGGGTATGGGAATGACGGATAAGCATTTTGATGTGGTCGAGCGGGATGCGATGCAAAATGAACTGAGCTATTTAATTGAGCAGATCGACGGCATCCAGCAGTCCAAGGTCATGATCACCCTTCCGAAAGAAAGTGTGTGGCTGAATGAAGAGAGCGATGTAGCTACTGCATCAGTTGTAGTTACAAGAGAACCTGGATTTAACCTTGATCAGGGACAGGTGAATGGACTTTATCACGTTATTAGTAAAAGTGTTCCGAATCTTCCAATCGAAAATATCGTTGTGATGGATCAGAACGGATCGTCTTTTGATTATGGTGAAAATAAGTTGGACACAACGCTATCAGCTTATCAGCAACAGGAAGAAATACGTCGTGGTATTGAAAAAGACATGCAAAAAGACCTCCAGCAGATGCTAGGGTTGCTTCTTGGTCAAGACAAAGTAGTCGTATCTGTCATGACGAGTGTCGACTTCACAAAAGAAAAACGAGTCGAAGACTTGGTTGAGCCTGTCGATGAAGAAACAGGAGAAGGTATTGATATTAGTGTTGAGAAAATTATGGAAACATACTCCGGAAACCCTGATGCCGCTACAGATGGCACTGGGACTGCAGAGGGAGAAATTCCAAACTACAACGCTGATGATCCAAATGCTGAAGGCGACGGTTCATACGAAAAAGTTGAAGAACGCATCAATCGAGAAGTCAATCGAATTCATAAAGAAGTAGAAGAAAGTCCCTATGTAATCGACGATATTACGATTAACGTTGGAGTTGAACCTCCAATCGCTGACGACGTAACGTCTTTAACAGCAGCTCATGTAGAAGATATTCGCACTGTGCTAAAAAATGTTGTCCGTACTTCTTTAAGTGGAAGTGACGTGCCTCTTGAAGATGCAGATTTAGAAGAGCGCATCTCTGTATTTCCAAACGAATTTAGAGGAAAACCTGGTTATGTAGCACCAGAAAAGAGCTTCTTCTCAAGTACACTCGATACAATTCCAATGTGGGTTATTTATGCAGCAGGAGCAGGTGTTGGAATCCTTCTTATAACAGGGACGATGCTTCTATTCCGAAGAAAAGGTAAGCGAGAGGAAGAATATGAAGAGTTTGAAAGAACCTATGCACCGAGCGAATCAGAAGACCACTACCTTCCTCGAGAAGAAGCAAAGGAAGTCGATCTTACTCCAGAGGTTATTTCAGGTAGAGATGAAATTGAAAAGCTCGCAAAAGAAAGTCCAGAGGACTTTGTTAAATTATTAAGGATATGGATGAACGAAGACTAGGAGGGGCTATTTGGTGAGTAAAACGAAGGGAATATCAGGCACGCAAAAAGCAGCAATTTTACTTACATCTCTCGGCCCTGATTTATCAATTCAAACGTTCAAGCATCTGACTGAGAAGGAAATCGATAAGCTTGCGCTTGGGATATCAGAGCTTAGTAAGGTAGAAACCGGCGATCGTGAAAACATTATGGAGGAATTTATTCATATGGTTAAAGCGAAGGACTACATTGCTGCGGGTGGGATAGATTTTGCTAGACACGTGTTAGTTGAAGCGCTTGGCTCGAAGAAAGCAGAGGAGATTCTGGCTCGACTACAGTCTACTACGCAGGCGAAACCATTTGCATTCGCTCGAAAAGCTGACCCGGAGCAGATACTGAATATCGTTCAACAAGAGCATCCTCAAACGATTGCCCTTATCCTTTCTTATTTAGATTCACAGCAAGCATCCAAGATCTTGTCATCACTTCCTCAAGAGAGGCAAGCGGATGTTGCTAGACGAATTGCCTTGATGGAAAGTACTTCACCAGAAGTGATCAGCAAGCTAGAGGACATCATCGAAAGAAAATTAAATGCCAGCGGTTCACAAGATTATACGTTTACCGGAGGAGTAGAATCGATTGTAGAAGTACTGAGTGGTGTTGACCGTAGTACTGAAAGAACGATCCTAAGTTCACTCGAGAAGGACGACCCGAAGCTTGCTGAAGAAATTAAACAGCGCATGTTCGTATTTGAAGATATCGTTCTACTAGACGATCGTTCCATTCGTCTTGTAATCAGTGAAGTGAAGGATGACGACCTATCGATTGCGCTTAAGGTAGCAAGTGAAGAAGTAAAAGACCTTATCTTCCGAAACATGTCAAACCGACGTGTTGAAACAGTTAAAGAAGAACTTGAGTTGATGGGGCCACTTCGCCTTAGTGAAGTTGAAGAAGCTCAGACGAGGGTAGTCTCTGTTATTCGATACCTCGAAGATACCGGAGAGGTCGTAATCGCGCGTGGTGGAGGAGATGATGTGATTGTCTAATATCATTCCGAAGTCTTACAAAGGAACAGACGATGTACCAAAAGTACTTGGTCAAAGAGAAATAGCTGAACCTAAGAAACAACGAGTATTACAATCACGGCAGTTAACGGTTGAGGAAAAGAAATCACATTTACTTCAACAGATGATTCGGCTAGAAGATCAATATCACACGATCCGTACTCGACTGCAAAATGAGGAAGAGCAAGTTCTATCAAGTCTAGATCAAAAGCAGCAGCAAAAAGAAGAAGAGTGGGAAAAGCTTGCTGAACAAAAGTATAGAGAGGCCGAGGATAAAGGCTTTGATGCTGGTTACCAGGCTGGTCTTCAACAAGTGCAGTTTGAGCTCCAAGATAAACGAAATGAAATAGAATCGATTTTAACAGAGGCTTATAAGAAAAAAGACGAATTGATTCAAAGTGCTGAACCGTTCCTTCTCTCGCTTAGTACTTCGATCGCGAAGAAAATTATGTTGAGAGAATTAAAGCAATATCCCGAATCGATTTCTGAGATGGTCCGACAAACGCTACAACGTATTCAAGACCGAGGGGAAGTCGTACTTCAAGTTTCGGTTGAAGACTATACACACATTACTCCGATGGTAGAGGAGCTTGAGAAGCAGCTCGATGGTCATGCGAGCTTAAAGCTTATTCCCATGAGTGATCTCCCTCCTGGATCTGGCATGATTCACACACCTAGTGGTAGCTATGATATCTCGTTCCATAGCCAACTAAACGAAATTAAAAAGCAGTTATTTGCACTCTATGAGGAGAATGGAAACGATGAGCATTAAGGTAGATCGTTATCTTTCGCACTTGGATTCGATCCAATCTGTTCAAAAGTATGGAAAAGTTACGCAAGTAATTGGATTAACAATTGAATCAATGGGTCCTGAGGTAAAGATGGGGGAACTTTGCTATTTACAACCGGGTCCAGGTCATACGCCGATTGAAGCAGAAGTCGTAGGATTTCGTGAGAACAGAGTTCTGCTTATGCCGATGGATGACCTATCAGAAATTGGTCCAGGTTGTCTCGTTGTTGCAACAGGTGAACCGCTAGAAGTGAAAGTAGGCTACTCTATTCTTGGTAGTATCCTTGACGGCAGAGGGAAACCACTTGATCAAACGGTTTTACCCGGGGGGCTGAAAACAGTCACGACACATAGGCAGCCACCTAATCCGATGACGAGACCAAGGATTTCAACGCCATTCCAGCTAGGAGTTCGCGCGATCGATGGGTTATTAACGGTCGGACATGGTCAGAGAATCGGTATATTTGCAGGAAGCGGCGTTGGAAAGAGTACGCTCATGGGGATGGCAGCTCGAAACTCCGAGGCTGATGTGAACGTGATTGCCCTTATCGGTGAACGAGGGAGAGAAGTTAGAGATTTCATTGAGCGAGATCTTGGTGAAGAAGGTTTGAAGAAATCGGTCATCGTCGTAGCGACATCTGATCAGTCGCCACTTCAAAGAATTAAAGGTGCACTTACTGCAACGTCAATCGCTGAATATTTTCGTGATGAGGGGAAGAACGTCATGCTTATGATGGATTCCGTCACGCGTTTTGCGATGGCTCAGCGTGAAGTGGGGCTTGCGATTGGAGAACCTCCAACAAGTAAAGGCTATACACCGAGTGTTTTTGCATTATTACCAAAATTGCTAGAACGCTCCGGAACATCGCATAAGGGTTCAATTACTGCTTTTTATACCGTGCTTGTTGATGGGGACGATATGAACGAGCCTATTGCAGATGCTGTTCGCGGAATATTGGATGGTCATATCGTTCTCGACAGAAAACTTGCTCAGAAAGGGCAATACCCTGCGATAAACGTCTCACAGAGTGTTAGCCGGGTAATGAAAGAAATTGTGCCTCCGGAACATATGGAAGCAGCTAATGAATTGAAGCGACTTCTCTCTGTTTACAACTCTTCTGAGGACTTGATCAATATCGGTGCTTATAAATCAGGGACAAACAGCAATATCGATAAAGCGATCGCAAGTCATTCAGAGATTGAGCGATATATCAAGCAAGGAACAGATGAACAGGCATCGTTCCAAGAAAGCCAGGAGTGGCTTTTATCAAAGTTTGGAAAGGATGAATAGTCATCGCACGTTACCAATTTCCATTTCAGCGTATTCTCGATGTGAAGGAAAACGAAAAAGAACAAGTGCAGCTTGAAATGGCTGAAACATTGAAAGTTCAGAGTGATCTAGAACAAGAGATAGCCACTCTAGAACAAAAATTGAATACGATGCGACAAGCCCTAGAACAACGGCAGTTCGAAGGCCTTTCCGTAACAGAATTGATAAAAGAAGAAGCCCACATTTCCTATTTAGACCAGAAACTTGGTGAAAAGAAAATGTATCTCAAACAGTTAGACGAGCGGGTTTCAGATCATCAGGAGAATTTGGCAGAGAAAGTGCGAGAAGAAAAAACGTGGCAATCGATCAAAGAAAAAAGACGTGAAGAGCATAACAAAGAAATCCAAATCTTCGAACAAAATGAACTCGACAGCTTCAATACGGTTAGAGCGTATTTGCAACTTAAGAATGGGTAGCGTGTAGAAAGGGTGAAAAGGGTGCGAAAGAAGCGGAACCATACATCGATAAAGGAAGTCTTCATACACAATATTTTTCTGCCGCTGACTTTCGTAGTGACGGTACTGCTGATCATTCTCCCATTCATGGGATATGACCTTATCGCTATCGCATCTAATGCCAGCGAAAAACCAATTACATACATTCAGAATACGTTCGCGGCAGAGCTTTCGGAAGGTGACGCTGAGGAAGAACCAGATTTCGAAAAAAAGGTTGAAGAGCAAGAAAAAGAGATTTATAGGCTTACAAAAACGGTTAAGGAGCAAAAAAGCGAACTAGCCGAGTACAAGAATGAAATAGAAGAGCTTAATAAAGAAAGAAAGCAAGAATTGAAAGACAGAGAAGAGCGAGAGAAAAAGCAACAGAATCTCGCGACGATGTACGAAGGGATGACTCCTTCTAAATCAGCCGCGATCATTGAGAAACTCACTCTTCATGAAGCGGCGCTCCTGCTCGATAAGATGGGGGGCACCGAACAAGCCGCGATTCTTGGAAAGATGAATACTGCTGTAGCTGCTGATATTACCATTGCACTAAGAGATCTTGATAAAGCAGACCAACCAGAAGTAGAAGCTATGCAAGAAAGACTTTCGCTGTTAATGAATGCGATCGAACGAAAAGATAGTTCGATCGCAGTCGAAGATCTCGCAAAGCAGATTGAGGGAATGGAAGAAAAGAAAGCGGCAGGGATTTTAGAAGCGATGAGCGGAGATAAAGAAGAGAAGAAAGTCGGTATTCAGATTCTTTCAGAGCTTGATGAATCAAAGCGAACGTTGATTCTTGAAGAAATGGATGAATCAGTTTCTTCTAAGTATGTAGCGGAGTTAGCGAATTGACTTAAGAGGAGGTGATGATGTGAGTAAGACGATTCAACCCCTTGCCAAAGGTACGCAACGTTCTCCTGCAACAAAGGGAGAGGCGCCCAAAGGCAATTCTGAATTTGAAAAGCTACTAACAAAGCTTGCCAATGTAGAAGAGACTCCAAAGAAAAAAAGTCAGGATCCTCTCGTTCTTGCAGAAGGAGTTACTGAAGAGGGACAAGACGAACCGTCAGAAAGCGGAGCTTTCCCCTTGCAAGCGATAGGCGAAAAGCTTGTGAATCGCACAAACCTTAAGCAACTGCTTTTGGCTACCCCGAAAGGTAATGGATCTGACGTAGCTGTTCATGGTTTTACGAAAGAAGAGTTGCTGAAACTTGATTCAGGTCAGCAAAAAAAGCTCATGCAAACTGTTGCTGACGCAACGGTGAAAATGAGTGAAGAAGGCGAACTGAAAGCAATTGAAAGTAAGCAAACAGTGTTGAAAATGGCTGAACAAATTGAGCCTTTGTTAGTAAAACAACAGCAGTCGGATCTTCAAGCATTGCTAAAGAGAAATGGGATCGACATCCCACCTAGTTTGATGACTGGAAAAGGGTTAGTTCAGGATTTAGCGGCTCCACTCGAAACAGCTACCGTCCAAGCTCCTGAGGAAAATGAACAAGTTCAAGCAAAACCGTTGGCAGAACCTCTACTGCAAACATCAGTGAAAGAAGAAATGCCGGTTGTAAGAGCACGTCAACTTACAAATGATTTCAGTCAGCTTTTAGATCGAATGCAAGTGATGAAAAACGGTAAAGAATCGCAGCTTCGAATCAAACTAGCACCTGAAAACCTAGGGCAGTTAGACATACGGTTAACAACAGTTGAAGGAAAAGTGACTGCTCATATTGCAACAACTACGGCAGCAGCGAAAGAGATGATCGAAGGACAGCTACATCAGCTGCGACAAACATTTGTGCAACAGGGAATCCAACTCGACAAAGTAGAAGTCGTTCAGCAATCGAGCCAATCGCTTTTACAAGACCAACAGAGTCATCAGCAGGGACAGCAGCAGTTTGGGCAAGGAAAGCATCGCCAGGAGAAGCCCTCTGGTCAGTATGAAGTTGAAGAAAACCCTGTTGTAACCCATGAACATGAGCAAGAAGAGACGATAGGAATTAATTATTCCGTTTAGGAGGGGTGGTATGAATACAGGTTCAGTTACAAGCACAGCAGCTGCAACAGCACAGCGTCCCAAATTGCCAGGACAGCTTGGAAAGGACGACTTCTTAAAAATCCTAGTAGCACAGTTAGGGAATCAGGATCCTATGAAGCCAATGCAAGATACCGAATTCATCGGACAGATGGCACAATTCAGTTCGCTTGAGCAAATGACGAATATGAACAGTTCTCTGACTCAATTTGTGAATAACCAGCTTCAAGATTCAATAACAGATCATGCTCATTTAATTGGAAAACAGGTGAAATGGCGTGAGAATGATGAACTGAAAGCTGGGGAAGTATCGGCCGTGGTGTTTAAAGAAGGGAATGTTCTAGCAGAGCTGAAAGATGGAACACAGGTGAATATCTCCTTGTTAGAACGTATCGAAACGGGGGAGTGAGATGACGAAGCTGCAGATTCATGAGAGGTACCATCCGAACCAACCGCTCGTAGCACCAAAAAAGCAGCCACCCAAAGCATTTGCAGAACAGCTGAAGCAAACTTTACATAAACCAGTTTCCTTCAGTCACCATGCAGAGCAAAGGTTAGCGCAGCAAGGTATCTCGCTCTCTAACGTTCAGCTAAAGAAGCTGAATGAGGGTATCGAAACGGCTCGCGAAAAAGGTTCTCAAGATTCACTACTGCTTATGAAAGATCTTGCGTTTGTTGTAAGTGTGAAGAATAACAAGGTGATTACCGCGATGAAGCAAGAGCGGATGGAAAATCACATCGTAACGAAAATCGATTCAGCGTTAATTTTATAAAAGAACAGGCTGGACCATATGATGGAGGCCTATCGCTGTGGACCGATTGAAGCAGCGACTTATAATCAAGGGGGAAAACACATGCTACGTTCTATGTACTCAGGTGTATCGGGAATGAAGGGGTTTAATACAAAATTAGATGTGATCGGAAATAATATCGCCAATGTGAACACTGTCGGGTTTAAGAAGAGCAGAGTAATGTTTCAAGACTTGCTCAGTCAGAACATGGGTGAAAGACAGGTGAATTCAACTCAGGTCGGTCTTGGGGTAACTGAAGGATCAATCGATACGTTACACACGACGGGGTCATTTATGACGACTGGTGTACAGACGGACCTTTCAATTGAAGGAGATGGCTACTTCCGAGTACAGCGTGAAGTTAACACAGGAGGCACACCTATAACTGAAGAACTTTATACGAGATCTGGAAACTTCTATTTGAATAATGAAAACCAACTAGTTACCTCACAGGGATACTATGTGCTAGATGAAGATGGGAAGAAAATCGAGATTGACTATCCTTATACGATTAATCGAGAAGGGCAAATCAATGAAATGGGAACTGATGGTAAAGCGATACCTCACGGGAAAATAAGCATGGGAGTGTTTAGTAACCCTTCAGGTTTGTCAAAAGATGGAGGATCTATGTACGAGGAAACTACAAAGTCAGGTACTTTTTCCCAAGGTTTACCTGAATCGTCACGCGTCGTATCTGGTCAGCTTGAAATGTCTAACGTAGACCTTACAGAAGAATTCACGGAAATGATCGTTGCACAGCGAGGATTCCAGGCTAACTCAAGAGTGATTACCACCTCAGATGAAATCCTTCAAGAAATCGTCAACTTAAAACGATAGGGGGTAGGAGCTGAGGAAGGTGTACCTTTCTCGGCTCGTTCTGTTCTTATGATTACATTAACGAAACTAAACAAAGAATCATTTACTCTTAATGCCGTTTATATCGAAAAAATAGAAGCCACACCAGATACGATGATTTTCTTGACCAACGGAAAACATTACGTCGTGCTTGAGCCTGTTGAAGAAGTCAAAAGAAGAGTAACGAAATTTTACCATGATATTCAAATCTTGAAGTAGTGGCTAGTAGAAGGAACGGGGGTGACAACTTTGTCTGATATGCTATCTCCAGCAACTGTCGATGCATTATTATCAGCAATCGATGATAAATCTCAAAAGCCTGATCCGCTTGAAGGGCGGCGAGTACGAACGTATGACTTTAAACGTGCTCTTCGTTTTTCACAGGATCATATTCGGATATTAACAAGAATCCATGAAAACTATGCGCGACTCATGACCACCTACTCATCTGCTCAGCTGCGGTCGATCGTTCAAGCTTCGGTTGCGTCTGTTGATCAAATGTCATTTGAAGAATTTGTGAAGTCTCTTACAGACCAATCGATCTTAAGTCTATTTATCGCAAAGCCGCTTTCAGGTCAAATGGTACTTGAAGTATCACCTGATCTCGCGTTTGCCATGCTTGATAGGATGTTAGGAGGGATGGGGCTTCAGCCAGATAAGCTCTCTCACTTAACAGAAATAGAAACGATGGTGATGGAGCGTATATTCAGTAAGATTCTGGAGAGTTTTCAGGATGCTTGGAATTCGGTTATGAAGCTGAATACAGAATTGAAAGAGCTTGAAGTGAATCCTCACTTTCTTCAAATCGTTTCACCGAACGAGACGGTTGTCACAGTCACCATAAATGTAAGCGTTGGTGATGTGGAAGGGACAGTACGCGTTTGTTTACCACATGTCGTACTTGAGCCGATCATGCCACGACTATCAGCTCATCACTGGCTATCGAATCAAAAGAAAGACCCTGAACCTCAAGAAAGTGAAGCACTGCAAAAGCGGTTGAGGAAGACGGATTTAAACATTATTGCTGAATTAGGGAATTCAGAGGTGACGATTGAAGAGTTTTTGAACCTCGAAATAGGCGATGTGATTCGACTGAACGAAAATGTCTCAGATCCGCTCATCGTAAAAGTAGATGATCAAGAAAAGTTTCAGGGGTACCCTGGAACTTCAAAAGGCCGAATGGCTATCCAAATTACAGAAGTTAAGGAAGAGGAGGACTTGGGCAATGACGGATGATCGCCTTTCACAAGAAGAACTGAACGCTCTTTTCCAGGAAGCTGCTGCGGGCAAGGAAGGATCTACATTACCATTTCAAGCAGTTGAAATTGAAGCAATGAACGAGTTGTTCAGCGTCTCATTAGGAACTCTGTCTACATCGCTTTCTTCTATTTTCATGGAGGAAGTTCGTGTATCTAGTATTCATACAAACGTTCTTACAGATGAGAACATTACGGAACAAGTACCTTTTCCATATGTAGAGGCTGCGACTCGTTATGAAGGAGCTGCTTCAGGCGATTCGGTATTTATGTTAAACCCTCCTGATGCACAGGATATTGCAGATATCTGGGCAGTTGTAAGTGGTGATGAGAATGACGACAATGTCGACAAGAGCTTAACATCAGTTGTGACACACATAATGGAAAGCTTACATAAAGGGTTGAGTATGGCGTCTGGTTCCTCTTTTGGAGGGGCGTTCTTGAACCTGCAAGTTGTATCTGAATGGAGTAATTCTGTTCTAAATCAGAATGAAGACTTAACGATGGTCGACGTTTCATTCGATCTGTCAATAGGTTCAATTATTCAAACAACCGTTCACCATGTGCTACCTGCACCGATTGGCAAACAAATCTCAGAATTGCTCGTAAGTGAAGAAGACCTTCGCCAACCAACAACAGAAGAGGTCGTTGAAGAACCCCCTCTAACAGAACGAGTACAAACAAGCGAATGGAAGGAGCCTGAGCGTTCTTATGATGAACAAGTGAAACAGTCTGAACCAACAAGATCTGAACCAGCAATTCAGAACGTAGAGTTTACTAATTTTAATCAAAAGCAAAACCCGTATTCCGAAGAGCGTAACCTCAATATGCTCCTCGATATTCCCCTTCAAGTTACGGTAGAGCTCGGTCGTACGAAGCGAATCGTCAAAGATATTTTGGAACTATCACATGGTTCAATTCTAGAGCTCGATAAGCTCGCTGGTGAACCTGTCGATATTCTTATTAATCAAAAGCTTATTGCCAAGGGAGAAGTTGTCGTAATCGATGAGAACTTCGGTGTACGTGTGACAGATATATTAAGTGCAGCAGAACGGTTATCAAAGTTGCGGTAAAACAAGGAGTGTTAGAGAGTGAGACAGCGTTACTTAGGCATCATGGCACTCATGCTGCTTCTTAGCTTTTTTGTTACGACACCTCACGTAGAAGCGGTTAACGGTAGCGTAACAGATTGGCTTAAGGAAGAGGGAGAGAAGCCAGCTGAAGAGAAGGAAGAAAAACCACCAGCTAAAGTAGAAACGAAGAACTCAAATATAGTTGTTCTCCTATTGAAGCTTGTATTCTACACGGTTGTCGTCGTTGGACTGATCTACCTTCTAATACGTTTTCTAGCGAAGCGTCAGCAAAAGATGCAGCAGCATTCCATCTTCACCCCTCTTGGAGGTACCCCACTTGGAAACAATAAGTCTGTCCAAATGATAAAAGTGGGCAATTCTGTATATATGCTCGGTGTCGGTGAAGATATCAATCTATTAAAAGAAATTAAGGATGAAGAAGAAATGAAGGTCATCATGGCTCATGCTGAAGAACAGAAGACTGTTCCTTTTCTAAATCGAAAGCAGTCAGAAGACTTGAAGGATATGTTTCAATCCAGCCTTAATCGTCAACGCTCAAGACGATCGAAATGGCAGCAGGAAATGGATGATGACGATCCAGATAAGAGAGATCGTCTATGATGGACTTATTTATCGGCTTAACAGTACCTGGGCTTGATTTTGGGTCGAATAATCCAGAGGATGTCTCAGTAACCGTCCAGATCGTCCTGTTACTCACTGTTCTTTCTATTGCACCCGCTATTCTCGTACTCATGACCTGTTTTACTAGAATCGTAGTCGTACTTTCGTTTGTTAGGTCTGCACTTGCTACACAATCGATGCCGCCTAACCAGGTGTTGATTGGTTTAGCGTTATTTTTGACGTTCTTCGTCATGTCGCCCGTACTATCAGAAATTAATGCGGAAGCGTTACAGCCTTATATGAACGAAGAGATTGGGCAGGAAGAGGCGCTGGATGCTGCAGAAATGCCAATCAAGGAATTTATGGCAGAGCATACGCGTGAAAAAGACTTAGCGCTATTTTATAAGTATGCGAAGCTCGAAAAACCCGAATCGATTGAAGATGTAAGATTAACAGCACTTGTCCCTGCCTTTGCTATATCGGAATTAAAGACAGCATTTCAAATAGGTTTTGTGATATTTATTCCATTTCTTATTATCGATATGGTTGTCGCTTCCACTCTGATGGCGATGGGGATGATGATGTTACCGCCCGTTATGATTTCATTACCTTTTAAAATATTGTTATTTGTGCTCGTCGATGGCTGGTATCTAGTCGTCGAGTCACTTCTATTAAGCTTCTGAGGAGGACGACATGTCACCGGATTTGGTTATTTCGATTGCTGAAGACGCTGTGTACACGGTCATCATTATATCCGCACCACTCTTGCTTATCGCACTAGGTGTCGGTTTGATCGTCAGTGTATTTCAAGCAATGACTCAAATACAAGAGCAGACACTCGCATTCATACCGAAGATCATTGCAGTACTGCTGACCATCGTTCTCTTTGGACCGTGGATGCTAACGATGTTGCTAGATTACACAACGAACCTCTATCAAAACCTCAATAGGTTCATCGGGTAAGGAAATGGAAAGTATTTTAAACGCCCTACCACTATTTTTACTTGTATTCATGAGGGCGACCTCCTTCTTCATCATTGCGCCTGTTTTCTCAACACGAAGCGTACCGGCGCGTTTCAAAGTAAGTCTCGGGTTTTTTATCGCACTTCTCGTAACAGCTGGGGTGGGTTCAGTAGAAAGCATGTCACTAGATTTCGCTTTCTTGCTATTAATAATCAAAGAATTATTTATCGGTCTATCTCTTGGATTTATCGCGACACTCATTCTGTACACGGTTCAGGTTGCTGGCGCATTTATTGATTTCCAAATGGGTTTTGTTATGGCGAATGTAATCGATCCCCAGACGCGTACTCAGGTGCCGATCATCGGTAACTTTAAGTACATGCTCGCTTTGCTATTTCTCGTATCGGTAGATGGTCACCATATGATGCTAGATGGTTTAGTCAAAAGCTATGAGCTTCTTCCTGCAGAAGCGCTTCTCGCACAGGCTGAGAGTCAGACGCTTGCTAGATTTATTGCAGAAGTATTTTCGGGCATGTTCTATTCCGCGTTTCAACTTGCACTACCGATCGTCGCATCCTTATTTCTTGTTGACGTGGCTCTTGGTCTATTAGCCAGAGCGGTTCCGCAAGTTAACATTTTTGTTGTCGGGCTCCCTTTGAAAATCTTTGTAGGCTTTGTTTTGATCCTAGTAACGATACCGACGTTCTTCTTCTTACTTAGAGGAGTGTTTAGAGAAATGATCGATACGATGGGGCAGCTTATTCAAATTCTGGGTGGTTAATGCAATGGGTACATATCGTATGAAAATGAATCTACAGTTTTTTTCTCAAGAAAAGACCGAAAAAGCGACGCCCCAGAAGAAGCAAGATTCTCGTAAGAAGGGTCAAATCGCAAGAAGTGCTGAGATTCCTTCAGCGCTAATGATGATTGGTGTTTTCTTATTCATGTCTTTTATTGGTGGATGGATGGTAGAGAGCCTTCAATCGATGATTCGGGGCAACATCATGAGAATACCAGAATGGGAATTGACCGAAAAAAACCTTGATCTCATGATGAAAGAGAATGTCTGGCAAGCTGCACTCATCGCAGCACCATTGATGGGCATTTCGCTCGTCATGGGGGTGATAGGAAACTATATGCAAGTTGGTTTTCTAGTAGCTACAGATCCTCTAAAAGCAAAGCTTGAAAGAATTAACCCTTTAAAGGGCGCGAAAAGAATATTCTCTGCTCGTACGCTAGTCGAACTCTTGAAATCTTTAATCAAAATAACGTTTATCTCCTCCGTAACCTTCATCGTGCTTTGGAGAAAGAGAGAAGAGATGATGGTGATTTCCCAGATTTCAATGGGAGACGCAATTGGATTAATCGGTTCGTTAATCATTCAAACTGGATTGGCGGTAGCGATTCTACTATTGTTCTTATCCATTCTTGATTACGTTTATCAGAAATATGACTTTGAAAAAAACATCCGGATGTCAAAGCAAGACATTAAGGATGAACATAAAAAGAGTGAGGGTGACCCACTCATTAAATCACGAATTAAAGAAAAGCAGCGGGAGCTAGGGATGAATCGAATGATTTCAGAAATTCCAAAAGCAGATGTGGTCATTACAAACCCAACGCACTTTGCGGTAGCCCTAAGGTATGACCCAGAAGAAATGGATGTACCAACTGTCGTTGCAAAAGGAATGGATTTTGTTGCTCAAAAAATTAAAGAAACAGCGAAAGATCATGATATTGTGATGTCGGAAAATGTCCCCTTAGCACGCGCCCTTTATCATCAAGTGGATATAGGAGAAGGTGTTCCGGAGGATTTATTTAAAGCAGTGGCTGAGGTGCTTGCTTATGTATACAGCATCAAAGGCTATCCGGGAGGAGGAAACTAACCATGAAATTAAGGGATTTTGCAGTTCTTGTATCAGTCATTATGATCGTCATCATGATGGTTATTCCGTTTCCTCCATTGTTATTGGATTTTTTGATCATGATGAATATAAGCCTGGCTTTAACAATTATTCTCGTTGCAATGAATACGAAAGAAGCGTTGCAATTTTCCATTTTTCCATCCCTCTTATTGCTTACAACGCTCTTTAGGTTAGGGCTTAACGTTTCGACGACGCGTTCAATTTTGACAAACAAAACCGGCGGACAGGTAATTGAAACGTTTGGATCATTTGTGGTTGGAGGAAGTGTAGTAATAGGACTCCTTGTTTTCCTTATTCTCGTTATTATTCAATTTATTGTAATTACGAAGGGGTCCGAACGTGTAGCTGAAGTAGCAGCACGTTTTACGCTAGACGCGATGCCAGGTAAGCAAATGAGTATCGACGCAGATTTAAATGCCGGAATGATTTCGGACCATGATGCACGTGAACGTCGTCAGAAGATTGAACGTGAAGCAGACTTCTATGGTGCGATGGACGGTGCAAGTAAGTTTGTAAAAGGAGATGCAATCGCAGGAATCGTCATTACGCTGATCAATATTATTGGGGGACTCATCATCGGAATGGTCGTTCACGGAATGCCTGTAGGAGATGCGGCGACTACGTTTACGCTTTTATCGATAGGCGATGGTCTTGTGAGTCAAATACCTGCACTATTGATTTCGACTGCTACAGGTATCGTCGTAACTCGAGCTGCGTCAGACGGAAACCTTGGAACGGATATTACAGGACAAATCTTTGCTTACCCGAAATTGTTGTACATAGTTGGAGCAGTTGTTGCGCTTCTTGGTATCGCAACGCCAATCAATCCGCTATTAACATTTCCAATCGCAGGTTTGCTTATCTATTCTGGTTGGATGATGCAGAAGACTCTTGATACTACAGCAGAAGAAGTAGAAACGGCTGCTGGCGATGAAGAAGCAGAAGAAATGAAAAGTCCTGAGAGCGTTACTGGCCTTCTTCATGTTGATCCGATTGAATTTGAGTTCGGATATGGGCTGATTCCGCTCGCAGATCAAAAGCAGGGCGGCGATTTGCTTGACCGAGTCATCATGATACGTCGTCAAATCGCACTAGAACTAGGAATCGTGGTGCCTGTCATCCGAATCCGTGACAACATACAGCTACAGCCTAATGAATATGTTGTCAAAATCAAAGGCAACCGCGTTGCTGGAGGAGAGCTTTTACTAAATCAGTATCTTGCTATGAGTAGCGGAGTGGAAGATGAAACTGTTACTGGTATCGAAACGGTAGAACCTGCTTTTGGACTTCCAGCACTCTGGGTGACTGAAGAAATGAAGGATCGAGCAGAGCTTTCAGGTTATACCATCGTTGACCCACCATCGGTCGTATCAACTCATTTAACAGAAGTGATCAAAAAACACGCCCATGAGCTATTGAGTCGCCAGGAAGTTAAGAACCTTCTAGAAAATGTGAGAGAAACATCACCTGCAGTTCTAGAGGAGCTCATACCGAATGTTCTCACAATCGGTGACGTTCAAAAAGTTCTGATGAGGTTACTAAAAGAGAAAGTTTCAATCAGGTCACTCGATATGATTCTTGAATCACTTGCTGATAATGGAATTCGAACAAAGGACACGGATGTGTTGGCAGAATACGCGAGACAAACGTTATCACGACAGATTACGGCTCAAATCGCAGCTCCTGGTGAAGCGGTCAAAGTACTGACAGCTGGTGCAAGACTTGAGAAGCGCTTTGCAGAGTCAGTGCAGCAATCTGATCAAGGTAGCTATCTAGCGCTTGATCCAGAAACGTCCCAGACCATCTACCAGGAAGTATTGCAACAAGTAAACCGACTCCAGCAATCTGGGATTCAGCCGATTTTACTTACCTCTCCTGCCATTCGAATGTATATAAGACAATTTCTCGAGCGATATATGCCTGACTTAACAATTCTATCTTATAGTGAATTAGAACCTGATGTTGAAGTCCAGAGTGTAGGGGTGATTAATCTGCCATGAAAATAAAACGATATACGGTAAACCATCTGAGAGAAGCTATGCCGATGATTCGAAAGGATCTTGGTAAAGACGCCGTCATTTTAAATACGAAAAAGATAAAAGTTGGAGGGTTTCTCGGTTTTTTTCAGAAGACCAAGCTCGAAGTCCTCGCTGTATTAGATGAAGATAAAGCCGCAAAGGAAAAGAAGGATGAGTTTGCGACGCTGCTCGAATCAGAGAAGAAGCGACGAGAACAAGCGCCTAAACCTAAAGCGGAAGAGGTTCCACAACCCGAACCACAGTCGATTCAAGAGGAAGAGAAACATGTTATTGGCGAATTAAAGTCCATGAAAGAAATGATGATGCAGATGATGGAAACAGAAAGGTTACCCGTGCATTTGAAACCGGTCAACACCTTTTTGGAAGATCATGAATTCTCTAAATCGATTCGTTCATCCATCATGGCAGACTTACTCATGAAAGCGAAGCTATCTCCTGGGTTTTCTAGAGAAGATGCTTTCATCTGGATGAGACAGGGGTTGCAAAAGCGCACACAAGAATACCCAGACATGGCTACACCTTCTAAGAAAATACGCTGTTTTGTTGGTCCGACTGGTGTAGGGAAAACGACGACGATCGCTAAACTTGCTGGAGATATCATCCTAAATGAACGAAAGTCAGTAGGGTTGATTACGTCAGATACGTATCGAATTGCTGCAGTTGATCAGCTGCGCACGTATGCGGATATCCTAGGAATTCCTTTAGAAGTCGTTCAATCACCTGATGACCTTTCATATGCGATCGGAAAACTTTCGGAATGTGACACGATTTTAATGGATACAGCAGGACGGAATTACCAGCAATACAAGTATATTTCACAACTTGAAGAACTTGTTTCAAAGAACGATATCGCCATCAGTCTCGTTCTCAGCCTGACTCACCGATATAACGATTTAAAAGTAATCACAGATAATTTTCAGAGCGTAGGTGTGACAGAAGTCATTTTGACGAAGATGGATGAAACGAAAGCCCGAGGACCGATCTTCAACTTAATGGAAGAGTATAAGATTCCGGTGACCCTCATTACGAATGGTCAAAACGTGCCGGATGATATGGTGAGGACTACCCAATGCCCCCCTGTGGATCTAGTAATGGAGGATAAGATGTATGACAGATCAAGCTAACAAATTAAGAGAGAAGATCACTAGTCGTGCAGAGTCCCATCGTGAACGAAAGACGAAGGTTATCGCAGTAACGAGCGGTAAAGGCGGCGTCGGAAAGTCCAATATTTGTTTAAATTTAGCTTTAAGTATGGAAGCACTCGATAAAAAAGTGATGATCCTTGACTTGGATATAGGTATGGCGAACGTTGATGTCCTGATGGGTGTTACGCCAAAAGAAACATTGGTATCTATGCTTAAAGAAAGGCTCTCACTTGAAGACGTACTCGAAACAGGTGTGAAGGGACTTACTTTTATTGCTGGCGGTAATGGAATAGGTACTGTTTTTTCAATGACTGATGATCAACTTCACCACTTCTTCAATGAGTTTAGTAGTCTACAAGGCAAAGTCGATTACATCATTTTAGATACGGGTGCAGGCCTTACTCCTGAAAGCATGAGATTTCTTCAATCTGCAGACGACATCTTTATCGTACTCAATCCAGAACCTCCATCGATTACGGATGCTTATGCAGTATTAAAAGCACTCCACACGAAGAATGCTAACCTACCAGTCAAGCTAATCGTCAATCGTACTATCAACGATCAAGAGGGAGAACAGGCTTCAGCTAACTTTTTGCGAGCTTCTGAACAACTTCTGAATAAACCGATCGAGGTGCTTGGGTATATTCCAGATGATGACGCAGTAAGGAAAGCCGTTATGAACCAAACACCATTTCTTTTGCAGTACCCGCGTTCAAAAGCTTCTGAAGCAATCAATCAAATCGCAAGAGCTTACCTTGAACTTCCTACCCAATACAAGCTAGGAGTGAAAGGGTTCCTTATGAAAACATTGTTTCATAAATAAATGGAAGACATAATCAGGTGGTGAATCCCATGAAATCCAAAATGGACCAACAGACAATTGAATATTGGAAAGCATGGAAAAATGAGAAAAACGAAGAAGCCGGTAACTATCTAGTTTCCTTCTATCGACCACTTGTTGATTATGCTGTGAAACGTTATGTGGCTACATTACCTTCCTCTGTTCATCCGGATGATATTAGTAGTTTTGCTTTCAATGGTTTGCTAGATGCGATCGATAAGTTTGAGCTAGAACGTGACCTTAAATTCGAAACCTATGCGAATTGGCGAATCAAAGGTGCGATCATCGATGGATTGAGACAGAATGACTGGGTACCGCGATCTGTGAGAGATAAAGCGCGCAAGATCGAGGAAGCGTATGCGCTGTTAGAACAAGAGCATCAAAAGTCTTGTACAGATGAAGAAGTAGCAAATCACCTTGGAATGACGGCAGCAGAAGTTCAACAAACGATGCAGGATGCCTCTCTTTCAATCATGATTTCAGTTGATGAGCCGGTTTATGAAGAAGATCAACAGCAAATCGAACGGTATAATGTCATTGAGAATGAACGTGCTGACCTCCCAGAAAAGCATATCCATGAGCATTTTATTAAAGAAATCCTGACGGAAACCATCGATCGCCTGCCAGAAAAAGAAAAACTAGTTATTTCGCTCGTTTATTTTGAAGAGCTTACCTTAACTGAAATTGCGAGAATTCTTAAGCTGTCTACAAGTCGAGTCTCACAACTTCATTCAAAAGCATTAATGCGTATGAAGGGTGCTCTTCGAGCGAATAAAGAACATGTCCAATCCATGTAATCGGAGTGAATTGAATGATAATCTTCATTTTTATCAGCATAGCCTTACATCTGGTTAGCTTTTTGTGTATCGTACTTCTATTTCTCAAGCAGTCCAAAGGATCCAATCTAAAAGAAGAGGTTAGAGAAAGTATGCAATCCTATATCGAACAGCTTGAGCATGAAAATGATCAATTGATCGATCGCGTGAAAACACTTGTTGAAAAGCGAGAGAGTAAGATTGATTTACGACTGCGAATTCTTGAGCAATCTAGAGACAAGGTGGTACCAGAGGAAGATGTGCCACCACGGGAGCCACCAAAAGAGGTTCAGCAATATCCGAAACCTGGATCGGTCGTTCTTCAGCACCCTTCTGTAAGAAATGATCGAAAGCAGCAAGCTCTCAAGTTATACAAAGAAGGTTTTACGATAAATGAGATCGCAAAGTTCCTAAACTGTGGAGTCGGAGAGGTCGAACTTATTGTAACGATTCATGGAAGGTCTCAACAGCTATGAAAATCCAACAATCAAGTCAACTAATGCTTGATTCAGTAAAGAAAGACACAACGAAACTATCGTCTCGAAACACATTCAACAATGTGATGAATGAGGCTGCAAAAGAGTTGAAAGGCTCGGCACTTCAAAGGCTACTTCATCAAATCGAAGACCAAGGAAAGCTGCTAGGAAAAGAAAAAACGCTTCAAAACTTAACAGCATACAAACGTTTAGTAAAGAACTTTCTTGAAGAAGCAGTAGGTCAAGGTTTATCACTATCCGAAAAGAACAGCACCGATCCGAATGGTCGAAATCGAACATATAAACTAGTTGAAACGGTTGAAGAAAAGCTTGTAGAGCTTCAAGAGGAAATTCTAGAAAAAGAAAAGTCCGGTGTGCGCGTTCTCTCGCTTGTGGGTGAGGTTAAGGGACTGCTAGTGGATTTACTATTATAGGTCATTTGTACTAGGGGAAAATAGGAAGTTTTTGCTCATGTGGGAACGCATGAGTTTTTCTATAATAAAAACAAGAACATACGTTCTAATTGATGGTTGTGATTTTTGGAAGAATGGATACTTTCTATCTTACACAAAGAGAAGGGAGAGGTGAGGATGATGCAAAGATGTCCATATTCTATGATAAAGGGTGCTCATGGTGAGCTCATGAAAAACCCCCTTTTCCGATCTTTCATTGAAGGTGAGGAGAACTGGAGATGTTACATCGAAGTTCGTGAAGAACAGAGGGCGGACAGACTTCAAAGGTTAAACAAGCTTTTTCATATGTATTATGCAGAAATTCGATTTATTGCTTATTTATCAAGCTTGATTCATTATACGGCGATTAATTTCGATCGAAAACACAGATTAAACAACATGAGGTATCCACTAACGCTCGATCAACCTGTGAAAGAGAACGGGGACTCCTGGATCGATCTAGTTGCTGGGGAACCGCTTCATTCTACTGCAAAGGATGTTGAGCAACAGTTCCTATCCTTCCCTCTGTATCGGGCGTATAAAAGGCTGACAGATAAACAGAAAGAAGTGTTAGCTCTTTTTTATAGTGAAGGCGCTACTGATACAGAGATAGCAATTGATGGTGGAGTGTCTCAGCAGGCTGTAAGCAGACGAAGAAAACGTGCATTGACGAAATTAAGAGATGTGGTAAAGGAGGGGAGCGAATGAACATCACAAATATTATTAATACGATGATCGGTGATTTAGGTTTTCCAATCGTTGTGTCGCTGTATTTACTCATTCGACTGGAGAGAAAAGTTGAAAATTTATCTAATGTGATTGCTCAACAGGAATCTGATAAGAAGGGATAACTATGGAAAGCAGACTATATAACCTTTTACAACGTGCTAAGAAACAAGATGAGGAAGCGATCTCGCTTATCCTACAAACATTTGAGAAGAAAATCGAAGCAGAATTAAGACAAACATCATATGAAGAGAGAGACGACTTGCGACAAGACTTGTTCGTGAAGGTATACGAAGCGATTGGCAAATACAAGATTGACGAGGTGCCTGACTTTGAAGAGTTTGTGATAAATCTAGAAAAAGGGAAGAGTGGGAGTGGTGAATGATGTATGAACTTTTATGAAAATGATTGTAGCTTTAATCGCTTTTAGCTATGATGAAGATGGAAGTAACAATACGGAGGGTTTATTATGAAAATCTTTTTAATAATTGGTGCGATCAATGCTTGTCTTGCTGTTGGTCTAGGTGCCTTTGGCGCACATGGGTTAGAAGGACGTTTATCAGAAAGAATGCTGGAAACGTTCAAAACGGGCGTTCAGTATCATATGTATCATGCTCTCGGATTGATCGGTATTGCACTTGCTGCTGACAAGCTGCAATCAGCAGGACTTATCAATTGGGCTGGGTGGCTGATGTTTGCTGGCATTATCCTCTTCTCAGGAAGCCTTTATGTGCTGAGCTTGAGTGGTATTAAAATTCTTGGAGCGATTACCCCACTAGGAGGCTTAGCTTTTATCATTGCTTGGATTCTTCTTGCAGTGGCTGCATTAAAATTGTAATAGAAAACCGGCCTAGGTTAGGCCGGTTTTTGATTTATCTTGGGGAATATGAGGTCATTTGTTGGAGAGGGTAGTTATATTCAAGCTCTTCATCGAACGTAATATAGTCCAAGTAGACCATTAATAAAATATAGCGTTTCCCTGTCTGCGGATCAGAAAGAATAATATGATCTCTTCCAGCGGCTTCAATAATTCCTTTGAATACCTTCGCATTCCACTTTTCGTTGTTTTCAAACGTCATATAGATTGTCGCGACTTTTCCAAGGTTTAAACGAAGAATATTTTCTATATACGATTGCTCGACTGCCAACTGAGCTGGAAAGCCTTGACCTTGTGTCATGGCACCCTGTACTTGTTGACCTTGCGCAGGGTATCCTGATGGATATGATTGCTGCCCCATTTGTTGTCCCTGACCGTTTTGCCCCATTCCATTTTGTCCTTGCTGCGGCATCTGTCCATACCCGCCGCCCCCGTTGTTCCATAGATTATTCTTCATCGTAACCCTCCTTAAGCGTTCCCTTAGCCTTAGTAAACCTCTGAGCACTCACTTTCGGTAGGTTGATAAAAGCAATGCGCTTTAAACCTTCCAGCATTCCATTGATCGTACCATTGAGCAGGGCAGGTTCCCGATGGTTTAAAGAACCACAGTGCATTACTTGCTGGGTGGTATCGAATGCCTTTGATCGTCTTTCGAGCAAGTCGTTTTTCCTTTTCTCTAGCTCGTTGATAAAAATAGCCTTTTTGAGTCGCTTCGAATCCTCCTGGATTTTGATAAACCATGTTCGTAATAGAGTTGATGTTCTTAAAATCGAGACATGTCACCTTTACTCGATTGACACCGACATTTCCTACCATCAGCATACCTAGTTCACCCTCACCCTCTGCCTCAGCACGCATTAAGCGAGCTAAGAGGGCGACATCAGAGTCATTCGTTTGAATTACGGCCAAAAGCCCACCTCTTCTCAGGTTTCACAATGATCATTTGCAGGATGAAAGAAAAATGCCATGGCCCTTCGTAACTCATTGTATGTTTAATACGGGAGGTTATGACTTTTTGTGAATGAAGAAAGAAGTGAGGAATATGCACATAGAAAAAAGCCATTGAAAACGTACGTTTTCAATGGCTTTTCCACATCCTATTACACGTATAAGAATTGAGGGAGACGTTCTTTAGGAAGGTGAGTTCCAACAAAGAAGCTTCCGAATTCACCAAAGCGTGCACTCACTTCATCAAATCTCATTTCATAAACAAGTTTTTTGAACTGAAGCACATCATCAGCGAATAGTGTAACGCCCCATTCCCAATCGTCGAAACCGACTGAACCGGTAATGATTTGTTTTACTTTCCCAGCGTAGCTTCGACCGATAAGTCCATGGCTACGCATCATGTCACGACGCTCATCCATTGATAGCATGTACCAATTATCGTTTCCTTCACGTTTCTTGTTCATTGGGTAGAAGCAAACATATGGTGCTTCAGAAAGCTCTGGTTTCAAGCGTGCCTGAATACGAGGGTCGTTATCAGGGTCACTGTCTTTGCCAGCCATATAGTTACTTAACTCGACAACGGATACATATGAATATGCTGGAATTGTATATTCTGCAAGTGTCGTTTTATTAAACGCATTTTCGATCTCATTGAGTTGTTCCATTGTAGGGCGAAGGAGCATCAACATAAAGTCTGCTTTTTGACCCACGATGGAGTAAAGCGCGTGACTTCCTTCTTTGTGATTTGCTGTTACTTCCCACTTTTCTAGGAAAGTTAAGAATTCGTTAATCGCATTGTCACGTTCTTCGCTAGATAGCTGCTTCCATGCAGTCCAATCCATCAAACGGAAATCATGCAGGCAATACCAGCCATCAAGAGTTTCTGCTGCTTGGTTCATATATGATTCACTCCTTATTAATTATCCAATCAATCTCCACCTTCTACTATACCAATACTTGTCCTTGTTTGAAAGCGATTGGGAGGAGGAGCGTTTGAAGGAAGTCTAACGCTTTTCTTGTATTCGTTTATTAAGGATGAACCCATAAATCAGGTTCATTAATTTATAAAGCTTACTATTATTCATAAAGGAAAGTCATGCATGAAATTTGAAATCGAGGCCGACTCCTATGCTAACGATTTCTATAGTGTGATATACGTGGTAGGAGTGTCGTGAGGTGGTTACAAGTATCATTGTTTATTCGTCAGAAAAATAGAACTTTTAAATGGAAGGGTTTACAAATAGGGATTTATTTTTGTTTTTCATGAAAAAAGAGTATTGTAGGGGTGGAAATCAAATTAATGAGGTGAATACAATGAGTGATCTTTTTACAACCATGAAAGATACCGTAAAAAAAGGAAATCCGACAATTGTTTTTCCAGAAGGTACAGATGAACGCGTTCTTGTGGCGGCAAATCGTCTTGCGCAGGATGGCATTTTAAAACCAATCGTTATTGGCGGAGAAGAAGCAGTGAAAGACAAAGCATCTACATTAGATGTTGAACTTCACAGTGACTTACAAATTATTGATCCAGCTTCTTATTCAGAAATGAATGCTCTTGTTGAGTCTTTCGTAGAACGTCGTAAAGGGAAAGCTACTGCAGAGCAAGCACAAGAAATTCTTCTTGATGTGAATTACTTTGGTACGATGCTTGTTCATACAGGAAAAGCTGATGGTCTTGTGAGTGGCGCTGCACACTCTACTGGGGATACAGTACGTCCGGCTCTCCAAATTATCAAAACAAAAGAAGGCATCAAAAAGACTTCAGGTGCTTTCGTGATGGTAAAAGGCGATCAGAAATATGTGTTTGCTGACTGTGCGATTAACATTGCACCAGATAGTAACGACCTTGCTGAAATTGCCGTTTCTGGTGCAGAAACAGCTAAGATGTTTGGAATCGATCCGAAAGTAGCGATGCTAAGCTTCTCTACAAAAGGTTCCGCTGTTTCTCCTGAAACAGAAAAAGTAATGGAAGCAACACGTATTGCAAAAGAAAAAGCACCTGATCTTGTCATCGACGGTGAGTTCCAATTCGATGCTGCATTCGTACCAGAAGTAGCAAAGAAAAAAGCACCTGAATCTCCACTTGAAGGACAGGCGAATGTATTTGTATTCCCAGGTCTTGAAGCAGGAAACATCGGGTACAAAATGGTTCAACGCCTTGGTGGTTTCGAAGCAGTTGGACCGGTCTTGCAAGGTCTAAACAAGCCTGTAAACGATCTTTCAAGAGGTTGCAGTGAAGAAGATGTGTACAAGCTAGCGCTAATTACAGCGATGCAAAGTCTATAAGTTTCGTTACAGACTGTCGACACGAGTTCGGCAGTCTTTTTTTTTGTTTCATTTCACGGTAGGATCGAGGAGAGATGGCCTTTATCTCGCATAAAGTGAAATAATTGCGGGTATACCACTAATCTCACGCGATATAAAAAGCACCCGAAACGGATTTCGGGTGCTTTTAACAACTATTTATAAAGTGCTTTCTCATTTCGTGTGAAAACACGTTGATAATTGTAATCGTACAGAGATAACTCAGGAATCGAAAGGTGTTGAGTCGTCAATGACCCTGCGTATTTATTCAGCGTTTTAAGTGACCTCATCATTACATCACGAACCGATAAATCTTCTCCAATCAATTCGCTTAATGAAGCCATCGTTTCTGGAACAATTGCTGGATAACTAAACTTAGTTTCTTCTCCATGTAAGGAACGCTCGTAAAACTCCTTGATCAGTTCTGCACGCTCTGAACCACTGCCGTCCACACAAAGATAAACCTGAACCGCAACGCCTCCACGAAGACGCCTTTGAGAGATTCCGGCAAACTTCTGGCCATTTATGCTTAAATCATAGCGGCCAGGACAATAAGAGCCAACAATTTCACGGTCTTCGATAACAACACCATACGGGCTAAGGATTTCCTGCACGAAATCGACCATAGATTCATACCCTTTGTCGATGCCAACCTCTTGCTCTTTTTCAGAAAATACTAGTGATAGATTTAAAACACCATCATCAAGAACAACGGCTAGACCACCTGAATTTCTAACAATGACCCGATAGCCTTGTTGTTTTAAGTATTCGATTCCTCTTTCAACGTGGGGAAGACGAGTGTCTTGTATGCCAAGTACAATCGTATCGTGATGAACCCAAGAGCGCATAACCGGTGAAGATTCGCCACTCCCTGTTGAGTTGCATAGCGTATCATCCATCGCAAAAGATTGTAGTGCGTCGAAAGAAGGTCCAAGAGTTGATTGATCTATTATTCGCCATTCTGGCTGGTAAAGTACTGAGTCATTCGCCATAGCTATTTCCTTTCTGTTACAAATCATCTGTTGTTATTATAGCACGAAAAAATACTCACCTTCAGAATACATATTGCGACAATATTTCCCGGGAGATGACATATTATTACGTTTAGGGCTAGTGACAGTAGTGGAATATAGGTACTAGATAAATATGGGAGGTGAGGGGGCGCCACGAGCCACAAATAGGCTAGGAGGAGGGACTTATAAGTTTACAAACTGTGGTCTGAAAATAAGTTGCGCTAAAAACAGTGGTTTGTTTCCACTTTATAAAATTTATGGAAACTACATCTTTCATTCCGCCTAATACCATAGCTCCTCAGCGCTGGAAAGTACGGGGAAAATATCTCGTACTTTTTTCTTAGTTTTAGTGATTTTTTGCCTTTAAAACCTTTATTTTATAGGTGAAGTTGTAAACTTACTAAGTTAAGATAATTTTGCGAGAATTGTCTAAAATGCTATAATAATATTCGCGTGTTTACTAGTTAGCGAGAAAGAGAGCAAGCAAGATAGAAACAAAACAAAGTGTAAGTGCTTTCATAAAAACAAGACAGCAAACGAATGACTTGCATATAAACCATTCATGAGAGGGGTAATGTCCATGAAGCTAACGGTTAAGATAGTTGCCGGTTTAGTATTGGGTATTTTAGTTGGTGTAGTTTTTAATTTATTTGCACCAGGTGCGTTTGGACCTGTTGATCAGTATGTTCTTGGTCCCATCGGACAAATCTTTTTAAATTTAATTAAAATGCTAGTTGTACCGATTGTGTTCTTCTCAATCGTAGTAGGTACAGCCGGAATTAGTGACCCGAAGAAGTTGGGTCGTATGGGAGGAAAAACAGTAGGCTTTTTCCTAGTAACGACGACCATCGCTATTTCAATCGCTATGGCACTTGCTTATCTAATCAAACCTGGTGTGGAAGGTTCATTCTCCGGCCAGAGTGATTTTAAAGCGGAGGAAGCACCTCCTGTAATGGATACTATTCTGAACATTATTCCAACGAATCCTGTTCAGGCTTTAACTGAAGGAAACATGCTTCAAATCATTGCTTTTGCTATTTTCATAGGTTTTGCACTTGCTGTTCTTGGTGACAAAACGAAAGCACTGCGAGACCTTATGGAACAAGGTAACGATGTCATGATGTATCTAGTGAAAATCATTATGGAAACTGCTCCATACGGAGCTTTCGCTTTGATCGCCTCTGCTGTCGGTGGTCAGGGTAAAGAAGCACTTCAATCCATGGGTATGTACTTTGTTGTCGTACTGGCTGCACTGTTTATTCATGCACTCGTCACATATAGTAGTGCTATTTATTTGCTGGGTAAAGAGAATCCACTTAAATTCTATAAAGCTTTTTCTCCAGCGATGGCTGTTGCGTTCAGTACCTCATCAAGTAGTGGTACTCTTCCGGTCTCAATGAAAACAGCTCAAGAAAACTTGAAGATTCCAAAACAAATTAGTAGTTTTGTTCAGCCTCTAGGGGCAACGATTAATATGGACGGAACTGCGATTATGCAAGGTGTTGCAACAGTATTTATTGCACAGATTACTGGTGTTGATCTGACCTTCACTCAGCTTATTATCGTAGTTGTAACAGCTACTCTGGCAAGTATCGGTACAGCCGGTGTTCCTGGTGTAGGACTCATCATGCTTGCGATGGTTCTGAAACAAGTTGGTCTTCCTGTTGAGCCAATTGGCTTAATTCTTGCTGTGGACCGCTTGCTCGATATGACGCGTACTGCAGTTAATATCACAGGGGATGCTGCTTGTGCTCTTTATGTAACAAAATCAGAGGAAAAGAGAAATGAGGCTGCACCGTCTACTGCCGGTGATTTCAAAGGATAATACGTAACGATAAAATCGTACTCATAACTCTTAGAAACCTTCTACAATCCGTCCTTCTGACGGGGTGTGGAAGGTTTCTTTTTGGCATAATCTGAGCTATAATAGGGGGATGAAATTGACGGAAGGAGTCCAATGCTGAAATGCTCGAACGATTAAACGAAGAAAAAGTTTTTAAAGATCCAGTTCATCGCTATATCCATGTTCGCTACCGTTTAATCTGGGAGCTAATTGGAACGAAGGAGTTTCAACGTCTTCGCCGGGTTAGACAGTTAGGAACGACATATTTAACGTTTCACGGTGCTGAACATAGTCGCTTCAGTCACTCACTCGGTGTTTATGAGATCGTTAGAAGGATTAATGAAATCTTCTCTCAATATGACAGTTGGAACGAAGAAAATAGATTATTAAGCATGTGTGCTGCGCTTCTGCACGATGTTGGACATGGTCCGTTTTCCCATTCGTTCGAGAAAGTATTTGGATTCGATCATGAGGATTTTACGCGCATGGTCATTTTGGGTGATACAGAAATTAATCAAATCCTTCGTAAAGTAAGCGATCGTTTTCCTGAAGAAGTTGCTGATGTCATTGCCAAAACGCATGACAACAAACTTGTAGTTTCTCTCATATCTAGCCAAATCGACGCAGATCGAATGGATTATTTATTGCGTGATGCTTATTTCACAGGCGTGAGCTATGGGCAGTTTGATATTGAACGTATTCTGCGGGTTATGAGACCAGGTGATGACCAAATTGTCATAAAGCAAAGCGGTATGCATGCTGTAGAAGACTATATTATGAGTCGTTACCAGATGTATTGGCAAATCTATTTCCACCCTGTAACGAGAAGTGCGGAAGTCATTTTAAGCAAGATTTTGCATCGAGCAAAGAAGCTTTATCTCGAAGGGTATTCCTTTAAGCATGAACCGAAACATTTTCATTCTCTTTTTAATGAAAATATCAGCCTTGAAGACTTTTTAAAGCTTGATGAATCTGTTGTGATGTTCTATTTTCAGATTTGGCAAGAAGAGGATGACCCGATCCTTCGCGATCTTTGCGAACGTTTTATGAACCGACGTTTGTTTAAGTATGTAGAATTCAATCCAATGGAAAAAATGAATGATTGGAGAGAACTATACGATTCGTTTAAGGAAGCTGGGATCGATCCGGATTACTATTTGGAAGTAGATTCTTCCTCGGATCTTCCATATGATTTCTATCGCCCTGGAGAAGAGGAAGAAAGACTTCCTATTCATCTTCTTAAACCAGGTGGAGATCTACGAGAACTTTCTCGTGAATCTGAAGTTGTCGAAGCCATCTCAGGCAAGAAGCGAACAGATCACAAGCTCTATTATCCCGCAGATATTATTCTGCAGGGGAACTCAAAAGCCACTCGTCGTATTAGGTCATTGCTTCAATTAGATTAATCTGTTCAAAAAGAAACCTGCACATGATGGCGTGCGCTTCCTATGCAGGTCAAATGATATTAGATATAGAAAGCTTTTTGGACAACCTGTAAAAAGAAAAATGGGGAGGGGTACAGGTTGCTAGAAGATCATGCGAAAGTCATCACTGTATTAAAAGAAGCGGGAGAAGTTACCGGACGGAAAAAACTTCAGAAAATCATATACATTTGTAAGAAGTTACAGTTTCCATTTAACGAGAAGTACCAATTTCATTTTTATGGTCCGTATTCTGAGGAACTGACGCTTCGAGTTGAAGAGCTTTGCAACCTTGGCCTTGTCGCAGAAGTGAAGGAAAGCAAAGGGAACTACTACCAATATAAGTACTCCGTAACGGATCAAGGAACTGAATTTCTAGGACATTACAATCTCGATTTTCCATCTTTAAATGAGTGTATCTTTAAAATGAATGAAGAAAGCTCACGTTTTCTTGAGCTTGTTTCCACTGTATTGTTTTTTGATAAGCTTACGAAAGATGAAGTGATTGAGAAGATTCAGACGATTAAACGAAAGCAAAATTATTCGAGTGATGAGATCGAAGAGGCATACGCCTTCATCAATGGTCTTAACAGCTTGCTTCAATAGAATACTAGTTCAATAGAAAAAGGTGCGCGAAGTAGATTCGGCACCTTTTTCGTCTAACCTTTTAGAGGGATTTTTTTCGATAGGGTCGTTTGGAGCTTGCTGAAATTAATTTTTGTGAGAATATATCCGTTTACAATCAAGAGTCCTATCATAAGTAGAGAAAAGACCAAAGTGCTTAGATATGGAAGAATCAGTTGCAGTACACCGGGTATTGAATCTGCTAGTAGGAAAACAATCGAAAAGGATGCTAGTACATGAAAGGTAATTCCAGCTGCTAGCCCCACACTTTCCCTGCTTTCTAATAGAGAAGGCATCCAACCAATCGCTAGTATAGAATAAGTAATAAGAGCAAGGAACAAGGTTAATGTCCCCAAGACGAGGTTATGCTGAAAATTACCAACTGCTAATAGCACTATGTAAATGAGAGTGGATACAATACCTATTCCAGCACCGATCGATGCTGGCGAATACAAGCGTTCCTTCATCATTAATCTCCACCTTTTTATTACAATTATTTCGAACATATTACAATCAATACCCTATTGAAGATTAGTATAATCGTTCAGGTACATAAGATTTTGCAGAAAAATGTCGAGGCTAGTAAGAAATTTTGTCGATTGATAAAAAAGGTTCGAAAGACTCATATAGGAGAAAAGGAGTGTTCAAAATGGATAGAATCAATACCGCTATCGTTGGGTTCGGATTTTCTGGAGCAACGTTCCACGCGCCTGTGATGAAAGCAGTGAAAGGTTTACATATTACGACGGTGGTTTCATCGAACCCAGAGAAGGTAAAGTGCGCTCTTCCTGACGTAGACGTTCACTCAACTATCGAAGAAGTGTTGAATAATGAAGAAATAGCGCTAGTTGTCATTACAACTCCAAATGAATTTCATTTCCCTATGGCTAAAAAAGCGCTGGAGGCAGGAAAGCATGTTGTTCTTGAAAAACCTTTTGCGGTAGATGTTTCTGAGTGTGAAACGCTTATCAATGTGGCAGAAGAGAATGGGTGTATCTTGAGTGTTTATCATAACAGGCGTTTTGATAATGATTTTCTCACGATCAAGGAACTGGTAGAAGAGAACATTCTAGGTGATGTGTGCACATATGAAGCGCATTATGATCGCTATCGTGCTGAAGTACGAGAGCGATGGAGAGAACAAGATAAGAAGGGCTCGGGTATACTATTTGATCTGGGCTCACACTTGATCGATCAAGCCTTGTCTCTTTTTGGAGAGCCAGACAGTGTAATGGCAGACGTGATTGCACAGCGTGAAGGTGCAAAGACTGATGATTATTTCCACCTTATTTTGAAGTACGGAAACAAAAGGGTCATTTTGCATGGAGGATCACTTGTGCAGAAGCCTGGGCCACGCTATCAAGTTCACGGGATGGAAGGTTCGTTCGTGAAGTGGGGGATCGATCCTCAAGAGGATGCTTTGAAGAACGGTCGAATACCAGGTGGACCTGGATGGGGGGAAGATGCCGATCGTGATTATGGAATTCTTACTTCAGGAAGTGAAGAGAGCAGAATCCCCACTATTCCAGGAGCCTATCAGGAATATTATGAAAGAATCGTCAGATCGATCAAAGAAGGTGACGCTGCACCAGTAACGGCTCAGCAAGCGCTGAACGTAATCAAATGTATCGAACTAGCATTGGAAAGTAGTGCTAACAACCGCACAGTTGAATGGATGTAAAAAGAACGAGGTGGCTAATTGAGCTACCTCGTTCTTTGCGATTGTTATTCTTTACCCGTTACTTGAATAATAGAATCAGCCCATTTAAGAGCCTCGATATAGCTGTTTTGAAGAGCTTCACTAGTGATTGTGAACGTATTGAGGTGGGAGGATAGCTCTTGCCAATCGTTCCGTTCCACAGCTTTAATCATATTCAGCAAGTGATGATAGTCTGTTTGTCGAACGTTCGTTAAGGTTTGTTTAATCGTATCGTCTATTGGTAGCTCATCAAGAACTTCTTCCATAGGTCGCTGCAAAATCGTATCGAGTAAAGAAAACATACCTACTAGAGAAGCTTGATGCGGATTCACATTTACTTTCTTTGCTAGTAGCTCTGCTAATTTTGCACGTGAAAGAGAGAGGTGGAGAATCCCGGAGGACTGATCAGAATCCTTCGTGAACATGAGAATTAGAATCCACTTTTTCACCTCAGCTAGTCCTAAAAATACGATCGCCTGTCTAACATTGCTTACTTTAACTTGGAGGCCGAGTGAGTTGATCAAACGTAATAACTTATAAGAAAGGGCAACGTCTTTTTCAGCCAGCGTAGCTACAGCATCAATATCAGGCACCGGCTTATTGATTTCGTTCAACATTTGAATATATAGTTGCGGCATTGGTTTAAGGTCTTTTGTAGAAAGGATTGATGGCTTACAGAAAAAATAACCTTGAAACAGTTCGAATCCAAGGGATTTGGCCTCCTCAAACTCTTCTAACGTTTCTACCTTTTCAGCTAGAAACTGTATTGGACGGTGACGGTATCGATCCATGATTTCGATTCGTTTTTCTTTCGATGTGCCAAGGAAATCAACTTTGATGATATCGATCACGTGTAAAATCTTTTCGTAATTTCCAAAATCGGTGAAGTCATCGATTGCAATGTTGTAGCCTTCCTCTTTAAAGGTTTCACATTTCTTTATGACTTCCGCGGTTATTTCAATATCTTCTAGTAACTCGATGATAATAGAATCAGGTGAAAATAGCTTAGGCGTTTCGTCAAGAATCAAATCTTTCGTGAAATTAATAAAACATTTTTTGTGGTCAGACAATTTATCTAGTCCAAACGCTAAATAGGAATTAGAAATGACTTCTGCCGTAGCTTGGTTACCGTCTAATCCGTCAAAAGAATTGAGGTTTCCGGTTCTATGCAATAATTCGTAACCAAACAGCTGCTTGTCGACTGTTAAAATCGGCTGACGCCCGATAAATACGTCCACTGTATACCTCCAGTAGGAAATTAATTACGTTAGTCTTAAAATTATTATAGTGGAATTTATAGGTAATTGGAAACGTTATTTAATTCAAAGAAAAGACCTACTCAAGTAGAAGCAGGTCTTTTGATTAAGCATGTGGTAGAAATGCTAGTTGATAGAAGAAGAGCACTGCGAATAAGTATAGCAGCGGATGAACCTCGCGCCCTTTTCCTTTTACTAATTTTAGAACGGGATATGTGATGAAACCTAGTGCAATTCCAGTTGCGATGCTTGATGTGAGTGGCATCGTTAAGATGATTAGGAATGCCGGGAACGCTTCATCGAATTCATGCCATTCGATTTTACCAACAGCGCTGATCATTAAGCTTCCGACGATGATTAGCGTTGGAGCTGTAATCGCTGAAAGTCCTGATACTGCACCAACTAGTGGACCGAAGAAAGCTGCGGCGATGAATAGTACTGCGACTACAACGGATGTTAAACCAGTACGGCCACCAGATGCGACACCAGAAGATGATTCGATATACGCACTTGTTGGACTTGTACCGAAAATAGCTCCGACTGTCGTCCCAATTGAATCTGCAAGTAATGCCTGACGAGCTCGTGGCATTTTCTTTCCTTTCATCAACCCAGCCTGCTCTGCTACACCTACCATCGTACCGGTAGTATCAAATAGTGTAACGAGTAAGAAGGAGAAGACCACTGCATATAAACCATATTCGATCATGTCTTTAAATGCTTGAAGGGGACTGCCGAATACAAAAAGATCAGGAGAAGAAGGTGAACCGACGATCCCTTCTTTGAATTCAAGCTGCCCTGTTAATATAGCGATAATCGCTGTGGCGATCATGCCAAAGAATAAAGCGCCATGTATATTTCGTGCCATCAAAATGAGCGTGATGATTAGACCTCCAAGAGCTAGTAAAACTTCTGGAGAATGAAGGTTACCGAGTGTGACAAGGTTTTCCTTATCAGCAACGATGATTCCTGTCATACGGAGTCCGATGAACGCTATGAATAAACCGATACCTGCTGTGATACCAAGTTTTAAATTTGTAGGAATAGCCTCGATCAACTTTTCACGGAACGGCGTTAGTGAAAGAATGATGAAAAGAAGTCCAGCAATGAATACAGCTCCGAATGCTACCTGATAGGAAACGCCTGGTTGGCTGCCTACAACAGAGAAAGCAAAGTAGGCATTCAAGCCCATACCAGGAGCGATCGCAATCGGATAATTAGCAAACAGCCCCATCCAAAGCGTACCAACAACTGCTGAGATGATGGTTGCCATAAAAACTGTATCGAATGGTACGCCAGTTGAGGAAAGAATAATAGGATTTACAATAACGATATATACCATCGTTAAGAACGTGGTGATACCGGCTAGAAATTCAGTTTTAACGCTTGTTCCATTTTCTTTTAGATGGAAAAAGGAGTTTAACATACAATACCTCCTGTAAATACGAACGATTTTTAAACACAATCTCTATATTATTCGTAAAAGCGATTTTTAGCAAGGGTAAATTAGTAATTTTCTCTTTAATATCAGCATAGGGGCTACTGGATGAATACACTATTGTGTGTATGATAAAATAGTAGCGGAGAATAATGAATAAAGGAGGTCGTTCAACTTGGCAAAAGAGGAAGAAAAGAAGCCTAAGAAAAAGCCTTCAACAGGCTTTAATATTTTGAGTGGTGATTCCACAGATGGCCATGGAGGATATGGTGTTGGAACCATTAATCTTGATAACGTATCACCGGTGATTATCGACCCAACGACAGACGAAGTATATGTAGATATCGGTGCCCTGCATGCAAGAAGTGCACTTGAAAAGCGTAAGAAGCTAGTCAAAACAAAAGAAGAAGTTCCTGATGGTCATACGGCATGGATCGTTTGGGTAACCCTTCAACGAACAGAAGAGGGTCCTCTTTATTATGGGGTAGGAGCTTGTGAATTCTTCTTAAATGCTGAGGCGAAACGGGCTTGGAAGAGTATGCCTGAGCATGTTAACAACATGGATAAGTCTATGAAGGGCCGAGTAGTTGTCGACCACATGGATGATAAGTCTAGAGAGATGCTTCGAAACTACTTGATCGACTTCGATAAGAATGTTTACGATCGCTCCAGTGATGAATTAAAGGAAGCGCTTGAGAACTAATTTATGACCTTTTTTTGAACAAATTTTGAAATCTCTTGAGCTTTCATTGAAGTAGGATTAAAATTATTTTACACAGCACATATAGCTAGGACGCGAAACGGCTCGGGGATACGTCTCCGGGCTGTTTTGTTTCGAAATGGTATACTTATCCTAAACATTAGTTAGGAGTGGTCGACATGTGGAAGCAGTTTCCCCGTGAGAAAAAACAGGAGCTTATCGAGCGCATTCAAACGTACTTCTATAATGAACGTGACGAAGAAATCGGTGAGCTTGCTGCAGAAAACTTTCTTCATTTCATCATGTCTGAAATGGGCCCATCCTTTTACAACGCAGGAGTGAAGGATGCTATTGGAATGACAGAACAAAAGTGGATCAGCATCGAACAAGATTTGGATTCATTGATCAAGCCTGACCCAGAAGTGAAGAGATGATATGAAGAGGACGCCATTTAAGGCGTCCTCAGTTTGTAGAGCAACCTTAACCTGTGCTCCCGAGGCCGTAGGAGTTTGAATACCGCTTGCTTTCCTGCGGACGAACGCCCGAGCCTCCGCGCGAAAAAACGTCGCTGTGGGGTCTCGGTCGCTCGTTCTTCCGCGGGAGTCAAGCGGTATTCACTCCTACTAGATGGCGATGAAGCTAAGCATAACGACCAGTTCTATTGAATCCAATTAAATAAGAAAAATCTTTCTTTCCATTTTTATCAAGTTAATTATTAAAGATTCTTGATTTGATGAAAAATGATTTAATTTATCTCACAATAACGTAGATTGGAGCGGAAGGATGCCCGCCCCCCGGAAAGCGAGCATCCTGGAGCGGAAATCCCTCTTACTTATTGCTAAAGGTAAACAGAAAAGCTGCCGAGATTTTCTCGACAGCTTGATGACATCGTTACATATTTGCTTCGTTATCTTATCCAGTTAAAGAAACGGTCCAAGAAACCTTTCTTATCCTCTTGAATGTCTTGCTGTTGTGCGGCATCGACATGAACATCACAAACTTCGTGAGGTTCGCTTCCTTCTATATAATACGTTAATCTCTTATTCGGACAATTTTCATCGGCGATTTTTCCTGTTTGAGGATCGATTTCGATCCCAACCACACCTTCAGGAGCTTTGAATTCTTTTACTTTCTCCCCTTCAAGTGCATCCTCTACAAAATGCGCCCAGATTTTCTTGGCATAGAACCCATCATTTCGATGGTTTAAATTTTTTCCTTCATCGTAACCGATCCAGACTGATGTAGCGAGTTGTGGCGTGAAACCGACCATCCAACTGTCAGTGGAAGTGGATCCAGTTTTTGCAGCAGCGGGTCTTGTTAGTAAATGATCGACTCCAGAACCCGTCACCTTTGTATAATCATTTAAAGATTCATCAAAAACCCCTGTCATCATGCTTGTTGTGACAAATGCAGCTTCTGGCTTCAATATTAATTCTTTGTTGGATTTATTTTCATAAATCACGTTGCCGTCACGATCTGTTACTTTTTCGATGTAGTGAGGTTCAACACTGTATCCGCCGTTTGCAAGCATGCTGTAAGCTTCAGTCATTTCCAAAACTCCAACTGGCTTCGTTCCAAGTGCAAGAGAAGGGATTGCTGATAGTTTACTCGTAATCCCAAATTTCTTTGCTGTATCAACGAGCGTCTTTTCCTCTAAAAACATGTGTGTTTTAACCGCAACAATATTATCCGATAGTGCGAGCGCTTGTGCGATGGTAATTTCATCATTCGCGTATGCGTCTCCATAGTTATGAGGTGAATAAGTCTTCTTATCGCCATCATAATAAAAGTTCGTAGGCTCACTCCTGACGAGAGTAGACGGTGTGAAGCCGTTGTTCATCGCCGCATAGTAGAGTAAAGGTTTAAACGTTGATCCTGGAGTTCGTTTCGCCATCGTCGCACGATTGAATTTACTTTCCTTGTAATCTCGTCCCCCAACCATCGCCTTGATCGCACCGTTTTTAGGATCCATTGCAACGAGTGCTGCTTGGATGTCGCTTTTTTCTTCTATTGAATTTGAGACTAAGTCTTCAGCCTTTTCCTGCATGTCTGAATCTAACGTTGTGTAGACATGAAGGCCACCTTCCTCAATAATTCTTTCATCTAAGGACAGCTTATTTCTTAATTCTTTTTTTACTTCAGCTGTAAAATAAGGAGCTGTTTCTGGATCGATTTGTTCCTCGTTGAAAGTTTGCAATGCCATCGCTTCATTTTCAGCATCGACTGCTTCAGCCTTTGTTAATTTATTCGTTGTCACCATGGCATTCAAAACGGTGCGCTGTCGTTCTTTCGATCGATTTGAATCTGCATAAGGAGAGTAGTAGCTGGGACCTTTTGGAATCCCAGCAAGCATGGCCGATTCAGAAACAGAAAGTTCATCAGCTGCTTTACCGAAATAGGACCTGGCAGCAGCTTCGATGCCATATGCGCCATGGCCATAATAGATTGTGTTGAGATAGCCTTCTAGAATATCTTCCTTTGAATAATGAACCTCAAGTCGATAGGCGTAAAAGGCTTCGAGCACTTTGCGCTTCCACGTTTTGTCGTGTTCTAGGAATAGATTTCTTGCATATTGCTGCGTGATGGTACTCGCTCCTTGAACTTTTGCCATCGCTTTTAGATCGGCGAGAACAGCCCCTGCGATTCGCTTGAAATCAAAACCGAAATGATCGTAGAAGCTTCGATCTTCAATGGCTATCGTCGCGTCGACCACAGACGGAGAAATATCCTCAAGCTGTACCCAATAACGGTTTTGTCCACTTTGGTTACTTTCTCCTATTACGTTGTCATCAACATCGTAATAAATCGTTGTTTGTGGCACCTGAAGAGGTGGGGCACCAACGAAAACGGCAAGCAAATAGATCGATCCTACTGAAAGGCCGACAAAAAGTGTACCTATAACCATCAATCGTAAAAATAGTTTCCCCCAGCGCTTCCAATAATCAAAGCGTTCACTCATCGGTTTCATGTGGTTCACCCCCACATTTCTTGTTTAAATCTAGTATGTGACAATCATGAAACTCTTAAACACAGCAATCTATAAAAATAATTGTCCACTTTTTGAATAGGATACAAATAATGAGTGTCATTTTGTACAGAGGGAGAGAGTGCAATGGAACTACTTATTGCTATTATTCTTGGGGTGGTTGAAGGATTAACGGAATTCTTACCTGTTTCATCTACGGGTCACTTGATTCTTACAGGTTTTTGGTTGGACTTTGTAGATGAGCGAGCTAAGACGTTCGAAATCGTGATTCAGCTTGGGGCGATTCTTGCGGTAGTAGTAATGTATAGAAAAAGGTTTATCGATTTATTTTCCCTTAAGCAAACCGAGGGCGGACTTTCTCTTATGCACATTATACTAGGGATGATACCTGCTATCGTAGCGGGGTTCTTTCTTCATAATGTCATTAAAACGTATCTATTTTCGCCATATACTGTTGTCTTTGGACTTGTATTAGGTGGTATATTTATGATTTTAGCAGACGTGAAGAGAACGGCTTCTGTAACCTCGAATCTGGACGATCTCACGCTGAAACAGGCTTTTTCTATTGGAGTCTTTCAATGTCTCGCTTTGTGGCCCGGGTTTTCACGATCCGGAGCAACGATTTCTGGTGGAGTATTGCTTGGTACAACGCATAAGACGGCTGCTGAATTCTCCTTTATATTAGCAGTACCTATTATGGTCGCTGCCAGTGGGTTTGATCTTCTGAAAAGCTATAAATACTTGGCTATTGCAGACATTCCTATTTTTGCTGTTGGATTCATTGTTGCATTTCTTGTTGCGCTTATTGCTATTGTAACATTTATCCGATTTATCGAACGCGTCCGTCTGATTCCGTTCGCAATCTACAGGTTCATTCTTGCCTTCTTCGTGTGGATGATACTATTCTAATTGAAGTGAAAAATTCTCTTGCTTTTTTATAGAAGTGAACTATACTTTTCTTGTGCTTAATGATTAATGATAGGATAGAGAACGATTGGCATACACGAATGAAAATAGGATGATTTTTCGGTTCATATAGATTCGTTTGCGTTATACTAAGTCTGTTTTGAGATGGTTGAATCGGGAACTGCTTAGATAAAGAGATAGAATTTGAGGAGTGGTAGAGATGGAATTATGGTATACAGAGAAACAAACAGAGCGCTTTGGCATTACGGCGAAAATTAAACAAACGCTTCACACGGAACAAACAGATTTCCAGCGTCTAGACGTAATTGAAACAGAAGAGTTTGGAAATATGCTCGTGTTAGATGGCATGGTTATGACAACTCAAAAAGATGAGTTTGTTTACCATGAGATGGTGGCTCACGTACCCCTTTTCACGCACCCGAATCCGAAACATGTACTAGTCGTTGGTGGCGGAGACGGTGGAGTGATTCGTGAAGTATTGAAGCACCCTTCTGTAGAAAAAGCAGTATTAGTCGAAATCGATGGAAAAGTAATCGAGTACTCAAAGAAATACTTACCTGAAATTGCTGGCGAACTAGAAAATGAGCGCGTGGAAGTTCTAGTGGATGATGGGTTTATGCACATCGCAGAAAGTGAGAATGACTACGATGTGATTATGGTTGATTCCACTGAACCTGTTGGACCGGCTGCGAGGCTTTTTGAAAAAGGCTTTTATGAAGGAATTTCAAAAGCACTAAAAGACGACGGTATTTTTGTCGCACAAACGGACAACCCATGGTTCAAGGCAGATCTTATTTCCCAAGTTCAGAGCGATGTGAAGGAAATCTTCCCAATCACACGTGTGTATACGGCGAATATCCCTACGTATCCGAGCGGCCTTTGGACATTCACGATCGGATCGAAAAAGGTAGATCCTCTTGAAGTTGAAGAAAGTCGCTTCCATGAGATCGATACCAAATACTATACAAAAGAACTACACAGTGCTTGTTTTGCACTTCCTAAATTTGTACAGGATCTTTTGAAATAAGGAGAGCAACGATGAAATTTGATGAAGCTTATTCTGGAAATGTATTTATTTTAAGTAATCCTTCATTTGAAAATAGTGATGTTGTGATTTATGGCATGCCGATGGACTGGACAGTAAGCTTTCGACCTGGATCAAGATTTGGCCCTGCTCGCATAAGGGAAGCATCACTAGGGCTTGAAGAATATAGTCCCTACATGGACAAGCATCTTGAAGAAATTCGTTATTTTGACGCAGGTGATATTCCTCTACCTTTTGGAAATCCTGAGCGAAGTATCGATCTGATCGAAGAATATATCGACTCTTTGCTTGAACAAGGCAAATTTCCTTTAGGGATGGGTGGGGAGCACCTTGTGACATGGCCGATCATGAAAGCTTTCAACAAGAAGTACAATGATCTTGCTGTTATTCATATCGATGCTCATGCGGACCTTCGAGAGGAATACGAAGGAGAGGTGCTATCTCATTCGACTCCTGTTAGGAAGATATGTGGTTTGATCGGTGCGGAGAATGTGTACTCATTTGGAATTCGTTCCGGTATGCGAGAAGAGTTTCAGTTTGCTAAGGACTCCGGTATGCACATGTCGAAGTTCGAAGTGGTCGAACCTTTGAAGAAGATTCTTCCAACGCTAAAAGGGCGTAACGTCTATGTGACGATCGATATCGATGTGTTGGATCCAGCTTATGCACCTGGTACAGGTACAGCTGAAGCTGGGGGAATTTCTTCAAAAGAATTACTAGAGGCAATCTCGTTGATCTCAAACGCTGGGGTGCGCGTTGTAGGAGCTGATCTCGTTGAGGTTGCACCGGTTTATGACCCATCAGAAAAGACTCCGATTGCAGCTAGTAAATTTATTCGTGAAATGCTGCTAGGCTGGACTCACAAGGAATAAAATTGGACAGAGGCTGTATTCAATTTGAATACAGTCTCTTTTTCTCATATAATAAGAAAGTTAATGATGTGTAAGGACGTGAATGCGATGAGTGATCATCCGATCAATTTGACGATTGAATCTAGGATTCAATCTGGTAAAGAAAAAGAATCTTCTAACCATTCTGTTCAAGGTAATCTAATCGAAAAAGGGGACTCCCTATACTTACGATATGAAGAAGACCTTGAAATTGGACAGGTTTCCACAACTGTGAAAATAGATAACCAGCAGGTGACGGTAATCCGTAGAGGAGCGCTTTCGATGCGTCAGAGCTTTGCACCTGGTCAGCTATCCGAGAGTCTGTATAAAACGCCATTCGGTTCCATGCCGATGCAAATACGTACAGAACGAATCGAACAGCTGGTTGATCGAGAACAAAACAAAGGGCGTTTGACCCTTCGCTATATTCTTTATTTAGAAGAAGATGAAACACAACGACATGAGCTGTCGTTAAGCTGGAAAGGAGCAAGTCAATGAACAGTGTTGAGCAAAAGAAAGAACAGTTAAAAGAACAGATAAAAGTTGCCGTCATTCAAGCCGGACTCGCAAATGAGAGTGAAATTCCTGAGGTAATCCTTGAATCGCCTAAAGATAAGGCGCATGGTGACTATGCGACTAACATGGCGATGCAACTCGCTCGTATTGCAAAGAAAGCACCAAGAGCTATTGCAGAAGATATTAAAGCAAACCTTGATATGGACAAAGCATCCATCAAGCAAATTGATATTGCTGGCCCTGGCTTTATTAACTTCTTTATGGAAACAAGCTATTTGAACGAGCTTATTCCAATGATCCTCGAAAAAGGCAGTGATTATGGGAAATCTGTCGACAAAAATGAAAAGATTCAAGTAGAGTTTGTTTCTGCGAACCCTACAGGCAGCCTTCATCTAGGACATGCACGTGGTGCAGCTTATGGAGATACACTGTGTAATATTCTTGAACGTGCTGGGTATGAGGTATCAAGAGAGTATTACATCAATGATGCAGGAAATCAGATTCATAATCTGACGGTCTCTCTTGAAGCACGCTACATGCAGGCACTTGGTATGGAAAAAGACATGCCTGAAGACGGATATCAAGGACAAGATATTGTTCAGTTCGGTAAAGATTTAGCTGAGAAAGATGGAAACCGTCTCCTTGAGCTTGATGAAAAAGAACGTTACCAATATTTCCGTGATTATGGTCTTGAGCGAGAGCTTGAGAAATTGAAGAAAGACCTTGCAGAATTTGGTGTTGAATTCGATGTTTGGTTCTCTGAAACATCACTTTACAACTCTGGTAAGATAGACAAGGTACTTGCAAAGCTCCATGAACGCGGTGAAACATTTGACGAAGATGGCGCGACGTGGTTCCGTTCAACTGAATACGGAGATGACAAAAACCGTGTCTTGATCAAGGGTGATGGTTCATACACTTACCTAACGCCAGATATTTCGTATCACCAAGATAAACTTGATCGTGGATTCGATAAGTTGATTAACATTTGGGGTGCCGATCATCATGGCTATATTCCTAGAATGAAAGCGGCGATCGAAGCACTAGGATATAAGAGAGAACAGCTTGAAGTAGAAATTATTCAGATGGTTAATCTGTTTAAAGACGGCGAGAAAATGAAGATGAGTAAACGTACGGGTAAAGCCGTTACCCTTCGTGAACTAATGGACGAAGTAGGGATCGACGCGATGCGTTATTTCTTCTCAATGAGAAGCTCTGACTCTCATCTAGACTTTGATATGGACCTTGCTGTTTCAAGATCGAATGAAAACCCTGTTTATTATGTACAGTACGCGCATGCGAGAGTGTGCAGCATGCTGCGCCAAGGGAAAGAGATGGGATTAAGCGAAGATGCCGACCTATCGCTCATTACTTCTGAGAAGGAAATCGATCTTCTGAAGAAGCTTGGAGAGCTTCCTGAAGCAATTGCCGAAGCAGCTGAAAAGCGTATGACACATCGCATCACAAACTATGCGTTTGAACTTGCTGCAGCACTTCATAGCTTTTACAATGCTGAGCGTGTACTAGATCCAGATAACCTTGAACTAAGTGCAGCACGCTTTAAATTAATGCAGGCAGTTCAACAAACGATCCAAAACACACTTGAAATCATTGGTGTAACAGCGCCAGAAAAAATGTAGAACACATTCAGAAACCGTCAGGTACCCTGACGGTTTCTGAAATTTTCTGAGGCCGAATATAGGAGAGGGCAGTAGCCTTCATAATCCAATGCAAGTACGGAAATACTTTTAAAAGGAGGGATCGTATGAAGACAATACTACTCGCCATTCTAACCGGTTTTATAGTTGGGTTGGTTTTTGCTATTTTAAAACTACCTATTCCAGCACCCCCAGCTTTTGCAGGCGTTGCCGGCATAATCGGTATCTATATGGGCTTTAAAGCATATGACTGGATGCTTGGGACATTCTTCAGCTAGTTTTCAGGAAAAAAATACAGTAGTTAACGCTACTTCCATAGAAGGGTGCTGCCATCGAGGCGCTTCACCCCTCTGATCGATGAAAGATCTTCTACCAACTTAAGGGCAGCAAGGTCTTTTTTCTTTGCTTCGATCATGATATCAGCATCTTCACCATGCTCGTTAAGCATCTCAAGAAAAGGCAATGCAAATTTGGGGTCAACGTAATCTGCATGGCTACGGTAAGCATTTTCTGATCGCGGGGAGGATAAGTGATACTTCACCGAAACTTCCCGGTTCTGCCACGTTTTCTTAACGCGTTCAAAAAAATGTTCTGGGAGTCCATTGCCCTGATTCGCCATATGATGATGATAATCAAAAATAAACGGCACGCCCGTTTCCTCGCAAACAGTCAAGGTTTCTTCTGCATTGTAAGTTTTATCGTCGTTTTCTAGCGTGATTCGTGACTTGATTCGCTCAGGAACTGTATCGAAATTTCGGTAGAACCGCTCTAGAGTTGTTTCTTTGTCCCCATAAGCGCCCCCAATATGAATATTTGTAATCGCGCTGTTATCGAGCCCCATCATTTCAAGCATGGAGGTATGATAATCAAGGTCGATCACAGCATTTTCAGTTACTTGCTGCCTTGGGCTTGTAAAGAGCGTGAACTGATTTGGGTGAAAGCTCACTCTAAGGTCATGTTTCTTAACAAGGTCGCCGATTTCCTTGAATTTTTCCCGGAATGGTGTTTGATAATCCCACTTGACCTCAGGGTGAGTAGCGAGAGGAACGATTGATGATGACATTCGATAAAGCTTTATTTCATGAGCAATATTATAATGGAGTGCTCGTAATGTGTTCGTCAAGTTAGTATCCGTTACGGAGAGAAGTTTTTCCTGACGTTCATTTTTTGGTAGTTTGCTATAGCGAGCAAACGTCATCGTTCGAGCGGGAGTTGCTTCATAGAGTGCAAGTGCATGTGAGACATAGCCAAACCGCAGTTTCATGGACTGAGCATCCTTTCAATTGTGTTACTACATACTTTCCCTGCTATGGTTGAACGAAACCGTTCATGGAGCATCACTCTATAGAAAGGGTGATAAGGCTCTAGCGATCGGGCCGATTAGACGGTTTTTCAACGTTCGATCTTTTAACCTTTTCAGGTGGAGCGGGTCTGATTGGACAATATCTCGCTCAATCGTATTCTTTACCTTTGTAATCATCTCTTGATCACGAAAGATGCAGTTGATCTCGCCGTTGATAGTCAAACTTCTCTTATCGAAGTTAGCTGTTCCGATGTCACAAACTTGATCATCGACTAACAATACCTTCGCATGAAAAAAGCCGTTCATATATTGGTGAATCTCACATCCAGCTTCAATGAGCTCAACTAGATAGGGAAATGATGCTTCTTGTACAAAGGGGTGGTCAGCTCGTATCGGTAGGATGAGTTTCACATTCACGCCCCTACTTGAAGCATTCAAAAGACTTTCTTGTAATTTATCTCCTGGAATATAGTAAGGTGTTCCGATATAGATCAAAGAAGTTGCGTCATCAATAAGAGAAATGAACATCTCTTCGACGCTGTTTCCATTTGTGATGTGTAGGCTCACGAGTGCATTACCTTTGGGTAAAGACGGGAAAAAGGCTTCATCTAGTTCAGTGCCGGCGTTCTCTCGCGACCAGTCTGATAGAAACTGCTTTTGTAGTTCGTGTACAGCCTCTCCTTTTATACGTAAGTGATAATCACGCCAGTAGCCAAACTTCGGATCTTTACCCACATACTCTTTTCCAATATTGAATCCCCCCATATAACCGATTTTTCCATCGATTACAGTAATCTTGCGATGGTTTCGTTCGTTAATAGATGTAAAGAAGAGAGGGAAGGTCGCTTTTCTAGAAAACGAGAAGTGAACACCACTTTTTTTCATTTTCTTGATCGTGCTTTTTTTTATATGTCGGCTCCCCATATAATCGGTTAGCAACCTAACATGTATGCCATAGGAAGCTTTTTCACAAAGCTTATCAATGAATTCGTTTCCAGTTGTGTCATCTCGAAAAATAAAGAACATCATATGGATATGATCTACAGCTGCATCTAGGTCTTTTAATAACATTCTCAAAAAATCATCACCATCTGCAATGAACTCCATGTCAGCAGAAACTGATTTCAGGGAGGAAGGGTTTTTTCTTCTTTTTTTGGCTCCCAACATGAGGTCTATCCCCATCCATATCACTAGTGCGATAACAAGTAACACAAAGACCATTCGACACACCTCGATTCAAGTGAAATCCATAGAAATAGTTTGCCCAAAATAATAAAAACTAAAAAAGTTCCCTGACTGAATGCTCATTCAGTGAAATATATGTTATAATTTATTCAGAAAATTACTTTCATTCTGACTTAAAGCGTTTTCATAAAGTTGTTCGAACATTCGGGGAACATAACTCTTGTTCAACATACCAGGTAAAGCGTTCTTACAAGAAAGAATGACATGAAAGGAGATTTTGCCAACATGGATGTTTTATTGATCATCAACTGGATTGCTTTCATTGTTGTAACCGCTTACGCATTCTTTTTATTCGGGTACGTTGTTAAAACGCGTTATGAATTTATTAAGCTAGGTAAGAAAGCAGAATTTGATCGCTCCATGAAAGAACGAATTGAAGCGATCGTTGTAAAAGTATTTGGGCAAAAGAAATTGTTAAAGGATAAGAAGAGTGGAACCATCCATGTCATGATGTTCTATGGCTTCCTACTTGTTCAGTTCGGCGCGATCGATATGGTCATCAAAGGTCTTTCACCTGGATCACATCTACCGCTTGGACCACTGTATCCAGCGTTTACATTCTTCCAAGAGTTTGTGACCGTAATGATCCTTGTAGCAGTCATCTGGGCATTTTACAGACGTTATATCGAAGCGATCGCTCGCTTGAAAAAAGGATTTAAAGCAGGTCTTGTATTACTCTTTATTGGTTTACTAATGGTTTCTGTTCTTTTTGGGAACGGAATGGAAATGATTTGGCATAATATCGATTATTCCTGGAGTGCTCCTATTGCTTCTGCAATTGCATTTATATTCTCTTGGATCAACGAGACTGCTGCCATCGGACTATTCTTTTTCTTCTGGTGGATTCATCTTCTCGTATTATTAACGTTCCTTGTGTACGTACCACAGTCAAAGCATGCGCACTTAATTGCTGGACCAGTAAACGTATTCCTTGGTCGTACTCATAAGGTTGGACAGCTTGCATCGATTGATTTTGAAGATGAAAGCAAAGAAACATATGGGGTTAATACAATCGAAGATTTCAATCAAAAACAGCTCGTCGACCTATATGCTTGCGTAGAGTGTGGCCGTTGTACAAACATGTGCCCCGCGACAGCAACAGGTAAAATTCTCTCTCCTATGGAGCTAATTGTTAAGCTTCGTAATCATTTAACTGAAAAAGGGGCAGCGGTAACATCCAGAACGCCTTGGATGCCAGCGTATGCTTTCTCAGATACACCGGGGAATCAGCTCGCGTATCAAGCGAGGGAACAACAGGAAACAGCAGCAACGGCTGAAGGGCTTGTAAGTGATGAATTGATTGGTAGCGTTATCACTGAAGAAGAGATCTGGGCTTGTACGACTTGCCGTAACTGTGAAGATCAGTGCCCAGTCGAAAACGAACACGTAGACAAGATCATCGATATGCGTCGTCACCTCGTTCTAATGGAAGGAAAGATGGACAGCGACGTTCAGCGTGCAATCACAAACATCGAGCGCCAAGGCAACCCGTGGGGAATTAGTCGTAAAGAGCGTGAAAACTGGCGCGACATGCGTGATGACATTGTAGTTCCTACCGTAAAAGAGAAAGAAAAAGCTGGTGAAGAGTTTGAGTATCTTTTCTGGGTAGGTTCAATGGGCTCTTACGATAACCGAAGCCAGAAAATCGCAGCTTCATTTGCCAAAATCATGAATGAAGCGGGCATTTCCTTTGCAATCCTCGGAAACAAAGAGAAGAACTCTGGAGATACGCCTCGTCGTGTCGGTAATGAGTTTTTATTCCAGGATCTTGCACAGAAAAATATCGAGACGTTCCAGAAACATAATATTTCAAAAATCGTTACGATCGATCCTCATGCTTATAACTCTCTAAAAAATGAGTACCCAGAGTTTGGGCTCGAAGCAGAGGTTTATCACCATACAGAATTGTTATATGACTGGATTAAAGAAGGTAAACTTAAGCCTGTTAACGAGGTTAACGAACGGATTACGTACCACGATTCCTGTTACCTCGGAAGGTACAACGAAGTATACGATCCGCCACGTGAAATCTTACGCAGTATCCCTGGTGTAGAAGTGATCGAGATGGATCGCAATCGTGAAAATGGAATGTGCTGTGGTGCTGGTGGCGGTCTGATGTGGACGGAAGAAGACACAGGTTCACGTATTAACGTTACTAGAACAGAGCAGGCATTAAGTGTGAAGCCTTCTGTTATCGGAAGTGCTTGTCCTTATTGCTTAACGATGATGAGTGACGGTACTAAGGCAAAAGAAGTGGAAGAAGATGTCGCAACACTCGATATCGTAGAAATCTTAGAACGTTCAATTGTTCAGAAAGAAGCAATCGTTCAATAACAATGCACAAAAGGAAGCTTATGCGGGAGGGAACTCCGGCATGAGCTCCTTCCTTTGTGTTTTTAATATGAGAATTCAGGGTGAACGAGCGTTCAGTCACTAATAAACTTGCATTTATGAGAGCGTTTTCAACTATTTTGAGGAGGTTATTGTAATGGGCAAAACAGTTATTGTGAGCGGTGTTAGAACACCATTTGGAAAGTTTGGAGGGGCGCTTAAGTCTCTAGAAGCTTCTCAGCTAGGTGGTATTGCGATCAAGGAATCATTGAAACGAGCGGGTATCGAAGCCAATCAAGTTGGTGAAGTCATCATGGGTTCAGTTTTGCAAGGCGGACAGGGTCAGATCCCATCACGTCAGGCAGCAAGACATGCAGGAGTTCCATGGGAAGTGAAAACGGAAACGATCAACAAAGTATGTGCATCTGGACTTCGTAGTGTCACGATGGCTGACCAAATCATTCGTGCAGGTGATGAAGAAGTAATCGTCGCAGGTGGCATGGAATCGATGAGTAATGCTCCTTACATTATGAAGGATGCCCGCTGGGGAATGAGGATGGGAGATAAAAAGATCGTCGACCTCATGGTACATGATGGCCTTACGTGCTCATTTGATGGGTGCCATATGGGCGTGTACGGAAATACAACGGCAGAGGAATATGAAGTATCAAGAGAAGCGCAAGACAAATGGGCTTTCAGAAGCCAGGAGCGCGCAGTAAAGGCAATGGAAGAGGGGATTTTTGCAGAAGAAATCGTTCCTGTGGAAGTTCCTCAGCGTAAAGGCGATCCGCTTTTGGTCGAGCACGATGAAGCACCTAGAAAAGGAACGACTGTTGAGAGTCTTGGTAATTTAAAGCCTGTATTTGGTGCTGACGGAACGATCACTGCAGGGAATGCGCCTGGCGTCAACGATGGAGCAGGTGCACTTGTATTGATGTCTGAAGAACGTGCAGAAAAAGAAGGAAAAGCGCCGATGGCAACGATCCTTGCTCATACAGCGATCGCGGTGGAAGCGAAAGACTTCCCTCAAACGCCAGGACTCGTGATCAATGAGCTTCTTAAGAAGACAGGAAAGACGCTTGAGGAAATCGATTTGTTTGAAATTAACGAAGCATTTGCAGCTGTTGCACTTGCAAGCGGAAAGATTGCTTCGTTAGATGAAGAAAAGGTTAATGTTCATGGCGGTGCCGTTGCTCTAGGTCATCCGATCGGCGCAAGTGGTTCTCGGATTTTAATCACGCTTATTCATGAGTTGAAAAGACGTGGCGGTGGCATAGGCATTGCAGCGATATGCAGTGGCGGCGGTCAAGGCGACGCGATCATGGTGCAGGTATAATTTAGAGGGAGGAATGAACATGGAAATTAAATCAGTAATGGTAATCGGTGCAGGACAAATGGGGTCTGGGATTGCACAGGTTTGTGCGATGTCAGGATACAAGGTGTACTTAAACGATCTTAAGCAAGAATTTATTGATAAAGGATTAACAAGAATCGAAGGCAACCTTTCTAAGCAGGTTGAAAAAGAACGAATTTCTCAAAAAGACCTCATCGCAGCGATGGATCTTCTCCAAGGAACAGCTGATCTTAATGACGCAAAAGAAGTGGATATCGTAATCGAAGCAGCTGTGGAAAACATGGAAGTAAAATGTAATCTTTTCTCTCGTCTTGATGAGATTGCTCAAGACCATACGATTCTCGCAACGAATACATCATCCCTTCCGATCACAGAAATTGCTGCAGTAACAAAACGGCCAGGAAAAGTCATCGGGATGCACTTTATGAATCCTGTACCAATCATGAAGTTAGTGGAGATCATTAAAGGTCTTGCGACGACAGAGGAAACGTTCAATGCTGTTGAGACACTTGCGAATGACTTGAAGAAATCTCCAGTAGAAGTGAATGATTTTCCAGGATTCGTATCGAACCGCATCTTGATGCCAATGATCAATGAAGCAATCTATACCGTTTACGAAGGGGTTTCATCTCCGGAAGATATTGATCAAGTGATGAAGCTTGGTATGAATCATCCGATGGGTCCGCTCACTCTTGCTGATTTTATTGGACTTGATACTTGTCTTTATATTATGGAAACGCTTCAGGAAGGTTTTGGGGACGATAAATACCGCCCATGCCCGCTTCTCCGCAAGTATGTGAAGGCCGGCTGGTTAGGACGTAAGACTGGAAGAGGATTCTACCAGTATCAGGATTAACATCATGAGGAGGAACAGAGATGGAGCTTGTTTTTACTGAAGAACAAAAGATGATGCAGAAGATGGTAAGAGATTTTGCCGAAAAAGAAATTGCACCATTTGTAGAGAAGATGGAAGAAACTGATGAATTCCCACGTGACATCATTAAGCGTATGGGTGAACTTGGTCTAATGGGCATCCCAATCCCTGAAGCATATGGTGGAGCGGAAATGGACTACACGTCTTATATCATAGCGATCCACGAACTTTCAAAAGTTAGTGCAACAATCGGCGTCATCTTATCTGTGCATACATCTGTTGGCACACTGCCCATCCTGAATTTTGGAACAGAAGAACAGAAACAACGTTATATTCCAAAGCTTGCAACAGGGGAGTACTTAGGAGCGTTTGCGCTGACTGAAGCTGGATCTGGGTCTGATGCAAGCAGCATGAAAACGCGTGCTGTACGCGAGGACGATCACTATAAGCTAAATGGATCTAAAGTATTCATCACAAATGGTGGAGAAGCTGACACATACGTGGTGTTCGCACGTACGAATCAAGATGAAAAAGGAAGTAAGGGAGTTACAGCGTTTATCGTCGAAAAAGATACGCCAGGATTCAGCATTGGGAAGAAAGAAAAGAAAATGGGATTGAATGGCTCAAATACAGTCGAAATCATTTTCGATAACGCACGTGTTCCTGTGGAAAATCGACTCGGTGAAGAAGGGCAAGGCTTTAAGATCGCGATGGCAAACCTTGAGAGTGGACGAATCGGAATCGCTGCACAATCTCTTGGCATTGCAGAAGCTGCGTTGAATTACGCTGTTTCTTATGCAAAAGAAAGACAACAATTCGGCAAGCCGATCGGGCAAAACCAAGGACTTGGCTTCAAGCTCGCGGATATGGCAACAGAAGTAGAAGCAGCAAAACTATTAACTTATCGCGCAGCAGATCTCAAAAACCAGGGCATCCCATGCATGCAACAAGTCTCAATGGCCAAACTTTTCGCCTCAAAAACAGCCGTAAAAGCATCCATCGAAGCCGTCCAAGTCTATGGAGGCTACGGATACACAAAAGACTACCCAGTAGAGCGCCTCTTCAGAGACGCAAAAGTCTGCGAAATCTACGAAGGCACGAGTGAAATACAGAAGATCGTGATTAGTAGGGGTATGATGAAGTAAAGAAAAGCGGAGGCGACTGGTCTGGCTCGACAAGCGCTGGAACCTTTTCAAATGAACACGCTCTTTGTGTTCAATTGAAAAGGTGAAGCGACTCGAGAGCCAAGGAGCCGCAGCTAGCCAGGAAAAGCGGAGGGGAGCGTTCAGAAACGGCAATATTGGAACTCTTGAATGGGAACACGTTCTTTGTGTTCCTATGAAAGAGTGAAATATTGAAGTTTCTGCAACCCGCAGCTAGCCAAGAAAAGCGGAAGCGCCCGTTTAGCCCCGACAGGCGTTGGAACCTTTTCGAATGAACACGATTTGTGTGTTCAATCGAAAAGGTGAAACGACCCGAGGGGCTGGGCGCTCGCAGCTAGCCAAGAAAAGCGGAGGGGAGCCCTCCCACCGTAGAATCATTCCAACTAGCTAATAAAATCCCAATTTAGACAATAAATCTCGATTTTGGACAATAAAATCAAATTTTAGCTAATAAATCGGCAAATTGGACAATAAACCGGCAATTCCGTCCAAAAAACAATACAAACCACACAACAGGAGCACATCCAGACCACCACCAAGAGAGAAAAGCTCCTACACACATAAATTTAAAGGAGAGAACCTCATATGAACTTTCAACTTTCAGAAGAACATGAAATGCTACGAAAAATGGTGCGCGACTTTGCCAAGAAAGAAGTAGAACCAACAGCTGGTGAGCGTGATGAAGAAGAACGCTTCGATCGTGAGCATTTCACACATATGGCTGAACTTGGATTAACAGGTATTCCTTGGTCAGAAGAATACGGCGGCATTGGATCTGATTACTTAAGCTACGTGATTGCGGTTGAAGAGCTTTCAAGAGTGTGTGCATCAACAGGTGTAACGTTGTCGGCACATACTTCTCTAGCTGGATGGCCAGTACACGCATTCGGTTCGGAAGAGCAAAAGCAGAAGTTCCTTCGTCCAATGGCAGAAGGGAAAATGATGGGAGCTTATGGTCTAACTGAGCCAGGGTCTGGTTCTGACGCAGGTGGCATGAAAACAACAGCAAAGCTAGATGGTGACCACTATGTGATCAATGGTTCAAAGATCTTCATCACTAACGGTGGGGAAGCTGAGATCTATATTGTGTTTGCACAAACGGATAAAGAAAAGCGTCACAAAGGCATCACGGCGTTCATCGTGGAAAGTGATACACCAGGATTCTCTGTAGGGAAAAAGGAAAAGAAGCTAGGAATTCGTTCTTCTCCTACGACTGAAATCATTTTTGAAGACTGCCGTGTTCCGGTTGCGAATCGACTCGGAGATGAAGGGCAAGGTTTCAAGATCGCAATGAAGACGCTCGACGGTGGACGTAATGGTATCGCAGCTCAAGCGGTTGGGATTGCACAAGGAGCACTTGATGCGGCTACAGCTTATGCGAAAGAACGTAAGCAGTTTGGTAAGGCGATCGGTGAAAACCAGGGGATCGGCTTCAAGCTTGCGGACATGGCGACTAAGGTAGAAGCAGCAAGACTATTAACCTACCAGGCTGCATGGAAAGAAAGTCAGGGACTTCCGTACGGGAAAGAATCTGCGATGTCTAAGCTATATGCTGGTGACATTGCGATGGAAGTGACAACAGAAGCGGTTCAAGTGTTTGGGGGCTATGGCTACACGAAAGATTACCCTGTTGAACGCTATATGAGAGACGCGAAAATAACGCAAATTTATGAAGGAACTAACGAAATTCAGCGTCTTGTTATTTCAAGAATGCTATTAGCTGATTAAGAAGGATGAGTAGCATGGATTCACTTGCAGAACGTATTTCGAAACGCGATGAACGTGCGCTGGCAAAAGCGATTAGCCTAGTTGAAAACGACGCAGAAGGAAAACTTAAGCTGTTAAAAGACATTCATCCTATGACTGGACATGCGCATTATATCGGATTAACAGGATCACCAGGTGCAGGGAAAAGCTCACTCGTTAATCGACTCATCACATATCTTAGAAAGCTTGAACTCACTGTTGGAGTGGTGGCTGTTGATCCTACGAGCCCCTTCAGCGGTGGTGCGCTTCTAGGCGATCGCGTACGAATGGTAGAGCATTTTACTGACCCGGGCGTCTTTATTCGGAGCATGGGCACAAGAGGAAGTCTAGGGGGATTATCACGAACATCAAAAGAAACCGTAAGACTTATGGATGCATTCGGGTTTGATGTGGTTTTAATCGAAACAGTAGGTGTGGGACAGTCAGAATTAGACATTATGAAAATTGCTGATTCCATAGCTGTCTTATTGAATCCAGGCAGTGGTGATGTGGTCCAGGTGTTTAAAGCAGGAATCATGGAGATTGCAGATCTATTCATCGTAAACAAAGCAGATTTGTCAGGTGTTCCGAAATTGCTAGCGGAGCTTGAAAGCATGCTGGATATCGTGAAACATGATGCTGACTGGCGCCCTCCAATCGTAAAGACAGTTTCTGTTAAGAATCAAGGAATCGATGAAGTGTGGGAGCGATTGACGGAGCACATTGAATACATGAAAGAGTCTGGAGAGCGGGATAGGAGACGGAAGACTTCTCTTGAACGTGAAGTAATCGAAGTCGTTCATGCTGAAATGATGAAAAGACTTGTAGAAAAAGAAGAAGAGCAGAACAAAAGCTGGGTAGAAGAAGTAAAGAATGGATCGATCGATCCTTATTCGGCTGCAGTCAGGCTACTGGATGACTATTACGGAGAGAAAGTAGACAAAGGCTGAGGAAGGGGCTGGGTATTCGGTGAGAAAGAACGTTCCTTCCATGGTGAAGGATGAAAAACTGATCCAGAAACGACGAGAGCAAATGATCAAGGCTGCTGTGACACTTTTTAAAGAAAAGGGATTTCATAGAACAACGACAAGGGAAATCGCTCGTGTAGCAGGATTTAGTATCGGAACACTTTATGAATATATCAGGAAGAAGGAAGACGTGCTCTATCTTGTTTGTGACAGTATTTACGATGAAGTGCGAGAGAGATTAGAAGAACAGATCAAGCCAAATGTGAAGGGGATCGATCGCTTGAAACAAGCGCTGCATGCGTTTTATCAAGTCATGGACGACTTTCAGGATGAAGTGCTTGTGATGTATCAAGAAGCGAAGTCGTTGCCGAGTGAAACGCTACCTTACGTGTTGAAGAAAGAAATCGGCATGGCAGAAATTTTTGAGAAACTCATCCAAGATTGTGTCGACGAAGGCATGCTTCAGCTGACAGATGAAGAAATCTATGGAGCATCGCACAACATCCTTGTGCAAGGGCAAATGTGGGCGTTCAGGCGCTGGGCGCTTCGCTCTCATTACACGATTGAAGAATTTACGAAAATGCAGGAGGCGTTCATCATTCAAGCGCTGAACCCTGTTAATACAGCGAATAGAACGTGAAGGAGGAAACAGTGTGAGTGTAACGCAAACAAAAAAACCGGTTAACCATGTGCGTTTTGTAACGGCTTCTAGTTTATTCGATGGTCATGATGCGTCGATCAATATTATGCGTCGAATTCTACAAGCGAGTGGTGCAGAGGTGATTCACCTTGGGCATAATCGTTCTGTTGAAGAGGTTGTAAACGCTGCCATCCAAGAAGATGTTCAAGGTATCGCCATCTCGTCATACCAAGGTGGCCATATGGAGTATTTTAAATACATGTACGACCTTCTGAAAAAGAACGGGGCTTCTCATATCCGCATCTATGGTGGAGGTGGAGGAGTTATCATTCCGAAAGAGATTAAAGAACTTCATGAATATGGAATTTCAAGAATCTTTTCTCCTGATGATGGAAGTGACCTTGGACTTCAAGGAATGATCGACCTGATGGTGAAGGAGTGTGACTTCCCAACCTTTAAGCAGATCGATAATCAACTTGAGCGTGTAGGAAAACGCGATCCGCAAGCCGTTTCAAGCTTAATTACGCTTGCTGAAAGCTTCGGTGCTGAGCGATCTGAAGAAACGGCTGCTACTGCCGAAAAAGTGTTCACAGAGCTTAAAGGCATGGAAACGGCGGCTCCAGTAATCGGAATCACAGGTACTGGTGGGGCTGGTAAAAGTTCTTTAACAGACGAATTGGTTCGTCGGTTTATTAATGAATATGACGATAAAACAGTTGCGATTCTTTCAATCGATCCAACAAAACAAAAGACGGGCGGTGCACTTCTTGGTGACCGTATTCGTATGAACGCGATTCATAATGATCGTGTGTTTATGCGCAGTCTTGCAACCCGGAAGTCTAAAACAGAGCTTTCACTTTCAATTCGTGAAGCGATGGCTGTTGTTAAAGCAGCTGGCTACGACCTGATTATTATCGAAACGAGTGGAATCGGTCAGGGGGATGCAGAAATCGCTGAAATAGCGGACGTGTCGATGTATGTGATGACTAGTGAATTTGGAGCACCATCACAGCTTGAAAAAATCGACATGATCGATTTTGCTGACCTTATTGTAATTAACAAATATGAGCGTAAGGGATCAGAGGATGCGCTTCGTGATGTGAAGAAACAATACCAGCGCAGTCACATGCTGTTTGAACAGGACCTTGATAAAATGCCGGTTTACGGCACAATCGCGAGTCAGTTCAATGATCCTGGAACGAACACGCTGTTTAAAGCGCTGATCGATACGATTCAGCAAAAGTGTGGAAACGACTGGGCGACGACTATTGAAACGAGTGAAATCGTTGAAAAGTTGAATTTGATCATTCCTCCACAGCGTCAACAGTACCTTCAAGATATTTCAGGTTCTGTGCGTCGCTACCATGAGTATGTTGAGAAGCAGGTGCAGCTTGCACGAAAAGCATTTCAACTTCAAGGTACGATCGAAATGCTTCAAGAGAAAGATGAGAGCGAAACAATCACAATGCTTTCTAAGATGAAAGATGAAAACATGGATGACATGCATCCTGAGACGAAAAAAATCATCGAAAGCTGGCCGGAGCTTAAAGAAAAATATAGCGGCAAAGAGTTTGTATCCGTTATTCGCGATAAAGAAATCGTAACGGAACTTACGACAACGAGCCTATCGGGGATCGACATTCCGAAGGTTTCCCTTCCGAAATATGAAGACTGGGGAGAGATCGTGCGCTGGGTATTGAAAGAGAACGTACCAGGCTCGTTCCCTTACACGGCTGGAGTATTTCCATTTAAGAGAAAAGGTGAAGATCCTAAGCGTCAGTTTGCTGGTGAAGGTACGCCTGAGCGTACGAACCGCCGTTTTCACTATCTATCAAAAGATGATGATGCAAAGCGTTTGAGTACCGCATTTGATTCCGTAACGTTATATGGCGAAGACCCTGATTACCGTCCAGATATTTACGGTAAAGTTGGGGAGAGTGGCGTAAGCATTTGTACGCTAGATGATATGAAGAAGCTATACGATGGCTTTGATCTTTGCGCGCCTTCAACATCTGTTTCTATGACGATCAATGGTCCTGCTCCTATCATTCTTGCGATGTTTATGAACACGGCAGTAGAGCAGCAGATTCAGAAGTTTGAAGAAAAAGAGGGACGTAAAGCAACTGACCAGGAGCTTCAAGATATTAAGACAATGACCTTGAGCACTGTTCGTGGAACAGTTCAGGCGGATATTCTGAAAGAAGATCAAGGACAGAATACATGTATTTTCTCTACTGAATTTGCGCTGCGTATGATGGGAGATATTCAGGAATATTTCATCAACAATGAAGTCCGAAACTATTACTCAGTATCTATTTCCGGCTACCATATTGCTGAAGCTGGAGCGAATCCTATTTCTCAGCTTGCATTTACGCTTGCGAATGGTTTTACGTATGTAGAGTATTACTTGAGTCGTGGGATGGATATTAACAAATTTGCACCGAACCTTTCCTTCTTCTTCAGTAACGGTTTGGATCCAGAATATACCGTGATTGGACGTGTCGCAAGAAGAATTTGGTCTACGGTTATGAGAGAAAAATATGGTGCGAATGCTAGAAGTCAAAAGCTAAAGTATCATGTGCAAACTTCCGGTCGCTCTCTCCATGCACAGGAAATGGATTTCAACGACATTCGTACGACGTTACAGGCTCTTATGGCTATACAGGATAACTGTAATTCTCTTCACACCAATGCTTATGATGAAGCTGTTACGACTCCTACAGAAGAGTCGGTGCGCCGTGCAATGGCGATTCAGATGATTATTACAAAAGAGAATGGACTCACGAAAAACGAAAATCCACTTCAAGGTTCCTTCATTATTGACGAACTTACAGATCTCGTTGAAGAAGCTGTCCTTACGGAATTCGATCGAATCAATGCACGTGGAGGCGTTCTTGGAGCGATGGAAACGCAGTATCAGCGCGGTAAGATTCAAGAAGAGTCTATGTATTATGAGATGCAAAAGCATACGGGTGATCTTCCAATCGTAGGGGTGAACACGTATAAGAATCCGAATCCACCTGCAGAAGAAGAGTGGAATATGGAACTCGCAAGAGCGAGTAAGGAAGAGAAAGAACAACAGATATCTAACCTCAAGAGCTTCCAGGAGAGAAATGCTGAAGAAACGCAAGATGCCCTTCGTCGTTTGAAGCAAGCAGCTCTCACGAAAGGAAACATATTTGAGGAGCTTATGGAAACTGTCAAAGTTGCAAGTCTCGGCCAAATAACTACTGCACTCTATGAGGTCGGTGGAAAATACCGTCGAAATATGTAGACAGGTAATAGCTTGTCAAACGAATCGGTTCATATTATTGTAGGAGGAAGGATAGTCCTTCCTCCTATTATTTGTTTACTAGGGATTTTATACCTTTTCAGTACAAATCTATAGATTGAACTAGATTTGTTTAAAAATCGTAGCATAGATTGAGGAAATTTGTTTATAATGAATGGTATGATTTTTAGAAAGTAAGAAAAGCTACCTATTTGGATACCTAGCATAGCTTGTTTTTCTTATCATTCGGGTAAAGTATTCAGAGGAGAGAATTGAAAGGGAGTGCCGATATCATGAGTACCTTAAATCAGTTGTCTGCTGATGAGATTCAAGAGACATCAATGATTGATATTATGTTTTATATTTTGCAAGATGAAAGAAAGCCAGTTTCTTTTTATACTTTAATGAGTCAGATTGGAGATATGAAAGGACTGTCATCTCAAGAGGTTCAAAAGCGTCTTGCAGAAGTTTACACAAACCTAAATACAGATGGTCGTTTCGTAACACTTGGCGACAACCAGTGGGGTCTGAAGAGCTGGTATCCTGTTGAGCAATCTCAGGAAGAGCTCGCAACTACGATCAAACCAAAGAAACGCAAGAGCAAGAAAGCTGAAGAAGAAGATGATGCTTTCGAAGATGACGTTGAAGATGAGTTGGAAGATCTAGAAGTCGATGATCTTGATGATGACTTCGATGACGATTTCGATGACGACGACGCAGAAGAGTTTGATGATGAAGATGCGGATGACGACGATGACGACGATGATTTTGAAGATGACGAGAAAGAAGCTAAATAATTTGTGTCAGTTCTTGACTTTCAGTCCTGAAGTCGGTAGAATCATTTTTGGGCTTCACCAATAAACGAATATAATAATGATTAATATAAAACAAAAGTGCCCCCCTTCTATGGGACAGGTGTCACTTTTGTTTTTTTTATTTTATTTACAAGCACCTGACAATACATTCGAATAGGAACACGTCGATCATTCTCACAAGTCTTTTTCTAGAACATAGCAATCGAATGAATCCTTTCCCTTTTTATAAGGGTAGAATACTAACAATGAGGGGGCAGAAATATGACAATAGGTAAGCGGAAGAAGTATATATTTGTAACAGGCGGGGTTGTATCATCGCTAGGAAAAGGTATAACAGCAGCATCACTCGGACGCCTTCTTAAAAATCGTGGAATCAGCGTAACGATTCAGAAATTTGACCCTTACATTAACGTTGACCCGGGCACAATGAGCCCATACCAGCACGGTGAGGTATTCGTAACAGATGATGGCGCGGAAACAGACCTTGACCTCGGACACTATGAGCGTTTCATCGATATCAATCTTTCGAAGAACTCGAATGTTACGACAGGTAAGATCTATTCAACTGTTCTTCGCAAAGAGCGTCGCGGTGACTACCTTGGTGGAACTGTTCAAGTAATCCCGCACATCACGAATGAGATTAAAGAGCGTGTATTCCGTGCTGGCAACGAAACGGATGCGGACGTTGTTATCACTGAAATCGGCGGAACTGTAGGCGATATTGAAAGCCTTCCTTTCCTTGAGGCGATTCGTCAAATCAAGAGTGATATCGGGAAAGAAAACGTGATGTACATTCACTGTACGCTCGTTCCACACTTGAAAGCTGCTGGTGAGATGAAAACAAAGCCAACTCAGCATAGTGTGAAAGAATTGCGTAGCCTTGGCATCCAGCCGAACGTGATCGTTGTGCGTACTGAACAACCAGTTCCTCAGGACATGAAAGATAAGATCGCACTGTTCTGTGATATCGATTCTCATGCTGTAATCGAAGCACAGGATGAAGAAACACTTTATCAAGTGCCACTTTCACTTCAAGCACAGAAGCTAGACGAGATTACTTGTAATCACCTTAAGTTGAACTGTCAAGAAGCGGATATGGTAGAGTGGAAGCAGCTTGTAGAGAAGGTACAAAACCTTTCTAAGAAAACAAAGATTGCGCTAGTAGGTAAGTATGTTTCACTACAGGATGCGTATATTTCTGTTGTTGAGTCCATGAAGCATGCAGGCTATGCGTTTGATGCAGATGTGGATATCAAATGGGTGAACTCTGAAAATGTAACACCTGAAAATGTTCATGAGTTACTGTCTGATGTTGATGGTATTCTTGTACCGGGTGGATTTGGGGATCGTGGTATCGAAGGTAAAATCACGACCATCCAATATGCTCGTGAAAACAAAGTGCCTTTCCTTGGAATTTGTCTTGGAATGCAGCTTGCTTCAGTAGAATTTGCACGTAACGTTCTTAATCTTGAAGGCGCACATTCTGCAGAAATCAAGCCGACTACTAAATATCCAGTGATCGACCTTTTACCTGAGCAGAAGGATGTAGAAGACCTAGGTGGCACGCTTCGCCTTGGACTTTACCCTTGTAAGCTTGTTGAAGGTACAAAAGCGTTCGAAGCTTACGAAGATGAAGTAGTCTATGAGCGTCATCGTCACCGCTATGAGTTCAGCAATCAGTATAGAGCTCAAATGGAAGAGGCAGGATTTATTTTCTCTGGTACAAGCCCAGATGGCCGCCTCGTTGAGATTATTGAAGTTCAGGATCATCCGTGGTTTGTAGCATCACAATTCCACCCTGAATTCACATCTCGACCAACTCGTCCTCAGCCATTGTTTAAAGAATTTATCGGTGCATCGATTTCGAATCAATAACATAAAAAAACAGGGTGTCGAGTAATTATCGGCACCCTGTTTTTCTCTATATTTCTACTCCATGTTCATCAAGAATTTCTTTCGTTGTTAAGTAAATCGCATGATAGATATAAAGGGATATGAGGAGTGATGGATGACCGATACGCTCACCATCTTCATCAGGTACAAGTCCCGTTGTGAGCCCTGTGTTAATATAAAAGTGAACAGAATCCTCCAGGGTTTGGGCTTGATCTTGACCTTTTCGTGTTGCCGCAACACCAACAACCGAAGCTCCCGATTCTTTATACTCCTTAGCTAGCTCTGCAAGTGATTCATCATCGTTAAATTTTCCGAACATGATGACTGTATCGCGATCTGTGAGCTCTGTTTGAGGCTCAAGTATAGCGCATGAGGGAAGGCGATCCGCTCCATCGATCGCTTCAAGTGCTACGCCTTGAAGTTCATTTTGACCATGAAAGTAAACCATACCTCCGCCAGTAATCGTTTGTGCGAGAAGGCGGGATAAATCCTCGATGACCATCTCGTGGTTATCTTGTATGTGTTTAAACTTGCCCATCAATTGTGTTGTAAATATTTTTAGCATTGGGGTCACTGCCTTTCTTGTGATTGAACATCGTTCGATACACATTATAACGTGAGTGCAGCGTGCTTGCGAATCGTGGACGTAAGAAGGATAATTTTCACGAATAGCGAATTCATACTAATAGAAACTGAAAATCGGGGGGCATTTATATGAAAAAGAAAATCTTAATCGTCGACGACCAATACGGAATACGTATCCTCCTTAATGAAATCTTTCAAAAAGAAGGTTACCAAACCTATCAAGCCGCAAACGGCGTTCAGGCGTTATCAATTGTCAAAAGCGAGGATCCAGATCTCGTGATTTTAGATATGAAGATTCCAGGTATGGACGGATTAGAGATTCTTAAACGAATTAAAAAAATGGAAGCGAGAGCGCTTGTCATCATCATGACAGCATACGGCGAGCTTGATATGATTCATGAGGCAATGGATCTTGGAGCGATCACACACTTCCCAAAACCGTTCGATATTGATGAAATAACAGACGCTGTAAAAAAAGAACTGTCTAAGATATCTTAGTGTTATAGGTAGCGCTTACATAAACAAATCCTATTAAATCAGGGTTTTCCCCCTCCTTTTGTTAATTTGATATGCTATAATAGAACCGTGTTTTTGGAGTTTTTACAAGAGTGGCTGATGAAATTCATTTCATGGTACATACATAAAATAAATGTGTTTGTGCCATCTTGAATAAGACCGATTATTTCAAGAAGGCATTTTGTAGGCTCTGATAACAAGTGTTTCGTTTACAACGATGCTACTGGTTTCGACCGAGCAATCTTAATTAATATCGAGGAGGATTTACCATGCCTTTAGTTTCTATGAAAGAAATGCTAGAAAAAGCTAAAGCAGAAGGCTACGCAGTTGGCCAATTTAACCTGAACAACCTTGAGTTCACTCAAGCGATTCTTCAGGCTGCTGAGGAAGAAAAATCTCCAGTAATCCTAGGAGTATCCGAGGGTGCTGCTCGCTACATGGGTGGTTTCAAAACCGTTACAACTCTAGTAGAAGCATTGATGGAAGAATACAATGTTACAGTTCCAGTTGCGATTCACCTTGACCATGGTTCAAGCTTCGATAAGTGTATGCAAGCGATCAACGCTGGCTTCACTTCTGTTATGATCGATGGTTCTCACTATCCATTAGACGAGAACATCGCTCTTACTTCTAAAGTAGTTGAAGCTGCACATGCAGTTGGCGTTTCAGTTGAAGCTGAGCTTGGCCGTATCGGCGGACAAGAAGACGATATTATCGTTGACGATGCAGAAGCTGCTTATGCAATCCCAGAAGAGTGTGAGCGCCTGATCAACGAAACTGGTGTAGATTGCTTCGCTCCTGCACTTGGTTCAGTACACGGTCCATACAAAGGTGAACCAAACCTTGGCTTCGACCGCATGGAAACAATCAGCAAAATGACTGGTGTTCCTCTAGTTCTTCATGGTGGTACTGGTATTCCAACTGCTGACGTGAAAAAAGCGATCAAATTTGGACATGCTAAGATCAACGTGAACACTGAAAGTCAGCTTTCTTCTGCAAAAGCAGTTCGTTCTGTACTAGAAGAAAAGCCAGAACTTTATGATCCTCGTAAGTACATGGGACCAGCACGTGATGCGATTAAAGAAACAGTAATCGGCAAAATGCGTGAATTCGGTTCTTCAAAGAAAGCATAAACCTTCTTTAAAAATGGAAATAGTAAAAACCGCTCGATATCGAGCGGTTTCTAATTTCCATACTCTTCCCCTTCCACCTACTTGTCGACTATTTTTCAATTAATTTGAACCAAACCCGGAAATCATCTAGTAATTTATGTTAAACTTTTTTCGTAAACGCTTTCTAAACAACGGAGGAGGACATACTTAATGAAAATTTTTATAGATTCTGCTAACTTAAATGACATCAAAGAAGCTTTCGATATGGGAGTTGTATCTGGAGTTACTACGAATCCATCACTTGTTGTGAAGGAAAACGTAGATTTCCATGACCGATTGAGAGAAATTACAAACTTGGTCAAGGGCTCAGTCAGCGCTGAAGTTGTTTCCATGAAGGCTGAGGATATGATTGAGGAAGGAAAGCAGCTTGCTAATATCGCTCCTAACATCACTGTGAAAGTACCGATGAACCAAGAAGGTCTTAAAGCAGTAAAGGCATTCTCTGAACTTGGAATCAAAACAAATGTAACGCTAGTATTTTCTTCAAACCAGGCACTTCTTGCAGCTCGTGCCGGTGCATCGTATGTATCACCTTTCCTAGGTAGATTAGATGATATCGGACATAACGGTTTAGATTTGATCTCTGAAATTTCTGATCTGTTTGCTGTACACGGAATTGAAACTGAAATTATTGCCGCATCTATTCGTCATCCGCTTCATGTTTCAGAAGCAGCACATAGAGGAGCAGATATTGGAACAATGCCACTGAAAGTTGTTCTACAAATGCTAGAGCATCCACTTACAGACAAAGGAATTGATAAATTTCTTTCTGACTGGAACGAAGTACAAAAAGACTTGGATTAATCGAAGTGAAATTGGCATGAACTTCCTGTTTTTGCCCATACTATTCTTATGGAGTTTCACATTTCGACAAATCCATTGCCAGGAATAAGATGCGGACGAAGAAGGGAGACCATTATGGAAAAGTTGATGATCGCCGGAGGACACCGTTTGAGTGGGACCGTTCAGGTGAGCGGAGCCAAGAATAGTGCAGTAGCGCTGATTCCGGCGGCTATATTAGCAGAATCCACTGTCACAATCGACCACCTGCCTAACATTTCAGACGTTGGCATCCTTCGTGATCTTTTAGAAGAAATCGGGGGACAAGCTGAATTAGATGGGAATACGCTAACGGTTAACCCTCAAGATATGATTGCTATGCCGCTTCCGAATGGGAAAGTGAAGAAATTACGTGCTTCTTATTATCTGATGGGAGCTATGCTCGGGCGCTTTAAAAAAGCTGTTATTGGACTTCCTGGTGGCTGTAACCTTGGCCCACGTCCAATTGACCAGCACATTAAAGGCTTTGAGGCACTAGGTGCAAAAGTAACCAATGAGCAAGGTGCGATTTATCTTCGAGCTGATGAATTAAAAGGCGCGCGTATTTATCTTGATGTTGTTAGCGTTGGGGCTACGATTAACATTATGCTCGCTGCTGTACGTGCAAAAGGACGTACTGTCATTGAAAACGCCGCTAAAGAACCTGAAATTATTGATGTTGCCACATTGCTATCTAGCATGGGCGCAAAGATTAAGGGGGCTGGAACGGACGTTATTCGAATCGACGGCGTCGATGAGCTTAACGGTTGCTATCATTCTATAATTCCTGACCGCATCGAAGCGGGAACGTATATGATTATGGCAGCAGCTATGGGTGACGAGGTCGTCATCGATAACGTGATCTCACAACACTTAGAGTCGCTGATTGCGAAACTTCGTGAAATGGGTGTAACAGTAGAAACGAATGAAGATCAGGTGTACATCAGTTCACCTCGGACGGGATGGAAGAGCGTCGATGTCAAAACGCTCGTATATCCTGGTTTCCCAACAGATCTTCAGCAACCATTCACCTCACTCCTTACCAATGCAGAAGGAAGTAGTGTTGTAACCGATACAATCTATGGAGCAAGATTTAAGCACATTGATGAGCTTCGTAGAATGGGAGCGAATGTTAAAGTTGAAGGTCGCTCCGCCATTATTAACGGAGCTACAAGGCTTCAAGGTGCAAAGGTTCGTGCATCTGATCTTCGTGCAGGAGCAGCACTCGTTGTAGCTGGGTTAATGGCAGAAGGTGTAACGGAAGTATCAGGACTTGAGCATATCGATCGTGGCTATGAACGACTTGTAGAGAAACTCAGTGACCTTGGGGCACGAGTTTGGCGTGAGAAGTTGGATCAAGAAGAGTTAAAAGAAGTAGAAAATACGTAACTAGCAGAAAAAGCGGCCTCAACCGCTTTTCTGTTACAGAAAATATGTAAGCGTTTTATTCAAGCTGACATGAGCATTTGAGGGGAGAGCGTTATGGAGAGAAGTTTGTCGATGGAACTAGTTCGGGTGACAGAAGCAGCCGCACTTGCTTCTGCTCGTTGGATGGGTCGAGGAAAGAAAGAAGAAGCGGACGACGCTGCTACTTCTGCGATGAGAGATGTGTTTGATACCGTTCCTATGAAAGGGACCGTTGTTATCGGAGAAGGAGAGATGGATGAAGCTCCTATGCTTTATATAGGTGAAAAGCTAGGAACGGGCTATGGTCCACGAGTAGACGTGGCTGTCGATCCTCTTGAAGGAACAAACATCGTAGCTGCAGGCACATGGAATGCCCTAGCTGTACTTGCCGTTGCTGATCACGGTAACTTGCTTCATGCGCCTGATATGTACATGGATAAAATTGCGGTAGGACCAGAAGCAGTTGGTAAGATCAACATCAATGCTTCCGTCCTTGATAATCTGAAAGCAGTAGCAAAAGCAAAAAATAAAGACATTGAAGACTGCGTGGCGGTCATACTGGATCGTAAACGTCACGAAAAGATTATAGAAGAGGTTCGTTCTGCTGGTGCAAGAATTAAACTCATCACTGATGGAGATGTAGCCGCCGCGATCAACACGGCTTTTGAAGATACTGGTGTTGATATTTTGTTTGGCTCAGGCGGAGCTCCTGAGGGTGTTCTTGCCGCAGTAGCACTCAAATGTCTTGGTGGTGAAATTCAGGGTAAGTTACTTCCGCAGAACGAAGAAGAGATGCGTCGCTGCCGTGAGATGGGAATCGTTGACGTCTCTCGAGTGTTACGAATGGAAGACCTCGTTAGAGGAGACGATGCGATCTTTGCCGCTACAGGTGTCACAGACGGAGAATTGTTAAAAGGAGTTCGCTTTAAAGGAACTGCTGGAACGACTCAATCCGTAGTCATGCGCGCCAAATCTGGAACAGTTCGTTTCATTGACGGCAAGCACAGCTTGAAAAAGAAACCAGACTTAGTTATAAAGGCTTAATTAATGGAAAGAGTGGTGCTGTGTTTGGCAGCATCGCTCATTTCATGTTGAATATTCTTAAAGAATCTGGTAAAACTATAAGGTGCTACATTATTTTGCTGTACTTTAAGAAGATTTAACCCTATCATGAGGTTTAACCTATAAGATTTTAAACTATGTCTATATGAGCACAAGAGTAACGATTGCTTAGCAACACCTTCGTTGTGCACTTCCTCTACTCTCACACAAGAGATACCTGCATGGATAAGAATACTAGCCTCTCATGGGATCTCACAAACTCTTTCTTTTTTCGTACGATGAACATGATTCATTTCATTAAGACAGCAATGAAAGCTGTTTATATCCGTAGTACTCTCTTCTCCTTTATTCCTTTTATCAGGAAAAACTAGCATTATTATAAATTAAAAGTGTGGTGTCAACATGGCAGTAAATTTAACTGAATTAGAACAAATGAACTTAAAAGAACTGTATGAACAGGCTAGAAAATACAAAGTCTCCTATTACAGTAAACTCAACAAAAGAGAGCTCGTCTTTGCAATTCTGAAAGCACAGGCAGAGCAGTCCGGACTTCTGTTCATGGAAGGAATTCTTGAAATTATTTCTTCTGAAGGCTTTGGCTTCTTACGACCGATTAACTATTCACCAAGTGCTGAAGATATTTATATATCAGCTTCTCAAATTCGCAGGTTCGACCTTAGAAACGGTGACCGCGTTTCCGGTAAGGTACGACCTCCGAAAGAAAATGAACGATACTATGGCCTTCTCCATGTAGAAGCAGTAAATGGAGATGACCCTGACTCTTCGAAGGAACGCGTTCATTTCCCTGCGTTAACGCCTCTCTACCCAGAGAAGCGCATGGAATTCGAAAACAAGCCGAATAACCTTTCGACTCGTATTATCGACATGATCGCTCCAGTAGGATATGGCCAACGTGGTTTGATCGTGGCGCCACCGAAGGCAGGTAAAACCATGCTGTTAAAAGAAATTGCGAACAGCATTACAACGAATCACCCTGATACGGAACTAATCGTTCTTCTTATCGATGAGCGTCCTGAGGAAGTAACAGATATTGAACGTTCTGTTGATGGAGATGTTGTGCATTCAACATTTGATGAAACGCCTGATAATCACATTAAAGTAGCGGAGCTCGTACTTGAACGTGCGATGCGTCTTGTCGAACATAAGAAAGACGTTGTTATTCTTCTCGATAGTATTACACGTCTTGCTCGTGCTTATAACCTTGTGATCCCGCCAAGTGGCCGTACACTTTCAGGTGGTATCGATCCTGCAGCTTTCCATAGACCTAAGCGTTTCTTTGGTGCTGCGCGTAACATCGAAGAAGGCGGAAGCCTAACGATCCTAGCGACAGCTCTTGTAGAAACTGGTTCTCGTATGGATGACGTCATCTATGAAGAATTCAAAGGAACAGGTAACATGGAGCTCCACCTCGACCGTCGTCTTGCTGAACGTCGTGTATTCCCAGCGATTGATATTCGTCGTTCTGGAACACGTAAAGAAGAACTTCTTCTTCCAAAAGAACAGCTTGAAATGCTTTGGACAATTCGAAAAAGCATGGATGACTCCTATGAATTTGTCGATAACTTCCTGAAGAGATTGAAGAAAACGAAGACAAACAAAGAGATGTTCAACTTGTTTGAGAAAGAGAAAAGCGGAGCTGGACGTTAAGTCATGAAAAGCGGAATGGGCCGTTTAGACCCGACAAGCGCTGGAAGCTTTTCAAGGGAACATGATTTGTGTGTTCAATTGAAAAGGTGAAGCGACTCGAGGGTCTGGCCCGTGCAGCTAGCCAGGAAAAGCGGAATGGGCCGTTTAAATCCGCAGTTCGTTGGAGCCCGTGAGGATGAGACGCTTTATGTCTCACCCGAAGGGGCGAAACGAGCGGAGGATTTGGCCCATGCAGCTAGCCAAGAAAAGCGGAATGGGCCGTTTAAATCCGCAGTTCGTTGGAGCCCGTGAGGATGAGACGGCCGAAGGATTTGGCTTCTGTAGCTAGCCCCAACAAGGAAGCTTCTAGCGAATCGACAACTGAAAAAGACTTTTTTATGACCAATTGCAATGTGTTATTCTCCCTGCTATAATACGTCTGTATGTGCAGAAATCGTTAGCTTAGCTTAACGGTTTTTAGATAACTCTGGTTCCCAAGGAATCAGGGCGGAAGGAGATGACATTCATGAAACAAGCAATTCATCCAGGTTATGAAAAAGTAACGGTTAAGTGTGCTTGCGGTAACGAATTCGAAACTGGTTCTACAAAACAAGACGGGGTTAACATTGAGGTTTGCTCAGAGTGCCACCCGTTCTACACTGGTCGTCAGAAGTTTACTGACGTTGGTGGACGCGTAGATAAGTTTAGAAAAAAATACAACCTCAACGGTTAATAAATAAGAACAGGCAAGTATTCTTCTTGCCTGTTTTTTTAACACTTTCAGGAGTGTAACACCTTCAATAGGGGAATATAGATAACAAAAGACATTGTCTTTTCGGGATAGGGAGAAAGGAGAAGCGGTTGCATGCATGTCATGAAACACAACGGCTGGATTGAGGTCATTTGCGGTAGTATGTTTTCTGGAAAATCAGAAGAGTTGATCCGCCGTGTAAGACGAGCGACTTATGCGAAACAGAAAGTTCAAGTCTTCAAGCCAAAAGTTGATAACAGATATAGTGAAGAGTCCGTTGTGTCTCATAATGGCACGTCGGTTATTGCTGTGCCGGTAAACGACTCAACTGCGATACTTGATCGTGTCGATGAAGATACAGATATGGTCGCAATCGATGAAGTGCAGTTTTTTGATGATGGAATTGTGGAAGTTGCCCAGCAGCTTGCTGATGAAGGCGTACGCGTCATCACAGCAGGTCTTGACCAGGATTTCCGTGGTAAAGCATTTGGACAGGTTCCAGAGCTTCTCACAGTAGCTGAGTCCGTAACAAAGCTGCAAGCTATTTGCGTTGTCTGCGGCTCGCCAGCAAGCAGAACACAACGCCTAATCGACGGCAAACCGGCTCACTACGATGATCCAATCATCCTAGTCGGAGCCTCAGAATCATACGAACCACGGTGTCGCCACTGCCACAAGGTACCAGGCAAACCCACAGCTAGAGACCTACAGCAGCAAGAAGTATCGAGATAAACCCGGGAAACCGGGTTTTTTTAGTTAGAAAAGCGGAAGCATCCGCTTAGACCCGAAGGCGGTGGAGGCTTTTCAAATGTACACGATTTGTGTGTTCAATTGAAAAGGTGAAGCGACTCGAGGGTCTGGATGCTGTAGCTAGCCCAAGAAAAGCGGAAGTGAGCGTTTAGAAACGGATATATTGGAACTCTCGAAAAGGAAGACGATTTTTGTGTTCCATTGAGAGAGTGAAATAGAGGAGTTTCTGCGAACTGCAGCTAGCCCAAGAAAAGCGGAAGCGAGCGTTTAGAAACGGATATATTGGAACTCTCGAAAAGGAAGACGATTTTTGTGTTCCATTGAGAGAGTGAAATAGAGGAGTTTCTGCGAACTGCAGCTAGCCCAAGAAAAGCGGAAGCATCCGCTTAGACCCGAAGGCGGTGGAAATAATTACTCTAATTAGCTAATAAAAACCGAAAGTAGATAATAAAATTAGATTTTGGCCAATAAATCTCGAATTTAGCTAATAAAATCGTATTTTAGACAAGGGCAGTATTGTTGAACAATAAATCACCGACACACACGGGCAATCAGCCTGAAACTCCTTCAAATTCCTGACAACACCTCCAACTAACATAATTTAACTGCCATACAGTCGCAAATAGTCGGACACCTTAAGAACAGGAGGTGTTTAGATGATGAAAATTTGCGCTGTTTTCCTTGCTTCACTTATGCTTTTCGCATCAGGCTGTACGCCGCTGAAGGCACCTGAATCAAATGGAGCAGCAGGTGAGGGGCAACAATTGAGCACTGATATCAATTTGAACCCGAATGCTTATCGAAATATGGATACGCAGAAACCAACCATTAGTGATGATCAAAACAAGATCCGTGAAGTTGTTGAAGCAGAGGGTCTGGATGCTGGTGCTGTTTCGATCAATGGAAATCATGCTTGGGTGAATGTGAAGTTTGAATCAGTAGAAGCGATGGATTTAAATGAACAACGAAAACGCCTGGCGAAGAAAATTTATAAGGCTGTTCCAAGATACAAAATCCATGTCCGAGCAAAATAAATACCCTCTCCCTACTGTGTGGGAGAGGGTCAATTTTTGTTAATGCTGTGCTCTTCTTGCTCCTTGTTGAATCGGATCCCATACACTGTTGTATGGAGGAGCATAGGCGAGATCGAGATCTTCGATATCATGCAGCGTCATTTGATGGAAGAGGGCAGTTGCGAGCACATCGACGCGTTTATCGACGCCGTGTTTTCCGATGAACTGGCCTCCCAAAATACGCTCGTTGTCATCTCGGAAAATGAGTTTTACATTTAGCTCGCGTGCATCAGGATAGTATCCAGCGATGTCTGTGGCCTGAGTTGAGCAGCTAGAGAACGGTAGATTTAACTCCTCTGCTTCTTTCGAGGATAATCCTGTACGTCCTAATGTTAAATCAAAGAACTTAATCACAGAGGTGCCGACGACCCCTTTGAACGTGCTTGAATTTCCGATGATGTTAAGTCCGGCGATACGACCTTGTTTATTTGCTGTTGTGCCTAGTGGGATAAAATCATCGCGCTCTTTTACGCGGTGATAGTGTGTGGCGCAATCGCCTGCAGCATAGATATCTTCAATGCTAGTTTCCATGTAGCGATTCACTTGAATGGCACCATTTTTCGCAGTATGAAGACCACACTCTTGCGCGAACTCTGTGTTAGGTTTAACTCCGACAGAGACCATAACGAGGTCAGCATCATACTCACCTTGATCTGTAACTATTTTTTCCACGCGGGAATCACCTTTAAGTTCTTTCACGGCCTCGTTCGTATGTACGGCTACGTTGTTTTGTTTTGCTTCTTCATGAATGTGCTCTGCCATGTCTTCATCAAATATTCCGCCGAGATACGGACCTAATTCGATGATGCGCACTTCTTTCCCTATTTCTCGAAATGCTTCAGCCATTTCGAGTCCGATATAACCACCACCTATAATGGCCACATTTTTGATCGATTCTGTAGTATCTTCTATTACTTTTTCAGCATCAGGGATCGTTTTCAGAGTATGTACACCGTCGAGATCGATGCCTTTCCAGTTTGGTTTTACTGGACGTACGCCAGTTGCAATCAATAATTTATCGTAGCTTTCTGAAAAGCTCTCGCCGGTTTGAAGGTTTTTCCCCTTCACAATTTTGTTATCGCTATCAACTTCTGTTGCTTCATGATAGACTCTTGCATCGATACCATATTTTTCGCGGAACGTATCGACACTTCGAGCAATCAGTTTTTCAGTTGATTCAATTTTTCCGCTGACAACGTAAGGGAGTCCGCACTGGCCATAAGAATAAATATTTCCTTTTTCAAGCGTAACGACTTTAGCTTCTTCATCATTTCTTACGATTTGCATCGCGGCACTCATTCCTGCAGCATCTCCACCTATAATGACAACTTTCATGGAAACAGCTCCTTTCATATAAAAATCACTTTTGTTAGTTTACCCTATTTAAAGAAAGTTCAAGCTATTTTTGCTTTTGACGGGCTATTTATCCTATACTATAATTAGAATGTTATGCAACGAAAACGAGGTGAAAGATCTTGTTAGAACGGTTAGAAGCTGTAGAAGAACGTTATGACAAATTAAATGGGTTATTGAGTGACCCAGAAGTAATCAATGATACGAAGAAGTTACGTGAATATTCGAAAGAGCAATCAAGTCTTGAGCAAACGGTACAGGTGTATCGTGAGTATAAGGAAGTCCTTCAAGGAATCAAAGAAGCGAAAGCGATGCTTGAGGAAGAGAAAGATTCCGAAATGCGCGAAATGGTGAAAGCTGAGATAGCTGAACTTACGCCACAGGAAGAAGAGCTCGCTGAAAGACTTCGAATTCTTCTTTTACCTAAGGATCCAAACGATGATAAGAACGTTATCATTGAAGTTCGTGGAGCTGCTGGTGGAGATGAAGCTGCCCTATTCGCAGGTGATCTTTATCGCATGTATAGTCGCTATGCGGAAGCACAAGGATGGAAGTCTGAAGTAATCGAAGCTAGTTACACAGAGTTAGGCGGATTTAAGGAAATCATTTTCATGGTCAATGGTGAAGGTGCTTATTCCAAGATGAAGTACGAAAACGGTGCACATCGCGTTCAACGTGTACCTTCTACTGAATCGGGTGGCCGTATCCATACGTCTACTGCGACTGTAGCGGTTCTACCGGAAGCAGAAGAAGTAGAAGTCGATATTCATGAGAAAGATATTCGAGTGGATACCTTTACTTCAAGTGGCCCAGGTGGACAGAGTGTTAATACGACGATGTCAGCGGTCCGTTTAACGCATGAACCTACAGGTGTAGTTGTATCATGTCAGGATGAGAAGTCACAGATTAAGAACAAAGAGAAAGCTATGAAAGTTCTTAGAGCTCGTGTGTACGATAAGTTCCAACAGGAAGCTCAAAAAGAGTACGATGAAAATCGTAAATCAGCAGTAGGTACTGGTGATCGTTCTGAGCGTATTCGTACGTATAACTTCCCTCAAAACAGAGTAACTGACCACCGTATCAACTTAACGATTCAGAAGCTTGATCAAATTCTCCAAGGTAAGATGGATGAATTTATCGATGCTTTGATTACGGAAGAACAAACTCGCTTGATGGCTGAAGCTGGAGAGTGACTTTATGAAGACAGTATTTGAAGCCCTAACCTGGGCTTCTTCTTTTTTAGAAGATCATGGACGTGAGGCATCTTCAGCAGAATGGCTATTAAAGCAGGAGCTGAACGTGTCACGAACGGAATTGTTGCTTAAGATGAGAGAAGAAATGCCTGATTTTGAAAGCTTCGAAAAGAAAATACGAATCCATGCCACAGGCGTTCCGATTCAACATCTTGTTGAACGTGAGGAATTTTATGGCCGGACGTTTCGAGTGAATAAGCATGTTTTAGTGCCTAGACCTGAAACGGAGGAGCTAGTAGAAGGCATTATTTCTCGAGCGCGAACGCTGTTTAGTGACCCACCCTCCATCGCTGATATCGGCACAGGGAGCGGGGCAATTGCGATTAGCTTAGCGCTTGAGCTTCAACAGTCAGTTACAGCGGTCGATATTTCTGAGGACGCGTTGAATATAGCGAAAGAAAACGCTAAAACCCTCAAGGCTCCTGTGTCATTTATGCATGGTGATTTAGTAGAACCGCTCAAAGGTCAGAAGTTCGATATTCTCGTTTCCAATCCACCGTATATTTCAGAAGAAGACTATAAAGAATTGGACTCCCTTGTGCGGGATCATGAGCCAATTCTTGCTCTTGTCGGTGGAGAAGATGGGTATGAGTTATATCGTCGTCTTGCATACGACCTGCCCGAAGTTATTTCAAGCCCTGGATTGATTGGTCTTGAAGTGGGTGAAAAGCAGGCGAGAACTGTTGCTGATCTATTGTGTGTTTCTTTTGGAGAGCGAATTGAAGTGGAAGTAGTGAAAGATATAAGTGGCAAAGAACGCATGGTGTTTGGCGTCATAAAATAGCCCCGTCGAAATGGCTCACATTCTGGTGAAGAGTTTCATGTTTAAAACGTCTTAATCTGGCCAGAATGAGAGCTAGAAGGGACGGGGATACAAAATGAAACAAAGCGGACTTATAAATCTATTAATCTCTATTTTTATTCTTGTATCAAGTCTTCAAGGGTCAGAAAGCAGTCAAGCATCAGAACAGCAGATAATCCCAGACGAAGCGATTCGTCTTCGTATATTGGCTAATAGTAACAGCCAGGATGACCAAAGTGTGAAGCGTCGTATCCGTGATGAAGTGAACGAATCGATCAACACATGGGTAGCTGATTTAACATCGATCGAAGCTTCTAGAACGGTTATTAAGGGGCACCTGGAAGAGATCGAAACAATTGTAAAGAAAGAGCTAGATGCCATCGGAAGTAAAGACGCATTTAAGGTCGAGTTTGATGAAGTCGCTTTTCCTACAAAGCTATATGGTGATTTCGTTTACCCTGCTGGAAACTATGAGGCTGTGTTGATCACGATTGGTGAAGGTCTTGGGGATAACTGGTGGTGTGTATTATTTCCTCCTCTTTGCTTTCTAGATTTCTCGAATGGAGATGCTGTTCAGGCGGAAACGTCTGCTGCCGACACGGAAGTGGAAGCGTCGTCGGATGACGTTGAAGTAGAGTTCTTTCTAGTACAAATGATTGGTGATTTGATAGATTGGATAAAAGGATTGTTCGCTTAAGGGTTCTATTATCCTTCTTTTATGCATAAAACGTATCATAACTACTTTTATGCTAGAAAAAGGAGGATGATAGATTTGTTTCTTGTAAGAGAAGCGACTTCCAAAGATGAAGAAGCAGTGAAAAATATCGTAAAACGTTCGGGACTTGAAGTGGACTTGATTCCTGATATAGAATCATTTTTGATAGCTGAAACAGAAGCGAAAGAATTATTTGGAGTCATCGGACTTGAGAAATATGGTCGCTCTGGACTTCTTCGTGCACTTGTATTAAATAGTGCGGAATCTACTTCTGAAAGGCTTTTGCGTTTCTTCGATCAAGTGATTGCATATGCAAAGAAATGTAACTTGGACGAGCTTTATTTAACCTCAAACGAAGAATCTTTCTTCTTTCAGGTATTTGGTTTTTCGACAATAAGTCGTGAAGAATTGTCTGTAGACATAAAACAAAATAGGTTATTCAGTGGAGATGCTTCGAATCGGGTGATTATGAGGCGCCAGTTGAACTCCTGATGTCACCATCAACAATTTTATACACAGATTGATCGTGTTTTATCCACATTATGTGGACTAGTTTGTTTTAGAACTAGAATACGTTTCTGCAAATCGTGTAGAATCCTGCTGAATAACCGCTCTTTATCCCGAAACCAATGGGTTTCTCGGCAATATGTGTATAAGAGGGTGAATAACGTGGGAGGTATCCACACAAATGTTTGGTATGTGGATGACAATGTGGATATAGAAAAATGTTATCCACAGATTGCAGAAGCTGCCGAGTTGTTGAAAAGAAATGAAGTTGTCGCTTTTCCTACTGAAACGGTATATGGGCTTGGCGGGAACGCACTTTCAGAGCAGGCTGTAGCTAAGATTTTTGAAGCGAAAGGAAGACCAGCAGACAATCCACTTATCGTTCATGTCGCTAGTCGTCCACATGTGGAAAAGTTAGTAGCTGAAATTCCGCGCCAAGCCGCTCAGTTAATGGATGCTTTCTGGCCAGGTCCTTTAACAATCGTTTTACGTGGAGGAGCAGGTGTCGCAACAAATGTTACCGCTGGTCTTGATACAGTGGCTATTCGCATGCCTGATCATCCTGTTGCTTTGGCTTTATTAGAAGCTGCCGACTTACCTTTAGCAGCGCCTAGCGCGAATCTTTCTGGTAAACCGAGTCCTACAACTGCTCAGCATGTTATTCATGACTTGACCGGAAGGGTAGCTGGAGTTGTGGATGGAGGAGCAACTGGTGTAGGCCTAGAATCGACGGTTGTGGACTGTTCTGGGGATACGATCACGATTTTGCGGCCAGGTGGGATTACGAAAGAACAGCTGGAAGAAGTCGTCGGACATGTTGAGATTGATCCAGCACTAACGGATGACAGTCATCAACCGAAATCTCCAGGAGTGAAATACAAACATTATGCGCCGTCTGCCCCAGTCACGCTAGTAGAGGGTACAAGCTCTTTCCTTCAATCTATTGTTGATAAACGCAAGGCAGAGGGAGTTAAGGTTGGCGTTTTGGCAACTGAGGAATCAGAGTCTTTGTATGAAGCGGACTTGGTGATTCCGTGTGGTTCACGAGATGATCTCATTTCTGTTGCTAACCGCCTATACGATGTTCTAAGAAGGTTTGATGAAGTGAATGTGGATGAAATCTACAGTGAAGTGTTTACTGAAGAAGGTGTTGGCGCTGCAGTAATGAATCGATTATCAAAAGCTGCCAGTGGTAATGTGATAAAGGAATAGATTACGAAGAGCGATGTCCCCAGAAGGGGCTCGCTTTTTCTTTGTTTAACGCAGAAATCACCCCGTACAAAGCGGGGTGATTTTGTGCTACTTATTTCTATATTTCTTTTGGACATATTCCTCGATCATTGCATTTGTAACATAAGAACGCGTTGGGATCGAACCTTGTTTTGCGAGTTCGTTTATTTGAGAAGTTAGTTCGTTTACACGGTCGAGTGAATAAGTTTCGTCGGCGTGACTATGTTCGACTGCCTTGGCGATTGCTGCTTCTCGTTCTTTATCTAATTGAATAAATAAATTTATTTCTCTGTTTTTTCTTCCAAGCTGTGATGAAATGTCTTTGTGTACGCTCATTGAGTATAGCCTCCAAAAGTTTGACTTTTCCTAGAATCATTTCCCTTATCCTACGACTCTTAACCTATTATTACCCCTTTCCCTTCTATTTTCAAGAGGACGTGCATAAAAGTGGAATAGCACGTCCCGGGAGGAGAGAGTATGATTTCCACTGCGCTTATTGGAGAGCTTGCAACCTTGAGTATGATGGCATTAGCTCTCGGTATGGATGCCTTTTCAGTTGGACTAGGTATGGGGATGATTCCCCTTCGTCTTCGTCAAATTACTAAGATCGGAATTGTTATCGGATTGTTCCATATGGGAATGCCTCTGGCTGGGTTATTGATTGGAAAGATTATATCCGTTCATTTTGGGAGTATCGCCTCTATGATCGGAGGAGGTTTGTTGCTCATCTTAGGGATACAAATGTGCCTGTCTTCGTTTACTTCCAGTGATAAGCCTTTCGTGAAACCGTTTGGGATCGGGTTGCTCTTGTTTTCTCTTAGCGTGAGCTTAGATAGTTTTTCTGTTGGGTTGAGTTTAGGTATATATGGAGCGAGAGTCATCGTCACGATCGTTTTGTTCGGATTGATCAGTATGATGCTAACTTGGGCTGGTTTGATTATAGGTAAAAAGTTTCAGAACGTTATCGGATCGTATAGTGAACTGTTTGGAGGGTGCATCTTGTTCGGGTTTGGGTTAAAGCTTCTCGTTATATAGAATATGATGCCGCTCGGAAGCGACATCATAATGGTGAATTTATTCTGAGATTCCCTGTAAAAGTTGAGCATACGGAGAATCAGAAGGTAACATGATGACTGTTTCATCATTAAGTGTTGTTCGATAGGACTTCAGCGTTCGGTAAAGCTCGTAGAACTCTGGATCCTGACTGAATGCTTCGTTATAGATCTTAGCAGCCTCGGATTCCCCTTCGGCAACGATTTCTTGGGCATCAGCATCAGCTGTAGCGAGAATCGTATCTACTTCTTTATCCGTTTCCGCTTTGATTCGATCTGCTTCCGCATCACCTTGAGAAAGGTATTCTTGCGCTTTGGATTCACGCTCAGAAATCATTCGCTGGAAGACGGACTTTTCGTTAGCGTCAGGTAGATCGGTACGTTTCATTCTTACGTCTGTTACCTTAATCCCATAGGCATCTCGTTCTAGTAATTCATTCACACGATCGCGTACACGCGTGTTAAAACTACCTCTACTGGATTTTTCCTCATTAATAATTTCATCGTACGTTAATTGACCAAGCTCTGATCGAATAACAGAGAAGATGAATTCTCCCATTTTGGCTTCAGCATTTTCGATGGTACGAGCATTACTGATCATGTTCTGAGGATCTTTGACTGACCAAACAGCATAGTTATCCACTGTCATTCGCTTTTTATCTTTCGTCGTAATTTCTTCTGGATTCACATCATATAACATTTGATACTTCGGAAGAGTCGTAATCGATTGGATGAACGGAATCTTGAAATTAAGACCCGGACTCGTTTCGATTCGAACAACGTCTCCGAATTGACGGATAACCTTATATTCGCCTTCTTTTACGACGAAAATAGAGCTGAAGATACCGCCGATGACAATGAGAAGTGCAATGATGAGAAGAGCGCTTTTAATTAGTTTAGAAGGATTTATATTCTTTCGGTGTTCATCCATATTAAAAACGTTGTTATCACTCATTCGACTCACTTCCCTTCGGCTTTTCAGTCTTACCAGGCTGGATCGGTAAGTATTTTACAGTATCTCCGCCTTCATCAGTAATGTAGATCTTCGTATCAGGTAATACTTCTTCAAGCGTCTCTAAAATGAGACGTTTTTTCGTTACTTCAGGACTATTCTTATATTCGTTGTAAAGTGCATTAAAGGTTGCGACGTCACCACGCGCTTGCTCGACGCGCTGTGCTTTTTTACCTAGGGCTTTTGAAATACGTGCGTCCTTTTGTCCTTCAACAACACTAAGCTCCTGGTTTTTATATTTTCTCGCTCCGTAGATCGTCGTTTCTTTTTGTTCACGAGCGTCAACTACGTTCGTAAACGCTTTTCGGACTTCATCGTTTGGTAATTCAACATCCTGTAGCTTCACGTCAAGGATAGAGATACCGATTTCGTACTCATCGATGAGTTTCGTAAGGATTTCACGAACGCTTCCTTCGATTTCAGCTTTACCAGAGGTAAGTGCTTCGTCGATTTCAGAGCTTCCGATAACACCTCTTAAGGAAGAGGATGTTGCGTTATAAAGGATTTCTTTCGGTTGATCAGAATAATAAAGATATTTCTTCGGATTTGTAATTCGCCACTGCACGACAAGGTCAGCCAGGACGATATTTTCATCACCCGTTACCATTTTCGTTTCTTTAGGGAAATCCACGATTTCGCCATCTTTTTCATCGTATCCAAACGTTAAACTAAACGTCTCTCTCGGTAATATATCAACTTGTTGAATTGGCCACGGCAACTTGAAGTGTAGACCGGCATCGCTAATTTCTTCGTCTACTTTCCCAAATGTCATGATCACAGCTTGCTCGGATTCATCTACCGTATACCAGCTCGTAACAAGTACGATTCCTAGTAGTAGAAAGAGGACGATGGAACCAGCAATAACTGCTATTCTTCTTTGTGACATTTTATTTCCCCCCTTGGTTTTGCTTCTATCAAGTATTACGCTTTCATGTTACAAAAAGTTTCATTTTTGTTAAAAAACATTTCATGGATCGTGCTTAATTGAACAGGGTGGATTTATCGCCTTACATCTTTCATAATAAAGGTAGAAGGAGAGTGGCTACGTTGAAGGTTTTATTTATCTGCACAGGGAATACGTGTCGAAGTCCAATGGCGGAAGCGATCGTGAAAAATAAAAAAAGTAAGGTCGAAGTGAAGTCTGCAGGTGTTTTCGCTGCAAATGGGTCACCTGCCAGCCAACAAGTTGTAACTCTTTTGAAAGACAAGAACATATCGTTTTCCCATAGTGCTCGCTTACTAGATCGGGAGCTTGCTGAATGGGGAGATTTACTTCTTACAATGACAGAGAGTCATAAAGCGTTGGTTTTAAGAGATTTTCCGGAGCTGTCTCACAAAGTTAGTACGTTAAAAGAGTATGTTTTTGGAGAAGGGATGTACGAACCTTACCAAAGAAAAGCTGCAGAACTTGAAACAAAACGCGCGACTTTTATACATGAAATGAATGGATTAAGTGGTGAGGAAGAAGAGGAGAAGAGAAAAGCGTTTGAACAAGAGCTAATGAAAGAACTAGAGCAATTGGAAATGCTAGAGAAAAATCTTCCTTCCATCGATATCTCTGATCCATTTGGTGGATCTTTAGACCAATATCATCAAACATATAATGAAATAGAAGATGCAGTAGAACGATTAATCGAACAACTAACAAAGGATAATAATGAGGAGGATGAACGGTGAGAGTTGCAATTGGAGCGGATCACGCAGGTGTTATGATCAAGGATGACATTATAGAAGTAATAGAGGAATTAGGCATGGAAGTTACCGACCTTGGATGCAATTGCAAAGACTCTGTTGATTACCCGGACTATGCTATACCTGTAGCCGAACATGTTGCTTCTGGAAAAGCTGACCGAGGCATTCTTATTTGTGGAACAGGCATCGGCATGTCCATCACAGCGAATAAAGTCGAAGGAATTCGATGTGCGCTTGTTCACGACTTGTTTAGTGCAAAGGCAACGAGACAGCACAATGATTCCAACGTATTAGCGATGGGTGAGCGGATCATCGGCCCTGGACTTGCTAAGGAAATCGCCAAAGTTTGGCTTGAAACAGAGTATGAAGGCGGTCGTCACGCAAAGCGCGTAGGTAAGATTACTGCTTACGAAACGAATTAAAGGAGGAATGAGCTGTGGATGAGAAAATGGCTCAGCAGATTTCCCAGCATACCCGTGAAGCATTAGATGATCTACAAGTTGATGCTCGTTTGTCGGAGCGAAATCTTTTAATTGTCGGAATGAGTTCAAGTGAGGTCATGGGAGAACGAATAGGGACTGCCGGTACCACTTTTGCTGCTGAAGCAGTTTATGAAAGCATCGGTTCATTTCAGAATGAGACGGGTGTAAACATTGCGTTTCAATGCTGTGAACACTTAAATCGCGCTCTAGTAGTTGAACGAGAAACTGCTGAAGCTAGAAACTATGGCATTGTAGCTGCCGTTCCTACAATTCATGCAGGTGGTTCAATGGCAACGTATGCTTTTCAAAGGATGCGTGATCCCGTACTTGTTGAATTCATTTCAGCAGACGCAGGAATCGATATTGGTGATACCTTTATCGGTATGCATATTAGACACGTAGCGGTGCCTGTTAGAAGCAGGCATAAAGCAATAGGACATGCACATTTAACGATGGCGAGATCCCGTCCAAAACTTATTGGTGGTGAACGAGCTTCGTATCCTACTAAAAATGAGCATTGTTTTTAGGTGAAAAACCGAACATTTTCAATATTGTTTTATTTAATATACGGTATCGAAGATCTGTGATACAATGCAAGCGAGATTGATTCACGACTATTCAATTAAAGGATAGAAATATGTGTGAGATGGAAAGGGGATATCAATGCAACAACTAGCAAAGCATGATCAGGAGTTATTTCAGGCAATTCAAGACGAGCTAGGTAGACAACGTAGCAAAATTGAACTAATTGCATCAGAGAACTTTGTTTCAGAAGCTGTGATGAAGGCACAGGGGTCCGTTCTAACGAACAAGTATGCGGAAGGTTATCCAGGTCGCCGTTACTATGGTGGCTGTGAGTATGTAGACGTAGCTGAAAACATCGCAAGAGATCGAGCAAAGCAGTTATTTGGAGCAGACCATGCTAACGTCCAGCCACATTCAGGCGCACAAGCAAACATGGGCGTATACTTCACTGTCCTAGATCAAGGAGATACGGTCCTTGGTATGAACCTTTCACATGGAGGACATCTCACACATGGTAGTTCCGTTAACTTCAGTGGTGTTCAATATAATTTTGTGGATTACGGTGTAGATAAAGACTCACATCGCATCGATTATGATGATGTGCTTGAGAAAGCCAAAGAACATCGTCCGAAATTGATCGTTGCAGGCGCAAGTGCATATCCTCGAGAAATCGACTTCAAGCGTTTCCGTGAAATTGCTGATGAAGTTGATGCTTATTTGATGGTAGATATGGCACACATTGCTGGACTTGTAGCAACAGGACATCATCCTAACCCAGTTCCTTACGCTGATTTTGTAACGACAACCACTCACAAAACGCTTCGTGGCCCACGTGGTGGTATGATTCTTTGTAAAGAGGAATTTGCGAAGAAAATCGATAAGTCTATTTTCCCAGGTCTTCAAGGTGGTCCACTCATGCATGTGATCGCTGCAAAAGCAGTAGCATTCGGTGAGGCGTTATCGGAAGATTTCAAGCAATACTCAGAAAGTATTATTAAGAATGCTAGAAAACTAGCATCCTCTCTAGAGAAAGAGGGAATCAATCTTGTTTCTAATGGAACAGATAACCATCTTGTTTTATTAGACCTTCAGAGTCTTGAAATCACTGGTAAAGTGGCAGAGAAGGCATTGGATGATATCGGTATTACAACGAATAAAAACACGATTCCATTCGATCCGCAAAGTCCTTTTGTAACAAGTGGACTCCGTATCGGAACCGCTGCTGTCACATCACGAGGATTTGGTGAAACTGAAATGGAAGAAATCGCAAGCATCATGAGCGATGTTCTTCATAATATTGAAGATGAAAATGTATTGAAGAATGCAGAGCAGCGTGTTGTTGAACTAACAAATAAATTCCCAATGTATGAAGATCTTTCCTATTAATAGATGAAAGTCAGGGCGGATAAGCGTCCGAGAGCTGTCGAAACTGTTTCGACAGCTCTTTTTATACTCTAGTAAATCGGGCTAGTTAACCCCTGTAAGCAGAGGAAAACGAAGGTTAGCGGACGATCTGCGTAGCTTGGATGTGTAGTAGGAAGGTTAATTGCGTAATCCGTATTGCTCTCAATGAGTGTGAATATTTTATCATCTTAGAAAGCCTTGAATAAGTTATCGTTTTTCTGTAGAATTGCGAAGAAGATTGTGGAACGATATTAAATTGAGAAGGGGAGATTGTACAATGGGTAAAGTATACGTGTTTGATCATCCATTGATTCAGCATAAGCTTACATACATTCGAGACGAAAAAACAGGTACGAAGGAATTTCGTGAATTAGTTGATGAAGTTGCTGCTCTAATGGCGTATGAAATTACGAGAGAGCTTCCAACTGAGGAAGTTATGGTGAAGACTCCTGTAACAGAAGCTAAATCCAAAGTCCTTTCAGGTAAAAAACTTGGACTCGTTCCGATCTTAAGAGCCGGTCTCGGCATGACAGACGGAATTCTTAAGCTTATTCCTGCTGCAAAAGTAGGACACGTTGGACTTTACCGTGACCCTGAAACACTTCAACCGGTCGAGTACTATGTAAAGCTCCCTGCAGATATCGAAGAACGTGAATTTATTGTAATCGACCCGATGCTTGCTACTGGCGGATCAGCTGTTGAAGCAATCAATTCAATTAAGAAGCGCGGTGCACAAAACATTAAGATGATGTGCTTGATCGCGGCTCCAGAAGGTGTAGAACTTCTTCAAGAAGCGCATCCTGATGTAGATATTTTCATCGCTGGTCTCGATGAGAAATTGAACGAAAAAGGATATATTGTTCCAGGCTTAGGCGATGCTGGTGATCGTCTTTACGGAACGAAGTAATCGAAAACCTCTCCATTGTGGGGAGGTTTTTTAGTTTGATATTAGAATGTGGTGATTTCCGCTCCAGGAGGCTCGCTTTCCGCGGGGCGGGCGGTGAGCCTCCTCGGGGTCTCACCTGTCCCGCACATCCCGCAGGAGTCGAGCCTCCTTCCACTCCAATCACAGTTATTAAACTTCATTACAAAGCTAAATTAATCCAAAATCTTTTAAAACAGGATAGTGAAATGGATCAGTTACTGTTTACTTGATTCGTGGCAACAAGTCGGAGAGTACTGCTTAAATTCGTATCAATCTATCGGGACCCATACTATCCTCATACTTCAGACGTAGGGAGATTATAAAATTCTTAAAAGCTAACTCTCTCGATATAAGAACGATTTTTGTGTTAAAAAGTGTCCCATCCACATAAAATGTGAAAAAAAAGTGACAAAATGATTCGAGTTTATCCGCTAAATTTTACCTCTTTCACAGATAAGGTTTCGTAAAAGTCATGAAAGCGTTATAATCCTTGTGTATATGGGGATTATTGAGCTTGTTTGAATTTGTGAAATTCATCACACCATTTGCTTGAAACGGATTGACATGGTTGGATGCCTATTGTATCCTTACAAAGGGTATAGTGATAAGGTTTTCATCCGCACGGGAGCTACATTCCTCCCAAACTAACCTCAACAGTAAAGGGGCGCTTCATTTGAAGGCGATGGCACTCTACTCAACCATCCTGTCGTACCTTGTCGGATCAATACTCACAGGGATATTCCTCGGGAAATGGATGGACAGCCTTTTCGACACCTTTCCGCTTTTTCTTGTCATCGGACTCCTCTTAGGACTCGGTGGAGGAATATATGGACTGGTTCGTCTTCTACATAAGTTTACAGGGGAAGATTAAATGACAGAATATAAACAACATTTCCGCCGCTACTTACAATACACCCTGTATCTGCTCGCAATTTTCGTTATGGGTTGGGGAGTTACCTCAAGCAAAGCATTATTCCTCGGGTTAATACTAGGCACCATATTTAGTATATATAACCTATTCAACATGTTCCGTAAAATAAACCGACTTGGACAAGCTGCTGCAGAGGGGAAGAAACCAAAATCTCTCGGCTTCTTAACAAGGTTAGCTGTGGCAGGACTAGCTGTCGCCATCGCAACTCGGTATCCGGAACTGTTCAACTTGCTAGGTGTGGTAATTGGGTTAATGGTGACCTACATTATCATTCTCATAGATTCAATACTTCAAATACGCTTTAAGTAGGAAGAGAGGTGAAAAGCTGTTGGAACATAATGCACCTACAACTGAAGAAATTTTAGGCATTACTTTTAATCTTTCCAATGTACTCATGATCACGATTGCATCCGCTATCGTTTTCATCCTTGCAGTTGTAGCAACTCGCTCACTCGCAATGCGTCCAACTGGTCTGCAAAACTTTATCGAGTGGGTTATGGACTTTGTGAAAGGTCTTATCTCAAGCACCATGGACTGGCAAACAGGAGGACGATTCTTGTTTCTAGGGATGACGTTACTCATGTATATCTTCGTCTCGAATATGTTAGGTCTTCCATTCGCCATTTCATTGGGCGACACCTTATGGTGGAAGTCTCCAACTGCAGACCCGACGATTACGCTAACGCTAGCAACAATGGTCGTGGTGCTTACACACTATTATGGTGTGAAAATGAAAGGTGCAAAGGAATATGGTAAAGGGTTCTTTACCCCGATGAAATTCCTATTTCCTTTCAAGTTGATCGAGGAATTCTCAAACACATTGACACTTGGTCTTCGTCTTTACGGAAACATTTTTGCCGGTGAAATCTTGCTTGGACTCCTAGCTGGACTTGGAGCTGCAGGAGTCGGCGGAGCGCTTGGAGCCTTTCTTCCTATGCTCGCATGGCAAGGATTCAGTATCTTTGTCGGTACAATTCAGGCGTTTATCTTTGTAATGCTTACAATGGTTTACATGGCACACAAAGTGGCAGACGACCATTAAACAACAGTATTAATGAACTTTTCATTATATAAAAAATCTATTTTCATGAATAATAAGGAGGAAATTTAGCATGGGTTTAATCGCAGCTGCAATTGCAGTAGGTCTAGCGGCAGTAGGTGCCGGTATTGGTAACGGTCTTATCGTAGGACGTACAGTAGAGGGAATCGCTCGTCAACCAGAACTTAGAGGTACTCTTCAAACTACAATGTTTATCGGTATCGCACTAGTTGAGGCACTACCGATCATCGGTGTAGTAATCGCATTTATCGTAATGGGTCAATAATTACCTACGAAATTTCATAGGGAAATCGTAACGTTTCATGATGGCGGAGAAAGTTTCGAAATGAAACCTTCGCCATTCGTTTTGTATGATCTCTGAAGGGAGTGAACACGTTGTTCAACAGTCTAATTCTTGGAGCTGGCACTGGGATTCACGCTGGTGATATCCTTTATCAGCTTTTCGCATTTATCGTGCTTCTTGCTCTATTGAAAAAGTTCGCTTGGGGCCCGTTGATGGGTATCATGAAAGAACGAGAGCAGCATATCGCAAATGAAATCGAATCTGCTGAAAAGAACCGTAAAGAAGCTGAAGCTTACTTAAATGAACAGCGCGAAGAAATGAAGCGTGTTCGTCAAGAAGCGCAAACTATGCTTGAGAACCAAAAGCAAATGGCTGACCAAAAAGGTCAGGAAATGATTGAAGCAGCACGTCTCGAAGCTGAACGCTTGAAAGAAGCAGCATCAGCTGACATCGCTCGTGAACGCGAAACTGCTGTAGCATCACTGCGCGAGCAGGTTGCATCACTATCTGTCATGATCGCTTCCAAAGTTGTTGAGAAGGAACTGGACGAGCGTTCACAGCAGAAGCTGATCGATGATTACCTTTATCAGGCAGGCGGTCAGAAATGAGCAGGGACCTTGAAGTAATCGCAAAACGTTATGCTAACGCTCTTTTTGAAATTGCTCATGAGCAAGGAACAGTTGAGCGAGTGAAGCAAGAGCTTGCAGTCGTTAACGATGTATTCAAAGAAACTGACGACTTGATGGAAGTGTTCGCACATCCTAAATTTACAACGGCGCAGAAGAAAGACATCATCCAAAACAGTTTTGGAAAATCACTTTCCGCGCCAGTTTTAAACACGCTTCTCACTTTGGTTGAACGTGATCGTATTGCGATCGTTTTCGATCTCATCAACCACTACCATATGTTCGCAAATGAGCAGCAGCAAACAGCTGCAGCTAAAGTATATTCTGTAATGCCTCTTTCAGATGAGGAACAGAGCAAGATTTCTGCAGTTTTTGCAGAACGAGTAGGTAAGAAAACACTTCAAATCGAAAATGTGATCGATCCAACTTTGGTCGGTGGAATCAAAGTCCGTGTCGGCAATCGCATCTTCGATGGCAGTATTAGCGGTAAACTCAAACGCATGGAACGTAAATTAGTTTCAGCGAAAGGCTAGAAGATAGGGGTGAATATGCATGAGCATCAATGCTGAAGAAATCAGTACTCTGATAAAGCAACAAATCTCAGACTACCAAGCTGATATTAAAGTTGATGATGTAGGTACCGTTATCCAAATCGGTGATGGTATCGCTCGTGCCCACGGTCTTGATAACGTGATGGCAGGAGAACTAGTTGAATTTTCAAATGGTGTTATGGGTATGGCTCAGAACCTGGAAGAAAATAACGTAGGTATCATTATTCTCGGACCTTACACAGATATCCGTGAAGGTGACGAAGTTCGTCGTACTGGCCGTATTATGGAGGTTCCAGTTGGTGAAGAGCTTCTTGGCCGTGTCGTTAACCCTCTTGGACAGCCTGTTGATGGACAGGGTCCACTTGGTGCTACAAAAACACGACCAATTGAAAGTCCGGCTCCAGGTGTTATGGATCGTAAATCCGTACACGAGCCACTTCAAACAGGAATCAAAGCGATTGATTCTCTTATTCCAATCGGACGTGGACAGCGTGAGTTGATCATCGGTGACCGTCAGACTGGTAAGACATCAATTGCGATCGATACTATTCTTAACCAAAAAGATGAAGATATGATCTGTATCTATGTTGCAATCGGGCAAAAAGAATCTACGGTTCGTGGTGTTGTAGAAACACTTCGTAAGCAAGGTGCACTTGATTACACAATCGTTGTAACTGCATCTGCATCTCAGCCGGCTCCACTTCTTTTCCTTGCGCCATATGCAGGTGTAACGATGGGTGAAGACTTCATGTATAACGGCAAGCACGTTCTTGTTGTATACGATGACTTAACAAAGCAGGCTTCTTCATACCGTGAACTTTCCCTATTGCTACGTCGTCCTCCAGGTCGTGAAGCATATCCAGGGGATGTATTCTATGTTCACTCCCGCTTACTAGAGCGTGCAGCGAAGCTTAGTGATGCAAAAGGAGGCGGCTCACTAACAGCCCTTCCATTTATTGAAACGCAAGCTGGTGACGTATCAGCTTATATCCCAACAAACGTAATTTCCATCACTGATGGACAAATCTTCCTTCAATCTGACCTCTTCTTCTCGGGTGTACGTCCAGCGGTTAACGCAGGTCTTTCCGTATCCCGTGTTGGTGGATCTGCTCAGATTAAAGCGATGAAGAAGGTTGCGGGTACACTCCGTCTTGACCTTGCATCTTATCGTGAACTAGAAGCATTTGCTCAGTTCGGTTCTGACCTTGATAAAGCAACTCAGGCTAAACTGAACCGTGGTGCACGTACAGTTGAAGTACTGAAGCAGGGACTTAACAAGCCACTATCAGTAGAGAAGCAGGTTGCTATCCTTTACGCATTGACTCGTGGATTCCTTGATGACATTCCTGTTGAAGACATTCAGCGTTTCGAATCAGAAATGATGACTTGGATCGAACACAATAAGAAAGATCTTTTCAATACAATTCGTGAAACAAAAGCTCTTCCAGACGAAAAAGAATTCAACGGTGCAATCGAAGAATTCAAAAAGAGCTTCGCAGTTTCTGAATAAGAGGGATGCGGCGGAAACGCCGCGGCCAGCTTAAAAGGTGGTGAAAATGAGTGGCATCTTTACGCGATATTAAGTCGAGAATTACATCGACTAAGAAAACAAAGCAGATTACAAAAGCGATGCAGATGGTTTCAGCAGCGAAGCTTAACCGTGCAGAAATGAATGCAAAGTCATTCGTTCCCTACATGGAGAAGATTCAAAATGTTGTAGCGAGTATTGCTAATGGATCAAGCGGCGTTAGTCATCCGATGCTAGAAAAACGTGAAGTGAAGAAAACAGGTTATGTCGTCATCACTTCAGACCGTGGACTTGCAGGAGCATATAACAGCTCAGTACTACGCCATGTCTATCGAACGATTAATGAACGTCATAGCTCCAAAGACGAGTATGCCATCATCGTAGTTGGTAAAGTAGGTCTTTCCTTCTTTAAGAAACGCGATATGCCTGTAGTGGAAAGCATTGTTGGTCTTGCTGATCAGCCTTCCTTTGCAGACATTAAAGACATTGCATCCAGAACGGTAAGGATGTATGAAGATGGTGCCTTTGATGAGCTTTACATGTACTATAACCACTATGTAAGTGCCATTCAGCAGGATCTAACGGAGAAGAAACTTCTTCCGTTAACGGATATTGAGACAGGTGAAGGGAAATCGTTAAGTAGCTACGAATACGAGCCTTCTGAAGAAGAAATTCTTGAAGTCCTGCTTCCTCAGTATGCTGAAAGCTTAATCTACGGAGCGCTTCTCGATGCAAAAGCAGCAGAGCACGCTTCCCGTATGACAGCGATGAGAAGTGCGACTGACAATGCAGACGACCTCATCGGCAACCTTACACTTTCTTACAACCGAGCACGTCAAGCAGCAATCACTCAGGAACTTACTGAGATTGTAAGTGGCGCAGCGGCACAGGAATAATAACGAAAAGCGAAACGAGCCCGTTTAAATCCGTAGGGTGTTGGAGGCCATGAGAATGAGACGATTTGTGTCTCAATCGAATGGGTGAAACAGCCGGAGGATTTGGCTCGTGCAGCTGGACACACGAAAAGCGGAAGTGGCCGTTTAGGTCCGACAAGCGCTGGAGGCTTTTCGAATGAACACGTTCTTTGTGTTCAATCGAAAAGGTGAAGCGACTCGAGGACCTGGCCACTGTAGCTGGACAACGAAAAGCGGAAGTGGCCGTTTAGGTCCGACAAGCGCTGGAGCCTTTCAAAATGAACACGATTTTTGTGTTCAGATTGAAAGGTGAAGCGATCGAGGGGCTGGCTACTGTAGCTGGACAAACGAAAGGCGAAGGCGACTGCACGGTTCCGACAAGCGCTGGAGGCTTTTCAAATGAACACGCTTTTTGTGTTCAATTGAAAAGGTGAAGCGACTCGAGGGACCAGGAGCCGTAGCTAGACAACACTAGTTCAAACACTATTGCTATTTGAAAGAATTCCTTTCAAAAGCACTTAAAGCAAGTTAGGAGGGAACAGGATGAACAAGGGATACATTACCCAGGTTATGGGTCCGGTTGTAGACGTTAAGTTTGAGGGCGGCAAGCTCCCAGAAATCTACAACGCCCTTACAGTTAACTATAAAGCGGAATCCGATGACGAAAAGAGCATGGATTTAACGCTTGAAGTCGCGCTTCACCTTGGCGATGACTCTGTTCGTACCGTAGCGATGGGTTCAACAGATGGTCTTGTCCGTGGAGTTGAAACGATTGATACAGGTGCGCCGATCTCCGTTCCAGTTGGAGACATTACACTAGGACGTGTATTCAACGTACTAGGAGAAAAGATTGACCTTGACGAAGAACTTAGTGGCGACATTCGTCGTGACCCTATTCACCGTCAAGCTCCTACATTTGAACACCTTGCAACATCTACTGAGATCCTAGAAACAGGAATCAAAGTAGTAGACCTTCTAGCTCCATACGTAAAAGGTGGTAAAATCGGTCTGTTTGGTGGTGCAGGTGTAGGTAAAACAGTACTGATCCAGGAACTGATCAACAACATCGCACAAGAACACGGCGGTATCTCTGTATTCGCAGGTGTTGGTGAGCGTACTCGTGAAGGTAACGACCTTTACTACGAGATGACAGATTCCGGAGTTATTAAGAAGACTGCAATGGTATTTGGTCAGATGAACGAGCCACCAGGTGCACGTATGCGTGTTGCTCTATCTGGTCTTACAATGGCAGAATACTTCCGTGATGAGCAAGGACAAGACGTTCTACTCTTCATCGATAACATTTACCGCTTTACTCAGGCAGGTTCTGAGGTATCCGCATTGCTTGGCCGTATGCCATCAGCAGTAGGTTACCAGCCGACACTTGCAACTGAGATGGGCCAACTTCAGGAACGTATCACATCGACTAACAAAGGTTCTGTAACTTCCATTCAGGCAATTTACGTACCAGCCGATGACTATACTGACCCGGCTCCAGCAACAACGTTTGCTCACCTTGATGCAACGACTAACCTTGAGCGTAAGCTATCTGAGCAAGGTATCTACCCAGCGGTGGATCCACTAGCCTCTACTTCTCGTGCACTTTCTCCAGAAGTTGTTGGTGACGAACACTACAACATCGCTCGTGAAGTACAGCAAACGTTACAGCGTTACAAAGAGCTTCAAGATATCATCGCAATCCTAGGTATGGATGAGCTTTCTGATGAAGATAAGTTAACTGTTTCACGCGCTCGTCGTATTCAGTTCTTCCTTTCTCAGAACTTCCACGTAGCTGAACAGTTCACTGGACAGAAGGGCTCTTATGTACCTGTTAAAGAAACAATCAAAGGATTCAAAGAAATCCTAGAAGGCAAACACGACGACATCCCTGAGGATGCTTTCCGTCTTGTAGGCCGAATTGAAGAAGTAGTAGAAAAAGCTAAGCAAATGGCATAATGAAAGGCGAAATGAGCCGTTTAAATCCGTAGGGTGTTGGAGCCCGTGAGGATGAGACGCTTTTTGTCTCACCCGAAGGGGCGAAACAGCCGGAGGATTTGGCTCATGCAGCTAGACATTAAAGAAAAGCGGAGGCGACCGCCTAGGCCCGACAAGCGCTGGAGCCTTTTCAAGGGAACACGTTCTTTGTGTTCAATTGAAAAGGTGAAGCGACTCGAGGGCCTGGGAGCCGCAGCTAGACATGGAGCAACGGCGCAAAGAGACTTTTCTCTAGCCAAAGCTACCGATGTCTAGCTCCAGCGCCTACCCCCTCTAGGTCTTAAGTCAATCATCATTGTGGCAAAGAACGCCACATTGATGCTCGCCTTAAGCTCGTCGGGGGTAACCAAGGCGCTTACGCAATCATTACCACACCCAGGGAGGGGTACGATGAATACATTGGAAGTCAGTGTAGTCACCCCTGACGGCCCGGTATACCAAGGGGAAGCTGAATTAGTCAGTGTAAAAGCGCAGAGCGGTGAGCTCGGTATTTTACCTGGTCATATTCCGCTTGTTGCCCCTCTTACCATTAATGCAGTTCGCTTCAAACATGGAGCTGATACTCATGTGCTGGCCGTTAGCGGTGGGTTTGTTGAAGTAAGACCAAAGCAAGTGACAATCCTTGCAGAATCTGCAGAAAAGCCTTCTGAAATCGACGTGGAACGCGCTCGTGCAGCAAAGGAAAGAGCAGAGCAACGCCTTAACCAGGCAAAGCAGGATAATGTTGATTTCAGCCGTGCAGAGCTAGCTCTTAAGCGTGCAATCAACCGTCTTGATCTTGCAACGAAATAATAAGCAAAGCATCAGAGATTACTCTCTGATGCTTTTTTTATAAACTTCTTCTGTTATACCCTCGTAGTCTTGACCTTCAAACAAAACATTCCAACCCTCATCTGGTTTAATAAAATAACTTTGATCGATATAGTCTGAAGGATACTTTTTCAACAAGTTGGTCACCAGACTTTTGAGCTGACTGATATCTTCTTCTGAGAGCTCTTCTTCACCATCTAGAATTTCATTCATAGAGGCGAAGAACACTCGCTTCTCATCTTCATCTGCGCGTTTTCTAAAATAACCCCACATATGCTCTAGGGTCGTCCGCATACCTTTTTTAGTATAGGGTAAGTGAACAGCTTCAAAGATCATCAGGTAGACTTCATAAAGTTCATCTACTGACTGTGCCTCTTTTAAAACTTTACCAATACGTTTGTAGTGTTCATAACCCTTTGCCATCACACTATATTTATTCTTTGCCCAGAGCTTTTCGGTTACCTTTCTCATTTCCTTGTAGGACACACTGATCACCTCTGTTCGAAATTTTTAAAAAACTTTTCCAGAAAAGCAAGAATAAGGGGAAAAGTGTTGAATTAGTATACGAGAGTAATCATTTCAACCGCATGACGAGAGGAGAGATCCTGTTTGGGTGATTCGCTTAACGTGTACCAAAATAGTTACCTCCTGGTATTGATGTTCCTTCTTCTTGGTCTCTTACTACCTATTGTTGCACTCACAGCCGGGAAATTCCTCCGCCCCCATAAGCCTACCACAGAAAAACAAACAACTTACGAAAGCGGCATTGAGCCGTTCCATCAAAGCTGGATACAGTATAACGTCCGATATTATTTATTCGGGCTACTATTTGTCATATTCGATGTAGAAACCGTTTTCTTATACCCGTGGGCAGTAGCCTATCAGAAACTCGGTTTTTTTGCATTTATTGAAATGATGATCTTCATCATCATGCTTCTAATCGGGTTAATCTACGCTTGGAAAAAGAAGGTGTTGAAATGGATATAAGATTGGAAAATATAACGCCAGAAGAATACGAGGAAATGAAACAGAACGTTTTCCTCGCAACGCTTGAACAAGTGAAGTCATGGGCTCGTAGTAACTCGCTTTGGCCTCTTACGTTCGGACTCGCATGTTGTGCGATTGAAATGATGGGCTCAGGAGCTTCGCATTATGACTTAGATCGATTCGGAACATTTTTTCGAACGTCTCCTAGACAATCAGATGTCATGATTGTATCCGGCACAGTAACAAAGAAAATGGCACCTGTCCTGAAGCGTCTATACGATCAAATGCCAGAACCGAAATGGGTTATCGCGATGGGATCCTGCGCGACTGCAGGAGGACCGTATATCAACTCCTATGCCGTAGTGAAAGGAGTCGATCAGATCGTACCGGTTGATGTGTACATACCGGGCTGCCCACCAAATCCGGCAGCACTCATCTATGGAATCAATAAATTACAGGAAAAGATTCGTTACGAAGCTAAGACCGGAAAGCGGGTGACGAATAAATGACGGATGAATCACGAACTGATGAACTAGCTGAAGAGAAGCGGAAAGCCATAGAAGAAGCCAAGAGGAAAGCGGCAGAACTAAGAAAAGCTCGTGAAGAAAAGAAAGCAGAAGAAGCTGCTCAAGTGAATGAAACAGAAACTCCGGAAGATGCCGAGCTAGCGAAAAAGAAAGCTGCTGCTGCAGCGAAAGCAAAAGCAGCAGCACAGAAGAAAAAGAAAGAGTTAGAGGATGGGGCGGATGAAAAAGCAAAAGCCGCCGCTGCCGCTCGTGCGAAGGCAGAAGCTTTAAAGAAGAAGCGTGAGAAGCAAGATGTTTCGGGGAATGACGCAGACATAGACAAAGACGCCGATCTTGAAAAGAAAAAAGCAGTTGCAGCAGCGAAAGCGAAGGCTGCCGCATTAAGGAAGAAGAAAGAGCAAGAGCAGTCATCGCCAGACGATAAGGCAAAAGCGGTTGCTGCCGCAAAAGCAAAAGCAGCTGCTTTGAAAAAGAAGTCAGGTGATGGTGATGATGAAAAAGCGAAGGCGATTGCAGCTGCAAAGGCAAAAGCAAAAGCCGCCGCAGCCGCTAAAGCAAAGGCGAAAACGAAAGAAGAGGAGCCAGAAGAGGTTGAGCCTTCTCCAAACCAACCTATTCTTGACCGTTATCTTGCCATTATCAGAGAAAATCTTGGCGAGGACCTCTTGGAAGATGCCTACATCAATCGCCTTGCCAAAGACGTCCCAACGCTCATTGCGAAGGTCGATTCGTATTATAAACTCGCAGAGTTTCTGAAATACAATGAGCTTCTGGCTTTTGACTATTTATCAGAAACGCATGGCACCGACTTTGAAACTCACATGGAAATCTACAATCACTTCTATTCTTATCAAAATAAACAGAGCGTTGCTCTGAAAGTAAAGATAGATAGAGAAAAAACTGTTGTCCATTCGATCACCCCCCTCTGGGCGGGGGCGAACTGGCCTGAACGAGAAGCGTACGATCTGCTTGGAATTGTTTTTGAAGGGCATCCGAATATGACAAGGATCATGATGCCAGACGATTGGGTAGGTCACCCTCTCAGAAAAGATTACGAGCCGTACGATGTGGAGGTGTAAGGATGATTCGTACTGAGGAAATGCTTTTGAATGTAGGACCGCAGCACCCCAGTACACATGGTGTGTTTCGCATCGTCCTCAAGATTGATGGTGAAGTGATCAAAGAAGCGACACCTGTAATCGGATACCTTCACAGGGGAACTGAAAAGATTGCTGAAAACCTACAATACACACAGATTATTCCATATACAGATCGAATGGATTACCTGGCTGCGATGACGAATAATTATATCCTTTGCCACGCTGTAGAGACGATGATGGCGATGGAGCTTCCTGAACGTGCTGAGTATTTGAGAGTGATCGTCATGGAGCTTGGGAGAATAGCGAGTCATCTTGTATGGTTCGGAACATACCTACTTGATATTGGAGCGATGAGCCCCTTCCTCTATGCGTTTCGAGAGCGAGAAATCATTATTAATCTGCTGAATGAAATATCTGGAGGGCGCCTGACCTTTAACTATATGAGAGTAGGCGGAGTAAAGTGGGATGCGCCAGAAGGATGGCTTACAAAGGTACGAGAGTTTGTACCATATATGAGGGAGGAGCTGGCAGGTTATCACGATCTCGTTACAGGTAACGAAATCTTCATGGCACGCTTAAAAGGGGTAGGGGGTTATTCAAGAGAAACAGCACTCTCTTATTCTCTTAGTGGAGCGAACTTGCGTTGTACAGGTGTTGACTGGGATCTTAGGAAGAATGAGCCATACTCCATCTATGAAAAGTTCACCTTCGACGTTCCTGTCTTCCACGAAGGAGATGCAATGTCGCGATACAATTGCCGAATGGCTGAGATTGAAGAAGCGCTAAAGATTGTGGAGCAGGCCGCTGCTCAAATTCCTGAAGAAGGGGCGATTATGGCGAAGGTGCCAAGGATCATTAAGCCTCCTGCTGGTGAAACATACGTTAGAATCGAATCTCCCCGCGGAGAAATCGGCTGTTACATAGCATCCAAAGGGAAAAAGGAGCCTTATCGACTAAAGTTCCGCCGTCCGTCCTTTTATAATCTACAAATCCTTCCGGAACTTCTCGAAGGAGAAAACATTTCAAACTTAATCACAATTTTAGGAGGCATCGATATCGTTCTTGGGGAGGTGGATGGTTGATGAGTGAATGGCTCACTTCCACACCAGGATATTGGCAAACAGGAGGATTCTTCCTTGCTGGCGCAGCTATGCTGATGGTCGTGCTAGGTTTCGTTACTTATGCGATTTTGGCAGAGCGGAAAGTGCTTGGTTTTATGCAGTTAAGGCACGGCCCAAATAGAGTCGGAGGGCGTTTCGGTCTCCTTCAGACCGTTGCAGATGTTCTGAAACTATTGCTGAAAGAAGATCTTATCCCAAGAGATGCAGATCGTCCGCTATTTATCATTGCACCTGTCATCGCATTTGCACCTGCTTTTATTGTTATCGCGGTACTACCTTTTACGGAACAGATTTCGTTCGCCAATATTGGAGTGGGATTGCTTTACTATATTGCAGTTTCGGGAATCTCAACGATCGGGATTCTAGCTGGTGGGTGGGCCTCGAACAATAAATACGCATTATTAGGAAGCATGCGTTCAGCGGCTCAAATGATTTCCTATGAAATCCCGCTCGTTATGAGTGTCATAGGAATTGTCTTACTTACAGGTTCATTAAATTTGAATGATATCATCATGGCTCAAGAAAATGTGGCGTTCATCATTAAGCAACCGCTAGCGTTTCTGATCTTTCTAATCGCTTCTGTAGCTGAGTTAAATCGAACGCCATTCGATTTGCCAGAAGCGGAGTCAGAACTCGTTGCAGGTTACCACGTAGAATATTCAGGATTCAGATTTGCATTCTTCATGCTTGCTGAATATGTATATCTCTTTGCCATGGCTTCGCTAACAACGATTCTTTTTCTTGGAGGGTGGCAGGCGATCCCGTTCTTAGATTTTGTACCTGGATTCGTCTGGTTTGCTCTAAAGTTCATTTCGATCGTGTTCGTCATGATCTGGATTAGAGCAACATTCCCACGTCTAAGAGCAGATCAATTAATGTCATTCGGATGGAAGGTTCTCCTTCCACTGGCGTTGGCTAACATCTTTATTACGACCATTTTGATCGAACTATTCCGTTCATTTTAAATAGGGGACAGATCCGGTTTAAAAAGGGAGGAAGCAAAACATGCGAGGACTAGCGAAAGGGTTAGCTTACACCCTTAAGAACCTAACAAAAGAAAAAGTAACGTATGGCTATCCAGAAAAACCGCTCGAAATGCCAGATCGCTTTCGAGGCATTCAGAAATTTTATCCAGAGAAATGCATCGTCTGTAACCAGTGTGCAGCGATCTGCCCGACGGATTGCATCACATTAACTGGAAAACGTCATCCAGATCCTTCGAAAAAAGGAAAGATTATCGATACGTACGATATTAATTTTGAAATCTGTATACTATGTGATCTTTGCACCGAGGTGTGTCCTACAGAGGCGATCATCATGACCAATAATTTCGAGCTGGCTTCATATAGTAGAGACGATCTGTTTAAGAACCTGGAGTGGCTAGATGAAAACGATACGAACTTGAGAAAGGAAAACAAAGTATGAACGGAGAACTGATCGTCTTTGTCATCCTCTTTCTCATTACGATTTCAGGTGCTCTCTTCATGCTGAACCTATCAAAGGTCGTTCATATGGTGATGGCGCTTGTTCTAACGTTTCTCGGAATCGCGGGGCTTTACGTGATGCTAGCAGCGGAGTTTGTAGCTGTTGTCCAAATTCTAATTTATTCAGGAGCGATCACCATCATTATGCTATTTGGCATCATGCTCACGAAGCATACAGATGAAGAGAGGAAAACAAGCTTTGCAAAGAAAGGAATTGTCCTTTCTGGTATAACCCTTTTCTTCTTAATCATGTTTTCCGCAATACGAAATCTATCGCTTGGAAGCGAAGCGACAACTCTTCATGAAAATAATACAGAGCAAATTGGGATCATGCTTTTCACAGATTATGTTATTCCTTTTGAACTAGTGTCAGTCGTATTACTCGTCGCGCTCGTCGGAGCGGTAATCCTCGCAAAAAGGGACGATGCGAAGGAGGGAGAGGGATCATGAGTTCAATACCGCTTTCTGCCTATCTAGTTACGGCATTATTACTTTTCTGTATGGGGCTTTATGGTGCTCTGACAAAACGGAATGCCGTTATCGTTCTGATTTCAATTGAGCTCATGTTGAACGCCGTGAACATCAACCTTGTTGCGTTTGCAAAATACGGTGTAGGTGCTTCCATTCGAGGGCAGGTATTCTCGCTGTTCACGATTACGGTCGCAGCTGCAGAAGCAGCAGTTGGTCTTGCTATTCTTATCGCTCTCTACCGCAATAGGGGGACGGTTAACGTCGATGAAATGAATACATTAAAAAAGTAGCAAAGGGGGGTTATAAATGGGTTATGTCTGGTTGATTCCGGTTCTGCCACTTCTGTCCTTTCTAATCATTTTGTTTACCAGGCCGGTCATTTATAAAAAAGCTGGCATCGTTGGTACCCTGTTTTCTGGCGCTGCTTTTGTTGGTTCACTCGTTGTTCTCTTTAGTCATTTTCAAACAGGAAATTACCTGATAGAAGGCAACTGGTTATCGATTGATGCTCTTACACTAACTGTCGGATTAGAAGTGAATCCGTTGAATGCGCTCATGCTTGTCATCGTGACCCTCGTTAGTTTTCTGGTACATATGTATTCGATCGGTTACATGGAGGATGACGAGCGGATCGCAACGTTTTTTGGCTATTTAGGACTTTTCACTTTTTCGATGACAGCGCTCGTTTTGTCGCCAAATCTTCTTCAAATTTATTTCTTCTGGGAGCTCGTAGGAGTATGTTCTTTCCTTTTAGTAGGTTTTTATTTTTATAAGCCTGAAGCAAAGGCGGCAGCTAAGAAAGCCTTCATCGTAACGAGAATCGGGGACGTAGGTTTGCTTGTTGCAATCTTCCTACTGTACTGGCAAACCGGTACGCTTGAGTTAGACGGCATTTTCGCTGCAGCGGCATCTGGTGATATAACGCCAACGATGATCACCATAACAGCCATCCTTATTTTCATAGGTGCGGTTGGGAAATCCGGACAATTTCCACTGCATACATGGTTACCGGATGCAATGGAAGGTCCGACACCGGTATCTGCTCTCATTCATGCTGCAACGATGGTAGCGGCTGGTGTCTATCTTGTTGCCGTGATGTTCCCTCTATTCATAGCTTCAGAGGTTGCGATGACGACTGTTGCCATTACGGGTGGAGGTACAGCGATCTTTGCAGCCACCATTGCGCTCGTTCAAAACGATATCAAACGAATTTTAGCATACTCAACAATCAGTCAGCTTGGTTATATGATGTTAGCTCTTGGAACGGCTGGTTATACAGCAGCAATCTTCCACCTCACCACTCACGCGTTCTTCAAAGCATTGCTTTTTCTTGCGGCAGGGAGCGTTATTCATGCAGCACATGAGCAGAACATTCTAAAATTAGGTGGTCTCGGTAAAAAGATAAAAGGAACAGCACTTCTTTTTCTTCTTGGGAGTTTAGCGCTATCTGGCTTTCCGCTTTTCTCAGGGTTCTTTAGCAAAGATGAAATCCTTGCTTCTGCTTTTACAGATGAGCGCTATATTTTGTTCGGTTTAGCTCTCCTTACTGCGTTTCTCACCGCTTTATATATGTTCCGTCTTTATTTTCTTGTTTTTGCTGGAGAAGAGAAAGGGGAGGCAAAAGAATCACCGCGGACGATGCTTATTCCAATGGCGGTACTTGCCGGTCTCGCGGTTCTTTCAGGATTCATCCAGACACACTGGTTCGGCACGTTTCTTGGTGATTGGCTCGAAACGACACCTTATCCGGTTGTATTCCGTGCGATCGAAGCGCCGTTCTGGATTCCGATTCTTGCAAGTGCCTTGTCTATAGGAGGGATCGCTCTTGCTTGGTTGATGTATGCGAAACAAAGTGTTCCTCGAAATTGGCTATATGGATCGCTGAAAGAAATACATCAGGTTTTGTATCGAAAATATTATATAGATGAAATTTACGATGCTGTTTTTGTTAGAGGACTTTTTGTTTTCAGCTACTTCTGGAGCTATTTTGATCGCTTCATTGTAGAAGGAGCAGCTGCAGCAGTGAGGGGAGTCGTGACACAACTCAGCAAAACAGGTGTGAAAGTTCAATCTGGACAGGTGCAGACCTATGGTGCCGTCGCATTCTCGGGTCTCGTAATTGTTCTGCTCGTTATCGCGGCATTAGGGGGGTATTTCCAATGACCGAGTCATATTTACTTACATTGATCGTATTCTCGCCTCTCCTAGGAATCGTATTACTTTGCTTCGTGTCTCCAAAAAACCACTCAATAAAATGGATCGGTACGGTATCTACCTTATTACCACTTCTTCTTACCGTCATCGTGTTCTCGTTATTTGACCGAGGCATCGAAGGGGTCCAGCTCAAACAGTCTCTTACATGGTTTGAATTGATGACATCGATTAGTCCGAACGAGCCATATATCATTGCTTATGAGCTAGGCGTCACTGGATTATCTCTCTTGTTTTTGTTTCTAACGTCACTCATCACGTTTCTTGCTTCTTTTACAGCGCATCGAATGAAGGATGGTGTGAAAGGATTCTTTATTCTTTTCTTGGCGCTTGAACTTGGCATACTTGGCGTTTTTTCTAGTGAAAACTTGTTCCTCTTTTTCTTGTTTTTTGAGATTACTCTTGTCTCGACTTTCTTACTTCTTGGAAGGTGGGGAGGGTTTCACAAGGAACGAGCTGCCTTCTCATTCTTAATCTACAATGGAATTGGGTCTATCTTGCTTCTTGTCGTGATCATTACACTTTTCGTTGAGATGCATACAACGAACATTACAGAACTTACTGTCATGTTGAAAGATACGGATTCACTTGAATATCTCTCGTATGACGCGAGAATGTGGCTATTGGTTCTACTCGTTCTTGCATTTGGCACAAAACTACCGATCGTTCCCCTTCATTCTTGGATGGTACGCGTACACGTAGAAGCGCCGATAGCAGTCGTCATGATTCATGCAGGTGTTCTACTGAAGATAGGGGCATATGGATTGATTCGCTTTGGAGGTGGTTTCTTTCCAGAACAGCTTCAGGACATGGCGGTGGTTCTCGCCATACTTGGACTGATCAACCTTCTATATGGCGCATTCATCGCTTTCGTCCAAACTGAACTCCGTGCGTTACTTGCTTACTCTTCCATATCTCACATGGGAATCGTGTTGCTTGGTTTGGCTTCATTCAATACAGCAGGCGTACAGGGGGCGATTTTTCAAACCATCTCACATGGACTTATCGCAGCGCTACTCTTCCTCCTAATTGGTGTCATCGTAGATCGTTTTGGAACAACAAGACTCGATGAGCTTGGGGGAATTGCGAGTCAGACGCCGTTATTTGCTGGGTTCTTTTTAGCAGCAGGACTTGCATCACTGGGTTTACCAGGTATGAGCGGCTTCATTAGTGAGTTTCTAGCATTCCTAGGTGTGTTTGAAGCGATGCCTGTGATCGGTGTAATCGGAGTAATAGGAATTATTTTAACGGCTGTTTATATATTACGAGCAGTTCTCGCTGTAACCTTTGGTGAAAGGCGACCATCGTTTGATCGAAAGGCAGATCTCACGGTGACTGAACTCGTTCCTTCAGCGGTCTTACTCATCATGATTATCTGGATCGGCGTTTACCCAGGAATCTTGTCTAGCACACTGAGAACGATTGGGATAGGGGGTTAGAGATATGGATATGTCGACATTGATGCAATTCAATTGGGATAGTATGATGCCTGAATTTATCATCCTAATTACTGCTGTAGCACTCTCCCTGATCGATCTGTTTATGAATAAGGAGAAAAACCGTACGATACTCGTATGGTTCGCCCTTGCAGGAGTTGGATTGGCAACGACCTTTCTCTTTCTGCAGTTCGACAATGGCGTTGTTTCAATCCTGAATGAAACGTTCCGTCTAGACTCCTTTGCGAAAGCATTTAAGCTCTTGATGCTGGTTGGAACTGGTTTCGTACTCTTGCTTGGGCTTCCAGCTGCCGATGATCTAGAGCACGTGAGGGGTGAATACTACTATCTTATTTTAACTGCGCTTCTCGGCGGGATGATGATGGCTTCGAGCGCTGATCTTATCACCTTATTTGTTGGTCTTGAGCTATTGAGCTTATCTTCTTATATACTAGTAGGGATAAGAAAAACGAATCATTTCGCAAACGAAGCTGCATTTAAATACCTCGTAAATGGAGGGATTGCCACCGCAATCACACTATTCGGGATGAGCTATGTGTATGGTCTTTCAGGAGAAACGAATCTATATGCGATTCAGTCAGCAATGGCTGGAGACATTGTGGCAGAGAATCGTTTTCTCGTCGTTTTTGCTTTCCTAATGATTTTTATCGGACTGGTATTCAAAATTGCAGCAGCGCCTTTTCATATGTGGGCACCTGACGTCTACCAGGGAGCTGAAACCCCGATCACAGCTTTTCTAAGCGTAGTATCAAAAACAGCTGGATTTGCGATCATCCTTCGAGTGCTTATGGTTCCGTTTGTTTTCGCACCAGGGACAGGAAAGGTCATTACACCAGATGGAATGAGTTATGAGTCGTTACTCGTATCCGTCCGACCTTATATAGGGATTATAGCGATTCTAACGATTTTAATAGGAAATCTTATCGCGCTTAGACAGCTGAATGCTAAACGGCTTTTTGCCTACTCGAGTATCGCGCACGCAGGGTATATCCTTATTCCGTTTGCGGCGTTATCGGAAATGGTTTTTGAAGTGATATGGTTTTATTTAATGGCTTATCTCTTAATGAATATTGGTGCTTTTGCGGTCATACATGCTGTAACGAAAGAAAAAGAAGATGTGACGATCGCTTCGTTTGCAGGGATGTTTCGACGTTCCCCATTCATCGCAATCGCCATGACAATCTTTCTTTTGTCTCTTGCAGGCATCCCGTTTACTGCAGGGTTCATAGGGAAGTTTGAAATATTCATGAGCGCTCTTGGAACAGAACCGAAGCGATATTTTTTAACAGGAGCAATGCTTATTGGAACCGTTCTTTCATACGTATATTATTTTGGGCTACTCGTTCAAATTTATTTCAGGCCAACAGATAAAAAACCGATCACTATTTCATCAGGCATCACGGCTGTTCTAACGATCACAGCGACAGCCACACTTGTAGTCGGGATATTCCCTTCGACGGCTTTAACTTTTATACAGGACTACTTTCATTTCATGGAAATGTTTAATCAATAGGTACCGCAGTCTCACAGGGATTGCGGTTTTTTTGTTGTGATTTAGGAAAAAATAAAATTATTGTCGAAATTGATGGTAAAATGAAGTTTATTGCTTATAATTATGGGGTTAAAGTCCGATATTCATTAAGTAGAATATCTTTTATAATTAGCAAATAGAAATTGGTACAAGTGTGCAATGGAGAGGGGGTAAAAAGATGACAGAAGCACTTGCGCAGCAATCGATTTTTTCGATTTTTATTCATCTGGTGTTTTTATTAATCACTTGGTGGGCGCTGCAAACTGTTCGCTTCGATGTATTTGTTAAGAAGCCGAATAGTCCACAAGCCAAAGTCCTCATGATACTCCTGACCATTAGCATCGGTTCCCTCACTAGCAGCTTCTTTCTTGATTACTACAACTGGTCCATCCGCCTAAAATACTTATTCTAACTAGCTTCACGATAGCAAAATGGAATTTGTCGGTTAATGACTACAAATTCCATGTATGCGCTCGCTCTCTATGGTCACAATGAAAGTAAGAGACCGGAACGGGGAGAGGGTTTAAGATGAAGCTAATGATCGGTTTACTTTCAGCGATGCTTCTTGGAAGTTTCTCGAATGGTACATCAGTAACGTTTGAAGAAGATACGGAAGTAAAGACAGCCGAGATTGCGAACATTTTAATAGACAATGATGTCACGATTAAAAGTTGGTCCCTTCACACAAAAGAAAAAATGGGTTTTAAAAGTAATAGCTCAGGGAAGAGACTAACTACGTCGGAGCTTCAAGACCTTTCACCAGGCTACAAATGGACTGAAAAGGATGAGCACGACGGTATTGTGAAGGTCATTGGCACAAAACTGGATTCTAAGAAAGGGATCAAAGACACACTGACCCTGATTACTTATCCGGAGAATGGTCGTAACAGCTCTTATCTTATTTATAAAATGGAAGTCTCCGGATTTCACCAGGAGGAATGGCGAACAGCTTACGAACACTTTAAGTCACAAAAGTCACAATTTTTCCATGAAGATGCCCCTGACTTCACTTGTTTTAAAGGGGTAAAAGATGATAAAATGAACATTGTTTTGTACAAAGAGGCGGACAAGCTTTTAAACGATTTTCAAGCCTCGAAAGTTGAAGCAGTCAATGAAGAGACGTTTGTATCACTTTCCGCATACCATAAGAAGTGGAAAGCTAATATTACAACGAACAACCAGAGAATGAATTTACAAATAGCATTAAGAGATACAGGATTGGGCGGCGCAACTACCGTCACAATTGGCACACCGATAATTACGACTGAATATTAATATACAAATTGGACGCGGAGGGGAATACGTTGGAAAAAATCATCGTCCGAGGTGGCAGGAGACTGACTGGCTCTGTCAGAGTCGAGGGAGCTAAGAATGCAGTCTTGCCCGTCATCACAGCATCTGTTTTAGCACATGAAGGCACGAGCACGTTAAAGGATGTGCCGGCCTTATCAGATGTACACACGATTAGCGAAGTATTAAGTTATCTGAACGTTGAGTCAGAGATAAATGGAAATACGATTCATGTAGATGCAACAAAACCACTAAAAACAGAAGCACCTTTTGAAGCAGTACGCAAAATGAGAGCTTCATTTCTAGTGATGGGACCATTATTGGCCCGCGTGGGTCATGCCCGCATCGCACTTCCTGGTGGTTGTGCAATCGGATCTAGACCGATCGATCAGCACCTCAAAGGATTTGAAGCAATGGGTGCTGAGGTTCAAATCGGAAACGGATTTATCGAAGCTTCTATTAAAGGAAGACTTCAAGGCGCAAAGATTTACCTTGACTTCCCAAGTGTTGGAGCTACAGAAAACATTATGATGGCAGCTGTTCTTGCTGAAGGTACAACGGTCTTAGAAAACGTTGCTCAAGAGCCTGAAATCGTCTGTCTAGCGAATTATCTAAATGCAATGGGTGCGAAAGTACGTGGCGCAGGTACAGGAACAATTCGAATCGACGGTGTCGAGAAGTTATACGGTGCTGAACACACTGTTATTCCAGATCGCATCGAAGCAGGTACTTTTATGGTAGCATCTGCGATTACAGGCGGTAACGTTCTTGTAGAAAACGCTGTTTCTGAGCACATGAGACCTCTTATTTCTAAGATGGAAGAAATGGGCGTAGAGATTATTGAAGAAGGTGATGGACTAAGAGTTATCGGTCCTGAAACGTTGAAACCAGTAGATCTCAAAACAATGCCACACCCTGGTTTCCCTACAGATATGCAGTCACAGATGATGGCACTTTTGCTTCAAGCAAAGGGTACAAGTGTGATCACGGAGACAGTATTTGAAAATCGCTTCATGCACGTAGAAGAATTTCGTCGCATGAATGGAAACATTAAAATCGAGGGTCGTGCTGCTATTATCGAAGGTCCTTCAAAGTTACAAGGTGCTGAAGTATCAGCGACCGACCTCCGTGCTGGAGCTGCTCTTATCTTAGCTGGTCTAGTTGCAGACGGCTATACGCGAGTAGATGAACTCAAGCACTTAGATCGCGGATATGTTAACTTTGCTGAGAAGCTTGCGGCTCTTGGCGCTGACGTGGAACGCGTTAACCTTGACGAAGCTGAAAATGCTTCTGAAGCTGTAGTCGAAGAGACGGATGTTAAACCGAAATTAGCATAGAGTAATGAAAACCGTAGCGATGAGCTACGGTTTTTTTGTTGTGTAGAAATGTGTATAGCAGACGAGAAGCCGTTTTAATGTAGCCATCGTTTCTGTTCTAAATGGTTGTCCTCTTCCATAAGGTGTTAGTGGAGATACATTTAAATGACGGGGGCATGCGAATGAGAAAAATCCTTACGACACTTGTATTGTTTGCCGGCATTATTATTCTTCTACCATCTGTTTTAGTCCTACCTTATGGGGCTACTGGAGAACCACCTGTGGCAACTCAAGCGAACGTTAAAGACAAAACGATACCTACGAAGACTGTCGATGTTCCTGTCTATCGAGCTCAGCTTGAAAAGACCGTAAACGTTCCTATCGAAGAATATGTAAAAGGCGTTGTAGCGGCTGAAATGCCAGCAGAATTCAATATGGAAGCGTTGAAGGCCCAGGCATTAACAGCAAGAACGTTCGTAGTCACACGGCTAGCAAATCCAACTGAGAAGCTACCAGGTAACGCAATCGTGACAGATACCATTCAGCACCAGGTGTTTAAAGACAATGATCAGCTGAAGGAAGCCTGGGGGGCAGAATTCGAGACGAAATACGCAAAGATCGAGAAGGCTGTTGAGGAAACAACCGGTCAGATCTTAACGTATGAAGGAAACCCGATCTACGCTTCTTTTTTCTCAACGAGTAATGGATACACGGAGAATTCGGAGGACTACTGGGAAAACGCAGCCCCATATTTGCGTAGTGTAGAAAGTCCATGGGATAAGCAATCTCCAAAATACTCCGATCAAGTGTCTTTCTCAACAAGTGAGTTTGAACAAAAGCTCGGCATAACGCTTCCTGCAGATGGATCGATCGGCTCCATAAAAAACTTAACAACAGGGAAACGAGTAGGTGTGGTTGAAGTAGCTGGTAAATCGTTTTCCGGTAGGGAAATAAGAGACCTCTTAGGCTTAAGATCTTCAGACTTCACCTGGGAGCGGAATGGAGACAGAATATCCGTAACAACAAAAGGTTATGGGCATGGAGTAGGTATGAGCCAGTACGGGGCGAACGGGATGGCTGAAGAAGGGAAAGCTTACGATGAAATCGTGAAACACTATTATAAAGGCGTGGCGATCAGTGAGATGGGGCGCTATGTGGAAAATTTAACAGCACAACGATAAAAGTCGCAGCGATGCGGCTTTTTTGCTTGTTCGATATGCGTTTTTTTAAGGAAACTGAAACCAAATGCATAAAAATAACCCTCTTGTCGAAAAATAAATAGATATTTTTTCTGTAATGTGTATAGAAACCTTGTAACCTGACAAGAATGATTGCTGAGGTGATGATAAATGGGAGATGAAAACAAAAAATCTCATCCTATTGAAAAAAGTGCTTCTAAATGGCAAAGGCTAGCTAGAAAGCGTTGGATTTATCCAGCAGTATATCTTGGGTTCGCAGCACTAGTATTAACAGCGGTGTTATGGATGCAAGGTGGACAAGAAAATGCAGAGCCCCGTGACTTGAGTGACATTGATTCTGACAGAAGTGCCTTTGATGCTGACGAAAAGTCTGTCCCGGTTCTTGGTGATTCTGAAGTCTTTAAAGTACCTGCTTCTGAAGATAGTGGCGTATTTGTTCAAAAGCAATATTACGACGCTGAAGCTAGCACTGACGAACAAAAAGCTGCTCTCGTATTCTATAATAATACCTACTACCAGAATTCAGGAATCGACTATGCAAAAGATGATGGTGCAAGTTTTGAAGTCGTAGCTGCTATGAGTGGTAAAGTTATGAAAGCAGAAAAAGATCAGTTGCTTGGTAATATCGTACACATCGAACATAATGATGGCGTTGTAACTGTTTATGAGTCTCTTGATGAGCTTGAAGTTGCTGAAGGCGACAAAGTGAAGCAAGGCGATAAGTTAGGAACAGCTGGAACAAACACATTCGATACGGATGCAGGCGTGCATGTACACTTCGAAGTACGTAAAGAAGGAACACCAGTTAATCCGCTTGAAGTCTTTAATCAACCTTCCTCTGCTGTAGAAGTACAGGAAATGAGTGATAACTCAGAAGCTGGAAACCCTGTTACAAATCCATCAGCTTCAGAAGGTAATCAGGGAGTAGATTCTGAGAAAGATGCAGAAGAGAAAGCTGAAAAAGACGCGGATAAAGCAGATGAAAAAGGGTCAAAAGACGCAGAAGAAACTGATGAAAAAGGTTCGAAAGACTCAAACGCAAACAATGAAAAAGGGTCAAAAGACTCTCAATAAGAAACAGGGCCTCCGAGCGATCGGAGGCTTTTTTATGTTCTATTAAATAATGGAAGAGTATCATGTAACAGCAATCGACCTTTCCCGGGAAATAGCAGGGAATTTTATGTCCTTTCGTTAAAGAATAGGGCGAATTATTGGAAGATTTGTGGAAAAGAAGTGTTGACTTATAGTTTCTCTAGCATGATAATGAAAAATATAATTTACAAAAATTCAGATTATTTAGACGAAAGGAGAATCTACAATTTTATATGTCTTAATCATAGCGGTTTTAATAAGTATCGTCATTACTGTCCGGAAAAGAAAACCTCTATTTTTGCTTATGCCCATTGGTTTATTGGGTGTTTATTTAATCGTAGAGATTGCCAGAGTTCCGCTAGGTTTTGGAGAAACTGTAGAGCTTATTTTTAATTTAAAATAATTGGAGGTGGAAGAATAGTGAAGAAGATCGATAAACAAACGGCAGATGCTTACACAAAAGCTAGATTTCGACTGACCACTGTTCTCTTAATCATTTGGCTAACTGTTTCCTTCGGAATGGTTTTGATCGCTGAAACGCTAGCGCAGTATACGTTTAATGGTTTTCCGCTGCATTATTTTATGGGTGCTCAAGGTTCGATCGTCATATTTATCATTCTACTATTTGTTAACGCTTACATATGTGATCGAATAGATGAAAAGTACAATTTAGTAGAGAAGAAGAGCAAGAATGTTAAGGGACAAACACTAAGTCAATAAGAGGGAGGATAAGAATGGATTCACAGTTTCTAGTTTCATTACTACTTATTATCGCCTCGTTTGGGTTGTATATTGGGATAGCCGTATACAATAGAGCAAAGCAAACGTCAGAGTTCTTTGTAGCAGGTCGTGGTGTCCCACCGATTTACAATGGGATGGCGATTGGAGCGGATTGGATGAGTGCAGCTTCATTCATCGGCTTAGCCGGAACTGTAATGGTACTTGGTTACGATGGATTAGCTTATATTATGGGCTGGACAGGTGGGTATTTACTCCTTACTTTTCTATTAGCACCTCAACTTCGGAAATCTGGCCGCTATACAGTTCCAGAATTTATTGGTGATCGTTTTCAAAGCAAAACAGCACTAGTTATCGCAGCCATCGCAACAATCATCATTAGTTTTACATACTCGATCGGACAGTTAGCTGGTTCAGGGGTCGTGATCGGGAGATTATTTGAAGTAGATGCAAAGGTTGGCGTCATGATTGGGGTTGTGATTATTGCAATTTATGCAACGATGGGCGGTATGAAGGGGATTACCTGGACGCAGGTTGCTCAATATGTCATTTTGATCATAGCCTATCTTGTGCCAATTATCTTCATGTCACTTCAGCTTACGAATAATCCCTTGCCGTGGTTAAGTTATGGAAACATCGTGTCTGAGTTAGGCGCACTGGATCGAGAACTCGGTATTTCAGAGTATTTTAAGCCGTTTGATACTGCTTCTAAATGGCAGTTCCTCGCATTGATGTTTAGTTTGATGGCAGGAACAGCAGGCTTGCCTCACGTTATCGTACGCTTCTATACGGTTTCGACGATGAAAGCAGCTCGATGGAGTGGCGCGTGGGCCCTTCTATTTATCGGTTTACTTTACTTGTCGGCTCCGGCATACGCAGCTTTCTCACGTTTCATCTTGATGAAACAAGTCGCAGGTAGTCCGATTGATAACCTCCCAGGGTGGACTGAGAAATGGATCAATACTGGTTTACTCAGCATGGCAGATGCCAACTCTGATGGGATTCTTCAGTGGAAAGAAATCGCGATAAGCAACGATATTGTCGTGATGGCCACGCCAGAAATCGCAAACCTTGGAATTTTCGTCATTGGCCTTGTGGCAGCTGGTGCAATGGCAGCAGCCCTATCAACAGCAGGTGGCCTTCTTATGGCTATTTCTTCTTCTTTTTCACATGACATTTACTTCCGGATCATTAATCCGAATGCGTCTGAGAAGAAGAGAATGGCAGTTGCAAGGTGGTCAATCTTGATCGCAACGATTGTAGCTGGTCTTGTGGCTTTGAACCCTCCTGGCGTTATTACGCAAATTGTAGCCTGGGCGTTTGCACTCGCCTCTGGTACGTTCTTCCCGGCACTGATTCTAGGTGTATGGTGGAAACGTGGAAATGCGCCTGGCGTTATTTCAGGGATGATTGTAGGACTGCTCGTAACCCTCACTTATATCTTCCTAGCTAAATTTGGAGGGGTGACGGTCTTTGGGATCATCGACACAGGAGCGGGAGTATTTGGAGCTGCGGCAGCTTTCCTCACCAATATTCTCGTTTCACTAAGTACAAAGCCGCCATCGCAGAAAACACAAGAAGAAGTACTAGATCTTCGTTACCCTGAACAATTGAAGTATCGAAATGGCGAAGTATGGAAAGATGATGAAGTCATTTAAAGAAGTAGCCCCGGATACAATGGTATCCGGGGCTTAGTTTGTAGGGAAACCCTGGTTATTGAGCTCCCCAGCTTTGCTTTTTCTCGTAATCATACCCTGAAATGCAGATTGGAGCGGAAGGATGCTCGACTCCAGCGGGATGTGCGGGACAGGTGAGACCCCGGAGGCGCAACGTTTTTGTGCGCTGAGAAGGCTCACCGCCCGCCACGAGGAAAGCGAGCATCCTGGAGTGGAAATCACCACTATAACCGTGGCAGATGGTTCTTAAGACTTTCTCGACGCTCAGGATTCAATCGTATCAGAGGCTGTTTATATTTTAGGACCTTTCAATAATTAAGTTTCTTATAAAGAAATTTGAGTATAATCATACTTCATAATTGATTGGAGCGGAAATCAATCACCACTCAGAAAGGTTTAAGGGGTTATAATTTTAAGAAAATTAAATAAATTCACTTGTCCCTCTTGACTTTTTGGTATATAACTATCCAACCCCTAATAAAATGTTACAAAACTTAGTAAATGAGGGGCAGAGGTGAGAAGTTGTGGTAACGCTTCGAAGTATTCTTGTACACAATTCTCCTGACATCATGTAGATCGACTTGATGACTAGAGCTTCGTTGCATGATCACTTTATCAGTCTCATTTCGCATCTCTCACATCCAATTTAGGGAGGCGAGTGGTGTGCACGATTACATCAAAGAGCGAACCATCAAGATTGGAAATTACATCGTGGAGACGAAAAAAACGGTGAGGGTGATCGCCAAAGAGTTTGGAGTATCAAAAAGCACCGTCCATAAGGACCTTACTGAAAGACTTCCAGAAATCAATCCTGACCTTGCTAATGAGGTGAAAGAGATTCTTGAGTACCACAAATCCATCCGACATCTCAGAGGCGGGGAAGCGACTAGAATAAAATATAGAAAGGACACAGAAAAGGAAGAAGCTGTAAAATAATCGATTTTCAAAACGACAATTTTTTCTAAATCTTTTCTTCCGTGTTCATTTATGTGATACAATATACTAATGGATATGAACTCTATACATACTAGGATTGGAACTTATAGATGAGTGATTGAACACAGGGAGGATAGATCATGTTATCACGTGATATAGGGATTGACTTAGGTACTGCAAACGTACTGATTTATTTAAAAGGTAAAGGAATTGTGCTTGATGAGCCTTCTGTTGTAGCAATTGACACCACCACGGGCAAAGCGCTTGCTGTTGGTGAGGAAGCTAGACAAATGGTAGGCCGGACGCCTGGAAACATCGTTCCTACTCGTCCTTTGAAGGATGGAGTCATCGCTGACTTCGATATTACGGAAGTGATGCTTAGACATTTCTTGAACAAGATCAATGTGAAAAGTTTTCTATCTAAGCCACGTATTTTAATCTGTACACCAACCAATATTACATCGGTTGAGAAAAAAGCGATCAAAGAAGCTGCTGAAAAAAGCGGTGGTAAACAAATTTTCCTTGAAGAGGAACCAAAGGTTGCAGCGATTGGTGCAGGAATGGATATTTTCCAACCAAGCGGCAATATGGTTGTGGATATAGGCGGTGGAACGACTGATATCGCGGTACTTTCAATGGGCGATATCGTCACCGCCTCTTCCATTAAGATGGCAGGGGACAAGTTTGATTACGAAATTTTAGATTATATTAAGAAAACGTACAAGCTCTTGATCGGAGAACGTACGGCAGAACAGATCAAAATCAATGTTGCAACGGTATTTCCAGGTGGTCGGAAAGAAGAGCTCGACATTCGTGGACGCGACATGGTATCTGGACTTCCTAGAACGATCACAGTAAAGTCTGATGAAATTCAACAGGCACTGCAAGAACCGATCTCCCATATGGTGATGGCTGCGAAAAGCGTTCTCGAACGTACTCCTCCTGAACTTTCGGCAGATATTATCGATCGCGGTGTGATCATGACAGGCGGAGGCGCGCTTCTGCATGGTATCGATCAACTATTTGCTGAAGAGCTGATGGTACCAGTACTAATTGCTGAAGAGCCAATGAGCTGTGTTGCAAAAGGGACAGGCCTCATGCTTGAACATATGGACAAAATCGCTAAAAAGAAACTAGTATAACTTATCGGAAGTTCTTGGGTAACGGAAACTATTCGTAAGGGTGTTATCATGATGGCGAACAACCATGAAAACGTAAATGAAACCTCAGAAATCAAACCTATGAATGATGAGGGAAAAAAGACAAAAGATAAATCTAAAATAAAAGAGCGCAAGCCAAGAATTCGGTTGATCCCGATTTGGCTGCGCCTTATTCTCGTTACTTTGCTCCTTGCTCTCTCACTTGTTGCAGGAGCTATGATTGGATACGGGGTCATCGGAGAAGGAAGTCCAGGAGATGTTTTCAAGAAAGAGACCTGGATGAAGATTTCTGATATTGTTAAGAAAGAAACAGAGTAAACGAAAGGAGCACACGTTATGATGGATATTCAAGATATCAAATCGATCATTCCACACCGCTATCCTTTTCTACTTGTTGATAAGATTGTGGAAGTAGAAGAAGAAGTAAGAGCGATTGGGATTAAGAACGTTACAGCCAATGAAGAATTTTTCAACGGCCACTTTCCTGATTACCCTGTCATGCCAGGTGTCTTAATTGTAGAAGCACTTGCGCAGGTCGGAGCTGTTGCAATGCTTAAGAAAGAAGAGAACCAAGGAAAGTTAGCTTTCTTTACCGGTATTGATAAATGCCGATTCAAGAGACAAGTTAAACCAGGTGATCAGCTTCGATTAGAAGTAGAAATCATTCGCATTAAAGGACCTATGGGCAAAGGAAAAGCCACAGCGACGGTTGATGGTGAAGTAGCTGCGGAAGCGGAAATAATGTTTGCCTTAAAATAAAGTTTGTAGAAGCATCTCGTTTATCGAGTTGCTTTTTTTTATTCCTAAACAGCAATTTGTAAAAAAAGAAGCCAGGTTTGTAAAGCATTTATTGAAACTCTGTTAATTCAAACACATGAGATTATTTTGCTGTTATGATTTGGTCAACCGCTTATTCAGTAGCCGCGGTCATACTTAGTTTTCAGGGAGGAATTTTGATAATGAATAAGAAATTCATGGCCAAAATTGCAACTTCGTTTCTAGCTGTAATGCTCATCACGGCTTGTAGCAGTGGTGGGGAAGAAGAAGGGAACAACTCTACGAATAACGGAAGTAACACAGAAGAGCCTGCTTCCAACGAGGGCACAAATAACTCTGAGAATTCTGCTGAATAAGTCTTTAAGCTCCCGTCCACTCCAGGCGGGAGTTTTTTTATTTTCTCTATTCTTTTTTGTTTAATTGCCATTTCCTAAACTCAAGGAATTCTTCAAAGTCCTCTTTCGTAATTCCTGATCGCATTGCTTCTTCAATCAATGCTTCCCATTCAGGGTCAAGCTGTGACTCTCTGTCTCCGAATTCATCCTCATGAATAAACACATCCATAGGTACTTTCAAGACAGTAGCAATTTTTTCAAGGAATTGAATGGATGGATTAGCCTGCTGGTTTCGTTCGATTGAGCTAAGATATGATTTTGCCACACCCGCTCGTTTTGCTAATTCGGTTAATGAAAGTCCCATTCGGTTTCGATAAAGTTTGATTTTTGCACCTATCATCCCCAATACCTCAACTTTGTTATTATTTATTGTTTCAATTTTATCAAGAACAACCCGTTCTGTAAATAGAACAAATGACGCAAATTAAAAAAACGTAAATAAATGGAATTATAAGAAAAAACAAGCATAGATTAGAATATTACTGATTTTCTAACGTGATGTAATGAAAATAAAGAATTTTCAGTCTTTTATATTCAATCTCATAAGATTATATTAGATTTATATTCTAAATAAAGAACAGTAACGTTCTTAATAATGTCGTAATAGAGAGAATAAAGTAAGGAGGATGAAAATGAGGGCGTATGGTGGGGAAAAATTGGACTTAGAATGGATAAACCTTATTTCAAAAGCAAAAAAATTGGGTCTCAGTAAGGAAGAAATTAGACAATTTCTTGATAATTCCTCAAAAAAGTAGGGAGGAATTAAGATGATTAAGTTAGGTCATTCTACATTCGTGTCCTATATTACAGGAAAAAGGGTAAAGATCGTTGCTCTCGACGAAAGGACAAGCAAACTATATATTAACGATGAATATAAAGGTAGGTGTGATTTAGATTTTATTCTAAATAAGGTTAGGGAGTTGGAAGTCCAAGAGGAAAGTAGCAAATGGCTCTTTAATGACGAACGGAAACTATATAACGAATTAAGCGAAATCATAAAGAATCAAATCATCTCCTCCAATACGGAATGAGGCCTCATTCGCAGCTATTCTTTCAATTCACCCTTTACTATTTGGCCTGCTGCAATATCATAGATGGCTTCATTACATATTGGGGTGTGCAAAATAGCGTGATAGAAGAAGCTAACCCAATGATGAAGGCTTTGGTACATTATCATCCATATGCTTTTCTTATCTTTAAGCTCGCATTATCTATAGTGCTTATATTTATAGGCATTATGAAGTTTGAATTCGATTCACGTTTCGTATCGGCATCGTTGATCGTTGCATCCATTCTTTATACGTTCATTGTAGTCTACCACGCCTATTGGCTCTTTTTACTTTGAAGAAAAATAAAAAGAGCCTTCATCTAAGGCTCCTGGTCACTAAATTAGTTGTCGCTTCCCTGCTTTGCACGCCATTTGTTAAATTCAAGGAACTCTTTGAATTGTTCTTTGCTAACACCAGAGTTCATTGCTTCCTTAACAAGCTTCTTCCACTCTGAATCCAACTCACTTTGATGGATTAGGTTATCTCCTTGAAGAAGAACCTCTACGGAAACATCTAATACTCCTGAAATCTTCTCCAAAAATTGAATAGAAGGGTTAGATTGTATGTTTCGTTCAATTGAACTCAAATAGGATTTTGCTACACTAGCGCGTTCAGCTAATTCAGAAAGTGAGAGGCCTTTACGTAAACGATACTTCTTTACTTGCTCTCCTATCATCTCTTACCCTCCCATACTTCGACATATCTCTTAGATACTAAGTATTATATCAGTATGGTTATGTTCCGTAAATAGAACAAAAGCGGTAATCACCCCTTTGATCAAGTCTAAGAACCCCTGACCATTTTCTCCTTTCGAATAAAAGATTTCACCTCTTCTACCGATAATCCCAATTCTTTCGCTTTAAGAATTAGAAAAACCCACTCATCATCAAGCTTCACCTTTTCACCTGTATTCATCCCATTCCTCCTCAATATTCCAGGTAGTTCAGCCGTCATAGGATTCGTCTGACCGATACTCCCTTAGACCTGATAACTTTGCGATCTACTTCTTTCAAAGTAGAGTGCCTTTGGCTGGAGGATACCCGCTACTTTGGACCTATGTATACAAATGATGCCTTGTTTCTATCATAGTCGGAAAAAGCTAAGAAATTTGTTGTTTTTTGTTGCTTACATAAACTTTTTTTACCTTAATTTCAGGAAAGAAAATCGATGGAATTTCAATTTCTAAGGGGGGGTATCTGCTTAAGTTAATTGACGAAATAAAAACACTTCGCTAAGTTTAGAAAGAGGTGATCGAAGATGTTTACGAAGTTGCACCATGTAGCAATCATTTGTTCAGACTATGACTGTTCGAAGCATTTTTATGTGAATGTACTTGGATTAAACGTGATTCAAGAAACATTTAGAGAAGAACAGCAGTCGTACAAGCTCGATCTCGCAGTTGGAGGGCATACTCAAATCGAGCTGTTCTCGTTTGTTGAAGCCCCAGAGCGTCTAAGCTATCCAGAAGCGCGAGGACTTCGACATGTAGCATTTGAAGTACAAGACATCAACCGTGTTGTGCAGAAGTTAAAAAGCAAAGGTGTCGATACGATTGAAAACCTTAGAATAGATGAATTAACAGGGAAGCGGTTCACTTTCTTTCAAGACCCAGATGGACTCCCGATTGAAATATATGAAAATAGCGACGAAATCGTAAAAGAAATAGTAGAAAAGTAAATTGTTTAGTAAGGGGGCCAGGCACGTGCCTGGCCCCCTTTAAAATATTTCCAAATATTTTAAAATTTTACTATTCCCAAATAATAGAAAAGTGATATACTACAACTATCAACCACGCATTAGTAGAAATTCCTCATCTTCCTCTCTTAAAGGAGCAATTCGAATGGCTCGAAAGAAACGAATCTGGTTTCCCGGGGCAAAGTACCACATTGTATGCCGAGGGAACCGCAAAGCTTCACTGTTTAATGAGCAAGTGGATCGACTAACGTATTTTAAGTTTCTAGAACAAGCTCGTACCGCTTTTCCGTTTCGCTTACACGCTTACTGCCTCATGACTAACCATGTGCATCTCTCCATCGAAACCTTCGATTACCCACCCGGTGAAATCATGAAAGTCATCAACTCCAATTATGCCCGTTATTTCAATAAGAAATATGACTATGCAGGACACGTATTTCAAGGCCGCTACACAGCTGAGCTGCTTGATTCTATTTTGTATGAAATACACCTAAGTAAATACATTCACCTTAATCCGGTCAATGCCCAGATGGTTCAACATCCATCGGACTATGCCTGGAGCAGTTATAGTGCCTACCTTTCATATAAAACAGACCTGCACGTTACTTCCGAATACATACTAGCTTTCTTTCAACAACCGGCAAGGGAAGCCTATCAGCGTTATGTAGAACATAGCAATCCTTCGATACTACCAGAACTTGTGAAACACGTTCCATATCTTAAACAAGGTTGATACCCTATTTTGGATCAGAGAGAGAAGAAGAAGTGAAAAATTTATACAGAAAGAGAAGACTAGAATGGAGCATTGGATCTGGCTTTGTTCAATCCGGCATGTCGGTCCTGTTTCTCAAAAGAAACTTCTGACCGCATTTGGGAGTCCTGAGCGAATTTATGAAGCTTCTTCTTCAGAGCTACAAGAAGTGAAGGGGATTTCTCAACGTGTCCGAGACGCTGTTTTGGAAGCTCGGTCATTAGAGAAATGCAAGCGCATTCTTGAGCGGGCTTATAAAGAAGAGATCTGGCTTTTAGCCCGGGATGACCCACTTTATCCGTCATATGCAAAAGACTTACCTGAATCACCAGCTCTACTTTATTACAAAGGCTTTATACGTCCATTCACTCCTTCTGTTGCAATCGTAGGTTCTAGAAATTGTACAGATGAAGGAAGAAGGGCTGCCGAAGACCTTTCGTACTCTCTTTCTAAAAGAAATATACCTGTGATCAGCGGGCTAGCGAAAGGAATTGATCAAGCTGCCCACGTAGGCTGCCTCGTAAATCGTGGTGTACCGATCGCCTTTGTTGCAAGCGGAGTAGATCGTTGCTATCCGAAAGAGCACCGCTCGCTCTACGAAGCAATTATCGAAAAGGGAGCCGTGATATCCCAGTACATGCCTGGCACACCTCCGTCTCCAAAGCAATTTATTCAGCGAAATGCGTTGATCAGTGCATGGTCGAGTCACGTAGTCGTCATTGAAGCTGGCGTGAAGAGTGGTGCCCTGTCCACCGCCCACTTTGCACGAAAGCACAATAGAAAAGTATTCATGTTACCGCGGAGTGATGCGCTATCTGAACTGATACCAGGCTGTTCGGTAGAGGATGGGTATTACCCATATCCGGGAGTTACAGCCTTTGAAGCGGTGCTGAACTAACTCCTAGCATCACTACCGTTTTTAATCCATCCCCTATAAAACTCCCCGAAATATCTGATTCCCTTCAGTAACTCCGAAATGATCCCTCTAGGATCTTCAAGCCCATCTCCCCACAAGAGCATGGTGGTCAAAGACCATCGGGGTAAGATGAGAAAAAGAAGAAGATAAACCTGCCTCTAGACCACCGGATCGAGCCATCGATCTGGTGGTTTTTTTGTTTGGTGATGGGGCCTGGATGGGGCCAGGCCCCATCACCAAACAATTTACAAACAAATTACAGATTTTTCATAAATTTTGTTGTATACTTCAAGTGGCGGAATTATTCGCTATAATCTGACTAAATCCGGGGGGATACATGTTGAAAAGAAAGTCTTCGAGTCACATGATTAGCTTCTTGCTGATCTTTTCAATGGTCTTGAGCTTTTTTGCTGCGCCTGTTTCTCAGTATGCATCAGCTGCTGAAGAGACGTTTCAGAGTGTCATTATTTCTGAATACATAGAGGGCGGAGGTCACAACAAAGCAATAGAGCTTTACAACGGTACAGGTAGTTCAGTAGATTTAGCTAACTATGCGCTAGAACTCTATACGAATGGGGAAGCACCGCCTAAGTATTCTGTAACATTAGACGGTACGATAGCTGATGGAGAAGTATATGTACTTTCCCATGATAGCGCTGACCAAGTGATTCTCGATCAGGCAGATACTACGAATCAAACCGTTACGAATTTCAACGGGAATGACACGTTAGTTCTGAAAAAGAACGACACGATTGTTGATTCTTTGGGGCAAATCGGAAATAGCGCCGATTTCGCTAAAGACGTTACCCTCGTTCGTAACGACTCAATCAAGTCTGGCGATACGAACCCGAACGACACATTCGATGCTTCATCAGAATGGACATCCCACGCGAAAGACACAACGACTTACCTCGGTTCTCACCTATCAGATGGTGGAACAGACCCAGAACCAGTCGAACTTTCTTCTATTGCCGATGCTCGTTCGAAAACAGTCGGTTCAGCAGTGAAAGTGAAAGGCATCGCGACAGCTTCCTTTGTTGCTGGAAGTAGTACAAACCTATACATTCAAGACGACACGGCTGGTATCATCGTACGCGCTGAAGGAATCAAAGCAAACCCAGGTGATGAAATCACAGTAGAGGGCAAACTTGATGACTATTATGGCATGGCACAGATCAGCACAACTTCTTCACAAATCGCAATCACAACACAAGATAAAGGCATACCTCAACCACAAACGATTCAATCTACTAATCTAACATCCGATAACGGTGAAGCCGTTGAAGGAGAATACGTAGAACTTAAGAACGTAACCATCCAATCCAAAAATCAATTTGGTGAATTTAAAGCAACGGATTCAGCAGGAGCATTAACAATCGACAATTTCAATACTGATAATCTTGAAGTAGGAAAAACGTATGAGCTTCTTCGTGGGGTAATTAACTATGACCATGAGGAATATAAGCTCGTTTTTCGTAGTGCATCAGATATAATTGAAAACGCTTTCTCTGTTGTGGCTAACCCAGGTGCGGGTTCAGTAACAGAAGGAACGAAGGTTGAACTTGAATCTGCGACAGAAGGAGCGAACATTCACTATACGGTGGATGGGTCAACTCCAACAGATCAAAGCACTGAGTACACAGCTCCGATCGTACTTACAAAAGATACAACGATTAAAGCAATCGCAACGAAAGATGGTAGAACGAGCGAAGTAGCAACATTCAGCTACACCGTACTGAAACCCGCGGACAACGTGAACATCCACGATATTCAAGGTGCAGGACATGAGTCTCCATATAAAGGCCAACCTGTATCTGAAGTGGAAGGAATTGTTACAGCAAAAGCGGGAGCAAACGGCTTCTATATGCAAAGTGAAACACCTGACGCACGTGTTGCAACATCAGAGGGGATCTATGTTTATAGCAAAGGTCATTCAGTTAAAGTGGGCGACAAAGTCTCCGTTGACGGTAAGGTAGCTGAATGGAGAGAAGAAGGCTACGACGATGCAAAAGATTTATTAACAACACAAATCTCAGCATCTAACGTAACTGTGGTTTCATCTGATCAAACAGTACCGGCTGCAATCGTGATTGGTCAAGATCGCACGCCGCCAACTGAAACAATCGAAGATGATGGTATGAAAACATTTGACCCTGAAACAGATGGACTGGACTTTTATGAAAGCCTTGAAGGGATGCTTATAGAAATTCCTGATGCGCTGATTTCAGGTCCAGCGAAATATGATGAAGTACCAGTTTTCGTGAACACAAGCGACGATCAACTTCGCACACGTGCTGATGGGCTATTGATCTCACCTGAAGATTACAACCCTGAACGCATGCTGATCGATGTTGATGGTATTGACGTGAATGTGAAAACGGGCGATTCGTTCGATGGATCTATTCTAGGTAACGTTAGCTATGACTATAGCAATTTCAAAATTCGCCCAACGGGTACATTCCCATCCGTTGTCGACGGTGGAGTTGAAAGAGAAACAACAGAAATCGAGGTTTCAGACGAGAAGCTTACGGTAGCGTCTTACAACATCGAGAACTTCCGTGCGCCTCAAACTGAAAAAGCAGAGAAAATCGCGGAATCGATCGTTTCAAATATGAAGACACCTGACATCATCGGTCTCGTTGAAGTACAGGATAACAACGGACCGACTGACGATGGCACAACAGATGCAAGTGAATCTTACAAAGCACTTATCAAAGCAATCGAAAGCGCTGGTGGGCCAACGTATAAATTCGCAGAAGTGGCACCACTTGATAAAACAGATGGCGGACAGCCTGGAGGAAATATTCGTGTAGGATTCATCTACAATCCTGATCGCGTTGATTTCTCTAACAAGCCAGAAGGAGATGCAACGACTGCAGTCGGTGTTGATAAAAATGGTCTGACGCATAACCCAGGTCGAATCGATCCGACAAATGAAGCGTTCGATGATTCTCGTAAAGCACTTGCTGGAGAATTTTCATTTAACGGTGAAAAAGTAATCGTCATCGCAAACCACTTTAACTCAAAAGGTGGAGACGGTGCGCTATTTGGTAGCGATCACCCTGTTGTACTTAATAGTGAAGTGCAGCGAATGAAGCAAGCGACTGTCATCAACGACTTTGTTAATCGTGCAGTCGATACGATGGAAGAGGCGAACGTGATCGTATTAGGAGACTTGAACGATTTCGAATTCTCAAATCCAATCAATACGCTTGAAGGCGATGTTCTTACAAATATGATGGAGAAGCTTTCAGCTGAAGAGCGTTACACGTACATCTATCAAGGAAACTCTCAAGTTCTTGATCACATTCTTGTAACGAATAATCTAGCAAAACATACTGCGATCGACAGCATCAATATTAACTCAGACTTTAGTGAGGCTGATGGACGCGCGAGTGACCACGATCCAGTTTTAGCTCAGATTCAATTTGATAAAAAAGTTGATCGAACAAGTGGAAAAGATCGCTACAAAACAGCGATTGAAGTTTCAAAAGCAGGCTGGGAGCAGGCGGATACAGTTGTGATCGCTCGTGGCGATACGTACCCTGATGCACTTGCAGGTGCGCCACTTGCTTACAAATACGACGCTCCAATTCTTTTGAATCCTGAGAACAAACTGAATGCTGATGTTCGGGCTGAGCTCGATCGTCTATCTGCTAAGAACGTTATTATTCTTGGTGGAACTGGCGCGATCTCAAATTACGTAGAATACCAGATTGAAGGTCTTGGAATCAAAGCAGAGCGAATCTCTGGTAAGGATCGCTTTGAAACAGCGGCTAACATTGCCGCGCGCCTTGACGGTAATCCGGCAAAAGCAGTCATCGCGGATGGCTATAACTATCCAGATGCGCTAGCTGTTGCTTCACATGCTGCGAAAAAGGGTTATCCAATTTTACTAACAGGTAAAAAAGAATTGCCTAAAGCAACGAAAACAGCTCTTCGTTATATCGATGAAACGATCGTTGTTGGCGGAACAGGTGCGATCGGTGCAGATGTGTTTAATGAGCTTCCGAAACCGAAGCGCTATAGCGGAAGTGATCGCTATGCGACAGCGGCAACCATTGCTACTGACCTTGTCGGCTCAACGAACAAAGCCTTCATCACGACAGGAAGCGAATTTGCAGATGCGTTAACTGGGTCTGTCCTCGCTGCAAAAGAAGATGCAGTCATGCTTCTCGTTCAAAAAGAGAAGGTACCAGAGGCGACACAATCTGCAATTGATGAACTCGACATCATTAACTTCCGCATTCTTGGAGGTACTGGTGCTGTAAGTGAAAAGGTTATGAACCAACTGAAAAAGTAATTGAGGAGTCGGGGTATCTGCTGTCAGCAGTGCCCCGCCCAACTAGCAATCTACTATATTTTATAAAAAGAGAAGGAAGTGTCTGAACACATGAAAATGAAAAAGCCATTTATCGCTGTATTATCATCTGCTGCCCTAGCTATGGGGATTGCAGCTGCTGCACCTGCAACACCAACTGAAGCGGCTACGGGGAATTTTGACTTAACGATCATGCATACGAATGACACACATGCACACTTAGAAAATGCTGCAAAACGTGTTACAGCTGTGAAAGACATTCGTGCTGAGCGCGAGAATTCCATTCTTGTTGATGGAGGGGATGTTTTTTCCGGAACCCTTTTCTTCAACAAATACAAGGGTCTTGCTGACGTTCAGTTTATGAACATGATGGAATACGATGCGATGGTTCCTGGTAACCACGAATTCGATGAAGGTCCAAAAACGTTTTCTGACTTCGTGAAAAAGACCGAATTTCCAATCGTAAGTTCGAACATTGATTACAGTAAGAATGAGGATCTTAACCCTCTTTATAAAGATGAAGTTGGGACACCTGGAGATGGTGGCACAATCTATCCAGCAGTCGTTCTTGATGTGAATGGTGAGAAAGTTGGTGTGTTCGGCTTAACAACGGAATCGACACCTGAACTTTCTGGACCTGGAGATACCCTCACATTTGAAGATCACCAAGAGCATGCGGCAGAAATGGTGAAAATGTTTGAAGGCAAAGGCATTAACAAAATCATTGCGCTAACTCACCTTGGAAAAAATACGGAAGTAGAGCTTGCAGGAGCGGTTGAGGGCATTGATGTAATCGTTGGTGGACATAGTCATACTAAGCTTGAAGAGGAAATTGTTGTGCATAAAGACGAAGAACCCACTCTTGTTGTTCAAGCATTCGAATACAGCAACTTCCTTGGAGATCTACAAGTCACTTTTGATTCTAACGGTGTTCTAACAGGCTGGGATGAAACCCTTGTTAATTTAGGAAGAGATAGTAAAATAGAACCAGATCCTGAAGCTCAGAAGCTTTATGAAGAGCTAAAGAAACCGCTAGAGGAAATTGAGAAAGAAGTGGTTGGTCACTCAGACGTATTCCTTGATGGTGAACGTAGTTCCGTGCGCTCTGGTGAAACGAATCTTGGAAACGTGATCACAGATGCAATGCTTTCAAAGGCACAAGAGTTCACTGATGCTACGATTGCGATTCAAAATGGTGGTGGTATCCGTGCTTCAATCGACAAAGGACCGATCACGATGGGAGAAGTTTTAACAACGATGCCATTCGGAAATAATCTTGTAACACTTGATTTAACTGGTCAAGAAATCATGGATTCTCTCGAACACGGATTGAGTGGTATTCAGGACGGAGAAGGTCGTTTCCCTCACGTTTCTGGAATCATGTACTCTTATGATGAAGAAGCTGAAGTAGGCAAGCGACTTTTAGATGTGAATGTGAAAACGGATAAAGGTTACAAAGATATTGATCTAGACGCTACGTACACTGTCGCAACAAACTCGTTCATGGCAACGGGCGGAGATGGCTACACAGTGATGGGGCAAGCGGCTGAAGAAGGACGTATGGAGGAACTTTTCTTCGTAGACTTCGAACTATTTAATGAATACATCGACGGTAAGACGATTGAAATGGGGCAAGAAGCAAGAATCGTTGAAGAAGAAGCAACGCGTCTTTCTGGAGATGACCGTTATGACACGGCTATCAAAGTTTCACAAGCTGGATGGGAGAGTGCAGATACTGTTGTACTAGCACGAGGTGATGCATTCCCTGACGCTCTTGCAGGTGCACCACTTGCTTACGAATTGGACGCTCCGATCTTGCTGACGGGTCAGGATTTTCTTAATAAGAAGGTAAAAGAAGAAATCAAGCGTCTTGGTGCGAAGGATGTTGTTATTCTTGGTGGAACAGGCGCTGTGAGTGACTATGTAGAATACCAGGTTGAAGGACTTGGAGTCGAAGTTGAGCGAATCAACGGTAAGGACCGTTTTGATACAGCAGCAAACATCGCTGCACGCCTTGGTGGTTCACCAGAGCAAGCCGTTGTTGCAAACGGAATGAACTTCCCGGATGCTCTTTCGATCGCATCATACGCCGCTCGTAACGGCTATCCAATCTTATTATCAGAAGAAGATGAGCTTCCTATGGTAACAAAGCGTGCTCTTTCTAACGTTGATATGTCGATTGTTGCTGGTGGAACTGGCGTGATTAGTAAAGAAGTAGAAGGCATGCTTCCAGAAGCAACGCGCTATGCTGGGAAAGATCGCTTCAGCACTGCTGCAACGATCGCGACTGATTTAAATCCGTCGGCTCGCGTGTTCGTAGCAACTGGAATGGACTTTGCAGATGCACTAGCAGGATCCGTTCTTGCGGCGAAGCAGAACGCATCGATCCTACTTGTTCAACCGAACAAGCTTCCTGAAGCGACTGAAAAAGCAATCGATGATTTAGAAGCATACGACTTTACTGTAACGGGCGGAACTGGCGCAGTAAGTGACGATGTGTTTAATAAGCTTTCAAAATAAAGAGATACTAAAGGAAGTGCCATCATGGTGCTTCCTTTATTTTTATTTTCAGCAGGACTTTTGAATGGCGTGGCAAATAGTAATAAAGCAATGTTCTTTATAATGCATAACATAAAGAACAGCAATCAAAGGAGGCAAACAAGTGAAGCAACGTTTTAGGAAAACGCGATTATTGGTTATCCTGTCCCTTGTTATGATGCTTTTTGCTCCGTCTTTTGCAAACGCTGCCCCGTTCGCTCATGATCAATGGAGTTATGTTGCCCTTGGTGATTCATTGGCTGTAGGGATCCAATTTGATGGAAAACCAGGCGATAGCTATGCAGATTACATAGCACATGATTTAGAAAACATCTATCAGTTAGAGTCATATACAAAGAAATTCGCTGTGCCGGGTCTTACGACTGATGGTCTTTTGGAACAATTAACGATGAACGTAGAAGCGCAACAAGCTGTGGCGAATGCTGATCTTATTACGCTCACTATAGGAGCGAATGACTTTCTAAACGTCTTGAAAACTAGCCCGGAAGATCTGGAAGATACAGAGAAAGTAAAGCTATTGTTTCAAAAAGTCCAAGCAAACTATGCGCAAGTCATGGGAGTAATCCGTAAATTAAATCCGGATGCCAACGTATTCTTAATGGGCTATTATAACTCGTTTTACGCATATCCAGCGGAGCAGCAAGTGGTATTCACTCAGCTCATGCAGTCATTAAATCAAATGATTCAAACGCTAGCAGTCGGATCGGGTAGTGGGTTTGTACCTACGTATGATGCGATTGCTATGAACTATACTGAGTATTTACCGAATCCTCAAAATGTCCATCCGGGACCAGCAGGCTATAAGGTGATAGCGGATGAATTTTGGAAGCAGATCAAGATGGTTGTGCCTGTAGAAGTCGAACGAATCTCTGGAAAGAATCGATACGAAACGGCAGTAGCAATTTCTAATATAGGGTGGGAGTCAGCTGATACCGTGATCATTGCACGAGGAGATGATTTCCCTGATGCGCTTGCAGGAGCTCCTCTTGCCTATAAGATGGATGCGCCGATCTTGTTAACTGGCAAGACGCTTCCTCAATCGGTAAAAGACGAGCTTGCGAGATTAAAAGCCGAGAAAGCTATTATTCTCGGAGGCAAAGGTGCTGTATCAACTTATGTCTATAATGAGCTCAAAAGCTTAGGGGTTGATGTCGATCGAATCGGTGGAATCGATCGTTTTGAAACGGCGACAAACATCGCTGCTGTACTCGGTGGCGATCCAGAAAAAGCCATCGTAGCAAACGGACTGGATTTTCCAGATGCACTTTCGATCGCATCTTTTGCAGCGGAGAACGGTTTTCCAATTTTATTAACAAAGAAAAGCGAATTACCAGAAGCAACGAAAAAGGCACTGCATGGGTTTGAGTCTTCAATTGTGGTTGGAGGCACAGGGGTTATTTCTGAAAATATTTTGGCGAATCTTCCTGGGGCTGAGCGATATGGTGGAGAAAACCGTTACGCTACATCAGCGAAGATAGCGACAATACTTAATCCTGCTGATAAGGCGTTTGTTGCAACGGGCGCGGATTTTGCAGATGCCCTAACCGGTTCCGTTGTCGCTGCGAAAACGAATAGTACCTTTCTCCTTGTACCACCAACTAGCGTAGACGATTCAATTTCAGGAGCAGCTACTGAACTAGGAATCAGGCACTTTACGATTCTAGGCGGGGAAGGTGCAGTGAGCAATAATGTAGAAAAACTACTCGAAGCGATCAAATAATTTAAGAGCGGGGTCAGGTAGGGGACAGTCCCCCACCTGACCCCGCTTTCATGTTACACTAGAAAATGATGGAAAAAGGGGAAGGGGAGAACACATTGAAAAAGAATTTTATTCGAATCGTCATTGCTTTATTAATTGTAAGTAGCTTTGGTAGCTTACAGCTAGGGGGCAATAAGGTACAAGCAGCTGAAAACCTTACATACGCTAACATTGGACAAATATTAACTGAAGAAGCGATCAAGATGGATATTCCACCTGAGGTAGCGAAAGCGATCGCATACGAAGAAAGTGCTTGGGACCAACAGAAGGTTTCGAGTGTTGGAGCAATTGGAGTAATGCAAGTATACAAGCCAGATGCATCTGATGACGAAAAGAACAAACTAAGATATGATACGCGCTATAATATCCAACAGGGTCTTAAAATTCTCAATGATAAGTTTGTAGGTAAAGATGGTAAACTTCCAACAGTTAACGAGAATGATCGTGACGTGCTTGAAAGTTGGTATTTCGCTGTACTTGCATACAACAGTGTTGTACAGAAGAATAGTCCACTAATACTAAGTGATGGTTCAGGAGATCGAAATCTTGGTGCTTATCAAGAGAAAGTCTATCAATCTATTGAAAATTACAGCATATCAGGAAACGTTCAACCGATTCCTTTCAAATTCACAAAAAACGATTTTAGTTATGGGGATGGAAATCAGCTCTATTTCGAAACGTTTCATTATGAAATTCCTGAAAGTGAACTGCATAGAACCGCGCAGAATTATAAAGGCCAAGACATTGTAATCACAGCACAGCAAGCTAATTTCAGAGACGCACCATCGTCTAAAGCTAAGAGTATAGCGTCAACGACAGAGCGTGAACCTGTAACGCTAACAAGCGATCGTATCTATGATGATTCATCTAATTATGGAGTAAGCGATGCAAGTATGGTGTACAAGCACTATGTTTGGTACAAAGTAGAACTCGATAGTGGGAAAGAAGCGTACGTAGCTTCTGGCGATCTCATCCAGCTCGGCCAACGCTTATCGGGTCCTGACCGTTACAAAACAGCTGCAGCCATTGCACAAGAGGGATGGCCAAATGGAGCAGATACGGTTGTAATCGCAAGAGGTGGCGATTATCCAGATGCGCTCGCTGGAACACCACTTGCATATGAACTAGATGCACCGATGCTATTAACAGAGAAGAAACAGTTAACAGAATCTACAATGGATGAATTACAGCGCTTAAAGCCAAACAAAGTTATTCTTCTTGGTAGTAATGGCGCTATAAAAGACGTTGTGAAAGAAGAAATTGAAGGTATGGGAATTGAAGTAACACGTCATGGTGGATCCAATCGTTTTGAAACAGCATCGATTATAGCGGATCAACTTCCGAAAAGTAACACTGCGATTCTTGCATACGGACTGAACTTCCCAGATGCTCTTTCAATCGCTCCTTATGCTGCGAAAAATGGGTATCCGATTTACCTTGCACTTACGAATAAACTTCCTGAAGCAACGGCAAAAGCAATCAAGAACTACGACAACGTAATCGTAGTGGGAAGTAATGGTGTTGTAAGCGAAAAAGCGTTAAAAGGGATTCCTAACTACAAGCGTTACGCTGGAAAAGATCGTTATGAAACAAATATAGATATTCTGAAAAATCTTCCACTTGGAACGGAGCAAGCCTATGTCGCTACAGGTGATGATTACCCAGACGCCCTTACAGGAGCAGTACTTGCAGCAAAGAATAACGCTCCATTGATTCTTTCTCCTGCAAAATCTCTACAACCTGTCACACAAGCTTACCTTGAAAACTCATCGTTCGACCGTTTTGAATTCCTAGGCGGTGACGATGTAATCAACGTTGAAAAAGATCTTACACAAATTCTGCTAAACAACTAGTTCTTCTAATAGAACGAGAGATGTCGGTTAACCTCGACATCTCTCATTTTTTGTGGAGTGGAAATATTATCCTAATTTTCAGAATTGTGATATCATTTAAGGTAATAAAAATGATACATAGTTAAGGGAGGAAATAGCTTGAAGATGAGTAGAGTGATCGTCTCGATTTTATTCATTGCACTTCTGTTCTTTATATGGAACGAAAATGCTTTCGCAGCTCCTGCCAACGATGTATTTCGAACCACTACGCAACCTGACGGAACAACTTTTCTTGCAAAGTCAGTAGGAGACGAATTTAAACACTGGTACGAAACAAAGAATGAGAAAGTCATCGTGCGAAATGAAGATGGCTATTGGTATTACGCGAAAGTTGAGAAATCGAACGTTACCGCTACCTCATCCAAGGTTGGGATAGACAAGCTCCCAAAAGATGCAGCCGAAAAGAACGATATGCTAGAGCTACCTTCCCAAAAGCTACTTACTCCTAAAGCAAGTCAAGTAAGTCATAAAAGCACTCTGAAAACTGCTGATTCTCTCTCCTCACATAATTTAGTAGTGTTATTAGTGAGCTTCAGTGACACAAAAATAAGAAAGTCTGAAACGGTTTGGGCAGATAAAATTTTTAATCGTAATGGTAACACGTTGAACAACTATTATGACGAAGTTTCTTCAGGAAAGTTTCAGTTCACACCGGCTGAAGAGTCAAGTGAGCTAAACAATGGGGTAGTGTCGGTAACGTTAGACTATAACCATCCTAGTCCGGTAGGCAAAGTAACAGAATTTGAGACTTATAGAAAATTAGCTACCGATGCTCTTGAAGCTTCCGACAGCATGATTAATTACAAAAAATACGATAAAGACAATAATAAATACATCAGTACGGATGAACTTCATGTCGTCACAATTATTGCAGGTGGAGAAGCAAGTTACGGAGACGGTGATCATTCTGTTTGGGGCCATAAATGGGGCTTACTTTCACCTCTAAATTTAGACGGCGTTTTTGTTGGTTCGCTTTACGATAACGGAGGTTACACGCAGTTTGGTGAATATCATGGTTCGCATCTAGCTACTATCGGAATTATTGCTCATGAACTCGGTCATGATCTTGGTTTACCAGATTTATATGACCGGGATCGTTCTTCCCTTGGAATTGGTGTTCATAGCCTGATGGGTTCGGGGTCATGGGCAGAGAAGACAGGAGAACATTCTGGTCAAACCCCCACCCACTTGGACGCATGGTCAAAAGTTCAGCTCGGTTTTGCAGTACCTGAAGTGATCACGTCATCGGGAACCTTCACCTTTAATTCAACCAAAGATGGTGGATACAATGTCATAAAAATCGACACCGATCGACCATGGGAATACTTCCTTATCGAAAATCGCCAGTATGCAGGTTTCGACAAGGGATTAGAAAACGCCACACTATCTGGTGGGGTAGCGATTTGGCATATTGATGAAAGTGCATATTATAAACAAAACGATGATGAAGGCAACAAGCTTGTCGACCTTGAAGAAGCAAGTGAAGGAGAGGAAGGGAGCGATCTCGATAACAGACGATGGTACAAACCTTTCAATCATTACTACCGAAAAGGCTTCAAAACATTACTTAACAACACAACCAAACCGAATAGTAAATTATATGAGGGCTTATCAACAGATGTTTCGATCGAGATAACTGATTATAGCCAGGATATTATGAAGGGGAAGGTTACTCTCGGAAACGAAGATGTTCAGGAACCTGTTTGGCAAACAAATGCAACCGTCACCCCAGTCAGTGTGACTTCAGATGCAGTGTCGTTATCCTGGGCAGCAGCTTCAGATGCGTCCGGAATCGCAAACTATGAAGTCTACCTTGGTAATTCCTTAATAAAAACCGTTGCTGGAAGTACGAAAAGTGCACTAATAGCAGACTTGAAAGCGAATAAATCCTATACATTTAAAATTGAAGCCGTAGACAAGAAAGGTAACCGAACGACAGATGGTCCTTCTGTAACGGTTAAAACGAAGCTAGAAAGCATCATGAGACTAAAAGGGAAAGACCGATTCTTGACAGCCAATGAAATTAGTCAGCAAACTTACAGAATGGCTAAGACAGTCATCATAGCAACAGGGTATGATTTTCCGGATGCACTAGCTGGTGGTCCGCTTGCTAGAAAGCTAGAAGCCCCTATTCTATTAGCTGGGAAAACGAGTCTGTCAGATGGCACAGTAAAGGAAATCAAGCGTTTGAAGGCATCTGAAGCGATTATTCTAGGTGGTAACGGAGCAGTCTCAGACGCGATCCGTGTTCAATTGGAAGAGCTTGGCCTGAAGGTAGATCGAATCAAAGGCAAAGACCGTTTCGAAACAGCTGCGAAAATTGCCGATGAACTGAAGCCTTACGACCGAGCAATCGTAGCGTATGGACTGACCTTCCCAGATGCCCTAGCGATCGCTCCGTATGCAGCTCAGAATGGGTATCCTATTTTGCTAACGAGCACCAAAAAACTACCCAACGTAACGAAAACTGCTCTTGCTAAAGTTGAAAAAACCTATGTGATTGGTGGGACAGGTGTGATATCTGCCGATGTCGCAAATAAACTCCCAGCACCAACCCGATATTCTGGTAAAAACCGCTTTGCTACAAACGCGGATATCGTATCAAAACTTTATACAAACTACGACACCGTTTATTATGCGAGCGGAATGAACTTCCCTGACGCGTTGACAGGCTCCGTTGCTGCAGCCCAGCATTATGCACCTAAGTTTCTCGTAACAAAAGACAAGATACCAAAGGAAATCATCGCGCTTATCGAAAAAAGAAAAGCAACGTCCTATGTAATAGTAGGAGGAAGCGGAGCGATCAGTAATAAGGTAGAAGATCAACTATCCAACTAATAAGGGAGCAGAGCCACTGTCCAAATAGAGGGCAGTGGCTTTTCTTATGTCTTTTTACCTACTACTAACTACCATAATTCGCCACTATTCGTATAAATAACCTTTTTTGTATAAAAATTTAGCACTTTTTAAAGGGAAACTATTCAAACTTAGCGAATTATAGCCGATATTGTTAAATAGTAAATGTCGGTCTGTCATGCAGTGAAACCATTAAGGGGGATGTACATGCAAGGTTCTACGCTAAAGAAAACGGTAGTTGGATCAGCGCTTTTGTCTGGTTTTTTTTATGTTCAAGCCGGGGAAGTAGAAGCTGCCCTTGGTAATCAGGAATTAACGCTCGGAATGAACAATTCCGATGTGAAAGAACTGCAAGACGTTTTGAAAGAAAAGGGTTACTTTACATATCATACGTCAACAGGATACTTTGGCCCGATCACCGAGAAAGCCGTTAGCGATTTTCAAAAAGCAAAAGGATTACCAGTAACAGGTACTGCAAATGGTGAGACTCTTAGCGCATTGAAAGGAGCTACTGTAAAAGCTGTTTCTACCTCTTCTCAAACACTATCGATGGGTGAACGTGGCCAGGCGGTGAGTGATCTTCAAACGAAGTTGAAGAACAAAGGGTATTATAATTATAACGTCGATGGGATCTTCGGACCGATCACTGAAAAGGCTGTGAAGCAATTCCAGAAGGCGAAGGGTCTTTCAGTTACTGGAATCGTCGATCAGGCGACAGAAAATGCAGTGAATGCTTTCGCGACGAAAACGACAAAACCTTCCCAGCAGGCTGATTCGTTGAAAGTTGGCGCACGTGGTGCTGAAGTTTCAACAGTACAGCAACAGCTGAAGAACAAAGGGTATTACAGCTATGCAGTGGATGGAATCTTCGGACCAATCACGGAGAAAGCAGTAAAGCAGTTCCAAAGCGCGAATGGCTTATCGAGCACGGGCGTCGTTGATGGGAAAACAAAAGACAAGCTTTCTGCAACTTCATCAACTCAAGTAGAGAAAAAGAAAGAAGAAAAAGTTTCTGGCCTCACGATCGGTGCACGTGGAAGTGCAGTCACGTCTCTGCAGCAAGGGCTTAAGGATCGCGGCTATTACAATTACAAAGTCGATGGCATCTTTGGTTCGATTACTGAAAAAGCAGTGAAAGAGTTCCAAAGTGTCGTCGGTCTTTCTGTGACAGGCGTTGCGGATGATGCGACAGTCGATGCATTGAAATCGCGTGGAGGTACGACAACACAATCGGTTTCAGTGATGAAAGTCGGCTCACGTGGCGATAACGTTGTTAAGCTTCAACAAGACCTCAAAACCGCAGGTACGTTTCATGTAGGTGTAACTGGATATTTTGGCCCCGTTACTGAAAAAGCTGTGAAGGACTTTCAAAGAGCGAAGGATCTTACCGTAACTGGAACAGCAACGAAGGAAACGCTCGATACGCTGAGCAACACGACTAGTCCAGCGGTTCATCCTCCAGCACAGGATTCTTCTCATGACGATGTTCTCAAGGTTGGTTCAAAAGGGGAGCTCGTCGTCGAACTTCAGTCTAAGCTAAAAGCGCTTGGCTATTACAACGGTGCAACAGATGGCGCATTCGGACCGATTACTGAAAGTGCTGTGAAGACGTTCCAATCTCGTAATAAGCTGACTGCGAACGGAATCGTTGATTCATCGACATGGGAGAAGCTGAAGCAAGGGACTTCCTATGATGGCGGTGGTTCTGGAGATACAGGTAGTGGTTCTTTCAGCGTCATGGATCTGATCGCAGATGCATCAGAGTTTATTGGTGTTCCTTATACGTGGGGAGGCAATACGCCGCAATCAGGTTTCGATTGTAGCGGCTTTCTCGTTTACGTATTCAAGAAGCAGGGGGTTTCCTTGCCGCGAACAATGGCACAGATGTGGAATGTGACGACTCCAGTCAGCAGCCCATCTGTTGGGGACATCGTGTTTTTTGAAACATATAAACCAGGAGCATCACATGGTGGAATCTACATCGGAAACAATAAGTTCATTCACGCTGGATCTTCTACAGGCGTTACGATCAGTAACATGAACTCAAGCTACTGGTCACCGAGATACCTCGGTGCGAAGCGAGCTCATTAATAGGAAGAAGGCCGATCTATTCGTAGGTCGGTCTTTTTATATGTTTTTAATAAACTATTATCATCATCCAATCAGATTTGTTAATCGATTGTAAAATTTGTGTTACAATATGATACAAATCTATGTAAAAAAAGGAATTTTCTCATGTCTAAATACATATATATCGTTCTTTGGTCCTCCCTCATTCTTATGGGATGGACATTCAAAAACAGTTACTTTTCACATCAAATAATAGGAGAAGCTCATACGGGGCTTATTTTTCTAGGGGCGGTTGCGCTAACGTTCGTATTAGTTAGCTTCCAAGTGATGTCTGGAAAAGTGCGATATGCGTTTCTAGCATTCTCACTTTATTTGCTCGTTTCGTTCTTACTCTATGGCGATGTGCTATATGAGCGTTACTATTCAAGCCTATTATCACTGGAGCTACTAAACCAGGCGGGCCAAACAGCGGAAGTTGGGGACTCTATCATCACCCTCATCGAACGCAGTGATATCGTTTACCTCGTGGACGTTGTTGTATTACTCCCTTTATTGATCATGATGGCTGTAAAACGACAAGCGGTGAAAAATCGTTTGATAGGTTCTAGCTTTCTAGTCGTTGGAATCATTCTATTAACGGTGATTTCAACCTTCTCGATCGAAAGTCAGTACAGTGATCAATATAAGGTGGCGAAAGCAGGGATTCTGCCGGCTCATTTACATGCGAGCACGATTTATTTTAATGAAAATAAGGTCGCACCTGCGATGGGGCAAGGCGAATCGATTAAAGAGCTCGAAGCGATCAATCAGTACTTTTCTGAAAATCAGAGCGGAAAATCCCCTTATTTTGGCGTAGCCGAAGGGAAGAACGTCGTCGTTGTTCAAGGGGAGTCCATGAATAACTTTGTGATCGGTATGGAAGTAGAGGGGGAAGAAATTACCCCTAACTTGAATGATCTTGTCGAAAAAAGCTTCTATTACAATCAATTCTACACACAGATCGGAAAGGGGAACACATCAGACGCGGAGTTCATTGTGAACAACTCCTTGTTTCCCGCGGAACGAGAAAGTGGATACACGGCTTATGAATCGGGAGTTTTTCGTTCATTACCGATCGTTCTTGGAGAGGAAGGCTATCAGACTAGCGTAGCTCACGGAAATGATCCTGAATTCTGGAATCGAAAGGCTGCCTATCCAGCTCAAGGGTTCGATCAATTCTATAATGCGACATCTGAAACAATCGATAGCAGCGAAACTCTTGGAATGGGTATTTCTGATGAGAGCATGTACAGTCAGCTCGTCGACATCTACGAGCAACAAGCAGAACATGGACCATTTTATAATTTCTTCATCACCTTAAGCCAGCATAGACCGTTTAAATTACCAGAAGAAAAGAAATACCTCGATTTACCTGAACGTTTTCAGGATACAGCTGTAGGAGACTACCTTCAGAGCACGAAGTATGCGGATGAAACGCTAGGGACTTTTATCGATGAAATGAAAGAAAGAGGTCTTTGGGAAGATACGTTATTCGTATTCTACGGTGATCATTATGGGCTATTGCCTGAAAAGAAAAAGGAATTAGATGAACTAATCGGAGTAACGTTCGATCGTAAAGAAATGTACCACGTCCCACTCATGATTCATTATCCTGGTCAAGAAGAAGGCGAAGTGAACAATGTCATCGGAGGTATGGTGGATATTAAGCCGACAATCACTAGCTTACTAGGGTTAGAGGATTCCATCTATCATGTTGGTACGGACCTCACAACGAAAGAAAAAGGTTTTGTCGGATTTCGACACGGCTTCCCAACATATACCTTCTTCGGTGAAACCTACTCGTTCGACATGTCGCCAACAGGAGAGTTCACGAAAGGAACATGTTCGAGAACTGAGAGCGGTGAAACGGTAGACGTCGAGAATTGCCGTGAAGGATATGAGCGAATCAAAAAGCGAATCGAGATATCGGATAAAGTTTTAGAAAATAACCTTCTCGAAAGGTTAATAAAGTTACGTGAAGAATCACTATAAAGAGCACCTTTTTAGGTGCTTTTTTGATGGAGAAATTTATCGAAAAAAAGAGATAGTAATTATTTGGAATCTCGTATATAATCCTCTTAGCAATAAGAAATGGAAGGTGAAGCTGCCGGGAAATAGGCGTTATCTTATTTCGTTAAATCTCCAAAAAACATTATATTCGGGGGAATGAAAGCATTGAAGAAAGTATTGAGTCTAATGTCGTCCGTTATCGTGGCTGCAAGTTTGTTAGCAAGCCCAGCTGCTTCTGCTGCTACAAATGATCATCCAGATTTAGAAAGCGTAAAGAAACTTATGAAAGAAAGAAGTCTTGATGAAACTGTCGAACTACAAGGGTACAATGAGTTCGGTGATTATGAAGAGGAAGAGCCAAATAATAGCTTCGATCAAGCAAACGCGATCGAGCTTGATAACTATGTAATAGGAACGTTTGCTGATCAAGATAAAGACTACTATAAAATCGAAATTACCGGAGATGAAGAAGTAGACTTCATTATCTCTCTCTTTTCAACTGAAGAAGAAGGCACAGAGATGGAGCTTAACGTAAATCTTTATAATGAAGATAAGCAAAAGCTTGAAGGGGATTTTGACGTTTCTGATGAGTATGGCTACCTAGCTGGTATTACACTAGACCCAGGTGTCTATTATCTTGAGGCATCAGATCTTGCTAACCTTACTACTGGAGAAGAATATCTCTTAAATGCGTTTGTCTATGCCCCAGAACCATACATCCAGCGTATAAATGGGAAAGATCGTTACCATACGGCTGCAAAAATAGCGATTCGCTCTCACGGTAGCTATTCGACAGAGAACGTAGTACTTGCGACAGGAAGTGATTTTCCTGATGCGCTAGCGGCGGCTCCACTCGCATACTCATTGGATGCACCGATCTTATTAACAGGAAAGAACTCACTACCGAAATATACTGAAACAGCTATGGATTTGCTAGATACGACTCATGTCACGATTGTCGGCGGTAGTGGAGTTGTTTCGAAAGAGGTCGAGCGCTATCTTGAAGAAGAATTAGGACTCGAAGTCGATCGAATTTCAGGAAAAGACCGCTATGATACGGCTGCGAAGATCGCAAATGAACTCCCATTCGCAACTGGCACAGCTGTCGTTGCAGATGGCACGAACTTCCCTGATGCTTTATCCATGGCCCCTGTAGCTGCTCAAAACATGATGCCGATTTTATTAACACAAAAGGATAGCATCCCTTCAGCAACGAGTAAGGCGCTTCGGAATTATGATAGTAGCATCGTTGTTGGTGGAACAGGAGTCATCAGCAATACGGTTTTTGAAAAACTACCTGATCCAGATCGAATTTCAGGAAAAGACCGCTATGGCACATCTGTTGCGATTGCAGAAGAATTTGAGCTAGACCGAGAATTCGTTAACCTTGCAACGGGTAGAAGCTTCGCAGATGCCTTATCAGGATCAGTGTATGCAGCAACGATGAACGAGCCAATGTTACTCACTCCTAAAGAAGAGCTTGATCCGAAGGTGAAACAGTTCTTCGTCGACAACGATACATTCTACTTTAGAGTGCTTGGTGGAACAGGCGCTGTAGGTGTAGGTGTGGAAGAAGATATTTGGAGTGTTTTTGAATAATAGGTAAGATGAATAATCGTTTAATAGAAAACGAGTATCCTAAATGGGTGCTCGTTTTTTTGGTGTGCATCGAATTATGCCTCTAGTTATATTTTTTTACTATGCGGGAGCAAAAACGAGGATTTGGAGTGTTGTTGCTTTAATACTGGTTGAACCCTTCTGAAAATATTACAAAAATTACTTTTGTTACGTTTACATTACAAAAAGGGTGTAGTATAGTGGGTGAAGAGTTAATTACTGGAATATTATTAAGCCTTGAAAGGAATGAATCTATTGAAGAAAATCATTAGTATTTTATTCTCGCTTCTGTTGGTAGCTAGTATACTAGCGTGCCCGGTTGCGAACGCTGCCAATAGCGATGGTTTTGAAAAGATGCAAGCACAGAAAGCTAGTAAACAAGGTTCAAATGAAGTAATTCAGGAGCAAGAACCGAATGATTCGTTTGAAAATGCGAATGCGATTGAGTTAGAAGAACATTATAAAGGAACTTTTACAAAGGACGATAAAGATTACTATAAAGTAACGATTACTGGTGAAAAGCCAGTTAATTATTCACTAGAACTGTTTAAAGAAGATTATTCAGTGAAGGATATGGATTTTGATATTACAATCTATGATTCTAGTGAGAAGGTAGTAGAACCTTACAGGTCAGATAAAAATGATGCTTATTTTTATGGATTATATAAACTAAAACCGGGTGTTTATTATATAGAAGCATCGGATTTAGCTAATTTGGACAATGGCGAAGAATACATTCTTTCTCAGGGACTCGTAGTTCATGAAATACCTTATATCGATCGAGCAAAAGGAAAGGACCGTTATGAAACAGCTGCCTTTATCGCTTATCTGCAAACGCTAGAAGGTGGCGGAAAACCAGATAACGTTGTTCTTACAACAGGTGCTAATTATGCTGATGCTCTAGCTGGCGCGCCACTTGCATATCACCTTGAAGCCCCTATTCTATTAACAATGAAAGATAAACTTCCGAACGCTACGGAGGGAGAATTAAACTTCCTAGAAGCTAAAAAAGTTACGATCGTTGGAGGAACAGGCGTCGTTTCTACTGATGTTGAAGATTACTTAAAAGAAGAGCTTGGTCTAGAAGTCAATCGAATCTCAGGAAAAGATCGTTATGAAACGGCAGCTGCAGTAGCTGCTGAACTTCCAGAGACAGACACTGCGGTTGTCGCTTATGGAAAGAACTTTCCGGATGCCCTATCAGTTGCATCTGAGGCAGCTCGAAATGGGATGCCAATCTTGTTAACAGACACAAATCATGTGCCAGAAGCTACGAAGAAAGCACTACAAAACTATGAGAAAAGTTATGTAGTAGGTGGAACGGGTGTTATCAGCGAGAACGTATTCAAAAATGAATTGCCTGAACCAACACGTCTTTCAGGAAACGATCGTTACGCTACTTCTGTAGCGATTGCAAACGAATTTCAGAATGATAAAAACTTTGCAGTCGTTGCAACTGGAGAAGGCTTTGCAGATGCGTTGACTGGATCTTTGTTAGCAGCTAATTTCACCAATCCGCTACTATTAACACCGAAAGATAAACTAGATCCTTCTGTAGCAACTTACTTTAAGAACCATGAAACACGCTATTACACGATTCTTGGTGGTGAGGGAGCCGTTTCTGAAGATGTAGAGATGGATATCTGGAATTTATTGAATTAATAATGTGTGGGGTCTGGAACGGGTCAGACCCCACCAACAAACAATTAAACAGGAGGGAGCACGAATCTAGTGAAAAAAACGATCGGAATCTTTTCTTCAGTCATTATGGCAACGAGTCTACTAGCAGGACCAGTCGTACAGGCGGAGGGGAATCTGCCAAACGACAAAAATGAATTTACTTACATAGACGAAGTGGAGCTCAATGACACGTTTAGTAGTGCGAATCAAACGCTATCAAACGAAGTTATTATTCATGGGACCTTTTCTGAAAGTGATAAAGACTATTACAAGTTGGAAGTTACTGGTGAAGGGTATCGAGATTTAAGTATATTCATTGGCCAATTAGATGGAAAAAGAACTGAAATGAAAATGGATATTGCTCTTTATAACAGTGACAAGGAGGAAATTCATCCTTATCAATCTGTTGAGGCTTCTGATGGACAATTTATAATTAAGCCAGGTACCTATTATGTTAAAGCGCAAGACCTTACGAATATTAACAATGGGGAAAGATATGATTTATTGGCTTATGTTACAGAAGTACCCGAAGGATCTCTTTTTATAAGAGAAGGATCTGATCGGTATGAAACTGCTGCCAGAATTGCGATGCAATCTAGAGCAAATGGTTATGCGGAAAACATTGTCCTTGCATCGGGTGAAGACTTCCCAGATGCACTTTCGGGTGCCCCTTTAGCCTATCATCTTGATGCGGAACTTCTACTAACTCAAAAAGACAAACTCCCTAAATCAACTGAACAAGCATTAAAAGATTTTAAAACAAAGAATGTAACCATTATTGGGGGCACAGGGGCAATTTCAGAAGAGGTTGAAAACTACCTTGAGACGAAACTTGATATTAACGTTGATCGTATTTCAGGAAAAGACCGCTATGCTACAGCGGCGGCGGTAGCAGCTGAGCTTCCTCAGTCAGATAAGGCAGTGGTTGCTTATGGAAAGAACTTCCCTGATGCTCTTTCTATTTCACCTTACGCAGCGAAAAATAAGATGCCCATTCTTTTGACGGAAACGAACAGCGTACCTGAAGCAACAGAAGAAGCACTTAAGAGCTATAAAGAAACAATTGCTGTTGGAGGTACTGGTGTAATCAGTGAAGATGTCCTTGAAGATCTGCCAACTGCAGAGCGTCTTTCAGGAAAAAATCGATACAGTACTTCTGTAGCAATCACAGAATACTTTGATTGGGAAAGACCTGCAGCTAACATAGCAACTGGAGCAGGATACGCGGATGCACTTTCAGGTTCTTTGTTCTCTGCTAAATTAGGAGCACCGCTGCTACTGACTACTAAAAATCACTTAGATCCATCAACGAAAGAATATTTGGAGAATAACCATAAATACAAATATAATCTTCTTGGTGGAGAAGGAGCAATTTCGAGTAGCGTTTACGACGACGTCATCGATTTAATTATTGCGAAAAAATAATTGATGACATTGAGAATCAGACAATCGTCTGGTTCTCTTAATGCGTATGAAACATATACGGTATGATCTAGGGGGATATTATTGTGACGAAATCTGTAAAGAAGAATCTATTCCTACTATTAACGATTGCACTCGTGATAATAGTAGGAATAGTTATATTCAATCAATCAAAAAGTGATGAAACAAGCGTTACTTCCGATGAATCAACAACTTCTGAGGAACTAACACATAGAGCAGAAATAAATGAAGACTATGGTTTTCGAATCGATTCATATGAAATGGAAGAACTACCAGCTGAGAAGGTTCCTTACATTGGGGGAGCGGTACCGTTAGAAATTGATGAACCAACTGATGAGAACGGTATTGTGATGTATAAGCAAGGGGAAGAGCTGTACTATCATCCCTTGAAAATTGGTAGATATGCCAAATCATTTTTAATTAGTTACGAAGAGAAAAATGATGAAGCGTATCTCGAAAAAGCAATCTTACATGGAGACAAGCTTTTAGAAATGGCTGAAGAGCATAATGGTGGTCTCTATTTTCCTTATAATAATAATTTTGATCTCCATGGATTTGGTGAAGACGTTATGAAAGGTCCTTGGTTTTCAGCTATGACGCAAGGTCAAAACCTTTCTACTTTTACAAGGTTGTATGACTATACCGGTGAAGAAAAATACCTTGAAGCGGCCCATGAAACGTTCCAGAGCTTGAAAAACGTAAAACGTGAGAATGATGTCTGGGTTTCTTTAATCGATGAAGACGGTTATTTATGGATGGAAGAATTTCCTCGGGAAGAACCAACTCATGCATTGAATGGATTTTTATTTGCGATCTTTGGTGTGTATGACTATTACTTAATGGAAGAAGATGAGGAAGTAAAGCGTTATTTGGAAGGAGCAATCACGACTGTGAAACATTACCTGCCTGAATACAGGGTAGAGGGTGAGATCAGTTATTATTGCCGCGACCATCATGTGCAAAGTGACCGTTATCATATGATTCATATCGGTCAACTTAATAACTTGTCTAGAATTACGGGGGATCCTTTCTTTAAAAACGAAGGGTCGAAATTTAAGGATGACTTTGAGTTAACAGAGGAAGCTTAAGGTTTCTTACATGTGAAAATGTTTATAGTAAATAAGAGAGAGCTGGACTTTTGTCTAGTTCTCTTTTTTTATTATGTTAATGAATGGCATGTAAGGGTATTAGTACTAAGTGAGACTGAAATTGTTACATAAACTATTACCCGAGAGGAATGAACATGTTGAATAAAACGATAGGGATCATCTCTGCTTTACTTGCTGGAAGTCTAATCATTAGTCCATCCGTTCTTGCTACTACAGGTTCTAACGTTGAAAAGGAAAGCGCCACCATTGAGCCGTTAACGAGTGGGGAATATTCGATCTACAACGAAAAGGAACCGAACGATTCGTTTAAAGAAGCGAATCAAACGATTCAGAAGACAAAGGATTATATGAGAGGGACGCTAACTGATAAAGATAAGGACCTTTTTAAACTGAAAGTCAGTGAATCTAGTGAAGTCGAACTTTCAATCTATCAGACAGATGGTGAAGTGTCAGAGATGGATTTACATACGAATGTATATGATTCCAATATGAAAGAAATCAAACCTAGTCATGAGTCGAATGAAATCAGCTTCAGTGCTGTGTATTCTCTAGCTCCAGGTACGTATTACATAGAAGCTACTGATCGTGAGAACCTTAATAATGGGAAAGAGTACGAGTTACATGCTTCAGTCTATGATGAAGTTGAGCCTTATATTGATCGAATCGCTGGGGAAGATCGATATGACACAGCGGTCCAAATAGCAATGCATGAGCGAATCGATGGGAAAGCAAAGAATGTGGTACTAGCTACTGGCGACGACTTCCCTGATGCACTCGCGGGTGCGCCTCTTGCTCATCATTTGGAGGCACCGATTCTTTTAACAGAAGGTGACAAACTCACTACCGTTACGGAGAAAGCTTTCGAGATTCTACAAACAGAACATGTTACGATCGTTGGTGGAACAGGTGTGATTTCTGAGGAAGTTGAACAGTACATCGAAACTGAGTTAGACATCGAAGTTGAGCGAATCTCAGGAAAGAATCGCTATGACACAGCGGCCGCTATCGCTGAAGAAATGCCCGCATCGGAGTCTGCTGTTGTGGCATATGGAAAGGGCTTTCCAGACGCGCTATCGATAGCGCCAGTGGCTGCACAGTTATCGATGCCGATCTTATTGACTGAAAGGGATAACGTACCTAATGCCACAAGTGAAGCACTATCGAATTATGAAAGCACATTTGCAGTCGGTGGAACAGGAGTTATAGGAGACGACGTACTTGGGGAATTGCCAAAAGCGGAACGCTTAGCAGGAAGTGACCGATATGAAACTTCCGTTGCCATTGCCGAATACTTTGGACGAGATTCACAGTCTCTTAACTTAGCAACAGGTACGAGTTACGCCGATGCACTGACAGGATCAGTTCTAGCAGCGAAATTCAGTGAGCCGATGGTTCTAACACAGAAGAGTCACCTTGCTTCGACAACTGCGGATTATATCAAGAAGAATGATAAATATAACTTCACCATATTCGGTGGAACAGGGGTTGTCGAGAAGAGTGTAGAAGAAGAGATTATGGAATTGTATTGATGTGGGGGTCTGGATGGGGCCAGGCCCCATCCAGGCACCACCGCGTGACAATTTACAAAGGAGGAGCTAGTCATGATGCAAATTGCAGGTAAATCCTTAGAGTTATGGAAAACAGAATATCCTCTACTAAATGACCTTATTCAATATAATGAAGTTCTTTGGAGCAATCCTAGCAAGGGGTTATCGCCCTCCGGGCTTGATTTAACACTAGAAGACATCAAGGAAGCGGAAGCTCGTTTCAAACGGTTTGAGCCTTATTTCAAAAAGATTTTCCCTGAAACAGATGGGGTCATCGAATCTCCGTTATCAGAAATAGGTGAGATGAAAAAGTCTCTTGAACAGGAATACAGTGCAACTATAAACGGTGATTTGCTACTGAAACAAGATGATCGCCTTCCAATCGCAGGGAGTATTAAAGCGAGAGGTGGCTTTCATGAAGTCATCAAGCACGCAGAGGACCTCGCACTCGGACACAATATCTTATCAAAAGACGATGATTATGGAATCCTAGCTGACAAAAAGTATAAGGAGTTTTTCTCTGCCTTTTCCATCATGGTTGGATCCACCGGCAACCTAGGTTTAAGTATCGGAATTCTTTCTGCAAAACTTGGATTTAACGTTACGGTACATATGTCGAGTGATGCGAAGCAGTGGAAGAAGGATTTATTACGAGAAAAGGGTGCAACAGTTGTTGAGCATCAAGGTGATTTTAGCGTAGCGGTAGATGCAGGGCGTTCGCAGTGTGAAGAAAAGCTTACTTGCTATTATATCGATGATGAGAACTCGAAGGATCTATTCATGGGGTATGCAGTAGCGGCTCTCCGTTTGAAGAAGCAGCTAGATGAACTGAACGTACAGGTTAATGAAGAAAATCCTCTCACAGTTTATCTTCCATGTGGTGTAGGAGGTGGCCCGGGTGGCATTGCTTTTGGACTCAATCAAGTATTTGGTCACAACGTTCATTGTTATTTCGCTGAGCCGACGCACTCACCCTCGATGCTAATTGGTCTTATGACGGACCAACACGATAAGGTATGTGTTCAGGATTTCGGAATCGATAACTTAACTGCTGCAGATGGACTTGCAGTGGGGAGACCATCGAAGTATGTAGGACAGCGTGTAAAGACATATATCGATGGCGTGTATACGATCGACGATGAGCGGCTGTACCGTCTACTGCATCTGCTGTATGACGCAGAGGGGATCAAGCTTGAGCCATCTGCGCTCGCTGGCATGATTGGACCGGTTCATGTTGCAAAACAGGCTGAAGGTGGAAGCGGGACTCATGTTGTGTGGGCAACGGGTGGTAGGCTGGTTCCTGAAGATGTGTGGAAAGCGGATTATGAGAAAGGGAAATTGTAAGAGAGTGGGGTCAGGATGGGGCCAGGCCCCATCCTGACCCCGCAGTGAAACAATTCACCTCCTTCAAACGTACATATTAGTAAGAAGAAAGGGTTACTCGAAGGAGGAGAAACAATAGTGGAGCTGTTATTTGAAATCCTCGCAAACTTAGGTGGGTTATTTGGTTTAGGTGGAGGAAACATACCAGATGAGGAGAGGATAGAAGAAAACATCGTAGCGCTCATGGCGTTTTCATGGTTCACTGATCTCATGAAACACCCAGAGGGAAAGCCACTCATCATTAAAAATGAATCCGTGCGTTATGTGATCGGCAAGATGCGCGTCAAAAAGATGAAAAAGTCACCAATGTATGAAGACAGAATGGCACGAAAGTTGAAGAAAATGATGAATAAGCAGCTTGCAGTTAAATAAGGTTTTTTGCATACTAGCCGTCAAGCATAGGGGGAGCACTATGAATTTTTATATCGCATCTAGCTTTCAAAACAAGGCGCAGGTTCAAGAGCTACGTGATCTGCTTAAGGACGAAGGCTTCTTGCATACATATGATTGGACATTGAATGAGAGAGCGGCAACGTTTGCGGACCTCGAAAGAATAGGGAGTGCCGAGCTCGATGCAGTAAAGAAATCCGATTTTCTCATCGTTCTCCTACCTGGAGGAAAGGGGACGCATATTGAGATGGGAATTGCGCTAGGCCTTGATATTCCCGTTTATCTTTATTCTGAGGAGGAGATCACAGATCCTGTGACTTCAAGCTCTTTCTACCATACGAGCGGTGTGACAGTTTGCACAGGTACGATAACTGACCTTTTGGATACGATTGTTCAGGAGAAAAAACATGCCGGTATCCAATAAGCTCGTCAGAGATCGAATCCCTCAAATCATTGCTAAAAACGGACAAAACTATGAAGCTGTAACATTATCAACTGAAGAGTTTAAGGTAGAGCTTCGTAGAAAACTCCTTGAAGAAGTGGATGAATACTTTGAAGCAAGCACTGACGAGGACGCTATATATGAGCTTAGCGATATTATTGAAGTAGTACGATCATTGGCAGGAATGCATGGTAAGTCATATGAGGATCTAGAAGAAACCAGAGAAGAAAAAGAGAAAGAACGAGGAGCCTTTGCGGAAAGAGTGTTTCTTAAGAGTGTGGAAGGGTGAATTGTTAATAAGGGGGGTCAGGCATATGCCTGACCCCCCTTATTAACAATATTAAGAAAGTAAGTTAAGATTATACAAGGTTTACAATTTGGGGGGGATATAGTTATGGGGTGTTTATTTGTTTTAGCGATGGTCCTAGCATTTATGGTTATCGTCTGGGCATTTTCTGTTTCACCAATTCTTGGATTGTTATTACTTGGTGGTGTTGGGGTAGCTATTCACTTGAGTAACAAAAGAGAGCGGGAGAAGAAGGAAGAAGAAGTAAATCATAGACAGCATAATTTGTGGGAGGTACAAAGTAAACTGAAGGATTATTCTTTTTCTCAGAAGCATATTTCAAGTAATATGGATTCATCGATTATGATTGATGAAGAAGCTAAGAAACTTTGTATTATTCAGGACCAATTAAGCAAGGAACGTGTTTATGATTATAAAGATATATTAGCATCCGAAATTATTGAAGATGGTGTTACAGTAAATAAGACTTCAAGGAGTTCGCAAATTGGCGGAGCTATATTGGGAGGAATTGTTGCTGGAGGAACAGGAGCGATAATTGGTGGTTTATCAGGTGAAAGTACTACTGAGGAAGAAGTGAACAGGATTGACTTAAAAGTGATTGTTAATGATACCAAGCAACCAGTGAAGTTCATTAGCTTTTTACTTGATGAATCTGATGATCCTATGACGAATAAACCATTTGGGATTAAAAAAAGTGATTCTAGATATAAGGATGCGTTTAAAGAAGTCACTCACTGGCATAGTTTAATAAGCGTACTAATTCGACAAGCAGATCAGCATGATAAAGTACATAAAGAAGAAAGTTCTAATTCGGTGGCTGATGAAATCAAAAAATTATCAGATTTGTTCAATGAAGGGATCTTAACAGAAGAAGAATATACGCAACAAAAAATGAAGATATTAAAGTAGCTTCATTAGGGGGGCAGGCACACACCTGTCCCCCTTTTTTTCTTTTGCACCATTTCCTAGGCACTCATCATATACTGTTCTATCTTGCTTCTAAATAAAGGGAGAGAAACGTAAATGTACAACGTCTATCGAACACTCGTCGAGGACATCGCGACAGCCATCAACGGGGAATATAGCGCCATTCAGTGTTACGAAAAACTCGCTCAACTTGCACCTAATGAAAAGGCACGAAAACAGATTCTAGAGATTCGTAATGATGAAATCAAACATTATCAAGCTTTTACAGCAATCTATACACAGCTTACCGGTCAACAGCCATCACCACAGTTAATCGAGGAATGTCAGTCTTCCTATGTCCCTGGACTGAAGTATTCAATCGAAGATGAACAAAAGGCGGTTGACTTTTACCTCGATATCGCTGATCAAACACAGGATCCATATATTAAGGAAACGTTCAAACGAGCAGCGGCAGATGAACAGAACCATGCCGTGTGGTTTTTGTATTTATTAACAAGGGGTCAGGCGTAAGCCTGACCCCAAGTAAGAAAAATTCTATTCTAAATTAGCATGCTTCCCGTACATCTTATCCGAATCTAGCCCTTTCTTCTCCATGAACCTCAAAATGATTGCATCATAGAAAAGGAGTAAGGTTTGTTCGAATAAAGACCCCATCGGCTGAATCGTTTCGTGATCGCCGGATTGGTCCTTCGGAGATCCCGGCAACGTTACGATAATGTCTGCTAAACTACCGATCGTTGAATCTGGATTAATGGTAACTGCAGCGATCTTTCCACCTATATCAGCAGCTTTATTAGCGATGGAAACGAGTTGTTTGGTTTCGCCAGAACCTGATCCGATGATGATGAGATCACCCTCTTCAAAGGTAGGTGTAACCGTTTCGCCTACAACGTAAGCATCGATTCCCATGTGCATCATGCGCATCGCAAAGGACTTCGCCATAAAACCAGAACGTCCACCGCCTGCTACGAAAACTTTATTTGCATCTAGTATTTCGTTCGCAAGCTGTTCAGCTTCTTCATCAGAAATACGATTAGCTGAACGATTTAGCTCATCGATGATTTCAGCTAAATAGTGAGTCGTTTGCATACGATTATCCTTTAATAAGCTTTTGCATTTTAGATGCAACGGCTTTTTTATCGTCTTCACCAGTAATACCGCCACCAACAATGACGAGGTCTGGTTGTACGTTAACCACTTCTTCAAGTGAATCTAGCTTGATTCCGCCAGCGATTGCTGTCTTTGCATTCTTTACGACACCTTTGATTGTTTCAAGATCTTCGAAAGAGTTCTGGCCTTTCGCTTGTAGATCATAGCCAGTATGAACGCAAATATAATCAACGCCAAGCGCGTCTACTTCTTTCGCGCGAGTAGCGAGGTCTTTCACTGCCATCATGTCGACAAGGATTTGCTTGCCTTGTTTCTTCGCTTCCTCAACTGCACCTTTGATGGATTCATCTTCAGCAGCGCCAAGAATCGTAATGATATCAGCGTTTGATTCAGATGCCTTCATTACTTCATAGCCTGCCGCGTCCATAATTTTAAGGTCAGCAAGAACTTCAAGGTCAGGGAATGCGGCTTTCATTTCTTTGACAGATCGAAGACCCTCATTGATGACGATCGGTGTGCCGATTTCAACAACATCGATATATTCTTGAACTTCTTTCACGAGTTCAATACCTTCTTCTGTGTTTACCAAATCTAATGCTAGCTGTAATTTCATCTTCTTTCACTCCCGATCCTATATTTTCTCTCTTTAGTTCTACACCATCTGTTTTTTGGTGTAGTGGCAAGTATACTCCCTACTTCAGAAATATGTAAGTACGCACATTAAACTTACATAGTGTCAAAAAGTATACCGTCAGTTATAATAGGGGTTCTCGGAGGTGAAGTGAATGTCTAGAACCCAAGATAAAACATTCAACTGTGAAAAAGAATTAACGCTCTCTGTTATCGGAGGCAAATGGAAGATGCTTATTCTCTGGCATTTAGGTAAAGAAGGAACGAAACGATTTGGCGAATTAAAGTCTCTTATGCCTGGTATCACCCAGCGCATGTTAGTGACCCAATTAAGAGAACTAGAAGATGACCAAATCGTAAATCGAAAAGTCTATCCCGTTGTACCTCCGAAAGTAGAGTATTTCCTAACCGCGCAAGGTGAAACACTGATGCCAATTCTCGACTCCATGTATGAATGGGGAAAGAATTATAATAAGAATATCGCTCAGAATGTTTCGTTGAATGAGGAATCTGTATAAGAGAGGGGTCAGGCGTAAGCCTGACCCCCGCTATTGACTATTTCCAATATGAGCATACAATATAAGGTAGCTCATTACGGAGGTGCACCATGCAAGAGGGTAAGAAAAATATTTTAACGCTACAGGGATTCTATTTACTCGCCTTTTTCGGGGTAGGTAGCTTATTCCCATTACTAAGCGTTTACTTAAAACAAGTTGAGAATCTGAACGGTTCCGAGATCGGAATGATCATGTCGCTCGGGCCGATCATCATGATCTTCTTTCAACCAATCTGGGGGATGGTGTGCGACTACACGCAGTCACCTACTAGAGTACTAACATTAACGGCACTATTAACTGGTATCGCCGGTATGGGGTACCTTGTTTTTGATGGTTTTTACTGGTTTATCGTAATTGCGATTATCGTTGCGATCTTCCAAAGTGCGATTATTCCAGTGTCCGACAGCATCACCCTGAAGTACACGAGTAAGGTGAACTATAACTATGGAAACATTCGATTGTTTGGTTCATTAGGCTTTGGGCTTGCGGTGTTCATCATGGGGAAACTATCAGAATCAGTTTTTGGTCCAGGTGTTATCTTTTATGCGTTCCTGATCGCCCTCTCACTGGCGGCCATTCTCGCGTGGCGTGCGCCAAGTGAGCGCCAAACGAAGAAAGTCGATTTACGAGGCGGAATGAAAAAGTTACTCGTCTATCGAAAATTCCTTCTGTTTCTCATCGTGACATTCATGATCTTCGGTCCGAACTTATCAAATAATACATACTTTGGATTGTTTGTAGAGGATAGCGGAGGTTCCTACGCAGGAATTGGACTAGCGTTTATGCTGGCGGTACTACTAGAAATTCCGTTCATGCGACTTTCAGGAAAGTGGATTCAACAATATGGTTTACTCGCAGTTGTGCTGTTCGCAGGAATCGCATCATTGCTAAGATGGGTCCTTTATTTCTTTGAACCAAGCTTAACGGTTATCTACGCAACCACAATTATTCAAGGGTTCTCACTAGGCTTGTTTATTCCAGCTGGACTTCAGTACATCAAGGAGATTGCGCCGATTAACATGGAAGCAACGGCAGTGACACTCTATGCTGCAGTTGGGAATGGGATCGGAAACTGGTTCTGCACGTTTGTAGGAGGATACCTGTATGAGTTCTTTAATATTTTTGCAGTGTACTTATTCTTTGGAGTGCTTGCATTCATAGGTGTCTTATTGACTGCTGTTCTATTAAAATCAGAACGGTCCTATTCTCAGCTACACGCGGTGAATTCGAATTAATAGGTTTGGAGGTATCTGATGAACATTGAAAAACAACTTTTCGACGAAGCGGTGAACTTAATAGAAAAAAGATATCCAACAGGCTGGGGTGGGGCAGCGGCTATGCACACAAGTCATGGTCAGATCCTAACAAGCATCTCTCCCGAAATCATCAACGCGTCAACAGAATTATGTATTGAAACGGGTGCGATCTTGGAAGCTCATAAACTAGAAACAAAGATTACACATACGATTTGTGTTGTACGAGAGGATGAGCATTCACCGTACGTCATTCTTACTCCGTGTGGCATATGCCAGGAGCGGCTTTTTTATTGGGGAAGTGACGTGAAGACAGCAGTCTACAACTCGGAAGGACGCCTCGACTATAAGACGTTGAAGGAGATTCAGCCGTATCATTGGTATGAAGCTTATGATGAATAAATTGTTAAGAGCTGGGGTCAGGCACGTGCCTGACCCCAGCCTCTTTCATCTTTTTCCTCTAATCATCCAACGTTCTTTTCCTATACATTAAGATGACACAAACTCCGCTCAGAATCGCCCAGCCAGCAATGATAGCGATGGGTCCCAAGAGGTCGACCATTCCTTTTCCATTCTCAACGAAAGCTGCTAACTCAAGCAGTTGAACGTTTGGCATATATTCCAGAAGTGCTAAAGCCGAATATTTCTCAGCAAATGATTGAAGGACTGAGCCAAAGCCGAAAATGAACATAACAGGCAACACCATAACAGAAGCTTCCATCACGGATTTTGATATCAACCCAATGAACGTACCTAGCGCAATATAAAATACCGTAGATAGAAGGATGGCAAGACCAATTACAAAGACATTCGAAGGTTCATACCCAGTAAGGAAAGTGCACACAATTATCGTCGCAATCGTGAAAAGAAAGGTAAGCGTACTTTTACCACCTAGAATTTCTGTTAGCGTCGCTGGTGATAACATGAGTCCTCTTAACGTATTCTTCTCCTTCTCTTCAGCGATCAAGGCACTCTGGATAAAGACGGCTACAGCTGCGAAAGTGAGATTGATCACGGTATAGTGAGCTTCAAGCGAATGTAGTCCAGACGTACCGTAGAAAACAGCCAATATTATTGGAACGAGTAAGGTTGTGATCACAAATAAATTCTTGGTTAGATCTTTCACATCTTTTTGAAAGATCGCATACGCGCGTTTCATCGAAAAAGTCATATTAATTCTCTCCCCGTTACGTCGACGAATATGTCGCCTAATGTAGGTTCATTTGAATAAATTGAGGCTACTTGGCTGCTCGTCATATACTCATGCATTCTCACAGCATCTTCAGGTCCATTCTTCATGACAACCCTCCTCCCATCGTTTAATTCAACCGTTATAGAAGAATCGGAGAACTGCCTTCTGATCTTCTTTGGCTCATCGAGTAATTGAATCTTTCCTTTATGAAGAAACGCCACGCGATCGCAAAGGTGTTCTGCCTCACTCATATCGTGAGTGGTCAAGAAGATCGTTGTTCCTTCATTGTTAAGTTCGCGCAATCCATTATAGATATGTCGTGAGTTAGCAGGGTCTAGTGCTGAGGTCGGCTCATCTAAGAAAAGAAGATCCGGTTTATGTAAAAGCGCTCTAGCTAGAATAACGCGTTGCAGCATCCCTTTTGATAGGCGAGAAACAATTTTCTTCTGCTCATCGATTAAATTCACAACTTCTAACACGTCATGTATCCGCGAGAAAGGAGCGTCATAAAGCTTGCAGTACAACTTAAGATTGTCATAGATCGATAATCGGTTATACAACCCACTATTATCCGTTAAGATTCCAATTCTTCGATGAGCGCCCTCCTTTGTTAATCGGTGAGAGGGAATCCCAAACACAGTTGCGACACCATCTGTAGGTGAAAGTTGATCCGTTAATATTTTTATCGTCGTTGTTTTTCCAGAACCACTTGGTCCGAGAAAACCAAAGATTTCTTTTTTTCTTACTGAAAAATCTACGTCATCCAATGCGACCTGGTTACCGAATGCTTTCATTAATGACCGTACTTCAATGATATTTTCCAACATGAACCCTCCTCGTTGTTTGTAACCTAAGGTTATCGGAACAACGATCTGGGGGCATTAAAATCCCGTCATACGGAGGCTGAAAAAGTCGGATGGAGTATGAGTAAGGGTGAATGGCGTACTTTTTTAGCTGAGTGGAGTACGTTAAATGCCGATGATTTCTTTCAGAGTAGCCATTTTATTCTTAGACAATGGAAGTTCTGATGAATCTTCAAGAATAAGTCCATACGCATTTCTTGTCCAAGTAATAATCTCTGTTACTTTTTGCAAGTTAACGAGATACGATCGATGGCATCGAAAGTAACCATAGGAAGCTAACTTTTCTTCATACTCTGTTAATGTGAAATACCCCTGGTATTCCTCACCCCTCACATGAATGGTCACATCGCCTCCTGAGCTTTCTATATAATTGATGTCACATGGGTCAAACAAATAGATTTTCTTTTCTACTCTTGCAGGGATTTTATTGAACGTGAAAGAGGATGAAATGGGCTCGTTCGACTCTTCAGGTTCTTCATCCTCAGTGTCAGCAGAGGTAGGCTGTTCACTTTCAATTTGTAACGAGTGCAAACCTTTTTCATTCAATCGATAAGCTGTGTCTGCTAGTGTTATCGCACTTTCACTATTGCCTGTAAGGATTAAAATACCTTTCTGCCGTTCTTGTAGATGTTTGACGATCTTTAGAAACACCCTTTTCGTTTCCATGTCGACACTTTGATCAGGCTCTTCAAAGACGAACAACAACGGATCTTGAAAAATGATTCTAGCAAATTGGATCCTCCTTATTTCCGAGTAAGAGAGTTTCTTCACTTTCTCATTCTTCTTCCCTTCAAGCTGCACAAGGTGAAGCACCTCATCAACAATCAGGTCCGATCCAAATAGCCCTTTATAAAATTTAACGTTATCGAGCACACTTAGTCGTTCATAAACCCCTCCCTTTAAGAATGAAACACCTATGTCTAGGTTGGGCTTTGTAACATCCTTTCCATCCAAGCGAACCGTTCCCTGGAAAATAGGGACGCTACCTGTTAACACATGAAGTAATTCGTTGATAATATTCATCGGGGAATGAAGCGAAACAGCCTGTCCCTTTTCGATAACCAAATCAAACTTTGAGAAAACAACCTCATTTTTTATCTGCTTTTCAAAATTCTTTATTGTTAACACCTTTAAAACTCCCTCTATAGAGTAGGGCGGTCCCTACTTAAATAAGTGCATCCTAGACTGTACAACTTTTATTTTATTTCAATTTTGTAATTATTTCATCTATTTACAGGAAAAGTAACGAAAAATAAAAGAGGGGGTCAGGCACGTGCCTGACCCCCACCTCTATCAATTCCGCAATTCAAAACTCTCTGAGTTCACGGTATAACTCGCCTTGCTAGCTTTCTCCTTCTTTCTTTTCCTCTTATACGTATGATCCGTCTTCAGTCCATAGACAATCGCGTTGACTGCAAGTATCGTCAGCGCAAATGCAGTAACTGGCGCGAAAATCATCCATGGGAAGGAGTAGACATACTGAAAGTTCTGCGCGATCAAGCCCGCCCATTCATTCGAGATCGTAAAGGCTGCTGTCGTCGCTTCTCCTGTGTCGATGTCATATTCAAGAATTCTCAAATCAGTTCCACCTATGAATACGTTTAATAATCCGAGGTGGGCAAAGACGATCAGCACTTGTCCGACTTGCTGAATGAAAATAATCAGTAGCTTTGGGTTCAAGAAGGGAGCCATATGCGCTCGGAAGATATGGAAGTGACTACCGCCCATTATTTTCGCACTATCGATGAACTCCTTCTGCGCGATGAGGTCGAGTTCTTTCTGTATGTAAAGCGATAGGACAGGTACACTGATGAGAACAAGCACAAACATCGGAAAGAAAATTTTCGTAGGCGTGCTGTAACTCCAGCTGAACGTCATCACAACAGGTGCGATCAACACATACGTGAAAATCGTAACGGGTGCATAGTGAAACGTATCTGCGAGACCTGCGAGAAATTTACGAAAAGAAGCGGGTAAGAGAAACAGCAAATATCCTCCTATGAATGAAAGAACCATTCTCCCTAACGCTACTAGAATCGACAATCCAATCGTAAACTTCGCTCCTTCAAGTAATTTCAGCATAAAGTTGTTTCCATCGATATCACTGCCTAGTGGATAGTGTGCTGATGGTGGAAAGGGTGCTAATGCAACTATGTCACCGTTACGATCATATAGCATCTTCTCCGGCTGAGGAGGTTCGACAAGAGCACTGTACAAAATGCTTCCACCTAATAAAAGGGCTATGAACAAGAAGCCTCCAGCTACCATAGGTCGTTTGAAAACCGCTAACCTTTTCATCATAATCCCCCCATCACATTAAATCGTTTCTCTAAAAACCATTGCGTAATCGCAAAAAAGAGAAACGATGGCAGGAAGATCATAAACAGTCCCATCGTAACGATTTCGTTATTAAGCACACCATTTTCAAAAATGAACGTCATAAATCCGTTGAGTTCAAAGATCACTTCAAGCATCACTAGATTTGCTAACGCAAAAAGAAAAATCCCTTTGAAATGATTAAACAGCGTGAAGATTGAATTTCTGAAAATATGTATCAGTAGAATACGGTTCCGATTCAATCCTTTCCCTCTAGCTAGTTCAACATAAAGAAGCTTTTCTTCATCTTCAAACGATAAGAGCAAATACTTGTAGATATAGAGAGCAGGAAGGAGGGAGAGGACGAGTACTGGCAACAGGATTGCTCGTTCATCAAATGCATTCCCGATATTGAATAATAGAATCTCCGTCTTTTTATAAATCCAAATAATCGTGATTTGCGTAAGAAGAATGATGAAGATATCCGGTAATGATTCCATAACAAATAGAAAAGCTTTCGGAATTCCCCTTCTATGCTTGGGCAATTGCATCGTCAGAATGGTTAGGAGAATGGCGAGTCCAAGGGCTACGATTAAGGAAACGATCAAATATTGCATCGATTGAATATAGGCGTCCCAAAACTCAGGAAAAAGGGGGTGTTCACTGCCCCTCGCATAATACTGAGTCGTATTTCCGGAAAAAATAATACCGACCGTGTCGACGATGTTGCCGAAATAAGCATCAACGTTCATTACGATATTATCTGATAGAAAGAGTGTGTTATTGAGCTCCTTTCGTTCGATCATTTTGAGTACTTCCAGCTGTGATTTCATATTAAATAATAGATAGGGCAGTGAACCGATTAGAAAAATCCCTATCGATGTGAGTAGAAATTGCAAAGCATTTTTTGTGAAAAAAGAACGTGCCATGAAGACCCTCCTCTACTGTGCGATTGAGCCAGCTTCTTTCTTTGGAACGAAGTGCAATACATTGTCGAGCTCATTCATGCCGCCACTAGCAGCAACTTTACCGTGCGGATCGATGATGAAGATGGTTGGAACTTTACTTATGTAGTAGGTTTCAAAAACCTCTGGAGCAACTATATAAGAAGTATTAGCGATAGAAGGACAGAATTCCTTCCCTGATTTTCCCTGTTTAACAATGAGAAGGTTCGTCTCATATTGTTCTGCAAGGTGTGGAACATTGCTAATTAATGTAGAGGGGGTGGGACATGTTGTACTGCTGAAGATCATAATCGTGTGCTTTCCTTTTAAATCATTCATAGAAATAGGGCGATTATGCTGATCGTTAGAGTGAAAAAGTGGTGCCGGTTCGCCGATTTGTAGTGACTTTTCCTCTACAACGCTACCGTTCTTTCTTAATCGATTGAGAACATGGATAACCTGCTTTAAGAAATAAAATAAAACAGCGATTAGTAAAAAAAGAAAGATCCACAATTCCATATGAGAAAACAGCTCCCAATTAGTATTCATTTCGTTATCCACTTTTACGCTAGCAATCTCCTAAAATGCCTCTTCAACGTAACCAGTTGACGCTGAAGATATGAGCAGAATTCGATCAGCTAGATGTGCTGTAACGGTTCGGTTTAAAATATAGATCGTCGTAATATCTTTTGTAATATCTCTATTGAAAATATTCTGTGCCTACTTATGTTCTCGATTGTATAAGAATGATTAAGGACATGTTTTGGAGGTTGTGAAGTGACTATAGGTGAGAGGAGGTAGTTAATCTATCGTTTTCTACGTTATTCATTTGAAAATATAACTGGAGGCATATTAAGTGGTTGGGTAATACGGACTATCAAAAAAGTGGGTTAAAGGGAATAAAAGGGGATTTAGATATTACTTTATTCGCTGGTATTAGGTTAGATTCTGATATCGAGTTCTTGCCATATAATCTCATAATCGCGCTACTACTAGATTCACATATACTTGGAGTAATAGGCTTTTCAGCTTATCAAGCTGTAGTGTACGGCATTTCTTATAAAGAAATCATAGTCTTCCAAAAGGAAAGGGCAGGGACATATCATTATCTCTAAATAATTAAATTTACCTATTTTTCGTTTTAAGGGTAAAAAAATGAGGATCTCTTTCCGATAAAAAAAGTGAAGTGGGATATAGGTCAATTTACGACAGGAAATATAAAGATTTTTAAAATCTAGCTGGATTATAGGAATATTTTATACTTTAAGGAAAATATTTCTTAAGTTAACCTACACATTTATACATAATATGCTAAACTATATCTTGTGAATAAACCGACCTTGTAATGAACTCACTTAAGATCACAAAAAATTTCGGAAAAAGAGGGATGTAATGAACGGTGCTTGGATGACTCCGGAAGAGATTGCATGGAAAAAGAAACGTAATAAACACATAGGTTATGCTTTGATACCTTTATTTTCAATTCTTGTAGGCGCTCTCATAAGCCTACTAGCAAGCTAAAAGACCATCTGACCTTCTCAGATGGTCTTTTGTTATCGTAAGATATAGTAATTGACGAGTTGCAAAACGAGTTTTGCCCAACCAAACAATGAAATCCAGAGTGGAATGCTTAACGAAATACCCCATATTATTCCTAAAGCAAAATTCCCTTCCTGGTAGTCTTCCAATCCTTCATCTCCCTTTTAACTTGCTTGCTACTTCAAGAGTAAGGTAACAGTAGATTTCTATTCTTCTAATAACAGTCTATCCAGAATAAATGCCTATATCCTCCCTTGATTAAAATAAATAACAACGTGTTTGCTTTTCTTACAGGAGGGTATGTACTTCGTAGGAGATGAAAAGGGATTCTCACAAACTCGTTCGTTATATAAAACATTTTATAGGTAATATGAATCAACTTTTGGACTATTCTATTAGTCTCAAGGGGCAATCTCCTTATTTAAGTGGAAATTATTTGAAGCTGGTGCTATAATCAAAAAATAGTTTACGAGAATGCGGAGGTAAGGCGTTTTATGGAAAGAAAAGAGGAAGGGAATCTAATGTGGACGGAGCTACAGGCATTTGTTCAAGAAGTCGAAAAAGAGCAAAAGCAAGCAGAATCTGCTGGGCCGTACATAGAGCAAATTAGAGGTATCCTTGCAAAGTATATGCCTGGTGATCAAGCCAAACTGAATACGGACTAAAAAAGAAGGTGCTTTTGAATTCTATCAAAAGCACCTTCTTTTTTGTATTTAACTGATTCCGAGATGATCTTTCAATTTCTGTGTGATCATCTGCTTTTCCTGATCTGGAACGATATAATACCAGAGGTTATCGATCATTTGTCCGTGACCACTGATTTCAAATGTGTTCATATTCTTACGCGCACTACGGTAATTCTGGAAGATGTTATTCATTTCTTCAAATGTCATGTTCGTCTTCACGTTACTACCAACAGCATCGAGTAAAGTACCTACTTTATTAATACTACCCACGCTCGCGCCCTCATCAATAATCGCTTTGATAACTTCGCGTTGACGGTCGTTACGTCCAAGGTCCCCTTTAGGATCTTCATAACGCATACGTGAGAAAGCAAGAGCTTCCTTCGCGTTCAAATCGAGTTCACCTTTAGGGAAGCTATACCCTTCATAATTAAATGAAAGAGGGTTATCGACGGTTACGCCGCCGAGAGCAGAAACGACATCCTTGAATGCTTCCATGTTTACTTTAAAGTAATAGTCGATTGGTACGTCGAGGAAATTTTCAACCGTGTCCATCGTCATTTCAACGCCGCCGTAGGCGTAGGCATGGTTCATTTTCTCAACTGTTCCGCGGCCTACAATTTCTGTTCGTGTATCACGTGGCAAGTTGAACATATACATCGATTCATCGTTAGGGTTAAGAGTCATCATAATCATCGTATCAGAACGGCCCTGGTCATTCGCTCGCTCATCTACCCCTACGAGCAGAATGGAGATGGGGTCTTTTTCTTTCATATTGACGTCTTCGGAACGTTTTGCGGAGGTCTCACGGTCAATCGGCTCATGCATTGTGCTCGCTGTATCCTTTACAGATGAAAACAAGTAGTAAGCATATCCTCCAACAGAGATGAGAAGAACTCCCATAATAATACCGGTAATCAGTAAGAACTTTTTCATAGATACATTCCAGCTTTCTATAAAGTAATAAATTCAAATGAGTGCAGAATACTAGTCTATATTATACGTCCAATAAAAACACAAAGTAAATACCTTCCAAAAAATAAAAAAACATAGACAAATCCGGCAAATATGGTAAAGTTAAACAGTTGTTTTTGTGATTCCTACCTTGAGGGGGTTTTTGTGGAAAATTTCAAAAAACGACAGCGAAATATGCTACTCTATTAGACAAGTGCAAATTTTGAAAGGGGAGCATCATATGATCGATATTCACTCACATATTCTGCCAGGAATCGACGATGGAGCAAAAACAATAGAAGATAGTTTAGCAATGGCTAGACAGGCTAGTGATCAGGGCATTACAAAAATTGTAGCCAGCCCACACCACCGAAATGGCGCCTTCGAAAATGAAAGACTATCTATATTGAAAGAAGTAGACTTATTGAATACGACGTTACAGCAAGAAGGGATCGACATCGAGATCTTACCAGGTCAAGAAAACCGGATCTATGGTGAATTGATTGAGGACATTCATGGTGAAGAATTGTTAACCGTAAATGAGACTGGAATCTACATGTTGATAGAATTCCCATCGAGCCACCTACCTCGCTATGCAAATAAGCTGCTGTTTGATCTACAAGTAAATGGCTTCATCCCGATCATTGTCCACCCAGAACGAAATCGAGAAATTATGGAGAATCCAGATCGCCTTTATAAGCTAATAAAAGAAGGCGCCTTAAGTCAACTTACTGGATCAAGTGTCACAGGGAAAATGGGCAAGAAGATTCAAAAGTTCTCGATGGATTTAATCTATCATAATCTTGCTCACTTTGTTGCATCTGATGCTCATAACGTCACGAACAGGCCTTTTGACCTAAGGACTGCAATGGAAGCAGTGGAACGAGAATTCGACATGTCGACGCGGTATATGCTACAAGAAAATGCTGTAGAAATGATTGAAGGAAAAATGGTAACGAAAGAACTACCAGAAGAAATCAAACGAAAGAAATTCCTAGGCTTATTTTAAGAAGAGACAACAAAGAAAGTTGATAAGATAAAACTTTCGACATGAAAATTAAAAAAACGGTAATGGAAACCCTTTCTCCGACAGTATTCGACAAAATCACATGAGTAATTCGTACTAATACTAATTTCGTGGGGGTGGAGATTGAAATTCCACCTAAAATTCGAGTGTTTTCTGTGTTATAGTGGAATCTGTACTGGAAAAAGTTACTCATAATGAAAAATAAAAGAAAACTAAAATCTTTATATTTTGCTGGAGGCATCTAATGGAAGAAACAATCAGCTTAAAGGAAATATTCGAAGTTTTAAAAAAACGACTCTCTCTTATTCTACTCATCACGTTAGTTGCGACAGCGACTAGTGGAATCGTCTCTTATTTCCTACTAACCCCGATCTACCAAACATCTACTCAAATTCTAGTAAACCAAAAAGCAAATTCTGAAAGCGGTTTTGACTATAACCAAGTAAGAACGAACGTTGAACTGATTAATACATATAACGTCATCATAAAGAGTCCAACCATTCTTGATCAGGTAGTAGAGGACCTTGATTTAGACATGTCGACGAGTGCATTGAACGAGAAAATTTCTGTGAGTAATTCCCAGAATTCTCAAGTCGTTGCAGTGGTTGTACAAGATCCAGACCCGGCATTAGCAGTGAAAATAGCAAATACAACAGCAAGCGTGTTCGAAAAAGAAATCAGTTCGATCATGAACGTTGATAACGTTAGTATTCTATCAAAAGCAAATTTTGAAGGAACACCATCTCCAGTTAATCCAAAACCAGTGCTTAATATGGCAATCGCCTTAGTCGTAGGGTTGATGGTAGGTGTTGGACTCGCGTTTCTACTTGAATTCCTTGATAACACGATTAAAGATGAAGATGATATCGAAAACGTACTTGGGTTACCTGTCCTTGGAACGATTGCAGTCATCAATGATAAAGAAGTAATGGGGTCACGTACAGATAAATCTAAGAAGTCGATGAGAGGTGAAACCGTTGAGTCGTAAAAATAGAAAGTCGATTACAGTTGCTAAAGAAAGAAGTCTATTAACTCATCAAAATCCTAAATCTCCAATTGCGGAGCAATACAAAACGATTCGTACAAATATTCAATTTGCAGCGATAGAGGAAGACATGCGTAGCATTATGATTTCATCTTCAGGCCCAATGGAAGGGAAATCGACTACCATTGCTAACCTTGGAGTGGTAATGGCGCAACAGGGTAAAAAAGTTCTTATCGTAGATGCCGATTTAAGAAAGCCAACGGTTCATTATACGTTCCGTACGATGAACACGAGAGGGATCACAAACGTCTTAACGAGACAAGCAGAATTAAAAGAAGTTACATATGAGACTGAGGTTCCTAATCTAGAGGTATTAACAAGCGGACCAATACCTCCTAACCCTTCAGAATTACTAGGGTCAAAGGCAATGGATAAATTGATTGAAGAAGCACTAACTATTTATGATCTTATATTGTTCGATTGCCCTCCAATTCTTGCGGTGGCAGATTCTCAAATTATTGCGAACAAGGTACAGGGTACTGTGCTTGTCGTAAGTAGTGAGACGACTGAGAAAGAAGCAGCAGTAAAAGCGAAAGAACGGTTAGAGAGTGCTAGTAGTAAATTACTAGGCGTCGTGTTGAATAGGAAGAAGATGAAAGAAGGTAGCTACTACTATTACTATGCACAAAAGTAGTAGATGATCTTAAGGTATCCTTCATTACTAGTTTTAAGATAAAGATTTTATAAAAAGAACGGAGAGTGAGTGAATGACGTATCGCAAACGCTTATCATACTTAATTGTGGTAGATTCACTGATTGTCGCTTTCGCTATTTTCCTTAGTAGCTTTCTGTTGCATTATAATGCATTGCTTACATCGGCTCCATTAGTGGCAAGCTCAATCGTATTACTTCTTGGCCATCATTTTTTCTCATACTATTACAAACTATATAAACGAGCATGGCAATATGCGAGCATAGGTGAACTTGTCGTTATCTTCAAAATCGTAACGTTTTCAGTTCTTGTCGCTGCTGTAGCTCAATTTATTTTGTTACAAGATGTCTACTTCCGAGCTCTATTTATCTCCTGGATGCTTCATATGCTATTGATAGGTGGCTCACGATTTTCTTGGCGTATTTTGCGTGACAACTACATAAACCCTAAGAGTAAGAAAAAGCGTGTATTAGTTGTAGGGGCAGGATCAGCAGGAATGATGATCGTACGTCAATTAAGACAGAGTGCTGATTCGGACCTTAATCCAGTCGGATTTATTGATGACGATGTAAAGAAACATCAATTAGAGATTATGGGAGTACCGGTTCTAGGGTCAACTACTGAAATCACAAAGTATGTAAAAGAAATGGAAGCTGACAATATCGTCATTGCTATCCCTTCCCTATCGAAAAAAGAGTTAAACCGAATTTACGTGGAATGTTCGAAAACGAAAGCTAAGACACAAATCATTCCTATGATAGAAGATCTTATGGTAGGTAATGTTTCTATCAGTAACTTTAGAGATGTAAAGGTAGAGGATCTTTTAGGTAGAGAACCTGTTCAACTGGATACAGATAATATTGCAGAAACTATTACTGGAAAAACGGTGCTAGTAACTGGTGCTGGTGGATCGATCGGTTCTGAAATTTGTCGTCAGGTTAGTAAGTTCAAACCAGATCAAGTCGTTTTACTCGGTCATGGGGAGAACAGCATTTATACCATTGAGATGGAACTCAAAAATACGTATGGTGATACGATTATGTTTATACCGGTAATTGCAGATGTACAAGATCGTGAAAGACTTGGTGAAGTGATGAACCAACACCGTCCAAATGTGGTTTATCATGCAGCTGCTCATAAACACGTTCCATTAATGGAAGCAAACCCGCACGAGTCTGTGAAGAATAACGTGATTGGTACAAAAAACGTTGCAGAAGCATCAAGTGAAGCCAATGTAGATACCTTCGTAATGATTTCTACTGATAAAGCTGTAAATCCAACGAGCGTCATGGGCGCTACAAAACGCCTTGCCGAAATGATTGTCCAGCAAATGGATACGATTAGTGCTACGCGATTTGTGGCTGTTCGTTTTGGTAATGTACTAGGAAGTCGCGGAAGTGTAATCCCACTCTTTAAGAAGCAAATTCAATCAGGTGGACCAGTTACAGTGACGCATCCAGATATGGTTCGGTTCTTCATGACCATCCCAGAAGCATCGAGACTTGTCATTCAGGCTGGGGCCATGGCTAGAGGCGGAGAGATATTTGTGCTTGATATGGGAGAGCCGGTTAAGATTGTCGATCTTGCAGAGAACTTGATTAAACTTTCTGGTTACTCAGTTGATGAGATTGGGATTAAGTTTGCTGGTGTGAGACCTGGTGAGAAGTTGTATGAAGAGCTTCTTGGGAAAGATGAGGTTCATGATGAGCAGGTTTATCCTAAGATTTATGTTGGGAAGTCGGTTAATGCGGATTTGAGCGTTGTGAGTGACTTTGTCCGCAGGTTTGAGGATATGGATAAGCTAGGAGTTAGAGAGAGGGCTTTAGACATTGCGCATAATCGAGTTAGTTCTGGTGAACAGTTAGTGTATGCCAAGTAAATCGACACTAATTTAAATAGCCTTAATAAGTTAAGGTACTGAGTGACATTTCATTCCTCAGTACCTCTAACTATGATGTTTTTAGGGGATTATTAGTTAGTTGGAAGAAAAGGAATCATATATTCAGTTAAGTACTAAACAACTAAAAGTTATGTAATCATACATAGAAATGAATAGACTACATCATGGAAGGATGTACTTAGCAATGGGACAACGAATTTTTCTTTCATCTCCTCATATGAGTGATGAAGGATATGAACTGCAATATGTGAATGAAGCTTTTGAAACAAACTGGATCGCACCGCTTGGAACAAATGTAAATGAATTCGAGAATGAGCTTGCTTTGAAAGTAGCATCTAAATCGGCAGTGGCTTTAACGTCAGGGACTGCGGCGATTCACCTAGCTTTAATAGCAGCTGGAGTAGAAGACGACGACGTTGTTTTCTGTCCAACCCTCACGTTCTCAGCTACAGCGAATCCAATTATTTATCAACATGCGACTCCTGTGTTTATTGATAGTAACGAAGAAACATGGAACATTTGCCCGAAGGCGTTGGAAGAAGCTTTTACGAAATATCCTGAAGTTAAAGCTGTTATTGTTGTCCATCTTTATGGACTATCAGCAGATATGGATCAAATCGTAGCACTTTGTCAAAAACATAACGTAACACTTATTGAAGATGCTGCGGAAAGCCTTGGGACTTATTACAAAGGTCAGCATACGGGAACATTTGGTGATTACGGCATTTTTTCTTTTAATGGAAATAAAATCATCACTACTTCCGGTGGTGGAATGCTCGTTTCGAATAATGAAGAGAAAATTTCAAAAGCGAGATTCTGGGCTACGCAATCTAGAGACACGGCGAGACACTATCAGCATAGTGAACTAGGATTTAACTACCGAATGAGTAATGTAGTTGCTGGGATTGGTAGGGGGCAGCTTAAGGTTTTGAATCAGCGTGTTGAAAAAAAACGTGCAATCTATGAATTTTATAAAAAGGAACTTGGCGAGCTAGAAGGTATAGAATTTATGCCAGCAAATGAATGGGATTACGCCAACCACTGGTTAAGTGCGATGACATTGAACGGAAATGTTCGACCACTTGATGTGATGGAAGCTTTGGAAGGCGAGAATATTGAGTCTCGGCCGATTTGGAAGCCGATGCATTTGCAACCATTTTTTGAGAAGTATGATTTTGTTGGGACGGATGTTAGTGAGCGGTTGTTTGAGAATGGAGTTTGTTTACCGTCGGATACGAAGATGACGGATGGGGATTTGAAGAGAATTGTTGATGTTGTAAAGGGGTTGTGGTGAGGAAGATGCATAAGTCTAATAATGGGATCTACCAAAATTACATAAAAAGGCTTATGGATATCCTCTTATCTCTTATTGCGATTATAGCTCTTAGTGTTGTGTTTATCGTCGTTGGTCTTTTAGTTAGGTTCAAGCTAGGTAGTCCAGTTCTTTTTACACAAAATAGACCTGGAATGAATGAAAAAGTATTTAAAATGTATAAGTTTAGAACGATGACAGATGAGAGAGACAGTAATGGCGAGTTACTTCCAGATCACGTACGACTTACTAAGTTTGGTAAGTTTCTAAGATCTACTTCACTTGATGAGTTACCAGAGCTATTTAACATTTTCAAAGGTGATATGTCGGTTGTTGGGCCGAGGCCTCTACTGATTCAATACCTTGAATTATATAACGAACATCAGAAAAGACGTCATGAAGTTCGACCAGGACTTTCTGGGTTAGCTCAGGTTAATGGACGAAATGCGATTAGTTGGGAAGAAAAGTTTAATCTTGATGTGAAGTATGCTGAGAGAGTTAGCTTTGTAGAAGATTGGAAGATCATTCTCTTAACGATTAAAAAGGTTAGTGTTAGAGAAGGGATTAGTTCGAACTCCTCTGAAACGATGGAGCCTTTTAAAGGGAATAAAAAGGATGAGTGAACATTTGAGAGAGCGACTTATTATCATTGGTGCGAGTGGACATGGAAGAGTAATAGCTGACATTGCTTTGAAAATGAATAAGTGGAAAGAGATTGCTTTTTTAGATGATGAGAAGGGTAAGTCCTCGCTTGGGTTTGATGTTATTGGAAAGTCAAAGGATTTTAAAAACTATATTGATAACTCAGAAATTATAGTTGGTATTGGTAATAATGAAGTTCGACAGAAGATACAGAGTGAGTTAGAGGTATTAGGTGCTAGTATACCTGTGTTAATTCATCCTAATGCTGTGATTGGGGAAGAAGTTGAGGTGGGTGCTGGTACGGTGGTAATGGCTGGAGTTGTGATTAATTGTTCTACTAGGATAGGTAGAGGATGCATAATAAATACTAGTGCTTCGGTTGATCATGATAATTTTATTGAGGATTTTGTGCATGTTTCGCCAGGGGTTCGGTTGGCTGGTACGGTGAAGATTGGGCGGGGGACATGGTTAGGAATCGGGAGTGTTGTTAGCAATAATATAAGAGTTGTTAAGGACTGCAAAATAGGAGCAGGTTCAGTGGTGATTAAAGATATAATTAAAACCGGGACTTATGTAGGGGGACCGGTGAGGAGAGTTTAAAGTATGAATGTCTTATTTTTAACACTTCTAGATTTTTCAACAATTGAAGAACGTGGAATATATAGTGATTTAATGAGAGAGTTTGTAAAAAATAAACACAATGTATATATCGTTTCTCCTACAGAAAAGAGAAATCAACAACAAACCAAGTTGCTAGAAAAAGGGAATTATAAAATACTTAAATTACAAATTGGTAATATCCAAAAAACCAATATGATGGAAAAAGGCCTTTCAACTCTCAAATTGGAGTCTAAATTTAAAAAAGGTATAAAAAAATACTTTTCTGAAGTAAAATTTGACCTTGTAATCTATTCTACTCCACCAATAACACTGCAAAAAGCAGTTTCGTATGTAAAAAAAAGAGACGATGCAAAAAGTTATTTATTGTTAAAAGATATTTTCCCACAAAATGCTGTAGATATTGGTATTTTGAAAAAGTCAGGTAGTAAAGGTGTTCTATACAAGTATTTTAGATCTAAAGAAAAATCCCTCTATAAGGTATCAGATTATATTGGTTGTATGTCAGAGGCAAATGTTGATTACTTATTAAAAAACAACTCTAAACTATCACCGGAAAATTTAGAGGTATGTCCTAATAGTATAGAACCTCAACCAATCGAAAGGGATGAAAGAAAGATAGCAGCTATTAAGCAAAAGTACAACATTCCTTTAGATAAGATAGCCTTTATATATGGTGGTAATCTCGGTAAACCACAGGGGATAGATTTTTTAATTGAATGTATAAGATCCAATAGAGAAAATAATAACATCTATTTTGTAATAGCTGGATCTGGGACGGAGTATACAAAACTCAGCTCCTTTTTTGAAGCTGAAAAACCTATTAATGCAAAGTTGTTTTCTCAATTACCAAAAGATGATTATGAGATTCTCGCTAGCTCGTGTGATGTAGGATTAATCTTTCTAGATAAAAGGTTTACGATACCAAATTTCCCATCAAGACTTCTATCTTATATGCAAGCTTCAATGCCTGTTTTGGCAGCGACGGATATCAATACAGACATTGGAAAGGTTATTGAAAAAGGGAACTTTGGCAAATGGTGCGAAAGCGGCAATGTTATTGAGTTTAACAAAGCAGTGAAAGAGTTATGTATCAAATCTAATAGAGAAAAGATGGCTGAAAATTCAAGAGGATATTTAGAAGGGAATTTTACGGCTGAACACTCATATACGATAATAATGCGTCATTTTAAATAAGTACAGCAGAGGTGTATAAATGTTTAAAAATAAAACGTTACTTATAACAGGTGGAACTGGTTCTTTTGGTAATGCTGTAATGGAAAGATTTCTTGATACAAATATCAAGGAAATAAGAATTTTTTCGCGTGATGAGAAAAAACAGGATGATATGCGTAAGCGTTATAAGAATGAAAAGCTTAAATTTTATATTGGAGATGTTCGTGATTTGGCGAGTGTTAAAAATGCTATGCATGGTGTAGATTATGTATTTCATGCTGCAGCATTAAAACAAGTTCCTTCTTGCGAATTTTTCCCAATGGAAGCAGTAAAGACGAATGTCGTAGGGACTGATAACGTTCTAACTGGAGCTATAGAAATTGGAATAGAAAAAGTAATTTGTTTGTCCACTGATAAAGCTGCCTATCCAATAAACGCTATGGGCATATCCAAAGCTATGATGGAGAAAGTATTTGTATCTAAGGCAAAGACAATAGATCCGGACAGAACTCTTATCTGTGGAACGCGATACGGAAATGTTATGGCTTCAAGAGGATCTGTCATTCCTTTATTTATTGATCAGATCAAAAAAGGACAGCCGTTGTCTGTTACAGATCCATATATGACAAGATTCTTAATGAGCTTAGAAGAAGCGGTAGAATTAGTTGTTTTCGCATTTAATAATGCTGAAGCTGGAGATATTATGGTTCAAAAAGCACCCGCTTCTACTATTGGTGACTTGGCGCAAGCTTTAAAAGAATTATTTGACTCAGAGAGTGAAATAAAAGTGATTGGTACACGGCATGGAGAAAAGCAATATGAAACGCTACTTACTAGAGAAGAACATGTCGTGGCAGAAGATATGGGTGGCTTTTATAGAGTGCCTGCTGATAAGAGAGATTTAAACTATGAAAAGTATTTTGAAGAAGGCGATCAAAAATTATCTTCCGAAGAAGAATATAATTCTCATAACACTGAAAGATTAAACATTGATCAAATTAAGGAGAGACTTCTAACGTTAGATTACGTTAATCAAGAGTTGAAAGGTTGGGTATACGTATGAAGATTTTAGTTACGGGGGCAAATGGATTTATCGGTAAAAATCTAATAGCTGAACTTCGAAACCGAAACTATAATGATATTTTGGAATACACAAGGGATACTGAACAATCTCTTTTAAATAAATATTGCAAAGAAGCAGATTTTGTTTTCCATCTTGCAGGCATTAATCGACCGAAAGAACAAGCTGAATTTATGGAAGGGAATTATGAATTCACTTCAACTCTACTAGCTACTTTAAAAGAGAATGATAATGCATGTCCAGTTATGCTGGCATCTTCAATCCAAGCTGAAAAAGATAATCCTTATGGTAACAGTAAGAAAGCTGGAGAGGATGTACTCTTTGAATATAGTAAAGAAACGGGAGCTAAAATACTAGTTTATCGTTTCCCGAATATTTTCGGAAAATGGTGTAAGCCAAATTATAATAGTGCTGTAGCAACATTCTGTCATAATATTGCTCGGGATTTACCTATTCAAGTTAATGACCCAAGCGTAAAAATAAATTTAGCTTATATTGATGATGTATTAGAAGAGCTAATAAATGCATTAGAGGGGAACGAAAACTCTAAAGGCAACTATTGCGCAGTGTCTAGGGTTCATAGTACTTCTTTAGGATATCTTGTAGATTTAATTCAGTCATTCAGAAATAGTCGAGAAGAACGTTCAATTCCTGATAAGGCAAATGGATTAACTAAAAAGTTATATAGTACATATCTAAGCTATTTACCTGAAAATAGTTTCAGTTATGATCTTAAAATGAATGTCGATCAAAGAGGCTCTTTCACAGAATTTCTTAAGACTCCAGACAGAGGGCAAGTATCTATAAATGTATCTAAACCAGGAATTACAAAAGGCAATCACTGGCACCATACTAAGAATGAAAAATTTCTAGTAGTGAGTGGTACAGGTGTTATCCGTTTTAGGAAGATTGATACGGATAAAGTTATTGAATACTTTGTTAGTGGAGACAAGATGGAAGTAGTAGATATTCCTACTGGTTATACTCATAATATTGAGAATCTCGGTGAAGGTGATATGGTCACAATCATGTGGGCGAATGAACTCTTTAACCCTGAGAAGCCTGACACATATTACTTGGAGGTTTAATTTGTGAAAAAATTAAAAGTAATGACAGTTATCGGAACTAGACCAGAAATTATCAGATTGTCTGCTGTGATTAATAAATTAGAAGAATCAGAAGCCATTGAACATATTCTTGTGCACACAGGACAAAATTATGATTATGAACTTAATGAAGTGTTTTTTAATGATTTTAATCTAAAAAAGCCAGACTACTTCCTTAATGCAGCTACTGGAAGTGCAGTAGAAACCATTGGCAACATACTAGTCAAGATTGATCCTATTATGGCAGAAGTTAAACCCGATTCTTTCTTAATACTTGGAGATACAAATAGTTGTTTATGTGCAATTGCTGCCAAAAGAAGACATATTCCTATTTTTCATATGGAAGCGGGAAACAGATGTTTTGATCAAAGAGTTCCAGAAGAAACGAATCGAAAAATTGTTGATCATACAGCTGATATCAATTTAACTTATAGTGATATTGCAAGAGAATATCTATTAAGAGAAGGTATACCTGCTGATAGAATTATAAAGACGGGTAGTCCGATGTTTGAAGTTCTTAACTCTAGAAAAAATGATATCGATAAATCAGAAGTGCTAGAAAGGTTAGAACTAGAAGAAGGAGAATATTTTGTAGTCTCAGTCCATAGAGAAGAAAATATTAACTCGGAAATTAATTTCCTAAATATAGTTGATAGCCTAAATTCTATCGCGGAAAAGTATAAGATACCTGTAATTGTTAGTACTCATCCTCGAACTAGAAATATGATTAATGCTAAGGGTGTGCACTTTAATTCGATGATAAAAACTGTAAATCCTTTAGGTTTTAATGATTATGTCAGACTTCAGCTTAAAGCAAAAGCTGTACTTAGTGATAGTGGGACTATCAGTGAGGAATCTTCAATTTTAGGTTTTAAAGCTTTAAATATCAGAGAGGTCCATGAAAGGCCAGAAGCTATGGAGGAATCTTCAGTGATTATGGTAGGGCTAAGAAAAGAAAGAATATTACAAGGACTTAAGGTTTTAGAGGTACAAAAAAATGATACTTTAAGACATGTCGAAGATTATACTATGTCTAATGTATCGGAAAAAGTATTAAGGATTATTATATCCTACACCGACTATGTGAATAGAGTTGTTTGGGGGAAATAGCATGGGAAAAAAAGTTCTAATTATGGCTGGCTATTATGTTCCAAGTATAAAAGGTGGTGGACCAATACAATCAATTAAGAATTTAGTAGATAATTTTTCAACGAAGGTGGACTTTTATATAGTAGCAGCAGATAGAGATTTAGGTGATGATAAACCCTTTAGAAATATTGAAACCAATAAATGGGTTAAAGTTGGCAATGCAAATGTTTATTATACTGATATATCAAAACTGACATGGAAAAAAACAATAAGTATATTTAATAGTGTCGAGTATGATGTTATATATTTAAATAGTTTTTTCTCCTATAAATCCAGCACAATTCCCATATTATTGAGGAAATTGAAAAAAATATCTAGTAAACCAATTATTTTAGCACCAAGGGGGCAGTTTTCGCCAGGTGCTCTTGGGTTAAAAAACAAAAGAAAAACTATATATTTAAATGTAACAAAAGCTTTAAGGTTTTATAAAGGTATAATATGGCATGCTACTGCTGAAAGCGAAAAAAAAGATATAGAGTCAGTATTTGGGTCTGAAGAAAAAATTACTGTTGCAAATAATTTAACTGCAAACTATGAGGAACTAAACTTTGATAAAACCCTTGATAAAATAAAGGGTGAACTCAAATTAGTGTTTATTTCAAGAGTTCATCCGAAAAAAAACTTGAAAAAAGCGATAGAGTTTTTAAAAGAAATTGAAGGAATTGTTGAGTTTAACATATTTGGTCCTTTGGAAGATAAAGCATATTGGTTCCAATGCGAAAAAATAATTAAAGAGTTACCTACAAACATAAAAGTTTCTTATCAAGGATTATTAGATCATGATGATATAATAGATGTGTTTAGAGAACATCATTTTTTTATTTTCCCCACTTTAGGTGAAAATTTTGGACATGTGATTTCTGAAGCATTAATTGGAGGATGCCCTGTTATTATCAGTGATCAAACTCCTTGGAGAGGGTTGGAAGAAGAAGGAATTGGATGGGATATTAATCTTTCTGCTGAAAATAAATTTGTTGAAGTACTACAGCAATGTGTGAACTACAATCACTCTGAATATAAGAATATGTCACTAAAATCTTTTGATTATGGAAAATTAAAATCAAATACCGATAATAAACTAAACGCTTATGAAAATCTTCTAAGTATCCCTTTGCCAAGCAATCAAGATGTTGAATCGTAATATCATAATTCATATATACTACCTTCAAAATAAAGAGGGAACATTTATAAGTTAGGAATTTAAAATTAGGGGATGTAAAAATGGGAGATCAATTTAAAGTAATTGTTGCACACCCTGCTCAACAACATTCTTTCAGGACAGCAGAGGCATTGAAAAATTCAGGCTATTTATTTAAGTATATTACAACTGTTTATCAAAAACAAAACACATTAACATCTATGATTACCAAGGTTCTCAAAGGGGATAATTTAAAAAGAGCAAATAGTCGTAGAAGTAAAAAACTAGAGGATAATGAAGTGATTCAATTCTGTGAAATAGAAAGTCTGATTTTGCTTTTATTACAACGTATTGATAAAAGTAAGCTCTTATACTCGCGATGGAATCAGATTATAGTCAAGTTATTTAATAAGAAACTAGTAAAATATGCAATTAAAAACAATGTTGATGCTATCATAATGTTCGATACTGTAGCGGGTTCAGCAGTTGAACTATTGAATAAAAGAGCTCCAAATATGACAAAGATTATTGATATGTCTGCACCTAACCTTTCATATATGGAAAAAATATTTAAGGAAGATATAAATAGAAGTAATAACAATGAATGTGTCGCATTAAAAAATGAGTTAAACTCACCTTTATATAAAAAAATCTTGAAAAACAGTAGGACTGAAATTAAGCTTGCTGACTACTTTTTGGTTGCTTCTACCTTTAGTGAACGGTCATTGCTTTACGATAACATTAACCGAAGTAAAATTTTCAAATGTCCTTATGGAATAGAAAATGAACAAAATTTCTATAAAGAAATAAATAAAAAAGATAATGAAAAATTAAAATGTGTGTACGTTGGTAGGGTTACACAAAAGAAGGGCGCTAATCACTTATTTAATGCAATCAGTAGACTTAATTTAAATGATTTTTCATTTAAATTTTTAGGATCTTATAATGATAAAAATCTCTATTACAATTTTTATAAAGAATTATGCGATTTTGAAGGGCATGTTACAAAAGATAAAGTAATGGATATATATAGTAATTCTGATATATTAGTTTTTCCTTCATTAGCAGATGGATTTGGATTGTCAGTTTTAGAGGCATTAGCTTGTGGAGTACCTGTAATATGTTCAAGCAATGCAGGAGCAAGCGATTTGATAATTAATGGCTACAACGGATTTGTCATAACTAGTGGGAGTACTCAAGAGATTATTGAAAAATTACAATGGTTCAATACAAACAGGGATAAGTTATCTGCAATGAGTAAAAATGCTAGTGAAACTGCTCAAAGATATACATGGGGACAATATAATAAGAATATTGGTAATGCGATGAAGCAAATTATGGAGTGCGAATTTGATTAAGAAAATCAAGGGAATTTATTATAATATTTTGGTGATGTTATATGATATTGAATATTAATAAAATAAAATTTTGGATTTTACTTAATTCATTAAATATATATTTAGTGCTTTATGTCGCCAAAGTTTATCAACTACCTTTCGCAAATGACAATATACGTTTAATCACCACAATAATTTTATGTACCTTTGCTTTTTTTGGTATTTTTGAAATGGTTTTTATAAAACAGGAACTAAGCAAAGTCTATTCTGTGTTTTTAGGATATTTCATATTTATTTTTTGTATGAATATATATTTAGGTCAATTTAATTTAACAGATTTAATGACCAGTTTATTTTTTCCAATAATATTCTTGAGTAGCTATGCTATTTTTAAAAAAAATAGAAGCATAGATATTATAGGCGAAATTAAAAAAAACCAGTTCATAATGTTGTTAGTATATTTTATTTTGTATTCATTTGTAAGATTAGTTGCAAATGTAGATTATGGGATGGTAACCAATTCTATTTATTATCAAGTTTTACTTTTTCCATTTTTATTACTTATTAGGAAGTCTAGTATTAGGAATATAGGAATCATGCTGGTTATAACATCTATCTTATTTTCTATGAAAAGAGCAGCATTTATTGCAATTGTAGTAGCATTATTAGTGTATTTAATTACACAAAATAGTAGTTCCATTAAGAAACAATTTAGCAAAACAAGAAAGGCCATTACACTAGCAGTTCTAATGATAATAATCTATATTGTAAATATATTCATTTCCTTATTTAATGATACTAATATTTTCAATAGGTTTGAGTCTATAACTGATGACGGCGGATCAGGTAGATTAGAAATATTAAGCATAATGATATATCAAATTAAAACAAGTGGATTTTATGATGTTATCTTTGGGCATGGTGTTTTTACTTCTTCAGAAGTTACAGGTGGGTTTGCATCTCATAATGACTTTGTAGAAATGCTATGGAGCTATGGTATAGGTGGCTTATTTATATACTTATTTATTTATGGATATTTAATTCACCTTGCTATAAAGTTTATTAGAAATAAATATAGATACTCAGCAGTTTTTAATGCATCTATTAGTCTTTTTTTTGTTCTTTCTTTATTTAGTCAATTAATATTTATACCTACTTACATTGGTTATTTATGTCTATTTTGGAGTTTTATTATTTCTGATTATGAAAAGGGTTTTAATAAGGAGGAAGTTATATGAAGTGTGGGATACTAACTTTTCATCGAGCACAAAATTTTGGTGCTATACTTCAAGCGTACGCTTTACAACAAAGTGTGGAGAAGTTGGGAGCGGAATGTGAGGTAATTGATTATAGAAGTCCACATATTGAAAAATATTACCAACCTATTACGCTTAAAACATTACCAAGCATAAAAAAGATGGCAGCTATTGTAATAAAAAACGGTAGAGTTAAAAACAACCGAGATAATTTTGATCTTTTCACAAATAATCATCTAAAAACTAGTTCAATAATATATGAAGATAAAGGACAGTTAGAGAATAGCAAGGAACGTTATGACAAATTTATCACCGGAAGTGATCAGGTTTGGAGTTATCTAACTGCTGGATTTGACAAAAGTTATTTTTTGGATTTTGTTGATAAAAAAGAAAAAAAGCATTCCTATGCAGCTAGTTTCGGTGTGGAGAGCATACCAACTGAATACAAAAAAGAGTATACTGATATGCTTAAGGATTTTGAGAATATTTCATTGCGGGAAGAACAAGGAGCACAAATTCTTAATGAATTGCTAAGTATAGACCCCCTTGTTGTATTAGATCCTACTATGCTTTTAAATAAGACTGAATGGTCTGAAATTAGTCATGAAACTTCAGAAGACCAAGAGTATTTATTGCTTTATGTTATTGCGGAGTCTAAAAGCATACTTTCTTTAGCAAAGGAAATAGCCAAAAAAAGAGACCTGAAAATAATATATATTAATGATCGTTTATATAAAAGATCTGGGATGGAGAATAGAAGTAAAATTAGTGTTGATGAGTGGATTGCTCTTTTCTTAAATGCCAATTGTATTGTCACAAATTCATTCCATGGCGTTGCATTCTCGATTAATTTCCAGAAAGATTTCTTTATGCAATACTTACCTGAACCGGCTAAAGTAAACTCAAGGCTAGAGAACATTCTTAATAAATTTGAACTTAACGCTAGGCATATAACAGATATTTATAATTTTGATAAAGTTGAAGACATTAACTATTCTCAGGTTCATAAAATATTAGAATCTGAAAGGTCGATAGCATTGGACTATCTATCAGAAGTGATTGAAATTCCTAAAAATAACAAGAAAAGTATATAATTGAAATTAGTGGATATTTCAGGATGAAATATCCACTAATTAATAAGTAATCGATGGGCAGATTAATAATTCTAAAAATTCATAATGAAAATGATGTCTGATAAATATAACCTTAAATTGTTATTGTTCAAATCGAGTTTGAATAAAAGGAGTACAAAGATGTATATTTTATACAAGATAAAAGGTCTCGTTAAAAAGGGTGAATATGTTGATGTTATAAAGAGGAATGTATATAAACTTATTAGCAACTTCACAGAAAGAGAAATGCAGAAGTTCAATAGTTTATTAGAATCTCATAGATATAGTGAAGCTGTAGAAGTGGGAAAAAAAATGGTTATAAATAAGCGAAATGATAGTGCTTTTCTAAAAAAAATGGCGTTTTGTAGTTTTTATGCAGAAAGATATAAAGATGCAAGGAATTATATGGAAAGTTGCTTAGTTTTAAATACTGGGAGAAATGTTAATGAAATTGTAGATATCGTCAGTAATAATATATTTTCAAGTTTAGAGCGAGTTAAGTCAAATTATATCTATCTTGGAGGGCATTCCAATCTAGGTTTTATTGAACATAACTATACTGATGAAGCAGGTATATCTTATATTTTTATTACGAAAATAGTTTGTGATAAAAATACTAATAGAATAAATAGAGAGCAGTTTTTTTACTCGGAAATTTGTAGAGAGTTTCCTCAATTAACGCATGTAGCTCCGAAAGCAATTGGCTTTTCAAACATAAGTAATAATGGGATTACACTTCTAACCTATGAAAAAATCTCTGGGCATAAACCCAATAATAGTAATCTAACTGAAATATTAAAAATTAATAATATAATAGAAACAATATCTTATGAGAAAGCTAAAAAATTTATTGATAAAAAATTATTGAATAATGATAAATATGTTGCCAGGTTAGTCCATAAAAAAATAATTAACATGGAAATTTTTAGTGAAATTAACCATGTATTAAAAAGAACAAATGGTTCTGAAGAAACTTCATTATTGATTAACAGACTTAAAAATGCAATTTTCGAAAAAAAATTGTATAAAAAACTCAACCCTGCTATACATTATAGCTTTTGTCATAATGATTTCCACAAAAATAACATTTTAGCTTCACATGATTATATCAATAAAAGTTACGTATTTGACTGGAATAATTATAGTATCGCTTTAAAAGGCTGGGACATGGCGTATTATTTTGGTAATTTTGAGTTTACATTTAATGAAATTCTTGAAAAGTATATCGTCACTTCCCTTCAATATGAAAATAATGAAGATGAAAGTATCGCTAGAATATTTTTTGTCTTTATTCTTATCTATATTTGGATACATAGATTGAGGGGGGTAAGTAGTAAAGATAAAAATTCTCAATACTTTCGCCCGGCAATCGAATTTGTTGAAGAATTAGTTGATACATTATAGAGCTTTGTATGAAATACAATTAGCTTGAAATAAAAAGACAAAAGTTACAACAGATTAGGCGGAGGATAAATTTGTCACAATCAAAAAAAGCGATGAAATCTATTTTATTGATTATCATTATTTCGCTTGGTGGGAAGTTGTTAGGGTTAATAAGGGAAATGTTAATTGCTGCAAAATATGGAGCAGGAGCTCAGACTGATGCTTTTTTTATTGCGTTAACTGCTGTCACACTTGCAACTGCATTGCTTATGCAAGCTATTAATACAACAATGATTCCTATTTTATCAGAGATCGAAACGAAAGATGGAAGAAAGGGCAAAGTAAAACTCACAAATAACATTTTCAATATAGTATTTTTATTATCATTTATTATTGTAATATTTGGATGGATACTATCACCATATATTATTAAGGTCTTAGCTTTGGGCTTTGAAGGGGAACAGTATAAATTAACAGTATTACTAACGAGAATAGGATTTACAAGTATTATATTTGCCGGTATTGTAGGTGTATTTAGAGGGTATCTCCAAAGTGAACAAAAATTTACAGAAACATCTATATCCGAATGGGCAATTAATATTACTTATATTATTTTCTTGCTTTTTATGTCAAAAATGTTTGGCATAAAAGGATTAATGGTAGCAAGTGTGATTGCGGTTGGGGCTCAATTAATAGTACAAAATTTCGGTTTAAAAAAGACTGGGTTTCGGTATAAGTTCACTATTGATCTAAAAGATAAATATGTACGAAGAATTTTTTACCTTATTTCTCCCGTTCTTATTAGTGTTGCAGTTAGTCATGTGAATAAAATTGCTGATAAGACTTTAGCTTCGACATTAATAAATGGTAGTATTTCTGCACTTGATTACTCCAGTAGGTTAAACCTAATGGTGCTAGGTGTTTTCATAACAGCCATTACAACAGTTATATTTCCAATATTATCGAAGGAAGCAAATAAAATTAACTACCATGGGCTAAAAAAGATAATAAGACATGGGATCAACTCGATTTTATTAATAACTATACCTGCTACTGTAGTAATGGTAGTGTTAGCTGGTCCGATAGTTAGTATAATTTTTGAAAGAGGAGCTTTTGATTCAAATGCAACTGATATGACTGCTGGGGCATTGGTATTTTACTCTTTAGGGCTAAGTGGCATGGCAACGAGATTATTTTTAGTGAAAGTTTTTTATTCATTACAAGATACAAGGACACCTATGACTAACAGCTTTATAGTGATGTTATTAAATATCTTTTTAAACTTGATATTAATTAATTCTATGCAACACGAAGGAATTGCATTTGCTACGTCGATTTCGGTGACAGTAATTACTTTTTTACTTTTATTTAGCCTAACAAAAAAAATTGGGTCGTTAGGAATTGGAAATCTTATAAGTTGTATAATGAAGTGTATAATTGCAGCCTCAGTGATGGGGATAGTAATTCACTTTTTATATTATTTATTAATAGATACTTTTTTAAATATGTACTCTATGAACATTTTAGCAATGATAATATCCTTAATCGTTGGTAGTGTAATTTACTTAATAATAATATATTTTCTAAAAGTAGAAGAACTAAAATGGCTTTTAAGTCTAATTAAAAAAGAACGATAGAAATAATGAATTCTAGTTTGTATTCAGTTATTTTTATTAAAATTAATGTTAAGTAAGTTGTTATAAAAAAAATCGAGGTGAATGTAACATGAAAAAAACTCTTAAAAGGGTTTTGAAGCTAATTGCAAAAAAACTAGGGGTATCACGTAGAATTCAAGGTATACCTAAAAAGGATGTTCAACTTTTTATTGATAAACTAGATAAAGAAAATATTGAATATATTGTTCTGAGATGGTTTGAAACCTTGCCTGAAATCAAAGATGGGGAAGATATTGATATATTGGTTGCTGATAAAGATCTATATAAGATTCAAAAACTTTTGAAGAAGGGCAAGCATAATAATAATAAATTTATTAAGTGTGACATATATCCTGAATCAAGTCAGAAACGTCATATGGCTTATTATCCTCCTATTCTAGCAAAACGTCTACTTAAAAGTAGGAAAAAACATGAATCTGGAGCTTGGATTCCAAACCCAGAGCAATATTTCTTTTCCTTGTCATACCATGTATTATTTCATAAGGGCTTTAAATCTGGATTGAGATCCAATTATCTTTCAGTGCAAGAGACATATCCCGAACATGATTATGAAAACTATTTAAAGGTATTAGCAGAACAATTAAATATTGGTGATTTTGAAATGACAATGGAGTCTTTAGAAGAAATTCTTAATGAATATGACTGGCTTCCTCCATTAGATATTTATTTTCGTAGATCTAAAAAAAATAATTGGGTATATAAAAGAGCATTATCCCATGTTGAGGATGGTTGGAGATGGCAAAAAGGTACTGCAGTTTTTATTATTCGGGAAAAAGGAAATTATCCAAATTTAATTAATAAAACTATGGAACTATTAAATACTAAGGGTGTTACTAATATAGATATGATTGATTTGACAATAGATGAATCTTTCTATTTCTCAAAGCACACAAGAGGTGGTGATTGGGGGAGAGGACCTGCTGAGGTTAGTGGAGGCTTGCCTAAGCTTGCCCTCATCGCTAGGTTAGAAAAAGATTTTAACATACAAAATAATAAGGAAGAAATACCAAGTGGTACTGTAGAATATAGTTGGGTGAAAGATATCAAGAATGAAGTAAGAGAAGAGCATATAAGAAATGTTAAAAGAAGAGATAGGTGTAATATCATTCATTCTTCTGATAATGGAGTAGAAGCAGCTTATTATATTGACTTACTTACTAAGATAACATCAACAAGGGGAGAAGATATCAAAAAGCAAATTAAATCTCAATAAGATGAGAAAAATCACAAATTGGCTTTTGAAGCAATGAAAACAGAAAGGCATAATTTATTGGATTTTATTGTTAATAAATTGTATTTTATTTGAATGGGCAAATTGATTTTAAAAGGGTGATTATTATGAAAATAACAATTGCAGGAACGGGTTATGTTGGTTTGTCCAACGCAATCTTATTAGCACAGCATAACGAAGTAACAGCTTTGGATATTATTCAAGAAAAAGTTAATATGATAAATAACAATAGTTCTCCAATTGTTGACAGTGAGATAGAAGACTTTTTAGCAAACCAAGAACTGAATTTAACTGCAACCACTGACAATTATAAAGCTTTTAAAGATGCTGAATATGTCATAATTGCTACTCCAACTAATTATGATCCTGAAAAAAACTACTTTAATACCCGAACAGTAGAAGCGGTTATTGCAAGCGTTTTGTCTATTAATCCTGAAGCGGTAATGGTAATTAAATCAACAGTTCCGGTAGGATATACAGAAAAGATCAAAGAAAAGTTTGAATGTGATAATATTATTTTTTCTCCTGAGTTTTTAAGAGAAGGTCAGGCATTATTTGATAACTTGTACCCATCTAGAATTGTTATTGGGGAGAAATCTGAAAGAGCTAAAGTGTTTGCTAATTTATTAATAGAAGGTGCCTATAAAGAGGAGATTAATGTTTTGTTCACGAATTCAGCCGAAGCTGAGGCTGTTAAACTCTTTGCTAATACATACCTTGCAATGAGAGTGGCTTTCTTTAACGAACTTGACTCGTATGCAGAAGTAAGAGGATTAGACTCAAAACAAATTATCGATGGGGTTGGGCTAGATCCACGAATAGGAAATCATTACAATAACCCTTCTTTTGGCTATGGAGGTTATTGCCTACCTAAAGACACGAAGCAGCTATTGGCTAACTATGCAGATGTTCCAAATAATATTATGGCATCAATAGTGGATGCAAATAGAACACGGAAAGATCATGTTGCAGATATGATTATTAAGAGAAACCCCAAAATAGTAGGTATATATAGACTTACTATGAAAATGGATTCAGATAACTTTAGGCAATCGGCTATACAAGGTGTTATGAAGCGCATTAAAGCAAAAGGTATAGAAGTAGTTGTATATGAGCCAGCTTTAACTGAAGAAATTTTCTTTAATTCAAGAGTTATTAATAATTTCGAAGAGTTTAAAGCAATCTCAGATGTTATAGTTGCTAATAGATTTTCAACAGAATTAAGAGAAATACAAAATAAGGTTTACACAAGAGATTTGTTTAGTAGAGATTAATTAAGAATTTGGGTAATTGGAAGTGAAGTAGAGATCTGAGACAAGGGACAGAGGGACAGGTTCCGCGTCCCACTAAAATAGACATAGGTTTTGCCACTTTTTAACCCCATACTGATGAAGAAGGACAGAGATTAGAGCCATCTCTGCCATCTTTTTGACCCACTTAGGACAAGAAAATGATCCACTCGTGCCATAGATGAGCCACTATCACCAATGATAGTGGCTATTATACTACTATTTGCAGTAAAATCTTTAATGAGGATGCCAGTATTAGCGAGATTACATATTCTACTTCCATTTAGATTATGTAATAATAAAAAAAACGTAAGAACAAAATCATCAAATTAAAGGAGGTACTTATGAATAAGTGTGATCGTTGTCGGGATAGAGAAGCTACAATACTATTTACAGATGATTGGCAGGAATGGCTTTGTAATCGTTGTTTTAACAAGATGATTTCTGAAGAAATAGGAGTTACGTTAGAGACTATGCCTGAAGAAATAGAAGTTAACGATCATTCAGGAACTAGAAGGAATTTTACGGTCCAACAGCGGCTTTATCCAAATGGTATATTCATAGATGCTACTGAAGGTACAGAATTTGGTTACCAGTTTGCAGTCCATGGTGAGCTAGAGTGTAACCAAACGGAGTTATTTGAGAAGCTGAAAGATAAAGTACAGCGTGGTGTAGCGAAGCGGTTTACAAAGGTTGGAGAATATCCTGGTGGTCAAAAATATAGCGCAATTATTGATGACGAGGTAGTTGGACATATTGATTACGATGAGATGAGTTCATCTACACCCATGATTGTGATAGATGGACAGCCTTATACATGGGAACAACTAGGTGAGATGGTAAATAGCTTTGAAGGATTTCAGTTCCAAATGAAATTCTATGATAAGACAGATGATGTGGAATAAGGGCAAAACAGAGAGAAAAAACTTTATACCAGCCACCAAAATCATTGGCAGCACTCAAGTACACCACCACCGTTATTCTCCTTTCCACTCTTATCTCAATTAAATGTGACCTGTTGAAGGATTCTTTATAGTATTGTCTAATAAATAAAAGTGCTTCAGTTTTCAGTTGGTTTTTATGCTTCATTTTCCTCTGCCCCTTTTTAGAAGTACTCCTCTAAACAGCCACCACTTTTTTATTAACCTATTATTTTCTTTTCATTATTTCTTTCCTTGGAATCTATAATCCTAGTACCCAGAAATGTTCTTAGAATCCAGCGTAAAGAGGTGATCTCCACCTGCCTAGAAAAGCCAGAAAGAAAAGCAACACGAATGTCTATCATATCGTGTTTAGAGGTATCAACCGACAGACTATTTTTGAAGATGAGGAAGATAAGGGACAATTTTTACTAACCCTTGCCCGATACAAAAAGAAAAGCGGCATCGAGCTTTACGCCTACTGTTTGATGGATAACCATGTTCACCTGTTGGTAAAGGAAACAGATGAGAGCATTTCAATATTTATGAAGAGGCTGAGCTCAAGTTATGTGTATTGGTACAATATGAAATATGAACGGTGTGGCCATTTGTTTCAGGAGAGATTTAATAGTGAGAACGTGGAGAGTGATGCCTACTTTTTAACCGTTTTGCGATATATTCATCAAAATCCCCTTAAGGCAAACTTGGTAAGAAGTGTATGGGACAGTAAGTGGACAAGTATCCATGAGTATATGAGCAGAGTAAAGCTTGCTGATATTGACAGAGGGTTATGTTTATTCTCTGTAGATAGAAAAGTTGCACGTCGGCAGTTTATCCTTTTTATGCAGGAGATTAACGAAGATCGGTGTCTGGATATCTACGAGAAAATAAAGCTTACCGATGATGAGGTCAGGGACTATCTTCGTTCAATTGGCGTCATGAGCAGCAGTATGCTCCAGCAAATGGATAGAGAAGAGCGGAATGCTGTTTTGTTGAAGATGAAAAAATTGAAAGGGGTATCCATTCGCCAGATCTCCAGGGTTACGGGAATCTCCAAAAGTGTGATTGATCGGTTAACGTAAAAGTTGGACATTTGTTTGTGTAGGTGTACTTTTTTATCGTCGTATCACATATCCTCTTTGGTATTTCTATTGAAATCATCATTCAAAGATAGTGGTCAAAAAGGTTTCTATATTAAAGGATAGGAGGGGTAGATTTGTCTGTGAACGTTACCAGTATTGGACTTAGAGGTTTGGAAGGCTACAGGGTGAGAGTGGAGGTTCAGGCAGTTGATGGAATAGATGCCATCGTTATTGTCGGCCTGCCTGATGCTTCTGTGAAAGAATCAAAGGAGAGAGTAGCGGCAGCTCTGCATTCCATGAACCACTCACTTACTGACCAAAAAATCATTATTAATTTGTCTCCTGCCGAACAGAAGAAAAATGGGCCGCTGTTTGACTTGCCTATGGCATTAGGCGTACTCCTTAGTATGAATGAAATCCACGTTAAGCTCTCAGAAGACTTTGCGTTTATCGGAGCACTATCGCTAGATGGTGGCATTCAGCCGGTAGAGGGCATGTTGCCTGCCATATTGGCGGCGAAGAGGCTTGGTCTTAAGAGGTTGTATATGCCTTTTGATGAGAAGTTGCCCCAACTGGAATTTAACGGCTTGGATATTGTCTATGTTTCTTCTGTTCATGATGTGATTCAGCACCTGTCCGGCCAGACTCTTCTTCCATTTATTGCACCAAGTATTCAAGAAGAAGTTGTAGTAGAAAGCACGGTTGAGTTTTCTAAAATCGTCGGCCATACTTATGCGAAGCGAGCACTAGAAATTGCGGCGGCAGGTGAGCATCATTTATTCATGTCTGGTCCTCCGGGGTGCGGGAAAAGCATGCTTGCGGAAGCTTTTCCATCTATTCTGCCTCCTTTAACAGAAGAAGCTCGCCTTGAAGTAATGAGTTTGTATCAGCTGAATACCTGCGGTCAAGTATCTTCTCGCCAGCCACCCTTCCGAAATCCCCATCATTCTGCATCCGGTGTATCCATTATAGGAGGAGGACAGAATCCGAAGCCCGGAGAAGTCTCCCTTGCCCATAGAGGCGTCCTGTTTTTAGATGAAATAGCCGAATTCACGAAGAAGACACTCGACATGTTAAGACAACCCCTTGAAAGCGGGAAAGTGACGATCAGCCGCGCGCACTCGACTGTTAGTTACCCCGCTCAATTTATTCTTATAGGTGCTATGAACCCATGTCCCTGTGGCTTCCTGCATTCCCGCACTCATTACTGCACCTGTACCACAAAACAAATAACCGCTTACCAAAATAGACTTTCAGGTCCCATCCGTGACCGATTTGACATTCACCTTTCCCTGAAACCAGTAGATTTGCAAGCAGAACAGGAAAAAGAAAAGGAAAATTCAGAGTTAATTCGTAAACGAGTAACAGCAACAAGACAACGACAGTATAATCGATATGGAGAACAGATATGCAATGGCAGAGTCTCTTACGACCGATTAACAAAACACACTCTACTATCAAACAGTCAACATCAAATGATACGTCAGCTATCTTTAAAGCACCACTTAAGCAACCGGGCACAGATCAAGATCCTAAGACTAGCCAGGACGATTGCGGATATACAGCAGTCTGAAACGATTTCTGATGGTCATATATGGGAGGCAGTTAAGTTGCAGAAGAGAGGGGAGGAGAATGTACATAGATTGAAAATGACAAAAGGGTTGAAGAAATAAGGGAAAGGGAAGGTATCTTGACCCTTGTAAATATATAGGAGTGGACAAGGGGGGATAACATGTTGGGACGCGGTACCTGTCCCTTTTGTCCCGTCCCTTTTGTCCCTGTGTCCTCACCTTCAATAAACTGCTTTAAGTATATTGAAAGTGTTACTAGATTGACCAGTAACTGTTGATTCTTATTGTGGAAATCTGTTTAATCTTATCTGATGAAAACTGTTAACTCTAGTTTAGCGTTTACACTTGCTAGTAATATTCAAAATATATAAAGAAACAGGTGAGCTAACTCACCTGTTTCTTTGGTTGAATACTTTTAGAATTTGTATGATCTTCAGCTAAATTATTGCAGATAAAGAAGGGGTGATAATCTGTCTCGCCCCCTGTCCAGCGACTCCAAGGTCATTTGTAGTTGTAGCTGCTGCAATTCCTGCTACGTGTGTTCCGTGACCATTCATGTCTTCCGCTGTGAAAGAAGTTGAGAAGTTATGACTTAAATAATCTTGTCCACTAAATCTGGATGAGTCGTTTTGGAACATGACATGTAGTTCAACCCTAGTAAATATTGCTATTCTCGATACAGGTGTTCACTCGTACAGAATTTATTTTCAGGAGTCCCCACTGTTGAGGGAATTGAGGATCGTTAGGTGTCATTAAATCGATCTGTAACCCCTGGATATACCCCCCTCATTAACATTGAAAGCCTCTACAACAGAATGTATTTTATACCTCATAAAAGATATAAAAACCAACCAAAATACTACAATATCCCAAAAATTTACTGATAAGTAAAATATATACTTAAAAAGGGTTAGTAAGTATTAGATAAATGATCAAGTGTTTTAAAGAAAAGAGCAGGTATTTGGCAATATATAGGGAATTAATCCTAGAAGTATCTCAATGGAAAAGGACTAAATACTCAACATAAAGTGGGAGAGTGAAACATGGCACGTGCTATTGGCATTGATTTAGGAACGAGTAACACAGCAGTAGCTATTTATAGAAAGGGAAAAGTTGAAAGTATTCCGCTTGAAGGAAGGATGATTATGCCTTCAGTCGTTTCCTACAGAAAAAAGGACGACATTCTAGTAGGTAATGCAGCCAAATCTCGGTTGTATATCGACCCAATGAATAGTGTATCTTCTTCTAAACGATATATTGGAACGGATAGGACATATTCTATTCATGGTGATGAGATTACTCCTGTTGAAGTGGCGAAAGAGTTGTTAATAAAGGTTCGAGAGGAAGCTAGTAAATATCTAAAAGAAGATGTAAAGGACGCAGTAATTACGATTCCCGCATATTTTACAGATGAACAAAGAAAAGCGACAAAGGAAGCAGGAGAACTTGCTGGGTTTAATGTATTAAGGTTGTTACCTGAACCAACAGCAGCCGCCATAGCATATGGATTAGAGAAAGAGCGTAATCAAACGATAATGGTGTATGACCTTGGTGGAGGGACCTTCGATGTTTCTATTCTAAAAGTGACTCACAATAATTTTGAAGTTCTAGCAGTTGATGGAGATTCGATGTTAGGTGGAGACGATTTTGATGAGGAAATCGTTCGTTTCTTATTAGATAAACTTAACTTTCCAATCCATGCTAGTCAGGGAGTACAAGGCTCAATGATTAGACAGCAGCTTAAGGAAGCGGCAGAGGAAGCGAAAAAAGAGTTATCTGAAAGTGAATTTACAGACATCACGATTCCAGATATTTACGGACAACATTTAGATGAAGAATTAAGTAAAGAATCCTTTGAAGAAATGATCGATTCGCTTGTTCAAAAAACTGTAGATAAATTGAATGAAGTTCTAAAGTCCGCCGGACTTACTAAAAGAGACATCAGTAGAGTAATTTTAGTAGGTGGTTCTACGCGTATTCATGCTGTTCAAAAAGCAGTAGCCTCAAAAATCAAACAGCCTTTTATTGCTGATAATGTTGATGAAATTGTTGCTCAAGGTGCAGCGATCATGGCAGCAAATCTTGCAGCACCGAATATAGATTCTACACCAGTTCCAATCAATGTAGAAGATGTAACAGCACATTCGTTTGGAGTAGACCTATTAGATGACGAGGTAGACAGAATGAAAGTTTTTCATTTGATTAGGAAGAATTCTAAATTACCGTGTACTGGATCAATATTAGGTTGGACGATCAGACCTTACCAGACAGAAATCGCTATGGGTGTATTTAGAACTGAGGAAGATATTCCATATCAAGAAGACAAGTTAGGAGAGTTGGTGCTCCCAGTAAGTAGAAAATCTTACAATGTTACCAATGTCGCTTTATTTGAATTAGATGTAGATGGAATTCTTACTTTTTCGAGTGGAGAGATCGATAGAGTGAAAGGATCAGATTTGATTCAAGAATACATAGATACTCAAAAAGTCAATCTGAAGAAGATAAAAAATATGATTGATCGATCGGACCTTCAGTTGAAAACAATCACCATTGATACTACAAAACAGGAGGCAATGAAATGACTATAATTGAAAAGAATAGTCCATATATACTAGGAATCGATTTAGGTACTTCTAATTCAGCTGTATCCATTTATCGGAAAGGAAAACCCCACATGATTAAACTTGGTAGGGAAACTACTATTCCATCTGTCGTTAGTTTTCGGTCAGAGGAAGATGTGCAAGTTGGGGAAGCTGCCAAACGTCGTATACTGATTGAGCCAGAGAAAACTGTTTCATTTATAAAGCGTGAGATGGGAACGGATTGGAACCGTGAATTTTTCGGTAAGTTTTATACCCCCCAGGATATATCGGCTGAGATTGTGTCTAAAATAAAAGATTATGTAATGAATCAAGAAGAAATAGATATGAAAGGGACGCCGACTTATGCAGTAATTTGTGTGCCTGCTAACTTCGACGATAATAAGAAGAAGGCAACAAGAGAAGCTGCAGAGCTAGCAGGGTTGCACGTTACTTACTTATTAGAAGAACCCGTAGCTGCTTCTATTGCATATGGCATGGAAGTTGGTCGTAATCAAACGATACTTGTATATGACTTAGGAGGAGGAACCTTTGATGTCTCTATCCTAAAAGTTGAAAGTCTGGAAGAGAACGAGCCAGCTACTTTTTCTATCCTTGCTAAAGAAGGAGATCCTCAACTTGGTGGATATGACATTGATCTAATCCTGGTAGAAAAAGTTGCAGCTGATTTTAAAGAGAAGAGTAACCTAGACTTATTTGATCTGGAGGCAGATCAAGGAATTTCTGCTTCAGATCTTCTTGAAGCACAGCAAAAACTTCAAGAAGCATGTGAACAAGCGAAGAAGGATCTATCTGACATAGATATCGTTTCTATTGAAATTCCGAACTTTATTAAAGATGAATTTGGAAAGGTGCATAATATAGACTTAGAGTTGACTAGAGAAGAATTTAATCTAGCTATTACTCCTTTAATAGAAAAGACGATGTTAACAGTAGAAAAATCATTGGAAAACGCCAAACTTGGAGTCCGTGATATTTCTAGAGTGATTGTAGTAGGAGGGTCAACAAGAATTCCGCTTGTAAGTGAGAAAATCAAAGAACTTCTCCATAAAGAACCATATTCTAATATTGACCCGGATACTGTTGTTGCACAAGGTGCGGCTATTTTTGGTGCAAGTATCGGCGTACCTACCGATAAACTTGAGCACACTAATAAATCTGATGATGACGACCGTCCAGATACAGAAATTGAAATGAACAATATTGTGACTCACCACCTCGGAATTGAAATTAGTGGTGGACGTTTTAATCAAATCATTGAAAAAGGCCTTGAGATAACGAATGAGTCTCCAGTGATATCAAATGAGAAGGAATATAGTACATACGAGGATAATTTAACCGAAATGAGGATTACTGTTTTTCAGAGCACTGAAAAGGTTGAATACGTAAGTGACGATCATTGTGTCTGCATTGGCGAATTCTTCTTAACTGGTATTCCACCTGCACCCAAGGGTGTGCAACGAATATTAGTAAACTTTGAAATTGATCAGTCAAATGAGGTAGTTGTAACTGCAAGGCTTAAGGGTGAGGAAAGCGTATCTGAAAGTATCACAATTCAGAAGAATTAGGAGAAGTGACATGTTGAAAAAAGTTGATAGTGAACGATTGCGAGTCGACGAGGAATATCAAGAAGAATTTCTAAAGTACTCAGAGTGGCGAAAACGAATTGCACAATTAGAACATAAAGTTATCCTTTTAAATGATGAATTTGAATTTCAATATGGTAAAAGAAGTATACCGGAAAACCTCCCTGTCTACTTACAAGAAATTATGGAAAACAGGCGTGAAGGTTTGCGCCTTTCTGTCAAAACTACCAGTAAATTGATGAGAAAGTTAAAGCCATTACAACAAATTGATTTTGATGAAGCATCCTACGTAACACAGCAGCAAAGTAATATGGAAGTGATGGATAAGACGGATGGTCAAGGTGAGGAAGCTACGATGAAAGAAAATGATTCTACTCATCCTGAAGATACCTTGCCTAATAAAGACTTAAAACAAGACTCTGACTTGAATGAAGTAAATACGGATGACGAGTTAATACCCCAAAAACCAATTGTCGAAGAGCTAGTAAACTCAGGTGAAACAAAGGATTATACAGAGGTGATACAACAAAATAGTAACAATCAAGAAGTGTTGAATGAGTTAAAAGATATTAATCATAAGACTGAGAAAAAGTTTTTCAATTTCATGGAGAAGGGCGTTGCTCCTATTTTAGACGGCTTATACAATGGTCAAAAACATGCGGGCGATTTGGAAAGAGATATAAGTGAGGAAAGTGAAGAATGTAAGGAGGAAGTGAGGAATTGGCTTGAGATTTATCATCTACTTAGCCAGAGAATTAAGGACATTTTTCAAACATTTTCATTCACCCTCCTTACTCCAGAAGTTGGGGAGCCATTTGATGAAAACCAGCACGATCCAATAGCAGTCGTTGAAGATCTGAGCTTTCTTAATGAGCAAATTAAAGAGGTTGTTCGTGTAGGTTTACTGTACACACCACAATCTTTTATTGTACGGCCAGCTCAAGTCATCGTTGTGAAGAATGTAGAAGTAATGAATGAAGAAGTTCTAGAAGACGGTAAAGAAGGTGCACAAGCAGATGAGAGTTGATAATGAGAAGAAGCCGGCTCTTGGCATTGACTTAGGAACGACCTATTCTGCCATTGCAAGATGGACAGACAAAGGACCGAAAGTTTATCAAAATCCTAGAAGAGAATACACCTGGGCATCAGTGGTTTATTATGATGAACGGCAAACAAAGCCACTCGTAGGTAATCTTGCATTAAGAAAAGCAATTGTTGACCCTGTGAATGCAATAATTGGTGTGAAACGAATGATGGATGATGGTAATCAAAAGATTCCGTTAGGTAATGAGGAATTCACTCCTATAGAATTGTCTTCTATGATCTTAAAAGATGTATACGAATATGCAGAAAAAACTACGCCTGGATTTGATCCTGCTGGGGTAGTCGTCACAGTTCCCTATTATTTCACAGCCTTACAATCAAGTAATACAGCCGAAGCGGCTTCTTTAGCTGGCTTAAACATGCTAGGAGTCATCCAGGAGCCTATTGCTGCTGCGCTTGCTTACGGAATTCATGAAGAAGATAGCATAGATAATGAAATTATTATGGTATTCGATCTTGGTGGAGGAACCTTTGACTTAACGATATTTAAATTAATTAATGAACCAGATAAGCTAACGTTTGATGTGCTTGCAACAGGTGGAGATGATCGCCTAGGTGGACTGGATTTTGATAATGAACTAACTGATTTAATTCAAAAAAAATCTGGACTAAACTTTACCCAGCATTCTAAAGAGGAGCAATTGAAGGCTAAGGCATCAATACTTGAAGCGGCTAAAGAAGCTAAAGAAATTCTATCTTTTGAAGAGTTTACTGAAATTATCAAACCGAATATTCTCCCTGGAAAACATATAGAAGTTGATTTAACACGAGAAGAATTTGAAGAGTGCATCAACCATTATTTTAGTAAGATGGATTTAATTCTTGATGATGTTCTAGAAAAATCTTCGCTCTCAAAACAAGATATAGACCGTGTTATTAAAGTAGGTGGTTCTAGTAGAATCCCAAAGATTGATGAGTTGTTGGAGAAGAAAATAGATGCGAATAAAGTATATGGAAATATCGATCCTGATTTATGTGTGGCTCAGGGGGCAAGTGTGTACGCGGCTTTCCTTGATGACCGCATTCAATGGTCGAAAGAGATTGAGATTAAAACAGCTACTGCCCATGCACTTGGAGTAGGTTTAAGTGATGGTAGATTTAGCGTATTAATTCCAAGTAATCGTCGAACACCATGTGAAGCTACCCGTATGTTCACAACCAACCTGGATCACTGTGAAGAGTTGGATATCGATGTATATCAAGGATCATCAAAATATATAAAAAACAACATGAAGATTGGAACGATACAGGTGACGGGTCTAGAAAAGCGACCAGCTGGGGAACTGGATATCGATATTACTTTTAGAATTAATCAACAACAAACTGTATCGATTACAGTAGTTCAAAAGGAAAGTAAAATAAGAAAGATGGAAAGTTTGAATCTTGCATAAAAGCTAAATGCTAGTGTTTATATACTAGCAAAATGTAATTAGGTAAAGAAAATGAATAAGGGGATAAAGGGATGATGCAATGAAAATCGAGGGTTATGAAGTAATCAATACCCTTTTTAAAAGTGATGAAGGATTAGAAGTATTTGAAGTTATTGATTCTTCATCAAAAGAAAAACACATCCTGAGGATTGCTGATTACTCCAAACAGGAAAGTTTGCAGGAGTCTTGGTTTGCCATATATGATGACTATCAATCGAAAGTTACAAACTATAAATACTTGCCTCGGGTGCTTTCCGTTACAATGGTTGATGGAAAAAAGGTAATGGCAGTTCTTAAGTGTGATGAAGGACAACTATTACGCAGTGAAAAGTCTATTTCTTTAGATCAAGTGTATCAACTAATGGATGCAGTTCATCACCTCCACAAAAGGAAACTTATTCATGGTTCTATTACTGCCAATAATATATGGGTGAATGAAAATGATTCCATCGTATTATATGGAACAAACGAAAAGATAGCTTTTGATTCAGAACATCAGGGTGATGAAAGATCTGATGTAAATCAACTAATTGAAATCATTAATATCTACTCAAATATAGATAAAAAGATTTTAAGAGTTATTGAAAACAAAAAGCCGACCACTATCGGCGATTTAGAACTCTTATTAAAGGATCCCAGTATTGAAGTAAAGAAGCAAAAGTCAGGTCTTGTTGAAAAGGAAGTTATTGAAGCAAACGTAGATTTAGAGACGAAAAAAAATGTACCAATTGTTGAACGAAAAAAGAAAAAAAGGGATCTTGAAGCCAATAGAGAAGTCGAGCAACCACCTATTCGATCGGAAAGAAATCGTAACAAGAAATCCAAGAAAAAACCACTTCTAATTGGTGGTACCTTGGTCATTATCATATTGACTATTATATTTACTAATATGTATAACAACGGAGTTGAGAATCAGCCTGAAGCAATACAAGTAAATACTATTGAAGAAGCTCCTGCCGATACAGAAGTCGATAATGAGGATGATGTTTTAGAAGCGCCACCTGAAGAGGTTGTTGATGAACCTGTAATTGAGGAAAATCCAATTCCAACATTTTCAGATCGAGAAATCAAACATTTCATGGATCAGTATTCTGCTTTGACCATTAACGCAATTAACCAGCAAAATTTCTCTTTGGTCGAAAGAATGATAGATCCAGATGGAGAGATGTATCAGGAACAACTAGACTATATCGAGTATTTAAGTGGAAAAGATATTTCTGAGAAGTTGTTGTTTTTTAGAATTGATGACGTAGAACGGATTGATGAAACAACTTATAAAATAAATACCTATGAAGAATACGATATTGTATATGGAGTTGAAGGAACTCAAAAAGTTAAAAGTTTTAACAGCGCATACTTACTCAAAGTCATGGAAAATAATAATCTTGGAGTTAATAAACTCTTATTTACTGACGAGGTTTCTTCAGAAGATATTGTAAGTTCCGAACCGGAAGTTGTGGAAGAAGAAATAGAAGAAGAACCTGTTGTCAACGAGAGTGTCTCACAGGAAGACTTGGAATATTTCATACAACAATATGGGAATGCCACAATCGATGCAATTCGAATGAATGATTTTTCTTACGTTGAGCATTATCTTGATCCATATGGAAAGTCTTATAAAGAGTCTAAAGAGTACATCAGTTATTTGAATGAAAAAAACATATCAGAAGATTTATTGACACTCTACGCAACTGAAACTTATCAACTCAATGACAACACCTATCAAGTTAACACTTATGAAGAGTATGATATCACTTATGGTGATGGGTCTGTTAAATTCAAAAGCTTCAATAGTCAATATAAAGTAAAGCAGATTGAAGGTTATCTCTATATCAGTGAATTGATTGATACTAAAGAGGTTGAGTCAAGAGAATATTAATGCGTTATGAAATAAAAGGATAGAACAAATTCTAGGGAGAAGGAAATTGAATTCTATGGAATATCAAGAAATATCGGGGAGATTGTATAGAGACGCTCATGTTCAAAGTTATTTAAGTAAGGAATGGCAAGTACCTTCAAGTGAGCAAAGTCAATTAAGAGTAAAGCATAAGGTTTATTCACATGCTTATAAACAATCAGCACAGTACCCTTTCTCCAATGAAGCAAAAGCAATATATGATGGTTTTTCTGGTAATAGTCAACTAATCTACCAATTTATTAAAGAGTATCAAGATACAAATCGATTAATTGTGAATGCAACACCTGAGGTGAAAGTATCAGATACATCATCCTCTAAATGGGGGGACTTTTCTAGGAAAGCAAAAAGCGAGTTATCCTCCCTACCTATATTATCAGCTTTAAGTGATGCAACTCAGGGAGCCTCCGGTTTAGGTGAATTGCAAAATAAGCTTAAGGATGATCCAAATAAACCTGAGAACTGGTTATATTACTATGAAGCTACTATGATGTATAAGAAAATGAACAGTGGAGTTAGCATTGGTAGAGCGGTCATTAATCCAGTAGGGTTTGTTGCGGGTAAAGGAATTGCAGCGGGCTTAAATTCTATCGATGACCAGTTCGAAAAATTCGATTCTAAAACATGTCTTGGCATGACCATTTCTCTTCTTATGAACAAAATGAAAAAAGATGGAAAAGACCTAGAGCCGAACGAACTCGTCCTTCTTGGAAAAACCATCATGTACTCTTCCTGTCATGCAAAATCAGAACATTCTAGAAAACAAATGATAGAGAAATCAATAAAATACATTTCCAAAGCAATACGTAATGAGCAATCAGGACGAAGGAAATCAGAATATTTTTATTATCTTGCAGAATGTTATGACCAAATAGATGACGAAATCATGTATTTAAAGTCATTGGGGATTGCTAGAAAACTTGGTTTTGCACCAGCTGACAAGCTTGTTAAAAGAATTTTAATGAAAAGGGTTAATGAAGGTGACAAGGAGCGATTAAAGCAGGTTAACAGTAACTTACCATATGATAGTTTTGAATACACTTATAGCCCAAATTTTGAAGCAAGATTTGAAAACTCACTAGATCACGTCTTTAAGGAACAATCGAAAAAGTTTTCGGAAACGGGAAAACGTTTAAAGAAATTATGGAGTAAATTATAAAAGGGAGCGTAATATATGGCGATTGATTTTGATCCTTTTGATGTCATGGACATGAATTATAATATGGAAGTAGATGCAAACGATTTACAAATGTATGAATTACAAGAGCATGGCACTTACTCAATTGATGATATAGATCACGATATGGTTATGGATGCGTATGATTATGATATAGGGAATGATAATCAGATAGATTCCTATCAAGTCGATCTTAATCATAACAACGTAGTTGATGAGTTTGAAACTCACTTTGGAATGACTGAGTGGAATTTTGATACAAATGTTGATGGTACTATTGACTATGTAGATCGTGCTTTAGGACAACAGATATATGGCGTGTGATAGAATACTCAAATTACATTAATAAAGATCCCTATAAAACAAGCTGTTAATCAAACGTTTGATTAACAGCTTGTTTCAGTTAGTTGAATATCTACAGTAACTATCTTTTGTTAGATGACTCTTCTTTATTGTTTGAAAATGAGTTGATCAATTTCATGAAAGATAGCAAAAAATAAGGTGCTAAATACTAATCAACGATTGTATTTTCCTTTATTTTCCTTAAAATTAGAATTAATGGGATAATTTTCTGTCGAAAATGAGAGTTAGGTGAAAAAGATGTTTGAAGTGCTATTAATCTTGTTTTGTTTGTCCATTATTTTAGTTGTTATCGGAATGATTTGGCCAAAATATGTTTTTTTATGGAATGGAAAGAGAGCAAAGAGACGATGGAAGGTATTTCTGTTTTATAGTGGGATGGCCTATCTACTATTTGCGTTAGGACTAGGCTCTATAGCGAGCTGGTTATTTACTCTTGATTTAGTGGTTCTATTGACCGCTATTATAAGCATTGTTTTATTAATAATTGGAATTATAAGACCAAATATCGTTTTGCGCATGAAGAAGAGAATCACGGGGACGGTTCTAGTGATTCATCTCAAAATTGATTTTTCGTAAACAAAACTTTAAAAAATCAGATGAACTTAACCATTTTATGATTGATTCACCTGATTTTCTTTGTTTTTAAGCTATGGGAACGGTTTTCGTGATTCACTTCCATGTTAAACCAACTTTCTTCAATCTCAAAGAAACATCAGTAAACTAATCAGTAGATAAGATCTCCTGGTTTCTTTGTATTTTGTAAATAAATGAATCATTAGAACCGTCCCTTTGATTCTCAAACAACCAGGTTATTAAACAAACGTTTGATTGAATGGCTTTTTGAAGAGGATATAGATAGACCCACGCCTGCCATTTATGACCCACTATGAAAGAAGAATATGGACATGGGGACAGGTACCTCGTCCCATTATACAAATGCTTTAATCAGCATAACCCTCCCGCTGATTGTTTTATGACAGCTTAGCCCTTTCCTCACATAAGGAAAGGGCTATTTTAATTTTCTTTTTTAAGTTTATAGAGAGAACTTAGTAGAGGATGTATTCTTAACTTAGATTTGACTAGAGGGCGGGATAGTATGGAGAAACGAAAACCAACTATAATATTTCTAATTATATTAATTAGTAGCATCTTTATGCTTCCAGTAAGTGCTATTGCGAGCAGTGGAAGTATAGACTATGATAAATCGGAGTTAGTAGATTCTAATACAACAAGTTCAAACCAGGAATCTAGTAAAGATAAGAAAGATAATAGTTGGTGGATTCCTAACTGGTTTGAAAATGCGACTGATAAAACGAAAAAGACCTTAGTCAATACATGGAATGGTACAAAAGAGATTGCTATTAGCGGTTTCGATTTAATAAGAGATAAAACGAACCAAGGCATTGAGTGGATCTCTGACAAGTTACACGGAGTCGGTGAATGGTGGAGTGAACGCTCACTCTTAGAGAAGTCGCTTATTATTCTTGGAACGGGTGCGGCGATATTAACCGGTGGTGTTGCCCTTGGTTTTATTTCTGCAGGTGCTGCAGTTGTTGCTGGTATTGGTGGAGCAATCAATTATGGTCTTTATGCGATGAATACTGATGATGCGTCATTGGTCGGCGGGCTAGGTATGATGACGTTAGGTGCTCTTGGAGGTATTGGCTTTGGTGCATTACGAGGAATAGGAGTTCTTGGAGCAAGAGGAGGTTCGCTCTTAACTGCTGCTTCAAAAGGTATAAGTCATTCACGTGTGGGTGGAGTTATTAAGAACGGTATGAGTGCTTTAGGGCGAACTAGAGTAGGCACAGCTATACTGAGCAGTACAGGTGCAGTAGTCCGAGCTGCTCGTCCGGTTTTGGGCCTGATTTCTAGTAAGGGGGCACTCACTGGCGGTGCGATTTCCTCTGTTTTTGCAGGTGGAACTCATGTATACAATACCGTGGTAAATGGAGAGCCACTTGATTCAAAGGCAATGATTAATGACATGGTTGTCTGGGGGGCTGCCGGTGCAGTTGGCGCAGGACTAGCTACTAAAACGTTTCAAGGGATCGGTACTTTAACAAAGTCTAAGGGATTAAAAACAGCTAGCAGTTCCACAGTTGGCGGGACTTCAGAGTATGTGCTTGGTAATTTGTTTGAGGGAAAGAGCCCTGGTATTAAAAAGACGTTGATGGTTGCAGGGTTGTCACTTACCTTGGGTGGGGCGGTTGCTTTTGGGCCATCTCTCGGGAACATAGCAAAACAAGATGAAATAATTAGCAGTGCAATGAATAATCAGCCATTAGTAAATAATAAGTCTGCACCACAATCTAATTCAATAGAACGTACAGGAACTCTATCCGGAAGTAATAGCTATGTTGGAGGTAATGTAAGAAAAAATGGCTCAGATTTAACGGGTATTCCCAAAGTGGACCTTCAATTTTTTTCAAATAATAACATTTCGGGTGTTAACGAAAAGGTTGAGGAGCGTTTTTTTGGTAACACAATAGGATTCAAGAATACATCTAAATTAGTTGGAGAAGAAGTTAAACTTCCTTGGTTAAATGATGAGAAATATAAAGCTGTCCAAGTTGAGGGGACTGTTAACGTAAATGGAAAAAAAGTTGATATATCTAGAAGGGTCTATCAGAAGAATAGTATTGACTGGGAATATAAACCTGTTAATCCTAGCGGAAAGGGACTTACAAATAAAGAACTCGCAGCCAAAGGGAGACCCCCTTTTATCATAGATAAAAATGGAAAAGAAGCTCAAATTGAATTACACCACTTAATTCAAAAAGAAACTGGGAATATGGTAGAAATTGAAGCGACCTCTCATGACGAATATACAAAAGTATTACATGGACTTGTGGAAAATGGGAATAGTTTCAGAAATAACCCTGAATTAATTAAACAATATACTAATTTTATGAGGAAATATTGGAGATGGCGACACCAAAGTATAGAAAGGAGATAAGGCTATGAATAACATGATAAACAAGATGATAGACAACTATAAAGAAGATAAAGATTTTTATGGTCCTATACAGGAAGAATACATAACACTCGTTGAAGATGAGTTAAAAGTGAGTTTTCCAGATCAGTACAAAGAGTTCGTAAGGAACTACGGATCAGGAGGTATCTGTGGAGTAAACGTTTTAGGGATAGAGGGAGAGTTAGGTTCATCTGTATTGTTAAATACAAAAAGATATCGTCAATTAGGACTTCCGAAAGATTTAATTGTCATTGAAGATCTAGGAGAATTTGTCGTGTGTAGTAAGACGGGCAGCAAAACGAGTGTATTATATTGGAACAGATTTCAAAAACAAGGAACTGTGATGTATGAGAATTTCTATGAGTATTTGTTCGATACTTTTAAAGAGGCAATTGATAATTGGTAAGGAAGGAATCAGTAATCATGTAATGAGAATTACGGGTGAATCACGGGGACGGTTCTCATGATTCACTTCAAGGTGGGTAAACACTAACGAACTAATGACAATTCGCAAATTAGTAGTGATATACCATAATTCTAAGCAAGCTATAGAAAAACAGGTGATCAACCAATGATTATTGGTGAGCTCATCTGTTTTATTTTGTATAGTTATATAAATCGGTAGAATCATCTACCTAATCCTTTAAATTAATGAAGGAATTCAATATATAAAGAGAGAAAAATTAGTTTCAAGCAAATAATTTAAGCAATAATTTCACTTACGTGGGGAGGATGGATATGGAGTTTATTGATTATCTTCTAATGAGACATACCCTTAAAAAGGACGAAAGGCAGATAAAAGATAGGTCCGCAAAACAATATCAAAGTCGCCTAGTAAACTTGCAAAAGCACAACATTTATAATGGGGAAACTCAACTCAATGATGAAATCCTCAAGAAAATTTAACACCAGTATAAAGATTCCACGAACCATTATCCGAGAACGATACAATACTATATTGAATTCCTTCATTATTCTTCAACCATTAAATGAAGGAACTCCTTCCTCCTCATAAAATAGTACTAATCGTTTTACCCCAATGATCTCTCCTCCACATCATCTTCACAATAAATAATGTCTTCTTTACACTTCAGGCATTAGAAATGGACTTAAAAAAGTCATTAGTAAAAACAAGGAATTGTATCCTGACTTATTTGAAAAATAGATGGGGTGAAAAACATGAATATTCAGTTACAATTAATGAAGGTATACTCTAACCGTTTTCTACAAACTCCAGAAGAGATATCTGAATTTGAAGTTGCCTTAGAGCAGCTTATTTCTGGTGGTGATACCTCATTAATAAGTGACCTTTGTAAAGTCTTTGAAGATGGAACAGAAAACCATGAGGTCATGTTTAGTTTAGTACATAGTGTAGAGTTTCTTTATAAGAAAAATTTAGAAGAAGGACTGAAATTAATTGCGATAGCTGTTCCAAAAGTAATCTTCAATGCTAAAGAGTGGATGGAGGTTATACACTATAGAATCCTAAACCACCCGGAAGTGAGGTTGGTGTATGGTAAGGTGCTTTCTAAGATAGATTTGAGTATCAGACTTCAAATTATAGATTTATTAAATGATATTAAAAATGAAGACCCTGACATGTTTGGTAACTCTGTAGATGAAGTAATGATGAAGATATAATATGAATCACTGGTCTCGGACGGTTCTTATGACTCATTTAAAAATTGAAATAAATTTCCACGAAAAATATTAGTCAAAGAAACAAATAAGCTAAACCCTCAGTTGATTTATAGATGATGATGTGTTCTTTATAAAGAATTAATAAGCATATGATAGAATACCTTAGTTTTTTAAAGAAAAATCTAATTTTATTATACTATTTGACTTAATACGAAAGTTTCTATTCTTCCCAAAGAAACATATAATAAAGTTACGTTCTTTAAAAAGAACGATATTATTATTCATTTTCTCTAAAACGCGCTTGTTTTTAGTTTCAAATGATAACTGCTGTTATTGGTTTATTTCGAAGGCTCACTATTACTTTATTCATTCAAGGTTTATAACAGGAGGGTATCAAAATGGCTATCTTAATAACCGGTGGTGCAGGATATATTGGAAGTCATACATGCGTTCAGCTAATAAGCCAGGGATATAAGATCGTAGTAGTAGATAGCCTTTCCAATAGCAATATAGAATCGCTAAATCGAGTAAGTGAACTAACGGATACTGAGTTTCCTTTTTATAATGTGAATTTATTAGATCCTGATTCGCTTGAAAGAGTATTTGAAGAAAATCATATCGATTCTGTTATTCATTTTGCAGGGTTAAAAGCGGTAGGAGAATCTGTTTTGAGACCACTTGATTACTATCATAATAATCTAACTGGGACTTTTAATTTGTGCAAGGTAATGGAAAAATTCCATGTTAAGAAAATCGTATTTAGTTCATCTGCCACTGTATATGGTAACCCTAAATTGGTGCCTATTAAGGAAGATGCGCCCTTAAGTGCAACAAGTCCTTATGGACAAACAAAGCTAATGACTGAACAGGTGTTACGAGATTTATTCGAAGCTGATTCGGGGTGGAGCATCGCACTCTTACGCTATTTCAATCCGATTGGTGCTCATCTAAGTGGTCGGATTGGTGAGGATCCAACTGGTATTCCCAATAACTTAATGCCATTTATCAGTCAGGTAGCCATTGGTAAACTCGATCAGCTTAGTATTTATGGTAATGATTATGCCACGGTTGATGGCACTGGTGTGCGTGACTATATTCACGTGGTAGATTTAGCAAAGGGGCATATAAAAGCTCTTGAACATCTTATGGGTACTACAGGAGTAGAAGCTTTTAACTTAGGTACAGGGAAAGGATATAGCGTACTTCAAATGGTAAAAGCATTCGAAAAAGCTACTCGTACAGCTATAACTTATTCAATTGCACCACGTCGTCCAGGTGACATAGCCGAATGTTATGCCGATTCAACTAAAGCAAAGAAAGTGCTAGGCTGGGTGGCTGAAAAGGAAATAGAAGAAATGTGCCGCGATACATGGCGCTGGCAGCAAAGGAATCCACATGGCTATAAGCATGATCAGGTCCTTACCTGATCATGCTTGATTATTTATCTATTCTATAGGTTTACAGGTGAATTACTTTCTCATAAATCGGGTTTCATACAAAACTTCAAAGACAGTGTAAAAGCTGCGGTTCATGACTCAATTAAATAATACTCCACAAAAAAATTAACCGAAGCCCTTAATCAAACGTTTGATTAAGGGCTTCTTTACGTTTAATAGATCGTCCGTCTTTTGAATTATACTACTGGACGATAATCAGTCTGATAACAAGACAACTACTTTATGGAAGAAAATCTATCTTTTATCATTTTCAGTCTAAAAGTTCCTAATTTCATACCGATATACTAGTGTGAGGGAATTATATGGAAAAGAATAGTTCTAAAGACTCCGTTATATCGTCTTTAAAACGAGTGAGTGAAGTAAGATATTTTCTGTATAAACTATTTTTATTATGTGGAAGGGGGAAGAATGAATTGAGTTTTTGTACCGAGTGTGGACAACCTCTTAAAGAAAACAATGCGTTTTGTACGGAGTGTGGCTCACCTCAAGGAGAAAGTAAGGAGCAGAATCCAGAGGCAGTAGAAGTGAAAAAAGAAAGACAACCACTTTCACGCAAAAAGAAAATAAGTTTACTAGCAAGTGGTATTACGATCGCCTGTTTGATCATCGCCCATTTTGTCATCACGTCAATGACGGACCCTATGAACAAAGTAAAGGCAATGGATCGAGCGATCAGCGAGGAAGAGACGGAAGCGTTTTTTGACGAGGTTAATCTTGATCAATCCGCACTTATTAATAAAGATCATTACTTACAGTATATAAAAGAATCTGGTTGGGAAGAGATCCGTCTTCAACTTATTGCAATGGAAGAAGCTGATTACGCATTTGATACGACAATCAGAGATAGCAATGGGAACCAGGTTTTTATTGTGAAGAAAAAGGCCTTGATCCCAGGGGTTTACTATACATATGCTTTTGACGCAATTCCGAATGAAGTGCTTGTAAGTAGTAATGTTGAAGAGGCTACCATCACCATTGGCAAGCAATCTAGTGATGCGAAAGAAGTCGGTGAAGAAATGTCGTTTGGAAAAGCTTATCCGGGTGAATTTGACGTTAGTGGAACAGCTAGTAATCCTTTCGGGAAATTCACTTATGAAGATACGGTGGAACTGATGACGCATGGGAATGAACCAATTTCTATACCGATTGAATTCTCAGGATTCATGCTTTCTTATGATACAAATGTTCCAGAATCTACATTGTTTATCGATGGAAAAAGCACAAAGAAAACACTATCAGAGTTTGATGCACTTGGCCCTTTTCCGGACGATAAGAATGTCGTGATGCATGCTGAATGGAAAGACAGCGATGGAGAAGTTCATAAAACGGATGATATTAATCAGTATGAGGATAACTGGGGAACGTTAGAGTTTGAATTTGCTATTGATGAAGATGCTGTTGTTGCGTCTACCTTAGAGAAAGTGGGCGAAGATACGGTTGAAAATAGCGACAGCGCTGAAGATCATGTCCTGAATTTTCGTCAAGCTTATGAAAATGCATTAAATTCTCGAGATTATAGTATCATTTCTCCTTTTTTACTTAGTAAGAGTCCAGCAGACAAAGAATTAAAGAAATATATTGGCGATCTACAGGACAAGGGTTATTCGTACGAGTTTACTGATAATACGGTAACGGCTACAGAAGATCTCGGAGAAGGGATGTATTCTGTTTCCACAAACGAGATATTCGTTTTCACTAATCATCTTAATGAACAAATTCATTACGATCGGGAGAAAACGTACTATCTAAGTAAAGAAGAAGATGGGCTTAAGATTACTAAGATTGTGATTAAAGATACAGATCGGAACGATCTTTAGAGAACAAAAACTAAATAAAGGATTGGTGATAGGATGTATTGTTCAAATTGTGGAGCTGTATACGAAGAAAATGCAAAGTTTTGTGGTGGTTGTGGAGGTCAACTTAATGCTAATGCAAATGAAGCGGCTCAGTTAAATCAACAGCAAGTGACTCAGCAAATGACGGCTGCAACTGCTAGTACTACTGGTACAGCAAACAACGAATACCTCGAAAAAGGAAAACAAATCAGCAAGAACTTTTTCTCATTTGCACTAGAAGCTTTCAAAGGACCGATGGCTGCCAGTCATAAGGTAACAGACTCGGATAAGATAAATGGAATAATCGCTCATCTATTATTTGCATTTTTGCTTCCATTCTTTTCATATATGACAACGAAAAACGTAACGAATAGTATTACTAATGGATTTTCTCCTGGTGCTTCTGTGCCAATTCCATTCGGAGCAATCGTTATTCAACCATTTATTTATATTCTTATCTTTCTTGCAGTATTCACGGCCGTCAATTTTGGTGTAGCGAAATTAATGAGAGCCGATCTATCGTTTATGAATGTGATGACGCGTTTTGGCGTCTTCATTGTTATCCCTGCATCACTATTACTAGTAGCAGTGTTGTTCGCGTTTATTTCTGCTAGTTTTCTAAGTGCTTTATTCTTCTTTCTTGGATTAGGTCTCTTTACAGTTTCAAGTACTTCACTACTCTTTTCTTTAAAAGAGAAAGCGAGTGGTGGATTAGATGTGTATTACGGTTTAATCATCACGAATGTGGTTATGTTTATCTTCTTTGCAGTTGTTCTAATGACGGTTATGGAAAATATTATTGATCAAATGGGTAGTATGGTGCCTTTTGGATTCTAGGAGGTTTCTGCGACTATTCTATTAATGAATAAGTAATAGGAACAATGCAAATCAGCCTACTTAGTAATTTACCTATAGAAGTGGGAAGAAGCATTTTATTCGTCGTGTGGTACAGAAGTTAAAACGTAAGCCCGTGTCGAAAAAGAGAAAGCCGTTTACAACGAAATATATTTTTCTAATATAGTGAAATGTACAAGGGTATATTAAAGGTGGTAAATAATGAAGAGTAAAATTAAGTTTGTTATGTTATTGGGGTTATTAGGTATGTTGCTTACGGGGTGTGGAAGTATTGATCAGTCATCCATGGAAAGCACTGCACAAACTTTTGTGCAAGCAGTAATAGATGGCGATGAAGAAGTTTTGAATACAATCAATAAATCGGACGAATGGTCATGGCCAACGAATTATGTACTATCCGAGCTTGGACCAGATTTTTCTGGTAGATCATTAGATGAATTCACCTTCACTGTAAATAAAGAGCGTAGTCTAGTTATGTTTGAAAGTGAAGATGAAGAAATTAAGAAGGCTGCGAGATTTAAACCTGTAGGAGAAAAGTATTATTTTATGGATATGAGTTCAACATGGAGCTTTGAATAATCTAGACTGAAAACATAATATGGTTGTATGAGGCATAGGGAAGGTTATACTCCTTGTGCCTTTTTTATATGGCAATTATGTAACTATAATTCTCACACAAGAAGAGGTATTCACATTTATAAAAATCAATATAGAGATATAGTTATACCTGAAAGAAGAGGTAGTTCACAAGGTGAAATAAAGAATTGATTTTTTTCAAAAGGTTGAATCAGCAGAAACGTCTCCACTGATTCAATTCTCTCTTACTCTGTTATCTTCAACAAAGCCGCATAAGTATTAATTCTACCTCTTTGATACAAAGTACCTGTCCCATTTATCGATACAGTTGTGGTCTGAATCGCGTTAAGAACGTTGTTCACGTTCGAGTCTAGGGAGAGCATGAGTGCTGCGAGACCAGCTACGAAAGGCCCGGCCATTGATGTGCCTGATAAAGAGCCATAGCTTGTTCCTCCCTGGCTATTTGCATAAGTAGGAAGTGTTGATAAGATATTGACTCCGGGAGCTGCAACATCGACCCAGGAAGCACCGTGATTTGAGAACGAAGCCTTTGTATCGTCCTGGTTTAAGGCTGCGACGCTAAGGCATTGTACATAAGCGGCTGGGTAGAAAAGGTTGCTTGAGTTTTGATTACCAGCGGCTGCAACGCTAAGTACGCCATTATCTTTCGCGTATTGAAGGGCGTTTTGAAGAGTAGCGCTTGCTAAAGTACCTCCGAGACTTAAGTTGATGACTTTGGCACCATTTTGAGTTGCATAAACGACGCCTTGTGCCACATCGCTGAAAGCACCGCTTCCACTGTCGTCTAACACTTTTATATTCATAATCTTAGGATTAATCGCAAGTCCAGCAACGCCAAGGTCATTTCTTGTTGTAGCAGCTGCGATGCCTGCAACGTGTGTGCCGTGACCATTCAAGTCCTGTACTGTGGATGACGCTGAGAAATTGTGACTTAAGATCACCTTGTCCACTAAATCAGGGTGATTCGTTTGGACGCCAGTGTCGAGAATCGCAATATTTACTAACGTTGAACCACGTGTAACGTTCCATGCTCGTGTAGAGTTTATCTTAAGAAGGCCCCATTGTTGAGGGAAAAGTGGATCGTTCGGTGTGAGCTGAGCACTTAGAATGCCATCGTATTCAACATAACGAACTCCTGAGAAGTTTGAGAGAATCGTCATTTTGATGTTCAAAAGTGAAGGAAGGACTGAAACAACGTAGACATTCAGTACAGGGATTGTATCAATAACTGTAAGACCTCCAACTTGTTGGATGATCTGTAATGCCGTACTTGGAGATACCCCAGATTGAAACCCTATGACAATTCGATTAGGATAATAATTCATTGTAATCGATAACACCTCCTATGTTGGTAACTGCATTACTAGTTTATTCAGTAGAGTGATAGATTGTTTGGGTGATTGAGGGAAATAGGTAGTTAATGGTCTAGGAAATGGATAATTGTTGAGTTTTAGCCCTTTCCTCATGTGTGGAAAGGGCTATTTTAATATTCTTTTTTCCATTTTATAGAGATACCACATTAGAGACGGTATTCTAAACTTAGAATTTTCTAGAGGGGGGGGATAATGTGGGGAAAAGAAAATCAAATGTAATTTTTTTAATCATATTAATAAGTAGCATCTTCATGCTTCCGGTAAGTGCGATTGCGAACAGTGGAGGAATAGACTACGATAATTCGGATTTAGTAGATTCAAATACAACAAGTTCTAACCAGGAATCTAGTAAAGAAAATGAGACGAATAGTTGGTGGATTCCAAACTGGTTTGAGAGTACGATGGATAGTACGAAAAAAACGATAGGTAGCACCTGGAATGGTATAAAAGAGGTTGCTAGTGGAGGCTTCGATTTAATAAAAGATAAAACCACCGAAGGCCTTAAGTGGGTCGGTGACAAGTTGCATGGAATCGGTGAGTGGTGGAGTGAACGTTCAGTATTAGAGAAGTCGCTTATTATTCTTGGAGCGGGTGCAACGATATTAACTGGGGGTGTTGCTCTCGGTGTTATTTCTGCAGGTGCTGCGGTTGTTGCAGGTATCGGTGGAGCTGTCAGCTATGGTCTTATGAAAGGGTTGATTATTAAATATGAGTATATTAAATAATTTAAGTGATAGTTTCAATATTGATTCATCACAGATTCCTTCTACAGAAGAAGAAATAAACAAACTGAAAGAATTTTGTACAATAAATGTCCCACTTGATTATATTGAATTAATACGTGAAGCTACAGAAATTGAAATGAATGTAGATAACAAAATGTATATCAGAATTTGGGGTGCTTTAGGATCTATTGAAATGAACGAGGCGTATAACATACAACAATATATACCTGCATCTCTTGCTGTAGGAGATGATGAAGGTGGGAGAGCATTAATTTATCTTAACGGGAAAAGCGGATACGGATTATATTTGATTGGATTTGGTGATTTAGATATAGAAGGTGCGGAGTATGTTGCGCCTTCTCTCGAAGAATTATTGACTAGAAATTATGGAATAAACCAATTAATGATAGATTGAGTGTTACAGTATGTTATATAAATTGATCTAAAATTTTACTAGGAGAAATCTTAATGAGCCTTTGCCGTTTCCTTTCAAGTTATATTTCGTGCGAAGATGATAAATTATCAATTAAAGACCATAAATTTTACAACTTAGAAGAACCAACTATAAAAAGTGCAGAGGGTAGAATGGGGATCCAGCTTCCAGACGAATTAAAAACTTTTTATAATGAAATAGGGTATGGTTTTATAAATCGGGGGTCTAGTGCTATCAATAGGTTGATAGATCCTGAGAGTGTTGCTGATATAAGGCTTAAGGAAGACGTTTATGAATTCGATCCAGATCTCGATATTTATACTGATTCCAATAAACTAGTATTTTTTGAAGCGGTGGAAGGCCTTTACCTCTCCATTTCACTAAGTAATAGAGGGACAAGCCCAATTTATTATATTGATACTAAAATTGCTGATTCATTGGAAGAGTTCTTAAGGAAAATAGACGAAGAAGAAGATTATTTTTATAATTTAATATAATCGAATTCTCAGGTGAAATTGATTGAGGTTTTGAGCTATTTTCAATAGAAAAGGGTTGGAACAAGTTGTATGGAGGACCTGTTAAAGCTAAGCATTGAGAAAGTTATGAACGAATTGTTAGCAGATCCAGACAGTATCATCTATGGTGAGCTAAATAGGGGTATAGAAAAATCTGTAGAAAATAACATCACACCTATAGACTATTATTATTTCCTTAAGTTATCAGATGGTGCTAGGTGTGGGGCAATTGATATTTGGTCATATGAAGAGTTGCCTTCGCATCAATTTCGTGTCTCAGATTTTTCAGGTGGTCATGAAAAGTGGATTGAAGTAGGGCAGGTCTTATTTGAACCGTTAGTCATTCATAAAGAATCTGAGGCAGTTTATCTCTATCAATCCGAGCAATTATTGAAAGTCGCGGATAATTTTGAAGAATTCATTCTTACCTTTGCTTTTGGAGATAAATATGAAGAGCTAATACCTGACTCATATTTCGACGAATGGTTTCTATTACTTAAGCGATTAGATTTAGCATAATTAAAGAAATAAAAACCAGGTAGCTAAACCATACAGTTAGCATACCTGGCTTTAAATCTATGACCTATTTACTGATTCCCATCAGCCTCCTGCAATCATCCGAGCAAGTTGACCACAGAGAAGAGCAGCATACGTTCCGACAACGTTACCGAGTATCCCCATCAATAATCCAACAGGAGCTAACGCTGGTTGGAAGACGGAAGCGACGATCGGAGCGGAGCTTGTTCCACCGATATTTCCTTGTGACCCAACGGCTACGAAGAACAATGGTGCACGGAAGAGGCGAGCAGCGGCAAAGATGAACAGGATGTGAATTGCGAGCCACACCAATCCCATCAGAATAAACTGAGGAGCTTGAACGATGTCCATCAAGTTTGCCTGAGCACCGATTGCGGTTAGGAATAAGTAGATGCCCATATAACCGAATTTACTAGCACCGTAGTACTCAAGATTACGAACCTTCGTAAAGGATAGAAGAATACCAACGGCTGTAATGATAAGGAATGTCCATGTTGACGTGCTCATTACATCTGATTTTGGAATGAATGACAGGTCGGCAAATAGACGAATCAAGTACGATCCAGCAACACCAATTGCAAGGATTCCAAACAGCTGTGGCAATTGGAGGGGCTTGGAATTTTCCTCTACGTCTGTTGCAATATCTTCATTGACACGTTTGATGGTGGAGTTGTCTGCCTTGTTCCATTTGTTAAAGCGTTCCTGGTAACTAGCAAGTGAAATCATCACACCCATCCAGCCGATTCCAACGAGCGTATCTGTTAAGATAATCGGACTAAGGATATCGTCTGGAGTTTTGAATGCTTCAATCATCGCACCCATGTTTCCAGATCCACCGATCCAGCTTCCTGCTAGAGCGCCGACACCGCGCCACGCTTCATCTGGAAGAATACCTTGGAAAAGTGCGAATGAAATGGGTCCACCTACAACGACTCCAAGTGTTCCGGCTAAGAATACGAGGATGGCTTTACCGCCAAGCTTGAACGTTGCCGGCACATTTGTACTGATCATTAACAGCAAAAGACCTGCTGGGAGCATGTATGTGCTCAAGAAGCTGTACAAGTCTGAACTTTGAGGGATAATACCGAACGTCGTAGAGAGCATCGGTAAGAAATACATCCAGATCAACGGTGGTAAATAGCCGAAGAACTTTTTAATCGGTCCATATTGAACTGTCGAAAGCATAAATACAATTCCGACAATTGCGATTAAATAAGCAAAAATTGCCATGGGTTCTTGTATAAGGGCTTGTGCAAGTATCATGTTGTGTCTCTCCTTTTCTATACATTCTTTCGAGGTAGTAATAATGGGTTAAAAAGCCACATTCAAAAAGTATAGCACAGAGAAGGGATATAGAGACAGGTCTATGTTCGTTTTCAGTGTTTATTGAATGGAACACAGTGAATCAGCAGAACTGTCGCGCTAATTCGAGTTAGGTTCGGCAACATTGATGATAGGTTGGAGGGATTTTTTATGGATAATAGTAAGTTAAGAAGATTAGAACTGCAGATCACATCTACCATTCCATTGATAGAAAGAGAGTATAACAATAACCCTTCCGATATGGTGAGGTTGATACACAAGAGATTTATAGATGCGCAAAACATTTTAAAGAATCGAAACAAGCGTGAGGTTGCGAAAGAAGATTTCTATCTAGATGGTTCTTCAAGAGCTTTTCTGGAGGTATCTTCTGATTACGGTTGCCTTTTGTTAGAAGAATTGGGGAAAGCTGAGAAAATATTCGTAGAGGTATTTTCTTGAATTTAGTAGTCGGGGAGTTAGAAATTCAAAGAAAACAAGCTAGGGGCATTACTATCAAGATAAACTAAGGGAGAGGTTAATCAAACGTTTGATTAACCTTCTTCTTTGATTATAGATATAGAGAACTAACTGCCAAACGGCTCTTTGAATTAGCAAAATGCTTCCGTTAGTTTAACTAACCTTTCTGAAACTGTTCGTCCAACTCCCGCACTTTATCATACGACTCTTTTAGATGATCAGGAATGAATTTGCGCCCAAACTCCCAGGCATTTTCTTCAATGCTAGCGAGAAGCTTTTGTTGAACCTCTTCATCCTCATACATTAAGATTCTCAAGTCATGTCTGTGTTTTTTAAAATCTAAATAATACCCGATCTCATGATAGAGAAGGATAAGTGCGATGTTTTCTTCATTTTCTTTTAAGCCAACATTTACTTTTGCGACATACCCGTTTATTTCTAAATAATTAAACTTAATCGTATTTGTTGATACATTGTAACTCATTGGAGATTTCAGGTCGTTGTTGAATTCATAATTGATATCTAACTGGTGCTTTTCCAATGTATCTTTAATGATCTTTTCAACATCCCATATATATAACATGTTTTTATCACTACCTTTTTGTGAAGCTTTGCCCTATTTTAAACCATCAACTGTTATATTCCCACTATTTTTTAGCTGAAACGGTATAGGTTAGCATGACAACATGAAAGAGGCAGTTTTCAATCAAACGTTTGATTGAAAACTGCCTCTTTTTGTTAAACCAATATAATCCACAAAATCATCGTAAACACAATTGCCGTCAAACCTTGAACGAGCGTAGCCATCGTCTGAGCTTTATACGCATCGGTGACTTTCATGCCGCTAAATTCCTTCACAACCCAGAAGTAGCTATCGTTCACATGACTGACCACCATGGCGCCTGCACCTACTGCCATGACAACGAGTGCTAATGGAATGGCACCATCGATTCCCATTTCAGGTAGTAATGGGGCGATGAGTGTAGAGGTTACAACGATTGCTGCGGTTGATGAACCTTGTGCAGATTTCAATGCTGCTGCAATGATGAACGGAATGACCAAGACAAATACGCCGCTTAAAAGTCCACCGTCTGCTAGCCCTTGAATCAACCCTGCGACAGGAGTGGCTTTAATGACTGAGCCAAATGCTCCCCCGGCACCTGTGATGAGTAGAATTGGAGCGGCATCTTTGATGCCGTCAGCTACCCAACCGGTTAACGTTTCTTCATTTAGTTTAGGCATTAGCGTAAAGGAGATGACTACCCCGACCAGAAGTGCTACAACTGGTGATCCAAGAAAGAGTAAAATGTTTGCAAATGTTCCGGACCAACCTGCGAAGCTAACGAATGAACCTAGTCCGATCAACAGAATCGGAAGTAGAATTGGCGCGAATGATTTCGCAGTGGATGGAAGTTCTCCAAATCCTTTGACGATCTCATCGTAATTAAGTCCTTCACTATCATGTTCGTCTTCAATTTCAATTTTGCTAGCGACTTTGATCGCCCATACGTAACCGACCAATATTGTTGGGATCGCAACGATGAAACCGATCATGATAATCGTTCCTAAATAATCACTCGCACCTATGTTTCCGGCGGCAGCGATCGGCCCTGGAGTCGGTGGTACTAGCGTGTGCGTCGCATATAAACCAGTAGCTAGCGCAACGCTCATAGAAGCTAATGCCACTTTTGCTTTCTTTGCAAGCGCTTTCTTTAAACTGGATAAAATAACGTAACCAGAGTCGCAAAAGACGGGAATACTGACGATCGCGCCGATCAATGACATCGCTAACTGCGGTCGCTTTTCCCCCACGAGTCTGAGTACAACTTCTGCCATCCGTAGTGCTGCTCCGGATCTTTCAAGAATTGTACCGATGATGGTACCGGCTACGATAACAATCCCGATGTATCCCATTAATCCACCGAATCCACCATTCACGGCTTCGATGACGTCTGGAAGTGGAAGCCCTGCTAGGAGTCCAACGCCAAAGGCTGCGAAGAGTAAGGATAGAAATGGGTGTAGCTTCAGTTTGGCAGTTGCAAATACGATGAATCCTACTCCTAATAAAATCACAAGAAATAATAATGGTCCTTGCATAATTCATCCCCCTTAATGGTTAGGTTTAAGCAATCTCGCAATGTTTCTAGTCTGGTTAAACAATAAGGTTTGGGCATTTTCGATACAGTCATCTAATGATATCGGTCCAGCTGTAATTGAAAAACAGCTCGTAAAATAATCATAGAGTTGTTCATATCCTTTACCGAGTGATCCAGATAGTAGAATCGTTCTTACACCGTTTTCGCTTGCTGATTTTGCGATGAAGGCGGGGACTTTTCCATAGAGAGTTTGGTAGTCACTCTGGCCTTCCCCCGTAATCACCCAATCTGCTTGCCTGATCTTATCGATTAATCCGGTCGTTTTCGCAACGATTTCTGATCCTGACATAAGATCCCCTTTTAGTAAAAGAAAGGCAAAACCAAGCCCGCCTGCTGCACCAGAACCTTCTTTGTGCTGATAGGACTCACATAGGTGATCTTCAATCACGTCAGCATAGTGCTTGAGGGCCTTATCCAGAGTGGTGATTTTTTCTTCAGTGGCTCCTTTTTGTGGACCAAAGATAGCAGAAGCACCGAGCTCGCCACATAGAGGATTGTCGACATCACTCGCAATTTTGAAGTGACACTCGTTCACGGATGGGTGAATTGTTGTAAAATCTACTTTCTGTACCCTTTCAACATCAGAACCATAAGGTGAGACTGCTTGTCCTTCTGAATCGTGAAACGTAACTCCTAATGCTTGAAGCATGCCGAGGCCACCATCATTGGTAGCGCTTCCGCCTAACCCAATAATAAAATCTTTGAATCCGTCATCGATCGCTTGGAGAATCGCCTCTCCGATCCCGAACGACGTCGTGTTGAGCGGATCGCGCTTAGACGTGGGGACGAGTGGTAAGCCTGCGATATTAGCGACTTCGATCACGACCGTCTTTCCATCGCCGAGAACGCCGTATTCTGAAGTGATCGGTGTACCAAGCGGTCCTGTGACTTCGATAGGAATCTGCTTCCCATTCGTAGCGAACGTGAGCGTTCTGAGCGTTCCTTCTCCGCCATCAGCCATCGGAATGACGTCGACCGTTGCTTCTGGCATTTCTTTCTCGAAAGCTTCTTTCATCGTTGTTCCAACTTCTAATGCAGTTAAGCTGCCTTTGTAGGAGTCAGGAGCAATCAATATATTCATTCAGAACACCTTTTTCAGTATATTTTGACTTCTATCCTTATTTAACTATAAACAATGCATGAATAACAATGGCATTACAACCAAGTTTATTAGCCTGTTTTCTATATTTTATTGTTCAAATGACCAACATCCATTCATTTCATCAAGCTAATTTCTTGAAAACGAGTAGCATCATGAGAGTCGCAGCATCTTGGAATGTTCTAGGATCAAGCCCGATTTGATCATGGATTCGATCTAACCGATATTGAAGCGTATTCCTGTGTATATGGAGCCTTTCTGCCGTCGCTTTCATATTGAGGTTCGTCTCGAACAGCACTTCTAACGTATGGAGAGCTTCTTCATTCATAGAAGCATCTTCAGAGAAATAGCTAGCTAACATCTCCGACCTTAACGAATCAGGCGTATTTGCCAATAATCGAATGAGCTTCCAGTCAGAAATATGAACGACCTCATCTTCAGACTGAAATTTGTCCATCAACTCTAGGCTTTGTTTCGCTTGGAAATAGGAGTCTCGGTAGCGATCAGCACCGTGTCCACGGTTTCCGATTCCAATTCGCATCGGCAGTTCTTGTTCCTCAAAATGCTTGTGTAATCTTGCGGCGAGTGAGCGCTCCTCTTCGATCTCAGCTCCAATACAGTGAATACCTACGACGCACGTGCTGTCGTCGATGAATGAAGAGAATCTTAAGGTAGGTAATAATTGTTTGATCGTATTCAACGCTTCTTGTTTCGCATCGTTTATTCGCATAATCCTCTCCGTCATCGCCCATCCCTTATGTTTGTGTAACGTAGGGAAGGAAATCAGCAGCATCGCTACATCTTCCTCAAAATCAAACTTAAATAACTGTTTTCCGTGTTCCTCAACGGTCTTCCTATTAAAATGCTCGGGATGAATCAAATCGAAAACCCAGTTTTCCATCAGCTTGTTCTGGTATTGAAGCTGGTTGTTTACATAAACTTGCTCGATCATCACTTCGACCGTGATCTTGATCACGTTCGCAAATTTATATAACTCCTCTGGATCTCCAGTAACCCCAACGACACCGACGACCTTGTTTGAAAACTCGATCGGTAGGTTGACGCCTGGCTTCACACCAGCATATCGTTCGGAATTAGTAGTTGATATGACAAGAGGTTCTTTCATCGCGATGACCTGAATGGCTCCTTCATGAATTTGGTCCAGGCGAGCGGAATCGCTACTTGCCACGATGACACCATGCTCATCCATCACGTTCATATCGTAATCAAGAAATTCGCTTAACTTTATAAGAATTGGTTCTGCTAATTGGTGGGTGATCATGGTTGTGCTCCTTTCAAAATACGAAACGGTACTGATTTATACTTTAATGAAGTTTGTTAAAAAGTAAAAGGGGTGGAAGAGGAATGCTGGTAAAGGGCTTGATAACTTTTATAGATATTCACCTGAAAGAGTAGGGGGAGCTTACGTAGTAAATGTAATGAATCAAAAAAGGAGTCATGTTTTGTTGGATATTTACGGTAAAATATGAAAGACAAAAGGTGCCAATCAGGTGAATGGGTGATTGGATTTTTCGTATCATTTTTTCAATAAGGCTTATCTTAATTTCAGTGAGAATGAACCGGGGGTATAGAGTGATTCGTCTATTAAAGAGAAACGACAGAAAGATTAATTAAAGGAGTTGTGTTAGTTGCCGTCAACAAGAATATTACTTACTTCCATTATTGGAATCATTGTACTTACATTTGGTCTAGTTTATTGGTTTATATCAGACCTAGAAGCGACTTTGAAAGAAGAAGAAACGTCATCACAATCTACTGCCAATGAATCAAATAATGAATCAAATGAGGAGATTGATCCAGCTCGTTATATTGATAAAGAGGAGGATTCAGATGACTCCTTGCCATCAGAGAAACAGTTTAGGGATAGACTTCATGGAATGACACATCAAAAAGTGTTTGCCGATGAAAAATGGACGTTGCTGGAACTTACCGATCAGCGTGTCGATGAAATGTTAGAGGATCTAAGTAAAGCTAAAAATGAAAACCAGTATGACCATTATGAATTTTATCACGATACCCTGACTCAATGGAAAAGAGGTAATTTTGATAATGCGGTCGAGGTACATAACCGTTTGTGGGAAATGAAAGGCGGTACGATAGGTCGAGCACAGCGATTGTTAACGACTGAAGAGGAAAGGGCGTTTGTAGAAAAGCATTATGATTGAATAGGAATAGAAGAGCACTACGTAGTTGATGACGTTTTACTTTTGAATTGGAGGGAGAGGGTCACGCGTCTATAGTGTGGGGGAATCGGGGGGCGTCAATTGGAAGAAAAGCATTCAGGTCGAACAATAAGCAGAAACCAATTAATTAAAGGATTGATCGAAGATTATGCTCAACAGGTAAAACGTTTGGCATTTACATACGTGAGAAATTGGGCGGTAGCGGATGATATCACACAAGAAGTGTTTATATCTTGTTATAACAACATCGAACGATTTAGGGGTGAAAGTAGTTATAAAACCTGGATCTTAAAGATTACTGTTAATCGATGCAAGGATTATTTAAAAAGCAAGTGGTATAAATCAGTTCTGCCTTTAGACTGGTCAAGTGAGAGAGTGCCATCGGTCGAGAATCTTGACACCATTCTCATTCAAAAGCATGAAGAAGAAGAGATTTCCAAGGTGGTTCTATCCCTTCCGCTAAAGTATAGGGAGATGATTATCTTATTCTATTATCAAGATCTCAGCGTGGATGAAATTAATGGGCTGACAGGTATCAAAAAAGAAACAGTCAAAACAAGATTGAGACGCGCGAAAACAAAATTTCGTGAGTTGTACGAAGGAGATGATTGAATGCATGATAAGCTGAAAAATCTCCAGAATAAAATGGATCGAACCGTGTTGAAGCAGGGAAAGGTAAGCGAGGATGATAAGGAGAGGATTTTTAAGAACGTTATTCATTCGGATAAGAAACATCGCTCATTCAAAGTTATTCCGGTTCTCGCGCTCGCTTCTTGTTTGATGGTTTTTATCATTCTAGGTTCCACAGGTGGTTTCGCTAGCTTTGTAGATACAACTCAATCAGATGATCATGAAGATATAATAGATAAATCAAATGGAAACGATAAAGAAATTTCTAAGGAAAGTGAGGAGACTGAAGAAGATGTTTCAGGATTAATTGTTCCGACAGAAGATGCATTTATGGAGACGTTATATGCTATGACAAATCAAAAGGTTCTTACAGAGTTTACGTTTACAGAGGAAGAAGAAAATATGTGGCACCCTGATCAGTATCATTTTGTTGAAATTACGGAAGAACGTATTGACGAGATGATTCTAATTTTAGATAAAGCAAAAGAAACAAAAAAATATTTCAATCATGATTATTACAGTAGAGCTTTGAAGGAATGGGAAAAAGGTAACTTTGATAATGCCATAGATGTGCATAATGAACTCTGGCTATTTATAGGGACTAGTATACAAGCTAAACGTTTATTAACGAAAGAAGAAGAACGAACATACTTAGAGAAAGATCATACAGATCGCTATGAAGATTTTATGAGTCAAGATCGTACAAAGAAAAAGGAGGAGTAGCTTTGATGAAATTACAAGTTTCTGAAACAGATAGTTCGGTGTTTCTAGATGGACTCCGCCTATGGTATGACAAGAAAAGTGGAGCAATTCGTCTTAAGGTCCCGGGAGTGAAAGAGCTCCATTATATTAAGAAAGGGTCTGACCTGTATGAGCCACTGTTGAAAGAGGTGAATAGGGTTACAAATACGTAAATACATGGATCACGAAGAATTGCTTCGTGGTTCTTTTTTTATGGTTGATTATATCTCCATCATGAAAAGCGTGAACTGAAAATAGACTCTCAGTAAAGCCTTATTGGCGAAGGAGGGGTCGAATGGGAATACATACGGTGAGAGCGGGGGACAATTTATGGCGGATATCAGTAACCTACGGTGTACCGATAGCGACGCTAAAAGCTGTTAACGGACTCGTATCGGATCACCTCGTTCCAGGGTTAAATCTGTTTATCCCTGATCAAGCCCTTCCTGAGCAGTATTATCAAATTAAGTCTGGGGATACGTATTGGAAGCTTTCCCAACAATTCAACACTTCCATTCAAGCTCTTATCTCCGCTAACCCTACCATTGATCCCAATGCACTACCTATCGGATTACGCGTTCGAATCCCTTCTTTGGAAAAATACCGAATGGAATCCTTAGTCTTTTTTGATGCGTTAGCTGGTACGCCTTACCTTGATGCGCTAACTAAAATTGCGGGATCAATAACATTTTTAGCGATATTTACTTATTCTTTTACAAGGGAAGGAAAGCTACTAGGAATAGATGATACTCTGATTTTGCAAAGGACGAAAGAGTTGAATATCAAGCCGTTGCTTGTAATCAGTAATTATGAGGGGAACATGTTTAGTCCAGCATTAGCCGATGATGTTCTTCAAAACGTGGAAAAACGAACGGCATTGGTTCAAAACCTCGTTAGAGTAGTGAAGGAAAAAGGATATGCAGGTGTCAGCATTGACTTTGAGTTCGTTCCTCCACAGAGAAGGAGTGATTTCACTGCCTTTCTAAGAGAACTAAAGAACGGTCTTGGGAACCTGGTTCTCCAACTCAACGCACATGCGAAAAGCAGTGAAATGGCAACGAATCGATTGGTTGGATTTCTTGACTACAAGGCTGCGGGTGAAATCGTTGATATCGTATCGATCATGACGATCGACTATGGATATGCGATTGGACCTTCTGATCCAATCGCGCCGGTTTGGTGGATCGAACAGGTGTTGATGTATGCAACTGGACAAATTAATCGCCGCAAAATCATGATGGCAATGAGTTTATACGGATATGATTGGAAAGTGCCAATTCAGTCTGAAGTCGTGGCCGCTATGCTTCCCATGCAAATCGCTCAAAATCGTGCGATCGATTCGTGGATTCCTATTCAGTATGATGATGTGGCGCAGGCTCCACATTATCGTTATCGATTGGCCAACAGTGATCATATCGTATGGTTTGAGGATATCAGAAGTATCACTGCGAAATATAAGCAGATGGAAGTGTATAACTTGCTTGGGGCAACTTACTGGCGATTACGTTTTTCGTTTCCGCAGAATTGGGCTTATGTTGGGAAGAATATATTTGTTATTAAATAAAATCGCAGTCGATGAGTGAATTGTGTATTCTTTGGGTTTCGTACTGAATCTGTTGGAGAAGGTGGGAGAATCTTTTTTTCGATAGAAAGCTCCACAGAAGGTAAGGTATCTCTGTTATGTTGAGAAGAAAATACCTTCCTTTACATAGAGTTGAAACGTTAAACAAACGTTTGATTGAATGTATGCTTGATAGTTACTTATCTTTGTTGAAGACCATAATAACCTCATCTCCAAACTCTTCCACTTTCTTAATTCCAAACCCCTCAACATTAAGCAGTTCCTTCACCGTTCTTGGCTTCTTTTTTAGCAGGTCCTCTAGAGTTGAATTTGTGAATATGTAGTATGGTTTAACCTTTCGTTCTTGTGCTTTCTTCGTACGCAAGACAATGAGGTCGCCCTTTTCACTGCTGCTAGGATTCTTGCTCGGATCTGTATTGGGCAGTTGAATCGTATTGTTCTCTTTGGAGTTGGTAGGGTTATTATTTTCTTTGGGTGCACGACTTTTAATGATTGTTAGTATGTCATCTCCAAAGTCTTCAACCTTTTTGGGACCGATTCCATCAATTTCTAACAATTGGTTTAAGGTATTAGGCTTCTTCTCAAGAAGTTCATCTACTATTTTATTAGTAAAAATATGGTAGGGTTTCATGTTGAGTTCTTTTGAACGTTGCAATCGAAACTCTACTAGTGATGCCTTTAATTTCTCATTAGTATGCTCGGTGTTTGTGTGAATAGTTGGATTGATATGATGGGAAGTTTTCTTGGTATGTCTAAGTTTTTTCAGAGTGTAGTCAGAAACGTTAAATTGTTGTTCTTTATTGTTTTGAAGAATGACTTGAGCGATTTCATGAAGAGAATGATCTAACATAAACACAGGTGATTTGCTATCTAGTTCATCTTTAATAAACGACTTAATTTGGTCGTGTCTGATAACTCTTGATTGTATGTCTGCTGGAACATCGGGTGACATGTCTATAATCGTCTTCGGATTTGCAAAGGTAACCGCACCCCTAATCGGACATTTTGTGATGATTCCCTTTGATTTAAGAAGCTTTTCAAGGATATTCACATGTCTTTCGGCTTGGTTGACCGGGCTGTACATGCCTTCTTTGTTAACGACACGATTGTTTTTTGTAATCACACGCTGAAATTCACCTTTATCTGTGATGCGAATATTACCGAACAGTTTTTTTACCTCTAGAACGAGGATGAATTTATGAGTAATAACGATGAAATCGATTTGTGCTTTATAATTTTCAAACTCTAGATGGACATCATGGAGAATTAAGAGGGGAAGCATCGAATGTTGAAGCTCGAACATCACACTCTTTTCACCAGTATGACCTATGGAAAATAGTTTAAGGTGTTTTTCTATTTTCTTTGTGTCCAGATTACCATCGTTTCTTGTTTTTAGGTCTGTTAGAAAATTCACCATATTAGAGTTTTCTTCTATGTCTTTGTAAACAGTGGGTTCTTTGATTTCTCTATTATCAGTAAAAATATTAAATACAGTTTTAAGAAAGGACATAACTAAACCTCGCTATCATAATTGGATAGATTAAATAGTAAAAAAACCGCTAATGTAATTTATTGTAATCACTAGATAATTATAGCAAAATAATAGAGTTTTGGGAGGAATCCTTTTTAATTATTAACATAAAAATCCATTTATCATGAGTCTACCAAAGCTTAACCTAAAAAATAGATAGTTGAGGAAGTTGAAAGTAACTGAGTAGAATCGTTATTAAACAGTTGCAAAATTGAAGAATGACGAAACGGTGCTAAGTGTGTGCATATTTTCGCTAATATAAAATGGAATATTTTGCTTAAAATATATAAAATCCACCTAATTATGGTATATAATAGATTTTGTAAGAAGTGGTAAATCAAGGGGGGATATCTTTGGGAATGAGCTGTTATATCCATGAAGATCAGTCATCCATCGGTACTTGCGTAGGATGTGGGAAATTTATTTGTAATGAGTGCAACACGGAAGTGAAACGGAAAAATTATTGTAAAGCTTGTATTGGGGAAATGATCACAGAGAAACAAAGCAAGATTGAGAAATTAGAAGACAATAAAAATAATTCAAACCCAATGGTCTTTATGAATGCAGGTGGGGGCGGCGGTGCAGCCAGTTCTGCTGCTAGTTCAAGTGGTTCAAATGGAATGGGCGTACCAGTCTATACAAAAAGTAAAGTTACAGCAGGTGTTTTAGGAATTTTACTTGGTTCTCTAGGCGCACATAAGTTTTATTTGGGAAGATGGGGATGGGGAATTATTTATCTTTTGTTCTCTTGGACATACATTCCAGGAATTATCGGATTCATCGAAGGACTTATTTATCTCTTTTCAAATGAACAATCATTCGCCGCAAAGCATGATCGAAACTTCTTCAGAAGAGCAGCTTAACGCTGTCTCATTACATAATCCAAACAAAAAGTAGCCTTTCCTCATAATAGGAAAAGCTACTTTTTTGTTTGGATTTAATTCCTCACAGGTACCACCCGAATGAGCTCGAAATATGCAGAAAGCCCCCTCTTCCTCAGTGGGAGGGGGAGCTTTCTTGGGTTTTCCAACACCGGTTTCTCCCTGTAACCTGAACGTCTTCATTCGCGAATAGCTCGATAGCTTGTTCGATTTTATCTGATGCGAGGATCTGCATGATTGTAACCTCCAGAAGAGTTTGCTTGGTGTTAGTTTAACATGAGGGAATTTAAGTGGAGCGAGAATGTAAATCTATCTGAACCTAAACTGCCAAGTGGCACGATGTATTGTTGTGACAAAAGGCCAATAATTTTTTCCAAGTGGTAATATAAGAATAGAATATACAATAAAAGAGTTTAGAAGAAAATAGAGGAGGTAACAAAATGAGTGAAAAAATCTGTTCTAAGTGTAAAGGAGAAGATTTCGGAGAAGGCACAGACTTTATGGCTATACGCCCCTTGAACAAAAAGTTCTCTTCTGGATCGATTAAAATATATACCTTCTGCTTAAACTGTGGGGAAGTTTCATCTATTAGAATTGAAAACCCTAGCAAACTTAGAAAATACACAGATTAATAATGAATGTGTGATGTAATGACTCTTTAGAATCAAGTTCGATTCTAAATTCTATGGATTTTTACAGTTATAAAAAGAAATGATTAGTGTAAAAGTTGTAAATAAATAGAACATTCTGTTATTTAACTGTGATATTATGGTTGTGAATTTGAAAAAAAACCCATCGTGTGGTTATAAAAGACCGCAACTCAAGGACCAATTATTCAACTTGATTTAAAAGGAGGGAGCCATGTGTGGGGAGAAAAGATACATTACTACAGAAAAAAAAGGGGGCTGACACAAAGCGATTTAGCTGAGGGGGTTTGCTCTGTTTCTTATTTAAGTAAACTTGAACACAATAGTATTGACCCTTCTCGAGACATTATCATCCCGTTATGTGAGAGGCTAAACATTCAAATTGATGATCATCAAACTATTGATGAAGTTAAAATGGAATTGAAGTTATTGTACAAGGAGGTTGCAGAGAAAAAATTAAATGTTGCAGAAGAAAAACTAGATAAGATACGCAATCAAATGAAATGGATAGAAGATCCAAATACGATTGCACTATTTTCTTTGATGGATGCTAGATATAAGATGTGGATGAAAGAAATGGAAGCTGCAAAAAAAGAGTTGGAACTAGTAAAAAGTTATTTAAGTCTCTTAGAAAGCGAACAAAAATACTTTTATTTCAGTTTTTGGGGACTGTACCTTTACTTAACAGGTCATTTTCCGGACTCTCTTGAATACTATGCCTCTGCTGATAAGATAAGGCATGAATTGAACTTGAATGATCCTTATTTCGTATACCAGCATGCAATGGTACATAGTAGGATGAATAGTAGCGCAAGGTCTATCATCTCGGCTCAAGAGGCACTAGATTCCTTTAACGCAACTAGTTCTTTCTCTAAAAGTGTTGATTGTTTAATTCTTCTTGGTATCAATTACAACCGTATTGGTGATAAAGACAATGCAAAATCTTATTTAAAACAAGCCTTAAGAGCAACTGAATACCTAGTGGATAATAATAATATCTTAGTTACGATCTATCACAATTTAGGTTTTGTATTTTCGTCTGAAGGGCGATCGATGGAAGCGATTTCATATTATGAGAAGAGTTTAAAGCTAAACGAAGAAAATGTGCAAACGATGTATTTATTAGCAAAAGAGTATTACCTTACTAGTCAATTTGATAAATCTCTTAAGCAATTGCAAAAGGGTATGAAATTTGTAAAAGGTAGGGAGTCAACCTATTCAGTAAAGTTTTCAATTCTTGCATTAAAACTTGAAAAGAATGAAGAAACTACAAAGTTTGAACATCTGCTAATTCATGCAAAAGATTTTTTTCAAGATAGAAATGATATCGTTAATTTACTTGATGTCTATATAGAACTTGGTGATTACTATTCAAAGAAGTTTTCTTACAAAAATGCAAGTATGTATTACAAGAAAGCATTAGAAATGAATCTAACTTATGAAAAGAGGTAGTTTTAATGAAAAACCATAGAGTTGTTTTCACTTTGTTGATTCTTATCGGGGTACAAAGCTTAACTATTAATACCACATTTGCAAATGGAATTACTTTAAGTTCAGATTCCTTACAACCACCTCTATCAGATGAAATGTATCCGGACCCAATCATCACGAATCCTCTATCAGATGAAATGTATCCAGATCCAATTAATAAACCATAATAAATTTTCTTAATAGTTTAAGCCAGCTCTTCATATAAAGAGTTGGTTTTTTTTATGGAATTTGAAAAATTATTTAAATTAGAAGTGTCAAACACCTCTCATATATCAGAATTTTCTCAATACACAAAGGCTTCATTATCGTTTAGCATGAAATTAGAACTTAAGAAAAACGACCTATATCAAAATCTAATTAACTGGAGGGCAAGATGAATACACTGAAGCTTGAAGATTTATATCAGCCGATTGGAAATTTGATGACTCATCCTCATTACTTACCTCCTAGTCCGGGTGAACCATTATACAGTACATATGGTTCCAACCTAGGAGACTTGAATCAAATAAAAGCCCTAGCTGGTCATAATCACGGAAATATAATGGAAATGTCAGGGGCTGGTGGTGATCTCAACCCCAATATCGGAAAGTTTAAAGCAGCAGCAGAAACGTTAGAGAGATATTGTAATGCGTTCTATAATGAAAAGCAATTTATTTGGGCAACAGCAAACGAATTGGGAAGCGAAGCTCTTGACCTAGACACTGTTCCTCTTTTTTCAGATAAAGAAGTAAGCAATCCAATGGGACCATTTGTAAAGCCAGATAAAAATCAAAAGATCAGATGGGTTCGAGGCGTATCGTTAACGAATGATCGACTGATTTGGATTCCTTCTGTAATGGTATACCTCTTTATTCCTTACCAATCCCCGGCTGAGGCGTTCCATTTACCAATATCAACAGGAACTGCAACACATACAAGTTATGAGCAAGCAATAGTGAATGGGATTAATGAGGTAGTCGAAAGAGATGCGATTTCATTAACCTGGTTGCAAAAAATTTCTTGGCCTAGACTTACACTTGATCTAGACAGGCTACCGAGTTGGGCGAAGGAATTTTATGATGAGAGTGAAAAGAATGAACACTTTAAAACAATATATTTAGATGCAACAACCGATATTGGAATTCCAACAATTTACTCAGTTCAATTCACGCCTCATAACGAAAAGATATCAACAGTTGTGATGTGTACTACGGCGCTGGATCCAATAGAAGCGTTCACGAAAATTACGAGAGAAGGAGCCTCTGTAAGGTTAGCGTTACAGAATTTAGACAGTAAGAAAACAGACATCAATGAGTTTGTTGACGTTTTTGATGGAGCTCAATATATGGGGGGGCCGGATAAAATGAAAGAATTTGATTTCTTAAGTAGCTCCACCGAGACAAGTGAGTTAATGAATATGCCGAATCTACAACATGAAACTTCTAAAGAAGACTTAGATTATTTAGTGAAAAAGTTAAAAGATAAAAATATGGAAGTGTTTGTCGTAGATTTAACCACAGATGAAGCTATGAGGTGTGGTTTTAGGACGGTGAAAGTCATCATTCCAGCACTTCAACCCTTATCTTTCGTATATAGAGCAAAATACCTTGCTCATCCTCGACTTTATGAAGCGCCGCAAAATATAGGTTTTAAAGTAAGACCAGAGGAAGAAATCAACTCAAATCCGATGCCATTTGCTTAAATTGGAGGTAAAAATATTGAAAATACACGCATTTATTTCTGGAGATTTTTCTTCTGCTATTTCAAGGTCCATACATTCTAGTTATGCAGATTACACTTTTTCAGAGTTACCCTCAGTCGAAATTTACAAAGAGTGGACGGTTTTCGAGAAATCAGCAGATATTTATCTGGTGATTTTAGACGCTCCGAACCCTTCGTTTTGTGAAAAAATTAATGACCTTTGTCACGATTTAGAAAAAGCTTTTATTCCTATCATTGTCGAGCAACCTCATATTAACATTGGTCCGGTATATTTAGGTCAAGAGACGGCATGTTATTCCTGTTACATAGATAGGGTGCGGCAACATTCAAATAAAAATGAAATACTCGATAACCTATGGCGATTTTATGAAGCTAATCCTACGAGTGCCCCTAAAGGGTTTCATCCGGCCGATCCTGACCTCATAAGCAACTGGGTATTAGGTCATTTAGAAAGTTCCTTTAGAGAAATCGGTGGGAGAATATTTCGAATTAATCTAATCACTCGGGATTCTCAATCTTCTTCTGTTATAGGTGTTCATGGTTGTAAGAGATGTGGGCTAAATAGAGATGAAGCGACAAGAAGCTATGACTTATTGTATGAAGAACTGTTCCGAAAGGAGGTAAAGGTTTGATAACTCCCACAAACCAGAGAATCAATGCAAGAGAAATGGGGCAGGCTGTTGCCCATGATCCACAATTCAACTTACCTAAAAACCCGTTACTTTCTAAGGCTCTCGTTCAAATTCCGATTGAAAATGGAATCGTTTTTGATGGGTGTGAACAACCGCAAATTTTGAAAGGAAACGCTACTGTAGAATTTCTTCCAAAGTTAATTGAACTCTTAAATGGAAGACATTCATTGGAAGAAATCAAAGACTTGATGGTTGGTTACTCTGATAAGAATATCTATGATGCACTTTCGCTACTTTATACTAGAGGCTTATTACAAGAAGGTAACGCTGAAATTCAGAGTAGCTTCACACAATACTTGGAACGCAATATTGATCAAACAAGAGTGAATCATAGCGTTAAGGATGCACTTAGCAGACTGAATAATTATGAACTAATTCTCAACGGTTCCGATGAAAAAAAACGGCTTATGAAAAAAGCTCTTATAAACTATTCTGTCACTGTTTCTGAATTAGAAGAGGATACTACTTCTTCTAAGCAAAAAGTAGGTATTGGCATTTGTGAAGACATAGAAAATATGTCGTTATTAAAAGAATTCGATTTAGAAATGAATAAACTAGGTATACCTTGGATTCTTGTAACGATTGATGATTCTAATCTCTATGTAGGTCCTTACTTTAGTAAAGAAGATACTCTTTGTTTTGATTGCTATTTAAATCAAATCATAATTTCACCAACAGATAAACAAAATCATAATCGTTATTTTCATAATGCAGCAATCTCGATAGCAGTTGCAGAAATCGTGAATTTTCTTACAAGAATAAGTGCTTCCCAGATCTATAAAGGGGTCAAAAAAACAAATTTAAAAAATATATCTACTCATTTATACCCAATTGCGAGGTTACCGTACTGCGAGCAATGCGATTTCCATCCTGATAAAAATGCTATTAATAATGAAGTCGTAGAATATGAGAGTTTAGTAGGATTTCCATCTCATCGTCTATTAAATCCAAAGGATCATCAAAGCCATTATAAGCCTAGCAACATCCAGTTATCTAAATTCTCCAAGGAATATCCAAGCTTTCCAAAAATAAAACTGCCTTCACAAGAGGATTTACCTCTGTTGGGGAGCGATGTTAAATCTTCATTTATTTATGATCTTTCAAAGATCATGTTATACACTTGCGGCTTTAAGAAAGAAAGTATCGAGAATCAATACGGTAAAGCTAAGCGATGGGCGCCTACTGGAGGGAATCTTGGTTCACAGAACATTTATTTTGTGAACAACAACCTACAGGAGTTAGAACGAGGTACTTATTATTATGAGGCGACAAATCACTCACTTGCCAAATTATCTGGGGGAAATGAGCCAGATAAATTTGAATCGATGCTATCAGACGCTAGTCCACATTGCTTGGGGTACTTGATTTTGACAGGTGAATTCGAAAAAGTAAGTCAGAAATATAGGGATTTCGCGTACAGAATTATCAACTTAGATGCTGGTGTAGCTCTTACTCAATTAACCGTTGTAGCTAACGCATTAAATAAGAATGTTCATGTTCATGAGTTTATGGATGAAGGGATTGAGAACTGGCTAAATATTATCAGTCCAGGTGAAATTATTACGACCGTGGTATCCATTGAAGAAAGGACTAATTTAGAATGATAACTTTTACTAATACTCCATCTCATCTTATAGTAGACACCTTGGTCGAGAAGAGCAAGAATCCCAAAAGTAATGTAACCAACCAGTCCACAAAATTAGATCTTGTCCCAGGGTTAGAGAATGATTTGAGGTTAGAAGACGTCTTTCAGAAAAGAACATCAACCCGATTCTTTAAAGCAGATCCTGTAAAGTATTCTGATTTACTAAAACTATTACAGCAAAACACTAGTTTTATGAAAAGTATTTCTGAACCAGAACTTTTTCAGCAACTTGTCATACTTAGGAACATCGACAATCCTGCACTTTCACTTGAAAGTGTTTACCAATATGACTTGGAAACCAATCGTATCATTCCTAGATTTCAATTTTCTGAAGAAAAGGTACACGAATTCTACTTACAAAAAGAGTTTGCGTTCGCGCCAGTAACCATTGTATTGGTAGGAAAGTTGGAAGAATCCATAAAGAAAAATCATGGATTATCAGGTTACAAAGATCTATTGCAAAAATCAGGGAGTATAGCTCATTATGCATGGTTGAATGCACTTTCTATGGGGTACGCGGGGACTGTTTTTGCAGGGTTTAACCCAAATTCCTTATATCAGCTATGTAATATAGATGGATATCGCGATTCACAAATGATCGCTTTCTCATTTGGATATTCACATTAATATCTCAAGCTTGAAAGGAGGTGATCGTGATGGAAGATAAGAAATTTGATTTAGAATTAGAACTTTATGCGGAAGAACTACCAGAATTGACTCAATTTTCCGCTGCAGGTACTTCTACTGTAGCTACTGAGAGTACAGCATCTACAGCTTCATGTCCTTCAACAAGTATGAGCACGTATAGCTCTATGAGCAGCTTTAGTTGGTAAAAAAAAAGATGACATAAAGTCATCAGTTAAGAACCCATACTTAAGAGTATAATTGTTAGTTAATTTTTATTCAAGTTTGGCAGTTTCCTTATTAGGCACTTATTTTGTTAAGTAGGAGGAGAATTGAGTGGAAAAAAAGCATCAAAATGATCAGGAACTTAACCTAGAGCTATACGCGGAAGAATTACCTGAACAAATCAATTATTCCGCAGCATGTTGCTGGGGCTCTGGTGGAACTTTTACCAGTCTAGGGTGTGTAGGTAGTACGGCATCAACATCTACTACTGCTTCAACAGGGTCATGTGTATGCTAAAGGGGGAGAAATCTATGGGAAAATCTAATGATGAAATCACTCTAGATTTAGAGTTATATGCGGAAGAGTTACCTGAAAACATCGCTTATTCAATGGCAGCAGCTACTGTAGCATGTGCGTTGTGCGGTGGATCATTTGGTTCGGTTGGCACAACTGCTTCATCTGCATCTACATCTAGCTCATTCTCAACGGCAGGTTAACATGTATATGAGAGCATATCAATGCAAGTTGATATGCTCTTTAGATAAGGATGTGAAAATATGAACAGTAATTCTCCAGTGTACTCTGAGAAGTTAGCTGTTAATCCAGATATCACTGTTTTTCAAAATAATAATGAATCGATGATGTACTTTACTTCAACGAAAAAATATTTTCGTATGGGGCAATCAGCAATTCAGTTAATTGAAGAGCTTCAAAAGGAAAGCTCTTCGATTGATCAATTAATAACCAAATTCTGCCGTGCTAAAGACCTTAACATCAACGATGTCTATGAACAATTAAAGGATTTTATTGATCAAATGATTTCCAAAGGAATCATCATTTACCAAGAAGGAAGCAATGCCCATTTAAATGATCTCATAAAGAACGAAACGAATTTACGGCAAGGAAAGAAGAAACGTCCACTTTTGAAAGCAGGAACTACAAAGGGAAACCGTTTATTTTCTTGGATACCATCAACATCTAATGAAGTGAATCTAATTTCTTTCATACTAATAGGTGTTCTTGCAATTGGAGGTTTATCTTTTATAATATCTGTTCTTATAAATTACATAGAAGTTTACAATAATATTCCCGCGTTGAAATACCCTATCTTTATTTATGTAATTCCATGGTTAATCCTCCACATGGCGTTTCATGAATCTTCTCACGCAATCGCTTGTAAAAGATATGGAGGAGAATTAAGGGAAATGGGAGTAGGGTTGTTATATTATGTACTGCCAGTAGCTTATGTTGATCTAACGGATACATACAGATTGCCAAACCGTTCTAGAGCACTGATTGCGTTGGCTGGCCCGTTGTTTGACATTATGGCTCTATCAATTTCATCGATAATCATAGTAACCCAATCTGGTGACATTCAAACCATCGCATACTCTTTGGTGGGTTTTCAATTGTTTATATTGGCAATAAATTGCAATCTCTTTTTCCCAAGTGATCTCTACAGAGCAATAGAAAGCTTTGTGAAAGACATGAATTTACGTAAGCACAGCTTTGAATACATGAGATCAGTCTTACTTAACAAAGAGAGACCGGTTTATTTAAGGAAATTAACTTCAAAAAAAGAAGTGTTATATATTGGTTATGCAATCGTATCAACACTGTACATCACTTCATTTATCCTTTCTATCCTTTTGTTTTATTCAAGCTTCATCACAAATATGTTTTAGGAGGTAAAGAATGTATACTACGACATCTACAAATGTTAAAACAGCAGATTTTTTACTTACCCGCGTAGGTTCTTTACCTACATCCTTAATGAAAGAATTATTGCTACTGCAATCTAGAGAAATACATCAAAAAGTATATGCTAAGCAAGAAGAGATAGAAAAGATTAAACCTATTGTGATTGATCTACTGTTTGATTTGGTGCCTAAAGTAGGCGATGAGAAAAAGTTATTACGTAAAACGATTAAATTTAAAAGAGATATTTATAATAACAGATCCTTTAGGGCGAACCTTCCATTGATTGATGAACTTTGCTTATATCTAGATGAAACTAACTCAGAACGATTGAGAAAATGGTACCAATTGAATGAAGAAATACTTGATTTACACGATGAACTGAATGAAGTATATCGAGATGAGACTGCTAAGAGTATTGAAAGGGTTAATGAGTTTTTTTCCAGTGATAGGTCCGAAGAATTAATGAAGGGAATCGCAATTGCCAGTGAAGACTTTGCAAAAGGTGTTTTGAAGAATACAAAGGACTTAAAGAAAATTCGTTCCAACCTATCTAAAACTGCTTTTTCTTATCTACAACGGAGCACTGTGAAAACCAGCCCTTTTAGTACGTTGACTCAAGTGAAATCCATTCCTTTGGAACAAGAGAATGCTCCCCCATTTGAAATCGATCAAGAAAATACACATAAACGAAACTCTATGAAACTAAATAAAGCGCTTATCTCCTCAATTGGTGAGGCGATTGGTGTTACTTTTCAAGATCATTTTAAATTTAAATTTAATCCAATTGTGAATGTAAATAATGAAGATGCTCTAATAAAGAATAATTACTTGAACACTGATGGTTTCTTTTGGAAAAACGAAGAAGTTATCAAAAATAAAAGATTTATTACCATTATTAAAGACTTGCCAACGAGGTTTCGTACAGAACCTTTCTACTTAACAGAACTATCCAATTATATAGATGAAAAGAAATTAAAATTTTATCAAAAAACATTGATTTCTTCAAAAGTACTACGCCCAGTTCTTCCGATTCCTTCTGATGCGGATCACCGAAACATATTTACTAAATTAGCATTACCGATAAAATCTGAATCAGAGCAAGTGCAATCGTTAAAGAGCCTACTTAGGGAAGCAGACAAAGCATATGAAAAATTAGCAGAATTTAGTATTTCTGCTCAAGATAGAATTGCTATCATCCAAGAGCTTAAGAACAATATCTACGGCATATATGATGTATTAAATTGCAAAGAACCTAGATGGTTAAGATCTATAAATTTTGTTTATGAAGATGTTATGTCTAGTATCGATAACATATTTTTACCTTCCAAATTGCAAATAGACTTAGAGGATCTTCATCAGAAAGTATCTACTAAAATTCAACTAAATCCTCTTTATCATAAAATTACTCAATACTTTATCGATCATTATGATGCAGATAAAAAACATAATCTATTAGAATTTATTTTCACCTTAGCCAATCAAAAGGAATACATGAGGATGGTTCAAGATTCACGAGATCAATTAAATTCTGAGGAAGAGAACAATTTAACTGTTTCTGGAACATCACATGCTGTACCATCATCTGATATCTATTTTCAACTGGCAGCTAATGAGGAAGGTGAACTATCAGAAGAGAACTATTTAATAGTGGTTAATAAAGTGTCAAATGGTTTGGGAAGTGTCTATGCCCGCTTTAATTCGTTATTAGATAGAACTTATAAAGATCAATTGAATAAATGGATATCTGGCTTGTTTCCACAAAGTAATGCGATGGAATTTAGTCCGGGTGGTGATTGGTCAAACCTTCAGGAAAATTATGATGTTTTAGACGCTGCAATTAGTGATGTTGCAACATTTCCGTATATGGAACCGAATAAGGATGTATTAAATATCGAGCAACTTATGATTTCCTACAATAAAGATACAAACACATTAGATCTATCTGACGATCATGGAAACACAGTATCACCGGTGTACCTAGGTACCACTCCACAGTACTTACTAGTAGGACCGATTGGAATATTATTGAACTTAGTAAATCCATGGATCACAAATACCGATTTCGGAATAAACCCACGCCCATGGAATGATTATGGAACATTTGAAGAGATAACTTATGTTCCAAGATACCAAGAAAAAAACGTTGTCTATAATCGAGCAAGGTGGATTGTTCCTGTAGATAAAATTCTACTAAAGCAAAACACAGAAAGTGATGTTGATTATTTTGAACGAATAAATACGTTTAGATTGAACCATAACATTCCAGAAGAAACGTATTTAACCCTACAATCAAGTGACACTTCTCAAACGAACGGACACAAGCCAATTTGGATGCATTTCAATAGTCCATATTGTTTGGAAATGTTAAATAAAAAAGTAAACTCTTCCACCACATATTTAGAATTTACCGAATCATTGCCTAATATATCGAGTAGCGCTTTAAGAAATTCTGAAGGCGAGGTCTTTGTGGGAGAATTTATGAGTTTAGGAAGGTGCTTTGATGAATGAGTTAGAATGGATGTATTATAAAGTTTACTTACCTCATGAAAAATACAGTGATGTATTTACGGAAAAAGTAGTGAAGGAAGCAGCAGAAACTATAACGGAAAATTTCGATTGTGAAAAGTGGTTCTTTATTAAATATCTCGATGAGACTGGCTACCATTTTAGAATTAGATTTTTAACAGATATAGAAAACTTTGATGCTATCGCATCGTACCTGGAAGAGTTATTTGAGATCAAAGGAAATGATGTTTTGAGTCAAGATGTCCCCGTACAAAAAAGAATTTTACCTATCGATTCATTTCCTACAAAAGGGTCAGGCACTGATTCCTTGCACTATGAGCTTTCTATGTATGAACCTGAGCTTGATAAATATGGCGAAGAAATAGGAATAACGATTGCAGAGAACATATTTCACGCTTCAAGTGAATTTATTATCAAAGTCATTCCTCAATTGAATAGAGGGGAAACTGATCGTTATCAGCTAGCTCTATTATGTATGCAACAATTTATCGATAAATGTGTTGAATTGGAAAGAAAAGAGATATTTTTGGAATATTATATTGATTACTGGTCTGGAGTATTGTTTAATCCAGCCCGTAAATCGTATAAAGATTCACTACAAACTGCTGCACATAGTAGAATTGAAACTCTCAATATTATGCTGAATGCCTCGCTACCAGAATCTATTGAAGTAGCTTATAAGGAATTCAGCAACGAACTTCAGAAAAGTATTGATAAATTAAGTACTTACAAAGATATTTCAGAAAATATTGAAAAATATTGCTTTCATTATATACACATGATGAATAACAGGCTTGGTGTTTGGACGATTGAAGAAGCTTACCTCGCTATTTTGCTGCTGACAAATCTTAGAGAAAAACAATTGATGAGGTGATACAGTGAGTAATTCAGAAGTTCTAACTGTAAAAGATTTTTGGAAATCATATGATAAGAACACCGTCCTGGAAGGTGTAAACCTTAAGATTGAGAGAGGAAGTATTCATGGGATTCTTGGGAGGAATGGAGCTGGAAAAACGACTTTCATGGAGTGTTTAGTTGGTTTAAGGAAACCTGATTCAGGAACTGCGACAATCTATGATGGAAATGGGGCAGTACGAACTTTCCAAAAAATGAAAGAACATGTCGGAGTTCAGCCTCAAGAAATAGCCTTATTTGAAAGACAAACTGTTCGTGAAACGTTTGAGCTTTTTGAAAGTTTCTATGAGAATAGCTTATCAGTGGATTTTTTAATTGATAAATTAAAATTATCGGAGCTTGAAAACAAACAAATACGTAAGTTGTCTGGTGGACAAAAGCAGCGAGTAGTTATTGGAGTTTCTGTTATTGGAGATCCAGAAATCCTGCTGCTGGATGAACCTTCTTCTGGCTTAGATGTGCAAGTTCGGATGCTTATTTGGAACTTAATACTAGAGTTCAAAAAGCAAGGGAAAACGATTTTATTGACAACTCACTATATGGAAGAAGCAGAAAAACTATGTGATTCAATCTCGATCCTATATGATAAAAAAATTGTTGCAACTGATCATCCAAAAGCCATTATTCAAAAATACGCTAAGAAAAACAATCAATCTTTGGATAATGCATTTGTAAACCTCACAGGTACTGACTTACGGATGGGAGTGGACTGAGTAATGGCAACTAAAAAACGAACTCAAAAACTGGTAAAGACAGGCTTTTTGGAATTAATTAGAGAACCGAAAACATCTTTTTTTATTTTCATTTTTCCTTTGTTTTTTTTAGCTATGTTTGGAATTATGGGTCAAGTTATCCCAAAATCCCAATCTGGTCTCTCATTCGTTGAGTTTATGTTTCCTGGAATACTAATTTTTGCTTTGCTTTCGACAGGACTTTTTGGAACCTCTGTTCCATTGATCGAAATGAGAAAAAAGGGCACACTTCGCTTATTACAAGTAACTCCCCTGTCCAAAAGTACCTTTCTCATTTCACAAATTGCTGTTCGATTCATCATTTCTATACTACAAATCATTATCTTCTTATTAATTGGTCTGGCAATGAATATGTTTGAAGTTCAACTTTTACCTGTTCTATTTGCAGTATCTCTTTTAGGAATGGCAATGATATTGTCCCTTGGTTTTATTTTTGGTGGTATTCTTAAATCCGTTGAATTAGCGGGAGGTTTATTAGGCGGATTTTCTGCTCCTTTGTTGATTTTTAGTGGGGTTCTTCTGCCGCTTACCATTATGCCAGAGGCTTTTGAAAAGGTTGCGATGTTCATCCCTTTCACATATTTAGGAGATTTAATACGCTCCATAATGTTTGAGAATGGTAGTCCATTATATTCTACTCCTACTAACTTAATGGCAATATGTGGATGTACCATCTTATTCTTCTTTATTGCAAAATTAACCTTTAAGTGGGAAAGTGTATGATTTCTCTTCAGGCTGAACAAAAGTCTAAAGTTAAAGAAGTAACTGAGTTAACGCTTTTTCTGTTATTAGCTATGGGTTTTTCTTTTGTTTTTGCTTTCGTCTTCGGGAACATAGGTTTTATTGTTAACTCTCCTCTCCTTGCAGATGTTTTTGCTCGTATCGGACAACTGTTAGGTTTACTAGGTTTTATGATTATTTGGTATAGAAACATAAATTGTTTCCCAAACTTCGGATTAAAGATAAAAGAAAATAACATTTTCTCTTTATTATTGTTAGGTCTATTGCTTGGAATGGTAATACAATTAATTCTATTTATTTTGTTCACAAATTTAGGACAAAAAATTTATTTGCCTCCTCTATCAGTGATGAGTTGGGTACTAAAGGGGCTGATCCCAGCCATTATTATTCATACTTGTGTATCTGTTTCAGAAGAATTACTTTTTAGAGGTTACCTATTATCAAAGTTGCAAAATGTAATGGCTACTCCAATTGCTGTTTTAATACAGGGAGCACTCTTCTCCTTAACCCATTATTTTAATACTGGATTTTCCATATTGGCATTTACCGGTTTGTTACTTTTTGGAGTATTAATGGCTTTGCTTAAGTATAAGTCTGGGAGTCTAACGTTGCCAATTGCTTTTCACTTTATGTGGAATGTTGGTGAAGGGACAATCTTTGGATTTCCTGTTAGTGGTGAAAAGCCAAGTAGTTTAATTGAAGTAAAAACAGGAGACTCTACTTCTCTAATGTTTGGTGGAACATTTGGACCTGAAGAAAGCCTTCTATCAATCATCTTACTTAGTGTGATGACAATCATTATGATCATAATTACTCATTCCAAAAGAAAGAAAGTTTCATCTCAACCTTCTTTCAGTGTAAGTCAAAGTTAATGAACCATTCTTTTACTATAGAAGTATTTAAGCTACTAGAGTTTATAAAGAAGAGGAGGTTGTTTCGATGAAAGGAAACACTACTATTGGATTAATTGCATCATTGCTTGTATTGTTTGGACAACTCATTTTCTTCATAATTCTTGCATTCGTTACTAATGAATGGAGTTACGTTATGTGGAGCTTTATGGTTAGTATGATGGCTGGTTTACCTTTACTTATTATCTCTCTCCGCGCTAAGAAAAAAGAAAAGCAACTTATGTAGAATGGAAGAATGTATTCCTTTTCTTTCAAGGAGCGAGCCGCAATAAAGTGTGGCTCGTTTTGTGTTTGTTTTAAAGTTCAAAACCTCATTGTTAAATGGAATATATATACAATTTTCAGGTGTGGAAGTATATAATGATGAATACATATTAAGAAAAATGCTAGATGTATTACATACTAATTCAGAAAAGGTGACGGTATGGCAAGGGTTGCAAAAAGGGATACGATACTTCAGAAGACTAGGGAAGAATCACTGTTTATGAAAAGGAGGTTGGAAGGGGAAATCGAACGGGTCAAACGCGAACATAAGAGGGATCTACTCTTTCAATCTATTCTTTGGATGATGGCAGTAGGAATTGCTTTAATATTTATTTTCCCCATCGGTTTTATATTAGGGTGGTTTCTAGGTAGAGAGCTTGTCTTACGAAAGGTATGTGGAGAGCAAAGAACCCAACTAAAGAAGTTGAATCATCATATCAAAATCCAGCCAGGAGAGGAAGGGGAAAGTAAGGTGTCGGATGTTATAGAAGGTTGGCTACCAGATTCATTCACACTGCTAAATGATCTTGTTATTCCAAACGGTCGAAACGGCACACAGATCGATCATGTTTTGATCGGCCCTGATAAAATCTATTGTATTGAAACCAAAGACATCACTGGTAGATTCTATCCACACCGAGATGGATGGCTATGGTATCCATACAATAGTAGAGGAAATGTTACGAAGAAAACAATCGTTAAGAATCCCCAGGGACAATCAATTTATCATGCGAATCATCTCAGGAAGTTCTTAAAGAGTAGAGGACATTACTTCAAAGTTGAGCCGGTCGTGATTATGACAAACGCTCAAGGTGTTTGGATGGGTGGACAAGATGATAAGTGTCCGATCTTTAGGACTCATGACTTTATTCATTATGTGAAGAAATCGGAACCCGGGAAGATTACGAGAAAGACGAGCGAGAAGATAGCAGGGTTACTGTTGGAATGTGATCGGGACTATTCTGAGGGGTTTTATGCGCAAATTCGGTGACTCGGTGACAGGCACCACCCGATGTAGCTCGCTTGATGTCGAATGGTGTTTGTCCTAATAGTAAACAAACGTTTGATTGAATAGCTTGTCATGTTAAATTGTTGCTATCATGGTGTGATAAAAAGAACCTGAAAAATTCAATGCAATACTTATAACAAGTAAAGTTAAAGGAGCATTTTTATGCTAATTCAGTGCACGAAAAAATTATTAGACGAACTTAAAATAACTCCTGCTGAACGCCCAGAGGAAAATACACTATTTTCGTGGCATGCTAATATGATAAAGCTAGGAAGGAAGAAGACTCTAGTGTTAGTTAATGATCATAATTATTATGTTATTGTCCTTTACGGTGTGAAAGCTAATATTATGAAGAAACTTGATCGATTCATTCCACAAGCCATCGAGCAAGTCTTTCGTGCAGAGGGCATTAAAGAGGGTGTTATCTCACAATACGTTAACCAACTTGGTGACATGTCCATTTCCAAAACAAAAGATAGAAAGTCTGTAGGAAAACTGAATAAAGCATGTGAAAATGTATCGTACTTCGAGGATATGATTAATGAGGAAGAACTGGTACAGGAAGAGTTGAGCATGAGGATTAGCAGTATGTTGATAGGCAACGGAAAGAATCGTTATTTGAAGCCGCATGAGGAAATGTACAAAGATTTAGAAGAACTGACTGGCCAATCCATTTTTCATTCTCAAGCAGTGGAAATGAAAGTAACGTTACAACTTGTAAACGATTCGGTATGGAGGAAGTTAACTATACCAACCAATACTACCTTCACGAGGCTACATAACATCTTACAGGATGCATTCGGTTGGCATGACAGTCATCTCCACGACTTTAGTATTTATCCTCTTTACCAGACTAACAATGTGATACCTATTAACAAGGACAAACCTATTTTGCAATTAGTATGTGATGAAGAAGCTTACGAATATCAAGGCGATATACCAATGAAAATGGAAACTGGAGTCAAGCTGTCTGATCTTCTTCCAGCTAGAATCGTTTACAACTATGACTTTGGTGACGACTGGCAGCATGTAATTGAAGTCGAAAGAGTGGTTGAGGATTACAAGGTCAATTATCCGATTTGCAATGACGGTGAAGGAAACGCTCCTCCTGAAGATGTTGGTGGAGAAGGTGGCTATGAAGAGTTCCTTAAGATTATTGATGATGAGAGCCACCCAGACCATGAGCATATGGTGAACTGGGGAGAGATGCAGGGCTATGAGAAATTTGATTTAAGAGAGATTAACTGGCGGTTGAAGCATTGATGGTTGTAAGTGACAGTTACCACCGAGTTTATGTCAAATCAATTTAATGACGTTCAATAGAATAATAACTTGAAAAATAGCTTCAGCCTAGGCTGAAGCTATTCGACATATAGCGGGGGGTACCAGGCACCTTAGAATGTTTCACTCTTATCTGTTCCTACTTCTTTATAAACGCCTTTCCTCATCCTCATAAAGAAAAACAACCCTACTAATGACCAAGCTGCGAACATAATCCATTCGTAAGGCCAGATGAGAGAGGCTGGCATTCCTGGTAGATAGAGTGTTACGAATCCGAAACTTAGCACGAGAGCAAGGTAGCCAAAGACCGGAGATTTTGATGCTCGGAACGGACGCTCCATATTCGGTTCTCTTTTGCGGAGAACTATGAACGAGAGAGCGACTAGGAAATAAGCGACGACGATTCCTAGTCCACCGGCATCGACGATCCAAACGAGCGCTGATCTTCCTAGAAGAGGTGCGAGCATGGATAGCACCCCTATGAACAGCACGGCGTTTGAAGGCGTGTTGAACTTTGGATGTAGACGTCCAAACCATGCTGGGAGCATACCGGACTTTGCCATTGCGTAAAGCACGCGACTTCCTCCAATGATGAAGGAGTTCCAACTCGTGATAATACCAGCTACACCACCGATGATTAAGATTTGAGCGAATAGATCTGATCCGAATAAGCTTGCAATCGCATCAGCGGAAGCGAGTTCAGTGACAGCTAGTTGTTCTTGATTAAGTCCGAGACCTACGCCAAGGGCAATCGCAAGGTAAAACAAGATCGCACCGATTACGGAAACAACTAGGAACATGCCGATTTGCCGTTGCGGTAAGTTTGCTTCTTCTGCAACTTGCGGGATGACATCAAATCCGACGAATAAGAATGGTACCATGACGAGAACAGCCATGATACCGCCTGCTCCTCCAACGAAAGTGGGAGCAAGGTTCGATGGATCGCCGTGTAAACCAGATCCGAAGATCAATAGTAATCCAACCCCAATAATGACGATCGTGAAAAACGTTTGCATCGCAGCTGCTTGCTTAAGACCTATGTAATTGAGCGCTGTGATGATGAGCGCTCCTCCTGTTCCGATCAACACCCAATTCAGATGGACGTCCCATCCGGCGACGGTCCATAAATAGCCAGATTGATAATCTGGGATAAGGTAGTCGATGACGGTAGGTAGTGCTACTGCTTCAAACGTTGCGACCGAAACATATCCGAGTGTTATAGCCCATGAAGCGATGAAAGACATATTTTCGCCAAGTGCTCTGTGAACATATTCGTGTTCTCCGCCTGCCTTTGGCATGGCTGAGGCGAGTTCGGCGTAGTTCAGTCCAACGCAGATGACCAAGAATCCTCCGATCGCGAAAGCGATTACGGCTCCAAATGAGCCTGCAGATGTAATCCATGTTCCTGATAACACCACCCATCCCCAACCGAGCATGGCTCCTAGTGCGAGGAAGAGGAGGTCGAACCTCGACAGAACCTTCTTTAACTTTTGTTCTTCTTCCATACTTGAATCCTCCTATTTATTCGAAGTAACGACTGTGCTATTCCAGACAGAACGCACAGCGTTTTCAATGATCGATAAGCCTTCATCAAGCTCTTCATCTGAAATAACGAGCGGCATGAGAAAGCGGATGACATTTCCGTGGACGCCAGCACCGAGTACGAGAAGCCCCTGGTGTTGGGCGGTAGAAATCATTTGGGATGCTAAGCTTTTGGCTGGTGTTTTCTTTTCTAAATCGCTCACGATTTCAACCGCAACCATGGCACCAATCCCGCGAATGTCGCCAATACAGTCTATTTCTTCAGATAAAGCTGTAAATGTATCTTTAACTTTTTGACCGATGATAGTGGCTCGATCATTCAGTTTTTCTTCTTCAATAATATCGATTGCAGCGAGAGCAGCTCGACAAGCTAGAGGGTTTCCACTGTACGTACCACCGAGTTCCCCGCCGTTTGCGGCATCCATCACTTCTTGTCTTCCAATAACACCGCTTATTGGCATTCCAGCACCAAGGGATTTCGAGACGGTGATGAGGTCTGGGACGATGTCAAAGTGCTCGGAAGCGAAGTAGCTTCCTGTACGACCGAAGCCAGTCTGAATTTCGTCAGCAACAAAAAGAATGCCGTGTTCAGCGCACAAGTCTTTTACTACTTTTACAAAAGCTTTATCAGGTATGATGAATCCGCCTTCACCTTGAACAGGTTCCATCACTACGGCAGCGATTGTTTCCGGAGCTACTTCTTTTAATAGAAAGTCCTTAAATTGTTCGATCATGAAATCACTGTACTCTTCTTCGGTCATGTTATTTGGGCGACGATATGTGTAAGGGAAAGGGGCTTTGTAGACTTCAGGTGCAAACGGCCCGAATCCAAACTTGTATGGCTTCACCTTACTTGTCATCGACATCGTCATGAGCGTTCGCCCATGGAAAGCGTTTGCGAAAGTGACGATTGCTTGGCGTCCTGTGTATTTTCTAGCGATTTTCACGGCATTCTCTACTGCTTCAGCCCCGCTGTTTTGAAGGAGGACTTTTTTATTGTGTGAACCTGGAGCTAACTCAGCTAACTTCTCAGCTAACGCGATATAAGGCTCGTACATCATGACGTTAAATCCTGTATGAATATATTTATCGACTTGGTCATGAAGGGCTTCTTTAACTTTTGGATGGCAGTGACCAACGTTAATTGTGCCGATTGCTCCAGCAAAGTCGATAAACGTATTGCCATCGACGTCCGTTACTTTTGCGCCACTTGCTGCTCTTGCAAAAGTAGGAATGCCATAACTCACCGCGTCAGGGACAATGTTGCGTCGACGTTCTAATAGTTCACTAGCTTTTGGTCCTGGAAGTGGAGTGTTGATCGATGCATGGCTCATATTAAATCTCTCCTTAGCTGAATAGTGATTTGCGTTCAGATAAATCGTCGAGAGTAGATAGCAAATGGGCTTCAATCGCATCGCACATCTTATCTACATCTCGTTTACGAAAAGCTTCAACAATCTCATTGTGTTCCGGAATGGACTTCGCATCTTCGATTGGAATCGTATAAAATTCATCTTTCAAAATCAGGTAGCAATCTGACCATTGATTAAGTCTTTCAATCTCTTGGAGTAGAAATTTATTATTTGAGAGTTTGGCAGGATACGAATGAATGAGGCAGTTGATTTGTAGAAATGCCTCGAAGTCTTTTGATTCGTACGCTTCGAGCTCCTGTTTTAATAACATCTCCATGTGAACGACATCATCCTCTGTCATGTTTTCGATTGCTAATTGAGCAGCATATCGTTCGATGACGACCCTTAGATGAAACACATCCTGTAGCTCTTTATCAGAAGGATTACAAACAAACGCTCCTCGATGAGGGATAAGTGTAAGAAGTCCTTCATTTTCAAGGCGTTTGAAGGCAGAACGTATAGGAGTGCGACTCATCTTCAATTCCTGACTTAACCAATCTTCAGTTACTCGTTGATCTGGGTTTAGTTTCTTGAGCATGATTGCTCTCTTCACCTTTTCATAGGCTAATTCTTCGTTTCGTTGTTTTGTCATTTTGTGATCCCTTTCGAATTGTGTTCGGATATTGTATACAATTTCCATTGTTAGTAGCCATGATAACGCAATGTATTCTAAATTTCTAGTATTTTCAGAAAAGTGAAACTTGGTGCCTGTCACCACCCGGTTTTTGTCGAACCAAATAATGGTAGTAAATACCTAAATCATCGTTCGACAGTACCTTACATGGATTATGTTTCTTAGCGCCTATATAATGAGTTTTAGGTTACACAATTTGGTAATAGAGGCGGGGGATGTGCAAGTGAGAAAGGCTTTATCGTGGGTTTTGTTTGGTTTTCTATTAGTTAGTGGGTTTTCATGGACAGGGGATGTATCTGCAGCCAGTAATAGTCCAAAAGGATTGAAAGAAGAAATAACAAAAGTAAAACAGGAGAAAAGTACCTCATTCTCTAAAGACGAGAAAAAGAAGATTGAATCGCATCTAAAGCAAAAGCTTGCAAAGGATCCAATAAGTATCAAAACGCTAGGTGACTATTACGAGAATGAACCAAATGATAATTTCAATCAAGCGAATATCCTTCACATGGAGGATGTGGTCTACGGTACGTTCGACGTCGATGATGTAGATATGTATCGAATGAAGATCAACAACCCTATCGAGCTTGTCGTTGCAGGTTCTTCACAACCTGGTGTAGATCTTGGTTATCTGGTTGCTAATGCATCAGGAGAATGGCTCGATCCTGATCTTTATGACTATTATGACGGTGTGGAGATTCAAGTCTATACAATTCCAGAAGGAACCTATTACATAGGAGCTATTGATATGAATGGCGGAGGCACAGAAGGTATGTATGCTCTTTCTGCTTTTAACACCAAATACATCGAGCGTCTTTCTGGAAAAGACCGTTATGCAACAGCGATTGAGATAGCAGAATATGGTTGGCCAGAAGGAACAGATAATGTTGTACTGGCAACTGGTTCAACATTCCCGGATGCGCTCGCAGGGGCACCACTTGCCTTTCAATTAGACGCTCCGATTCTATTAACACCTAAAACAAAACTTGATAGTCGCGTGCGTGATTTGATAGTAGATTTCGGTGTGAAGAAGGTTACAATTCTTGGAGGGACGGGAGCTGTTTCGGCGAAGGTCGAGAACGAGTTACGAGATAAAATGGGGCTAGAAGTTAGAAGGTTGAAAGGAAAAAACCGTTATGAGACGGCCGCTGCAATCTCAGAAACCCTTTTACCAACACATCAGGCAGTCGTAGCATATGGAGGGAACTTCCCAGATGCACTTTCAATCGCACCTTATGCCGCGATGTATGGACTTCCAATCTTCTTAACAGAGAAAAACGAGCTCTCAAAGGCAACGAAGGATGCAATGTTTTCTTACACGAAGACGTATGTGGTCGGTGGTACTGGAGCAATCAGTGAGAACGTGAAAAAACAGCTTCCGTCACCAACACGTTTAAAAGGAAAAGATCGTTATGAAACATCGATTTCCATTACGAAGGAACTCAACTTGCCGACGAGAGGGGCATTCCTTGCGACTGGAGAAGGATTTGCCGATGCTCTTACAGGTTCTGTTCTAGCAGCCAAATTCGGGGAACCAACGATTTTGACTAAGAAAAGCAGTCTACCAACATCGACTAAGAAATTCTTTATAGAAGAAAACACGACTTTCTACACGATCTTAGGTGGCAATGGAGCGGTTGGACCAGGTGTTGAGAATGATATTATGGGCTTAGAATAAGAAACGATGAGAAGTGATAGACGAGCTGTGTTTAGCAGCTCGTTTTTTTGTCGGGAGTTATAGGAAGTAAATGGTGATATATCTAAAATTAAACTTTCTTGGAATGGTAATTATGTCATCTTTGACATTTTTCCAGAAATAAATGACAGAAAGATTACTTTTATATGAAAAATGATGATGAAGGCTGGATAGTTAGCAAACATCCGTTATAATTGTAGCGTTATGTCGAACTATGTAGTATTTTGTGTTCTGGCGTAACACTACTATATTGCAACAGGACGTGACTCCTATGAAAAAAAGTAAATCAAGTTATATAAATGAGATTCATTTTCTTCGAGCAATTGCTTGTTTGTTTGTGTTAGGCGTACATGTGTCTGGAATCTACTACTCCAAGCACGGCGGTACGTTTACTGAATTTACTCAGTTTTTTAACCAGATCGGTCGTTTTGGAACACCTATCTTTGCGGTGATCAGCGGATTCTTGCTTTTCCTTCAAGTAAGGAAAAAGGGGTTCGATGTGAAGCGATTCTATCACTCTCGTATGGTGAAGATTGGTATGCCATTCTTGATCTGGAGTATCGTTTACCTTGCTTTGATGAAATTTGTACTCCAAGTCGATATCTTTAATGACTGGAAGCATTTCGTAGTAGACTTCGCGATGGGGAATTCGTTTTATCATCTTTATTTCATGTCAGTCGTTTTTCAATTTTATTTGATCTTCCCATTGCTGCAGCTTATTCGTACTAAACTCGGCTGGTGGATTGCGCTAGTATTTGCTATTATCGCTAACTATTATTTTGTTTATGTCTATTCACCTGAATCTGTCACGGTGGTGAGTCAGCTATTGGAACAAAGAGCAATGCTGACGAAATGGATTTTCTTCTTCGTATTTGGAGGATTTCTTGCATATCACTGGGAGCCGATCTTGAAGTTTGGTAAAAAGCTGAATTGGTTCGGTTACGTTGGTTTTGCAGGTTTGGTCGTGTTAGCGGTATACGAATATAAGATGAAGGGCTCAATCGGGAATAATCGATGGACGAATATGATCAATATTCCGGTAATGACGTTAATGGTGATTGGGATGTATCAGTCGGTGAAAAAAGTGAACTGGATCGAGAAATTCTTTGCGATGCTAGGTAATCTATCCATGGGAATCTATTTAGTCCATCCATTGGTGATTTTTGTTTACTCAAGAACTCTACCTGAGAGTATTTGGACAGCAAAAACAGCTCCGTTCATGTTCGTGGTCGTACTCGCAACGTCTATTGGATTCATTAAAATTCTGCAACTGTTCCCACTAAACCACTATGTAATCACTGTACCAGCGAAGAAAAAGCCTGTTCCGGTGACAGGTACCACCCGTTATTTGTTAGATACTGTCGAATAACTTTACTGATAAGGAAGAGCCCCTTAGGGGGTTCTTTTTTGTTTGTACATAACTGTTATTAAGAACAATCTACTAAAAATAAAGTCTCTTTTCACTGAGTTATTAATAAAACTATCACGGGAGAAGAAGATTATGGGGTGGGTACTTTATGCTTGCGCACAAACTAGGAGTACGCTTATTGTGGGGATTTGGTCTAGTGGCACTTTTTCTATTATCCCCTAAGGGTGTCGAAGCTGTGGAAATCGATCGAATTTCAGGAAGTGACCGGATTGAAACGGCTGTGGAGGTTTCTAAGAAAGGATGGCTTGATGGAAGCGACACGGTTCTCTTATCAAGAGCAAATGAGTTTCCTGATGCCCTTGCTGGAACGCCTCTTGCCTATCAAGAAAATGCGCCGATATTGCTGACGCAATCTCACAAACTATCAGAAGCAACGAAGAGAGAAATTCAAAGGTTACAGGCAAGAAACGTTATTATATTGGGAGGATCCGGGGCTGTCTCAAACAACGTGGAATCGTACTTAAAAGATAACATGAACGTTGCTGTTGAACGGGTTTCAGGAAGTGATCGATTTGAAACAGCGGCATTGATTGCGGACCGAATGGATGCAAATAGTCGAGCGGTTGTCGTAAGCGGTAAGAATTTCCCTGATGCGTTATCGATTGCACCGTACGCAGCGTATCAAGGTTATCCGATTTTATTAACGTTAGAAAACGCTCTTCCTGATGTAACAAAGGATAGAATCGAGGCAAATGAACGGAATTATGTGATAGGTGGTACGGGTGTCATCACGCCATCTGTTGAAAGTGTTATCCCTAAATCTCTGCGAATCGCGGGAAGTGATCGATTTGAAACGTCTCGAGCTGTAGCGGAAGCATTCCCACAAGGTGATGCTGATGACCTGTATTTAGCGACCGGCTTGGATTTTGCGGACGCATTGACCGGTTCCGTACTAGCAGCTAAAACAAGTGATCCTCTTCTATTGATCGAAAAAGACTATGTTCCAAATCCTGCGAAACTCTATATAGCTGAGAAACAATTAACCAGTTTTACAGTGCTCGGAGGTTCCGGAGCGATTGATGAGTATGTCGATACAGAAGTATCGTTACCGATTCAACTACTATTAGTAAACAAGCAGCGAGATCTACCAGCGACATATGTCCCTGAGAAATTAGAAGAACCAGATGTTCCATTTCCGTTCGACTATGAACATAACAAGCGGAAAATGAACATTATCGCTGTCGAACATTTAGAAGCCTTATTTGATGATGCAGACCAAGCAGGTCTCGATCTCTATGCGCAATCTGGCTATCGCTCCTATGAAAGACAAAAGCGAATATATGAGGGGCACGTTGAGGAGCATGGAGAAGAGTATGCGAATCGAGTAAGCGCAAAGCCTGGACACAGTGAGCATCAAACTGGGCTAGCGATGGATGTAACTAGTCCAGATGTGAACTATGAACTTGTTGAAGAATTTGCATTCACGGATGAAGGTGCCTGGATTGAAAAGCACGCACATGAATACGGATTTATCATTAGATATCCTGAAGGTGAAGAGCATGTGACAGGGTACAAGTATGAGCCTTGGCATTTACGTTATGTAGGCAAAGATGCTGCGACATATATGAAGTCGACTAACAGAGTGCTAGAAGAGTATTTGAGGTGAATGCTGTAATCGTTACTCGCAAGAAGAATACGAGAAATACACCGATCATCATTGAGATGATCGGTGTATTTTGTTGTAGCAATATAAGCCGAGCTTAATTATTCGTTCGACAAAATTCGGGTGGTGCCTGTGAAACGACTTAGAATGCCTTTCATTACTTCTGAAGTCTTCACAATCTCTTCTTTCGTTGTATGCTTTCCAAAGCTTATTCGAACGAGTTCTCTTGCTTCGTCATCCGTGCGCCCCATGGCTTTTAAGGTTTTGGATGGAGACTGTTGCCCAATCGAACATGCTGAGCCAGTGGAAACAGCAATTCCTTTTTGGTTCAGTTCATTCATGACGTATTGTCCCTCGATGCCTTTCAGTCGAATGGCAACGATATGAGCGAGTCCACATCTCCCTCCTTCGATCACGACATCTCTTCCACTCAACTCATTCAGCAATCCTTCGCGTAGCTCATTACAATGCGCATGGTTAGCATCTACATTTGTCGCTGCTTCTTCTACGGCAGCTGTAAAGGCAAAGATTCCAGGTACATCAACAGTACCCGGTCGGAATCCTTTTTCGTGAACGGTTCCGGGTAACGTAGCTTGCCACGATTCTGATGGATCGATATAGCAAGCACCTACTCCTTTAGGACCGTGTAGTTTATGTGAGGATACGGAGAGAGCGGTTAGGTTCAGGTTCTTAACATCGATCTGAACTTTACCAAATGTTTGCACCGCATCAGTGTGAAATAATATCCCTCTTCTAGAAAGCTCAGAGCCAATCGCTTCAACTGGTTGGAGTGTTCCGATTTCGCTATTGCCATGAGCGATTGACACGAGGATCGTATCATCTCGTATTTCTTTCATAAGTTCATCAATCTGAATTTGTCCCTTGTCATCGTATCCCAGATAAGTGACGTCGAACCCTTCGCGTTCTAACTGCTGAAACGTATTGATGATCGAGGAGTGCTCAGCTTTTCCTGTAATTAGATGGCCGGATTTGTGTTTTCTCACTAGCCCGTTGATCGTTAGAACATTCGATTCAGTTCCGCCAGATGTAAAGTAAACGCCCGAAGGGTCACCGTTGATTTCAGTTGCGATTGTTTGCCGCGCGATTTCAAGCAGTTTCGCTGCAGAAGTTCCTTCGTCGTGGAGGCTTTGTGAATTGGCAAAATAGCTGCGTGCTACCTTGGTGTAAACCTCAATCGCTCGATCTGACATTGGGGTTGTCGCTGCATAGTCTAAATAAATCATTTCCGTCTCCTCAGTAAGTTCTGTCTTGTACTTTATTTAAATCTATGTAACTATTAGTGTCAAGACACATGTAAAGTTACATCGGTGGGTCACATCATTTTTAGGAGAAGGTGCCATGGACAACAACTTTCATACAGAGGTACTTGTCATTGGTAGTGGGGTGGCAGGTTTATTGATTGCAGAGCTTCTATCTGCGGAAAAGAATGTGACGGTTATCACAAGGTCGGAACTTGGACGAAGTAATTCCCGACTAGCACAGGGTGGTATTGCAGCTGTCACGACAGAAGATGACAGTTGGGCGGATCATTTCTTCGATACGATTCAAGCAGGTGTTTTTCATAATAACGATGAATTAACCGAGCTTTTAGTGAAAAAAGGTGGCGAACGTGTCAAGCAGCTGATCGAAATGGGAGTGGCGTTTGATCGAAATATGGATGGATCCTATTCGAGATGCCGTGAAGGAGCCCATCGTAAACCGAGAATACTGCATGCGGGTGGCGATGCGACTGGAAAAGAGCTCATGGATACGCTTATCAAACGAGTCAAAAAGAGCTGTATGATCATCGAGCACCATACGGCGGCCGATCTGCTCGTGGAAAAAGGTGTCTGTGCAGGTGCCTGGTTTATGGGTGAGGAAGGAAAGTTGCTAACGGTAAAAGCAGACTACGTCATCCTCGCCACTGGTGGTGCAGGACAGCTTTATCCGATTACGTCTAACGATGCGTCAGTGACAGGTGATGGCATTGCGATGGCTTTTCGAGCAGGAGCTACCGTTTCTGACCTGGAATTCATGCAGTTTCATCCGACGATGTATGCGGGGAAAGGTGCGTCTCCTTTTCTCATTTCTGAAGCAGTTAGAGGTGAAGGTGGGAGATTGGTTACGTCGAGCGGACAGCGTTTGATGGAAGGGAAGCATGATCTCCTCGACCTCGCGCCAAGAGATGTTGTTTCTCGTGCGATTGCTGAGGAACGGAGTCTGGTGTACCTCGATACTTCTTCTGTCTCTAATTTTAACGACCGTTTTCCAACAATAGCGTCGTACCTGAATCTAGATGATGCTTCATCAAAAAGAGTTCCTGTCCAGCCTGGAGCACACTTTTTGATGGGTGGGGTGGAAACGGATCGATATGGAAGAACAACGGTCGCAAATCTTTTCGCAATTGGAGAAGTTGCGAACACGGGTGTTCATGGTGCGAATAGGCTTGCGAGCAACTCCCTTTTAGAAGCGGTTGTTTTTGCGAATGAATCCGCCACTTGGGTGTTGAATCATACGCCAATTCAGCAAGATGTGAGTGTCACTTTTCAACCTCTTCACATACCAATCTCGATGCCTGCGGCGAGCATGATACGAAGCATGATGAGTGATTACGTGGGGATCACGAGACATGCGGCGGGGCTTACAACAGCGATAAACGAACTCGGTTTTTATTTAAAGGGGAGGAAGAAACCGGCTTCGAGTGTAGAGGAAGTCACGGTTTACAACATGCTTCAAACAAGCTGGTTAATGGCGACATCAGCTCATATGCGTACGGAAAGTCGTGGGGGGCATCATCGATTAGATTTCCCTCAGTCAAAACAACGATTTCAGCAAAAAAGGATAACCAGGAGGATCTTTGAGGATGAATGGATTACTACTGAGAAAAAATCTCGAGCAGTTTTTTAATGAAGATATCGGCACAGGAGATTTATCGAGTGAGCTGCTATTCGAAACAGACGAACGCGGTATTGCCGAGTTAGTGGCGAAGGAAGATGGGGTAGTTTGTGGTCAAGGTGTGATCGATATGGGCTTTCGTTTATTAGATGCTGACTGCTCTGTCGAGGTATATGTGCAAGAAGGGGAGCGTGTCCAAAAAGGCGATGTGATCGCGAAAGTAACCGGCCGTGTCGGTGCTATTCTGACTGGTGAACGCGTCATCCTTAACTTGATTCAGCGCATGAGCGGGATCGCGACGATGACGAGTCGTGCCGTTGCGTTACTTGGTGATTCTCCCACACGTATATGCGACACGCGAAAAACAACTCCAGGGCTTCGGATGCTAGAGAAATACGCGGTTCGCTGTGGTGGAGGATATAATCACCGCATCACGCTCGACGGTGGCGTCATGTTGAAGGATAACCACATTGCACAATGCGGAAGCATTCGAAAAGCTGTGGCTCACGTCCGAAGCAAGATTGGGCATATGACGAAAATCGAAGTAGAGACGAGCACCGAAGAAGAGGTGCGAGAGGCGGTTGAAGCGAACGCTGACATTATTATGTTTGATAACTGTACGCCAGAAGAAGCGACTCTTTATAATCGTCTCGTCCCGAGTGCGATCGTGACTGAACTATCAGGCGGAATCACTCTTGAAAACCTGGCGGCGTACAAGAACTGTGGAGTTGATATGATTTCACTCGGATGTCTTACACACTCTGTTAAAAGTCTTGATATTAGTCTTCGTATGAAGGGAGAAGAGCAATGAGTATACTTGATGTGTTACATAAACCAGTGGGCATTCCAGAACAGTACCGCACGCTATCAGAGGAAGTGATGGTTCAGCGTGTGAGTGAGATCAAGAAGGAATTGGGTGAGCGCCTCTATTTACCTGCCCATCATTATCAGAAAGATGAGGTTGTCCAATTTGCTGACAGCACGGGTGATTCATTGCAACTCGCTCAGCTAGCAGCGGAGAACAAGAAAGCGGAGTACATTGTTTTTTGTGGTGTTCATTTTATGGCGGAAACAGCGGACATTTTAACAGAGGATGATCAGACGGTGATTCTCCCAGACATGAGGGCAGGGTGTTCGATGGCTGACATGGCAGACATCCATCAGACAGAGCGCGCATGGAAAATTCTCATGGAGCGATTCGGTGATACGATATTACCGTTAACCTATGTGAATTCGACTGCAGCCATTAAATCATTTGTTGGAGAGAACGGCGGAGCGACCGTCACGTCTTCGAATGCTACAGCAATGGTCGAGTGGGCGTTCACACAGAAGGAGCGAATCCTCTTCTTACCAGACCAGCATTTAGGAAGGAACACAGCGTATGATCTTGGCATTCCACTTGAAGCGATGGCGGTGTGGGACCCTATTTCAGATCGCCTTGAGTATGAAGGTGATTATGAAAATGTGAAGGTTATTTTGTGGAAAGGGCATTGCTCTGTTCATGAAAAATTCACGCTCGATAACATTTCCGAAATCAGGCGTGATCTTCCAGACGTAAATGTGATCGTTCACCCTGAGTGCACGTTTGAAGTTGTACAGCAATCTGATTATGCAGGTTCAACGAAAATGATCATCGAGACGATCGAGAATGCCTCTCCTGGCACTTCTTGGGCGATCGGGACGGAGATGAATCTCGTGAATCGCATTATTCAGCAGCATCCTGATAAAAAAATCGTTTCGTTGAATCCTAATATGTGTCCGTGTCTTACGATGAATCGCATCGATCTTCCTCACCTTCTTTGGTCTCTTGATGAAATTCGTGAAGGAAAGAAAACGAATCAAATTACAGTTGATGAGAAGACAGCTAGGTTTGCAAAAGATGCATTGAATCGCATGTTAGAACGCGCGTAGAATCGTACTTTTGCATACAGTATTACAGATGAGGTGTGCCTCACCGTTATTTTGGAAAGGAGTGAGCGCATTGTTAAGTGACAAGGATTTGCTTTCCGTTATTCATACTTCAGTGAATGCTGGTAAAGCTATTTTGAAGGTTTATGGTAGCAGTGATTTTCAAATTGAGAAAAAGAGTGATGCTTCTCCTTTGACGATAGCTGATAAACTGTCGCACCAGACAATCGAAAAGGGATTAACCTCGCTAACGATTGATTATCCGATCTTGAGCGAAGAAGGAAAGCATCTCGGATATGACGATCGAAAGAAATGGGAAATGTTCTGGCTCGTCGATCCTCTCGATGGTACGAAAGAGTTCATCAAACGAAACGGTGAATTCACGGTGAATATTGCCCTTATTCACAATAAGAAACCTGTTTTCGGTGTGGTTTATGTGCCTGTCAGTGACACCTTGTACGTTGGAGGTGAAGATGCAGGCTCTTATAAAATCGAGAAAGCTTCTGAGGGAAATCCAGCTTCTTTCAAAGCTCTTATCGAAAGTGGCCAGCGTCTTCCACTATACAGTAGTAAGAATGATTGCATCACAGCAGTAGCAAGCAGGTCCCATCAGACGCCTGAGACAAAGCAGTTCTTAGATAGTCTAAAAGCCAAGTATGGAACAGTGGATGTGACGTCAGCAGGAAGTTCATTGAAACTATGTCTCGTTGCTGAAGGAACGGCAGATGTGTATCCGCGCTTCGCCCCCACAATGGAGTGGGATACCGCAGCCGGGCATGCGCTCGTAGTAGGTTCTGGCGGTAAGGTAATTTATTCGACAAATTCGACAAGTGACAGGCACCTTGCGTATAACAAGGAGGACTTGTTAAATCCTTGGTTCATTGCATGGAGGAATGGGTGAGGTGAAAGATAAACTTCCGGAATCGGGAGTTTATTTTTTTCTGGTATTTTATTTGGGTATATTTGTTAATGCAACAGGAGTTTTTCGATAGATTGCGAATACGTTATACAGACTACAGGGTTGACACAACAATTATTGGGGGGAAAACAGTATGATCGAATTCGAAAAACCAGACGTGGAACAATTTTTTCAAACGATAGGCATCCAAACATTTGCGGTGAGTCCAGATGAGACGCAAATGGTGTTCAGTACGAACTTGAATGGAACATACAATCTATGGGCGATGGATCTTCCGCACACGTTCCCTTATCAGATATCGTTTGAGAACCAGAGCTGCCAGGAGGTCTTCTATGATAAAAGCGGATCATTTCTTGTAGCCGTCATGGATAAAGATGGTGATGAGAATGGTCAAATTTATGCGATTCCAACTTCCGGTGGTAAGGTAAAAGCTCTTAGAGAGGCAGAGGGATATCGTCATGATATGCCGTTTTTATCAGACGATGGCAAGCGCCTCTATTATACTTCGAACAAAGAGAATGAGACATTTTTGAAGGCATACTCTTACCACTTGGAAACGGGAACAGAAGAGTCGGTTCTCGAAGGTAAGGACGCAATGGTTTTCTTGTTCGATAAGAGTCCTGAGGAGAAGAGCTTTCTATATGGTGAATTCTACAGAAATACATACTCACTACCTTACGTGAAGACAACTGATGAGCGTATCTTATTGACGCCAGACAAAGAAACAGAGCATACATTTGGTGGGGCGGTCTACACTTCGGAAACAGAGGTTTACCTGGTTACGAATTATGGAGAAAATTTTTCGTACCTTGCAAAGTTTGATCTTGAGAAGAGAGCATTCCAAAAAGTGCTTCAGCTTGAGAAAGAAAGTTTTACAGAACTCATATTTGATCGTAAAAGGGGCTCTCTATATCTCACTAGTGAAAAAGGAATTCAAGATTATTTTTATCAGTATCATCTTCAAGCTGGAACCCTCGAGAAGATCGATACACCCGTTAAAGTCATTGAAAAGGTAATTGTCGGTGAAAAAGGAGGCGTCTACCTTAAAGGCAGTTCATCAACGGTTCCATCCAATATATACAAGAGATCCGATCAAGGGTGGGCAAGACTTACAAACTATAATGTACCAGGTGTGGCAGAGGAGGATATGGTTGAGCCAAATGTCGTAACATACTCGTCGTTTGATGGCCTTCAGATCGAGGCCCAATTCTTCCAAGCAAAAGAAGAAAACAGCAATGGGCATGTGATTTTTTGGCCACATGGAGGGCCACAAGTTGCAGAACGAGCTTCTTTCCGCTCGTTGTTTCAATTCCTTCTTCACCGAGGATATAGCATTTTCGCACCGAACTTCCGTGGCTCAACTGGCTACGGACTTGCTTTTAAACGAATGGTAGAAGGAGATTGGGGAAATGGTCCGCGTCTCGATAATGTTCATGGAATCGAGTGGTTAATAAACGAAGGGTATGCCGATCGAGATAAAATCCTTTTAATGGGAGGAAGCTATGGTGGCTATATGGCGCTCCTCTTACACGGCAGGCACCCAGAATATTTTAAAGCTGTTGTCGATATTTTTGGTCCGAGTAACTTATTTAGTTTCCTAAATACGGTTCCAGAGCACTGGAAACCAGCGACAAAAAAGCTAGTCGGTGATCCGATCAAAGATAAGGATGAGCTAACGGAGGCATCCCCAGATTCCTATCTCGCATCTATGACAAAACCGATGCTCGTGATCCAGGGAGCGATGGACCCTCGCGTCGTTAAAGCGGAATCCGATCAAATTGTGGATGCATTGAAACAGAAGGGAAGAAAAGTAGACTACCTTGTGTTAAGTGATGAAGGACATGGTTTCTCAAAAAAAGAGAACGAGATGACGGTCTATCGAAAAGTGTTAGCCTTTTTTGATGAGTGTCTGTAACCGTTATTCTTAAAACCGAGGTTAAGGGGATGGTTAACATGAATAAATTCGGTGTCCTTTCATTTCTGATGGTTCTTCTAAGTATCATCATGTTCGTTATTGTTAGAGGACCAGATGCGAGTTTATCATTTATGATCATCGTTTTAGGGGCGTTATCTATTTTGGGTGTCCTTTTCGCACTTCTATCAAGGAAGTGGATTCAGGGTGTGACTGGAATTATTTTAAATGGTGGTATACTTGTTTTTGTGTATTTCCTATTACTTGCGAAAGGAATCGGTGGATAAGATTAGTGGGGGAACGCAATGAATAGTTTAGAAGAAATGAAGAAACGGATTACAGCACTGGATGAATCTGATGCAAAAAGCGCACTTATGATTACGTACGCAAATCTGCAGATGGTCAAAACTGGTAACGGACAATTTACGAGTGAGGAATGTATAAATCAGTTACTTAACTTTTTTGCTAGTATTCCTGAACCGGAGAAAAACCATGAGAGAAAAAATAAATAAGACCAATGCTCAGAGCTCACCACTCTGAGCATCTTTGTGTAGAGTGTAAGCTTCGTTAGCTGATAACTGTATACTTAAGCGTTACAATAGTTGTATGAAAGATCAAAAAGGGAGATTTCAATGAAAAAAATAATTCGCATGATCGCACTTGTATTATTTGCCCTCTTTTTCATATTCGCAGGCTGTGCTCACTTTGCTCAAGGGGACGGATTTGCCGCAATGCTGCCTGAGTGGGTGCCATTTCGCTTAGCACTTATCTATGCAACGGGCATAATTGAAATCCTTCTAGCGGTTCTACTTCTAGTGCCAGCTACACGAAAGCTGGCTCGATTCTGGACAGCGGTCTATCTAGTCGTGATTTTCCCAGCGAATATTTATGCAGCGATAGCTGGCATACCAGCTCCAGGTCAAGAAGAAGTCAACCAGACATTACTATGGATCAGGCTTTTATTTCAACCGTTATTAATAGGGTGGATTTTATGGGCTGCAGATACGCAGGACCGTCATAAAAATATGTAGTCTTTAGAAAAACAGCCTGGCGGGTTATCCCTGCCAGGCTGTTTTATATGGAGCTTTTTAGAGTTTCGTTGGCTGGTAACTAACGAAGACCTCATCATTTTCTTTTACAATAGAATCTGGTTTTTTCTTATTAACTTTATAAGTTACGTCCGAATTGCTATAGTCGATTTCCTTAATCGGTAAATTGTTCACTTCTGTAACAGCTGAATTACTGCTTGGCGTGAGAAGAATATCCCATTGCGAGACTTCCTCACCGTGTGTATCAATTTGCATCGTAAAGATTTGACCCTTCTTTTTAATCGATGGTGTTGCAAATAGAGGATAAGTGATGTCGTTAATTTTCTTATCTAACGATGCACCCGGCGCTAAACCGGAAGCATGGATCGTCTTGGCGATTCCTTCGTCAGGATCCACTGTTTTTTCGATTGGATTACCAGCAGACAAAGCTGAAAATGGTGCCATTAATACGAGCATGAAGATAATTGCGAGAATCGCCTTGATTCTGTGCATCTAAGCTGTACCTCCTTTGATGAAGTCCCGTCCATTGTAACTTCCATGAAGGTAACGTGTGTTAATAGAGCATTACAATGTGGCTGATCTTGTGTAAATGCTGCGGAAATTGTGTTAAACAAACGTTTGATTGACCATTATTATAAAGGTAGCCTGAATTGAGGGGATGAAGGTTATCCTGTAAAATAGCTACACAGACAGAAGAAGAAAAGGTGTATGAAATGAAATCAGTCATCGTCATTGGGGCAGGCATATTAGGTGCTTCTACAGCTTATCATCTTGCTAAAAAAGGTGTCGCGGTCACCGTAATCGATCGGAAAGATCGCGGACAGGCTACTGAAGCTGCTGCAGGAATTGTTTGCCCGTGGCTTACAAATAGAAAGAACGGACCGTTTTATAGACTCGTGGAAGCTGGTGCGAGGTATTATCCATCCTTGATTGCAGAGTTAGAAAAGGATGGTGAGAAGAATACTGGTTATAAACGAGTCGGTGCGATCAATATTTATTCTGGTGAAACAAAGCTAGAAAAGAAATTGAGTATGGCACTTGAACGAAGGAAAAACACACCTGAAATGGGTGAAGTGTTAAAGCTATCCAAAGAGCAGACGAAGGGGATGTTTCCACCGTTGTCTGATCGATTTGGGGCGGTGTACGTTAGTGGAGCAGCTAGGGTCGATGGAGCAGCACTCCGTGATGCGCTCATTCGAGCTGCAGAAAAAAATGGCGCGCGTGTGTTACGTGGAGAAGCTTCTCTAAAATGGGATGGGTCTGTAGTTAAAGGAGCTTTCGTTAATCATGAAGAGTTGCATGCTGACGAGGTCATCGTGACTGGTGGAGCCTGGGCGAAGGAGTTGATCGAGCCACTCGGTATGACGTTTCAAGTTTCACCCCAGAAAGCTCAAATCGTTCACTTGCAGTTACCTGATACAGAGACGAAAGACTGGCCGATCGTGATGCCCCCATTCGTACAATATTTCTTACCATTTGAAAATGGAAGGATCGTCGTCGGTGCCACACAAGAAGATGATGCAGGTTTTGATGAGCGCATCACGATGGGCGGCATTCATCATATTATTGAGCGAGCTCTGAAAGTTGCACCTGGACTAGAAGTGAGCACCTATTTAGAAACGAAAGTGGGCTTTCGCCCGTTTACACCTGGAAACCTTCCAGTTGCTGGCGCTGTTCCTGATGTGCAGGGGCTTTATGTAGGGAATGGACTTGGAGCATCCGGATTAACGAGTGGCCCATTTCTAGGCGCGGAACTTGCTAGGCTGATTGCAGATGAGGAAACGGAGCTAGACTTACAGGAATATGATCCAGGGAAAGCATTCGGGCGGTGACAGGTACCGCCCGGTTTTGCTCGAAGGGTGTCGGAATAAAGCTAGTGATTGAAAAAAAATCAGTGAATTTAAAAATAGTGTTGTGTTCTTAATAAAAAACACTATAATGAAAATAAGTGCACTTTATTGAACTCTCTTTTTCCTCTTTTACTATACGATTACATTAACCTGAGTTATTTAATGAGAATCACTTAGTAAAACATATACACTCTTACAAATTCCCATTCTCTTTTCTCCTAACTGCTTGCAAGTATCAATCTCTATTTGTTTAGCTTAATATCTTTTAGTTCGTATTGCACTTATGTTCTTTAATAAGAACAATGGGGTTTCACGTACTTAAAACAATTATTTAAGAATTTACAGTAGTGAATTCATCGATACCATAATGAATAGAAAAATATTAAGTTATAACTAAGGCTTATGGTTTTACAAACTTTAATGCCGCGAGGGGGATTAACCTATGATTGGAGAGAATGTCCGGAATATTAGACAGCAAAAAGGGATATCGATGACTGATTTGGCCGAACGAGCTCTAATTTCAAAGTCATACTTAAGTAACATAGAACGGAATTTAAAAACTAATCCAACAATTGACATCATACTTCGAATTAGCAAAGTGTTAGAGGTAGATCTTTATGAGCTGCTTGATTTAGAAGATTTTGCGTTTCAGGTTGTTGGTGGTACTAGTGATTTGACGAGAGATTATAACGTGAATGAGAAAGAGGACTTAGAATTAAAAAATGTTAATGATTATAAACTTTTGGTTGAATTTATTAAGTGGCACAGAGAAAGGGCGACAGGACTTTCAAAAGTTTCTACAACTGATATAAAAGAAAAGTGATTATTGCAATTAAAAAAGATTAGGAGGGATTCCATTGAGCCAAAAATCTAAAACCGCATTACTCACTAGATCTCTTGGGAGAGTTTCATTTCAATCAAAACAATTGCCAGTTTCAGAAGGGTTCCGTACTCTCAGAACAAATATACAATTTTCAACTGGGAGTAGGGAGATGAAAACGATTGTTGTGACTTCATCACGATCGGGGGATGGCAAAACTACTACTTCTTCAAACCTTGCCATTGTTATCGCTCAACAAGGAAAGAAAGTTCTTTTGATTGATGCAGATATGAGAAAACCAAGCCTTCATACAATCTATCATATACCCAATAGAAAAGGCTTATCAACGATCCTGGCAGGGCAACAAGTTTTAGAGGATTGTATTAATCAAACGGATATTCCTCGCTTGGATTTACTGACTAGTGGTCCTATTCCACCGAACCCAACTGAGTTGTTAGGTTTTGAAGAGATGGATGAATTAATTGAAGGGACTAAAAAGTTATATGATTTTATCATCATAGATACCCCTCCATTACTCGTAGTGTCAGATGCACAAATTCTACTGAACAAATGTGAGTCTTCCTTATTGATTTTTAAGAGTGGAAAGACAAGTAAGCAGGATGCTAAGAAATCAGTTCTATTAATGAAAAAATCCGAGGCGAAATTTTTGGGTGTTTCTTTAAACCAGAATAAAGAGAAAAAATTAAAAGATGCCTACTATTACACAAGTGAAGAATAAATAAAAAACAAGAAAGGCTGGTCCTCAAAAAGAGGAGAGCCCTTCTTGTTTTTTGAAATATTAACTAGCCTGCTGAATTCTATTCCCGTCAGCATCTTCATTAACATGCATCAACTTTTGAAGTTTCTTAGACATAAGTAGGAGCACGACTCCTAGTCCAAGTGCTGCAACTCCAAGGTAAATAAAGATTTCGAGATACCCGGCTGAAGTTGTCAGTGATGCGATATGACCTGCTAAATAGTTTGCGACTGAGTTACTCAAGAACCATGCACCCATTAATAGTGATGCGATTTTCACTGGTGACATCTTACTTACAAGTGAAAGACCGATCGGTGATAGTGCTAGCTCACCTAGTGTGTGTAAGAGGTAGGTGAATACCATAAACAGCATACTAGCTTTTACTGTGATACTTCCGTCATCACTACCTGTCATAATAACTGCTGGTACCATGACCATAAAACCTAAACCGAGGAGAATAAGACCGAATGCCATTTTCGTTGGGATGGCAAAGTCTCCACGCTTCGTTTTAGAAAGCTTGATCCATAGTGCAGAGACAACAGGTGCAAGTAATAGAACGAACAATGGATTCAATGACTGGAACCAGGATACTGGTACTTCGTAGCCAAATACGGTTCTGTCGATGAAATCACGTGTATAAAGTGTAAAGGATGCGCCGGCTTGTTCGAAACCAGCCCAGAAAATAACAACGAATACTGCAAGAATTAGGATAACTGCTGTACGCTGTTTTTCGATTTTTGTTAATGGTTTTGCTTTGCCTTTTACTGTTGGAGAAACTCTCTGAGCAGATGGTTGTGTACCAACATCGCCGAGGTATTTCTTAGCAAGAAGGTTAAATGTAACTTGTCCGATAATCATACCGATCGAAGAAGCAAGGAAAGCATATTTAAAGCCGAATGTTTCGATTCCGCCCGTAGTGGAGTGGAAGAGATCGGCATAAAGGAATCCTGCAACTAGTGGGGAAATGAGTGCCCCAAGGTTGATCCCCATATAGAAAATTGTGAATGCTGAGTCTTTACGTGGATCGTTTTTCGTATATAACTCACCAACAAGAGTTGAGATATTCGGTTTAAAAAAGCCGTTACCTAGAATGAGTAATAGTAGTCCTAAATAAAGTCCCCATTGCTCTTGTACAGCAAATAAGGTAAAATCACCCAGAGCCATTGTAATACCACCAATGGTGATCGCTGTCCGGAGCCCCATAAGTTTATCGGTTAAGTATCCTCCGATAAGTGGAGTAAAGTATACAAGCCCAGCATAAATACCATAAAGCTGAAGTGCTTTTCCGTTGTCCATTCCTAGACCGCCGCTGATCAATTCAGCCGTCAAATAAAGAATTAGAATGGAACGCATTCCGTAGTAGCTATAACGCTCCCACATTTCTGTGATGAATAGCAGGTATAAACCAGGAGGGTGTTTACCCTTTCCCTTTGGTGGTTTCACCTTGCTGTCTACTGTGGTGTCCATGTTGTAACCTCCAAGTTGTTTAATAACACTTCCCCATTTTAGCAAATTATTTGTCAATTTGAAGATTTCGCGGAAATGTTCACCTATTTTAAATCTTTGTAAATTTATAAAAATAATTTAAATATGCATGAAATAAACAAAGAAAACGTTAACATATAAGGTTTTGTGAAATGTGGAATTTTTATACAATGCATAACTGTTTTTGTGAATTGGGTAATATGAACTAAGTGGTTGGTCATACATAAAACACTAAAATATACATAAAAATTTAATATAGACCGCAGGAAATGTACGTGTTCTTAAAGAATTTGATTGATAAAGAAAAAGAGTTGGAGATGACATCTATGAGCATGATTGTACTTGCAAAGTTAGCTATCTCAGCACTTCTAGGTTTGATGATCGGTATTGAGAGAGAGTTAAAGCATAAGCCTTTGGGACTTAAAACATGCATGGTTATTGCGGTTAGCAGCTGTTTGTTAACGATCGTTTCCATCGAATCATCTGTGAAATTCGCTGAGTTTTCCTCAAACATTCGTACAGATCCGATGCGACTTGCAGCACAAGTCGTTTCAGGGATAGGTTTCATTGGAGCTGGGGTTATCCTTAGAAGAAACAATGATGCGATATCGGGACTAACGACAGCGGCAATTATATGGGGAGCGTCAGGACTTGGTATTTCAGCGGGAGCAGGCTTTTATTATGAAGCGTTCGTTGGTGCAGCTATCATTCTTTTCAGTGTAAATGTGCTTCCGATTATTATTAAGAAAATTGGTCCAAAGCAGCTCAGACAGCGCGAGATGCGAGCAAAGATCACGTTGGATGAAGACCAGGATGTGACTGCTTTTATGCAAGCGATCCAGAAACATGACTTTGAATTGCGGCATGTACGTGTGCGTGACACAAAGGATCATAACCGCCAGATTGAGCTCCGCCTTATGACGTTTGAAAAAAATCACACCACAGATATTTATCAGCTGTTGCGGAATGTAGATGGTGCCTCATCTGTAGAGGTTGAGGGATAAGTAGCCTTGCAAAAGGCTACTTTTTTACTTAGAAATATAAAAATTGGTTATGAGGGGTGTATTGTAATCGAGCTTCGTCCAAAACATTCATTAACAAAACGAAACGATTCTGCTTCAAGACAGTTTACCGATCGAAAAGAGCCGACGGCAGCTTTTACCCAGGCGTTCCAACAAAAACAAGACGCATATCATGTACTCACATATTACGGGGTTGGTGGTGTGGGAAAAACCCGTCTGCAAAAGGAATTATATGAGTTCGTTCATTCAATCGATTCAGATGCAATCAAAGCAAGTTTGGATTTCAAAGAACCAAAACTCCGTCATTCTGGAGAAGCGTTGATTTGGTTGAAAAAGGCTTTGCAGAAAAAGAACCCTGTGAAATTCACAACATTTGACCTCGCTTATACGGTTTACTGGAGCAAGTTAAATCCCCAACTCAGTTTGAAATCGAAAAATATTGACTTGCCTTTTATTGAAGAAGGGAGCTTTGTAGGCGAACTTGTTCATTATTTAGAAGATGTCCCAATTGCCCAATGGCTCCCTAAAACACTAAAGCTTATGAATGGAATGACACGGTACAAGGATATGATGAGCTGGTGGTTAGGTTCAGGTAAACACGTGTTAACAGAACTGCAAGACATGTTGCCTGGAGAAATAGAAGAAAAGTTGCCGATGTATTTTGCTGCAGATCTTAACGCGTATTTAGCAAAGAAACATGTTTCAGCTGTTATTTTCCTAGATACATTTGAAGCATTATGGGAAGTTGATCGAAATGTAGGATCTTTTCATCAAAAAGATGAGTGGGTCAGAGAACTTGTGCTTCAGCTTCCACAGGTTTTGTGGGTCATCTGTGGAAGGGAAAAGCTTCGTTGGGAAGAAGTGAATCCTGCCTGGAAAGAAGCGTTAGATCAGCACTTGATAGGAGAATTATCTGAAGAAGATTCAAAGAACTTCTTATTGTCATGTGGGATTACAGATAAGGAAGTTCAGGATGTGATCCTGAAGAGCAGTCAAGGCCTTCCTTACTACTTGGATTTGATGGTCGATACGTATAATGTTTTGAATGAAAAGCAAACTCCCGCGCCTGCTGATTTTTCAAGGCGGCCACAAAAAATATTAGACCGTTTTCTTCAATACCTTGAGTTATCCGAAAAAGAAACCATCAAGTTGCTATCCTTTCCAAGAAACTGGGATACCGAGATTTTTCATCACCTCATCACTCATTTTAAGACGGGCTATCCTGTTACTGCATATAAAGAGTTATTTCGTTTCTCGTTTATTAATCGAATCGATCATGAACGTTGGGATATGCAGGAGTTAGTTAGAAGGAGTCTGCAAGATCATGTGAAGGAAGAGACACCACCTTTATACCAGAAAGTTCATGAGTGGTTGTTTTACTATTACGATGAGCTCAAGCATGATGGAGTTCGTTCTTTTCAGGAAGCCTTCTACCATGGCAGCAAAGTGAAGGGTAACGAAGAGTTGTTGAGATGGTTCTTGCGGACAGGTTCGGAATACTATTCGAACGGGCAGTTTAGTGTGATTACTTCTCTACATACGGAAGTGATCTCACACCTTGAAAAGATTGATGAGGAAGAACTAGTAGGTGACATTCATCTTTTTCTAGGAGAAGTTCAGCTACTTCAAGGGGAATATGAGCTAGCATTAATGAATTATCAAGCTTCAATTGAGTCCTTTATTAAAGCATTAGTTGATGATCGCTCGCAGCTTATCGAGAAACTTGGTAAATGTGCTATGGATATGGCGGAGATGAAGATACATTTAAACTCATACGCTGAGGCATATAAGTTACTTGAAGAGGCTTCAAAATACTTTCGTTCATATAAAGGTAAGAAGAGCACGGGCTTTTTCGAAAATTATTCTCTACAGCAGATTAGACTTGGAAAGTTGCATATCCGTTTTGCAGAGTATGAAAAATCAGAAGCAAACTATCAAAACGCATTGGTGCAGTGTGATGAAGGCCTTAAGCTTAACCATGACTCTGTGAACTTGCTTTCTTTGAAGGCGCTAGCTTATGAAAAGCTGGGTGAGTTGAGCAGTAAAGTCCCTTCACAACAAGGGGAATATTACCGTAGGTCAATCGAATACTATGAGTTGGCGTCAAAAGACAGTACTCACAAAGACTATCTTCGCATCAGGACGAACATGGGACTTGCCCATAAAAGAATGGGAGAGCATTTAGACTCAAACAATCATCTCGGTGAAAAGAAATTAAGCTTTGAGAAAGCATTGATGATCTATAATGAAGTACTTGAGAAGTCTCCGAATTTCGTAGATGCACTTGAGAAAAAGGGACATGCGTCTATAGATTATATGGTGCTTTTACGAAACATTGGTTTTTATGATCAGTCTATACACTATTTTGAGATAGGCACAGAAGCTTTTAGCAAGGCTTTAGCCATTGCACCTGGTCAAGGTGGTTCTAGAAATAGAATCGCATCAGCTTATCGTGAATTAGCGATTCTTTTTATGGATCGTTTGGATTTTGATCGTGCTTTCGAAAATTTAACAACGTCACTGTCTTATTTTGAAGAGATGAAAATCTATTCACCAAATTATGTTTACTTATGCAATAGTACTGGAAAAACGTTTCAAACGTTTGGTGATTACTACTTGAAAGTCAATAAAGTACATGATGCGATTGAATCCTATGAAAAAGCGAAAAAAAGCTTTGCCGCTATGCTTTCTAAAGCTCCTGGATTGAGGGAGGCAAGTGAACGAATAGAGGTACTAGAAAGAGTTATATGGAAGTTAAAAGAACATAATTAACTATCAATCAAACGTTTGTTTAACTTAAAAGCTTTAGGCGAGAGTGAATGCCTAAAGCTTTTTTTGGTTGATAGGAATGCATCGTAACGTGAAAGATAGAGAGAGGATTATGAACAAGACTATAGACTTTCTCACATGATGTTATTTAGAATAAGACATTGTAAGGAATGCGTCAGTCATATATTTTTCGAGGATTTTGATGTTCTTCATATGGGGTCGTCGAGGTTTCGAGGGGGTTAAGAATGAAAAGAGAGAAGCGAGAAGGTGGAGAGGATCCGCGTTTTCGAATAGCAAATCGTGAGGCCCTTATTGGTATCGGGCTTGTTCTAATAAATTTCTTGTTATGGTATGGAACCGCATATGGTTTCGGATCAAAGCCTGTTGAGGAGTATAGTTACATATGGGGATTGCCAGCTTGGTTCTTCTATAGCTGTATCATCGTGACTCTCGTGATGCTCTTTCTTGTTATCTTTTCGGTGACATTTCTGTATAAGGAAGTACCGTTAGAAGAGGAGGATGACAATTGAACTGGGAAGTTGTCATTCCACTCCTTATCTTTCTTTGTAGTATTTTCGTCGTTGGGTTTTACGCATCAAGGCATGTATCAGCATCGTCTAGTTTTCTACATGAGTATTTTCTAGGCAGTCGCGAGCTTGGTGGATTTATTCTTGCGATGACGATGGTAGCGACGTATGGAAGTGCGAGCAGTTTTATAGGTGGTCCTGGCGTAGCGTATGAAATGGGCCTAGGTTGGGTGTTGCTTGCGATGACGCAGCTTCCTACGGGTTATTTTGTATTATCTGTTCTTGGGAAAAAATTTGCGATTGTGGCAAGAAAAATTCGAGCTGTAACGTTGATCGACTTTTTGAAAGCAAGGTATCGAAGTAAAGCTGTTGTGATCTTATCGGCACTTAGCATCATCATATTCTTGTTTTCCGCTATGGCAGCCCAGTGGGTAGGTGGAGCACGTCTGATCGAGTCGTTAACAGGGCTCTCGTATACAGCGGCCCTGTTCCTTTTTGCTGTTTCCGTTCTTGTATATGTTATTATTGGCGGGTTTCGAGCTGTTGCGATCACAGATACGATCCAAGGAGTCATTATGTTCTTCGGAACGCTCGTTATCTTGATTGGAACGGTGATTGCAGGTGGTGTGGAAAACATCATGGCAGATTTATCTGCAGAAAATCCGAATTTGATTTCGCCATTTGGAGCTGACCAATCCCTAACACCGCTATACGTATCATCTTTCTGGTTGTTAGTAGGTGTAGGGGTCGTTGGTCTGCCCCAAGTGGCTGTTCGCGCTATGTCTTATAAAAGCTCAAAAGGAATGCACCGGGCATTGATAATCGGAACTGTCGTAGTTGGGTTTATAATGCTTGGCATGCATCTTACTGGTGTGTTTGCTCGAGCCGTTTTACCAGGAATCGAAGTTGGCGATACTGTCATGCCTAGAATCGCTATGGAGGTTTTGCCGACTTGGCTCGCAGGAATCGTACTAGCTGCCCCAATGGCAGCGATTATGTCTACCGTAGATTCATTGCTGTTGTTGGTGAGCTCTGCAGTTGTGAAGGATGTGTACTTGAATTATGTGAAGCCTGATGCAAGCGATCAGGCGATCAAACGGTTGAGCATCGGGGTGACAGCAGTGCTCGGTATTCTCGTGTTCGTAATGGCAGTAAACCCTCCTGATCTTTTGATATGGTTGAATCTTTTTTCCTTTGGGGGATTAGAAGCAGCCTTCATCTGGCCAGTGGTAATGGGGCTTTATTGGAAGAAGGGAAATGCGAGCGGGGCAATGGCTTCAATTCTGACGGGAGTAGGGAGTTACATCCTGTTCAACACGTTTCTGCCCAATGCGTTCGGAATGCATACGGTTGTATTACCAGCCCTGATCTCACTCTTATCTTATGTGATGGTGAGTATGTTAACGGTGAAGCGACATGAAGAAACGCAAGCTCTAGTAGAAGCGAATATGTGGAAAGCTTAAATCGACAGGTACCAGGTACCTGTCGATTTTTTTTGTGGTGTGAAAGGTACAAACAATTTGATGTTTCTGAAAATTAAGATGTATCATGTGGGTGGGAGGCAAAACACAGGATGGAAATATCAAATCGCAATTCCTTCAGGAAAATCAATTCAAAATATAGTAAGTACATTTACTATTTCAACAGGAGGGTGAAATCATGAAATTTTCAATTTACCAAATGGATATTATTCCAGGTAATCCTGAGAAAAATCGTGAGAAGGTAAGTGAGTGGGTAGAAAAAGAGGTGGCAAAAGGAACCCCTGACACGATTGTTCTCCCTGAAATGTGGACGACCGCTTATACTCTAGCGGACCTTGACCAATATGCTGATGAGAATGCAGAACCGACGAAAAGTTTCCTAAGTGATCTTGCCATTAAGCATAATATTAATATTATCGGTGGTTCAGTCGCTAACCGCATTGATGGTGAATTTTATAACTCATCATTGATCATAAATCGCAAAGGTGAGGTTATTTATCAGTACGATAAAGTCCACTTAGTTCCTATGTTGAACGAGCCTGATTATCTTTCGTGTGGCTTAAAAGCTCCTGAAATATTTGAACTCGATGGAATTAAGATGGGCGTTATCATCTGTTATGACCTTCGTTTCCCTGAAATCATTCGCTCTCTTGCTCTAGAAGGTGCGCAGGTTCTCCATATTGTAGCCGAGTGGCCACTTGCAAGACGATCCCACTGGCGCACGTTGCAGCTTGCAAGAGCGATTGAAAATCAAATGTATGTCGTCTCTTGTAACCGAGTGGGAAGCTATGATGGCGTTGATTTTGCAGGAACGTCTATGGCGATCGATCCATGGGGAGACGTGCTCGCTGAAGGTGAAATAGAAGGAGAAAAGTCACTCTCAGTTTCTTTAGATCTGGAAAAAGTGAAGCAGGTTAGAAGGGATGTACCGATTTTTGATAGTAGGGTGCCACATCTTTATAGATATAAATAAGGATTCGTTTTCCTAATCACAGGCAATTCGTTACTGCAGTCCCAATGACTAATGGCCCATGCTATTCACCCGATAGCCTGTGGTAAAATGACTTTATCAGCTGTAAAGCAGGGTGGGCGGTGGTACCCCATGAACGAAAGGGGGTGCTGCCTATAATGATGAGCACATATGAGGCATTGGTATTGATGATTAGTTTTGCTTCTCTTGTGGTCACGATTATTACGGTTTCAAGTAATAATAAAAAGAAGTAACCCACCCTGCCCCGGCCAAGGTTTAAGGTGAGTTACTTCATTCATTTGCCTTTTGAGCCGCCGCTCTTCTTGCGGAGCAGCTGTATGGACGCTGGTGTTTACGCACCAGCGTGCTTTTTTTTACTGTATGAATTCTACTCTTATTATATGCAATAAGGCTTAGTATGGCAAGGGTTAGACGGTGCCTGGTACCACCCGGGTTTGCACATAAATTGTCGAATGAGAAAAGAAATAGACGAAATATCAAAAGGGAATCATGAAAATCCAACGAAGTGTAAAATGTCAGACTATTTCTCTTTTGCTATAGTGGACTAAAACCAATGAAAAGGGTGAGGTTATGTCAATTAACCGTTCGCGTTTACAAAGTCATTTAGAAGAGCTTGCATTGATTGGGAAAATCGGTGAAACAGGTGTATGTCGTCTCGCACATTCTAAAGAAGATCGGCAGGCTGTTGATGTCGTACAAGGTTGGATGGAAAATGCGGGTTTATCAGCTAAGATCGATGGATTCGGCAATTTGATAGGTAGAATTGATGGAGAAGATCCAGAAAAACCTATCTTGATTCTTGGTTCCCATATCGATTCCCAACCGTACGGCGGGAGGTTTGATGGAACGGCAGGAGCGCTCGGGGCCATAGAAGTACTTCATACGATGAAAGATAATGGAATTAAACCAAAGCGAACGATCGAAGTGATTTGTTTCTCGGATGAAGAAGGTTCCCGCTTTAATAAAGGTGTATTTGGTGTTCGAGCGCTTGTTGGCATGCTTGAAGAAGGCGAAATCGAGCGTCAGGACAAAAACGGTGTTTCGAGAAAAGAAGCACTAGAAGAGTTTGGGGTCGTAACGGATCTAAATGAAAGTCCCGTATATAAAGAGGGAGATATTGAAGCATTTATAGAGCTTCATATCGAGCAAGGACCTGTACTCGAATCAAAGAATAAGCCTGTTGGAATTGTTTCTGGTATTTCGGGACCGATTTGGTTAACGGTTACGCTTGAAGGATTTGCGGGTCATGCTGGATCTGTTCCAATGAACTTGCGAAAAGATGCGATGGTTGGCGCGAGTGAAATTATTTCGAAATTTGATCGCATGGTAAAAGAAAAAGGTAAGGATACGACTGTTGGAACGGTAGGGAGTGTACAGGTTTTTCCTAACTCACGGAACATTATTCCTGAAAAAGTAGAGTTTACGATCGACCTGCGTGATATCGATCTTGAACATCGTACTAAACTCAAGAAAGAGCTCTATACCATTATCGAGGATACAGCAAGGATCTACGAACTTACCTATAGCATCAGAGAAGATACAAAGAGTGATCCGAGGTATTGTGCAGACTGGATTAAAGAAATTATGGCAGAAGAAGATAAGGGTCTTGGCCTACATTCACCAGTTCTCATGAGTGGTCCATTCCACGATGCGCTCTTCATGTCCTATATTAGTGACTACGGAATGATCTTTGTCCGTTGTGAGCAGGGCATCAGTCATAACCCGCTTGAGTTTGCGGAGATGGAGGATATTGAGAAAGGGGTTAATCTGCTCTATAAGACAGCAGTGAGAATTGCACAGAAAGGATGAGTTTATGATTGGTGACTTGGTGTTTATCAATGGCGAAGTATGGTCTTTGAATTCAGAATTTTCAATCCACGAGGCGGCGGCAGTAAAAGGTAACAGGATTTTGATGACCGGGCGAACAGATGAGGTAATGAAGGTTGCTGATGACCATACCGAAATCATCGATTTAAAAGGTCGGAGCTTATTGCCAGGATTTATCGATGCTCATGCCCATTTAGAATTGTACGGTACGAATAAGCTCGGGGTGAACTGCAAGGATGTTGCTGGAATCGATGACCTTTTAGAAAAACTAAAGGTTGCTGCTGAAAGAACACCAGAAGGAGAGTGGGTCCGCGGTTGGGGCTACAACCAAAATGAATTAGGTCGACATCTAACTAAATGGGATCTTGATAAAGTTTCTGTGGATCATCCAATTATTGTCGTCAGAACATGCGGACATATCTCATGTGTGAATAGCCATGCTCTTGAGCTGGGAGGGGTCACCAACAACACACAGAACCCAGTTGGGGGGAAGTATGCTCGTGAAGAGAATGAAGTGTCGGGACTCCTGCTAGAATCAGCTCATATGAATATGTTCTTGAATGCGATGTATTCAGAGGAGGAGATTCAAGAAGGACTTATGCTCGCTTCTCAAGATTTTATAAAGAATGGTATCACGAGTGTTCATGACGCTGGGGGATACGGTACTGAGCATATTCGTGCACTCCAACGTGCCGTAAATACTGGTGCAGTGAAACAGCGTGTGTATGCGTTATATGGTTCGCTTCACCAATCAGCTTCTATGGTGAAAAACGGGCTAGCGAGTGGAATGGTGACAGGACTTGGAGATCAACGGTTTCGAATTGGTCCCGCCAAAGTATTCATCGATGGAAGCAGCAGCGGACCGACTGCAAAAACAAGAGAACCGTATACTAGTGACAAATCAGACTCGGGAATTCTGTATTTAAATCAGGAAGAGCTGAACAAGTCTCTCGTAGGTGCTCACGAACAAGGTTGGCAGATTACTGCACATGCTATAGGGGACGAAGCAGTTGAGATGATGATTGAAACGATCGAGACTGGTATAGATGTCTCTTATCGAGAAGACCATCGCCATCGCATTGAGCATGCAGCTATTGCACCGGGTGATCTCGTAAAAAGAATAAAAGCTTCTGGCATCGCACCCATTCCGAATCCAGCGTTTTTACATGAGTTTGGTGATGGATACATTCGAGATTATGGGGAGCGGACTGATGTGATGTTTCCTTTAAAAGACTTTGTTGATCATGATATACCATTTTCCTTTGGTTCCGATAGTCCGATTACTGACGTTAATCCATTCGTAGGAATTTATGCAGCCGTTAACAGACGAAGCAAGAGAGGACATGTAGTTGGTGAAAGTCAGCGCATTTCGATCGAAGAGGCGATTAAAGCGTATACGTTATCAGGAGCTTATGCGAGTTTTGAAGAAAATCTAAAAGGGAGCATTGAGAAAGGAAAACTTGCTGATTTAGTAGTTATTAGCGAATCAATTTTACATTGTAAGTCAGAGAGATTGAAAGAATTGAAGGTCGATATGACTGTGCTTGATGGAGAAATTGTATTTGTGAATAAAAAGGAGGGTGTGAAATGACTAAGAAGAAATTTAATATGATTTACTGCATATCTTTAGCAATTCCACTACTACTACTCGTATTTCCGCTTTTTTCAATGGGGAATCGGAGTACTCCACTTGTCTTTGGCCTTCCTTTTTCATTCTTTTGGGTGCTTTTTTGGATAGTAATGACATTTGTGATCGTTCTTATTTTATATCGCCTAGACCCGGATAAAGATGAAGAGGAGGTGAGCTAAATGATGGCAGACTGGAAAATCGCAATGATCATTATGATCGGTTACCTTGTCGTCGCTCTCTTCATTGGAGTGATGGCTGGACGAAATCAGGATAAGGGATCTCTAGATGAGTTTGCAGTAGCCGGTGGTAAGCTCGGATTGTTTGTCATGTGGTTTTTAATGGGAGGCGCCGTATTTAGTGCTTTTTCATTTCTTGGAGCTCCTGGATGGGCGTATTCCAAAGGGGCACCGGCACTTTATATTATCACGTATACGGCTTTTGCAATTCTCCCGTGGTACATCATTGGACCGAAGATAGGAAAGATAGGGCGAAAGTACAATATTTATACCGTGTCAGGCTTTTTGAAGAAGAGGTATAACAGTCGTGTATTGCCAATATTGATTGGATTAATTGCGCTTTTTGCTTCAATTCAGTACTTAGCTACACAAATGAAAGGAATGGCATACATATTCAATATCATGACAGAAGGAAGGATCCCCTTCTGGTTAGGAGCTCTTGTATCATACGGAATCGTTGTCGTTTATGTAGCTACAGGCGGTCTCAGAGCTGCGGCATGGTCCGATGTCTTTCAAGGTTTGCTCATGATTATCATCTCCTGGGTAGTAGGACTAGCGATTATCAATCAGCTTCATAGTAGCGTATCTGGGATGTTTACAGATTTAACCGCATCCAAACCGGGTTTTCTCGAAATTGGAAGTGAAGGATCTTCCATGTCTTCAACTGCTTATACATCTACCATTCTCGTATCCGTCATCGGATTTCTCATGTGGCCCCATTTATTCTCAAAATCGTATGCGTCGAATGCGAGAACAATCAAGAAAACTGTTCTCGTTTATCCAGTGTTCGCGCTATTTCTCGTACCGCTTTTATTAGTTGGATTTGCAGCAGTAAACGTAGTCGATCCTTCGACGATCGGTTCACCTGATGAAATCCTTCCCTACCTGATCACTGCAGTATTAAGTCTGCCAGGTTGGATCTATGGCCTTGTGGGAGCAGGGGCACTAGCAGCTGCCATGTCATCTGCGGATGCGATTACCCATAGTGCGTCTCTTGAATTTACTGACGGTGTTATTCGCAATGTGAAAACGGATCTATCGAATAAAACAACGCTATTGCTGATGAGGGTAGGCGTTTTTGTAATAGGTGGTTTGGCATATTTTATTACAGTTTTCGGTGGTCAGGGACTGATCGCACTGTTGCTTGGCGCTTATGGTTCAATCGTTCAATTCGCACCAGGTGTATATGGCGCTCTTTACTCGAAGCGAATTACCGGACCGGCTGTTATAACAGGACTCCTCGTTGGTACAGTAGTCAACTACTATTTTCAGCTTGTAGCATCCAGTACACCGTTTGATTTGCATGCGGGGATACTAGGATTGTTATGTAATGTTGTGATTGTAGTGGTGGTATCGGCATTTACCCAGGCGAAGAGTGAACAGGTTGCTGAAGAATATCAAAGAATTAGCGGGTGACAGGTACCACCCGCTTTTTGTCATATTTTCTGTGTGAATCGTAGGATTAAAGAGGGTAAAAGCTTAATGGATTGTCTAGCACTTATCAAATGAAAACGAAAGGGAGTGATTGTATGAAACCACGTATATATGTAACAAGGAAACTACCAAATCAAATTGTAGAGCGTTTGAGTGAGAGCTGTGAAGTTAGAATGTGGGAAGAGGATGATAAGCCTGTACCGCGAGAAGTGCTTGAAGAAGAGATAAAAGAAGTAGATGGGCTCTATTGTTTACTTACGGAGCAAATCGATGCATCACTCTTAGAGGGAGCAGACAAGCTGAAAGTGATCGCAAACATGGCTGTTGGCTATAACAACATTGATATCGACGCTGCAAAAAGGCTCGGTATCACAGTTACAAATACACCAGGTGTTTTGACAGAAACAACGGCTGATCTCACATTTTCATTATTGATGGCGACTGCAAGAAGAATTCCAGAGGCTTCTGAGTATTTGCGAGATGGTGACTGGAAAACATGGTCACCGATGCAGCTAACAGGACAGGATATTCATGGTGCGACGCTAGGGATAATTGGCCTCGGAAGGATAGGTGAAGCAGTAGCCAAGCGAGCTAAAGGGTTTGATATGAAAATACTTTATCATAATCGCAGTCGGAATCGTGAGGCAGAAGAACGACTGGAGCTTCACTATACAGAACTAAATACCTTATTACGTGAATGTGATTTTGTCTGTGTGTTAACGCCGTTCACTTCTGAAACAAATAATATGATCGGTAAAGAACAGTTAGATCTGATGAAGGAAAGTGCTGTTATCATTAACACTGCAAGAGGTGGAATCATAAACGAAAAGGCGCTTTATGGTGCGTTAAAGGAAAAATCAATTTGGGCAGCGGGGCTAGATGTATTCGAAGAAGAGCCCATTTCATTGGATCACCCATTATTAACGTTACCTAATCTCGTCACCTTGCCACATATAGGTAGTGCAAGTATTGCGACAAGGATGAAGATGGCAGATCTTGCAGCAACTAATTTGCTGGATGTTCTGCTAGGAGAAGAGCCACCGAATAGAGTAGTTTAAAGAGTGGATGACTAAAGGGCGGGTGCCAGGCACCGCCCGAACTACCTCGAACGATGTCGGAGAGAATATGTTGACGTTGTTATGGAGGTAGAAGTAATCTGTAACTACTATGAAAGGAGGTTTGAGCGTTATTTATCACTAAATACAAAGGAGAGAAGAATGTGAGAACTGTGTATCATCCCCGTTCTACCCTTGCCTATCCTCGAACAATCAGCATGACACCTCCATGGTAAGAAAACTCAGAGTTTGGCTCCCAAATCACTTTTATCACATTGTAAGTAGAGGAAATCGTAAAGATCTATTGTTTAAAGACGATAAGGATTATCGTGTTTTCTTCTACATCCTCGAAGAAGTCTACGAAACTCATCCCTTCGAAATTTCTTCATACTGTTTATTGAGTAACCATTACCATCTCCAGCTTCGTTCAAAACACTTCCCTATTTCAAAGATTATGGCGTTCATTAATAAGCGCTATGCAACTTATTTTAATTCACGCTACGAGTTAACTGGTCATGTTTTTGAAAAGCGATATTTTGGTGAGGTCCTAGAAACCGTTGGTGATCTGTTAGAAGTGAGTCGATATATTCATCTTAATCCCATCAAAGCGGGTCTTAGTAATAGGGCTGAAGATTACCAGTGGTCAAGCTACCAATATTATTATAGTGGTCAATCTAGGTTTCTTCCATATCTGAAAACCTCTGTGCTATTAGAGGGCTACCCAGGAACGATAATGGAAAAAAGGGAAGAGTATTGTAGGTATGTTAATTTGTTGCGAAAAGAACTCCTAAATCCCATTCACTTATAAGGCCGAAACTCTAACAAAACAAAAAGAGGCGCCTTCTCATACAGGTGCCTCGATGTTAAACAAACGTTTGATTGAAGAAACGTGTGCTAGTTGTAATTCCACAGTATTCGGTATTTCCCATCCTCTTTGGCGACGATAACCTCCTGAACAATGTTGAATTTTCCAAAGTCGTTATTGAAGGTTTGTGTAACAGTGGTAACATACACTTTTGTTAAGATCTGTCCACTTCCAGGTGTTTTCCAATTCTTTTTTGTTTTTATTTTACTAACTTTGAAGGTGTATGCCTTTGCGAAAGTATCTTGTGTTAAAAACTGCGCTCGAAGCTTACTATACTGTTCGTCTGAAAAACGATTCCTCATTTCGGAGTGAAACAACTTCCAAGATTGTGTGTATTCTCCTTTTTGCTCATATCTATAAAACTCTTTTACGGCACCGACAGCTCTAGCTCTTGGTTGCTGCCAAATCCATACTGTTACACTACCTCCTAGCAATACCATAATGATTAAGATGATAAGGAATTTGGCGCCGCCCCCAGATTGACGACGAGTTTTGAAGTGCGACAAGGTGTGTTCCTCCTTGTGGCTTGACTATTAAAGTGTATGAGCTACCAGAGTTGTCCCATTCAAAGTAGTTGTGCTTTTCAAAGTGTGCAGCCATTTCGTCTCTTTTTAAGGTTATCCTTAAAAGAATAGAGCTTGGTCAGGAGGAGAGAAGCGGGAGCGCATAAAGAGATTGCTAATCTATTTGTACATTACGGGTGGCGAAGGAATCGTGAGGAATTTTTGTAGTAATAACACGAGTCAGCCCCTCTAGTGAGGGGCTGACGTTTTCATTATAAAGGTCGATAATCAAAATCATAATCGGCTGGGCTAGGAGCAACATTTGAGTTTTCTAAAGCTGGGGTATCTGGTCTAGCAATTTGGTAAACGGATGCCCCAACTATTTCAGCAACGTTTTGAAGTTTTTCTTTACTTATTTTATCTAGAGTATCTTCAGGAGAGTGATACCAAGGCTCAAATGGAGCATGGATAAACAAGGCAGATGGAATTCCTTTCTCAAAGAACGGAACATGATCACTCCGGCCAAGCTGTCCGTAATCTACTACTTCCGAAATTCTTGCTCCTGCTGATGCACCAATGTCGGTCACAAGGTTTTTCTCTCCGTCCGGAGTGAACATGATTAAGTCTCCAGCATCTTTACTTCCTACCATATCTAATTGAAAATGAGCGACGCTATTTTCAATTTCCTCATCAGATAGCGTGTCTGCATAATGATAGGATCCTAATAGCCCTCTTTCTTCAGCTCCAAAAGTTACAAATCTTAGTTCCGTATCTGTAGGTGTCTTTGCTAAAATTCTTGCTAATTCCAGCGTTGCTGCTACGCCTGAAGCATCGTCATTTGCACCTGGCCCATTTGGCACAGAATCGTGGTGTGCCCCAACTGTTACGATCTGACCATTGTCTTTATTAGGGTGAGGTTCTTTTTTTGCTATAACATTATAAGATGTTTTGGCTACAAAATTTGCATTTTCAACTGATAACGTGGCTGTTATTTCTTTGTTCTGGAGGCGTTCCACTAACTCAAGTCCATCTTCCCGAGTAAGAGCTATAGCAGGTATATCCTGTCCAAGGTAAACAGATCCAAAGTTGTTGCCTGACTGACCTTCAGCATTGTACATGACAACACCTATTGCGCCTTTTTCTAGAACGTTTTCTATTTTCTCGTAAAATGTGTATTGACCTCTTTCAATTAATGCGATCTTCCCTTTGACGTCCTCACTCACTTCTTCAGGTGAAGCCAAACCAACAAACTCAAGTTGAGAAGTTACACTTTCGTTAGCAGATGCGTAAAAGGATCGAGTATCACCTGTGAAATCTCCACCTTCAATAGAGAGGGTGGAAACCCCTGGATCCCAGTCATACATGGTAAACGGCTGTAATTCAGTATCATACCCGTACTCTTCAAACTGGTTTTTTATGTACTGTACAGCTTCATATTCCCCTTCTGTACCTGCAACCCGTGGCTGTTTTGACAACAAAGCAATATTGTCATACATATTATCAACCTTGATTTTTTTGATTACCTTGTTGTCAAAAGCGTGATCTGAAGGATTGTTAGAGGTGGACGATGCGGCATTTGCTGAAAAGCTAACAGGACTTAGTATGAGACCTGCTGTCAGCATTACCGCCATTGTTTTACGATACAAATGGAATTCCCCCTTTTATTTGATATACAAGGAACATTATTCCATCGATCGAATAATCTGTAAATTGTGTCTTTTTTTAACGTTTCACCAAATATCTAAGGGTTTCCAACTATCTACCTATGAAAACCTGTCTGATTAGATCTATATTTGCTGATATTTGTAGAAAGAATGTGACAAAGGAATCAAATCGTAAATCGGTGCCTGTCACCACCCGCTTTTTCGGTTATTTTGTCGAACATCAGTCCATGTCATTTATTCCTTCATTTTCTGGATTGTATCTCACACCGTTTCGTAATCCGACAAAGAAGGTGACTTTTTCGTCTTTATCACCGTAACCTTCAACCACTATAATCTGTTCTGGAATATCTGCTGGAAGTGTCACGGTATTACTAGCTAACGTTTTAGATTTCAGTTGCTTTTGTGTGCTATTTTCATAGTAGGACACAACATATTCATAAGAAGAGCTAAACGTATTGGATATGGAAAAAGATAATTTTGCTGGACCCTGATAAGTGAATTTGGTCCCGCCAATATCAGCAAGAGGTAGAATTGTTGGTTTGGTATCTGTATGACAACCATTATATGTATATCCTTCGGTGCAATAGTCTGTGCTGATCTTCTTTGTATCATTTTCTAGTGTTACTTCAGCTACTGGTGTACCGTTTTCTTCAATATAATCGATTACGTTGTTATTAGCGTTACTCTCAACTATTGAAGGTATATATGCGGCTCCTAATACTACAACCGGTACAAGGGGCAAAAGGAAAGAAGTTTTCTTATGTAAGCCATTATAAAAAATCAACTCGTCTAAAATGAAGTAAACGCATGCGATGCCGAGTGGAAACAATTGTATATATCCGCTGTCTCCTGAAAATAAATGTGTATTGAACAAAAGAATTCCAGCAACATAAGCGGGAATAATATGTAGAAATAAATTTGCCCAAAAGCGGAATCGATTAAGGTTTCTAGTAAGAAAACCTGCCAAAATATTGACGGGTGTACCGATTAACAACATGATGGGAACACCAACCAACGTAAACCAGAAGGTCGTTACCATACCTTCAGAAGATAGGAATAGTCCTGAAGCTAATAAAAACAGGACATAAATAATAACTGCTAGAATAGAGATCAATGTTTTCTTAATTAGCATATTAAACACGCATCCTTTCAATGAATATAAACCAATATTTAGGAGTGAATAAAGTATATCACAATTATTGTTAGTTATGTGAAATGGTGAGCATAACATTGAGTAAAAATAGTAGTTTGGTTATAAAACTCTACATACTCAAGCTATTAACATTAGTTACTTGTTATTTTCGCAATATTGTGTGATAGGATGATTGTGAAGATAACTAAAAACTGGAAAGGGGTATGACAATGAAGTTTGATTACCACACGCACCATGAACGATGTGGTCATGCTGAAGAAACGATTGAGGAATACATAAAAGCTGCGATCAAAAATGATTTACAGATGATTGGCATTTCAGATCACTCCCCCTTCTTTGCGAGTGAAGAGGATGTCGCGATGCCTGGAATCGCGATGGCAAAGAGTGAATTTTCTTCTTATGTGGAAGAGGTGTTGAAGCTTAAAGAAAAATATAAAGGGAAAATTGACGTGCTACTTGGCGTGGAGTCAGACTTTTTCCGAGAACATTACCCTCTATATAAAATGATCTATGATAAATATCCTTTTGATTACATCATAGGATCTGTTCATTTCAGTGGAGAAACGAATATATTCAACAAAAAAAGATGGGAAAATGTAAGTGAAGAAGAGGTGAAGAAACAAAAAGAAGAGTATTATCAACTAATCGTTGAATCTGCTGAAACTGGTGCTTTTGATATTTTAGGTCACATCGACGCGATGAAAGGCTACTATCCGGAATTTACGAATGTTCATACTCCTGAGGTGGAAAAAGCGTTGAAGCGCCTAGGGGAAGTAGAGGCAACGATTGAGGTTAATACGTCAGGAAAACACAAAGAGTGTGGTGGATGGTATCCTGCGAACGATATGTTGGAATTGGCTTGCCACTTCGGCGTTGGGGTCACATTTGGTTCTGATGCGCACTGGCCAGACCGCGTTGGGGAAGAGTTTGAAGAAGTGCGTGCAAAACTAAAGGAGATTGGATTTAAAAACTGGACGATCTTTAAGGAACGTAAGAAACAGTTGGTGGAATTGTAAGGAGAAGGGGTCAGGATGGGGTCTGGCCCCATCCTGACCCCTTCATCCACCAATTGTCTTACGAATTCCGAGAACCTTCTCCAATTCTGATCTTTTTTGGTTTTCGGCAAGAATGTAGAGTACATCATGTACTTTGATTTTCGTATCACCAGAAGGTGCGATTAGTTCATCTTTTCGAATGATGGCACTCACGAGAACTTTTTCGGGAAAAGAGATGTCGGATAGTTCTTTTCCAATGAGCTTAGAAGATGATGTGATCGTGTAAGGAATCATCTCTGCATTTACTGTTGTTGATGAAACAAGTTCAAGTGAATGGGATGGAACATGAACCTCGGGACCAGTAAGTCCAAGACGTTTTGCTACATAAGGAATGGTTGTTCCTTGAATGAGAGCTGACGTCATTACGATGAAAAAGATTAAATTGAAGAATAACTGACTGTTGTCGAGCCCAGCTAATAATGGAAATGTTGCGAGCACAATTGGAACTGCACCTCTTAGTCCAGCCCAGGAGAGAAACGTTTTTTCTTTGAATGTGAATTTGAATGGAATACTTGATATAAAAGCAGCAACTGGACGTGCGATAAAAATCAGAATGAATGATAATGCGAGCCCTTTTAGAACGATCCAAGTTGAAAATAGCTCAGAAGGAAAGACAAGAAGGCCAAGCATGATAAACATCAGAATCTGCATCATCCATGCGATTCCATCGTGAAAACGGAAAATGGTCTGACCGTATGGGAGACTCTTCGTATTCCCAAGCACAAGCGCAGCAGCATAAACAGCAAGAAGTCCACTTGCATTAACAAGGTCTGTCAGGCTGTATGTAAACAAAGCGATTGCAATAGAGAAGACGGGATATAAGCCGTTTGAACCGAGATCAATGTTTTTCATGGCCCAAGAGGCAGCGAATCCTAATAGGATACCTAGTATGAGCCCAACTCCCATTTGCCAGAAGAAGGAAAGTAGGAGTGAAGCGCCAAATGTTTTCTCACCTATGGCGAGTTGAAGAAGAGAAAGGGTCAAAAACATTGCCATCGGATCATTTGAGCCAGATTCAGCCTCCAGTGTTGATTGAAGTTTGCGCTTGATATTTTTACCTTCCATCACCGCAAATACAGCTGCTGCATCCGTTGAACCAACAATAGCACCTAGAAGGAGTGCCTCGTTCCATGTGACTTCGAGAAGTAGTTTAGCTGCTAACCCGAATAGTCCTGCCGTAATAAGGACGCCAACAGTTGCGAGCGATAACGAAATCGGTAGAACGGATTTGGTCCTACGCCATTCCGTTTGTAAACCTCCATCGAATAAAATGAGAACAAGAGCTAGTATTCCAAGTGATTGAGTAAGCGAAGCGTTATCGAAGTAGATAAACCCAAAACCATCACTGCCAAACAGCATACCCACGATAATAAAAAGCACAAGGGCAGGCACACCTACTCGTGATGAGAATTTCGCCATAATCACGCCACCTATTAAAAATAAAGAACTAAACAATATGACCGTATTTGTATCCATTTGTGTTGCTCCTTCTATCATTCACATCAATCTTTGAGCATTGTGCGATTTGAACCAATAGTTTTAAGTGTTTCACTTTGTAACGAACGTATACTTTTTGTTTTACTCCACTGAATTTTATCATAGCAAAGGTGCTGTCACTACTATTCTGTATTGTTTGCAGATGGGGACAGGATGGTTCCAGGTAGGGGACAGGTACTATGTCGTAAAAACTCCTCCTAACCAATAAATAAATTAACGGCTCATAAGAAAATAGATTCTAACCAAGTACTGGAGGATTATTAAAGGATGTCGCGAATTGAGTTTATGAGTCTAATGAATAATAAAGCAAACCCCTGATCTCTTTTTAAGAGTAATCGGGGTTTGCTTGTTTCTATATGAAGGAGGAAACGAACGAATGCAAAAACCTAAGAAAATCATCTTGGACTGTGACCCGGGGCACGACGATGCCATCGCTATGATTCTCGCCGCGTCAAATCCTCATATTCAACTAGAAGCCATCACGACTGTCGCTGGAAATGTGGAACTAGAGAAAACTACGTTAAATGCGCTTAGGATGTGCGATATTCTAGGGTTAGAAGATATTCCTGTCGCTCGAGGTGCTGAACAGCCTCTCGTTAGAGAAAGAGAGATCGCGCCGACCATTCACGGTAAGACAGGACTTGATGGACCCATATTTCCAGAGGTTCCGAAGAAAGCGGTTGTCGATCAACATGCGGTTGATGTAATCATTGAGAAAGTGATGGCTTCTAATGACGATATTTATCTTGTCCCAACCGGCCCTCTCACAAACATTGCTCTTGCTATTCAGAAAGAGCCTAAGATCGTAGAGAAAATAAGGGAAGTTGTTTTGATGGGTGGGGGAACGTTTGGGAACTGGACACCAACTGCAGAATTTAATATATATGTTGATGCTGAAGCAGCAGACATTGTATTCAAGAGTGGGGCATCCGTAACGATGTTTGGGCTCGATATCACACATCAGACGATCGCTTCCGAGGCGATTCTAAAACAAATTTCTGAGATTGGAAATCCAGTTTCACACCTTGTTAGTGAGCTATTAATCTACTTTTCTAAATCATACAAACAGGTATTTGGATTCGATGGCGCTCCGATTCATGACGCATGTACGATCGCATATTTAATCGATGACTCGATCTTTGATTTTGAGAAGGTGCATGTAGATATAGAAACAGAAGGTAACTATACGTATGGCACAACGTGCGTCGATCGCTTGCATGTAACGGGAAGAGAGCCAAATGTGAAGTTTGCACACCAACTTGATTATGAGAGGTTTTGGAGGTTGATAGTAAGTGCGTTGCGTGGAGGGTGACCCGAGTCGGTTTTTCGGTAGTTTTTATAATAGTGAATTTGCGAAGCGAATCCAAGTTTTTGTTGGGTTCGCTTCGTGCTTTTAGGAGGCGACCACAGGCACCACTCGAATTATGTCGATTTATGCTTTGATGTTGTGCAACGTGTTTTCTATGTCTACACTTAATATAAATCGTATTTATTTAGCGGGGTGTGTAAGCGATTACATGAAAACCATTACTTCTAGTAACGTATCTCTTCAAACAAAACTATCATTGATGATTCTAGTTCTTCTTTTCGGTGTATTGCTGATCCTAGGGATTATTTTTACGGATTTATATTCATCTAATCTAGAAGAACAGATGGGAGAAAGAGCATTAAATGTTTCTCAATCAGTGGCAATGATGCCGGCTGTGGTGGAGGCGATGGAGTCAGACAATCCAACCGCTGCCATTCAGCCTATTGTAGAAGAGATTCGTGTAAGAACTGGCGCGGAATTTATTGTTGTTGGAGATCAAGATGGTATACGAGTAGCTCATCCAATTGCTGATCGAATTGGTCAGCACATGGTAGGTGGAGATAGCCAGAGAGCTTTGCATGATGGAGATTCGTATGTTTCGAAAGCGGAAGGGTCCTTGGGTTCTTCTTTAAGAGGGAAAACTCCTATAGTAGCAAATGGAGAAATTCTGGGTATTGTTTCAGTTGGGTTTCTAATTGAGGATATTGAAAAAAAGATCAATCGGTTTGAACTAAAGGTGGCTAGCGTAGTTGCAGGAATATTAATTATCGGGCTGGTAGGCGGTTTTCTGATAGCTAGAAATGTGAAAAAATCTATTTTTGGGCTGGAGCCTGGTGAAATAAGTGCCATGTACCTCCAACGAAACGCCATTCTGGAGACGATAAGAGAAGGAATTATTTCAGTAGACTCTAGCGGAAAGATTACACTGGCGAATCAGGAAGCATACAAGCTATTAGATCGTGATAATAAGAATGATCTAGTAGGAGAGGATATAATCTCTGCACTTCCAAGCACTAGAATGATGGAAGTATTAGCTTCTGGTAAGTCCCATCACGATCATGAGATTCGAATAGGGAAAAATGCTGTTATTGTGAATCGAATCCCAATTATTCAGCATGAGGAAATAACAGGTGTCGTTTCGAGTTTTCGTAGAAAGACAGAAATAGAAGAATTATCTCGACAGCTCTCGCAAGTACAAAGCTATGCAAAGGTCCTCAGGTCTCAAACGCATGAATACTCTAATAAACTTTATACCATTCTTGGGTTAATCCAATTAGGTTCTTCTGATGAAGCAATTGAATTGATTCATAGGGAGACAGTTGGTTATCAAGAAGTTGTGGAGTTATTAATAAATACAGTGCCGAATGCTACAATTTCAGCATTACTTTTAGGAAAATATAATAGAGCACATGAGCTTCGTGTAGATTTTACTATCGATGATGAAAGCAGTATGAGTGATTTGCCACATCATATTGAAGCAGAGAAAATCGTTACCGTTCTTGGGAATTTAATAGATAATGCCATGGAAGCTGTTATCGCAGATTCAAATAAGAAACGAAAAGTTCATTTGTTTTTGACTGACTTGGGGAATGATTTGATTTTCGAAATTGAGGACTCTGGACCGGGGATTAAAGAAGAGTGGTTAGATCAAATGTTTGAGAGAGGATTTAGTAGCAAAAACGGGGAAGATCGTGGTATCGGTTTGTATCTTGTTAAGAATACTCTTGATAATATAGGTGGAACCATCACTATTTCTAAAAGCAGATACAACGGTGCTGCTTTCACAGTTTTTATTCCTAAGGGGGAGCAGAAGCATGGGTGATATCGAAGTATTGATTGTTGAAGATGATGAGAGAATTGCTAGAATTAACCAGAGATTCACGGAAAATATTCATGGATATTGCGTCATGGGAATAGCTTCCTGTATTGTGGAGGGCAAAGAATTATTAGACATTATACAACCTGATCTAGTTTTATTGGATATCTATTTTCCAGAAGAAAGTGGGCTCGATTTTCTATGGCACATAAGAGAGCACTACAAAAACACTGATGTAATGATGATTACTGCAGCAAAGGAAGTCGATGCAGTTCAAGAAGCTCTTCGAGGAGGAGCCATTGATTACATCATTAAGCCGGTGATTTTTGATAGGTTTAAACGTACACTGGAGAACTTCAAACAGACTCGAGGGAAAATAAGTAACCAGCTTACCATTAATCAAGAAGAAGTAGATGATTTGTTTGTAAGAAATGATTATGAATTAGCTACAAAAAGTAGTGAAGTACCCAAGGGAATCGACCCGTTAACACTTTCGAAAATGGAAAGGATTCTACATAAATATTCGGATGGAGGCATCACTGCTGAAGAGGTGGGTGATGTAGTTGGGTGCAGTAGGACAACCGCAAGAAGGTATCTAGAATATATGGTATCAACTGAAAAGGTGAAAGCAGACCTTTCTTACGGAACGGTTGGTAGGCCCGAACGTCGTTATTATACGAATCAAACGTAAAACGATAACGAGCTATCTTCAATGGTTCGTATTAATTGAAGATAGCTCGTTTTATTATGAAGCTATATTCTCATCTTTCTTGTTGTCGCGCTTTTTGTTGGCTCGCTCTTTAATCAATGGGACAAGTAGTGATAAGAGTGAAAGAATAAGAAGTGAAACTGTCACATTACTATTCAAAAATGTAAAATAGTTACCATTTGAAATGGTGAGCGCCTGACGAAACGACTGCTCCATCATGCCTCCGAGAATAAAAGCAAGAATTAACGGCGCGGCAGGAAAGTTTAGCATTCTCATAATGAAACCAATAATGCCAAATGCCAAAAGCAGAATAAGATCAAAGGTGCTAAAACTCACCCCGTAAACACCGATCATACAAAAGACAATGACAAGCGAGATGAGCAATGCCTTTGGTATGTATAAGATACGAGCAATAAAAGGAATAAGAGGGAGGTTTAACACGAGTAAGAAAATATTCCCTAGATACATGCTTGCGATCACTCCCCAAAATACATCGGGATGATCCGTCAGCATTAAAGGGCCGGGCTGAACGCCTACAACTAATAGAGCGCCTAGAAGGACAGCGGTTGTACCTGATCCTGGTATTCCTAGTGTTAACAATGGAACGAATGCTCCACTTGTGGCAGCATTGTTAGATGTTTCAGGTGCTGCTAGTCCTTTGATGTTCCCTTTTCCAAATGTGGAAGGGTTTTTTGATATTTTCTTCTCCGTAATATACGACATAAAGGAAGCAATTGTTGCACCTGCCCCTGGAAGAACACCAAGAATGAAACCTAGAACCGAATGACGGGCAATTGGACCAGAAATTTCTTTAGCTTCCTTTCTAGTAATTTTCAATGATCCGACGTTTGAGTTTCCGTTCAACATTTTTGTGTTTCTGCTCAATATCATCGAACAAACTTCTGCCAAAGCGAACAACCCGAGTGCAATAATAAGAAAATCGATTCCTTCTAGAAGATTAGGAAGACCGAAAGTAAAGCGCTCTGTACCTGTTTGCTGGTCAATTCCAATAGTAGCAATCATTAAACCTATTGTTGCTGATATAAGCGCTTTGATTGTGGACCCGTCTGATAAACTAGCGATCGCTGTTAATCCTAGTAGCATGAGTGCGAAGTATTCTGTCGGTCCAAAAGAGACAGCAAATTTCGCCATAAGTGGAGCGACTAACATTAATCCGATTACGCTTATAGTACCACCAGCAAAAGAGGAGATGGCTGCAATGGCAAGAGCTTTGCCAGCATGTCCTTGTTTTGCTAGAGGATAACCGTCAAACGAGGTTGCAACTGTACCTGAAATACCAGGAGCATTTAATAGAATAGATGAAGTAGATCCCCCAAATACTGCTCCATAATATACGCCTGCCATTAAAATGAGTGCTGAAGAGGGGTCCATTCCGTAACTTAACGGAATCATGATCGCAATCGCTGAGATTGGACCAAGCCCTGGTAACATTCCAATAAGAGTACCTGCAAGAACGCCTATAAATACAAAGAGGATATTTTGAAATGTTAAAACAACCTGGAAACCATATAGCATGTTAGAAATCGTATCCATGATGTTTCCTCCTTTCTAAAAGGGAAGTATCCCTTGAGGTAAATAAATCTGCAGCAGATAATTAAATGACACATATAGAACGAATGTAAAAACAATTGTAACCGTAATCAAAGCTTTCCAATTCTTGTATCCTAGTAATCTAGACGTAGAAAGTAAGAATAAGGTTGTAACTAAGACAAAGCCCAGAATTTCGAATAGAAGGATATAAACAAGGATCAGTCCAGCTACAGCTAGAAGTATTAACACTTCTTCTTTCTTTAATTTGCTTTTCTTGTGGTCATCGACAGGATTTTTAATGAACAATAGAATGGATAATAGTGCTAGTAAAAAACCAAGTCCCTTTGGTAATGCGTCTGCATCAATAATTGCGTAAGGGAATGTAGGAAGCTGATAACTAAGTAAGAGATAGAATGAAGATATAAGAAATAAGACGATAGATACTTTCTGTTCAACGCTTTTTATCACTACACATACACCTGCCTCGTTTTGAGAAATGGGCCAGGATCAACTGGCCCACATTAGTTAAATTTATTTTGCTATCCCGACTTCATCCATTAGCTTTTTCATAGTGTCATATTCTTGATCGAGAAAGTCTTGAAATTCCTCGCTAGACATATAGTTATCTTTCCAACCAAAGTTATCACGTTGCGTTTTCCATTCATCCGTTTTCATCATATCTTTGACGGCCTGTTCATAGAAAGAAACAGCTTCAGGGTCCATATCTTTTGGCCCCATGATTCCTCTCCAGACGACAAATTCACCATCAATTCCCTGTTCTTTGAGGGTAGGGAATTCGGATACAGTCTCACCTTCTAGAGGCTCAGGAGATGTAATAGCAAGGACTTTAACTTTACCTGCTCGGGCTTGTTCCGTTGCTTCTGCAAGACCCGTAGAGTATACATCGACTTTATTTCCGAGTAGCATGCTCATGCCGCTTCCATCCTGTGCAGATACATATTTGAGTTGTTTAATGTCTACACCAGCTGCTTTGACTGCTTTTACGAAAGACATATGATCCATGCTTCCTGGTGATGAGTCACCAACTACCGATACGGAGCTCGGATCTTCTTTTAATGCATCAACGAGGTCGTTCATAGTGTTATAAGGTGAATTAGCAGGAACGACAAATGCTGAATAATCGGCAATCACGCCTGCAATTGGAGTGAAATCATTATGACCAAGGTCCGACTGACCATTTAATGGTACAAATAAAATAGGTGGTGATGTGACAAAAAGAGTATGATTGCCACCCTTTTTATTTATGTACGACCATCCGACTGCTCCACCACCACCGGGCTTGTTTGCGACAGCTAATCGCTTATCAATAATATTCTCTTTCTCCATTACTTTTGAGATTGTTCGAGCAGTTGTGTCCCAACCTCCGCCAGCTCCTGCTGGTGCAATCATTTCAATTGGCTTCTTAGGGCTCCAACTTTCTTCTTCACCAGAGTTCTGCCCTGATGTGTCATTGCTTCCACATGCACTTAATAGTAAGGCGCTTCCAAGAAGTAAAGAAGTAAAAAGATTCTTTTTCAACATTAATTCCTCCTAATTGTGTAATCGCTTACAATGATTTGTTATTCCAACTATATAAGTTGTGGTGATTAATTATAAGAAAACGAAAATAAGATAGGTTTCTTTCTTTATGTGTTTTTTGTTCATAAAGTTCATGACGAGGATCGGGAGAAAAGCATCAAGATGAAACAAAACTACATCACTACCAACATAAATAGTCACAATATTTAAAAATCATCCCAAACTCATAGATACATAGTCCTTGAAAAAGCATGTATTTTATCTCAAGCGGTACTAAGGTGGTATAGACGACTATAACGGAAGAACGTTACTCTTTAAATAGAAGTGATTCGATGGTCATTGATTAAGGAGGAAGGCTTAACCGGTCTGAAATTCGTACAAAAGAGGAGGAGCAAATGAGAAAAAAGACGGTGTCTGTCGTTTTATCAACCATACTTGGAACATCGTTACTTCTGCCAGGTGCAGGGGTAGACGCGAAAGGGCCAACCATTGAAAGGGAAGGGAAGCATAATCAGCATCAGACTTTAAAGAAGCGTCATCCTGTATTTTCGTGGGGGAATCCAGGACCAACTTCCCCCGTTCTTCACAACGGTTCTGTCAAAGGAGCGGGCATGCGAGTTGATCCCTTAACTAAGATTGATGAGGTGCTAGAGACCGCCATTGATGAGCAAGTTATGCCTGGTGCTGTGGCGTTTGTGGCAAGGCGAGGACATATCGTAAAAGAAGAAGCTTACGGCTATGCAGCTCAGTATACAGACGATTCTTTTACTGAAATGGATGATCCTGTGAAAATGGAAAGAGATACGATTTTTGATTTAGCTTCAATCAGTAAGATCTTCACCACAACAGCTGCGATGACACTCTATGAAAAAGGATTGTTCCACCTCGATGACCCGGTGGCTAAGTACATCCCGGAATTTGCTTCGAACGGAAAAGAAAGCGTTACCATAGAACAACTCATGACACATACGTCTGGATTTAAGCCCTGGGTTCCGCTTTATAGCATCGATGGATCCCGAGAAGAACGTATGCAATATGTGTTTCACTATCCACTCGAGTCAGAACCAGGTACAGAGTATACATATAGTGATCTCAACATGATCACACTCGGTGCGCTTGTAGAAACATTATCAGGTATGCGTCTTGATGAGTATGTGGAAAAGGCGATCACAGAACCCCTTCGTATGAATGATACGTTCTATAATCCTGACCCGAAACTAATAGACCGTATCGCCGCAACAGAATATCAACCGTGGACGAATCGAGGGCTTGTTTGGGGGGAGGTTCACGATGAGAATGCCTGGTCGTTAGATGGAGTGGCCGGTCATGCAGGGGTCTTTTCAACTGCTTCAGACCTAGCTAAGTTCGCTCATATGTTTTTGATGGAAGGTCGTTATGGTGGTACTAGGATCCTAGAACCTGAAACCGTACAGCTCCTTACCGAGAATCGTATTCCTCAGTTTCCGGGTGATGACCATGGACTAGGTTTTGAACTTCAGCAAGGCTGGTTTATGGATGCGTTGACTGAAAGTACGACGCTTGGTCACACGGGGTACACCGGAACGTCTCTTGTCATCAGCCCTTCGAATCAAACGATTGCAATCTTATTAACAAATCGCGTTCATCCTACGAGGGGAACGGTATCCACATCCCCTACGCGTAGAGCATTTGCCAGGCAGGTGGCGGACGCGATTCCGGTCGCTATGCCAAAAAAAGCTGATCCGTGGTTTGCTGGATACGGTGACAAGGCAACAAAACACCTTACTGCAAAAGTCGATGTGAATAAAGATTCTTCGTTTTCTTTTCATACATGGTATCAATTGGAAGCAAACTATGATGTAGGAAAAGTTGAACTATCCGAGAATGGAACAGATTGGACTGAGTTAACGGTGCTTACTGGCAATAGTGATCGGTGGGAAAAGAAAAAACTGACTGTGCCAGAGGAGACAAACTATATACGCTTTTCTTATGTTACGGATTCGTCCGTCAATAAGCGCGGATGGTATGTCGACCATATAGAACTAAACGGAAAACGTCTCAGATTCACGAGTGATGAGTGGGTTAAACGTTCGTATTGATTTTAAGTAGGAGGGAAAGAAATGCCGAAAAATGGTAAACAGTGTTTTGTTTTTTTACTAGCTTTCGTATTGATCGTTTCACAAGGGTGGATGAACCCGGGTAACGCTCAAGCAAAAAAGAATAAGGGGCATGATCGAACGGACTTGATCTTGATGCAGAATGTTCCAGAAGTAAAAACAACTATAGAGGGAGATTCGATTCAGTTAAGTGCTCTCCACATCTATGACGACGGACATTTTATGAAAACATCAGACAAGCTAAGGTGGAAATCCTCAAATAAAAACGTCGCGTCTGTTGATAAGGACGGAATGGTTACGCTCAATGGGCATCCAGGTCGTACGTTTATTTATGTATCAGACGGGAGAGATCGCGATCGAATTGCGATACATGCATCGAAGTCACCAAAGTTAATCAAAGAAAGAGGAATGAAGTACGATGTTATCCAACGTGCGATCCATAACATGACGCTCGAAGAAAAAGTTGGACAGATGTTGATGCCAGATTATCGAACTTGGAACGGTGAAGATGTGACGGAAATGTTGCCTGTGATTGAGCAGCAGGTGAAAGACTATCATCTTGGCGGAGTCATTTTATTTAGAGAGAACGTGGTCACGACAGAGCAAACAGCAAGACTCGTTTCTGATTACCAGGAAGCTTCTGAGAAATATGGATTGTTGATGACAATTGATCAGGAAGGTGGAATCGTGACGCGCCTTCAATCGGGCACTGATATGCCTGGGAACATGGCTCTTGGGGCAGCGCGATCTGAGGAAGTCACCGAAGATGTAGGTCGAGTGATTGGTGAAGAACTTGCTTCCCTTGGTATAAACATGAACCTTGCACCAGTACTTGATGTGAACAATAACCCTGACAATCCTGTTATAGGGGTTCGGTCGTTTGGCGAAGATCCTGAGTTAGTCGCAAAGCAAGGGATCGCGTATACAAAAGGGCTGCAAGAATCAGGCGTAGCTGCAACGGCGAAACATTTTCCGGGTCATGGGGATACCGCGGTTGACTCACACCTTGGACTACCTGAAGTTCCTCACGATAAAGAACGTTTGAAAAAGGTTGAATTATACCCATTTCAGCAGGCTATGGAAGCAGGAATCGATGCAGTCATGACAGCTCATGTCACGTTTCCGAAAATTGATGACACAAAGGTGATATCCAAAAAAGATGGCGAGGAAATTTCATTACCCGCTACGTTATCAGAAAAAGTATTGACCGGACTTATGCGGGAAGAGATGGGTCATGAAGGAGTCATTATTACTGATGCGATGAACATGGGTGCAATCGTGGAGCACTTTGGCTCTGTAGATGCTGCGGTACGTGCTGTGAAAGCAGGAACGGATATCGTATTGATGCCGGTTGGTTTACCTGAAGTAGCAAGTGGATTATTAGATGCGGTTCGATCAAGAGAAATTTCAGAAGATCGTATCGAGGAGTCAGTCGAACGAATTTTGACCTTGAAAATAAAAAGAGGGATTATTAAGTCTGAGAATTCAGAAGACGTTGAAGACAAAATTCAAGATGCGCTAGATACGGTTGGATCAGAAGAAAACAAAGTTGTGGAAAAGACTGCTGCAGAAAAGTCCATCACGCTCATTAAAAATGAGAATGTTCTACCTCTCAGTAAACAAAGTGACGAAAACGTAGTGGTTCTGGGGAGAAGTTTCATTGATTCTCTTGGAGAAGCTGTGAAAAAACATCAACCGAACGCAACAGTGATCAGCCTTGCTTCGAATTACGAATTAACAGAAGAACAGCTTGATGTCGTTGAATCGGCAGATAAAATCATTGTTGGGACGTATACGTACAGTATTGGTACCCGTTCTGAAGACCATCCGCAAATGAAGATGGTCAACCACTTAATGGAAACGACAGAAGCATCAGTAATCGGAGTAGGGATTCGAAATCCATACGATATTATGGCTTATCCAGAGATCGATAGTTATCTTGCACAATACGGTTTTAGAACAGCTAGCTTTGAAGCTACAACCGCAACTATCTTTGGTGAACATGCACCTTCTGGGAAGTTACCTGTTACGATCCCGGGTGTGGAAAATGATGTTCTTTATCCATTCGGTCACGGTTTAACATACTAAACTAATCTGAGAAGAGAGCTTTTACCTCTCTTCTCTCCTTGGGGGAGGAGTTTCACATATGAAAAAATGGTTCGTCATGATTTTGATGTCTGTTCTTGTTATGTCTACGATCTCAGTAGCTCTAGCTGATAGCGATGGAAGAGGGCATAAACATGGTCATCATAAAAAGAAACATAAAAAGGATTTTAAACTCGGAGTAGAAGTACTATTAGATGATGAAAAAGAACTGATCGAGGGGAAGAACGTTGGTTTGATCACGAATCCAACGGGTGTCGATCAAGAGTTAACTAGCATCGTTGATCTCCTGCATCATGATTCTGATGTGAACCTTACTGCCCTTTATGGACCAGAGCACGGGGTACGGGGAAGTGCACAAGCAGGAGAATACGTTGAGTATTATACAGATGAACAGACCGGGCTTCCTGTCTACAGTTTGTATGGAGAAACTCGTAAACCTTCACCTGAGATGCTTGAGGGGATCGATGTCTTGCTTTTTGATATTCAAGATGTAGGAACGCGTTTCTACACGTACATTTATACGATGGCTTATGCGATGGAAGCAGCCGAAGAAAATGATATTGAATTTATCGTTCTTGATCGTCCAAATCCTCTTGGAGGAGAAGGTGTTGAAGGGCCAGTACTGAACGATGAGTATTCTTCTTTTGTAGGAAAGTATGAAATTCCACTTCGTCACGGCATGACGGTTGGGGAGCTTGCGAAGCTTTTCAATCATGAATTTGGAATCGGTGCAGATTTAACCGTTGTTGAAATGGAAGATTGGGACCGCGATATGTACTATGATGATACAGAACTCGAGTGGGTGTTGCCTTCGCCTAACATGCCAACGTTCGACACAGCACTTGTCTATCCAGGTGCTGCTCTAATAGAAGGCACAAATGTATCGGAAGGGCGAGGAACAACGAAGCCATTTGAATTGATCGGTGCACCCTATATCAATTCAAACGAACTCGCTTCTGAATTAAATCATCTCAACCTGCCAGGCGTTGATTTTAGAGCAGCGTCATATACACCATCTTTCTCAAAACATGCAGGCAAACTAACACACGGGGTGCAAATACATGTGACAGATAAGGAAGAGTTCAAGCCTGTCATCACTGGGTTGAATCTTGTCAAAACGATTCACGATCTTTATCCAGAAAACTTTGAGTTTCGAGCAGAAAACAGTAGCGGCGTTTCATTCTTCGATCTTCTTGTTGGTAATGGATGGATACGAGAAGCAATCGAGCAAGGTGAAAGCGTGGAAGATATGCAGGAGAGATGGGAAGATGATCTAAAGGATTTTAAGAGGGTTAGGGGAAATTATTTGTTATATAAATAGTTTCAAAAGGCACTCGTGGCAAGGAATCGCGAGTGTCTTTTATACGTGTTTGTAACAAAACTTCATGAAAAGTAGTTGAATAATAAATAAAACTTGATACACTAGAATAAACTTATTAGAAAATTCCATTAAATTAAGGAGGGATAACATGATGAGCGGGGGATTAATCAGTATTCATGAATCGATGGCATCTCTTAAACCTTCCGAACGAAAAGTAGCAGAGTACATTGTTAATCGTCCAGAGGAAGTGATCAACCTTTCTATTCAAAAACTGGCACATCGGACAGAAGTGAGTGAAGCTACAATCATTCGCCTTTCTCGAACGCTTAACTATAAGGGGTTTCAAGAATTGAAGCTTCGAATTGCTGGCGACCTTGCTAAGAAACAGAGCAGTAATTCTTATCAGGAAATTTCAATTGATGGAACCGTTGATTCTTTCATCGCTAATATCTCCAATAACAACATCCAATCGATCAATGATACACTCTCCGTTCTTTCACGTGATGAGGTGGAGAAAGCGATCGAAGTGCTTGGGAAAGCGAGAAAGATCGCATTATATGGTATTGGAGCATCTGGATTGATCGCGCAGGATTTTAAACAAAAGCTTTCAAGAATCAACCGATGGTGTGAAGCAGCGGTTGATTATGACTCACAGGGAACCATAAGCGCGAACCTTAGTGAGGAAGATGTGGTGTTTGGCATTTCGTATTCAGGTCAAACGAACGATATTATTCAATCGTTGAATATTGCGAAAGAAAATGGAGCAACAGTTATCACGCTTACGAAATATGGTGCGAATCCAGTATCAAAGCTCGCTGATATTAAGCTTTTTACTAGCTCACTTGAAAAGAGCATTCGAAGTGGCGCGATGAGTTCACGCATTTCGCAGCTTAATGTAATCGATATTTTGTACGTTGGTTTAACAAGCCGGAATTATAATGAAAGTGTTGCTGCACTCGAGCGCACTCGAAAAGCTGTGGAGCATTTGAAAAAGCATGTTTGATCAGTATCTTAACCAGTTAGTTAAAGATAATGAACTGCCAGGCGCAACCCTTCATGTTCAACATTTAGGGAAAACGGTGTTTCATAAAGCTTATGGAACTTATCTTGATCGCCATAACAACGTAACTAGCATATCGAAAACCACAAAATTTGATATCGCTTCTCTCACAAAAGTGATGGCGACCTTACCTTCAATCCTCTGGCTACTCGATAACAGCTCATTAGATTTAGACCATCCTATACAGACCTACATACCAGAGTTTAAGCATCGAGACGTTACAATTAAACACGCCCTTACACACACGGGTGGCCTCCCAGCTGATCTTCAACATATGAAAAGGAGCGAGAGGAGACCAATATTCGAGGAGATCGTTGCATTACCTCTTGTTCATAAGCCTGGGGGAAAGGTGCTTTATAGCGATTCAGGGATGATTTTACTTGGGAAGGTGATTGAAGAAATAACTAGTCAACCGTTGTCGACTTTCACAGAAACCTATCTTTATCGGCCGTGGGGACTTTCTTCTACAGGTTTTCACCCAACTGGGGATACGATCGCATCTACTGAAGCGTACGGTGACTCCTACATTCAAGGTGAAGTTCATGACGAAAAAGCACTTCATCTCGGTGGTGAAAGTGGGAGTGCGGGACTGTTTTCAACTGCGTCTGATGTTGGAAAGTTTGGAAACCTATTTCTTTATCCAGAACAGCAACGTGTCTTACAGGAAAAGAGAATCCTACAGGCTCAGAAACATGTAGTGCATAATCGCGGACTTGGATTTGAAGTATGGAGTGGCAAAGGAGCGGAGCTATCGTGTGGGAGTTGGTCGATAGGGAGCTTCGGTCATACAGGTTTTACAGGAACAAGCTTATGGATCGACCCTGTCAGGAAACTCGTTGTAACATTTTTGACGAACATCGTTCACTATGGAAGAAAACATAATATGAAAGTGATTCGACCACATCTACATTCATTAATACATTCAACTTTTATTAAGGGGGAGTAATAGCATGAAAAAAATGAAAGCGATTTCTTTTATGGCGTTGTTATCGATACTTCTTGTGGTTTCGGCTTGTAGTAGCACGAACTCTGGTAGTGATGGAGGAAGTGAGGACGGGGCGACTTTAACAATTGGTAGTTGGAGAACGGAAGACAAAGCAAGTTATGAAAAGGTCATCGAAAAGTTCAATGAAGAATATCCAGATATTAACGTTGAATTTAAACCATCGAAAAACACAGAGTACAACACGATTCTAAATACGGCTCTTCAGAGTGGGGAAGGTCCAGATGTTATTCATCTTCGTCCTTATACCCCGGGGATTGAACTAGCTGACGCTGGTTACCTTGAGCCGCTTGATGGACTCGAGGGTCTTGATCAGTACCCAGAAGAAACACTTGCTGCTTCGAAAGGGACAGACGATAAACAGTATGGTGTCCCGTTAAACATAAGTACAACGCAAATGTTTTATAACAAGAAAATCTTTGAAGAGTTAGGTCTTGAAGAACCAAAAACATGGGAAGAGTTTATGACTTTGAACAAGACGTTACAGGACGAAGGATATACTCCTATTTCTCTCGGAACGAAGGAAGGGTGGCTCTTATCTCTTTCTCACGGAATTATCGGACCCGCACACTACGGAGCGAATGAATTTGTAGATGAGATCACTGCAGGAGAGACAGATTTCACAAGTGACGAATTTAAAAGCTCAATCGAAGCATTAGATGAATTAAAGCAATTCTTCCCTGAAAACTATGAAGGTCTTGGGATGGAAGATATTCGTACGATGTTCTTTACCGGAGATGCTGCGATGTTCCCACTAGGTAGTTGGGAAATCGAGGTGCTTCGTGAAATGAATCCTGATCTTGAGCTTGGTTTCTTCCCGATGCCTTCAGCAGTTGGAAAAGAACCAACGATTACGACATGGGTAGACGGTTCTTATGCGATCAATGCAAATTCAGAAAATAAGGATGCGGCTAAGAAGTTCCTTCAGTTTATGACGACAGAGGAGTTTGGAGAGCTGTTTACGGAAGAATTCAAAATGATTAGTGCGATACCTGGAATTGAGTCGGATGATGAGCTTGTAAATTCGCTTGGAAAAGCGGTAGAAGAACAGTCAACACCATACATGATGCTTGTTCACTTCGCGGGTGGTAATCCCTCAACGAAAGCTACAATTGAAACAGAACTCCAGGGCATGTACTTAGGTGAACGTTCTCCTGAGGATGTTGCAAATGCTGTTCAGGATAGCGCGAAGTCATGGTATGAACCTCTAAAATAATGTACAAGGGGCGGAGAATATGAAACCAGCAATGCATAAACCTGTGACAGTGAAAAAGCAACGGAACTGGAAAAGGTGGACGATTCACCTTTTCCCTATTCCCGCCTTGATTATTTATGGGTTATTTATTGTTTATCCGTTATTTGCTGCACTTACATACAGTTTCTTCGATTGGAAAGGAATCGTTAGAGGTGAATTTGTTGGACTGAAGAATTTCAAAGATTTATTCACGCTCCAACCTTTTTCAGATTTGTTTTGGAATGCCTTCGGTCATAACATCCTGTATTTTGCTCTTCAGATGGTTTTCCAAAATGGTCTTGCCTTTATTCTTGCTTATATTATTTATAAAAAGGTTCGTGGTTCTGAGTTTCTAAAAATCGCTTACTTCCTACCACGGCTCCTTTCAGTCATTGTTGTTGGCTTCCTATGGAAACTGATTTTGAATCCGAATTATGGAGCTTTGAACGTTATTCTAGAAAAGGTCGGATTAGAACATCTTGAAAAGGCATGGCTTGGCGATCCTGATACGGCTCTCATTTCTATTATTCTCGTCAATTGTTGGTATGGTCTCGGATTTGGCGTTCTCATCTTTCTTGCCGGGTTTCAATCAATTCCGAAAGAGCTGTTCGAGGCTGGAAAACTCGACGGGGCAGCTGGTTTTGCGATGATTAGAAGAATTGTTTTACCACTAATGGTGCCATCGATCATGATTATGACGGTGTTAACGTTTATTCAATCGTTTGAAGCCTTTGAACTCGTGTATGCGATGCAAGGTTCACAAGGAGAACCTTACCATTCTACTGATACGCTCGCAGTATATTTTTATCGACTTGCCTTTGGTGGTTCAGCGGGTGGATCTACCACCGCGGTAGGTCTCGGTTCAGCACTTGCGGTCGTGTTGTTTATTTTCATCTCGTTCTTTACAGCACTGTACCTGAAGTATATGCAGAAAAAACAAGTGGATCTTTAGGGGGGATATGATGAAGAATACAATTTGGTCAAAGCCTTTTTATTACGTCTTTGCATTTTTAGTCGCATCGGTCAGCATCTATCCGATCCTATTAATGATTCTATCTTCTTTTAAAACGAGTTCTGAAATTTTCACGAATCCACTCTCGTTACCAGAAACGTTTACGTTAGATACGTATAAAAGCTTGCTCGAACAAGTGCCGTTCATGACGTATTTCATGAACAGCGTTCTCGTAAGTGTGGTGTCTGTGACACTGATTCTCGTCACGTCTTCACTTGCGGCATTTTATATCGCACGCTTTACATTTGTATGGAACAACATGATCTTCTTTTTCTTTCTAATGGGTATGATGCTTCCTATTAAACTTGGAATCGTACCACTCTTCATATTGATGAAAGACCTACAGCTATTAAATTCACTATGGTCATTGATCTTCATGTATGTGGCAACAGGAATTCCTTTATCCGTGCTTATTCTGACAGGCTTCTTTAGAACGATGCCACGGGAGCTCGAGGAAGCTGCGAGAATCGATGGAGCTGGAAACCTTCGCATTCTATGGAATGTCGTCTTACCACTGATGAGACCAGCACTAGGAACAGTGATGATTATTCAATTTATCCAATCATGGAATGACTTTTTCTTTCCGTTGATCTTTATTACGGATGATCTAAAACGAACGATACCAGTCGGCATGCTGTCACTCTTCGGTGAGTATTCAGCTGATTGGGGAGCTCTTTTTGCAGGTCTTACACTTGCTTCGTTACCGATGATCGTTCTGTTCTTCATTGCTTCAAAACAATTTATGGAGGGACTTACACAAGGTGCGATCAAATAATATGTACTATATCGGAATCGATGGTGGTGGAACGAAAACAGAAGCGTTACTTTGCGACCGAGAAGGAACGATATTGGCTAAAAGCATAGCGGGATCTACGAATATCAAATCGCGTTCAGAAGAAGAGGTTCGTAAGGAAGTTCTACAGGTGATAACATCCTTAACTTATAAATTAGTACAACGTGAGATTGTAGCGATCTATGTATCGACGGCTGGAGGCGACAGGGTAGAGGATCAGGAACGTTGGGGAAAATGGTTACTTGAATGTTTACCAGATTTCAGCGGATCGATAACGGTTACGAACGATGCCTACGGCGCACTTGCAAGTGGAACCTTTTCAATGGAAGGAACCGTCCTAATCGCTGGGACGGGGTCGATTGCTTATTCGATCAACCCTAATAAGGCACCTGTTCGTGTTGGAGGTTGGGGATATCTATTTGGGGACAATGGAAGTGGCTATGATATAGGGAGACAGGCCTTGAAAGTTCTTGGCGACATGCATGATAACGTACAAAAATTAGATGAAGAATTCGTTGGAAACGTGCTTACTTATTTGACGTTGAAAAGCGTTCCTGAAATCATTACCAGCATTTATGAAGGTGATTATCCTAGATTGAAGATCGCATCTTTAGCTAAGTGTGTCATCAAGCTTGGAGAACATGGGAATCCTACTGCACTATGTATCCTCGATGATGCTTGTGAAAGTCTCATGAAACTTGTAAAAGTTGTTCATAACGAGACGAGCTCAATCGTATTATGTGGAGGCCTGTTCCAGTCAGCATTTTTCAGAAAGACGTTTGAAAGAAAGCTAAATGAAAGCTTTGTGAAACAAAAAGTCGCTTATCCAGATTTGTCACCTGCAGTAGGGGCATGCATTTGCGCGCTGCTTACTACTGGTTTGCTCACTGAAAGAATGAAAAAAAATCTAACGTCGTCCTATCATGCGATTAAGGACAGCTATGCCTGATGGAGGTACAGATATGACGGATGTGAACAACATGAATACAGAAATGAGAAATAGTAAATCAGAACAACTTCATCAATTTTCAACTTTAGAGATTATTGCGTTGATGAATGAAGAAGATCATCATGTGCCTTCAGTAGTGAAGGGGGCTCTCCCCCAGATCGAGAAGGTCATCGATCAAGCGGTTGAAGTCATGAAGAATGGAGGTCGACTCTTTTATTTTGGAGCGGGTACGAGTGGTCGACTTGGCGTTCTTGACGCTTCTGAATGCCCACCAACTTTTGGAGTTGCGCATGACCTTGTGAATGGGATTATCGCTGGTGGCGACCGAGCCCTTCGCTTCCCAATCGAAGGGGCGGAAGATAGTGCTGAGACAGGAGCAGCTGATGTTTATAAACATGTGGGCTCAAAGGATATGGTTGTCGGCATAGCGTCAAGTGGAAGAACGCCTTATGTTCTAGGTGCAGTTAATGCCGCAATCAAACTGGGCATCCCAACTGCTGGAATTGCATGTAACATCGGCTCTGTTTTATCACAAAAAGTTACATTCCCAATCGAGGTACCGGTCGGACCTGAGGTGGTCACGGGGTCCACGCGTTTAAAAGCGGGGACAGCGCAGAAAATGGTACTGAACATGATTACAACAGCTTCCATGATCAAGCTTGGGAAAGTGTATCGAAACCTCATGATCAACGTACAAGCTTCAAATGAAAAACTTCGTAAACGTGCTGTCTCGATTATTCAGGAAATCACTGGTGTTAAGGCAGAAGAAGCTAGTAAAGCGAGTGAAAAGGCCGGTGGTGATGTGAGGGTTGCCATCGTCATGCTTTTACTAGGAACTGATGTTGATATTGCTAGAGCTTTGTTGAAGAAAAAACAAGATAATTTAGTGGAGGTAATAAAAGAAATTGATAAAGCTACTTAGTTTGTTTGCTAATAAAAGATTTCCTGATATAAGGAAGTCTTTTATTAGAATTAAGTTATTAGCTGTTGACTTGTTCTTTATATAGAACTAAAATAGTACTATATAAAGTTACTGTGATTCAGACCAAAAGAACCATTGTTAAGTACGAACTTCGTATACTTTTTGCTATCTAATAACAACTATTTGTTCTCTTTAATGAAAGTTGGTGCTTATGTTCTTAAATAGTTCATTCCATTTAATATAAATAAAAATCAGAAGGAGACTTTCAAAACATCCCAATACAGGTTGATCAGTACCACTGAATAATTGGAGGTGGAGATAATGGTAAATTCAATAAGAAAAGCTATGACTCTTTTCGACGTTAAAGATAAAAGAAAGTTAGTTGTTTTGTTATTAATGATGATTATTGCTGCTTTATTTGAAACTTTAGGTATAGGGTTAATTATCCCCTTTGTAGGTATCATTACAAACCCTGAAGTTATACAGGATATTACTTTCCTATCGAATATATATTCTTTCCTAGGATTTGAATCGACTAATTCCTTTGTTATCTTTTCTGTTATAACCTTTTTATTCATTTATATTTTCAAAAACATGTACTTGCTGATCTTTGAATACGCTCAATATAAGTTGATTTTCAATCAAGAAATCAAGTTATCCGAAAGACTATTTAAAACGTATCTCATAAAGCCATATACGTTTCATTTGCAGAGAAATTCGGCTGATTTGCTAAGAAATATAACCATAGAAGTCCCCAAAATCTTCCGTAAAGTAATTATTTCATCCTTCCAACTTGCAACAGAAATCCTAGTAGCTTCATTCATATTAACTTTACTATTTTTTGTTTCGCCAATAGCTACATTAACCGCGTCCATTATCTTATGCGGAAGTATTTTCACCTTCTTTAAATTCTACAGAACAAAAATTTCGAAATTAGGAGAAGAAGAACAAGATTTAAATGGTTCAATGATTAAATGGGTAAAACAAGGACTCGGAGCTGGTAAAGAAGTAAGGGTAACGGGTAAGGAAGGGTACTTTGTTAATGAATATGCCAATCTAGGAAAAACAATAGCTGTAAATAATAGATCAATTAAGATGTTAGAGTACGCTCCACGACCTTTTATTGAAACTCTTTTAATATCTATTGTATTAGTTACTATGTTGATAATTTTTTATCAAAACCTAGAAACTACACAGGTTGTTTCTACAATGGCATTATTTTGTATGGCTGCTTTCAGACTCTTGCCATCAATAAATAGAATATTATTTGTCATAACTACAATTCGATATAATTATCCAGCTTTATCGATCGTTTATGAAGATATAGAGAAGAATGAGGTGTTATTTCCTCAAAATACGCATGTGAAGGATAAGATGGAAAGTTTCGAAAAAACCTACAAGGGTGCAATATCATTAACCAATGTAAGTTTTAGGTACCCGAACGATCATGCACTCATTATAAAAGATGTTTCTTTAACAATACCTATCGGAAGTGCTGCTGCATTCATAGGAAAATCTGGTGCAGGTAAAACCACTATCGTTGATTTAATTCTAGGACTGCTTACTCCAGAAAAGGGAAAGATAACGATTGATGGGAAAGATATAGATGAACAAAGATCCATTCTCGTTCAAAAAATAGGGTATATCCCTCAAACTATTTTTCTTTCTGATGATACGATAAGAAACAATGTGGCTTTCGGACTAGTCAAGGCAGATATTAATGATGAGGAGGTTTGGAGGGCTTTAGAGCAAGCACAATTAAAGGAGTATGTTCGATCACTCCCAGCCGGTCTGGACACGATGGTTGGAGAGCGAGGATTGAGATTATCTGGAGGACAACGACAAAGGATTGGAATTGCTAGAGCTTTGTATACGAACCCCGAAATTATCTTTATGGACGAGGCTACTTCAGCCGTAGATAGCGAGACGGAAAATGAAATAATGAGAGCGATAGATTTATTAAAAGGACAAAAAACCTTAATCATCATAGCTCATAGGTTAAGTACAATAAAGAACTGTGATTTCATTTTCGAAATGGAGAATGGTGAAGTTACTTCAGTAGAAAAGAACTTTAAAGATTGGGGACAGGTTCATGCCTAACACTGTTTATGATTCTACTATGTATGTTTATACAGTATAATTATATCAGGGTGTTCTTTATAAGGAACGAAAAGGAGTTTAAAAGAAATGGGGGGTTATTATGGAACTAGAATTACAGGACATTATTAATATCCTCAAGAAGAGAATAAAACTAATTTTGATAATGACAGCCCTTTTTGCCATTATGTCTCTGGTCATCAGCTTATTTGTCCTTAAACCACAATATGAAGCTACTGCAACGATACTTGTTCAATCTCAAAATCCAGATGCAAACGAAAGCTATTCAAATGTTATTACAAACCAGAATTTAGTCGTTACTTACGAGAAAATCATGAAAAGTAACAGAATAGCAGAAAAGGTAAGAAAAGAACTGAACCTTCCATATTCAACCGAAGATCTTCTCTCGAACGTTTATACAAGTTCAGATCAAGACTCCTTGATAACGTCAATTACAGTTAGAAATGAAAAACCAGAAGATGCAGCTCGCATATCAAATACATTTGCGACTACTTTTCAAAAAGAAGTTCCTTCGCTTATGAATATCAATAATGTGGCAATTTTAGACAAAGCAACTTTTGTTGAAGATCAACAACCTGTTTCACCCAATATTGTAATCAACACACTAATTGCTTTGCTTCTAGGCGGAATACTAGGTATTATCATTACTTTCCTTATTGATTTTCTAGATCAAACAGTGAAGTCAGAAGAGGAAGTAGAACTTTTATTACAAATCCCTGTTCTTGGAATCATCCCAAAAGTAGATGAGTATCAGACAAAACCTCTCCACAAATCAATATGATAAAAACTAATAATACTATTAGGAAATAATTTATAGATTAATATATATTCTGCGAAAGGGTGTAATACCTATGAATACAAAGTTGGATAACAAGATAGCGTTCGAAAGTTCATGCGAAGATTACGTACTTAGAACAGAGGCAAATGCTTTATCATCACCCAGGTGGCATGAATTTAATGAGGCGAAATGGGGTGTGAAAACACATAAAATTGCGGTTTCTGAATCCGCAAAAAAGTACCCATGCATAGAAGGAACCTTTTTTCTTAACAAAAAAAACCAGATTGTACAGCCACCCTTAAATGCTTATACCCCTATATTATTCAAATCGACCCCTACTAACTCACCACGTCGCTTATATCATCAAAGATCGCGGTTATCTGAGAAGCTTATCCACCATATGCTCGATATCGGAGTTTCTAATAATGTTCTATTTCTTCCAACGGATTATACGGATGTAAGACCTTGGAAATGGGCGAATTTTGATGTGGGTGTAAGGTATACATTCCTTATGAATTTTCCATACTCAATTGAAAAAGCCGGTCCCAGTGTGAGGAGTAGATACAGAAAATTATGCCAAAATGGATTTAGAGTAGAGAGAACCAACGACATGTCTTTAATTTATAATTGTTTAATAGAAACAGAGATTAGAAACGGTTTTTCACACTCACTGTCTTTAAAGGATTTAGAATTGGCACAGGATATCATGGGTGAAGATATGATGCGGTCTTATGTAACCTATTCTCCCGATGGGAAGCCAGTATCAGGGTCTGTTGTTTTGCATAAAGAAAATGGTAGAGGAATTTCCTGGTTGGTAGGATATAAGCGAGATTATGCACAAGATTCCCCAAACACTCTGATGGATGTGTTCTGTTTTAGCGATCTGCACAAAGCAGGGGCAACAGGAATTGATCTAGTTGGTGCCAACATGAAGAGTGTTGCAGATAATAAAGCAGCTTGGGGAGGCGAAATGGTTCCTTATTATACAATTGAATTGAATAGTTGGAAAACTGTAGCTCGCTCCATAAGAGATTATGTGCGATGTAAAAATACGTTAAGGAGTAAAGTTTAACATGTTTATTCTTTACCACCCACCAAACAGCTGTGCAGAGAGACTGTATATCTATGAGTTATTTCTTCAAAGGTTTTTAGGTTTTTCGTTTCAAATGGTAGAAGAAGAAAGAAATGACTTAAGGATTACATTGAAAGGAGGGGGTGATAAAGAAATCGTTGTTAACGACATATTTTTTAAAAAATATGAAACGAATTGGCTGTTAAAAGAATCACTTCCAAAAACACCTTTAGAAAAGTGTGATATCTTTGCTGAAATAGGAGGTGATTTTCCAGCAACTCCTGTTATTTACGGCGAGCAAGTAACTAATAATAACTTTATTAAACGAGAAAGAAAGTTAATTAAAGTTGGTATAGATCTTTTTGGAAGCTCTTTTTATATGTTAACTAGATACGAAGAGCTTGTTATAAAGACCCGTGACAAACATAATCGTTTTCCGGCTTATGCTTCTTTAGCTTATAAAGAAGGATTTCTTCATCGTCCCATTGTGAATGAATACTTAGAAATACTATGGACTCTAATAAAAATACAGTGGCCAGAGTTAGTGAGAAAGGAAAGGTCATCTAAGGTTTTCTTAAGTCATGACGTGGATTGGCCATTAACTGTTAGTAAAAACCTGCATAAAACTATGAAGAGTATGACTGGAGATATTATTAAACGGAAGAACTATCTTCTCGCAAAGGATAGGCTTACTTCTTATTTCAATTTACATCTAGGGAAAACAACTAACGATGTATTCAATACTTTTCATTACTTAATGAGTAAAAGTGAAAGCAGGGGCTTTAAAAGCGCCTTTTACTTTATTACTGACCGAACAGCAGGGGATGTCGATGGGAATTATTCAATCCAATCAAATTGGATAAAGTCCTTGCTGAGGGAAATTCACAACCGTAATCATGAAATCGGACTTCATCCTAGTTATCTTACTTATCAAAATGGGAAACAACTATCATTTGAGCTTAAGAGACTTAAAAAGGTTTGTGAAAATGAAAATATACCTATTGATGAAATAGGAGGAAGACAACACTTCTTGAGATGGGATCCTGAGGTAACCTGGAAATTATGGAATGAAGCAGGTCTTCATTATGATAGTACGTTAAGTTATGCTGAAACCCCTGGATTCAGGTGTGGTATATGTTATGAATTCCCGGTTTTTAACATCGTTACAAAAGAGAAACTAAGCTTGATCGAACGTCCTCTTTTAGTGATGGAAGTTTCATTACTTAATAAGGAATATCTTTCTTTGTCACATAACGATGCGATGGAGAAAATTTTAAATATATATGATGAGTGCACCAAATACAATGGAGACTTCACAATGCTTTGGCATAATAGTCAATTAGCCCATCACAATGAAAGAATGCTATATGATGATATTATTCAAGCTCTATGAGGAGGATATATATGAAAATATTAGTAGTATCTTATTATTTTCCTCCCTATAATACAATAGGCGCTATTAGGGTGAGTAAAACAGCGAAGTACCTTAAACAATGTGGACATGAAGTTAAGATCCTCACTGCCAAAAATCAAACCTTACCACTAAATTTATCTCCAGATTTATCAAATAATGATGTGTATGCAACCTCATGGATTAATGTAAATAAACCTATTGAGATCCTACTCGGTGGGAGTAGAAAGGTAGCTTATGAAGGATATACATCACATAAAAAGTTTTCATTATTAAAGAAACCTGGTTATGTTTACAGGGAACTTCTTAATTTTCCAGATGGGCAAATCGGTTGGTATCCATATGCATTAAAAGAAGGAAAGAAACTAATTGATGATTGGCGTCCAGATATAATTTTTGCAAGTGCAATGCCCTTAACTTCCCTATTAATAGGAAGCAAACTCTCAAAGATATATAAAATTCCATGGGTTGGAGAACTAAGAGACTTATGGATCGACCATCATGCCTATCAGCATAGTACCATCAGGACTAAATTAGAAACCAAATTTGAAAGAGAAATTCTATCTACCGCGTGTGGGTTAGTTACAGTTTCTGAACATTTAGCGGATCAAATTAAGAAGAAATATAATGGTCCAGTAAAAGTTATATTAAATGGATTTGACCCAACAGATTATGAGGGTGAAATGACAAGTTATAAAGCACCTTATCATCCTAAATTAAACATCGTTTATACTGGGAAAATTTACGAAAGCAACCAAGATATCACTCCATTACTTAAGGCTCTTTCCATTCTTAAAGGTACCAGGTATGAGAATAAGATAACTATTAACTTATATGGGCGAGACTTAAATCACGTTTTTAACAAAGTTTCTTCTTATGGTGTGAATTCGTTCTTTAAAAATAACGGATTCGTAAATTATAAAGAATCTATTATGAAACAAAAAACAGCTGATATCCTGCTTCATTTGCTTTGGAATGATGAAAAACAAAAAGGAATATATACTGGAAAATTATTTGAATATTTTGGGGCAAGTCGCCCAATTCTTGGCATAGGAACGAAAAATAATTTAGCGGCAAAATTAATTATTAGTAAAAAAGCAGGTATGGTGGTTGATGATCCTATTATTATTGCTGAGCAACTAAAATCACTTATTAAAGAAAAGGAAAATAAAGGGTTTATAGAGTATCACACATCCGACGATAACATTGAGTTAACGCGGGAATTTCAAACAAATAAATTGATTACGTTTATCAATGAGTTGCTGGGGAGAAAGGGAGTGGAAAGTGGAGACAAAGTCAAACACTCGTAGCTTCTTTTTACTAATGTTGGGCATTCTCTTATCTATTAGTTCAATCGTATATATTGAACCTTCTCCTTATGATTTACTACTAATAGTATTAGTAGTATGTAGTTTCTTTGCTCATTATCTGCGGTTTCACAGCAAAATTTTATTACCATTATTACTAGTAGGTCTATTTGTATCATGTAATTTAATATCCATGTTTACTGCTATGGATTTGAGATATTCATTAAATTATTTTTTAATTACTTGTTACCTAGTGGTTGGTTGGATATTTTTTATCGGTGTTATTAACTATTATCAATTTAAAGCCGTTCATGTAGTGTTTAATGGATATTTAATAGCAGCATTACTGGCAGTAGCTTTAGGATTATTAGCTTTTTTTGGCTTAATTCCTGGTGAGGAGCTATTCCTAAAATATGGACGTATAACATCTCTTTTCAAAGATCCAAATGTTTATGGGCCATTTCTTGTACCATGTGCTTTGTTCGTCTTGATGAAAAGTGAGAAAGAAAATACAATAAAAAGAAATTTCTATATTTTGCTATTTTTAATAATCAGTATTGGTATTTTAATGAGCTTTTCACGGGCAGCGTATGGAAATTTCTTGATAGCGTTGAGCCTCTTTTTAATCTTACCTGGTGATACTTCATTAAAAAATAGGATGAAAACAATATCTATACTTCTTTTCCTATTCGTGCCGGTAATAGTATTTTATATCTTAACCAGTGATATAAATGACTTTCTCGTACAACGCTTTGGTTTTCAAGCCTATGATAGTGAACGTTTTTCTACTCAAGCTCTTGCGATACACAATGGTTTACTGAAACCTCTAGGAATAGGCCCGGGGCAATCAGAATTATTACTTGAATATGATCCGCATAGTTTGTTTGTAAGAGTCCTAATAGAAAATGGTTGGATAGGGTTTCTCTGCATGGTGTCATTTCTAGGAATCACATTATTAAAATCGATATACAATAATTTCTCCGAAAAAGGTACTGCGCGAGCATTTTCAGCACTAGTTACTGCTGTCTTAGTCGGATTAATTTTCAACAGTTTTTTTATCGACACTTTACACTGGAGACATCTATGGTTGATTACAGCTTTACCATGGATGACCACTACAGTTGTAAAAGTTGGTGTGGAGGAAACAATCGAGAGGAGATTCAGACATGAAAATCGCATTTCTGATCACTCATTGGGATAACATAGGTGGAGCTCAAATTCATGTTCGTTATTTAGCACGATCGTTAGTCTTGGATGGTCATTCAGTTTATTTACTCGTTGGTGGTAAGAATCCTCCATTCATAATGAAAGATGAGTATGGGATAGAAGTTTTGAAAATAGAAAATTTAGACCGAGAAATTAATCCAATCAAAGATTGGCGTTCTTTAAAAGAGTTAAAAGAATCCTTAAGAAAGATTCAACCCGATTTATTAACGATTCATTCTTCGAAAGCTGGTTTACTGGGTAGATTAGTAGCTGATTCGTTGGAAGTACCAGTTATCTTTACAGCGCATGGGTGGTCTTTTACAGAAGGAATTCAAACAGGTAAACGCATAATATATATTATTGCTGAGAAACTTGGATCGTTATTATCATCAAAAGTTATAACCGTATCCGATTATGATCGAAAGTTAGCATTGTCACATAAAATAGCGACTCCCTTAAACATCCAAACAATCCATAATGGGGTAGTAGATGTTTCAAATGAATTATATGCAAATCCCGAAAACCATCCTCCACGCTTAACAATGATTGCAAGGTTCCAAGAGCAGAAGGACCACGCTACATTAATTAACGCACTTTCCGGTTTGCGTCATTTGGAATGGGAATTAAGTTTAATAGGAAATGGACCATTATTAGAAAATATAAAAAAGTTAGTCGCAAAGAATAATTTGGACAATAGGGTCCATTTTTTAGGGGAACGCGAAGATGTTGAAATGCAGCTCTCCAATTCTCAAGCACTATTACTTATTTCCAAGTGGGAGGGCTTACCTCTAAGTATACTTGAAGGTATGAGGGCTGGTTTACCTGTAATAGCTTCTGATGTTGGAGGAGTCAGTGAGGTTCTTCATAATGGTGAAAATGGCTACTTAATTCCAAGAAATGGTGTAGATGAGCTTCGAAATTCACTTGAAGAAATTATCACTGATCCTATTCTACGAAAAACACTTGGTGACAATGGTAGAAAACATTATGAAGAAAACTTCACTTATGAACTTATGTATAAGAAAACATTTGATGTTTATAGTGAAGCTGTTAAATCCAAAAATCAGAGAGTAGAAGTGAAATTTAATGGTTAGAGGGGAGGGTGAGCATATGAATGCATTCGTGCTCGTTGGTATGGGGAGCAGTATTTTATTATACCTACAGCGTAATGATCCTTTAATAATGGATATTTTAATAGTAGAAAACTATTTCATGATATTGAATTTCTTATTGCTTTTGAAAATATTAATCGATGCTAAGTCCCCTATTAAAGATATGTTAGAGGACAATAAATGGAAAGTTATTTATTACCATGTTTTGCTATTAGTTGAAGCTTTTTGCCTTACCTCTCCAAACTTTTTAGGTTTACTTCTACTGACAACAATAGGTTTGATTATTTATATAAAGTCTCAACACGTAAATAGCACCGGAACTTTTAGCAATGGCAGGTCTCTATTAATAATAGGATCTGATGAAAGGGATTTTTCATATCTTGCGTCCTATTTTGAGACTCATATCGAAAAGTCATGGAGGATTGAAGGGTGCATCGATACTGATACTAGCGAGGTGGAGGCAAAGTTATTAAATGCTAGTTCGGTGCTAATAAGTAATGACAGTCCCATTAAAGAAGATATATTTCGGAAATGCAAGGATGCAGGTAAGGAAATTTTAATTGTACCAAGTTGGTCAGATATACAAATGATTAAAAGTCGGCCAAAACGAGTTGGAGATATGCTTTTAATATCCTATGGAAAAGCAGGTTTAACAGATTTACAAAACATTCTCAAGCGTTCCTTTGATGTCTTTGTTTCGATTTTCCTAATAACGATTCTAAGTCCAGTCGTTGTATTGTTGATTTTCGGTATTACAATAACGTCAAGTGGAGGGCCTCTATATAAACAAGTAAGAATAGGATTTCATGGTGAATTATTTACCATATATAAATTTAGAAGTATGATACAAAATGCCGAAAAATTATCTGGTCCAGTATTAGCGCGTGACAAAGATCCAAGAATCACCTCTATCGGGAAATTTATGCGACAGACTAGGTTAGATGAAATACCTCAATTATATAATGTATTAAAAGGAGATATGAGTTTAATTGGACCGAGACCTGAAAGGCCCTATTTTACAGACCAATATATAAAAACCATTCCAAATTTCACCGATCGCTTACTTGTCAGACCTGGTATAACCGGGTTGGCTCAAATAAATGGTAAATATACTACAATACCAGAAGATAAATTACGGTTCGATCTCATGTATATATTGAATTACTCATTCGCTCTTGATGTGAAAATACTTATGCGCACAATTGGGATTGTATTTCAAAAGCAAAAAGCTACTGGTATTGAAGATACGGTTCTCGCTCAAAAAGAGACAGCCTCACACAATTAAGTTGGATACACTAAAAAAGCCCTCTGCAACTTTGCAGAGGGCTTACTGTTATTACATTAAATCCATCGGTGATTCATCAAAATAGAGCCAGTGGAAGTATTCGATTTCTGCATCAGACATTCTCAGAACCTCATCCCTATTCATTGTCGTTTTGTTCGTCAAACGTTCAATAAATTGGTTTCTTGCTTTCTGGCTCATTGTAAATCCTCCCTGTATTGTTAAGCGAATCACTAGTGTAATCGCTTTCAATTTATTAATCTTATTATATATCTCAAAATGAGATCAATACAATACCGTTTCGAGATATATCGTATGTAACCGATGTGAAAATGTGATGAGAGTGAACGACCGTTCAGGGAATTTGTGCTAAAAATAAGAATGTATGTTCTTTTTGTGGTAAAAAAGACTTATCGAAGAGATCGTCACGAGCTTTCCTTAAATATGAGATTTATAAAATTTTTAAACAAAATGCCTATATGGATCTCTAATGATAAAATGAAGTATCAAAAGCTACCAATTCATACATAGAAGGTTGTGTTTAGATGGAATGCTTAGGGTGTCGATTAGCTAATAAGAAAGAACCTGTACATGTCGTATATGAAAATGAATTTGTTTGTTGTTTTTTAGATCATGAGCCATATAATGAAGGTCATGTTATGATCTTACCAAAAAAGCATTTTCATGATGCGGATGAGCTTGACGAAAATACTGCTAGTGCGATTATGAAAGCTTCTATACTATTATCAAAAGCTGTCAAAAAAAGGTGTGCTCCAGATGGCATTACCATCTGTCAAAATGGTGGCATATTTAATGAACTATCGCATTATCATATGCACATCGTACCAAGGTACGAAGGTCAATTATTTTCAACGTTTTATATTGAGGATGGAGAAGTCTGTATTGAGAGCGAAGATAAGCTAGCAAAAAACAGGAAACAATTAAGTAAAACTATTCAAGAAATAGAAGCTACTGCTTAGTTAAAATCAATGAGATCGATTGATTTCTATACTTCTATTTGAATTCTTTCATTCTTTCAAAGCGAACGTATTGCATTACATAGGTGCTTCAGATTTCGAATATACCCGTGTTACGATTTATGTGAGTTAATGTACAAGAATGCAATAGTATTTTAAAAAGGGAGAATGTTATGCCTGACTGGACTTATCATCCATTATTCAAACCATGGTTAACGAGATTAGCACCCGGAAAATCGAGAGAGTTCATTTATAAAAGCCTGGGGTTGATATCTACTTTTTTATTTGGGCGTATGTTCATAGAAACACTAGGTCATTTAAAACCTCCAAGCGATATAGGCTCGACAGTTGACGGAGTTAGATATTCAAGTCCTGTAGGGATTAGCACACGACTCGATCCTATTGGTAGTGGCGCGAAAAGTTTCTCATCACTTGGCATCAGCGTCATTGAAGCAGGACCAGTTTCTCATGCAAAAAATGAACAGAGAGATCCAGGTGTTAACAGAGAACAAGAAGAGATATGGTTCCCATTTCCAGAAAACACACAAACGGTTGAGGAGTGCAGTAAACAGATTGGTAACTTTGGTGGACCGGCGATTATAACTATTGATGTTCAATTGAAGGGTGAAGAAATCGTTGAGGTTATCAATCAACTGAGTGATGTAGCTGAATCGTTTGCTATAAGTATTCAGCAAGCTCAGGAGTTAAAGGATGTAACGCTGAAGAAGAACCCGAACCTCTACGTAATTCAGACACTGCCATCACTTTCTGTTGACCTACTCACCTTTCTATTACGATCAAAAGCAGTCGACGGTGTTGTTTTAGAACCAGTAAAGAGATCGAATAAGAACTATTTTACGGAGAAAAAAGGTGCAAACAAATCGCTCGTGGAAGCTGTTCAAACGATTCGGAAGAACGTTTCTCAAACTTGCACACTTATCACTAAGGGGGGTGTATCTGAACCTGGTCACGCAAAAGACCTTTTCAATAATGGTGTTTCCATCTGTTTATTAGAGGGAGGGTATGTATTTGCTGGTCCAGGTTTACCAAAACGCATCTGCGAACTTCTTTTACCAGATCGTTTAGAAGCTCAAAACCCTCAGGGAGCACGCTATGGTATGTGGTTTGGAATTACAATCTTATTCGCAGGAATACTTGCATTGTTATTTAGTATGACACGAATTATCCTTCCATATGATGAAGCCTTTTTAGGAATGACAAAAGCAGAAATTGCTGCAATCAATCCTCAAATTCTAGCGTTTATGGCACACGACAGGATGACGTTAGCAGGCACAATGATAAGTGGAGGAGTTCTTTACATACAATTAGCGAGGTATGGCTTAAGGAATAAAATTATGTGGGCGAATAGAAGCTTTCACATTGCTGCTATAACAGGTTTTATTGGGATATTTTCTTTTATAGGATATGGATATTTTGACTGGTTACATGGGTTGTTTTGGTTGTTGCTGTTACCTATGTATGTCCTATGTTATCGACATACTCGGCAATCAGTTGTTCATCCTGGGTCGATAAACGAAACGAACCATTATGCATGGAGAAAAGCAAATTATGGTCAATTACTATTTGTGGTTCTAGGTGTATTGATATCTGTGGGCGGACTTGTAATCATGTTTATCGGAATGACAGGTGTTTTTGTTCCAACAGATATCACTTTCTTATGCATGACCCCAGATACTATGCAAAACCTCAATGACCGACTTATTCCTGTTATCGCTCATGACCGGGCTGGCTTTGGAAGTGCACTCGTTAGTGTAGGTATCTTAGTGTTATTTATTTCATTATGGGGATTTCGAGAAGGTGAAAGCTGGGTTTGGAACACGCTGGCTGTAGGAGCACCACCTGCATTTCTAGCAGGCATCGTCACTCATTTTGTTATTGGATACACTTCGTTTTTTCATCTTCTTCCAGCATATCTACTGGTAGCCATCTATGTCTTAGGGCTATATTTCTCTTATCCATATTTAAAGAAGCGAGGTTCATAGGTAGTGTTTGATAGCAGTAGAAAAGACTCAATTTATTGAGTCTTTTCTACTGCTTTTTGCAAAGGAGCTAAATAGCCCCTTATACTTTTTCCCCATTCACAAAAGTCGCTTCAACCACATTCCTCGTATCAAAAGGATCACCGCTCCATATAACGAAATCCGCGTCCTTTCCTTCTTCTGTGCCAGCCTGCGCTTCGGATTTTCTCCAAAAGCTGCTTTCATTCCGGACGGTTCTCGAATGACCATTTGATCGGTTGGTTTGATGAACACCTTTAAGGTGAACAATCACAATTCGACAGAATGTGGGTGGTGACAGGTACCGATCAAAGTCCCCTTGACGCATGCTGGATAAGGTACTATACTGTTGAGAATAGTTAAACAATATGAATAATTCGAACTCTTATCAAGAGTGGCGTAGGGACTGGCCCATTGACGCCCGGCAACCATCTCAATTCGTGAGAAAGGTGCTAATTCCAGCAAACGAGCAATCGTTTGAGAGATGAGAGAGAGTTACATAATGGTGAAAAACACCCAACTCTCTCTGTCCAACAGGGAGAGTTTTTTTAGTTTATGGGTAGACAAAAGGAAGGGGAGTTTCAGCGTTCTAATGCAATCGTATGTTTTCGTAGTTTAGTGCAAAGACGCTTTAAATTAGTATAGAAAAGAAAGGGAGTAGGAGAATGAAGAAACTAACGCTATTATTAGGTGCACTATTATTAATTGTAGTAACAGGATGCTCTGGTAGTGCAGAGTCGGGTGAGTCAGATGAAGGTCCTTTGAAGGTTGGGGTTACAGCTGGACCTCATGAGGACATTATGAAGAAGGTAAAAGAAGTAGCTGAAGAAGATGGATTTGAGATCGATGTCGTGGCGTTTAATGATTACGTGATGCCGAATACAGCTCTTGATGAAGGTGAACTTGATGCGAATGTGTTTCAACACGAACCGTATTTAAATGATTTTGTTGATGAGCGTGGCATGGAATTAACAAAAGTTGCGACAACGATTAATTTTCCGATGGGGATTTATTCTGACCAATACGATGACCTGGATAAACTGAAGAAAGGCGACAAAGTAGGTCTGCCTAACCACTCTACTGGGGAACCCCGAGCGCTAATGTTATTTGAAAAGGCTGGCATTATTGAACTTAAAGAGGGTGTAGGGGTTGAAGCAACAATAAAAGATATTAAGAAAAATCCACTCGATCTAGAATTTGTTCCTCTTGAAGCTTCACAGATTCCAAGACAGCTAGGCGAGCTCGCTATTGCGGCGATCAACACAAACTACGCGATGGAAAGTGGACGAGTACCAACCGAGGATGCGCTTGAAATGGAACCAAAGGATTCTCCATGGGTGAACGTGATTGCAACCCAATCAGATGATAAAGATGATGAAAGAATCAAGAAGCTAGTGGAATATTACCATTCAGATGAGGTGAAGAAGTTTATTGAAGAAGAATTCAACGGTTCAGTCATAGCATCTTGGTAATGTCGTAAAGGAGAGAAGGAAATGATTCGATTAGAAAACATCACCAAAGCGTTTCAAACCGGAACGACTGTAACGAAAGCCTTGGATGGCGTAGATTTAAACGTTGAAAAAGGCAAGATTTATGGCGTGATCGGTTACAGTGGGGCTGGTAAAAGTACTCTTGTTAGAACGGTCAATTTATTAGAGCGACCAACGGAAGGCAAGGTGTACATTAATGATGAAGAGTTAACAGGTTTATCAGCAGGTAAGCTAAAGAAAACACGTCAGCGAATAGGTATGATCTTTCAATCATTCAATCTATTAAAAACGGGGACGGTTTATCAAAATATAGCCGTTCCTCTTAAGTTGACAGGTGTTCCAAGAAAGGAAATCGATTCGCGGGTAAAGAAGTATCTTAAAATCGTTGGACTTGAAGATAAGCGTGATACGTATCCCGGGCAGCTTTCTGGAGGTCAAAAGCAGAGAGTTGCGATTGCCCGCGCTCTTGCTCACGAGCCAGAAGTTCTTCTTTGTGATGAAGCAACTAGCGCACTTGATCCTGATACAACAGAATCGATTCTTTCTTTACTAGAGCAAATTAACAAGGAGTTTGGGATTACTATTCTTTTGATTACACATGAAATGCACGTCGTTCAGAAGATTTGTCATGAAGTAGCGGTGATGGAAAATGGGCGCGTCATTGAGCGTGGCCGCGTCGTTGATCTGTTTAGTAAACCGAAAACTTCTACTACGAAGCGGTTTGTTCAATCACTATTTCAAGATGACGTTCCAGAATCACTCGTGAAAAAGTTGGAAACTAGCGGCCAAATCGTAACGTTGTCCTTTGTCGGGGAGTCTTCCGGTAAACCAGCGCTCGCGCTTCTTAGTAAAAACTTTGATATCTATCCTTCTATTCTTGCAGGGAATATCACGCAGCTTAAAGACGAACCTTTCGGAAGGTTAGTCGTTCACCTTGAGGGCGAAAAGTCAGAAACGAGAAGAGCGGTTATGTTTTTAGAAGAGAAAGGCATCGTTGTTGAAGGATACGTTCAGGAGGTGAGTACACATGTCAGCTAAAGTATCAGAGTTTATCGATCTATGGGGAGCAGACATATGGAGTGCGATCATCGAGACATTCCAGATGGTCGGGATTTCTCTGTTCATTTCAGTGTTGATCGGTTTACCACTCGGTGTGCTGCTCGTTCTGACTAGGCCTGGTAAGGCGCTAGACAACAAAATGTCATTTCGATTATTAAATGCGGTCATCAACGTAATCAGGTCGATTCCGTTCATCATTCTCCTGTTTTTTATACTACCTTTCACAAAATTTATTGCAGGTACGACGATTGGTGTAAAAGGAGTAATCGTGCCACTTGTTGTTTTTACTGCTCCTTACATAGCTAGGCTAATGGAGTCTGCTCTTCTTGAAGTGGATCGAGGAGTAGTGGAAGCATATGAGGCGATGGGAATTAAAACACGCCACATTATCTGGCATGTACTTGTACGTGAATCTCGTTCTTCTATCGTGCTCGGACTTACGATAGCAACGATTGGATTGATTGGTGCTACTGCCATGGCAGGCCTAGTTGGAGCTGGAGGATTAGGTGACCTTGCTTACCGTTATGGTCATCTTCGCTATGAAGTTGATGTTATGTATGTCACCGTGTTCTTGTTGATTGTACTCGTGCAAGGACTACAATCATTTGGTAACGTGATGGCAGCTCGATTGAAGAAGGACTAGTTTTATAGGTGTGGAAAGGAGGCCCATTAGGATGGAACCTATTCATATAAGGGCTACTCCAGGGCATTATCAGTGTCATAAAGGTGCTTTGGATGAGCTTCCAGCTCGATTGAAGGAAGGTGGATTTCGGAATATTTTTTTGATTCACGGTGAAAAGTCATGGGAAGCAGCTCGTCACTATATTCCTGAACTCTCTCAATTTCATGCAGCATTTTCGAAATATAGAGGAGAGTGTTCTTACACTGAAATAGAAAGACAAGCTGAGTTAGGTCGTCTTCATGATGCGGATCTGATTATCGGTGTTGGTGGAGGAAAGGTGCTTGATGTTGCAAAAGCAGTTGCGAACGAACTGACTATTGAAACAGCACTTATTCCGACTCTTGCTTCTACTTGTGCGGCGTGCACACCTCTCAGTGTTATTTACACGGAGGCGGGAGAGTTCGAAAGGCACATCGTCTACCCGCGGAGCACTCATTTAGTTCTCGTGGAACCAGAAATTTTGCTTCATTCACCTTCATCTTTTCTCCGAGCTGGAATTGGAGATACGCTTGCAAAGTGGTATGAAGCGAGAAGCATTATCGAAACGCTTCCTTCTCGATCAGTACCGATTCACTTCGCATACCTTGCAGCGAAAAGCTGTCGAGACGTTTTGCTAGAACATGGTGAGCAAGCTCTTAACGATCAGAAAGAAGACCATCTAAGTGAATCGTTTATAAAAGTAATCGAAACGAACCTACTTACTGGAGCGATGGTAGGAGGTTTTGGAGATCAGTATGGGCGAGTAGCTGGAGCTCATGCGATTCACAATGCACTAACTCATCAGCCTGAAACACATTCATTTCTTCATGGTGAAAAAGTAGCGTATGGCATATTAGCTCAGCTTGCACTAGAAGAGAAGTGGGAAGAAATCAAGGAACTACTTCCATTTTATGAATTCGTAAAATTACCTGTTTCGCTTAGTGCACTTGGAATTCCTGACGTTGAGTGTCTAGTTAAAGCCGATTCGATTTCAGAATACGCGACGCAAGAAGGGGAATCGATTCATATAACAAAGATTGTTACAAAAGAAGAATTGTTAAAAGCGATCACAAAGCTTGAAGCCTTAACAAAAATAAAGCATTAAATAAAAGAGACCCCTGGATCTAATGTATGATCCAGGGGTTTATATATGGTATTGATGATCAGAAAGTCGATCGATATGCCGTTCGCGATGTTTTCTAAATGCTTCAACTTGCTTTAAGTGTGATTTAAAGAAATTCTTCATTACTAACAGTACCATTACAAGACCTCCTTTTTTTACAATCCTATTCAAAAGTCTAAACGTTTATTAAAAAGATTCTCCGGTCCCACTCCTGGTATCGTTAACCTCTTTCTTTCTACTTCCAGTTTACGCAGAAGTCTATTGAATTAAACCGGTCAGGGGAATGGTTTTTATCTCAGTCTCTAGACTGAGATTTTTCTTCGACAAAATGCGGGGAGTGACAGGCACTTTACTGATAGGCGTCGAAATAATCATAGAGTTTGTTTAGATAATGGGGGCGAAGCATATATGAGATGGAGCAAACTGCTTGTTTTGACACTAGTGGTTATGAGTACAGTTTCATGTTCGTCTAAAGCTTCTACGAACCATGACACAACAGATACGTTGCATTTGATTCCAGAAGGCTTCGAGGGTCAGTTAATCACCGTCTATAATGTGGAGGGTGCTCCAAAGTTAAAAAAGGAAAAAGGATTTACGATGATCCGATATGATAAGGATGGAATGTTTTTAACATCAACTGAAGAAATGGAGTATGGGACAGTAACTGATGAGTTTTATTATGTGGACAGTAAAGATAAACGCACGAAAATAGCGGAGGATTGTACCTACCTCTTTCCTAATGGTGGCATTACGGTTAAAGACAGACGACTTCTTTATAATGCGTTCTATATTACCGAATCGCATTGTAGTGAAGATTTTGTAGGAAGGGGACCTCAAACTCCGTCCAATCGAAATCTATCCCCAAAGCTTGAAGCAAAACTGATTGAAGAGGGTCTGCTCGAATAGTGGACAGCTCATAATAGAAAAGGATGAAGATATGATGAATGGAAGCTTAACTCGACTTCGCGCAGTAGCGTTCGAGGATATGGAAGAGTTGTTTCAATGGAGAAACGATGATGAGGTCAGTCTATTTGCAGTTGGAAATTCTCCACTGCTAACACATGTGTCTCGTGAACAAGTAGAAAGTACGTATGAAACGATAGTAAGTATGAATCGAGCGGATAATGGAGTGTTCTCAGTTCTTGATTTGGAAGGCAGATTAATAGGAATTGCTGACTATCGAGATGTGAACAGCATTACTAGGTCTGCTGAGATGGGGATCACGATCGGTGATAAAGCATACTGGGGGAAAGGGTACGGAAATGATGCGATCGGAGTGATGGTCCGTTATCTCTTTCTTCAATTAAATTTACAACGAATTCAGTTGGACACGTGGAGTGGTAATTCCCGTGCAATCAGAGCATATGAGAAATGTGGATTCAAAGTAGAAGGTAGATTACGTCAAAATGAGTACGTAGAAGGAATGTACTATGATACTGTCGTTATGGGCTTACTACGAAGCGAATGGGAAGAAGACCTGGATAAATAATGTTCAATCAAACGTTTGTTTAACGTGAGAAACCCCTGTTTTGTGAGGTCATATACTCTCATAAAACAGGGGTTTCTTCATGATGACGACTATAAGTTGTCTTTCTTCCATTCAGGTGTCCAGACCCTTTCAACCTGAGTCAGATTTTCTCCATTAAAAGAAAGCTTATAAATATCTGGCATATCGAGACTTCTCCAAAACTCCACATCATAGTGACTGTCAAAGTAACTCATCAGCAAAACCATGATATTTCCGTGCGTGCCGATCACCACGTTTTTTCCTCTATAAGTGTAAAGAATCTTAGATAAAACGCGAACCCCTCTCTGTCTTGCATCCTCATTCGACTCTCCACCTTCGAATGAAAATGACTCGTCACTCCAGACTCTTTCGATTGCAGCGTCAAAATCGTCTACAGGTTTTTCGGCGAGTATGCGCTCTTTTAAGTCTTCGATCACGCTTACCTGTTGATCGATGTTTTTTGCTATTCCCTCAACTGTAGCGACAGCTCTACGATAGGGACTCGAAAGAACAACGTCCACGTGGTGATTTTTCATTAAGTCCGTCACATTTTTAGCATCATTTCTCCCTTTTTGCGAAAGTTCTCGTCCATATTCATCGGGAGTGTAGGTGGAATGTGCATGACGCACGAGATAAATCGTTGTGTGTTTCATTCTACGTAATCCTTCTTCCTAAAATCATTTTAGTTAATTCAGTTCGGTTTTTAACTTCGAGTTTGGCATACATTCGAGTTAAATGTTTTTTTACTGTGATTTCTGTTAATGATAGCTCCTTCGCGATAGCAGCATTTGGCTTTCCTTGGATAACGAGTTTAGCTACTTCTTTTTCGCGAGGAGTGAACTGGAAACGATCCAAAGGTGTTGTTGAGTTCAAGGATACACCGATTGCGTTTGCGAATGTATCCAAGTAATGTGGTAAGCGGTTATTTTTCAAGTCTAGCTCGTACGTTTTCGATCTTACATGAATGCCGTAGTCGTTATGAGACGCTTCAGGGATTTCTTTGAAGCGAAACTGTTCGAGAAGGTTCTGATAGTAGACTACCGGGGTTGAAGCAACGAGAATTCCTTCAGTTAATACGAGTGGAAGAAGATGATATAGCAAGGCGTACAGCTCTTCATTATTGTTTTTATCCATTATATTTAGGGAACGAATCACCCAGCCACAAGGGTGGGCAGCATTCCTAACTCGTTTCTCTTCCATAGATGATAGTCTGGAGAAGTAACTATGTGTGACAGGATTGCTTGTTAACAAATCGAGGGTTGAGGATTGAATAGGTATCATAACAACCATACCTCTTACCTTATCTGCCTCGTTCCTCAAAAGTTTGACGTAGCGAAGGCCGATTTTTTCGAGTGATTCACGTGATAAGTAAGAGGCTTCCTCTTCCGTGAAGTATTTCTCGTCTTTCATAAGAAAAGATTGAATATCAGTCCAGTCATCAGGGCGCGCTGATGATAGTGAATACATCGAGATGTTTTCATGATTGAATGGAGATGTATGCAACATGCGCTCTTTTAGAAGGTAGAAAAAATCATTGATGTCTTTGGTTTTTATAACATGGTCATGTTGCTCAATATATGTGCGGCAATACATGATCGCTTTTTTCCACAACTCATGATAGTATGTGGGTTTTCTCTTGATTAAGTCCATTTTCAGAGCATGATGGAATAGCGGGTGGAGTTTCCAACCTGTTCCTGTTTCTTCAACAAAAGAATAGGAAATAAGTTGCTCGAATTCTTTTCTTGATAGGGTGGTTGTAAGGATTGTCTCTATTTTTTCCTGGTGGATCTGGATCCCGAATGAAGCTGCTTCAATGTAGGGTAACATCCGGTCGTTTGTGACTTCTCTAAGCCATTCACGGACAATGTTCTGGTAGGTTGCTTGTAAGAGCGTTTCATCTAATTTTCCTTCTTTATTTAAGGAGTAGATAAGGTGAGCGATAGCATAAGGATTTCCTTTCGAGCATTGCCATATCTTCTGAAGGTGCGCTTCTGTTGAACTCTTGATCGTAGCTTTATATTGTTCAAATGTAAGCGCCTGAAGCTCAATCGTCTTAATGAACGGATGCCAAATAGAAGATTTCCAGTAGGTGTTCAATAGGTTTCTTCCACAAAAAATGACTATGATGGATGAAGGTAGAGAAGGTAGAAATGACTGTCTGAACCATTCATCTAGCTTCTCATAATGTTCGTAGGAGTCGATTGCGATCACAAAACGGATTCCCTTTTTCTCAAGATGTTGAATATGCATACAAATCGCTTCAAGAGGAGAAACAGAAGGAGAAGGTGGACCCATTTGCTCGAGTAATGCCTCCAAAAAAGAACTTGGGTCAGCTTTTGTGAATTGTGCATTCACAAGATAAAAGGGTACTCCTTTTTCTCTTGCTTTTAGACGATAGTGCATAAGTAATTCACTTTTACCTGTACCGGAATGCCCGTGGATCGATAGTATTCCGCTACTTTCTCCACTTAACAAGCTATGAAAAATATCTATTTCATTTTCCCTTGATATAGCGATAGGACTGAATGTAGAGTAAGTCTTCTCTTTTGGTATATTCGGTAGATCTTCCAGCATCGGTGTCATCACGCCCCGTTGAATAATTTTGCATACAAAAGTATAAATACTATACTTTCGTATAAGTCACCGATATTCCTGCAAACCAAGTTTAACTTGTTGCAAAAATTGTTGGGCAATCTAAAAAACAGCATCCCGGTTGGGGATGCTGTTTTGGTTATTTCTTCGTGGCTAGCTCCTGTTCAACTACTTGTTTCAAGTAATTCATCACATCTTCTTTGAGTTCAGGGCGATATAATGCGAAGTCGATGGTAGCTTTAATGAAACCAAATTTATCTCCAACATCGTATCGTTTGCCGTCAAATTCATGAGCGAAAACGGCCTGTTGTTCGTTCAATCGCTTGATCGCATCAGTTAACTGAATTTCCCCGCCTGCACCAGTTTCTTGCGTATCAAGAATAGAAAAGATCTCAGGCGTTAGAATATAGCGTCCTAGGATTGCATAATTAGAAGGAGCTTCTTCTAGAGATGGTTTTTCTACTAATGATTGAATTGGGATGATTCCGTTATCGATTTGTTCGCCCTTAGGTGCGATGACTCCGTATTTAGAGACATCCTCATCTGGAACCTGCTGAACGCCAACGATTGACGTTCGATATCTGTTGTAGCTTTCCATTAATTGTCCGATACATGGCTTTTCAGATCGAACGATGTCATCACCAAGAAGAACTGCGAAAGGTTCATTTCCAATAAACCGGCTTGCGCAATTAATCGCATGTCCGAGTCCTTTTGGTTCTTTTTGTCGTATGTAATGAATGTTAGCTAAGTTGGAAATTTCTTTTACTTCATTCAGCATCTTTGTTTTTTGTTTCTTCGTAAGCGTCTCTTCTAGTTCATAAGACTTATCAAAATGATCCTCGATCGCACGCTTCCCACGTCCACTTACAATAATAATGTCTTCAATGCCAGCCGCTACTGCTTCTTCCACAATATATTGAATCGTAGGCTTATCAACGATTGGTAACATTTCTTTAGGTTGTGCTTTAGTAGCTGGTAAAAATCTTGTCCCAAGACCAGCTGCAGGTATAATTGCTTTTCTCACTCTCATGTTGGAATTCCTCCCAAAATCTACATAAATTATGTTTCTAATTCCCTATAAATCCTTTTCCATATTAACATAAATTAGTGTTAATTTCCTGTTTTTTCTTGTTAAAGTCTCTAAATACTATGTAACAAAATTTCCAGTACAAACTAATTTCGACGCTATTCGTTGTGTTCCTTTCTGTTTCAGGTGAAAATAAAGACTGTTTATAGGGAAGGGATCGAAATTTGATTCTACAATTATTGTATTTTCCGGGAAATAACGGGTAGATTCGACACTTAAGAACAGGTACTATTAGGTTGGAGGGGATAAAATGGCAATATTAGTAACTGGCGGAGCAGGATACATAGGAAGTCATACTGTTATGTATTTGAAAGAGCAAGGGGAAGAAGTGGTTGTATTAGACAACTTGTCAAAGGGCCACGAAAGGGCGGTTGATGGTGTTCCTTTTTATCAAGCGGATTTAACGGATGGTAAAGTATTGGATCATATTTTTACAGATCGTGATATTGATTCAGTTATTCATTTTGCTGCGAGCTCACTTGTGGGGGAGAGCGTAACAAATCCACTAGAGTACTATCGGAATAATGTAACTGGGTCTCATGCTCTTGTTTCTAAACTTGTTGAGTATGAAGTGAAGTATATAGTTTTCTCTTCGACTGCAGCAACTTACGGAAACCCAGAGAGAACACCTATCGTAGAAAGCGATCCAACGATTCCAACGAACCCATATGGTGAAACAAAGCTCGCTATCGAAAAAATGCTTCGTTGGTGTGATGAAGCTTATGGCTTAAAGTCTACATCGCTTAGGTACTTTAATGCTGCAGGTGCTGATCCAGAAGGTCGAATCGGTGAAGATCATGATCCAGAGTCACATTTGATTCCGATTGTTCTCCAGGCTGCTCTTGGACAAAGAGAGAAAGTTTCTATATTTGGGAATGACTATCCTACAAAAGACGGCACATGCGTGCGAGACTATATTCATGTTTTAGATCTGGCTCAGGCGCATTATCTAGCATTGAAACGTATGAAAGAAAGTAATGAAAGTAATATCTTTAATCTTGGGAATGGAAAAGGTTTTACTGTGAAAGAAGTTATCGATACTTGCAGAATTGTGACAGAAAAAGAAATTGTAGTAGAGGATGCATCGCGTCGTGCTGGTGACCCGGCTGTTTTAATTGCATCTTCTCAGAAAGCTATAAAGGAACTCGGATGGAAACCAGTTTATCCTGAACTTCAACAAATTGTTGAACATGCTTGGAATTGGCATCAAAACCATCCACAGGGCTACAAAGCAGGAACGGTTTCTTTAGAAAGATAAGCAAATTAAACGTGGTAATTAAGTAACACATGAAGGTCATGTAGGGAATCCTGCATGACCTTCATGTGTTTCTATGCCTGGTTAGAAATTTCTTAATAGGGAAGAGGTAATAGTAGTATGCTCGAAACGGTGGTGTAATTGTTGGGGTATTTATTGCTTCTAATTCTTTCATTAGCAATATTGATCTTTCTTATCCGAGTTCCTATGACGGAACGTTTTCCTCCAGCTATTCGTAAGATGGGAATCGTGTTTCTTGTAAGCCTTTCACTAGTATTTCTAATTTTATTAATAGGGGGTCAGGTACGTTCCTGATCCTCCAGATGAGAGGAGCGAGTCAAATGGACAGGTTATTACTAACGGGATTTGAACCTTTTCTTGAGCACCGACATAATCCTACTGAATCAATTGTTAGAGAGATGGATGAGGAGTTTGTAGGAGGATATGAAGTCATTGGACGTGTGTTGCCGGTTGACTATAAGTATGCTTCTGAAAGATTGCTAACTTATGTGGAAGAATGCAAACCAAGTGCGATTATTATGCTAGGTCTAGCTGCCAATCGCACAAAAATCACTCCCGAACGCATCGCCATCAATGTGAATGATAGTATTGAAGATAACACTGGCAATGCTCCAGAAGACGAACCAATTGTAGAAGGTGGACCTGCTGCCTACTTTTCAACTCTTCCTATTAAAAGAATGACGGATGCGCTCTTGCAAAATGGTATTCCTGCCGAGATATCCAACACAGCAGGTACCTATTTATGTAACAACGTGATGTATAGCGTTCTACATGTTCTTGAACAGAATAACATTGATACGCCAGCGGGATTTGTTCACGTTCCACCAACATTTGAAATGACGTTGCATCATTCTGCTCATACAGGATTTCCATTCAATAGTATTCGAGATTCTATTCGAATTATGATCAACACGATCGCTGAAGCAAAAGTATAAGATGCATATATTCAAGAAAGGCAGAGCTAGAATTTAGCTCTGCCTTTCTTTATGGGCTCATAGGTACCGTTTTGTTATGATCAATTTTCTCCATATCTAATGTTGGAGACTCTTCAATAACCTCGATGAAAGCATTGACAAGCTGTGGGTCAAATTGCGAACCTGAACAACTCTTGAGTTCAGTGATCGCTTCTGTGAAAGATTTTGTTTCCTGATAAGGGCGTTCTGTCGTCATTGCATCGAATGAATCGATGACAGTGAGCATACGTACGAGTCTTGGAATTTCATATCCACTCATCCCATATGGATAACCATTCCCATCGAAGCGTTCATGGTGGAGTTCGACTAGCGGAAGAAGGTCGTGAAGTTCTCGGTCAGTTGATACGATTTCTCTTCCCCAAATCACGTGTTTTTGCACCATTTCCCACTCTTCTTTTGTAAGTTTTCCTTTTTTGTTAATAACATCTCTAGGGATTTCTAACTTTCCTATGTCATGTATAAGGGCTCCCATAATAAGCGTTTTACGGTCTGCTATATTAAGATTTAGTTTTTTACTAAATTGGATGGCATACTCATAAACTCTTCTACTATGACGGTACGTGTAGACATCTTTGTATAAGAAGATGCGGAGCTGCTGTTCAAGTAAGTCCATTTCTTTTTGATATTGAAATGTATCTACTGATAGATTTTCGGTATCAAAAAGAGAAACGTTATTTTTTCCTTTTGTTTTTGCAAAGTACATCGCTTGATCGGCTTTTTCAATCATTTCTGTTGAATTATAGATTTCAAGGTTGTATTCGATTACACCTGCCGAAAAAGAAAGACAGCCATGGGGCAGTACTTCGACCCCTTCGAAATACGTATCGTTAACTTGTTTTCTCAGCTGATTAATAAAACGATATGCTTCTAGCTGAGTTAGGCCTGGCATCAATACAGCAAATTCTTCCCCGCCATATCTTGCGACAGTAAAGCTCGACATCGCCATTCTTTTCATTTCAGCCCCGAAATGTTTGAGCAATCGATCACCTTGCAAGTGACCATGAAGATCATTGTACTTCTTAAAATCATCGAGATCTAATAATCCAAGCGAAAGAGGTTCCTCTGCTTTTTTTGCTTTATTAATTTCTTTTTCTAATAAGTTTTTGAAGTAACCATGGTTATACAATTCTGTTAAATGGTCAATATCAGCTTTCTCTGATACTTCCTGATAAAGCTGAAAGTACTGTCTAAACGAAACTGATAAAAGGATTGCGACAGATGAAAATAGGATGATACCAAGAAAAACTTGTTGTTTCATTAACAGAACAAGGATTAGTGATAGAACAAGAGTAATCAAATAACTTGATATCGTTTCTTTTAACATTCCTTTGATGAGCATCAATAAGCTTTCAGTTTGTGTTAAAAGAAAAAATAGTCCTATAAAGGCTACATTCAACAAAAAGTACACACTAAAGGACGCAAGGTAAGAAGAAATATTCAATACCGTTATGGAACTTAGTTTTCCCCCTGTTAATAGAAAAGCTTGATACGTACATACGATCATAATGACGTAGATTGAAAAATTGAATAGGTGTTTCCACCAAACGACTTGTTTTTGATACACAGCGTAGATTAGTGAAGTGAAAAGCAAGATCGTTAGCGTCATATCCAATCCGAAGACGAAAAGAATAGCTAGGTAAATAGCGGAATCCATGGATAAGGAATTTCCGCTCGGAGGTAATAAAATTGTGTAGTGGTTTAAAAGGAGAATTGCAGTAATAAACGTGAAGGCCAGACTCCATTTCAGTGGTGTCATGGAATAGCTTGAGATATACACTAATATCCCAGCAACAGTTACTGCGCTGAGGTACATGTTTACTAGGTTTTTGCTTTGAAATATGCCCTTCATGTTTCCACCACTCTCATTTAAATTTAGTTTGAGGGGAGAGGAGCATATTATGCTCCTCCTTCGTCAATTAAACTAATTTAAATCCAGAAGTTAATGCGATTAAGGCGGTAGAAATAATAGCAATATTAACAATGATACCAGTTAGCTTAATGCCTTCTTTTCTTTCCATGCTGTCACCTCCTTTAAGTAGACAGCTTCTTAGTCGCGGAAGATGAACCTTCTGGATGTTGATTCTTTACCATGACTCGCTGTATAAAGATAAAAATACCTATATTCATGACGATATCTCCTATGCTGATCACCTGATCTTTTGGATAGGGATCGGTAATTGGAATAACATCACCAAGAAATCCTAATACCGTTGACTCCGTAAGTACAGCATGCTTACCATACAAGCCGTCTTGGATAGCGTTTGCATAAGCCGGGTCTAAAATAGTAGCAGCTTCTAATGATACAGGCATTCGACCACCGTTCAAGGCCATAACGATAAAGTTAAGAAACACGCCCAGCAAGAGAATTGGAATACCTACGTTCATTTTTCGGTTTAACCATAGGAACATCATGCCGACAGCGTAGATCAGCATAAACACTAACCCGCTATATTCTCCAATCCATGCATAGGAAGATTGGTAGGTGAAAATACCTATTTCAATTAATAGTAAAAGTGGGAATATCCACCCAGCTCGAAACGATAAATAAGCAAAGCCTTTTAAGCTCCCTTTTCTTAGGAATCCAATAAGAATTGCTAGTATAATACCGTCAAATACCATGTCTGTCACCTAATTTGTTAGTTTAATAATAGTTTAGCAGAGCACCACTAGTAGTCAACGAATTTCCTATAAATTTTTCAAAATTTAGCAATTTAAGACGAATTATGTTGATTATTGCTACTATTAGAATTGTCTCATACTTGATTTTGTAATTCATGGTAGCATATAAAAATAGGAAATTGCAGGAGGGGATATTTTGGCAAAGTACGATATGGGTATCGATTTAGGTGGAACGAACTTACGTGTATGAGTGACTGATGAAAGTAGGCATCTACTAAAGGTAAGGCAAGTTCCAACAGAAGCTAACTCTGGCTATACATCAATTATCGGCAGAATCGTAGAATTGATAAAGGAATTGAATGAAACTTATAAAGTGGAGACGATGGTCATCGGATCTCCTGGACCGTTAAATCCCTTTGAAGGTGTCTTTCTTTCGTCTCCCAATCTGCCAAGCTGGAATGACGTTCATGTTACTGAGATTGTTGAGAGTGAAGTCGACATTCCAACGTTTCTCTTAAAAGATACGGATGCTCTCGGAGAAGCGATGTATGGTGCAGGAAAGGGGAAACATGATTATAAGATCAAGCGGTCCTAACCATGCGAATTTGAATCCACTGATGGTCCCAAAAAGTAATAAATAACACGATTTAAATCGGCTTTAAAGCCGATTTCTTTTTTTATTTGTCATATTTTTCGTAGTCCTAAATATTCTGAAAAATATGGTAAAGTGTATGTAATGTCGGAGCTTTCTGGAGGGGTCATGCGTAAAATTTTTTCGTTCATTTATCCTTATCGTAAGGCTGCAATCATTGCTGCAATCTTGATGCTTGTTGAGCTTGCAGTTGAACTATGGTTGCCAATCCTAATGGCGGATATTATTGATAACGGCATTATAGTGAGAAACAGTTCTGTTATTACTTCCGTTGGACTGTTCATGCTTGGATTAACTATTTTTTCTTTTGTTACATCAATCGTGAATACATACCTTGCTTCTTATGTCAGTCAACAGTTCGCGTTTGATTTAAGAGAAGCGTTGTTCGAAAAGGTTCAATCCTTCTCTTTTATTGATTTTAATCGATTTCCAACTTCTTCTTTGATTACGCGACTTACCAATGATGTGAATCAAGTTCAGCTTGTTATCTTTATGGGACTTAGAATCATGGTAAGAGCACCCCTTCTCGTTATTGGGGGCGTTGTGATGGCTCTTTTTGTAGATTGGCAGATTGCCCTTTTATTAACAGTAGCGATCCCACTCGTGATCGTCTTTCTTTATTTTGTTATGAAAAAAGGTATAGCATTGTTCGCTCTTGTGCAGGAAAAGCTTGATCGAGTGAACGGCGTTATGAGAGAGAATTTAGTAGGCATTCGATTGATTAAAGCACTAAGACGTAGCAAATATGAACAAGATCGGTTCAGGGTAGTAAATAACGACCTCTTTGAACGAAACGTTGCTTCTTTACGTTTGATTGAGCTTGCAACGCCTGTTTTGCTCATTATTATGAACGTAGCACTCGTATCCGTTATATGGTTTGGGGGAACAAGAATCATTGGAGGGGATACGAAAGTTGGCGATGTAGCAGCCATCATCACTTATGGAACACGGATTACAGTTGCGCTTTCGATGTTTTCTTTCATACTAATGATTCTCTCTCGTGCTAGAGCATCGGTTCACCGCATGGAAGAAGTGTTTGAAACTGAGACAGTTGGTCGAAAGTCGAGTCGGTCGTTGCCTCTTCCCCTACGTACCTTAGCGTTTGATGATATTAGTTTTTCATATACCGAAGCGAAGGTGTTGAAGAATATTTCCTTCTCGTTGGAATGCGGCCAATTTATTGGCATCTTAGGTTCCACAGGTACAGGGAAGACGTCGCTCATACAATTGATCCCTCGCCTCTATGAACCGGATTCTGGAGAAATAAAATGGAATGACGTCAATGTAAATGAGGTGCCGGTAGAAGAGCTAAGGAGAGCAATCGGTGTTGTTCCTCAAGAAGTGATGCTTTTCAGTGATACGATCGGTGAAAATATTCGCTGGGGGAAAGAGGACGCATCGATGGATGAAATTGTTGACGCCGCAAAAACGGCCCAGATTCATGAGTTCATTATGACGCTTCCCAATCAATATGAAACAGAGCTTGGACAAAAAGGTGTCAACCTATCTGGCGGTCAAAAGCAACGGCTTTCTATTGCTAGAGCCCTCATTCGAAAGCCTGAAATCTTAATACTTGATGATAGTACCAGTGCCCTTGACTTAAAAACAGAGGCGAAATTACAGCAAGCACTAAGGGATAGTGATTTTCAGGGCCTCATCTTACTGATTGCTCAGAAAATAAGTTCTGTGAAGGAAGCGGATCAAATCTTTGTCCTTGATGATGGAGAAGTGGTTGGAAAAGGGTCACACTTGACGTTATTGAGTGAAAATGAAGCTTACCAGGACATTTATTCATCACAGTACGGAGAGGGGGCTGACCATGCCGAGAAGACATCTTAATAAGAAAAGACCGGATGATATTAAAGAAACTGTGAAAAGAATTTGGAGTTATCTATCTGTGCAGAAGGGACTCCTAACCGTCGTATTCTTATTAGTCTTGATGAGCTCGATTTTTGGTTTGCTCGGCCCGTACTTAACGAGTGTGGCAATTGACGATTATTTAGTAAAAGGAGATCTAACCGGACTAATTCCATTACTTTTGATGCTGGTCGGCATCTATTTGTCACAGTCAATCGTTACATTTTTACAGAATTTCTGGATGATCGGTATCGCGCAAAAAACGGTCATGTCTATGAGAAAAGATCTCTTTCATCATTTTCAACGTCTTCCGATCCCTTACTTTGATAAAAAGACACACGGGGAGCTGATGAGTCGACTTACAAATGATATTGAGAATGTAAGCAAGACATTGAACAGCTCAGTGATTCAGATCATCTCGAGCATTCTGACTTTAATCGGAACAGTGGCGATCATGATTTGGTTAAGTCCTCTTTTGACATTGATTACGTTTACGATTATTCCAATTATGTATGCGGGGATGAAATGGATTACAAAACGAACAGGTTATTATTTTAAGGAACAGCAGCGTAATTTAGGGAAATTAAATGGCGTTATTGAAGAAACGATTTCCGGACAGCAAATTGTAAAGACATTTTCACAAGAAGAAAGAGTGATGAAGCAATTTGAAAAGGAAAGTGAGGAGCTTAGAAAATCAGGGTTTTGGGCTTTAACATATTCAGGGTTTATTCCAAAACTGATGAATGTGCTAAACAATTTAAGCTTTGTTCTAATCGCTGCAGCAGGAGGGTGGCTTGCTTTAAAAGGGCTAGTCACTATTGGGATCATCGTTGCTTTTATCCAGTATTCCAGGCAGTTCACTCGCCCTTTAAACGACTTAGCAAATCAATTTAATACAATTCTTTCCGCCGTTGCTGGCGCAGAACGAGTTTTTGTAGTCCTTGATGAAAAGCAAGAGCAGGAGGATCGGGCTGATGCTACAGCATTAACAAATGTAACAGGAAATGTATCGTTTCAAGAAGTCTCATTCGGCTATGAGAAAGATCAGGATACGTTGCAAGGTTTAAGCTTTACGGCGCAACCTGGTGAAACCGTTGCAATCGTCGGCCCTACTGGAGCTGGAAAAACAACAATCGTTAATTTACTCATGAGGTTTTATGAGATAGACGAAGGAACGATTAAAATAGATGGGAAAGATATTACCTCTTTAACGAGAGATAGCTTACGAGAGAATATGGGGTTTGTCTTACAAGATACTCTTTTATTTGAAGCAACCATTCTAGAGAACATTCGTTATGGTAGATTGGATGCAACTGACGACGAAGTCAGGAACGCAGCAGAGGTTGCTAATGCTCACTCGTTTATTAAGAGGCTACCCAATGGATACCAGACGGTCTTAAAGCAAGATGGAGGAGGAATTAGCCACGGACAAAGGCAGTTACTTTCAATCGCAAGAGCTGTGCTTGCTGATCCTACTATCTTGATATTAGATGAAGCAACAAGCAGTATCGATACAAGAACAGAAGTGCAGATTCAACGAGCGCTGTGGACATTGATGGAGGGGAGAACGAGCTTTGTGATCGCCCATCGGTTAAATACCATTCAGCGTGCTGATCAAATTCTTGTCTTAGATCAAGGGAAAATTATTGAAAAAGGAACGCATGACGAATTGATTGAGAAAGATGGATTTTATAAAGAAATGGTGATCTCTGGCATTAAAGAAAATGCATGATGTACAGATGAAAAATATCGTATCAAGGCTAGGCTCTCAAGAAGTTCTTGGGAGTCTTTTTGGCTCGTTGCTTTTGAAAGAATTCGTGTATAAAGAATCACACTTAACTGATTGGAGCATAGCAACAATATTTACGAAAAAACGAGAAAGTTGAATCTTATGTTGGTAAATGGAAAAGCGCTTCATAGGAGATCTAGAAGCTAGCTTGATTTCGTTTTTTTGAGTATTGCGAAATAAAAAAAGGTGTGAGTAAATAGAATTATTACATAGGAAAAATATGTTAAGTGATTTGGGGGGAGAAAATGAATGAAAAGGGGAAGCAAGCTACTTTTCGAGAAGAATTAACTAGACTTGAACAAAAGGATTTCATTTCTAAAAGCACTTACGAGGAAGTATCAGCTGCTTATTCACATCTTCTTGAATCAGAAGTTGAACAGCGAATGGGAATGACGAAAAATAATGAGAGAATTAGAGAAGAAAAGAAAGCAACGAAACCGAGAGGAAAGGTAAAAGAGAAAAAGGTAAGATCGGCTCAAGAACTTCGTGATCGAAACCTTACTTGGATTCTTATTGTTGGCGTCGTCCTTCTTCTATTAGGCGGTCTTGTACTAGCGACTAGTACCTGGGATGTTCTTACTTCTACACTGAAAACGGCTTTGATAGCAGGAGTATCATTCCTTTTCTTTGGAATTAGCTGGCTTGGTGGACATAAGCTTAGAATTGGAAAAACAGCGTTTGCCTTCTTAGTTCTAGGAAGCTTATTTCTGCCGATCGTCATTTTATCAGCTGGATATTTTCAGTTATTTGGACCATGGCTGTCAATGAGTGGAGGGGGTAAATACGTTCTAGGTTTACTTGGAACTATCGTATGTTTACCGTTGTACAGTTACCATGCATTAAAGCAAAACTCAAGATTATTCGTATGGTTTTCTTTCGTCGTGCTTACAATCGGAGCCTCATTTTTCATTCAGCTATTTAATCCGAGTATCGATGCTTTCTATTTTGGAATCGTTTTGTTTAATGGGCTATTAATCGTCACATATGTAAGATTGAGAAGAATAGCTGGAGACCACTTATTCATTAAAGAATTACCACTTTATGTGCAGGGGAATCTGGTGTTATCTACGCTATTGCTGCTTTTTTTCTACGATCACGCCGTTTTTTATAGTTTTAACGTTATCATAACTGCTTCTCTTTATTTAGCAATGGTGTATGTGGGGAAGCAAAAAGAGTATCATTTTGTATTTACACTTCTTTTCATTTATGGGATGTATCAGTTAATCGAGAATTCCATTCTCGGATCAATAGATGTATTCCTCTACTCGCTTCTCGGCTTTGTTTTTATAGGGCTTCAATTGCTAGAGAAATTTGAGAATCTATATATGAAACGAGCGTTTCAGTTTACGAGCGGAGTTATTTCTATATGTGCTTTTCTGTTTATTAGTTATAAAGGATTAATGCTACGGTTTGATGATCCATCCTGGCTACTTGTAGCAAGTTACCTTTTGATTAGTATCAACTATATTTATCTTGGAAATCTATCTAAAATGAAGCTCTTTGGTTTTCTAGCTCCTGTCTTTCTACTAGCGGCTGGTCTTTATCCATTGAACTTAGTTTATGACGATGTGAACGTAACAATCGTGATGCTTCACTTCTTCCTAACAGGGTTTGTTTTATACTTTTTGGGATTCTATTGGAACAAGTGGAGACATACAACGATTATCAGATCTGGATCAATGTTTTTATCTTTTGGTCCAATGGCTCTAGCTATTTTAATTGGAGTTATAGCCGAAAAATGGATTTTAGTTAGTGTTATGTTAGTAACCATCGGAATTGTCTTTTTGACAATTGCTTCTAAGGGTGAAAAGGAATGGATTAGAGGAGTTGCTAGTTTAGGGGTCCCTGTAACATGGGGAATAGCATGCCTTGTTTTATATCCATCTTTCGCTGAAGCTAGCTTTTATCAAGATGAGCTAGGTGCACCGTTCCATTTGGGAGCAACTGCTTTCCTACTCATTGGGATTTCATACTTTTGGAAGAAGTTGGACATTAGAGGCGCATTTTTTTGGACGGCTCAGGTTGCTTATACAATCGGCCTTCTGCTACTTCTTGTTTATCCAGTTAACGGATTATATACGAGAACTGGCCTTCTTGTAGGAGCAATACTCTTTTTGGTTTTGCTAATTAAACACACAACGGAGGAAACGCTTTGGTTCCTTGTTAGTTTATTCACCCTGGGAGCTTATCTGTCTGTTGCTGAAGCATTTCCAGTTCAGGGATTTTTCCAATGGATTCTTGGTAGTGTTGTTTTGATTGTGATAGGAGACCTCATTACTAGAAAAAGTGAAATTGTGCAAAAGTCATATTTTTATATGGCACATAGTTACCTGCCATTCGCTTTATTTTATACAGTAGGAGAATATCCGGATGTACCGATACTCTTTGTGACGACCCTACTTATCTACTTATATAGTATTATCACTCGAACAAAGGAATGGGAAGTTCGTACATTCCTTTATGCTGGCTTTTCTATTTTGCCCTTTCTATATGTTTCTCTCGTAGACTTTTATCACGTTGATCATGTCTACCTTTATACGGGTTTCGCATCAAGTGCTGTGATGGTCGTTCTTTGGTTTTTGTTGAATGCGAAATGGAAAGATCGGATCAAATGGTATGTGGTACCATTTTCGGTATTCGGATTAATGCCATTTGCGTTTCAGAACATGTTGACTGCTTTGTCCTTTAGCGTCGCGATCTGCTATGTAGGCGTTCTTCTATATATCATGCATAAGTCTAGGTGGCAGTTAGTTACTATCATACCTTTATTGTTTGTACTCTTATTTGTTCAACTTCTACCTTTTGAAACCATTGAAAAAACAGTTGTAATAAATGTATTAGTAGGAACGGTGCTGCTTTGTACAGGTCTTTTCGTTCATAACCAGCTATACGCTTTCCAATCAAAAGAGATGTTGAACAATCATATCGATTGGTATACATTTGCTGCATTGATAGTAGTCTTGCCCTTAAATCACTATTTTGTTGACGCATCACTGTGGGCTGAAGAAATGCCTGCTCTGTTTATCGTTATTTTATTAGCATTACAGATTAATAGGGTGCCAACTGGTACACCGAAGCGAATTGTAAAAAGCTTGACCGCTGTCAGCATGTTAATTCCTTACTATACGCTACTTCATCACTTGGAGATCAATCAGTATTTTGTAGCGGAGGTTTATGTTCTCCCGTGGATAGGTGTGACGATCTACCTGGCAAAAGGTACATGGAAGCATGAAGAACGAATTGTGAAATGGATTGAGTTAGGTGTAGTCGCGATCGTTGCTGCCATTCTCGTTACTGATGCCATCATGAGTAATACAATCTATGATGCTCTTATAGCAGGAGGATTGTCTCTGGCTTCTGTCTTGTGTGGTTTCTATTTCAGAATTAAGTCTTATTTCTTAATCGGAATAAGCGTGCTTATTTTAAACCTCTTTATCCAATCTCGTCCTTATTGGGGGAATATGCCATGGTGGGCTTACTTGTTGATCGCAGGATTTACTCTCATCGGTGTCGCAAGCTTTTACGAATGGCAGAAGCAAAGAAAGGATGACAAAGGGAGTACCTTGCTACAAGTGAAGAAAGAGCAATTATTAAACAAATGGAACGAATGGAAATGATGAAAGAGGGGTCAGGCACGTGCCTGACCCCCTCTTTTCACATTTCTTCATCTAGCAGTATTCCCAATTTTGCATACTTGTTGATTGACGTGACTTCTTTCAATACATAAGCTTTTTCATCTGGGTCAGTCCACCAATTTGTGCGCTGCCCAACTTTTCGATTATCGGCACAAAGCGTATACTCGATTCCATCAGGCATATATGTCTTAAGCGAGAGCAGACATCTTTTCATATGGAAGGGAGAGCTAACGATCAATAATCTTTTGATTGCATGTAGTCCAAATTTCTGCTGAAGAACCATCATGGAAGCTATGACGTTTTCGGTAGTGTTTTCAGCCTTAAGCTCCAACAAAATATCGTCAGCAGGAATTCCGCGCTCAATCAATTGATCTCTCATCCAGATAGCCTCAGGTATCTCTTCATTTCCCCATCTTGCCCCTGATCCTGAAACGAGAATGGTTGGTGCTCGTTTCGCACTGTACAATTCAGAAGCTTTCTCTACACGTAGTAAGCTTCTTGCTCCAAATACTAGAATACAATCACCATTCTTACCATCGTCATCTAAACCATCGAATAAAAGTGACGTAATTTGGTCTCTTGAAAGAAGTTCAGGCTTCATCTCTGATAAACGCACGTTCATCCACCCCACTGTTGTATCGCTAATCACAGTCTTCTTCTTTAAATAAAGAATCCCTTTTCTTAGCCTGTACTAGTCTATGTATGAAACGATTCAGAAGTGAATTATAGCTACCATTATTGTGGGTTTTGAAAAAACCATTTCTTTTCTACTATCCAATTAAAGGATATAGGGTATCCGATAACGAAATTTGTTAGAAAAGTAAGAATTATGGGTAAATTACTGATCATACATATAAGGAGGAAGAGGTATCGTGTTTAATTCATACAAACTTGGTGAATTTTTTGATGAAATGCTTCAAAAGGACCGCCTCCCTAGAGATTATTGCAGGCCTTTTCATGAAAGGTTGAACGAAGTTGATCCGAACGATTTACAGGAGAGGTATGAACTTGCTCAGAGTGATTTTCTAAGACAGGGAATTACCTTTACAGTTTATAGCGAAAATGAAGGTACGGAACGAACGATGCCCTTTGATTTTGTTCCGAAAATTATCCCTCCAGATGAGTGGGCTGAGCTTGAACGTGGGCTAATGCAGCGTTTTGATGCTCTCAATGCATTTCTCGATGACGTGTATCATGAGCAACAAATTTTAAAAGATGGCGTTATTCCACGAGACCTTATTGTGAATTGCCAACATTTCTTTGAGCAGGTTGCAGGAATCGATTTACCAAGACGGCAGCATATCTTTATGGCAGGAATAGATTTAATTCGCGATGATAAGGGTGAATATCGCGTTTTGGAAGATAATCTCCGAAATCCATCGGGATTATCTTATGTCTTCCAAAATCGCTACGTGATGCGGAAGGTATACCCTGAATTCTTTAACCAATATTCCGTTCAGTCCCTTGAACAACAGTTCTCTTACCTTCATTCGTCTATGGCATCTCTTGCACCTCAGAATAAAAGTAACCCTACTATTGTCCTGTTAACACCAGGTGTCTATAATTCAGCCTATTATGACCATAGCTATATTGCTCAAAGATCAGGCGTTGAGCTCGTGGAAGGACGAGACCTCGTTGTTCGTGATCGCGAAGTATTTATGAAAACAGCAAGAGGTCTGAAACAAGTAGATGTTATTTACAGAAGAATTGATGATGAATTCCTCGACCCACTAGAATTTAGAGAGGACTCTCTTCTTGGTGTGCCAGGTCTTGTTGATGCTTATCGAGCTGGAAATGTATCGATTATCAACGGTATTGGGAATGGTGTAGCTGATGATAAGGCGATTTATCATTTTGTGCCAGATATGATTCGATATTATCTTAACGAAGAACCCCTTGTGAAAAACGTGGAAACGTATTTGTTACGGTACGAAGATCAATTGGAATATGTTCTCGACCACCTGTCTGAGCTAGTTGTGAAGCACACGAATGCCTCTGGTGGTTACAATATGTTGATTGGACCTCATGCCTCTGAAGAAGAAATAGAAGCGTATAGAAAACAAATATTGAAAAATCCATCAGAATTCATCGCACAGCCAACGATTAAGTTATCAAGACTTCCGGCATTCAAGGGTGAACGCTTTGCAGCATGTCATGTGGATCTCAGAGTATTCATCTTTGGGGGAGAGAAGACGCATGTTTTCCCAGGCGGGTTAACTCGAGTTGCTCTAAAAGAAGGATCGCTAGTTGTGAACTCCTCACAGGGTGGGGGAGCGAAAGACACATGGGTGCTTGAGGAGTCTCCTGTTAACGTATAAAAAGGGAAGGAGTGATAACGATGTTAAGCAGAGTTGCTGATTCATTATACTGGTTGTCTCGTAACGTGGAACGAGCTGAAAACAATGCAAGATTGATAGCCGTTAAGTTAACGAGCCGTCTAGAAAATGCTAATCCGACAGAAGAAAATAATCAAAACTGGTATGAACTCATTGAAATTGGTGGTTATGAGGAGATTTTTGATGAAAATTATGATCGTTGTGATGATAGAAGCGTCGTAGATTTTTTAATGTTTTCTCTGAAAAACCCGAACTCTATCTTAAATGCGATCACAGTTGCAAGAGAAAATGCCAGGGCTGTTCGTGAGATTATTCCTAACGAATTATGGGAATGCATCAACTCGTTTTACTTAAAGCTTAAGAGTTATAGTAAATCCAGTTGGGCGATGGATGAAGTAAATGATTTCTGTGAAACAGTAAAAAAAGAATCGCTGTTTTTCCAGGGGATTGTGGAAGCAACGATGCCTCGAGGTGATGCGTACTTATTTATGGAGATGGGAAAACATTTAGAAAGGGCAGAGAAAACAGCTCGTATTCTTGATGTCTTCTATCATAAAGATCTAGATCAGTACCAAAACAAGGAAATTGTCGAGTATCATCACTGGTGGTCTGTCCTACAGTCTGTAAGTGGGCATGAAGCTTATATAAAAATGTACAGGCCACTAATCAAAGCGAAGGATGTAGCAGAGTTCTTCATTCTTAATATCGATTTCCCACGCTCTATGATTTATTGCATTCAAAAAGTACGAAATGCTTTTGTCGCTCTTGAAGAAGGCGAAGTGGAGCATTACTCAGAGGCACTTGCAAATGAACTCGAGTATTTAGCGAACGATTTGATTGATTTTACAATAGAAGAAGTCCTGTATCAGGATGCACAAGCATTTCTTCAAAGTTTTCAGCGTAGATGTAGTACGGTGGGCCATTATATTACGAGAACATACTATCTAGGGGAAGTAGCGATACCATGAAATTTGAAGTTACACAAACCAACAGCTATGAGTATGAGCGTCCAGTAAGGCAAAGCATCAATCAGTACAGGTTACGCCCGCTTCATGATGAGATGCAATCTCTTGAAGCGTATTCAGCGATTATTAACCCATCTAGTCCAACGTATGGTCATTTCGATTACTGGGGAAATTACGTTGAAACCTTCTATCTATGGGAAGAGCATCGAAATTTATCGATCGAAACGATCTCGAAAGTGGAGACGTGTCCAAGAGAAATTGATTTAGCTATGTCATTAACATACGAACAAAAGCAGGAGCTCACATCGCATGCTTTTAAACAAGCACATGCAGAGTATCTGATCGATCGAAATTATACAATCGTTTCAGAGAGTGTGATGAAGCAGGAAACAAATGAGCTATGGACGCAGTCTCGGGATGAATTGGATTTTGTGGTTCAATTGAATGAGCATATCTACAATACGATGACATATGTATCTGGCGCGACCAATGTTCTGACGACTGCTGAAGAAGTATTGCATCACAGAACTGGAGTTTGTCAGGATTTCACGCACTTAATGCTTGCACTGTGTCGCTATCGTGGGATACCAGCTCGGTATGTCAGTGGGTATATCTATATAGGAGAAAATTCAGCCTATCGAGGTGATGCAGCTACGCACGCTTGGCTTGAGGTGAAACTTCCTGGTTTAGAATGGATTGGTCTAGATCCTACAAACAATGTGATTGCTAGTGAACAGCATATACGAATCGCTGTAGGTCGTGATTACAGTGATATTTCTCCATTAAAAGGTGTATATATCGGTGGGACACATACGCTAGATGTTAGTGTTAGTGTGAAAAATTTAGAAGAGCGGGTAAGCGGATAGTTTCGCTGCCCGTTTTTTCTCGTAGGTTGAGTTTAGTCGATTTACTGAAGAAAAGAATAGAAGGATTTTTGTGTGCAATCAAGAATGGTGATAATGATGTAAAACTTATACAATAAGTTTCTAAAAAATAGTCTATCATTGCTACTGAAAGGGTATAGAGGAATAGGTTTCCAATGAACTAAACAGGGGTGAAGAATATTGTCCGAAACCATTCAGGTTACGATTAATGGCGAGAGTAAAGTTGTAGAAAAGAGTAAAAGTGTTTTAGAAGTATTACATAACAATGAACTAGATTTACCAAGCGTTTGCTATCATCCAAGTTTAGGTGCGATTGAAACGTGTGATACATGTATGGTGGAAGTGAACGGGGAAATTGTAAGAGGGTGCTCTACTAATCTCTCGAATGGAGATAATATAAACTCCACAGCTTCTCATGTAAAACAAGCGCAGGATATTGCGATGGATCGAATTCTTTATAATCACGAGCTCTATTGTACCGTTTGTGACTACAACAATGGTACATGTGAGATTCATAATACTGTAAAACAAATGAAGAAGGACCATCAAGCCGTACCTTTTGATGCAAAACCTGAACCAGTGGACGATTCAAATTCATTTTATAGATATGATCCAGATCAATGTATTTTGTGTGGGCGTTGTGTAGAGGCGTGTCAGGATGTTCAGGTAACTGAAACTTTGACGATTGATTGGGAGAGAGAGAGACCAAGAGTGATTTGGGACAACGATGTTCCAATCAATGAATCTTCTTGCGTTTCTTGTGGTCATTGTTCTACGGTGTGCCCTTGTAATGCGATGATGGAAAAAGGAATGGAAGGGGAAGCTGGTTTCTTAACAGGAATGCCTGATGGTACTCTTCGTCCGATGATCGAATTAACAAAGAACGTCGAGACAGGATATAACTCGATTCTTGCAATCTCTGATATGGAGTCAGCGATGCGAGAAAACAATATTAAGAAAAGTAAAACCGTTTGTACATACTGTGGTGTGGGCTGTAGTTTTGATGTGTGGACAAAAGGAAGAGATATCCTGAAAATTGAACCACAAGCTGAAGCTCCTGCAAATGGTATATCAACATGCGTCAAAGGGAAATTCGGATGGGATTATGTGAATAGCGATGAAAGGTTAACAAAACCTTTAATTCGAGATGGTGATTCATTCCGTGAGGCAGAATGGGATGAAGCATTGAAATTGATTGCAAGTAAGTTTAGTAGCATAAAAGAAATCCACGGCCCTGATGCCCTTTCATTTATCAGTTCTTCAAAATGTACAAACGAAGAATCATATTTGATGCAGAAGTTAGGTAGAAGCGTAATCGGTACGAATAACATTGATAATTGCTCACGTTACTGCCAAACGCCTGCGACGAAAGGGTTATTCCGAACTGTTGGCTACGGTGGCGACTCAGGTTCGATCACAGATATAGAGATGTCTGAGCTAGTGATCGTTATTGGTTCTAATACCTCAGAGTCACACCCGGTGCTTTCCACCCGTGTGAAGAGATCAAACAAACTACATGGACAAAAGCTTATCGTCTCTGATTTGAGAAAGCACGAAATGGCAGAGCGTTCTGATCTCTTCATTCGTCCGTCTTCTGGATCAGATCTTGTATGGCTTTCAGCAGTTACGAAATATATTATCGATCAAGGCTGGGCGGATGAAGCGTTTTTGAAAGATCGAGTAAATGGTCTTGATGAATACATTAAAAGTCTAGAGAGATACACGTTGCAATACGCTGAGAAAGTGACTGGAATTGCAGAAGAAGAACTAATCAAGATTGCCACGATGATTCATGAAGCGAACAGTACCGTTGCGCTTTGGGCAATGGGCGTTACACAGCATAGCGGTGGTTCTGATACAAGTACAGCTATTTCGAATCTACTACTTGTCACTGGGAATTATGGCAGACCAGGAACGGGTGCCTATCCGCTTAGGGGTCATAACAATGTTCAAGGAGCCAGTGATTTCGGAAGTATGCCGAATATGATGCCAGGGTATGAAGAAGTAACGGATGAAAATGTTCGAATGAAATACGAAAAAGCATGGGGAAGTCCTTTACCTGAAGAGATCGGGCTTAACAATCATGAAATGGTCAAAAGTATTCACGATGGCAACCTTAAGTGCATGTACTTAAAAGGAGAAGACATGGGGATTGTAGATTCTAATCTGAACTATGTCCACGATGCCTTCGAAAAACTGGATTTCTTTGTCGTACAAGATCTTTTCCTAACAAAAACTGCGGAATTTGCAGATGTGGTACTTCCAGCAAGCCCAAGTCTCGAGAAAGAAGGAACATTCACGAATACAGAACGACGAATTCAACGACTTTATCAGGCGCTAGATGAGCTTGGAGATTCTAAGCCAGACTGGAAAATTATAATGATGATCGCAAATGAACTCGGAGCTGAATGGAATTACTCACACCCGAGGGATATTATGGCTGAAGCTGTGCAGTTAGCTGATCTGTTTGCAGGTGTCTCATATGATCGTTTGGAAGGCTATGATAGCCAGCAATGGCCTGTTACAGCTGATGGAAAAGATTCACCACTCCTTTTCCAAGAAGACTTTCCTTTTCCAGATGGAAGAGCTCGCCTTTTCCCACTACAATGGACTGAACCAATCCAGTTTGATGATGAGTATGACCTTCATGTGAATAATGGACGTCTTCTAGAGCATTTCCATGAAGGAAATATGACTTACAAAAACGAAGGCATTAGAGCCAAAACTCCTGAATCGTTCATAGAAGTTTCTCCAGAGCTAGCAGATGAGCGAGGTTTAACTGACGGCACGTTAGTTAGGCTTTCTTCACCATATGGTGCGATAAAGCTGAAATGCCTTGTAACAGACAGAGTACAAGGAAAAGAAATTTACGTGCCGTTGAATGACTCCGGTGAAGGAGCGATCAACATGTTAACGAGTAGCTATGCAGATAAAGATACTGATACGCCTGTCTATAAGGAATTGAAAGCGAAAATGGAGATTCTGAAAGACAAAGGATCTTCTCCGCTTCCGAAAATAAATCATCGATTCGGTAACCCTCAGCCGCAAATAGGTGTACAGGTAGAACGAAAGTGGGCAAGAAAAGACTACCTCTTCCCTGGAGATATGGTAAAGAAGGAGGCGGACCGTTTTGGCAAAGGCCATTAAGTCGATTAAGAAAATAGAACTGACAGAAGAAGAGAAAAGAGCACAGGACTTAAAAGAAATCGAAGATGCGCTGATCGATAACAAAGAAGCTTTGCTTGAAACGCTAGATGTTGTAGGCCATATGAAAGAAAGAGGAGTCATTTCCCTTCTTAATGGGATGTTTGGCGAAGGTGATCGGGTGCTTAAAGTTCTCGTTGATCTCCTTAGTACTCCAGAAAATACGATGGCTATCAAAAATCTAATGCTATTGGTTGGAGCGCTTGGAAGAATTAACGTTAAAGAACTAGAACCTCTAATTGAACGCCTGAACAACGGGATTGAGAATGTTTCAGAAAATGAGGAGATCGAGCATAAAACAGGTTATCTTGATTTGATCAAAGCTTTGAAAGATCCTGAGATTAATCGGTCGCTTTCGATTCTACTACTCTTTTTAAAAGGGATGGGGAGCGAGAAAAATCAATAAAAGTAGCTAGAAAAGAAAAGAGCCGGAGAATCCTTTTAGGAGGATTTTTCGGCTCTTACTTTTTTGATGCTCCAAGTCACGATAAGAAAAGTAAAGGAAGCTATTACGATTCCGAGAGTATCCGGTATGAGAACATCGATTAGGTGGCCGGTTCGATTTGGAATCATGCTTTGATGAAATTCATCAAATAAAGCGTACAGAAAGGCCAGCACAATCCCACCAAGTAGTGACACTCTGGTAGAATACTTTCGTTTGAAGAACATCATCCAGAAAAAAGCAAGTAAGCCAAATGAAACAACGTGTGCACTTTTCCTTATGAAAAACTCAACATAGTTATATGGCTCTGATGGGGTAACATGAGCGCCATCATAACTAAACTCAATTTGAGGTAGGTCATCTTGACTGATTGTAATCCAGTCTCTAAAAAGAGGTTTAACATCTTGATTTTGGTAAGGTGTGTTAGAAGAGAAGTAAAGAATAGTCATCATTAGCAATGCTAATAGAAGCCAAAGCCACTTTTGTAAGAATATCATTGGTTTCACACTTTCTTGTTTGATCCGTTATTTACCATCATAACGAAAAACGTGCATAATAGGGAGGTGTTATTTCACTATTAATATTTTGTATAGATAAAACGAAATTGCTACATAATCTCAAAGATATTCTAATAATAGATACAAGTACATAGTAGAGGAGGACCCCATGTGAATATTGCAGTGATCGGTACTGGATATGTTGGTCTTGTTACTGGAGTGAGCCTTGCAGAAATCGGACATCACGTTATCTGTATTGATATGGATGACGAAAAAGTGATGGTGATGTCTAAAGGGGAATCGCCTATATATGAACCAAACCTAGAAGAACTTATGAAAAAGAATATAGATGAGAACCGCCTAATGTTTACAACGTCCCATCATTCTGGAATCAAAAATGCTGAAGTTATTTACATAGCGGTCGGTACTCCTCAACAGTCAGATGGTACAGCAGATCTTAGATTTATCGATAAAGCTGCCTTAGATATAGCTCATTCATTAACTAGCAATGCAATTATTGTCACGAAAAGTACTGTGCCGGTGGGGACAAATGATCGAATAAAGGAGATTATGCACGACCATTCTTCTTCTGAAATTGATGTTCATATCGTTTCCAATCCAGAATTCTTGAGGGAAGGGTCAGCGGTTTATGACACGTTTAACGGTGATCGTATCGTTATCGGAGCAGATCACCAAGAAGCGGGAGAAATTGTAGAGTCGATCAACCTTCCCTTCGGCATTCCTATTTACCGAACGGATATAAAGAGTGCAGAAATGATTAAATATGCTTCTAATGCCTTTTTAGCCACCAAAATCAGTTTCATCAATGAGATTTCAAACATATGTGAAAAAGTGGGGGCAAATATACAAGATGTCGCAGCCGGAATGGGGAAAGACCATCGGATTGGCAATGAATTTCTGAACGCTGGAATCGGTTACGGGGGCTCATGTTTCTCGAAAGATACAAATGCGCTTGTCCAGATTGCGGGAAACAATCGTCATGACTTTACGTTACTTAAGTCGGTCATTGAAGTAAATAATGCTCAACAAATGAAGCTTGTCGAAAAAGCAAAAGACGTGATGGGCCAGTTGAGAAATAAGAAAATAGCACTTCTCGGTCTAGCATTTAAACCGAACACCAACGATATGCGTGAGGCAGCTTCTATTCCTATCGCTCAGACTCTTATAAAAGAAGGTGCGGAGGTTTATGCATATGATCCGGTTGCAATCGCTCATGCTCGATCATTCTTGCCCGAAGAGGTTGTGTTTTGTGAAACGATAGAAGATACGATTTCTAATGCAGATGCAGCTTTTATTATAACGGAGTGGGAAGAAGTGAAATCACTTGATTTGGCTACTTACGAACGTTTAATGAATGTCCCTCTCGTTTTCGATGGAAGGAATTGCTATAGTCTTGAGAAAGCGTCTGAATACGAGCTCACCTATATTTCAATTGGAAGACCAATGGTAAGTCATTCATTATAACCAATTACAAACAAGTGAGTAGAAAGCAGGTGTAAACCTGCTTTTTTATATATTTTTGTAATATAATGTCATAAGGTTGCCCTTGAAATATTACCGTATTTTGGTAAAATTATTGTGAGTATATGGAATCGTTTAAATTGTTATAATGACATGGCGGAGTGAGGTGATAAGGTGGTAGAAAAAATATGTATCCACTGTGATAAACCTTCTTATAGTAGTAACCAGCATGGTGAGTGGATTTGTCCTTATTGTGGAGAGGATATGACAAATATTCCAGTTAATGAACAAGAACTTAACTCACAGACATAGCAAAAAAAACGCTTGTTTTTCTAGTCGCCTTCTCTCTAGAATAAAGTGAATTACACATGAAAAGGAACGTGACTAATGGAGGGGCTAATAAAATTAATCGTTGCCATAGTAAATGAGCTTCACGATCTTCTTATTGAAGTTGTCTACGGTTTAGGGTTTGTAGCGAGTGATAAAGATTTACATTTCTGGGTGATCGGAATACTAGGGATGATTGGATTTATCTTCGTTCAACTTGCTTTTAGGCTGCTTTCTAAATGGAGTATTACGTCTATCTCATTTATTTATACGTTTACAGTACTGTTAGTCGTCGTATTTGCAATTGAGATCCAACAGAAGATCACGGGTAGAGGAAACATGGAGTTCGAAGATGCCGTTATTGGGTTGAAAGGATTTGTTGTTTTGTTTGGCGTCTATCTTATTTTGCGAGGTGCGATGAAGGGCATTAAATACCTTTTTAAAACCTTACAAAAAGATTCTGTTCCAAAGTGAAATCGTGAAGCTGATGAAATCAGCTTCTTTTTTATGTGTTTATAGTTGTACTTAGTTATCACATACATAATATAAATAGAGCCCGTCAAAGGAAGGCTCAGTGGTGTTAATACGTTAATTGTGTTAGCAATGCAATCAAAGCACCAATACAAATAGCTGAGATTGGTATGAGGATATAAATAAGTTTTTCTTTCCGTTCTTTCTTATATTTAATTTCTTCCGGTGTCGACCAGGTTCCCTTCATATCTTTCTCCCCCTATGTTGCCATAAATCGACTGGAGAACGTGTTCGGCAGCTGGCTGACTTTCGGAATGCTAATACCGAGAAGTCCCTCTAGCTTTGCGTCACCACTTTTCAATGGTTTTGCCTTTCTCGTACGAATATATGACAGTTGCTGTGAAGACTTTTTAAAAAAATCTTGTCGAAATTTGACCTCATCAATAGTATAACCTAATCCAATAGACCTGTATATTGGGAAAATTGTTTTATTTAATCATTCATAAAACTCCTGCATCATAAAAAGTTTCCCAACCTTAAAACGCAATAATTAAAGGAGGGTCGTTCGTTATGGTTCGTTATCCTTATCCAATGCTTGAAAGACCTATGGTCTTCTCTGTAACTAAAAATAAGGTTAGAACCTCTCTTGTAAGTGAATGGGTACAAACTTTACCTTGTACGAGAGCGATTGATTGGGGAAAGATCGATGTTGCATTTCTTGGCATTCCTGTAGTTAGCTTGCACAACATGTTCACTTCCTCGTATAACCTTATATGTAACTATCGAAAAGCATGGCGGGATGTCAAGACGTACCATCTTGAGAAAGATATCTTTTTGGAAGACCTTCGCTTTGCTGATTTAGGTAATGTAAGACAGCCAAACGGAAATCAAGTGAGTAAGATTATAGAGAAAGTCATGTATGAAATGAGAAGTCATCATTCTCATATTCTACCGGTGTGTGTGGGAGTCGAGAAAAGTGTCGATGGATCATTACTTGAGGGGTTAAAGAGATCTGATTCGGAGAAAAAAATAGGTGTTTTACAATATAGTAATAACCTAGATAAAGAACTGATTAAATCTCTAGCATGTTCAGAGGGCATAGAGAGCATGCATGTTATTGGTATACATGGATTTACAAATTGCAAATCGACTATGGAAGAAGCTCTTCAGGCTGGTATGACATATACCCCTTTACCAGAGATGCGTAAAAAAGGGGTTATACGAACAACAAAAGAAGTCATTGAGGTGATGAGTAATCAAGTTGATATGATCTACGTCACAGTAAATATGAACGTCTTCGACGTGTTATCTCAGTCAATGGGCTCAATGATGTTTACCGAACTGATCGAATCAGTCTATCTTGCTGGACTTGCCTCAAAAACAGTATGTTTCACAATTGTTTATGATGAAGAGACATTGGAAATAGAAGAGGCGGTTAACCAAGGTGTGTACGTCATGCTGAATTTTTTATCTGGATTATGTGAGCGCAAAAGAAAGGATGACTATTAAAGCATATGTTCTGATATTTGACGTTCTACTAAATACTCAATGAAATCTCTTTCACTTTCGGAGAGATCGCGGTCAAGTTTTTCTTCAAATTCAAGTACTAATTCTTTGTATCTTCTTTCAGAAAGTGATGCAAGCATGATAAATGAATCCTTCATGACCCTTCCCCCTTTAATTAAATAAATAATGGCAAAAAGCCCCTTATAATATACTTTCGAAATGTGAAAATAGTTTTGTGGGTATGTTTGCTGAATATTATAAAAATTTAATTTTGTACATGAAAACGTCTCATGAGCTTAAACTAAAATCAACCAAAAGGAGGTAACGAGAAAAGAAAAGCGCAAGTAACAGCACCAAACTTAGAAGAGTAGAAAGGTATTCTTTTCATTTTCTAAATTATTCTCCATAATCTATTCGGCAGGGCTTTGAACAATGGCTGTATAGAAATGGATAGAATTAAAGAGAAGCTTACTTATTGGATCACTAGAGAAAAAATAATGGAGGATGCGCAATGCCTGTCATTTATCTGGAAACATTTATTGAAGCTCCAATTGAAACGTGTTTTGATCTTGCTAGAGATATCGATATTCATATGAAAAGTACAAAAGAAACAAACGAAAAAGCGATCGGTGGAGTTACAAGCGGGTTATTAGAGGTTGGAGATTTTGTAACTTGGGAGGCTACACATTTAGGAGTGAAGCAAACGTTGACTGCTCAAGTGACTGCGATGAATAGACCAGATTGGTTTATTGATGAAATGGTAGCAGGAGCTTTTCATTCATTTGTACATACTCATAGGTTTGAAGAAATGGACGGAGTAACCTTGATGATTGACCAATTTATTTATAAAGCTCCTTTTGGAATTGCCGGTACAATTGCGAATGTAATCTTTTTAAAGCGATATATGCATCGTTTTCTTCATAAGAGGGCTACTACATTAAAGGCTATCGCTGAAGAAAATTGAATAGCACTTGCTCCTCCCGGCAATACTCTTAACGTTTAATGGGGAGGACGATAACGATGAAAATATTGAGTAGTTTAGGCTTACTGTTGTTTTTAACTTACATAGGTCTTGGAATGACAATCATAACTGCTGCTGTCCTCCATTATCCTCTAGGGGAGCTACTCCCCAATTATAATAGGTATTTACCTGTGGTTATTCATTACGGACATATAGAGATAAGCATAGAGAGAAATGGAGAAGAAGGTGTGCTGTACTTTCTGATAAGGAAATTAGGACATTTCTTCATGTATAGTTTTGCATCATTCCTCTTAATGGCGCTCATACGTATGAGATCACGTATGTTCAAAGTCGTCGTGGTAGTAGCCAGTATCTATGCACTTGCTGTAATTGACGAAATGGTACAAGCCTTCATTCCGGAAAGAAGTTCACTGCTAATGGATGTCTTTGTTGATGGAGCTGGAGGGTTTTTTGGAGTTGCTTTATATCTTTTTCTATCATTCGTATTTAATAAAAACAACATCTTAACTATGAAAGGAAAAGTAGTGGGCTGAAGAAACTTTTATAGTAAAAAAGAACCTATAAGGATGCTTCTTATAGGTATTTTTGTGTTATTTATGTAAGATTTGTCATTTTTGCCATTCTAAATGTCGAAATTATGCTAAAGTGTTGTAAAAGGAAAAACTATTTTCCGACAAATTACTTAGGGGGAAAAGGGATTTGAAATTTTTCACTTCACTTTTAGTTGGTATTTTAGCACTGTCTTTGTCGGTCCAACATGTTCAGGCAGCAGAGGACCAAGTTTCTGTGAGACTAGTAAACTTTATCAAGAACAAAACAGAAGTTTCTTTTAACGTGAATGGTAGCTACCACGTAGATGGTAGTGATATCGACATTCAAAGTAAAGATGATCATCAGTTCAAAGTAAAAGCTGAATCTGGCGATGTCGTTCTTTACAAAGAAAACTCAAAGATTGGAAATTTCGGCGATAGCATGAAGTTGGTTCCTACCATTACAGGTGCGAAAGATAGTTACATAGAATTAGGGGATAAAAGCTATCTAGGTGCAATTGAGATGACGGTAGAAGGAAACTACATCCGACCAATTAACACATTGCCTATGGAGGACTATCTTAAGGGTGTCGTTCCAAGTGAGATGTTGCCTTATTGGGGAGATCATGGTGGTCAAGAAGCATTGAAAGCACAGGCGGTTGCAGCACGAACTTTTGCTAAGGTAGATATGATTAATCAAGAAAAAGATTCAGAAAAATACCCTTTTACTGATAGTACAATGAGTCAAGTATATAAAGGGATGGATTGGTATTCTACAACGAACCGTGCAGTTGATGAGACTACTGGAAAAGTTTTGAAATCCTCTAATGGCAATGGAAATTATATCGGAGCCTATTATTCTTCCACAAATGGAGGAAGAGTCTTATCTAATAAAAATGCATGGGGTAGTGACTTGGTTTCTTATCTTCAAGGAAAAGCAGATCCATATGATGAGAGAATTGACACTCCTTACGATAATTGGAAATATACATTAGGTAAAGAGCAGATCGATACATCTAAATTGGATTTAACAAAGCCAGAATCTTGGTGGAATAATATCTCTGAATTAGATACGGATGCTAAAGAAATCCAAAACATCAAAAATAGACTCGTTAGCAAATATGGCTTCGATTCTAAAGATGAGATTAAAATCACAAAAATAAAAGACATAGCATTTACTCTACCACCATTTGAATCTGATGATGTTTTAAAAGGAAGTCTATCATTTAGTTATTTCGTTAAAAAACCTAACGGATTTGTGATGGAGAATGGAGAAATAAAAGAACATAACGAGGAAATTAAGGATACCTCTTACAACATACGTTTTATGATTGGTACTTCTATTATGAGAGGGCCTTATGTTAAGAAGGTCGATGAAAAAGCCGATTCTTTCACGGTGCACGGTAGCGGATTTGGTCATGGCATCGGAATGAGTCAATACGGTGCATATCAGCAGTCGAAAGAAGGTCGTAGTTACGATCAAATTCTTGATTTCTACTACTCAGGTACAGGGCTAGTTCAAGAGGGCACTGTGGTATCAAGTAAAAGACTGTCTGGTTTGGATCGCTATGGGACGAGTGTTGCTGTTTCTCAATTCGGTTGGGCAAACCAATCAGATATTGCAGTTATCGGTCGTGGAGATGTAGCAATCGATGCACTTACAGGAAGTGTATTAGCGAAAAAATACAATGCACCTTTACTATTAACACCATCTACTAACATGGATGAACGTGTAGAAGAAGAGCTAAACCGTTTAAAGCCTCAAAAGGTTTATATTCTTGGCGGAACTGGTGCTGTTTCTTCAAGTATTGAAGAAGCTTTGAAGAAGAAATCTTATGTGCAGGATGTTGAACGAGTTAGCGGAAAAGATCGCTACGAAACAGCCGTTGAAGTTGCAGAGGAAGTAGGAAACTATAATCAAGCTATTCTAGCTTCTGGAAGTGATTCTTCACCTGATGCACTTTCAATTGCTTCATACGCAGCAGCTTCACAGATTCCAATCTTATTAACACCTGAGAATAAGTTAAGTGATTCAACTGAAAACTACCTTCATACAGTCAATGTGAAAAAAGCGACATTGATCGGAGGAAAGGGTGTTATTTCAAACGCGATTGAAGAAAATATGAATCAGAGTGGTCTAACTGTTAGCCGCGTATCTGGAAAAGATCGTTATGAAACAAGTGTTGAAATCGCTAAAACATATGATTTCGCAGCATCAAACGTGTTCTTTGCTAACGGTGATGTATTTATCGATGCGTTACCAGGTTCATCATTAGCTGCAGCAATGCAAGCTCCTGTTCTTCTAACACAGAATGAAAAATTACCAAAATCAGTAGAAGAATATTTAAGGAAGGATAGCCATTCAACAAATGTCTATCTTCTGGGTGGAAAAGGCGCTATCTCTAATCAATCAGTTGAAACGATACAAAAAAGCTTAAATTAATGTGCAACCCACTTTCCTAAAAGGAAGTGGGTTTTCACTAGAAAACAAAAGTGTAAAACTTTTATTTCTGTGTTATGCTTTTTAGAAGGTATTTGTTAACAATCTTGCTAATCTACAGTAATCAGGGAAACTAATACATTATAGTCTCACCTCTAAGGATGTGATTCAATGCACGATAAACAGGAAATAGAAATTCTATGTGATGCGTTAAGAACCTATTGGAGACAGCATCCTGAAAAAAAGCTAGGTCAGTTGTTATCAGATTTATATGATGAGCATAGCAAAGACAAGTCTTTTCATGATACTGGTGATGATGAGTGGTTGCATTGGATGCTCGAGAACAGCAAACACCAGCATCGTATCGAAAAGAAGTATCGGTATGAAGCTCAGATCAGCGATCTTGAGAAGCACATTCGTCCTGAATTAATCGAAGTGATCAGACGTTTTTCTAAATAAGAAGATAATCAAAGAGCCGCTCTCCAAATGGAGAGCGGCTCTTAATTTCCTTATAATCAAAAGGGGGGATTAAAGGGATTACTTAATGTTTCGGGATTACGGCAATCTAGATGGGGGTAGTCGAAAGGAAAATTTTACAGGCATATTGAATTGAGCGAATGATAACTTATGCTAAGCTAAACGTGTAATACATAGAGAAAAGGAGAGGATAGTATGACGATTAGATTTGGTATCATGGGTACTGCTAATATTGCTCGGAAAGCGTTGATTCCCGCAATGAGAAGATCGAAAAACGTTCAAGTAGTGAGCGTTGCTAGCGGAAGTGGTAAAGCAAAAGCATTTTCCGAAGAAATGGAAATCGGAAGCTATCATGATAGCTATGAAGCGATGCTTGAAGATGAGACGATCGACGCAGTTTATATTCCTCTTCCCAATACTCTTCATAAAAAGTGGACAATAGAAGCAGCAAGAAAAGGTAAGCATGTGTTATGTGAAAAGCCTGCGGCAATCACTGTTGAAGATGCTGAGGAAATGGTGCAAGTCTGTGAAGAAAATGGCGTTTGTTTTATGGAAGCATTTATGTACCAGTTTCATCCTCAGCACAATAAAGTAAGAGATGTTATCGCTTCTGGAGAAATTGGCGAAGTTAAGCATATGCGCTCGACGTTTTCTTTTTACCTCGGTGATCGACCTGAAAATATTAGGCTGAATAAAGAGCTTGGTGGAGGAAGTATATGGGATGTTGGCTGTTACTGTATACATTCATCTCGCCTTATTCTTGGAAGTGAGCCGATGAGAGTATTTGCTGAAGGGAATGTTCCTGCAAACCTTGGGGTGGATTTGTCTGCAAATGGTATCTTAACATTTCCAAATGGTGTTACCGCATCATTTGATTGTAGCTTTGAGCGCCAAATGAACAACGTCTATGAAGTATTTGGTACAAAAGGAAGCATTAAAGTTCCATTCGCTTATCGTCCTGATGCACCAAATGCTGAAGGGTTGATTGAAGTTATGGATAGCTCTGGAGAAATAAGACATGAAAGAATCGATGGGGACCAGTACACGTTGATGGTGGAGCACTTCGCAGATAGCGTAAAGAATTGTAAATCCCCTTCATATTCAGGTGAGTTGACCGTAAATAATTTGAAGGTTATTGAGGCATCATACGCTTCACTTGAAAAAAGAAGTCCAGTTGCAATCAGCTAAATGGAAAAGCACACATGGTCCATTATGACCTAGTGTGCTTTTCTAATAGTTCTTTCGTTCCGCTTGAAAATGATGCTGAACTTGATACGCTCTTGATCCTGTCCTCTTCAGGTGCAGATCCTTCACCGACCCAATGAAATGTGATGTCTTGTAATTTCTTCTCACGTGCTGTTACTGCCATGATCATGTCTCCACTGCTGTCTCCAAAAACGAACACTTCATTAATCTCTTCATCTGAGATTTCTTGGATTATCCACTCAGCACCAATTTTCTTCGAAAGATCTGGATGAATGACATCAACTCCGTAAGTAGATACGACGGTTTTGTTCCCGGATTCTTCAGAAATCGCTTCGATGTTAGAGGCATACTCTTTTAGCGCCTTCCTTGTATTTTGTAAGTGTTCTCGATCACCAGGTTCCCCGTGAACTGCTTCAACCGTCCCCATGGACTCTTTAGTGTGATCCCACTCGATAAGGTCATTAAATTCCGGTTGCTTGCTTACATCATACAACGATGCCTTCACATCATCAGCAACAACAAAATTATCGTCCAGTTTCCACGTCGAGATGTCTGTACCTCGTCCTTTGATTGCACCATGCTCTGCTACACAATAGAGTGAAGACCAGTCGAGTTCCTTATTGAAGAGTGGAAACAAATTTTCTGAAAGCCATTCCCGAGACCGGCCAGTAATGAATGAAAGGATATGACCGTCTTTTGCTACATCCTCGACTAGCTTAACTGCATCATGGTCTGGTCTTGCATTTTCATCGGTCAAAACCCCATCAACGTCGAACATATAAAATGCCATTTTTAGCACGCTCCTTGTCTCAAATATACTCTTTAGTATAGCTTCAATCCTAAAAGTAGAGCAAATAAATAACCTGACGCAATGAGCGTCAGGTTACGTGTGTTATGCGATTACTTCAGTTTTTGCTTCCGGTGTGTGGTCTTGAGAATCAGGTACTCTATCGTGATCACTCATTAGAACGATACCACCTACACTAGCGACTAACAGCATGTTAATGATAAACTTTTTCATAATAATTTTCTTCCCTTCTAATTCATAATTTTTTTTCTAGCATCATTGGCTAGTCTAAAGTAAAAGCTGGCGCTTTTATATTGACCACTATTAAAATAGTAATCTGCCAGCATTTCTCCATAATCTGATACGTGAATCCAATAGTTCTTTTCTTCAAAGTAACTAACAGCGTCCTTAAGCAATTCTTCGTGGTTGTTACTATCATCACCAAGCTTTAATCTTAGTAGCTGAAAATGATAGATGTACTCAAGGTATTCTGTTTTTGTTACTAACTTCATTCCTTCATCAATCCAATGACGTGCTAAGTCAAAATCATTTATCTTATAATACTCTGAAGCAATTAAAAACATCGTTTTAGAGGAATCTTCAATCTCATGCTCTTCGTTGTTCTGAAGTCCAGACTGATAGTACCGTAATGCTTTTTCAGAATCATTCTGAAAAGAAAATACATAGCCGAGATCATGATAAATAATACTTTTAAGCCTCTTATCATTAAATGATTCGGCATATTTTAACGCATTTTGGAAATGATGCTCAGCTTCTCCATAATTTAGTATAACGCGATTGTTTACACCGAGTAAAATCTCAGTGTCAGCAGCTCGCTTGAAGTTATACTCTTTATTAAAGAGGTCGAGACATCTAGTAGCCAGATTATTCGATAGTGTAATTTGGCTAATTCTGTTGTGAACAAGTGCTTGCTGATAGTAAAACTCAGCTAATTCAGCATTATTCGTCTTCATGGAAATAAGGAGCTTGTGAGCCTTAGTGTACTGTTCATTCGCTTCTTTAAATTTGCCATTTTGATAATAATATAGTCCAAGGAAATAGTAGTAGAAGTACTCAAGATTTTCAGACAGTCTTTCTTGAACATGATAGAGCCTCTCTAAAATATCGTTCGCCTTATCAGCTTCTTTGAAGAGGATGTGATACCTAAAGGTGAGAAGGAGGTATTTTGTTAACATGTCTGGATCTTCTACTCCATCAATCTCTTCTTCGATGCGCTTTTTAATTAATGTTACTTCATCAAAATTACGAAGGCGCATCTCCTTGTACCAGGTATCTAGATCTTCGTGCAGCCTATTGATCTTATCTTCATCGTCTACCTGTTCCAAAGAGACTCCCAATTCCTTACATAAATGCTCGACTAATTCCTCACTCGGCTGAGCTAGACCATGTTCAATCTTGCTTAGGTAAGGGATCGAACAGATTCCCGAGGCAAGCTGTTCTTGTGTGATTCCTTTCATTTGCCTGAAATACCGGATTTTTGCCCCAATCATGAGATGCTTCCTTTCTCCTAGAACTATTCTATTACAGTTTACTAAATATTTTAATAAATGAAAATAGATTTAAGGTTGGGAAATATAGAAAGAAAAACGGTGATAAATGTCTCATTTTGCAATCATGTTTCCCAATGTTTTATTGTGCAAAGATTTTGATAGTATGCTATATATAAACTATAACATAGAAAAGGAGGTTAAATATGGAAGACAGATTAAAGAACATGGAAACTCTTGTCGCAAGTTTGATTCAAATCATTGGCTCGTTAAGAAAAGAACAAAGTTTATTAGAAGCTAGATACTCTCAACTTCAATCCTCTTATGACGCTCTTCTTTGCGAAATTTCATCCTACAATCCTTCTATTGATTCGCCCCTCACTCCTCATCATTCAGAACAAACTCCATTATGTGACATTTAAACTATTTATCGTAAAACTCTTTCAATTCTATCTCAATTTCCTTATTCTAGTACTACTATACATTAGGGGGAAAAGAATTGAAGGCAGTTTGCAAATTAACCATTACGTTTTTCATTTTCAGTTTTTTTATCATATTTATTCCTCATGTAAATGCTGAAGAAACTGTGAAAATAATTGTGAAGTACAACGAATCAGACGAAGTGGTAAGAACTCAATCTAGCAATATAAGCAACTTTGATGTGATTGAAACAACTATGTCAGATAAGAACAGTGTTATTAAAGAGCTTGAAAACTCTCCTAATGTTGAATATGTAGAAGAAGATGCCCCTGTATATTTAATGAGTTCGGGTACTACGAATGATCCTGAATTCAAAAAGCAAGAAGGTTATTTATCTGAGTTATCAACAACCGATGGGTGGAATACATACGAACCGGCCGATGAGATAGTGGTAGCCGTTCTTGATACTGGTGTCGATCTCGACCATCCAGACTTAAAAGAAAATCTCGTTAAAGGCATTAACCTCCATTCTAAAGGCACTAGCCCTCAAGACACCGATGGCCATGGTACTCATGTTGCGGGGCTCATAGGTGCAGCTACCGATAATAATATAGGAATCGCTTCTATTTCTAGAGGTCTAAAGATAATGCCCATAAAGGTAATGAATGGAAACGTAGGGCAAATGTCTACGGTCGTTGAGGGGATTGAATACGCGATTAATCATGGTGTAGATATTATCAACTTAAGTCTTGGATCATATAACAATTTAAAGTCTATGAGTGATGTGATCGATAAAGCTTCGGAAAATGGAGTCTTAGTGGTGGCAGCTGCCGGCAATGATAATCTAAATAAAGTGATTTATCCTGCAGCGTATGAATCTACTATTGCAGTAGGATCTACTAAGACAGGTACTGATGAGAAAGGTGATTTCTCAAATTTCAGTAAGGATGTTGATATCAATACGCCCGGTACAGACATCTATAGTACATGGGTGGATGGTTACAATTATTCTACCGGTACAAGTATGTCTTCAGCTATCGTAAGTTCTGCAGCAGGAATGGTCATGCAACATGCGCGTTTCTTGGAGGCAGAACAGGTAGCTGATATTCTTATTTCAAGTGCGAATCCAATTGAAGATTTGAACGAACTCGGAGCCGGAAGACTTAATGTATTAGGAGCAGTTAATAGTATTAAAAAGAGAAACCGATTGTATGGTGAAAATTCTGTAGAAACAGCAATCGCTGTCTCACAGAAAGGATGGCCAGAGCTAATTGAAAAAGAAGTTGTTTTGGATGGCGATAAGATTAAAGGCAAGTTTGCTATTATGGCGAGTGGATTAACGTTCCCGGACAGTCTGGCAGCTTCACCATTGTCCACCTATCTTGATGCACCGATTCTTTTACAACAAAGGAATACTCTTTCTGATGCAAATACGGCAGAGTTAGAACGTCTCGGTGTCACACATGTTGTGATTGTTGGAGGAAATGGAGCAGTTTCAAATAGAATTGAAGAACAATTAGTAGAGAAAGAAATAAACACAATCCGATTATCAGGGAAAGATCGTTATGAAACCTCCGTTGCAATTAATGATGCAATCCCTTTTGCAACTAATAAAGCAATGATTGCATCTGGGGAGAATTTCCCAGATGCCCTCTCAATTGCTCCTTATGCAGGTAAGATGCACACACCGGTCTTATTTGTACAAAAAAACAAAGTTCCAACTGGAGTGGCTTCTTATTTGAGAGATAACAATATCGCTGAATCGTATATAATCGGTGGTGAAGGTGTTATTAAAGATAGTACGGTTCAATCTTTAGGTATTCCTTCTTCTAGGATCAGTGGCAAAGATCGGTATGAAACAAATTACCGGGTAATTAAAAGGTTTAGTGACTCTAATTTAGAACACATCTACATTGCGACTGGAACTAATTTTCCAGATGCTCTTGTAGGAGGGGCACTTGCTGCAAAAAAACACAGTCCGATAATGCTAACTCATCCAAACAAAATACTTCCGGGAGTAGCAGAAGAACTAACTTATTTAAAGAATAGAGGAGCACGACAATACAACATCTTAGGAGGTTATGGCGCGATTTCTGTTGAATTAGCATGGGGATTAGATCATAAGTTTCTTTACTAGCTTCGATTTATTTCGAGGCTTTTTTTATTGATAAAAAATTGTTTTATAGAAACTATTAAACAAATTGTTATATTATTTAAAATTCTTGTAATTTTATACAGTTTTTTGTTGACGGTTTGTAACCTAAGCAGTAAACTGAAAATACAGAAATTTTGTAAATTTTCGGCGAGGAGGGTCGGATGAAGAGGGATTTATAAATTAACTTAGGGGGAAATTTATACATGACATTCAAGAACAAAGTTCTTTCCGTCGTTGCAGGGGCATCCTTGATTGCCTCATCTTTTGCGAGCGTCGGATTCAATCCGGAAGTTGCTGATGCAGCATTACAAGAGACGAAGAAATTTAAGGCTCCTATTTCTCAAGAGATCTCTGCTCTGGCAATTAGTGGTCAGGAATCTCAAGAACTAATCGTTGTTACAAAAGGGAAGAAAGACATTAGTTCGCAGTTGAAAAAGTTGGGCGTTAAAGTAAAGGACAACCATAAGAACTATGTTTACTTAACAGAAATGCCAACTTCTAAAGTTATGGACGTTTATAATCTGGCAGAAGTAGCGTCACTTGGTAAAAACGGTACAGTGGAATTAGAAGAGAAGTTTGATGATACTGATATCAAACCCGTTAATGAACCATCAGGAGAAGTGGATGGTCCACAAACTGAGGAAACCCATGATGCGACAGGAGTAGACGAATTCCATAATAAATATGATGGCACTGGAGTTAGAGTAGGAATTATCGATTCTGGTCCAGACCCAGGTCACGAAGCATTTACTGCAACGTTAAAAGATGGCTATTACGGAAAGTCGAAGATCGTAGGGGTACGCGATTATACGATTGGAGATCAGACTTATGACCGTGGAGTTATTCTAGCTGAAGGTGACGTTGTATTTGATCAAACCTTCGATGAGGGCGATTCTTTCACTGCTGATGATCATACATATGGAACAGCAGGTATCGATGCTTCTGATGATGAATACCATTTTGGAATGCTAGCACCAGACTTCAACGCCGGTGACTTGAATGCTGATGGAGAAGTAACTGAGGATAATAATGCAGATGTAAAAGGTAACGATGCTGACGCATTCGGTGTATTGATGGTTGATGATAAAGTTTACATCGACAAAGATAATGATAAAGATTTCTCTGATGAAATTCCATACAAAAATAACCAGGCTGGTACATTCGATGTAAATCCAGATGATGAACTCGTTGGAGCAAACTTCCGTGTTAACTCCCTAGATGCTAAAAACCAGTTCGCAAACATTTTCTTCGATGTTAATGGACACGGAACGCACGTTTCTGGTATTACGGCAGCGAATGGTCCTGCACGATCAAATGAGACTGGGGCAGTAGCCAAAGATGGTGTAGCGCCAGGGGCTGAACTTGTTGGTCTTAAAGTATTTAAGGCTGAAGGTGGCGCTTCCAGCTACAGTATTATGAATGCAATGGTTGATGCTGCACTTCCTGAATCTCAAGGTGGTTTTGACGTAGATGTTGTGAATATGAGCCTTGGTTCATTACCTGACTTGAACGATGGTACGGATTCGGATGATCAGCTAGCTAACATTCTTTCTGAAGAGTTCGGTACGATCTTCTCAATGTCTGCTGGAAACTCTGGACCTGGAGCAGATACTGTTGGTTCCCCAGGAACAAGTACAGCATCTGTTTCAGTAGGTGCACATATTGATGAAACGATGTGGGCAACAGAATATGGTGCATATCCATATGGCAAAAATTCTGATGGATCTCCTAAAGAGGGGGAAGGACTTTGGTACTTCTCTTCTAACGGTCCACGTGAAGACGGTATGCAAAAGCCTGATATCGTAGCTCCTGGTGCTGCTTATGCTTCTTATCCGGCGCAAATGGGTAATTATGCAGTACTTCAAGGTACGAGTATGTCAGCACCTTACGTAGCTGGTGCTTTAGCACTATTAAAACAGGCATCACTGAAAGATCGTGTGCCATTTGATTACGAAACAGCTCGCGAAGCGTTAATTCAAACAGCTAAACCACTTGAGGGTTACACTCGTACGCAACAAGGTGCTGGTCTAATCGATGTGCCTGCGGCATTCGAGTATTTGAAGAAAAACTTCGTAGATGAGTTGAAAGAAGTTAATGTGAAAGTCTACCACGGTGAGAAAGTTTCCGGTGGTGCAGGCCTTTACGTAAGAAATCAAGAAGTTCCTGAAAAGGTTGACGTTTTAATCGAGAACCCAACTGATGAGAAGAAGACACTTTCTATCACTCCATCTGAGAGTTGGTTTACTCCTTCTAAAAAGTCAATCACGCTAGAAGCAGGAAAGAGTGAAGCAATCACAGTAACTTATGATAAATCTCAGCTTAAGGTTGGTAGAAATGAAGGAACGTTAGTTATTGATGATGCATCTACAAGCTATGTAGAAGCTAGATCTCACCAAACAATCATAATGGGTGAAGAGTTCACTTCAGATAATAAATACCGCTTTAGTGATGAGAACAAAGTACAAGCTTCTCAAACAAAGCACTATTACTTTGATGTGAAGCCTGGAATGGAAGAACTTCGCTTTGCTCTTGAAGCACTACAAGAAAATGACGAATATCAGGGACGCGTTCGTATGATCGTCTTTGATCCTAATGGTACAGAAGTAAGTGCATTCCAAGGTTATGCTGGATATGATGGCTTAAAAGTTGAAGAAAACGTCTTTGAAAGTCCTAAACCTGGTGTATGGGAAGTAGCTGTATACGGATCATTTGCACCTAAAGAAGGCAAAGAAATGAACAAGTTCAACTTTGAAGCATTTGTTCAAGGTGTAGTGAAATCTCCAGGTCAAATCGATCTTGGACAAACACCTGCTGGATTTGAAACAACGAAAGAAGTTATGTTTGAAAACTTCATGTCTACTTCTAAGAAAGTAAAAGTGGAAACAGGAGACTTCAGTAAGGCAGAAACAACGAAAGAAAATGTTGAAGTTCCATTACAAGGTTACTATACTCAAAGCCTTAACCTTGAAAACAATATCTCTTTAGAAGTGGTAACGTCTAATCCAAATAATCCGTTGGACGATGTTGATTTAGAGTTCTACAAGGTTACGGAAGATGGTCCTAAGATGGTGGCTAGCTCAGGATCGGCTTCATCAGATGAAGGTGTAAAACTTAATAACCTTGAAGATGGACAATATATTGTAGCAGTTTACGGTTACTCTACTGCTGAAGGTGGCGACACTGCAGTTGATTTAGCAATCACTGAACAAAAAGTAACAAGCCCAGGTGTCAAAGGTGAAGGCGAACTAAAAGCAACAGATAAAACATTTGATCTTGGAGTAGGGAAATCATTTAAAACAGATGTGAAGATCACAGCACCTGATAGCTCTGGTGATTACACAGCTGGTGTATTCTTAAAAGATGCGAAGACAGGTGATGTACTCTCAATCCTCCCGGTTACTGTAGATGGTGGAGTAGTTGATGTGATCAAAGGTAAAGACCGTGAAGGCACAGCTGTTGCTACTTCAAAAGAAATGTATCCAAATGGATTTGGAGAAAAGGATAGCAAAACAGTTGTCATCACAACTGGCTATGACTTCCCAGATGCGCTGTCTGTAGGACCTCTAGCATCTGCATATGGTGCTCCAATCCTACTTGCAGGACCTAATGGAAAGCTTTCTGATCAAGTGAAAGTTGAAATCTCTCGTCTAGGTGCAGAAAATGCAATCATCGTCGGCGGAACTGGTGTTGTTTCTGATGACGTAGTTGTTCAACTTGCTGAACTTGGAATGAGTGCGAAGAATGTGGATCGTCTATCTGGTAAGAGTCGTTTCGATACAAATCTCGAGATTGTAGAACATCTACAAAGTGAGCTCGAGTTTGCTGGTAATGGCGTCTTCCTTGCAACTGGCATGACTTATGCAGATGCTCTAAGTGCTGCAAGTGTTGCTGGTGAAAATGGAATGCCGATCGTACTAACTGATGGTAAGAAGTTAACGAAAGAAGCAAAAGAAATTCTTGCTGGTGAGACCGTATATGTTCTAGGAGGAACAGGTGCTATCTCGGATGATGTCTTCAAAGAAGTTGAAGAGATTGCTCTTGATACGGAACGCTTAAAAGGTAAGAACCGATATGGAACTCTTGCAGCAATTCAATCGATGTTTGCTGATGCTACTGATACTCTTTATGTAGCTAGTGGGCAAACATTCCCTGATGCTCTTGCTTCAGCTCCTTTGGTAACAATGAATAATGGAACAATGATCCTAGTACAGAAAGACGATGTACCAGGTGAAGTTGAGTCATTCTTAACGAAGTATCTCTACACGAACGACATAACGTCTGTAAAGGTACTAGGTGGAAATGGTGCTGTTAGTGAGATGACGAAAGATGAGCTTCAAAAGCTAGTAAAGTAATAAAGGTATAAAAACAAAGGTGCCACCGATTATTAATCGGTGGCACCTTTGTTTTCGACGCTTTTAAACAAAGGCAAACAATTTTCGATATTTTGTTTATTTTGTGGGGGTCTCTCTATATAATTGAAAATAGGTACTAGAAAATGTAATCAATTAAGGATAATATTTCTATTTAAAAGCGGGGGGATTCATTTTGAACAAAGTAATGAATATTGTACTATTACTAGCATGTATTGTTGTTATTATATTAGGAAAGAGTCATTGGGAAAGTAGAGCGACTGATTATAATGGAAGCGCAGGGGCTACTGAGCAAGTAGGTGCAGAAGAGGTCAATAATAAAGATAATAAGAGTCAGGCATCGGAAGAAGTTAGCGAGCTTGCCTCCAATCTTCCTAAGGAAATAAAAGAAGAGCTTCAAAAGGAAGAACTTCCTATAACTGTTGAAGCCGTAGGTTCTTCAGCTACGTCTGAAGATCGTGTTGGGTGGCCTGCGGTACTGCAAGAGAATCTGGATAATACCTATGGAGAAGGCGTATTTGAACTAACAGTTACTTCGTTTGGTGACAAAACGTCTGATGAAGTGGCGCAGGAAATCAATCCTGGTAACGTTGATGTGTTGTTATTAGAACCATTTTTGCTTAAGAATAATGGGATCTTAAGGATCGAAGATTCACTTGAGTTGACTACGAACATGATTAATAAATATAAAAAAGTAAATGAGGATGTCACCATTATGCTTCAGCCATCGAATCCTTTGTATGATGCAATACATTATCCTTTACAAGTAGAGGAACTCGAAAGGTTTGCTAATGAAAATGATTATGTTTACATTGATCATTGGGAAGCATGGCCAGCATTAGATGACGAGAAAATGAACGAGTACTTAACTGAAGAAAGCGAGCCTAACGAAATGGGGCATAATATTTGGGCGCAATATTTAACGTCTTATTTTACAGGTAATTAAGCGAAACAGTTTGATATAATAGGAAGAGTGGTATAAAAATATAGTGAATCAAAAAGACATCATATGACAGATGTCTTTTTGATTTTAGGCGATTTTTAGTCGTTTTAACAAAATAATTGATATTGAAAATAATTGCTATACAATTACTATAGAAGATTTAATTATATAGATGTCTTTACAAGTATGTTCATAAAATACAAAGTCCGGTAGAAAACTATATATAGGAAAATGAAAAGGAGATTTTACACATATGAATTTTGCAATTGTAGGCTGTGGTCACATAGCAAAGAAACATGCTGATGCAATTCAAGCAGCTGATGGTGCTACACTATTTGCTGTTTGTGATACTGTTTCTGAGAAAATGGAACCATTTGTAATAGATTATGGTGTTGAAGCTTTTGATGATTTTAGCAAATTATTGGCGAATGACAACGTCGATGTGATTAATATCTGTACTCCTAGTGGCTTTCATGGCGACCTAGCTGTACAAGCAGCTGCTGCAGGTAAGCACATCGTTGTGGAAAAGCCGATTGCTCTTACTCTTGAAGATTCTCAACGTATTATAGATGCATGTAAAGAAAATAATGTTAAGCTATCAGTAGTGCATCCAAACCGCTTTAGACCGGTGATGATGGAGATTAAGGAATTAATGAATCAAGGTAAAATCGGTAAATTAAGTCATGCGAATGCTACTGTAAGATGGAATCGCAATCAGGCTTATTATGACCAGGCACCTTGGAGAGGGACTAAATCCCTAGATGGTGGCGTTTTGATGAATCAAGCGATACATAATCTAGACTTGATTCTATGGCTTATGGGTGATGTTGAAGAAGTCTACAGCATGAGTGCAACAAGACTTAGAGATATTGAAGCAGAAGATGTTTCAACAGGCGTTATTCGATTTAAAAATGGTTCTCTAGGTATGATTGAAGCTGCCACTACTATTTATCCGAAGAATCTTGAAGAAACAATCAGTTTGTTCGGAGAAACTGGATCTGTGAAGATTGGTGGAACGACAGCGACTCTGTTTGAACATTTGACGATCGAAGACCTTAACGATGAAGAAAGCAACACGCTTATAGAGAAAGTAAAAGCTGATCCATTTGGTAAACCAGGGCATCAATGGATTATCGAGGATATGGTAAAAGCTATTGAGGAAGACCGCGAGCCTGTTGTTACAGGTGAAGATGGTAAGAAGGCGCTAGCACTAGTATTAGCGCTGTATGACTCAGCAGAAAAGAACACTCCAGTTAGAGTACTTGATTAATATAAAAGAAAGTAGGAATAATCATGGTTGATATTCAGTTGAACACGAATGCAAAGGAACTATTAGCAAAAATTGAAAACAAAACAGCTACGATCGGTGTTGTCGGATTAGGTTATGTTGGTCTACCGCTAGCAGTCGAAAAAGCAAAAGCTGGTTACAATGTTATTGGTTTTGATGTTCAAGAAAAGCGAGTTGGTCTCGTTAACGATGGTATTAATTATATTGGAGATGTTGTTGAAGAAGAGCTTGCTGAGTACGTTGAGAAAAAACAACTCGTTGCAACGACAGATTATTCAAGAATTTCTGATGTAGATGCAGTAGCGATCTGTGTGCCAACACCTCTTGATGTGTACAAGCAGCCGGATACGTCATATGTTGAGAGCTCCGCAAAAGAAATTGCGAAGTATCTACATGATGGCATGCTCGTCGTTCTAGAAAGTACAACTTACCCAGGTACAACTCAAGAGGTCTTAAAACCGATTCTTGAAGCAACTGGTAAAGTTTGTGGTGAAGACTTGTTCATCGCATATTCTCCAGAACGAGTTGACCCAGGTAATAAAATTTACAATACAAAGAATACACCAAAAGTTGTTGGTGGTATTACGCCATCATGTACAACTGTCGCGTCTGCAATGTACCGTAACGTGTTAGAGGGTGATGTTCATGAAGTGTCAAGCCCTTCTGTTGCTGAGATGGAGAAGATTTTGGAAAACACATTCCGAAACATCAACATCGCACTTGCAAACGAAATGGCTATTCTTTGTAATAAGATGAACATCGACGTTTGGGAAGTAATCGATGCTGCAGCAACAAAGCCTTACGGATTCATGCCGTTCTACCCTGGACCAGGGCTTGGTGGTCACTGTATTCCTATCGATCCCTTCTACCTTACTTGGAAAGCAAGAGAATTTGACTACCATACGCGTTTGATCGAAATTGCAGGTGAGATCAATACGAGTATGCCTGACTTTGTTATTGATCGTTGCATGCAGATCTTGAACAAAGATAAAAAAGCTCTGAACGGTGCGCGCGTAGTCGTACTTGGCGTTGCATATAAGAAGGATATTGAAGATGTACGTGAATCTCCAGTATTGCCTATTCTTGAACAATTAGAAGAAGCAGGAGCAGATTGGATCGTAGCAGATCCACATGTTGAATCATTTAAAGTTGCGGAAAAAGTGAATGAAACGGTTTCCCTAACTGAAGAACTGGTTGAGAATGCTGACTTAGTAGTGTTAGCAACTGACCATTCTGACTTTGATTATCAAATGATTGCAGAGAGAAGTCCAGTTATCTTTGATACACGTAATGCTTTCAAAAATGTAGAAAAACCAGCTAAATACTATAAACTTTAAACTACAAAATGGCTTGCATGCTCTTCGTGAGCGTGCTTGCCATTGTTTGTATGCATTCTAAAATTTGACTTGAGGTGATCACGTGAAATTTATTACTGTCCTTGGAGCTCGCCCTCAATTTATTAAAGCTGCTCCCGTTTCTAGAGAGTTAAGGAAGCGTCATGAAGAGCTTATCATCCATACTGGTCAACACTATGATAAGAATATGTCTGATATTTTCTTCGATGAACTTCACATACCAAAGCCAGATTACCACCTTGGTATCGGCTCATCTTCCCATGGAAAGCAAACTGGAGAAATGTTATCTCAAATCGAAGAGATACTATTGAATGAGGGTCCAGATTATGTGTTGGTCTACGGTGATACTAACTCAACGCTTGCAGGTTCACTAAGTGCAGCAAAGCTACATATTCCAGTTGTACATGTTGAAGCTGGACTACGTAGTTTTAATAAAAAGATGCCTGAAGAAATAAATCGTATTATGACTGATCATGTATCGGATTATTTATTCTGTCCTACGGATACTGCAGTTCAGAACTTAACGAACGAATCCATTACTGATCACGTCTATAATATTGGTGATGTTATGTATGATGCAGTCGAATACAATCGCAAGCTTGCGGAAGATAAATCTGATGTGTTGAATGTACATGGTTTAACTTCGAAAGAGTATTACTTGATTACAGTTCATCGTGCTGAAAATACTGATGTGAAAGAAAACATCGAAGAAATTCTCAATGCATTTAAGGAAATACCAGAACCAAAGGTATGGCCGATCCACCCCCGAACACGTCACGTCATCGAAAAACTTGGTTTAAATCTTGATGAGATTCCAAATCTCCATGTGATTGAACCAGTAGGCTATCTAGATATGCTTACTCTTGAGAGTCATGCTATCAAGGTTCTTACTGATTCAGGTGGGGTACAGAAAGAAGCTTACTTCATGAAAGTTCCTTGTGTAACGATGCGTGAGCAAACCGAGTGGGTAGAAACGCTTGAGAGTGATGCCAATATCCTTGTGGGTACCGATAAGGAAAAGATTTTGAATGCTGTTAAGAAGGATGTTTATCCAGAATATAAGACAATTTTTGGTGACGGAGATGCATCATCAAAAATCGTAGCAACTTTCGAGTAAAGTAGAGGAGTTCATTTATGAAAGTCATGTTATTGAGTCAGCATTTTCCACCAGAGGTAGGTGCACCACAAATAAGGTTGTATGAAGTGAGTAAAGAACTTCAGCGAAAAGGGCATCAAGTTGAAATCGTTACTGCTTTCCCGCACCATCCTCATGGCATTATTCCTGATGAGTATAAAGGGAAATTTTATCAAAAAGATTCGTATGATGGACTAACCGTACATCGTAGCTGGATCTATCCGAGTCCTAAGGGGAGCTTCTGGAGGCGTTTGACTTCCTATTTTTCTTTTACATTTAGTGCTTTTTATCCCATTATAAAAGCTAAGCCTACTGATGTGATTATTTGCAATTCTCCTCCATTGTTTTTGGGAATTACAGCTTATATTGCTTCGAAAATGAAAAGAGCAAAATTTGTGTTTAATATCGCTGATATCTGGCCAGAATCTGCTGTCGAGCTTGGCATTGTTAAAAATAAAAACTTTATTCGATTAGCGCAAAAATTAGAAGACTGGCTATATCGAAAGTCATGGAAACTTGCAGCAGCAACAGAAGGCATTGCACAATACTTAAAAGACAAAGGCATAAAGGAACAAAACGTTTTCTTACTTCCTAATGGAGTAAATATTAAAACGTTTAATCGTGAACCTAAAGACGAAGAGTGGATAAACAAGCTTCAATTTGAAGGGAAAACTGTTTATACGTTTGCCGGTCGAATAGGATATGCGCAAGGATTAGAGTCTGTTTTGAAGGCAATTTCACAAGTGAAAGATCGTGATGATTTGCGATTCCTATTTATTGGTGATGGTCCTGAGAAAGACAATCTAATCCAACTCAAAGAAGAGTTGCACCTTGATAATGTCGTTTTTCATGATTCCGTTCCCGTAAGTGAAATGCCAAAAGTGTTCTCCATTACTGATTACAGTATTGTATCACTTAAAGATCTTGAGCTCTTCAAAGGCGCACGCCCATCTAAGATTTTTCCAGCGCTTGCTTCTGGAGTACCAATTCTTTATTGTGGCGCAGGTGAAAGTGTGAACTTACTCGAGAATAATAAATGCGGAATCGTTGCAGAGCCTGAAAACTCAAAAGATATCTCTGAGAAGATTAGATATTGTGCTGATCTTACACCTGAACAATATGAAGAGCTATCAGTAAATGGTCGCAATTTCGTTGTGAATGAATATTCTTGGGAAAAAATCGTGGGAGATTTACTAGAAGAGCTCTCAGATTAAGGAGTTGTCTTTATTGACACATGTATTAGTTGTTCCTTCTGGTTATCCTGAAGAATTGATTCCATACCGCGGTATATTTTACAAAAGACAAGCAGAGTCACTACACCATGAGAATGATATCGAGGTTTCTGTGGCTTATCCAGAGATATGGAGTATTAAAACTCTTGGAAAGCAAACAGATAAATCAGGATTAACGGTGAGTGAAGAGAATGGTTTGTGTACCTATAGATTGAAGGGTTATAATTTTTTCGCAAACCTTCCTTACACAACAGAAGGTATCTTTTATAATCGATTAAAAAAATTATATAATAAGCTTGTTTCTGAGCAAGGGAAGCCAACTGTTATCCATGCTCATAGTTGTCTCTGGGGAGGATATGCTGCAGCAAAAATAAGTGAGGAAGAGAATATTCCTCTTGTGATTACAGAGCACTCCTCCGTATTTGGAAGAAATTTATTAAAGCCTTACCAAAAAAGACTTGTGAAGTATGCTTTAAACCAAGCTGATGAGATTATCGCAGTAGGTCCAAGACTGCGTAATGAACTAGCAGACTACACATCGAAGCCTATTCATTTAATTCCTAATGCAGTTGATCCTTCGTTTTTCCAAGTTCCAGACAAGTCGCCACAAGAGCCTTTCCGGTTTGTCTCGATTGCAAATTTAAATCGTAACAAAGGCATGGATGTTCTCATTAAAGCCTTTGAAGAAAAATTCAAAGGTTCTAATGTTGAACTGAAAATTGGTGGCGATGGTCCTATACGAGGTGAGCTTGAAAACCTTGTTCGAGAGAAAGGACTTACAGATCAAATACAATTCCTTGGCGCATTGGATAAAGAACAAGTGAAACATGCACTAGAAGAAGCCCATGTCTTTGTATTAGCAAGTAGATATGAGACCTTTGGTGTTGTATTAGTCGAAGCGATGGCTGCAGGGAAACCGCTTATAGCAACTCGATGTGGCGGCCCAGAAGCAATCGTATCAGATCGCACTGGATTACTTGTTCCAGTCGATGATAGCGATTTGTTAGGGACCGCGATGAGCAACTTGAGGGAGAGCTTTGGCGATTATCATAAAGAAGACATTAGATCGGAATGTAAAGAACGATTTAGTGAAACGTCAGTTAATCAACAAATACAACAGATTTATCGAAATGTAACTAAAAACATGGAAAAGATTGTGAAGTGATAAAATGAATATTTGTCACCTGACTTCCGTCCATCAGTCGATGGATACAAGAATTTTAATAAAAGAATGCCAATCGCTAGCAAAAGCAGGTCATTCTGTTACGTATATCGTCCCAAATGCAGAAACACGAATGGAGCATGGCGTTCAGATTTTAGGTGTTGAGGCGAAAGAGGAAAAGCCTCTCAATCGCATGAGAAAAACGACATCTGCCGTATTCCAAAAGGCAGTTGAAGTGGATGCTGATGTGTATCATTTTCATGATCCGGAACTTATGCCGATCGGTCTTAAGTTAAAAAAACGTGGGAAAACAGTAATCTATGACGTACATGAAGACTTGCCTCAGCAAATCATGTCCAAGCAGTGGATTCCTGGTAAGCTACGAAAAGGAATCTCGTTTGGTTCGGAAAAATTTGAACGCTTTGCATCAAAGCGTTTCGATGCAGTCGTCACAGCTACCCCTCATATAAATGAACGATTTAAAACGTACAATAAAAATAGCATCACTATTCATAACTATCCTTTGTTAAACGAATTGATGAAGGATGTAGAAGCTGAAGAAAAACCAGCTAAAGATTCAAATGCATTTTCAGTGGTTTATCTCGGAGGGATCTATTTACTTAGAGGAATTAAAGAGATGATTCGTTCCGTTGAGAAGGTCAATGAAACAACTTCAGCTAAATTTATCCTTGGAGGTTCGTTTGCGCCACCTGCTTTGCATGAAGATGTGAAAGAGATGAGTGGATGGAATCATGTTGATTTTCGAGGATACCTAGATCGAGCTGCTGTAAAAGATACGCTGTCTGAAGCGAACGCAGGACTTGTCCTTTTACACCCTGAACCCAGATTTATTGTCTCGCTTCCAATCAAGATGTTTGAATATATGTCTGCAGGCATTCCTGTTATTGCATCAAATTTTCCACTTTGGAAAGAAATCGTGGAGTCGAACAATTGCGGAATTTGTGTAGATCCATTAAATATAGATGACGTTTCTAAAGCAATGATCTGGTTGAAAGAGAACCCAGAGAAAGCAAAAGAAATGGGAGAAAACGGTCGTAAGGCAGTAGAGCAATACTATAATTGGGACAAAGAAAGCGAACGACTTATAGCGTTATACGAAGAATTAGTAAAATAATCATTTAAAAAGAGAGGTTGTTTATATAATGAAAGTACCTATGCTGGACTTAACAGAGCAGTTTCAGAACTTAAAAGGTGACATCATGCCTGCACTTGAAGAAGTCATGTCTAGTGCGCAATTTATCCTTGGTAAAAATGTTAAAAAGCTTGAAAGTGACATAGCTGAATACAGTAATGCATCTCACGGTGTTGGAGTAGCTAACGGAAGTGACGCATTGCATATTTCACTACTTGGGTGTGGAGTAGAGCAAGGGGATGAAGTTATTTGTCCAGCATTCACGTTCTTTGCAACTGCTGGAGCTATTGCTCGTATTGGCGCAAAACCGGTATTTGTCGATATCGATGAAAAAACGTATAACATTGATCCAAAGAAAGTAAAAGAAGCTGTAACAGAAAAAACAAAAGCGATTATTCCTGTACACTTATATGGACAAATGGCAGATATGGATGCATTAAAAGCAATTGCTGATGAGCACAACTTAGCGATTGTGGAAGATGCTGCACAGGCTATTGGTTCAGAATATAAAGGAAAAAAAGTGGGAGAGTTAGGAACAACGGCAACCTATAGTTTCTTTCCAACAAAAAACCTTGGCGCTTACGGGGATGCTGGAATGATCATCACAAGTGATGATGAAATCGCTGAAAAAATGCGTGTTATCCGCGTTCACGGAAGTAAACCGAAATACTATCACCATGTATTAGGATATAACAGCCGTTTGGATGAACTTCAGGCAGCGATTTTAAATGTGAAATTCGCGCACCTCAATGACTGGAGCAAACAAAGAAGAGAAAATGCTTCTGTATATACAGAATTACTACAAGAAAAGCTTGGTGACCATGTTGTAACACCTTATGTGGAGGAGCACAACTATCATATTTTCCACCAATATACGATCCGTGTGTCAAAAAGGGCCGAGCTTCAGAGCTTCTTGAAAGAACAGGGCGTAGCATCAATGGTTTATTACCCTAAAGCTTTACATCTTCAGCCAGTGTTTTCTGAACTAGGTTATAATGAAGGTGATCTTCCTGTTACAGAAAAAGCATGTGATGAAGTGATTTCGTTACCAATGTTCCCTGAACTCACTCGCGAACAACAGGAATATGTTGTTGAGAAAATTCAAGAATTCTACGGCGTATAAAAACAAGAAGCAAAGGGTGTTAAAATGAAACCTGTAAGAGTTGGCGAAAATGTAGTTATAGGCGAGAATGTTACTTTCGGAGAAAACGTTGTTGTCGGTCACAATGTCATTATTTATGATGGCGTTCAAATTGGAGATGGCGTAATGGTTCAGGATAATGCTGTTATCGGTAAACAGCCCGCTAGAGCCAAAAATTCAATTCTACCTGACGTAAAAAAGCTACCTCCTACCATTATTGGTGCGGGAACAACAATTGGAACATCTTCTATTATTTATGCGAATGCAGAGCTTGGAGAAGACGTATTTGTTGCTGATTTAGCTACCATTCGCGAGCGTGTTACGATTGGAGAAAAAACAATCGTAGGTCGTGGAGTAGCTGTAGAAAACGATTGTAAGGTCGGTCAAAAGTGTAAGCTTGAAACGAACTGTTATATTACTGCTTATTCAGAGCTAGGTGACTTTGTCTTTGTAGCTCCATATGTTGTCACTACAAATGATAACTACCTTGCGCGATCAACTGAGCGATATGATCACTTCAAAGGTGTCACCATTAAAGATGGAGGAAGGATAGGAGCAAATGCCACTATTCTACCTGGTAAAGTCATTCATGAAGATGGCACTGTTGCAGCTGCTAGCGTCGTTACAAAAGATGTAGAAGCAGAAACAATCGTTGTTGGCTCCCCTGCTAAGTCACTACGAAAAGTTCCTGAAAGCCAATTACTAAGAAATCAATAAAAGATCCCGAATAGTTGATGATAAGGCCTTTTCTCGGTATTAATTGAGGAAAGGCCATTCAATTGTTTGGATAAATACTTTATGCAATAATTAACAAAGCAAAAAAGTGATTGAACAAGCAATAAATTACTCATAAGTACGAATGATATAACTATATAGACGCAACAGTTTCCCGAATATGTGATAATTCTTGATATTTGTTGGATTTGTCATAATAAATGTTATTCTTATGGTTAGAGTTTAGTTATAATAATAGTAACTAACGAAGGCTAGGATAAGAAATGAGGCGCTAAGTTTTGAGTAATAATAAGTCTAGAATTAGGCGAAGGAAGAAACGCTCACTGCTAAGAAAAATATTTCTTTTGGTTTTAATTGTTGTAGTTGGTGTTGGAGGGTATGCAGCTTATCTGGCTTTTCAAGGTTGGCAGGCGTCCAAACAAACATACAACGAATTAGATAGAGGGAATCAGTCCGAATTAAGAAAAGATGCAATCAGCATAGGGGAGGACCCTTTTTCAATATTAATGATGGGTGTTGAGGATTATTCAACCGGAGGAGAAAACGGGAGAACAGATACACTTATCTTATTAACGATTGACCCTAAAGAAAAAACAGCTAAAATGGTAAGTATTCCTCGTGATACCAGGGTTGAGATCGTTGGTAGGGGAGAAAAAGATAAAATAAATCACGCGCATGCATTTGGCGGACCAGATATGACGATTGAAACAGTAGAGAAATTCTTAGATGTACCAGTTGATTACTATGTTAAAGCTAATTTCGAAGGATTCAAAAGCGTGATCGATGACCTTGATGGCGTAAAAGTAGAGGTACCTTTTGACTTCTGGGAATATAGCGATGAAGAACATGGGAAAAAGATTTATTTTGAAGAAGGATCGATGCAATTGGACGGTGAAGAAGCACTAGCTTATGTACGTATGAGACGATTCGATAGTGACTTCGGTAGAAGTGATCGTCAGAAACAGGTCATTCAAGCCGCAATCAGCAAAGTATTTACTGCAAAAGGTCTTTTTAAAGTTGACGAGATTGCCGGACACCTTGGAGAGAACATTTCAACAAATTTACGTGCTGGAGAGCTTTTCTCCCTTCAACGTCAATTTAAAGATATGCCGAGTGACGGAATTGAGACACTTAAATTTAATGGAGAAGACGCACGAATTAATGGCGTTTACTATTTCCAGCCATATGAAGAAAGCGTGAACGAGATTTCAGCCGCTCTTCAACAACATTTAAATCACACTTCAACTTCATCTGGGGATTAACATCTCCCCGGATGTTTTTTATGGACAGATCCTTGAAATTTATATGTAGGAGAGGCTTTAAATGAGCAATAAATCTTTTGGTTCAGATCTTTTTTATTACGCAATTACTTACATTGTTCCAATGATTGTAGGTTTTATGCTTGTTCCTATATTTACTGAACGATTTACTACAGAGGAGTTTGGACAATATAGTTTGATTAATTCCACAGTAGGGTTATTAGGTATCATCTCAGTGAATTGGATTAATGTTGCTTTTATCCGTTTTTACAGTACGAGTGAGAAAGAACAAACAGAAGACCAACTCATTTCAGTTTCATTTTTGATGGCCTTACTAACTGCAACGTTTTTATCTGTTCTGATCTATATAGGTGCTGAGCTGGGGATAACGGAAAAAATCATACCAGAAAAGTATGCTCTGATCAGTATTGTTCTTTTGTTTTCTGCAAACCTGCATTCATTTATGTTTTCTTATTTAAGAGCTAAAAGGAAAGCAAGGTTTGCAACTATACTAACATCCGTTACTGTTATTACACGCTTTTTACTATTTTTATATTTATTAGGTGTTATTCAATCACCAATCAATGCACTAATTTTATCTACAATTATTTCAGATATCATTTATATAGGTGTGGTAATTTTCAGAGAAAGAAATGGTTTGCGACTCATTAAAAGAAGTGATATCGATTTCGCATATATAAAACCATACGTAATGTACGGATTACCGTTCATTCTTATTCTAGGTGTTCACTGGTTATTAACGTTATCCGATCGCTATATGATTGAGTTTTTGAGAGATAGTCAAGAAGTTGGAATTTATTCCATCAACTACTCTTTTGCTCAACAAATCATGATGCCGCTCATTACAATTTTCATGACGACAGCTGAGCCGATATTGTTTCGATTAAGTGAGAATAATACAGAAACTGAGCTTAATGGAGTCCTGAACAAAATTTTCAAATACTTTCTTCTCGTATTGATTCCATGTGCTGTAGGTCTAGCAGCAGTTTCAGATAACCTGGCTAACCTATTTATAAAAAACGATTTTCAGGAAGGGTATATTATCATGCCCATCGTGACGTTTGGTTTCCTCTTTCTTGGAATAAGACAATATTTTAATAAAAGCCTTGAAATCATTAAGAGAAGTAAAGAAATCGCAAACATCTCAGTTGTTGCCGCACTCATTAATATTGGATTGAACTTTGTCCTTATTCCGTTATATGGGTATGTTGGAGCAGCCTACGCGACACTCGCTTCTTACGTAGTCTATTTCTTACTTAGTTATTATAAGACAGTGAACTTAACGACAATCAAAATCTCGTTTAGTAAAGCACACGTTCAAACGATTATTGCCGCTATCGCAATGGGAGCTTGTGTATTTGGAGTTGGTCGTCTTCCGTTTGGAAATGTTATTCTTGAAATCATCCTACAGATTCTATTAGGGATGATGGTGTACATGCTGATATTGTTGTCGTTTGGTACGGTTAAGAATGAAAAGGACTACATTATTGCAAAGCTAGGTAAAGTTAGAAAGAAGGTTTCAAAATAATGAATGAATCGATTATTTATCGTGAGTATGTATCTTCAGATTTCGATAGCTACAAGCAATTATACAAAGCAGTCTTTTCAAAAGAGATGAGTGCGGAGCATTTCAATTGGAAGTTTAAAAGTGAAGATATGAATGCGATTATTTTTTGTGCTGTAAATGAGAAAGGGGATCTCATTGGATCTAGGGTAGTCATGATCACAAAAATCACGGTGGGAGCAAAGACATATAAAGCTGCCCAATCTGTCGATTCAATGGTGCATCCAGACTTTCAAGGGCAAGGAATTTATAAACAGCTGAATTTACATGCTATTGAAGCCTTAAAGCAGAAAGACATCAGCATGATTATGACATTCCCTAACCATAATTCATTACCACCTCTAGAAAAGCTAGGGTGGAAGAAAATCGCACCTATTTCAGTTTATGCGAAAGTCCTTCGCTACGAGTCCTTAGCGGGTTCTAAGAAGTTTCTAAAGATTCCACTTCGTACAATCGATAAGCTGTTATCGATGAAAAGGAAGAAGTTCACGTACAAAATGGATACCGTCGATACATTTAATCAACACCAAAAGGAATTTATTAAGCATGCTTTAAAAAATAAAATTCATCAAAATAGAAGTGAAGCGTTCTTGGAATGGAAATACACTCAAAAGCCTGATGCAAACTATGTAAAAGTTGTTCTATCTAAAGAGGAAGCCATCCATGGAATTTGCGTCATTCGCATGGATAACCATCCTACAAAAACTTCAGGTGTCATAACGGAATTTATTGTAGCAGATGATCAAAAGAAGCAAGAGCTTTTAGAGAATCTTCTTTCATACTGTCGAAAGGAATTGGAAATTGATATTCTTAAATTGTGGGAAGTGGAAGACCTTGAACTTTCGGTTTCCCTTAAGAAAAGTCATTTTATTAAAAAGCCATCTTCTGTATGGTTTTCTATTAAGTATTTACAAGGGCTAGAGGAAAGCGAAGAATATATAAATGATGCTTCCCATTGGTACATAGCATGGGGAGATGCGGATACTGCATAATTAGGAATTGGGGTGAAAATAATGAGTTCAGTAAAACAAACGATCAGGCCGCTTGCTCAGTATTTATATGGGTTCAAGGTGAAGCGATCTCTTAATCAATGGATAAAAGAAAACGAAGCAGCGATTCGAGATCGTAATCGTCTCGTCGATTCTTTTTCAGGAGAGCGTGTCCTGATATTGGCTCCGCACGTTGATGATGAGATTATTGGTTGTGGCGGTGCGATTCTTCAGTATTTAAAAGAAGGAAAAGAAGTCCATATTGCATTCTTAACGGATGGAAGAAATAAAGGCTCAAAGAATAATAGTACGGAGGAAATTATTAAAGAAAGAAAGGGAGAAGCCATTGAAGTGGCTAAGGCGGTAGGGATACCTGTCGAGCATATCCATTTCCTTGACGCAGAGGATACTAACCTTGTCCAAGAAGATCTTACTGCTCCTCTTTATGAGTTGTTTTCCACAATCAAACCAGAGCGTGTCTTTCTTCCTGTGTTGATCGATACACACATCGATCACTATGCAGTGAGCATGAAGCTTTTTGAGTTGTATGAGAGGAATCCTGAAGTGTTTGAAGACACCACTTTAATGATTTATGAAGTTCAAAGTCCAATTTCGCCACTATACTCAAACTGCATACTAAACATTACGTCACACATGGATAAGAAACTGTCTCTTTTATCTTATTATAAATCTCAAAATACGACCTTTAAATTCCTCCCGATTATGAACGAATTTAATGGTTGCTTACTTGATGAAGGAAAGCATGCTGAGTTATATATCGAAGTTTCACCTGACGTATATATGGAGTTTGTAAGAAGTCACTTTCAGGATCTTTCTACATATAAAGGTTTGAAAAGTAATTTGGTTGTTCATATCGATTATTTAACAACATTAAAATCATATGAGTCCGTATTCAAAACTAAGCAGTTGCTAAATAAAATTAATTAAAAAGAGAGCACAGGTTTCTGTGCTCCTTGTTATTTTCTAATAGCTGTACTAAATGAAAATATTTTCTTTGTGGTATTAATCAGTGGTTTCTTTCGCTTGTCTCCAATCAATCCAACAATTTCTGCTGTTAATTGTATGGAGATTAGAATCAACCCTAAGATAATAAAAGAACCCCAGAGCGTTGCGTTAGAGAAGAGGACGGCTGAAATTCCGAAGAATCCTCCAAGACCATAGATTATTAAGACAGTTGTTCTATGGCTATACCCCATAGAAAGAAGACAGTGATGAAGATGGGATTTATCCGGATCTGATATTTTCTTCTTAGTAATGATGCGTCTAAGAATGGCGAAGAACGTATCAAATATAGGTACGGCGAGAATAATAACTGGGATAATAAAGCTGAAAAGCGTTACGCTTTTGAAGAACCCCATTAACGAAACGATCGAGATCGCGTACCCAAGGAATAGAGCCCCTGTATCGCCCATAAAAATCTTTGCTGGATGAAAATTAAATACTAGAAACCCTAACGTACTTCCAATCAATACAAGAGTTAACGAGATTACTAGAAGATTCCCGTTAAAAATCGCCATGATTAACATGGAAGAGAACGCTATTGTTGAAATTCCTCCAGCTAGACCATCTAAACCATCAATCAGATTAATCGCATTGGTAATTCCTACGATCCAAAGAACAGTGACGACGTATCCGAAAGGACCTAAGTCTAGTATTCCTTCAAAAGGTAGAGCGATAAAATCAATTTTGAGTCCGGACTGAACCACGATGCTGGCTGCTAAAAGCTGAGCTACCATCTTTATACCTGCAGATAATGTATATTTATCATCAAGAAAACCTATTACTAGAATAATAGCTGCTCCTACTAGAATGTGAGACATATAAGACGAATACGGAGACAGATAAAGAAAGCCAACACTACTTCCTATTACGATTGCTGCTCCACCAAGTCTCGGCATTACCGCCTTATGGACTTTTCTATGATCAGGCTGATCGACAGCTCCGATTTTGATAGCAAACATTTTCACGAATGGAGTAGCGAGGATGGATACAACGAATGATAATAAAAAGCCAATGATAAGCTGTGATATTGTAAACATTTCCCTTCACCTACTTAAGAGTATACAATCTTAAATAATCATAACAGAAACATCAGAAGATGCAACGAATTTACGAATACTTTTAAATGGAATTTTCGACAAAATGTTATTGAAAAGCATTAGGTTAAATGGAATAATTTATTATGGCAATAATGAGATAGGGAGGTTTCGCACAAAACGAATGACTGAAATTTTTGTAGGAGTTGAAATTTCGTGGTAATGATCACCAATCTGTTAAAGAATATCTATATACAAATACTAATTTCCTTTATTGCTGCTATATTGATTAGCATTACTATAGTACCTGTGCTTACAGGTTTGAATGATAAAGTTGCTTTGGGTGCCATTGTTATAAGTATCCCAGCCTTCCTTCTTACAGTGAAGATCTTAAAAATAGCGAGAGGGAAACTAAAGTTACATGAACTACTACTATATTTACTAATAGCAACTTCGTTTATAGGACCTGCTATAACCTTTAAGCTTGGTCCTATATCCATGTTTCCATTTAGAGCATTATATTTGGTAGTAGTTCCCATGTTTCTTCTTTACTTATATAAGAAAAAAGATATAATGGAATGGCGTCATATACCATATAAATCCATATTTCTATTCTTGATTTTCTGGATCATCCTGGCGTTAACCTCATTAATTTGGGCGAAATCCTTAACGTTAGGAATCAAGAATGTTTTCTATTTAAGTCTTGGTATATCACTTGTATTTATCATCACGTTCTTCTTCACTAAATTGAAGCATTATGTAACATTCTTCTATTTGTGGATCGGGATGTTAGTACTCTTGGTAATGTTAGGTTTCTGGAATCATCTCACTCAACAGCATTTGAGCGTTTCAAGAATCAACGATCTTGCAGAATATATGCAGAGCGTACCTACAGCTGTGTTTGGTAATGAGAATGATTACGCTAGCTATCTTGCCATAAGTATTTTCTTCGTAGTTAGTATGATTAAGTATCAAAGAAACTGGTTTATTAAGTTGATGGGACTGGCATTGGTGCTAGCTTCTATCTATATTATCTATGTAACCTCTTCACGAGCAAACTATATTTCAATATTACTTGGATTTGGTGTTTGGCTCCTCCTCTATGGCGGGAAGAAACTAAAAGCCGTCGCCTTTTCAGCGTTGATCGCTGGTGTCTTTTTGGTCGGCACGCTATTCTACACGAAAGTCATGACAGTGCTTATGAAGATCAAATCAGAAGTTTTCGTTACTAATGATGGGGGTTCCATCGATGTGCGAACGAACATCCTAAAGAATGTTTATGCTTATTTTGAAGGCTCTTATGGATTTGGAGTAGGTGCAGGAAATGCACAATATTATTTAAAAAACCATGCGATCTACCCAATCGACATCTTTTCCAATGTCCATAATTGGTGGGCTGAAATTATGGTGAATTACGGAGCGATCGTGATCGCTGGTTATCTCGCTATGTATGTAAGTGTGTTATACATCTTGTTTACAATTTCGAAGAAGAAGACTGATACCAAAATAAGTATGATAAGTGAAGCACTTACAACAAGCCTTGTCGTATTTTCTCTTGCAAGCATAAGTCCAAGTTCAATCTTAACCTTAAACTATCATTGGATGTTGTTTGCTTTTGCAATAGGATTTATTGTGTACGATTCAACTCAAAATACTTATCGTGGTACAACCATAACAGGAGGTAAACCTTAGATGAAAAGTTACCTAGACAGTATTTACAAACGGTTTAAAAAATTTATTTGGATCTTATTGTTAATCCCGATATTAACGGCAGGAATTTCCTATATTATAGAGGTGAATACACCAGTAAAGTACACAGCATATTCAGAGATCGCTCTCGGAAATTTTGAACACGTACGTTACACGGAAACGAGGACGGTCAAAGAATTTTTACCAACCACTGCATATTTAAAAAAACTTGATGAGAAATATGACTTTTCAATGCCAGCAACAGAACTTTCAAAACAGTTGACGGTTGGTGAAAAAACAGGAAAGATCTTGACGTTGACGTTAGTTGGAAATGATGAAGATATGGTTAAAAAATCTTTAAATGAAGTAACAGAAGCATTTATTAACGAAAGTGATGAAATTCAAGAAAAAAATAAAGCTTTGTTTGAGGAAAAGATTGAAAAGTTGGAGTCATTACCTGATGCTCCTGAATCAGCTATTGATAAGCAAGATTTTCTATTAGAATTAGTAACATATTTAGACGAGATGCGAGAGACGGATATTAATGAGGAGGTAACGATTAAGAACACGATAGGCGAACCGTTAAAGCGAGCGATTTTTGGTTTTCTTGTCGGCTTTATCATCAGCGTATTTATTCTGGTCTTGCCTGAATTCTTAAGAAGAGAAGAAAAGTAATAAAAAAAACAGCCGCTTTGGCTGTTTTTTTATTGAATTAAGGCTAAAATCTTTTTAATAGTGGATAATATTGGCGTTGGCTTTTCTTTCAGCCATCCAAGTATTTCTGATGTGAATTGCATGGCGAACAGGAATATACCGACGATAAACAATGTCCCCCAAACAACAGAAGATGTAAAAACAATAGCTGATAATCCAAAGAGGGAACTCATTAAATAGATGATTAACACTGTTCCTCGATGTCCAAAACCTAATGCAAGAAGGTTATGGTGTAAGTGAAATTTATCTGGTGCTGAGATTTGCTGTTTGTTCTTAATCCTTCTAATAATTGCAAAGAATGTATCAAAAATAGGTACAGCGAGAATGAGTACGGGTAAAACAAAACTGAAGATCGCAACACTTTTGAAGAAGCCGATTACCGAGAGTACTGCAATCATGTACCCTAGGAAGAGTGCTCCAGTGTCACCCATAAATATTTTTGCGGGATGGAAGTTAAAGATTAGAAATCCTAACGTACCCCCGATTAAAATTATGGCGATTCCAGCGACAAATAAATTATTATTTAATACTGCTACAGTAAAGATGGAAGTAAGGGCAATGGTCGATACTCCTGCAGCTAGTCCATCCAATCCATCAATTAAATTAATTGCATTCGTGACTCCGACGATCCAAAATACTGTCACTGCGTAGCTTGCAATGCCGAGTTCAATCTTACCAATAAACGGAAGAGCAACAAAATCAATCGTTAAGCCAGTACTAACTACAAGTAGTGCGGCAGCGATTTGGGCAATAAATTTAACTTTTGCACTGAGAGTATATTTATCATCTAGGATACCAACAATGATAATAATCAATGCTCCAAGAATAATTCTTAAAGGAGTATCCAAAAATTGTGATAAATAAAGGTATCCAGCAAAAAATCCAATTACAAATGCTAAACCGCCAAGTCTTGGCATTAATTTTTTGTGTACTTTTCGATTATTAGGCTGATCAACAACACCCATTTTTATAGCCAATTTCATCACTAACGGTGTAACTGCTACAGTTGTGAGTAAAGCTATAAAAAAAGCGATGCTAAGGTCAAGCCATGATGGCATGTTTTTCACCTACTTTACTATGCATTCACATAACATTTCCCTCTTTCGTGAAAATGAAAACTCTGTCATGCTCTTTCTTGATAACTTAGTTATATGCTTCGACAAAAAAACACATACTCCATAATGATATCAAAATACTGGGAAGATAGGGAATGAGTTTTATTAAATTATATTAAGATAATTTTGGGTTTTATGAAGGAACATCAACTTCAATATAAAGCTGGTTATGCACGCTGACGGTGCCTTTCCCACTTGTTAAATTCGTTATCCACTCTATGAAAGTTTCTTCTTCACCTCGCTCTACTATAACGATTACCTGTACATTGTCTAAATAATTTATTTCCTTCAGTATATAATTCGACGAACGAATTTCGTTTTCGACTTTCCCAAGCAAAGTATAGTCGATATTTGTCTGTATTTTTGTCATAAGCTTTCGTTCAACTATTCCTGTAGCATTTATTCCTTCAGAAACGGTTTGGCCGTATGCACGGATCAAGCCTCCTGCACCTAGTTTAATCCCCCCAAAGTATCGGGTAACTACGACGGTAGTATCTTTCAGCTGTTTCTTCTTTAGGACCTCTAACATTGGGACACCTGCCGTTCCGGAAGGCTCTCCATCGTCGTTTGCTTTTTGAATGTTGTCCTGTTCCCCAATTAAGTATGCTGAGCAATTATGGGTAGCGTTGTTATGGTTTTTTTTGATATGTTGGATGAACGCTTGGGCTTCTTCTTCAGTAGTTGTTCGTTTCACATGGGCGATGAAGCGAGATTTCTGAACAACCATTTCAGATTCTCCTTCACCTTTCACAGTTAAATAAGAGTTAAGCAAAATTATAACCTCCAGATTCCCTTACAATTTTTTGGTCGGAAGGGGATTTGTTCTTTATTATCGAATAGTATCTAAATAAAGAATACTAATATGACTTGGGAACACGCGATTTAGACATATTCATTATAAGTGTCCTAAATTAATCCATCAAATATTATTCCTGATGACATAAACAGACGGTCCGATACGAATTTTGTAAAAGAAGTACTTTTGGACTATCTTTTCTCGACGTCCGTCTCCTAAAGAAATGGAGGAGTAAGCTTGAGTTTTCAAAAGTTAGATCCAAACGCGCTAGATGCCATTCTAGATAGAACAATGGAAAGCATTAACACAAGCAAATCAAAGCTGTTCGAAATCGGAGAGCACTCTCATGAAGAGTATCAAGAGCTAAATGAGCAACTTCAACTTTTAAAAGAAGATTTACGCACTGTTCAGAAATTGAGAGAAAATAGGCTTCAAGAGGATCGAATCGCTCGAGCAGAGCTTGTGAAAATCAGTAAGAATTTTCATAACTATGGCGAACCTGTTATTAGAAAAGCCTATGAGCAGGCTTCGGAAGCACAAATTAAACTCTCTATAAGTCTAGAGAAAGAAACTAGGTTGAAAGATCAAATAGCTGGCATAGAAAATAGGATCTTATCGGTAAGGAAAACATCTGATAAAGCTGAGTCATTTATGAGTCAAATTTCTACAGTACTTAGCTTTTTAGGCGGAGAGCTAAGACAGTATGGTGAAGCGATAGAAGATGCTAAAAGAAAACAAGAGTATGGTCTACGTATTATTGAAGCTCAAGAAGAGGAAAGGAAGCGTCTCTCTAGGGAAATTCATGACGGTCCAGCCCAGGTACTTGCGAACGTATTGTTGAGGTCACAGTTAATCGAACGAATTTACGAAAAAAAAGGAAAAGATGAAGCGTTTAAAGAGATTAAAGATATGCGAAGTTTAATTGAAGACGCTTTAACAGAAGTAAGAAGGTTAATTTATGATCTCAGGCCGATGGCTCTCGATGATCTTGGTCTCATTCCAACCTTACTAAAATATTTAAATCGAGTTGATGAACGATCAAACGCTGATATTACTTTCGAATACTATGAAGGAATACAGCGAATGCACGTCCGATTAGAAGCTGCAATCTTCCGCCTGGTGCAAGAAGCCACCCAAAATGCAATCAAACATGCAGAAGCTAGCAAAATACATGTTGACCTGACACTAGATGGTGATAAGATTGTGGTAACGATTCAAGATAATGGAATAGGTTTCGATGTGAATGTGCGTAAAGATCAATCTTTCGGCTTGTTAGGTATGAAAGAACGAGTCGGCTTATTAAATGGTACGATTAAAGTTGATTCAACGCCAAAAAAGGGTACATATATTTTAATAAGAATCCCGATACATGAACAGGAGGGCGTGTAAGCGATGTATACAGCAAAAGCTTTAACAAAAATTGTTATAATAGATGATCATCGACTATTTCGTGAGGGTGTAAAACGGATTTTGGATATGGAAGATGATTTTGAAGTAATCGCCGAGGGCGATGATGGTGGAGACGCGCTTCGCCTTGTAGAGGACCATAAGCCTGATGTTGTTTTGATGGACATCAATATGCCTCATGTAAATGGTGTGGAAGCTACTAGGCAGTTAATTGAACAAGTTCCAGATACAAAAGTTATCATCCTTTCCATTCATGATGATGAAACATATGTTACTCATGCGGTAAAGACAGGAGCAGCTGGTTACCTTCTGAAAGAAATGGATGCGAACTCTCTTGTAGAAGCTGTAAAAGTTGTAGCTTCTGGAGGAGCGTATATTCATCCGAAAGTTACTCATAATTTAGTAGACGAATACAGAAGACTTGCAACTGAAGGTAAGAGAACGACTGCACAGATTGGCTTTAAAGAAGTTGAATATCGAAAACCACTTCATATCTTAACACGTAGAGAGTGTGAAGTTCTCCAGTTATTAACGGATGGTAAAAGCAATCGTTCGATTGGAGAAGAACTTTTCATTAGTGAAAAGACAGTTAAAAACCATGTATCAAACATTCTCCAAAAAATGAATGTAAACGACCGCACACAAGCGGTTGTAGAAGCGATAAAAAAAGGTTGGGTAAAGGTGCGCTGATGCGCATCTTTTTTTTGTACAATAATGCAAGTTTCCTAGTTTTATACAACAAAAAAAGAACTCCTATAAAAGGAGTTCTTTCAGCTTGTAGAGGAACCCCAGGTTCTTCTACAAGCTTTTTTTGTTGGTTTGTATTTTGAGGTCGTTTTTTTAAATTTTAATGTTAGTAATATGAAAAAAACTCTCCTTCACCTAGCTCACCCGGTCTAAGTGAAGGGCAATCTTCTTCATATTCTGACAGGCGGCAGTCAGTAACGCTTGTTCTCTTACTTTTTGTTTTCCACGCAAGCGACAATAACGCAGCCCATGCAGTTCTTTTGAATCTGCGAAGCTACGCTCAACCTTCTCTTTTCTCATGCGATAAATCCACTTTCCCTCATTGGAAAGTCGGTTCTGACGAACCTTTTCTTTTGCCCCTTCCCACACATGGCGTGTGATGGTTTTCTGGTGCTTCTGGTTCTCAGTGCAATGTGCCAGAAGAGGACAAGTCTTACATTTCGTGGGGTCCGACTTATAGTGACGATACCCTTCTCGGTCCGTCGTCGCGTACGCCAGTGCCTCACCCTGAGGACAAACATATCGATCGAGGTTTTCATCATATTTGTATTTCCATTTCGGAAGAAATCCTTTTTTACTTTGGTAGCGACGATGAGCGATAACGCCAAATACGTTTCGTTGTTCGAGTCCGTGACAAATAGGGGCTGTTAAGTATCCTGCATCTAGACCGACTGCTTCTACTTTAAAACCGAAGCGTTTTACCTGGCGGTCTAACCGTTGTAAATAAGGTTTGGAGTCGTGAATATTACCTGGAGTAATATGGACGTCGGTAATGATGTTGAATTTCATATCTGTGGTGCGATGATCTAAGTAAAAGAAACCTTCAGGTTTATGTTCTCGATATAAATAACCACTCTCAGGATCAGTATGACTGACTTTGATTTCCTTCGTCTTATTCACCTCCTTCTTTTCTTTCAGAGGCTTTTTTCCATGATCAGACCTGTCCTGTTCCACTGCTTCATTGAGTTCATCTATATAGTCGGCCGTTTCTACATGAACGTCTTTCCTGGAGAACTTTTTCTTATTCGCGCTCGCTTTTAGATGTGTGGAATCGGTGTAGAGAACTCGTCCTGACACCATTCGATGGTTCATAGCCTGGTGGACGACCTCATCAAAAACCTCTTGGAAAATATCTGTTTCATTAAAACGCATTCTGCGATTCCAGCTGATCGTAGAGTGATGGGGTACGGCGTCGGTTAAATTCAATCCGAGGAACCACCGGTACGCGACATTCGTTTGAATTTGACGCTCTAATTCGCGTTCAGAGCGAATGCCGTAAATATATCCAATAAACATCATCTTAAATAATACTAGGGGATCAAGGGATGGACGGCCGTTGTCTTCACAATAATAATGACGGACTTTTTCAGGGATAAAGGAGAAATCTATGTAGTGGTCGATCTTACGTAATAAGTGGTTATCAGGGACAAGTTCATCAATCGTTACCATTTCTAATTCATTCTGCCGATCTTTCTTAGATTGAAACATTACATCACCGCCTAAAAAGAATCTATCTCTAGCTTAACAAAAGGGTGAAATAAAAAAAGGCAAAAAAAATAGGTTGTCGAGACTTTCTCGACAACCTGAAAGAACTCCTATAAAAGGAGTTCTTTCATTAATATACAGTTTATACTTCTTTCGCACCAAGGTAACGAGGTGCCCAGTAAGAGTTATCCATGCTGCTGATTGTTACACCGTAAGAAGAAGAGGTATGAATGAACTTGCCGTTTCCTAGATAAATACCTGCGTGAGATGGACCTTCTTTATAAGTTTCAAAGAATACTAGGTCTCCAACTGAAGGTGAAGAAACACTGCTTGTTGCATTCCACATGCTTGCTACTGTACGAGGAAGTGAAACGCCTGCTTTGTTATATGCATATTGTAGGAAACCACTGCAATCAAATCCAGATGGAGTAGATCCACCCCAAACATAAGGTACGCCTATGTATTGTTTTGCAATTGATACTACAGAAGAGCTAGCTGTTTGTGTGCTCTCGTTTGATGAAGAACTAGATGTAGATGCACCTGAAAGAGCTCCAAATGTTTGTGGTCCAGCGATTCCATCGACAGATAAGCCGTTAGAACTTTGGAAATCCATAACCGCGTTTCTTGTGACAGGTCCGAAAACACCGTCAACTGAATAGTTATAGAAGCCTTTATTCTTTAACTGACTTTGAAGGTTAGAAACGTCTTGTCCACGATCACCATAACGAACTGTTCCTGAATAATTAGAAGAAGTAGATTGGCTAGTTGATTGAACAGTAGCTGCACCGTTTAGTGCATTTACAGTTTGTGGACCAACAACTCCGTCAACTGTAATTCCTGCACTGCGTTGAAAGCTACGTACACCAGATTCTGTGATAGATCCATAATATCCTGTTGCTGTATGGTAGTTAAAATAGCCTTTGCTATCTAGTAGGTTTTGAAGTTCAGTTACGTCAGAGTGCTTCATGCCATTGTAAAGTGTTTGATCACCAAGTGCAGCTTCGCTTACGTTTGGTGCTAATAAAAGAGACCCAGCAATCGTAGTAGTGATAACAACTTTCTTAAACATTATATAATTCCCCCTGAAGTAATATATTAAACATTTTTTTATTTTCTCTACGATTGCTAGTTTACAGGATAGAGATAACAGTGCGATGAACATAAGATTACAATGTTGTAACAGAATAGTAGTCTATTTTACTAAAAGATTCATTTTTCGACATTTAGATTAAAAAATATGACGTTTGTGGTTGACAAATTTTATGAAAACATTCTATAGATCTGTTGGCACACTACAAAAAGTATTCTATGATTAGCTTAGCTACATTCTAGTAAAAGTATCATTGAAGAGAGGCGTTATTATGAAAACTGTTGCTGTTGTTACGGATAGCACTGCTTACATACCAAGTGACATTCTGGATGAATATGATATTACAATGATTCCTCTCAGCGTTATATTTGGGAATGAATCATATCTTGAAGAGAAAGAAATAAAAGCAGAAGAATTTTTTGACCACATTCGTAATGATGAGGATTTGCCAAAAACTTCACAGCCTTCTATAGGAAGTTTTGTAGAAGCTTACGAGAAACTTTCGCAGAATCACGAAGAGGTTATCACTATTACCCTTTCAAGTGGAATCAGTGGAACATTTCAATCGGCTCACTCAGCAGGAGCTATGGTGGAAGATGTAGATGTGCATGTTTTTGACTCGGAAATCAGTTGCATGATGCAAGGGTTCTATGTTCTCGAAGCAGCTCGGATGGCTCAAGAGGGAGAACGTGGAGCTGTTATACTTGAAAGGCTTACAGCAATGAAGGAAAAAGGTATGCCTGCATACTTTGTGGTAGATGATTTAAGTCACCTTCATAGAGGAGGGCGCCTTAATGCTGCTCAACTTTTTGTTGGAAACCTGTTACAAGTGAAGCCCGTCCTTACTTTTGAAAATAAAAAGATCGTGCCATACGAAAAAATTAGAACAAAGAAGAAAGCATTAAATAAAATCCTTTCGTTGGTTGATGAAGACGCGAAGCACGGAGAGCATATTAAACTAACTGTCATCCACGCTAATAATATAGAAGAAGCTGAAAAGCTAAAGGGAAAAATTGAAGCGGACTACTCAAATATCGAAGTGATTCTTAGTTACTTTGGTCCAGTTATTGCGACTCATCTTGGAGAAGGATCCCTTGGGATTGGATGGTATCGTCCATGAGACCGCTAATAAGAGAGGAAGTAAATCTATGAGATTTGCTTCTTCTACTATTAATAATCGAAACTTTCTCATACCAGAGGGAATAGCGAAGGATGCGCTAGACTACTCTTACTATCCCATCAATCACTTCGATTCATTTGACCCACAACCAACGAAACTAGACTATCACCCTTCCAATGAACTTCTATCTCTCCTAAATGGGCGCCACCTCCTTATAGATGAAATTCCTTTTTCTCTAGACATACTTCATGACCACTACATGAACGGCTATCTTCAAATAGAAGCCGGAATTCAATTGATAGCTGAAAAGCCTACTTGCGTGAGGTGTGGCAGTAAAGATGCCTTCGGGTTCTATCCTTGTGCAAGATGCAAAAGTAACGCATGTCGATACTGTAGACAGTGCATCATGATGGGAAGAGTTAGCGCGTGTTCTCCCCTTTACCACTGTCCGATGACTACACGTCATTACCCGCCTACATCCTTACACTGGGATGGAAAACTTTCGCAAGGCCAACAAGAAGCTTCTGAACAAGTGAAAGTTTCCATACAGAAAAATAGTACACTACTCGTATGGGCAGTATGTGGTAGTGGAAAAACAGAAGTATTATTCAAAGGCCTTGAAGCGGCCATTGGTGAAAACAAAACCATTTGTATTGCGACACCAAGAACTGACGTAGTACTAGAACTTCTTCCTCGATTACGTAAGGTTTTCCCCAACATCGAACTTTCTGGACTTTATGCAGGAAGTACTGATCCTTTAACACCATTCATCATTTCTACGACACATCAATTAATCCGGTATAAAAACGCCTTTGATGTCATGATTATTGATGAAGTAGACGCTTTTCCATTTGAGTATGATCCTACCCTCCAATATGCCGTACAAAAATCCATGAAAGATAGTGGGGCATTAATTTATCTCACTGCTACTCCATCAAAGAAAATTCTTAAACAAGTGAGTGAACTATCGTTACCCCATGTGCGCATTCCTGCTCGATTCCATGGTTACGCGTTACCAATCCCAACATTCGTGTGGATTGGGAATTGGAGAAAAAGTATACAAAAAGGTAAAGTCCCGAAACTGCTCGTGCAGTGGATAAAGAAACAATTTACTCAAAACAAGCCAGTAATGTTGTTCATTCCTTCTATTAAACTGCTCGAACAGGTGCAATATTTATTCGAAACAGTTGGCTTCAGTTGTGAAGCGGTTCATTCAGAAGATCCTGAACGTGTTGAAAAAGTTAAAAAGTTTCGCGCAGCTGACTATCCACTCCTTCTTACTACGACAATTTTAGAAAGAGGAGTAACAATAGAGAACGTTTCGATAGGGGTTTTAGGAGCAGAAGCAGAGATTTTCACTGAAAGTGCACTCGTGCAAATTGCAGGAAGAGCAGGAAGGAGTGAAAAATATCCTGATGGGGAAATAGCTTTTTTTCATTTTGGGAAAACAAATGACATGCTGTTAGCTACACGACACATAACTAGAATGAATGTAGAAGCAGAGAGAAGAGGATGGCTTAAGTGAGAAACTGTTTATGGTGCGCACAAATAATGAATCATGTTTCGTGGGGGATGTTCTCTATTCTTGAAGAAGAGTGGAAGATTTGTGAAGAGTGCAAGTCGAAACTTGCCCCTATTTCCGGGGAAATTTGTCTAAAATGCGGACGACCTCTCTCGAAATTAAAAGATAACTATATAATAGAAAGAATTTGTTTAGACTGTCAAAAGTGGAGGATGAAGGAACAATGTCATGCTTTAGTTCATAATCGTTCCTTGTTTGAATATAACGATTTTATAAAACGTGTTCTTGTGATTTATAAATATAGAGGTGATGTGGAAGCTGGAAGGGCTTTTAATAATATGTTCACAAAAGAGATCAGGAAATCGTATCGGTTTATTGACGGGGTGGTTCCAATTCCTTTAAGTTATGAAAGGTTATACGAAAGAGGATTCAATCAATGTGAAATCTGGTTAGAAAAAGGCTCGCATACAATAAATAATTGTCTTGTGAGAACAAACCATGAAGAAAAACAAAGTAAGAAATCAAGAGCTGAACGCATAAATCGAACTGAGCAGATGTTTCAAGTTACAAATCAATCACTCATTTTAGGGAAAAAACTATTGGTTATCGATGATCTTTATACAACCGGAACGACTATTTATCACGCTGCTCATTCGTTAGTTAAAAATGGAGCAAGCAAAGTGTATTCGTTAACTCTTTGTAGAGGTTGAATTCGAGTGTCGAAAAGTTTTCAGGAAAGCGCCTTCATTCGTGTTAAATCAACAAAAACACCCCTTTGACAGGTAGAGAGAGCGGGCGTATAGTGAAAGTGTGGCTTATGCCATGAAGATTTTTGAAGGGAATGTTGAACAGCATGCAAGGAAAAGTAAAATGGTTTAACAATGAAAAAGGATTCGGTTTTATCGAGAGAGAAGATGGAGACGATGTTTTCGTTCACTTTTCAGCAATCAGCGGTGAAGGATTTAAGTCTCTAGAAGAAGGCCAGACTGTTGAGTTTGAAATTGTAGAAGGCGCTCGCGGTCCTCAGGCTGCTAATGTAGAAAAAGTATCTTAATAATTTTGCTAATGTAATGAGCCCTTTTCTTCTAAGGGCTTTTTATTTTTGGAATAATAAGTTCATGTATAAGGAATAAATGTAAATAAATGTCGAATAAAATGGTATATTGTTAATTTATCGTTAAAAAAACTTATTTTTTTGAAAGTTTATGAAGGTAAAGTGAATGGGTATAACGAATAGTATAGTTATAGATGGAAGGAGGAGTGCCACATGATGAATTTCAACATCCGTGGTGAAAACATTAAGGTTACACCTGCAATGAGAGATTATACTGAGAAGAAGGTAAGTAAACTTGAAAGGTATTTCGATACTCCACCTAACACTGATGTTCATGTAAATATGAAAGTTTACAACGATCAGCAGATGATTGAAGTAACAATTCCGATGCCGAACCTATTACTAAGAGCAGAAGAAGAACATCAGGATATGTATGCAGCAATTGATCTAGTAGTTGAAAAGCTTGAAAGACAAATCCGGAAGCATAAAACAAAAGTGAATCGCAAATTCCGTCAGGAAGGTAGCGTAAAATATATGTTCCGCGATGAACTAAATCCTACGATGACAAGTGTTGCTGAAGCAGATCTAGAAGAAGATGAACTTCAAGTTGTTAAAACAAAACGTTTCACATTTAAACCAATGGATGTAGAAGAAGCAATCCTACAGATGGATATGCTCGGACACAGCTTTTTCGTTTTCTCTAGCGCGGTTACTGGAAACACAAATGTTGTATACCGCAGAAAAGACGGAAAATATGGTTTGATTGAACAAGATTAACATAAATAAACAACGGGGCAGAGGGGGTAACCCTCTGTCCCTTTATGATGGGGAGACAGTTTTTAACTTTCTTGTGCCTCCGTCAAGGAATTGTTAAAATGAATACATAGAACTAAATGAATTAACTTAAACGATAGCACTCTACTGACAATAAAAGAGGAGCGTTTCTATGAAGGGTTTATTACGTAAAATTATTCCAAGCGGCAACGAGCGTCAACTTGGACGCCTACAAAAGATTGCTGATCAAGTCGAATCCTATTCGGATGCTATGAAGGGCTTGACCGATGAAGAGTTGCAAAGCAAGACAACTGAGTATAAAGAGCGTATTGAAAAAGGTGAAAAGCTGGATAAAATGCTACCAGAAGTTTTTGCTACAGTACGTGAAGCATCAGATCGTATACTTGGAATGAGACCATTCCCCGTACAGATTATGGGTGCAGCTGCTTTACATGAAGGTAATATTGCAGAGATGAAAACTGGTGAAGGTAAAACGCTTAGTGCAACAATGCCAGTTTATTTAAATGCGCTAACAAGTAAAGGCGTACATGTCATTACAGTTAACGAATACTTGGCTAGACGTGATGCTGAGGAAATGGGTAAACTTTATAATTTTCTTGGTTTAACTGTAGGTCTTAATATTAGTGGTTTGTCTAAAGATGAGAAAGCTGAAGCTTATGCAGCTGACATCACATATGGAACAAATAATGAATTTGGGTTCGATTATCTAAGAGATAATATGGTGCTTTATAAAGAAGAGAAAGTTCAAAAGCCTCTTCATTATTCCATCATTGATGAAGTTGACTCGGTCTTGATCGATGAAGCTAGAACACCATTGATTATTTCCGGGAATGCAGAAAAGTCTGCTACTCTTTATATCAAAGCAAATCAGTTTGTACGCATATTAAATGAAGAAACTGATTATACAGTTGATATTAAAACCAAAAATGTTCAACTAACTGAAGAAGGAATGTCAAAAGCTGAAAAATTCTTCTCAATTGAGAACTTGTTTGATTACAAACATGTTCAGCTCAACCACCATATTAATCAGGCGATGAAAGCTAACTTCATCATGCAGCGTGATACAGATTACGTTGTGCAGGATGAAGAAGTTGTGATCGTCGATTCCTTCACAGGGCGGTTAATGGCAGGACGCCGCTATAGTGATGGTCTCCACCAGGCTATCGAAGCAAAAGAGGGACTAGTGATTCAGAGAGAGAGTATGACGCTAGCAACGATCACATTCCAGAACTATTTCAGAATGTATGAAAAGCTTTCCGGTATGACTGGTACAGCGAAGACTGAGGAAGAGGAATTTAGAAATATCTACAACATGAACGTCATTGCAATTCCCACGAATAAGCCGATTGCTCGTGTAGATTACCCTGACCTCGTGTATAAGTCAATGAACGGAAAGTTTCAGGCTCTTTCAAAAGAAATTGAAGAAAGACACCACAAGGGACAGCCGGTGCTAGTTGGTACAGTAGCTGTTGAAACATCTGAATTAATTGCGCAAGTACTTAAGAAGCGTGGAATCCCGCACAATATTCTAAACGCTAAAAATCATGCTCGAGAAGCTGAGATTATCGAATCAGCTGGTCAACCAGGAGCGGTTACGATTGCAACAAACATGGCGGGGCGAGGTACTGACATTAAGCTTGGTGAAGGTGTAAGAGAAGCAGGCGGTCTCTTTATTCTCGGTACTGAACGTCATGAAAGTAGACGTATCGATAACCAGCTTCGAGGGCGTTCTGGTCGTCAGGGAGACCCTGGTGAATCAAGGTTTTATATCTCAATGGAAGACGAACTGATGCGTCGTTTTGGTTCAGATAATATGATGAACATGATGAATAGGCTTGGTATGGAAGAAGATCAGCCTATTGAATCTAAGCTCGTATCGAAAGCTGTTGAGTCTGCTCAAAAACGAGTAGAAGGTAATAACTACGATGCTCGTAAACAGCTCTTACAATATGATGATGTTATGAGACAACAGCGCGAAATCATATACGCACAGCGAGATGAAGTGTTGGAATCTGATAACTTGAGAAATATTGTAGAAAAGATGCTCCATTCAGTTATTACTCGCATTGTCGATGCTCATACAGGTGATGAAGATATTCAGGAAGAATGGGACCATCAGGCTATCCTCGATCATGCTAAAGGCATCTTCTTAGAGGAAGGTCAAGTAACGGTTAAAGATATTAAGGGTCTAGACAAAGAAGAAATCATAGAGCTATTAATTGAAAAAATGAAAGTGAACTATGATGAGAAAGAAGCAGAATTCGAACCTGAACGGATGCGCGAGTTTGAAAAAGTAATACTTCTAAGAAGTGTCGACCGTAAATGGATGGACCATATCGATGCAATGGATCAGCTCCGTCAGGGGATACATCTTAGAGCATACGGTCAAAATGATCCTCTGCGAGAATACCAGTTTGAAGGATATGAAATGTTCGAAGAAATGGTCGCAGAAATTGAAGAAGAAGTCGCTACTTATATCATGAAAGCACAGATTGAAAGTAATCTTAAGCGTGAGAAAGTAGCTGAAGGTCAAGCGGTGAACCCAAAAGAAGAAGGGTCATCAAAGCCTAAACCAGCTAAGAAGAAACAGGATATAGGTAGGAACGACCCATGTCCTTGTGGAAGTGGCAAGAAATATAAACAGTGTCACGGCAAAGTATAATAATGCCGGGCAGGTGTTCTTCTTGAACACCTGCTCGTTCTGTTTAAAATAATTTATTTGAGGTGTACGATATGGAAATGCATGAAATTCGCAGTGAATTGAACACGATCGAAACAAGATTAAATGATTTTAGGGGGTCTCTTTGACTTAGAAAACAAAAGAGCCCGTATTAATGAACTTGAGTTAGAAATGACTGTTCCTAGTTTCTGGGATAATCAAAATGAGGCTCAGAAGGTCATCAACGAATCTAATGGATTAAAAGATATGGTTCATGAATTTGATTCTCTTGAGGAAAGTTATGAGAATCTTGAGGTTTCTTATGAATTAGTTAAGGAAGAGAACGACCAGGAATTATTTGAGGATCTTGAAGTTGAAATTAAAGACTTGAAGAAATCATTGAATAACTTTGAACTGACGTTACTACTAAGTGAAGAGCACGATAAAAACAATGCGATTCTTGAGCTTCACCCAGGTGCCGGTGGAACGGAATCACAAGATTGGGCGTCGATGCTTCTTCGTATGTATACCCGATATGGTGAGAAGAAAGGCTTTAAAGTAGAAACACTTGATTATTTGCCAGGTGATGAGGCTGGAGTAAAGAGTGTAACGTTGAATTTCAAAGGTCATAATGCTTACGGCTATCTTAAAGCTGAAAAAGGTGTCCATCGCCTTGTTCGAATTTCACCATTTGATTCGAGTGGTCGTCGTCACACGTCGTTCGTTTCTTGTGAAATCATGCCAGAGTTTAATGATGAGATTGAAATCGACATTAGAACTGAAGATTTGAAAATTGACACGTACAGAGCTAGTGGTGCAGGTGGACAGCATGTAAATACAACCGATTCAGCGGTTCGGATCACCCATCTTCCTACAAACGTAGTCGTGAGTTGTCAGTCTGAAAGATCTCAGATTAAAAACCGTGATCAAGCTATGAAGATGTTGAAAGCGAAGCTCTATCAACGAAAATTAGAAGAGCAAGAAGCGGAACTTGATGAAATTCGAGGCGAACAAAAAGAAATTGGATGGGGAAGTCAAATTCGTTCTTACGTATTCCATCCTTATAGCATGGTGAAAGATCACCGCACAAATGTTGAGGTTGGTAACTCGCAAGGCGTTATGGATGGAGACCTTGATCCGTTTATTGATGCCTATCTTCGCTCGCGCCTAAATAATAAAGAATAACTTGTTAGATGAAATCCTCTGCTCAGGCAGAGGATTATTTTTTTCGTTAAGGGCATGCTACAACCTCAATGACACTTCAACTTGATAACGCGCTGCTATGGTGCGGTTTACACCCTAATAGTACGGTGATATACTACTGAAGGATTTTGCTGAAAAGTAGCAAAATATGTATGAAATTTATTGTATAAGTGAGTGGACTAACCATGATAGCAACAGTAGCGAAATTTACAGCAAGAAACGATTCGTTTACACGGCAAATTCTTGAATACATTAGCGTGTTGATAGGCTCCGCAATCGTAGCGATCGCTTTTAACTTATTCTTACTTCCGAACAGTATCGCCTCCGGTGGAGTGAGTGGGATTAGTACGATAACAAAAGGGGTGTTCGATTGGAAACCCGCTTACGTACAGTGGGCTTTTAATATCCCTTTGTTTATTAGTGGATTAGTTTTTCTTGGAAAAAAATACGGACCAAAAACGCTTGCTGGAACATTGTTCCTACCTTTTGTTGTAAAGCTAACGGAAAATGTTGAAGCTGCGACAACGGATCCATTACTAGGTGCATTATTTGGTGGTCTTGGAGTAGGTCTTGGACTAGGTATTGTGTTCCGAGGCAAAGCCTCAACTGGAGGAACTGATCTTGCTGCACAAATAGTGAACAAGTTCTCAGGCTTATCTCTTGGAACATGTGTATTTATAATTGATGGGTTAATCGTCATAGCATCCGCTTTTGTGTTTAGTCTTGAATCAGCATTGTACGCGCTAATTGCGATGTATCTAACTGGTAAAACAATCGATGTGGTCCAACTTGGATTCGGTTATTCAAAAATGGCGCTTATCATATCTGAGAAAGAAGAAGAGCTTAGGGATGGTATTTTCACCGTTATAGACCGTGGTGTCACAAGGATTTCTGGTCAAGGTGGATATACGAACGATAAACGTCCGATACTTATGGTCGTGGTTACTCAGAATGAAGTGACGAAACTAAAACAACTAGTGAAAAGTGTAGACCCCTCAGCTTTTGTTATCGTCTCCAATGCAACAGAAGTGCTTGGTGAAGGTTTTAAAAAGGAGTAAGCAGGTTATAGTAAAAGTAGCAATTCTTATCTTGATAACAGGAGTGAGTGACTTTGAAAAGGTGGCTAACAGTATTGTTAGGGCTCTTGCTAGCAATTGGACTAACAGCTTGTGGAGGCAATAGTTCTAATGAAGGCGCGATGAATGAGGGTTCAAGTGACGAATCGACTGAAGAAGGCACAGATCAAGCAACAGATTATGATGAGGCTGCAGCTAAAGACACTTATAATCAGCAATGTATGCAATGTCACGGTGAAAACTTAAAAGGTGAGGTAGGACCTAACCTCACTAAAGTAGGAGAGCGTCTTTCTAAAGATCAGATTCTGAACATTGTTAAAAACGGGAAAGGCCAAATGCCAGCGAACCTTGTCGAAGGAAAAGAAGCAGAGAATCTCGCAACTTGGTTAGCAAGTATGAAATAAAGGTAAAGCACATGCGTATGCGTGTGCTTTTTCTTTGTTTTTGTACGAAAAAGCATCAAACTACTGGCCTTTTGAAAAGCCTTCACAGCAGGATTTGTACAGCATTATTAAACAACTGTTGCAAAACATGTCAGATCAGGTTCCTTTTGAAACAGAAATGTAATAAAAATTTGTCTTAAAATATCGAATTTGTTTGTTATAATATCTTCAGATGTAAGAGAAAAGAATAACGTATAAAGCTAAAATAAAAACACCAAGATCCTAATATTTTGCATCATGAATTTAGCAAGTAGGAAGTGGTAAAACGTGATCGAAATGAACGATGTATGGAAAACATACAAAAACGGAATAAAAGCCATTAATGGAATAGACATAAAAATCAACAAAGGTGAGTTTGTCTACATAGTCGGTCCAAGTGGAGCCGGTAAATCAACTTTTATGAGAATGATGTATCGGGAAGAAAAACCGACGAGTGGAAAGATTATCATTAATGGTAAAGACGTAGGCAAGATGAAGAATAAAAATGTTCCAAGACTACGCCGTGATATTGGGGTTGTCTTCCAGGATTTTAAGCTTCTTCCGAAATTAACTGTATATGAAAACGTCGCTTTTGCTCTTGAAGTCATCGAAGAAAACAAAACAGTCATTCGTAAGCGGGTGATGGATGTTTTAGGTCTAGTAAACTTGAAAAATAAAGCAAGATTTTTACCAGACGAGCTTTCCGGTGGTGAACAACAGAGGGTTTCAATAGCAAGAGCGATCGTTAATAACCCTGTGATTCTTCTAACAGATGAACCAACTGGTAATCTGGATCCAGAGACGGCATATGGGATTATGAATTTACTTGATGAAATCAACAATCGCGGTACAACTGTATTAATGGCAACTCATAATAAGGATATCGTAAACTCCTTGAGGAAGCGTGTTATTGCAATTGAAGACGGTTTGATCTCCCGTGATGAAGCAAGAGGTGAGTACGGGTATGAAGATTAAGACGTTCGGAAGACATAACAAAGAAGCTTTTAAAAACATCGGTAGAAATGGTTGGATGAGTTTTGCATCAATTTCAGCTGTTACTGTAACACTTCTTCTAGTAGGTGTGTTTTTAACTTTAGTGTTAAACTTAAATGCATTTGGTGATCAGCTAGAAGAAGATGTTGAAATTAGAACTTTCATTGATCTTACAGCTGAGAAAGCACAACAGGATGAGTTAAAAGCAAAAATCGAAAACATCTCGGAAGTTAAATCAGTTGCTTATCAGTCTAAAGAAGAAGGATTAGATAAACTGATTGATAATCTTGGCGACCAAGGTGAAGTTTTTGAATCTCTTAAAGACGAGAATCCGCTAAGTGATGAGTTCGTAGTGAAAACGAAAGATCCACAAGACATCAATGATGTTGCTGATCAAATAAAGAAATTAGAGCATGTAGAGAATGTCGAATTTGGTAAAGACACCGTCAATAGGTTGTTTAATGTCTTAGAAATTTCTCGAAATGTTGGACTTGGACTCGTAATAGGACTTCTATTTACTGCAATGTTCCTTATTTCAAACACTATTAAACTAACAATTGTTGCCAGGAGAACTGAAATTGAGATTATGAAATTAGTAGGTGCCACAAACTGGTTTATTCGCTGGCCTTTCCTTATCGAAGGGGTATTGATCGGTATATTTGGAGCCTTGATTCCAATCGGCGTATTGACTTACGGCTACTATTTCTTAACAGACCTAATCAGCACAAGATTCCCAACGTTCTTTATTGACTTGTTACCAGTAACACCGTTTGTTTACCAACTTGCGGCCCTACTAGTTGTGTTAGGAATGATCATAGGGGTCTGGGGCAGTCTCACGTCAATGAGAAAGTTTTTGAAAGTCTAACAGACAAATACGAAAATAAATAGTTTGATCTATTTTGGGGGAGGAAGAAAGATTGAAGTTTAAAGTAATGGCCACTGCATTAACGTTAACTTTAGGGTTGAGCACACTATCGACGACAGTCTCACCAGCACCAATACAAGCAAATTCACTTGATGAGAAACTAGATGATGTAAAAGATAAGCAATCAAAGAATTCACAGGAGCTTAAAGAAAAGGAATCCAAGCTTGCTGAAGTAAAGAAAGAACAAGAAGAAGTTCAAGCTGAAATCGGCCGCATCGATAAAGCGGTAGCTGAAACTGACAACAAGATTGCAACAAAAGAGAAAGAAATCAAAGATACAACTGCAGAAGTTGATCAGCTTAAAGAAGAAATCAAAGTTTTACAAGACCGTATTGCTGAACGCGATAAGCTATTAAAAGAACGTGTTCGCTCTATGCAGCAAAACAATGGCGGTTCTGTTGATTATATGGAAGTTCTTCTTGGCGCTTCTAGCTTTGGTGACTTTGTAGAACGTGTCCTAGCACTAAACACAATTGCAGAACAAGATAAGAAGATTCTTGAAGAGCACAAAGCAGACAAACTAGCAGTTGAAGAGAAGAAAGCTGAAGTTGAAAAGAAACTTGCTTCACTTGAAGAAAAGAAAGCAGAACTTGAATCACTTAAGAATGAACTTAGCGCCCAAAAAGCTGAAAAAGATAAATTGATGGCTTCTCTTGAACAAGAAGAAGGCGAAATTCATAATCATATGATGGACTTAAATGAAACTGCGGAACTACTAAAAGCACAAGAAAGCGCAGTTCAACAAGAAATTAAGCGTGCTGAAGAAGCAGCAAGAAAAGCAGCTGCAGCACGTGAAGCAGCTGCTAAGAAAAAAGCGGCAGCTAAAAAAGCAGCTAGCAACAATAGCTCTAGCAGTTCAAACGAATCTACTGCATCAAGCGAACCTGCTCCGGCTGTATCAACAAGTAGCTCAAGCATGAGATGGCCAACGGCTGGTCGAGTAACATCTGGAATTGGTAACCGTTGGGGTTCATTCCACGCAGGAATTGATATCGCACAGGGTGGCAAAAACCCAGTATACGCAGCAGCTTCAGGTACAGTATTACGTTCGTATTATTCAAACAGCTACGGCAACGTAGTTTTCCTTACTCATAGCATTAATGGACAAATGTTCACAACAGTTTATGCACACATGAGAGATCGTGGTGTTTCTACTGGTCAGTCAGTAAGCGCAGGTACATACCTGGGTACTATGGGTAACACAGGAGCTTCAAAAGGGCAGCATCTACACTTTGAAGTTCACAAGGGGTCTTGGAACGGAAGTAAGTCGAATGCAGTTAATCCTTTAAACTACCTCCCTTAAAAAGATTCTGGCTTTATATGTTTCATGACTGCTACTTATATAGTTGGAAACATAATGAAAACAAGCCGGTCATATAGTACAATAAGATGAAAAGGCATCGCATCGCTAAGGTGTGATGCCTTTTCTTTCAAACAAAAAGAGGTGAGTGGATTGAATATAAAAGGGAAGGTTGTCGGACTACTCGTCGTTATTGCCCTGCTTGTAGGCTCAGGAGGTACATATGCCGCGATGGCGCTCTTTCAGGATGATTCGAATGGTGGGAGTGAGCGTTCGGTTTTAAACAATTCTGAGAGCGACATTGATTCTGAGGAACTCACGAAGATTAATAAAGCTTATGAACTCATAACAGATCGCTATGTTAGTAATGTTGATCAGAAGAACTTACTTGATGGTGCGATAAAAGGAATGTTAGATACGCTTGAAGACCCGTATTCCGTTTATATGGATCCTGAAACGGCTGAACAGTTCAGTCAATCTTTAGGTTCATCGTTTGAAGGAATAGGCGCAGAGGTAAATATGCAGGATGGCAGAGTAACGATTGTCTCCCCATACAAAGATTCTCCCGCAGAGAACGCTGGCCTACGTCCCAATGATAAAATTATGACCATAGATGGGAAAAGTACAGAAGGTCTTGATCTTTACGACGCTGTACTAAAGATTCGAGGGGAAAAAGGTACCGTGGTGAAATTGGGGATACAACGCCCTGGTGTCTCTGAAACATTAGAAGTCGACGTGACTCGTGATGAAATCCCTATTGAAACCGTTTATTCTGATACGATCAAAAAGAACGGTAAAACAATTGGTGTATTGCAAATTACATCATTCTCTGAGGATACTGCCGAAAGTTTCTCGAAAGAATTGAAGAAGTTAGAAGATCAGGGGATCGATGGCCTGGTTCTTGATGTAAGAAACAACCCTGGTGGTTTGTTAAATAGCGTATCTGATATTGCTCAGGAAGTAATACCAGGTGAAAAGCCTTTTGTACAGATTGAGGATCGAAAGGGCGAGAAACAACGTTCAGTTTCTTCTCTTAAAGAAAAGAAAGATTATCCGATTGTCGGTCTAATCGATAGAGGTAGTGCATCTGCTGCTGAAATACTGGCAGGAGCCTTGAAAGAAGCTGGAGGATATGAACTAGTTGGTGAAAAATCGTTTGGTAAAGGAACCGTTCAAACGACTGTTGACCTAGGCGATGGCAGTAACATTAAGCTAACGATGTATAAGTGGTTAACTCCTGACGGAAACTGGATCCATAAAGAAGGAATTAAGCCTACTGTTAAGGCGGAGCAACCTTCCTATTTCTATGTAAATCCACTAAATACCGAAAAAACGCTACAGTATGACCAGAATAGTAAACAGGTTGAGTCTGCTCAAGTTATGCTGAAAGGCTTAGGGTTTGAGCCAGGTCGAACAGATGGTTACTTTAGTGACAAAACGGCAACAGCCGTTAAAGCATTTCAACGTACAAATGACTTATCAGTTTCGGGTAAAATTAATGAAAAAACAGCTCAAAAACTACAAGAAAAAATCGTGGAATCAATTCGAAACCCCGAAAACGATATTCAGTTAGAAACGGCTGTGGAACTACTAGCTAAGTAAATTAAGAAGAGGAATCGAGCTAGTTTTGTCGAAGCTATTCCGCAGGATATCCTGCGGAATTTTCTTTTGACGGGAATAGAAAGATGGAGGAGTAAATCATGACGGAAACGATAGGTCTTTCCATATTAAAAGGTATAGGTTCTTTTTTAATAAACCCACTTACTTATATTAGCTTGGTGGCAGCTTTTATTATTGGGTTATCACGTGTCAAACGGGATCGACGTGACTTCCATACTCGGGTTCATGACGTTCTTGACGATGTGAAGTTTGCGATTGTCCCAGGTATTGTCGCGGGTTTTTCTATCCTAATTTTAAATTTATTATTAGGAATAGTGGTTCCGATGGGGATCGTTGTAGCTATTAGCATCAGTGCGATTATTATACTTGTAACGGGACAAATGCGTTTCTTATCTCCGGCATTTGTATTTATTCTTCCTGTTTTAGCCGCTCTCTTTTATGAACCTATCGATCTAGGAAGTGAATGGTTGAATTCGTGGCAAAGTGGATTTGGTTCTGTATCCCTTATTGCTTTAGCTCTCATGGCTGGACTTTTGCTTATTGTCGAAGGTGTTCTTATAAATCAGAATGCTAGAAAACAAACGTCTCCGCGGTTAGTACGGAGTAAGCGTGGTAAACTTGTTGGAGCTCATGAAGTCCAAAGGCTTTGGCTATTGCCGCTCTTTCTCTTTATACCCTCAGGTACGATCGAAGCGAATGCGTGGTGGCCATTATTAGAATTTGGAGAACAAACGTATTCGTTTTTAATTCTTCCACTGCCAATCGGATTTCGAAAATTAATCCATCATACCTTGCCAGTACCTGAGATAAAAAGAAATGGCGTTCATGTGGGTACTGTTGGCGTTTTCGCTACGTTGCTTGCTACTGTGAGCTACTTTATTAATGCCGAATGGCTCGCTCTTTCTGTGTTTCCTTTAATCGTTATCGCAAGATCAGCTATATTACTTCTTCATAGAGGTATGAATAAACCTGCTTATTTTAATGAACGTAACGAGGGGCTCGTTATCCTTGGTATTCTGCCGGAATCACCTGCAGATCAAATGAATTTACAGGTTGGGGAAGTGATTTCTAAAGTGAACGGATTGTCCTTAGGGAATGGAACAGATTTTTATACTGCCCTTCAGCAGAATGCGGCATTCTGTAAACTTCAGGTTCTCGATTTCAATGGCGAAATCAGATTTGAACAAAGGGCGCTCTATAATGACCAACACCACGAATTGGGATTATTATTTGTGAAAGAACAGCGCCTCGATGATTCAATCGATTATGCGAAAGAAAGTTAAGTTATTAAAGAAATGAAGCATAAGGTTGTTGAGAGATCTCTCAACAGCCTTTTTGGTTGATTACCTTATAATTGTAGGAGCAACTTTTATAAGAATTCGAGCACTTCATAGCATTCTCTCATGCATTTGTTGTAAGATGGGGGGAGAGTTACGTTTTAGAGAGGGGAACCAACGCATGCAGGAGATATTAGCAGCTATACTCATTCCAGCGATTGTTGCCGTCGTGTTTACACGCGTTACATATAATAAATATGTTAGTCTCGGTTTAGCACTGCTTTTCATGTGGGCAATTTTTGGAGGATTAGAACACCCGATTCATTTAATACTTATCACGATACTTTCCGCTTTAATTGGATTTTATTTTTCTTCCAAGATTCAAAAACAAAATAAGAAAAAGATAAAATAGCGTCTATTCCGAAGAGAATAGACGCTTCTTTTTTGTTCTATACTGATAGCTAAAGAAAATGATGAGTGGGGTGATATAGACTGCAAGGATACTTAATCCTGCTATCGGTAAATGGAAGAGTTCCAAAATGACACTTACTAAGGTGAATAGATATAGCGTCCCTAGTAGTTTTTGTATAACATGATTTGAAACAAATTCAGTGATTCCTGCTCCTATGCGTGAGCCTATTATTGCACCTATTACTAATACACACGCTAGTGTGAACGGAATACTTACACTTCCTATGTATGAAAGGAACCCTGTAGATACAATAATGAAGATGCTTGCAAGAGAAGTCCCTACTGCTAAGCGTGGTGGAAGTTGAAGCACACGAATTAGAAGAGGCACCATGACAAACCCACCCCCTACGCCAAGAACAGATGAAATAAATCCGCCAGTTAGTCCGATTAAAATTGTTCGAACAAGGGAAATGGAATACATCTGAGACGATTTATGGTTATTTTTCTTTTCCGTTAGCATTGAAAGTGCGAAATAACTGAGTAACCCTACATATAAGAGTGAGATAACAATGTCATCATATCCAATCGATTCTAAATAGAAGACGAGCGGTTTTGCTACCTGGGTGCTTAGCATCCCACTTATCGATAAGACGATGACTGGTTTCCAAAGGATATGCTTTTGTTGATAGTGTTTAACAGCACCTGAAATAGAAGTACTCATGCTATATAGTAAGCTGATCGTGATAGCCATTGACGGTTCATAACCTAGTAGGAGAAGTATAGGTGTTAATAAGAATCCCCCGCCAACTCCGAAGAAACCTGATATTGCACCGATTGCTAGTCCAAGAGGTAATGCTAAGAGAACAAACAAGGTCATTACTCCTTTTCCTGATAAGGGTATTTGCTCATTCAGCATACCTTAGTTTTGGTTTTATCGGAAGCATCGCCCTAAAAAAGGGGAATACCAGTTCGTTTTATTTGAAGAAATAGCCATCTTTTATGATATAATAAATTTTATGAAGAATAGGAACGGAGGCGACTAAGGTGGAAAGACAGTTTGAATTGGTCTCTAAATATGAGCCTCGAGGTGATCAGCCTGAAGCTATTAAAAAGCTTGTTGAAGGTGTCAATAATAATGATCGGTATCAAACCTTGCTTGGAGCAACAGGTACAGGAAAAACATTCACAATGTCCAATGTGATCAAAGAGGTAAATAAGCCGACGCTTATTATTGCTCATAACAAAACGCTGGCAGGGCAGTTATACAGTGAATTTAAAGAGTACTTTCCTAATAATGCTGTTGAGTACTTTGTGAGCTACTATGATTACTATCAGCCTGAAGCTTATATTCCTCAATCGGATACCTTTATTGAAAAAGACGCTAGTATCAATGATGAAATTGATAAGTTGCGACATTCCGCAACATCGAGTTTATTCGAACGAAACGATGTCATCATTGTTGCCAGTGTTTCGTGTATATATGGTCTAGGTAATCCAGAGGAATACAGAAGCCTCGTCGTTTCCCTAAGGTCTGGAATGGAAAAAGACAGGGATGGTCTTCTACGTGATCTTGTTGATATTCAATATGCTCGTAACGATATTAACTTTACACGTGGTACCTTCCGAGTGCGTGGAGATGTTGTTGAGATCTTTCCGGCATCAAGGGACGAAAACTGTATTCGAGTTGAATTCTTTGGTGATGAAATCGATCGTATTACAGAAGTGAATGCCTTAACTGGCGAAATACTCGGTCAACGTGACCATATTGCTATCTTTCCTGCTTCCCACTTCGTAACGCGTGAAGAAAAAATGAAGATAGCGATTAAACGAATTGAAGCTGAATTAGAAGAGCAATTGAAAAAGATGAATGACGATGGGAAACTTCTCGAAGCACAACGACTGGAGCAAAGAACAAAGTATGACATCGAGATGATGGCAGAGATGGGCTTCTGCTCTGGAATTGAAAATTATTCAAGACATCTAACTCTACGTGAAGCTGGTGCTACTCCTTATACGTTGATGGATTACTTCCCAGAAGATTTCCTAATCATGGTCGATGAGTCTCACGTTACCCTGCCACAGGTAAGGGGTATGTATAACGGGGATCAAGCGAGAAAAGGAGTTCTTGTCGATCATGGATTTCGACTTCCTTCAGCGAAAGACAATCGACCGTTAAGGTTTGAAGAGTTCGAAGAGAAAGCGCATCAGTTCGTCTATGTGTCTGCTACACCTGGACCATATGAAGAAGAGCATTCCACAAAGGTAGTAGAACAAATTATTCGTCCTACTGGATTGCTCGACCCTACGATTGAAATAAGACCAATTGAAGGTCAAATCGATGATCTACTTGATGAAATTAATAAGCGAGCTGCAAAGAATGAAAGGGTGCTAGTTACTACTCTTACGAAGAAGATGTCTGAGGACCTAACCGATTATTTAGTGGAAATGGGTGTTAAGGTTCGTTATCTTCACTCAGAAATTAAAACGCTAGAGCGAATTGAAATTATCCGTGATTTACGTCTCGGTGTCTTCGATGTCTTAATCGGGATTAATTTGTTGAGAGAAGGGCTAGATATCCCAGAAGTATCTCTCGTATCGATTCTCGATGCAGATAAGGAAGGGTTCTTGAGGTCTGAACGATCACTGATTCAGACGATTGGACGTGCTGCACGTAATTCGAGTGGTCATGTCATCATGTATGCAGATAAAATAACGAAATCAATGGATATTGCTATGAATGAAACTAAGAGACGTCGTGAAACACAGCAAGAATATAACGAGAAATATGGCATCACTCCTACAACGATTAAGAAAGAAGTACGTGACTTGATTCAAGCAACTGTTGCAGCTGAGGAAGGCGAAGAATACACCGCCGCTCCAAAACCAGGTAAGATGAACAAGAAGGAACGTACGAAGATGATTGAAAATGTTGAGAAAGAAATGAAGGAAGCTGCACGTGATCTTAACTTTGAACGTGCTGCTGAGCTTCGTGATTTACTATTAGAGCTTAAAGCGGAAGGATGACGAATAAATGGCAAATGAAGAAATCGTCGTCAAAGGGGCAAGAGCCCATAATTTAAAAAATGTTGATGTGTCGATCCCTAGAGATAAGCTAGTTGTTTTAACTGGCTTATCAGGTTCGGGAAAGTCATCATTAGCTTTTGATACGATTTATGCAGAAGGGCAAAGGCGATACGTTGAATCACTCTCTGCGTATGCAAGACAATTTCTTGGGCAGATGGATAAACCTGATGTCGATGCAATTGAAGGGTTATCACCTGCAATTTCGATCGATCAGAAAACCACTAGTCGAAACCCTCGTTCAACTGTAGGGACAGTAACAGAAATCTACGATTATTTGCGCCTATTGTTTGCTAGGATCGGACGTCCAGTGTGCCCTCGTCACGGAGTGGAGATTACTTCTCAGACAATTGAACAAATGGTCGATAGGATTTTAGAATATGAAGAACGCACGAAGCTGCAAATCCTTGCTCCTGTTGTTTCTGGTCGAAAGGGAGAACATGTGAAAATCCTAGAGGATATTAAGAAGCAGGGATACGTGAGAGTACGTGTAGACGGCGAAATGATGGAAGTGGCAGATGATATTTCTTTAGAGAAAAATAAGAAACATTCTATCGAAGTCGTAATTGACCGTATCGTGGTGAAGGATGGTGTGCAATCAAGACTGGCAGATTCACTTGAAACGGCATTGCAACTTGGAGGAGGACAAGTCATTGTAGATGTGATAGGAGAAGGAGAACTTCTCTTCAATCAACACCATTCTTGTCCATACTGTGGATTTTCAATCGGGGAACTAGAGCCGAGAATGTTCTCATTTAATAGTCCATTCGGTGCTTGTCCATCTTGTGACGGGATTGGTTTAAAGCTTGAAGTTGACCTCGATCTCGTTATTCCAGACTGGAGCTTAACACTAAATGAACATGCACTTGCTCCTTGGGAGCCGGTTAGTTCAGGTTACTATCCGCAACTTCTTAAGAGCGTCTGTAACCATTATGGTATCGATATGGATACTCCGGTTGAAAAGCTTCCAAGGCATTTACTTGATAAAGTTCTATACGGCAGTGGAGATGAAAAAGTTTATTTCAGATATGAGAATGATTTTGGACAAGTAAGAGAAAACAATATTCATTTCGAAGGCGTAGTTCCTAACGTTGAACGACGCTATCGTGAAACGAGCTCTGATTATATTCGCGAGCAAATGGAAGCATATATGACCCAAAAGCCATGTCCCACTTGTAAAGGATATCGATTAAAAAAAGAAGCTCGTTCCGTTTTAATCAATGGAAAACACATCGGACAAGCAACAGAGTTTGCTATTAAAGATGCTTCTGGCTTCTTTGATGAGCTTGATCTTACAGAGAAGGAAGCTACCATCGGTAAAATGATTTTGCGAGAGATACAGGATCGCCTCGGATTTCTCGTAAATGTCGGCTTGGATTATTTAACTCTTAACCGCTCTGCAGGTACTTTATCTGGCGGAGAAGCTCAAAGGATAAGGCTCGCAACTCAGGTAGGTTCAAGGTTGATGGGGGTTCTCTATATCCTTGATGAGCCTTCGATCGGTTTGCATCAAAGGGATAATGATCGCCTGATAGCTACCTTACAAAACATGAGAGACTTAGGAAACACGTTAATCGTTGTAGAGCATGATGAAGACACGATGCTCGCGGCTGATCATATTATCGACATTGGTCCTGGCGCAGGAGCGCACGGTGGATATATCACCTCCCAAGGGACTCCAGCTGAGATCATGGATGATGAAGAATCGCTCACAGGAGAATATCTCTCGGGTAAAAAGTTTATTCCAGTTCCTTCTGAACGAAGAAAGACTGATGGTCGATATATTGAAATCGTTGGAGCGAAAGAAAATAACTTGAAAAACACGAATGCGAAAATCCCGATCGGTTTATTTACATGCGTAACGGGTGTATCAGGATCAGGAAAAAGTACACTCATCAATGATATTCTCTATAAGTCCCTTGCTCAGAAGCTTCATAAAGCAAAAGACAAACCGGGCGAACATAGGAAAATCAAGGGATTAGAGTATGTCGATAAAGTAATCGATATCGATCAATCTCCAATCGGTCGAACGCCAAGGTCAAACCCAGCAACATATACGGGTGTATTTGATGATATCCGTGATGTTTTCGCACAAACAAATGAAGCAAAAGTCCGCGGATATAAGAAAGGGCGCTTTAGCTTTAATGTGAAGGGCGGCCGTTGTGAGGCTTGCCGTGGAGATGGAATCATAAAAATCGAGATGCACTTCCTTCCTGACGTGTATGTTCCTTGTGAAGTATGCGAGGGTAAACGATACAATCGAGAAACACTTGAAATAGAGTACAAAGGGAAGAATATCGCTGATATCTTAGGGATGACTGTGGAAGAAGGGCTTGATTTCTTTAAGAACATTCCTAAAATCAACCGAAAGTTACAAACGCTTTATGATGTTGGTCTGAGTTATATTAAGTTGGGACAGCCGGCTACAACAGTGTCTGGAGGAGAAGCACAGCGTGTGAAGCTGGCGTCACAGTTATATAAACGATCAACTGGGAAAACACTCTATATTCTTGATGAGCCTACAACAGGCCTTCATGTGGATGATATCGCGCGCCTACTTCAAGTATTGCAAAGACTTGTAGAGAACGGTGATTCTGTTTTAATCATCGAGCATAACTTGGACGTGATCAAGACTGCAGACTATCTGGTCGATCTTGGACCAGAAGGTGGAGATGGTGGTGGCGAAATCATCTCAACGGGAACTCCTGAAAAAATCGTGAAAGAAGAACGTTCTTATACAGGACGCTATCTTGCGCCAATTCTTAAGCGTGACAAAGAGCGGATGAAGAAAAAGCTAGAGCAAACGCAATCTGTATAGAGGAAAAAAGGCAGCCGACTAGGCTGTCTTTTTCAATGAATTTAACTTTATGAAACCTTCTACCTGTTTATTCGTATAAATAGGTAGAAGGTTTTGAAAGGAGAAACATGTATGTCTGTGGAAAAAGTAATGTCGTCACTCTGTTATTTTAGTGTGTTTTTCGCCCCGTTCCTATTTCCAATCATCGTCTTTTTCGTAATGAGGGATGAGGAAGTTACGTATCATGCGAAGCGGGCAGTGTTTTCTCACTTATTACCGTTCGCTAGTGTGATTATCGCTTTTATAGCAATCTTTGGATTGGATATTGGAATCGTTGTTTTCCTTAGCTTCATCGTTTTTGGGTTGCTTAATGTCATTGTGTTTATCTGGAATATCGTGAAAGGGATTCAAGTTCTCCGCTGGTAATTAGGTATAAGTGTTTGACCACTTCAATAAATGATAAGGAGATGTTTTGAATGAACGAAGAACGCAAAATGATTTTGACCATGATCGAAGAAGGAAAAATCACTGCAGATGAAGGTGCGAAATTATTAAGCGCGCTTGGTAATGAGAATACGCAAAAAGAAGAAAAAACTACTGAGCCGCAACCAGAACGATCACAACCGGGGTACAGAGTCGGTCAGTTTGTAGAATCGTTGATACAGAAAGTAAAGGACATGGATCTTGACTTTAATTTTGGTTCCTCAGAAGAAGCTGAACACGTGTTTGAACAACAAGAAGTTTCTTTAGACACGATTGATATACACGTAAGAAATGGAGAAGTTGCTTTCCAAACGTGGGAGCAGAATGATGTGAAAATCGATTGTAAAGCGAATGTTTACCGTGTATCCAATTCGGATGATGCAAAAGAGAAGTTACTAAGAGATACGTATTTCTCAATTGATGAAGGAAAGATGACATTTAAGTCTGAAAGAGCAGATGTGAAGTTAAACATCGTAGTTTATGTACCAGCTAAAGAGTATGAAAGAGTATGGATTACTACCTTTAATGGTGATGTTACTGGAGAAACGATTCATTCTGCGAAAGCGAAACTGAAGACGGCTAATGGTAAGGTGGGAATCAAGTCATCTGAGGTGAGAGATTTAGAGGCTGAAGCAGGGAACGGGGCAATTTCCGTAGAAAATACAAGCGGTGATGTTTGCGAACTTGAAACAGCAAATGGTCCAATTACACTTGATGGTACGTATAAAGAGGTTGAAGCGCAATCCCTTAATGGGGCGATTCGTTATACTCTAAAAGAAACAGTAAGTGGAAGTATTCAGTTGAAAACCGTAAATGGTACGATTCAAGTAAATGTTCCAAGAGGAATGAACCTAACTGGCGACTTGAAATCTACGATCGGAACGATTACAGCTGATTTGGATAACATGAGCGTAGTGAGAGAAAAGCAAGAAATCTCACACAGAATGAAGAAGTTCAAAACGGAAGTAGATTCAGAATTCAATTATAGAATTGATGCTACATCAACCGCCGGATCGGTTACAGTAGCATATTCTCCTACCGAATAACGTTTACACTTGTGATGGAGGCGATAGCCCTTGCGTCAATGGTTGATCAGTTTAATCGTGAACAGTATCGTTTTGATGATGGTGGCTGGGTATTTTGAAGATTTCTATTTAGAGGGATTCGGAGCAGCAATGATAGCGAGTGTTTTACTGTCATTTATAAACGTGGTTATCAAGCCTATATTAATCGTACTAACACTACCGGTTACGATTATAACGCTTGGATTGTTTTTAATCGTCATTAACGCCGTCACGCTGTTGATTACAGCTGCGTTTATGGGTAGCTCTTTCGTCATCGATGGCTTTAGCATGGCCATCCTTGCTTCAGTGATCATTGGCTTATTAAATTTAGTGATCGATAAGCTTGTGCTCGATCCAATAAAAAAGTAATGAAACACACGCCTTGGCGTGTGTTCTTCGTTTAGAACAATATATCTGGTAAGATAGTATGAAAAGGAGGCTTCCTTATGCTATTCCAAAACCAGATGATTTTGCCAGCAGTGAGGAAAATGCGGGACTTTGAAACATTATTGAATAGTTCTTATACATATATCGTCCTTCTGGATTCTCATATTGGTCAACTCAAAGCCATTGTGAAGGAAGGCAAGCGAGCCGGTAAGGAAATTCTCTTACACGCGGATCTTGTCCAAGGTTTGAAAAATGATGAACACGGTGCTGAGTTTCTGTGTCAAGAGGTGAAGCCAGCTGGGTTGATCTCAACAAGATCTAACGTTTTATCGGTAGCCAAAAGGCGCGGGATTATAGCTGTCCAGAGGCTTTTTATGCTTGATTCCATGGCTCTTGAAAAAAACTTAAGTATTATTAAGCATACACAGCCGGATTGTGTTGAAATTCTACCTGGGATTATCCCCCAGGTATTTGAAGAGTTGCATGAAGAAATAGATGTGCCAATTCTAGCGGGGGGATTTATCCGTTCCATTGATGATGTGGAATTGGCTTTGAAAGGTGGAGCTACTGCAGTAACAACATCTAAAAGTGAGCTATGGAAGCATTATGAATCCAAAAAAAGGATTTGACATCGCTTACATAAGTTTGTTTTAATGAACAGTAAGTTAATATAACGTGCCGGAGACGAGGAGAACCACGCGAAAATTCCTATCATTGTATAGGAAAATTTGTTGTGGTTTTTTTTGTTACTTTTGAAATGGCGCAAACAGGGTATAGTTGATAGTAGTAACAAATTTCAACATACCATAATTTGATGGAAATGGTAGGTGTCAAAGATGACTCCATTTGTTGGGGAAATATTAGGTACTATGATTTTGATAATCTTTGGTGGGGGCGTTGTAGCTAACGTTAACCTCAAAGATTCTAAGGCTCAAGGTGGCGGTTGGATTGTAGTCGCTCTTGGGTGGGGACTAGGTGTAACGATGGCTGTTTATGCAGCTGGACAGGTTAGTGGAGCACATATTAACCCTGCAGTAACGTTAGGGTTAGCAGCGGTTGGAGATTTTCCATGGAGTCAGGTACCTGGCTACATAACTGCACAAATGATTGGAGCGTTTCTTGGAGCGTGTATCGTTTATTTTCATTTTCTTCCGCACTTTCGTAAGGAAGAAGATAAAGCGCTTAAATTGGCGGTCTTCTCAACAGATCCAGCAATACCGCATACATTCAGTAATTTCCTAAGTGAATTTATTGGAACCGCAATGCTGCTCATTGGTCTACTTGCAATTGGTTCAAACGATTTTACGGAAGGTTTAAATCCATTTATTGTTGGGTTTTTGATTGTTGCCATTGGCCTTTCTCTTGGAGGAACAACTGGCTATGCAATTAATCCAGCTAGAGATTTAGGTCCTCGTATCGCTCATTTCTTTTTGCCTATTCCGGGAAAAGGGGACTCCAATTGGAGATATTCTTGGATTCCAGTTTTGGGTCCAATTTTCGGAGGTGTCTACGGAGCTATCTTTTATAAAGCTGTAACAGAATCAAACTACAGCATGGAATTCTGGTTTTCGACTCTCTTTGTCACAGTCTTCTTATTTGGACTTTATCATGCTGGTGAAAAAGTGGAAGATAGTATACAATCAGGTGCCAAGGTAAGGAATTAACATTTACAGAAGCCTATAATAGTTAAGGGAGGAATAGACGATGGCTGAAAAAGAAAAGTATATTTTATCACTGGATCAAGGAACAACTAGCTCACGCGCTATCCTATTTAATAAGAAAGGTGAAATCGTTAACGTAGCTCAAAAGGAATTCAAGCAGTACTTTCCTGAGTCTGGTTGGGTAGAGCATGACGCTCAAGAAATTTGGAGCTCTATCCTGTCCGTAATGGCCCAGGTACTTTCTTCTACTTCAGATATCGATGCTAAGGATATTGCGGCAATAGGGATAACAAATCAGCGTGAAACGACTGTAGTATGGGATAAGAACACTGGCAAGCCTATCTATCACGCGGTTGTTTGGCAATCACGCCAAACTGCGGGCATTGTTAATGAGTTGAAAGAACAGGGACACAGCGAGATGGTCAGAGATAAAACTGGGCTTTTGATCGACGCATATTTCTCAGGCACAAAAGTGAAGTGGATTCTTGATAATGTCGATGGTGCTCGCGAGAAAGCAGAAAATGGAGATCTGCTGTTTGGAACGATCGATACATGGCTTATCTGGAAATTATCAGGTGGAAGCGCTCATGTAACTGACTATACAAACGCATCCAGAACGTTAATGTACAACATCCATGACTTGAAATGGGACGATGAACTTCTTGAGATGCTAAATGTTCCAAAATCTATGCTACCTGAAGTGCGTCCTTCTTCTGAGGTATATGCAGAAACGGTAGATTATCATTTCTTTGGTCAAAATGTACCGATTGCAGGGGTTGCAGGAGATCAACAGGCAGCATTGTTTGGTCAGGCTTGTTTTGAGAAAGGAATGGCTAAGAATACGTACGGCACAGGTTGCTTTATGTTGATGAACACAGGTGAAAAAGCTGTGAAATCTGATAATGGCCTATTAACCACAATTGCATGGGGGATTGATGGTAAAGTTCAATATGCCCTTGAAGGAAGTATCTTTGTAGCTGGTTCTGCTATTCAATGGCTCAGAGATGGCCTGCGTATGTTTAATTCAGCACCTGAAAGTGAGAAGTATGCTAAACGTGTCGAATCCTCCGAAGGGGTTTACATGGTGCCAGCCTTTGTAGGACTCGGAACACCTTATTGGGATAGTGAAGTTAAAGGAGCGGTATTCGGTTTAACACGTGGGACAAGCAAAGAACATTTTATCCGTGCAACTCTCGAGTCACTTGCTTACCAAACAAAAGACGTTCTTGATGCTATGACAGCTGATTCAGGGATCGACCTTAAAACACTCCGTGTCGATGGCGGGGTTGTGAAAAATGATTTCTTGATGCAATTCCAAAGCGATATGATTGGCGTTCAGGTAGAGCGTCCAACTGTCAATGAAACAACAGCATTAGGTGCAGCCTATTTAGCTGGTCTCGCGACTGGATATTGGGAAAGCCGTGAAGAAATTGAAAAGCAGTGGATGGTTGATCGTTCCTTCGAACCTGAAATGGAAGAAGATCAAAAAGAAGAATTGTATAATGGCTGGAAGAAAGCTGTAAACGCGACGATGGCATTTAAATAAAACTTCAGATTAGCAACTCTTACGCGAGTATGCTACACTGTAACTAAGTTAATATAAAAGCGGTCGGAGAAAAGGAGAAGACCACAACGCTCAAGCAGAGTAGGACTATGGCTTGAGGAGTTGTGGTCTTTTTGTTATTTTAGCGGGTTAAAAGGTTAAATCGTTAAAATATTTTCGGCTACATGCAGTTTATAAGTTTTACCATGCTTTATTCTTTTAGGAGGAGGGTATGGTAATAAGAGCCTATTTAAAATGAATGAACAAGATATATTAAAAGGAGTGATCGTTTTGGTTAAACCATTCTCAGGTTTGCAAAGAAATGTTATTTTAGATCAAATGGTATCGGAAGAGCTAGATCTTCTAGTTATCGGTGGCGGTATTACAGGTTCAGGTATTTTACTTGATGCTGCATCAAGAGGAATGAACGCTGCCGTTATTGAGATGCAAGATTATGCTGCTGGTACATCGAGTCGTTCAACGAAACTTGTCCACGGAGGTCTTCGTTACTTAAAGAACCTTGAAGTGGGTCTTGTTGCTGAAGTTGGTAAAGAACGAGCGATCGTATATGAAAATGCTCCACACGTTACTATTCCAGAGTGGATGTTGCTTCCAATCTTCAAAGGTGGAACATTTGGTAAGTTCTCTACTAGTGCAGGTCTCGCGTTGTATGACCGCCTTGCTGGTGTTAAGAGAAAAGAGAGAAGAAGTATGCTTTCTAAGAACGAAACGATGTCAAAAGAGCCATTGCTTCGAAAGAACGATTTAAAAGGCGGAGGCTATTACGTTGAATACCGAACAGATGATGCTCGTCTGACACTTGAAGTGATGAAAGAAGCTGTTCATCGCGGAGGGAAAGCAGTTAACTATGTGAAAGCTGAGCAACTATTGTATGAAGATGGTAAGGTCGTTGGCGTACGTGCAATGGATGTTATTACAGGTGAGACACGTGAAATCCGAGCGAAGAAAATTGTAAACGCAGCTGGTCCTTGGGTAGATGAAATTAGAGAACTTGACCAGTCTAAGAAGGGGAAGCATCTCTTTATGACTAAAGGTGTCCACCTTGTGTTTGATGAAAGTAAGTTCCCACTTCAGCAAGCTGTCTATTTCGATACACCGTTTGAAGATGGTCGTATGATGTTCGCTATTCCAAGAGCAGGAAAAACATATATCGGTACAACTGATACAGAATATAAGAAAAATCCTGTTCATCCACAAATGACTGTGGAAGATCGAGACTATATCATCGATGCAGCTAATTATATGTTCCCAGGAATTAAGTTAGACAAAGATGATGTAGAATCCAGCTGGTCTGGAGTACGTCCACTTATTCATGAAGAAGGAAAAGATCCGTCGGAAATATCACGTAAAGATGAAATCTTCCATTCCAATTCCGGGTTAATTACAATTGCGGGAGGTAAGTTAACCGGATATCGTAAAATGGCTGAAAAGGTTGTTGACTTTGTAGCTGATGAATTTAAAGATGAGAAATATAAAAAGTTTCCTAGCTCTACCACAAAGAATATGGTTCTCTCAGGAGGGGACGTTGGTGGAAGCAAAGGATTCAAAGAATATGCTACAGAGCAAGTTCGCCGCGGAACAACACTTGGATTGTCAGTAGAGGAAGCTGACAGACTCGTTCAGAGATACGGTTCTAATATCGAGCGGATTTACCAAATCATTGAAACGATCGGAACAGAGGCCAATTTCCATGGACTAAGCCTAGAGGTATTTGCAACACTTATCTACGGCATTGAAGAAGAGATGGTTGCAACGCCGCTCGATTACTTTAATCGTCGAACTAGTGCATTATACTTCGATATCGACTGGGTAAAGACATGGAAAGAGCCAGTTATTGAATATATGGCAAAACGTCTAAACTGGTCGAATGAAATGAAGGAAGCTCACGTGCAAGATCTTGAACAGCAACTTCATGATGCAGTTGTACCATTTGATGCATAATAAGAACAAAGCCGATGCGAAAGCATCGGTTTTTCTTTTGGAGAATTTTGTTGTGCATCATTCTGTTCTTTCAAATGTGAAATGGTACAATAGAAAATAGCGAAAAATGTAATCATTAGGTTCGATCTAGGAGGTTTTTGAATGGTAAAAGTTCGTATGAAAGATGTCATGGAGAAATTCAGCCTTGAACTTGTAAGTGGTGGTGAGGGCATCCATCGTCCAATCATCACGAGTGATATTTCACGTCCAGGTCTTGAAATGGCTGGTTTTTTTACATATTATCCTGCTGAAAGGTTGCAGTTATTAGGGAAGACGGAACTGTCTTTCTTCAATGGATTGCCTGAAGAGCAAAAACAGGTACGTATGGATAAACTGTGTACAGATGAAACACCAGGGATTGTTATTTCAAGAGATATGATTGTCCCTGCAGAACTGATTCGATCTTCCAAAGAAAAGGACGTTCCAATTCTACGTACGAGTATGACGACTACTCGATTGAGTAGTAGGCTGACGAACTATCTTGAAAGCCAACTTGCTCCTAATACTGCTATTCATGGCGTACTTGTTGATATTTATGGTGTAGGCGTTCTTATCACAGGTTCAAGCGGTGTTGGTAAAAGTGAGACCGCTCTTGAGCTCGTTAAGCGTGGACACAGGCTAGTGGCCGATGACTCAGTAGAAATTCGACAAGAGGCTGAAAATACGCTAGTTGGTAGTGCTCCTGAATTGATTCAACACCTTCTTGAAATAAGAGGGTTAGGTATCATTAATGTAATGACATTGTTTGGAGCGGGTGCGATCCGAAATTACAAAAAGATCTCATTAGTTATCAACCTTGAGCTCTGGGACTCTAATAAGGTATACGACCGCCTTGGTCTTGAAGAAGAATACATGAAAATTATTGACTCCAACGTCCCACGCCTTGTGGTACCAGTGCGTCCTGGACGAAACTTAGCCATTATCATAGAGGTAGCTGCTATGAACTTCCGTCTGAAAAACATGGGGATGCATGCTGCAAAACAATTCTCTGAGCGTTTAACAAAGGAAATTGAAGATGGAGATGAGCACGATAGCATTTAATAGGGATAACATAGAAAGGGGAAAATGACATGCTAGCAACGATAGAACCTTTAAATCGGATTGCTCTTCAACTTGGACCGATTTCAATCTATTGGTACGGCATTATTATTGCGCTTGGTGCATATCTTGGGCTTGTGCTTGCGGTTAGGGAAACACAGCGTCAGGGACTACCGAAAGAAACATTTGTCGATTTAATCCTTTGGGCTGTGCCTATTGCGATTATTTCGGCAAGGATATATTATGTCATCTTTCAATGGGGATATTATAAGGATAACCCTGGGGATATATTCGCGATCTGGGAAGGCGGAATCGCCATTCATGGAGCTTTGATCGGTTCCGTGATTACTGCTGTTGTTTTCACTAGAAAGCGGGGTTTATCATTCTGGAAAATAACAGATATTGCAGCGCCTAGCATTATACTTGGTCAAGCCATTGGGAGATGGGGAAACTTTATGAACCAGGAAGCTCACGGCGGAGAGGTCACGAGAGGATTTCTTGAGAACTTAATGCTTCCTGAGTTCATCGTGAACCAGATGTTCATTGATGGCACATATTACCATCCAACTTTCCTATATGAGTCACTATGGAATTTAGCTGGATTTGTTATTCTTATACTTTTACAAAGAACGAACGTTAAACGAGGAGAAGTTTTCCTCTCTTATGTGATCTGGTATTCAATCGGGCGTTTCTTTATCGAAGCATTACGAACGGATAGTCTAATGCTAACTGAATCTCTCAGAATGGCACAGGTGATTTCAGTAGTTCTAGTCATTGGAGCCATTATCACGATCGCTTATCGAAGAATGAAGAAAAATCCGAAACCGTATAACGAAAAATTATAGGAGGACGTTGGGAATGGGAACACTACAACGTGGGTTGAAAACGGGTCTCCACACAACGTGGGAGCTTGGCAAAATTATTTTCCCAATTACTCTTCTTGTAACGATTCTTAGGTATACACCTGTACTTGGGTGGCTAATCAGTTTGGTCGAACCAGGTATGAAATGGATCGGTTTATCAGGTGAAGCAGCCATTCCACTCGTAATTGGAAACTTCTTGAACCTCTATGCAGGAATTGGCGCAATTCTTACGCTTGATCTATCGGTTAAAGAGGTGTTTATCCTTGCAGTCATGCTTTCTTTCTCACACAATTTATTAATTGAATCAAGTGTTGCGGCAAAGGTCGGGGTCAAACTATGGGTTATTTTGTGTGTGCGGATTGGTTTAGCTTTATTATCAGGATTCATCATTAACCTCATTTGGCAAGGTGGAGAAAAACAAGCTGTATATGGATTCATTCCGCAAACCAACGAAGAAGTTAACGGATGGAGCGCTATCTTACTTGAAGGTCTTGAAAAAGCTTCTATCGGTATTCTACAGCTTGCGCTTATCGTTATTCCATTGATGATCTTTATTCAAGTGATGAAGGATCGATCTTGGCTTACTGTCTTTTCTAGATGGATGGCACCTCTCACAAGAAGTCTCGGGATGAGGGAGAATACTTCGACGACGCTCGCTGCAGGTCTTGTGTTTGGTCTTGCTTACGGTGCGGGTGTGATGATTCAGGCGGCAAAAGAAGATGGTGTTAAGAAAAAGGACCTTTATTTGGCGTTTATTTTTCTTGTCGCGTGTCATGCTGTTATTGAGGATACTCTGATTTTTATTCCACTTGGCATCCCGGTGATCTGGCTCTTATTAGTGAGACTGATTACAGCCGTTCTATTAACGTTGATGATTTCGATCATTTGGAAAAGAAAGGATACACGTGTCTCACACAGAAAGGAACCTTTTTATGAACATTGATACAATACTATTCGATTTAGATGGTACGTTAATTAATACGAACAACTTAATCATGGCATCATTCAAGCATACTTTCGAGCATTACTATCCAGGTATGTATACAGACAAAGAACTTGTCGGGTTTATAGGCGAACCGCTTTATCATACGTTTGAAAAGCATGATAAAGAAAGAGCTGAAGAAATGGTAAAGTTTTATCGCGAGCATAATATCAAAAACCATGATCTTCTTGTAACAGAATTCGACGGGGTATTTGAAACCATCAAAACATTATCTGAAAAAGGGTATAAGATGGCGATCGTAACTTCAAAAATGAGAAACACAGTCGAGATGGGATTAAAGCTGACAAAGCTCGATCAGTTTTTCCCTGTTGTAATCACAGTAGACGAAGTAGAAAATCCAAAGCCTCATCCTGAACAGCTAAATACAGCAATGGAAAAGTTAGGCTCTAAACCAGAAGAGTCATTAATGGTTGGAGATAGCCAATATGATATATTAGCTGGCCAAAATGCAGGCGTGAAAACTGTCGGTGTTTCTTGGACAATTAAAGGGCGAGAGTTTTTATCTTCTTATAAACCAGACTATATGCTTGATCATATGTCAGAGATTCTTCCGATTGCTGGAGTAAACAAGTGAGAAATACTGAGCGTTACCCTGTCAAAGGAAGCAACGCCCTGTGGCAAATCTATAAAACAGTTCCATTCTGGAAAGTAGTGAAAAACTTCGCCGTTATTCAACTGGCAAGATATACGCCATTTATTCCAATGAAGAATTGGCTTTATAAAACATTTCTAGGAATGAAGATTGGAAGCGAAACGGCTTTTGCGTTGATGGTTATGGTGGATATCATGTTTCCAGAGCGTATTAAGGTGGGGAAGAATTCTATCATAGGCTACAATACAACGATTCTTGCGCACGAATACTTAATTGACGAATATCGTCTCGGAGATGTAGTGATTGGGAACAAAGTCATGATCGGTGCAAATAGTACGTTGTTACCTGGAATCACTATTGGTGATGGTGCGATTGTGTCTGCAGGCACACTCGTTCATAAAAGTGTTCCGGAAGGCGCTTTTGTTGGTGGAAATCCAATGAAAATCATTTATTCGAAGGAAGAAAGAGAAGCGCAGGAATTATCATAGCGATTACATTGGTAGTAATGGGGGGCGTGAAATAGGAAGATGGATAGGCTCTTCCAACCCCCACCACAATCGTGTATAATGGAATCTGCAATTACATATGTACTGATTCGGGTGTCTTCACCATGAAGACTTAAAAGGGAAGCTGGTGTAAATCCAGCGCGGTCCCGCCACTGTAAATGGTTGTACGCTGTGAAATCCACTGTTCGTCATCACGAATGGGAAGGAGCAGCGCGCGTTAACCATAAGCCAGGAGACCTGCCTGAGTTAAAAGCACGAACAACCTACGAGGATAGGGATGTGCGAAGGAATTAAGGTGTAGGTTTATGTAATCATACCCCAAGATTCATTCGGTCATCTCCATGCTCGTGCGTGGGGATTTTTTTATTGAGAGGCGTTTACCCCCTTTCAACTCATCATCGTCTAAAAACAGGAGGAGAACTACACATGAAAAACCTTTATTCATTACTCGTCTTACTACTACTCGTTACAGGTATCATCGCTGGGTGTGCTTCAGATAATACGAAAGACAATACGAACAGCTCAAGCTCTGAAAATCAGAATGCAAAAGATAGCGCTTTCCCTGTAACAATCATAGATGCTCTTGATAAGGATGTAACGATTGAGGAAGATCCTGAGAAAATCGTATCTCTCATACCAAGTAACACTGAAGTTCTTTTTGCGCTTGGAGCTGGTGATGAAGTAGTGGGAGTCTCCGACTTCGCTAACTATCCAGAAGAAGCAGCAGATATTGAGAAAATTGGCGGGATGGAATTTAACGTCGAAAAAATCATTTCCTTAAAGCCTGACCTTGTTCTTGCACACGGGTCAAGCGCACATAACTCAGAAGCTGGTCTTCAACAACTTCGCGATGCAGGAATTGCAGTTCTTGTTGTAAATGATGCTAAAAGTTTCGATGAAGTGTATAAATCGATGGAAATGATCGGAAAAGCTACAGGGGAAACGGAATCAGCAGAAACAATCATTACAGACATGAAAAAGAAATTAGAAGAAGTGAAGACAAAAGCTGAAACAGTCAGTAAAGATGAGCAGAGGAGCGTCTTTGTAGAAGTTTCTCCTGCGCCTGAAATTTACTCTCCAGGGAAAAACACCTTCATGGATGACATGCTATCGCTCATTAATGCTAAGAATGTAACGCATGATCAGGAAGGCTGGAACCAAGTTGATCAAGAAGTGATTATTAAAGAAAACCCTGATGTCATCATTACTACGTACGGTTACTATACGGAAAAACCTGTTGAAAAAGTGTTGAGCCGAGACGGATGGAAAGATGTAACGGCAGTGACTGAAGAAAGAGTTGTTGACGTTCATTCTGACCTGGTCACACGTTCGGGACCTCGACTAGTGGAAGGAATTGAGGAACTTGCTAAAGCGGTTTACCCGGATGTTTTTGCTGAATAATCGGGTCATCCCTTACCTCATCGCGATAGGGTTGCTGATTGGTGCCATGCTACTTGGGATTTCGATTGGAACCGTCTCAGTCCCAATTCCAACTATCTTACATTTAATCTGGACAGAAGTGATACACCTACCTTCACGAGGTGAAACAGATCCGATGTTCACTACCATTGTGATGGACATCCGCTTGCCACGTGTTATTCTTTCAGGTCTTGTAGGTGCATCACTTGCAGTTGCTGGAGCGGCTTTTCAAGGACTCCTCCGCAATCCCTTGGCAGATCCTTATGTTCTTGGTGTGTCATCTGGTGCATCGGTTGGAGCTGTTCTTGTGCTCTTTTTCAACTTGTCCTTACCGATTGTAGGCATGTTTACGTTGCCAGTCATGAGTATCACTGCTTCAATCATCACGATCTTTCTCGTGTTGTTCTTTGCAAGACAAATTGAACGCTCAATGCGTGTTGAAACAATTATTTTGACGGGAATTGTTTTTAGTTCGTTCTTGGGCTCCCTGCTATCCCTTATGATTGCTCTAACAGGAGAAGAACTACGTCAGATCATCGGTTGGCTCCTCGGAAGTGTTTCAATGCGTGGGTGGGAATATATCGCCATTATCTTACCGTTTTTCGTTATTGGAACTGCGATTTTACTATTTAGTAGCAAGGAACTGAATGCTATGTCCTTTGGAGAAGAACGTGCTCAACATATTGGAGTGAACGTAGCGAGGAGAAAGCTTTGGATTCTATTAGGTGGCTCTATCTTAACAGGAGGTGCCGTAGCTGTTTCTGGGACGATTGGGTTTGTTGGACTCGTGATTCCTCACCTTACTAGGTTATTATGGGGACCAGATCATAGACACCTTTTACCGCTTTCGATTTTGCTAGGGGCAGCGTTTCTGATTGTCACAGACCTCATTTCAAGAATAATCATCTCGCCTACTGAACTACCGATCGGTGTCATTACTTCCTTGATTGGTGCACCAGTGTTTGCAATTATTTTAATTAGAAGGCGTAAAGAAAGAAGAGGGTAAGTATGTTAAGCGTGAATCACGTAACAGGTGGATATCCTGGTCATGAAGTGCTCCATGATCTTTCATTCGACGTGCAAAAAGGAGAACTTCTTGGAATCGTTGGACCGAACGGAAGTGGCAAAACGACGATTTTCAAAGTGATAAGCGGTATTTTAAAAGCGCGATCAGGTGAGGTATTGATAAAGGATAAGCCTATCACAAGATACTCGGCTAAGCAGTTGGCAAAAGTGCTCGCTGTTCTTCCTCAGCATGCTGAACAAGCTTTTCCATATACAGTGAAAGAAACTGTTTCACTTGGACGTTATGCACATCATACAGGCTGGTTCCAAATGTGGAGTGAACGTGATGAAGCTGTTGTCCAAAGGACGATGGAACAAACTGGAATCAAAGCATTTCAAGACACCTATGTGAACGAACTTTCAGGTGGGGAACGGCAGCGTGTTTTCCTTGCTCAGGCCCTTGCTCAAGAGCCAGAAATCTTGTTGCTTGATGAACCGACGAATCACCTTGATCTTTCATATCAGAAAGAACTGCTCGATTTACTGAAGAAATGGACGCGTGAGCAAGGTCTTACGGTTATCTCTATTTTTCATGACTTGAATCTTGCGGGCCTTTATTGCGATCGACTTCTTCTGCTAGAAGACGGGAAGATCAATATGCATAATAAACCAAACGAAGTGCTGGACGAAGGGCGCATTCAATCCGTGTATCGAACTAATATTGAAAAGCATCCGCATCCGACCGTGCCAAAACCTCAAATGCTTCTTTTACCAGAAAAGCAGGCAGAAGATCTAGATGATCTCTTTATTGATGATCGGTTCCTGAAGTGCAACGACGATATGATTACGCTTGAAGCTCCTTTCCCACTCCGCACGATGTCATCAGGGGTGGTTGGTTCTGGGACAGGATGGTATAAAACATTTGTTAATCGTCACGTCTCTAAAAGGTACAATTGCACGAACCATAGCGAAGAGATGAGTGTCTTTCTAAAAAAGCATGATATAGATCCTATGGAAACTGTTGGGATGATGACTGCTGTTCGCCTTGAAGATGTTTCGTACCGATTGATTGAGAAGGATGACGTTTCGGTATTTATCGTCGTAACAGCCGGAGTAGGGAATGCGGTAGATGCTTCGAGAAGTGATGAACATGTCTATGAACCCCTCCCAGGGACGATCAATACGTGGGTCTTTGTCAATGGATCGCTTACTGATGAGGCGTTCATACAAAGTATCATGACTGCAACCGAAGCGAAAGTAAAAGTCCTGCACGATCATGATGTGAAAGACTCAATAACGGGATCGTACGCTACCGGAACAGCAACAGATAGTATTTTAATCGCCGCGACCCAAAGAGGGAAACATCTTCCCTACGCAGGGACAATCACAACGCTAGGAAAGCTCATTAGTCAGGGCATTTATACGTGTACATCAGAAGCAGTGAAGAAATATCGAGAAAGGGTATCGCTATGATCGTAAACCGCTTAATTGCAATAAGCATGGCTTTTTACTAGTTGTCATAATAGGAGATCCTTTTAATGGCCTCGATGGTGGGCAATGGGAACGATACATAGATAGAAAGAATGTCTCGATTAGATGACCCGTGAATTGAATGTGTACAAATAGCTCAGGTTGACTATTCTTACTCCAAGTGAAAACCAGCAAATGATGGAGGTGCTAACGCGATGGCGAACATAATCTTTATCAGCGGAGGCGTTAGAAGTGGAAAGAGTAGCTATGCAGAAAAGCGGGCCATCAGAATGGCGGAGTGTGAACACAAGAACCTTTATTACATCGCTTGTGGAGAGCCAGTAGATGAAGAAATGAAGGCAAGAATTGCTCAGCATAAATATGATCGAACGACATCTATGTTTCTGTGGGAAACGATTGAAAGCCCAGTAAACGTAGGCAGTGTTGCACCGAGAATAGACTCAGGAGGAATTGTTCTTCTCGATTGCTTAACGACATTACTATCGAACGAGCTTTTTAAAGGTGGGGACTGGTCCGATGCTGATTTTCAGAAACGGATGACCAAGAAAATCACAAGCGATTTGAACGCAATAGCTGAAAACTGTGATGCTCTCATCATCGTCAGTAATGAATTGAGCTTTGAGCCCTTCGATTCGGATCTTGTGAAAGCATACGTAAGACTTCTAGGGTATCTTCATCAATGGGTCGTTGAACGAGCAGACGAGGCATGTCTCGTAGAAGCAAGCATCCCTATTTTAATGAAAGGTGAGGTGGTAGGATGAACGGCATTATGGTCCAGGGAACTGCATCTGATGTTGGAAAAAGCCTGATCGTAACTGGTTTATGCCGTCTTCTCGCAAATGAAGGGTACGCCGTTGCACCTTTTAAATCTCAAAACATGTCTAACAATTCTTATGTAACGATCGATGGCAAAGAAATAGGGCGAGCGCAAGGCGTGCAAGCAGAAGCCGCAAGAACTGAAGCAAGTGTATGGATGAATCCGATTCTGCTAAAACCAAGGTCCGATCAACATGCAGAAGTCATTCGATTTGGAACATCGTACAGTACCTTTTCAGGGAAAGGTTATCGTGATTCTTTCTATCAAATGGGGCTCCACAGCATTGAGTTGGCTCTCAATAATCTCCAAAAAGATTATGACGTAATCGTGATAGAAGGTGCAGGGAGCCCAGTTGAGGTGAATTTAAAAGAACGGGAACTTGTGAATATGAAAGTTGCTGAAATGGCTGATGTTTCTGTACTACTCGTCGCAGATATTGATCGAGGAGGGGTTTTTGCAAGTATTATCGGTACACTTGAGCTCCTGGATCCTTCAGAAAAGAAGCGTGTTAAAGGCATTATCATCAATAAATTCAGAGGTGATCCTGAGCTTTTCAAAGACGGTATCACGTGGTTAGAAGAACGTACAGGGATTCCGATCGTTGGGGTGCTCCCTTATGTTGACCATCGCATTGAAGGTGAAGATTCACTCTCGATAAACGATCGTTTTGCTAGTAAAAAAGGATCGATCGATATCGCAGTGGTTCAGCTTCCATATGTATCAAATTATAGTGATTTTGAACCGTTTCAACATGAGGACGTTGCTATTCGATGGATTCAGCATCCAATTGACATAGGTGAAGCAGATGCGGTTATCCTTCCTGGAACGAGAAGTACGATGAGTGATTTAAACTGGCTTAAAGCGCGGGGATTCGATGCATCTATCAATGATTTTGTCACTCGTGGAGGTAGTATCGTTGGGGTGTGTGGCGGCTTTCAAATGCTAACTAATTCTATCATCGATGAGTTCGGATCAGATACTGGTAAATCTGATTTTTCTGCAGAAGGTCTTGGAATTATTCCTGCCTCAACTACATTTCATGAAGCGAAAACTACGATACGGGTGAGCGGTAAGCTTCATCCATCTACTAATCTTGCATTCATGATTAGTGGATACGAAATTCATCTAGGGGAGACGTCGTTTTCAAAACCAGATGACAAACCTTTTCTTCAATTAGACGATGGTCGTTCTGAAGGCTATTACGGAGAGGGAGGTAAAGTCATCGGAACGTATATACACCACCTTTTTCATAATGACGACTGGCGTACAGATTGGCTCAATTGCCTTCGTATTCAAAAAGGTCTACCTATACAGAATAGAGTGAATCGCTCTCAACTGAAGGAGATCACGTTTGAAACTCTCGCTAATGAACTGAAGCCACATCTTAACTGGAATCTCATTAAAGAGATCTTGTTTGAGCGTGATTACAAATGAATTGGTTGTACGGGATTCTCATCAACCTTCAGTTTTTTACCATCATTCCTGTTCATCGTAAACTTTCCATGGATACTGTTCAGCTAAAACGCTCGGTTCAAACTTTTCCACTGATCGGAATCTTACAAGGTGTTCTGACTTCGACTCTTCTTTACATCCTGATCGAATGGTCACCTTTTTCTACATTAGCCACCGCCTTTATGCTATGGCTGTTCATGATGGTTTTTTCGGGTGGCATCCATCTCGATGGGTGGATGGATGCGAGTGATGCGTTCTTTTCATATAGAGATTTGGAAAAACGACTTCAAATCATGAGTGATCCACGAACTGGGGCGTTCGGTGTATTATCTGTCATCGTCTTACTATCTGGGAAATTTCTTTTCATTTATGAAATTGTTCAGAATGTTGAGGTTGCAACTTATGTCATAATCGCAACGATTCCATTCTTAAGTAAAAGTGTGATGGGGTTTTTCCTCACCACCATCAAGCCTTCAAAAGATGAAGGACTCGCTGCTTTTTTTCAAAGTGCTATTCATAGGTCATGCATATGGCTTTACCCTATCTACATCGTGCTAATTGTTATGGCATCTGTACTTATTTCAATGGAAAGCATACTTTCTGTTTTGATCTTGATTGTAGTGACGGCGTTTGTAGTGTGGTACATCAAGAGAAAAATAGTGCGCTGGTTTGATGGCATAACTGGAGATGTTCTTGGGGCTAGTGTTGAAGGAACGGAGGTGCTGCTTTGGATGACAGTGTGGTTATTACATTATTTCGTCATGGGATAACAGATGAAAATCGTCGAGGGGCTTATATTGGTTGGACGAATACACAGCTTAGTGAGCAAGCAACGTTTACAAGTGTGGACGAGGGAAACGTTGATTTAGTATTCACGAGCGATTTAGACCGCTCCAAACAATCAGCCAAACACCTTTTTCCGATGAAAAAGGCTATTGAAATGTCGGCATTTAGAGAGCTGTATTTTGGGAGTTGGGAATGCAAAACGTACGATGATCTTAAACACGATGAGCATTATCGTACATGGATTACGGAACCGTTTACCCTCTCACCTCCTGGAGGAGAGAGTTTTCAAACGTTTTCGGAACGAATTGATGGAGGGTTCGATAAGATTTTAAAACGAATGGGCTCTAATCGAAGCATAGCGCTCGTTACTCATGGCGGGGTGATTCGTTACTTGTTAACCAAGTACGCACCAACACAGCGTTCGTTCTGGGACTGGAAGGTCTCTCATGGAACAGGTGTGGAACTTGAATGGAATGTTGAGGAGCTGAGGAGGGGTGAGCGATGCATTTCGTTACAGGAGGTGCGTACAACGGAAAATCAAAATGGGTGAGGAGAATTTGGGATTCACCTATCGATTGGCGGTCGGCATATGAAGGGGATAGCTGGAACGAGCCAACATTCAATGAACATGTGATTGTTCTAGAAGGGCTAGAAGAATGGATGATCGCGTTTGTTGCCAAGAAAAAGGATTTCAAAGAAATACGAGAATCTTGGCGCGCCTATTTAGAATCCTTGCTAGCTTGGGAAAGCGAAGATTGTGATCGAAGGATCATTATCATCGGAACTGATATCACAAAAGGAATCGTACCGTTGGAAAAAGAAAACCGTACTTGGAGAGATGCTGTTGGCTGGGCTTATCAAGATCTCGCTGCTTTAGCCGAACGAGTAGATGTGATCTGGTATGGACTAAATCAACGGTTAAAATGAGGAGGAATCGATATGAAGATTTATACACGCACTGGAGATGAAGGAAAAACGAGTATCATCGGTGGAAGAGTCGATAAAGACGATGTGAGAGTAGAAGCTTATGGAACAGTTGATGAGGTCAATGGATTCGTTGGACAAGCGATTGTTGAACTTAGTGAACGACACTCACATCATTTTATCGACTTAATAGAAGATCTTGAGAAGATTCAGCATGAGCTCTTTGACTGTGGCGGAGACTTAGCGAACATTTCATCCAAGCATGATATGAAGTTAGAGAAGGCTTCCATTACATACCTTGAAGGTCGAATCGATGAATTTATCGAAGAAGCGCCAGCGCTAGAGAGATTCATTTTGCCAGGTGGTAGTAAACCATCATCTACGATCCATATTGCGCGTACAATCACACGTAGAGCGGAGCGCCACGTTGTTACGTTAATGAAAGAGTCTGAAGAGCTTACCACCGTACCAATGAAATATTTGAATCGCTTATCTGATTACTTCTTTGCACTTGCACGAGTCATCAACTTTCGCTTGGATGTAAAGGACGTGGAATATGCAAGGAGTGCGAAAGTATTTCGCGGCGGAAAGCGTAAAGGAGAGTAGCGGATGAACGGAAAGCAGGCGAGCATTCTTGCCGTGTTTATTGCCCTTTCTGTTGTTGGCGCATTGATTAAGATTCCGGCAATCGTCGGAAGTGTCGCGATCGATGTGTTCCCAGCACTAATTGCAGCTGCATTACTTGGAAGTAGAAGCGGGGCAATCATCGCTAGCTTCGGTCATCTTTTATCAGCTTTAATCGTTGGTATGCCACTTGGTCCCTTTCATTTGTTGATCGCAGTGGAAATGGCTGGGCTTGTTTGGATTTTTGGAAGCTTTTATCGGTTGAATCGTAAAAAGTTGGCGATCATGACGTTTATAATTGGAAATGCATTCATCGCACCGTTGCCTTTCTTATTCTTACTCGGTAACGGGTTTTATGTTGCACTTGTTCCTGCGCTCGTTGTAGGCTCTCTCCTTAATATTGGTCTAGCGATTGTCCTATTACCGCGTCTAAGCCTTATTTTCGAGAAAAAAGGCGTTGTGGGTTTATGAGAGACGGTTCGATAATCCCTTTTGTCGATCACTTTCTAGTGATAACAAGTGATAATAGTGGTGGCATCGGAAACAAGGAACAAGATGTGGTTCACGTTGCTTATGAAACCGTATCTTACTATGCGTTTAGAGTAGCCATTATGGAATGTCTATCCCTAGGGGCAACTCCCGTATCTGTCATCGTCAATAACTTTTGTGGAGATAGGGAGTGGACAGACTTAGTTCGAGGCGTAGAACGAGGCATGCGTGAGTTAGGTCATGCAGATATGACGATTACTGGGAGCTCCGAGACGAACATCCCATTAGTTCAGTCAGCGGTAGGAATCGTTGTGATCGGTAAGAAGAGAACGCGTATGTTACCAACGATACAGGTAAGCGATGAGTTGAGGTTTGCCGTCATCGGTAAACCCCTTGTCGGGGAAGAGGTTATCACGCTTCAGAAGGATGTCGCACCATTACCATGTTTTCAATGGATGTATGAGCAAGAAAAGGTAGCGGGAGTAATACCGGTTGGATCAAAAGGAATTCTGTATGAGGTGAACCAGCTCTTGTCCTCAGAAATCCAAGCAGATCGCGTTCAAGTAGAACTAGATGTTCATAAATCAGCGGGGCCATCAACTTGTTTTATAGTAGCTTATGAGAAAGAGATTCATGAAAAGGTTCGATCAAAAGCTGGAGCCTATTTTTATCCTATGATTGTGAAATGATTTTTCATAAATAAGAGGGACGCACCTTAAAACAAGGTAGTGCCGGTTCGGCGCTCTGGCTTGTTTGAGGGTGCGTCCCTTTTAGTAGTTATTCAGTTCGTTATTCATCGTCCTGACTTGTGAGGATCACTGGACCTTCAGACGTAATCGCGATGGTATGCTCATATTGAGCAGAAAGGGAGCCGTCCATTGTACGAGCAGTCCAACCATCGTCATCGATTTTGCTGTACGGAACGCCTGTGTTAAGCATTGGCTCTATCGTGATGACCATGCCTTCCTTCAAACGAATGCCCGTTCCAGTCTGACCAAAATGTGGAATCATCGGTTCTTCGTGAAGCGTTGGTCCGATTCCGTGTCCAGTAAAGTCACGTACGACCGCGAAGCCTTCTCTTTCAGCATACTGTTGGATAGCGTGACCGATATCACCGATGCGATTTCCGACCACTGCCTTTTCTATCCCGACATAGAGAGACTTCTTTGTTGTATCGAGAAGCTGTTGCTTTTCCTCAGAAACGTTTCCTACAGCATACGACCATGCTGAGTCTGCTAGTGCACCGTTTAAATTAACGACCATATCGATCGTAACGATGTCGCCTTCTTCAAGCTTCCGATTGTTAGGAAATCCATGACAGATCACATCATTAACGGATGCACATGTAGCATATGGATAATCTTGATAGCCTTTTTGTTCCGGTGTCGCACCGTTCTCCTCAAGAAAGTCTTCTACGAATGAATCAAGCTGTAAAGTTGTAATTCCTGGCTTGATCAACGCTCGAAGCTCTTTGTGGCAGGCCGCAAGAAGTTCACCGGCTTCTCTCATGAGCTGAATTTCTCGGTTTGTTTTTCGTTGTATCATGTTTTCGCCTACTTTCTGCGGTTTACTTATTACGATATGTGTTTCCCTAAGTTACTGTAACAAAAATCCCCGTTTATTGCAGGCTTTTCGCCTAAAGTAGGTAAAATCCTATGCCCATGATAAGATAGGCAGCAAGCAGTGTGGCACCTTCGAACCAGTTCGTTTCGCCGTCATTACTTATGACGACCGTAAGTAGAACAGCAGATACCATACTGACAAGTTCTGGTAAGGTGAAGACAAGTGGCATCTGGACAGGGAAGAAAAGAGATAACAATACCAGGAGTGGTGCCACAAACATCGCGATTTGAAGAGTAGAACCTACCGCGATTTCTACAGCGACATCCATCTTGTTTTTATAAGCCATGATGATTGCTGATGCGTGTTCTGCCGCATTTCCTACAATCGCTACGATGATGACTCCGATAAATAATTCACTCCAACCAAAAGTTTCGCCGACAGTTTCAAATGTATGAACGAGACTTTCGGATACATATGCAACAGCTGCCGTAGAAATGGCTAGAATTGTAAGTGCTTTCTTTTGAGACCACTCTGGTTCTTCCTCATGATGGGTATTATTCTCACCGTTCTCATGCTGATATACCCCTCTGTGTGTGACGAGCTTGAAAAGTAATGCTGCAATATATAAAACGATTAAAATGATAGAAATTCCTGTACTTAATGAAATAGCCTGGGTTTCTGACATGTTCATGGAGAACACTTCTGGTATAACAAATGCAACGATGATACCAAACATCAGTAGCCCAGAATTGTGTCTTGCATCATGAACATTGAACGTTTGCCTTTTGAATTTCAGGCCACCGACAAAGAAGGATAGACCAGCGACCAACAAAAGGTTACCGAGAACGGAACCTGTAAGGGAAGCGAGCACGATTTCTATGTATCCTTCGCGAAGTGCAAATATTGAAATGATTAACTCAACAGCGTTTCCGAAAGTGGCATTCAAGAGCCCGCCGATCCTCGGTCCTGAAATGACTGCTAAGCTTTCTGTTGCTCTTCCCATAAAGGCTGCTAAGGCTACAATCGTTATACAATAAATCGTAAACATTAACACTTGGGACCAGTGAAGCAAACTACCCACTACGGAAAGCGGGACACCAGCCATGACAATAATAAAGAATAGTTTGTTCATTGAAAGCCACATCCTCTCTTTTTTAGAGTATCCAACTTCTATTATAGATTTCATTTATTGGAAAGAAAAGATTGGTATAAGTTAATACATGTAAAATTCAGATTAGAGAAAATCGTTATAGGGAATTATTTTCATATATGTTGACGTTAAGTAGTCAGAGATGTAAACTACAACTAACTTCATCTTGTTAGTATGTTAGCGAACTAAAGTAAAAGCGGGGTGCAATTGATGACAGTACCATTTGTTTTTGAAAAACCACTCGGGATGCGAGATACGCTACCGGTATTATATGACCTTAAAGCAACCATCCGTCAGAGAATTCAAGGCGTTACGGAAACATGGGGGTATCGTTTTATGAATACTCCGACGTTAGAGTATTATGAAACTGTTGGAGATGCCTCGGCCATTCTCGATCAACAATTGTTCAAGTTACTGGATCAGCGTGGTCAAACTCTTGTGTTGCGTCCTGATATGACAGCGCCAATCGCGAGGGTTGCAGCATCTAGTTTAAAGCATGAGCCGTTTCCACTTAGACTTGCGTATGATTCCAATGTCTTCCGAGCTCAGGAAGATGAAGGTGGAAAGCCGGCTGAGTTCGAACAAATCGGTGTGGAACTGATCGGTGACGGTACAACAAGTGCCGATGCTGAAGTTATTGCTTTGATGGCAGAAGTTCTAAACAAAGCAGGATTAGAGGAATATCAGATTGCGATCGGTCACGTAGGTTTTATTCAGGAACTCTTTCTGTCGATCGTAGGGAATGAGGATCGTGCAGCGACGTTAAGGCGCTTTTTATATGAAAAGAACTATGTGGGTTATCGCCAACATGTGAGAGAAATGGCGCTTTCGAGTATCGATCAAAAGCGACTGATGGCACTCCTTACATTAAGAGGGGATGGATCGAAGCTATCTGAGGCGATCGAGCTCCTTCCGACTGACAAAGGAGAAAAGGTTCTTAGTGACCTTCGAACACTCTTAGAATCGTTAGACTCATACGGTGTGGCTCATCGAGTGAAATTTGATTTCACGCTCGTTAGCCATATGAGTTACTATACGGGCGTTGTTTTTGAAGGGTATGCAAATAATCTTGGTGTGCCTCTAAGCAACGGAGGACGTTACGATGAGTTATTATCTCGTTTTAATCGACCAGCTCAAGCCACTGGGTTTGGAATAAGACTTGATCACCTTGCTGAAGCACTGAATCCGCAGCGAGAAGAGTTGCTTCCGGCTGCGATTATTTTTAGTCCTGAAAGAAAAAAAGAAGCGATTCAACAAGCAACGGAAAGACGTTCGAATGGTGAAAGGGTCGTTATGCAAGAATTAAGCGGCGTAAAAGACCTTGATGCATACTCTGAAGGATTTGAAGATGTCGTTTATTTGATCGGTAAGAACGGAAGGGGGACGAAGTAATGCTAACGATGGCGATGCCAAAAGGGCGTATCTTCGAAGAAGCGGTTGGCTTACTTCGTCGCGCCGGTTACAAGTTACCTCCTGAATTTGATGATTCTAGAAAGCTAATCCTTGAAATAGAAGAAGAAAATATGCGTTTTATACTGGCTAAACCGATGGATGTTCCAACATATGTTGAACATGGTGTTGCGGATGTAGGGATTGCTGGCAAAGACGTTATGCTTGAAGAAGAGAGAAATGTATACGAAGTATTAGATTTGAAAATCAGCGATTGTTACCTCGCTGTTGCGGGGATTACAGACAAGCCTGTAACGGGAGTAGCACCAAAGATCGCTACAAAGTATCCGAATGTCGCATCTAATTATTTTAGAGAGCAGGGAGAGCAAGTAGAAATCATAAAGCTAAACGGATCGATTGAACTTGCTCCTCTTATCGGATTAGCGGATCGAATTGTGGATATTGTATCGACAGGACGGACGTTAAGAGAGAACGGCCTTATGGAAACCGCATTTATTGAGCCAATTACTTCCCGCTTCATCGTAAATCCGGTTAGTTATCGGACGAAGGATCGCGTGATCGATGATATGGTAGAGCGTTTGTCGGCTGTTGTTGAAGGAGTAGATGATTATGAAAATCGTTAATATGAATCAAGGTGTTTCGATTAAACGTTCGATCGAAGAAGGAACTGATGAACAGCGTCAGGTTGTTTTATCAATACTCGACCAGGTGAAAAGAAATGGTGATCAAGCTGTTTCGACGTTTACGAAAACATTTGATGGAGCAGAATTAAATGATTTTCGTGTTTCTACTACTGAAATCAATCAAGCTTACAATGACGTGTCCGATGAAATCGTCTCAGTTATCAGACAAGCTGCTACTAATATCAAAACGTTCCATGAGCAGCAACGACGTCAATCCTGGTTCACAACTTCAGAAGATGGTAGTATGTTAGGTCAAAAAATAACGCCGTTAGATTCTGTTGGGGTGTATGTACCTGGTGGAAAAGCTGCCTATCCTTCATCGGTTTTAATGAATGTGATTCCTGCTTCTGCGGCAGGTGTTGAACGGATTGCGATGGTTACTCCTCCTGCTGCGGATGGTAAAGTGCCGGCAGGTGTATTAGTAGCTGCGAATGAAGTAGGTGTAACGGAGATCTTCAAAGTAGGAGGAGCACAAGCGGTAGCTGCACTCGCTTATGGGACAGAGACAATTCAAGCTGTTGATAAAATTGTAGGTCCCGGAAACATATACGTTGCGCTCGCAAAGCGCGAAGTGTTTGGATTAGTTGATATCGATATGATTGCTGGACCAAGTGAAATCGTTGTGCTTGCTGATGATAGCGCTAAAGCTTCTTATGTAGCTGCAGATTTATTGTCACAAGCTGAGCATGATGAGCGCGCAAGTGCAGTACTCGTAACAAATTCAATGACACTAGCTGAATCTGTTCAAAAAGAAGTAAGAAAGCAGCTCGAACAATTACCTCGAGCAGAAATAGCTTCAAAGTCTATTGAAGATTTTGGTGTGATCTATGTAGTGGACGATCTTGTTAGTGGAGTTGAGGCAGTGAATGAGCTTGCACCTGAGCACCTTGAAGTACTCGTGCAAAATCCAATGACACTTCTAGGGAAGATTCGCCATGCTGGAGCGATCTTCTTAGGACCGTATAGCTCAGAGCCTGTTGGTGACTATTTTGCTGGTCCAAACCATGTATTACCGACAAATGGCACGGCACGCTTTTCAAGTCCACTTTCTGTTGACGATTTCATTAAGAAATCGAGTGTGATTTCTTATAGTAAAGAGGCGTTAATGAAAAATGGTAAGAGTATTGCGGCGCTTGCCAAATTGGAAGGGCTAGATGCTCACGCACGCGCGATTGAACTTCGATTGGAGGACATGTGATGACTGATGAAAGAACGTATTCTATTTCAAGGGAGACTTCTGAAACTTCTATTAATCTAACGTTTGGGGTAGATGGCGAAGGAAAATCAGAATTAGAGACAGGAGTTCCTTTTTTAACACATATGCTGGATTTGTTCACGAAACACGGGAAATTTGATCTTTCATTAACCGCGAACGGCGATACTGAGATCGATGATCACCACACAACAGAGGACATTGGGATTTGTCTTGGAGAGACGATTCGACATGCATTAGGAACAAAAGAGGGAATTAGAAGGTATGGGAATGCATTCGTTCCGATGGACGATGCCCTTGCACAAGTTGTTGTAGACCTTAGTAATCGCCCTCACCTTGAATATCGTGTTGAATTGCCAGCAGATCGCGTAGGCACATTTGATACCGAGTTAGTGCATGAATTTCTTTGGAAACTTGCTCTTGAAGCTCGTATGAATCTCCATGTCATCGTCCACTACGGACACAATACACACCATATTATAGAAGCGATTTTCAAAGCGCTAGGCCGCGCTTTGGATGAAGCTACGCTACTTGACCCGCGTGTGAAAGGCGTGCCTTCCACAAAGGGGATGCTATAATGATTGGCATTATCGACTATGGAATGGGGAATTTATATAGTGTTAGCAAGGCGCTTGAGCGACTAGGGTTCGACTATTTCGTATCTGAAGAGGAAGAAGAGCTAGCGAAAGCCACTGGTTTGTTGTTACCTGGAGTTGGTTCATTTCGTGATGCGATGGCTATGTTGGTTGAGACTGGTTTAAAAGCATTCATCGAAAGAGAAGTTGAAGCCGGAAAACCTTTGCTTGGTATTTGCCTTGGAATGCAGCTTCTCTTCGAGGGAAGTGTTGAAAATGGAGAGACGCCTGGATTTTCTTTTTTACCTGGTAAAGTGAAAAAGTTCCCTTATAAAGATCAATCGGGTCACGTTTATAAAATCCCTCATATGGGTTGGAATAAACTGACGAGACAACAACCAGAATCTTTCCTTTTGAAAGAGGTATCTGATGAGCATGTGTACTTCGTGCATTCTTACTACGTTGATACAGATGACCGAGATGTTCTTCTCGCAACCTCAGATTATAGTGAAGAAGTTCCAGCGGTTGTTGGAAAAAGAAATGTATTTGGGACACAATTTCATCCCGAGAAAAGCAGTCATGCCGGTTTAAAGATACTCAAAAACTATGCAGAATATGTGGAAAGGAATGACATATAGAATGACCTTTACCATCTATCCAGCAATCGATATACGTGGAGGGAAATGTGTTCGCCTTCTTCAGGGTGATTATAATCAGGAAACAATTTATGGAGATTCTCCATTTGAAATGGCAAGTAAATTTGCAAACGATGGGTCAGAATGGATTCACATGGTAGATCTTGACGGGGCGAAAGCGGGTAAAAGAATCAATGATCACCATGTTCTAAAAGTGGCTCAGGAGCTTGATGCAAAGGTTCAAATAGGCGGTGGAATCCGAACAGAAGAAGATGTCGCTTACTACCTTGATAACGGAGTTGATCGCGTTATTCTCGGAAGTAGTGCGATTTCCCATCCGGATTTTGTCAAGAAAATGCTTTCTCGTTATAAAGAAAAGATTGCGATTGGAATCGATGCACGTGACGGATACGTGGCCGTTGAAGGCTGGTTGAAAACATCTGAAATCAAAGCTGTAGACCTAGGTAAAGAACTTGCTGAACATGGTGCTGAAGTTTTCATTTTTACAGACATCACAAAAGATGGCATGCTTTCAGGTCCTAATATTGAGGCAATCGCTGAACTTGGTGAGGCTACTGGTAAGGAAGTGATTGCTTCCGGTGGTGTTAGTACTCTTGAAGACCTCTCAAATCTTCGGAGCAGAAGTGAATCGATCAGCGGAGCTATCGTAGGGAAAGCATTATATACGAACAAGTTCACACTAAAACAAGCTCTGGAGGTTTAGCCATGTTAACGAAGCGGATCATTCCATGCCTCGATGTTAAAGATGGTCGAGTTGTAAAAGGTGTTCAGTTTGTCGGCCTTCGCGATGCGGGTGATCCCGTAGAGCTTGCAAGAGTCTATGATCAAGAGGGAGCAGATGAGCTTGTGTTCTTGGATATCTCTGCTTCTCACGAAGGTAGAGAAACGATGGTAGATGTCGTGCGACAAGTAGCGGCGGAACTTGCAATCCCCTTTACTGTTGGTGGAGGAATCAATAAGTTAGAAGATATGAAGCGCGTCTTGCGTGCTGGGGCTGACAAAGTATCGATGAACACAGCAGCAGTACTAAGGCCTGAATTGATTAGCGAAGGCGCTGATTATTTTGGAACACAGTGTATGGTTGTCGCCATCGATGCAAAGTGGGAGCCGGAATTAAACTCATGGCGTGTATACACACATGGTGGTCGCACCCAAACAGAGTGGGACGCGATCGACTGGGCGAAAACAGCGCAAGAAATGGGTGCAGGTGAAATCCTACTTACAAGCATGAATGCAGATGGTAGTAAGGAAGGGTTTGACTTAGCACTTACGAAAGCGATAGGTGAAGCAGTAACGATTCCGATCATCGCTTCAGGGGGAGCTGGTTCAGCGGAAGATTTTCTAGAGGTGTTCCGTGAAGCGCAAGCAGATGCAGCTCTAGCGGCTTCAATCTTCCATTACAAAGAAACATCAGTGTCTCAAGTAAAAAATCTTCTTAAAGATAATGGGGTGGCGATTCGATGAATATAGATACTATCACGTTTGATGAAAAAGGACTTGTTCCAGCGGTCGTGCAGGATGCAGTAAGCAAAGAAGTGCTCACCCTCGCATATATGAATGAAGAGTCGCTTAAGAAAACCATTGCAACGAGAGAAACATGGTTTTACAGTCGTTCTCGCGCAGAGCTTTGGCATAAAGGGGAAACTTCCGGCAATACTCAAGAAGTTGTTGATCTACGATATGATTGTGACCAGGACACTGTACTCGTGCTCGTTAAACCGGCTGGCCCTGCTTGTCATAAAGGTGATTACTCCTGTTTCTCCGATTCATTGATGAATGAAGAGGTGAAACCTGTAGAGAATCGTTATGCGATAGTGAACACTCTTGAAAGTATTATTGCTAAGCGTCACGCAGAGCGACCTGAGGGAGCTTATACGACATATCTTTTTGATGAAGGTGTAGATAAAATCCTTAAGAAAGTCGGTGAAGAGGCTTCAGAAGTAATCATTGCCGCAAAGAATAGGGATAAAGAAGAGTTAACATGGGAATCAGCGGACCTCTTATTCCATTTGATGGTATTACTTCGTGAACAAGACTGCCCTCTTGACGATGTATTAGAGGTTCTCGAGAAGCGACACGATTCATGAAACCTTTTCGAAAGTTAATCGTATTTAACCTAAAGACGATTAAGAAGAGGAGAGAGCGGTTATGTTCGTTGGGTTCTTATTTGTTGGACTTGCAATCGGCCTGATTTTTGGGCAGCCTGGCCCTGGTGTTTTGCTAGGTATGGGAGTTGGATTTATCGCACAAAAGTTAATGGAGCGTAAAGAGAACATGTGGAAGTAAAACAAGCGATACACGTTCGTCAGACTGCCGGTTTGTTTCGGCAGTCTTTTCTTTGGTTCTAGTCATGGAACATTCATTCTTTCATAGATTTTTCCTACACGATTGGAAACAGATGTATGTTATACTTTTGAACGGACATGACTGGTATAGAACTATTTTTAGAAAGTAATGGGGGAAAACATGAGGAAAGAACTTCATGCTTCTTCGGACATAAAAGGCCGTTTGATTCCGTTCGTGCAGAACGGAGATTATTTTTTTAAGAAGGCAATGCGTGCCTATCAACAACGGAACCTTGATAAAGCAAGACAGCATCTCGAAAGAGCTGTAAAGCTTGAGCCCGAAGAGGTCGATTATATATGTCAATTGGCGGCGGTCCTTGCAGAATTAGGCGAATATGAAGCATCGAATAATTGGCTGACGTTTGTTCTTGATGATCTTGATCCTGACTTATATGAATGCTATTTCTTTCTAGCAAACAACTATGCTCATATGGGACTGTTTCAACAAGCAGAAAAGCATGCAAATACTTATCTTTCGAATGAGCCGGATGGTGAGTTTCTTGAAGATGCAGAAGAACTTGTAGAACTGATTTCATTTGAGCAAGAAGAAGCTGTACCTGGAGAATTAGGCGAAGAAAGCCTCATCCAGGAACATGAAGAAGCCAGAGGTGCGATTGAATCAGGAAGATTTACAGAAGCAATCGAACTTTTGGAAAATATGACTGGTGTTTATACTGAATTTTGGCCTGCATATAATAATTTGGCACTAGCCTATTTTTATAACGAGCAGTATGATGAAGCGATTCAGGTTCTCGATCTGGTGTTAACCAAAAATGAGGGGAATTTAAACGCGGTTTGTAACCTTGCTATATTTTATGATTTCCTTGGGCAGCACGTTAAGCGGGATGTCATGGTCGAAAGGCTCAAGAACGTTTATCCGATTCACGTTGACCATCGATACAAACTAGGTAGCACGCTAGGATTCCTTGAAGAGCATAAGTTAGCTTACTACTGGTTAAGAAAAGTAGAAGTGACGCGCCCAGAATGGAATGTTCCATTCTATCACTGGTTAGCAGTATCTGCTTTTCACCTTAAGCAACCTGAAGTCGCAAAGCGGTACTGGGAAAAAATAAAGCAGCTTGATTCTACGAATGAGATTGCAATTTCTCATCTCGATGCATTGAGTGAAGGTACATTGACGACTGACCGGATCAACTATCGTCTCCAAGCTCCAAGGGATGTAAGGGATAGTGTGCAGAAGCATGATTATCATGCACGAATGACACATTTAATGCTCCTTTATACGAAGAGAGACCCTGCAGGAGCTTCCATTCTTCAATCTTATTGTAAAAGTAAGGATGAACCACTCCTTATTAAAGAGCTATCTGCCTATATTGCACTTACTCTTTCGGGTGAAGAGGTTAGTATTCATGAGCAGGATCAAGTTGTCACGATGAAGACCTACAGTGATTTTGCAGAACATGTCACGGCAGGTATGCGTGTCATTGCTGAGCTTGAGCAATCTTATTTAACTGATGCTGAATTACATGAGCTCATTTCTACCGTGTGGTTACCTTGCTATGTTAAGCTACAACGTAATAAAGAGTTCTTTCAAAATTCAAAAGGAATTGCTGCGGCGATGCTATATATGTGGAAGAAGTTAAACGCGATGGAAGTATCACAGTCTGAAGTTGCTAAGATATTTAATATATCTAGTTCAACTGTGCATGCCTATCGGAAGAAACTTACGAACCTATTGGCGAAAAGAGAACTATAAGCAACCTGGTAGACTTTCCTTTTAACATCAGTTAGTATACTAGATAAGAAATATTACTTTTTAATAATTAATATAAATAGATTTTGACGTGAGGGAAGTGAAACACATGAGTGAAGAAATATATGATGTAATTATTGTTGGCGCTGGACCTGCAGGAATGACTGCAGCTGTCTATACTTCTCGCGCAAACCTTGACGTTTTGATGATTGAGCGTGGGATTCCAGGTGGCCAGATGGCTAATACAGAAGATGTTGAAAACTATCCAGGATTCGATCATATCCTAGGACCAGATCTTTCAACAAAAATGTTCGAGCACGCTAAGAAATTTGGTGCGCAATATCAATACGGTGATGTGAAAGAAATCAGAGATGATAAAGACTACAAGACCGTTGTCTCAGGCAACCAGGAGTTCCGAGGTAAGGCTGTCATCGTAACGAGCGGTGCAGAATATAAGAAACTTGGCGTTCCAGGTGAAGCAGAGTATAGTGGTCGTGGGGTTTCTTACTGTGCAGTATGTGATGGAGCATTCTTTAAGAACAAAGAACTAGTCGTTGTAGGTGGCGGAGATTCTGCTGTTGAGGAAGGCGTATATCTAACTCGCTTTGCTTCAAAAGTAACGATCGTTCACCGTCGAGATCAGCTTCGTGCTCAAAAAATTCTCCAACAGCGTGCGTTTGATAATGAGAAGATCGATTTCATTTGGAACCACACCGTGAAAGAAATCGCAGGAGAGAATGGCAAAGTGAGTAAGACTGTTCTTGTGAACACAGAAACAGGAGAAGAAAGAGACTTTGAAGCAGATGGTGTCTTTATCTATATCGGTATGCTTCCATTGAACCAGGCAGTAAAAGGCTTAAACATTATTAATGAAGAAGGTTACATTGTTACTGATGAACAGATGGCTACAGAAGTGCCAGGAATCTTCGCAGCTGGAGATATCCGTGACAAAATGCTTCGCCAAATTGTAACTGCAACTGGTGATGGTAGTATCGCTGCTCAATCTGTTCAGCATTATATCGAAACCCTTGAAGACGCTAATAAGAAATCACTCGTCTAAGTTCGACAAAAAGCGGGTGGTGCCTGTTACGAAGAGGCGTAATTCGCTTTTAACTCTGCTGTAACAGCTATGAAATAATGATGGGGTACAATATAAATAGATTTGACCCCCTTTTAAAATAGTTACTTTTTGCACGGGCATGACTTAGCCCGTGCTCTTTTTTTTGGCTATAATCCACTTACATTGTTCATGCTAAACAATCATAGTATACTATGATTAGAAATTTAGATGATTGTACGGTTTAAGGGAGAAGCCCTGTACAAAAAGTAGATGCCGAATTGAGGTGACAATTGTGCAACGTGTAACAAACTGTATTTTATTTGACGAACCTAATAATCGAGTTCTACTCCTACAAAAGCCAAGACGTGGTTGGTGGGTTGCACCTGGTGGAAAGATGGAATCAGAAGAATCGATCCGAGATTCGGTGATTAGGGAGTTCCGAGAAGAAACTGGTGTTTATCTAAAAGATCCCAAGCTAAAGGGGATTTTTACGTTTATTATTAAAGAGAATGATGTTATTAAATCAGAATGGATGATGTTTACGTTCCTCTCCACTAAATATGATGGAGAACCTGTTGAGCAATCTTCCGAAGGGAAAGTAGCTTGGATAAACTCAGAGGATGTTAGTGAGCTACCGATGGCCCCTGGGGACTATCATATTCTCGATTACATGATGAAGGGCCACGGCATTATTTATGGAACCTTTACCTATACACCTGACTTCAAACTGCTTTCTTATCGACTAGATCCATCGTAATACATCTAATTGCCATATTATAATCCGAGAAATGAGAAATGGAGTGGGGAGAATGGCCGAACTTATAGATAAACGAATTCATATGGTCATTATTACTGGAATGAGCGGTGCCGGAAAAACGGTAGCGATGCAGTGTTTTGAAGATATGGGATATTTCTGTATCGATAATTTACCTCCAGCATTGTTACCGAAATTTGTTGAAATGATCGAAAACTCCGAAGGGAAACTAGACAAAGTTGCTCTAGTCATGGATTTACGAGGTGGGGATTTCTTTGAGCATCTGTTAGAAGCAGTAGATTTACTTCGCACGAATGACCGATTAGATGCTGAAATTCTGTATCTTGATTCTAGTGACTCAGCGCTTGTTAGACGATATAAAGAGACGAGGCGATCTCACCCACTCGCTCCAGAAGGACTCCCTCTTGAAGGAATAAAAGTAGAGCGGGAGATGCTTGAAGAGCTGAAAGGACGTTCTCAGCAAATCATTGATACAAGCGATATAAAGCCTATTCAGCTTAGAGAAAAAATCATGGATCGTTTCTCCTCAAATGAAAAAGAAAACTTTGGTGTAAATGTGATGTCTTTTGGTTTTAAATACGGCATTCCAATTGACGCTGACCTCGTTTTCGACATTCGATTTTTACCTAATCCTCATTATGTTGACCACTTGCGTCCCAAAACAGGAGTAGATGAAGAAGTATCGAATTATGTATTTAAGTGGAAAGAAACACAGACGTTTTTGAATAAGCTAATCGATATGCTGGCATACATGCTTCCGCAATATAAAAGGGAAGGCAAAAGTCAGCTTGTCATCGGCATTGGATGTACTGGAGGAAAGCATCGATCTGTTGCTTTCGCGGAACACATCGGCCATCATTTTGAATCAGAATATCGAACGAATATTACACACAGGGATATTGAAAAAGGAAAGGGTCGCAAATAATATGACAGACACAAAACTTCCGAAGGTTGTTGTAATTGGTGGAGGCACCGGCCTTTCGGTATTGCTTCGTGGACTTAAGACATTCCCAGTCGATATTACGGCTATCGTCACTGTAGCTGATGATGGTGGGAGCTCTGGTCGCTTACGTGATGAGTTTGATATCCCTCCACCTGGTGATGTGCGAAACGTAATAACTGCCTTAGCTGAGGTCGAACCATTGTTAGAAGGCTTAATGCAGCATCGTTTCAAAAATGGTAACGGGTTATCAGGTCATTCACTTGGAAATCTCATGCTAGCTGCTATGACGGACATTACGGGAGACTTCGTCCAAGGCGTTCGGGAGATGTGTCGCGTTCTTAATGTGCGAGGGAAAGTCCTTCCAGCTTCGAATCAAAGTGTGGTCCTACATGCTGAAATGCGAGATGGAACGTTCGTAAAAGGTGAATCTCAAATTCCGAAAATGAATAAAACCATTAAGAAAGTTTTTCTATCACCTCCTGGAATAAAAGCTTTGCCAGACTCTTTGGATGCGATTCGAAACGCTGATTTAATCGTGCTTGGACCAGGTAGTCTTTATACGAGCATACTACCAAACTTGCTTGTTCCTGGTATTGCAGATGAAATTAGTCAATCCAATGCTCGTAAAGTGTATGTGTGTAACGTAATGACCCAGCAAGGTGAAACAGAAAATTATACTGCAAGTGACCATGTACAGGCACTCATTGATCATATTGACCACAAACTTATTGAAACGATTATTGTAAACAAACAAGTAATTCCACCCTATTACGCAAAGCGTTATGCAAAAGAGCATGCAGAAGTTGTGCAATATGACGAAAATAGGCTAAAGAGCTTTGGTTTTGAAGTAATCAGTGATAAAATTATTCAATATGATGAGAAGTATGTACGTCACGATGCCATTAAAATCTCTTCTATTCTATTATCTTTATTAGAAAAGAAGAAATAATGGTAATGGGTCAATGGGCCCCTGCATGGTAAAGGGGGGATAGCGATGTCATTTGCTGCCGATACAAAGAAAGAATTAACACAGCTCGAAAGTAAACCGTGCTGCTCGAGGTCAGAACTCGCAGCCCTTATCAGGATGAACGGATCGATATCATTTGGAAACAGACAATTGATTCTTAATATTCCCACTGAACATGCTGCGATTGCGAGAAGAATTTATACGCTTATCAAACGACTATATAATTACGATGTGGAATTACTTGTACGTAAGAAGATGCGTCTCAAGAAGAATAATGTCTATATCGTTCGTGTGTCTGCTAAAGCAAGAGATCTACTTGAAGATCTTGGAATTATGGACAATGCGTTCATGTTCACGAGAACAATCCCGAGTGATTTTACAAAGCGAGCCTGTTGCAAACGGGCATACTTAAGAGGTGCTTTTCTCGCAGGAGGGTCGATCAATCACCCAGAAACCTCCTACCATTTAGAGATATTTTCGATGTATGAAGAGCATACCGAGTCGTTGTGTGAGCTTATGAATCAGTTCGATCTGAATGCCAAAATGCTCGAGCGGAAAAAAGGATATATCGTTTATATTAAAGAAGGCGAAAAAATCACAGAGTTTTTAAGTGTAGTAGGTGCTCACCAGGCGCTACTGTACTTTGAAGACGTACGAATTATGAAAGATATGCGAAACTCAGTTAATCGTATCGTGAATTGTGAGACCGCCAATTTAAATAAAACAGTTGGTGCTGCATTCCGACAGGTGGAAAACATTCGATTTATTCAGAATGAAGTTGGGTTAGAAATCCTTCCTGATAAATTAAGAGAAATTGCTGAACTAAGAGTTAAGCACCAGGATGTAACCCTTAAGGAACTTGGAGAAATGTTAACTGGAGGTGCGATCAGTAAGTCTGGAATCAATCATAGGCTGCGTAAGATCGACCAGTTAGCTGAAAAGCTCCGTGCAGGGAAACCAATAACATAAGCGTTAGAAAAGAAAAGCCTGCGCGAGTGGTGCGGGCTTGATTTTCTATAAGGCGTCTTGATTCTACTTAAACATAAAAATATCCATGAAGTTTATAATTCAAATTAAATGGAATCCTGTTGAGAGAATCTGAATAAATGAATAAAGAAGGGCATATACTTATTTTTTTTCATTATTTAAGATAGCGCTTTCTTACAAGAGAATAAAGGCTTTATGAATTAAGGAGGAATGGAAAAGTGGTTCAAAAAGAAGTTGTTGTTACGTTAGAAACAGGATTACAAGCAAGACCTGCCGCACTTTTTGTACAAGAGGCAAATCGATATAACTCCGATATCTTTCTTGAAAAAGACGGTAAAAAAGTTAATGCGAAGAGTATTATGGGGATCATGAGTCTTGCAGTAGGCTCTGGCTCTTCTGTTGTGATTACAGTTGATGGAAATGATGAAGAGGAAGCTGTATCCTCTCTCATTGAGTTCATTCAAAAAGATTAAAGAAAAAAGGTTGCCGTGACGGCAACCTTTTTGTTTACTATGCTTTTTTCTCCATAACTTCATCGATCAAGCCGTATTCTTTCGCTTCATTTGCTTCCATGAAACGGTCACGATCAGTATCTCGGTCGATTGTGTCTAGAGGTTGACCAGTACGCTCTGCAAGAATTTTGTTAAGCTTCTCACGCATTTGGATAATACGCTTCGCATGGATTTCAATATCAGAAGCTTGACCTTGCGTACCACCTAGTGGTTGGTGAATCATTACTTCACTGTTTGGAAGAGCATAACGTTTACCTGGCTCACCAGCCGCAAGTAGGAATGCTCCCATTGATGCAGCCATTCCGATACAGATGGTAGACACTTTTGGTTTAATGAATTGCATTGTATCGTAGATTGCCATTCCAGCTGTGATTGATCCACCTGGGCTATTGATGTAAAGAGAGATATCTTTGTCTGGATCTTCTGCAGCAAGGAAAAGAAGCTGTGCTACGACTGCGTTAGAAACGTTGTCGTCGATTGCCGTTCCAAGCATAATAATGCGGTCCTTAAGAAGACGAGAGTAGATGTCATAAGCTCTTTCACCGCGGTTTGTTTGTTCGATAACCGTTGGAATTAATACCATTAAAAATTCCTCCCTTATATTCATTCAAATATGTAGTTGCTGTAAGTTCATCATACCGAAAAGGTCAATATAGGTCAAATAAAGTGCTGTTCTTTTTAACCATTTATTTTGAAGCTACTCATTAGCTGCTTCTACATACCTCCATTTTCCCCGCTATCACTCGTTTTAAACAGAACGAACCTGTCTTTTTTTAAATCGATGATCAGTTAAAAAGTAGCCTGCAATTCTTCTCTCAACTAGGTTTCTAATTTGGACTGATGTATACCGATATGTTTGGTTGTATCCGCGACAGTAGACTAGATAAACGACCATATCTTCCTTAGTATCCTGAACTGAAGCAGTGATGTTTTGCCTATGAAGAACTGACTTTGCATCCTTTAGGTCTGTTGAAGCTAGAGAAAAAGCCTGGTTGATCAGTTCCAAATAAGGGCGTGGAAGCTTCATCTTAGAGTGATTAATCCATGCAGCATCGAGTTCCAGTACCTTTTTAACATAAGGAAGCAATAAATAATCCCGAACAGCACTTGCTTCCTCTTTATTTAATCGGAACATGATCTTCACCGCCTATAAGAACATATGTTTGATATTACAATACTATGAGACGAATGAGACGTCAAGAACCCACTCGTTCCGATTGGTTGAAGACGCAAAAAATCCCCTTCCAGATGAAAGGGGATTAGAATTATGTAATTGGTGCGCCCGGAGGGATTCGAACCCCCGACAGACGTGGTACCGGAAACCACCGCTCTATCCTACTGAGCTACGGGCGCATATGTTGAGCGCAAGGATTATTATACGTGAACGGTATTTTTTTTGCAAGGTGATTTTTTGGTTGAAAGTGACAAACACTAAGGCTATAAATATGGTGAAAGTAGGGGTTTTGTTGAAGGTAAAACGTGAAGAAAGTAAGTCATTAAGTGATGCGATCGATCGTATTACTGAGGGACTTGAGAAGGTCGTTGAATTGTACAATGAATCAGAAGAAGACGAGCCATTGATTCAATTTGAACCTAAAGTGATAGAAACCATTGAGAATGCGAAGAAGGTGTACGGAACTCAGGTCGTTACGACAAAGCTGAATAACGTTGTGAAAGAGATGCTTAGTTGGTTGGATCTTGAAGAAGAAAAACAAGTCAAAAAAAAGAGTGAACCTTGTCCACTCTTGAAAATTAGAGATTATTGCTTCTTAACGGGCTTGTCATTTTCTCGGTCAACTGGTTTTTTGCTTGCTCCATTCATCGTATGCTTTAAGCCTGAATGCATACCAGAAGCGCATAACCCTAGCCAGAGTCCAATTAAAAAGGCTTTTTTGAAATCCGGGTCAATATAAATATAGCTCATGACGATTCCTACCCCAACTGAAAGCAAAGGAAGAAACCTAGCCGGAAAACCAAACACCTTAAAAAGTTGGACAATTCCAATGATGATTGGAAGCAAAGCAATACCATATACAGTTAAATCCATGGTTTTTGCCTCCTTTTTTTCTCTCTGTATAGCAGTGTATGTCGAATCATAGGGGATTGAGTGGGCGCATTGCTTATTTTTATGAAAAGGAGGCACATAACTTGGTAAATGATTGAAAATTCAGGTCATTATCGTTTTCCTCATACCATAAGCTGAATCAATATAGTATGATAAAGGTGGAGGGATTGCGATGGAATTAGGATTAATACAAAAACAGACAACGCAACTCGTAATGACAACTCAATTGCGTCAGGCAATAGCCATTCTTCAATATTCGACTATAGAGTTGATGGAATATATTAAAGAAGAGGCGCTTGAGAATCCTCTTATTGAACTCCAGACGCCGTCATGGGAAGCAGGCATTCGTTTGAAAAACTCATACGGGGGCGAACGCACTGATCCGCTAGACTATGTAGCAGAACGAGGAAAAAGTTTGAACGATGAGCTCCATGAACAAGTGCGATGTTTGAATCTATCGCATCACCAAGCAAAGGTTATCCATTATTTGATAGATAATATAGATGAAACTGGATACTTACTAACTCGCGATCAAGAGGTTATCTCACAGTTTCGATTGACTGATCGTGAATTTGAAGATGCCGTTCATGTATTGCAATCACTTGAGCCAGGAATTGGTGGCCGTAATTTAGGGGAGTGTCTTTGTTTACAGATTCATTCCACTTCGCCTATCGATATGCTTGCTCGTAAGCTTGCAAGAGAAAATTTGAAAGCGCTAGCACAAAGGAAGTTTCGAGAGCTTTCAAAAGAATATCAAGTGAACCTTGAGGATATTCAATTAGCATCGGATGTTATCGCTAGGCTAGATCCAAGGCCAGGGTTAAAGTGGTATACGGATAAAACACATTACGTTGCCCCGGACATCATTATTCAAGAGAATGATGGAACATACACGATTAAATTACTAGATGATGATTTGCCCTCTATGAAAATAAGCAAAGCCTACCAATCGTTTGAAAAAGGCGAAGTAGCTCATTATATAAGAGGTAAATATCAGCAAGTCAACTGGCTGATAAAGAGTATTGAACAGCGGAAACAAACGCTACGCTCGATTATGGAGGTATTCATAGCGCGTCAAAGTCCCTTTCTTCAAACGGGACTCAGCGAACTGAAGCCATTCACGCTTAAGGAAGTAGCTATTGAAGCAGGTGTGCATGAATCAACAGTCAGTCGAGCGATCAAGAACAAGTATGTTCAAACTCCTCATGGTCTATTTGCATTAAAAGAGTTGTTTACTTCACGTTTAGCTGGAGAAACAGATGGTGGAACATCATCCTCTAGTGTGAAAATATTGATAAAAGAGTTTATTGAACAAGAAGATAAGAAGAAGCCACTGTCCGATCAGAAAATCGTGGAGGCTCTTCATATACAAAAAGGTATCAAGGTATCGAGACGAACAATCGCGAAATATCGTGAAGAATTAAACATACCTGGCTCATCAATGAGGAAACGTTTTTTATAGGCATTCGTCCGCAGGAAAGTAAGCATTCAAATTCCTAAGGTATAGGGAGAATATAGACTAGGGTGTTTCTACAAGGTAACAGCTGCAACGCAGCTGTTTCTTTGCGTGGTTTATTTGTGAAAGGTTAGAATGGTATTGGAAAGGGGTTTAAGTAATGAGTAAAACGGTTATGTTATACACGAAAGAGACGTGCCCTCTTTGTGATGAAGCTTATTCGATTCTTGAGGATCTTCAAACTGAAGTGGATTTCACGATCGAATCAGTAGATATCTATCAGAACGATGCATTGCTTGAGAAGTTTATGGTGATGATTCCGGTAGTTGAAGTAGATGGTGAAATCGTAGATTATGGCCGAATATCAAGAAAAAATATAAGAAAACGCTTACTTTAAAATTTTCAGTATAACATAGTTGCCCATGTAGTTGGCAACTGCTACAATGAAATTTGTAAGACGTTCTTTTTTTGATTCAGGTGGGACTGAAAATGTCTGACCGGGACATAATACGTCTCATGAAGAAAAAAAGGACTGCAGGGGAGACGAACAATGCGCTCATTACTCGCACTTCAACAAAAACTATTACCAGACCTTCTAGAAGTCATGAACAAGCGTTACCGTGTTCTCAGGCAACTGAGACTCACGCAGCCTATTGGACGTAGAAGTCTAGCGAACAATCTGGATATAACAGAAAGAGTTCTTAGGAGTGAAGTGACTTTCCTGAAAGATCAAGGTTTGCTTGATATGTCGATTCAGGGCATGCAGCTTACTGAGGAGGGTGAGCAACTATTAATGGAGCTCGAACCTGTTATGAACGAAGTTTCTGGTCTTGATAACTTGGAAGAACAGTTAAAAGACAAACTTGGTATTCCAGAAGTACTTATTGTACCCGGTGATAGCGATGTGACTCCCTGGGTAAAGAAAGAGATGGGCAGAGCCGCTGTGGGACGCCTCAAAAGGTTTCAGCTTCAAAGTAAGGTTATAGCTGTTACTGGCGGTACCACACTCGCGAGTGTTGCTGATATGATGATTCCCTCTCCAGATATGGATGGAACATTATTCGTACCGGCACGTGGTGGTCTTGGCGAACAGGTTGAAAACCAGGCTAACACAATTTGCGCGAAGATGGCACGAAAAGCCCATACAGATTATCGTTTGCTTCATGTTCCAGATCAACTTAGTGAAGAAGCATACCAGTCATTAATCGAAGAGCCAGGCGTCAAGGAAATCCTTGAGATTATCAAATCTGCCAGTATTGTGGTTCATGGGATTGGAGATGCTAAAACAATGGCTGTGCGGCGTAAATCAACAAGTGAGGTTTTAGAGAAAATCGAACAAAACCAAGCTGTTGCGGAGGCGTTTGGATACTATTTCAACCAATCCGGAGATGTTGTACACAAAGTGAAAACCATTGGACTACAGTTAGAAGATTTAGAACGAAGTGAGCTGGTTATTGCGGTTGCAGGTGGCCATTCAAAAGCAAATGCGATTGAGGCTTATCTGAAAACTGGCATTCAAAGCATCCTCGTCACTGATGAGGGAGCAGCAAAAGCGTTACTAGAGGGAAATTCCCTTTAATAAATAAAATTATAAGATACCTCGGGAAACGAGGAACATTCAAGGAGGAATTATACAATGGCAACAAAAGTAGGTATTAACGGTTTTGGACGTATCGGACGTAACGTATTTCGTGCAGCACTTAATAACCCAAATGTAGAAGTCGTAGCAGTTAACGACCTTACAGATGCAAACATGCTTGCACACCTTCTAAAATACGATACAATTCACGGTGAACTTAACGTTGAAGTTGAAGTTAACGGTGAGAACCTTGTAGTTAACGGTTCAGAAATCAAAGTTCTTTCTGAGCGCGACCCTGCACAACTTGGTTGGGGAGACCTTGGAGTAGATGTAGTTGTTGAATCTACTGGTCGCTTCACAAACCGTGAAGACGCTGCTAAGCACCTTGAAGCAGGCGCTAAAAAAGTTGTCATCTCTGCTCCAGCTAAGAACGAAGATATCACAGTTGTTCTTGGTGTTAACGAAGACAAGTACGATGCAGAAAATCATCACGTACTTTCAAACGCTTCATGTACAACTAACTGTCTAGCACCAGTTGCTAAAGTATTGAACGACAAGTTCGGTATTAAGCGTGGTCTTATGACAACAGTTCACTCTTACACGAACGATCAGCAAATTCTTGATCTTCCACATAAAGATTATCGTCGTGCTCGTGCAGCTGCTGAAAACATCATTCCAACATCAACAGGCGCTGCTAAAGCAGTATCTCTAGTACTTCCTGAGCTTGACGGTAAGTTGAATGGTATGGCTATGCGTGTACCAACTCCTAACGTATCAATCGTAGACTTAGTAGCAGAGCTTGATGCAGACGTTACAGTTGATGACGTTAACGCTGCTCTAAAAGAAGCTGCTGAAGGTGACCTTAAAGGATACCTTGGTTACAGCGAAGAGCCACTAGTATCAAAAGATTACAACGGTAACCCTCATTCTTCAATCGTAGATGCAATTTCTACAATGAACATTGATGGTAATATGGTTAAAGTTGTTTCTTGGTACGACAACGAGTGGGGTTATTCTAGCCGTGTAGTAGATCTAGTCGACTACATTGCATCAAAAGGGCTATAATAGGAATTGTGAATAGTGGGGGAGGAAGTCAGGAGCCTTCCTCCTTTTCCATTGGTTTTTTTAGCTCTGTTTTAGGATAAATAATCAGTACGCCACATTTTATGTGAGTATTTTATCCTCATTAAAACGTGCAAAGGAGGAATCCCCGTATGAACAAGAAATCGATTCGTGACGTAGCTTTGCAAGGTAAAACGGTATTTTGCCGCGTTGATTTCAACGTACCTATGGATAAGGGTAACGTCACAGATGAAACACGCATTAAAGCAGCACTTCCTACAATTCAGTATCTTTCTGAACAGGGAGCGAAGGTGATTCTGGCAAGTCATCTTGGTCGTCCAAAAGGTGAGGCTGTTGCTGAACTTCGTCTAGATCCTGTTGCTGATCGCCTAAGCGACCTTATTGGTAAAACAGTTACTAAAACGGACGCAGTTTATGGTGATGAAGTGAATCGTGCAATCGGAGATCTTCAAGAAGGCGAACTTCTATTGATCGAAAACGTACGTTTCGAAGCTGGCGAAGAGAAGAATGACGCTGACCTTGCAAAAGAATTTGCTAATATGGCAGATCTTTTTGTAAATGATGCATTTGGAGCTGCTCACCGTGCACATGCTTCAACTGAAGGTATCGCTCATCATATTCCTGCGGTAGCTGGTTTCTTAATGGAGAAAGAGCTTGAAGTACTTGGTAGTGCGCTAACAGAACCTTCTCGCCCATTCACAGCGATCGTTGGAGGAGCGAAAGTAAAAGATAAGATCGGCGTTATCGATCACTTGCTTGATAAAGTGGACAACCTGATCATCGGTGGCGGTCTTGCTTATACATTCGTTAAAGCTCTTGGCCATGAAATTGGTAAATCTCTTCTTGAAGAAGATAAGATTGAGCTTGCAAGGTCATTCATGGATAAAGCGAAAGAAAAAGGCGTTAATTTCTATATGCCACAGGACGTTATCATTGGCGATGATTTCTCAAACGATGCGAATACGAAAGCTGTAAGCATCGAAGAAATCCCTTCTGACTGGGAAGCTCTTGATATCGGACCGAAAACAAGAGAAACGTACAAAAACGTTATTCAAGATTCCAAGCTAGTTATTTGGAATGGCCCTATGGGTGTATTTGAACTTGATGTTTATGCAAATGGTACGAAAGCAGTAGCAGAAGCACTTGCTGATGCGAACGATACTTATTCAATTATCGGCGGCGGTGACTCCGCAGCAGCTGTTGAGAAGTTTGGCTATGCAGATCGTATGAGCCATATCTCTACTGGCGGCGGTGCATCTCTTGAGTTTATGGAAGGGAAAGACCTTCCTGGAGTCGTTGCACTAAACGATAAATAAATTACATTACTACCAAAAGGATGGTGAGTGAACATGCGTAAACCAATCATCGCAGGGAACTGGAAGATGAACAAAACACTTACTGAGACGAAAAGCTTTGTTGATGAAGTAAAAGGACTAATTCCAAGTGCCGACCGCGTGGATTCAGTCGTCTGTGCTCCAGCTCTTTTCCTTGATTATCTAACGGATGAGCTTAAAGACAATGCGCTAATGACTGGTGCACAAAATATGCACTTTGAGGAAAATGGGGCTTTCACAGGTGAAATCAGCCCTGTTGCACTTAATGATCTTGGCGTAGAATATGTCATCCTTGGTCACTCTGAACGTCGTGAGCTATTCGGTGAAACGGACGAAATCGTTAACCAAAAAGCACATTCAGCGTTCAAACATAACATCACACCGATCATTTGTGTTGGGGAATCACTAGAACAGCGTGAAAGCAACGAAATGGAAGCGGTAGTGAAAGTACAGGTACAAAAAGCGATTTCAGGCCTTACGAATGAGCAGGTCGCTCAGTCTGTTATTGCATATGAACCTATCTGGGCAATTGGAACAGGTAAAACTGCTACAAGTGAGCAAGCGAATGAGGCATGTGCATTTATTCGTAACGTCCTTAAAGAAGAAACATCTGAAGAGACTGCAAATGCTGTTCGAATTCAGTATGGTGGCAGTGTGAAACCTGCTAATATCGATGAACTTATGAGTCAATCTGACATCGACGGTGCTCTAGTTGGGGGCGCTAGTCTAGATGCGAAATCTTTCCTACAGCTTTTGGAGGCTGGTCAGAATGCCTAAGAAACCAAATGCTCTCATTATTCTCGATGGCTTTGGCCTAAGAGATGAAGAGAAAGGAAATGCAGTAGCAAAGGCGAATAAGCCGAATTTTGACCGCTATTGGAATCAGTTCCCACACGCAACTCTTGAAGCTTCAGGGGAAGCTGTTGGTCTTCCAGAAGGACAGATGGGGAATTCTGAGGTTGGGCACTTGAATATTGGTGCTGGCCGTATCGTTTATCAAAGTTTGACTAGAGTCAACCTTGCTATCAAAGAAGGCGATTTTTACGAGAACCAAACATTTATTGATGCGATGGATCACGCGAAGGAAAAAGGAACAAGCCTACACTTGTTCGGACTTCTTTCAGACGGTGGAATCCACAGTCATATCAAACATCTTTTTGCTCTACTTGAGCTCGCAGCTAAGAAAGATGTTAAGAATGTGTATGTTCACGGCTTTCTAGATGGAAGAGATGTTGGTCAGCAATCTGCTAAGACTTACATCAAACAGCTCCAGGACAAAATGGACGACCTTGGAGTAGGCCGCCTTGCAACAATTTCAGGCCGTTATTATTCAATGGATCGTGACAAGCGTTGGGATCGTGTGGAGAAATCTTACCAGGCGCTTGCTTATGGTGAAGGTCCTTCATACAAAGACCCATTTGAAGTTATCGATGATAACTATAAGAATGAAATCTATGATGAGTTCGTTCTTCCTTCAGTACTAACTGAAGAAGACGGCTCTCCAATTGCGACGGTAGATAGCGAAGATGCAGTCATCTTCTTTAACTTCCGTCCCGACCGAGCAATTCAGATTTCACAAGTCTTTACAAATGAAGATTTCCGAGGATTTGACCGTGGCGAAAATCGTCCAAAAGACATTCACTTCGTCTCATTGACACACTTCAGTGAAACAGTGGGTGCAGACGTTGCTTTCAAACCAGTCAACCTTGATAACACCCTTGGTGAGGTACTTTCTCAACAAGATTATACTCAGCTTCGTATTGCTGAAACTGAAAAATACCCTCATGTAACGTTCTTCTTTAGTGGTGGACGTGAAGAGGAATTCCCAGGGGAAGAACGTATTTTGATCGACTCCCCTAAGGTTGCAACTTATGATTTACAGCCGGAGATGAGTGCTTATGAAGTAACGGACGCGTTACTGAAAGAACTTGATGCGGATAAACATGATGCAATCATATTGAACTTTGCTAACCCAGACATGGTGGGGCATTCCGGAATGCTCGAACCTACAGTCAAAGCCATTGAAGCTGTTGACGAATGTCTAGGTAAGATCGTTGATAAAATTCAAGAAAAAGGCGGAAATGCTATCATTACCGCTGATCACGGGAACTCTGATGAAGTGACAACACTCGATGGTGATGCAATGACCGCTCATACAACGAGTCCCGTACCTGTTATTGTGACAAAAGAAGGAGCAGAACTTCGTACAGATGGTATTCTTGCGGACCTATCTCCGACTCTTCTTGAACTACTAGGTGGAAATCAACCTAAAGAAATGACAGGAAAATCGTTAATTAAGTAACCTAAATTAAAAGGAGATGACATTATGCCAATCATTACTGACGTTTATGCACGCGAAGTCCTTGACTCCCGCGGCAATCCAACAGTTGAAGTAGAAGTATTTACAGATGCGGGCGTTAAAGCACGCGCTATGGTACCTTCTGGCGCATCCACTGGCGAATACGAAGCAGTAGAGCTTCGTGATGGCGACAAAGGCCGTTACCTAGGTAAAGGTGTAGAGAAAGCTGTAGCTAACATTAACGAAACAATCGCTCCTGAACTAGTAGGCATGAGCATTTATGACCAACTAGGAATCGACAACATGATGATCGATATGGACGGTACTGACAACAAAGCAAAACTAGGGGCGAACGCAATCCTTGGCGTATCAATGGCTGTAGCTCGTGCAGCTGCTGAAGAACTTGAATTACCACTTTATGTGTACCTTGGTGGATTCAATGCAAAAACTCTTCCAACACCTATGATGAATATCCTTAACGGTGGCGAGCACGCTGATAACAACGTAGACATCCAAGAATTCATGGTTATGCCTGTTGGAGCACCTTCTTTCAAGGAAGCACTACGTACTGGTGCAGAGATCTTCCACAGCTTGAAAGGTGTTCTTAAAGAAAAAGGACTTAACACTTCTGTTGGTGACGAAGGCGGATTCGCTCCTAACCTTGGTTCAAACGAAGAAGCAATTCAAACGATTATCGAAGCAATCGAAAAAGCTGGCTATAAGCCTGGTGAAGAAGTAATGCTTGCTCTAGACGTAGCATCTTCTGAAATCTACAGCGACGGTAAATACAACCTTGCTGGAGAAGGCGTAGTGAAGACTTCTGACGAAATGATCGAATTCTATAGCCAACTTTGTGAAAAGTACCCAATCATCTCCATCGAAGATGGTCTAGATGAAAACGATTGGGAAGGCTGGGAGAAGCTAACTCAAGCACTTGGTGAGAAAGTTCAGCTTGTAGGTGACGATCTATTCGTTACAAACACAAACAAACTTTCTGAAGGTATCGAGCGCAGCGTTGGTAACTCAATCCTTATCAAAGTGAACCAAATCGGTACACTTACCGAAACATTCGAAGCAATCGAAATGGCGAAACGTGCTGGTTACACAGCTGTTATCTCTCACCGTTCTGGTGAAACTGAAGATACAACGATCGCTGACATCGCTGTTGCGACGAATGCTGGACAAATTAAAACAGGCGCACCGTCTCGCACGGATCGCGTAGCTAAATACAACCAACTTTTACGTATCGAAGATGAGCTAGAGCATCTTGCAGTATATGGTGGTCGTTCAAGCTTCTATAACCTTTCTAATAAGTAAGGTCAGGTAATCCCCCTCATAACCATGAGGGGGTTTTGTTTTAGGCTAGAACGACGTATTCCAAAATTTATTGCTTTTATTGAAATTTTTGTGGTAAATTTATAGTATTGGAAGGTTAATGTCCGGGAGGTGGAATCATGCATCTAGCAGCATCTATTGCGTTAATCATTGTATCGGTCTTACTCATCACTGTAGTATTGCTTCAATCTAGTAAAAGTTCAGGTTTATCCGGAGCGATTACTGGTGGCGCTGAACAGTTATTCGGAAAGCAAAAAGCCCGCGGTTTTGAAGCCGTATTAAATAAAGTGACGGTAGTACTCGCCGTTTTATTCTTTGTTCTTTCTATTTTAGTGGCGTATCTCGTGTAACGCAGGAGGCAGCAAGTGATGAACCACTTGCTGTTTTTTTATTTTTCAAAAGTGATAGATTGTGATACACAAGGCTACAATAGGGTTTTCTACATAATGAATCAGGGTACGAAACTAAAAGGAGCACGTTCCTTTTAGCCTCCCTGACGAAAAAGGTAAAATGCAGATAGAATTTATAATCATTTAAATCAAAGGAAAAGCTACATGATAGGTAGAGTTTTAGAAGGAGGAACACATCATGAAAGTTGTTGCACCAAAGCCGTTTACATTTGAAGGAGGCAATAGGGCGGTATTGATGCTCCATGGTTTTACTGGAAATTCAGCTGATGTTCGTATGATGGGAAGATACTTACAGGAGCAAGGGTATACATGTCACGCTCCACAATATAAAGGGCACGGCGTGCCACCAGAAGAATTAGTACATACGGGTCCTACTGATTGGTGGAAAGACGTAGAAGAAGGGTATAACAAGTTGAAGGAAATGGGATATGAAGAAATCGCCGTTGTAGGATTATCCCTCGGGGGCGTATTTTCCCTTAAGCTCGGCTATACTGTTCCTGTAAAGGGAATCGTACCCATGTGCGCTCCAATGGATATGAAAGATGAAGAGACGATGTTTGAAGGTGTACTCGCATATGCGAGGGAATATAAAAAGTATGAACGTAAATCTCCTGAACAAATTGAAGAAGAAATGGAAGCGTTCAAAGAAACACCTATGAATACTCTCGGCGAACTTCGAGACTTAATCTACGATGTGAGAGAAAACATCGATATGATTTATGCACCTGCATTTGTTGTACAAGCAAGACATGATGAAATGATCAACACAGATAGTGCTAATGTGATTCATAACAACATTGAGTCAGATGAGAAAAGTTTAAAATGGTATGAGAATTCCACACACGCCATTACGCTAGGAAAAGAAAAAGAAGAACTTCATAAAGATGTGCTCGATTTCCTTAACGGACTCGATTGGAAAGAGTAACACGTTAACTTAATTGAAGGAAGGTGAAACGATTTGGCAGAAGAACATGTGCAGAAAATATTGACTTACATGAAAGATGAAGCATATAAACCACTGACAGTAAAAGAACTTGAAGAAGTATTTGGAATTCAAGATTCAAGTGAATTCAAAGATTTCGTTCAAACCCTGAATAAGATGGAAGACGATGGTCTCATCGTAAGAACACGTACGAATCGCTATGGTTTACCTGAAAAAATGAATCTCGTTCGAGGGAAACTCCAAGTGCATGCAAAAGGATTTGCTTTTCTAATTGCTGAAGGTGAAACGGATGAGAAAGATGTCTATATTAATCAGGGCGATTTAAATGGGGCGATGAACGGTGATCGTGTTATCGTACGTTTACATTCCAAGTCGTCTGGTTCCCGTCCAGAAGGCACCGTTATACGCATCATTGAACGTGGGGTTAAGCGAACTGTCGGAACTTACTCTGATAGTAAGCATTTTGGTTTTGTCATAGCGGATGATAAACGAATTCCTCATGATATTTTCATTCCAAAAGGATCCACTGCAGGCGCTGTAGATGGACACAAAGTCGTTGTTGAAATTACGAAGTATCCTGAAGGAAGAATGAGCGCTGAAGGTAAAATCACTGAAATCCTGGGACATAAAAATGACCCTGGTGTTGATATTCTTTCAATCATTCACAAACATGAGCTTCCTGGAGAATTTCCCGATGCTGCAATGGACCAGGCAACAAAAACGCCAGATCAAATCGATGAGAAGGAAATAGAAGGTCGAAGAGACCTTCGTGACGAGACGATCGTTACAATCGATGGCGCAGATGCAAAAGACCTTGATGATGCTGTCAACGTTGAGAAATTATCGAATGGTAACTACAAGCTGGGCGTTCATATCGCAGACGTGACGTACTATGTCACTGAAAACTCGCCAATCGACCAGGAAGCATTGGAAAGAGGGACAAGCGTCTATCTTGTTGACCGCGTTATTCCTATGATTCCACATCGTTTATCAAACGGCATATGTAGTTTGAATCCTAAGGTCGATCGATTGACGATATCATGCGAGATGGAAATTTCGCCTGGTGGTGAAGTGGTTCACCATGAGATCTTCCCAAGTGTGATCAGAACCACAGAAAGAATGACATACAATGATGTACGTAAAATATTAAATCGCGAAGATGATGAAGTGCTTGAGCGCTATAAGTCTCTTGTGCCATTCTTTGATGGTATGGGTGAACTTGCTGAAATCTTACGCAAAAACCGCTTCGAACGAGGCGCAATTGATTTTGATTTCGCTGAAGCTAAAGTTCTTGTTGATGAAGAAGGAAGTCCTGAAGAGATCGTATTGAGAGAACGTTCTGTAGCTGAACGTCTCATCGAAGAATTCATGCTTATTGCAAACGAAACAGTTGCACAGCATTTTCACTGGATGGATATTCCGTTCATGTATCGTATTCACGAAGATCCAGACTCTGAAAAGCTAGATACGTTCTTTGAATTCATCACGAACTTTGGTTATGCTATTCGAGGAAATGCGAATACCGTACACCCACGTGCTCTTCAAGAACTATTAGAAGAAGTGAAAGGTGAACCGGAAGAAGCTGTAATAAGTAAAGTTATGCTAAGGTCTATGCAACAGGCGAAATACTTCCCTGAAAGCCTTGGTCATTTCGGTCTCTCAACTGAGTTCTATACACACTTCACATCTCCTATTCGTCGTTACCCTGACCTGATTGTCCACCGATTGATCCGTACGTACCTTTTTGAAAAGAAGGTAGACAATCAAACTCGCGAAAAGTGGAAAGAAGCTCTAGGAGAAATTGCACAGCACGCTTCTGCAATGGAAAGAAGAGCAGTTGATGCCGAACGTGAGACGGATGATTTGAAAAAAGCGCAGTTTATGGAAGACAAAGTTGGAGAAGAGTTTGAAGGCGTGATCAGCGGAGTTACTAACTTCGGACTGTTTATAGAGCTTCCGAATACCATTGAAGGTCTCGTTCATGTTAGTTATTTAACGGACGATTACTATCATTACGATGAAGGCGCATATGCGATGATCGGTGAACGTACTGGTAACGTATATCGAATCGGCGATGAGATTTCAATTCGCGTCTTGAATGTAAATGTAGATGAACGAGCAATCGACTTTGAAATTGTTGGAATGAAGCCACCTAAGCAACGTCGTCGTAAAGAAAGTCCTAAAGTCATTCAGGGCGGTCAACGTAAAAAGCGTGGTAAGTCCAATAAGACGACTGATGAGGGTGCGAAAAAGCGTAAGTTTACACCACCCAAAAACGGTCAAGGCACTAAGAAATCAAAAAAGAAAAAGCGCAAACCTGGAAAAAAATAAAAGGTACACAGTCACCATATGGTCGGAGTAGGTCATCTTGACTTATTCTGACCATATTGTTATACTGGTTTTTGACGCTTGAGAGGGGGAACAGTCATGCCAAGAGGCGATGGTAATCTTATTGCACAAAATAGGAAAGCAAGACATGATTATTCAGTTATCGAAACATATGAAGCAGGATTAGTTCTACAGGGTACTGAAATCAAATCCCTCAGAGCAAGACGTGTAAACCTGAAAGACTCTCATGCCATCATTCGCAAAGGTGAAATGTTTCTCCTGAATATGCATATCAATGAGTATGAGCAGGGAAATCGTTATAATCACGATCCAACTCGTACACGTAAGCTATTGATGAAGCGTAAAGAGATAGACAAACTCATTGGACTTACGAAAGAACAAGGTTATACAATCATTCCGCTTAAAGTTTATATCAAGAATGGTTATGCAAAAGTACTTCTTGGCTTAGCCAAAGGTAAGAAAAAGTATGATAAGCGCCAGGATCTGAAAGATAAGACGATGAAGCGTGAAGTGGATAAAGCATTAAAAGAGCGTCAACGCATATAATTTCCAGTTGATTGCAAACACTCATATGTTATACTAAAAAGTACCGAAACAATCATATAAGCTTAAGTGCTTCCCGTTTTCGGTTCTCATTTACATGGGGACGTTACGGATTCGACAGGGATAGGTCGAGCTTAAGTCGCGAGTCGAGTTGGCGAGCTACGTCAAAAACGCCACGCCTATAATTGGCAAAGAAAACAACAACTTCGCACTAGCAGCATAAACTGCTTTGCGGTTCCTCCCTCCATCGCCCATGTGGTAGGGTAAGGGACTCAACTTAAGTGGGATACGCCGACGATCCACCGTCTGAGGAAAGTCGGAAGAGATTAATCAGACTAGCTACAAGGAAGCCTGTCGTTAGGCTGAATTGTAGTGAAACGCTAATATAACGACTACACTCGTAGAAGCTTAAGTGCCGATATCTCTGGACGTGGGTTCGACTCCCACCGTCTCCACCAATACATACATTGGTGGTTTTTTTATTGCCAAATTTAATTACTACCTTTTTCAATATGATATTGGTAGAATGAATCTTATCAAGTTAATGGCCGTTTGGACGCGTTCATTATATAAGGAAGTGAACATATTAAAACGACGAGGTTAATTATAATAGCTGCCCTTCTTTTAGTAGGTTCGCTACTATTTTTTGTTCCATCATTTAGAGAAGTCGTATCTATGCTCTTTTCGACCTCAGGTTTGGAAGATCTGAAGGCTTTTATGCTGGGGTTAGGCAATTGGGGACCGATTGTTGCGATCTTCTTAATGGTATTACACAGTATTATCTTCATTCCTTCTGAAATCATTTTGTTTGCAAACGTCTATATATTTGGCCTTACTTTCGGCCTTATCTATACTTGGATCGGCTCGATGTTAGGAGCATATTTATCGTTTTATTTAGCCAGGTTATTTGGCAGACCTCTTGTTTTGAAGGTTATCTCAGATGACAAACTGGCGAAGTTTGATAACTGGTTTAAGAAAAATGGTCTTTTCGGATTGTTTTTATTAAGGCTTGTCCCCTTATTCTCCTTTAATCTACTGAACTATGGCGCTGGATTAATTTCGATTACCCTCTGGCAATTTACTTGGACTACCGCTCTCGGTATCATCCCTCCAATGTTCATTATGGCATGGTTATATATGAATTCGATGCAATCAAGCTTAGGCGTTGCGATTTTGATTGTCGTCGTCGTGCTCTTTATCGTGATTAAAGTATTTAAGGACAAGCTGATTAAAGTAAAATCCAAAGAGATAGAAAGAGATCATGAGACGGACTGACTTAATGTCGAGTTCGTTTTTTTGTATCGTGATAAAATAATGTAAAGAAAGCTGATACTAAAGATAGTCTGATTTCAGATTAAGCAGAAGGAGTTTTAACGTGAATACTGATGCAGAACAAACGAAACAAATCAGTAAGGTTTTAGCATACATAGAAGACAATTTAACAGAATCATTACAGCTAAATGACCTTGCTCAAGTATCGACCTATTCTCCTTACTATTTTCAGCGATTATTTAAAAAGATTATTGGAGAAACACCTGCAAGTTATATCAAAAGACTTCGCTTAGAAATAGCTGCTCATTCTTTAATTTATGAACCTCATCTTTCAATAACAACAGTTGCACATCAGAGCGGTTTTTCGTCATTGTCTTATTTTACTTACTCGTTTCAAGCTTATTTTGAGACGAGTCCTAAGAAATGGCGAGAAGGAGCATACTTAGACCGTTTTGCTAGAGAGTATCAAGATAGCAAGAAATCTAAAACTTTTAACCAAAATATGAAAGATGAAGTTTCTTCTAATGAGTATAATGAGTTTAGTTGGTTAGATCTTTCAGCAGTAAAGACAGTTACCTTTTCGAGTTGTTCTATGGTCAAGAGGTATAATGTTGGACCTTATACAAAAGGAATTCAAGAAGTTTGGGGCCAGTTGTTTCACTGGGCGAATGCGAGAGGGTACAACGTGGATAAGCTGTTTATGTGCGGAATTCCTAAGAACAATCCATATATTACTCCGCCAGAGAAAAGCTTTTATGAATGCTGTCTAGGGATCGAGTCAGAGGGTGAGAGCGCTGAAGTAACCGGAGAGTTTCAAGGTGGGCTTCATGTGTTATATGAATTTGATGAACCACTTGATTATCAGGAGAGAAGTAAGATCATCGAGTGTTATTCTGAGTTGTATAGTATTTGGTTACCAAAGAGCGGATATAGGTATCTTAGTAATCCGATTGAAATTGTCCAGCTAGAACAAGAAGAGGGATCTTTAAGGGTGAATTGCAAAATTAGGGCTATCGGTTTAGGCATAGAACCGAAATAGTATTGGGGGAATGAATATGTATGGTATAAGTATCATGGCTTTTGTTGCTGGTGGGTTTTTATATATGGTTTATGGTGGTATTTACTACTCTATTTTATTATCAGATAAGAAAAAAAGTGAAAATGAACAATTCCTGCTAAATGAATCGAAAGGTCCATTCAAATACTTCGTTGCAGTTGTCGTTGCATTTATTTCATCACTTATTGTAGCTATATTCGTTCAAATCAGTAGTTCAACAGGAATAATATCAGGGTTAGGAATTGGGCTGCTCATTGGTACTATTATTATGTTGGTGTATCTAAAAAACTACATGTTTGGATTATTGAACAAAAGGGCGTTCTATATTGCTATAGGTGATCACCTTGTAATTTTCACCTTTCTTGGCGCCTTACATGGGCTATTTCAGTAAAAAACCATCAGTTTATAGGTGGTTTTTTTGTTTGAAATGAATTGTTTTTAACCGTAATATTGGAAGCGGAATTTGTGAAAAGTAAAGATGCATTACTCAGCACGTTTTTATCCAAAGAATTTGTGGAATGGATATGAAATACCTACTTAGTAAATGAGGAGTTGAGGAATATGGGTGCGAAAACTGCGCTTGTTACCGGTTCAAATAGAGGAATTGGCTTTGAAATAGCAAGACAGCTTGGGAAGCAAGGTGTCACTGTCATCATGACTGCTAGAGAACAAGAAAAAGGTATAAAAGCAGTGGAGGAACTAAAGCGAGAAGGATTAGATGTTCACTTTCAGGAATTAGACATTACTAGTGACAGTAGTATTAAGCATCTATATAGCGAAATCAACAAAAATTTTCATAAACTAGATATACTCGTAAACAACGCGGGAGTTTTTATTGATAAGAATTTCACAGTATTAGAGGTAGATCGTGATACGGTTTCAAAAACAATGGAAACCAATACATATGGTCCGTTGTTTTTAACGCAGGCATTAATCTCGCTACTAAAAAGTAGTGATGATGCTCGTGTAATCAATGTCTCAAGTGGTCTTGGTTCTGGTAACAGTATCGGAGAATCTCATCCGGCATACTCCCTATCGAAAGCAGCGTTGAATATTGTTACCATTCAACTGGCCGATGCACTTCGGGATAAGGGAATCAACGTGAATGCGATGTGCCCAGGATGGGTTAAAACCGATATGGGTGGAGCAGGAGCAATGAGGTCTGTACAAGATGGTGCGGACACTGCAGTATGGCTTTCCTTAGCTGAGTTAAACACAACAGGGAAGTTCTTTAGAGATCGTAAGGTAATTGATTGGTAAAAAGATATACGATGAAAAGGGACTCTACATGCTAGAGTTCTTTTTTATTGGTTTAGGAGTGACGAGTGGAATCATCTTCAAGAAAGCAACAATCATACGAATGAATCAGGTTACCCTTCACCAAAAAAGGGGAAGTGATGTATAGAAGAAATAACTTATTTGTTGGAGGTGCTTATCTATGAGTAAGAAGGTATTGATTGTTACTGGTGATGCTGTGGAGGCGCTTGAGGTGTATTATCCGTATTATCGTTGTTTAGAGGAAGGTTTTGAAGTGACGATTGCAGCTCCTTCATCGAAGAAACTTCAGACAGTTTCTCATGATTTCACTGGAGAAATGGAGACGTATGTAGAAAAGCCAGCGTATGGAATAGAAGCACATACCTCTTTTAAGGAAATTGATCCAAAAGATTTTGATGGTTTGATTATTCCAGGTGGACGTGCACCTGAGTATATTCGTCTTGATGAGAACTTACCTAGCATCTTGCATCATTTCTTTGATGAAAATAAACCTGTTGGAGCCATATGTCATGCAGCACAAGTGTTGAGTGTGATAGCTGATCGAATGGAAGGAAGAGAGTACACTGCTTATCCAGCATGTAAACCTGATGTAACAGCTTGTGGTGCAACATATAGTGAAGATCAGGTTCATACTCATCGTAACCTTGTTTCAGGTCAGGCGTGGCCCGATTTACCACATTTCATGAAAGAATTTCTAACTTTATTAAGGTAATGCTAAACTCCCTGGTTTTTAGAAACCGGGGAGTTTTTGATTTTACGGATATTTTGTTTGTCCGATAGCTGAAATGACAGATCCTACAGCTTGGATCCAGCTTCCCACTACATTCAAATTCTGTGCTTCCTCACCCCTAAGTTCTTTTGTTCCGGATACAGCTTGAAGTGAATTACCAATAACCTGAAGTAAATTACCATAGATGTTATAAAGTTGTTCTTCGGAAGGTGTTTGTTCGAAGGCATCTCCTAGAGATGCACTCCCTCCAAGTGCTTGAAGCCAGTTTCCGTCAATATTGAGGATTTGGCTGATTCGCGAATTACTGTCTATAAGAATACCGGCAACGACAGTAGAATTACCAACCGCTTGGATTTGGTTTCCGACTTTATTTAAGTTAAATGTTTCAACCGTATCTGCAATTAACGCATTGCCTGTACCTTGCATCACATTTCCTATTAAGTTGAGGGCATTCTTTAGCTCATCGCTCAAAGATTTAAATGGTGTACTACCGGTTGCAGCCAAAATGGTTCCTATCGCTTGGATCCAGGAACCTAATACAGCCTTTGTTTGATTGTCCATTGGAGATCGCCTACTCTATAGTAGTCCTAGGATAGTGTATACAATTTCGCTCTATTTGGTTCGAAAGTTGATTCGTTAACTTACTTTTAAATTTATGTTTGCCTTTTGCTCCGTTTTATATTTCGAGAAAAAGGTAGCGGTTATCGTAAGCGACAATATTCCAAACAATACACACATCAATTGAAGACCAATAAGATCTAACATTAGCCCTGTTAGTAAAAGCACAACTTGAAAGATAATCCGGTCAAGCATATTTCGGAATGAAAAGAACCTTCCGTGATATTCTTTCGGTACTCTCGTTTGAAAGATCGTTGCAGCAGTAGGGAAAAAGCAGCCCACCGAAAATCCAAATATGGCAAATGCAAGCACAGACAGTACGGGAATCCACGCAAAGAAAAGCAAAAGCTGGGACAACCCGATAATGAATGAAAATACGAATAGAATTGTATACGGAGAAAGCTTATGAGCGAATCGTTTAACAGTAAAAGCCCCAATCATAAACGAAATTCCTTCCGTTGTATAAATCCAGCTTTTTATTAATGAGTTGTCTTGTAATTCACTAATGTTGATCACTAACAGGTTGAAGCCCCCGATGAATAATAAAGGTACCATTGTCATAATCAAGGTCATTGTGACGATAGGGAGCTCTTTTACGATAGGGAAAAGGTGTTTAAACCCGCTCTCCCCTTTAGAAAAGGTAGCTTTTGTTTCTTTCTGTTCATCAATCTCTACAAAGAAGGTTAAGATAAACAAAAGTAAATATGCGGCTAACGACATTGTGTACATTGTACTAAGAGACATGATGGCAAGGAAAATCCCTGCAACTGCTGTCCCTAGAATACGTGATAACGTACCCACGTTCATATGCACACCATTCATTTGCAGGAGGTCTTTCTCTTTCACGATAAGCGGAATGGCTGCCTGTAGGGCAGGGAAATAAAAAGCCGCTGCAAGTTGAATCATTACTAAAAATACGACCATCCATAGAACAGATCCGGTTTGAATCGCGATCAACATGAACACAACGCTCAATGAGCGTGCAAATCCAGCAGTGAGCATAACTGTTTTCTTTTTTGCTTGATCCGTTATCCGACCAGCTAAAGGACCAATTGCTACACCCGCTAAAAGACCTGCTGCGAGAATAACAGCTTTCATGAAATCAGATGGAACCTTTTCTTGCATAAATTCAAGGTTTCCGATAATTCCGAGCCATAATCCAAGGCCAGCAACAAATTCTCCTGTAAGAAGAATCCATACATTTTTGTTTCTCCACATAGTTGTTCCCTCAATCTCTTGTTATTTCTCCCATCATATCATGTAAATCAGCGATAATATCACGAAATATGGAGGTTAAATTTGTCTTTTTTGAGGAGAGGAGGAAATGCTTCTAAATGCCTCCAGCATGATACAAATGCTTTAAGCTCATCTTAAACATAAGGAGGTGAGAAGCATGGCATTAGATGTACTCTGTGAAGTTACAAACTGTGTCCATAATCGTGAAGGTAGAAAATGTGGCGCAGAAGAAATCTATGTTGTGAGTCACAAGGGGAACAAAGCAACAAATAGTGAAGAAACAGATTGTAAAACGTTTGAACCTGGTGTGCTTTAAACATCAGAACAAAGCCGGTTCTAGGCGAGAACCGGCTTTTACTAGTTACTTTTCGAACATTGGTCTTCTAAAATGGTTTTCAAGTTCGCATAATCATTCACAACTGAACGTTGTACCATTCGTTTTAACAGCGGCTTTGCGAGTTTGAAAATCCCACCAGGATCGCCTTCAACAAATGCACTTACGAGTGTTCCTCCTTCCGCACGCTCTACAGATCTCGTGACTTTAATCGGAAATGTGCTCCTTATGCTTTGAATTTGTATACATCTGTTTCGTTCAAAGCGGCTAACAACAAAGGATGTGATGATTTTCTTTCCTAAAAATGTTGCAACCTGGTCATATGTCGATCCCTCTCCGAGTGGTCCAGTAGATGTGAACGAGGCTTCAATCATTCCCCCTTGCCAGATGGGATTGTTCTCAAAATTTGAGATATACTCAAAGACAACAGAGGGCTCACAATTAATGACTCTTTCCGATGTGATCTTCATCATTTTTGCTGCTCACTATATGTCTTCCCTTTCTCGACATAGTTCTTTAAAAACGTACCAAGTAATTCTTTCCATCCTCCGTCGTGAGCGGCATGCCACTCAGGATCTAATAAGCCAGATGCATGATGAGATAGGGAGAGGGTCGTTTCTTCACCTTCTTCACCTTCTTCACGAAGCTTGTAGCTATATGCACTGTTAACCGCCCCTTGCATTCCAAGTAAACCATTGAGTCGGATCTCATAAGGTGCGTTTATATACGTGATCGTTCCCCATAGAGCACCAGCCTCACCTGAAGCGCCTCTTTCAAGAAAGCGCCCACCAACTTCTGGTTCAAATGAAAGCGTCGAACCCTCTCCGCATAATCGATAGGCCCACCAAGAATCGATATTTTCTGTAAGTGATTTAAATACCTGTTCGATTGGAGCTTGTATGCGAACTTCTTGTTCAATTTGAAATGAGTCATGCTTGTAACCCTGGTTTTCCATTTCGTTTGTTCCCCTTTCAAGAGTGGATTTTAAGAATAAAAGTGAAGAAGCATGCTTGGATTGATATTTGTTCATCCAACGATCATACATCTGTTGAATCGGAACAGCGTTGAGGTAGTTTACACGAGATCGTCCTTCCCGCCTGACCAAAACCAAATTTGCGTCTTTAAGTTGTGTTAAATGTTTCATGACTGCGTAACGACTGATATCCGTAAATTGATCATCTAAATACCCAGTGGTTTTAGGACCATCTTTCAATAAATCAAGTATTTCTCTTCGTGTAGGGTGAGTTAACGCTTTGAGGGTAACTGTTAACTCATTATCAAGGGTCAAGATAATCCGCCTCCGCATTAATGTGACGTAAAGGTAACATTTATTATGTGACTTAATAGTAACATATTATACATACCGTAGCGATGACATTTATAAGGTATTAAATGGAAAGGTATCGCTTACATGAAAATGTTTCGTAAAAATTCTGATAATGGTTTGCAGAAGCAGCTGAAAACTAGTATTATCAAAGAATATAAATTTTTGAATAAACAAAATTATTAATTTTCGTGTTAGAAGAAAGGGTGAGAGGGATGACAGAAAAAAAAGACTTGCGCATCCGAAGCAAAGTAATCAGTGAGGGCGTCAATAGGGTTCCGAATCGCTCTATGCTTCGAGCAGTTGGCTTTACCGATGAGGATTTCAAAAAGCCTATGATTGGCGTGGCAAGTACATGGAGCGAAGTAACGCCGTGTAATGTACATATCGATCGACTTGCACGCGAAGCGAAAGGTGGAGCCGCTGATAATGGTGGGGCTCCTATGATTTTCAATACCATCACTGTTTCAGATGGCATTGCGATGGGACATGAAGGAATGTTCTACTCCCTTCCGAGTCGAGAAATCATTGCTGATTCTATCGAAACAGTTACAAACGCTGAACGTTTAGACGGTATCGTTGCTATAGGAGGTTGCGATAAAACAACTCCAGGATGTTTGATGGCAATTGGAAGAATGAACATCCCATCGGTTTATGTATATGGTGGAACGATCCAACCAGGTAAACTTAATGGTAACGATATTGATATCGTGTCTTCGTTTGAAGCAGTTGGTCAGTATCGTGAAGGTACAATTAATGAGGAAGAACTTCATAACGTTGAATGTCATGCATGCCCGGGAGCGGGAGCATGTGGTGGGATGTACACAGCAAACACGATGGCATCTGCTGTTGAAGCGCTTGGAATGAGTATTCCAGGATCATCCTCAACTCCTGCTGTGAATGATTATAAGGAGTCAGAATGTCGTCAAGCTGGTGAGATGGTCGTGAACCTTTTAGAAAAGGATATCTACCCACGCGATATCATGACAAAGAAAGCATTTGAAAATGCGATTACCGTTGTGATGGCGCTCGGAGGTTCAACGAATGCTTTTCTACATTTAACAGCTATGGCGCATTCATCTGGCGTCGATCTTTCTCTAGATGATTTTGAAAAAGTCCGTGAACGTGTCCCGCATATTGCTGATATGAAACCAAGCGGTAAATATGTCATGCAAGACCTTTACGAGATTGGTGGCGTACCAGCGGTCATGAAGTTATTGCATGAACATGGTCTTCTGCATGGAGATTGTCTAACAGTCACAGGTAAAACCGTTGCAGAGAACCTTGCTGAGGTGGACTCCCTAACAGAAGGACAAATGGTAATCAAACCGATGAACGATCCGATCAAGCCAAGCGGTCCTCTTGTTGTCCTTCGAGGCAACCTTGCTCCCGAAGGCGCCGTTGCCAAAATGTCTGGTCAGAAAATCAGCCGCTTTGAAGGACCTGCACGTGTATATGATAGTGAAGCGGAAGCGACAACCGCGATCGAAAGTAACGATATAAAAGAGGGCGACGTTCTCGTCATTCGAAATGTTGGACCAAAAGGCGGACCAGGTATGCCTGAGATGCTTTCGATTACAGCTATGATCGTCGGCAAAGGACTTGGCGGCAAAGTAGCCCTCCTAACAGACGGCCGATTCTCCGGTGGCTCACACGGCTTTGTGATCGGTCACGTATCTCCTGAAGCCTTCGTTGGCGGACCGATCGGATTATTGAAAGAGGGCGACACGATTACGATCGATAGCGACACACAGCAGATCAATTTCAATGTGACTGACCTCGAACTGCAAAATCGTAAAGCTGAATGGGTCAGACCAGAATTACGATTCAAAACAGGTATTCTTGGTAAGTATGCGCGTCTCGTATCTTCTTCAGCTAAAGGCGCAGTGACGGATTTAGATATCGAGTAGGGTGATAGTTGCCGGTCTTCCTTTTTGGGAGGCCGGTTTTTGTGTGGGAGGATATTGTGGTGTTGAGGAGAATAGTAGTTAGGTGTTGAATGAAAGGATTGATGTAGACGTGATCGCCAAAAATCGAAATACTCCGCAATACCTCCTCAAGCTAACGGCACTTATGAAACGCCTCCCAGCACATCACCCAATACTTGAAGAAGTCAAAGAACAGGTAGCGATCCATAAAGCTGGATTCAATGGAGAACGAGCGCTAGATTTTCCCCTTAGCTTCGTGAAAAGCAAAGGTCATACCGTCTATCATGATATTCGGATTAACCATAATTCATCTTATTTTCAAATGGATTCATTGGTCGTGACTCCGTATTACTTGCTTTTGATAGAGGTGAAAAACATTTCTGGCACCTTGCTGTTTGACCCGATATTCAATCAACTTATTAGAACTTCAAGAAATAATGATGTCGAAGAAGCATTTCCAGATCCTTTAACACAGGTTAGACGACAGCATCTACAGTTATTAACTTTCCTCCATCAGCACCGTTTTCCAAGTATTCCTATTGAAACCCTTGTTGTCGTGAGCAATCGAAGTACAGTTCTTAAAGCAACGAATGATGTTAAGGAAATAGCAACTCAAGTAATCAAAAGCGACTATTTGCCGACGAAGATAAAAGCATTTGATAACAAGTACCTCGAAGAGAAGTTATCGATGAAGGAAATGCGAAGATTAGGGAGACTGCTCATTAAGCATCACACTCCATTGGACATTGATGTATTGAGAAGGTTTTCACTATCACGATTAGATCTTCTTGAAGGTGTGCATTGTCCGGAATGTCGCTGTCTACCTATGAAGAGGTTGCATGGAAGGTGGATTTGTATGAAGTGCGGAGGAGTATCAAGGGATGCGCATTTAAAAGCTTTAGGTGATTATGCTTTGCTAGTTAGCAATTGGGTTACTAATCAAGAGGTCCGGAGTTTCTTGAAAGTAGAGTCTGCGGATGCTGTTAAGAGATTGTTAGGAGAACTGAATCTTGAGTATGTTGGAGCAAATAAAGCGAGGAAATACAAGCTGGATAATCGAGTGATAAACCGTTTCGCTGATAAATAGAGAATATCGCTGATATAACTAGTGTTTTCGCTGATATATTTAAAATATCGCCGATATATCTTGAATTTCGCTGATATCCCTGAACTTTTCGCCGATATCCGGTCTTCCGGCCCCTGATCCAGCCTCTTTGTCCCCTCATCCCCCTCCCAATCCAGCGCCTCACCACACACCCAAGTCCCCCCACCCCCAAAAACAACAAAAAAGCACCCGCCACTCCCCGTGACAGGCACTCTCCAACTCAACTATTACTTAGCTTTTGCCTTCTCAAAGTTCAAATCCCACGTAATTCCGTATGCATCTTTCACTTTGGCGAACGTTGCGCCCCAAAAGGTATCTTGAAGCTCCATGAAAACAGTTCCTCTTTCTTTCAATCGCTCATACAATTCGTTGATTTCTTTTTCAGTATCAAGTTCGAGTGCAAGAGAGATGTTATTTCCTACAGCTACATTCTGATTGTCGAATGTGTCAGAAGCCATGAAATAAAGGCCGTCGCTTCTAAAGCGAGCGTGCATAATCCGCTCATCCATGCCTGGGGGCGTTTCAAAGTTTGCATCTCCGAATGTTTGGAGATCAGTGATTTCGCCGCCGAAAACTTCCTTATAATAATTCAGTGCTTCTCTTGCTGTACCTTCAAAAGTAAAGTATGGAACTGCTTGTTGCTTCATTAAATACACTCCTTTTTTGTTAGTAGAATGTTTTCATCACCATTATAGTATAGCTTATCTTCACCTCTTAGTCTAGAACGTATGTTCCTTGAATGGCATGCTCGAAAATATAATCATTATCATCAAAAAATGTTTTATTTTGGGAGAGGGAGGGGATTTATCAAATATACGATTTTTACATATTTCGTTAGAGGAGGAGAACCAAGAATGAGTGAGGAACAAAACAATAAGAAAAAGGAACAACTAGAGAAATATAGCACGAACGACGAAGGTAAAATGACGACGAATCAAGGGCAAAAGGTGTCTGAGGACGAATTTTCTTTAAAAGTTGGTGAACGTGGACCAACGTTAATGGAAGATTTTCATTTTAGAGAGAAGATGACGCACTTTGACCACGAGCGAATTCCAGAACGCGCGGTTCATGCAAGAGGCTTCTCAGCTCACGGTGAATTTCAAGTATATGAATCATTAGAAGAGTTAACGGACGCGGAGTTTCTCAAGGATCCATCTAGAACAACGCCTGTTTTTGTTCGTTTTTCTACAGTAGCTGGTTCCAAAGGTTCTTCTGAAACGGTGCGTGACGTAAGAGGATTTGCGACACGTTTTTATACAGACGAAGGCAATTTTGATTTAGTCGGTAACAATATTCCGGTTTTCTTTATCCAAGATGCGATAAAGTTCCCTGACTTAGTTCATGCAGTAAAACCAGAACCACATACAGGAATGCCACAGGCTGCTTCTGCGCATGATACATTCTGGGATTTCATTGCAAATAATCAGGAATCTGCACATATGGCAATGTGGGCGATGTCAGATCGCGCAATTCCAAGAAGTTTCCGCATGATGGAAGGTTTTGGAGTTCATACATTCCGTCTCGTTAATGCAAAAGGAGAAGCTAACTTTGTTAAGTTCCATTGGAAGCCAAAGCTAGGTGTACATTCCCTTGTTTGGGATGAAGCTCAAAAGCTTTCAGGTAAAAATGCTGATTTCCATCGTGCTGATTTACTAGAAGCTATCAATAACGGAGACTATCCAGAATGGGAGCTAGGTCTCCAAGTTATTAACGAAGAAGATGAGTTCAAGTTTGATTTCGATGTTCTTGATCCAACGAAAGTTTGGCCTGAGGAAGAAGTTCCTGTCAAAATTGTTGGTAAGATGGTTCTCAATCGTAACGTAGAAAATGTTTTTGCGGAGAATGAACAGGTTGCATTCCACCCTGGAAATGTCGTGAAGGGAATCGACTTCTCCAATGACCCACTTCTGCAAGGACGTTTGTTCTCTTATACAGATACACAAATTAACCGTTTTGGTAGTGCGAACCACCATGAACTACCGATTAACAAGCCGGTATGTCCGTTCCACAATAACCAGCGTGATGGGTTTATGCGTCAAACGATCAATAAAGGTCAGGTAAGCTATCATAAAAATTCCTTAGCAGATAATCAGCCTGAACCAGCAACAGAAGAAGAAGGTGGATACGTTCATTACCAAGAAAAAGTAGAGGGGCATAAAATTCGTGCTCGTAGTGAGAGCTTTAAAGATCATTTCTCTCAAGCTACACTATTCTGGAACAGTATGAGTGATGTAGAGAAAGATCATATCACGAATGCATTTAGCTTTGAGTTAGGAAAAGTTGAAAGTAAATCTGTTCAACAGCAAGTCGTTGATATGCTAGCAAATGTAAACCTAGACCTTTCCTCATCAGTTGCTGATAACATTGGAGCGAAAGCACCTAAAGAGGGTGGATCTGAAGTTACAAAAACCTCTCCGGCTCTAAGCCAAATCAATACGAAGTTCAAGCCTGAGACTCGTAAAGTCGGTGTCATCATAGATGATGGCTTTCATGGTAAGGAACTCATCGCTGTACTAGATGAACTGAAGGAACAAGGTATTATGCCTGAGCTAATCAGTGATAAGCTTGGTGTTAAGAAAGGGAATGACGGCGCAGAAGCTGAGGTCGATCATACCTTCTTAACGAGTGAATCGGTTCTCTTTGACGCAATTTATGCAGTCGGCGGAGATAATGAAAACAAAGGGTTTTATCAATCCGCGAACTACTTTATAAACGAAGCCTTTTCTCATTTCAAACCAATCGGTGGTACACACGAAGGTGCGAAGTGGTTAGAAAATAATAATATGAAGGGTAGCGCAGGAGTTGTTACTGGTGATAACCCAGAAGATTTTGCAAAAGAATTTGCGAATGCAATTGCGAAACACCGTCACTGGGATCGAGAATTGGTTTAAGTTCTTGATTATATATAAACGAAGCGATCACCTCAGGTGATCGCTTCGTTTTAGTGTCTATAGGAATCAGAAAACCGCTAAGGATTGTCCTTAACGGTTTCGTGTGGTATTAAACGTTTATCTTGATTTTTGCGTCTTCTTTTAATTTATCGATGTGTTGCTGAGTTTCCTTTTTCTTCTTTTCGCTTTCTAGACCTTTTTTAATTTGAGGCTTTACTTTTTCAAAAGCAGGCATTTCTTCAGCGCTTCCTTTTTCTTTCGCTTGCTCGTAATATTGCTTCATTTCTTCTTCTGTTACTTCTTCTACTTTGATTTCTTTTTCAACATAAGACGTATATTGAACGTTTTTCGCAATTTCTTTCTTAAGCTCATCTAATGACATACCACTTTCATCAAGAGCAGCTTTGAATTTCTTCTCATCGGCATACTGTTCTTTCAGGCTTGCGAGTTCTTCATCCACTTGTTTTTCAGAAGCTTCATAGCCCTTTTCATTGGCAGCTTGAAGAATTAACTCCTGACCTACCATACTTTCAGCTACTTGTTTTTTGAGTTTCGTTAGCTGTTCTTTAGAAACGTCTTGTCCCATTTGGTGATATTTCAATTGGTTTTGAGTATATAAGGCGTTAAAGTCCTCACCTTTAATTTCTTCACCATTTACTGTGGCAATCACTTTATCTTCTTTTACCTTATCAAGATCAGGTTGGGATTGCTTTGAATCCTCCTTACCTGCTTCAGCTGATTTTTGTTCTGTATCATTTTCGTTATTTTTACTTTCACTTTCTTCATTACCTCCACAAGCTGCAAGAGCAACTAGTAAAAGTCCAGTTATCATTAAATAAGTTAATTTACGCAAGTCACATTCTCCTTTCAAAAGGCTGTACCTATTGTTCCACAAAATTTCTACTTTGAAAACCCCATCAGTAAACTATGGGACAGATTCCACAATTCTATTACTAGAAAGAAACATGGGTAACTAAACTGCCACATGTCCAACTTTAATTGCATAAACTAGTATTAGAAAGGGGGAGCATTTTTGATTAATGGAAAACAGTTCGTCGATAGAATCGATGCCCTCCAGAATGAGGTATGGATTGAAGGGAAAAAGTGTGTGGATCGGTTATCCGAATCAGCACCCTTCAAAGGTATCATTGCCAGTAAAGCCGCACTTTATGATTATCAGTGTTGTCCTCTACAACAGGATTTGTTTAGTTGTACTGCACCTGATGGTAAAAAGTATGGGTTTTCGTACCATCAACCTCAAACTGTAGAGGATTTAAAAAAGAGAAGAGAAGCTACACAAGGTTGGGCAAGACTAAACGGTGGTCTGATCGGACGCCCGCCAGATTATATGAATACACTTGTAATGGCTTTAGGGACCGCGTCTTCACACTTCTCAAAAGGTGAACGACCATTTGGAGAAAATATGAAGGCACTCTATGAATTAGCGAAAGAGAAGGATCTTTCGATCACACATACATTTGTTAATCCGCAGGTTAACCGTTCCATCTCGCAATATTTGGATGACAGTACAATTACAGCCGCAAAAGTAATTGAAGAGAATAAAGAGGGAATCGTTATTCACGGGGCTAAGCTGTTGGCAACACAAGGTGGACTTACAGATGAATTACTCGTTCTACCAAGCGGACAAAGCTTAGACGAGTCATATATTTTCGGGTTTATGATTCCTTCAAATACAAAAGGACTTCGGTTTTTATGCAGGGAGTCTTATCGATATCGGGATTCATCGTTTGATCATCCGCTAGCTGCCAGGTTTGAAGAAGTTGATTCCCTTGTCGTATTCGATCATGTCTTAGTTCCATGGGATCGCGTTATTCTTTACAAAGATTTTCAAATCCTAAGTAACTTGGATGCTGAAACAGGTATGCATGCCTTTTTACAATACCAGGCAGTTAGTAGACAAATTGTGAAATTAGAATTCTTGCTTGGTTTAGGTGAAGCCATGTGCGATGCCATCCAAATTAGTGAATTTGAACACGTGAAATTGAAAATGACCGAAATCATTGTTTCTCTAGAAATTATGAGAGCGTTACTTCTGTCATCTGAAGTGAATAGCGAATTGAATAAGCATGGAACGCTTGTGCCGGATAGTAAACCGTTACGTACAGCGAACAATTATTTCGCAAATACGTATCCAAGGTTAATAGAGATTACACAACTACTTGGAGCGAGCAGTATGATTTCCTTACCAACAGAAGGAGATTTTGAATCTCAGATCAAAGGTGATCTCGGGCAGTATTTGCAAGGTGCAAATATTGGTGCGATGGATCGTGTGAAACTATTTAGAGTGGCGTGGGATTTAGGCATGAGTGCTTTTGGATCAAGACAAACTCAGTTTGAACGCTTTTTCTTTGGCGATCCAATAAGGCTGTCCACAGCCTTTTACAATAGTTACCCGAAGCAAGCCTACCATGATAGAGTACAAGAATTTTTAGATGAAGATAAGAAATAGATAAATCATGAACTTAAAGGTAAAAGCTGTTGAGAAGTCTCGACAGCTTTTTAATTTGGAGCAAGCTCAGAATAGACATTTCCATCTAAGGTAGCTGGGTTGTCACGTTTGTAATCGTTTTCATAAATTGGGAGGAGTCATTTAGAAAAATGTCGAATGAGTTAGGGAGAGAAGGACTGTAGGAGGAGATAAAGTCATGTTGAAAGCAGCAATATCTGTTTCAAATCGGGTAATGCAAAGGTATTTGCCTGATCCATTTCTGTTTGTCATTTTGTTGACATTGGTGGTGTTTGGCCTTGGATTAATTTTTACAGGAAGTTCCCCTGTGCAGATGGTTCAATTCTGGGGAGAAGGGTTCTGGAACTTACTTTCGTTTTCCATGCAAATGGTGCTCGTTCTAGTGACTGGATATGTTCTTGCTAGTAGTCCAATCTTCAAAAGAGGGCTTGGTTGGTTAGCGGGTTTAGCCAAAACACCTGGACAAGCAATCGTGTATGTAACGATTATCTCTCTTATTGCTAGCTGGATTAACTGGGGATTTGGATTGGTAATCGGAGCACTTTATGCAAAGGAGCTGGCGAAAAAAGTTGAGAAAGTTGATTACCGCTTACTCATAGCGAGTGCTTATAGTGGGTTTATCGTCTGGCATGGCGGTTTAGCAGGATCAATCCCCCTTACGATTGCAACTCCGGACCATTTTTCAGAAGGTCAAATCGGACTGATTTCAACTGGGGAAACGATTTTTTCCCTTTTTAATTTGATTATTGTAGGAGCGCTGTTTCTTTGCCTTCCTATAATAAATTACTTTATGTCGCCTGCTGAGGACGAGCGCGTATTGGTCGATCGGGCGTTACTAAATGCGGAAGATCTTCAAGCGGCTGCGGTAGAAAATAATCTAACTCCAGCAGAGCGCATTGAAAATAGTAAAGTTCTAGCTATTCTAATGGGAGTAGTTGGATTATGTTATCTCTTTTATTATTTTATTACAAATGGCTTTCAGCTTAATTTAAATATCGTGAATTTTGGATTTCTGTTTTTAGGGATATTGTTTCACGGTACCCCAAAGCGTTTTCTAGAATCGGTAACGGATGCTGTGAAAGGGGCTAGTGGCATTATTATTCAGTTCCCATTTTATGCAGGAATTATGGGGATGATGGTCGCTTCCGGACTTGCCGCGCAAATGTCTCAAGGATTTGTATCGATATCGAATGAATGGACTTTCCCATTCTTTACATTCCTTAGTGCAGGAATCGTAAACTTCTTTGTGCCTTCCGGTGGGGGGCAGTGGGCGGTTCAAGCACCGATCGTGTTAGATGCTGCGAAAGAACTAGGCGTATCTGTCCCTAAGGCTGCGATGGCTGTAGCATGGGGAGATGCTTGGACAAACATGATTCAGCCGTTTTGGGCGTTACCAGCACTTGCAATCGCTGGTTTAAAAGCGAAGGATATCATGGGCTTTTGTCTTATTGTTCTAGTGGTAAGTGGAGTAGTCATATCAGCAGGACTCGTATTACTGTAAACGTAGAAGAGGTCATCAATTATCCATAAAAAAGCTGCATCCCTTTCTAAGGAAGGAATGCAGCTTTTTTGTGATTACGATGCAATTTGTTCAACGCTAAAGCTGTCTTTCTTACGTTCTTTCCAGATTTGATATCCAAACCATAATGCGACGATCATGGTGATGACTCCACCTAGAATCATTGAAACACCATAAGGAAGTTCAAATCCTTCCGGTGCTAAGAAGAGGTATGTGGCCACTGTCATCGTCATGAAGAGAGCAGGGAGGCTGCAGATCCAGTGGAACTTCTTGCTTTTAACAAGATACATGGCTCCAGCCCATAGCATGACTGTTGCGACCAGCTGATTTGTAAAACCTACATACCTCCATAAGAACGTGTAATCCATTTGAGTTAGCATAAAAGTAGGTAGTGCAACGACACCAGTAAGTAATAACGTCTTTCCTTTACCGGAAGCTTTCCCTTTGTTTTCTTTCTTAGTGAATAGATCTGCGAGCATCATTCTTGAAGAACGGAGAGAAGTATCTCCCGTTGTGATCGGAAGTACGATAACTCCAAGGATAGCAAGAATGCCTCCTACAGTTCCAAGAAGAGAAGAACTGATTTCGTTAACAACGCCTGAAGGTCCACCTGCTGCTAGTGTTTCCTGCAAACCGCCAGTGCCACCGAAAAACGTCATGCCAGCAGCAGCCCAGATTAGTGCGATGATTCCTTCTGCTATCATTGCGCCATAAAATACTTTTCTTCCTTCACTCTCCTTTTTCATCGTTCTTGCGATGATCGGACTCTGAGTTGAGTGAAATCCTGAGATTGCCCCACATGAAACGGTGATCATTAGAAGCGGCCATAATGGTAAGTTATCAGGATGAAGATTCGATAGCGTTAGATTTGGAACAGCATGATCCATGAAGAACAGCCCAATTCCGATTGAAACTGCCATAACGATTAGAATAACGCCAAAGATCGGATAAATTTTTCCGATGATTTTATTTACAGGTAACACTGCTGCGATTACAAAATAAGCGAAGATGACCAAAAGACTGACCAAAAAGCTTAATGGCGTAACTTGGGCCATCAGCTGAGCGGGTCCAGCTGTAAACGCTGCTGCTACCAATACCATAAGGACGATTGAGATAATGTTAATTGCACCTTGTGCGCCACGTCCTAAGTACCGTCCTACTAGAGAAGGGTATTGCTCTCCATTGTGTCTTAATGACATCATCCCAGAAAAGTAATCATGAACAGCTCCTGCAAAGATACAACCGATCACGATCCATATGAAAGCAACAGGACCGTATAATGCTCCAAGAACTGCTCCAAAAATAGGCCCGAGTCCTGCTATATTTAATAGTTGGATTAAGCTTCCCTTCCACCAACTCATCGGCATATAGTCCATGCCATCTTTTTTTGTATATGCAGGAGTTTCACGATGATCATCAATGCCGAAAATTCGCTCAACCACCTTAGAATAGACAATATAACCAAGAATTAATAAAGCAACTGCAACGACAAATGTGATCATGTTACTCGCCTCCTTTTTTCTATGTTTGAAAATATAACACTCATTCTACGTACCAAATTGACAAAATACAATAGATTATTCAGAAAAAATAAAATATATCACACTATTGAACTGAATTTGCTGGAATAGATCGTCGAATTAAGGGGAAAACAGGACTATTGACGTACGGTGAAGATCCCTCTTTATGAAATTACTACCTTTTCATAAATGACCGCTAAAATACGAATATTACAATTCGAATAACTAATAGTGAAATAGGGTAAAAATGAATGGAAACCGGGTATTAAGTAGTTGACTGAGATTTAGAATGTTTTTATTGAGGATTGTATGAGGAGGTCTTTAATCGTGTCACAGCGTATAGCATATTTCGATAACAGCAAAGCAATTCTAATACTATTAGTCGTTGGGGGACATCTACTTACGCCATTTATCGACGACTCGCGTTTTTTATATAGTTTTTATCATGTGATTTTTATCTTTCATATGCCGGCATTTATCTTTCTAACTGGATATTTCACTAGGAAGGCATCTGGAACAAAGTATTATTGGAAGATCTTCACAACTTTTCTTCTTCCTTATATCTTGTTCCAAGTCGTGTATGCGGTTTATTATACGAATCTATATGAGAAGCCTTTCCAGATTGAGTTTCTTACTCCAAGGTGGGCAATGTGGTTCTTATTATGTATTGCAGCGTATAAGCTTCTTTCACCTTTCATTCTAAAAAGTAAAACAAGTGTCTTGTTGTCAGTAAGCATTGTAGCAGGCCTACTCGTCGGTTATTTTGATATAGAGAGGTTTCTTTCTCTAGATCGCCTGTTTGTTTTTCTACCATTCTTTGTATTAGGGGTTGTAATGGGAAGAAGCGAAAAGCCAATCCGTTTACCATATATGAAATGGGTAGCTCCTGTGGTACTTGGTGGGCTGTTCCTTCTATTCTACTTGTATAAGATAGAAGGCCTGACAGATCTTTTATATGGAACGTATGTCTATGAATCGAATATGGGACTCTTAGTGCGTTTGGGGTATTATGTTGGAACAGTATTTGTGATGTTCATGTTCTTTTCGATCATTCCGAAAACGCCGATCGTCATCACACCGATAGGCTCACGGACATTTGCAATTTATCTTTTCCATGGATTTATTATCAAATGGTTTCTTGAGCAGCAGTCAGCAGAAGTTATCTCTACCTTGTGGGGTATCCCGTTTATCGTGATTTTTACTCTTACGATCGCAATGATCTTAAGTTTGCCATTCTTCTCGAAACTTCTTGCTTTTGATCGCTGGCTTCCATCACCAGACAAATTAACATTCAATAAGAGATAAATAGAAAGAATATATTTTTAGGTGTGAAGGCTGTTGAGAATTTCTCAGCAGCCTTTAGAGTTTCTAGAAAGTCTTAATGGCCATCTGCCATGGTTATAGTGGTGATTACCACTCCCTTTCCGCGGGGCGGGAGTGAGCCTTCTCAGTGCATAAAAACGTTGCGCCTCAGGGGTCTCACCTGTCCAGCACATCCCGCTTGAGTCGAGCATCCATCCGCTTCAATCTACATTAAATGTATGGTTTGAAAACGAAACAAAAGCAAAGTTAATTAAAATCGGCTAGAGAAACAAAGCAGAAGACTGTTTGATCATAATCGGTCGGAAAGTTTGCCGTAATTGCTTGGAATTCAGTAGGATTGATCAAGGTGATCTTTCATAAATGGGGTTGGAATGAGTTTCCATAAACAGGGGCTTGCTTTTATTATCAAAGCAAATGCCTCTCTTTTACGACTGAGATGAGTTACACTTAAATTAGTTGAATGTAACTATTCTTCCACGTTGATTTATAAAAGGGAGGAACTGTAAATGAAGAAATCAAGAATCATCGTATTACTAGGTTTGCTAACCGTTCTGATATTTGCAGGCCCAAAACTGTATGATGTACTATTTAATCGGTCTTATGGAAGTGAGCCCGTTAATGCTGTCGATGAGAACCTTGAAGTTGCGACCTTTGCTGGTGGATGCTTCTGGTGTATGGAACCACCTTTTGAGAAACTAGATGGCGTAGATGAAGCTATTTCAGGTTATATCGGCGGAGATACAAAGAATCCTTCATACAAAGAAGTGTCCTCAGGAGACACAGGTCATATAGAAGCCGTTCAAGTACATTATAATCCTGATATCGTCTCTTACGAAACTTTGTTAGATGTTTTCTGGAGACAAATTGATCCTACAGATGATGGGGGACAATTTGTAGACAGAGGTGATCAATACCTTTCAGGGATTTTCTATCACGATGAAAAACAGAAAGAATTAGCAGAAGAATCTAAAACAGAGCTTGCAAACTCTGGGAGATTTGATGAACCGATCGTTACTTTCATAAAAGAGGCTCCTACCTTTTATGTAGCTGAAAAATACCATCAAGATTATTATAAAGAAAATGAATTTCGATATAAGATCTACCGCAAAAACTCTGGGCGTGACAAATTCTTGGATCAAGCCTGGGGGGATGACCGAGAAATCGAACAGCCAGAAAAGCGTGTATCGTATACAAAGAAAGAATTGAAGGAAATGCTTACGCCAATTCAATATGAAGTAACTCAAGAAGATGGCACGGAAAAAGCTTTTGATAATAAATATTGGGACAATAAAGCGGAAGGGATTTACGTAGATATTGTTTCTGGAGAGCCATTGTTCAGTTCAACTGACAAATACAAATCTGGAACAGGCTGGCCAAGTTTCACGAAGCCATTGGTTGAGGATAATATTGTAGAAAAAGAAGATAAAGGCTTTTTTACCACACGTACGGAAATTAGAAGTAAAGAAGCCGACTCGCATTTAGGTCATGTTTTCGAAGATGGTCCAGAGCCAACAGGATTGAGGTATTGTATGAATTCTGCGGCACTTAATTTCATTCCTAAAGATGAGTTGGAGTCGAAAGGCTACGGGGAATTTTTAAGCCTATTTGAATAAAAGGTGAGGCAGCATCTATTGCTGCCTTTTTATAGTGAGAGCTATTCTTGTACATACTCTATTTAAGGTTACCATGAATGAATAAGCCATTCTCTTGAATTTTTACGGTAGGGGGTATATGATCGAAGGGTATGAAAGAGGGAGGGAAAGAAGGAGTGGAAGCGAAAAAAGCAGACGGAAGGGTGCAGCAGCTACTTGCAAATGAGCGCACGTTTTTAGCATGGATTCGAACTTCTATCGCTATTATAGGAATTGGTTTTCTTGCAGCAAGCCTGCATTTTACTAGAACAGCTGGTGAGCGCGGAGATGACCAAATTGTTGTAATGATCAGCTTTACTTCATTATTGTTTGGTTTATTAACAATGGTGGGAGGGGCATTGCAATTTTATCGTACTCGAAAGAAGATATTGAATTTCGAAGTTCCATCATCAACATGGGTTGTGGTTTTCTTGATCGTAATTGTACTTCTAATCATCGCTCTAATCATCATGTATTTCGTTATACAAATAAACTGGCTTTCTTAAATCGAGATGAGTAACTATTGACATTTAATATGAGTACGTTATAATACCCCTATAGGTATTAAAAACACGAATTGATATAAAATTTTTTGGTTGCAATAATACCCCTAAGGGTATATAGTGTGGAGGTGACCGTATGAATTACGATAAAAAAGTAATAAATCGTATTAAAAGAGTTGAAGGTCAACTTAGAGGTGTTGTTCGAATGATGGAAGAGGGGAAAAGTTGTGAAGACATCGTAACCCAACTTTCTGCTACGCGATCAGGTATTGATCGTTCGATCGGTCTCATTGTTGGCTCCAACTTAGAACAGTGTCTTTTAGAGCAACTTGAGCAAGGTAACTCAACAGAGGATACAGTTAAAGAAGCAGTAGAGCTTTTAGTAAAAAGTAGATAAAAAAATTCAAAGACATATATACCCATATAGGTATAAAGAGGAGGAAATAAAGATGAGTGAAACAAAATCAACAAACATTGTCCTTTTTAGTGGTGACTACGATAAAGCAATGGCGGCTTATATTATTGCAAACGGTGCAGCTGCTTACGATCATAAAGTAACAATCTTTCATACGTTCTGGGGTTTAAATGCACTTCGAAAAGATGAACTTGTGAAAACAAACAAAGGTTTTCTTGAAAAGATGTTCGGTAAAATGATGCCACGTGGCGCAGACAAAATGGGAATTTCAAAAATGAACTATGCAGGTATGGGTCAGAAGATGATTAAGAACGTTATTAAGAAGCATAATGCAATGGAATTGCCACAGTTGATCGAAATGGCTCAGGAACAGGAAGTCGAGCTAGTTGCTTGTACGATGACGATGGATCTCCTTGGTTTGCAAAAAGAAGAGTTGTTAGAAGAGATTGAGTACGCTGGTGTTGCTGCTTATCTTGGGGATGCAGAAGACGGTAACGTAAACCTGTTTATTTAATAGGAGGATTAAGATGGAATTTATAGTAATCATCGCTGTAGTTGTGCTAGCATCCCTTTTTCTGAAGCGAAGTGGAAAAGGTGTAACAACGATTAATTCTGAGCAAGCAAAAAGTAAATTTGGTTACAGCAACGTGCAATTCATCGACGTTAGAACTCCGATGGAATACAAAGGTAGCAAAGTGAAGGAATTTAAAAACTTGCCGCTCGATCAACTTGGCAAACGAGCAAAAGAGCTTGATCCCAAGAAGGAAACTGTTGTGCTATGTCAGAGTGGAATGAGAAGCTCCCGAGCATGTAAGGTATTAAAGCAACAAGGTTTTACATCGGTTTATAATGTTCGCGGTGGATTAAATACGTGGAGATAAGGGAGGAAAGTTATATGTCTGGTTATGTAGAAGAGATTGCTCCAGAAAAGGTGAATGATTTGCTAACGAATGGGGAGAAAATGAGCATTGTTGATGTTCGTGGCCCTGAGGAGGTTGCAACTGGAAAAATTCCGAACGCATATAACCTTCCTGTTAACGAGATTCAAACCAGAATGAACGAACTCGACAAAAACAAGAAGCATATTATCGTTTGTCAATCTGGAGGTCGAAGTAGTATGGCTTCTATGGTCTTAAAATCGAATGGTTATCGTGTGTTAAATATGACAGGCGGTATGCAAGAATGGACCGGTATTACAGAATAACAAACTCTCAGGAGGTATGGATATGATTCAAACAGATCATGTATTAGATGCAAAAGGACTAGCTTGTCCAATGCCAATTGTTAAAACAAAGAAAACGATGAAAGATCTTGAGCCGGGAGTGGTTCTTGAAATTCAAGCAACAGATAAAGGTTCCAAAGCTGACATTAAAGCATGGGCTGAGAAAGTCGGGCATTACTATCTTGGAACAGTTGAAGAAGACAATGTACTAAAGCACTATTTACGCAAAGCTTCGGATGATGAAACAGTTCCCGAAAAAAAGCATGATCATGTCATTTCAAATGAAGAGTTAACTGAACTCCTTTCTGACGATCGCTATACTCTTTTAGATGTTCGTGAACCTGCTGAATTTGCGTTTGGTCATATCCCAAATGCTGTTTCGATTCCGCTTGGAGAAATCGAAGAGAAAATGAACGAACTATCCACCGACAAAAAAGTTCTAGTAATCTGTCGTACAGGATCAAGAAGTGATCTAGCAGCTCAGAAACTTGCAAGTAATGGTTTTGAAGCAATTAATGTAGTGCCTGGAATGTCTGGATGGAACGGCGAAACATCATCAAATCTATAAATTTTTTTAACACTAATAATACGGTTGGGGGTATAATCGATGAGTTTAAATAAGATGCATGCAAACGAAGTAGCTTCAAAAATTATCAATAAAAAAGATCTCTTTATTCTTGATGTTCGAAATGAGGATGCATACGCGGACTGGAAAATAGAAGGTAAGTCTGTAACGAGTATGAATGTTCCATACTTTGACTTAATCGATGGCGTAGAGGACATTCTTGAGAAGCTTCCAAAAGAGAAAGAAATTCTTGTTGTTTGTGCTAAAGAAGGGTCTTCGATCTTTGTAGGGGAAGAATTAGTAGAAGCTGGTGTGCAGAATGTTTCTTATCTACCCGGTGGAATGAAGGCATGGAGTGAATACCTTGAACCTGTAAAAGTTGGGGATCTCCCAGGAGGGGCACTCTATCAATTCGTTCGCATCGGAAAAGGTTGTCTTTCTTACTTGGTAGAATCGAATGGTGAAGCCGTAGTGATTGACGCAAATCGTATGATTGAGAATTATACGTCATTTGCGGAGAACAAAGGCCTGAATATTAAAGCTACCTTTGATACTCACCTTCATGCTGACCATATTTCAGGAGGAAAAGAACTTGCAGATCAAATGAATGGCACATACTACCTTCCTGAAGAAGATGCTGGAGAAGTGACGTTTGATTACAACCCTCTAAAAGAGGGAGATGTTTATACAATCGGTGAGGTGAAGCTTGAGCCTATTTATTCACCAGGTCATACGATTGGAAGTACCTCTTTCATTATTCAAGATCAGTTTTTACTAACAGGTGATATTTTGTTTGTTCAATCGATCGGTCGTCCTGATCTTGCTGGAAAAGCAGAGGATTGGGTGTTAGATTTACGAACTACACTTTATGACCGTTATAAAGAAATGGCAGGCGAGCTTACAGTATTGCCAGCACATTTCTCAAAGGTAGAAGAGCTTGGCGAAAACGGATTAGTTTCAGCTCAGTTAAATGAACTTTATCGAGTAAACGATGGGCTAAATGTGGATAAAGAGGAAGACTTCCGCAAGATGGTAACAGAAAACCTTCCTCCCCAGCCAAATGCTTATCAAGAAATTCGTGAAACTAATATGGGCAAGATTAGCCCTGATGAAGAAACCCAAAGAGAAATGGAAGTTGGGCCAAACCGCTGTGCGGTAAACTAATTAGGAGGTTATCAATATGGATGCACAAAAAACTTTAGACGCAAAAGGACTAGCTTGTCCAATGCCAATTGTAAAAACAAAAAAGGCAATGAAAGAAATTGAAACAGGAGAAATCCTTGAAATTCATGCAACAGACAAAGGTGCAAAAAGTGATTTGACTGCATGGGCGAAATCGGGAGGACATGAACTTCTTAAGACAGAAGAAAAAGACGGCGTATTTTTCTTCTGGATAAAAAAAGCGTAAGCGAGATTTGATGTGGGGTACTGAACAAGTGCCCCATATTCATTGTGAGGTGAGGGCAAATGGATTTTAGTTTTATCATTACAATATTTTTAATTGGATTTGTAGGCTCATACATTTCAGGTATGGTGGGAATCGGCGGTTCTATTATCAAATATCCGATGCTTCTGTATATCCCAGCACTTCTCGGTTTTACAGCATTTAGTGCTCACGAAGTATCAGGGATCAGTGCTGTTCAAGTGTTTTTCGCTACAATTGGTGGTGTGTACGCATACCGAAAAGGTGGCTTTCTTAATAAGCAGCTTATCTTATACATGGGTGTAAGTATTCTGATTGGAAGTTTCATCGGTGGTTATGGTTCCAACATGATGTCTGAACAGGGGATTAACGTGGTGTATGGTGTGCTAGCAGCGATTGCAGCAATCATGATGTTTATTCCGAAGAAAGGAATCGATGATGTGCCGCTTGATCAGGTTACCTTTAATAAACCGTTATCTGCTAGTCTAGCCTTTATAGTTGGAATCGGAGCAGGAATCGTAGGTGCAGCTGGTGCATTTTTATTAGTGCCAATCATGCTTGTTGTTCTCAAAATCCCAACCAGGATGACAATAGCATCTTCGCTTGCGATTACGTTTATCTCATCAATCGGTTCGACGGTAGGGAAGCTAGCTACTGGGCAAGTATTACTCTTGCCAGCTGCTATTATGATTATCGCTAGTCTAATCGCAGCACCTCTTGGGGCAAATGCGGGTAAGAAAATAAATACGAAATTTCTACAATGGCTGTTAGCAGCACTTATCCTAGGAACTTCAATCAAAATTTGGGTGGATCTCCTTATGTAAAAAAAGCTGACACGTTCCGCAACGAGCGGGCGTGTCAGCTTTTTATTAGGATTGTCTTGTTTTGATTTCGATTTCTTTTACCTGGTGTCCATCGATTTCCAATACTTTAAATTCATACTTGTCGACAGTGAACGTCGTACCTTGTATGGGCTCCATATCATGGGTAAGAACCCATCCTCCTATTGTATCAACATCGTCATGTTCGATCGATGTTCCGAGATATTCGTTGATATCATTGATTAAAGCTTTTCCATCTACAACGATGCTTCCGTTCTCTTCCTTTCGGATAGGAGGTTTTTCATCAGTATCAAATTCATCCTGAATTTCTCCTACGATCTCCTCAAGAATATCTTCGACGGTTACGAGCCCAGCCGTACCTCCGTATTCATCCACTACAATGGCGATATGACTATGGGTTTTTTGCATTTTAGCAAGAAGCTTTTTGATAGGTGTAGATTCGATTACATGATGGATCGGATGAATGTAGTCTTCTAATAAAAGCTCTTCTCCCCACTTATATTGAGTAAGAACTTCCTTAATATTAACAACACCTACAATTTTATCTTTATCACCATCCGCGATTGGATAGCGGGTGTACTTCCCACTCTTCATGATCGTTAGGTTTTCCTCAGTCGTATTATCGAGGAATAAACACGTCATTTCTGTTCTTGGTATCATGATTTCTTTAGCTAAGCGCTCATCAAACTCAAAAATGTTATTAACAAATTCCATCTCTGACTGATTGATTTCTCCACTTTTATAACTTTCGGATAAAATGATGCGGAGTTCTTCTTCAGAATGCGCCTGTTCATGTTCATTAGCTGGTGGTAGTCCAAAGAGACGAACGATTCCACGAGCAGAACCGTTTAACGCCCAAATGAATGGATACATGATGCGGTAAAACCAAATGAGTGGCTGAGCTGTTAATAAACTGACTTTTTCAGCTTTTTGAATCGCAAATGTTTTGGGTGCGAGTTCACCGAGCACCACGTGTAGAAACGTGATAATGATGAATGCTAATGCGACTGATATGGTACTAGTCATTGCAGATGGAAGATCGATCAACTCGAAAACAGGATGGAGTAAGTGTTCTACAGTGGATTCACCTAGCCACCCTAGTGCAAGTGCTGTAATTGTAATCCCGAGCTGACAGGCAGAAAGGTAACCATCCAAATTGCCGAGCACCTTTTGAACAGATTTTGCTTTCTTATCTCCTTCTTTCGCTAAGGCATCGATTTTTGTTTTGCGTATTTTCACAATAGCAAATTCAGATGCAACAAAGAACGCTGTTAACACGATTAATAAAATAACGACAATAATTTTTATGATTTCCAATAGAGCCCTTACTGTCGCGTAAGGGTTCACCTCCTATACACTGAGTTACATCACCTTTATTATAACGATATTTACCTTAATAATGTCAGATTAAACACGTAGTTACGTTTTAGTTTCTTCACTATTGAATGAATTATCACCACAACCTGCTCAGTTGTGATTGCTAGCGTTATTTCTATGTCGTGCTGTATGATGAAGCTGAATGAAGACGGTAGAAATAAGGAGAGAAATAAAGTGGCTAAAGTAATGGTGATTTATAAAAAACCGACGGATGAGACAAACTTCACGAAGTACTACGAAAACGAACACATGAACCTTGTCCAGCAAGTTCCCTACATTCGGAAAGCTGAATTAGACTATGTTACTGCAGCAATGAACACAGATGAATCATACTACCTCGCAACCACCATTGAATTTGAATCAAAACAACGAATTGGAGAAGCATTACAATCTCCAGAATGGGCGAGAGTAACGGAAGATGCGGAAAATATGATGAAGTTTCTACCCGAGCCTCCACTTGTGCTTATTACAGAATAAAGGATCGTCCCCCCTACAAATAAGCCCTCAATTCGAGGGCTATTTTTGTTGGGATACGATTAGAGCAGCCCTCACCTTTCTGACGAATACCTCATAAACTAATACACGAAATGTATGGGGGGAAATTTCATGGATGAACTGATAATCTTGCTAATCCTTTTTATTCTCCTAATCATCATTTTGCTTTTTGTAACGGATGTATTTTAAGCATCTTTGAGGCCAGGGTATATAAATCTTACTAAATATGGTTAGATGCCCATCCCTTACAATCAATGTTCACATATAGTATTAGTAACCTTCGAGGAAAGGGGGTTTTCAAATGAGCGGTGGAAAAGAGAACGTGCGCCCTGCTGGTTACGGTAAAGGGTTTGCATTGATCGTAGTGTTGTTTATCCTACTAATTATTGTTGGTGCAGCGGCAGTTGGAGGAGCTAATACAGGCCCAGGACCTTGCTGCTATGGAAAAGGTGGTTATGGCGGTTACGGCTACTAAACCTTTCTTTATATCATAATTAGAAGGGAGGTTTTTTTATGAGCTATGGATATGGTCAAGGTTTCGCGCTAATCGTAGTTTTGTTCATTCTTTTGATTATCGTAGGAGCAGTTTGGGCTTACTAATATAAGTGAAGCACCCTTTCAAAGGGTGCTTTTATTTATTTTTATATATAATACTTACATTTACTTAATAATATATGTTCTTTACTTAAAGGAATTGATTTATTCATTACGTAGACTTATAATGGTAGTGAATGGAAGAGAGGGGTGCCGATGTATCAAGAGGAGCGCATGCTATCGATTCTTGAGTATTTAAAGAAAAATGAGCGTATTTCGGTCGAACAGATATGTGAACGTTTTGAGGTTTCAAGAGATACTGCAAGAAGAGATCTTGTTCGATTGGAAGAAGAAGGAGCAGTGACACGTACAAGGGGTGGAGCGGTTCTGCCACAATTACGTCATGAGATTAAATCTTATCAGGATCGATTGTCATTAGTGTCAAAAGAAAAACACCTTATTGGACAGCGAGCTGCTGAATACATAAATCCAGGAGATATTGTCATTCTTGATGCATCTACAACGGTTCAGGCGTGTGCGGAGTATCTCATCCATAAACATGCGGTCATTTTAACGAATTCGATTCATCAGGCTGATATCCTTTCAAGCGGAGAACACTTGGATATTCATCTTCTAGGTGGGAAGCTCGAAAAGGAACATTTCTTCCTTTATGGATCTAGTGTTGTTGAAAAGGTAGCGTCTTATAATGCAGATGTAGCGTTTATCGGAGTAATCGGTATAACGGAACAGGGATTAACGATTGCGCATGAAGAGGACGGTATGGTGAAGCGTAAGATGATTGAACAGGCAAAACATGTTATTGTTCTTGCCGATTCATCGAAATTTGGTCAATCAGAGTTCTTTACGTTTGCCAAATTAGATGATGTTGATGTCATTATTACGGACCAATTGCCTGAACTTGTTTTTCAAGAGATGCTTCATAATCATAGTGTTGAAATCGTGATTGCAGAAGGAACATCATAATTTTCTAGCAACAGCTTAGGCTGTTGGCATATATAATGGACCGGCGTAACCTTATGGGCGTAACGGTCCGTTTTCTTTTTAAGCATATTTATTGGAGTAGATGTATTCACCTGTTATGATTGAACTGTAATAATTAAATTTACACATCAAGGGAGACCTTTATATATGAAATTGAGTGTATTGGATCAATCACCCGTATCAAAGAATAAGACAGCGATTGAAGCTCTAAAAGAAACCACCGAATTAGCAAAAGAAACCGAGAAGCTTGGCTATCATCGTTTTTGGGTATCAGAACATCATAGTACGAAAAGTCTTGCTGGCTCTAGTCCTGAAGTTTTGATTTCTCACTTAGCAGCAAACACAAGTCGTATGAGAATCGGTTCAGGAGGTGTGCTATTACCTCACTATAGTTCGTATAAAGTAGCTGAGAATTTTAGAATGCTTGAATCATTGAACCCTGGTCGAATTGACTTAGGTTTAGGGCGAGCACCTGGTGGAATGCCTAACGTTACGAGAGCATTAGCAGATGGGAACCGAAGAGATATCGATCGATATCCTGAACAAATCGATGAACTTACAAGTTATCTTAAGGGACGCGCCTCTTCCTATAGTGTTCATGCCACACCTCTAGGAGAATCTACGCCTGACATATGGTTACTTGGCTCAAGCGGAGGTAGTGCGAGAATAGCTGCAAACAAAGGGTTATCATTTTCGTTTGCACATTTTATAAACGGGTATGGTGGTACAAACGTAGTAGATAAGTATCGCGAACGTTTTACACCATCAGAATTTAACGACACGCCAAAAACAAACGTTGCTGTGTTTGTGGTGTGTGGTGAAACAGAGGAAGAAGCAGAGTACCTAGCATCGAGTCTTGATCTTGCTATATTACTAATTGAACAAGGTAAATCTGGAACAGGCTTTCCATCACCAGATGAAGCGATGCAATTTCCCTACTCTGTGTTTGATAAAGCACGAATCAGGGAAAATAGAAATCGTATAATTGTTGGCGACCCTAAGCAAGTGAAACAGAAAATCGAAGATCTTTGTGAAATGTACCAAACCGACGAAGTCATCGTGAACACCATTACGTATGATTTTAACGCTAGGTTAAAGTCGTATCGTTTATTAGCGAAAGAGTTCGGTCTATGACTAACCGTTGCTCTTGACAAATTTAACTGTAATAATTAATATTACATTATGCGATGACGCAGTTGGAACACGATAATCTTCCAAATAAGGAGGGAGAATAATGATGAACCAACTTCATCAACGATCTCAATTTACTAAAGGTGAATGGGTGAAAGGAAAATCAGTTCACGATGAATTAGTGAAAGGATTTGTAGATTCAGTAAATGATTACTTAGGTACGATTAAGATATATGTTCATGAATGCGATAACCCAGAGACAGTTGGAAAGGTTATCGAAACATTTCAAAATAGAATTTCAGTGTTAGAAGAACAGGACCTTGAGAAAGACGAGACCTACATTTTGAATCTTATTGACCTTGCTCTTATTACGAAAGATAAAGAGTGGTTCTTAGAACTTTCAGCTCAGCTCAATGAAATTCGGAGTGGGTCTGAAGAAGCGATTGCCTGTTAAAATTTTCTTGCCAGTTACAAAAGGAGTACGATAGGATGGAATTGAAGAAAGTGTTAGGGGGCGCTAAAATTGAATAGTGATTTTACTCTTGCCGTGCATAGCCTGGCTTTATTAGCAATTAAGCCAGGGCAAATGTCAACAAGTGACTATCTTGCGGGCAGTGCTTCGGTCCATCCTGTGCGTATGAGGAAGATTCTTAGTCTATTAAAGAAAAATGGATATATTGTTTCAAAGGAAGGTGCTGGTGGTGGGTTTACATTGGCATGTAAGGTGGAGGATGTTACGCTTGATAAGATTTACTCATTAACGTCGATCGGCTCATTGAAACCTAAGTGCCCAGATGCAAACCAGTATTGTCTCGTAGGAGCGAACTTATCAGTAGTATTAGGTGACATTTTCACAGATGCTGAGGATCACTTAACATCGTTTTTGAAGAAATATACCATTCGTGATATTATACAAAGCCTAAAGCAGAAGCAATTTTAAATAATTGTTTTTGTTTTTGGAATAACTGTAACAAAATATATTCTAATTATTCGGGGGTGAGCAAACATGGGAAGTTTGGCATTGAACAAAAGTGTAAAGAAATTCGAAATAAAAGATTGGAATAAGTTAGAACGATCTGGACGAAAGTTGAAACGGAATGAAGGAAGATTTCTTATTCGACCAAAACACACGAATCGTGATGTTTATATCATTAAACAGGGCTGTGTAGCGATCTATCAGGAAGATGATGAAACGCCTTTAGCCATTCTTGGAGCAGATGATGTCCTTGGAAATCGGTCGATTTTTGTGCACCAGAACTTGTATGCCAAAGCTATAACTGATGTTGAGCTCATACAACTCGATCAAGCATCTTATCGCTCTTTGTATCTGGCATATCCAGAGCTTGCTATTAAATTAACTACAGAGTTATCGAAATTAAAGTTAAAACTTGATTTTCCTGAACAACTTCCAAAATCAATTCTTGCAGTCTTCAAAAAGAACGCAAAGTCATTGTTGAATAAGACGACAACTAAAAAAGGTAGATACTGCCACAATTGCTAAACAATATTATTTTATAACTGTAATTAATTGTGTTACATTATTGTGGTATGATACCTAGAGAGAGATTATAGATGGATAGAAAGGGAGAGAATGATGTCTACACACGTTGAGCAAAAACTAGATGCACTTGAAGTTATGAAGGAACGCCATTCCGTAAGAAAATATGAAAAAGGGTTTAAGATTCCTGATGAGGATATGAACGATATTTTGAACGCTACGATCGAAGCTCCATCATCTTGGAACCTTCAACATTGGAAGTTTCTCGTTATTGAAGATGATGAGAAAAAAGAACAGCTTCTGCCAATTGCTTTTAATCAAAAGCAAGTAGTAGATAGTTCTGCAACAATCGTTATTCTAGGTGACACTGAAGCTAACTTGCATGCGGAAGAGGTTTACGGTCAAGCAGTAGAAAATGGCTACATGGACAATGCAGTGAAGGAAACGTTAGTTAGCCAAATTAACGGTGCGTATGAAAGAGAAGGGTTCGCATACAGTGAAGCTGTGAAAAATAGTTCACTAGCTGCGATGCAACTCATGCTAGCTGCTAAAGCAAAAGGATACGATACGATTCCAATGGGTGGCTTCAATCCACAAGCACTTATCAACGAATTCAATATTCCTTCAAGATATGTACCAATCATGCTTATATCAGTTGGTAAAGCAGCAGCTGAAGCGCATGCATCTGCTCGTTTCCCAGTTGAGCGCGTAGTAATTAAAAATAGTTTTTAATCGGATAGATTGCCCATAAGAAGAAGCTGTCAGCATTTGCTGGCAGCTTTTCCTATACTCACTTATTGTTACATGCCTTGAGAGCGTGCTTCTTGCTTTTCTTCTTTTACCTTTTCAAGGAAACGTTTTGTTTCAGCAACAACCACTCCGGAAAGACCGAGTAGTCCGATTAAGTTTGGTAGTGCCATCAGACCGTTGAAAATATCAGCGAGCAGCCACACGACATTTAGTTTTAATGTTGTGCCGATAAATACTGCTAAAACAAATACTATTCGGTAATACTTGATCGAGGCATCTCCAAAAAGATAAGAGAAGCACTTTTCCCCATAATATGACCAGCCCAATACAGTGGAATATGCAAATAGAATTAACCCGACTGTAACAATTAGTGCTCCTGGGACTCCGAGGAATTTCTCGAAAGTAGCTGTTGTAAGAGCTGCACCATTAAGGTCGCCCATATAAAGGTCACCCATTACGAGTGCAATTCCAGTGATGGAACATACAACAATCGTATCGATAAACACCTGTGTCATTGATACGAGTGCCTGGCGACCAGGATAGTCAGTCTTAGCAGCTGCGGCTGCAATTGGGGCAGACCCTAGACCGGCTTCATTAGAGAAAACACCTCGAGCAACACCATAACGAATCACAGCACCGATTGCACCACCTGCCACTGCTTCACCGCTGAAAGCATCAGAGAAAATTAGCGACACAGCTGCAGGGATAAGGTCTATATTCATAAGTAAAACGATAAGGCCGCCGATCACATAAAAAAGCGCCATAACTGGGACGAAGAATGCTGTAACACGTCCAATGCTTTTAATTCCTCCAAGAATAACGAGGCCCGTGAGAACCATTAAAACAAGGCCTGTAATCCATGGAGCGATTCCGAACGTTGCTACTGCATCTGCAACGGAATTCGACTGAACCATGTTTCCAATTCCAAACGCTGCAAATGCCCCAAAGAATGCAAAGATCATACCAAGCCACTTCATGTTGAGACCTTTATCAAGATAATACATAGGCCCCCCGGACATCTCACCATTCGAATTTACTGTCCGATATTTAACTGCTAGTATAGCTTCTGCATATTTCGTAGCCATTCCGAATAGCGCACTGATCCACATCCAGAGAACAGCACCTGGCCCACCAACGAATACCGCTGTTGCTACACCTGCAATGTTTCCAGTACCGATTGTTGCAGCGAGCGCTGTCATCAATGCCTGGAAATGGGAGATGTCTCCTTCAGAGGATTTATCTTGTTTTCTAGAAAACGCTTGTTTTAATGCAAAAGGTAGCATCGTAAACTGCAAAAATCCTAGACGAAGAGTAAGAAAAATCCCCGTTCCAACCAGGAGGATTAGAAGGGGCCATCCCCACACGAATCCACTAATATTACTTAATACTGATTCCAAAATAAAATCCCCTTTCATATGTAGTTCAATACTAAATATTCTAATAATTCACCGCGAATCCCTTTTAAATTACACAAATCGACTTCATTATCTTTTTTTTAGCAGCCTTTTCGATAAAAAGTTGAAGTTAGAGCGTCCATGTGTTTATTTGCTCTGCTTATGAGGAAAATAACAGAGGTGAAGGCATTTAAAGGAGGAAGATAGTTGTGAAAGTACTCGTAATTGGTGCAAACGGACAAGTTGGTACACATGTTATTAAGAGTCTTGCAGAAAGAGGACACGATCCAGTAGGGATGGTGAGAGATACTGATCAAATAAAAGCGATCGAGGACGCTGGTGGCAAAACTGTACTAGGTGACCTAGAAAAAGATTTCTCCCATGCTATGTACGGATGTGAAGCCGTTGTCTTTGCAGCAGGATCTGGCCCGCACACAGGTGCAGATAAAACGATTTTAATCGACCAGGAAGGTGCGATTAAATCTATTGACGAAGCAAAACGACAAGGAATCAAAAGGTTTGTCTTATTAAGCACTGTAGGCGCCGATTATCCAGAAAAGGGCCCTGATAATATGAAGCCTTATCTCTATGCGAAAAAACGTGCTGATGAGCATTTGAAATCCACAAACTTAACCTATACGATTCTACGTCCAGGAAGACTTTCAGACGAAGCTGCTAACGGACAAATTCGTGCAGCTGAAACGCTTGAAGACAAGTCCGGACAGATTCCACGTGAAGATGTGGCTAACGTACTTGCGGAAATCGTAGAAAATGAAAACACCTTCAATAAAACGTTCGAGATATTAAATGGTGAGATCAACATCAGTGATGCTCTAGGTCAATTATAAAAAGAGAAATCTTTGGAGAGACCCAGTGAGGGTCTCTTTTCTTATGTGAGAAACGAATCGTATAGTTGTGTCTAAAACGGTCATTATCATTGACGTCGAAATCATACTGATGGTAATGTATAAAGGTCGTCAGTTGAAAGCGTTAACACGTTGGAGGAGTAGAGGAAATGGACATCTTAGAACTTCTAAAAATAGTGAATGGATTTCTTTGGGGAGCACCAAGCTTAATTCTTTTGTTTGGTACAGGTGTGTTTTTGACACTGATATTAAAAGGGCTTCAGTTCAGGAAGCTCGGCTATGCATTCAAGCTCGCATTTTCAAAAGAGAAAGCGGAGGATACTTCTGCTGAAGGTGATGTTAGTAACTACAAAGCACTTATGACATCATTGGCAGCTACGATAGGGAATGGAAATATTGCCGGTGTTGCAACAGCGATTACGATTGGGGGGCCAGGCGCTGTATTTTGGATGTGGGTCGTTGGGTTATTTGGAATGGCTACAAAATACGGTGAAGCCCTCCTTGCAATGAAATACCGTGTGAAAAATGATAAAGGTGAGTACGCTGGTGGACCGATGTACTATGTTGAACAAGGTCTTGGGTCAAAGTGGAAGTGGCTTGCCATTTCATTTGCGCTATTCGGTGCAATTGCTTCACTCGGAATTGGGAATAGTGTTCAATCAAACACCATTGCGAGTGTTGTAGGAGAAAGTTTTAATATCGATGGATGGATAACGGGAGCAATTGTAGCAGGACTTACTTCTTTGATCATTTTCGGAGGGGTAAAACGTATCAGCTCAGTAGCCGGTTTTTTTGTGCCGATTATGGCTGTACTCTACATAGTAGGGGCTTTGATCATCATCTTATTAAATGTTGATGCTATAATTCCTGCAATGAAGTTAATCTTCACTTACGCCTTTTCACCAATCTCGGCAGTGGGCGGTTTTTCAGGAGTAATCGTTATGGAAGCTGTGAAATCTGGAGTTTCCAAAGGAATCTTCTCGAACGAAGCTGGTCTTGGGACAGCAGCTCTAATCGCTGGTAATGCAAAAGCAGAACATCCTGTAAGACAGGCGCTTGTAGCGATGACAGGTACATTTATCGTTACAATCATTGTTTGTACGATGACAGCATTAGTGCTACTTATTACTGGATTCTGGGATCCAACAGGAGGAGATCTATCAGGTGTCGTTCATAACTCTGATTTAGAAGCAGGAGCATTGACTACTGCGGCCTTTGGCTCGAGTCTTGGTATGATCGGTGAATATATCGTTACCTTCTCAGTTATCTTCTTTGGTTTTTCTACGATTCTAGGTTGGTATGTATACGGATACAAATGTTTTGAATATTTAGCAGGGACTAAATTTACTACGTATTATGGAATCGTATATATCCTAGCATGCTTTGTTGGAACGATAGCAAACCTGACAACAGTGTGGGCATTTGCTGATATGGCTAATGCACTTATGATGATTCCTAACTTGATCGCTTTGTTACTACTATATAAAGTGATAAAAAGTGAAACAGATGACTATTTCAATCGATACTTAGGTGAAATAGAAGTTAAAAAAGCGAGTTGATCGCATAACAGAAAAGACGCTTCGTCCTATGAAAAGGAGAAGCGTCTTTTTTTATGTTACTACTATTCTACTTTGAGATCAGTGAACACGACGAGGCGTTCTTCATGGGTGCCATGAGACTGACTGAAGTTACCTGTGCACGTGATGAGGTTGAGATTGGCGTCATCCGTTGGTCCAAAGATTTTTTCAATAGGTGCATTCTGAAAAGGGTATCTCTCTTTCCCTGTTACAACGAACGTAAGTGTTTCTCCATCCTTATCGGTTATAAATACTTCATCACCCTCTGATAGATCTTCAAGATGGTAGAAAACAGAGGGTCCTGTTTTGCTATCTACATGTCCTGCTATGACGGAATTTCCGGTTGATCCAGGTTGGAAGCCAGGTTCAAACCATCCGACATTTACGTGATTGGATGGAACACCCATCTGACCGTTTTCCAGTATACCGACATTCTCGACTTTTGCTTCAACCTCAATAGAAGGAATCTCGACAGAAACAGGGATTATGCCTCCCTGACTAGACTCTGGAACTTTATTTGCATTTTCATCGATTGATTGTTTTACGTTGTCATATGCTACATCGGAATCATTTTCAATTTCTACTTTTTTAACTCGTTCTGAATCCGTTTCAGCAGTTGATGAATAGTTATTTGTATAACCAGTAATCAGAAGAAAGATGATTACTGCAGTAACTAGAGACATGACTATTTTCACGGTATCACCTCGTTTGCTCTATAGCGGATTTAATAAGCTAACGATTCGATCGAATGTTTGGATCACTCTTTTCTTCTTTTTTTACGATGACGTAGCAGAAAAAATACGGCTACTAAGGTAAGTGGCACGAGTACTGGCGATAACCCAAAGAGAAATACCACTGTTTTTGAGAAGAAATGAAGGATGCCATTTGCTGTTTTCATAAACAGCTGCTTCGCCTCATCAATCGTACTGTCATCACCTTCGCCTAGAGATGGGACTGTGATTTTACTTTCTTCTAATGAGATCGTAACCGTTGAATAGTCACTCTGATTGTTTAAATACTTCATCCTCCCTTTTAATTGTTCGATTTCTTCTTGTATTTGTGAGAGGTCATTTGAAATAGCCAGTAAATCCTCTGTTTTTTCAGCTTTCTTTAAGAAAGATTCCAACCTACTTTTGACATTTTCTTTTGCTTTAAGCCTTGCTTCTAAATCCACAAATTCTTCTGTTACATCACTGCCTGAAATGGATTTCTCTGGTGTGCCCTTTCCAATTGTTTCAGCTTTATCAAGAAAAGGGTAAAAGTTATTTTGAGGAACCCGTACAGTCATTGAACCATAGTTCGTGTTTTCTTCGGAGAAAGTATTAGCCTCAACAATGTATCCGTTATTTGACTCTAAGAGCTGTTCCAGTCGGTCGGTGGCTTTAGAAAGGTCTTCTACTGTTATGGATAAATTCGCATGAAAGATTACTTTTCGATCTGTCTGAAGTTTTGGCATGTCCATAGCTTTATCCGAAGAAGAGGATTCGCTAGTATCGTTCCCTTTTCCTTCTTCGGCATTTCCAGCCATATCCTCAGTTGCAAATTCAACTCGATCGGCGCTCTCAGACTGGTTTTGTTCTGAGCTGCAAGCTGTAATAAGAAAGATCGATAAGGCGATTACACATATCAATACCTTGTTCATTCCTTTTCCCCCCTCATCCTTTATACAACTAAACGTACTAAGAAAGGGATAGGTTACAAGTCATGGTATGATAATTCGTAACTCTTGCTAAAGGAGGTTATTATTTCTTTGTTTACTTTCTTAGAGAATTCCATTATGAAAGATACCTTGATTACCACAATCGTAATCGTAAGCATCATCCTATTTAGATTCATTGGAAAAGCACTTCTTTTCAAAAGAAAAGGATTTGAAAAGCATGAGAGCAGAGTAGCCGTACTTTCATTTTTGAATTGGGTTGTGTTGTATGCGATTCTTGTTTTCCTATTGCTCTACTATTCCGAGTATGCCTGGATGAGTCAAGAGTTGTTTACGATCGGTGATGTTGAAATATCATTACTTATTATTCTGATCGCATTGTTCATTATTACTCTCGCAAACAGGTTATCGAAGATATTCACCTCATTACTTATGCCTCCTTTGTATGATCACTACAGGTTAGATACAGGTTTGCAATTTACGTTTAATCGAGTTTTTCATTATTCATTAATGGTGATCGCGGTAATTATTAGTTTAACTACAGTTGGAATCGACTTAAGTGCATTGACGATTTTTGCCGGGGTAATCGGTGTTGGAATTGGTTTTGGGATGCAGAACATTGCCAATAATTTCATTTCCGGACTTATTATTTTGTTCGAACGGCCAATTAAAGTAGGGGATCGAGTCATTATCAATGACATCATTGGCGATGTTGAAAAAATAAAAATGCGAGCAACGATTATTCGAACGTTAGATAATGAACGCATCATCATGCCAAACTCATATTTTATTGAAGAGCAAGTTGTAAATCACTCTTACGGAGACAACCGCCTGCGTCTAGTAGTTCCAATCGGTGTCGCCTATGGTTCTGATGTTGAACTGATTCGGGAGTTGCTTCATCAAGTTGCAAAAGAAGAAAAACAAAACTCGATGTATGTACTTGAGAAGCCGAATCCGTTCGTGAACTTTATTGGATTTGGAGACTCATCTTTAGATTTTCAGTTGTTCATTTGGATTTCTTCACCTAAAGCAGCGGTAGAAACGAGAAGCAATCTTAATTTTCGAATCAATAAGGTGCTTGCAGAAAACAATGTTGAAATACCATTCCCACAACGTGATTTGCATGTAAGAAGTGTAAATGAAGCGGTTATAGAACAGCTGAAAAATTAAGCACGAATCAATTTCACATAATTTCACACACTTATCACGAAATTTCTTCCGCAATTATTGTCCATAATGAAGAGTGTAAGGATAATAATTTGAAGGGAGATTGAATGAATTGAAAAAGTGGTTGGTAGGTATTGTAGGATCCGTAGTCATTGCGGGAGGATTAGCCGGAGTTAATGCGAATGCCTCATCTGGAGACGCATTAGTGGATGCTGAGGTAAGTTCTGAGCAAGGACAGCTTGAAAATCATCACCATAAAAGAGGTTTCCATAAGGAAGGAATGGGAAACAAGAAAGAGAATCATGAGTTGATGGGAACGATCTTCCAAAAGCAAGAAAAGCTGATTAATGTGTTGCTCGATAAAAATGCCTCAGCGATTGATGGAGTTGAAGAACTTCAGAGTGAGTTAACAAATGTTAATAAGCAGTTAAATGCACTTCATGAAGAAGCAAAGACTGCTCATGAGAAAATGAAGGCGCAAAAACAACAATGGAAAGATGGCGAGCGACCTGAAATCACTGATGAAGAAAAAGAGGAACTAAAAGCGAAGTTCAGTGAAATGAAAGAAAAGCGAGAAGAAGCCATTGAATTAGCGAAAAAGAAAGACGAAATACTTACTCAATTAATTGAAAAACTAAGCTAATCTCTGAGAGATAGGGTTTCCTATCTCTTTTTGTATGCTCATATTCGTTGTTGTAATAGAAGGTTCATGATTTCCTTGCTTTCCTCTTCACTAAGTAATCCGATTTTACAGCATAATTGTGTATAACCGGCTAGCTTCTTCAGGCATGTATGTGGTTGTTTTCTCATGTTGAGCTCATCTCCTTTTTCCTTAGGGAAACATTTTTAGGTATAAACAATATATGCTGAATGGAAACAAAAGTGTTAGGCAAAACAAAGACTTTATACCCAAAAACGAATAAATGCTTTTTTGTCCTTGTTCGAATTTAGAATGTACGATAAGATAATGGTATCGATATTTAGTGTTTATTCAACGTGTATAATACTACATATAGATTTGTTGAACATTAATTAAATAATGATTGAGTATGCGGTGTCGTATAACGACTTAATAGGGAATCCGGTTAGAATCCGGAGCTGTCCCCGCAACTGTCGTGTGGACGAAGCAAATGCCACTGGATGATGATCCGGGAAGGCTTGCTGAGGAAGAAACACGTAGCCAGTAGACCTGCCTGTACTCAAATCGTTTCTATTCTTCGGGGATTGAGGATGAGAAGTGGCAATAAGGATGCAGGCCATTCCTGGATTTCACCCTTGTCATATTCTCAAGCTCACTCATTGAAGAGTGAGCTTTTTATTTTGTCTAAAAGGAGAGGGTTTTATGAGTTATACGGTTGATCTAGCTGAACATGAAATTATAAAAGAGGCAAAAGGGATTCTGGAACGTTTTTCTTATCTAACTAGTGAAGGATTTTTAAATAAGGTAGTAAACGGAGTTTCAGGAGAAGAGACTGATCAAGATTTAGAGCGAATGTTGGTTTTGCATGCACTCGAGCGAATAACAGCTGAAGAACCAGATTGGACTTTTGTGGCAGCGGCTTTTCATCTTCGTTCCCTGTATAGGAATGCGACTCAAAAACGTGGAGAAGAAGTGGTGTACTGTGAGGGGGCATTCCACCGCTTATTAAAGGCTCTTACAGAACAAGGAATCTACAACTCTGATCTTTTGAAAAGCTATAGTGAAAAGGAAATCGAACAACTTACAGAAATCATTGAGCCAGAACGAGATAGCCTTTTTACGTACATTGGTTTAAGAACACTGGCAGACCGCTACTTAACTAAAGATTACGAGAATAATATTGTGGAAATGCCTCAAGAACGCTTTCTTGTGATTGCGATGTTGCTGATGATGAAGGAACCAGAGAATAATAGATTAGAACTTGTTAAAGAAGCCTACTGGGCAATTTCGAATCTCTATATGACAGTTGCTACACCTACTCTTGCTAATGCTGGGAAAACATATGGACAACTGAGTTCTTGCTTTATCGATACGGTAGATGATAGTTTGCGAGGCATTTATGACAGCAATACCGATGTTGCAACAGTATCCAAAAACGGTGGTGGAATCGGTGCTTATCTTGGAAAGATTAGAGCGAGAGGAAGTGATATTAAAGGGTACAAAGGAAACTCCTCTGGAGTACTTCCTTGGATGAAGCAATTAAACAACACGGCGGTAAGCGTTGATCAGCTGGGACAACGCCAAGGAGCCGTTGCCGTATATCTTGATGTCTGGCATCGAGATATTATTGAATTTCTTGATGCAAAATTAAATAACGGTGATGAACGGATGAGGACGCACGACCTTTTCACGGGAGTTTGCATACCTGATGTATTTATGGAGACTGTCGAACAACGTGATGACTGGCATTTGTTTGATCCTCATGAGGTTCGACAGGTGATGGGCTTTTCACTTGAAGATGCTTACGATGAAGCACAAGGAGATGGTGATTTCAGAAGGGAATATACGCAGTGTGTGAATAGCAAGGAGTTATCTCGTAAAACCATACCAGCGATCGATATTATGAAACGAATCATGAAATCACAATTAGAAACTGGCACTCCATTTATGTTCTATAGAGATGCAGTAAACCGAGCGAATCCGAATAAGCATAAGGGTATGATCTATAGCTCTAACTTATGTACTGAAATTATGCAAAATATGAGCGCGACCACGGTCGAGGAAGAGGTAACAAAGGACGGAAAGATTGTTATCACAAAAACACCTGGTGACTATGTGGTATGCAACCTTTCGAGTGTTAATCTTGGTAAAGCTGTTCCCGCGGGTGTGCTTGAAAGGTTGATTCCAATTCAAGTTCGAATGCTTGATAATGTGATCGACTGCAACACAATCGAAGTTCCACAAGCGCAACTTACAAATGAGAAATATAGAGGAATTGGTCTAGGTACATTTGGGTGGCATCATCTTCTTGCCAAAAACAAATTAGTTTGGGAGTCGGACGAAGCTGTTCAATATGCAGATGAATTATATGAAACGATCAATTTTTTAACGATAGAAGCAAGTATGGAGTTAGCTCAGGAGAAAGGTGCTTACTCGATGTTTGAAGGATCAGATTGGCAGAATGGTGCTTACTTTGAACGAAGGAGGTATCACTGTGAAAAATGGCTAGCACTCAAAGAAAAAGTCCAGAGTAGTGGTCTTCGTAATGCAAACTTATTAGCAGTTGCACCGAATAGTTCTACAAGCTTGATTGCCGGTTCTACTGCCTCGATCGACCCAATTTTTCGGAAAGAATACTCTGAGGAGAAGAAAGATTATAAAATTCCGGTAACTGCACCAGATCTAACACCTGAAACGACCTGGTATTACAAATCTGCATACCATATTGACCAATTATGGAGCATCGAGCAGAACGCCGCTCGACAGCGCCATGTCGATCAGTCGATTTCATTTAACATCTATGTGCAAAATACAGTTAAGGCGAAAGATCTCTTGAACATTCACCTGACAGCATGGAAAAAAGGGTTAAAAACAACATACTACGTCAGAAGCACATCAGTAGATATTGAGGATTGCGAAAGCTGCTGAAGTTAGGAGGAAGATTATGAATACGATTCAGAAAAGGAAAATATATGATCGTACAGCACCTAATCGATCCAGCGGGATTATTAATGGAAAGAGTTCCAATGTACTAAACTGGGATGATACAAGGTTTAGCTGGACTTATCCAATGTATAAGAACATGTTGGGTAATTTTTGGACACCATTCGAAATTAACATGTCACAAGACGTAAAGCAGTGGGAATCTTTATCTAAGGAAGAACAGGAAACGTTTAAGAAAATCATAGGTCTGCTTGCATTTCTTGATTCGATTCAGACAGATTACTCGAGCAAAGTAGCAGATTATTTAACAGACTCTAGTTTATCTGCTCTTATGCAAGTTCTTTCTTTCCAAGAAGTCATTCATAACCAATCCTATAGCTATGTGCTCTCATCGCTTGTGTCTAAGCAGGAACAAGATCGCATTTTCGAGTATTGGAAGCATGATGAAATCTTACTGGAGAGAAATGAATTCATAGCATCAGGTTATGAGAGGTTTGTAGAAAATCCATCTCCTCAAACGTTCTTTGAATCGATTGTTTATGACATCATTTTAGAAGGATTGTTTTTCTATGCAGGATTTGCCTTCTTCTATAACTTAGCGCGTAATCAAAAGATGGTATCGACTTCAACAATGATCAATTATATCAATCGTGATGAACAGCTTCATGTCACCCTTTTTGTGAATATCGTCAAAGAATTATTCAATGAACAGCCTCAACTGAATACAGAGGAAAACCATCGTTTTATTACAGAAACCTTTAAGAAAGCAGCAGAATTAGAGATGAAATGGGGAGAAGAGATCATAGGAAATAGATTTATAGGAATCTCACAAAATGAGCTCAACGATTATATTAAATTTATGACCAATAAACGTGTGAATCAGCTCGGAATTGAGAGGCCTTTCGAAGGCTATCGAGAAAACCCAATGCGTTGGATTAAAGCCTATGCTGATGTGAACTCTGGAAAGAGCGATTTCTTTGAACAGAAATCAAGACAATATACGAAGGTATCTGATGATAATGGATTTGATGAGTTATAGAAGAGAGAAGGGAACCTACTGTGATGGTAGGTTCTTTTCTTATTTTAATTGAATGCCGAACTCCTCCAATAAATCCTTTAGTGCTGGACGTTCATTCCCATCTCGTCCTACCACATGTGTTGCCTGAGTCAACGAATTGAGTACAGCTTCTTCTGTGGCTTCCCCGACTGCTCGAAAAGGAAGATCAATATCTTCTTCATGAATGGTTTTTATCTCCAAAGGCACTGACGACTTCTCATGTGGCACTTTGTTAGCTGTTGAGAAACCGACAATTATTTCACCACTGCCTGTTGTTATGATAGACCCTGTTCTTGATAAGCCTGTAACAGATCGCTTGATGATTCGGTTTAACTGCCGCTCAGAAACAGGAAGGTCTGTGGCTACGATGATCATTACGGAGCCTTTATCTTTTTCTTCCCATTTACTTTGAAGACTAGCTTTAAGCTCTTCACCAATCGCTCTTCCTTTAATTCGTAAATCACGTAAAATACCAAAGTTTGTTATGACCAGAACACCTAATGTGTATGTACCATGTGTCATCTCCATCTTTCTAGATGAAGTGCCTACACCACCTTTTAATGAATAACACAGCATCCCTGTACCTGCTCCGACAGTACCTTCATCCACACTACTCGAAGCGGTAGTGATTGCCTCCTGGACGTGCTCTTTCTTAACGTATTTCGCGCGAATGTTATTCAAAAACATATCATTGCACTCACCAACGATCGGATTGACTGTTCCCGTAGATTTGCCGATTTCGGGGCATTGTTCAAGCATATAATCGAATAGTCCATCCGAAACTGTTCCTATGCTGAGTGTATTTGTTAAAAGGATTGGGGTTTCCAATGTTCCAAGTTCGCTCATTTGAATCGTCCCCAATGATTTTCCGAAACCATTAATTACATGATTTGATGCAATGCATTTTTCTCTGAATGTGTTTCCTTGATGAGGTAGGATCGCTGTTACGCCTGTTTGCATGTCGCCGTTACTAAGAGTGACATGTCCAACAGTAACTCCTCGAACATCAGTTATGGAATTGAGGGGACCTGCCTTTAATTCTCCAATGGATATACCATAATCTCTTAATCTTAGTTTCTGCATCTTACCCCACCTTTCTTATTTCATCATACTCTTAATGTTGTGAAAGGAAAATATGATCAGGTCGTCTATGGAGAAGTGATCGACAACTGGCCGTCTTGATCCACCTATCTAGTTCGTTGAATGTGCTATAATTAATGAAGGAATTGTAAATTTCTATCGGTGATAGTTCATATGCTTTTAATAATAGATAATAAGATTAAGTTGAAAGAGAGTGGAACGAAATGGGACGAAAATGGAATAATATCAAAGAGAAAAAGGCTTCAAAAGATGCAAATACTAGTAGGATTTATGCGAAATTCGGTCGTGAAATATATGTTGCAGCTAAACAAGGCGAGCCAGACCCTGTAGCGAATCAGGCCCTTCGGTTGGTACTCGAACGGGCAAAGACGTACAATGTACCAAAAGCGATCATTGACCGTGCGATTGAGAAAGCAAAAGGTGGATCAGAAGAAAACTATGACAACCTTCGTTATGAAGGGTTTGGACCGAATGGTTCAATGTTGATCGTCGATACGTTAACAAACAATGTGAACCGCACAGCTTCAGATGTGAGAGCTGCATTTGGTAAAAACGGTGGTAATATGGGTGTGACTGGATCTGTCGCATATATGTTTGATCAAACTGCCGTATTTGGTATTGAAGGAAGAACAGCGGATGAACTGCTTGAACTATTAATGGAAGCAGATATTGACGTGAGAGATTTATTAGAAGAAGAAGACGCTGTAATCATCTATGCTGAACCTGATCAGTTCCATGTCGTACAAGAAGCATTAAAAAATGAAGGAATCACAGACTTCACTGTTGCAGAGCTTACGATGCTTGCTCAAAATGAAGTTGAACTTACAGAAGAATCTCAGGAACAATTCGAAAAGCTAGTCGATGTGCTTGAAGATCTTGAAGATGTTCAGCAGGTATACCACAATGTGAATTTAGGTGAGTAAGGAAATAAAGAACAGCCCGACGACTCGTCGGGCTGTTCTTTTTAAAAGGATTTCATGTAATCCAAAATCATTTTTCGATGGCTACCTACCATATTCTCCGGTAGACTAGTAGCTTCAAAAAACTGATAGGACAGACTTTCTTCCTTATTGGCTGTCAGTTCTCCTGTGTAATTTTGAGAATAATAAGCAGCTGTAACGGAGTAAAACATATCACCGTTATCTGCTATGGTGAAGAATTCCTGTCCTGAATACATTTGAAAAAGAGTAAGTGATTCTACAATTAAGCCTGTTTCCTCAAATGCTTCTCGGATAGCAGTTTCTTCTGTAGACTCCCCAGGCTCCATCAACCCACCAGGTAAGCCCCACCGTTCTTTCTTTTCATTTCTCTGTTGTAGAAGGAGCGAGCCCTCTTTATTACAAATAATCACGACTGATCCGACAAGTATTAGTGGTCGTTTTCCAACCAGGCTTCTTAACTCTTCTATATATCCCATCATCAAAACTCCTTCGAAGTGATCTATTACAATTATAAAGGAAAATGTTTGTGATGAAGGTTGCTCTAGCCATATTTCGGAAAGAGAACAAGGTAATAATCCAAAATAAGGCGAATAAACTTAATTATGTGTTAATTTTCATAAAATTTTAACAATTAGTAAACTTACCTTTCGTTATGTTGATGTATAATCGTTAGCATACAGACAAGAAAGTTGGTGGGTTATTGTGAAAAAGCATAAAAAATTAACTTTTAAACAGCTTGTTGAGCAAAATAAAGCAGAACTTCTAAAGAATGAAAAGGAGTTAGCAGAAATAGAAAAGCGCCTAGATGATAAGCATTCATAGGAAAGAGCAGTCCTTTAGAAAGGGCTGCTTTTTCATTTCCCGACAGCTGCGATATGGAAGATTATGCTACGATTAAAGCAGAAGGGGGCTAGGGCAGTGAAAAACCTTTTAAGCGTAAATGTTGGAATGCCAGTTGACATGCAATATCAAGGAAAAATGATGGAATCTGGAATAATAAAGACGTCTACCTATGAACCAGTGTATGTTTCCACTGTTCAGGTAGAAGGGGATGGACAAGCTGATCGCGTTCATCACGGTGGTCCTGAGAAAGCGATATGTGTCTATCCTTATGAGCATTATCCATACTGGGAAGAGAAATTGGACCGAAAACTGTCTCCTGGAGCATTTGGCGAGAATTTCACCGTATCTGGGCTAGATGAAAACGAAGTGAGAATAGGTGATGTCTACCGTATAGGAGAAGTTCTAGTGCAGGTTAGTTTACCTAGAAAGCCTTGCTATAAGCTTGCAAGTAAATTTGGTGTAGAAGATATGGCAAAGCAAGTAACTGAAGTTGGATTTAGCGGGTATTATTTACGAGTCCTTCAAGAAGGTTATGTAACGACTGGTGAAGAAATAAATGTAGACCATAGGCCAGATCATAATGTAACTGTAGCGATGGTCAATCGTTTAACTTACCACGACAGACAGGACCGTACTGGGCTTGAACAAGCAATGTTAGCGAAAGAGCTTTCAGAGGATTGGTATAACAAGCTTAGTAAACAATTAAGTGCGCTCTAAGGCGCGCTTCAAACTTTCTCGATAACCTGAAGCGCGCTTATTATTTTTTTTGCTATTCGATAATAAAAGTAACAAAGTATGCTTATCGTTACCGCAAAAGAAAAACTGGAATCGAATGATTCCAGCTTTATGCGTTAAACGACTTTTTCTTTTAGTGCTTTACCTGGTTTGAAAGCAGGTGTTTTAGAAGCTTGAATGAAAATTTCTTCTCCAGTTTGAGGGTTGCGACCCTTGCGAGCGGAACGCTCTCTTACTTCAAAGTTACCAAAACCAACGAGTTGAACCTTCTCACCTTTAGCAAGTGCCTCAGCAATCGTATCCATCAACGTGTCTATCACTCTTGCAGTATCCTTTTTCGACAGTTCAGCTTTCTCTGCCACAGTGTGTAGTAGTTCTGCTTTATTCATAGTAAATCATCCTTTCTAACTTTGCTAGGTTATCTATCTATGTTTAAAGCTTCGCCATTAAATCCTTAATCTATACATGTTTTTTCTTAATTATTTGTAGATTGGTTAACAAAGAAAAAAAGAGATTCAGTCAGAACCTCTTCAGATTAGTAATTTGAGAGTTGTTTGTACTCTTTTTCAAGGTCTGTCAGTGTGCATTGGTAAAGATGTTGATCAGTAGTGGAGTATGCACCTGCTTCAACCAGCTTTGAAATGTAATAATGCTTTCGTTGTTCAATTGCTTTTCTTAGCTGATTCGCTTCCAAGAGTACACCTCCTTAATGGTTCTTTTTTTTCCCAGTATGTCCTTGATTAATGTATTCTAATCAAAATTTGAATGTGACAATTTAGACAATATACAGGTTCATGATAGGTGTGATGACGAATACATAAGGTAATTGGTAAAAGGAGGAGATCTGATGATCAAAACGTGCTTACTTTGCAAAAAGGAATATGAGATAAAACCAGGCCATCCCCAATACCGTAAACTATTAATCAATAAATCATCTTCATTCACATGTGAAAACTGTAATCGTAATCTGCAGATGGAGGCTTCAGCAACAACTGGGCTTAAACCTGAAGATATTGAAACGAAACATGATAGGATGTTGAAAAAGTAGGTGAAGAACAATGATAGAGAAGGTTGAGGCACTTCAATGGGATTATGAACCATCGTTTGTACCTGAATGTATTCAATTTGTTCAAAAAGAAGACCTAATTATGATAAAAAACTTACGTTCTACTAGTGTCCATGCCAATAGAGTGGTTCGGTACAAGCAGCCTGTTGAGAACATTGCAACGGTTTTTGACTATTTTGAGGAGCGACCATTTTCTTGGTGGGTAAATGGAAACACACATCTCGAATCTAAGCTCGTCGAGCATGGCATGGCACACCATGATACGTATATTGGATTAGCGAGAACACTAGATGAAGTAAGCGTAACACCAGTAAGTTATCGAATAATGAACGTAATGACAGAAGAAGAGGCTTGTCTTCACGCAAAGTTAAGCGCTGAAATTTGGGGGTATGACGAGAGGAGTTTAGAGGCTGCTATTAATGAGAGAATAAGCTATTTAAATCTTCCGGATCGTAGAGGAGGGTTCATTCTCGCATTTGAAAAGGATACGCCCATAGGTTATTCTTCCTATCGTTATAGTCATGATGGCGAGGCCCTTTATATGACAGGAGCTGGGGTACTTCAATCTCACAGGGGGAAAGGCGTTTACCGAAGTATGGTTGAGAATAGACTATTGGAAGCGAAGGAAAAAGGGAGCAGCTTTGCAGTAACACAGGCTAGATTTGGAACGTCGGAGCCTATATTGAGAAAACTAGGATTTCAAGAACATGGAATCTTCAAACAGTACATATGTGATGATAAAGCATAAAAAAAGAGCTCTGATAATTTCAGAGCTCTTTAACGATTAATGTTCACGTGCAACTTCGTGGTTCGATTGAGCTGATTTAAGCTTTCCTGCAAGAAGTATCAATGCAGTTACAATAATCATAAATGCCCATTCAATGAACGTGTTATGGTTGATAAAGTCCCCTATAAAAGGCTCGTGTAGGATCATTTTAGATGCTGTCCATGCAAGAACACCAGCACCGATATAAATAATGACAGGATACTTCTCCATAAGTTTCAGGATAATTGTACTCCCCCATACAACAATAGGGATACTAATGATTAGTCCGAGAATAACGAGTAGGAAATCCCCATTTGCTGCTCCTGCAACTGCGATTACATTATCAAGACCCATAGCAGCGTCAGCGATAATAATCGTTCGGACAGCTGCCCATAAATTCACAGCTGACTTTACATCTTCATCCTCTTCTTCTTCATTCAATAGTTTATAAGCAATCCAGAGTAACACCACTCCACCAATAAGTAGAAGGCCAGGTATTTTTAGTAACCATACAACGAGAAGTGTTGCAACTGATCGAATGACGATCGCACCTAGTGCACCTAACCATATCACTTTCTTCTGCTGTTTCTCAGGCAAGTTCCGAGCAGCCATACCGATTAGAACGGCGTTGTCACCAGCGAGAACAATATCGATCATAACAATGCTAAGCAGAGCCATGAAGAATTCTACTGAAAATAAATCCATGAATACACCTTCCTCATTAAAAAATAGTGATAACAAATAAAAAAATCCTGCCATGACGACGGACAGGATAAGAAAGAAGGGTCCTTTGTCCGGCATTGCGGGCAAAGGTCTCGCTAACAGTCTAATAGACTGCCAGTGTGGCCGGAGAAACAAACGTTTCTCGTCATGACGACCATACTGTGACTAGCTACTCCCCTTTGAAGTTTATATTGTTCAGTACCAGTTTATTATACAATCCTTTATGGTATTGCGCAATGTGAACTTTTGTAATGTAAAAATATAGAGAAGTTTATGAGGTTTATGTAAAAAGGAAAGGTAGAGTCTCTGATATCTGGAATAAACCGATTAAAACAAAACAGTGAAGTAGAAATCGCATAACTACAAATAGAGAGCGCAGTAGCCTTGATGAAAAAACAGCTCGTCTCTTATAGGACAAAGGTAGCACCAGTTTATTGGAAAAAGGAAAGAATTAGCACATATGGGACTGGACAAGAAGACCTCTTTTATCAGATAATTCTGTTAACAGAGCGTGAAGGGGGTACTTATGAACGAAATAAAATTAATTCCATTCGAAGTAAATGAAGTAGTAAGTAAAGCGAAAGAAGCTTATCCAGATGGTGTAGAAATGATTCAGGCTCCTGAGATATGGGAGGAATCAGATCGTGGCAGGAACAGAATAGTGGCTGTTATCGATACGGGTTGTCAGATGGATCATCCTAATCTTCAGTCTAGAATAATTGGTGGGAAGAACTTTACTAAAGATTACAATGCTGATCCAGATAACTACGATGATAATAACGGCCATGGGACTCACGTGGCTGGTACAGTCGCCGCTATACAGGGAGAAGATGGAATCGTAGGAGTGGCTCCAGAAGCAAAGCTCTTAATCGTTAAAGTACTAGATGGTGCAGGAAGCGGTACGTACGAGTCCATCATAAGTGGAATTCGCTATGCGATCGATTGGGAAGGGGCAAACGGTGAAAGAGTTAATGTTATTTCGATGTCTCTAGGAGGTCCATCTGATCTGCCTGAACTTCATGAAGCGATTAAAGATGCTGTCGATCAAAACATATCGGTCGTCTGTGCGGCAGGAAATGAGGGGGATGCAAAAGCAGATACCCCGGAATTTGCTTATCCTGGAGCCTATAATGAAGTAATCGAAGTGGGAGCTGCTTCTTTCAATCGAACACTTGCACCGTTTTCCAATACAAATGATGAAATCGACCTCATCGCTCCAGGTGTAGATATTTTATCTACTTTTCCTGATAACAAATATGCAGTACTTTCTGGAACATCTATGTCAGCACCACATGTTTCCGGAGCGTTAGCGCTCTTAATGAATTTATCAGAGAAAGAATTTAATCGAACACTAACTGAACCTGAGATTTATGCTCAGCTTATCAAACGAACTGTTCCAATCGGATATAGGAATAGCGCAGAAGGAAACGGTCTTCTTGCTCTAAATCTTGTAAACCAACTTGAAGAGCTGTTTAACATCTATACTACGGCTTGGAATTCGAGAGAATAGAATATTTTTTGGCTGTCGAGATTTCTCGACAGCCTTTTTCATGTATTTCTTTTTCAAACAAATGCTATGCGGCGAATTCTTAATTACAAACAAAAACCCTTCTGATGATCAGAAGGGTTTCAATAAGATAGTCACGAGTTATATTTTCGTATAAAGTACGCATCCTCAATGGTAGTAGTAGCGAGTTTGAAGGTATCAAAAGGCTTTGGTTCAGAAATGTATTTAACGAGAACTTCGTCGTTCGACCTCTTCATGTAAGTGATGCGGTTGAAATCAAGTGAGCTGATCTCGTGTTGCTTTACCTGCCCTTCCCAAACGCGAACAGAGTTATCTTTCCATAAAGTAAGTGGTCCATCGAACAGTACCTGTCCTTCACTTAGCCATATGACGTGATCAGCAATTTCTTCCCACTCATTTAAATCATGAGTAGCAACGAGAACAAGCTTATTTTTCCCATAACGTGATAGGAGCGACACTACGTTTTTTCTTTCTTGACTGTCCAAATAATTTAATGGTTCATCAAGAAGGAGGAAGGAAGGTGTACTTAAAAGTGCTTGAGCAATTCCTACACGTTGTTTCATACCTTGAGAAAGAGATTTGATTTTGGTCTTTTTTACCTCTTCAAGGTTCATTGCTTGGATTGACGTTTTCACTGCTTTGTCGGTTGATATGCCTTTTAATTCACTCATATAAGTCAGGAGCTGTCTCGTTTTCATCTCTTCGTACAGTTCTACACCTGTTGGGAGAAAGCCTATTTGCTTCCGGATAAATGGAAGGGCTTCACCAACCGTTTTTCTTCCATAAGTAATACTGCCTTGATGTGGCTTAAGGGCAGTGGCGAGAAGTTGGAGGAAGGTGGATTTTCCAGCGCCGTTCTTACCAACTAAAATCGTGATTCCAGCATTAAGTTGCATATTGGGAATGGTTAGTGAGAAACCTTTTCTGTTGTATTTGACATGGTCAATTGAAATCATTTCATAACCTCACATATATTGAAGGTGTAAACTTTTGCGATAGGATAAAAATAATAAGAGACCTCCTGTGGCAAAGATGATTAAATATGCAACAACTAGAGGAATTTGAGAGACGTGTGAACCGCTAGACAGTTGATGCAAAGAGTATGGCAGTGCGATAAAGGTAAATACCCAACCAGCTAATGCAGAGATAAAGCCAGCTACTACTCCTTTGTGGAACATAATGTAAGCAAGTAATCCTGTTAGAAATAGTAAAGGGGCGATCCATTGTAATAAGAACATGCCTGGCTCAACATAATGGTTCTCCACGATAATAACCATGGTTGAGGCGAAGGCAAAGCTGAAATTCACTCCTAGAACAACGAGTAATTTGCTAAGTAATAAAAGTGCTGGAGGAAATGGTGTGACAGATTCAATCATTCTCATTTCTTTGTTCCAGGATTTGTAACTGTAAAGAATACCGAACAATAAATAGATCGGGACTAGTAAAGGAAAGAAGCTGTCTGGATCAACGCTACCTGAAGTAATCAATGTTAACATCGCGAATATGCCAATACTTATTAGCCAGTAGAGCCAGTGATAAGAACGAAACTGGTTTAAACACTGTTTGAAAAGAGACGGTTTTTCAGGCTCTGTATCGAACTCAAATTCAATTTCATTTGGCTTTAGGTCATCGAAAGAATCTTGAAGGGAGAGTATAAGCTTTTGTGTATCTTCAGACCGTGGTGACGTTGCCATATAAGTTTTGAGTGGTTGTTTCATTTCTTGTTCAAGTTCTTCTAATTCATCTATGTGATCTCGCATGACTAACTTCCTCCTTTCGCCCGATTGATGTCTTAAGTTTCTTTAATGCGTGATAAAGGTTTGATTTAACAGTTCCTAAGGGCATTTCAAGGGTTTCTGCAATTTCCTGATACTTCAGTTCCTGGTAGAATCTTAAAAACACAATCTCTTTCTGGTTCTTAGACAGTTCATCGAGCTTCTCAAGGAATTCTTTTCTCGATTCTTGGCGTTCAAATAATTCTACAACTGATGGATCACCGCTTTGTTGATCTGGTAGTTTATCGATTACTTGTTTCTCAGATTTATAACTTGAGCTTTTCCAGTAGTCTCTACATTGGTTCGTAGCAACCTGGTATAGCCAGGGCTTAATCTTCTCAGGGATTTTCCTAGTTTTCAATTGTGTTAGCAATTTCAGGAATGTGTCCTGTACGACATCCTCTGCTTTTTTTCGGTCACGAAGCATACGCTCTAAGTAGCCCAATAGAGGGGCATGATACCGATGGATCAATGCTTCGAAAGCAGCCTGATTGCCTTTGGACATTCCTACAACTAACTCTTCATCCGTCATGCCCTTTCTCCTTTCACTCTTCAGGTTTCATTACGTCATTCCATTCTTTCATCCAATCTTCAAAGCTAATGAGAGCGACAGGCTCGAGATACAAGTCATACCCGGTTGGATAGCTATTGTCGCTCCAGTGGTTACTGTAAAGCCTATTGAGAACTTCCTTAACTTTTTCTTCTTTCCCTGCGTGCACTGCGTCTTCGATCATATCTAATAGCTTATCAATTTGGATGAGTTCCTTACTGAAATCGTTTTTGTCATATTGATCTGGGATATTCGCGTAGCGTGATCGTGTCTGAAAAGCATCTTCCTCTTTCCCGTGTTCAAGTTCATAAACATAGTTGAAAGAAGCTTTGATCGTACTTGTTATTAAAAGGTTCTTAGGTCTGTCATAGCCGGAGACGAAATTATCTTCATGAAATAAATTTGCGATGACAAAGTTATTTATCGTTTCGCGCTGATTTATGATGTTATTTTCGTTCATGATGTAATTTTGATCGATAAACCCTCTTTGTCTAAAGTAACCACTCCACCTCAATTGATCCAATGGTAAGAAGAATAAATGATGGACGGGCTCTATCTCATCATCCAAAAATTCTTCAAAATAAGTTAGACGTCGGTCTACCTTCTCCATGAATTTCTCGGAATCTTCCCGGCGATAAGGAACAGTTATTAACGTAGTAGGGTAGTGCTTTGATTTAATCTCAGACAAAAAGCCGCTGAATAGATCGAGTCTAGCTGTTGTTCCCGATAGAGTATGATTTTCCCCGGAAGACTGCACGTTTTTAACAGAGCCATAAACGGTGTTCGCGATTCCTGACACCTTCACCTTGAATTCGGAAGGGTGAAGCAAGCCAACATCAGTTCGCGATTCTCCAGTGGAATCCATCAAGTACTGATGTCCTGGTAAAGGGTACCATGCCGTATGTGAAGGCATGACCACCTGGTTGTTTAAAGAGAAAGCAGGATAATACTCCTGACCGACTCGATGTGTCCATAATTTATAAACGCCACTATATATGAATTGAATAGTTGGGTCTTTTATATTGTTTGGAAGCGTGAGAGTAACAAAATCGCCATTCTGTTTGTAAGAAATTGATTTTTGATCGATTTTTACTTCTTTAAGTGAAAAAGTTCGATTAAGTGTAAACTGCAATTCATCTTTACTTTCTAACTCTTCGTGTTGAAGAGTAACGTTTGCTGTTATATCAAGATTAGAATTCGAAGTCTGTTTAAGATCGATGTCAAAGTTCGTAATCGAAAAAAGGCCAGGCTCGTAAACATCTCTTTCCTTGATTGGGAAAGATTCGTGATCTATAGGTGGAAACCACATATAGGGTGAGCGATCGTCCTCACTAAGTGCGAAAGTTGGAGAGCTCTCTTTCATGTTATCAAAAGTTGATAAGCGTTCATTCCATAATTGACTATAAGGAAGGTAGGCAAAGATCGCTCCAAGCAAACTAATAGAGCAGACCACTTTCCAGAGTTTCACGTGTTCATTGGGACGCTTACTATTTAGCACTAGCATCGTCACCATTAATAACATGAAGGAGAAAGAAAGAACGAAAAGTCTTTGCCACTTTATTTCATCCTTCATGATTTCAATTCCCCATACTCCATTTGCCAATATCGAATCCATAAATAAGTACGTTAAGTGAAAAGGTTTGAAGTAGAAATTTCCTGTTCCATTAAGGATATATATTTCCATAAACAAGGTACCAAAAACCCATGCGCAAAAGGCTATGAGGTAAACGAATCGATTTCGAATAATTACTGACAATACTATTCCAAGAGATAGACTGATCAATAATGAAACTTCATATTGAACCACAAAGAAGCTTAGAACATGCGTTGTTACCACACCTGGTATGCCTTGGATGACTGAAAGTGTACTGAACACAATCCCCATCAATATGGTGAATAACGACAGATAGGTCATACCTGCAACAAACTTTGTCGATAAAAATACAAAGTTGGAAACAGGTAAGGCGAGATGCCATTCAAATGAGTCATTTCCTATATCCCGACGCATAAGGTACACACCAATAAGGATACTCAATCCGACTACTAGAATGAAGATTGTAGAATGCGTTGTTCGATAGGCTGAAAGATAAAGGTTATCTGAACCACTAACATTCTCAATGGTCATACTCGTAACTAACCACAATAGAAATAAAATGGGCATGGGAAGCAGTAACCAGTTCTTAAATAAGAATGATAATTCAAATTTCCAGTGTATAAACCATTTCTTCATCTCATGTCCCACTCAATCATGGTCATATATCCTTCTTCGAGCGTAGGATTAACGCTTTCTGCAACTTCAAGAGGTGCTACAGGCGAAAGGGCTCGGAATAAATACCCGTTTTCTATTTGCTTTGTGAATGTGATTTGAAGCCCTCGCAAAGCAGTTGCATGCTCATCAAACAATTCGAACTCCCAGACGAACCCTTCTCCTTTCCGTTGTAGTTCATCAGGGGATCCATGGAAAATGATCTTACCTTCTTTTAGGACAATCAATGTATCACAACTCGCTTCAATATCTTCTACGATATGTGTTGATAAAATGATTGTTTGATCAGATGGAGAATTAGCGATCAATTGCCGGAATCTTAATCGTTCATCGGGATCTAGACCAGAAGAAGGTTCATCAAAAATAATGACATGGGGACTCCCGTACATTGCTTGGGCTATTCCGAGTCTTTGTCTCATACCGTTTGAATATGTTTTGACTTTGGTATGTTGGTAGTCTGTTAAGTTTAATTCCTTTAGTAAACGTGCTTTTTCCTTTTTGTGGTCAACATTCGTATAGCGCTTTAGATTACCTACATAGTCAAGGAACGATGCACCTGTTAGCTGAGGATAAAGTTGAAAATGTTGAGACAAATAGCCAATTTGTTTTCTGACTTTTGTCGTCTCTTTTTGAATAGAAGAACCGTTTATCTTCACCTCACCTGAAGAGGGTCTAGTAACAGTGGAAAGAATTTTTAAAAGAGTAGATTTTCCAGCACCATTTGGTCCGATGAGTCCGACCACTCCACCTTCGATTGAAACAGAAAGGTTTTCTAAAATCGAATTCCTTTTTATTTGCTTTGATAAATTCGTTATCTCGATCACATGACTCCATCCTTTTATTATGTAATTCTACATCTACAACGAGTAAACGATGTGTTTTGTTCAAGCTCAAACAAAAAAAACACCTCTATACGATTATCGTACAGAAGTGCTCTTTAAAGGGGAAGAACATAAAACAAAACACAGAAAAAGTGAGTGATCGTTCCGCCCATTACAAATATGTGCCAAACAGCATGGTGATATTTAAAAGCTCTCCAAACATAAAAGACAGCTCCGACCGTGTAGAGCAAGCCTCCTATGATTAGAAGGATCATGCCGTTCGGATGTAGGTTCTGAAGAAGAGGCCCCCATGCTAGAACGATTAGCCATCCCATAACGACATAAACAATTGTAGAGATGAACAAGAACTTCTTAACAAAGAAAGCTTTGAAAACTGTTCCTGCAATGGCAAGTCCCCAGACTGTGCCAAATAAAGTCCAACCGAGCCATCCCTGGATGACGATAAACAAAAATGGTGTATAAGTTCCAGCAATAAAGAAATAGATTGCAGAATGATCAAGAAATTCGAAGAAATCTTTTGCTTTACCTGGTGGAAAACTATGAACTAAGGTAGAAGCTGTGTAGAGAAGCAGCATAGTCGCTCCAAACAAAGTGAAGCTGACGATGTGCCATGCTGTGCCTTGAAGTGATGCGAATACAATCAGGATGACGAGAGCAGCAAGACTAATTAATGCACCTACACCATGGGTAATATAGTTTGCTCGTTCTTCACCTACTGTAAATGTATGGGTAGTCATGAAAGGCATCATTCCTTTTTATCAGTTATAGGAAGTATACATGATATGCTCCCATCATCAAATAGGTCAATGTAGTTAATTCTTGCTATTTCGCAGTTCTTCCGCTTGCTTTAATAGGTGGTAAGTGAAAAAATCTTTTTCCTGTACTTGTTCATTCACCGCTTCCATAATCGAGAATTCTTCAGCGATCTCTTCACGAACTGAAGCCAATAACTCCTCACTATTTTGCGCGATGAGTTTTTTACGTTCATTCATCCTGTTCCTCTCCTTTTGGTAAAGAATGTTATTATCATTCTCCCATAGGCTGTGAATTTTATTCTATTCTTATGTGATTACAGGTGCAAAATGTTGTAGGATTTGAAAAAATACATGTTTGTACCGTGGTACTTGTCCAACCAATCATACTTTATCAACATAGTATATGATGAGAGTGAGTGGTGGTCCCCCCCTTCGTAAAGCTCACTCTTATGTGACCCATAGTAGAGCCAGAGTTTATCTCTGGTTTTTTTTATTACATAAATTGATTTCGTTTTATGTCCTTTGGACTCTAATAAGAAAGAAGGTTGCTTCGAATAGTGTGTAGAGGAGGTATGTACTTTGCTTGAAATTGTAGAAATGGGTCAAAATCAGCAGGGAAGAGAGTTCACAATTAGAGAACTTATTAAATTAATAGAAGAACATTCTCTCGATCCTGCTTATGAACAAAATGGGAACTTCATATTTCCATATCAACCCGTTCGTGATGCGAAGAGATATGAAGGCTGTAGAGCATTCTTTGGAGATTTTGCGATGATTTCTTGCAGGTTCTTTATCATTACAGATGAAACAGTATTAATTGATGAATTAGTAAAAGTTATTCGAGAAAATCAACAGAGAATAGATTACGCAAGACTAAGAGATGTTCAGGTGAACGGACGAGTCTCGCCTTATTAAAGAAGCCAGCTCTATGCTATAATCGAGAGACACTGTATTGATCGGAGTGATAGCATGAGTCTAGAAACCTTGCAGGAACAAGTTGATGGATTGATGGAAAAATATACAGAACTATTAATTGGGGATAGTACTCCTGAACTAAAAGAAAAAGTGAAACTATGGGCAATGTATACGCATCTATCGAAAACGATGCCTCCACTCGCAAAGCACTGGAACCAGATGTATCCAGATGCCAAAGATGAGTTGAAAGAACTGGTGGCCGAAATTAAACGATTAAATGAAGAAAATCGCAAATCCCAGCAAGATAAAGAGTGAGACACTAGGACATAAACTACCTAGTTTAAGGCTGTCGAGCAAGTCTCGACAGTTTTTTTGTTTTATCTTTTAGCTGGTTTTGCCCCCCTTGCTTCCATGAAAGTGAGGGATTTCCGCTCCAATCAACGTTGTTGTGTGAAGGATTTATACAACCCTTCATCAAAATCCTTTTTAAAAACAACTTAAAGGAATATCATTTGAAACGGTATTTTGACTAATTGATCTTAATAGGACGGAGAATTTTGTTTTATCACAATCTAGTAGGAGTGAATACCGCTTGACTCCCACGTTCGTACTTAGAAAAGCAAGCGGTATTCAAACTCTTAAGGAATAGAGAGCACAAACAGGAACTAGGGCGAAAACTGCCCTAGTTTTTTTGTTTGATGGCAGCCCTGAGTACCCAAATAAAAGAGTTAGCAATATAATAGGTAAAATATGTTTTTTGACCCCATCCTCTTGGGTATGGTTAAAGAAACAGTTAAAAATTAGCAAATATTATTTGCTAGAATTTCTAACAAAAAACGTCTTATTCATAGGATTTCGTGGTAGAATAACACTAAAGGGAGAATATGGCGATTTTTGAGATAATATGCCTGTTTTCACCACAATATATTTTTTATCACGCTTTGAATGCGTTTTCATGGAGGGGTTATTATGGAACAAGTAATGCGTAATTTCTTTTTACACATGGGAAAGAACAAGGTCGCGACAAAAGTTGCTAAGAAATACGGCATGCGATTTGGCGCAGGTAAGTTTGTAGCTGGTGCATCTCTTGATAGCTCTGTTAATGCAATTAAACAATTAAATTCCAAGGGGTTATCCGTAACAATCGATCATCTTGGTGAATTTGTTGATAATGAAGCTGAAGCAACACGAATGACAAAGCACTGTATCGAAGCGATTGAACGCATTGCTGCCGAAGGACTTGATTCTCAACTCTCTCTCAAGCTCACTTCTATGGGGCTTGATATTGACTACCATATGACGCTAAGAAATATGCGCGAGATTCTAAAAGCCGCTGATAAATACGACGTGTTCGTAACGATCGATATGGAAGATTATGAACGTTGTGAAAGAACACTAAACATCTTTACTGAATTAAAGAAAGAATTCGAGAATATCGGAACTGTTTTACAAGCTTATCTATATCGCGTTTCTGAGGATATCGAAAAGCTAAATGAATTATCTCCTAACCTGAGGTTAGTAAAAGGGGCATACAAAGAAGCTCCGACAGTTGCTTTTCCTGCTAAGCGAGATGTTGATATTAATTTCAAGAAAATTATAAAAATGCATTTACTTAATGGAAATTATACTGCAATTGCTACTCACGATGATCAAATTATAGACTATACAAAGAAACTTGCCGAAGAACATAATATTAGTCGCGATCAGTTTGAATTTCAGATGTTATTTGGAATTTGTGTAGATCGTCAGGAACAACTCCTAAAAGAAGGCTATAAAATGAGAGTTTATGTACCGTATGGACAGGATTGGTACGGATATTTCATGAGACGTCTTGCTGAACGTCCTGCGAACGTTGCCTTTGTGCTTAAAGGTATGATGAAGTAAAAATGAGGGCAAATTTTTTTGCCTTCTTTTTTCGCAATGTTTTGATAAATAACTGAGAAGAAAATGGAAAACATTATATTGCTAAATTTCAGAAAATACATTATAGTAAAGACAGAGGAATTGAAAAGTGAATTCGCTTCTTTTTTTGAAACAAAAATGAATGAGCATTCATTCAATAGGGAGGTTCATTATGTCACGCAGCATTCATAAAGTTGCCGTATTAGGAGCAGGAGTAATGGGATCAGGTATCGCTGCACACCTTGCGAATGTTGGTATCCCAAGTATTTTACTAGACGTTGTGCCGAAAGAACCAAACGCGCAAGAAAAAGCTAAAGGGCTTTCCATAGAACATCGATCGGTACGAAATAGACTGTCGGTAGATGCAATCAATAAGCTTAAAAAGCAAAAGCCAGCTCCACTTTCTAAGAAAGAGAACATTCAGCTTATCGAACCAGGGAACATGGAAGACGATATGGAGCGATTAAGTGAAGTGGATTGGATCATTGAGGTTGTTGTTGAGAATTTAGAGATCAAAAAGAAAGTATATGAGAAAGTAGAACAATATAGACGTCCAGGAGCAATTATTAGTTCAAATACTTCGGGAATCTCTGTAGAAGCTATGGCGGAAGGTCGCTCAGATGACTTTAGAAAGCATTTCCTTGGCACTCATTTCTTTAATCCTCCAAGGTATTTGAAGTTATTAGAAGTTATCCCGACGAAAGATACAGATTCTGCTGTTCTTTCTTATATGAAGATATTTGGAGAAGAGACGTTAGGAAAAGGCGTTGTAGAAGCCAAAGATACTCCAAACTTCATTGCAAACCGTATTGGCACATATGGCCTACTAGTTACTGTGAGAGAAATGCTCAATAGAGGATTTTCAGTTGGTGAGGTGGATTCAGTTACTGGTCCACTGATCGGGCGTCCGAAAAGTGCAACGTTTCGAACACTAGATGTCGTCGGGTTAGATACATTTATTCACGTAGCAAAAAATGTGTATGACCAGGTATCAGGTGATGAAAAAGAAGTGTTCAGAACCCCAGACTTCATGGAAAAAATGAATCATAAAGGGTGGATTGGTTCGAAGGCAGGTCAAGGATTCTTCCTCAAGAAAAAAGGTGAAAAAGGAAGCGAAATTCTAGAGTTAAATCCTGAAACACTTGAATATGAACCAAGAAAGAAGCTTAGAACTGGTTCCGTTGAAGCTAGTAAACAAGCAAAATCACAAAGTGACAAATTGAAAGCGGTTGCTTATGCAGAAGACCGCGCTGGAGAATTGGTTTGGAATATTTTAAAACCAGTTTTGCTCTATTCTGCTGAAAAAGCTTACGAAATTGCAGACGATATTCAGGCGATCGACAAGGCAATGAAGTGGGGCTTTGGCTGGGAGATGGGTCCATTCGAAACATGGGACGCTCTTGGACTTGAAAAGTCAGTGGCTAGAATGAAAGAACAAGGTGAAACCATACCAGCTTGGATCGAAGAGATGATCGCAAGCGGCAATACAACGTTTTATAAGCGAGAAGGCGGCAAGAACTTCTTCTTCCATAACGGAGAATACAAGGAAGTTGAGGAAAGTAAGAAGATTATTCATCTTAAAGGGTTAAAGGACCAAAACCGTGTGATTAAGAAGAACACTGGTGCTACTCTTTTAGACCTTGGAGACGGAGTTGCTGGACTTGAATTCCATTCTCCTAACAACGCGATCGGAATGGATATACTCCAAATGATCAATGAAGCGGTCGATGAGACTGAGAAGAACTTTGAAGGTCTTGTCATTGGAAACCAAGGAAGGAATTTCTGTGTTGGGGCAAACGTCGCATATATGTTGATGGAAGCACAAGATGATAACTTTTTTGAAATCGAATTAATCGCAAGGAAGTTCCAACAATCGATGGGACGCATCCGTTATTCCAAGAAACCTGTTGTGGCTGCACCATTTCAAATGACACTAGGTGGAGGGGCGGAGGTTGTGATGCCTGCTGCCGCGATCCAGGCATCATTTGAAACCTATCTTGGTTTAGTTGAAGTAGGAGTTGGACTAATCCCGGGCGGAGGCGGAAACAAAGAGCTTTATCTCAGAAAGCTTGAGCAGGCTGGCGGAAAACCAAACTTGATCGATGTTTCTGCAGATGTATTCGAAACCATTGCGATGGCAAAAGTGTCAACTTCAGCACATGAGGCTTCGGAAATGGGATACATCAGAGATAAAGATGGCATCAGTGTAAATGCTGATCATGTTCTCCATGATGCAAAGAAAAAAGTTCTCTTCCTAGCTGAACAAGGATATCAGCCGCCTGTTTCAAAGAAGATACCAGTTTCAGGTGAAGCAGGGTATGCCGCGATGTTAATGGGAGCGAAAACAATGCAGTGGAGTGGCTATATTTCAGAGCACGATTTGAAGATAGCGAATAAACTCGCACATGTAATCGCTGGCGGTAAAGTGAAAGAAGGAACGCTTGTGGATGAACAGTACCTTCTTGATATTGAACGTGAAGCATTCTTAAGTCTATTAGGTGAACCGAAAACACAAGCAAGAATGCAGCACATGTTGATGAAAGGAAAGCCCCTACGTAACTAGTTTTGGAGGAGGGAAGCAATAATGAAAGAAGCAGTGATCGTGTCTGGTGCCAGAACACCTGTAGGAAAAGCAAATCGTGGAACACTTGCCGAAATGCGCCCTGATGATTTAGGAGCAATAACGGTAGCCGAAACGTTAAAAAGAGCTGGAAATTATGATGGAGACATAGATGATGTCATTATGGGTTGCGCGATCCCTGAGGCAGAACAAGGGTTAAACGTTGCACGTATGATCGGTGCACGAGCTGGTTTAAAAGAAACAGTTCCCGCTATTACTGTAAATAGGTATTGCTCTTCAGGATTACAAACCATCGCATATGCTTCAGAGCGTATTATGTTAGGTCAATCTTCTTCTATTTTGGCAGGAGGCGTTGAATCGATGAGCCTCGTTCCAATGGGAGGACACGTGATCAAACCAAACCCTACACTCGTTGAAGAGAAGCCAGAGTATATTATGGGAATGGGGCATACCGCTGAAGAAGTTGCGAGAAGGTTTGACATAAGTAGAGGAGATCAAGATGCGTTTGCTTTGAGAAGTCATCAGCGCGCTGCGAAAGCGATCAAGGAAGGTAAGTTTGCTGATGAAATCGTACCGGTTGAAGTAACAAAGCGCTGGGTCGACGCTAATCATAAGCTTAAAGAAGAAAAAGTGATGTTTTCACACGATGAAGGAGTCCGTGAAGATACTTCCCTTGAAGTACTTTCGAAACTTCGTCCAGTCTTTAATGTAAGAGGATCAGTAACTGCGGGTAATTCTTCTCAAACGAGCGATGGTGCAGCTAGTGTGCTCGTTATGGACCGAGAAAAGGCCGAGAGTGAAGGATTAAAGCCGATGGCGAAATTCCATTCGTTTGCTGTTGCAGGTGTAGCTCCTGAAATTATGGGTGTAGGTCCTATTGAAGCTATTCCAAAAGCATTGAAACTAGCTGGACTTGAGCTTTCAGATATCGGATTGTTTGAGTTAAATGAGGCGTTTGCTTCACAGTCCATTCAAGTTATCCGTAAATTAGGGCTTGATGAAGACAAAGTGAATGTAAATGGAGGCGCGATTGCGCTGGGTCATCCGTTAGGCTGTACAGGTACAAAGCTTACACTAAGTCTTATTCACGAAATGAAAAGACGTGGAGAGCAGTTCGGTATCGTAACGATGTGTATTGGCGGCGGTATGGGAGCTGCCGGAGTGTTTGAATTATTATAATACATGACCAAATAAAGGGAGGAACACCTGCATGTCTAATACAATGAACAAAACGGTTAAAGGCGGAAGCTTTCTAGTAGAGGATCATCTTGCAGAAGACATTTTTACACCAGAGGATTTTTCTTCTGAACATGTGATGATGGGGAAAACAACTGAAGACTTTATTATTAAAGAAGTTGTTCCTGAGTTAGAAAAGATTGAAAATCATCAATTTGACATTTCACGGAAATTATTAGAAAGAGCTGGAGAACTTGGGCTTCTTGGAGCGGATGTGCCAGAAGAATATGGTGGGCTTGGACTCGATAAAATCAGCTCGTCGGTTATTACGGAGAAGTTCGCTCGAGCACGTTCGTTTTCACTAAGTTATGGTGCTCATGTAGGGATTGGATCCCTGCCAATCGTATTATTTGGTGATGAAGATCAGAAACAGAAGTATCTTCCTGATCTAGCGACTGGAGCGAAAATTGCAGCGTATGCGTTGACTGAACCAGGATCTGGTTCAGATGCGCTTGGTGCCAAAACGACTGCTAAATTAAATGAAGATGGAACACATTATATATTAAATGGCGAGAAACAGTGGATTACGAACTCAGCTTTTGCAGACGTATTCATCGTCTATGCAAAGATTGATGGGGAGCAATTCTCAGCTTTCATTGTTGAACGTGAGTTTGAAGGAGTATCAACTGGCCCAGAAGAAAAGAAAATGGGAATCAAAGGGTCATCAACAAGAACGCTTATCCTTGATGAAGTAGCGGTACCAAAAGAAAATCTACTTGGTGAAGCTGGCAAAGGTCACATCATCGCATTTAATATCCTAAATGTGGGGCGTTATAAGCTAGCTGTTGGAACAATCGGGGCTATGAAGAGAGGCATCGAGCTTTCTGCAAAGTATGCTACAGATCGTAAGCAGTTTAAGACGCCTATCGCCAAATTTACACTGATTCAAGAAAAGCTTGCGAATATGGCGGTAGCAACATATGCAAGTGAGAGCTCAACATACCGTACGGGTGGTCTTTTTGAGAATAAGCTAGGTAACCTTTCTGATGAAGAACAGAAAGATGGTGCCAAGGTGGCAAAAGCCATTGCAGAATATGCGATCGAATGCTCTTTAAATAAAGTATTTGCTTCTGAGGCTTTAGATTATGTCGTAGATGAAGCCGTACAGATTCACGGTGGATATGGATTTATGTCTGAGTATGAAGTAGAGAATATGTATCGAGACTCCCGTATTAACCGCATCTTTGAAGGAACGAATGAAATCAATCGTCTACTTGTACCTGGAACGCTAATAAGAAAAGCGATGAAAGGTGAACTTCCATTGATGGAGAAGGCTACTGCCCTTCAAGAAGAGCTCATGATGTTGATGCCTCAAGAAATTGGGGATGCTCCACTTGAACAGGAGAAGCACCTTGTTGCAATGGCGAAGAAAGTTATGCTAATGGTAGCTGGAACAGCAGTTCAAAAGTATGGAAAGAGTCTTGAAAAAGAACAAGAAGTCCTTTCTAATGTGGCTGACATAATCAGTGAAATCTATTCTATGGAGTCAGCTGTTCTACGTACTGAAAAAGCTATTAATAATACGAGTAGTGATAAGCAGCAGCAAAAGCTTTTACTAACACAAGTTTTCTGTCAAGAAGCGTTCAATCGAATTGAAGCACATGCTAAAGAAACACTTGTGGCTGTTGAAAGTGGAGATACGCTAAGAATGATGATCTCTGCATTACGAAAGCTAACTCGACACACGCCAATCAACGTTATTGCAAAAAAACGTGAGATTGCTGCTAACATTTTGGAACAGCAGCGTTATGCTGTTTAACTAATATTTTTCAAACCCTATTCTCTTAGATTCCCTCTTGATAAAGAGGGATTTTTTTTGGCTGAATTGGCAAGATAAATCTTAGAGTGAAAAAGAGGATTTACACTTTATATGACGAAAGTTGTTTTAGGTGCGTCTTATTTGTTGTCATGAATTCGTATGGTACACTTAGTCTGTACTTACTATTGATCAGTTGCACAAGGAGGAAATGGATTGTCACTTACTTTTTATGCATATCCTAAATGCGGAACGTGCCAGAAAGCAAAGAAATGGTTTCAAAGTAACGAGGTTGCCGTAGATGAAATTCACATCGTCGAAAACCCACCTGCAAAACAGGAACTTGCAGAATTAGTGGAAAAAAGTGAACTCCCTATCAAAAAGTTCTTTAACACTAGCGGAAAGAAATATCGCGAGCTTGGTTTGAAAGATAAAGTTTCTACATCTTCTCAAGATGAGCTATTGGAACTGCTAGCTTCAGACGGTATGTTAATAAAAAGACCTATTGTTACTGATGGGAATAACGTAACGGTTGGATTTAAAGAGGAAGTTTTTGACGAAACTTGGGGACACTAATAGTTGATTAATTAATAATAACTATTATACGATAGTTATTGTAAATAATAATAATAAATACTTACCTTAGTTGAGGGACAGTTCAGGGAGGAATTACTAATGAATTTACCAAAAGATTTCCGTTATTCAGAAGAACACGAATGGGTACAAGTACAAGAAGATGGCAATGTTCGCATTGGAATCACTGATTTTGCACAGTCAGAACTAGGTGACATTGTTTTCGTAGAACTTCCTGAAGAAGGTGACAGCCTTGAAGCTGACGAACCTTTTGGTAGCGTTGAGTCAGTTAAAACAGTATCTGAGCTTTACGCACCTATTTCAGGTAAAGTCATTTCTATTAATGAAGAACTAGAAGACAGTCCTGAGTTTGTAAATGAGTCTCCGTACGAAAAAGCTTGGATGGTTGTTATTGAACCTTCTGATTCTTCTGAGATGGACGAACTTATGACTGCACAAGCTTACGAAGAAATGGTAAGTGCGGACTAATCACCGCTAAATACTTCCAAGTATCATCGGAGGGAATAGTTTCTCCATCATCGCAAACCCTATTGAATACCTGTGTTTCCGTTTCATATTGCCTGTAATTGTTGTGAGGTTAGGTATAAGGAAAGACATTCTAAAAAGGGGATGAATTCGATGAATGATCAGTCTCGTCCTATGGAAAAAATCGACGTAACAAGTAGAGTGCATGGTAAACTCGACCAAAGTTCTATGAACTTGTATTTGAACAAAGAAAAAATCGGTCGAATACTTTTTACGAATCAAGGCAATCAGTATGAATTTGCTGAGGGCTTTGAGTTTGACCAGGATAAGATTTTTCAATATCAACGAGCAATGGAGAAAAACGGCAAGTACGTTGAAGACTGTGACCTCGGATGGTGCTAAAAAAAACGGCCTAATGGCCGTTTTTTTTTATGCTTTGTTTTTACGGATATATTTAATCGTAGTTAGTAATCCATCTGCAGAAGGACGTCCGAATGGACTTGATTGTAAATACTGTGCCATCAATTTTCCTTCATCATCGATAATAAAGATTGCGGGCTCACCGTGCTCACCATGATCTTCATAAGGGTCTTTTTCAGTATGCATGAATACGCCAAATGAATCGATTGCCGCTCGCTCATGATCTTGTAGAACTGGAAAATCAAGACCATGTTTCTTCTTCATTTTGCGTAGCGAATCTAATTCGTCACTCGCAATTGCGATAACATGCACATCAAGATCTTCAAAAGCTGAAATGTTTTGTTGCAACTCTTCCATTTGTTCGTTACAAACAGGGCACCACTCACCTCTAAAGAAAACGAGCATATGCCATCTGTTACTGTCTTCTTCTAAATGCTTATCCAGTTGAAAAAGGCCTCCCTCAGTATCTACGAGAGAAAAAGTTGGTACATTCTGTCCTAAAGATAATTTAGCCACTATACTCACTCCTATTTCAATGTCTTATCCATTGCTTTCCACCTACTGAACATAATAAAACATCATTGGATGGTTTAACGTAATCAAATAACAGGGAAAATAAAATATGGAAAAAGAAAAAGAACCTTTGGAGGGAAAAAATATGACTTTGTCGAATCAAGAAATACAGGGTTTTAAAAAAACCCTTCTTATGCAGAAAAAGGAAATACTTGAGAATGGTTCAGCCGAGCATAAAGAAAATAACGGGCTTGCTGAAGAAACGGGGGATTTAACGTCATATGACAACCATTTTGCTGACCTTGCAACAGAGTTGGATGAAAGAGAGAAAGATATTACAATTGAAGATGCGGCAAGAGAGCGTTTAGAGTTAATCAATACGGCTCTTGATCGCATTCGTGAAGGAAATTATGGGATTTGTGTTGATACAGGAGAACAAATTGATAGAGAGCGTTTGGAAGCTATTCCATATGCGATCCGTACGAAAGAAGCTCAAGATAGACTTGAAGATCGAAAAGAAGGAAATAAATCAGAAACTGAGGCATCGTTTGCCACAGGCGGTGAAAGGGAAGATGCCCGAATTCGGACAGTAGACGATCTACAAGAGGAACACGGGAATTCAACAAGGATTCCGTCCTCAGAAGACGAGCGTTCTGACGACTAGGTAGAATACTTTATAGAAAGTGAAACGATATGCCTTCTTATCCATATACTATAGTAAACGCAGTAGAGACGACAGCTTGAATGGAGAGTTGCGCCATGCATGATAAAGTGATTATTGTAGAAGGTAAGACGGATCGAGATCAGCTACTTAGAATTCTAGATGAACCAGTAGATATTATTTGTACGTACGGTACGATTAGCTTTGATCGACTCGAAGAATTAAGTGAAGATTTGGTCGAAAAGGATGTGTATGTACTCGTCGATGCAGACGAGGCTGGTGAAAAGCTACGAAAACAATTAAAGCAAGAAATTCCTCATGCGGAACATTTGTACATTACGATGCTGCATCGAGAAGTTGCGGAAACACCATTAAATTATTTAAAACGCATTCTACGAGCAGCAAAATTCAAAGTAATGACTGCATAAATAGAAAAGATACATTTCCGGAGTAGGGGCTCACTGAGCTTCCTCTTCGGGTTTATAAATGAAGGAGTATACAGATATGATAGAATTAAACAAAGAGGTTGAGATTGAGAGAGCCCATCAGGAATCAATGTCGGTGCTCTTTTTTTATACGCCTTTTTGTTCGACGTGTAAAATTGCTGAAAGAATGTTAGGTATAGCAATAGAAGCGAACAATTTAAAGGAACAAACGTATAAAGTCAATTTAAATTATTTCCCGAATTTAGCTGAAAAGCTAACGATTCAAAGCGTTCCTGCACTTACAATCTTTAAAAATGGACAAGAGGTCGAAACAATTTTCGCATTTGAGTCAGTCGTTCGTCTGAATTCTTTATTTCATAAGTATAAAGAGAGTTAAATTTATTTGATGAAGTTTGACCAATTCCACCACAGGATACGTTGTTTAAAAAGCGTATTCTCGTAGGGGTTTAACGGGATTAGAATTTGTTGAAAATTGTGCAATATTAATAATGATAAAATATGATAACAGACAGTAAAGAAACAGTAACATTGTCATTAAATTGTATTTTCGTTGCAGCTGATTGAGTGGTATAAATGAATAGAGAGTCGCCATTCGAACATATCGTATGGGGGCGAATTTTATTTTGCATTCTTTTTAAATTTTTAAAAAAACAGACATCTAAGAAAAAAACCTAATAAGCGATCAATGATAAATTGACTGCAAGATGAGAGGTGTATGACATGACAACCATTTCAATCAGCACGAAAATCGGAAAATATAAAAGTAATAATGACAATGTTACATTAGAAGATAAAATTGATAGAATACAGAATGGTGACGAGTTTTTACGAAATAAACTTTTGGAAGACTACCAGCCATTTATAAAGAAAATTACGTCAAAAGTCTGCAATCGATACATTAATCAAATGATGGACGAATTTAGTATTGGTCTATCAGCTTTTAATGAAGCGATGGATCAGTACCAAAGAGGACAAGGTAGTCGTTTTCTTACATTTGCAGATATGGTTATCCGTCGCCGCGTAATCGACTATATCCGTAAAGAAGCACGTCAAAATAAGTACATCTATCTTGAACCAGAAGAGTTGGACGAAGAAGGTAGATTAGAAGATAGCTTTGCTGAACAGAAGGCAGCGCTTGACGTATATGAGATGGATAAACAGCGGGAAGTAAGAATGTATGAAATCGAAGAATACGAACAATTGCTGCAGAAATTCAGCATCACGTTCAAAGTGTTAAGTAAGAATTGTCCAAAACACATAGATGCGAGAGATAATGCGAAATTGATAGCGAAGCTTATCGCGGAGGATTCTACTTTGTCGAGTTATCTTCTCGAAAAAAAACAACTTCCAATAAAAGATTTGCTGTCTCTTGTTTCTTGCAGTCGGAAAACGATCGAACGTAATCGAAAGTATATAATAGCAGTTGCATTAATTTATCTGGGAGGTTTTAATGCACTGAAATCTTATATACAGTAACTGAACGAGGGGGCCAGGGGATGAAAAACGGGGTTATTATGGAGATACGAGGCAGAAAAGCCGTAGTCCTGACACCCGATGGTGAATTTACAACAATCTATCTTAAACGCAATCATAATTTATCAATTGGCTCTGAAATTAAACTTGCACAAAAACCTGAGAAAAATAGAAAAGGTTACTTTATCCCCTCAATGCCAACTATGGCAGGAATGGCGACGATCATTATGCTTTTTGTCATTGTGGCTAGTGTTATTCCAGTCCCGAACAACGATGCAGTGGCTGCCTATGTTAGCTTCGACATCAATCCAAGTATCGAGGTGGGAATCAATTCCGACCTTGAAATTGTAGAGTATCAAGCTTGGAATTCGGACGGTGAAGGGTTGAATTTAGATCAAGATACAAAGAATATGCCGCTAGAAGAGTTTGCAAATATTCTTTTTTCAAAACTTGAAGAAAATGGGTACCTAACTGATAAAGGACAACTACTTATCGTAGCGAGTAATGTTGAAAAAAACAGTCGCTATCAGAAAGTCAAAAGCAAACTAGAAGAAACGATTAACGGTTTAAAGCAAAACGATGTTTTAACAAAACAAGCTGTTGCAATTACAACTATTTTACATGCTGATTATCAAACGCGGAACGAAGCAGTTGAAAAAGGTGTGTCTCCTGGAAAATACATGACGTATTTAGCAGCACAAGATCGTGGAGTCTCGATTACTCTTGAAGATGCTCGTAAGCTCTCTATTAAGAAGTTGGGTGCACTCAACAATAGAGCAACTGCTTCAGAAGATGATGAAGCAGAGCCTACTGAAAACGTTACGTACGATCTAGAAAATAAGATTACTCAGCTTAATGATGAATCTAATAAAGCAGTTACTAGTGAATCAAATAAAAAAAAAGAACAAAGTAAGCAGCGTCCAGTAGTAAAAGAAGACAAAGAACCAATCGGTAAGCTCTCAGATAATGGTCAATCTTCATCTCAACAATCCGTTGACAAAACTGCTAAGAAGCTAAAAGATTCTGAACCACAGGAAACGTCTGTGCAAAAAAAGGATAAAGAAAAGAAAGAAAAAGAAGACAAAAACAATCGTTCTTCGAAGGAAGACCATAAAGATAGAAATGATTACGATGATAAGAAAGACAAAAAAGACAAGAAAGACTACAAAGACAAGCACAAAGATAAACACAAAGAGAAGCACAAAGATAAACATGACAACAAACACGAAGATAAACATGAGGACAAGTACGAAAGCAAACACGATCACCACTCTAATGATAAACGAGAAAGTAAAAAAGAGTGGAAAGATAAAGATAAGCACTGAGAGTAATTTTTTAACTTGTTTGAAAAAGGTTTAACGCTATTATTTTATATTATTAAAAAAGAGTCAGGGAGATCATCTCCCTGGCTCTTGTTGTTCTGTCCAATCGTTATTAAAGCATGATAGTGGGAAGAACTTTGATGATATCCATGAAAGATGCCTGGTCCCCAAACGTCTCTACAATGTTGTGTTGCTTATCGAGAAGCACCGTTGTTGGAACACCTTTACACCCATAGAGATCATACGTTTCTCTCCCTTTGTCTTTTAGTACCGGGAAGGAGAGGTCGTTTTTGATTGCAAATTGTTTACCAGCTTCTTCTGAGCGTTCTCGTCCAGTCACATTGATAGTAAGAAATTCAAGTTTGTCTAAGTCTGCGTGTTCATAAAATTGTTCTTTCATTGGTAGGTCTTTCATACAATCAGGACACCATGATGCCCAAAAGGTAAGCATAACAGGCTTTCCTATATAGTCATCCAAGGAGTATGTTTTATCATTTCGGACCTCTTGTAAAGAAAACGTAGGGGCTTTCACAAAAAGTCTCCTTTCAAATATAGATTTATGGTAACCTTACCAAAATTCACGTTCTAATCAAAACAATTTGTGCGTAGTTTGAATTTGTATAAACTTTCAAAAAAATGTTTGACACTAATGCATTGCCTTGCTAAAATAATACTCAATCAAAGTAATTGAATATTCGTACTTATCTAGAGAGGCGGAGGGACTGGCCCTATGAAGCCCGGCAACCGGCAAACCATTTGGTTTGAAAAGGTGCCAATTCCTGCAGGATTTTTCCTGGAAGATAAGCAGAGCTGATTTAATATAATCGTGCCTCTCTGTCTTTCAGAGAGGCTTTTTTGTTTTTATAAGTAGTTGAAATTGTTATTGCGTGATGGGAGTGAGAGGGAGTTGGGAAAAGAGACGAATTATGAGGAACAACGGGTCTCCATTGGCTCGCTTGTACTTGAATCAGGAAAAGAACTTGAAGAAGTTGAGTTAGCTTACGAACGTGTTGGACCGAAGGAAGCACCAGTCATTCTAGTCTGTCATGCACTAACAGGTAATCAGTATACGGTTGGAAGAAGCGAGGATGGGTGGTGGAAAGGGCTTATCGGTCATCACAAATTTGTGGATACTTCTGAATTTCAGGTAATCACATTTAACGTACTCGGAGGATGTAATGGCTCAACTGGTCCATTATCTCTAAATCCAGCTACAAACCATCCGTATCAGGCAGACTTTCCTTTCGTAAGTGTGAGAGATATGGTCCATTCTCAAAGGAGAGCGCTTGAAGTACTTGGTATTGAACACCTTCACGCAGTGGTCGGTGGATCGCTTGGAGGAATGCAGGTTCTCGAGTGGGGAATTCTTTATCCAGATGTAATGGAGCATCTCGTACCGTTAGCTGTGACCCCCTCTCTAAGCGCATACGGAATTGCGTATAATGCAATTTCGAGGTATGCCATAACGAATGACTCTGAATGGAAAGATGGGTATTACAAGCATACTCACCCACCAGCTGCGGGGCTAGCTACAGCGCGTATGATCGGAATGATTTCGTATCGTACAGATGAAATGTTTCAAAAGAAATTTGGCAGGAGGGAGATCGACAAACCTGAAGAACATACCGAGGCTGCCTACGACGTCGAATCTTATCTCAAATACCAGGGACAAAAGCTTGTTGGCAGGTTTGATGCCAATAGCTACTTATATTTATTAAAAGCAATGGATCACCATGATATAGCTAGAGGAAGAGACAGTATTACACCAATACAGAAGATACGAGCTAACGTTTTAGCCATTAGCTTTAAAGGTGATTTAATTTATCCACCCAAGGATCTTGAAAATATTTTTTGCCTTGAGAGGATGGCACGATTCTATCTCGTCGATACAAAGTATGGTCATGATGGGTTCCTTGTTGAATTTGATAAGTGGGGTCCATTAATTAAAGAGCAGTTAAAAGAACCGTCAAAAATTTGAAGGAGTGGATAAGAGATGGCAGAGAATCGTTATAACTTAGAGACAATTGGAATTCATGGTGGTTTACAGGCTGATCCTGCTACTGGAGCGAGAGCATTACCGATTTATCAAACCAACGCCTATAAATTTGATAACACAGACCATGCAGCAGATTTGTTTGGATTAAAAGAGGAAGGATTTATTTATTCTCGGATTGGTAATCCAACGGTAGGTACACTTGAAGAACGAGTTGCTCAGCTCGAGGGAGGAATAGGAGCTCTTGGGCTTGCGAGCGGGATGGCTGCTATTACGAATGCAATCTTGAATATTGCTAATAGTGGAGATGAAATTGTATCAGCTTCCACTTTGTATGGGGGGACGTACAACCTATTCTCAATAACTCTTCCTAAATACGGCATTAAAACCAACTTTGTTGATCCGAAAGATCCGGAATCATTTCGACATGCTATTACACCTAATACTAAGGCAATCTTTGCTGAAACGATTGGTAACCCTGGACTTCACGTACTCGATATAGAGAAAGTGGCAGAAATTGCTCATGAAGCAGGGATACCGTTGATCGTTGACAACACATTTGCCACTCCTTATTTATGTCGACCAATCGAACATGGTGCTGATATAGTCATACATTCAGCAACGAAGTGGCTTGGGGGGAATGGTTCAACAATGGGAGGACTGATCGTAGATAGTGGAAAATTCGATTGGAACTCATCTAAGTTCCCAGGCTTTATTGAACCAGATCCTTCTTATCACGATATTGTATATGCTGAAGCACTTCCTGAAGCGGCTTTTATTATAAAAGCTCGTGTTCAGCTATTACGAGACACTGGCGCATCATTAAGTCCATTTAACGCTTTTCAGATCGCTTTAGGGATTGAAACACTCCATGTTCGGATGAAAGAACACGTTGCGAACACACGTAAGATCGTAACTTACTTGAAAGAAAATCCCGCGGTTGAGTGGGTAAGCTATCCTGAAGAGGAGAATCATCCTTCAAAGAACCTTGTTGATAAATACTTACCAAAAGGAGCAGGATCGATTGTTGTATTTGGGATAAAAGGTGGGCGTGAAACTGGAGCAGGAATTATTAATTCTGTGAACCTGTGGTCGCATGTTGCAAATGTTGGCGATGCAAAAAGCTTGATCATTCATCCAGCAAGCACAACACACCAGCAGTTGAGTGTAGAAGAATTAACAGCTTCAGGTGTGCGAAATGATTTGATTCGTTTATCGGTAGGTATCGAACATATCGATGATCTTATCGAAGATTTGGATCAGGCCATTTCAAAAGCAAGAATTGAAGCAAGCGTATAACGGTTGAACGAATTCAAAAACTTAATAATTTACTCTTATCGAGAGAGGCAGAGGGACTGGCCCGATGATGCCCGGCAACCTTTAAGCTTATCGCTTAAAAAGGTGCTACTTCCAGCAGAATAGCTACACTATTCTGAGAGATAAGAGGAGGTGAAATCGCCCTCTTCTTATTGAAGAGGGCGATTTTTTTGATAAAACATACAACGAATATTGGAGGGACCTATATGACACAACAATATCAGTTCGACACACTTTCTCTACATGGCGGCCAATCACCTGATCCAACAACTGGATCAAGAGCAGTACCGATTTATCAAACGAGCTCTTACGTTTTTCATGATAGTGAGCACGCTGAACGACTTTTTTCACTGGATGAACCAGGAAATATTTATTCAAGGATAGGAAATCCAACTGTTGATGTTTTTGAAAAAAGGATGGCTCTTCTCGAAGAAGGAGTTGCAGCCGTTGCAACATCTTCCGGGCAGGCAGCGATTGCACTTTCGATATTAAATATTGCGAGTGCGGGAGACGAAATCGTAGCGGCTTCAAACTTATACGGGGGGACATATAATTTGTTTGCGGTCACACTCCCAAGGTATGGCATCAACGTGAAATTCGTCGATCCCACAAACCCGGAAAATTTCAAAGAAGCTATCACGAGTAAAACAAAGGGAATTTTCGCAGAAATCATTGGAAATCCAAGTTTGTCAGTTCTACATGTTGAAAAGGTTTCAGATATTGCGCACGATGCAGGAATTCCATTGATCGTAGATAACACCTTTGCCACTCCATATGCGTGTAAACCTCTTACATTAGGTGCGGATATCGTTGTACATTCTGCGACTAAGTGGATTGGTGGGCACGGGACATCGATTGGAGGTGTAGTCGTAGATGGGGGCCGGTTTGATTGGAACTCCCCGAAGTTTCCTACGTTCACTGAACCAGATGAAAGTTACAACGGGATTCGCTATGCAGTTGATTTTGCGACACTGGCGTTCAGCACAAAATTACGCGTACAACTTCTACGTGATTTTGGTAGTTGCTTAAGTCCTTTCAATGCGTTTCTTCTATTACAAGGACTTGAGACGCTTCATCTTCGAGCAGAGAAGCATCATGAGAATGCACATAAGCTAGCGAACTATTTACAAGATCATCCTGCTGTAGATTGGGTGAGTTATCCAGGCTTACCATCGCATCCTTCTTATAACGATGCAAAAGAGATCCTAACGAATGGCTTCGGAGCAGTCGTTAACTTTGGAATCAAAGGAGGAAAAGAAGCAGGTCGGAAGCTCATCGATCACGTTTCTCTTTGGTCTCATCTTGCTAATGTTGGCGATGCAAAAAGCTTGATCATTCATCCAGCTAGTACGACTCATCAACAGTTAAGTCGAGAAGAGCTGCAGAAAGCAGGAGTGAAAGAGGAGCTTATTCGCCTTTCTGTTGGCGTCGAGGGTGCAGATGATTTAATTTTCGATTTAGATCAATCGCTCCGTAAAGCAACTGGTTTAGAAACTGACACACGTATTGTGGTCAATGATGAAGGTGAAATTCAATGGGCTCTGCAAAGTCCTTATCAGAAAGAGTCGATTAATGGGATAGAAACGCAAAGAAAGAAAACACTTGCTGTCGTAGGTCTTAGTGGGAATGAATCGCGTCCTAGTCACCGATTAGCTAGGAAGATGCAGAGGCTTGGATACAAGATTATACCTGTCAATCCAAAGGCAGACTACATCCTTGGTGAAAAAGCTTATCCAGACTTGAAAAGTGTTCCGGATTTAATAGATGTTGTGCAGGTATTTAGAAGCCCTGAAGCAGCTGTGGAAATAGCAAAAGAAGCAGCCGAGGTTAAACCACGTTTATTCTGGCTTCAAGAAGGCGTGGTATCAGAAAAAGCTGCTCAAATAGCAGCTAATGCAGGTCTACAGGTAGTTCATAATCGATGCACATACAAAGAAGCCCAGAGGCTTAGGGGCACAATTTCAACATATGCATGTGAACTTTGATAAGGGAGAGGGAGAAATCATTATGAAGAGAATTCCATGGATCGATCTAAGAAGTTTGGTAGCACTCTCAATGGTAGTGGTGTTCATTCTAATAAGCGCAGGGTGCTCTTCTTCTGGCGCTACTTCGAGTGAGGATCCAAACGAAATAAGAGTGGATTATGCTTATTATTCACCAACTAGCCTTGTCGTGAAAAAACAAGGACTGCTTGAAGAAGAGTTTAAGGGTGAAGATATCAACATCGAATATGTGTTGAGTCAAGGAAGTAACAAAGCTCTTGAATTCTTGAATAGTAATAGTGTTGATTTTGGCTCTACGGCAGGTGCAGCTGCGCTAATGGCAAAAGCGAAAGGCGCTCCAATTAAGAATGTATATATTTATTCAAAGCCTGAATGGACGGCTTTAGTTACAAATAAGGATTCAGATATTAATAGTGTAAAAGATTTAAAAGGAAAGAAAGTAGCCGCAACTCTCGGCACGGACCCATATATTTTCTTGCTTCGTTCTTTAAGTGAAGTGGGACTAACTCAAGATGATATTGAGCTAGTGAATCTTCAACATGGAGACGGTGCATCTGCGTTAAGTACTGGTCAAGTGGACGCGTGGGCAGGGTTAGATCCTCATATGGCACGCCTTGAACTAGAAACAGAATCAGAACTTTTTTACCGAAATGCAGATTTAAATACGTACGGCTTTTTGAACACGAGGACTGAATTTGCTGAGAAATATCCAGAGCATGTGGAACGTGTGATCAGCGTATACGAGAAAGCTAGAAAATGGGTCATCGATCACCCAGAAGAAGCAGCACAGCTACTAGCTGAAGAAGCTGATATTAAGCTTGAAGTGGCTAAGAAACAATTGGAACGAAACGATTTTTCAAATCCAACTCCTGGTGAAGAACAGAAGAAAGCCATCATTAAAGCAGGAAACGTTCTTCAGAAGAGCGAGATCATTGATCAAGATGCAGATATCGAATCGTTAACAAATGAACTGATCGATCCATCGTTTGCAGAAGAAGTTATTTCAGAATTGAAGGGGGATTAGAAAATGGCAAAACAACATTCAGAAGCGATCCCCTTAAAGGGGATCGTGGGCAAAACTTCGCCGAGGCAATTCAGTTTACATCCGATTCTTATTGGAAGCATCCTCCCCTTGCTTCTGTTAGTCGTTTGGGAGTCTTTAAGTAGATTTGGTGTATTGCCTTCTTATTTACTACCAGCACCCACAGTGATTTTTAGCACGATTGTAGATTTGGGTGCCGATGGCTCTCTTTTTGGACATATCGGAATAACATTATATCGAATTTTCTTAGGCTTTCTTTTAGGTGCAGTAGCGGCATTATTGCTTGGTTCTTTCGTAGGCATTTACCGAAAAGCAGAGCAATTGTTTGATCCGATCATCCAAGCATTTCGTTCGATCCCTTCTCTTGCCTGGGTTCCTCTTTTCATCTTATGGATGGGAATTGCTGAAGCCTCGAAAGTAACGCTGATTGCAGTAGGGGTTTTCTTCCCCGTATATCTGAACGTGGTGAGCGGGATTTTAAGTGTTGATCGTCAGTTGATTGAAGTTGGAAAAATGTATGGATTAAATAGTTATCAGTTAGTCAAACGAATTATTCTACCTGCATCTCTTCCTTCATTCCTTATCGGTCTGAGAAGTGGTTTAGGCCTTGGGTGGATGTTTGTAGTAGCCGCTGAATTAATGGGGGCGAGTCAAGGGTTAGGCTACTTGCTCGTTCTTGGACAAAACACCTACTCTCCAGAGCTTATTATCGCGAGCATCGTTCTCTTTGCATTTCTTGGAAAAGTGAGTGATGCCCTCTTGAAGAAAGTGGAGAACCGATCATTACACTGGCAGGATCGTATGGAACAACGCTGAGGAGGATTCATAATGAGTTTACAAGTACGAAACGTGAGTAAAGAATTCGAAAACCGGAAAGCCATTAGTAACATTTCGTTCAACACAGAGAGTGGCGAAATTATAGGGATACTAGGAACGAGTGGGTGTGGAAAAAGCACATTATTACGAGTGGTCTCAGGACTTGATCCATCGTATACGGGTGATGTGATCATCGATGGTGAAGTTTGCAACCATGTTGATAAGAGAGTCGGATTTATTTTTCAGCAACCTAGGCTCATGCCGTGGTTATCTGTGCTAGACAATGTGTCATTTGGCTTAAAGGGAGAAAAGGAAGAGCAACGATCGAATGCAGCTAGATACCTTGACCTCGTTGGACTTAAAGGAAATGAACAAGATTATCCAAAGCAGCTGTCTGGAGGGATGGCTCAGCGCGTTGCTATTGCGAGAGCGCTTGTTACCTCACCACAATACTTGTTACTAGATGAACCTTTTAGTGCGCTCGATGCATTTACGAAAATGAAGCTACAAGACTTATTGTTAGAAATCTGGGAAGCTTACAAAGCCACTATTTTACTCGTTACTCATGACGTTGAGGAAGCACTCTATCTTTGTGACAGACTTATCATCTTGAAGGGGCAGCCTGGAAGGAAAGAGGAAGAGATAGTGATAGATGAACCACGACCTCGTTCTCGTGGAAGTGCAAAACTCGCAGAGTACAAAGAACATATCTTAGAGAGGTTAGAATTGACTACACCTGTAACCGAGATCGGAGGGGCTAGTATATGAGCATAACACTACCAAAACAAATCTCTTCTCAAGCAAAAGGTACTAATCTAGGAAGGTATGAAGAAGCTTACGCATCGTTTCAGTGGGAAAAGGTAGTAGATCAGTTCATCAGTCATACTGGAAAAATGAATGTTGCATATGAATGCATCGACCGACACGTAGAAAATGGTTACGGAAATAAAACGGCTTTGTATTATGTGAATAGTGATACGAAAACATCGTTAACGTTTGATGAAGTGAAGAACAAGACAGATCATTATGCAACTGTACTCAAAAAGCGTGGGGTAAGAAAAGGGGAAAGGGTTTTTGTTTTTCTTCCTAAAAACCCCGAGTGCTATATCGCCATACTTGCTGTGATTAAATTAGGGGCAATCGCGGCACCGTTGTTTGAAGCATTCATGGAGGAAGCAGTGAAGGATCGAATCGTTGATTGCGATGGGACAGCACTCATAACCAACCAAGAGCTTCAAAAGAGAGTGCCTGCTAATGAAATCCCTACACTAAGTCTGATTCTTACGACGGATGAAATCGAGAATACGCAAGTAGAAGAATGGACTCCTATTGAATGGGCTGATCCTGAAGATGGTTTTTTACTCCACTACACGAGCGGTTCAACAGGGAAACCAAAAGGAGTGCTTCATGCCCATCGTTCGATGATTCATCATTATCAATCGGGAAAGTGGGTTCTTGATATTAAAGATTCAGACGTATATTGGTGCACCTCTCACCCTGGTTGGGTAACTGGAAGTGTTTATGGGTTGTTTGCTCCCTGGTTAAATAAAGCAACGATCGTAATTAATGGAGGACGCTTCAAAGCAGAGGAATGGTATAGATTAATCGATGATTTAGGTGTCACAATCTGGTATAGTGCGCCAACTGCATTTCGGATGTTAATGACAAAAGAAGAGATAGTAGAAAACTATCGTCTAACATCCTTGCGACATATTCTTAGTGTTGGAGAGCCACTGAATCCAGAAGTGATCCAATGGGCAACTCAAGTTTTGGGGCAAAGGATTCACGATACATGGTGGATGACGGAAACGGGCGGTCACCTCATTGTTAACTTCCCAGGTGAAGCGATTAAACCTGGTTCGATGGGACGACCATTTCCAGGGGTAAAGGTTGGGATATTAGATGAGGAAGGAAAGGAATTAGCTGTAGGAACAACAGGTCAGCTTGCGATTCAAGCACCATGGCCAGGATTAATGAAAACAATTTGGAAAAACGAGGAGAAATTCGAAAGCTATTTTCCATATCCGGGATGGTATGTTTCTGGTGACCTTGCTTATAAAGATGAGGAAGGATTTATATTCTTTCAGGGGCGCGATGACGACATGATCAATTCCTCAGGTGAACGAATTGGGCCGTTTGAAGTAGAAAGTCAGTTAATCACTCACCGAGCTGTTGCTGAGGCAGGTGTAGTGGGCAAACCAGATCCACTTAGAGGTGAAATCGTAAAAGCTTACATCACATTAAGACGGGGTTATGAAAGAAACGAGAATCTTCTTGAAGAGATTCGACTCCATGTTAGAAAGAATCTTGCAGCACATGCGGCACCACGAGAAATAGAAGTTCTTGACGACCTACCGAAAACAAAAATAAGCGGAAAGATCTTGAGAAGAGTCTTAAAGGAATGGTCAACACAATAACGGAGGTGAATGGAATGGATACACTGCACGTAGCGCTGATTGGTTTCGGCACAGTTGGTAAAGGTGTATATAAAAGCATTGAAAAACAGCGAGGTCAATTGGAGAGTTTGCTTCAGAAAAAGATTTCAATCGAGGCCATCTTAATTAAAAACGACGAATTAGAACGAGAAGTAGATGAAAACACATTAGTGACGACAGAATTGGAAGAACTATTAAATTTACCGCAGCTTGATATCGTTTTTGAAGCGATTAACGGTGTCGAACCTGCAGAAACCTATTTGTCTAGATTAATAGAAAAAGGCTGTCATATCATTACAGCTAATAAAGAGTTACTTGCAACAAGTGGAAATGACTTAAGGAAATTAGCTGTAAAGCACAATGTTGGTTTAAGGTACGAAGCAGCGGTTGCTGCATCCATTCCGATTTTAAGCACTTTGAGAGAAGGAATCAGAAGTAATCAAGTCAAAGAAATCAGTGGAATATTGAATGGGACTTCTAATTTTATTCTCAATGAATTACAAGAAAAAGAAATCTCATTTGATGAAGCACTTCAGTTAGCTCAGGAGAAAGGCTATGCTGAAGCTGATCCTTCGAATGATATAGATGGCTGGGATGCATTTTATAAGATTCTTATTCTATCTGACATTGTATATGGTCGGCAGCCTAAGTGGGAAAATATAACTAGAAAAGGCATAAGAGATGTCGCAAGTTTTGATATCAAAAAGGCTGAAGCGCTTGGTCTTAGAATAAAACATATAGCTAATCTTAGCCTAATTGCCGGAGAGCCAGTTATTACCGTTGAGTCAGTTGCAATCTCTTCAACTCACCCCTTCTTCAACATTACAGGTGTCAACAATGCTATTAAGGTTTCTGGTAATCTCGCAGGTGATATTACACTCCAGGGACCAGGGGCCGGCGCTGAACCAACTGCTAGCGCAATGATTGAGGATTTACTAAGCATAGATCGAAACAGCTCGGACGCTGTTTGTTATTCTAGACGAGAAAAAGCAGAACGTGAAGATCGGAACTTTATGCTGATTGGAGAGGATGGTGCATTAAGAGACCTTAACTTCCTTCCATCGTCCGAAGAGGGTGCTTACTATGCCACGGGCAATAGAAGCGAGATTGAAGCATCTTTACGTTTGTTTCCTCATGTAAGAATTTATCCTCTTCAAGAAACGGTCGAACATCGCTTTACGTCTCAATTAAAAGTAGTATAGGTATTTCTTCCCCCTCCGAGAGAAAGAGGGGGATTTTACATTCAACCTAATGAAAGCGCTTTAATAAAATTCACAATAAAAAATGTGATGTCATGTAATCTCACTCATGAAAGGGTTGTAAGCGGTTGCAAATAAACAGATATATCTAAATAGTCTAAAAATTTTCAATAAGGGTGTTGACCTTCACATGAAACGGGAGTAATATTGTCCTCAATTACACAAATTATTTAAACAATTCAAACATTCAACAAGGACCTAACTCATATGGTCCTACAAATTAAACTTGATGCTTTAATGCGTCTATTACCAAAAGGAAAGGAGTGAACAAGGTGAGTGAACAATGGATCTACCTTAATGGAGAATTTGTAAAAAAAGAAGATGCCAAAGTATCGGTATATGATCACGGCTTTCTTTATGGTGATGGGGTGTTCGAAGGAATTCGCATGTATGATGGTAATGTTTTCCGTCTGGAAGAACATCTACAACGATTATTCGACTCAGCTCATTCAATCATGCTCAATATAACTTATACGATGGAGGAATTGACTGACATTGTTGTTCAGACATTGAAGAAGAATGAACTTCAGGATGCCTATATTCGTATTGTTGTATCACGAGGCGTGGGAAATCTTGGGCTTGATCCATTCACATGCAGGGAGCCTCAACTGATTGTCATTGCAGAATCACTAGCCTTGTTCCCTAAGCATCTTTACGATACAGGGATTGAAATCGTTACGGTAGCAAGTCGACGAAACCGGTCAGACGTACTAAGTCCAAAGGTTAAATCATTGAACTATTTGAATAATATTTTGGTGAAAATCGAGGCGAACCTCGCAGGTGTAAGTGAAGCCCTCATGCTAAATGATCAGGGCTATGTTGCTGAAGGTTCTGCAGATAATATATTTATTGTGAAAGGTAACGTAATCAAAACACCACCAGGATATGTAGGTGCGCTAGAGGGAATCACGCGAAATGCCATCATGGAACTTGCTAGAGAAAAAGGATATGAAATGCGAGAAGAAACATTTACAAGGCATGATGTTTATGTGGCGGACGAAGTTTTCCTTACCGGAACTGCTGCAGAGGTTATCGCCGTCGTTAAAGTTGACGGTAGAGTAATCGGTGATGGTCGTCCTGGAAACACAACAAATACTCTTCTTAAAGCATTTAGAAACATCGTCACGGTAGATGGAGTGAATGTATACCCATCGAAACGGGATGTTCAAGCAGGGTAATCCCACAATTGAATAAGGAAAATCAATGACGAGGTAAAAGGTACAGGATCGAGTATTTACCAGAGAGCCGGTAGAGGTGGAAGCCGGTACTACTCCCTGCACCGACATCCCCTCTGAGTGCTGATCTGAATGAAGCAACGTAGGATCAGCCAGGTGTTTTACAACACTTGTTATTAAAAAGAACAGCATATGCTGTTACTGAGGTGACATTGAATAGTTGTCACAAATGTAGGGTGGTACCGTGAAGTCTTTTCGCCCCTACGGACCGTGTTAAGCGGCGTGGGGATGAGAAGGCTTTTTTTTATACTTTCACTAACGTAGTAGCAACCTGTTTTCACTGGATAAAGAGCTTGTTGCAAAGCATGCTTATAAGCAAAATTCATTACGAAGCATTGGAGGGATTATCAGTATGCGGGCGAAGGCAAGAAATGAAGCCGAAGCTGTTACGACGGAGATGACCGGAGCGGATATTCTGATCGATTCATTGAAAAAGGAAAATGTTGAAGTGCTGTTTGGCTATCCTGGAGGCGCAGTATTACCGATTTACGACGCACTCTACCGTTCACCGATCAAGCATATCCTTTCAAAACATGAACAAGGTTCCATCCATGCTGCTGAAGGATACGCGAGAGTAAGCGGTAAACCAGGTGTCGTCATTGCAACATCGGGTCCAGGTGCTACTAATCTCGTGACAGGTATTACAGATGCCATGATGGATTCGTTACCAATCGTTATTTTTACAGGTCAGGTAGCGAGCAATGTTATCGGTACAGATGCTTTTCAGGAAGCGGATGTGATGGGAATCACTTCACCGATTACAAAGCATAATTACCAAGTGCGTGATGTGAAGGACCTTCCTAGAATTATTAAAGAAGCCTTTCACATAGCTTCTACTGGTCGTCCGGGTCCAGTTTTAGTTGATATTCCAAAGGATGTATCGAATAAGAAGGTGGCACCGGGTGAGGAGTGCAAAGTAAATCTACCAGGTTATCAACCAACTTTCTCTCCCAATGTATTACAAATTAAGAAACTAGCAGACGCGATTGGAACTGCACAAAAACCGGTCATTTTAGCTGGAGCTGGCGTTCTTCACGCCACTGCCGGTAAAGATCTACTCGCATTTTCAGAAAAGCACCAAATACCAGTAGTCAATACCCTCCTCGGTTTAGGAAGTTATCCAGGAAACCACCCGCTGTTTCTTGGAATGGGAGGCATGCATGGTACGTATACAGCCAACATGGCGTTGTATGAATGTGATTTGCTTATCAGCATAGGAGCGAGATTCGATGATCGGTTAACAGGTAACCTTGATCACTTTGCTAGAAATGCAGTAGTAGCACATATCGATGTGGATCCAGCTGAAATAGGGAAGAACATTCCTACCCAAATACCAATCGTTTCTGATGCAAGAGAGGCGTTGAGGAGTTTACTCGATGTAGAAACAAGAACGCCTGAAACGGACGAGTGGCGGAAACAACTTGCAGAAAAGAATAAACAGTATCCGCTTTGGTACAAAACGCACACAGAAGAATTTTTGCCACAGCGAGTGATCGAGCTCGTTCATAAGCATACAAAAGGAGATGCCATCATCACGACCGATGTGGGGCAACACCAAATGTGGGCAGCTCAATATTATTCTTTTACTGATCCGAACAAATGGGTTACTTCAGGAGGGCTAGGAACAATGGGATTCGGCTTTCCTGCTGCTATTGGCGCACAGCTAGCGTTTCCTGAACAAACAGTTGTTTCACTAACTGGCGATGGCGGTTTTCAGATGACGCTTCAAGAGCTATCTGTTCTTCAAGAGTTAAATCTTCCTGTAAAAGTAGTAATCGTAAACAATCAATCACTTGGAATGGTACGACAGTGGCAGGAAGCCTTCTATGAACAGCGGTATTCTCAGTCTCTTATTCCAATTCAACCTGATTTCGTGAAACTTGGTGAAGCATATGGAATTAAGGCATATCAAGTGCAAACAGAAGAAGAAGCCGAGGCGGTCTTCAGTGAAGCATTTTCACACAGGGATCCTGTATTGATCGATTGCAGGGTTAGTCCTTCTGAAAACGTATATCCAATGATTGCACCTGGGAAAGGTCTTCATGAGATGATCGGGGTGAAACCATGAAACGAATCGTGACGGCTACGGTTATTAATCAAAGTGGTGTGTTGAATCGAATCACCGGATTGATGACCAAAAGACAGTTCAATATAGAGAGCATTACAGTCGGACATACCGAAACAGAAGGTATTTCCAAGATGACATTTGTAGTGAACGTTGAGGGCGATGGAAAGATTGAGCAGTTGATTAAACAGTTAAACAAGCAAGTAGACGTGCTTAAGGTGTCTGATATAACAGACCAGGCAATCGTCGTAAGAGAGCTAGCTCTCATCAAAGTCATTAGTAACGCACAAATCAGAAGCGAATTATCCGGAATTATTGAACCCTTCCGAGCTTCCATCATCGATGTTAGCCGCGAAAACTTAACGGTTCAAGTTACGGGAGACTCAGATAAAATCGAAGCCATCATCGATTTGCTCCGACCATACGGGATCAAAGAGATGGTTCGAACTGGTATCACAGCATTCCCAAGAGGAAGCCAGAGATCTGTAACAGACTTAAAACAGTATTCAATTCTTAATTAATAAACCACATTCAGAAGGGATGGAGAATAATGGCGAAAGTTTACTATAACGGTGATATTAACGAAGGTGTACTGAAAGATAAGAAGATTGCAGTGGTTGGATACGGTTCACAGGGGCATGCACATGCACAGAATCTACGTGAAAGCGGATTTGACGTAACGGTTGGTTTACGCAAAGGACGTTCATGGGACCAGGCATCTGAAGATGGATTCGATGTGAAATCAGTCAAAGAGGCAAGCGAACAAGCTGATGTAGTAATGGTTCTTCTCCCAGATGAACATCAGCCGGATGTTTACAAGGAAGAGATCGAACCAGGTCTGAAAGCAGGTAATGCACTTGTATTTGCTCACGGATTCAATGTTCATTTCAATCAAGTTGTTCCACCTTCAAATGTAGATGTATTTCTAGTTGCTCCAAAAGGTCCTGGACACCTTGTAAGAAGAACATTTGCTGATGGAGCTGGCGTTCCTGCACTATTCGGCGTGTATCAGGACGTAACAGGCGAAGCGAAAGAACTTGCACTAGCTTACGCGAAAGGCATCGGCGGAGCACGAGCTGGCGTTCTAGAAACATCGTTCAAAGAAGAAACAGAAACAGATCTTTTCGGAGAGCAAGCAGTGCTTTGCGGTGGTCTAACGTCACTCGTTAAGGCAGGATTTGAAACCTTAACTGAAGCGGGTTATCAGCCAGAAGTCGCCTACTTTGAATGTTTACATGAGCTGAAACTAATCGTTGATTTGATGTATGAAGATGGTATTGCTGGTATGCGTTACTCAATCTCAGATACAGCTCAATGGGGTGATTTCGTTTCGGGCCCACGCGTTGTCGATGCGGATACAAAGAAACGAATGAAGGATATTCTAGAAGAAATCCAATCAGGAAAGTTTGCAAAAGGGTGGATCTTAGAGAACAAGCTGAATCGACCTGAGTACCATGCGATCAATGAGAAAGAAAAGCAACACCCTATTGAACAGGTAGGGAAAGAACTACGCGCAATGATGCCTTTTGTTAAGCCAAAATCAAAGAAGGAAGTGGTTTCAAGTGCAAAAGATTAATGTATTCGATACGACGCTTAGAGACGGCGAACAGTCAGCAGGTGTCAATCTGAATGCATTAGAAAAGCTCGAAATCGCGAAACAACTCGAAAGGTTAGGAGTCGATATTATGGAAGCGGGTTTTCCTGCCGCTTCCAAAGGTGACTTCCAGGGTGTGAAAAACATAGCTGATACAGTAAGGAATGTATCTGTAACAGGTCTTGCCAGAGCGAATAAGAAAGACATCGATATTGCATGGGAAGCCTTAAAAGGCGGCGCTGACCCAAGATTGCATGTCTTTCTTGCAACATCTCCGATCCACATGACACACAAGCTTAAGAAGACACCTGAGCAAGTGGTAGAAACTGCAGTAGAAGCTGTAAGGTATGCAAAAACGATGTTTCCTAAAGTTCAATGGTCCGCTGAAGATGCATGTCGTTCAGACAGAGCGTTTCTAGCAAAGATCATTACAGAAGTGATCGACGCTGGTGCAAGTGTTATTAATATTCCGGATACAGTCGGTTATCGGAGTCCACAGGAATACGGAGAACTATTTACGTATTTGAAGAAAAACGTTCCTAACATCGATCAAGTTGCTCTTTCTGCACATTGTCATGATGACCTTGGTATGGCTGTAGCTAACTCACTAGCTGCGATTGAATGCGGTGCTACTCAGATTGAAGGAACGATTAATGGAATCGGTGAACGTGCTGGGAATGCTGCGATCGAAGAAGTCGCTGTTGCCCTTCGAATAAGAAATGATTTCTATAACGCTGAGACAAACTTGAAATTGGATGAAATCAAACGAACGAGTACGCTGGTAAGTAAGTTGACTGGTATGGTGGTGCCAGGAAATAAAGCTGTCGTGGGAGCAAATGCATTTGCTCATGAATCAGGTATTCATCAGGATGGCGTTCTTAAGGAGAAATCCACCTATGAAATTATTAGTCCTCAATTAATTGGTGTTCAATCAAATAGTCTTGTTCTTGGTAAGCATTCAGGAAAGCATGCATTCAAAGATAAAGTAAAAGAGTTAGGGTTCGTTCTTGATGAGTCGAAAATCGTAGAGGCTTTCACTAATTTCAAAGATCTTGCTGATAAGAAAAAACACATCACAGAAGAAGATTTAATCACGCTTCTAACTGATATACAGACTGACGAGACAGTTGAGAAATATGAGATTCATAGTATACAGGTACAATATGGTACAGCTAATATTCCGACAGCAACCATTTCAATGAAGTCACCTGATCAATCGATGCTGCAGCAAGCTGGCACAGGTTCGGGGAGTGTTGAAGCAATCTATAATACGCTTGAACAAATGATACCAGGTACGCTACAGCTACAAGACTATCGTTTAAGTTCAGTTGGTGGGGGGCGTGATGCCCTAGCAGAAGTTCATGTTCGTGTCTTGTATAACGGAATTGAATCAAGTGGGCGAGGTACTGCCCAGGATGTACTAGAGGCTTCAGCAAATGCTTACTTGAACGGAGTAAACAGGACGCTCGCTCGTGAAAATTATTTAGTTAAAAAGCAAGCTCACGTATAAAAGGAGGTTAACAAGGATGAAGAAAACAGTTGCGGTATTACCAGGAGATGGAATTGGCACAGAGGTGATGGAGGGAACGATTAAAGTTCTCAATGCCGTAGCAGATCGATTCGGCCATACGTTCGAATTTCAAAAAGGCGTCATTGGTGGCGTAGCTATTGATGAAACAGGTGAACCGTTGCCTAAAGAAACACTTGATATGTGTAAAGGATCTGATGCAGTTCTTTTAGGCGCGGTAGGCGGACCGAAGTGGGATGATCTTCCTGGGAAACTTCGTCCTGAAAAAGGCCTTCTAAAAATTAGAAAAGAGCTTGAGTTGTTTGCAAATCTACGTCCAGTTAAAGCATATGACAGTCTTTTAGATGCATCACCTTTGAAGGAAGAGCGCATCAAAGGTGTCGATATGTTGATCGTACGAGAGTTAACTGGTGGTCTCTATTTTGGTACCCCGAGTGAACGAAGAGAAGGGGGAAATCGCGTAGTGGATACCCTTTCCTATACCCGTGATGAGATCGAACGCATCGTTGACCAGGGATTTCGAGCAGCTAGGAAGCGCAAGAAAAAGCTAACAAGCGTCGATAAAGCCAATGTTCTAGAATCGAGTAGAATGTGGCGTGAAATTGTAAATGAAAAAGCAGCGAATTATCCAGATATTGAAGTAGAGCATATGCTTGTAGATGCTGCAGCGATGAAAATCGTCCAAAACCCAACGCACTTTGACGTAATCGTAACGGAAAACCTTTTCGGAGATATCTTAAGTGATGAAGCTTCTATGATTACAGGATCTTTAGGGATGCTTCCATCAGCAAGTCTTAGAAAAGATGGGTTTGGAATGTATGAACCTGTGCACGGTTCGGCACCTGATATCGCTGGGAAAAACCTGGCGAACCCACTAGCAATGATTCTATCGGCATCGATGATGTTGAATCATTCCTTCAATATGAAAGAAGAATCGGAAGCGATTGACAAGGCTGTTAAAGAAGTACTCGAAGCAGGATTTTTCACTAGTGATCTTGCGAGAAAAGGGAAACGTGGACTTAGTACAGATAGGATGATCAATCAAGTGGTCCTTCAATTGGCTGAAGACAATGCTACGGCTGGAATCATGGAAGCTTATGCGTGATAGAGAGGAGGATGGGTGTGGTGTCAGAAACAATTATTGAAAAAATCTGGAATAAACATATTGTTCATAGAGAAAAAGGTAGTCCAGATTTACTTTATATTGATTTGCATCTTGTGCATGAAGTGACATCTCCGCAGGCTTTTGAAGGCCTGCGGATGAACCAACGGAAGGTTAGACGGCCTGACCTGACTTTTGCAACGATGGATCATAATGTTCCTACTATTGCACGACATATTATTAATGATCCGGTATCAAAAGTACAGATGGAGAAGTTAGAAGAAAATTGTAAGGAATTCGGTGTTGAAATTGCTGATATCAACCATCCAGATCAAGGAATCGTTCATGTAATCGGACCCGAACTTGGTTTAACTCAACCAGGTAAAACGATCGTCTGTGGCGATAGTCATACGTCAACTCACGGTGCTTTCGGAGCCCTTGCTTTTGGCATCGGAACGAGTGAAGTTGAACATGTTCTTTCAACGCAGACCCTATGGCAATCTCCTCCGAAGACGATTGAAGTTCGAGTGAGCGGTCAGCCAGGTGCTGGTGTGACGGCGAAAGATATTATTCTTGCGATCATCGCGAAATTTGGCGTAAATGCAGGGACAGGTGCTGTATTAGAATACACTGGTGAAGCGATTCGAAAGATGTCTATGGAAGAACGAATGACGATCTGCAACATGTCGATTGAAGCTGGTGCTAAGGCTGGATTGATTAGCCCTGATGAGGTAACGTTTGACTATCTAAAGGGGAAAAGGCACGTGCCACAAGGCGAAGCTTTTGAAGATGCTGTAGAAGAGTGGAGAAGCCTCGCGAGCGATGAAGGAGCACAGTACGATGATGTGTTAGAAATACACGCTGATGAAATCGAACCACAGGTAACATGGGGAACGAACCCTTCGATGGGGACTTCAGTTTACGGTAGAGTACCTTTCCCTGAAGATTATGAAGATCCAGGTGATCAGAAGGCGATCGCTCAAGCATTAACATACATGGGTCTAACAGCAGGAATGGCGATACAGGATATCGACATTCAACATGTGTTCATAGGTTCTTGTACAAATTCCCGAATTAGTGATTTAAGGTCAGCAGCGAACATCGTTCGAGGAAGAAAGGTACACAGTCATGTTCGAGCTCTAGTGGTGCCAGGTTCTAAATCTGTTAAAGATATAGCAGAAGCTGAAGGGCTAGATCAAGTGTTTATGGAAGCTGGTTTTGAATGGAGAGAGGCAGGATGTAGTATGTGTCTTGCAATGAATGACGACATCGTACCACCTGGAGAACGATGTGCTTCAACTTCGAATCGTAATTTTGAGGGTCGTCAAGGGAATGGCTCTAGAACGCACCTCGTTAGCCCTGCTATGGCAGCGGCCGCAGCATTGGAAGGTAAGTTCACCGATGCTAGAAAAATGAAGCCGACTGTTGTGTAAAGGAGTGAAAGTATGGAACCAATCAATGAATATACTGGTATCGTTTATCCCCTTGAAAAGGTGAATGTGGACACTGACCAAATCATTCCAAAGCAATTTTTGAAACGAATTGAGAGGCAAGGTTTTGGGCAGTTCTTGTTCTATCATTGGAGGTTTGACGATGATGGAATAGCGCGATCTGACTTCTCATTAAACGAAGAGCAGTATCGATCCTCATCAGTCCTTGTAGCTGGTAAAAACTTTGGGTGTGGATCCTCGAGGGAACATGCGCCATGGGCACTACTAGACTATGGGTTTAGAGTGATTATTGCCCCAAGCTTCGCGGATATTTTCTATAACAATTGCGTCAAAAACGGAATTCTTCCAATCGCGCTTCCACAAGAAGCCATCTCAGAAATGTTCTCAAAAGCATTTGATGGTTATTCATTGACAGTTAATCTTCAAGACCAACTCATACAGGATCAGGAGGGGCTACGTGTAACGTTTGATATTTATCCTTACTGGAAGGAAATGCTGTTAAACGGCTGGGACGAAGTATCACGTACCTTATCCCTCGAACATAAAATTCAGAAGTATGAAAATCAACCTTCAGGAGTGTGAGAAACTTGGGAATTATCAGGAGAAATACAACGTTCATGTCGTAAAAGCAATGGAAAATTTACTTGGAGCCGTCCACAGGACTCCTTTACAACGTTCACATTCACTCAATCGACTAACTGGAAAAGATGTTTATTTAAAGATGGAGAACCTACAGCGTACAGGTTCGTTCAAGCTACGCGGAGCTTATAATAAAGTTTCGAAGTTAACGGATATAGAGGCAGCGAGAGGGATTGTAGCTGCTTCAGCAGGAAACCATGCTCAGGGAGTAGCACTCGCTTCGAAAGGAATCAAATCAAGAATTTTCATGCCGACTCATACTCCGTTAAGTAAGATTGAGGCTACGAAATCATACGGTGCTGAGATTGTTCTTGAGGGCGAGTCCTATCATGAAGCTTTCAAAGCAGCACAAGACGATCAACAGAAACGAGGCGCTACATTTGTACATGCCTTTGATGATGAAGATGTTATGGCTGGTCAGGGGACGATTGCACTTGAAATCATGCAACAGTGTCCTGATCTAGACGGCATTCTAGTTCCGGTTGGCGGTGGCGGTTTATTGGCTGGAATGGCAGTTGCGATCAGAGACTTTTTTCCTCATGTGAAGCTTATCGGTGTTCAAGCTTCTGAAGCCTCAGCCACATGGAATCGTTTCCAGGGATTGGGGACAAGTAAATTGTCTTCAGCAAAGTCGATTGCAGATGGAATCTCTGTGAAAGAACCAGGTCAAAAGACTTATCCGATTATTGAAGAACTAGTCGATGAAATGGTTACTGTGAGCGAAGAAAGCATAGCGTCAGCCATAATCTTTATGCTTCAACGTCAGAAAACCCTTGTCGAAGGAGCGGGAGCGGCTTCAGTTGCAGCACTCTTAAGCGGTGCAATAAAAGGTAAGAGAATAAGCGCGGTCATTAGTGGCGGTAATGCAGATGTAGAGATGATCTCAACTTATAAAAAGCTTTCAGCTGAAGCAAACAATAGAAGCGAAAATCTAAAGGTTATTTAAAAATTCAAACTTTTTACTCATTGATTGACACACTAAAAGTCCCATGCTAGAATTCGATTTAGTACTTAACCAGAGTAACGTGTTAATAACTAAATATCTCTTATTCAGAGAGGTGGAGGGACTGGCCCTGTGAAGCCCGGCAACCAACAAACAACTTGTTTGAGAAGGTGCCAATTCCTGCAAAGCAGTTGCTTTGAGAAATGAGAGGAAGACATCGATTTTCAAGTGCCTTTCTGCTCATAGCGGAGAGGCATTTTTTAATATGAAGACGTGTCAACAACTATGATTCATGGGACATCGTACCTAAAAAGGATGTGTGCAAATGATTGAGTTAAAAGGGATAAAAAAGACCTTCTTTGCAGCTTCTGGCCCAGTGGAAGCGGTGAAGAATACTGATCTTACAATCAAAAAAGGCGAAATTTTCGGAGTAATCGGATATAGTGGTGCTGGTAAAAGTACATTGATCCGAATGTTGAATTTACTAGAGAGGCCGACTGAAGGTAGCGTAACGGTAGATGACAAAGCGTTATCTAAGTTGAAGAAAAAAGATCTTCGATTGGCAAGACAAGAAATAGGAATGATTTTTCAACACTTTAATATTCTCTGGTCACGTACTGTAAAAGAAAATATTGCGTTCCCACTTGAAATATCTGGTGTCCCGAAAGAGAAACGTAAAGCTCGCGTAGCAGAGTTAATCAATCTTGTTGGGCTAACTGGGAGAGAAGATGCTTATCCTTCACAATTAAGTGGTGGGCAAAAGCAACGAGTTGGAATTGCGAGGGCGCTTGCTAACAATCCGAAAGTGTTACTTTGTGATGAAGCAACTTCTGCTTTGGATCCGAAAACAACGGATAGTATTTTAGATTTGCTAAAGAAAATTAATAAAGAGCTTGGGTTAACGATTGTGTTAATCACCCATGAAATGCACGTAATAAGAAAGATTTGTCATCGTGTAGCAGTCATGGAAGGTGGAAATGTTGTGGAAGAAGGACCAGTTCTTGATATTTTTCATCATCCACAGCAGCCGATCACCCGAGACTTCGTTAATCAGTTGAGTGAACCTGAAGAGATGAAAGAGTCGATTACCCATTTAAGTGAAGGAGCGGATGGGACGCTCGTACAATTTACTTTCGTGAAAGGTGCTACTGGCTCACCGCTCGTAACGCAGTTGATTAGAGAATTTCAAATCGAGGTAAACATTATTCAAGGTAAAGTCACCCATACTCAAGATGGACCGTATGGCAAGTTATCCGTCTTACTCAAAGGAGATCAAGCGGCCATCGATAACGCATTGGATTATGCACGAGGGCAAGTGAAAGTTGAGGTGATTCCAAATGCTTAGTTCATTATTTCCTAATGTGCGTTGGGAGGATATGTGGGAAGCATCATTACAAACAATCTATATGACTGCAATATCCGTTTTTGCAACGTTCATTCTCGGCATTGTTCTAGGTCTTCTACTTTTCTTAACTTCAAAAGGAAACACCTGGGAAAACCGGTTTGTTAACGGAATCGTTGCAGGGGTGGTCAATCTGTTTCGTTCGATTCCCTTCATTATATTAATTATTTTACTTATACCGCTATCTGTCTACATTGTTGGAACAATGCTCGGTGCAAATGCAGCATTACCAGCACTTATTGCTGGAGCTGCGCCATTCTATGCTCGAATGGTCGAAATCGCTCTTAGAGAAGTGGATCGAGGCGTCATTGAAGCATCCCAAGCGATGGGCGCAACGAATGGACAGATTATCTTTAAAGTTCTACTTCCTGAAGCGATGCCTGCGTTAATTTCAGGTATTACGGTAACTGCAATCGCGCTAGTCAGTTACACAGCGATGGCGGGTGTCGTTGGGGCTGGTGGCCTTGGAGATCTTGCTTATCTAGACGGTTTCCAAAGAAATAACCCTGATGTAACACTCGTAGCAACAGTATTAATACTCGCAATTGTTGCAGTTCTCCAGGTTATCGGAGATGTAACAACCCGAGCGATGGATAAAAGATAGATAAAAAAGGAGAGAGAAACCATGAAAAAACTATTATTTATTTTGTCAGTTCTTGCTCTTGCAGCACTATCGGCTTGTGGAGGCAATAACGGTGGAAACAGTGAAGGTTCTAGCTCAGAAGATGAAGAAAAGAAGCTAGTTGTTGGAGCATCGAACGTGCCGCATGCTGAAATCCTAGAAAAAGCGCAACCGCTTCTTGAAGAAAAAGGGATCACTCTTGAAATTGAAAGATTCCAGGATTATATTCTACCTAACAAGACACTAGCTAATGGCGAATTAGATGCAAACTACTTCCAAACAGTTCCTTACATGGATCTTCAGATGGAAGAAAATAAAAATTATGATTTTGTTAATGCTGGTGGGATCCACATCGAACCAATCGGCGTGTATTCACAAGAGTACGAAAACCTTGATGCACTTCCAAAAGGTGCAGAAATCATCATGAGTAATTCTGTATCTGACCACGGTCGTATGCTTTCATTATTAGAAGCAAAAGGCTTGATCAAGATCAAAGAAGGTGTTGACCCTACGGATGCGCAAGTAGAGGACATCGCAGAAAATCCTAAAGAACTTAATTTCAAAACAAACGTCGAAGCTTCACTCCTTCCACAGATTTATAAACAAGGTGAAGGCGATGCAGTTATGATCAACACAAACTACGCGATTGATGCTGGCTTAAACCCACAAGAAGACGCAATTGCACGTGAAGGGTCTGACTCTCCATACGTGAATATCATCACTGTAAATAAAGGTGATGAAGATAACGAAGCAGTAAAAACCCTTGTCGAAGTACTTCGATCTGAGGAAATTCAAACATTCATTAAAGAAGAGTATGATGGAGCAGTCGTTCCAGTAAACGAATAAACAAACAAAGGGTTCTCCAACGTGGAGAACCCTTTTTCATGGTCATTTAATCGTGGAGGAGAACAGGTTGCATAGCATCCTTCAGTGTTTTAGCAGAGTGTTTAAGTTTCTCCATTTCACGATCATCAAGCTCAAGCTCGATGACTTTCTTAATTCCGTTTTTGTTTATGATGGCTGGGACGCCGATATAGAGATTATCTAAGCCGTATTCTCCCTCTAAAAGAGAGGAAACAGTAAGGATAGAATTTTCATTTCGAAGAATGGCCTTGGTTAGACGGACAAGTCCCATTGCAATTCCATAATACGTGGCACCTTTACGTTCAATAATATGATAAGCGGCATCCCTGACATCTGCGAATAGCGAATCGAGTTCTGCTTTTCCATTTGGATTATCCTTAATCAAAGAAAGAACAGGTCGGCTTCCGATCGAAGCGTGACTCCAAACTGGCAATTCTGTATCCCCATGTTCACCTAATATATATCCATGGACATTTCTTGAATCAACTTGAAAGTATTCTCCTAATGAATATCGAAACCTCGCTGTATCTAGGATTGTTCCGGAACCAATCACTCTTTCTTTCGGAAGACCTGAGAATTTCCATGTTGCATAGCTGAGTATATCAACGGGATTCGTTGCAACGATGAAGATGCCATGGAACTGGCTAGCCATTATATTCGATACGATTTTCTTGAAAATCACCGTGTTTTTATCGATTAAATCGAGTCGCGTCTCGCCTGGAGCTTGATTCGCTCCTGCGGCGATCACCACGATATCGGCCTCACGACAATCTTCGTACTTACCAGCCCAAATTTTCATTTGTGCCCCAAAAGGCAGACCGTGATTAAGGTCTCTTGCTTCACCTTCGGCTTTATCTTTATTAATGTCGATCAAAACAAGTTCATTCACAACTTCTTGATTGAGTAATGAAAAAGCATAGCTTGTTCCTACGAATCCTGTTCCAATTACTGCAACGCGGCTTGTTTTTCCTTCAAACATTCCACTCACTCCCTTTTTATCTCATAGTTGAAGTGTAACGAACTTCAGTGAGGATACATGTGATGATGCTCACAGTGGCCTTACAGAATTTTCTTTCTATCGTTTTTTTAATGGATAGCTTTGTAGTTGTCTTCTCATACTAACTCTGAATAAAAAGAAGGAGGAATGTGACGTGACGCAAGATCAACAAAATACAAACTTTGCACAAACAGCACTTCATGATTACAAAGAAGGACTTGGGGTATTTACAGAGAAAATGCCTCAAATTGCTAAGAAATATAATGCTTTTACAGAAGCTTGTTTCAAAGCAGGAGCGATTAGTCAAAAAGAAAAGCAGATGATTGCTCTCGGTATATCTATTTTTTCTCAAGACGAGTATTGTATTATTTACCATACAAAAGGGTGCCTTGATCAAGGGTGTACGGAAGAAGAGATTCTTGAAACAGTTGGCGTAACAGCAGCATTCGGCGGTGGGGCTTCAATGAGTCAAGCGGTTACTCTTGTGCAAGAGTGTATAACTGACCTCAATCAAATGAAGCATTAAAAAACGAGTTTCTTCTATTATATATATGCATGGTCCAAAGAGAGTTAGTTGTAAATGGTTGTTAAAAGAAGGAAAGATATGATTTATAGTTTTCAATATATTCAGAACATAGCAGAGAGCGATATTTCCTTTGTAATTCCTTTAAATGGTGTTTGTGGGCTAGCTGATTAAAGTGGTAAATTAAGTAAGTGATTAAATAACGATACTTGAAAGGATTGATTCATTATTAGCCCGTTGCGGTTAAACCACACATCTGAAATGGAAAAGGCAATGTACCAGTCTCACGGGGTAGGCTACGCAGAATATAGCAGAAACTTCAAGAAACGAATGCAAATAGAGCGTGATCGTGACCTGGATTATCGCCAAAGTCTTATGATGGTAAGTGAATTCGACCGTAAGTTGCAAAAGTGAATCAGACATAATACGCCACTAAAAACCAGTCTTTCGACTGGTCAAGCTGTCGAGAAAATCTCGGCAGCTTTTCTGTTTACCTTTAGCAATAAGTAAGAGGGATTTCCGCTCCAGGATGCTCGCTTTCCGGGGGGCGGGCGGTGAGCCTCCTCGTCGCTTACGCTCCTGTGGGGTCTCACCTGTCCCGCTAATCCCCCAGGAGTCGAGCATCCTTCCGCTCCAATCTACGTTATTGTGAGATAAATTAAATCATTTTTCATCAAATCAAGAATCTTTAATAATTAACTTGGATAAAAACGGAAAGGAATATTTTTCTTATTTAATTGGATTCAATAGAACTGGTCGTTATGCTTAGCTTCATCGCCATCTAGTAGGAGTGAATACCGCTTGACTCCCGCGTTCGTCCGCAGGAAAGCAAGCGGTATTCAAACTCCTACGGCCTCGGGAGCACAGGTTAAGGTTGTTCTACAAACTGACCAGTCTTTCGACTGGTTTTTTTAATTGAATAATGAGAATAACATCCGTTGTCTACTGTATGTGGAAATGATACGCTTACTCTTGGGTGCAAACTCTTGTCTGAATAGTGCATAGATTTGTGGTGTACGCTAGGGAAGGACGCCTTTCTCGTTCCTTGATAATAGTTTGGATTTGTTATAAAATTAGAATGAAAATAGATTGAGAATGACTCAGCACACATTCCTTGACATAAACCTTATAGCTAATACAATAAGGAAGGAAGAAGGAATAGTATAAACGTTATTGGAGGTATTCACAAATGGCAGCATCAACTCTTAAGATTGAAAATCTTCATGTTTCCATTGAAGGAAAAGAGATTATCAAGGGGCTAGACCTTGAAATAAATGGTGGCGAAATTCATGCAGTAATGGGTCCGAACGGTACAGGTAAATCTACCCTTGCATCCGCTATCATGGGACATCCGAAATATCAAATCACTGAAGGCAAAGTCTTCCTTGATGATGAAGATGTACTTGAAATGGAAGTTGATGAGCGTGCGAAAGCGGGCCTCTTCCTTGCTATGCAATATCCAAGTGAAGTAAGCGGTGTAACAAACGCTGATTTCCTACGTACAGCGATCAATGCTCGTCGTGAAGAAGGCGATGAAATTTCTCTAATGAAATTCATCAAAAAGCTAGATAGCAAAATGGCTGATCTTGATATGGGCGAAGAATTTGCTCAGCGTTACCTTAATGAAGGATTCTCAGGTGGTGAGAAGAAGCGTAACGAAATTCTTCAGCTTATGATGCTTGAACCAAAGATTGCGGTTCTTGATGAAATTGACTCTGGTCTTGATATCGACGCTCTTAAAGTCGTTTCTAAAGGTGTTAACGCAATGCGTAACGAAGAGTTTGGTTGCTTGATCATCACTCACTATCAGCGTCTTCTAAACTATATTACTCCAGACAAAGTTCACGTAATGATGCAGGGACGCATTGTGAAATCCGGCGGTGCTGAATTAGCTCAGCGTCTTGAAGCAGAAGGTTACGATTGGATTAAAGAAGAACTAGGTATTAAAGACGAAACAGTTGGCCAAGAAGCGTAAGCAGTAAGGAGGATGACAATGTCAGTGGATACGAAGATTGCATTCGATCAAGATTATATTCGGTCTTTTTCAGAGAAGCGACAGGAGCCACAATGGCTTACTCAGCTTCGACTTATGGCACTAGAGAAGTCAACAGACCTTCCTATGCCAAAACCGGATAAGACTAAAATAGATAAATTTAATTTCACTTCGTTTAAGCACGATGTACCTACAGAAGGTATTTCTTCATTGGATGAACTTCCTGAAGATATTAAGGATCTAGTTGCGAAAGACCAGCAATCAGGTAACCTTCTCGTGCATCGTAATTCAACGCCAGTTTTCAATCAGCTTTCTGATGAACTTAAAGATAAAGGTGTTATCTTTACAGACATTCAAACAGCTGTTCAAAACCATAGTGAACTTGTTGAGAAGTACTTCATGAAAGACGTTGTGAAAGTGGATGAACACCGTTTAACAGCACTTCATACAGCACTTCTTAATGGAGGGACGTTCCTATACGTTCCACGCAACGTGGATGTAGAAGTTCCAGTTCAAGCTCTATACTGGCAAGAAGACCCTGAAGCAGGTCTATTCAACCACGTTATTATCGTTGCTGAAGACAACAGTTCCGTAACATACGTAGAGAACTATCTATCTTATTCTCATGACGTTGAATCAGTAGCTAACATTATTGCTGAAGTTCATGTTGGACAGAATGCTCGCGTAACGTTCGGATCAGTTGATAACTTTGCAAAAGGCGTTACTACGTATGTGAACCGTCGTGCGAACGTTGCCCGTGACGGTAACGTTGATTGGGCACTCGCTCAAATGAACGACGGTAATACAGTTTCAACGAACTCGACGAACCTTGTTGGTGATGGTTCTACTGCTGATTCTAAGACTGTTACAATCGGTCGTGGCAATCAGAAGCAGAACTTCACAAATGAGATTTTCCATCATGGTAAAAACTCTGAAGGTGTTCTTCTTGTTCATGGCGTTCAAAAGGATAGTGCAAGTGCGATTTTCAATGGTGTTACGAAAATTGAGCACGGCGCTACGAAATCGAATGGTGACCAGACTCAACGCGTTCTTATGATGAATGAAAAGGCAAGAGGCGATGCGAACCCAATCCTTCTAATCGATGAAGATGATGTTATGGCTGGACACGCGGCATCTGTTGGTAAAGTAGATCCACTTCAACTCTTCTATCTACAAAGTCGCGGAATCAACCGTAAAGAAGCAGAACGTTTAATTATCCACGGATTCCTTGCTCCTGTTATTAACGAACTTCCTATCGAAGGCGTTAAAAACCGTGCGATCGAGGTAACCGAAAGGAAAGTAAATTAATGTTCAATGTCCAGGATATACGCAAGCAGTTTCCCATTTTACATCAAGAGGTAAATGGGAAACCTCTTGTTTATCTTGATAGTGCTGCAACGTCTCAGAAGCCTAACCAAGTCATCGATGCAGTTGAGCGTTATTATAAAGAAATCAATTCAAACGTCCATCGTGGTGTTCATACGTTAGGTACGCATGCTACAGATGCATATGAAGGCGCACGTGAGAAGGTTCGTGAGTTTATCCATGCTTCTTCTACTGAAGAAGTTATCTTTACTCGTGGAACGACTACAGCGCTAAACATGGTTGCATCAAGTTATGGTCGTGCAAACCTTCAGGAAGGTGACGAAGTTGTCATCACTCCGATGGAACACCATAGTAATATCATTCCGTGGCAGCAAGCTGTCAAAGCTACCGGTGCTACACTCAAATATATCCCTCTCCAAAAAGATGGAACGATTTCACTTGAAGATGTGGAAAATACGATAACAGAAAACACGAAAATTGTATCTGTTATGCATGTGTCAAACGTCTTGGGTACGATCAACCCAATTAAGGAAATCGCTGCGATCGCTCACCGTAATGGTGCTGTGATGGTAGTGGATGGTGCGCAAAGTACACCGCATATGAAAATCGATGTCCAGGACCTAGATTGCGACTTTTTCGCATTTTCTGCACATAAAATGTGCGGTCCAACAGGTATAGGAGTTCTATACGGTAAAAAGCATCACCTTGAAAACATGAAGCCGTTTGAATTCGGTGGAGAAATGATTGACTTCGTTGGTCTTTATGACTCGACGTGGAAAGATCTACCGTGGAAGTTTGAGGGAGGAACTCCTATCATTGCAGGAGCTGTCGGCCTTGGTGCTGCAATCGACTTCTTAAACGAGGTCGGTATGGATAACATTAAAGCGCATGAACAGCACCTTGCGAACTATGCAGTGCAACAGATGTCTAAGATTGATGGTGTGCAGGTTTATGGTCCTGATGAACGTGCTGGCGTAGTAACGTTCAACAGTGACGATGTTCATCCTCATGATCTGGCAACAGTGCTCGATACTGAAGGGATTGCAGTTCGAGCAGGACACCATTGTGCTCAGCCACTTATGAAGTGGTTAGAGGTATCAGCTACAGCTCGTGCTAGCTTCTATTTATATAACACTGAAGAAGACGTGGACACTTTTGTAGCAGGTTTACAAAAAGCAAAGGAGTTTTTTGGTCATGTCTTTTAACAATCTTGACCAGTTATATCGACAGGTCATTATGGATCATTACAAAAACCCTAGAAATAAAGGGGAGCTTGAAGAAGGCGACCTGAAAATTAATATGAACAATCCAACATGTGGAGACGCGATTCAGCTTCAGTTGAAAGTGGATGAAGGTAAGATATCAGAGGCGAAGTTTATTGGAGAAGGTTGCTCGATATCTCTAGCATCTGCTTCCATGATGACGGAATCTGTTAAAGGCCTTGAAGTTGATGAAGCACTCCGTATGTCTAAGATCTTCTCTGACATGATGCAAGGAAAAGAGTACAACGATGAAGAATTCGATCTAGGTGACATTGAAGCTCTTCAAGGTGTATCTAAATTTCCAGCTCGTATCAAATGTGCAACACTTTCTTGGAAAGCGATGGAGAAAGGGTTTAAGGAACAGAACGACGAGGCTTAACCCCTTTCCAGGTGTTGTAATAGATGATTATTCATACTAGAATGATGGAAAGAGAACGTAAGCCAAACACTGACATGTGATATGTCTAGGAGGGAAATACTATGGCTAAAAAAATGCCTGAAGTTGGCGATTACCAATATGGTTTTAGTGATAAAGACGTTTCAATTTTCCGCTCACAGCGTGGCTTGACTCCTGATATCGTTAAAGAAATTTCTCGAATTAAGGATGAACCACAGTGGATGCTTGATTTCCGTTTGAAATCTCTTGAAACGTTTTATAGCATGCCTATGCCTCAGTGGGGTGGCGACCTTGCTGATTTAGACTTTGATGAGATTACGTACTACGTAAAGCCTTCTGAGAAGTCCGAAAGATCATGGGATGAAGTACCTGAAGAAATTAAAACAACGTTCGATAAGCTTGGGATTCCTGAAGCTGAGCAAAAATACCTTGCAGGTGTATCTGCACAGTACGAATCCGAAGTTGTTTATCACAACATGCAAGAAGACCTTGAGAACATGGGGATTGTCTTTAAGGACACAGATACTGCTCTTAAAGAAAACGAAGATCTGTTCAGAGAACATTTTGCTAAAACAATTCCTCCAACTGATAATAAGTTCTCTGCTCTTAACTCAGCAGTATGGTCTGGTGGATCATTCATTTACGTTCCAAAAGGAATAAAAGTTGATACACCTCTTCAAGCATACTTCCGTATTAACTCTGAAAATATGGGGCAGTTTGAGCGTACGCTTATTATCGCGGACGAAGGCTCTTCTGTACATTATGTTGAAGGTTGTACAGCTCCTGTTTATACAACGAATTCACTACACAGTGCTGTTGTTGAAATCATTGTTAAGAAGGATGCTTACTGTCGTTATACAACGATCCAAAACTGGGCTAACAACGTTTATAACCTCGTTACAAAACGTGCAGTTGCAGAAGAAAACGCAACGATGGAATGGATCGATGGTAACCTAGGTTCAAAACTTACAATGAAGTATCCAGCCGTTCTTCTCAAAGGTGAAGGCGCACGTGGAATGACACTTTCCATCGCTCTAGCTGGTAAAGGACAGCACCAGGATGCAGGTGCAAAAATGATTCACCTTGCTCCGAATACTTCTTCTACAATCGTTTCTAAATCCATCTCTAAACAAGGTGGTAAAGTAACGTACCGTGGTATCGTACACTTTGGCCGTAAAGCTGAAGGCGCACGTTCAAACGTTGAATGTGACACGCTTATCATGGATAACGAGTCGACTTCTGATACAATTCCTTACAACGAAATCCTTAACGATAACATTTCACTTGAACACGAAGCGAAAGTATCGAAGGTTTCTGAAGAGCAGCTCTTCTATCTAATGAGCCGTGGGGTTTCAGAAGAAGAAGCAACAGAAATGATCGTAATGGGCTTTATCGAGCCATTTACGAAAGAACTTCCAATGGAATATGCGGTAGAAATGAACCGTCTTATCAAGTTCGAGATGGAAGGTTCGATCGGATAAATACAAGTAGGCCCTGGATAAATTCCAGGGTCTTTTTTTATTGGTTTATTTGTTGAATAGAAATGGAGTCAGCGCTTGCAATCCTTTTATACATCGTTAAGAATAGCCACGGACATTTGTAAAATAGGTTGACACTCTTTGTGGTTTCAACTAGAATAAACTATGACATTGATAATCATTTTCATTTAGAAGTGTGCCGTTCTTTACAACGTGAGAATTTCTAAGGAGGGGGAGCATGTCTAGACTATATGCTGAGAATTTAAAGGTTGCTTATGGTGAAAGGGACATCGTGAAGGATTTAAAGATCGAAATTCCAGATAGAGAGATCACGACGATCATTGGCCCAAATGGTTGCGGAAAATCAACCGTTTTAAAAGCGTTATCACGCATTCTCAATCCGAAAGCGGGAACTGTTTGTTTAGATGGTAAAAGCATCAGTAAAGAATCGACAAAGAAAATTGCGCAAAAGATGGCAATTTTACCTCAAGCGCCAGATTCACCTGATGGACTTACTGTTGGAGAACTTGTTTCATATGGTAGATATCCATATCAAAAAGGGTTCGGTAAATTAACGAAAAAGGATTATAACGTGATTGACTGGGCGCTTAGCGTAACAGGTATTCTTGAATATAAGGAACGACCTGTAGATGCTCTTTCAGGTGGCCAAAGACAGCGTGTATGGATCGCAATGGCACTGGCGCAAGAAACAGACATCATCTTGTTAGATGAACCTACAACCTATTTAGACTTGTCTCATCAATTAGAAGTGCTCGAGTTATTGCATCAGTTGAATCGTGATGAAAAGCGTACAATCGTGATGGTCATTCATGATTTAAACCATGCTGCGAGATTCGCTCATCATATGGTTGCAATGAAAGATGGCACGATTGTAAAAGAAGGAAAAGCAGAAGAAGTGATGACGCACAAAGTCCTTTACGACGTTTTCAATATCGATGCTGAGATCGGGGTCGATCCAAGAACTAGAAAGCCAGTATGTCTTACTTACGATCTTGTAAAACGTGAACAGTTTGTAAAGAATTTGGCGTAATCGCCTTTCTTTTTTCTATCATATGAGAATGATTCTTATTATCATACAATACAGGAGGAAGAACAGCATGACAAAAGGATTAAAACAGCTCTTACTGAGCTTAACGGCATTAGTATTCGTATTCGCACTAGCGGCATGTTCTGATAAATCAGAAGGAGAGTCAAGCTCAGAAGAAAAAGGTAATAAGCAAGAGACGAGAACATATGAAGGCGAAAATGGAGAAGTAGAAGTCCCTGCTGAACCAAAACGCGTAGCAATGCTTGCAGCTACATACGCAGGAAACCTATTGAAACTAGGGATAACACCAATCGCTGTAAATGAATATCCAAAAGCAAACAAATTTTATGGTGACAAACTAGATGATGTTGAAGTTGTTACTGCTGATTCTTACGAAAAATTATTAGAACTAAATCCTGATCTAATCATTACATATTCAGATGATAAGAATATAAAGAAATATGAAGAAATCGCACCGACCGTAACGATGGCGTATGATAAATACGATTATATGGAACAACACGTGGAAATTGGTAAGATTGTTGGTAAAGAAGAAGACGCGAAAGCATGGGTAGAAGATTGGAAGAAAAAAGCTGCAAAAGCTCGTGAAAAGGTTAATGCTGCAATCGGTGAAGACAAAACGTTCATGGTCATGGAAGCTTACGGGAAAGACATGTATGTATATGGTGAAAACTGGGGACGTGGAACAGAAGTCATCTATCAAGCTCTTGAATTAAAAGCGCCTAAGAAGTTAAAGGAAGATGTCTTTGGTCCAGGTTGGAAAGCGATCTCTACTGAGGTGATTCCTACATATGCTGGGGATTATATTTTCGTAGGTACTGGAACGGCGAATCCGGACAACTCATTTATGGAGTCAGACGTTTGGAAAGAGCTACCCGCTGTAAAGAATGGGAATGCAATAAAGTTTGATTCAGAATCCTTCTATTTTAATGACCCGATCTCTCTCGAGAAAGAATTGGAGTTTATCGTCGACGAATTAACAAAAAAGAACGAATAGACGTTTCAAAAAGGGATAGTTTCTATGTTCAAAACAAAAATGAGGGTTATTAAAGATGTAAAAGTGTATTCGAGACCTGAGGTAGGAATGACCATCTTATTATTAGGGTGTTTGCTTCTCCTACTAAGTATTGGACTTGCGATCTCAGTTGGAGCTGCACAGATCGATTTCCGTACAGTTTGGGAAGCTATATTAAATTATGATTCTAGCAGAGAAACCGACCGAATTATTGTAAGTCTCCGCTTACCAAGAGAACTTGGAGCTGCGGTGGTCGGGGGTGCGTTTGCAGTTAGTGGTGCGATCATGCAAGGCATGACTCGTAATCCGCTTGCAGATCCAGGCTTACTTGGTTTGAACGCTGGTGCAAGCTTAGCCCTCGCTTGTGTATTTGCTTTTAATATAGGCGCATCTTATTTCACAGTTATGCTCATTTCATTTCTTGGAGCTGGATTTGGTGCGTTGTTAGTATTTGGACTCGGATCGATGAGTAGAGGGGGGCTTTCTCCTATTCGAATCACGTTAGCTGGTGCAGCTGTTTCCGCCCTGCTTTCTTCTTTAGGAGAGGGCGTGGCAATATATTATAAACTCTCACAAGACCTTGCATTTTGGACTGCAGGGGGTGTTTCAGGTACAAACTGGACGCAGTTAAAGATTATTGTTCCTGTTGCCTTGGTAGGAATAATAATAGCCATTATGTTCTCACGACAACTTACAATACTCAGTTTTGGTGAGGACTTAGCAAAGAGTCTCGGACAGCGCACATTACTAACGAAAACGATTTTGATGACCGTTGTATTAATCCTTGCCGGAGCTGCCGTATCACTCGCTGGTGCTATTGCGTTTGTCGGATTGCTCGTTCCTCATATCGTCCGCTTTCTTGTTGGAACAGACTATCGCTGGATTATCCCGTGTTCGGCTATTTTCGGTAGTGTACTTCTAGTGCTGGCTGACACCTTTGCGAGAACTGTAAATGCGCCATACGAAACGCCTGTAGGAGCAGTCGTAGCAATGGTAGGAGTTCCTTTCTTCCTTTATCTCGCTAGAAAAGGGGGGAGGAGCCTATCATGATGAACGCACAGCAGATCAAACGGTTTAGAGTTACCTCGATAACTGCAATAGTCGTTTTATTATTCGCTATTATTGTAAGTATTGGAACAGGTTATGCCCATTTAACACCTAGTGAACTTTTCCGAACGATCATCGGACAAGGGACTCAACGCGAAAATTTGATTCTGTTTCAATTTAGAATGCCGAGGATTTTTGTCGCAGTTCTTGCAGGAATGGGACTCGCAATCTCTGGTGCTATCTTACAGAGTATTACGAAGAACCCACTCTCTGACCCTGGGATTCTAGGCATTAATGCTGGAGCGGGTTTGATGATCGTTGTTTATATCATGTTCTTCTCGATTGAATCCACAAGCTTCTTATATATTCTGCCACTCTTTGCTTTAGCTGGAGGAATAGCAACAGCTGCGATCATCTATGTGATGTCATACATAAAAGGTGAAGGTGTTGAACCAACTCGGCTTGTATTGATTGGGGTTGGTTTAGCGGCGGCTTTATATGGAGCAACACTGGTGTTGTCTACTCGTTTAGATATGGAAGATCATTCGTTCATGGCGAACTGGATGGCAGGTCGTATTTGGGGAGATGACTGGGTATTCGTTCTCTCATTAGCACCGTGGATACTTGTTTTATTTCCGATTGTGCTTATGAAGTCTAACGTGCTGAACACCTTGACTCTTCATGAAAATGTTTCGATCGGTGTTGGGGTAAATATCGGTAAAGAACGAATCTTGTTGATTATCATTGCGGTTGCGCTTGCTTCTGCATCAGTAGCCGTAAGTGGAGGCATCGCATTCGTAGGATTGATGGCGCCGCATATTTCTAGGTCACTTGTTGGACCTCGTCATCAAGCGTTTCTACCGATCACGGCATTATTAGGAGGGATTTTGCTCCTTACTGCCGATACTATTGGACGGGTAATCTTAGACCCTAGCGGAATTCCTGCTGGAATTATCGTGACGATAATAGGAGCACCGTATTTTATGTATTTATTAGCGAAAAAGTAAAGGAGCCCGCAATGGCTCCTTTTTCATATCATCTGTTTGATTAGTTTTCGATTTCTTTCCTTGAAAACCTCATTATGAGATGAAACCATCCCGGCAGCTTGGGCTTCAGGTTCAATAAACTGCTTTGCTTTATTTACCGCATTAGCAGCATCTTGAAATGCTCCAGCGATCAAGTTCAATTTCCCATCGTGCTTTAAAATATCCCCAGCAGCATATAACCCTGGAATCGAAGACTCACTATTGGAATTTCCCTCGATATAAAAACGGTCTGCTAGTTCAATATTTAAGTCACTGTTACCAATAAGCGAAGTATCTTGTTCATAGCCATGATTAATAATAACTTCATCGATTGGGAGATAGGAAATTTCACCTGTAACGTGGTTGGTTAACTCAATTTGTTCGATCGCCTCATGGTTACAGCAAGCGATCAGTTTAGAAATTGACGTGTTAAAAATGCAGTGTGCACAGCTGTCCATAAGTATAGAGACTTGAGCTTCATGCCCCGTAAGTGCTTCTTTTCTATATGTAAGATATACTTTTTTTGCGACAGGAACTAATTCGTTCGCCCAATCGATCGCTGCGTTACCACCACCTGAGATGACGACCGTTTTATCCTTGAAATGTTGAAGCGACTTGATCGTGTAATTCAAGTTAGAAACTTCAAATCTTTCAGCGCCCTGAATAGCTAGCTTTTGTGGTTTTAAAATTCCGCTACCAACTGCGACGATTACAGTTTTAGAATAGTGCTCCTCGCCGTCAGTACTTTTCAAAACAAATATTCCTTCTTCGTTTCTAGTGATGGATTCTACTTTTGTGTTTAGTACTACTTTTGGGTCGAATGTTAAGCCTTGTTCAACCAAAGCCTCGATGAGCTTTGCACCAGGTAATGGTTTGTGTCCACCTACATCCCAAATCATCTTTTCAGGATAGACATGGATTTTGCCTCCCAAATGGGGCTGGAATTCTATGATCTTAACCTTTAATTCTCTTAAGCCACTATAAAACGCAGAGTAAAGCCCTGCAGGTCCCCCTCCAATTACTGTAACATCAAAAACATCATTATTTGGCATTTACAGTCCTCCTGAGAAAGTAAATAGTACTGATTATCATTATCAATTAAAATATATAATAATTGCTGAGATTTTACAATAGATAGATGTTGTTTTAGCTTTTATATTGAACACAAAAAGCGTGTTCTATTTCAAGAGTTCCAATCTCTCCGTTTCTACCCGCTCGTCTCCGCCTTTCATGTCTTTTCTCTTGCTATTTCACCTTCAAAAACAGAAAATAGGGGGAGAGAGGTAGAAGGGAAGGATTTGATGATTTACATAGGTGTTACAGGGTGGGGCGATCATGATGATTTGTATCCTCCTGGTGTAAAGAGCAATGAAAAACTATCGATTTATAGTTCCCATTTCCCAGTGGTGGAAGTGGATTCTTCTTTCTATGCGGTACAACCTATAAGAAATTACGAGAAATGGGCGAATGAGACGCCTGAAGGGTTTCAGTTTGTTGTCAAAGCGTATCAGGGAATGACGGGGCATCAGCGTAGTGAGGTTCCGTTTGAGACGAGAGACGATATGTTTCATGCGTTCAAGGAGTCAATCGTGCCGCTACAACGTTCTGGAAAGCTAGCGATGGTTCTATTTCAGTTTCCCCCGTGGTTTGATGTGAACAAGGATAACGTGAACATCTTGCGAGATTGTAAGCAAAGGATGGGAGACATCCCTTGTGCGGTTGAGTTCAGACACCAGTCCTGGTACCATGAAGCATTCCGTGAGAAAACATTGTCCTTTCTTGAGGAACAGGGCTATATTCATTCCATCTGCGATGAGCCACAAGCTGGAGATGGGTCGATTCCAATCGTGATGGAGACGATTTCTAATAAGGATGTGCTTGTTCGGTTACATGGTAGAAATGTTAATGGGTGGCGGAACCCTGGAAATAACCAGAAGTGGCGAGAGGTTCGCTATTTGTATGATTATGATAAAGAAGAGCTAATGGAATGGAAAGAAAGAATTGAGAAGCTTCGAAAAGAATGTAAGAATGTGACTATACTATTCAATAATAATTCTGGTGGTCATGCGTCAGGGAATGCAAAAGAGATGATTCGAATGCTCGACATTGAGTATTCGAACCTAAATCCAAGACAGCTTGATCTTTTTGATTAATAAGGAGTTCTTTCATGTTAACCTGGATATTATTATTTATTATCGGATTATCTGCCGGTACAATCGGCAGTTTAGTAGGCCTTGGTGGTGGAATCGTTATCGTGCCGGGGCTCTTGATCATTGATAAATATACGGACTGGCTACCGAGTTTGACTCCACAGATGATTGTGGGCAGTTCAATCGTGGTTCTCGTAGCCATCGGTTTATCTTCCACGCTCTCTTACATGAAAAAGAAAACCGTCGATTATAAAAGTGGTGGACTATTCTTTATTGGAAGCGGTCCAGGTGCAATCGCAGGGGCCTGGTTGAATAAATTTATTGCGGTTGATCAATTTTCTATGTATTTTGGGTTATTTATGGTGCTTGTTTCCATATTATTAATGGTAAGGGGTCGTTTACGGCCGTTGAAGTTGAATGGGCGTTTTTCTCGAACGATTACGGATTCGAAGGGAAATGCTAGTGAATATCGATTTTCAGCGACAGTCGCTTTACTCGTTTCATTTATTGTCGGCATCCTTTCAGGATTGTTTGGAATCGGCGGAGGCTCCTTGATGGTTCCCGCTATGATTTTGTTATTCGGTTTTCCGACATCTGTTGCAGTGGCTACATCGATGTTTATGATATTTCTTTCAAGTATAATCGGTACAGCGACTCACCTAGCCCTTGGGAATATTGCAGGGTTTTTGTTAATTGGATTAGTTCCAGGCGCCTGGATTGGGGCGAAATGTGGCTCTTTCATTAATCAGAAACTGTCAGATAATACGATTGTTGTTATATTAAGGTGGATGCTAATTCTCGTCGGGATACGATTGGTCTGGCAGGGAATGACGGGTTAAGAAAGGAAGAGTGTCTTGACTTCAAAAAAGGTACATTTATATTATACGAACGATCTGCACAGTCACTTTGAGAATTGGTCTAAGGTGGCTGGCTATATAAAGGATAGAAAAAGAATTCATGATTACCATGAAGATCGCTACTTATTAGTCGATCTTGGGGATCACGCGGATAAAGTTCACCCAATTACTGAAGGGACGTCAGGAAAAGGGAATGTACATCTTTTAAATAAATTAAATTACGATTATGCAACGATTGGAAATAACGAGGGAATTACATTTTCAAAGGAAGAATTAGATGAGTTATACACGGATGCTGAATTTCAAGTAATCGTTTCAAACTTGTTTCATCCAGATGGCTCTAGACCGACATGGGCAACTCCGTATGTGATCGATGAGCGGGACGGATTCAAGATCGGACTAATCGGTATAACGATCCCCTATGAGCAATTCTATAGCCTTCTTGGCTGGTCAATTCAATCACCTTGGGAAATGCTTCAAGAGGTTGTGGATGAGGTTCGTGAGAAAGCTGATGTGGTTGTATTGATGTCTCACATGGGGCTCGGTAATGACGAGCGGATTGCGAAGGATATAGAAGGAATCGATGTGATTATTGGTTCTCATACCCATCACGTTCTTAAGCATGGTATGAATGTGAACGGAACGTTGATCACACAAGCAGGGAAAAACGGAAACTATGTAGGAGAAGTCGTATTGAAGTACGATTCTGAACGTGGCAAGCTGTTAGAAAAAGAAGCATACGCTATTTCTGTTCGTGATCATAAAGAAGATCAGGCTACTAAAGAGCTATTAGATCGATTAGGAAAGAATGCACAGAATTTGTTGGATGAAGTGGTTTGTCGCCTTGAACAACCCCTAGAAGCAGATTGGTTCAAACGATCTGTTCTTCCGGACGAACTTTCAGCAGCTCTTAGAGAATGGTGTAACGCTGATATTGGGATGATTAATTCTGGTATGCTCCTTGAAGGATTAAGAGAAGGAAAAGTTTCGAGAGAAGACCTTCATCGAATTTGTCCACATCCCGTAAATCCTTGTAAAGTTATCCTAAAAGGAAGTGAGCTGCGTGAAATCATTGCGTATGCCATGTCGGACGAACTCGTGAATTTAAGTTTTAAAGGGCTAGGATTCCGAGGAGAGGTGATGGGCATCATGGCATTCGATGGACTCGAAGTGAAAACCGTCGTAATGGAAGATGGGCTCCATCATGTCACGGAAATTCTCCACAATGGCCATCAGCTATCTCCAGAACAAGAGTATTCAGTGGCAACTGCGGATATGTTCACCTTTGGGAAATTTTATCCGCAAATGAAGCACGCTAGGAAAAAGTACTATTTACCTGAAATGTTAAGGGATCTCCTCGCATGGAGACTAGAGAATAGATATTAATCTTTGATTGTCAAACATGCCTCCGCGCTCATATAAATATAAGGACAATTTGTGAGTCAGGAGGTGGTGAATTCATGATTACTATGACACCCATTATGATCGACGGTCATCCATTTACAGCTATCAGTATGAAGCTACCTAAAACCAACTTCCTTGCTGTTTCAAATGAGAATGGCTACATCATGTGTGGAGCACTGGATATTGCGTTGCTTAATGAAAAGTTAAGTGATCGCAAAATCATTGCTGGTAGAGCAGTTGGTGTAAGGTCCATTGAGCAGTTGCTGGATGCGCCACTAGAATCAGTAACCCTAGAAGCAGAGGCTAGAGGTATCAAAGTAGGAACAATTGGCAGAGATGCGATGCTGAAAATGCTATAAGATAAACCACAGCGAATAAGCTGTGGTTTTCTTTCGGGAAAATATGTCCATACTTCTATCCTTCTTCGCATATACATGTTGAGGAGAAGGGAGGACTTGGCTTGTTCCGAACTCGAAGAAGGTTTATTCGAAAAGGTCCACTTCCTTTTCGATATGTATTTGTTATCTCGTTCATTCTTTTTATATTTATGACTGTTCAGGGGCTATGGATTGTTGAAAAAGGTATTAAGCCTACCCTGATTGAAATCGCTAGAACGGAAACGAACCGAATTGCAACACTTGCGATCAACCAGGCGATTAACAAGAAGATCGTTGAAGAAGCTGATAGTACAGAAGAACTTATCAAAAAAGAAACGGTGAACCAGGTAGATATTGTACAGATTAACCAAAGTGCAGTTAATAAAGTGCTTGCTCAATCTACAGATAAAGTTCAAAAGTTCTTAAAGAGCGTCGAAGATAACTCGATTGATTACTGGGCAGAAGAAAATGGAGTCGAACTTCAAGTAGATGAAGATGTTCCATTAAATAAAGGTATTATTCATAATATCCCAATCGGGCAAGCGTTTAATAATACGCTACTTGCGAACTTCGGTCCCAAAGTTCCAGTTCGATTTACTGCGATTGGAGAAGTGAAGTCTGATATTAAACACAATATCAGACAGGTAGGGATCAATAACACATGGGTTGATATTCGCGTTCATATCGAAGTACATGTGAAAATCGTTATTCCATTTGCAACGGATTCAGATGTTGTTACAACGGATATCCCTGTTATCGCAACCTTCATAAAAGGAGACGTTCCGAATTTCTATAACAATGGGTCAGGAACAGGTTTACCGGATCCTGCAATCGATATAGGAGGAATGGAATAATTTGCGATTGCAGAGCCCATTGAATTAAGATATAATAACAAATTGTATTGAACTAAATAATGTTCCTTATCTTATACGATGAGGTAGAGGAGCAGATACTCATTAGTACATGTTGGGAGAATGACATCCATGATCAGCATCGAAAGGGAGGTCTGCCGAAGCAAAAATAATCGTCACATTATTTTTGTTGGGGCGACATTGAATAAATGTCGAACTGTCATTATGAGGCCCACTTATAATGGAGAACTACTGATCGGGATGGACACTTGACATTGTATCGGTGAAACGGGCAATGATAGGACCATATCCTGTCATAGCCCGTTTTTTGTTTATCCAAAAAAGTAGTAAACCATAACTTACAGAGGATGGTGAATATGGAAAATACGATTTATTCAATTATTCCGCCGCTCGTCGCGTTATTGATGGTAGTGGCAACCAGGAAGGTATTACCTTCACTAGGGGTGGGGATCATCCTTGGTGCGTTAATGATTAATGACTGGAGTATCATGGCTTCATTGAAAGAGATTTATGCAATCGTTAAGGGAATCTTTATTGATTCTGAAAGCGGTGGACTGAATAAGTGGAATATGTATATTATTTTCTTCTTATTACTATTAGGAATGATGACTGCATTCATTTCCATATCGGGCGGAAGTCGTGCGTTTGGTGAATGGGCGATGAAACGAGTGAAAACACGTACTGGCGCTCAAATAGTAACAGCAGTCTTTGGAGTTATTATCTTTATCGATGACTACTTTAATTCACTAGCAGTTGGGAATGTGAGTCGTCCAATTACGGACAGGCACCAAGTATCACGAGCAAAACTTTCTTATATCATCGATTCAACTGCTGCACCAATGTGTATTATCTCTCCGATCTCAAGCTGGGGAGCTTATATTATTGCAATTATAGGTGGCATTCTTACTACACACAGCATCGCTGGTGTTGGAGCTTTAGAAGCATTTATCAAAATGATTCCTATGAACTTATACGCAATCTTTGCACTTGGGATGGTATTCTTCGTTAGTTATTTTGATATTAACTTGAAGTCTATGAAGGTTCACGAGGACCGTGCTCAAAAAACTGGTGAAGTACTCGATCCTTCAAAAGGTGCTGTTCCAGGAGAAACAACAGGATTACCAGAAAGTGAAAAAGGAAAAGTAGCAGATCTCGCTTGGCCGATTATCATGCTAATCGCAGGAACGGTTATCTTTATGGTCGTTACAGGTATTCAAGCGGTGAGTGGAACAGATGCTGGAGTAACGCCACTGACGATCTTCGAAAATACTGATGTAGCAGCTTCACTATTATACGGTGGCCTAATTGGTTTAGGCACTTCTCTCATTTTCTTCTTCTTAAAGAATATGGGAGGTTCTGTTTTTGGCAAAGGGATTGTAGAAGGTATCAAATCGATGCTTCCTGCAGTTTATATCCTTTTCTTTGCTTGGACCTTGATCGAAATCATTGGAACGCTTGGTACAGGTAAGTATTTAGCTGGCCTAGTTGATCAGCATATTGCGATTGGTTTTCTTCCAGCAATTTTATTCTTATTAGCAGGGGTAATGGCATTTGCGACCGGTACATCGTGGGGAACATTCGGAATCATGCTTCCTATCGCAGGGGAAATTGCTGCAGCAACAGATCCGACATATATGCTTCCTGTACTTGCAGCTGTACTTGCAGGAGCGGTTTTTGGGGATCATTGTTCACCGATTTCCGATACTACGATCCTATCGTCTACAGGGGCAGGAAGCCATCATATTGACCACGTGTTAACGCAGCTACCTTACGCAATGATTGTAGCTGGAATAGCGCTCGTCGGTTATCTTGTTCTAGGGTTTACAGGCAGCTCAGTCATTGGGTTACTTGCCACAGCAGTTGTGTTCGCAGTTGTTGTTTACTACCTTAAATCAAAATATGAAAATCGTACGGTTGATGCCGTTAATGATTAATTAAACAGGGGGGACCATCCTCCTGTTTTTTTAATGCCATGCTACAAAAAAGGTGCGTTTTTATCTAATTTTCAACGTTATTTTACAAAATATTAAAAAGATTACTTTGACATGGCCAATAGTACTAGATATACTATAAACAAAATAATCAGAATTTATTTAAAAGTCTAAACCTTTTTCTGGAAGGGGGAATATGGGGAGAAGGTTATAACGTCTAAGGGGGTAATGCATGTGGAAAAACGAGCACAGTGGGGGACAAGAGCTGGATTTATTCTAGCAGCTGTTGGTTCTGCAATCGGACTAGGTAATATTTGGAGATTTCCAGCTGTTGCATATGACAACGGTGGAGGGGCATTTTTTATACCATATTTATTTGCACTAATAACAGCAGGTATTCCAATTCTTATTTTAGAATTCACACTTGGCCATAAGTTCAGAGGTTCTGCTCCGCTTTCATTCTTCAGAATGAATAAGAAAACAGAGTGGCTCGGTTGGTGGGGTGTTATCGTAGCATTTGTAATATCTACGTACTATGCAGTTATTATAGGTTGGGCGATTTCCTATAGTTACTTCGCATTCAATCTAAGCTGGGGATCAGATACTGAAGGTTTCTTATTCAATGATTATCTCAAGCTAACAGTAGATCCTGGACAAACGGGCAGTCTTGTACCAGGAGTATTCATTCCTCTTATTGCTGTATGGGTCATTACACTTGGTGTCCTTCTTGCGGGTGTTAAGAAAGGAATCGAGCGTGCGAACAAAATCTTTATTCCTACATTGATCGTGCTTTTCCTTATTATCGTTATAAGAGCTGTCACTCTTCCAGGTGCTGGTGAAGGCTTAAGTGCATTCTTCACACCTAACTTCGATACGATTATGTCAGGAAGCGTATGGGTAGCAGCATATGGTCAGATTTTCTTCAGTTTATCGATTGCTTTTGCTATTATGATTACGTATTCTAGCTATCTTCCGAAGAAATCTGATATTACGAACAACGCATTTATTACCGGCTTTGGTAACTCGTCATTCGAACTTTTAGCTGGTATCGGGGTCTTCTCTGCACTTGGATTTATGGCTACTCAACAAGGTGTTAGTGTTGATGAAGTTGTAAGTGGTGGAGTAGGACTAGCTTTCGTCGTATTCCCACAGATCATCAATGAGTTCCCAGCGCTGAATGGTTTGTTTGGATTCCTATTCTTCGCATCACTCGTACTTGCTGGATTGTCTTCATTAATTTCAATCTCAGAAACGTACGTTGCAGGTATTTCAGAGAAGTTTGGTATTTCTAGAACGAAAGCTGTACTCTTTGGTGGTGGGGTTGCATCAATTATCTCGATCTTATTCGCCACGCAAGGTGGATTGTTCTTCCTCGATGCAGCAGATTATTTCATTAACCAATTCGGTATCGCATTTGTAGGGCTAGTCGAAGTAGTCGTGGTAGCATGGTTCCTACGTCAGCTTACAGACCTTGAAAATCATGCGAATGGAATTTCTGATATTCCGCTAAACTACTGGTGGAAAGCATGTCTTGGTGTAATAACTCCACTGGTGCTCGGCTATATGATGTTCGACCTTTTCAAAACGAACCTCTATAAAGAATTCGACACCCCAACTGGAAACTATGGTGGATACACAGATGGCTTTATCCTTTATAGTGGATGGTTCGTAGCTGGATTTGCTCTTCTTGTTGGTATCCTATTCAGCGTAAAGAAATGGGATGCAAAAGTAGAACAGGAAAAGTATAAGGAGGTAAGTTAACATGGGTGGAAGCGCAATTTTCATGATGATTGTTGGCATCGTCATTATATGGGGTGGACTTACAGCAAGTATCCTAAACGCTGTAAGAGTCGCTAAGAAACAATAACCCAAAGAAGAACTAACGGAATTCCGTTAGTTCTTCTTTTTATTTATACGCTCTTGTCTTTCCCATAGGCGTAATGAAGGATAAGGGTCGTAGGACCATTCCGTTTTCCCGTTATCTTTATAGATTCCATAATGAAGGTGAGGAGGGAACTTTCCTGCAGTGCCTTTCGGTCCGTATCCGGAGCTGCCCACATATCCGATAACCTGTTCTGGTTGAACAATACTTCCTTTATCGATTCCTTTTTCAAAACCATTTAAATGTGCATAGTAGTGGTAGTTCCCATTGATATCCCGAATTCCGATTCTCCAACCGCCGTAGCGATTCCATCCTTTTGTTTCAACCGTTCCGTAACTTGTTGCTTTCACTGGTACCCCGTATGAAGCAAAAATATCTGTTCCTTCATGAATTCGAAGGCCACCCCAACCGCGACGATCCCCCCATGTGTTTCGATAGCTGTAATTCGCAGTAAGTGGTACTGGGAAGGCGTGTTTTTCAAGTTTTAATGTATTGAATGTTTTGTAGACTAAACAGTTGCTTGTAATTGTTCTAACCGCTTGATCACGTTGATAATAATCCCACAAACCGATGCGAATATCTTCCATGTTTGTTCCGTACTTTTGTAGAAACGAACCGATAGTGAATAGTAAATCTTCATCATCTGTTCGGCTTGCCTTTCCATCTTCGTTTCCATCTAAGGCGATCCCGCCGAAGAAAGAAATCGATTCTGGTGAGGTATCCTCTTTATTAGGATTAGTACCTCCTGCCCATTTTTCAGGCGATATATTGATGGCAATTGCGCCTGGTTCTCTTGGAATATCATTCCGTGATCTTCTGATGCTTCTTTCATATTGATCGATTCCGGCATAGACATACCATGGAAGTTGAGTGATGGTTTCCATTTTATTAAAAAGCATCATACGAGCTTTTCTTAGCTCGTCTTCATTTTGTTCAGTAGCAGAGACAGTCGCAGGGAGTAAGAAAAAAAGTATAAGGATAAGAAAGCTGTATTTTCTCACGATTCTTCTCCTTTCATTAAATGTCGTTATGTATAGTGTGGTTTTCCTGTGATAATTCATTAGGTCTAAATAATGGAAAGGCACTATGGGACAATCGTCATTAGATTCGGACTTTTCCTAGAAACAAGTATATTAGATATGTTATTCTTTAATACAGAAAAGGAATTGGTGGGGTGAATAAACATGACAAAAAAAGAAGAGCATTTGCGTAAACCGGAATGGTTGAAGATAAAATTAAATACGAATGAGAACTACAAAGGTCTTAAGAAGATGATGCGTGAAAAGAATTTACATACTGTATGTGAAGAAGCTCGTTGTCCTAATATTCATGAGTGTTGGGCTGAAAGAAAAACAGCTACATTTATGATTCTTGGTGATGTCTGTACACGTGCTTGCCGTTTCTGTGCGGTTAAGACCGGATTACCGACTGAACTTGACTGGGCTGAGCCGGAGCGAGTTGCAGATTCCGTTGAAATGATGGGTCTTAAACACGTCGTTATTACTGCTGTAGCAAGAGATGACCTTAAAGATGGTGGAGCTGCTGTCTTCGCTGAAACGGTTCGTGCAATCAGAAGAAAGAATCCTTTCTGTTCAATCGAAGTGCTTCCATCAGATATGGGTGGACAATTTGAAGCTCTCAAAACATTGATGGATGCCAAACCAGACATTATGAACCACAATATTGAAACAGTTGAGAGACTGACTCCAAGAGTTCGTGCTCGCGCTAAATATCGCCGTACACTCGAATTCTTACAAAGAGCAAAAGAAATGAACCCTAACATTCCAACGAAATCAAGCATCATGCTTGGTCTAGGTGAGACGAAGGAAGAAATCATTCAAACGCTTGACGATCTACGTGCACATGACGTTGATATCGTAACGCTAGGTCAGTACCTACAACCTTCTAAAAAACATCTAAAGGTTATGAAGTACTGGACTCCACAAGAATTCCTTGAACTAAAAGATATTGCGCTTGAAAAAGGCTTTAAGCATTGTGAGTCTGGCCCGATGGTTCGTTCTTCGTACCATGCAGACGAACAGGTTAATGCTGCAAAAGAAGCAACAAAATAAAGAAAATGAAATCGGCCCTATCAAAGGGCCGATTTTGTTATTTCTTCATCATTTCTTTCCCTTGAATATCGTTTAACTCATCGTTCGACTCACCGATCATTTCACCGTTTTCATTTTCTCCATCACTTACTTTTTTACCTTGTGGTGCTTTTTTCATTTGAGTGATTGTTTGATCGATGCTCTTGTCCATTTCGCCATTTACGGTAGAGCCGCTTTCATAGCGTTCAATTTCAGGAATGATGCCTTCCATATCAGAAACGTAGACATGATAATATCTCGGGATAACCGATAAAGCCGTTTTCTTTACTTGGTCGGCTGTTGCATCGCGATTCTTTGTTGTGGTTTTATAACCGATCAATACTTCTTCATCGGTCACAAGAACAGCAATATCGTGAACATAAGGAAGTTGAATAGCCATCGAACTGATCATATCAGCTAGGCGATCCCGATCGAGGTAGACAACGTTAGACGGTTTTCGTTGCGACTTCATGTTGTTTGTATTTCTTGAATGTCGAACATACCCAAATGCGCCTTTTTTGGATTTGTTTTGTGAATCCGCTGTATTCATTCCGTACTCTTCAGGGTCAGTTTTAATAGGTGTTAAATCCGCGTGGTCGAATGGATCCGTAGCTTCCTCACCCTGACAAGCTGCTAGGCCGAATACAAGCGGGATAATAAGCAAGATTTGCTTTTTCAAAAGATTCACCTCCATATTGTTATCATCACCGATTGTATGATCTTTTTTCCTAGCAATACTTGGACATTTGGAATAAAAAAGGTATGATTATCATAATGAGCCTTATCAAAGTGAGGGAAGTATCATGATAAAAATTAATCAACACTCCTATGAGTTGGTAAAAGAAGAACGAGAAGGTTGGAACGAAGAAGCATTTCAGAATCGTTACAGCGAGATACTCGATAAATATGATTACATCGTCGGTGACTGGGGATATGGCCAACTGAGGTTAAAAGGTTTTTTTGAGGATCGGAACCAGAAAGCCACATTCGATACAAAATTCAGTACAGTTCTTGACTATCTTTATGAATATTGCAATTTCGGTTGCCCTTATTTCGTATTGAGGAAACAAAAGAAAGAAAAGCCGAAAAAGCAATATCAAGAAGCATAACAAAACCCTCCGATAGTGGAGGGTTTTGTTATGCCTTATAAGGCTTTTCAGATTCTCGATCTGGATCATCATGTGGAGGATGCGAGCCAGGATCTTGACGAGGAAGGTCTTGGTGAAGATTTTTGTTTTCGTAGTTAAATGCACTATATGATCGTTGACCTTCTCTCCATGGAGATGTTTTGCCAAGCTTTTTGTTAACTGGTGAACCGTACGGTCCCTCGGGCGTATCCTCAGGAAGAACATAGTTTCTGCCTTTTTCAACATTTGCGAAATCTGTATATGTTTCATCGTCATCGTATGAAAACATGAAAAAACACCACCTTCAACAGGTAGTGTATTCATATTAAAGAAATTTATTAGACGAGCGCGCCGCGAAGAAATTCCCTTAGTTCTTCAGCATCTTCTTCGTTAAGCGTATATGCGTGCTCAAGGTATCCGGGTTCATCAAGATCGTCTTGTCCTACGATCGCAAATTTTCCACCTTGAATATCCAACACGAGGGACTTCCCAAAGAATCTATCGGATTTCACGATGCAGAGGTCAAACCGATGATTGTGTCCCATAAAGCAAACGAACCTAGAATCCGTGCTTTCTTTTTCATCATAGATAAACTGATCATCTTCAATCATATTCGCAACACCCTCTCGCTTTTTATCATTATCATACCAAACTCTGAAGCATTCTCAAATTCCTGGATGTATGCTTTCTCATCTCAGATTATGATAAACTATACTCAGTTCTCATCGTAATAAAGGTAGGGGATAACGATATGTATTTTGTAGATCGAAGGAAAGTCGAGGAACAGCTTGTTTTTCTAGAAAATAACCTTTCGCTTCTAAAGGAAAGCTCTTTTCAAACAGATTTAGAAAAGGTAGCGTTAGAAAGACTTCATCATGTATTTATTGAAAGCATAATTGATGTTGGGAATACAATCATCGACGGATTCATCATGCGGGATCCTGGAAGTTATGAGGATATCATCGAGATTCTTACAGATGAGCGTGTGATCCCTGCAGAAAGCAGCGAAGCTTTAAAACAAGTTGTCCTGATGCGAAAGCCTCTTATGCAGGATTTCACGAATATCGACCATAACGTTCTTGAAGAGAACTTATCGAGCAACTTGAGTGTTCTTGAAGCATTTCCTGAACAAGTCAGAAGATATTTAAACGAAGAGCTTGGTGCTGTTTCAGCTTTCATGCCTGAAGAGTCCTAGTCCGTAACCGCTTTCAAATAGGAAGCGGTTTTTACATTGTTTTAGTGGAGGTAGTGAATATGAAGAAGTATAAAGGCTATTTAATCGATTTAGACGGTACGATGTATCGTGGAACTGAAAAAATTCAAGAAGCAGTAGAGTTTGTCAAAAGACTTGAGGTTGCGCAAATTCCATATTTGTTTGTAACGAATAACTCTTCAAAACGAAAAGAGCAAGTGGCAGAGAAGCTAGTTGACTTCGGTGTGCCATGTACGAGAGACCATGTGTTTACAACGAGTATGGCAACGGCAAGCTATATATCGAATGAAAAACGTGATGCATCTGTATATGTGATTGGAGAAGAAGGGATACGTGATGCCCTTACGGATGAAGGATTGACGCTTCAAGATGAGAATCCAGATTATGTTGTCGTTGGAATTGATCGAGAAATCTCGTATGAGAAACTCGCGAAGGCTTGTCTCGCTGTTCGGAACGGTGCCACATTCATATCCACCAATGGTGATATCGCGATACCGACAGAACGAGGGTTACTTCCAGGAAATGGGTCGCTAACTGCTGTCATCACAGTTTCTACTGAAGTGGAGCCGATCTTTATTGGAAAGCCAGAGGCAGTGATTATGGAACAAGCACTGAAACAGCTTGGAACTGCAAAAGATGAAACTCTTATGATCGGTGATAACTATAGAACTGATATTATGGCTGGCATACAGGCAGGGTTGGATACGCTACTTGTTCACACAGGGGTTACGACGAAAGAGCATTTAGAATTGGTAGACAAGCAGCCCGTTTACACTGTGAATTCATTAGAGGAATGGGAAGTATCGTAAACATGAAAAACGCCCCAATGATGGGGCGTTTCGTATTAAGAATGTTCTGAACGATGGGCAAGGCGGCTTGAAGCAGCGGCGGCGATTGCTCCCACGATATCATCAAGGTACGTGTGACATAGTCCTGATGACTTATCGTTTAACTTTTCGAGAATACCTGGTTTTAATTTATCGATGTATCCGTAGTTCGTAAAACCGATTGAACCGTATACGTTAACGATGGAAAGCGCAATGATTTCATCAACTCCGTACAATCCTTCGTCTTTCATTAAAATATCTTGAAGAGGCTGATCAAGCATGTTCTTTTCAGCTAACTCATCGAGCTGGATGCCAGTAAGTACAGCATTTTGTACTTCTCTTTTTGATAAAACGCGATCAACGTTTGTTCGACACTCTTCCATTTTTAGATTAGGATGATATTTTACTTGCAGGTAATACACCAATTCTGCAATGTCCTCTAATTGGACTCCTCGTTCTTTCAGCTTAGCTCAAGCAGCTTTCTCTACACCATCCATAGGTTTTTCGCCCATTCTTGTCCCACCTAACTTTATAGTAAATTGGTAATGTTGTTGGTTAGTTTTATTAGTATATGGTTAGAAGTTATGAAATATGACAATTCTTAGCACCCATAAATCATACACAAATTGGGCGGTCGGGCATATCTTACATATATATGACGTAATGTGGAGGCGAAATATGCTAGAACGAGAGCTGTTTCACCAGTACGGAATCGTGGTCAATCATGTATACAGAGTGAGCGGTGGATACGTACTTCAGACTGGAGAATTAGGAGAATGCATCTTAAAAAGGGCTGAAGCAGAAAGAGAAGAGGATTTCCCTTGGTATGTACTCATCTCACAATATTTCAATCAACAGAATGAACCTACCCTTCTGCCTGTGCCCTCGAAGAGAGGAAGGTATATAGAAACAATTGGGAACGAAGCGACAACACTTTATCAGCTCCCATTAAAAACAAGGACCATCAGAGAATCAGATGGACACCGTTTAGCTCTTCTTCATAGAAAGGGAGGAAATCTATTAACGAGCTATAGTGAGTTACCGGAAGTTCAGCCATGGCAAATGAGGTGGCAGCGAAGAATCGATCAATTAGAAGCGTATCGCGTTACATTAATGCAACAAGAGCAGCCACTAAGGGAATTTGATACGTTATTTATTGAGACGTTTCCATATTATCTTGGGTTGTCAGAAAATGCGATTCAATACCTTGTTGATGCGGGAATCGATGCTGGGGTGAATCCATTCGAGGTTAGAACATTGGTATTTAGAAGGTATAATGCACAATATATCGGCGATACAGAGTTTCTGTCACCTTCTGAATTTATACTCGATCATCCTGCTAGAGACCTTGCAGAATGGATTCGGTATAAGTTGATTGATGAGAGTGCAGGATTTGATGAGGTGAGATCATTTATTTGGGATTATCATCAGAGAAGGTCCATGAACGCGATGGATTGGAACTTGCTGTACGCACGCATACTTTTTCCGATTTCTTATGTTGAGGCGATCGAACGATATTATAGTGAAGAGAACCTTAAGGAAAAGCAAAAGATTTATCATAGACTACAGAATTATGTAAATCATGAGGGGGACAGAGAAGCTCTTTTTAAAGGGATATTTAGCGAGCTAATCGGCGAGCGTGGAAGTACGATGAGGCAAATCGAATGGTTGACAATATAAGAAATACCCTCCAATAAATTGGAGGGTATGAATGTGTATTTATTAGAAAACCTGTTCAAGTTCAGTCACGCCTGGGACTTCTTCAAGAAGTGCGCGCTCGATTCCTGCTTTTAGAGTAATAGTGGAACTAGGGCAGCTGCCGCACGCTCCCATTAAACGTACCTTTACAACGCCTTCTTCGATGTCTACAAGTTCTACGTCTCCGCCGTCACGTAGGAGGAATGGACGCAGTTTGTTAAGTACATCCTGGACCTGTTCGTGCATCATTCATCGACTCCCTTCATACTTCCATTATACTAATGATTAGCGAAAAAATCTATGTGCTAACGTGGAATGATTATAATTATCATTATAAATTTATCATGCAAAAAGAAGACAAGCAATAACGAATGTAAAAAAGGCTTTTGCTTCTTTTCGTTCTATAGAGATTAAGGTACAATAAAGATATACGATGGTATAGAAAGGGCGTTTTGCATCATGGAAGAAGTGCTTGTTTATGGAGCAGGTGAACGTTGTGCAAGCTGTGTCAATCTCCCATCTTCAGAAGAAACAGCGGATTGGTTACAAGCCGCGTTATCCCGTAAGTATCCGGAACGAAATATATCCGTACGATATATAGATATTTTCTCCGAGCTTGAAGGTACAGAAGCTACTTTTGCACAAAAAGTGGTCGAGGAAGATCTTTTTTATCCTGTGGTTGTGATTCAGCACCAAATTATTTCGGAAGGCAATCCTCGTCTAAAAGATCTATATGCTGTACTTGATAACCATGCTTCTACAGCATAATGAAAATGCCAGTGAGATCATCATCTCACTGGCATTTTTTCTATCCGTTATGGTTTTTGTACATCCAGAGAATACCTGACTTAAGAAGACGAGGGACTCGACCGGTTAGCGGTCTGTTCGCCATCACACCAAATCCGTGCTTGCTTCCGAGGGAGCCAAGTGTTCCTTTGACCTTAATCGGTGGTAATGACGGAAGTGATTCTTGCTTCCATTCTTTTTGAAGGACAAGTGCGATTTGTTCCGCTTGTTCCTCAGCTAGCTGAGCACTAGGAGAATAAGGAAGACTCGCACAATCACCTACAACAAATACGTTGGACTGCTCTGGGATCTTGTGATGCTGATCGAGCACGATGCGCTGCTGAGCATCTTTTTCAACATCAAGGTCACGCACTAGCTGATTAGGCTGGATACCAGCAGTCCAAACGATCGCGTCGCAGTGTACAGGATCTCCATGGTTATAGAGAATGTTCGGTTCAACCGTGGTGATATTCGACTCACTCACAACCGTCACGTTTCTCTCTTCGAACCATGATTGAACATAGTTACCTAAACGATCAGGGAATGCGGAAAGGATGGTTTTCCCTCGATCGAATAGCTTAATCTCAAGGTCAGGGCGGCTTTCATGAAGTTCGCTAGCAAGTTCTACACCGCTCAAACCGCCGCCTACAATCCCTACCACAGATTTCGCACCAAGATTATTCAACACCTCGTATGTTCTTCTAGAAGCATCGATCGTCTGTATACTCATTGTGTGTTCTTTTGCACCAGGGACATTGTGATATTTATCCTCACAGCCTAAGCCAATGACGAGGGAATCGTACGGTAATGATTCATCGTCTTTCAGGTGAACAACATTTTCTGATAAGTCTAATCCAGAAACCTCACCGTATTTAACTTCCAAATTAGGGTGTGATGGAAATTGGACGCGAATATGATGATCGCTTGCTGTTCCAGCCGCAAGAGCATAGTATTCTGTTTTCAAACTATGGTAAGGATTACGATCTACTAGCGTTATCGATACATCTTTTGGTAAATCTTGAGCAAATAATTTTTGAAGAATACGCATGCCTCCATATCCTCCACCTAATAGCACTAGCCTTTTCATAAGAAATTTCCCCTTTGTAAGACAAATTCAATAACGTTGTATCCCTAAAATAGTAAGTGTTAGTAAGTAATATAAAGAAATGAAGGAAGTAGGAAGATACACACGTTATAATATAAGCAATAGTTATTTTCGATCTGCTTAGACAGTTAAAAGTATAGCGAAACTGCTACTTTTCTACAATATGAATTATGAAATGGATTGTAAGGGGGATGCTTGGTTTGCATACAATCGAGTTTTGCAGTGGGAACTTAAGGAACAATAACAAAGTTTGGACAGAACTAGAAAGTTATGGAAATCTGGAGTTAATTGATTATGGGTGCCTTGGGTATTGCGGTAATTGTTATTGCGAATCTTTTGCTTTAGTGAACGGGGTTTTGATGAATTCTACAGATGCTGATCAATTAGTAAAGAAGATTATTTCAGTTCTAGAATTAGAAAAATAAGTACTTTTAATGAAAACGATTTATGTTATAATGACAAAGGTCAAATGAAGTCTGATAGAGAGAGAGACAGGCTTTTTCTTTTGGTTGTTTTGCGAAAAATGTCGAATTTTTCAGAATATGTTTGTAAGCGCTGTATCCAAACTTTTAACTTATATATGCTTTCTTATGGGATAAATTGGGTACGCTAAGCTTATAACTGGTACGAATATTAATTAAGGGGTGTAAAACATGCAAATATTATGGGGTTTGGGCGGTATGGCTATTCTATTTGCCATCGCGTTGATCTTTTCAACGAATCGTAAAGCAATTAACCTTCGCACTGTTTTCGGTGCGCTTGCGATTCAAATAGCATTCGCATTTGTTGTTCTAAAATGGGAAACAGGTAAAATCGCTCTGAAGTGGTTAGCACTTCGAGTACAAGATGTCATTAATTACGCTAATGATGGTATTTCGTTCTTATTCGGTGGTTTAATTGGTAACGAGCAAGTTGGATTTATTTTTGCTTTTCAAGTGTTAACAATTATTATCTTCTTCTCTTCATTAATTTCAGTTCTTTACTATCTTGGAATTATGCAGTGGATCATTCGCCTTCTAGGTGGAGCAATCTCTTGGGCTCTTGGTACGAGTAAGGCAGAGTCACTTTCTGCTACAGCGAATATCTTCGTTGGTCAAACCGAAGCACCATTGGTTGTAAAACCATACTTGGATAAAATGACAAAATCAGAGCTGTTCGCTGTCATGACTGGTGGTCTTGCATCAGTAGCTGGTTCTGTACTAATCGGATACTCACTACTAGGTGTTCCATTGGAATACTTACTTGCAGCAAGCTTCATGGCTGCTCCAGCTGGTCTACTTATGGCTAAACTGATCATACCTGAAACGGAAAAATCAGAAACAGCTGATAAGATCAAGATGGAAAGAAACGAAGATCATGTTAACGTGATCGACGCAGCAGCACATGGTGCATCAGACGGTCTAAAGCTAGCACTTAACGTTGGTGCGATGCTACTTTCTTTCATCGCTTTGATCGCACTTCTTAACGGACTAATCGGTGGAATCGGTGGCATTTTCGGATTTGGTGGAATCACGATCGAACAGATTCTTGGTTACATCTTCTCACCATTAGCGTTCGTAATCGGTGTACCTTGGCAAGATGCTGTACAAGCTGGTAACTATATCGGTCAAAAACTAATTCTTAACGAATTCGTAGCGTTCTCTTCTTTCGGACCGGAAATTAGTAGTGGAAGCCTTTCTGATAAGTCAGTCGCAATCATCAGTTTCGCACTGTGTGGATTTGCTAACTTCTCCTCTCTAGCAATTTTGCTAGGTGGACTTGGTGGACTTGCTCCTAAACGTCGTCCGGAAATTGCTAAATTAGGAATGCGTGCAATCCTTGCTGGTACGCTTGCAAACCTTCTAAACGCAGCGATTGCTGGTATGCTTATTTTTTAACTTGAAGCCTCTTTTAAAGAGGCTTTTTTCTTTTAGCACACGATGATTGTTTTTCGTATGTATTGTTGTATACTTGTTTCAATGACTGAGATGGGGAGGCGAGCACACATGACGAGCTTTAACCATACATTGCCATATGACAGAATGATGGGCGACGTATATGTAAATGAATGCCCTTTTTGTCATAGTGAGAATGTTCTGACTCCTATGACGGAAAGAGACTTTGAACAGGGATTACAAGAGATCAAAACACGATTAGTAATGCCTTGCTGCAATGGGAAAGTTAACATTGTAAAAATAGATAATGATTATTTTTGGACTACACAAGCTGTTCGGAAAAGTAATTAACATATAGAAAGAGTGAAACCATTGCGTGAAATTACTTATACAAAAATGCACGGGTTAGGAAACACCTACATCTACATCGATTTGTTCAAGCAAGAACTACCAGAAGAGCGTTTGTCACAATATGCGATCGATGTCTCAAATGTACATACTGGCATTGGATCTGATGGAATGATCTTAATTTGTCCCTCAAATCGAGCGGATGTAAAGATGAGGATCTTTAATAAAGATGGATCAGAAGGGAAAAACTGTGGCAATGGCTTACGTTGCTTAGCAAAGTACGCATATGAGAACAATATTGTCACAGACAAATCCTTTGAAATTGAAACATTAGCCGGTCTTGTTCATGCCGTTGTCCATGAAGAAAAAGGTGTGGTAGAGTCTGTCACGATCAACATGGGAGTACCACAATGGACAAAAGGAAGTCTTCCGATGGTAGGGAATCCTGATGATGAAGTGATTCAGGAAACGGTCCATTATGAGGAAGAATCTTTCAACATAACAGGGGTTTCAATGGGCAATCCGCATATGGTGATGTTTGTAAATAACATTGAGGAAGCACCCCTTACAACAGCAGGGCCCTACTTTACAAATCATGAACTGTTTCCTGAAAGCATCAACGTAGAGTTCGTTGAAGTGGTATCAAAATCAGAGTTTCATTTCAGGGTATGGGAAAGAGGATCTGGAATCACACAGGCATGTGGAACTGGAGCTTGCGCAGCGGTAGTAGCAGGCGTGTTGAATGATAAAACAGAAAAAGGCACAAACGTAACCGTCCATTTAGCTGGTGGTGACCTTGAAATCACATGGAAAGAAGATAATCATGTAATGATGACAGGACCAGCGACTACAATTGCAACCGGAACGTATTACAGTTGTTAACAAATTTAGATATGTTTGTTAATAAAAGGATATTCATGTAGAATAGAAGGAGGTACTTATAGAGAGGGGACGCAGGCATTGGACGGTATAGAAATGCAGCGATACAATGACGAAATTGAATCTCTACGAACGAAAATGATGCAGACAGCAGTTGCAATGGGCTTAAACCATCCCAAAGTTCTAGAGTACAGTCAAAAGCTTGATGAAAAGCATAATCTGATATTACAGATAAAATACAAAGAGCGCTCTGAAGAAATGAGTGTCTCTGTTCGATAAGGGCCGATTGTTGAGCTCAAAGACTAAGCACTGTATACTAGAAGTAGCATTATGGTGAAATGGAGGGATAAGTATGATCCATTTATCTGAAGCTGCAGCAGCACAGGTAAAAGAAATGATGAAGCAAGAAGAAGGTGACAACCTTTACCTGCGTGTAGGTGTAAAAGGTGGAGGCTGTACTGGCCTAAGCTATGGCATGGGCTTCGATACAGAAATGAACGACGATGATCAATCGCTCGACCCACAACATGGCGTAACGATTATTATGGATAACGAAAGCGCACCTGTCTTAGAAGGTGTTCAGATCGATTATAAACAAAACATGATGGGCGGCGGGTTCACGATTGAAAATCCGAACGCAATCGCATCATGCGGCTGTGGTTCTTCGTTTAAGACAGCGACGAACGCTGGTACGCCGGAGAATTGTTAATAAATATAACCTTCCCTTTTTAGGGAAGGTTTTTTTATTTGGAAAAGGGATTCGATAAATCATCTAGAACACTGAACGTGAAGGGATGGAAAATCTATCTATCCGTTCAGCTATCACTGTAATCTGAAAGGAGTAGGTCATGATGAGTACGATTGGTGTTGGAGTACAGCTTTACACGCTAAGAAATGAATGTGAAAAAGATTTCTTCAAGACATTAGAACGGGTAGCGGGAATCGGATATGAAGGTGTTGAACTTGCTGGTTTATATGGTCGACGCCCAGATGAAGTGAAAGAAAAATTGGATGAGCTAGAATTAGAAGTTGTGGGCCATCATATTCCTTTTGAGCGCATCGAACAGGATCTTGAACAAGTGATCTATGAACAGATGAAGCTTGGAAATACGCGTATCGTTTGTCCGTGGCTCCCACCTGAAATGCGAAATAAAGAGAGCTATGAGCGCGTTGCGAACGTATTACAAGATGCTGTTGGGAAATGTGCTGAACATGGAATGTCCATTTCGTATCATCACCATGATTTTGAACTTGAGAAAGAAATGACAAACTCTACACTCGCTATGATTCTAGATCGTGACGATAGAATTCAAGCAGAATTTGATATTTATTGGCTTGAGAGAGCAGGGCACAATCCGGTTGATTGGTTAAAAGCATACAAACGTCGTACATCAGTTGTTCATTTGAAAGATCGTTCAAATGATGCGAATGAAGATACAGTAATATTAGGAACTGGAAATATTGCGATACAAAAGGTTCTTGAGCAAGGACCGGATAGTAACGTGAAATGGTGGGTTGTTGAACAAGATGAATGTCAGCTAGATCCTATTGAAAGTGTTTCAAGAAGTTACCGCTATTTAAGGAAAATAGAAATGAAAAACAATCAATCGTGAAAATTTTCTAAAAATAGTCTTGAAGGTATAAATAAGATGAGTTACAATGAATGCAATCGATTTCATGAAATCGATTACAAAGAACGGAGGGAGGCTATTGAGCTTTCTGGGGAGGTTAATCAATGGCTACAATTTCAGATGTCGCCAAACAAACTGGACTTTCTAGTGCGACAGTATCTCGCGTCATAAATAACTATCCGCACGTATCGGAAGATAAGCGAAGGCTTGTACATGAAGCGATGAAGGAATTAGGTTATTTTCCTAACACATCTGCAAGAAATCTTAGAAATAGGAAAACAAACCTTGTAGCTGTCCTCATACCGAGACTAACGAACCCATTTTTCACGTCAATCCTTGATGGAATTGAAAAGGTTGCGGAGGAAAAAGGATTCCAATTGCTCATCTGTCAAACAAAGTCTAGCAAGAAAAAAGAATTGGACTTTCTCACGTTATTAAAGACAAAGCAGGTAGATGGTGTTATCTTCACGTCGATTGAAAATGATTGGAGTGAGATTAAACCATATACTGAATCTGGTCCAATCATTCTTTGTAACGAGTATCATCGAGATGCAACAGTACCAATCGTTCGACTTGATCAAGCCTATGGAAGTTATTTAGGTACTCGCCATTTAATTGAGCGGGGCTATAGTAAAATCGCATTTTGCCAAGGTTCGAAAAGCGGTCTTTCAAATGATCGCCGAAATGGGTTTGTAAGAGCACTAACTGAAGCTGGACTTCCACTCAACCAAGAATGGATTTTTCATAATACATACACATTGGAAGATGGCAAGAGAGTGCTTGGAGAGATCATGAACTTACGGGATCGTCCCACAGCGATTTTTACAGGTGGAGATGAAGTGGCTTCAGGGATGGTAAAAGAAGCAAAACGCTATGGTCTTAAGGTTCCTGAAGAACTTGCAATCTTAGGGTTTGATGATCAACCTATCGCTAGTTTGATTGAACCCGAGCTTACAACGATCTGCCAACCAGGAGAAGAGATAGGCTCACGAACAATGTCAGTATTTATTGATTGTTTGAATGGAGAAATTGATCGTAAGCAACAATCGGTAATTGAGCTACCAATTTCACTAGTCAAAAGAAAAACGACATAGTCACTGCGCCATTTTTTGAAATCGATTACAAATATTTTTGTAAACGATTTCAACAACTAAAAGGAGGAACAAATAACATGCATTTTTTGAAAAACAGTAAGCTGCTAACAATCGTAATGGCCCTTATTCTTGTATTATCTGCTTGTGGATCGAACTCCACATCAAGTAACAGCAACTCTAATTCAAGTGATGAAGAAGCAAGTTCTGACGACAAAGAGCAAGTAACACTAGTGTATGCACGTGGTAAGGACGCAACTGGTGCAACTGATGCCATCGTAGAGGAATTCATGAAACAACACCCTAATATCAAAATAGAATTTCGTGAAATGCCTACAGACACTGGGGCACAGCATGATGCTTACGTTACGATGCTTAACGCTGAATCATCTGAAATCGATGTTTTTGATATCGATGTAATCTGGCCAGCTGAATTTGCTCAGGCTGGATATGTACTACCTCTAGATCGCTTTATCCAAAAAGATGGAATCAACATGGAAGACTACAACCAGGGGCCAGTGACAGCAGCAACGTTTAACGGTAAGCAGTGGGCGATGCCGAAATTCATCGATGCTGGTATGCTTTTCTACCGCTCTGATATGGCTTCTGAAGCTCCGAAAAAGTGGGATGACCTTATTGCACAAGCATCTGAGCTTAATGGTCAAGAGGGAACACAATTTGGTTACCTTATGCAAGCAAAGCAATATGAAGGACTTGTTACGAACGCAGTTGAGTTTGTAGCTTCATACGGTGGAGAGTTCATCGATGAGAATGGTGAAGTAGCAATCAACTCACCAGAAGCGATCAAAGGGTTAAGTAAAATGGTCGAAATTGCAAATTCTGATTTCGTGCCAGATAACATTAATACGTTTACAGAAGTAGAATCACATACTGCATTCATCGAAGGACAAGCTCCATTTATTCGTAACTGGCCTTATCAATTTGCTCTTGCTAATGACGAAGAGCAGTCTAAGATTGTTGGAAATGTTGAAGTAGCGCCACTTCCTGAAGGTGATGCTGGTTCAGCAGCTGCCCTTGGTGGTTGGATGGCAGCGATCAATAATTATTCTGAGCACCCTCAAGAAGCATGGGAGTTCTTGAAGTTCATGACTGGTCCTGAAGGACAGAAGATCGATGCAATCGAAGGTTCTCACGCTCCAACACTTCCAGCTCTATTTGACGATAAAGAGATCATTGAAGCGAATCCATTCTTCGGTGAAGAAGGATTCCAAAACGCACTAGAAGGTGCAGTTTCTCGTCCGGTAGCTCCAAACTATCCTGAAATCTCTGAAATTATCCAGATTCACGTATCGAAAGCAATCGCAGGTGAGGAAACTCCTGAAGAAGCAGCAGCTGCGATGGAAAAAGAGATGAATGAAAAGCTAGTTAAGTAAATCTAAATGAACATTAGCCTTCATATTTATTGGAGGCTAATGTCTTTCATAAGAGAGGAGCGGCGGAATGCAACAAACAGATATTGATCCTCATAAACCTATTAAAGTAGACAAGAAGACAAAAAAGAAGAAAAGTGACGCAAAAGTAGGTTACTTACTTGTCGCGCCGGCACTGATTTTAATTCTAGCAATTTCGATTTGGCCCGTTATTCAATCCTTTTACTTTAGTTTATTTGACCTTCGGTTGAATGATCCGACGAAATCTTCCATTCACCTAGACTATCAGCTCGATATGGACCGTTACCTACAGAACTATCCCTTCCTAATCGGGGCGATCGATTCAGAAATGAATAAGGGGAATGCAGCAGGCGAACTTGGTGAGATCAAAGCCACTCTTGAAAACTTGGACAATCGTATTCAAGAAAAGCCAAAAGCTGCTGAAAACTATGACTTGATCAACGAGAAACTCGATAACTTTGAAAACATCCCAGAAGATATGAAATATGTTGAAATTGAAGAGGGTGTCGCTGGTGAGGTTACAACATCAGTGAAAGATATCAACTCTGAACTGAAAGCAATCAATGGGGCTGGAGAGCTTGAACAAGGAGATAAGATCGTCGGGTTAGCTTCTTCTCTCAATGATATCGTTGTAAAGCCGAACTTTATTGGTTTTGATCATTACAAAGATAATTTAAGTGACAAGCGGATGTGGAAAGCATTATGGAACACGGGTGTATTTACGTTCATCTCCGTCCTTGCTGAACTTATTCTAGGACTTGCGATCGCGTTATTGATCAATAAAGCATTCATCGGTCGAGGACTTATCCGCGCAAGTATCTTGATTCCTTGGGCTGTTCCAACCGCCGTAGCCGCATTGATGTGGAAGTTCTTATACGACGGGCAGAATGGGATTGTAGCCAAACTATTCGAAGACGTAGGTCTAGTAGAAAAAATGACCGTCTTATTGACGACTGATACGGGTGCGATGTTCTCTGTTATCTTCGCAGATGTTTGGAAGACAACGCCATACATGGCATTACTTATTCTTGCTGGTTTACAAACGATTCCATCTTCTCTTTATGAAGCCGCTGCAATCGATGGCGCGAATAAATGGAAACAATTCTTAACGGTAACCCTTCCACTTCTAAAGACTAGTATTCTAGTAGCCCTTCTATTCCGTACCTTGGATGCGTTCCGAGTATTTGACTTGATTTATGTATTGACTGGTGGAGGTCCGGCAAACTCAACAGAAACGATATCGATACTCGCTTATAAAGTGATGTTCTCACAAACAAACTTTGGTGAAGGATCAGCACTTTCCGTTATCGTTTTCCTTTGTGTAGCCATCATTTCCGCTATCTTTATTAAATTACTTGGATCTGAATTAATAAAGGACGGTTCTGGAAAATAATGAGTGATCGAGAAGGAGGCCAAGTAAGATGAATAAGAAAGCGGGACCACTGTTTTACGTCTTTTTAGCAGTATTTGTTTTTGTTGTTATGTTTCCATTCTTGTGGATGCTTGCAAGTTCGATTAAGCCACTGTCAGAGCTATTCGGAGAAAAGGCATTTTCTCCTTTTACATCTAATCCGACCTTGCAAAACTATGTATCTGTTTTCGTAGATTATCCATTCTTGCGTTACCTATGGAATAGCTTTGTTGTAGCTGGTATCACTACGGTATATACGGTACTTGTAGCATCGTTCGCAGCGTATGCGATCGCCCGTCTGAACTTCCGTGGCAAGCCGATTATCCTTGGTGTTGTGCTGTCTGTTTCGATGTTTCCACAGATCGCAACGATTTCACCAATTTATATTTTCTTAAAGAACCTTGGTCTTACAAATAGCTACCTTGGTTTGATCATCCCTTATACAACGATCACGCTGCCTCTATCAATCTGGATTCTCGTAACCTTCTTCAGGAAGATTCCGTTTGATTTAGAGGAAGCAGCAAGAATTGATGGTGCGTCACTTTGGCAGACTTATTGGAAGGTTATCATGCCACTTGCTGTGCCTGGGATTTTCACGACTGCGATTCTTGTCTTTATCGCTGCATGGAACGAGTTTTTATTTGCACTAACGATCAATACGGCAGATAAGTATAAAACGGTACCTGTCGGAATTGCGCTATTCCAGGGGCAATTCACGATTCCGTGGGGAGAAGTCTCAGCAGCTACCGTTGTTGTTACGATTCCGCTCGTCATCATGGTACTCATCTTCCAAAGAAGGATTGTATCTGGACTAACATCAGGATCAGTAAAAGAATAGGTAATATAAGAAAAGGAAGTGAAGAGAAATGCTTAACGTAACAGTATGGAATGAGAATCGACATGAACAACAAAATGAAAAAGTAAGAAGTGTCTATCCAAATGGAATACATGGCGCGATTTCGAACTTTTTAAAAGAAGATCATCACGTTACAACAGCAACGCTAGATGATCCAGAACACGGGCTATCTGAAGAAGTTCTCAACAATACGGATGTTTTACTATGGTGGGGACACATCGCACACGAGGAAGTGTCAGATGAGATCGTTGAGAGAATTCACAATCGTGTGTTGGACGGTATGGGCTTGATCGTACTTCACTCTGCTCATTTCTCAAAGATTTTCAAGAAACTGATGGGAACTGGCTGCGATCTAAAGTGGCGTGAAGCAGATGAGAAAGAACGTCTATGGGTCGTGGATCCTTCTCACCCTATCGCTGATGGTCTTGGGGAAAAAATCGAACTAGAGAAAGAAGAAATGTACGGAGAGCATTTTGATATTCCGGCGCCTGATGAGCTTGTTTTCTTGAGCTGGTTCGAAGGCGGAGAGGTATTTAGAAGCGGCTGTACATATAAGCGTGGCCAAGGGAAAATCTTTTATTTCAGACCAGGGCATGAAACGTATCCAACTTACTATAACGAGGAAATTCAGCGCGTGATCCAGAACGCTGTCGTATGGTCTGCGCCTACAAAGCGACCGAAGCCTGTCTACGGAAATGCAAAACCACTCGAAGCCATTACTGCAAAATAAGAGAGAGGTGGAGGAGAAACTATGAAAACATTAAAAATTGGTGTCGTTGGATGTGGAAGCATTGCGAAACATCGTCATCTACCAGAATATGCTGCGAATGAGAATATCCAAATCGTTGCTGTATGCGACATCGTCAAAACAAGAGCGGATGAGATTGCGTCACTTTATGGGGCGACTTCCTACGAACACGCTGAAGAGCTACTTCAAATTGAAGAAATCGATGCGATCAGCGTTTGTACGCCGAACTACTTACATGCTCCAATCTCCATTGCTGCATTAAAAGCAGGGAAGCACGTTCTTTGCGAAAAACCAATGGCAACCTCAAAAGAAGATGCTGAGCTGATGATCGAGACTGCGCGCGAACATGGTAAGAAGCTCATGATTGCTCACAACCAGCGCTTTGTTCCATCACACGCCAAAGCAAAAGCATTGCTTGCTAGTGGAGACCTCGGAAAAGTGTATAGCTTTAGGACTGCTTTTGGACACCCAGGACCAGAGGGCTGGAGCGTTGATGGTAAGGAAAGCTGGTTCTTTGAAAAAGAAAAGGCATTTATTGGAGCAATGGGAGATTTAGGCGTTCACAAAACCGATCTCATTCGCTACGTACTAGGGGAAGAAATCGTAGAAGTAGGCTCGTTTGTAGAAACGAGCGCAAAAGATTTTGCGACGGTGGATGATAACGCAGTTTGTATCTTGAAGTCTGAAAGCGGTATCGTCGGCACGCTTGCTGCAAGCTGGGCGTATACAGCGAGTGAAGATAATTCAACGATCATTTATGCAGAAAAAGCAATCCTACGATTAGAAGATGATCCGGTTAACTCACTTGTCGTTCAATACCAAACAGGTGAGGTCGTGAAATATGAACTTGGTGGGATCCAGACGAACGAAAGCGGTGGACAGTCAAGTTCACAAGTAATCGATCGATTCGTTGATAGCATCATCTCAGATAAAGAAAGCCCTGTTAGTGGAGAGGAAGGAATGAAGTCACTACAAGTTGTACTGGCTGCACTTGAATCAAACGAAACAAAGAAAATCATTAACCTGAGGTGATCACGTGAGTAAATTACGAATGGGCATAATTGGATCTGGCGGGATTGCTCAAGGTCGCCATATTCCAGCATACCAACAACTCTCTGAACAAGTAGAGTTGTTTGGTGTGTATGACGTTGACAATGAAAGAGCAAAAGAAGTTTCACTTTTGTTCAACATACCAAATGTATATGAAGACGTTTCAGATATGCTGAAAGAAGTAGATGCGGTAACGATTTGTACACCGAATAAATTTCATGCGGACCTTGCAATAGAAGCACTTCATGCAGGTGTTCACGTGTTATGTGAGAAGCCGATGGCGATGACGGTGGAAGAGTGTGACCGAATGATCCAAGCGGAAAAAGCATCGGGAAAAATCCTTTCGATCGGTTATCACTATCGGTTTATGAAAGAGCCACGAGCGGCTCGTCAAGTTATCGTAGGAAAGGAAATCGGTGATCCGATGGTAGCGAGAGTACAAGCGCTTCGTCGACGCAAAGTTCCTGGCTGGGGTGTATTTACAAACAAAGAGCTTCAAGGTGGTGGAAGCTTGATCGACTACGGTTGTCACTTCCTCGACCTGAGCATGTGGTTGATGGGGAACCCTAAGCCCGTCGAGGTGACAGGCACCACGTATAACAGGTTGAGTAAAACACCTGAACAAGTGAATTTATGGGGTGGATTTGATCACGAGACGTTCAATGTTGATGATCATGTTACGGCGTATATTAAATTCGATAACAACATTTCACTATTGTTCGAAACATCCTGGTCCGCAAACATTGCGGAAGACAAAGAGTCTGTCAGCATTTCTGGAAGCGACGGAGGGCTCGATGTGTTCCCATTCGAAATAAATAAAGCGCAGTATGGAATGCTTTTGAATAGCAGTAGCCAATGGGTTCCTGGTGAAGACGATCCAGGTTTACCACAAGCGGCGAACTTTGTGAACAGCTGTCTTGGACTTGAAGAGCCGATCGTAAAAGCGGAAGAAGCACGAACCGTTTCCCAAGTAATCGAAGCGATTTATGAAAGTTGTGAAACAGGCAGAAGCGTTCGATTATAACAAAAATGAAAAAGTAGGAGTGAGACGATGAAACTTGGTGTATTTACTGTACTTTTTTCTGATAAATCATTTGAAGAGATGCTAGACCACGCGAAAGCATCTGGGTTGAAAGCTGTTGAGATCGGCACAGGCGGGTATCCAGGTAATGCACACTGTAACCTCGATGAACTGCTTGAGAGCGAGGAAAAGCGTGCTGATTATTTAGAGAAGGTGCAGGCTAGAGGTCTTGAAATCAGCGCATTCAGCTGTCATGGAAATCCGCTTTCTCCAGACAAGGCGTTCGCAGAAGAGTGCCACGAAACGTTTGTAAAAACAGTGAAGCTCGCTTCATTAATGAATGTTTCTGTCGTGAACACATTCTCAGGTACTCCCGGGGATCATGAGGATGCGAAGTTCCCAAATTGGCCAGTAACACCATGGCCAGTGGAGTATTCAGATGTTCTTACATGGCAGTGGGAAGAGAAGCTCGTTCCATACTGGAAAGAGATGGGGCAATTTGCGAAGGATCATAATGTGAAAATTGGACTAGAGCTACACGGTGGTTTCCTCGTTCACACGCCATATACGATGCTGAAGCTTCGTGAACTAACGTGCGACGCAGTCGGTGCAAACCTTGACCCAAGTCATATGTGGTGGCAGGGCATCGATCCAGTCGCAGCGATCAAGATTCTTGGTAAAGAAAATGCTATTCATCATTTCCATGCAAAAGACACCTACATCGATCAGGATAATGTGAACATGCATGGCTTAACGGATATGCAACCATACGGAGAAGTGAAGACCCGTGCGTGGACGTTCCGTTCAGTTGGGTGTGGTCACAGTAACCGAGAGTGGTCGAACATGATGAGTGCTCTACGAACGTATGGCTATGATCATGTAGTCAGTATTGAACACGAAGATCCACTCATGTCGATCGAAGAAGGTTTCCAACGCGCAGTGAGAAACTTGCAATCTGTCTTAATCGAAGAACAGCCAACTGAGATGTGGTGGGCGTAAGTTCTTGAAATAAACACCCCCCGATTCTTTAATAGAGGAACCGGGGGGTGTTTTTATTCAGTTTCTTCTTTCCATTCGTTATCGATCAGCATCTTACCAGGCCACGTATAGGCCATGATTCCGCCATCGGCTGTGATATCTTCGCCAGTTACGTATGAACTATCGTCAGACGCAAGGAAAAGAGCTACCTTAGCCATTTCTTCTGGACGACCTAATCTTCCCATAGGCGTAACCCATTTGTTTGCTTCTCTGAATTTCTTACCCATTTCTTCATCTTTTGAGCCGGCTAATTGATCGATGAGCGGTGTTTCAATCGTACCGGGTGAGATCGAGTTCACTCGAATACCTTCTCTGGCATAATCGATCGCCATCCCTTTAGTAAAGTTCGTAATACCACCTTTTGCAGCGTTATATCCAGATCTGTCGAGGTCAGCTGCTCTTCCTGACATAGATGACGTATTGATGATTGAACCACCATTCTCGCGCATGAGTGGAATTAAGTATTTGCTTGTTAAGAACGTGCCACGCAAGTCCACCGAAATAATACGATCAAACAATTCAGTTGGGTATTCGTGTACCTTGCCACCTTCTTGATCCACACCAGCATTGTTGAACAGCACATCGATCGAACCAAATTCTTCCTTTACTTTATTGGCAAATGCTACGACACTCTCTTCATCAGAAACATCTACGTGATACGTTTTGATTTGAGCGCCTTTGTTATTGCTTTGCTTTGCTGTTTGTTCCATTTCTTCTGTATTAACATCTGCCAACAGGACAGTAGCACCTTCCTTGGCAAAAAGCTCCACCGTCGCTTTCCCAATTCCAGTAGCTCCTCCTGTTACGACAGCGGTTTTGTTTTCAAGTCTCTTCATAATGGTAGCCTCCCTATGTAAACTTAGTAAGGTCTTTTCCCGGTGGGAGGGAGGTGTAATCATGAGAGTGTTTTGGTTTGATGAGGGAATGAGAGGGTTCGCTGATATATTCTTGAAATCGCTGATTAAAGGAGTGTTTTCGCTGATAAAAGTGGAATTGCGCTGATATATCTGAAAATACGCTGATAAACTGAAATTATCGCTGATATGTAACTGCGGAAGAGAAGAGGAGCTTATCATGTAGCTGGTGGGAATGAAAATTAGCTAATAAAATGGAAAAATAGACAATAAGTAGACAAAAGACACCCAGAACTCCCACCATTAAAACTACATTCGCGGATATTTTCTCATTTCCGCGGAAATATCACCATAATTCGCGGATGTTCCGCCTGAAATCGCCTCGATCACTCACCACAATCACCAAGCACCCTATCAGCTCCCCGCCTCATTCCCAATAAATTCTCCGAAAAACGCCCCTTCACTTACATAAAAAGGGAAATACTGGACGTTATGTAAACTTTTTCGCATATCTAGCGCACCCCTCAGGATGATAAAATTAACGTATTATGTAATGAATTTGGGGGGGATCATGGTGTTCTTGTTGAAGATACGTGAGGAGAATTCAGGTCTTTTAGAAACAGAAAGTATTGAGGTTCGCTACCGTGCAAATATTGAATTTAAAAAACGCACATTAGCTTATTCGAATCGATCTGGTCGTTATGAAATATCGTTACATGGCGAATCTGGTGAAACGATATTATCCACTAAAGTTGGGCTAGGCTGGTAAACACTATACATATTGAAAACCCCGTGCCACGGCACGGGGTTTTCGATTTCTTTAATGAGAAGAGTGGAAAAGGTTTTGCTTAACAGATTTCCAATCTGGCATAGGTGTGTGTTTTAAACTTTTGTAAAGGGAGTAGCCTAGAGCTGTGGCCATTACTAGTATGAATAGTATTTCAATCACAATCATCCACCTCTACTTTTTCTTATCGAACAAGCTCGTACTGTGCATCGGCTGTACTTTTGCATCCGGGTCCATGTACGATTTTGCATTGTTAACGGCTGTAGGTGCTTCGCCAAAACCAGAGGCAATTAGCTTAACCTTGCCATCGTATGTAGCGACGTCACCAGCGGCATAGATTCCTGGGATGTTCGTTTCCATCTTGGAGTTAACAACGATCGAATTCTTCTCAATGTTAAGTCCCCATTCTTTAATAGGACCAAGAGAAGAAATGAAACCGTAGTTAACGATGACCGCATCAACGTCTTTTCGAATCTCTTCATCTTCTTTAGCATGTTTAAGAACAACTTGATTGATACGCTCGCCATCACCGATGAATTCGCTAATGTTGTAAGGCGTTTGGATATTAACGGAGGAGTTCATCAATTGCTCCACACTATGTTCATGTGCTCTAAACTTATCACGACGGTGAATAAGCGTGACTTCTTCTGCAATCGGCTCAAGCATATTTGCCCAGTCTACTGCAGAGTCCCCGCCTCCAGCTACTAGAACTTTCTGTCCTGCAAATTTCGTTAAGTCATTCACGAAATAATGGAGGTTCTTGCCTTCATAGTGATCCGCACCCTCAACTTTTAGACGGCGAGGTTGGAAAGCACCGACGCCAGCAGTAATGATTGCTGCGCGTGTGTAGTGTTCTTCCCCAGTATTCGCACGAAGATAAAGCGTGCCATCTTCCATTTGTTTTACTTCCTCAACAGACTGCTCAAGCGCTACTTCTGGATTGAACTGGTCAGCTTGTTCGATCAAGTTATTAACAAGGTCTTGAGCTAGTACTTTTGGAAAGCCAGCTACATCGTAAATATATTTTTCAGGATAGAGAGCGGATAGTTGCCCTCCAAGCTGAGGCATACTTTCTATTATTTTAACGTTTAGCTGACGCATACCACCGTAAAAGGCAGTAAACAGTCCAACTGGACCTCCACCGATTATGGTAATATCGTAAACCTCTTGTTGGTCAGTCATTGTCAGTCCCCCTCATAAATTAATGAACCTTTCATTATTATAATCGTAATAAAAACGGAACTAAACCCCAATCCCGAAAACACCCCTAGAAGTTTTATTATAAGGGTTGAAAAACAAAATAAAAAAGAATATGATTAAAATTGAGCGTCAGAATTGAAGTATTTATGACAATATGCGTGCTAGACTTACATTTTTTTCGATCTAGAACGTGAAATCTTTAACAATGTCTCTTGTTCTTTTCTATTAAAATTTGAATAATGAGGGATAATATCCATAATCATAACGTTTATTGACGTTTCACGAATGGTCAGAACAGGAATTTACTCTGTAATGTCCAAAAAATTTCGGTAAAAAGGTGGATGTGATACAAGTGAGTAGGCCAAAAATCGCAATCCTAGGTGCAGGTTACGGTGGAATGATGACAGCGGTTCGCCTTCAAAAGGAAATGGGAACCAATGAAGTGGAAGTTACGCTTGTAAACAAGCATGACTATCACTACCAAACTACATGGCTTCATGAACCAGCAGCAGGAACAATGCATCACGATAAGACTCGTATTATGATCAATGATGTGATTGATACAAACAAGATCAAGTTTGTACAAGACACTGTTGTAGAAGTTAAGCCAGATGAGAAGCGTGTTATTCTCCAAAATGGCGAACTTGAGTATGATTATCTTGTTCTTTCCCTTGGGTTTGAACCAGCTACATTCGGAATTAAAGGCTTGAAAGAAAATGCATTTAGTATCCGTAGTGTCAACTCTGTTCGTAAAATTCGCGAGCACATTGAATATCAGTTTGCGAGCTATAACAACGAACCAGAACGTCGCGACGATCTTCTAACGATCATCGTTGGTGGTGCTGGCTTTACAGGTATCGAATTTGTAGGTGAACTTGCTGAACGCGTTCCTGAACTTTGTAAAGAGTTCGATATCGACCGCGATCGTGTAAGAATCATTAATGTTGAAGCTTCTCCAACAGTACTACCAGGCTTTGACGAAGAGCTTGTTGAGTACGCAATGAACCTTCTTGAACGTAAAGGCGTTGAGTTCCGTACGAACACAATGATCAAAGAAGTGATGGAAGATGGCGTCGTACTTGGTGAAGACGAAGTAGTGAAATCAGCAACTGTCGTTTGGACAGGTGGTGTTCAAGGTAACTCCATCGTTGCAGACTCTGGCTTCGAAACAAACCGTGGCCGTGTACCTGTTCGCAAAGATCAGCGTACGCCAGATTACGATGATGTATTTGTCGTTGGTGACTGTGCACTTATTATCAATGAAGAAATCAACCGTCCATTCCCACCAACTGCTCAGATTGCTATTCAGGCTGCTGGTGCAGTATCCAAGAACGTCTTGAACCTTGTAAGAGGGAAAGAAACAGAAGGATTTGTTCCAGATATCAAAGGAACAGTTGCTTCACTTGGTAAAGGCGAAGCGATCGGTAAAGTTGGTAACAAGAAGCTTTACGGTACAACTGCATCTGCTATGAAGAAGGTAATCGATAACCGTTACCTATTTATGCTAGGCGGACCAGGGCTTGTATGGAAAAAAGGTAAACTGAAGTTATTCTAAAATGAATCAGCTAAGAGGGCAAAGACGCGACGTCTTTGCCTTCTTTTTTAAGGAATACATAAGGAAAAGCAAAGGCTTTGGAAGCTTTGCTTTTCTATAATAAGGATAGGGGCTATGCTAAAGTTTATGAACGCTTCGTAGAGATTATACCGGGGGGAATGTTCGCTTGAGTAAGAGAGGAAACGTCTGGTTAGGTGCTGCTGGTATTGTTGAAGAAGGCGGTAGCTATTTAGTTGTTAAAAAGAACTATGGTGGTCTGAAAGGACAATGGTCATTTCCAGCTGGCTTTGTTGACCAAGGGGAGACGGTCGATGAAGCAGCAAAACGTGAGGTTTTTGAAGAAACCGGAATTATTGCTGAACCAACGAAAATCGCAGGAATCCGTTCAGGTGTGATCAAAAGTGAAATCAGTGACAACTTAGTTGTGTTTTATATGAAGATGACCGGGGGAGAAGTGAAGGCAGAAGAGGGTGAAATCGCGGAGGCGTGTTTTCTTTCAAAACAAGAGCTTCTTCGTGATCCGAACACGTCTTCCATGATTCCTTATTTCTTAAACAACAAAGAGGATTTCAAGACTGAAATGAACCCGGGAAGTCAATTTGGGTACACAACTTATAAATTATTTCATAATAAGTAAAACCGTTAGAATACAGACGGAATATTCTGATAATTATAGTTGTATTCGCTTACATGAGCAAATTTGGACGTATTTGGGGTTTTTCTTTTTCAACCATTCTTGGTATATTATCAGAAAATTATAAAAAGGAGTGGTTGATGTGAGAAGACAACAAAGAAAAGTAAAGGCAACGGATTGTCCTTACTGCAAGGGGAAGGGGTACTTTCAACTACTTCTTGGTGGATCGGAAACATGCGATAACTGCGGAGGTAGTGGAGCAAAACAAAATCCAACAACAAGCTAAGCGCGTACAGCGCTTAGTTTTTTTGTGCGTCCTATTCGTTCACGGTCTGTTCATTGACTAAATGGACGCAATCCAGTAAACTAACAATGATTAAATGGAGGTGAAAGTATGGCAATTCCACAGCTAATCATCTCGATGCTGCTATTTATTGTATTATTTTTTGGAATCGGATTCTTACTCAATATGCTCCTACGTTCGACGTGGATCATGGCAGTTGTTTATCCGATAATCGTCATTATGATCGTTGATAATGTTCCGTTTTTTAATTATTTTTCTCAGCCGAGCTCATCATTTCAAGCGCTTGGATCTGATTTGATATCTCTAGGGAGTGCAGATACAGTCATATTAATTTCTGGCCTAGTTGGAGCAGTGTTTGCGGGTGTCGCAATTCGCATGTTACGTGTCAGAGGATATCAAATGTTCTAGAAAAGCTTCGCCAGTTCCTGGCAGAAGCTTTTTTTCGTGTGTGGATTTCCATCTGTTTCTGAATAGCTTTGCTTTTCTCTGGACATGAATAGACCATGAGAGGAGTGGAGCGAGTGCGAGTTTTGCTCGTAATGACGAAGGGCTTGTTTTTCACAAGTCTGGTACTAGCAGCCCTACTATCAACTTACTTACTACTATCTGGTGTTCCGTTAAACGATTTAACAAACTGGTTTTTTCCTGATCAAAAAGTATTAACGAGTGAAGAACGCCCGCAAACGCTGAATGACTCACAGGACTGGTCACAGTTTCCTGTCCATACTGTCACAGCTACAGGCTACACAGCGGGTGAAGAATCAACTGGAAAGAATCCCGATCATCCTGCCTACGGTATTACGTTCTCAGGCGTGAAGGTGACGAGAGATTTATATTCGACGATCGCAGCGGATCCAGACAAATTTCCGATTGGTACGATTTTGTTCATACCAGGATATGGGTATGGAGTTGTGGCGGATACGGGAAGTGCGATAACAGGAAATCGGATCGACCTATACTACGATACGGTTAAAGATGTTTATGATGAGTGGGGCAAGAAGACGATCGAAGTTTATATGATTAAAAAAGGAGACGGTTCGCTAACGGAAGACGTGTTGCAGACGTTGAATGAAGACGAATCGATGCAGGTATTCAGACAGCAGCTGTTGAATAAAACATTAGACTAAAAACGACGGAGATCATGATCTCCGTCGTTTGTGTTATTTATGAAAGAAATGGATCTTTTCCATCATAAGCTGGAAAGTAGTCAGGATGTAGAATGGCAGCGAGCTTCACTAAGCCTGTCAGTAAGCGGGGTGACGGTCTACAGTAAAGCCACTCTTCAAGGATGTGGATAGGTGTTTCATCTAGCTCATCCCATCCTTCACGTTTCTTGACAACAACCGGATTCACCTTCTTTTGGTGTACGCCTACCCAGGCGAGGCAAATGTGATCAGGTTTTCTCGTTACGACATCTTTCCAATCGGTTTGAACAGAAGCGAGCTCCACATCTCGGAAGATGTTCTTTGCTCCGGCTAACTCACTGATTTCTGTTAGCCAGTTCGTTTTACCAGGCGTAAAGATCGGTTTAGGCCACCATTCCCAATAGATTTCAGGCTTATTAGGGATCGAACGACTGATCTTTTTATACTCATTGATCATTTGTTGGATGCGGTCAGTAAGCTTAATGGCATCTTCGCGTTTATTTGTTAGCTCGCCTAGCGTCACGAGGTCCTTACAAATATCATCTAGCGAGTTAGGATTCAGAACCGTATAATTCAAATCTAACTTCTCCAGTGCTTCGATATTCTTTTCCATACCAGGAACGCTTAAGGATGCGAGAATGAGGTCAGGTTTTAATTCTTGTACTTTCTCCATGTCGATCGAAAGGTCAGGACCAAGTCTTGGGAGGTCCTGAATCGATTCCGGCCAGTCTGAAAAGTCATCCACCCCCACGAGCTGAGAAGTTAAATCAAGGTACGCACAGAGTTCGGTGTTGCTTGGACAAATTGAAACGATTCTCATAATACCCTCCTTACGAGCCGACTTTAAATAAGTAATAAAGAATAATCGTTGCGATGACGCCGAGTAGTCCACCTACGAAGACTTCGATTGGCTTATGGCCTAGAAGTTCTTTCAGTTCTTCGACTTTCTCACGTTCTTGCTTTTGTTGCCAGCTCTTTGCTTCTTCAATGAACCTGTTGAAGTCCATCATAAGCTGGTTGAGGACGATCGCTTGCTCTCCAGTTTGTCTTCTGACTCCTGTTGAATCAAACATCACGATGATACTAAACATGGCAGCAATCGCAAACACGGGAGAATCGAGCCCGGTTTCAAATGCTACGCCTGTTGCAAGAGCAGTTGTGGCGGCAGAGTGGGAGCTTGGCATGCCTCCTGTTGAATTCATTAACGACCAGTCAATTTGTTTTGTTGCGATAAAATAAATCGGGACTTTTAGGAATTGAGCGAAAAATACGCCGAAAAGTGCAGCCCAAAGTGGGAAGTTAAATAAAATATCCATTGAAGAACCATCTTCCTTTCTCATCTGATTCTACGGGTGATTTACCCGAAGTTCATTTAACTCAATCGAGCGGAAGGGGGCAAGTACTGAAATGAAGTACCCTTATCCACAAGAATATTATGATTTTCTTGTAGCATTTAATGAACAAGAATTTTATCTCTGCCATGATCTTTTAGAAGAGATATGGCTAACAGATCGATCCAACACGTTTATAAAAGGATTGTTGCATTTGTCGGTTGCACATTATCACTATAGTTATGGAAATGTAAAAGGGACAAAGATGATGATGCAATCAGCTCTAGAATATCTTCAACCTTATATCCCAATCCACTGGGAAATCGATGTATGTAAAATCATTGACCATATTGAAAATTGTCAGTCTATTATACCATATTCAAACGCACACACTCTTTTTAATATAAGTGAGCTAGTCTCATTACCAGACTTAATCATCGAGCAGAAAAATGAGATTTGACACGCATTCTCTTTCGTGGTAACTTATTAGTGATTTACCAAACTAAAGCAAATGTTATGAAAGGTTGTTACAAAAATGAACGCTGTTATTATAGCCGTACTCATCATGCTAGGGCTTAGCCTTTTTCGCATACATGTCGTTGTCGCTCTTGTTATCGGTGCAATAGCAGGTGGGCTGTTGGGTGGCATGTCACTTGATGACACCGTTGCCGCATTCACCTCTGGTCTTGGAGGAGGAGCAACAGTTGCCTTGAGCTATGCATTGCTTGGAAGCTTTGCTGTAGGATTATCACGAACTGGGTTACCAGAACTAATGGTTGATAAAGCATTGAAAGTCGTGAATCGTCAAGGTGGAGATCGAAAGAAGGGACTTGCAAAAGTACTTATCTTGTTCATTATCCTATTGATTTCTTGTTTCTCTCAAAACCTTGTACCTGTGCATATCGCATTTATTCCGATTCTTATTCCACCGATTCTACAGGTGCTTAATGAATTAGGAGTTGACCGAAGAGCAGTGGCATCTGTTCTGACATTCGGATTGACTGCACCTTATATCTTATTACCTGCTGGATTCGGGAAGATCTTCCACGGTATTCTTCAATCTAATATGGCTGATAGTGGGATGGACATCGAGCTTTCCTCAATTCCAACTGCTATGCTACTGCCAACCGCTGGACTTGTTGTAGGTCTATTCATTGCGGTATTTATTACGTACAGGAAGCCTAGAACATATAAACAGCTTTCGATTTCTCAAGAACCAGAGGAAGAACGCACGTATTCAAAACGTTCGATCTTCTTTGCATTACTTTCTGTTGTTGTGACACTTGCGGTGCAGCTACCAACTGAATCGATGATCCTCGGTGCTCTCGCTGGTATCATCGTGCTATACATCACGGGTAGCATCCGATTGAAAGAATCAGAAGAGGTTCTAACAGATGGCATGAAGATGATGGCATTTATCGGATTCGTCATGTTAGCTGCTAATGGATTTGCAGAAGTGTTAAGACAATCTGGAGAAGTTGAACAACTTGTAAATCAAGTGTCTGGCATGATTGGCGATAACAAACCGCTCGCAGCGCTATTGATGCTGATCGTCGGATTGTTCATCACGATGGGGATCGGTTCGTCATTTTCCACAATTCCAATCATCGCAGCGATTTATGTGCCTCTCGCGTTGGAACTAGGATTCAGTGACATGGCGACGATTGCTCTAGTAGGAACAGCTGCTGCACTAGGAGATGCTGGGTCACCTGCATCTGATAGTACACTTGGTCCAACCGCCGGGTTAAATGCGGATGGTCAGCACAATCACATTTGGGACACCGTTGTTCCGACATTTCTACACTACAATATTCCGCTCATTCTATTCGGATGGATTGCGATTATGATCTTTTAATGTGAACACAGGGGAGAAGTCTCCTGTGTTTTTGTTATGATTGAAATAGATGGTAATGATGAGAATAGAGGAGGTGCAGGAATGTATTTTGGTAAAGAAAAGGAACAGAACGAAGGGCGAGTACCACCTAACCAAAAGGTAACGTCCGGATGGCCGGTTCTTCATGTTGGGAATGTCCCTTATTATAAAGACGACTTATCGAATTGGGATTTAACGATCGATGGATTAGTTGAACGGCCTGCTGTCTTATCATTTGATGAGTTACTCGCACTCCAAGACGTCGAAAAAGAAAATGATATTCACTGTGTAACAGGATGGTCGAAGCTCGATAATCGCTGGCAAGGAGTTTCCACTCGCGTTCTAGCAGAACACGTAAGCGTTAAAGCTGACGCGAAGTTCGTTATGCTGTTCGCGGAAGAAGGGTGGTCAACGGATCTTCCGATTGAGGATTTCCTCCATGAAACGAGCTTGTTAGCTCATTCCCATAACGGCGAGAGATTGACCCCTGAACATGGTTATCCTTTACGAGCTGTCATCCCCCACCTTTATTTCTGGAAAAGTGCGAAGTGGATTAGAGGCATTCGATTTCAATCTGAGAATGAGCAAGGGTTTTGGGAGCGGAATGGCTATCATATGTATGGGAATCCTTGGAAGGAACAGCGCTTTGCATGGGATTAAAAAAACGCTCGGACCAAGCCGAACGTTTAGATAATGATATCTTTAAGAAGTTTATTCAGTTTTTCGATCGTCATCTCCATCTCGGAAATAGAGGTCTGTACCATTTTCTTGTATAGCGTTAAGATCATTTGTCCGTAGGTGGTGCCAGGCACCGCCCATTTGCCATTCAATGCTTGCCATGTCGTTGCTGAACCTCTGTTTACTAATGAGAAGCGAGGGTCTACGACTTTTTCACCCGCTGGAATCGGTTCTTTCGAACTGTACGCATACAAGTGTTGGATGTGTGCAAGAACACCGTCCGAAGGTGTATCAAACGAAGCCCCTTTTGCTCCTCCACCAGTGGCACCTATGCCAGCATAGTTGTTTTGTTCTGGAGTAACGTCTCCTGTGAAGCGGAAGAAGTTCGTTTCATGCAAAGCTTGAGCAAATGCAATATCACCCCGAATGCCATAACGTTTGCTGTGAACCAAGTAGAGTGCTCCGAGTAATGGTGCTTCAGGGTTTACTGACTTAGCATAATTATTCAGATGTGCGGCAGCTAGCACGCTATCTCCAGGAATCGGATACCCTTTGTCAGGTTCAGGCTCTGGTTCGGGTACAGGCTCAGGCTCTGGTGGGGGTGGTTCTACTGTACCTTCTGTAATGATGAACGAATCGAATCCGCTGGCTTTCAATTTCGCAACGAGCTCCTCTGCATTCGATTTCTCTGAAAAGGCACCTACTTGAACACGATAATAAGTGGTTCCCTTGATGACAATTGTTGTGATAAATGAATCGAAGCCTTTGTCTGCTAAGAGTTTTGCTCTGACTTCTGCATTTTCTTTATCATTAAATGATCCAGCAATAACTTTATAAAGCGCTAGTGATGGTGGTGGCGTCTTTTTTGGTAGATTTAGTGCTTTAGCAGTACCTTCAGCAATTGCCATAGACACATCTTTAATGAAAAGTGAGTCGTTCAGTAGGTTAAGATCTGTATTATTATCGATGAATAATACTTCGATCAACAATGCGTGCATCTTTGTTTCGCGTAACACATGGAAGTTAGCGCGTTTCTTTCCTCGATTGGGAATTTTGTATTTATTGAGAACTGAGGTAGCAATGGTATTGTGAATAACATTTTGGATACGAACAGTTTCTGCTGGAACGGTTCTGTTGTAAATGTAACTCTCAAATCCTCGTCCTCCAGCAGCGTTGTTGTGGATGCTCAGAAAGAAGTCAGCACCCTTTGCATTTGCAAAATCTGTTCGTTGATTTAACGAGACCGTTTTATCAGATGGCCTTGTTAAGCTAATGTCTACTTCATATCTTGATTCAAGTGCAGCTTTTACAAGTAGAGCGATCGTTAGGTTATAAGTCTTCTCAAAAAATCCCTTATATGTTGCACCAGTATCAGACCCTCCATGTCCAGGGTCTATAATAATTCGTTTCAACCTAATCCCTCCATTAACTGTGCATTAATAATAGTATATTATTTCCAAAACAATACGCTTGGACGAAGTGTACAAGTTAGGAGGGAATTAGGCTCTTTTTAGTAGCTTAATTGATAGAGGGCCCGAACAGCTGGTGCTTGTGCGATATGTTCAGGATAAATAAAGCCTCTGCCGTCGTCTGGAAAGAAGAGCCCGGCTTGTTTATAACACTCATGAATAAATTCAGAACATATATATCGATCGTTTGGAATTGATTTTAAATCCCCTATTACGACACTTGCGAGTATCTTAAGGATTTCTTCGTTGTCGTATCGCTTGCCTGAGAGGTCAGCACCTCGTTTGAGCATCGCTTCTGTTCTTGACTGAGATAAGTTCTCTACGTCAGTATGCCTAGCAAGGTATAGATCACCCTGATACGGTCCACCTGAGTTTTTGTAATCATATAGATAGTGAGAGAGAGGGACGATCCTCACTCCATAGCTTTCTACACTTTCCATCATCATCACTCTATCCATCCATCGAAACAAGAGCCCGACATGACTGAATCGGGAATTTGATACTTTTTGAATGATTTTACTTACCGGATAATTTCCGCTACATAATAGGAGATCGGCAGTTAAAATATCCGCTCGGACGCTATCATATTTCTTTGTTGGTACATGATTAAAACGGTCTGATGTCATGAACAAACGCCTCCCTCGAATAATCATCCTCTACAAATGAATTGGATAAATTTTCTTATATCCCTCTTTTTCAATGTGAAAATGTGAAAAACAGTTGTCTAACGCAGGGTACTCCCACTATAGTTAAAGGAGGAGGAGAATGTTATGGACGTATTGAAAATCATAGTAATACTTGCCTTTCTATTTATGTTGTTAAATATTTTTAAACCGTTCATCGGTTCATTATCGAGGAAGCGTGCAGTTCTTTATGCTAGCTTCTGGCTTGTTTTATATTTGCTTGTTTGGGGAGCCCCTGGACTTATCAATTCATCAGATGTTGCTTCAGATGGAAGTGAAGGAAATGTTGATACAGAGGTTCAAAAGCATGATGCGGAAGCATCTCATGAAATGAAAGCAGAAGAAGCGAAGTTGGAAGAAACGATCGACTTTGATACTGAATCGATCGAATTAATCATCGATGTTCCAAGTTTACTCGGGTTATCTCGTGAAGAGTTTCGCTCTCAATTCGGAAAAGAACTTGAGAATAACGGTGAAGATCCTATGGTGATGACCTTCGAGAATGGCGAAGTGACCTTTGAAGATAATGTCGCCAAATCGATGACGTATTACCCTGAAGCCTTACAATATCCTGAAGATAATCGCCTATTACTTGCTAGTCTCGGGTTTGATGTGAAAGAGCTCAAAAAAGGATCAAACCCTTTTGAAAGCCCTGTTACGTTTTACTTAATCGGTGGTTTTTCAGATGTGACGATTTCGGCTGTTGAAGAAGAGGCTACAGACAGATCGATTGAGAAAGTCTATATCAAGAAGGAAGTCTATCCACCGCCAGTTCTTGATGAAGAAAGTGAAGAAGAAGATAAAGATGAGGATCAACACTAAACTCTTCCTGTTTCATTAACAAGTTTAGCACTTTACACTTTGCTGTTCTTTATAAGTTTCATTATAGAAGGGAAGACGTCTCTAAACGAGGAGGCGTCTTTATTTTGTATAAGAGAGTATGTTGTTGGGGAAAGTAATTGAAATAAATTACATGGGAATCTATTCCTTTATTGCGAACTTCAAAGTAAAATGAAATTAGTAACATAAAGGAGGAGTTAGAATGATTGGAAAACCAATTCATTACGATGGCAGCTCTGTCCCCTCTACAAAAACGTCCGCTGAGATCAAACCACCTTTTAGACTAACAGATGAGAGTAGAAAAGTTATTAGTGGAAATCCTTTTCACCAGCAAAATAAATAACGATTAGAAAAGAAAGGTGACAGGCATTTGACCGTCACCTTTCTTTTCATTTCCGTTAAGGTATGTTTTATGTTCTGACGCTTATTCGATAGCTTAGTAGCAACATGACCATCGATATGAGAATGGTAATCGCTACCCATGCCCACGCCAATTCCATCTTCCCTGAATCGATCGCTACGTAAATCGCTGTAGGCATCGTTTGTGTTTTGCCAGGCAGGTTACCGGCGAACATGAGCGTTGCGCCAAATTCCCCTAGTGCTCGAGCAAAGCTCAGAATGATGCCTGATACTAATGCGTTCAATGAGAGAGGAAGCGAGATATTCCATAACACTGTCCATTTCCCACCACCGTCAACACGTGCTGCATCTTCTAAATTAGAGTCGACAGCTTCGAAGCCAATACGAGCGGATTGATACATTAATGGAAACGCCACAACGCTTGAGGCAAGAACCCCAGCTTGCCATGTAAAGACGAGTGGGTGTTGAAACACCATCTCGATCCATCTCCCGACAAGGCTGCTAGCTCCAAATCCAACTAATAGAATAAACCCAACAACGGATGGTGGTAGGACGAGCGGAAGCATAAGGAAGGTATCGACAATACTTTTCCCTCGAAACGTTCGCTTTGCCATGAAGCGACTAACCGCAATCCCAATGATCGTGACGATGAGTGTTGAGACGATAGCAATTTTCAATGAGATAAGTATAGGATCAATAAAAGAAGCTGGCACGTGAATCACTCGTTTCGTTTAAATCCATAGTCTTCGAATACTTGCATCGCTTGATCGCTTTTTAAGTACGTGAAGAATTCCTCTGCAGCTTTAGGTGCGCCTTTTACAACCCCTGCTGGATAGGTTATTGGAGAATCGTTTTCTTGTGGTACTCTAGCAACCATCATAACATCTTCCGAAACCTTGAGATCACTATTATAGGTGATTCCAGCTTCGGCATTACCCGTTTCCACATAGGTAAGAACCTGCCTGACATCTTTCCCATAAACAAGTTTATCCTGTAAATCTCCCCATAAGTTCATTGAAATCAACGCTTGTTTGGCGTACGCACCTGCAGGTACCGTTTCAGGAGTCCCAATTGCGACCCTTTCTATTCCTGAAGATAAAAGGTCATCCCATTTAGTGATTGTTGCGCCTTTTTTGGAAATAAGAACTAACGTATTACTCAAAAGCTCTGTTCGGTATGTTGAGTTCATTTGATTTTCTACAGAGGAAAAATGTTCGTTTGATGCTGATACAAACACATCGATCGGTGCATCCTGTTTGATTTGGTTTGCTAATACCCCTGATGACGCTACGTGCAATGAAATATCGATATTTGGATGAGACTCTTCATAAGAATCAATTGTTTCTTCCATCGCATCACTTAAGCTCGATGCAGTTGCGACCGTAAATGTTTGTCTTGGATCCTCATTTGTTTGACAGCTTGCCAGAATGAGGGGAATGACGACTAGTAAAAAGCGGAATTTCATATGTAAAATCTCCTCGTAGCAATTAATCTTTCATTTATTATAACGAAGATAAATTCTTTTGCATGTGTTATATCATTTTTTTAATTAAGATGGTAGATTTGTTTCTTAGGAGATCAGTTTGTAAACAAGATTTTAAAGGCAAAGAAGAAAAATGGATACATTTAGCGAAGATAATTCGTCATTTCCTTGGAAATAATGACGAATTATATAAGAAAATACCGAATTGCTAGTGTTTCTATATAAGATAACTACTAAAATAGACATAAGATTAATTCGATGTAGTATATATTGCAAACTAATGTTTCTAATTCTACCTCTAGATGCTTCGACATTCATGATAAAATATATGAATATGAGCAAAGAAGGAAGGATGAACGACGGTTAAATCGAATTAGTTTATATGACTCAGCTTCCGTATAATGAGAGAGGGAATAGAATGAAACAAAGACGCATGTTTAGACTGGCGCTAGCTGGAAGTCTTTTAAGTGTCATTGCAGCAGTGCTTTCCAGATTCAATATCATACCTCTATTTCACCTACAAGATCTATCATCTATAATCGCGTTTCTTTTTCCTATTGTTGCGATGGTCGGCTGTTATCTCGTGAGGTCGCGTCCGATCGTCGGGGGATTCTGTTTGTTGGTCTCAGCATTAGGAGGTATCATCTTTTTATCCGTCTTTTATATCATACCCGCTGTATTTCTAATCACGTCAGGCTTTTTGAGTATATTACTTAAGGATGAAACGCAATTGATTACAGACAAGTAAACCGCTCCTGGTAAAGGAGCGGTATTTATTTTGCCAAAAAAGATCGAATCGCATCTGCTGTTTTCTCTGGATGCTCTTCTGAAATTAAATGACCTGTATGTGGAAATACAGTGAGTTCTGCATCAGGTAAATCTTTTTTCATTCGTTCGCCTACCCGTAATGGAACAAGGCGATCGTCTTGTCCCCATATGAGCAGAACTGGGAAGTTTATCTTATTCAGCGTACTTGTTGAAAGATCTTCTTCTCGTTCACGAACCAGCTTGGCAAGAGCGGTGTAAAATCCTTTCTCATTGAAGCTAGTCGTATATCCATCGATCACCTCTTGAGTGAGCAACTTATGGTCGTACACGAGATGCTGGAAGTTCTTTTCGATGTTGATCGAACTCATCCCTATACTTAAACAAAATGGAAAGAACGGAAGATAAGAGCATAGTCTCAGTGGCAACGAAGAAGATTTGATGTAGCTTGAGCTACAAAGAAGAATGAGCTTCTCAACTCGCTCAGGGTGTTGGATACATGTTCTAAGCGCGATTTGACCACCCATGGAATGTCCAATCAAGATTGCTTTCTGGATGTTCAGCCGATCTAACAAATCATTCGTAAGAGCGGCGTACTCGTGAAGGGAGTAATGAATGGAACTGACCTTCTCGCTTTCTCCAAAACCGGGGAGATCAAAGCAAAGAAGGTTGTAGTCGTTATATAATAAAGGGAAGAGCTTTCGGAAGCTAAATGAACATGAAAGAAATCCATGAATAAAAACGAGCGTCTTAGCATGTGGATTCGCCGCATGATAATATTCATAAGAAATCGTCACATTACGTAGATCGATCGTGTTCTTTGACTGTACGAACATCTTCCCTCATTCTCCCTTCTAGTAAGACTCTGTATCATAAGTGTGGCTTAAAACATGACTGATTATGAGCATAAAAAAAAGACGAAGCATACGCTTCGTCATCAATAAGGGGGAATATAGATAGCTTAATAATACTGTTATTGCCATTTAATCCGCCTTCTATACATGTTTTTGTGAATTAATATGAAAGTAGTGATGTGATCAGAACGATCGTAATTGCTGCTGGTACGACATAGCGAATCAACGCGAACCAGATTGGGAAAATGACTTTTCCAATCTTAGAGCTCATCATCACTTCATTTTTGAGGATATCTTTCTTCATCTTTCGTGAAACGAAAATCGAAATTAATAATGCGCCGATTGGCATTAACAGATTACTCGCAAGAAAATCCATCACATCAAAGATTCCTCTTCCAAAAAGAGATACGTCAGCTAACACTCCAAATGAGAGAGCCGAAGGAATCCCAAGGATAAAGACGAAGAATCCTGAGATCCATGCGGCCATTTTCCGATTGCCTTTTCCCTTTGTTACGGTTGCAACGATAATCTCAAGCAATGAAAACGCTGAAGTTAATGTTGCGAATAAAAGAAGTGCCATGAACGTTCCTAAGAAAAGATTACCGAATGCCATCTGATTAAAAACAGCAGGCAATACAGTGAAAATCAGCCCAGGACCGCTCGATGGTTCAAACCCGAAAGAAAATACCGCTGGGAAGATCGCGAGGCCAGCAAGGAACGAAATGAAGATGTTCAAGCCTACAACGGAAAATACAGATCCAGTAATATTCGCTTTCTTATCGAGATAAGAACTGTAAGTCACCATAAGCGATATACCGACGCTCAGTGCAAAGAATGATTGGCCAAGCGCATCGAGCACGCCTCCAGCAGTTAGGTTGGAGAAATCAGGTTGAAGAAAGAATGCTACACCTTCTACTGAGTTCTCAAGCGTCAGAGATCGAATAACAAGTACGATAAAAAGAATAAAAAGTGCTGGCATCATGTATTTACTTGCTACTTCGATTCCTCTCTGGATGCCGAATTGAACAACGGAAATCGTAATCGCGAGAAACGCTGCCTGTGAAAGAAGAGCGGTAGATGGATTACCGATGATAGATTCAAATAAGGTTCCATACACATCATTATCAAGGCCTGTTAATGAACCTGAGAAACTTCTGAGTAAATACGTAAGGACCCATCCACCGATTACGCTGTAAAAAGAAAGGATGATAAATGAAGCGATCACCCCAAGATAACCAAGTGATTTCCATTTAGGGTTTCCAGAAATTTCTTCATAAGATGCTACAGCATCTTTCTGGGAATGTCTTCCTACTACAAACTCTGCAAGAAGCATAGGTGCTCCCACTAAGAAAGTGAAAAGTAAGAAAACGAGGAAGAAAGCTCCTCCGCCATTTGTACCTGCCATATAAGGAAACTTCCAAAGCGCGCCAAGTCCAATTGCTGATCCTGCGGATGCAAGAATGAACCCGAAACGGGAAGACCATTGCTCGTTCGTACTCATATTGTCACCTCAATTGTTATAAGTCGCATTTACACACTATAGCCAACAGTGCAACCAGCGTCAATATCAAAAAATTCTGTTATGATTTACCACTTCGCAGCAAGGCAGCTATGACTGGATTTATAGCCGTTTTTGCTGTTAAAATAGAAGAGAAAAAAGTTTGAGAAACTCGAATGTCTCACTCTTGATATTCCCAATTATGAGCGGTATGATTCTAGTGAGTAGAATTCATGACTTTTGTTTTGGGACGAAATCTGTGTTATACTAGTTAAGTTGAAAAAATTTGTTAGGAGTGTTTTCATGGCAGAACAATATAATGTCGGTGATATCGTAGAAGGGAAGGTAACAGGTATTAAACCTTTTGGTGCATTTGTTGCAATCGATGACCAAAAGCAAGGACTTGTTCACATCTCTGAAATTTCTCACGGCTACGTAAAAGAAATCGAAGAACATCTTTCAGTAGGAGACGAAGTAAAGGTTAAAGTTCTTAACATAGAAGAAGGTTCTGGAAAGATCTCTCTTTCTATCCGTGCTACTCAGCCAAAGCCTGAGAGACCGGAAAAGAAACCTCGTCCAGCTAGTGGCGGTAACAAGAAGCCCCAGCAACAAGCTTCTTCTCCACAAGGCTTCAACACGCTTGAAGACAAGCTTAAAGACTGGTTGAAAGAGTCTAACGACCGTCAAGCTCAATTGAACAAGCGTCTTAAGAAGTAATAACGAACGAAGAAGGCAGCCATTCTGGCTGCCTTCAGCTTGTAGAGGAACCCCAGGTTCTTCTACAAGCTTTTTTTGTTGGTTTGTATTTTGAGGTCGTTTTTTTGAATTTTAATGTTAGTAATATGAAAAAAACTCTCCTTCACCTAGCTCACCCGGTCTAAGTGAAGGGCAATCTTCTTCATATTTTGACAGGCGGCAGTCAGTAACGCTTGTTCTCGCACTTTTTGTTTTCCACGCAAGCGACAATAACGCAGCCCATGCAGTTCTTTTGAATCTGCGAAGCTACGCTCAACCTTCTCTTTTCTCATGCGATAAATCCACTTTCCCTCATTGGAAAGTCGGTTCTGACGAACCTTTTCTTTTGCCCCTTCCCACACATGGCGTGTGATGGTTTTCTGGTGCTTCTGGTTCTCAGTGCACTGTGCCAGAAGAGGACAAGTCTTACATTTCGTGGGGTCCGACTTATAGTGACGATACCCTTCTCGGTCCGTCGTCGCGTACGCCAGTGCCTCACCCTGAGGACAAACATATCGATCGAGGTTTTCATCATATTTGTATTTCCATTTCGGAAGAAATCCTTTTTTACTTTGGTAGCGACGATGAGCGATAACGCCAAATACGTTTCGTTGTTCGAGTCCGTGACAAATAGGGGCTGTTAAGTATCCTGCATCTAGACCGACTGCTTCTACTTTAAAACCGAAGCGTTTTACCTGGCGGTCTAACCGTTGTAAATAAGGTTTGGAGTCGTGAATATTACCTGGAGTAATATGGACGTCGGTAATGATGTTGAATTTCATATCTGTGGTGCGATGATCTAAGTAAAAGAAACCTTCAGGTTTATGTTCTCGATATAAATAACCACTCTCAGGATCAGTATGACTGACTTTGATTTCCTTCGTCTTATTCACCTCCTTCTTTTCTTTTAGAGGCTTTTTTCCATGATCAGACCTGTCCTGTTCCACTGCTTCATTGAGTTCATCTATATAGTCGGCCGTTTCTACATGAACGTCTTTCCTGGAGAACTTTTTCTTATTCGCGCTCGCTTTTAGATGTGTGGAATCGGTGTAGAGAACTCGTCCTGACACCATTCGATGGTTCATAGCCTGGTGGACGACCTCATCAAAAACCTCTTGGAAAATATCCGTTTCATTAAAACGCATTCTGCGATTCCAGCTAATCGTAGAGTGATGGGGTACGGCGTCGGTTAAATTCAATCCGAGGAACCACCGGTACGCGACATTCGTTTGAATTTGACGCTCTAATTCGCGTTCAGAGCGAATGCCGTAAATATATCCAATAAACATCATCTTAAATAATACTAGGGGATCAAGGGATGGACGGCCGTTGTCTTCACAATAATAAGGACGGACTTTTTCAGGGATAAAGGAGAAATCTATGTAGTGGTCGATCTTACGTAATAAGTGGTTATCAGGGACAAGTTCATCAATCGTTACCATTTCTAATTCATTCTGCCGATCTTTCTTAGATTGAAACATTACATCACCGCCTAAAAAGAATCTATCTCTAGCTTAACAAAAGGGTGAAATAAAAAAAGGCAAAAAAAATAGGTTGTCGAGACTTTCTCGACAACCTGAAGGCAGCCATTCTGGCTGCCTTCTTTTTTAGGTTGTGGAACGATTGGATTCTCTTGATAGTTCCTCTGTTGGCTTGAATAATAGTGTTAAACAATAAAGACCACTAAGTCCTACAAGACCATACACGATTCGAGCCAAGGAAGTGTTTTGCCCACCGAAGATGGCTGCTACAAGATCGAACTGGAAGAAACCAATCAGTCCCCAATTAATCGCCCCAATAATAACAAGTGCAAGAGTAATTCGTTGTAGAGTACTCATGATTATACCTCCTTTATCTAGGAAACATAGGTGTTCTTTCTTAAGATAACTCCATTTGCAAATGTTATACCCTTCACAATAAATTTTGCCAAACAGATTTCTTTATTTTAGTACAGAGTTAAGGCATAATAAGACATGATTTAGCTTGAAAGGAGAGACGACATTGAATAACTTTACTTATCAAAACCCAACAAAACTAATCTTCGGCAAAGGGCAACTAGAAGCGCTGAAGACTGAAATACCTCAATACGGCAAGCGTGTGCTAGTCGTTTATGGTGGAGGAAGCATCAAGAAGAACGGTATTTATGATAACGTGATGAATACATTGAAAGAACTTGGCGCAGAGGTTTCAGAACTGAGCGGAGTAGAACCGAACCCACGTCTTACAACTGTACACAAAGGTGTAGAGATCTGTAAGAACGAAGGCATCGATTTCATTCTAGCTGTAGGTGGCGGAAGTGTGATCGACTGCACGAAAGCAATTGCTGCTGGTTCAAAATACGATGGAGACGTGTGGGACTTCGTAACGAAGAAGGCTGCTCCAGAAGCTGCTCTTCCGTTCGGTACGGTGCTAACTCTTGCAGCAACTGGTTCAGAGATGAACCAAGGTTCTGTTATTACAAACTGGGAAACAAACGAAAAGTATGGCTGGGGTCATCCGCTTGTATATCCTCAGTTCTCAATTTTGGACCCTGAACATACGTACTCAGTTCCTCAAGATCAAACGGTATATGGCATGGTAGACATGATGTCTCACGTGCTCGAACAGTATTTCCATCCCGAAACAAATACAGAGCTTCAAGAGAACATGCAGTTCTCCGTGCTTAACACGGTTATGGAAGCAGCTCCAAAGCTTGTTGAAGATCCTAAGAACTACGATCTTCGTGCAACAATTATGCTGAGCGGAACTGTCGCACTGAACCAATCTCTACAAATGGGTGTTCGTGGTGACTGGGCATCTCATAACATCGAGCATGCTGTGTCAGCCGTTTATGACATTCCACACGCTGGCGGACTTGCAATCTTGTTCCCTAACTGGATGAGACACAACCTTGAAGTGAACGTAGGCAAATTCAAGCGTCTTGCTACAAACGTTCTTAACGTGAGTGAAGAAGGGAAGACAGACCGCGATATCGCTCTTGAAGGTATCGATAAGCTTAGCGAATTCTGGAGCAGCCTTGGTGCACCGAATCGCTTAGCTGATTACGACATCGATGATAGCAAGATCGACCTCATGGCAGATCGCGCGATGGCCAATGGCGCTTTCGGTAACTTCAAATCACTTGAACGTGAAGATGTACTGTCGATTTTAAAAGCTTCTCTATAATAAATGTATCTAAGGACCGTTCATTATGAACGGTCTTTGATTTTGGATATTACTTGTGATGAAGGTAGAAATTTGCAGATCAAACGCGATTTTAAAGAAAATTTCAAAGCGTAATCGCTTACATCGATCAGTCTTCTTGATTTAAAATTCTTCTTTCGATAAAGTGAAGATGTACACGTATAGCGAACAAAATTCGATATTGGAGGCTAACAATGACTTCAAAAGTAAGTTTTGATTATTCAAAAGCTTTGTCGTTTGTCGGCGAACATGAAGTAACATACATGGCGGATGCAGTAAAAGCTGCTCATGAAGCACTACATAACCATACAGGAGCTGGAAATGACTTTCTTGGCTGGCTCACACTTCCTCATGACTATGATAAAGAGGAATTTTCTCGCATCGAAAAATCTGCCGAGAAGATCAAATCAGATTCTGATGTACTTCTTGTTGTAGGAATCGGTGGCTCATACCTCGGTGCACGTGCTGCGATCGAGATGTTGAACCATTCTTTCTATAACACCCTTTCAAAAGAAGAGCGCAAAACGCCTCAAGTTTTCTTTGTTGGAAACAACATTAGCTCTACGTACGTGAAAGATCTACTAAGTCTACTAGAAGGAAAAGACGTTTCTGTTAACGTTATTTCTAAATCTGGTACAACGACTGAGCCTGCGATCGCATTCCGTATCTTCAGGAAGTTCCTTGAAGAAAAGTATGGTGTTGAAGAAGCAAGAAGACGCATCTATGCAACAACGGATAAAGAAAAAGGTGCTCTTAAAACACTTGCAGACGAAGAGGGCTATGAAAGCTTCGTCATTCCAGATGACGTTGGCGGACGTTATTCTGTCCTAACAGCTGTCGGTCTCCTTCCGATTGCAGCAAGCGGCATTTCGATTCAAGACATGATGAAAGGTGCTCAAGACGCTGCAGATGATCTTGATTCTCCAGATCTTGCGACTAACCCAGCTTATCAGTATGCGGCAGTTCGTAATGCCCTTTACAACAAAGGCATCAACATCGAGCTTCTTGTGAACTATGAGCCATCTCTTCATTACTTTGCTGAATGGTGGAAGCAGCTCTTTGGCGAAAGTGAAGGGAAAGACAACAAAGGACTATTCCCTGCATCTGTTGATTTCTCAACTGACCTTCATTCAATGGGGCAATACGTTCAAGACGGCCGTCGTAGCCTCTTTGAAACAGTTCTTAACGTTGAGAAAGCACGTCATGAGATCACGATTGAAGAAGATGACAAGAACCTTGATAAACTGAACTACCTAGCTGGTGAAACGATGGATTACGTGAACCAGAAGGCATTCGAAGGGACGATGCTTGCACACACAGATGGTGACGTACCGAATTTAATCGTTAACATCCCTGAGCTTACTCCTTATCACTTCGGTTACCTTGCATTCTTCTTTGAGAAAGCATGTGCGGTATCAGGCTATCTTCTCGGCGTAAATCCATTCGATCAGCCAGGAGTTGAAGCATACAAGAAGAACATGTTCGCTCTTCTAGGAAAGCCAGGCTTTGAAAAAGAAAAAGCTGAGCTTGAAGATCGTTTGAAATCAATGGGAAATGAATAAATCAGTGAAAGAGAGTGCCATCGTGGCACTCTCTTTTGTTTTGTCGTCACATGAATTTCTCCTTGTTTGGATACGATAAACGTAGACTACTTATACAGGGAGGAAGAAACCATGATACCGATGGACTCCGTACTAGAAGGCAAGACGATTGAACTCAGCATTATGGAAGATAAATTACGCCAGCTCGGCTACAGCTATGGAGGTGGTTGGGAATACGACCACGGCTACTTCGATTATAAAATTGATGATGAAGATGGCTACTTATATCTTCGTGTGCCGATTAAAGCTGTGAAAAAAGAACTCGACGCAGACGGTGCGATCGTCCAGATCGGACAGCCATTTATGCTTCATCATATGTATCAGGCTGGCGTCGATCCTGAAGGAAATATCGGGAATATCACTGCTTCATTCAATCAGTTCCAGGAACCCACTGATAAAGATGCTGAAGTCGACGAGAAGTGGCTTAAATTTGGCGAGCGCTATGTGAAACAGCTTGATGCTGCGCTCATGCCTTATGTGTGAATAACAAATAGGCGGTCACCCTCTACGATAGACGTTGAAGGAGAGGGGTTCATCATTAGCTCTGAGCCCCTTTTAACTCCGATCAATAAAATATCGTCTTCGTTCATCCGTTGAGCAGCATCGCAAAATGTTTCACCAACATACCCGGCCGCATTTAGAAACCCTAACTGATTTGGTTTAAGGTGAGCAAGCATCTCAAGAAGCGTCGTAGAGATTCCATGTGAAAAGACGCTGTTGATCATCACCGTACTGATAAGATGCGCACTCTCAATAATTTCATCAGCTCCAGCTCTTCTTGCGTTGGTTATTTGTTCTGGAGATAATATCTCAACGATCGTATACACATCAGGGTTAATTCCTTTCACTGTAAGAAGGGTTAACATCGTCTGCATATCTACTTCAAGCTCGCTTTTATACTGATCCGCCGTGATAAGTACAGTCTTTGCTTCTTTTATATTCGCCTTTTTGAACGTGGCATCTTCTCCAGGATTTCCCCTAATAAAATGAACGCCTTCCTTTTGTAATGGATTCTCTTGTAACGAAAAATCGATCAGGACGATTGACCGTTCCGGCTGATGTTTAAGTAAATAATGAATCGTATGATGGCTTCTGGAATTCCATCCCACAACGATTACATGATTCTGCCGTTCAAAGCGCCGTTCCCCTCTGCTTAACGCTCCTTGCGAAAGGACGAAGCTTGAAGCAAGCTTTGCCATATAAAACGTCATGAATCCAGCCCCAAACATAATAAACACCATGGCAAAAGCTTTTCCTAACGTGGTATCAGGAGAAACATCACCGTACCCGACCGTAGAAGCCGTAACAATTGCCCACCAAATCCCCTCAAAGACATTAGGAAACATCTCTGGTTCCACAAGGTGCATCACAAATCCCATAATGGATAAAATGAGTACAATAAGAAAACCTAACTGTAATATAAGCGGATAGCGCGATATATAATAAATAACATCTCGAAAGTTCAAGCGAACCGTCTCCTTTCTCCTACCCATTATGTCCATAACTTATTGGAAAAAAACGACACGTGTGTGCTCTCCGTTATCAGGGTATAGAAAGGACATGTCTTTAAATAAAGGGTGAAGAAACATGAGAGCACTAGCATCATTCCTCGTATCGCTCGTACGCCTCATCTTTGGCATCATCGAAGCGATTCTAGGAATTCGCATATTGCTGAAACTATTCAGCGCAAATCCAACAGCTCCATTCGTTCAGTGGATCTATGACTTTTCAGAGCCATTATTATATCCATTCCGAAACATCTTTCCAACGACCGAATTTGCCGGACAATATGTGGTTGAATTCTCTGGGGTGTTTGCATTGATTGTCTATAGTATTGTAGGATCACTTATCGTACGATTTGTGGCGATGGGGTTAACGAGTCGGGAAAAAAGGTAGAAAGAAGTAGAAACGTTGGTGAACGGGAACGGTTCTTTTGTTGTATCGAGGATAAGAAAACTTTATTAGTAATAACATAAAATCCCTCTCGCATTAGTGAGAGGGATTTTATTAATGAAATAAAGGCTGGTCAGGTGTTCCAATAGACCAAATTTCACATAACGATCATTCATTGACTTAAGTCAATGAAAGTCTTCCTCAGACAAAATACAATAGGATTATCATCAAAGTCGAGGAGGTTCTTAGATGAAATCAATGAGAACAGCGAATCACAACATGCAACAGAAAGCAGCAGTCTTTTCTGGTGTTGCATTACTCGTCATGACAGTTGCTGCGCTGTTTGCTCAGGGGTATGTCCACAGTTCGTTAGTTATTGACGGAGATGCAATAACGACATTGAAAAATATCCAGGCATCTCAAGTTTTGTTTCGTCTTGAGGTGCTTGGATGGCTCATCATTGTTATTACAGATTTGATCGTATCATGGGGGTTTTATCTGTTCTTGAAGCCGTTCCATCATGGGTACGCATTATTAGCAGGTTGGGTTCGTTTCCTATACACAGCCATTCTAGCCATTGGGGTTTCACATCTTGCGACAGCCAATAGTATTGTACAAAAATCAGTGTTGGATATGTCACCAGACAATCTCCCACAGCAAGCCATGCATTCCATCACAGCTTTTGAAGCAATCTGGTCATTTGGATTAATCATTTTTGGAATTCATCTTATCGCAGTTGGCTTTGTAGCAATGGGTACAAAGAAGATACCGAAAGTGATTAGCATTTTAGTCGTTTTATCGGGCTTCAGCTACTCGTTTCTTCATTTCATGTACAATTTCTTACCGCAACTTGAGAGTTTTACAGGGTTACTAGAATTAATTCTGATGGCCCCCATGGTAATCGGTGAATTAGGATTTGGGATATGGTTATTAGTGAAAGGGAGAAAAGTGACGATGGACTAATCAACAATCCTAAGGTGACTAGCTGACCGTTTCTTAATACGGCTTAAAGATTCTGGCTTGATTCCAAGGTAGCTTGCTAGTTGATACTGGGGAACCCGATCAATTAAATCTGGTCTCTTTTCCATCAAAGCGTGATAGCGCTCTTCTGGTGTCGAAGAGATGAAGGAGGAGAAATCATCCCTAATAGCACCCATATCTTCTTCAATCATTTTGCGAGTCATGATCTCTAACACTGGATGCATGTCGTAAGTTTCCTGCTCAGTAGTTAAATCACCTACAACAAGCGTACAATCTTCTAAGCAGCTAAGAGAGTATGGAGAGGTTTTATCAGGAGCATGTTGATTAAAAATCGTGACACTCTGTTCTTCTGTAAAGAAATTGAACGTATTCTCATTTCCCTTTTCATCGACAGCGTAAAGCCGTACACACCCTTTCAAAACAAAATAGCATTTGTCGGGGACTTCACCTTGATGGAAAAGGATCGTTCCTTTCTTAAACGTAGCAACAGGAACATCGATCACCAGTTTCCCTAATTCTGATTCACTAAGATCAGAAAACCGCTTCATATACTGGATAAGGACATCTTTCATGTGAGTCATCTCCCTTATCAAGGATTTTATTATCATTTAGTATAGCATAAGCGGTGATTGCTAAAGCGGTCTAAACCGCTTGTGTCACTAACGAAGCAAGTTTTCTACAGAAAAAAGAACGTGATGGTTATCATAAGTATTCTTAATGAACAAAGATAGAAGTATAACCTAGGAGGAGATACGTTTGAACCTATTTATATTTATTTCAGTAATCGTTGGTATGACATTTATTTTTCTATATTTTGTACTCCGTTTTGATTTTAAAAAGAAACAATTAGAGGTGGAAGAAACTAAACTAGAGGTTGAAAAGAGAAAGTTAGAACTTAATGAAGAAGCGGAGGTACAAGGAGAAGAGAAGGTATAAAAAGTTGAACAGGATATGAAAAGGGTTTGACTGCAATTTTAACGGGTGCTCTATAAACCCAACAATTAAAGGGCCCTCAATATATATGTTATACATTTGTCATATGTTGAAGGGCTTTTGATATAGAAAACATAAGAATATCTTATTTTCCATATTATAAAAACAAGTTGTTCTCAAATGAAAAGCTATGATAAAATAATTCATGTCGACAGGAAATCGCTGTCATTATACGGGGCATTAGCTCAGTTGGGAGAGCGCTACACTGGCAGTGATAAAGGTCAGCGGTTCGTTGCCCGCTATGCTCCATCGAAAACAAGCAACAACAATTATTTATCATGGGGCTATGGTATAATGGGATTACGCTTGACTGGCAGTCAAGTAATGCGAGTTCGATTCTCGCTAGCTCCATACCTTGATTTAACATCAAAATTAATGATGTAAGGCACTCAACTTTTGAGCGCTACTCAACACTTTTGCTTATTCTAAATTGCGAATAAGAAGGGTGTTTTTTTAATGCAATATTTTGATGAAAAACCGAAAGTTAAAAAACGTCAACCACACAAACGAAAAGATAAAAAAGTCTTGAAGAGTGCCTCCGCTCGAACCATCTTTGAGCAATTCCTCGAATACAAACAAAAACAAAACCTCCGTCCTTCCACATTGAATCAGCACATTGCTACTTTTAAAAACGCAGAAAATTTTCATGCTACAAAAACAGAAAAACCATTATTTTTAAATGATATGAATACCGATTTTTTCAATGATTATGTGTATTGGATGAAACATGAAGCTGTGAAATTTGAAGGACATAAATACAAACCTGAATCTGCTCAAGTCAAAGGTCTTTCAGATGCTTCAATTGAAGGACGTATCAAATATATAAAATCCTTTATTAATTGGTGTGTTAAAAAAGGGCATATCAAACAAAACCCATTCGATAATTTTGAAGGATTTAAAAAAGAAAAACATACAATTGATATACTTACGAGAAATGAAATAAACAGTTTATTGAAAGTAGCCAAATCATATTCCAATAAATCATTCAAACACTTCAGAGATAATGTGCTATTACATTTACTCGTTGATGGAATGTTGCGTATATCGGAAGCATTGACGCTTAGTCCGTCAAATATCGACCATGTGAACAGAACCATAATAATACAAGCTGAACATGCTAAATCACGCAAAGCTCGCATTATACCGTTATCGAATAAAACATATCGACTGTTGACCACGTTACTAGTAGAAAATGAAGCGTTTGAAGGTGAAGTCGATGATTTATTATTCTTATCTTTATCAGGTCGAATATTAAACAAGAATAATATTTTAAGAGATTTTAAAAAGTACGCTCTTGAAGCCAATATCAACAAACGTTTTTATCTTCACTTGATAAGACATAGCGTGGCCACGCATTTTTTAGAAAGTGGAGATGTTGAAAGTTTACGTCAAATATTGGGCCATTCAGATTTAAGAACGGTACTCATGTATTCACACATGGCTGATAAAACCATTCAAGATAAACATGCTAAAAGTGGATTTTTCGGTTCTGATAACATGATAACTCGAAAGCGTGATAACAAACGTAAATAACCGTATGACGAGCACTGTGCCAATCGTGGTACGGTGCTTTTGTTATGTCATGGCAGGCAAATTAACTGATGCCGCATTCAATTCGGCGATAACAGCACGCATAGGTTCAATATCTTTTGGGGTGGTTTTCGTAAAAAGCTCAGAATCCAAATGTTTTTTGCAAATTTCATGAACTGTATCCATGTTTTTGGTTTTAGCAAATGGCAGGACAATCGTTCTGCCATCTTTTAGCAATTTTTTATGTTCATCTACAATTGCTTTTGGGTACTCTGATTTTGATTTATCAGTCGATTTCTTCTTAGGTTGTTTATTAGCTTTGGTTGCATGTTTTTTTTCTGTTTTTTCACCTTTATTCTTCTTAGGTTCCACTGTTTCAACCGTTTCTTTATTAACTTCTGTTTCAACAATTGTTGTGGCGACTTGACGCTCACCATCTATTTCGAGTTTGGCAAGGTTGTCTTCAGATATAAATTTAACTCGTCCTAGACCATCAAGTGTGCGAGTGTGAATCTTTTGCTTGTCGATAGCTTTTTTGACTTTATATAACGAAACCCCAAATAAATTGGTCAACTCAGCTACTTTGTAATATACTTCTTTTCCAACAATAATTCGTTTAATCATTTTAACGCCTCCATAGTTTTTGTTGTTGTTTTGCTATGACCACAGATTACAGCAAAACACGAACATTGTAAAGAGTAAAATACGATAAAGTTATTTAAAAACGAACTATTAACAAATGTTAATAGGTTAATGTTCGTAATTTATATATTGATTTAAAATTTGCATCTTCATAGGTGTAATTTGCCACCTTCGGCATTTAACGATTATCCCACTTCGAATGGTGATGTACGTATAAGTAGCAAAAATTGAATCTGCTGGTATGCAAATGAAGATTTGAGAATCTAGCAAAATATAAAATATTTATAAAACTAGCTTTTGAGAATTGAATTTAATATAATGGAATAAATAGGAAAAAGGGGCTGTTGACTTGGAATCTGAATTTGATGTGAAAATTTTGCTTAAATTCGTTGAACCTCAATTTACTAGAAACACCATGAACGGAGAATTTTATTTTGCAAAAAATAAATATTTCATTGACCTAGAGGAAGAGCAATTTGAAAAAGGAATCGGAGATAGTGAAGAAGGTGTTTGGAGCCAATTAATAAAATCATCTGATTACCAAATATTTATCCCTTTAGAAAACGGTGAAGAGTTTGAGCTTCCATTCGAGAAAGCTTATATTAAACATTCCTACTCGGATTTAAGTAAATTCCCCATATGTTGCTTCGTTTTATTGTCATTAAAAAATGATTTCTTATATAACCCGGATGAAAACAAATTTTATTTGAAACCTGAAATAGAAGAGAAATTGGTGGAACAGTTCCAGGGAAGAGATTTGATTTACATTCATAATCATGATGAATTTATAAATAGAATTGATAAAATCCTTGAAGATAAAGAAATTGGTAGAATGCGTGGCTTGGTAAAATATTTTGATGATAAAAATGAATCACACCCATTACCAATGGATGATTTCGATAAAGACGCACCTAGAACTTTATTATATAAAAGGAAATTTTTTGAGTATCAAAAAGAATTTCGGATAGTGCTTAAAAGACCATTTGAAACTGACCAGATTTTCAATATCGGCAATATGAAAGATATTGCTTTGAATTTGGAAAAAGTAGAAGTTGGTAAAAAACTTCCACTCATTTATTCTTATAAAAGGCAGAATACAAAAGTATAATTTAAAAGACACCCAAGAGGTGTCTTTTAAATTATTTATTGGATTTTTGGATTAAGTCTTTTAATTCTTCTACGCTCATATCTAGAGATTCAGCTACATATTTTTCACCAACTTCTTCTTTCAATTTTTCATATTTCAATTGAAAGTCTTTTTCTGTAATTAGCCCTTTTTCAATAAGTATTTCCAGAACCGCTCTTGAATGAATTTTATTTTCAATTGAAGTTAAACCTAGCTTAGTGAAAATGTCATTAGTCGTAATTTCGTTCATCATTCCACCTCCTATAACATTCTTTATTCTACATATTTTTACAATTACCTTTAAATCTTAATGAAAATATGATAGTTGAATAGTTATTAAGGTTGATATAATGTAAGGATAATTATGGATGAAAAGGAGAAAGGAATATGTATGAAATTATAATAAAAGAGGCGTGTAATGGGTTTTGGTCTTGCTTAACGCCAACCAATTGGATTCAGCTTATAGCTGTGGTTATTGCCATGATGGCAGCTATAGCTTCATGGTTTGCAATTTTTACTCAACAGAGAAATCATAAAAAAAATAAAGAACCAATAATAGTCCCAGGAATAAAAAACGTAGAAGCAACTATAAAAAACATCTTAAGCGATTGGGATGAAGAAGGGAGAGTTCCTAAAAAGTTTTCTAATACTAAATTACCTATTTGGAATTATGGTGGCTCACCAGTATTTAATGTTTCTTATTGTTATTACATAGAAAATATTGATGATTTGGTTGATACCGAAGAAAATGAAATTAGCAGAATTTCAGGCCATTCAATAACCGTTATAAAGAATGAAACTAAAAGAGAAGATAATTACGATTACAGCCTACAAGTTAAATACAGTAATATTGACCAAAAAAAGGGTTCTCATTCTAAGGATATACTCCCTCTTCTAAGAACTGTGGACGTAATAAAACCAAATGAATACTCGGAGATTCTGTTACCCGACTATTTTATTATTATGCTAAATGATTTTTTTATTAATACGCACTTGCAAGATAAAAAACAGCCTATTCTTCAGTTGAAGATTTTCTACGATGATGTAAATTTTCAAGCTTGGGAGCAGCAATTTCGAGTATTTATTCCTGAATCCTTTAGAATGAAAGGTGAAGAATTAACAACTAGTTTTCATTATGAAATAATACAAAAAAAGAAAAAAAGAAAGAGACTGACTATACAAGAAAATGAAAAAAGAATAAAAAAGAAAGCAAGACATCATAAGTAAATGATGTCTTTTCTATTTGCCTTCATAATATTCAACACGTTTTTCTGCTCTTATCTTATTTTCGTCAGCAATCCGTTCCTGTTCAGGGTCAGTAGGAAAGGCAACATCAAACAACAGCATACAATAAGCCATCATTATTGCAACAAAAGCAATATACAATAAAACCGTCTCAGTTTTCTGGGACATATTCTTTTCCACTAAGCTCAGCCAAATTTTTGCGTAGCTCAGGAGAGTCATGAAAGAAATACACTTGGTATCTCTGATTCTTACGATTTCTTGAAGTGTATTCAATATCAAATCCACGTCTGACAAGAGCCATTGCTAAAGACCGTTTGTATATCAATTTAAGCCCCATCAAAACCTCCTCCTTAAATATATTGGAGCATCTGTTCTAGCTTTTGAGCTCCTTTGTAATCATAGAATTTGAGATACGGAACAATGATTTCTGCTTTCTGGTGTGCGATTTCGAATGCTACCATTTCAATATTAACTTCAAGCAATTTCATTTTTTTGACAAAAAATTCAGTCATAGCATAACAATCGCATTCATTCACGTTGTTCTTGATGGTATAGGCGTCACGTAACAACTCAATCACTTGAGGAATCAGTTCACGTTCTAGCATTATTAACACTCCTTTTATTTACATTTATTTACTATTTTACATCACTAAAAAAAGCTGGCAATCTCTTTTTCGTAAATAATTGCAATAAAAAAACTGCCATAGGCAGGTTTAGGCAACGCAATTATTGTTATTCATTAATGCTATTACAGATTAACAAGCTCCTTATTCAAATCCTGAAACTCAACATACCAGAGCCTCCTTACACTGCCTCCTTCTTTCCACTTATTATATCCATGAATTTCTCTGAAATCGTTTAGCCATCTATAACAAGTTGTTTGGGTTCCACAGTTATTTTGCTTATAGATATGAATAAACTTTTTCATTAAATAAATTTCTTTAGCCTTCGGAGTTGAGAGTTTTAATTGCTCATGTTCGAGTTCGGTTAAGTACACCATTGAAAAAAGCTTATCATAATTCACATATATTTTTCCCACCATATAAACCTCCGTGTTATGTAATCTTATTTAACTTTAATTATACTGAAAAAGTTACCATATTAAGAAAATATTATCACAAAGCAGTGCTTAAATAACTAGAAAATTTATTTGAACAAATTCGTTCATTTAGACTTACGTTTTCAAGCAATTCAATACAATGAATGTGAAGTTTCATTTAATGCTTTATCGCTGAAGCTTTTGAATTTAATCAACCAATTAAAGTGAGGGAAACAATATTGAGTTTAAAAAGGATTTTTGAACCTGAAGTAGCAGATTATTTATTAAAAAATGGAGCGAAATTGAAACACATTTTGAGAGACAAAAAAGTTAATACTGCTACTGTTTTTCAATTTGTGCAAAACGAAAGGTTAAATGAATTGTTAGCAAATTATAAACGCTGATAATGATTTAACGGACAAGGGGAAATAACGGACATGAAAATGAAATACGACAAGAAGGAGTTATGTGTAAAAAAGCTTGATAGGATTTCTGTGAAGACGTTTAACGTTCATCAAGATTATTACATCAAAAAGCTAGAGAAAGATTATCAAGTGAATATAGAGACAGGCGCATATGGTAAAAAGTATTATATTTTGGAGCCAAAACAATCCAATACAATATTTTTAACAGATGCTTCACAGAACATCAAATGTCTTAAAAGTAAAGCATTAAAAAACATTGAAGCAGTTCTCAAAGCTGTGTTAATTGATGATGTGTTGCCAGTAATTGATGAAATTGTAACTGCTACTGGCATAAGTAAATCAACTGTACGTCGTACTGTAAGACAAATGTATGATGAAAAAATCTTGTTGGAGCCAGAAACTGAAATAATTAGATTTGAAAATAAATATACAGGTGAAATTCATGAGAGTTGTCGTAAAAAATGGAGTTATATTTATTATGATAATTTAACGAATGGAAAACGAGACATTGTTGATTTTCCTAATATTCATAAAGCTTGGGGAGAAGCGTTCGGTGAGAAAATCCAAGAATTGCAACATATGCACAAAAGTAATTATAATCACAAGCTGGCTCTTAAAACTGCTAGCATTCATGCTTGGAATGAAATCAATATTACTTTTAATTTGGAGAAGGGGAAACGTGCTGAAAGGTGGAATGTGTCTTCAGAATACAAAAACTTGATTAATCGAAAGTACAGTTGCAATTGATTTGTGGCTGTGCTTTTTAATTCTTTCTATCTACATTTTTGAGCTCTCTTATAAGTGTAGTATAAGGAAGCTCATTTTTGTAGAGAGAAGGAATTGAAGTTTTTGATAATAAAAGTGTGTTAAATGTAAAAACAAAAACAATCATCTCCTGAGCAACGAAGTGCGAAGGAAAGGGTTTGGCGTAGCCGAACCTAGGCGAAGGCTGTGCGAGCCCTGCCAGAGGCTACAATAATATTAAAGTGTTAATGAATTATTAAAACCTTTTAGCTCATACTCCCAAGGTCGTATGACCTAGCTCTTAGGTTTGTTCCGCTACGCTTCACAAATCCAGAAGCTGCAACTGTTTCCCCTTTTGGGATTTTGTATTTAAATAGGGTCTTTTGTCTGACTTCAAAAGGTCGTAAGTAAACACATATATTATATAGGCATACTGGAACATACAGCGTATGCCTCATGATTATAAGGAGGAAGAACAATATGCAAGAGCTTGAGGAATTGCAAGAACAAGAAACAAAAAAGATTAGTGCTGATTTATTAAAAACAAGAGTTGAAAGTTTAGATGTGGAAGCAAAAAGTAAAAGGTGGAATCGTACGCAAATGCTAGATTTCATTCTTGAAGAACGTTATGAAAATCCAGCGATTGAAACACCAAAACTTAAATATAATGCACACGATGAGCTGATGATGGAGCTAAATAAAGGTAATAGAAGTGAATATTAATATTCAAATATAAGCCATTTTTGATGGTTCTTTTTTAATTGAAATAAAGGGAGATGACCGTTATGAAGGAAGAAATATTAAATAAAGCGAAGGCTGTTGATGAATTCAATCACATGGAAGAGTTGTTAGCAGCTTTGGAAGGGAATAGTCATTCTAAAATAGTATCTGACCATGAAATACATTATGGGTTTAAAGTGATATTAGATGTTATTGCAAATGATAATACAGTCCAGCGTGATACATTGTTGGCTACAGCATTGTTTATAAAAAGAAACTATGGAGTTATGACTGGATTTAAATATAGATTGAAGAAGCTTAATGCAATTTCGTTGACGGTTAATCATGTTATGTATCGACTAAAACATCAACAAATTAAAGCTATTGAAAATGCTGTTAAATAATACTATTAAATAACAACTTTTTAAATGCCTGAGATGTATACATTAAAATGTAGTGAATAAGCATTTCATTGAGCAGTGTATATATATCTTGACATAATAAAACAGTTAATAATACATCGAATAAATAATATACACAGCTCTAGGCAAGGGATAGCCCCTACCTAGGGTTTTTTATTTGCAAGGGGAACGGAAGGACAGAGGGGAGGTTGGTACAAAAAAAATTTTCTCCCAGCAGTTAGAATTTGACAAAAAGGAAGGGAAATTACATGGCACAGGAGAAACTGCTCAATCAATCTAACAGAAATTTATCGAAAGCACAAAGAGCGGCTCGTGAGGAAGCCGAAAGTCAGGTGGTGACGAATCAAACCACACCCAAACAAAACAACGTTGTAAAAAATAGCAAGCCAATGAGAGCTTTATTTAATCAGCTTAAGAAATACAATGACCACTTCACTGAAGCCGATAGCATTGCGCTTAACACGTTGACTTTCAATCTGTATATGAAAGCCGCTCATGAGGAAGAACTAACCACTATGGACATGCTAGACGACAACTACGAGCGGTTCATGATACGACTGGAGAAGTTCAACAAGCAAATCACTGAAAGCATGAAGCAGTTATGTATACCACTTAATGCTCGATTATCTCTGGCTAATGAAATGACTAAAGTAATTATCGAGGAGAAAAAACTAGCACAAATGGAAGGACCAAAGCAGGAAGAAACTAACCCGCTCTTGGCGGTACTGGAGGCGACTAAGAATGTCAAATAAATCAGTCGAATACGCTACAAAGGTCTTGTCAGGTGAAATCGTAGCATTTATCACTACTTTCGTTATGCGCCATTAATTAATGTTTATTAATATAACGGAGAGTCTTATTGAAATATCTGAATTTTTATTATGCTCACATTCAAAATAAAATAAGTTTTTGTATTCTGTGTATTTAATAATGTGTCGGGGTTTCAGTTTTAGTTTTGTTAAGAAAGTCATTACACCTTCTTTTAACCGTTGTTCTACAAGTTTAATATCGTCATTTTCTTTATTGAATACAATTAGTGATAATTTACTATCGTTGGCTGTAGTGTACCTTTCAAGTAATTGCTCTAAACCGTCATTTACTGAGTACTCTACACCTTTCCAGAGTTTACATTCACCTATAAAGATACTCTCAAAATTTTCGTTTTTTATTAATATATCGGTCTTGCCCTCACCATTAAAAGATTCGCCTGTACCTTTTAAAGCAGGATAAATTGTATTTAAAGTGTTAAGTATAGTGTTTCTTATATCTTCTTCTCCTAAATTTAAGTAAGTTTTTCTTGTAGAAGTCATATTTAGTCCATAATTATGAATATCTATTATAATATTGTCGTATTCAGGGATTGATAAAGATTTTTTTAGGTGTAAATTACGAGTAATTGGTAACCCAATTTCAAAGTCATATTTCGCTTTGTCTATATCTCTACGAAGTTCGTTTTTTACTTCTTTAATATATCCTATTAATTTTGTAATTTTATTTTTAGAATTAATAGGTGTTATTTCCTCCATCTGATATGCAATATTCACTGTATGAACCCCAAAATGTTCAGACTCACCTAACCCCTTAGCGATAATTAATTTTGCAAGCTTGACACTGCACTCATAATAAGCATCTTTGACTTTTTCAGCAGCTTCATAATTATTATCTGCTTTAGCTTTTTCAGCATCATTCAAAATCTCATTAAAGACTTCAACCAATTCATTAAGTTCTTTCAATGGTAATTCCAAATTAACCCTCCTCATTACTGAAATTTTAATACAAAACAGATTGTAAATATAGTGTCCTGTCTCCGCTTAGTGTAATGGTACACCAATTAATGTATATTTCTGGTACAATGTATGCATTAAAGTAATTAATAGGCGGTGATGACAATGAACAGCAACTTTTCTTTTTTGCGTGGAAAGTGGGATGTGCTAGCAAACTTGGGAGAAACAGCTGAGAACAATGTGTTTCAAGACCCACATACAACATTAATGAAGCTACGTTTGTTTGGTGAAACATTGTCCAAATTTATTTTAGCTTTGGAAAATATCCCTGAACCTTATCGAAATACACAAGTAGACCGTATAAATACACTAAGAAAAGAAGGTCTTGTGGAACTAGAATTAATTGATATATTTCAAACACTTCGTCTTAAAGGTAATAAAGCATCGCACGAAGCAGATTACGGTAAAGTCGAGGAAGCAAAAACTCTTTTACATCTTACATTCCGTTTATCATCTTGGTTTATGGAAGTGTATGGTGATTATAGCTTTGAAGAACCTGGATACATAACACCTGAAAACTTGGATTCTATAAATTTAGATTTGCTCCAACAGGAACATGATGAAAAAGTACAAGAACTAGAAAATGAATTAGAAGTTTTAAGACAAAGGGCAAAAACGGAGCACGAAGACGAGAAAAATGAACGGAAGAAAGCATCTCGTAGATTCATGAAACGTCAGCAACTAACAGAAGCAGAAACTCGTTCAATTATTGATGAAAAGCTTCGGACAGCTGGCTGGGAAGTAGATTCAAATTTATTAAATCATTACACCAAAGGAACAACTCCAGAGAAGAATAAAAACATGGCAATCGCAGAATGGAAAGTTAAAGGTGGCAGAGTTGATTACGCTTTGTTTATCGGACTACGTCTTGTAGGTCTCATTGAAGCAAAAGCCAAAAAGAAAAACATTCCTGGTGTTCTGGAAAGTCAAACTAAAGTTTATGCTCAAAATATAATACAAGTTGATGAAGAAATAATTGGTGATAGCTATGGTAAGTATAAAGTGCCATTCTTATATGCTACGAACGGTAGAGCATATTTACAGCAACTTAAAGAGGAATCGGGAATATGGTTTTGGGATTCTCGTAAGCCACTAGAACATGCTCGTACCTTGGAAGGTTGGCATTCACCTGCTGATTTGGAATTACTATTGAGCCAAGACGACAGCGAAGCCAATAAACGTCTTGAAGATGAAGACATAACAAAATTTGATTTAAGAGATTATCAACAGAAAGCCGTTTTAGCAACAGAACAGGCTCTAAAAGAAGGACAAAGGAAAATGCTAGTTGCAATGGCTACTGGGACAGGTAAAACCCGTACAGCTATAGCGCTTATGTATCGTTTAATTAAAACTAAAAAATGTCGCAGAATATTATTCTTGGTTGACCGTAATTCTTTAGGTCAACAGACAGAAGATTCTTTGGTTGATACTAAAGTAGAAGGGCTTTCTTTTACCGATATTTATAATGTAAATACACTTGAGGATGTAACACCAGATATTGAAACAAGAGTTCAAATCGCTACTGTTCAAGGAATGGTAAAACGATTATTTTACAATGATGGCGAGAACATTCCAAGTGTTGGTCAATATGATTTTATTATTGTAGATGAAGCTCATCGTGGTTATTCTGTTGACCGTGAAATGACAGATGAAGAGCTTGAGTTCAAAGACCAAAATGATTATGTGAGCCAATACAGACGTGTAATTGACTTCTTTGACGCAGCTAGTTTAGCATTAACTGCTACACCAGCACTCCATACTTCTGAAATCTTTGGAGAACCAATTTTCAAATATTCTTATAGTGAAGCTGTATTGGATGGATTCTTAGTTGACCATGAACCACCGTATTTATTTCAAACAGAGCTAGCACAAGCAGGTATTAATTTTGAAAAAGATGAAGAAGTCGAAGTTTATGATGTAGACACCTCAGAAATCCAGTTAGAAAAAATAGCTGACGAATTACATTTTGAGGTTGCTCAATTCAATAAGAAGGTTATTACTGAACCTTTCAACAAAGCTATTTTGAACAAGCTTACGGATTACATTGACCCAACGAGTAATGAAAAAACTTTAATTTTTGCTGCTACTGACCAACATGCTGATTTAATTGTACGTTTATTGAAGGAAGCATTTACTGAACGAGGCGATGAGGTAGAAGATGACGCCATAGCTAAAATTACAGGCTATACTTACCACGTAAAAGATGCAATACGGAGATTAAAAAACGAACGATTACCTAATATTGTTGTGACGGTAGATTTATTAACAACAGGTATTGATGTTCCAGCCATTACAAATTTAGTATTCATGAGACGTATTCAATCACGTATCTTATATGACCAAATGTTAGGACGAGCTACTCGTTTATGTCCTGAAATCGGTAAAACTCATTTTAATATCTTTGATGCTGTAGGCATTTACGATAAATTAAAAAGTTATACTGAAATGAAACCAGTCGTTAAGAAACAAAATGACACCATTGGAACATTACACGAAGCGTTTGTAAATGCTACTTCAGAAGAAGAGCAAGCTTTCTTTAAAGACCAATTGGTTGCAAAAATCCAAAGACGTAAACAAAAACTAAACGATACAGCTGAGCAAAAATTCAAGGAATTATCCGATGGAAAAAGCATTGATGAATGGGTAAATAATGTGAAGTTTCATACCCCGCTAGAAGCAAAAAAAGATGCTTTGCTTTTTGAGTTTATTGAAACCTATAGACCATCTGGCGAAAAACGCTATATTTCTAACAAAGAAGATAACGTAGAGCAAGTTGTTCGTGGCTATGGTAAAGGAAACAGCCGTCCTGAGGATTATATTGATGGCTTCGTCAGTTTTATTCGAGAAAATATTAATGAAATTCCAGCGCTTAATCTGGTTTGTACAAAACCTAAGGATTTAACTAGACAAGATTTGAGAGAGCTTATTACCATCCTTGAGACGAAAGGTTTTAAAGAGTCACATCTGCAAACAGCATGGAAACAAACCAAAAACCAAGACATAACAGCTGATATTATTAGTTTTATTCGTCAAGCTGCTTTGGGTGAAGCGCTGGTTGACCACGATACACGTATCAAAAATGCCATGAAGAAAGTCTACTCCCTAAATCAGTGGACACCAAGACAAAAGAAATGGCTTGATAGAATAGAAAAGCAGTTGCTTCAATTTCCAATTTTAGCCCCTAATCCTCAAGAAGCATTTACTGAAGAGCCATTTAAAAGTAACGGGGGCTATAAAACTTTAAAACGGGAATTTGGCGAGGACATTGATACTGTTGTAAAAACAATTAATGATAGCTTATACGTTAGTTGAAATAGTGCCTCTGAAAAGAGGCGCTATTTACGTTATAATAGTAAAGTTCGCTTTATAACAACAAAAATAATATAAACATATTTGTGATGGGGGTAAGTAAATGAACAATCAAGAAATCGTTCAGAAATTATGGAAATTATGTGATGTATTACGTGATGATGGTATTACATATCAAGAATATGTAACTGAACTAACCTATATATTGTTTCTTAAAATGATGAAAGAACAGGAAACTGAAGCTGTTATTCCAGAAGGATACCGATGGGATGATTTAGTACAAAAAGAAGGCGTGGAGCTTAAAAACTTTTATCAAGAATTACTATTGGAATTAGGTAAAAGTGAAAACAAGAAGCTTCAGCAAATTTATATCGATGCTTCAACGAGAATAACTAGCCCTAAAAATTTAGATACAATAATCAAATCTATCGCTTCTCTTGATTGGTATAACGCTAAGGAAGAAGGATTAGGCAACCTTTATGAAGGATTGCTACAAAAAAACGCAAATGAAACAAAATCTGGAGCAGGACAGTATTTTACTCCTCGTGTATTAATTGATTTAATTGTTCAACTTGTTGACCCAAAAGTTGGAGAAAAGTTAAATGACCCGGCAGCAGGAACATTTGGTTTTATGATTTCAGCAGACCAATATTTAAAAAATAAAACAGATGATTATTATGATTTAGACCCACAACAAGCTGAATTTCAAAAGAAGGAAGCATTTACAGGAATGGAGCTTGTACAAGGTACACATCGTCTGGCATTAATGAATGCTTTACTTCATGATATGGAAGGACGTTTGGAACAAGGAGATTCATTATCGGGTAATGGAAAATGGATAAAGAATTTTGATGTGATTTTAACGAATCCTCCGTTTGGTACTAAAAAAGGTGGAGAGCGTGTATCTCGTGATGATTTAACTTTTGAAACATCGAATAAACAACTTAATTTTTTACAGTTAATATATAACGCTTTAAAAGATGATGGAAATGCTCGTGCAGCGGTTGTTATACCAGACAATGTGTTATTTGCTGATGGGGCAGGTACTCAAATTCGTCGTGATTTGATGAATAAATGTAATCTTCATACTATCTTACGTTTACCAACAGGAATTTTCTATGCACAAGGCGTAAAAACAAATGTATTGTTTTTCAAGAAAGGCAAAACAGATATAAATAACACTAAAGATGTTTGGGTGTATGACCTCCGTACAAATATGGATTCATTCGGTAAACGTAATCAGTTAAAAATGTCACATTTTGAAGACTTTATGAAAGCCTATGTGTCTGAAGACCGTTCTAAAATAGAAGATGAACGTTGGAACAATTTCACAAGAGAAGAAATTGCTAAGAAAAACGATAGTTTAGACATTGGATTGATAGCTGATGATTCTTTATCAACTTACGAAAATTTGCCAGACCCAATTGAATCTGCGGAAGAAGCAATTAACAAACTTCAGGAAGCAATGAGTTTATTAGATGAAGTGGTAACTGAATTAAGAGCTATTGAAGAAAACAAGGTGGTAAAAAAATGAGTAAAAAAAAGTCCCTTGAAAAATTAATGGAAGAAGCATTGATATCAGTAGATGAAATGCCTTATCAGTTACCTGGTAATTGGACTTGGAGTAAGTTAGGGAAATTGCTGACTGAAATTCAATATGGATATACCGAAAAATCAACTTTTGAACAGATAGGTCCACATTTTTTAAGAATAACGGATTTAAATGAAGGTATTAATTGGGATAATGTCCCTTACTGTAATATTAATGATAAAGACCTGGAGAAGTATAGGTTAAAAAATAATGATGTTGTTGTTGCTAGGATGGGGTCTGTTGGAAAAAGTCAAATTATAAAAAACCCTGAGTCATCTGTATTTGCATCTTATTTAATTAGGTTAAAAGTAAATAAATCATTAGATGCGGATTACCTATCCATATTTATGAAAAGTCCACTTTATTGGAATCAAATTACAAGTAACAGCAAAGGGACAACTAGAGCGAATATAAACACAAAAGGATTGAAAAATTTAAATGTACCTTTGCCTCCTCTAAATGAACAAAAAAGCATTGTAAAAAAAGTAGAGCGTCTTTTTTTGAAAATTGAAGAAGCTAAACAGTTAATTGAAGAAGCAAAAGAAACATTGGAACTTCGCCGAACAGCTATTTTGGACAAAGCTTTTAATGGCGGTTTCACTCAAAAAAAGCCAAGTTCGAATAACAGAGAATGGAAACATATAAATTTAGAAGAAGCTTGTGAATTAATTTCAGATTGCCCTCATTCTACTCCAAAATATAATGAAGATGGAGAGTATCTTGCTATTAGAAGTTCTGATATATATTTTGGAATTGTAAATACTTCTGATGCTAAAAGAGTAACTGAAGAGGAGTATTGTAAAAGAATAAAAAGGGTTGAACCACAAAAAGAAGACATCATATATTGTAGGGAAGGAAGCGGCGACATAGGTAAGGCAGTTGGTAAAGCGGGTTTACTTATGGATGATGGGGTTTGTTTAGCTCAGAGGGTGGTGCTTTTAAGACCAAACAAAAAGGTGATATTGCCTAAGTATTTCTCATATGTACTTAACTCCCCACTTGTCTTAAAACAAGTAGCTTCAAACATATCTCAGACCACATCCCCAAGAATAAATATGAGTACACTAAAACAACTGAATATACCTTTAGCCCCAATTAAAGAACAGCAAAAAATTGTTGGCATCATTGAAAAAAATCTAGATATTGAAGAAAAAGCAAATGTTTACCATACGATAAATGAGAATTTAGATTTATTGATGCAATCTATACTTTCAAAAGCATTCCGAGGTGAGCTTGGAACAAACGAACCTGAAGAAGAAAGTGCAATTGAACTATTAAAAGAAGTTTTCGAAGAACAAGTAAAATAAGGATTTTAAATTTATAAGCTCATAAATAAGAAACGGAGTTCATTTGGGAACTCCGTTTTTTAATTTATTATATTTGATTATATTGATAACACATAATATTTTGAGCCATTAGCCATTGATAACCATTCAACTTCATAATTTCCTTCAATTATACAAACATCTTTCTTGATACCCGTTGGCTTCATTATTTCGCCATGCAACTGTTTACCATTTCTAAAGTAAGAATATATACCATCCGTTTTTGCTCCTTTATAGAATAGGCTATCTTCTACATATGTGACGGCAAACGTTTGAGTAAAGCCAAGTTCCTTAGTTTGTTCCATGAATTTTATGTCTTTTACAAAGCTAAACATGGATTCAGGGTATTGTCCGTTTTTCGGAAACTTTAATTCGATTGCATATTTCTCAGAAGCATCTTGATTGTAAATAACAATATCAATTTCACTTTTCACACACTTAGCTCCTGGTTGAAAGAATCTTACATTACGTTCAAACTCAACTTTAAAAGGAGAATGTATTTCGTTTCTTAAGAAAATTCCTAGCTCATGCTGTAACGAAAATTCATTATAAATATCCACTTCGTTGTTTTCTACAAGAGTAAAAAATTCATGTATGTACTTCGGTATATTCAATAACAAAAGCCCCTTCCACAAACCATTTTATTCCTTATGATTATATAAGTAATTTTAAGATTTGAAAATGGAACAGCATGTTTATAGTAAAATGGAAGTTTTACAACGTGAATTATTTTAATTTCTTTCATATTATCCTTACGAATTGTTTGGATTCAATATAATAGTATTAAGAATTAACAAGGAGGATTAAATCAGAACTTTAATGTTACTGCTTTTTTCGATTTTCCTTTTGATATTCTTTTTTTACCCCACATATGCTAGAACTCTCCGTTCATTCGGGGAGTTTCTTTTATTATTGCAAAGCTTTTGTATACGTATTTGTAAACATTTACCATGTTGGGTGTTTACCTTACTTTTAAAAACCATTACAATACAATGCTATTATAGGAGGCGATGTTTATGAATAAAAAGAATCATTCATTATATAATCGTTGGAAAAACATAATTGAAAGATGTAATAATCCAAAAAATAAAAATTATAAATATTATGGTGGTAAAGGTATCGTGGTTGATGAAAGGTGGCATGATTTTTGGAATTTCGTTGAAGATGTGGACTTTCATATACTCAATGGTCATTTATTGTATTTAAAAGGTGAATATCATTTGGACAAAGATATTAAAGGTGGACGCATTTATTCATTGGAAAATTGTGTGGTTGTTCCAGCAAAATTTAATATGGATATGACTCGTCATAGCAGAAAAATTATTGCTTTGAAAGATGATAACAAAACGGTGTTTCATTCCATATCAGAAGCTAGTCGCACTTTGAATATGAAACGAACCAATATTATGTATGGATTGAGAAGTGGAAAACCAAATAAATCAACTGGATACAGTTTTAAATATTATGAATAAAAATCTTGAGAAGTGTTGCGCTCATCTATATAATTTTGTTAATAGAATAAATGCAAAAGTGTTGATACATCAAGGTTTTTACGGGGCATTAGTTTAAGCTGGGAGAGGGAAACACTGGCAGTGTAGAGGTCAGCGGTTCGAGCCCGCTATGCTCCATCGATGGAAACCCTTGCGAAAGCAAGGGTTTCTCTTTTATCAACTTAAATTTCTTGTGAAAACTTTATCTCTATTGACTAACATATCCTCACATTCACATGCCAATTCTTATTTAAGTTCAGCTGATAGGTTTTCAAATATCTCAAACGAGGCCAATGGTACTTGAAATCCCCTTAATATACCGCTTTCACTTCCAATTAGCATCAAATCCCTCCCTCACTCCAAATTTGACATTACACCAATATGGGCGTATCATTCTCGTGTATTAACATAAAAACCAATAAATTTACATTTAATTAATAGATCATATTAAGCGGTGAATTCCGCTAGGAGGTTTATGACAGTCATGCGTGAACAATTAAAAGGTCAAATGAATAAGCCGTGGACATTGTTCTTTGGCGTCATTCTATTATTCTGGTTAAAAACCTACACAGTCTATCAAACTGAATTTGAATTGGGTATTAAGAATGGTATTCAATCATTTCTACTCGTGTTAAATCCAATAAGTTCATTATTATTATTCTTTGGTTTTGCATTATTTTTTAAAGAACGTAAACGAGTATGGGCAATCCTTATTATTGATTTCTTACTATCATTTCTACTCTATGCTAATGTCGTTTACTATCGTTTCTTTAATGATTTTATTACGTTGCCAACCGTTATGCACTCGAATGATGCTGGACAATTGAAAGACAGTGCATTCGCTTTAATGCAATTCACAGATGTCTTCTACTTTGTTGATACACTCCTTATTCTTGGATTGATCCTGTTTAAGGTTGTAAAACCGCAAGCACCAGTGAAAAGAAAGAAAATCGCGTTAATCTTTGCTTCAGCAGCAGTCTTTTTTACAGTCAATCTTGGCCTAGCTGAGACCGATCGTCCGGAACTTCTGACACGTTCATTTGATCGTACGTATCTTGTTAAGTATCTTGGACAATTCAATTATCAGATCGTTGATGCGGTTAAAACAATTAAATCAAGTTCACAAAGTGCATTTGCAAGCAGTGATGATTTAACTGATGTAAGAAACTTTGTTGAAGCAAACAGAACGGAACCTAACCCTGACTATTTCGGTAAAGCTGAAGGCATGAATGTGATTTACATTTCACTCGAATCTCTTCAAAGCTTTGTTATTGGAAAAGAAGTTAATGGTAAAGAAGTAACGCCGTTCTTAAATAGCCTGGTTGAAAATCAAAACACGTTCTATTTTGATAACATTTTCCATCAAGTTGGACAGGGAAAAACGTCTGACGCAGAATTCATGATGGCGAATTCTCTTTATCCGTTACCTAGTGGATCCGTAGCAATGGAGAAAGCCCGTAATACGTATCAAGCACAACCGGCCATTCTTGAACAAAAAGGCTATTCAACTGCTTCTCTACATGGGAATGGTAAAACGTTCTGGAACCGTGATGAAATGTATAAGTCATTTGGTATTCAGAAGTTCTTTGATGCAAGCTATTACGATATGAACGAGCAGGATGTTCATAACTACGGTCTTAAAGATAAACCATTCTTTAAACAGTCCATGCCTTATCTTGAAAGCCTAGAGCAACCATTCGAAGCGAAAATGTTGACGCTATCCAATCACTTCCCGTTTACGATGGATGAGGGAGATGTTGATTTCCCTACACCTGAAACAAATGATGGAGTGGTAAATGGCTACTTCCAGACGGCAAAGTACATGGATGAGTCGATCGAACAGTTCTTTAATGACCTGAAAGAGTCTGGTCTTTATGATAATACGATGATCGTTATGTACGGAGATCATTACGGTATTTCAAACAATCACAATAAAGCAATGAGTAAAGTAATGGGGAAAGAAATTACCCCTTACGAACATGCACAACTGCAGCGTGTGCCACTTTTCATTACTGCACCTGGTGTGGAAGGAAAGCAAGTACACCAATACGGTGGACATATGGATGTTAGAGATACTGTTCTACACTTGTTAGGTGTTGAAACTGATAAATTCATTTCATTTGGTTCAGACCTTCTTTCAGAAGATCACCGTGAAATTGTACCGTTTAGAAATGGCGATTTCGTAACACCTGAAGTCACATCTGTTAACGAAAAATGCTATCAGAATCCGACAGGCGAAAAGCTAGATGCTGAAGCATGTGAACAGCCTGGCAAGTTTGTTGAAGAATCTCTCGAACTCTCTGATAAAGTTGTTTACGGAGACTTACTGCGTTTCTATAATCCTGAAGGCTTCAAGCCTGTTAATCGGAATGATTACAATTACACTGTTAATCAAATAGATCCTAAGCAAGAAGATCCTGAACAACAAAAAGAACAGAAGTAATAAAGGGTATAACTAGCTCGAAATGATAAAAAGGTTCCGATCATCGTTCTGATGATTGGGACCTTTTTTAATTATTCCAATTCTATTTTAAAAGATACTTAATTTTATTTATGTTGAGGTGCTAACTGATCCTGCCCCTTAGGTCTGATTTTCTTATTCATATTAGCAAAGAAAATAGATGCTTTCACACTGGATAAAAAACAAAAAATTCACATAATAAATTGAACTAAATATGTAAAAAATTGCTATAATAGTTTTATAGGACAATGTAGGAATCTACATATCGTAAAAAGGGGGCGGATTATGTCTGAGTTGAATGAGAATCCGTTAATGAAGACAGATGAAAAGAAGCCAAAGGTTAAGGTGGAAAGAAAAGAAGGGGAACCAACTGCCGCATTTAAAGGAGCAAGTTGGACAGCTTTGGTAATAGGTGTTTCGGCTTATCTGATAGGCCTTTTCAATGCTGGAATGGAACTTAACGAGAAGGGTTATTACTTTGCAGTGTTGGTTTTCGGGCTGTATGCTGCGGTCTCCCTGCAAAAAGCGGTGAGAGACAAGGAAGAGGATATCCCTGTTTCGGGTATTTATTACGGGCTCAGTTGGTTTGCCGTTATTGTAGCCATTTCGTTGATGGCGATCGGGCTTTATAATGCTGGGAGTATCATCTTGAGCGAAAAAGGGTTCTATGGAATGTCCTTTGTTCTTAGCCTGTTTGCGGCCATTACCATTCAGAAAAATATTCGGGATACGCAGTTGGCTAAAGAAAGAGATTAATACAGGACTTTTCTTTATCTTGGTAAATGAAGTTCTGGGAGCAAGGAGATCTTAATGATTTACTACTTGTTTATCGCTCACAAAAATAAGCACCTCACCAGATGACTCTAAAGTCTAATCATCACGGTAAGGTGCTTATTTTTTAATCCCTTGAATTACTGAATACGAAACTACTAATTTTAAACTGACTTTAATGTTAACCTTCCATACTCTTATCCTGTAATGAGTTTTCAGTAGCTGCCCTATTAGTTGTCGCTATATAAAATAAACAAATACCAATTAAAGAAATCAACAACATAACATATGCCATGATTTGATAATTTAGATAAGAGCTCATAGAAATTAATGAGGAAGACAAAATCACTCCTAAAGACATAATCTGACTGTTAACAGAACTATAATTTGCTGATTGTTCTTTAGGTATTGTGTTTGACAGTTTTACTCTTAAAGCTGGCATAACAACTAACTCAGCCAGGGATGCTATGAACATTGCTATCATTAATATTTTAAAACTATTGAAATATGCCAAACTGAAATATCCTAATGAAAAGACCAATAAAGATATAAGTAAAAAATTTCCTTTGTAAATATGTTTAATGAATTTAAACACTACTAAAGAACCAACTGCCACTATGATCGTATTCTCAGCCTGTAAGAATCCAATTACATTAACACCCTCTAAATTAAACCCTAAAACATTGGTCTCATTAAAGTTGTTTGATATCTTGATACTTAAATAATTACTTAATTGATTCTCAATTAATACAAAACAAAGGCTAGAAAAAGTAATAAGCATAAATTTTCTATTCTTTAATACAGTGCTGTACTTTGAAAAATTTGCGTTAAAACTAAATAAATGAACTTTTTCGTCCTTCTTAACTTCTTTTAAAGTTTCTTCAAAATACACTATTGTAATTAGTCCTATAAGAAGGTAAAGAATTCCACTAATCAATATGCTATAAACAAAATACTTTTCAAACATTAATCCGCCGATAATAACTCCAATTGCTAATCCAACATTAGTTAACCAATACAAAAGGGTGTAAACTTTCTTTCTAGTGTCTATATCTGTTACATCTATAATCATTGCATTGAAGACAGGGGCACTAATTCCTCCACAAAATGTCACTAGTAATAATGTGATATAGATAATATACCCTTCTTGTACATACACTAAATAAATAAATGGACCTATTAACAATCCTATTCCTCTCACTAAATCAGCAAATACTAAGAGATTCTTCCTTCCTTTAATATCAGAAAGTGAACCACTTATATGATTACCTAGCATACTGGATAATACAAATGTCATCATAATAGCTCCAGCTATCAAACTTCCATATACTCCAGCAAAAAAGATTGCGAGAAATGGAGAAAATAAACTAGTACTAAACCTTTCAAATAAATTAAATACGATTCTAATCACTATATTTTTATGCAAAAAATCACTCTTTTCACAATTATTTGACACTTAACGCTCTAAACTATATCATAAAATTAGATAATTTGGAAAGAGGTGGAAATCGATGAATCTAAAAGAGCAAGGCATCCGTTCAATAGAATGTCCAGTGGACCTGATTTCGGGAACAGTTTCCTAAGAGAATTACTTAATAGTAATGTCTTTCCTAGACATTACTATTTTTATTTGACTTTAATGCTTATAGAAAAGGACTGAAAAATTAGTATGAAAATTATTGAGTTTCGCCCTTATATAAAAGTTTATATGAATACAAAAGAAAACGAAGTCTTTCTATCGCGTCCTTTAACTGATGGTGATAAAGGGGATACATATGAATTGGAAGAGCATATTTCATTATTATTTAAGTTGATTCGTGATGCTAAATATACAGAGGAAATAATCATTAATAAAGTCACTAGTCAATTCCCTGGCACTGCTCAAGAAGTTAAAAATACTCTAAGTTTCTTACTGGAAAATAACTATATTAATGTAACTGATAAGGAAATCGAAAGATCTATGATGAAGGAATTAGAAAATTATCAACGCATAATACCTTTATGGTCTGAATTTGAAACACCTTCCCTGACACGATACGAGATTCAAAAGAATTTAATGAATAAAAAAATTGGGGTAATAGGTTGTGGAACCATAGGAACTGGAGTAGTGAGTCAACTTGTATCGTATGGAATTAGCGACTTTGTACTAATGGATAGTGATACTGTTGATCGTACTAATTTAACAAGACAAACATTATTTTCATTAGATGATATTGGTAAGCCAAAAGTAAATGTATTAAAAAAGTTCATTGAAAGTAGGATTGAAAATTCTACAATTAATGCTGTACGACAAACATTTGGTACTGATGAAGAGCTTTCAGTATTTGAGCATGTTGATATAGTGATATTTGCTGCAGATTCTTCTAATTTACAACGAGTTAAATCTGATGAGATAAGAGCGCTAGAAAATATGCTTGAAGACTTTTCAAAAACTCATAATATACCGATTGCCTTTACTGGGGGATACAAGGGGCATACAGGAAGAATATTACCAATAGTACTACCTCAAAAAACACACTCTCTTACTTGTTTAATTAAGAATTTAACGAGTAATTCTAATCATTTAAATTACGACTATGCTATAGATTTAAACAATAATAGTAGTATTTCTTTAAGCTCAACATCAGAAATGAGTAGTATAGTAAGCAGTATTGTATCTTTTGAAATAATTAAATTTTTAAGTGGGGTAATACCTGTTACATTAATGAACAAAGTACTATATGTAGAATTTCAAAAATACACTGTAGATCACATAGTTTTCCCAGAAGAGAATTATAACTGCTTTTGCACAACAAAAAAATTAGATGAAACCGTAATATAATTCGTTAATTAACTAAAAAAAAGAAAATTAAGAATTATTTTACTTTTTTGTCATTTTATTGTACTATGTAATTAGAAATCATTGGAAGGTGGTGTTGGATAATGAAAATCAAAGAAGAAAATATTCGTTCAGTAGAATGCCCTATCGATTTTATCTCAGGCTCAGTTAACTAATTTCAGGAGTACATAAGGGTTTAAAACATCAATCCTTTAATCAAATGGAGTAAAGAAAAAGTTAGAATTATTTCTCTTTTCTTTCATTTAATGTACTGGGTAATTAGAAATCAATGAAAGGGGTTTTGAATAATGAAAATCAAAGAAGAAAATATTCGTTCAGTAGAATGTCCTATCGATTTTATTTCAGGCTCAGTTAACTAATTGCAGAAGTAAAAAAGGGTTCCGCTCATCAATCTTTAGTGATGAGCGGAACCCTTTTTATTTGATTATACTCTTAATGAGGTAGAGCTAGTAAAGTTATGTTAGGTGTTGATTCAAAGCTGTTTGTTAATTAAATCTCCTATAACATCATCCCATCTTCATATACTTAATTATGTCTATAATAAACATCCAGGTTAAGCACTTCTCTCAATCTTCTCATTCCCATTTTTTCTCTCAGCCGGCATTAATAATGGCTTAGGTGGACATGCTTTTTTGGTTAATTTAGATACCACCATAATCGTCACTAGGCCAGCAACCATTGCGAGTGTTCGGAATGGAAAGAGGACAACTCCGTCTTCAATCATTGGATATGGTAGGAATACCGGAAGCCCAATGATTGGCTCTCCACCACCGATTCTAAGAATGAAAGAAACGATTAATCCTGCAATTGATCCGTATTTATTCGCATCTTTAAAGAACAATGCGGTTGTAAGCTGTGGAAATAGAATAACATAAACTAGGTCTGCAGCAAGATACCATAAGGCATAAACACTTTGAACATTTAAAGCAATGATCGTAGCTGCAATTCCAACTAGTATGATTGAACGTTTAATAATCTTCTTAAGTTGATCGCTTGATGCATTTGGTTTGAAAAGTGGACGATATAGATTCCAGGCAGCCATCGAAGATGCTGATAGAATGGAAGAGTCCATTGATGACATAACAGCAGCTGCGAGAGCTCCTAAACCAATCGCTCCTATAATGTCAGGTGTTAAATACTGCAAGACATACGGAAGAATCATAGCTGGGTTATCAGGAGCGTTTACACCAAGGCTTGCCCAATCTGTATCTAATCCGATGGCACCGATAATCACTGCTGGGATCGCTGCGAGAATACACACGAAACCTGCTGAGATTGAAAGCCACATGGCGGTTTTCTCAGTTTTAGCTGAAAGAACACGTTGGAAGTAAACCTGCCACGGAATTCCGCCTAAAATAAGTAGTAAGGCGAAGTCCCACCAGTTCCAATAGGAGTTCCCCCACTCAGGGTCAGTCCATCCATCTAATGGAGGGAATAGATTTGCATAGCTCCCCATGTCCGTTTGGTAATTACTCCACACAGAGCTTAGACCACCAACTTCTGAGAGTGCAAATGGAAGTACCAAGAATAGTCCGATCATAACGGCTAGCATTTGAAATACATCAGTAAATGCAACGGACCACATTCCTCCAACGACCGTGTACGCAATAGCAATGATCGCTGATAGAATAATAGATGTTTGGAAGTCTAATCCTAGAATCGTTCCAAACGTTGTGCCGAGAGCAGTTAAGATCGCACCACTCCAGAAAACTTCCCCTAACAATGCTGGAATGTATAATACACCCGCAACTTTCTTTCCGTAACGCTGTTCGAGTGGATCAATCATCGTCATAAATTCATAGCGACGCATTTTTCTTGCATAGAAAATACCGCCAATAATTAAGCTTAATGCATAACCCCATGGGGCCTGTGCCCATGCTAATCCGAATGAATACGTTGATTCTGCTGTACCTGATATGTATCCGCCGCCGACCCAAGTAGCAGCCATCGTAAACATTGAAATCCACAATGGTAAAGAACGTTTCGCTACCATCATGTCTGAGGCAGACTCGGATTTATTACTAGCCATGAATGCCCCAATATAGTAGATTACCCCGTAGAAGGCGAGCATAGCAATAAATGAACCCCAATTAATATTAGTGTTCGTTGTACCTAAGTAAATAAACATAACGACAATTGCTGCTACAAATATACCTACTTTTAGTAAGTTACCTTTTCGTTCAGTCAAATATCATCATCCTCTCAATTAGTTTTAATTTAAAACCTTTTTCAGGCGTATCCATGCAACGAGACATGTTTATCTCTTTTATTCTTCAATTCGAAGAAATTTAAGTCATATACACAGAATGGGAATATGTATCGATCTTGATGTGGCTATGTGACCTTTCTAGTAAATTATAAAGCGTTTTAATCTACCAGGCCTGTGCTTGTCTTTCACTCCTTTCAAACGTTACACCCTTCTCCGTGCAGAAAATTAAGTTTGTTAAATATTTATTTAACGCATTTAATTATAGATGCTACATGAATCGATTTTCTTTGTCAAATTGGTGTGTGAAGTTCTTGAAAAGCTCTAAACCCTGGCACAAACGGTTTTAAACGTGAGGGGATGAATAAATAAAGCAGAACATGTTGTACTGGAAACGTTAGCTCTATCACTATTAGAAGTATAGAAGAAGGGACACAAAAGGTGGACTGACTTCCTCTGTTTCATCGGTATGGAGGTTTTTTATAAGAGTTCCAACATAAAAGCTTGGTTAACACCTACATGTAGTTTCAAAGTCTGTCTCCTAGTTTAATCCATTTTTACGGTGGAGGAGAAATATAGTATGTTAAGAATGATAGGCTGACAAAAAGTAAGGAGTGAAGAAAATGTCATCCACCCCAATGGTCGAGAAAATCGAAAAAGCTGCGTTACCGTTGTTCGCTAGAAAAGGATTCGATGGTACTTCCTTAGACAAAATAGCTAAAAGTGTTGGAATCAAAAAACCTTCTTTATACGCCCACTTTGATAGCAAAGAAGATCTATTTATAGGTATGCTTCAAAAAGTGAATAGAGATTATCGGGATTTTCTAAAAGAGAGAATAGACCAAAATAGAAACATGACAACAGAGCAACAGATGTATTATTTGTTGAAAGACAACTCTACCTATCTCAAAAATGAAGACCTTGGTCTTTTATTTAAGAGATTTATGCTTTTTCCTTCACTAAAGGTGAATGACACATCTCATGAACAGTTTATTGAATCGGAAAAAGCCTTAACGGAGGTATTGATCGGTATTGTAAAAGTAGGAAAGGAAAAAGGGGATATTAAAGCGAATGAAGATCAGGTAATCGATGCTTACTTATGTTTACTTGATGGTAGTTTCGAACAGCTTTTTTATTATTCAGAAGTAGAGTATGAGGAGCGTCTCAAAAACGCTTGGGGTATTTTCTGGAATGGTATTAAAGGATGATGAAAATAACGGGGGTTGGAACTTTGATAGAACTCGTTAGTCTATGGAACCGTTACTATAGACTAACGAGTTTTTTCATATCCATTTACTCTTGTGGATCTTTCGGTAGAAATTCAAAAATCTTCCCGCTTCTTATACTTTCAACTAAGTCATCCAACCAGCGATAGTATGTTTTGGATTCTTCCAATTGATCGTAGTACGTTTTTGCTTCTGCAACAATTTCTGGTGTGCTGTTGGAATCTTTGATAACTTCTATAAAATCTTCTTGTGCTTCCTCAATGGCTTCCATATTCATTTTCGCTTCGCGTTCCCACATCTGACAATAAAATGCCATAAACGAACGGAAGAAATTCTTCTCTGCTGCATAAGTATGTTTCCTAGAACCGCGAGTGAATGTTTTTTTTACCATCTTGATTTCTTGAAGCCTGCGCACGCTAGTACTCATGCTTGGCTTACTCATGCCGAGTTCTGTACGCATTTCATCAAGAGTCATTTGATCTTTAAAATACATTGTCGCGTATAAGTTTGCCGCAGCAGGTGTTACACCATATAAATCCATCGTCTCTGCAATGGTGCCAATGACTTTATCTTTGGCTTTCTCTATATTCATCTTTGGTCTTTCAGAAGATTCACTCATACAATAGGTCGCTCCTTAACAATAAAGTAAATCGAGTTAAATATTTATAAAATATTCTATATGAACTAATTGTTAACGTGTTCAGAATAAAAGTCAAATACAAGATTTTAATTTAGAAAATTTAAAATTGATATCCTCTACTACACTAGTTATACCCTTCTTAGAAATATTAATTCTTACTGTAGCTATGGCGGATTTTATTTTGACAGTAAAAAAAAGAAGTGTTAACGTTAAGTTTGTTAAATAAATTCTTAATAAAATTAATTTACTTCGACATAGGAGTTGATAGATATGGATCTAAAATTAAAACAATACATAAATGGAAAATGGGTAGACGCGAACTCAGGAAATACGCGTACGATTATTAATCCATTTAACCAGGAAGGAATTGCGGTTGTTCCAGAGGGTGATGAATCTGATGCAAAAGATGCAATCGCTGCAGCAAGAGAAGCATTTGATAACGGAGAATGGGCAACTACTCCTGCCACCGAGCGCGGAGCGATCGTTAGGAAAGTTGCTGAATTCATTGAACGAGATAGAGAAGAACTAGCTCACTTAGAATCGTTGGATACAGGTAAAACAGTAGAAGAAAGCCGTGGAGACATGGATGATATCGCTGGAGTATTTCGTTACTTTGCAGAACTTGCTGATAAAGATGGCGGAGAGCTCATCGATTCTCCAATACCTAACTCGATCAGTAAAGTGGTACGCGAACCAGTTGGTGTTTGTGGTCAAATTACTCCTTGGAATTATCCTTTACTACAAGCTTCCTGGAAGCTAGCTCCTGCGCTTGCGACAGGAAATACATTGATCATAAAGCCAAGTGAAATTACACCGCTCACTCATATTAAAGTATTTGAATTGATGGAAGAAGCGGGAGTGCCTGCCGGTGTTGCAAACCTCGTTCTTGGAGCTGGCGATACTATTGGTGCAGAGCTGTCTCGTAACACAGATGTAGACCTTATTTCTTTCACAGGCGGCATTGTAACCGGAAAGAAAATTATGCAAGAGGCAAGCGTGAATGTGAAGAAACTCGCACTTGAACTTGGCGGAAAAAACCCGAATGTTATCTTTGCTGATGCTGATTTCGATCTAGCAGTCGACCAAGCTCTTAACGGAGTATTCTTCCATGCCGGACAAATTTGTTCCGCTGGTACAAGACTGATTGTAGAAGAAAGCATTCATGATGAGTTCGTACGCGCACTTGTTGAGCGAGTGAAGAAATTCAAGCTTGGGAGCGGATTTGAAGAAGATACACAAATGGGGCCCCTTATTTCAGCAGAACACCTTGCGAAAGTAGAAAAGTATGTAGAAGCAGGAATTCAAGAAGGAGCTACGGTAGCAGTTGGTGGGAAACGCCCAGAAGATCCTGAATTACAACATGGCTTCTTCTACTTGCCTACGATTTTCACAGATTGCACGACAGACATGAGCGTTGTCCAAGAAGAAGGTTTTGGTCCCATTATTACGGTTGAGAAATTCCGTACAGAAGAAGAAGCTATCAAGCTATCAAATGACTCGATCTACGGGCTTGCTGGCGGCGTCTTTACAAACGATATTGCAAAAGCAGAACGCTGTGCAGCGAAAATGCGCATGGGTACGGTTTGGATCAATGAATTTAACCTTTATTTCCCTCACGCACCTTGGGGTGGATTTAAACAGTCTGGTATCGGACGTGAGCTAGGGAAACTCGGCTTGGAAGAATATACAGAATCAAAGCATATCTTCCAGAACCTTAAACCAGAAACAATCAACTGGTTCTAATAGGACGATCAATTTTTAGCGGAAGCCGATGAATCGGCTAAACATACAAACTACTAAACTAATAACGACATGGAATAGGGAAGTAGGGGAATCGGACAATGCTTGTCTGCACACCTTTTTTCCTATTCAACATCAAGGAGGAACAGTGTATGACTGAATCATATGATTACGTAATCGTTGGTGGCGGAAGTGCGGGTTCTGTACTCGGCAACCGTCTAAGTGAAGATGGAAAGAAAAGTGTGCTTGTATTAGAGGCTGGGCGAAGTGATTATTCATGGGACCTTTTGATTCAAATGCCAGCAGCCTTGCCGTTTCCTTCAGGGAAAGACCTTTACGACTGGCAATACGAAACAGACCCTGAGCCATACATGAAGGGGCGAAGCATCCCGCATGCGAGAGGAAAAGTACTTGGAGGCTCTAGTTCCATTAACGGAATGATCTATCAAAGAGGGAATCCAATGGACTATGAACGTTGGGGTGCTGACGATGGCATGGAAAGCTGGAACTTCGCGCACTGTCTTCCATATTTCAAACGCTTGGAAAATGCTCTAGCATCTCCAGATGATGATCTTCGAGGTCATGATGGCCCGATCAAATTAGAACGCGGACCAGCTAAAAACCCACTATTCCAAGCTTTCTTTAATGCGGGCGTAGAAGCTGGTTATTCACGAACTCCTGATGTGAATGGCTTTCGTCAGGAAGGATTCGGACCGTTTGATAAGCATGTGTACAAAGGTCAGCGTCTGTCTGCTTCACGTGCCTATCTACACCCATTTATGGACCGTGAGAACTTGACGGTTAAAACACGATCTTTTGTTTCGAGCATCGACTTCGATGGTAAACGTGCCAAAGGATTGACGTATCGCCGAAATGGAAAAACACATCAAGTTGAAGCAGGTGAAGTGATTCTTTCAGGCGGTGCGATCGCAACACCACAAATGCTTCAACTAGCAGGAATTGGGGACGCTGAACACCTTCGCTCCCTTGATATCGAACCGATCGTTGACCTTCCAGGTGTAGGGGAAAACCTTCAAGATCACCTTGAAGTTTATGTGCAACACACATGTCCAGAGCCTGTTTCTGAACAGCCTAACCTAAGTAAAGCGCGTATGCCTTGGATTGGCTTGCAGTGGATGCTTGGACGAACTGGACCAGCAGCAACCAACCACTTCGAAGGTGGAGGATTCGTTCGTTCAAACGAGGATGTTGACTATCCGAACTTAATGTTCCATTTCCTTCCTGTAGCGGTACGTTACGATGGTCAAAAAGCGGCTACGAAACACGGATTCCAAGTTCATATCGGACCGATGTACTCTGATGCCCGCGGCTCATTGAAAATTCGCTCGAAAGATCCGAAAGAACATCCGAGCATGGTGTACAACTATCTTTCCACTGAACAGGACAAGCGTGAGTGGGTAGAAGCGATTAAAGTTACTCGTGACATTATGTCTCAACCAGCCATGAAGAAATATAATGGTGGCGAAATCTCACCAGGTCCTTCTGTGCAAACTGAGGAGGAAATCCTCGAATGGGTGAAAGAAGATGCTGAGACAGCACTTCACCCATCATGTACGTGTAAAATGGGGCCAGCCACAGATCCGATGGCCGTTATTGATCCGGAAACGATGAAGGTTCATGGAGTTGAAAACCTACGAGTGGTCGATGCATCTGCAATGCCTTATGTGACGAACGGCAATATTCACGCACCTGTATTAATGTTAGCAGAAAAGGCAGCGGATCTTATTCTTGGACGTAAGCCGCTGGATCCAATTGATGCAGACTTCTATCGTCATGGTGTACACCCAGCTGATGCAGGAACTGTAACTGAATAATAGATTAGAGAAATCAGTTATTAATAGAAATGCATAAAAACACCCCCGACAAAGTCATTTGAAATGTCGGGGGTGTTTTCATATCGTGTTCTATTAGGTGTGAAGCTGCTTAAGGACGCTTCAAACCGAAAGCGAGCATCCGGCGGATAACATCGTGATCTCGCGGGTCGCTTAAACTATACTCACCTAGTACACTCAGAGGACTTCCAATCAAGTGGAATTTATTCCATTTGCATGATATTTTCCCAATTATGAATATGTGGTTTTGCCGGTATGCTTTTTGTTCAAACGAGGGGAAGAAGTTGTGAAGACGGCTTAATAGAATTAGTGGGTTGTGTTTAGTGGTACGTCTTAAATATTTGGAAAAAGATGATGATAGTGATGGTGGAAATAATATCAGAGCCTGTTGGATTAGGAATTGAACAGTTGTATAAAGGTGTTAGGGTAAGTGTAACAGCAGGCGCATTAACCAATGACTTTAAAGGTAGCGATTAAGAATGCAAAAGAATTATTAGAAGCCAGTTCTAAGCAAATAGTCCGTTCATGTTAACAAAACTATTAACTGTTTTAATCAAGCACCAGATTCAAACAATATTTTAAACTTACTATAAATGTGAGATGCTTCTTCACTTTTCTATTTGCATTATAATCACTTTTTAGAAACTACTTTTCTTATGATCCAATACTCATTAGAAAAAGTGGTTTTTTTTGTGCTTATATTATATATCGAGCACTAATTAATGGGATAGTGAGTAGACTTTTTTATAACTTACAGACACTATTGAAAATTAGAATAAATGAAACTCAATTAATAATCAATACTTATAATTTATACCCATTTCTGCTTTTAAATCGTTTTAGGATAATGGAACTCTCCACACGTGTAATTCCCTTAACAGAATAAAGCTCTTCATTAATAAAACTCTCGAGCATCCTAAAATCCTCTACTAATACATGCATATGAAGTGTACTAGGTCCTGTCATTTGGTAAATACTCGCTACGTTGGTATTATCAGCTAGATTTTGTGCAACTTCTTGTAGTTTCATCGGTTCAACATCTACTTCAAAAAAGGCAGAAATATTCTGTCCAAACTTTTCAGAGTTAACAACGACAGTGAACTTTTCGATGACCCCCTTATTTTTGAGATTGTTTATCCTATCTTTAACAGCTACCCTTGATAATCCTACTTTTTCGGCTAATTCAACATAAGACAATCTGCCATCTTCTACTAGCTCCTGAATAAGCAGCTTATCTATTTGATCAAACTCCAAATTTTTCATAGTTATCTCCTTTTTATATTACTTTAAATTCATTATATCAAAACACAACGTATTACAAAATATACCTATTCTTTCTTTATGTATGTTAATGATTAAATTACTTATTCATATGAAGGTATTTACCCCATTTTTATTAACTATTGTCATTATTTTGTTGACAATGCTTTATAGATTACTTATTATGTTAGTTAATTCAAAATTGTTTGAATAATAACCCTTAGGAGGATGAAGATGAGAATTCGTGGAATTGTAGGTTTGCTTTTAAGTTTGTTTTTATTGGGAGCTTGTAGTGCTGAGAGCAGTTCGGAAGATCAAGTCGCGGCGTATCCAAAGAAAGCAGTTCAAATTGTCGTACCTTGGGATGCAGGTGGGGATACAGATGCGATTAATAGAGTGATTGCACAAGAGTTGGAAAAGGAACTAGATCAAGATGTCATCGTGAAAAATATCGCCGGTGGCAGTGGAGTGATAGGAGCTCAGGAAGTACTTAATGGAAAACCTGATGGTTACACGCTTTTGGCGGTTCATGATTCAGTAGCTATGTCTGAATTGATGGGACAATCTGAGTTTGGTTATTTTGACTTTCAGCCTATTTCATTGATGACTTCTACATATGATTTAATTGCAACTAATCCAGAGAACCCTTGGGATTCAATGGAGGAAGTAGTGAAAGATGCAGAGCAAAACCCAGAAAGTATTACATATGCTGCTTCAATCGGTTCCACTTCCCAACTAGAACCAGCATTGATTCAAACTGCTTCTGATATCGAGTTTAATATAGTTGGTTACGATGGAACTGCAAAGAGAATGAAGGCTGTTGTTGCCAACGATGTTCATTTAGGAAGTGTTTCAATTGCTGCCGGCAAAGAGTATATGACAGATAATCGTATGAAACCTCTTGGTTATACAGGTGAAGAAAGAAGCGAAGAATTTCCGGATGTTCCAACCTTAAAGGAGCAGGGCATCGATGTAACCTCCGCGGTAAGTAGAGGACTCGTAGCACCAAAAGATACGCCTCAAGAGATTGTAAACAAGCTCAATAGTGCTCTTGAAAATGTGGCGGAAAATGAAGAGTTTCAACAAAGAATGAAAGAATTAGGTAGTGAGGTTAATTTCAAAGGAACGGAAGACTACAAAGCATTCTTGGAAAATAGTGAAGTAGAAATGAAGAACTCTCTAGAAAAAAGTGGTTTATTAGAGTAATAGGAGGACGAGGAAGTGTTAAGTGTAAAGAGGGATCTAATTAATTCACTAGTGATTTTATTGTTTTGTGGACTAGCTTATTATGGGTCTTCAATGATTCCTGAAAGAAGTTTAGGTAAAACCGAGGGAGATTTTTTTCCTAATATTATTATCTTTACGCTCACGTTTTTAAGCTTATTGTTATTGATTAAAAGCATTTATCAGAGTTTTAAGTTGGAAAAAGAAAACAAAAACAATACCATCACTGTAAAAGATAAAATCAAGGAAAATAGGAAAGTAATCATAACGTTTCTACTTTTCGGTTTATATATTTTGGTGATGCCTTATATTGGTTATTTTGTTTCGTCCGTTACCTTTTTGTTTTTACTGTATCTTCTCCTATCTCCTCATAAGAAGAAACTATGGCAAGTTTTCTTAGGGATCTTGGGAGTCACCTATTTGCTTAGCTTTATTTTTCAAAAATTCTTGTTAGTATTTTTGCCTACTGGGGTGTTGTTTTAAAGGGGGATAGAGATGGAAAATATTCTGTTGAGTTTCGAATCCATAATAAATTTTCATACGATAATGATTTTATTATGCGGTGTTATCGCTGGAATCATAGTTGGTAGTATTCCTGGTTTTACAATTACAATGGGCGTTGCATTAACCCTTCCATTCAGTTTTAGTATGGATCCTGTTAATGGCATAGCACTTATGATGGGGGTTCAGGTTGGAGGGAGTGCCGGTGGATTAATCACCTCTTGTCTTTTTGGAATTCCGGGTACACCTTCCTCCGTCGCCACTACATTTGATGGTTATCCAATGGTAAAGAACGGAGAAGCAGGCAAAGCTTTAGCGATTGGGTTGTGGTCTTCTTTCATTGGATCGATTATATCAGGAATTATTCTTATTCTAACCGCTCCAATTCTTGCAGAATGGGCATTAAAGTTTGGACCGTGGGAAATGTTTGCACTCATGTTGTTTGGGATAAGTGCGATTGCAAGCTTAAGCGAAGGTTCCTTGATCAAAGGACTCATTTCGGGGGTGTTAGGAACCTTATTTGCCTTAGTTGGATTAGATCCCTTAACAGCTATCCCGAGATTCACATTTGGATTATCTGAGCTTTTATCTGGTTTTAATTTTCTACCGGTTTTAATCGGAGTATTTGCATTTTCACAATTGATGAATGATATAAAAAACCCTCCGGTGCCTGTACCAGTGAGCAGTACGGCCAATGTTCGTTACCCATTATCACGTGTCATAAAAGACTTATGGACTTCCTTGACGAATGTGCTCCGTTCTAGTTTTGTTGGAACATTCGTCGGAATCCTACCAGCAGCAGGAGGAAGTATAGCAAATATACTAAGTTATGATATTGCAAAGAAGTTTTCCAAAAAATCACATGAGTTTGGCAAAGGGAACAAAGACGGTATTATTGCAGCGGAGTCAGCTAATAATTCTTCAATCGGAGGATCTTTAGTTCCTATGCTCGCCTTTGGTATCCCTGGCGATGCCGTGACCGCCATGATGTTAGGTGCTTTATTAATCCATGGAATACAACCAGGGCCACTACTTATGGAGAATCAGCCTGTATTGGTTTATGGAATATTTGTCTCGTTTTTCCTGGCTGCCATATTAATGTTATTCGTTCAGAGTTATGGCATTAAATTCTTTTTGAAGATCAATCAAGTTCCTCATCACATCCTGATACCCGTAATATTATTGCTTTGTGTTCTAGGTAGCTTTGCAGTGAACAATAGAATATTTGATGTATGGGTACTACTGATTTTTGGGCTTATTGGATACTGGATGAAGGCAAATAAGTTTCCCTTAGCTCCGTTTATACTAGGTATTATTTTGGGACCGATGATTGAAGAGAATTTACGTCAAGCGATTTCAGTTAACTCTGACATAACCGTCTTCTTTAGTCGACCGATATCTGGAATATTAATAATGCTTTCGATTGTGTCCATGGGATATGGCATATACAGCAATATGAAAGTCAAAAAAGACAATCAAATTCAAAAATCCAACTAGGAGTGTTAACAAATGATTACAACGAACTCAACTTCTTACCCTTATGCAGTAACACGTAAGGCTACCTATGCCAAGAATGGAATGGTAGCCACATCACAACCTCTTGCATCACAAGCGGGTCTAGATATCTTGAAAAAGGGAGGTAATGCAATTGATGCTGCAATTGCAACCGCAGCTTGTCTTACAGTGGTAGAACCTACCTCCAATGGTATTGGAGGTGATGCATTTGCGTTGGTATGGACAAAAGGAAAGCTGCATGGTTTAAATGCGAGTGGACGTTCTCCAAAAGGAATTTCTATCGATGCACTTGAAGAGGCAGGGTACGAAGAAATTCCTAAATATGGCTGGGTACCTGTCACTGTTCCTGGGGCACCTGGGGCATGGGCGGAGTTATCTAAACGATTTGGAAAACTTCCTTTAGAAGAGGTTCTCGAGCCCGCTGTCCATTATGCGGAAGAGGGTTTCCCGGTATCCCCGACTTTAGGAAAGTTTTGGGGGAAAGCTTTTCAGAATTTTAAAGAAGGTTTAGATGGAGATTTATTTTCTGAATGGTTCAATACCTTTGCGCCAAAAGGAAGAGCTCCAGAAGTGGGTGAAGTATGGTCTTCACACGATCATGCAGAAACATTACGTTCCATTGGAAAAACGAATGCTGAGTCTTTTTACCGAGGAGAGCTTGCTGAGAAAATTGTTTCCTTTTCAGAACAAAATAAAGGCTATATGACAGCAGAAGATTTAGCTGATTTTCAACCTGAATGGGTTGATCCAATTCGTACTAATTATCGCGGATATGATGTTTGGGAGATTCCACCAAATGGGCAAGGTTTAATTGCATTACAGGCATTAAATATATTAAAGGGATTCGAATTCGTTGCGAAAGATTCGATTAATACTTACCACAAACAAATAGAAGCTATGAAGCTTTCTTTTGCAGATGGTGAAAAACATATTACAGAAGAACAGCGGATGAAGCATGCAACAGAAGAACTATTAAGCGACACGTATGCAGAGGAAAGAAGAAGTCTAATTAATGAAGAAGCATTATTACCTGAAGCAGGTGATCCCGTAATGAGTGGAACGGTTTATCTAGCTGCAGCGGATTCAGAAGGTAATATGGTTTCCTTTATTCAAAGTAATTATATGGGGTTCGGCTCTGGTCTAGTCGTTCCGGGTACTGGAATCGCACTACAGAACAGGGGCCATAACTTTTCGATGGACCGTAAACACGTGAACGCTCTTGAAGGTGGTAAAAAAACCTATCACACCATTATTCCAGGTTTCTTAACTAAAGACGATCAGCCAGTAGGTCCATTCGGAGTTATGGGAGGATTTATGCAACCTCAAGGTCATGTTCAAGTCGTCATGAATACGATTGATTTCGGATTAAATCCACAAGCAGCCCTTGATGCACCGAGATGGCAGTGGATAAAGGATAAAAAAGTAGAGGTAGAAAACACATTTCCCCATCACATTGCACAAGAATTAGCGGAAAAAGGACATGATATCTCTATTCAATTAGAACCTAATAGCTTTGGTCGCGGGCAAATTATTTGGCGAGACCCCCGCTCAGGAGTACTTGTAGGTGGAACAGAGTCTAGAACTGACGGAACTACGGCTTGTTGGTAATAAATAATAAGGAGCCAATCTTCTATGAATGCACATTGGAATTTATTTATAGCGTTCTTTAGAGTTGGAATGCTTGGCTACGGAGGTGGACCAGGTTCGATTCCGCTTATTCATAAAGAAGTAGTCGATAAATACAAGTGGGTAACAGCTGAAGAATTTGGAGACATTTTAGCACTTGGAAATACGTTGCCAGGGCCTATTGCAACTAAACTTGCTGGTTACATCGGCTTTAGGATAAAAGGCTTCTGGGGAATGATAAATGGCGTCCTAGCAACGATTACACCGACTATATTTCTAGCGATTCTTTTGCTTACTTCGTTGTCAAATATCAAAGAATTTGATTGGGTACAGGGCATGACTGCAGCTGTTATTCCGGTAGTAGGTGTGATGCTTGCAGTATTAACTTGGCAATTTATAGAGAAGTCCGGTAAAGGGATGGGATGGATCAAAACGATAACAATGTCTGTCATCATCATGATCGTATTAGAAGTAATCGGTATCCATCCTGGTATTATGATAGCTGTTCTTTTAGCGAGCGCCATCATCCAGAAGGATAGGAAGCAGCAAATACAAAAAGAGGTAAATTCATGATGATCTATTGGAAAATTTTCGTAGCTTTTTTCATTCCTGGCATATTAGGATATGGAGGGGGACCATCGTCTATCCCACTAGTAGAAAATGAAGTCGTTCAACATAATAAATGGATGAACGTTCAAGAATTTAGTGAAGTTCTTGCACTTGGAAATTCATTACCAGGACCAATTGCAACTAAAATGGCAGGCTACATCGGATACGATGTAGCTGGTGTGCCTGGGGCTATTGTTGGTGTATTCGCTACTGTCGCACCTTCCCTCATGTTGATGATTTTTCTGTTAGGTATTCTCTTTAAATATAAGGATTCTCCCAAAGTCAAACGGATGACACTTTACGTGCGACCTGTAATAGCGGTATTGCTTGGTGTAATGGCGTGGAGGTTCTTTTTAGAATCATACATTGGAATCGGTTTATGGCAAACCTTACTATTACTTGTTGTCAGTTACGTATTATTGGAACAGGTGAGGGTACACCCAGCTTTCGTTATCGTAGGGGCATTGGTATATGGTGGATTTTTACTATAGAGTTGCCTTTATTGAAATGATCGATAATATAAAGATCTTTGATCATTAGGAAGCTTTTGATTATGTGACTCAAAAAATTGCGAAATAGGATCTTTAATCAACCACTTCTCTTAACAAAAGAGGAGTGGTTGTTTCTCACGTTAAATAGTAGAGAATCTGTTAAGCTCCTTTTGAAGTAATTAAAACAAACTAAAGAAAACAATGATCGAAATTAACTTTTCAATCATTGTTTTTTTATATCTATTTGTTGGAGTCTCCCTGTAAAATCAAACGATTGTAACCTTAATTCATACTGAAAAGGTAATGATTTTTTTGAAAGCGCTTTTAAAAAAGCATTGTAATCAATTATGAACTGTGTTAATTTTTAATTATTCAAAAATCTAAACGTTTACATTTAGGAGCGAAACGATGAGTCGTAAACCAACTATCGAAGATGTAGCTAGAGTTGCTCAAGTTTCTGTGGCGACTGTTTCCCGTGTTATCAACAAACAGGGTGGCGTTCGAAAACCTACAGAAGAGCGTATTTTAGAAGCTATAAAAGAATTAAAATATGTAAGAAGCGCAGTGGCACGGAGTATGGTGCGAAAAGAGACAAAAACCATCGGTGTCATTATTCCTGATATATGTAACCCGTTCTTTCCTGAAATTATCGCAGGGATCGAACGAAAAGCGATCGATCAAGGGTATTTTACAACGCTCAGTAGTTCGAGCGGTTCAAAAGAGATAGAGAAGAAGATCATCGATCATTTCATCGAACGTGGTGTTGATGGTGTCATCCTTACGACTGCTGATGAGAGTGGTGAACAGATTTCATCGTTAGTAGAAGCAAACATTCCTGTTGTTGCAGTTGACCGAGCAATCAAGAATTTTGATGTGGATACAGTCTTAATTGGAAACCAAGAAGGGGCTTATGAAGCTGTTCAACATTTAATTGAAGAAGGTCATAAGAAGATAGCGATCATTTCTGGCCCACACGATACAACACCAGGATTAGAACGATACAACGGCTATATCAAGGCGTTAAGAGACGCAGGAATTCAGGTGGAAGAACAATGGATAGGCGATGGAGACTTTATGGAACAGAGTGGCTATGACCTAACTAAAAGGTTTTCTGAATTAGAAGATCGACCTACCGCTATCTTTTCTAGTAACAACTTAATGACGATCGGTTGCATGAAAGCATTGAACGATATTGGTTGGAAGCTAGGTCAAGAGGTATCGTTTATCGGTTTCGATGATGTTGAAATCGCGACCTTTTTGAACCCGCAGCTCACAACCGTTTCCCGTCCGATGCGATCACTTGGAGAATTATCCTTTGAGCTACTACTCGATCGATTGAATGCAAAAGAAGAAAAACCAAAGATGAAGCGTCAGTACATATTAACTCCAAAATTAAAAGTAAGAAAATCATGTCAATTTCCAAAATGAAATTTTTTTATATAAAAATCTAAACGTTTACATTTTTAGGAGGAAGTCATGAAAAAGACAGGGATTTTAAATCCAGAGCTAACGAAATTGATTGCAGAAACGGGGCACACCGACACAGTAGTGGTTACGGATGCTGGGCTGCCGTTACCAGAAACAGTTGGAACGAAAGTTGATTTTGCATTAAAAGAAGGGCAGGTTCCGTTTCTAGATTTGCTCGACACGGTGTTAAATGAGCTATCAGTTGAGAAAGTCATTATGGCTGAAGAAATCAGATCGACTAGTCCTGACATGCACGATAACATTCTAAGTCGTTTTCCAAACATTGAGATTCAGTATGTCCCACATGTAGAGTTCAAACGCCAGACAGAAAACGCAAGGGGACTCGTTAGGTCTGGAGAGTTTACCCCATATGCGAATGTCATTCTTGTAGGTGGAGTCGTTTACTAGGTAAGAGATTGTTAAAGTTAAAAGGAGGGGAGTTCGATGAGTCATTTACTAGAAATGCGTGACATTACAAAGTCCTTTGGTAGTATCAAGGTTCTAAAAGGGATAAACCTCTCAGTGAAAGAAGGGGAAATCGTTGCTCTGCTTGGCGAAAATGGAGCTGGTAAATCAACTCTTATGAAGATCCTAGCGGGTGTTCATGAACCTACAAGTGGAGAAATTTACTTAAGCGAAAAGGCAGTGAGTATACATGGTCCCAAGCATTCTCAGGAATTAGGTGTCAGTATTATTCACCAAGAATTTAATCTGATTCCTGATTTAACGGTTGCGGAAAATATTTTCTTAGGTCGTGAGAAACAGAAAATTCGTGGCATCATTCATTGGAACGACATGCATAGAGAAACGAATGAACTGTTAAAGAAAGTCGGTCTCAGCAGATTAGATCCTGCGCAGCTGATTTCTGAATGCTCGATCGCTGAACGTCAATTGATTGAAATCGCAAAAGCATTGTCGTTCAAATCGAGTGTCTTAATCATGGACGAGCCTACGGCAACCCTTAACAACGAAGATACTCAGACGCTCTTGAATCTTATGAAAGCGCTTGCTGAAGAGGGGCTCGGTATCATCTTCATTACACATCGGCTCGAAGAAGTTTCCATCGTAGCTGACCGTATCGTAGTACTTCGTGACGGAGAGTACATAGGATCAGAAGCAGTAGCTAACGTTTCAAAAGATGACATGGTTTCGATGATGGTAGGTCGAGATATTACAGATTTATTCCCAGAGCGAACGATCCCGTCGGATGATGAGGTGTTACAGGTTAAGAACTTAAGTATACGAGAGGGACTTTACGATGTATCGCTCACGGTTCGAAAAGGAGAAGTGCTTGGGGTAGCAGGGTTGATGGGATCTGGAAAATCAGAATTATCCAAAGCGCTGTTCGGTTTACATAAACATCAGACTGGTTCAGTCACGATGATGAATCAAAAAGTGACGACACCGAAGGAAGCCATTGATGCTGGGATTGCACTCGTAACAGATGACCGAAAAAGCGAAGGGGTTATTTTAGATCTTTCTGTTTATGAGAACTTGCTATTGCCGTTTTACCGTCGCATTTCACGCACAGGTATTTTGAAGAAGACGCAAATGGATTCCATCGTATCAAAGTGGATTAAGGATTTGAGGATCAAGGTGCATGCTCCTAACGTTGAGGTGAATACGCTAAGCGGGGGTAACCAGCAAAAAGTTGTCCTAGGCAAATGGTTGCAGATGAATCCTAACCTATTAATCTTAAATGAACCAACACGTGGAATCGATATCGGAGCAAAAACGGAGATCTATAAAATCATTCACGATTTAACGGAAGAGGGGATATCGGTGATCTTGATTTCATCCGAAATGCCAGAACTTCTTGGAATGGCGAATCGCATTATCGTGATGAACGAAGGACGCATCACAGGTGAACTTGATGTAGAAGAAGCTACACAGGAAAAGATATTTTATTATGCAACCAGGGGGGATGACCATGGGAAAACAAGCTGAAGAGAAGTCAACATGGATCAATACACTATTTCTACTCGATAAATACCGCGTTTTAATCATCTTTCTAGCACTTATACTCGTTGCAAGCTTGTTATCAGATGCCTTCTTCACCATGAGCAACTTGCTGAATGTATTAAGGCAGGTCTCGATTGTAGCAATTATCTCAGTCGGTATGACCCTTGTTATCTTGACTGCAGGAATCGATTTATCTGTAGGTTCTGTTATGGCATTTACTGGGGCAGTAGCAGCAGGCGTTATTACTTCAGGAGTGTCGTTCCCAATCGCTATCCTTTTATGTATGGTAATCGGTCTCCTTATGGGGGCTGCGAATGGCTTGATTGTTGCCATTGGGGGTGTTCCATCCTTTATTGCGACTCTCGCAGTCATGGTTATTGCAAGAGGAATGACCCTCGTTTATACACAAGGTAATCCTATTGTTATTAGTGATCCTGGCTTCCGTTTCATTGGAGGAGGATCGATCGCAGGTATCCCGTTCCCAATCGTGTTGATGATCGTAATTTTCATCATCATGTATTGGGTGTTAAAACATACAACATTTGGCCGTTATATTTATGCGATTGGTGGAAATGAAGAGGCGACTCGTTTAGCTGGAATTCCGGTCAACCGAGTGAAAATTATTGTATACGCGTTAGCTGGTCTCTTCTCATCTGTATCAGCTTTGATCTACACGTCACGGTTGATGTCTGCACAGCCTAATGCCGGAATGGGCATCGAACTAGATGCAATCGCAGCCGTTATTATCGGGGGTACACGATTAACTGGTGGTAAAGGTGGCGTGACAGGAACGTTGATAGGAGCTCTGATCATGGGTGTCCTTGATAACATCTTAAATCTTATGAACGTGTCACCGTTCTATCAGGATATCGCAAAAGGTATCGTTATTCTGGTCGCTGTTCTGGTAGATAGTAAATTAGCCAAAATAAAAAAATAAGGAAGCGGGGAATGAAAAGATGAAAAAATGGTTTGGATTGGTACTAGTAGGTTTGTTGATCGCAGCTTTGGCAGCATGTAGTGGAAACGAAGGAACAAGTGGTGACGGTGGAGATGTAGATCCAGACGCATACAAAGTAGGTCTTGCGATGAACACGTTGAACAACCCATTTTTCGTTGATTTAAAAGAAGGTGCAGAGGAAACAGCGAAAGCAGAAGGCATTAACTTGATCGTCAGTGATTCACAAGGCGACCCAGGAAAGCAAATGTCTGAAGTAGAGAACCTTCTTCAACAGGATCTAGATCTTCTTATTCTGAATCCGGTTGATAGTGATGCTGTGGCCCAGGCTGTGAAACTAGCAAATGATAAAGATGTACCGGTTATTACAGTTGACCGCCAAGCGAACGGTGGAGAAGTTGTTTCTCACATCGGTTTCGATGCCCTGAAGTCTGGAACAATCGCAGCAACATATTTGGATGAAGAATTGAATGGCTCAGGAAAAGTAGTTGAAATCCAGGGTATTCTTGGCACAAATGTTGGTCGTGATCGCAGCAAAGGTTTTAATGATTATATGGGTGATGTGGAAGATATTGAAATTATTGCTAAACAATCCGCTAACTTTGACCGTGGTGAAGCATTAACAGTTATGGAAGATATCCTTCAAGCAAACAAAGACATCGATGCTGTTTATGCAGCAAATGATGAAATGGCAATGGGCGCACTTTCCGCAATCGATGCAGCTGGACGTTTGGATGAAATCAAATTAATCGGTACGGATGCAATCGATCCTGCTCAAGACGCTATCCGCGAAGGACGCATGAGTGCAACGATCGCAGAACCACCATATTTCCTTGGTCGCGACAGTGTAAAAACAGCGATTAAAGTAATGGACGGTGAGTCTGTTGAAGAGATGATTCTTCTAGAAAATACACTCGTTACAAAAGACAATGTAGATGAAGTAAAAACAAGGTAGGTGGAACGCATGGTGAATGTAGTGGTGGTTGGGAGCTATGTGGTCGACTTGATGAGTCGCACCCCTCATATGCCAAAACCCGGTGAGACCGTACTCGGCGGTCCTTTCCGGATGGGACCTGGTGGAAAAGGTGGAAACCAAGCTGTTTCCGCCGCTCGCCAGGGAGCAAACGTCACGATGGTTACGAAAGTAGGAAAAGATCTCTTTGGTGAAGATGCCATCCGTAATTTTGAGAATGAAAGAATTATCACAAGTCATGTCACAACTCATGAAACAGAAGCGACTGGCGCTGCATTAATTGCAGTTGATACTGAGAGTGAAAATATGATTGTGGTCGCACTTGGAGCTTGTGGAAAGCTAAGTAGAGACGATGTGATTCAGGCTCAACAGTCTTTCGCAGATGCAGATATCGTTCTCGTTCAGCTTGAAACGTCTCTAGAAGCAATCGAAAGCACGATTACATTAGCGAATGATATGTCCAAACCTATTATTTTGAACCCAGCTCCGTATCAGGAGCTTGATCAAGAATCATTATCCAAGGTTTCCTATATTACCCCGAATGAGACAGAAGCAGAATTTCTAACGGGTGTTAACATTGTGGATGAGAAATCAGTTCATGAAGCAGCGTTAGCATTATCGGATAAAGGAATTCCTAACGTCCTCATCACGCTAGGAAAAAAAGGGTGCTATGTGTACGATGGGAAAGATGGGCGTACCATCCCAGGCTTTGCAGTTGAAGCAATCGATACAACTGGAGCGGGAGATGCATTTAACGGTGCATTTGCAACGTTTATTGCAGAAGGGTATTCACTTGACGATGCTGTTTACAGAGCAAATGCAGTTGCTGCTCTTTCAGTAACAAAACTCGGTACGGCGCCAGCGATGCCACAGAAAGATGAAGTTGATAATTTTCTACAACGTGTTAAAGCGTAGATATATTGAGCCCTCTTGCGATAGCAAGAGGGTTTTCTGGTATGCCTCCTATATTACTGTTCCCTAGTGTTTAGGAGATGAGAAAAAAATTCAAACTGGTTATATATGTTAAAATTGAAAGCGAATAAGAAAGTGAATACAGAAGAATTAGCTTTCTTAAAGACTTATGTATCTAAAAGCTTTAAAGAATTTAACTTCAGAGTGTCGAGAAAGTCTTAAGGACCATCTTTCATGGTTATGGTGGTGATTTCCGCTCCAATCTACATTTAAATGAATGATTACGAGAAAAAACAAAGCTACTAAAACATCGGATAGAGAATGAAAGCACATGCCTACATAGATCATAATCGGTCGGAAAGTTTGTATTGATTGCAACTTAGTAGGAGTCAATACAGCATGACTCTGGGCGTTCGTCCGCAGGAAAGCAATCTGTGTTCTCCTACGGTAGGGGGAGCTCAATGACCATGGTTTCCCTACAAACTGGAATTTAATTTAACACTTTTTTCGAAAATGGAGCTGTAGTCATGAAGAGATTAGCGATTACGACGGTAGGTAAAACCCATAGTGGTAAAACTACATTTGCAAAAGCTTTAGAAAAAAAGTTGAAAAAATCTTTGGTGATGGATCAAGATAATCAAGCGGAGTTTATAAACCGTTTTTATAAGCAGCTACAACCGAAAGAGGGACCTAATACCCTCAAGCATGCCCTCTCAAAGCTGATTGTAGATTATGCAATAAAGCACTCTGATTATCACCTTATCGTATGTAACTCAAATCGTAGCCGGAAAGGTCGCTTCTATCTACTAGAAGAGTTGTTTAATAGAAATGATTTTTATCGCATTATCGTCCATTTTAATATTCCAGATGATGTACTAATGAATCGGGTGAGACAAAGTCAACGTAGCACAAATATAGTTAGAGGAGACTATTCTAATTTTGAAGAAGTGCTTGTTTCCCAACAAGCTGATTCTCTAAAAGAAGATGTAGTCGATCCGGTAGAGGATGAAGCGGATCACCTTTTTGTGATAACAGACAACGAGCAAGTCGATTCTGTTATTCAAAAAATTATTAGTATTGCACAAAAAAGGTAAGAATTTAAGATTGGAATTCAAAGGAAATTAGGAAGTGGTTCGATGACTATGGAGACATTTATAACAGTAAATGATGCTAAAATTTTTGCTAAATTGATTGGTACGAAAAGCATCAAACCGACAGTTGTTATGGACGCGGGATATGGAGATTATTCAAAAGGATGGAAATCAATCGTTTCTGAAGTTGCTTCGTTAACAGAAGTGCTTGTTTATGATAGAGCAGGTTTAGGAAAAAGTGAAGCAAGCTCTAACCCAAGAACTAGCTTAGAGATGGTAAGAGAACTAAAGGAACTCCTCGAGAAAATGCGTATGACTCCTCCCTATCTATTAGTTGGACATTCCTTTGGTGGAGTTAACGTAAGATTGTATGCCAGTATATTTCCAGATGATGTTAGTGGATTACTATTAGTGGACGCTACTCCTGAGGATTATAGAGAAAGGTTTCTTCCTACTATGTCAGAAGAATTTCAAGAAGCCTATAACAATCAATTCACCTTAGAAGGTAATTATGATGAGTTTGGTGAGAGTTTACGTCAATTAAAGGAATACAAAATGCGATTGAGCGTTCCATTAATTGTTCTTTCAGCAGGAAAAAAAGATTACTATTCGGATGAATCACAAAAATTATGGAACCTTTTGCAAGAGGAGACTCTTCAAATTTCCTCTAATAGTGAACGAATCATTGCTGAGAATAGTGCTCATTACATACAAGATGATGAACCATTAATAGTTATAGATGCAATAAAAAGACTATTAGAGCCATTTGAAGAGAATTAATCACTTTGGTTATGAGATGCTTTTAAATCTTAATGATAAAAGAAAAACAAAAATGAAGTTCGAATGAACGTGGACGACTAATTTCAAGAGTATGAGAAGTTAATTATGGCAGCTTATATAAAGTAAGCGAAGAGATTGAAAAGGAAAAGTAGTTCGTCATTTTCGAGTTTCGAGCTTGCATCATAGGAGCTTATCATTCGTTTGATAGGCTTCTTTTTATTAGGCTCTTTTCTCAAATATTGTTGTTTTCAAAAGAATTTTTTTATAGAGAAACACACTGGAATGACTGGAGCGCTCGCCCCGTGCTCCTCTTAGAGCTGTAATGTTTACGAAAAAGAGCCTTTTATTAAATGAATATTGATTTATTTGCATAATTTTGAAATAATTGTAACGTTGAACTGGAATTTTTAGGTATTCAAGGAACTTCAAAGGTATAAGAAATTTCATCTTGAAGGAATGTAACCTGAATTTCTTGTGAGTTTGACCACTGTTACATTGAGGAGCACGTTAGTGTTTCTCTAACACATCTCCACCTTTATAAATATGAAAAGGGATGACAAAGGATGTTGAGAAGATTACCTTTTAGTCGAATAAAATGGCCGGGATGGTTGGTACTTATTTTGATAGGCGTTTTGATCATCATAGGTACTGGTAATTGGCTGGTTAATACTATTGAAAAAAAGAAAGAACAAGCTAATGAGTTAGAAGTATCTAGTATAACCTTTGAGGAAGCAACGGAAAATACAGACCTGTACACAATGATCATCAACACACCTGTTATTGAAGACTCAACAGTAAACGAAGCTATTTCAGTGTGGATTACGGAACAGAAAGAGTCATTTTTATCAGAAGTTGAATCACAAAAAGGTAATCTCGGAGACGGATACCGTGCACATTTAACGATTCAAGCAGATGTTAAACAAGGAACGAATGATACATATCATTTGATTTTCAACTCTTATCGATTAGTAAAAACGGTGACTGGCGAAACACATATAAAAACATTTGCGATTGACTCGAATAATAGAATTATAAAACTAACGGATTTCTTGAATACTAGTGAAAAGCCTTTAAACAAGGTTCGTTCTAGCGTTAGAGAACAATTTCAGAAGAATGAAGCGCTCAAAGTCGATCTACTAGACCAAAAGGTAAATGAAGCTTTAAAAGATCCAAATTCTTGGGATTGGTTGATTAACAAAGATCGTCTTACGCTATATTTCGAAAAATCGAGCCTCACGAAAAATAATAGTGGAACTCTCAAAGTCGATGTACCGCTTAACGTAATAAGCGCCGATATTCAAAAGTACAATGATGGAATTGTTGGAGAAAAATATGTTGCGCTTACTTTTGATGACGGGCCTAGCCGTGAAGTAACGCCAAGGGTGCTCAAAACTCTCAACGACCATGAGGCAAAAGCTACTTTTTTTATGCTAGGAAAACAGGTAGAGAGCTATCCTTCTCTTGCTGAGGAGGTGGCTGAAGCTGGCCATGAAATAGGGAACCATACAGATGATCATATAAATCTAACGAAAATAGGAAAGCCACAATTGGTGAATGAAGTTCAGAAAGCCAGCAAGAAGATACAGGATGCAACTGGTCAAACTCCTATCATCATACGTCCTCCTTATGGGGCAATTAATAAAGAAGTTGAAGAGGTTGCTAAGGATAACGGTTCTTCCCTTGTTCTATGGTCAGTGGACTCATTAGATTGGAAAAGCAAAAACGTTGAAGCGATTAACAAGGTGGTTCAAAGGGAAGTTGTACCCGGGTCTATTATTCTATTACATGATGTTCACCCAACAACAGCGGATGCTTTACCAACGATCTTGACTGCTCTTGAAGAAGAAGGCTATCATTTTTTAACAGTTTCTCAATTGCTTTCTATCCAAGAAAAGTTTAGTGTAGGGCCTTATTATGGGACGACCTAAACTAATCTAAGCTTAATTGAATGATAAAAGGAGAAAGACATGAAAAACAGATTCAAGCATAGAAGACGAAAAAAACTTAAACGGAAAATACGGATCGGAATTTCTATTTTTCTTTTAATAACCCTAAGTGTTGGTGTTTATTTAGCTTTCCAGGTATATCAGACAGCGAAGCAATCTTATAGTGAACTAGATCGTGCAGATGGTATCTCGGAATTAAGAGATACAAAGGTAGACATAGGAAATGAGCCAATCTCGATTCTGCTTCTTGGAATTGAAAATTATTCTTCAGATGGAAAGGGTGGACGAGCGGATACCCAAGTTGTGTTAACCCTCGATCCTGACTCAAAGGCTGTCACTATGACAACCATTCCTAGAGATACGAAAGTTGATATTTCTGGAGAAAAGGTCGGCGATGAGTACGCAGGTAGTCATAAAATAAACGCTGCTTATACTTACGGTTATCTTAGTGATTACGGAGCTCAAACCCTAGCTGTAGAAACAGTAGAAGATTTATTAAATATTCCAATAGATAAATATGTTGCCGTTGATTTTGAAGGATTTCATGATATTGTTGACGCGATAGGCGGAGTGAAGGTAGATGTGAAATATCCTTTCTGGGAAGAGAACTTCTATTCGAACGAACGGGTTTATTTCGAGGAAGGGGTAAGAGAAATGGATGGCGAAGAAGCGCTTGCCTTTGTGAGGATGAGGAAGCGTGATATCAATACTGTATATTCAAGAGATGAACGGCAGAGGCAGTTTATTAAAGCGACTGTTGATGAAGTGAAATCAGCAGGCACGATTTTTGAGATTAATAAGATTTCAAATGTGTTGAAAGAGAATGTTGAAACAAATTTGAAACCTGGGGAAATACTTGCCCTTCAGAGGACGTTCCCATCACTAGGCTCAAAATCTATTGAAACAAAGGAAATCCAAGGAACTACCCCTGATGTAGCCGGCCCTTCATACTTTATACCAGATCCCAGTCAACTAGATATTTTGAAGGAAGAATTAAAAGATTCTCTGAATTTATCATGATACATCCATAGTAAGTTTCAAAATCAATGAAATGAAAAAGAGCTTGGAAAGGCAATTACGCCTCCAAGCTCTTTTCGATTCAACCATCATGATAAGGTACTTTCTTGTTTATGCGTTTTGAGACGTAATGACGTTCTTGTTTGTTTTGAGATCGAAACGGTCAGCATTCATGATTTTAACCCATGCATCAACGAAATCTCTCACAAACTTCTCTTTGTTATCTTCCTGTGCGTATACTTCAACAACCGCACGTAGGACTGAGTTTGAACCAAAGGCGAGGTCTACACGCGAAGCTGTTCTTACAAGCTCGCCTGTTTTGCGATCGCGGCCTTCGTATTCATTAAATTCTTTCGGCTTCCATTCGATACCCATATCGAGTAGATTCACAAAGAAATCGTTCGTAAGCGTTCCAACGTTATTTGTGAATACACCGTGCTTCGAGTTGTTATAGTTTGTTCCTAGAACACGCATTCCACCAATTAGCACAGTCATTTCAGGTGCAGAAAGACCAAGTAATTGTGCTTTATCAACAAGAAGTTCTTCTGGGCTCAACGTGTATTCTTTCTTCTGGTAATTGCGGAAGCCATCTGCCATTGGCTCTAGTACGTCAAAGCTTTCAACGTCTGTTTGCTTCTCCGTAGCATCGCCTCGACCAGGAGAAAATGGAACAGTAATATCGACGCCTGCATCTTTCGCAGCTTTTTCTACAGCTGCGCTACCACCAAGGACAATTAAGTCAGCTAGACTAACGTTCTTATCGAGGTCTTTTCGAATATCTTCATAGACAGATAGTACTCTTGAAAGCTGTTCAGGCTCATTTACTTCCCAATTCTTCATTGGCTCGAGACGAATACGAGCACCGTTTGCACCACCACGATTATCGGACCCACGGAATGTGCTTGCAGAAGCCCAAGCCGTTGTTACAAGCTCACTAGTTGTTAACCCTGAGCTTAGGATCTTAGATTTCAGATCTTCAATTTCTCTGTCTGTTAAGTCGTAATCGACAGTTGGAATTGGATCTTGCCAGATCAAGTCTTCTTGCGGTACTTCAGGTCCGAGGTACCTTGCTTTAGGTCCCATATCACGGTGAAGCAATTTGAACCATGCCCGTGCGAATACATCTGCAAAGTATTCTGGGTCCTGGTGGAAGCGACGTGAAATCTTCTCATAAGTAGGATCTTCACGAAGAGCCATATCAGCAGTTGTCATCATTGTATTTACTTTTAATGCTGGATTTTCAGCATCTGGTGCAAGGTCTTCTTCTTTCGGGTTCACGGGCTTCCACTGATTCGCTCCAGCTGCACTCTTAGTTAGCTCCCATTCGTAACCGAATAGTAAATCATAGTATCCGTTATCCCACTTCGTTGGATTCGCTGTCCAAGCCCCATCGACACCACTTGTAATCGTGTCGCGTCCTTTACCGCTACCGTGAGAGCTCTTCCAACCTAAGCCCTGTTCCTCAATCTCCGCTGCTTCTGGAGCTGCACCAACATGTGCTTCTGCATCTCCTGCACCGTGTGCTTTACCGAACGTATGACCACCAGCTGTTAGTGCCACTGTTTCTTCATCGTTCATTCCCATACGGGCAAACGTTTCTCGAATGTCGCGTGCACTTGCGAGCGGATCTGGATTACCGTTAGGTCCTTCAGGGTTAACGTAAATAAGACCCATCTGTACCGCAGCAAGAGGACTTTCAAGCTCACGATCACCTGAATAACGGTTGTCTTCTAGCCATTCTTTCTCCATTCCCCAATAAATATCTTCTTCTGGGTGCCAAACGTCTTCACGTCCACCGCCAAAACCAAATGTTTTCAAGCCCATGTCTTCAAGCGCAACATTACCTGTTAGGACAAGTAAGTCAGCCCATGAGATCTTGTTTCCGTATTTTTGCTTAATTGGCCACAAGAGTCGGCGTGCTTTATCAAGGTTGGCGTTATCTGGCCAGCTGTTAAGTGGTGCGAAACGCTGTGTTCCAGTAGCTCCACCGCCACGTCCATCACCAGTACGGTATGTACCGGCAGCGTGCCATGACATACGGATGAAAAGTGGTCCGTAGTGGCCGTAGTCAGCTGGCCACCAGTCCTGACTGTTTGTCATCACGTCACGAAGATCCTGTTTCAGTGCATAATAGTCTAGTTTTTCGAATTCTTCTGCGTAATCGAAGTCTTCTCCTAGCGGGTTTGTTTTCTTATCATGTTGATGCAGAATATGAAGGTTCAGTTGGTTAGGCCACCAATCTTTGTTAGTTGTACCAACTTGTGTTGTTGTAATTGCACTTTCCTCTTGTGTTTTCCCATGTGATACAGGGCATTGTCCAGCTGCAGCTTGGCTATCGTGCATTTCGTTTTTATCCATATGTTATTTTCCCTCCTAAAAATGAGTAAAAATCATGATAACGTTTCTTAGATTATAATTATAATAAATTAATAGTCATTTTGAAAGAAAAACGACTCTATTTTTCAAAAAACTTTGTGAGTCTATTAGTATGAGAATTTTTGTTGGATGAGCTTTAAAGTCAAAAGATCCTATGAAAACAGTCTTCAAGTAAGAAGACTAGTGTCATTGAAAGCTGCTAGTGAGCGGGCTAAATAAATGAACATTACCTATGGTAAAATGAGACAAAGAGTTCGATTAGATTCGGTGCACGCTAAATACAAGAACGCCTCAATAATGAAAAGAAGGACGAAGACCCATGGAAATTAACGTAAACAACAAAACGATAATAGAAAAATGCGGTAACCTTTCCTTCAAAAGAGGGGAGGCTTATTATCGTTCGAATAAAGTGAAAATGAATGAATATCGTAAGGACTATTGTGAAGCGACGGTTACTGGAACAGAAGAGTTTCATGTGACGATTGCAAAAGGGTTGGCAGGAGACTATGTGGGTGAATGTAGCTGTCCTTCCTTATTGAATTTTCAAAAAGATTGTCAGCATATTGCAGCGGTGTTAATAGCGATTAAAAATTATCAACAGCGAACGGTTTTACCTGATTCTTCGACAACGCACGGTGAACTGACTGAAGATTTTATGAAGCTTTTCAATGAGAAACCTACAAGAACGAGTGGACAACAACGATTTTTCGAGAATAGAAAACCTCTTGATGTTACGTTTACTTGTAAACCAGTTTCAGTGGGGGACTGTGAGTACTTCCTAGGGATCGAAGTAGAAATAGAACACGAGAAATTGCATCATGTTCGAGACTTTCTTTTGGATATCAAACAAGGAAAGGCGAGCAAACTTTCTACTGGGCTTATGTATGACCCGACGATCCATTACTTTTCAGTGGAAGCAGATGCGATTGTACATCACCTTATCCGAGTTGTCCTGGATGAAGAAGCATTTCTTGAAACAATCGATACGATAGCGGATGGTTTGATCACAGATAGGCTGCTACTCGTTCCACCATCAACGTGGTTGAAGCTTGTTCCACTTTTAACAACTGGATCAGTAGCGAAAATCGAATATAACGGTCAGTTATTTAATAGCATTCAAATAATAGACGAAACGCCACCAATCACCTTTTTATTCGACGAAATACGGGCGGATACCTTCCGGTTAACCATGAAAGGTTTGGAACGAATGCTCATTTTGAAATCATATCGTTCCGTTCTATATGATGGGAAAATGTTTCAATTGGATTGGCAAGACTGTGATCGTTTATTTGAACTTACGCAAATGCTTCCTTCCAATAGTACGAATCATATTCTGATTCCTGACCACCATATCGATCATTTTCTCGAAAAAATCGTTCCAGACTTGAAAAGGATAGGGAACGTTCAGCTATCCCATGCAATCAACCAGCGGTTTTACAAAACGCCACTCACTGCAAAATTATATTTAGATCGGCTGAAGAATCGTTTACTCGCTGGACTAGAATTTCACTACGATGGCATCATGATTCAGCCGCTCGAAAGCAGGGACGCTCCAACAGGTCAGGCTGTTATTCGAGATCGTGATAAGGAAGAAGAAATTCTCACACTCATGGACGAAAGTGGGTTTTCCAAAACCGACGGCGGTTATCATATGCAAAATGAAGCACTCGAATATGATTTTCTTCATCATATCGTTCCAAAGCTGCAAAAGAAGGTACAACTCTATGCGACGACGTCTGTTCGGAATCGACTTGTGAAAAAGGAAAATCATCCTACTATTCGAGTTAAGCATAAAAAGAGGGAACGCACGAACTGGCTGGAATTTAAGTTTGAAATGGATGGGATTTCAGATAATCAAGTTCGAGAGATATTAGAAGCATTAGAAGAAAAGCGGAAATATTACCGACTTCCAAACGGGTCTCTCTTATCGCTTGAAACGAGTGAAATGGAGGAGATCCATCGCTTTCTAACGTCTGTACCACCGCAGGATGAGGATTTTGAAACGACGTTAAATCTCCCGGTCAGAAAGGGTATTCCTCTCCTAAATACAATGGGTGAGGTCGTTCAAAAAGAAGCGTCTGTCAAGAATCTACTAGACGGGTTCTATCATCCTGAACGCCTGGATATTGAAGTGCCAAACGAATTAGAGCACATCTTGCGAGATTATCAGATCACAGGATACAAATGGATGAAAACCTTAGCTAGCTATGGCTTCGGTGGCGTACTAGCTGATGATATGGGACTCGGTAAAACGTTGCAGAGCATCACCTACATCACATCTGAGCTCTCGCCGATTCGTGAGAGCGAGAAATCCGTTCTGATCGTTTGTCCATCTTCGCTCACCTATAACTGGTTACACGAAATCAAGAAGTTTGCGCCAAACCTTCGAGCGATTGTGATCGATGGGAATAAAAAGAACCGAGAAACGTTACAAAAGGATAGTGGAGAAGTAGACGTGTTGATCACATCCTATCCGCTCCTCCGTAGAGATATCAAATGGTATGAGCATCAAACCTTTCATACGGTCTTCTTTGATGAAGCGCAAGCCTTTAAGAATCCCGGTACGCAGACGGCGCGCGCGGTTAAGAAGCTTAGAGCAGACAACAAGTTTGGATTAACAGGCACACCTGTCGAAAATGCCATCGAAGAGCTTTGGTCGATTTATTATGTCGTGTTCCCACAATTATTTGGAGGGCTGAAAGACTATAGTCATTTAACAAGGAAAACCATCGCACGAAGAGTGCGTCCCTTCTTACTTCGTAGAATGAAAGAGGATGTGCTTGCTGAGCTACCTGACAAAATGGAGTCGCTTGAATTAACGGAACTGTTACCTGAACAAAAGAAACTTTATGCTGCCTACTTAGCGAAGCTAAAGACAGATACATTAAAGCACCTGGACAGAGATACGATCCGTAAGAATCGGATTAAAATCTTGGCTGGCTTAACACGACTAAGACAAATATGTTGTCACCCTTCACTGTTCGTAGACGGTTACAAAGGGAGTTCAGCGAAGTTTGATCAGCTGCTCGACATTATCGAAGATTCTCGCCTTTCTGGTAGAAGAGTTTTGATTTTCTCTCAATTCACACAGATGCTTAAATTGATCGGAAGAGAACTCACAATACGAGGGTATCCTTATTTCTATCTTGATGGAGAAACGCCTGCAGAGTCACGGTTAGAAACGTGTAATCGGTTTAACAATGGTGAAAGGAATCTGTTTCTCATCTCTTTAAAAGCGGGAGGTACTGGTCTCAACTTAACTGGAGCAGATACCGTAGTCTTATATGACCTGTGGTGGAACCCTGCAGTCGAGGAGCAAGCAGCAGATCGTACTCACCGCATAGGCCAGGATAAGGTGGTAAACGTCATCAAGCTCGTTGCACGTGGCACGATCGAAGAGAAAATGAATGACCTTCAAGATAAAAAAAGAGAGCTCATCTCAGACATTGTGAATTCTGGTGAGAATGCGCGAACGACATTAACGGAAGAAGATATACGTGATATCTTTTCATAGGCCTTTTGAAAGTAACATCAGATAACCAATTTTATTTTGTATATGAAAATCCCCCTTGCTAGTGCAAGGGGGATTATGTATTTAACCCATATCGCTGTTTGGTTTAGTCTTTGACTCGTTTTGTTTTAGAAGAGATGACTAAAAACTGTACGATGGAGTCTGTATAGTTATACCAATAATGTTTCTTGTTCGCATCAAAGAATATTGTTTCCTGTTCATTAAAACGGTAAAGTTTTTCTTCAATTTCTACGGTTAAAGCCCCTTTTACAACGAATAGAAACTCATGTCCATCATGAGAAAAGGCGTTACCTTCGCTTTCACCAGGCTGTAAAGTTACCAATATAGGAGTGAAAACAGCATCTTCAATACCGTTAGATAAATTTCTGTAATAAAATGGTTTCGAATTTTCTTCTAATCTATTCGAATCGTCCTCACCAAAGAACACTCCTGGATTGACTTGAAGGGCATCAGCGATTTTCTTTAAAGATTCTAATGTGACGCTCGATTTTCCTCTTTCAACTTGCGACAAAAAGCTGATTGATACCCCTGTAATTTCTGCTAACCTCTTCAATGTTAACTTTCTTTGTTTTCTTAATTTCTTTAGAATAACTCCAATTGAATCCTCAGACATAAGCATTCCTCACTCATTGATATCACTATTTATACATTACCCTTAATCTTACATTAGTCTTATCGAGAAAAAAAGAGCGTTGTTGACAGAAAATTCTACTAAATGTAGTATGGTGGTTATAGAATTTGAAGTGTCACTTCAATTATGTATAAGGAGGAAGTTACTTGAACAAGAAACAAACTCGAAAAATCTTAATTGCAAGTTTGGTAGGAAGCTCAATTGAATGGTTCGATTACTTTTTGTATGGAACAGTAGCAGCTTTGGTGTTTAACCAGCTGTTTTTTGTGAATGAGGATCCAACTGTAGGTCTTTTGTTAGCATATGCCTCATTTGCCTTAGCTTTCTTTATTAGACCGTTTGGAGGAGTGGTTTTTAGTCATATTGGAGATAGAATCGGTAGAAAGAAAACACTTGTATTAACTTTGAGTCTGATGGGGGTTGCTACATTTGGAATGGGGTTATTACCAACCTATCAAGCTATTGGCATCTGGGCTCCAATCTTACTGATCACACTTCGTTTAATTCAAGGTCTTGGGATTGGTGGAGAATGGGGTGGAGCACTCCTACTAGCTGTAGAATACTCTCCTAAAGAAAAGCGAGGATTGTTCGGTAGTATTCCCCAAATGGGAGTCACTATTGGTATGTTGATGGGTACGATAGCATTATGGATAATGACATTACTTCCTGATGGCTCCTTCATGACATGGGGCTGGAGAGTACCATTCATCCTGAGTGCGTTACTAGTTATTTTTGGATTATGGATCAGGAAGGGAATTGACGAAACACCAGAATTTAAAAAAGTACAAGAGTCTGGAGACATCCCGAAAGTACCAATCATCGATACGCTGAAGTATCACTGGCGTGAGGTATTGATTGCAATTGGCGCTAAATTCGTAGAGACTGCACCATTCTATATTTTTAGTACATTTATCGTTTCATACGGAACAGTAAACCTAGGTTTTTCTAGAACATCTATTTTAGCTGCAGTTATGATTGCTACAGTTGTAACTACAATTCTAATACCATTTATGGGTAACTTATCTGACACAGTAGGACGTAAGAAACTATACATACTTGGTGCGATAGGTATGGGGCTATTTTCATTTCCTTACTTCTGGATGATTCAACAAGGTTCAGTAGTATTATTAATAATTGCAACCGTCATTAGTTTGGGGATTATTTGGGCACCTATAACTGCAGTTCTAGGAACGTTATTTTCTGAGATATTTGATGCGAAAGTGCGATATACCGGTATCTCTCTTGGGTATCAAATTGGTGCTGCACTAGCTGGTGGAACAGCTCCATTAGTTGCCACTGCATTACTAGCACGTTTTGGTGATTCTTATATACCAGTTGCACTTTATATTATTTTTACGGCACTTGTTTCTCTGATTGCTATTTCTGCAATAAAGGGAACCAGTGAATTACAAAGGAAAAGAAACCTCTCTGTAAATCAGAGTCATGTCTAAACTTGTTTTGGGAGGAAATCGATTTGCTTATTTTAAATGAAAAAGAAATTAAACAATTATATACCATGAGCGATGCAATGCAAGATATTTCATCAATGTTAGCGTCCAAGGGAGAGGGAACAATTAATAATCCACACCGTACAGTCCTAAATTTCCCAGAGCGTGAAGCGTCAGCACTGTACATGCCTAGTGCAGATTTGGTTAGTGAGTTATCAGCAGTGAAAATCGTTACGATTTTTCCAGACAATCCATCGCAAGGAAAGTCCACTACGCAAGGAGTCATGGTAGTGTCTAACGGGACGGATGGAGAACATCTTGCTCTTATGAATGCCTCCTATTTAACAAGATTACGCACGGGTGCTTTAAGTGGAATTGCGACAAAGTTCCTAGCAAAGGAAAATAGCAAAGTATTAACGGTTATCGGTACTGGAGCTATGGCATTTGAACAAGTACTAGCTGTTATGGAAGTAAGACCTATTGATAAGATCTTACTCGTTAATCGAACCCCTGAAAAAGCGCAAAAGTTTGGTGAGAAACTAGCATCTGAGGGGATAAATGTTCCTTTTGAAGTCATACTAGATACCACTTTAGCAGTTAGGGAAGCAGATATCATTTGCTGTGCAACTCGTTCTGATGAGCCAGTCTTTTTGGGAGAAGATGTTCAACCTGGAACTCATGTGAATGGGGTAGGATCTTATATGCCTCATATGAGAGAAGTGGATGAGTACTTTGTAACGCGTGCTAACAAAATTGTGGTTGATGATTTAGAGGGAGTTAAAAAAGAAGCTGGGGAATTGATTCATGCACACAATAACAAGAGCTGGTCCTTTGAAAATGTCTTTTCGCAGCTTGAAGACCTTACGAAAACCAAAAAAGGTCGAAATAATGATGATGACATTACGTTCTTTAAATCAGTAGGTGCTGCATATTTTGATTTAGCAGTCGCAAAGGGTGTATATAAAAAAGCTAAAGAAATGGGTGCAGGGATAGAAGTAGATGTATGACCTTCACGCTTGTAATCTAAACTAAGAAGGTTGAGAAGATTCAAACGCAGTCAATATATATTGACTGCGTTTTGCATTTGTCTAGATTTAGTAATAAAGGATTGTTATATTTGTTAACATTTTTCTTCTTAACTAGACATGCACACAAGCATTCAAGTCCAAGCGGTAATACACATGCTATAAGTGCTATTTGCCTCTATCACGTAGATTGAGTTACTTAATAGAAGCATGTTGTATTCGAGACTTGAAAGAAGGTGTGGAACACGAATGTCAAGAAGAGAAAATCTACCTTTAGGGTTACAAAAACTATTTGAACAGTGGAATAAAAGTGTGAAAGACTACCATGCAGACCTTGTGTCGTTGATGGCGAAAGGGCAGTCTTCATCGTCTGCTAAAACACTTCAAAAAACGCTCTATGTACCACAAGATTTTAAAACGATCACGAAGGCTGTGAAAAAGGCGAATCCTGGGGACACAATACTCGTTTCAAATGGAACGTATCATGAAAGTATTACAGTCCCTTCCGACAAGCCTTCCATTCGTTTTATCGCAATTGGAGACAAGGTGATTTTGGACGGAAGTGGAAAACTAAAACAAGCATTTACATTGATGGCGAATGATGTTGAAGTAAATGGTTTCGTTATTGAAGATTATGTAAAATCAGCAATAGAAGTTACAGGTGTATACGGAGTTAAATTAATCGAAAATACGATTCATGGGGTGAAGGAAGGACACGGCATCCAGTTGGATAAAGGAACTTTCTCTAATCTCATCTGGAAGAATATTATCTCGAGTGCAGGTCATGATGGTATTAATCTTCAATCGAAAAACGTATGGGTCGTTGATAATGCTATCCGTCAGAACGGTCATAATGGCATTCGCATCCAAACGATCGGTAACCATATTGTCGGAAATGTCATTCAGCATAATAGAGGAAGCGGAATACTAGAAGATGAAGGGTTTAATCTTATCTTTGATAATGATATTAGTGAAAATGGAAAAGAAGGTATTGACCTCCCATCTAGTCTTGGTGGCTCAATTACATTAGGAAATAAGGTCGAGAACAATAGAGTCAATGGACTAGCGATGAATACTCCTGGAAATGTAGCGTTAGACAATGATTTCGTAGGGAATAATCGTTCTGGTGTCCATGTAGAAGGAAAGTTAAACGTTCTTGAATTAAACCGATTTATTGAAAATCTAAACGGTATCGTATTAGAAGAGAAAGCAACGAGAAATCTTGTTTTTCGAAACTTTTTCAAACGCAATAGAAAGAATGACCTCGTCGTTAAAAATAGGAAGAATACGATTCTCCAAAACACTCTAAGTAACATGCCACCTCATCACTCACCTCAAGGGACAAATCAATCGAAAAATCAGGTCATCAATGTCCCAAATGACTATGGAACAATCTCTGAAGCAGTGAATGCCTCATCTCCTGGTAGTACGATTTTCGTAGAGAACGGTGTGTATCATGAAGAAGTCACGGTGCCGCTATCAAAGTCCGGTATTCGAATCATCGCTAAAGGGAACCACGTGACACTCGATGGGAAGGACAAATTGAGTGTTGCCTTTGATCTATCATCTAGTATTTTACTCATTCAAGGATTCAAGATTAAGAATTATATCGATAACGGAATTTTTGTGAGAGGCGTAGGTGTTTCACTTGTGGAGAATGACATTAAGAACATTTTAAAAGGAAACGGAATTGAACTTTCTCTCGCATTCTCGACTCTCATATGGCAAAACAACATCTCACATGCACTTGAAGATGGCATTCGAATCAAAGCGATGAACACATGGATCGTCGATAATATGGTTCATGCGAACGGTGGAAACGCCGTTAACTATGAAGGGAATACAACGGTAGGTAGTACCGTTACACGAAATCGTTTTATTTCTAACGGAATGAACGGGATTGCGGACAACGCTGGTTTCAATTTTATATACAATAATGAGATTAAAGAAAATAACAATAATGGTGTTCATGAAATAGCCGGTCTAGGTTCAGGTGCTATTATCGGGAACAAGATCCTAGCCAATATATTAAGTGGTGTAAGACTTAATAATGAAGGCAATCATGTGGCTGGAAATAGTATTCAATTTAACTCACAAAGCGGCGTGTTAGTAGAAACAGGCTTTCATAATTTAGAAGGAAACACCATTTCCGGTAACAAAATGAATGGAGTTGTACTTGAAAAGAAAGCTAGTCATAATCTTTTGCTCAGAAATAAGTTATTTAGAAACATCCCTTATGATGTGAAAGTGGAGAATAGAAATAACAGCTTCATTGAGAATGAGTATGGGAGAAGTGATCCACCTGAAATCTGTGATTAAAACAAAAATAATAGAAAATAACGCTCAGAACTTGTAACGGGATCTGTTTTGAAGTACAAACACGTAATTGTACAAATAAATGGCATCCTAATTCATATCATAAACAACAAATAAATCGCACAAGAAAAACGGTCAGAGACTATTTGCCTCTGGCCGTTTTTTAAAGCTCCGAGATTGTTGAATATAAAGAATTTGTTTTAGCTTTCTTTCTTTTTATACTTTTTAGAATTCAAACACCAATTGAAAACATATAAATTAAAACTCTACTCGTCAATTCCAATTATCTCAAAACGGTTCTAATAAATTTATCTCTTATTTCACAATTCGGAGCCTATCTTTTTAAGATAAGCTCCGAGATACTTGAAGATGGTAAATAACGAATCTTTCTGTCCTAAGTCAAGACCTACCTTCATACTGAAAACTTAAACTAGACATTTATTCAGGACCGTCAGATAATGCAGCCAATAGATTAATATTCTGAAAAATAGTGAAAAGGGAAAAGATTCTGCTTCATTATTTTGATTATGCCAACTTCAAAATTAAACTGCTCTTATCAATTACTGTTAAGACAGCTTATCTGATCTGTTCTAGACAATAATTTAATATCTTTCAACCGACCTCATCTTCCTTCACAAATATATTTATTGTTAATACGCTTACACATGTTTGCATTTTATTGGGAGTGGTAGATTTATAGTGAGATAATAAAGTTGATTATTATTGAAAGGAATGAGCTTTGTTGAAGGAATCAATCCCTGAACTAACGTTGAATGATGGTCTAACTGTACCTGCTATCGGTTTCGGTACTTATAAATTAAATGGAAATGACGGGGCAACTGCGATTAATAGCGCAATTGACGTTGGCTACCGTCTCATCGATACGGCTTACAATTACGAAAATGAAGGAACCGTAGGCGAAGCTATTCGTCGAAGTAGAGTTCCTAGGAATGAGTTGCGCGTCACTTCTAAATTACCAGGTCGCTATCAAGAATATAAGAAAGCCGTTACGGCCATTCAAGAGTCGTTATATAGAGCTAACCTGGATTATTATGATTTGTACCTTATTCACTGGCCGAACCCTAAACAAGGTCTTTATCCAGAAGCATGGCAAGCTTTAATTGACGCTAAGAAATGGGGACTCATTCGCTCGATTGGCGTATGTAACTTCCTTCCGGAGCACTTAGAGCAACTGGAAAAGGAAACAGGCGTAAAGCCAAGCATTAATCAAATTGAACTACACCCCTTCTTCAATCAGGAAGAACAGAGAAGATTTCATCAACAAAATAACATCAAAACACAATCCTGGAGCCCACTAGCTCGTGTAACTGACATTTTAGAAAATGAAACGATCAGTCAAATTGCTAGTCAACATAATAAATCAATCTCTCAGGTGATTTTACGCTGGCATTATCAATTAGGAGCCATTCCGATCCCTAAGTCTTCTTCTCCAGAACGTCAGCATGAGAACCTCTCTATATTTGACTTTTCGTTAAATGAAACAGAAATGGCGATTATGGCTGAATTAACGAAACCAAATGGGCGATTGAAAGATCAAGACCCAGCTACTTATGAAGAGTTTTGAGTTGATTTAAATACTTAATAAGAAAAGGATGCTCTTCAGCAGGGCATCCTCTCTTCTTCACCATGTATTCACTTCTTCAATAAGCCAATCGCCGCTACTTATTCCATGGTTTTTGGTATGGATTTTTCATTTTGGTATTTCCTCATACTTCCCCTCACATTTCCTTAGGTTTCTCTTCTCAATTTCAAATTAATTTTAAACAAATCGAACTTTTCAATAAACTTTACTCTAGTTAACACCACAGAACCCGTTACAAAACTTGAGCGTTTTTCTAATGCCGTAACTATGATAAAGCAATCAACAAACTCAAGAAAAAGGTTACACATGCTATGGGAGTCATCACAAAGCGTTCCTTATTACTTCGCGATAAGAGGTTTGTTAATGTATTGATACCAAGAAATACTGTCATGACCCAAACTAGTGTAGTTGTTGAAGAGAATGGTAACCAACCTATGACATTCGTATGTTGGAGGAAAACCAACCCCATCATTAAAAGAAGCAACGCACTTAACGCACTCCCGATACGCAACTTGGTTGGAAGGATTTTGTGATACCCACCCATCGCATACTCTCCTAAAGGATAGCCAAGGGATAATAACACCTGAAAAATTGCTATGGAAAATAAGATGATGGAAACAACCAGCGATGACAAGAACAAAAAACTGCTCTCCATAGAATCCCCCTTATACTGTTTTTATTTCTCTTCTGCGGTAATCCCGCTCAACTCTACCTTACTATTAACATTATAATGCAGCGATAGAGAGTATAGCCCACTTGTATGAAAGTTACGATAAAAAGGTAAAGCTAGAGACTTCGATCATATTCAAACAATCATTTGAATATTTGTTTTGACTTCATGTAAGGGAGATACTACACTATAAACAAATACTCAAATAATCATTTGAATGAAGGTGAACATAGTGAGTGAAAAGGTAATAAAACGATCTAATAAAGATACATGTGATACATTTTGTTTTGATGAAGAACTTGTACAAAGAGTTCAGCCAGAAATCGAGAAGGTAGAAGGCGTTGAGTTGATTTTCAAAGCGTTATCTGATGCTACAAGAATGAAGATCGCTTATGCGCTAACGTTAGAAAAAGAACTTTGTGTATGTGATGTAGCAAATATCATCGGCTCTACCACTGCCACAGCATCACATCACTTAAGATTACTAAGAAATATGAAGCTGGCCAAATATCGTAAAGAAGGAAAACTTGTTTTCTATTCTTTAGCCGACGATCATGTTCACCAATTGGTTTCTATTGCATTGGTACATGCAAAGCATTCATGAGAGTTGGTGGAGGTTTAGAAAGGAGGTAGGGGTATGAGTGAGGTAGAAAGAAATACGCAATCTGGCTGCTGTTCAGATGACAAAAGCGCCAATCGTAACGAAACAGATGTTGCCAGCTGCTGTGGGCCGAAGAAAGTAGAGGAAACTGTTTCTGCGTGTTGTTCGACGGCTGAAACTGAAAAGAGTTCTTCCTGTTGTCGTTCTGAAGAAAATGAAAGTAGCGGTAGTACATCAGATAAACAAGACACCGTTCAGTATAAAATTAGCGGCATGGATTGCCCTTCTTGTGCAGCAACGATTGAAAAAGGGTTACAGAAGACGAAAGGGATTCGTTCGGTACAGGTCATGTATGGAACTGGGAAGATGGCTGTAGGTGCTGAGAGCGCAGCTGTGTATGAGGATATCCCTAATTACGTTAGGAAGTTAGGCTTTGAAGCAGAGCCAATGCATAAGCCAAAAAACATGCAAACGTATAGGGTTGAAGGGATGGACTGTGGCTCATGCGCCATGACGATTGAAAAACATCTTTCCAAAAATCCCACTGTACACTCGGTCAACGTGAGTTTTTCTACAGGAAACATGCATGTTAATCACTCAACAAATGAAAACGAAATAATAAAAGAAGTGCAAAGAGCAGGTTTTGATGCTTCCTTAGAATCTTCTAGTGAACAAAAGAATGAGAAAACCAAAAGGAAAATTCCGGTTACGACATTAGCTGGAATCTTTCTAGTTCTTGGTTTCATTGGGTCATTTACACCCCTTAACAATGATCTCATTACTGCTCTTTATGCTGCAGCCATCGTTGTAGGAGGATTTAAGCCAGCAAAGAGTGCTTACTATGCTATAAAAAGTGGCTCTCTCGACATGAACGTGCTGATGGCTTCAGCAGCGATTGGTGCCGCCCTTATTGGCGAGTGGTTTGAAGGTGCGACGGTGGTCTTTCTCTTTGCTTTAGGAAATAAGCTGCAAAACAGGTCCATCGAACGTACAAGAGAATCGATCCGAAGCTTAATTAACCTTTCACCTTCAGAAGCATCAGTGAAGAATGGAGGTCAACTGATTCGAAAACGGGTTGAAGACGTGAAAGTGAACGATGTGATCATCGTAAAGCCTGGTGACAAAATCCCGCTAGATGGCGAAATCATTTCAGGTTCATCTAGTGTTAATCAGGCACCGATTACAGGAGAATCGTTACCTGTCGATAAAGCTCAGGGAGATGCGGTGTATGCAGGGACGGTTAATGAAAGTGGTTCATTAGAAGTGACTGTAACGAAACTAGTTGAAGATACAACGATTGCCAAAATCGTTCACCTTGTAGAAGAGGCGCAAGAGAAGAAGGCTCCTACTCAAGCCTTCGTCGATCGATTTGCAAGAGTCTATACACCGATTGTGTTTGGTCTAGCACTTCTTATCATGGTCGTTCCGCCATTAGTAGGTTTCGGAACATGGGGGGAATGGTTGTATAAAGGGCTTGCGTTATTAGTAGTAGCTTGTCCATGTGCTTTGGTCATTTCCACACCTGTTGCGATCGTATCTGCAATCGGAAATGCGGCTAATAATGGCGTATTGATCAAAGGGGGGACGTTCTTAGAAAAAGCTGGCGTCATTAAAGCGATTGCTTTTGATAAGACGGGGACTCTTACAGAAGGTAAACCAAAAGTAACAGAGGTCATAAGCGTTCAACAAAATAAGGAAGAGCTCATCAGCATCGCACGAACGATTGAAGAGCATTCGACGCATCCAATTGCTCAAGCCATTACAACGTACGCAAAGGAACGCGACATTTCTGTTAAAGCTGGAAAATCATTTAAAGCAATACCAGGTAAAGGTGCTCAAGCGACGATTAATGGCATCGACTATTTCGCAGGAAATCCGAAACTGTTTTCTGAAATGACAGTGCCATTAGATGACTTTGAAACACGGATCGGTTCGTTACAAAGTGACGGACACACGCTAGTTGTGATAGGAAATCAAACCACAGTTCTAGGTATCATTGCCGTAGCGGACACCATCCGTGACATAACGGTGCAATCGATACAGAAGTTGAAGCAAGTAGGCTTAGAAGAAATGGTGATGTTGACAGGTGATAATGCCGGAACAGCTAAGAAGATCGCTCATGAAACAGGGGTCGATCGCTACTTTGCTGAATTGCTTCCTGAAGGAAAAGTGTCTTCAATAAAAGCACTACAGAATGAAGGTAAGAGTGTTGCGATGGTTGGAGATGGGATAAACGATGCCCCAGCTCTAGCGACAGCTGACATTGGTATCGCTATGGGTGGTGCCGGAACGGATACAGCTATGGAGACGGCAGACATCGTCCTGATGGCAGATAATCTTGAGAAACTACCTTATACGATTCGATTGAGTCGTCGGGCGTTGACGATTATTAAGCAGAATGTCTGGTTTTCATTAGTGACGAAAGTGGCAGCGCTCATGCTTATCTTTCCTGGATTCCTCACTCTTTGGATGGCAGTTCTAAGTGATACTGGGGCCGCATTACTCGTCATTCTAAACAGTATGAGGTTGTTAAGAAAAGAATAGATTGCTTTAGGTAAACCTGTCATTCCAGAGCATGGAATGACAGGTTTTTATGGTATTGTGTTGGTAAAGTGAGGGTAAGGGAGTGAAGGAGATGACGTTGGTCGAGTCGATGCAAAAGGCGATCGATTTTATGGAAGACCATTTGTTGGAAATGATTACGATAAAGGAAATAGCGAGAGCGGCACATTTGTCCCCTTTTCATTTTCAGCGGATCTTTACGATATTAACCGGAACGACAGTAGCAGAGTACATGCGCCGGAGAAGGTTAACGCTCTCCGCTCAAGAATTACGAAAGAGTGATGATAAAATTATTGATCTCGCTTATAAGTATGGCTACGACACTCCCGAGTCTTTCTCGAAAGCCTTTCGTAAGCAGCATAGTCTATCCCCGAGACAAGCAAGAAAAGCTTCTGGAAAGATAACAGCTTATAATCGCCTGGTCATCCAGGTGAATTTGAAAGGAGCGGAACCGATGCAATACGAAATTGTTGAGAAAGAAGCGTTTCAAGTTGTTGGGGTCAAGAAGGAAATGTCTTGTGCGAACGGAGAGAATCTTCGTCTTATTCCAAAGATGTGGGAAGAAGTGAATGGTGATGGAACTGACCAAACGTTACTAAGGAAAAACGACGGACCGGTAAAAGGGATGTTAGGTATTTGTCTCAGTGATAACGAGCAATCCGATCGTATGGAGTATTGGATTGCTGCTGCTCATGAAGGGGTACCGCCTGAAAACATGAGCAAGCTTGAGATTCCTCGTGGTCGTTGGGCGATTTTTAGCGTTCACGGAGCGATGCCTCACGCCATGCAAGCGGCATGGAAGAAGATTTATTCCGAATGGTTCCCATCGAATGGATATGAAAATGCGGGTGGGCCAGAGCTCGAAGTGTATTCAGAAGGAAATCCAAACAGCGATGACTACCGATCTGAAATCTGGATTCCGGTTAAATAGAATAATGGTGATACTTGCGCGATTCTTCAAAATGAAGAGTCGCGTTTTTATATACAAAACTTTAGAGGAGATTCTAATATGAACATTGACAATCAAACGATTTGACTCATATACCTTATGGGGGTATATTATAGGCAAAAGCAAAAGGGAGCTGGTCTTGATGAGTAATGAGCCCGAACTTTCACCACAGCCAGACAAAAAGCCGACAGAACCTAGGACTGAAGATGAAAAACAACTTTTGCAAAATCGGTTAAAACGTATAGAAGGTCAGATTAGAGGGATACAAAAGATGGTCGGGGAAGATCGGTATTGTGTTGACATTCTTATTCAGATTTCCGCGATACAAGCGGCTTTAGATAAGGTAGGATTTTCATTACTCGAACGACATACGAAAACGTGTGTTGCGAGTGCAATTCAAGAAGGGAACGGCGATGAACATATAGATGAATTGATGAAGGTCATCAAACAATTCACGAAATAAGAAGGTGATGAAATGGTCACGGAAAAACAAGTCTCGTTCAACATCACGGGAATGACATGTGCATCTTGCTCACAAAGAATCGAAAAAGTCCTCAACAAGATGGACGGTGTGGAAGCAAACGTCAACCTGACAATGGAAAAGGCTAGTGTTACCTATAATGAAGAAAAAGTAGAAGCGAATGACATTGTAACTAAAATAGAGAAATTAGGATATGGAGTTCAGAAAGAAAAGGTCGAACTGGACATCCACGGTATGACATGTGCCGCTTGCTCAACAAGGATTGAAAAAGGATTGAACCGCACGAAAGGGGTCGATTCAGCTTCAATAAATTTAACTACTGAATCTGGAATCGTAGAATATCAGCCTGGGGTTGTGACGGTTGACGACGTTATCCAAAAAGTAAAGAAATTAGGGTATGAAGCTGTCGTAAAGGAAGATCGTGAAGAGAAGCGTTCTTACAAAGAGGAAGAAATCAAAAAGAAGAAGATGAAGCTAGGTTTATCGATCTTGCTTTCTTTGCCTCTGCTTTATACGATGATCGCTCATCTTCCGATGGATATTGCACTTCCATTACCAGAATTATTCATGAATCCGCTCTTTCAATTCCTATTAGCTACACCAGTACAATTTTATATTGGCGCACCCTTCTATATGGGGGCTTACAGAGCACTTATTAATAAAAGTGCCAATATGGATGTGCTCGTTGCACTAGGAACGTCTGCTGCTTACTTTTATAGTGTAGTGGAAGGTATTCGATTCTTTGCGACCACAGGTTATAATCCGGAACTGTATTTTGAAACGAGTGCGATCTTGATTACACTCATCCTTGTTGGAAAGTTATTTGAAGATCTCGCTAAAGGGAGAACGACGCAAGCCATTACGAAATTACTAGATCTTCAAGCGAAAGAAGCTAGTGTGATAAAAGATGGTGAAGAAGTGAAAATTCCGGTCGATCAAGTCCAGGTAGGCGATATGATTCTTGTTCGCCCAGGAGAGAAGATCCCTGTAGATGGTTTGATACAAAAAGGGAAATCCTCCGTAGACGAATCGATGATTACAGGTGAATCCATACCGGTTGAAAAGACTGAAGGAGATACTGTCATTGGCTCCACTATCAATGAGAACGGAACGTTGACGATGACTGCAGAGAAGGTAGGGAGTGATACTGCCCTTGCAGGAATCATCAAAATTGTTGAAGAAGCGCAAGGCTCCAAGGCACCAATTCAGAGAATGGCAGATGTTATATCAGGTATCTTTGTTCCAATCGTAGTAGGAATCGCAGTCGTAACATTTCTTGTTTGGTACCTTTGGGTGAACCCTTTCGATTTACCGCAGGCACTTGAGGTTGCAATCGCTGTTCTCGTTATCGCTTGTCCGTGTGCACTCGGACTCGCTACGCCTACTTCCATCATGGTAGGTACGGGGAAAGGTGCTGAAATGGGCGTTCTTTTCAAAGGTGGCGAGTTTTTAGAAGGTACTCACAAAATTGATGCCATCTTATTAGATAAAACGGGAACGATTACGAAAGGGAAACCTGAGGTGACTGACTTCATCGTTGTGGATGGAGAAGACCAAGACGTCTTACCTTACCTCATTGCAGCAGAGAAAGCATCAGAACATCCGCTTGCGCGATCAATCGTCCAATATGGTGAACAAAGGCAAATGAAGGTGAATGAAGCTGACAGCTTTGAGGCCATACCGGGTCACGGTATCTTATCTATGGTCGATGGTAAAAAGGTTCTTGTCGGTACAAGGAAGTTGATGGCTCGTGAGGATATACCATTTAAAGAGTATGAAGAGCAGATGGCTCGCTTCGAAAAAGAAGGAAAAACAGCGATGTTCATCGCCATTGAGCAAAGTGTTAGAGGGATCATCGCCGTAGCTGATACAGTAAAAGAAACATCAAAGAGAGCGATTCAAGAATTACGTGAACTTGGAATCGATGTATATATGCTCACTGGTGATAACAAGAGGACTGCAGAAGCGATTGGGAAACAGGTGAACATCACAGGTATATATGCTGAAGTTCTTCCAGAAGATAAAGCGAATAAGGTATCTGATCTACAGAAAGAAGGAAAGCGCGTTGCCATGGTAGGCGATGGAATTAATGATGCTCCAGCGCTTGCAACTGCTGATATCGGAATGGCGATCGGGACCGGCACGGACGTCGCGATCGAAACAGCAGACGTTACGCTTGTCGGCGGGGATTTAGAACATATCCCTAAAGCGATCAACTTAAGCCGGAAAACAATGAAGAACATTCGCCAGAACTTGTTCTGGGCACTATTCTACAACTCGATTGGAATTCCGATCGCTGCGATCGGACTCTTAGCTCCGTGGGTAGCAGGTGCCGCAATGGCATTTAGTTCTGTATCCGTTGTGACGAACTCACTTCGTTTGAAGCGAGTTAAATTATAAATGTAATCACGTGAAAGGAGAGTTCAATATGGAAAATACAACACTTACCATTAAAGGTATGACATGCAATCACTGCAAAGCTGCAGTAGAAACAGCATTAACAGAGTTAGACGGTGTTAATGGAGTAGAGGTAGATGTCTCGAAAGGAAAAGCAGATGTTTCTTATGAAGCATCTAAAGTATCCGTTTCTGATATGAATGAAGCGGTAGAAGAACAAGGTTATGACGTAGTCTAATTTTATTGGAAGGAAAAGAACGAGGGATTTCCCTCGTTGTCAGGCTGTTGAGAAAGTCTAAGGAATCGGCCAACAAAATAGTGGGGATTTACGCTCCAGGATGCTCGCTTTCCGCGGGGCGGGCATCCTTCCGCTTCAATCTGCTTTAATATGAAGGAATAAACCAAGAATAAACCACCTCAAAATGACGCGCTGAAAAGTTTGTTAGCGTAATAGATCGGAAAGTTTAACTTTGATTGAATGTACTCTAGTAGGAGTGAATACCTCTTGACTCCCGTGGTCCAACGGGCGTTCAAGACTCAGAGTGGACGGTCTTTGTTCGCTTTGAGGCTTGGACGTTCGTCCACAGGAAAGCAAGAGGTATTTAAGCTCCTACGGCATAGGAAGCGTATCATCTAGATTACAACAAGCTTAGAACGAGGGATTCCCCTCGTTCTTTTTTTGGTTTCATTTCAATCAAATGAGTGGACATGCTATTAAAGGAATAACAAATATGAATTCCCTTAATATATGGAGATTTTGTGCATAAATTATGAAATTCATTAATTGGGAAATTTATTGGTAAATGGCGTTTAAAAGGCGCTTGCTTTGGAAAAATACTACAGTGTAATCAATAAATAAGGAGGAATTTTGTTTATGTCACATGAAAAATATGGTTCTGTTATTGAAACGCTACATGAGTGTATGACGGCATGTAACCACTGCTACGATTCTTGTCTAAGAGAAGACGATGTGAACATGATGGCAGAATGTATTCGTCTTGATCGTGAATGCTCAGATATTTGTGGGTATTTAGAACAAGCACTTGTTCGAGGGACACCATTTTCTTCTGAGCTAGCTGAAGTTTGCGCGACGATTTGTGAAGCTTGTGGAAATGAGTGTAAGAAGCATGACCACGAACACTGCCAAAAGTGTGCAGAGGCTTGCTTTACATGTGCACAGGAATGCAGAAAACTTGCTGCTTAATTGATATTCGATATAAGTTTAAATCTGCCCGTTTTAAACGGGCTTTTTTTTTATGAAAATAGATAAGTAAACATCAAGGTGCATAAAATCTCGATATCTTTGTGGTAGGATAAAATGTAAAAAAGGGGCATGACATGCAATTCAAAAGAAAGAATAGATTAGCCACAAAATTAGGGATGTTGTTTCTTACAAGTATCGTTATTTTGGAAAGTGTTCTGTTTGTGGTGCTCTACTTTGGATTTTTAAACGAGCGTGTAAGGGTCGAGACAGATGCTTTAGTTGCCAGAGGAAATAGTCATAGAGACGTTTTGGAGAATCATTTTGATCCAAGTACAAGAGAACATGTGGCTCTGATGGAGTCAGAGGCAGAAACACAAGTCGTAATTACGGATGAACAAAATCATGTTCTTTCACACTCTAACGAAATTACTACAAGCATCACTCATATTATCAAATCAGCTGAGGAGATGAGATCAAAGGGTGGAATTATAGAGGGAGATTGGGGAAGTGCCCCTTTTGTTTCAACTGTTTCACCGATTCGCTCTAAAGGAGAAGTTGTTGGCTATGTTTATATGTTTCTTGATACAGGTGGGATCAGAGATGTTCGGGATAATTTAACGAATCAATTCTTAATCGTGATGGGTTTAGCGTTGTTTCTTACGGTAGTTACGATTATTTATTTATCTCGAATCATAACGAAACCACTCATTCATATGAAAGAAGCAACCCAAAAAATGAGTAGCGGTGAGCACGATGTGTTTTTAAGGGAAGATCGAGACGATGAATTGGGCGAACTGGCAAGAGCCATCCAACGACTATCGAATGATCTGCTTCGATTGAAAAATGAACGAAGTGATTTCCTTGCGAGTATTTCCCATGAGTTAAGAACACCTCTCACTTATTTAAGCGGGTATGCTGAAATTGTAAAACGAGAAAACCTAACGTCAGAGGATCGAAAGCGGTACTTAAATATTATTAAAGAAGAATCTCAAAACCTTACAAACCTTGTGAAAGATTTATTTGATATGGCTAAAATGGACCAAAAAGGATTTATGGTTGAGAAGGAAAAAGTGAAGCTTTGTGAGTTGATCGGTGATGTGAGAGGAAAGGTTATACCAGCTTTCGAAAATAAAGGGATTAGTTTGTATACATATTGTGATAAAGACATCATGATCTCCGTAGATCCAGAAAGATTTTCTCAAGTATTGCTCAATCTATTAGATAACGCGCTCCATTATTCAGAAAAAGGGAAATCTGTACGAATCGAAGCTATTCATCATGAAGAAGACGTGAAGGTGGAAGTGATCGATGAAGGAGAAGGAATCCCAGCAGAAGACCTTCCTTATATTTTTGATCGCTTGTATCGTGTAGACAAATCACGCTCTCGTAAATATGGAGGATCTGGACTTGGACTAGCCATAGCAAAAGAAATTGTTGAGAAACATCATGGGGGCATTTCAGCAAAGAGTGAGTTAGGAAAGGGTACTACGATACAAATAGTCATTCCAGGAGTTGAAAACTAGTATGCAGCGCATCTTAATTGTTGATGATGAAGAACGCATGGTCGATTTGATTTCTCTGTTTTTACTCCCACAAGGGTACACGGTTTTTACGGCAAGTACGGGGTTTGAAGCACTAGATGTTATGAGAAAGGAAGCGATAGAGCTTGTGCTTCTCGATGTCATGATGCCAAAAATGGATGGATGGACGACTTGTAAAGAAATCCGAAACATATCAGATGTTCCAATCATCATGCTAACAGCGAGGGATCAGCCTAATGAAATCGTGAAAGGATTAAAGTTAGGAGCTGACGATTACATTACGAAACCGTTCGATGAAGAAGTCCTTCTTGCAAGAATTGAAGCTGTCTCGAGAAGGCTGAACTCTGTAGATGAGAATACACTGTTTGTAAAAGGACTTACGTGGGATAAGGAGAAGCATAAGGTATCCTTTGAAGGCAAAACCATCACGATGACACCTATAGAATTTAATTTGCTTGGTTTATTTATGAGAAATCCTGAGAAAGTTTTCAGCAGGGAACACCTTATCCAATTGATATGGGGCTTCGACTCAAGCACAGAGGGGCGGACGATCGATTCTCATATTCGTAACCTTCGCGAGAAATGCAGACAGTCAGGTTTTGAGATCGATACGTATTTAGTGACAGTCTGGGGAGTAGGTTATAAGTGGAAGAAGTAGATAAGGGAAAATCGTTGGGCTAATAAATAAAAATATGAAAATCCGCAAAATAACGATCGACTTCTCATATACCTTGAAACTGCCAAATGAGGCAGTTTTTTTATTTCACTAGATTGAGTGTCTTTCGAAAGCAAAATAAATGAGAGCTTTTCCCATGTTGGAAAAGCTCTTATTTGTTTACAAATAATTGAAAATAATCAAATACACCAAAGTAGATATGCAGGAAAGTAAGAGTGCTAAAAGCTTATGAATATGATGGAGACGGACCATGGGGAACATAACGGTTACAAATAATACTGACCATCCAATGTGCCACCCGTTGTGGTACGTAATAATGCTTGTTTGTGTTCCAATCCATTCTATTAATCCAAAAATAAGAATCCACTTGATTGTGTAGAACACTTGTTTCTTAACGCTTGAAGGATAATTAGATAAATACACAAATGCAACGAATGGGTTAATAATCAAATTATGTACGAAGTGAACGTTCATAAGGTTAAAAAGATGATCTTCTTGGAGCTCCCAGAGATGAAAGTGACTATGCGAAATAAATTCATATAAAAAAGAAGCTAAGGATATATAAAGCATAGTGGGATAGTATGACTCCCAGTTTTTCCAATCTCCTTTCATGATAGCAAACAAAAAAACTAAGGCAACAAGGATTAAATTCATATAATCTTCTCCTATTTTTAACGTCATTGCTAGAGTGCTCAATATACTTAAATAAAATACCAAGAATTCCCTTTTAATTGATAAAATGCTTAAAGCTATGTATTTTTAACGATAAAATTCAGCAATAATGCTGCAGAATGTCGAGAAGGACTTAAGGATCATATGCCACGGTAAGGCTGGTGTAATTGACCCTAACCTAGCTAGGAGTCAAGCGGAGTTCTTTTCTTGTACAGTATGGGGAGCTTAATAAACAGGGTTTCCCTACAAACAGCAATAATGGTGAGCTTTTTTTCTTGACTTCTTTGTAGTTTACCCCCTAAACTAAGCAGAGGGAATTAAGTTTAGGGGGTAAACTAATTGGATGAGCGTTTGATAGAAGCAGTCGAATTGTTTGAAGATGTAATGGTATTTGGAACTGAAAGGGTCCTGAAGAATGTGAAAGCAGATGTTTGGCAAGAGTATTCCCTTGAACAGATTCAAGTGCTGAAACTTATTAGTAAGAACGGCCCTCTTACGGCTGGCGTTATTGCAGAGCTTCAAGGAGTTCATAAGAGTGCGATTTCGAATCGGTTGAAGAAGCTTGAAGAGAAAAGCTTGATTGAAATCGTCAAATCAGAAGCAGATCAACGAACGAAGCTTGTTGACTTGACTGAAAAAGGAAAGAAAGTTTTAAAGGAATCCGATGAAGCTGTATACGCATATATTCATGATTTGTTCGCAAATCATGTGAAAGATGATGAACTAGACAATTTCTTAATCATGTTCAGGAAGATTAAATCCATATTGAAGTTAGAGGGGGAAAGGGAATGAATTTTATCATTAAATTTAAGTGGCCAATTACAATTGGCTTGCTAGTGATTACGGCTCTATTGTTCGTAGTAGCTCCAAACCTTACAAAGCAGGCAGAAGACGCAGGTACTTTCCAACTTCCTGATGATGCAGATTCGAAACGTGCAGCTGAGATTCTTAATGATGCAGGAGCGGGAGAAGAAACTATTTCCGTAGTGTATTCCTTTGATAAGACTTTGGATGACACAGCAAAGGAAGAAATCTCTTCTACTGTTAAAGAAATTCAAAAGCTCGGGGAGCCAGTCAGCTCTGTATTAGCACCATTCGCTACTGAAGAACTGGAAGCACAGCTTGTTTCAGAAGATAGGAAAACAGTACTCGTTCCGATTACTGTCGATGGGTCACAAGAAGAAGTGGTTGAACTCGCTAAAACGATTCGAACAGATGTGTTAAATGAACAAAACTCTGTTTACCTCACTGGAGAAGCTATCATTAATCATGATGTGAACTTGAGTGCACAGGAAGGATTGAAACGGACTGAAATTATTACGGTCGTGCTGATTTTTGCACTACTATTAGCAGTCTTTCGCTCACTGGTCACACCGATCATTCCGCTTATGGCTGTTGGGATTACGTACTTGTTGAGTCAATCAATCGTTGCATTCTTTATCGATTGGTTCGGATTTCCTGTATCGAACTATACCCAAATCTTCCTTGTCGCCATTCTCTTTGGGATTGGTACGGATTATTGTATTTTGTTATTGAGTAGATTTAAGGAAGAACTGGGCGCGGGTCAACCTATCAATGATGCGATCGTCCGCACGTATAAAACAGCTGGAAGAACGCTCTATATTAGTGGTCTCGCTGTATTTATCGGGTTTTTCGCGATTGGATTTGCTGATTTTCCAATCTTTAAGTCAGCCGTAGCAGTGGCAGTTGGGATTGCAGTCCTGTTACTTGTGTTGAGTACGGTAATGCCATTCTTTATGGCAACGTTGAAGGAGAAGATGTTTTGGCCTTCGAAGAAAACTGTTTCCCATAATGACAGTAAGCTATGGGGTTGGATGAGCAAGCTATCTGTGAATCGTCCGTTGCTGTCGATGCTTGTGGTCGCGGCGATTACGGTACCACTCTTATTCACGTACGATGATGCTCTTTCGTTCAATACAGTAGATGAAGTAGGGAACAGCTATGAATCTGTTAAAGGCCTAAATGCGATTGAAAGTGGATTCGGTCAAGGAGATTCCTTGCCTGTTCAGGTTCTTCTATCAAGTGATGAAGTGCTGGTTACTGAGGACACCGTTCCTTATGTAGAGAAGCTTAGTGCAGAACTTGTGAAAATCGATGGGGTGGATAGCGTCCGCTCGATCACGAGACCTGCTGGTGAAGTGATTACCGAACTTTATGCGGATTACCAGATTGGTAGAGTTGCGGAAGGTGTTAATCAGGCAGCAGATGGTCTAGATGGAGCTGTTCAGGGACTAGGTCAAGCGCCACAAGCCCAAACGGCACCGCCTAATGCTGATGCACCCCAACAAAATCCTCTAGAAGGATTAAATCAAATCTCTGAAGGGTTACACGCTGCAGGTGACCAGCTTCAGGGAATGAGTGAAACTAAAACGATACGCGACACAGGGTTGTATATTCCGAAAGGTACGCTTGAGAATGAAGAATTTTCACAAGTGATCGATCGATATGCCTTTGGGGAGGAAACAGGTACGAAGCTAGAAGTTATCTTAACGGATAACCCTTACTCACCTGAAGCAATCGATACTGTCGATCGCATTTCAGAAACAACGGAGCGTGTGATTAAAGATACGCCTCTTGAAGATGCTGAAGTTGCAATAGGCGGGGTATCGAGTATCAACCGTGACTTGAGTGACATATCCAATAGTGATTTCACTCAAACGGTAACGATCATGTTGATCAGTTTGTTTGTGGCATTAGCGATTATCTTTAGATCCTTTATTATGCCGCTTTATATGATTGGATCGCTACTACTCACTTATTTCACTTCTGTAGCAGTAGCAGAATGGATCTTTGTTAACGGACTTGGCTATGACGGGATTAGCTGGGCAGTACCATTCTTTGGGTTTGTTATGCTAATCGCCCTTGGTGTCGACTACTCGATTTTCCTATTAGACCGTTTCCGAGAAGAATCAACAAATGGGTTATCTGTTGTGGATGCGATTAAAGTATCGATGTCTAAGATGGGTACCGTTATCATTACGGCTGCGATCATTCTCGCTGGTACGTTTGGAGCGATGGTTCCATCTGGAGTTTTGAGTCTTGTACAGATTGCTACCATCGTTATTACGGGATTACTTTTATACGGACTCATCGTTCTGCCATTACTTATCCCGGCTATGACTGTTTCATTTGGTAATGGGGTTTGGTGGCCTTTTAAGAAAAAGTAATAACTTTAAGCCCGCCCTATTCAATTGGGCGGGCTTTTCTATTATTAGAGGGTACGAAATATTGCGGTTTGGCGCATGGTTTGAAATACTTGGTAAGGAATATAAGTTTTCTATTATTTGAGAAGGAGATAAACGGGTATGGAAGGATTAGGGATTATGATTGTGATGACCATCTTTTTATGGTCACTCACAAAAACCATCGTTAACGTTTCTGAGAAGATCACAGAGAAATTACAAAAACAGAACGATTTATTAGAAGAAATTAAGTATAGTATCAACAACAAAGATACATAATCAGTTAAAAAACGGAGTGAAGGATGAGAGATATGAAGAAGCCGAAAATAGGCGTGATTGGAAGTTCGTCCATGGACCTTGTCGTATCATCCGAGAAACGACCTGGTGCAGGTGAAACAGTACTTGGTGAATCCTTTAAAACCGTTCCAGGTGGAAAAGGGGCGAATCAAGCTGTCGCTGCATCACGTCTTGGTGCAGAAGTTTATATGATTGGATGTGTCGGAGAAGATTTTTATGGTAAACAAATCATAAATAACTTCATACAAAACGGGGTTAAAACCGATTACGTAAGATCCCTTACTGGTATGGAGTCAGGAACAGCTCATATTATTTTAGCTGAGGGTGATAACAGCATCGTTGTCGTTGCAGGCGCAAATAAATATGTCACACCGGACTATATCACAAATACGATATCTTTTTTACGCACATGTGATCTTGTCATGATTCAACAGGAAGTACCAGAAGAAACTGTTGCATACACAGCGCAAATTTGTAAGGAAATTGGCGTGCCGCTTTTGCTCAACCCTGCACCTGCAAGGGAAATCACGAGTACTGTTATTGAGCAAGCCACCTATATTACACCAAATGAACACGAAGCATCGGTCTTGTTCCAACATCTATCTCAAAGTGAAGCGCTGAAACAGTTCGAAAACAAAGTCATGATTACAGAAGGAGCGAATGGTGTTCGTTACTATAACGGTGAAAGAGAGGTTCTCGTGCCTACTTATCCCGTTGAGGTGCTAGACACGACGGGTGCTGGGGATACATTTAATGCTGCTTTCGGTGTAGCAATCGCGGAGGGAAGAGAGATAGAAGAAAGTATCGGTTTTGCAAATCGGGCTGCGTCTCTTTCCGTAACTGGATTTGGCGCACAGGGTGGCATGCCTTTAAGGGAAGATGTTGATAAAATGCTTGGTGGAGGACAAGGGTAGAGGCGTTACGAATCGCTATTAATTCAAAAGTAATTGTTAGAAAAGGTAGTAAACCACCTTGGCATTTCTAAAAGAGGCGCTTATCATATGCTTTAACAATTTAATCATGTAACAACTTCTTATCAAGAGAGACGGAGGGACTGACCCGACGATGTCTCGGCAACCAACGCTCTGCGTATGGTGCCAATTTCAGAGGATTTATTCCGAAGATGAGAAGACGCATCGATTTCGATAGTCATGATTTTGTACTGTCACCCCTTCTTGCTTTTTGAAAGCAGAGGGGCTTTTTATTGTTATTAAATGTATATTTATGTAAAAAATCATGCTAAGATTACTTGTGTTAGGGTTACCAAAACTAATTAAATTGGAGGCGATTACATGAAAATTAGTACTATACATAAAAAGTTGGAACTTCGAATAACTCTATGAGATATATCCGCCAATACATATTAACGATCATTGGATTCATTTTTATAGGGGCACTTCCATTTCTATTTGAAGGAATAAGTATGAATATAACCCTCTACCTTAAAGAGTTAGGAGGATTACTAATCGCAATCTTTAATCCTGCTCAACTTACATATTCGAGCGGTCTAAGTGAGAGGGGTTTATTTCCTTATCTATTTACTCCTGTTAGCTATTCTTTAATCATCTTACTAGGTTCGTTGGTTATTTCGCTAATTGGTGCGGTAATACTAGTCTTACTAGTTTTCCTTCTGAAAAGAGAGGTTTTACATAAAATACGTTACTGGATTTCTATTCTAGAAGGCGTACCAGATATCTTTTTGCTTCTGTTAATACAAGTCCTTGTTGTAAGTCTTTATAAGAAAACAGGTTTTTTATTGTTGAATTTCACTACGATGCCAGGTGAGCAAATTTACTTCTTACCTGTTTTTCTGATGAGTATTTTACCAACACTCTATCTTTTCCGGATGTTGGTTATGGCGTTCGACGAAGAAAGATTTAAAAGTTATGTGGAACTTGCTAGATCAAAGGGCATAGCCTGGAAAACAATAATATTTAAGCATATTTTTCCTAATGTTTTATTAGCTTTATTTAATAATATCAATCAGATTATTTGGATAATGCTTTCGAGCCAACTAATCATCGAATATTTATTAAACAGCAATGGTGTGTTCATGTTTATTTATAATTATCTTTCACCTGAAGTTTTGATGACCTCTTTAATATTGTTATATACTCCTTTGTTTGTGATTTTGCTACTATTTCGGGTGATCCTCAACAAAAGATTACCTTCGTGAGAGGGGAAAAAGAATGAGGAACGCATTTAAGAGTCCTCCATTTTTAATTGGATTCATGTTTATTGCTATATTGCTTTTTAGTAGTATATTGAACGGGTTTATTTATGGAGAAGAAATCATTCAAGAGAACACTAGATACAATAGTGAGGGAGAGGCGATTAGTTCTGCCCCGTTTCCTCCTTCTCTCGCTCACCCTTTAGGTACGGACACAGACGGTTACGATTTGGCTCATATTATTATTCATGGAGCTAAATATACGTTGGGTGCAGCGATATGCGTGAGCATTGGTAGAGTTTTTATTTCATTATTTCTTAGCCTGATTGTGACACTGTATTTTAAGAGATTGAAGCATATCATAAAAGAATTCAGCCAATCATTTAGTTTCATCCCGTCAACACTATTTACCTACTTTATGCTTGTTTCAGTTGTAACGATGAGTATTGATGGTTTCCAGTTTACGTTCTCCGAACAAGTGGTTTTTCAAGTGTTTATTATGACAATCATCTCTATTCCTTCACTCACATTATTTTTAAGTGATGAGATGGATCGGTTTTATACTAAACCGTTTGTTGAAGGAGCAAAAATTCTCGGTGGAAGTCGACTACATGTATTTAAAAATCACATATTTCCCTACATCAAACCTGTATTGTTAGTTTCCTTTGGTCAAAATGTTGTTAATGCTTTATTAATTCTGGCTCACCTTGGAGTCTTAAACTTGTTTTTCGGTGGTACATACATATCTTTTAGCCCATTCACACCTGTTGAGAAAAACTCCATCTCATATGAATGGTCTGGGTTGATCGGGAGTTATCTCCCTTTAGTCGCCACTGACCCATGGATTCCGCTTGTCCCAGTTTTATTTTTTGCATTGAGCAGTATAGCGTTTCAACTATGCATAGTTGGATACCAAACTAGTATGGATTCTAACCAAAATAGGAAGATGTTAAAGACCTCGTGTAAGAATGAACTTAAAGAAAAAGAGAAGCATATTCAGGTTGAAGATTCGGATTTCAAATCTGTTAGGCAAAATGTTTAGGAAAGCGTACTGGATGGATCATGACAAAAAAATTTCACACAAAGAAGCCCTCGAACAACTTCGAGGGCTTCTTAAATACTTATTTAAAAAACGGATACTGACGACGTTCTTGTTGAACAGATATCCACTTCACTGTTGTAAACTTATCTAACGCCCATTCTCCGCCAAATCGACCGAGTCCAGACTCTTTTTCCCCGCCGAATGCCATGTGTGCTTCATCGTTTACGGGCTGGTCGTTGATGTGAACCATCCCTGTTTCGATCTCGTGCGCTACTTGAACGCCACGATTTAAGTCGCGCGAGTGAACGGAACCACTAAGACCATATGGAGAACCATTTGCGATTTCAATCGCTTCTTCTTCTGTGCTGAACTTAATGATCGGGGCTACAGCACCGAAGATTTCATCTTTCGCGATCGGCATATCGTTCGTAACGTTTGTAAGAATCACAGGCTTCATGACGTTGCCTTCAACTTCACCGCCGAGAATTTTTTCAGCTCCTTGTTCAAGAGAAGCGTTAAGAGACTCTTGAATACGTTCCACTGCATCGTTATTGATGAGAGGTCCAACTGCTGTAGTTGCATCAGCAGGGTCGCCCGATTGTAGAGATGCGACTTTTTCTTTGAACGCATTAACAAACTCATCATGAATACTTTCGTGAACAACGATGCGGTTGATCGCCATACAAATTTGTCCTTGGTGAAGGAATTTACCGAATGCTACTGCTTCAGCCGCTTGATCGATATCTGCATCATCAAGAACGATAAAGACGTTGTTCCCGCCAAGCTCTAATGCCGTTTCCTTAATGTGTTTTCCCGTAAGTTCACCGATGTGCTTTCCAACTTCAGTCGAACCAGTGAAAGAAATCAGTTTCGGAATAGGGTGAGTGACAAAGGCATCCCCAATTTCGGAACCGCGCCCAGCCACGACGTTAAGAACGCCTCTCGGTAGTCCTGCTTCCTCAAATAACGCTGCGATCAGAAAGCCTGCTGTAACTGGTGTTTCTGAGGCGGGTTTAAGTACAACAGTATTCCCTGTAGCTAGTGCTGGAGCGACGGAACGCATCGAGAGGTGAAGCGGGAAGTTCCACGGTCCGATTACGCCGATCACTCCTTTAGCGCTCTTATAGATCCGGTTTTCTTTACCTGGAGTATCTGATGGTGCGATTTGACCCTTCATACGATAAGGAAAAGAAGCGGATTCTTTAACGATCCGAGTAGCTGCCGCCCATTCCACATTCGCCTTGATCTTCGTACTGCCAGACTCTTTTACAAGCCAGTCGATGAGTTCTTCCTTCCGTTCGGTCATAATGGCTGCTACTTTATCGAGAATTTGCTGCCGCTTTCCAGGCGTTGTTTGCGCCCAAGATGTTTGTGCTTCTTTTGCAGATTTATATGCCTGATCGAGGTCTTCTTCAGACGCTGATTGTAGTGTGAATAATTCGTCACGAGAAAATGGATTATAATTTGTTACAGTTTTATCACTAGTTCCCGTTACCCATTCCCCATTAATATATTGTTTCGTATATATGTTAGACATTTGAAATCCTCCTTTTAATGTACACTAACGGACGTTCCCCTTCAGGTTTAGGAATAAACTTCACAATATGCAAGAAGGGTATTCCATGTGGTGTTCGGACTGTATCGATCCTTAAACTACTTACATATTACAAAAGACTCTATCCCTCATTAGTAGTTTTCATCTAGTTTCTGATGTTTTATAAACGTATATATGCTAAACTACGAACGGTGAAAGAAATCTTATAAGTGCGACAAATAATATAGAACGTTTGAGTAGGGGGGAACATCATGAATATACTCTTAACAGGTGCCACTGGTTTTCTTGGAAAGCAGCTTACAACCAGGTTATTGAATGAAGGTCATATCGTTTATGCATTGATCCGTAATGAACGAAAAGCTGACCATTTAATAGAGTCGTTATCAACAGCATTACAAAACAAGTTATTCATTATAAAAGGAAACATAGCTGATGAACGTTTGGGCGTATCGGCTGAAACAATCGATCTATTACAAGATAAAATTGATACGGTATATCACATTGCGGCATATCTTTCTTTTGATGATCGTGAACGAGAAAAAACATTTGCTCTCAATGTGAACGGAACAAGAAACGTGCTAGAATTCTCAAAAGAGATTCGAGCAAAGAGTTTCTATCACGTTAGTACCGCTTACACATTAGGCAACCAACTCTTAGGACGTGAAGAGCTCCATCCTAAGGATAATACGTTCGTTAATCCTTATGAAGAAAGTAAATGCCATGCAGAGCACCTTGTGTTTGAATATAATGACTGCTTTAATGTTTCGATCTTTCGACCATCGATTATTATTGGTGACTCCAAAACGGGAGAGGCAGAAACAACGTTTGCTCTTTACGGAGTGATAAGAAGCTTGGAGCTATTAAAGAAGAGGTTGGAACGAAAGCAGGTAACAGAAGAGAAAATCAAATTTCTTTGTACGAAGGAAGCTGCGCAAAACTTAGTACCAGTGGATTATGTAGTTAACGTTTTAACAGTTGCGCTTGACTATGCGAAACACAACACAATCTATCATATTACGAACTCAAATCCTCCCACCAACCAAATCGTATTAGATCTTATACAATCCGCACTTGGTTTCTATCAAGTAGAATTAGTACCGACTGATTATGATGGTGAACTAACGGACCAAGATGTTCGACTGAATCAGCCTATGAAGGTTTTTCATAAGTATTTTGAGAAAACACTAACATTTGATGATTCTAATACTAGGAAACTATTGCAGGACGGTAATGTAGAGAGACTCACTTTGGACAGAGAAATGCTACAAAGAATTATTTCAGGTGGTATAAAGAAACCGTTAAAAGAAAAAGCCATTCGCTAGAATAAATCGTAAAGAGAGGTAGCTCATTCTGAGTTGCCTCTTTTTTAAATAGGAAGGAAACAATGAAATAAATGCCAGCCCTTATTTAAGAAGGTTGTAAAAATAGAGGTAAATGTTACTAAGTCAAAAGTCACCTCGAAGGTAGATGCGTTCGTTGGACTCTTGTTTTTCTTTATTTTGCACCTAGAAACATGGCCGATAAAGTGCGATTTTGACATAATTGTAATAAGTTGTCGCTGTAAATAGTACTTTTTTACCTAATTGTGCAAAGGTTATAAATTCCGTATTAATCTGTCATATTTATGTAACTGACTTGTTACTACACTAAAATGGCTGTGTTATATTTGGCTGTTACTATATGGGACATAGGTGATCAAGACAAAAGAAACACCAAAAATTAATTATATCTCTCAGGAGGAATGTATACATGGTAACTCGTAAAAACATTGTAAGGAACGTTGTTACATCTACAGCACTAGCTGGAATGATGTTTGCTAGCCCGGTAGTTTCAGAGGCTGCTCTAGGAGATCAGACACTTTCTTACGGTGAAAAACACGGCGACGTAGTCGAGTTACAGGATGTACTGTCTGCCAAAGGATATTTCGACTATGATAAATCTACAGGTTATTACGGATCTATAACTGAAGATGCTGTTAAACAATTCCAAGATGCTCATGGTCTTGCTGTTGACGGTATCGCAGGTCCAAATACATTCGCAGCAATAGAAAAAGTTAATCAAGGACAAGCTCATCGCACGCTAATCGCTGGCGATCGAGGTCACCAAGTTTCAAAGCTTCAAGAAGAGCTTGGTGGATATTATAACTATAACGTAGACGGAATCTATGGCCCTATCACAGAGAAAGCGGTTCGTGCTTTCCAAGCTGATAACGGATTAAGCGTTGATGGCATTGCTGGAGCTAATACATGGGCAGCGTTGACAGGTAAGTCTGTAAATTCAACACCAGCATCTACTAAATCTACTACTACTAATCCCACATCTGCTAAGCAAACAAACACAGAAAGCAAATCTTCTGAGCAGAGTGGACAAGAATTTAACGTAGAAGCAACAGCTTACACTGCAAATTGCACAGGTTGTTCAGGGATAACGGCAACAGGAATTAATCTGAAAGAAAATCCAAATCAAAAAGTAATTGCAGTTGATCCAGATGTAATCCCACTAGGTTCAAAAGTATATGTAGAAGGCTATGGTACTGCAGTCGCTGGTGATACTGGCGGTGCAATCCAGGGTAACCGTATAGATCTGTTTATGGCTGATAAGCAAGATGCTCTAAACTTTGGTCGTCAAACAGTCACTGTAAAAGTACTAGATTAATAATCTATATGAATGAAGCCTAACTCTATTGAGTTAGGCTTTTTTTGTGTGAGCAGCACATTTCAATTTATTAGGAAACGTGTACAAGCAAAGAGGACAAGCAAGCGTAAGATAACGTATGAAATGTTTTATTTCAAATTTTTGTTAAGGAGGTTTGATCACTATGGCAGAAATGTTGAAATACATGGTTGAAGACCTATTTAATGGAACGAAAAAAAGAAAGAAGAAAAAGGTACGAGTGAAAGAAGAGAGCTAATAAATACGGGTGTGCTTTCTGGAGTTAATGTAGGCTTTCTGCATTAACTCTTCTTTTATCAGAAGTTATTCGAAAGGAGATTGAAATGGTATATTTACGCGAGCGAAACCCGGTAACAGATGATCCTAAGTTAGTTGGAATTGGGATCGATAATTTCGATGTTCCTGCTGAAAAAATTCAGCGTATTATTAAACAAGCTTATGAAGTTCTCGTCGTATGTGATAAGCACCATCATGTTGTAGGCTTTCTCTCCTATCGATTACGAGTTAATCACATGATTCTTGTGGATTATGTAATGCTTCGTCATGATATACAGGGGAGTGGGATAGCTCGATCGTTGCTCCCGGCTTTTGAGAAGCATATTCGTAGTAATGGCATTACGGCGATCTACGGTCTTGTAGATAAAGAAAACGAGCAGATAGAAAGTTTAAAACGATTAGGATTCGTAGTGAAAGGCACACTATTAACTAACTATATTATTGAAAAGAAGTTGCAAGATTATAAGCCAGAAGTTTCTTTGAAAAGTAATTATGTAAAAAGACTAGCGGCTCCATCCCGATTAAAATATTAATAAGATCATTCGATGGTTTTCCTATATCATTTTGGGAGACCTTTTTTTATAGGAAGAAGGATGATTTTCATTAAAAGGGAAAAAATGTTCAGGAACGATAGGCGTAAAAAACCTAGTTTCCCGGGTGGTTTTTATGTTTTCTTTCTTATGATATAGTTTCTGAGGCTTGGAAACTATGAAAGGAAAGAGGGAGCTATCATGCATGAACGAGTAATTAGATGGAGCTTCTTTTTCGTAGGGTTAGCTATTCTAGGACTTGGTATAGCGATGACAATTAAAGGAAAAGAATTTGGAATCGGTCCCTGGGATGTCTTTCATTATGGACTATATAACCAGTTCGGCCTAACGATTGGAACTTGGTCTATTATTACAGGATTTGTCATACTTGGCTTTACATCGGTTTACACAAAATCTTTGCCTCAAATAGGGGCGTTTCTTAATATGCTTATGCTCGGAGTGTTTATCGATTTATTCTTGTTTATTCTTCCTGATCCTGTATCCCTTGTGGCTCAGGGAGCATTCTATATAGTTGGATTAGTCATACTTGGCTATGGTATTGGGGTTTACGTTGCTTCTGGTCTTGGAGCAGGTCCTAGAGATGGGATTATGCTCTTGATCGTGGAAAAGACAGGCTGGCGTATTGAATGGGTCAGAAATGGTATTGAAGTTATTGTATTATTAGTTGGTTGGGCGCTTGGAGGCCCGGTTGGAGTAGGGAGTGTAATTATCGCATTCATGCTCGGTAAAGTTATTGGGATAGCTCTGCCACAATGTAAATGGTTACTTGCAACCATCCTTTCCTATGATAATAGAAAGCCTACGGCTAACGAGTTATAAAGCAGTCCAATTAATGTTAGTGAAACGAAAGTCCCTCTCAACCATGAGAGGGACTTTCATTGACGTAAGGATTAATATCCATATTCATTTCACGATAAATCAAATCAATGTAACAGGTCCAGCATACAACTTGCCTGACGGTGAAACAACATCATAGTAAAAAAGGATAGCCCTCTTTACAAGGGCTACCCTTCCATTCTTAAGTTATCGGATTTGACCAGTACCAGTCATACAATATTTAATCGTTGTAAGCGCTGGTAGACCCATTGGTCCTCGTGCATGAAGTTTCTGTGTTGAGATACCGATCTCTGCACCGAAACCAAGAGCTGATCCATCTGTAAAGCGAGTAGATGCATTGTGGTATACAGCTGCTGCATCAACAAGGTTACGGAATAGAGAAGCAGATTCTGCATCCTCTGTGATAATTGCTTCAGAATGCTTTGTTCCATACGTTTCAATGTGATCGATTGCTTCTTGTGTACTATCTACTGCTTTAATCGCAATTTCAAGACCAAGGTACTCATTGCTCCAATCGTCTTCATTTGCAAGAACAGCTCCTGCAAACGTATTAACGATATGCTTGTCACCATGAATCTTAATATTGTTATCTTCAAGAGCTTTTGCAAGAAGGTCTTTGTTTTCGCTCAACCATTCTTTATGAACGATAAGCGTTTCAGCAGCGTTACATACCGCCGGACGATCCGTTTTTGCGTTGATCAAGATGTTGATTGCCTTTTCAACGTCAGCTTTCTTATCAAAGTAAATGTGGCAGTTACCAACACCTGTTTCGAGTACAGGTACAGTTGCGTTATTTACTACTGTGTTGATCAATGCTCCGCCTCCACGAGGAATCAGTACATCGATATGCTCTTTCATGGTGAAGAGCTCACTAGTAGCTTTACGATCAGTCGTAGCAATCAACTGAACCGCATCAACAGGAATTTTTGTTTTCGGTAACGCATCGTGAATTACTTTTACGATACCTTTATTAGAATTAAGAGCGTTAGAACCACCTTTTAGAACAATCGCATTTCCAGACTTAAGAGCTAGTCCAGTTGCATCAACCGTTACGTTTGGTCGAGCTTCGTAGATCATACCGATAACCCCAAGTGGTACACGAACTTGTTCTACTTGCATCCCGTTATCAAGATTCCAATCAGAAAGAACTTCACCAACTGGATCTTCAAGTTCTGCTACTTCACGAAGACCGTTCGCAAAGTCTTTCACACGCTCTTCTGTTAAGCGTAGTCGATCCATGAATGCTTCGGTGAATTCTTTTTCCTTACCGCGTTCAAGGTCTTTATTATTTTCTTGTAGAATATAATCCGTTTCTTTTTCAAGCACGTCAGCGATAATCTTAAGCGCTTCGTTCTTTTCCTCAGTCGTAAGCAGGGAAAGCTTCTTAGAAGCCTTCTGAGCCTGCTTTGCCTGTTCTTTTACATTTACTTCTACTGCTGTGTTTAAAGTAGTCATCAAACGCCTCCTGTGAAATTAGTGTTCTCATGTTGGTTTCTACATTTATCTATTATGAGCCGAGTGGAATTGCAAGCTGATCTTGTGATACGAAATCATTAATATGAACAGCTTCTTTTACAGATACATCAATCAATTCAGAAATTTCATCAGATGTGAGTCCTTTAATCATCTTAAGGTGCTTAGAAGAATAATTTGTCACACCAAGACCTATTTCTTCACCATCCATATCTGTTACTTTAACCACTGCACCAGGCTTAAAGTGACCGTGTACATAATGCACACCTATCGGTTGTAAGCTTCTTTCTTCGTCTGAAATTTCGTCTCTTGCTTTATCAGTTACAATAACTTCACCTTCAGGACCAGAATTAAATGCGATCCATTGTTTCTTATTATCAAGTTCTGCGTCTCCTTCAGGTGTGAAGTACGTTCCCCTTGCAGTTTCTTGAACGGCATTATAGATAATTCCTTTTGTAGAAGCATTACCTAAGAATGAGTTTGTACCTGAAGCCATAGCAATCTTAACCGCATCAATCTTCGATCTCATACCACCTGTTCCTACAGAACTGCTTGGTTCTCCAGCAGATTCTTCAATTTCAGGAGTTATCTCCGTTACATGTTCAAGTAGTTCAGCGTCAGGGTTTTTCCTTGGATCGTCACTGAACAGTCCATCTATATCTGAGAGGATGATAAGTTGATCAGCATCAACTAAAGCACCAACTTTAGCAGATAGCGTATCGTTATCTCCAAATTTCAAACGTTCAACTGTTACTGTGTCATTTTCATTAACGATCGGTACAATACCGCGCTCTAATAATACATTAATGGTATTGCGTGCGTTGTTGTATCTTTTTCGATCGGAAAAGTCACTTCTCGTAATCAAGATCTGTGAAGCTGTATAACCATGGGAGATAAAGCGCTCTGAGTAAGCTTCCATCAATAGCCCCTGGCCAATCGATGCGGCCGCTTGTTTTTCAGAAAGAGATGTCGGACGCTCAAGGCAACCAAGTCTGCGATAGCCAGCAGCTACTGCACCTGAAGATACGAGAAGTACTTCGTGTCCTTCATCTTTTAACATTACGATGTCATCGACTAATCGCTCTAGTTTTCTGCGGCTAATGTCTCCGAGTCTGCTCGTAAGTGAGCTGCTTCCAATTTTTATTACGATTCGCTTTTTTCCATCGTCTAGATTCATCATTTCACTCCTATTAACTTACCGTTAAATGTGTTTTTGTCATGTGTCACTGGACAATTTTCTGTAATCAATTCGACTATTCGAGTATAACAAACCGTCATTTCCTGACAATACCAGCTTCCCAAATAGTGCGGATAGATGGAGAATAACTAAGAAAATGGACGATAGGGGCTCTAATCTCTTCTTATATACTCTTAGGAGATGAGACGCTGTCACAACCCTATATATAACTACTGATCCGAGTGCATAATTACCAAATAAACCCAATTTATGCGAGAAGGTGAATATAAGCATCACTCCAATTCAGCGTAATGTAAGGGCTTACATTTGTTCAATTGTATAAATTCCCTGATTTATACAATTGTAAACGTGTGGTTCATTTCCTTCCTTCAAACTTTGGTATACTGCATGTAATACATTTAGAAAAGGATGAAGATAAATGCATGGTTGGGAAATGATTTTCTTCATATTAACCGCTTTTTGGATAGGAGAATTTATTTTTAAGCGAGGAAAAGAACAAATGGAACGAACTACTATGGAAAGAAGATCATTTCGACTAATCTTTTTGATGACATCAATGGCAATTCTTTTTACCGTCATCCTTAGTACCTTCAATATGTTTAGGATGGAAGAATCTCATTTGACGAGAAGTATTGGAATACTAATTTACGGTGGAGGTATATTACTACGGTACTGGGGAATTAAAGAGCTTGGGCAATTTTTCTCAAGAGATGTGATCGTAGAGGAAGAACTTGAATTAGTTAGTTCTGGTCCATATCGTAAACTAAGACATCCCCTTTATACAGGTTTACTACTAATTATGATCGGCTTTCCTATATATATGGGGGTTTGGATGGGAGTAATAGTATCAGCCTTGTTCATAATACCAGTGTTACTGTATAGAATTAGAATTGAAGAAGAGATGATGTCTAAATCGATTGGTGTTAAATATGAGGAATGGGGCAAATCACGAAACCGCCTTATCCCATATATTTATTAGGAATTTTCTCTTGAAAACTTAATGGAATGATTAAACATCATTAGAAAGAGGTACCTCATGAATGAATCTAAAACACATATTAATTTAAGAAACAGTTTTTGGTTTTTACCAGTGGTCTATGGAATTATCTCTGTTATTGTTGTAGGACTAAGTACTTGGATCGATATCGCCTTCGTTTCACAGCTTGGAGGTACGTATTCCAAGCTTTTCCTAGCTTCAGAAAAAATAGCTCAATCCTTGTATGGACCACTAATCACTGCGATTTTAACGATGACCACTATTTCTTTTTCTTCTATTATGGTGGTTTTAACAACTTATTCTTCGCAATTTTCACCTAGGACGCTACAGGACTTTATTTCAGATCGGTTCACTCAGCATGTTTTAGGGATATTTGTAGCTGGTTTCATTTTCGCACTGGTTAATATGCTCTTTTTGACTGGAAAAGATGAGAGACTTTTATTATCGCCCGTGTTAACTGTATTGATTGCGATCGCTTGTTTACTATTCTTTATACTATTCATCCATCACTCCTCTTCTTTTGTTCAGGTGAGCAACCTTATTGAGAAGATCACCAGGGAGTCTATTTCTTTGTTAGATACGAAAGAGGAAATGATCGACGGAGAAAGGTTTGAAGGTTGGGACAGTTGGGAGCAGCTTGAGCTGAGAGAAAGTGATGGTATTCCCATTTACAGTGAAAAGATGGGGTATATCCAAAAGATTCAATTCAATAGTCTTGTGGAAAAAGCAAATCAAGATGACGCTGTCATTAGATTGAACGTTGTAGTAGGTCACTATGTGAAACGAGGCTCTTTACTTGGGACTGTTTGGTTGAATGACAAAAAAACATTCTCAAAGAATAGCTTATTAAACCGAATCGCGATTGGTACAGAGCGAATCAACTCGCAGGATTTGGAATTTTCGATTCAAAAGCTTGTGGAAATAGCGTTACGCGCAATTTCTCCTTCTGTTAATGATCCTCATACGGCTATTAACTGTACCAATCGAATTGGATCGATCTTGTGCAGAATTGGGGAAGTATATCACCCTAAAGAAGTCTTTTTTGACTCAAATAAAAACCTTCGACTTATGACTTCGCCAAAGTCTTTCTTCGAATACCTTTATAAGTCCTTTTACTTAATAAGGCATTACGGTAAAGGTGATGTTGCGGTTATGAATGGAATACTCGAAGCATTGATTTTAACAGCAGAAGGACAACGAGAAGAAATTAAAAGCGATGTTCGAAAATTCCATGCTTATATAATGGAAGGGATGGATTTTGAACATTATCCAGAGCTAGATAAAGAATTAATAGCGACAACATCTGAATATTTAGAAGAAATTTGTAAGAAATAAGTGTTATGGGGCAGAAAGGGTGAAACAATGGGGAAAAACCTTACACCGGTCTCAGGGAATGAGAGAATTCATTCCATCGATGCGATGAGGGGGTTTGCATTGCTTGGAATTTTTCTTGTGAATATGGTCGATTTTCACTCTCCCTTTATTTATGTAGACCAGATGGATTATTGGGGAAGTCAGTTGAATCAGTGGTCAATGCATGCTATTGACTTCTTTGCACAGGCAAGCTTTTATCCGCTATTTTCTTTCTTGTTCGGGTATGGTTTTATTATATTTAGAAATCGAGTGATAGAAAGGAAAGGAACGTTTTATCCATTGATGATAAGGCGGCTTCTTTTCTTAATGCTTTTGGGAGTGATTCATTTCACCCTGGTCTGGCACGGTGATATTTTATTTACCTATAGTCTTTGTGGCCTGCTTCTCCTTCTATTAATAAAGTTGAACGGTACTAGACTACTACAAACCGGAATGGTTCTTTGGCTCATTTATGCCATCTTCTTGTTCATATTAATGCTACCTCTCAACGCTTTGGACTTTACAAGTCACCAACCGAATGCGATTCAACAATCGATTGAGGTATATGGTAATGGCAGTTTCAAAGAGATTACTGAGCAAAGAATCAGTGATTGGTCATATGTTAATGGAGGCTGGAATGGCTTCTTTCTATTGTTTGTGATCTTGCCTTTCTTTTTGTTTGGGGCGGGGTTTGCTAAGAAGGGGTGGCTGAATGGGGATGTTGTAAATATCCCCATTATAAGAAAACTTTTATTCATAGGGATGGTTGGATTTCTAATTAAATTTCTACCTTTTTTCTTTGATTCGTATGCTTTTCTACACTTACAAGATTCCTTCGGTGGACCTCTTGTTTCATTATTTTATATAGCTTTCTTTGTTCTGTTCTATCAAGGTGGAAAAAGAATGAAGGTTTTTGAATGGGTCGGGAAGCTAGCACTTAGTAATTATCTCTTTCAATCATTCGTGAGCACACTGATTTTTTACAATTATGGACTAGGTTTATATGGAGAAATAGGGGTAAGTACAGGAATTCTACTATTGCTTATCATTTTCGTCGTTCAAGTTGTATTAAGTAAGGTTTGGCTGAATTCATTTAAGTACGGCCCTTTAGAATGGGTTTGGAGGCTAGTAACCTATCAGAAACGTTTTGCTATAAAGAGAAAGGAGGGGACACACTTCCATGAGGGTCATTGAAAAGGCGGTTGAACATGCCGCTTATGCTCATGATAAACAGTACAGAAAGAAAACAAACCTTCCTTATGTTTCACATCCTGTTACGGTTGGTTTTTATTTACTTCAATCAGGAGTAAGGGAAGAGGTTGTAGCAGCAGCCATTCTCCATGATGTCTTAGAAGATACCACTACTACCTTTTCAGATCTGGAGCAAGAGTTCGGTTTAGAAATTGCCAACCTGGTAGAGGGCTGTTCAGAGCCTAATAAGAATCAGGTATGGGAAGAACGAAAAAAACATACGATCAATCATTTAGAAACTGCGTCTTTCGAGGTCAAGCAGATTGCATGTGCTGATAAACTTCACAATCTCCGAACAATCCTTTTAGAGCTTCAGCAAGATGGGGATCACGTCTGGGAGAAATTTAGTCGCGGAAGAGAAAAGCAACATTGGTACTATGAGTCAGTGCTAGCAAGTCTACTAGCAAATCTTACTGACAGCCAATCACATTGGAATTTATTTAAGGAGCTAGAAGCAATGATCAATGAGGTTTTTCCAAAATCTATGGAATAACAAAATATACGATTAGCTTTCCTATTCAAGGGTAATGGTAACTATACCCAAAATAAATTGGTAGGAGGCTTATTATGGAAATTATTTTATACGTAGCGGTTGCAATTATAGCTTTAGCTTTTGCAGTGTTAAGTGTATTTCTTATCAAAGTGTTGAAATCTACTGAAACAACACTTTCAAAAACTGCAGAAACGATTGATTCTGTGCAGGGACAAATTGACGGCTTAACGAAAGAAACGACTGTTTTGCTGCACAAGACAAATGTACTAACAGATGAAATTCAAGAAAAAGCAGAAAAGTTCACTCCGGCTTTTGAAGCGGTTAAAGATACTGGAGATTCTCTTCAGAAATTAAATCAATCTTTTTCCAAAATTAGTGATTCTTTTGAAAAAGGTGTAGAATCTAAGCAGGGAAACACTGTCAAAGTAGCGAATTGGGGTAGTACTATCTTAGGATTATGGGAACAGTATCGTCTTAAGAAGTCGTACACTCAATCTGTTAAGGAGGATGGTTAATAATGAAGAAGACGAACGATTCTGAGCAAAATGTCGCTGTGAAGCATGAACCTGCTCCAAAGGGTCAAGATTCAGGGCAAAGAGAAGTGATTCGAATCAATAAGTCTCCTAAAAAACAGGATAACCAGAAGAAAAGGCCAGCGATTGCTGCGCTTGCTGGAACGTTAGTGGGTGCTGCTGCTGGTGTCCTATTAGCTCCTAAATCAGGGAAGGCGCTTCGAAACGATATTAGTGAAGGTGTTACGAAGGCGAAAGATAAGAGTGTCGAGGTTTCTGGAAATGTGAAGGTGAAATCAACTACGCTCGCTCAGTCAGTAAAGTCAAAATCTAACGATCTCGTTGGCAAAGTAAAAAACTTAAAAAAGAACAATGAGACGGAAAATAATAAAGAAGAAGCAGTAGCTCCCAATGGCTATACGAAGAGAAAAGCTTCTGAGCTCGACGAAACGGAAGCACCGGTGTCAACAATGGTAGATCATGATGTCGAAAAAATGATCGTCGAAACATCAGGTGCTGAAACGATGGATGATGTTGTTCAAAGAGATGTTGAACGAACTCTTGAGAAAGATCCCGATTCTCCTGAAACGTTAGAAGATGCTGCAAAGCTTGAACTAGAACGCACATATCGTAAATAATCAAGATCCTCCGCCAATCTAGCGGAGGTTTTTTTCGTATATAAAAAAACAGGCGTTCGCCTGCTTTTTTACGATGGGTGTATGGAATTTACTCGAGTAGCTTCTAATACGACATTTCTCGCTTTAATTGCTTCCTGATGTTCTTGTTTTGCTTTGTTCTCAATTTCTTTAATATTCTGCTTCGATGGACCGGTCATAGGTTTGAAAACCTCCTAATTATTGTTATTAGGTAATACCCCATGTTGCACGTTATAAAACCGAAGAGAAAAGAAAAGTTATAAAATGGTAAAAAGGACGGTAATACTTTTATAGCGCTCTTCGAATTCTTAATAGGGAACAAAATCGGAGCGAAAAAGTGCGAGAAATGTAGTCTTATGACTAGTTTCGACGAAGTTATTTCCAGGATTCTGATTTTAGTGCACAATAGTGATAACGAAGGACAAGACCTGAGATTAAATAGCAGAGGTGGCATACGAATGAATAAAATTCTGATTGTTGATGACCAGTATGGAATTCGTATTTTGTTAAGTGAACTTTTTAAGAAAGAGGGCTTCAAAGCGCTACAAGCACCGAACGGAATGACGGCTATCGAGCTTGTGAAGCAAGAGAGTCCTGATCTTGTATTACTTGATCTGAAGATGCCTGGTATGGATGGATTGGAAGTATTTAAGTCTTTAAAGAAGATTAATGAAGATATTCGGGTTATCTTTATGACAGCTTACGGTGAGCTACAGCTTGTTGAGGAGTTCATGAATCTTGGTGCAATCACCCACTTTGCTAAACCCTTCGACATCGAGGAAGTATGTCGAACAGTAAAAAGGGTCCTTCATGAGAACGCGAAAGAAATGACTTCATCGAAATAATCGTTGAGTAGATCTGCTTTATACGTAAGCAGGTCTTTTTTGTTTGGGAATTTAATTAATTCACTAACCATGAATATCGAAACCTTTTGATCTGTTAAGCGTATAAGGTAGTGATTATGAAAAGGGGGAGAATGAGGATGAATGATCACGAGATTGATTTTAAGTTGTACGGGGATGATATGCAGTTTGTTGAAGTTGAGCTTGACCCAGGTGAGACGGTAATTGCAGAAGCGGGTAGCTTAATGATGATGGAAGATGAAATTGAAATGGAAACGATTTTTGGAGACGGTAGTGACCAGCGGGGGATGATGGGGAAATTGTTCAGTGCTGGAAAGCGAGTCTTAACTGGAGAAAGCCTCTTTATGACAGCTTTTACAAATCAAGGAGTCGAGAAAAAACATGCCTCATTTGCTTCCCCGTATCCAGGGAAGATTATCCCGATGGACTTAAGTGAACTGAATGGAAAGATTATTTGTCAGAAAGATGCATTTCTCGCTGCAGCCAAAGGCGTTTCTGTTGGAATTGAGTTTCAAAAGAAAATAGGAACTGGTTTTTTTGGGGGAGAAGGCTTTATTATGCAGAAGCTTGAAGGAAATGGTATGGCATTTGTTCATGCGGGAGGAACGATTCATCAAAAAGAGCTTCAACCAGGAGAGGTTCTACGACTAGATACTGGTTGTCTTGTTGCCCTTACTGAGGAAGTTGACTACAATATTGAGTTTGTAAAAGGTGTTAAAACAGCCCTTTTTGGAGGAGAGGGCCTGTTTTTTGTAACGCTCAAAGGACCCGGGACCGTTTGGGTGCAATCACTTCCATTTAGCAGACTGGCGAGTCGAGTCTTTGCCGCAATGCCACAAACAGGTGGGGCGAAAGGAGAAGGAAGTATGGCTAAAGGACTATTCGATATGTTTAATGGTGATTGAAACAAATAGAAAAGCTGGCAATAGGGGGATCGCCCTCACTGCCAGCTTTTTTTATTTGCGCTTAACTCTTTTCTTTTGGGCCTCATTTTTTCTTGATACTTCTAGGCCAAGTTTGTTTGTAATTTTCTCAAGGTACTTTTCTTCACCAGGGAGTAAGAGGGAAACGACATTACCTTCTTTCCCCATTCTTCCCGTACGTCCAGATCGGTGTACATACGTTCTAGCATCTTCAGGTAAATCATAGTGGAAGACATGTGTGATGTTATCAATGTCAAGTCCACGAGCGCCAAGATCAGTCGTGATCAGTAGTTGGATTTGGTCGTTACGGAAACGGTTCAAAACGTTTTTTCGTTCTGTTTTATTCGTAGAGCTGTCCAATACGTCAAAAGAGATTTTCTTTGTAGCAAGGATTTCTTTCAGTCTCGATAAGAAATCACTATTGTTAACAAACGCGAGTGCTTTTACGCCTTCTTTTTTGGCGAGTTTTCTTAATACTTCGGGCTTCTCGCGACGGTTTGTAACATAGTAGCTATGTGAAACTGCTTCTTTGTCTTGCTTTGAAGCCTCAACGGTAAGATGAGCAGCATTTTCAGATAGCTTCTTTGCCTGCTGCGTAACTTTATCAGAAAGGGTGGCTGAGAAAAACAACAGTTGGCAATCACGCATAGCGGATTGACAGATGAAAGAGACATCTTCCATTGTAGAAGGATGAAGCACTTGATCGGCCTCGTCACAAACGATGGTTTTCACTTCATGCATTTTTAATTTCTTCATCTCAATCAATTCTGCTATGCGGTTTGGTGTCCCAACAATTAACTTTGGATGTTTTTTTAACTTTTCTATTTGCCGCTTTATCGCAGCGCCACCGATCATAGATGCTGCACTCATGTCGCTACCCTCTAGAAATTTCTGGGCAACGCCAAATACTTGCATCGCAAGTTCACGAGTTGGTGTAAGAATCACCGCTTGAGTGTGTGTTTTATCACTTCTTAACTCTTGAATAATCGGGAGAAGGTAGGCTAACGTTTTTCCAGTTCCGGTAGGGGCTTCAACTAGTAAATCCTCTCCATTCAGAATGCGTGGAATGGCTTGTTCCTGAACGGGGGAGAGGTTGTCAAACCCTGCTTCTTTCCAATTATTTGAGAGAAATGGTTGTTGTTCGAACATGGTCATAGGTATACTCCTTTTATTATCAACTGAACTTATTTTAACATATAATGTCCTTCTCAGTTATCCTTCGCATACGTTGTGTCTAATTATCCAATACTAACTCCATTAATTATAAGGAGGGCTTAAAAGATGAAAGAAGACGATATCTCAAAAAATTCTCCAATATTTGATGAAACGCAACCGCATCAGATCGATGCCCCGACCTTTAAAGGGACTGGTATAGAAATGAAAGCTCCTTTTGTAAATCGGTATGGCGTCGTGATCGGAGATAGTTTATATAACTCAGCCGATTCGCCCCTTAATAACTGGAGTGATGAGATCGATCCCTCTATCATGTCTGGTGATGAATGGATTCATCCTACGAACGATATAGGTTGGAACACGGATGAAAACCATGAAATGTTACATCAAAAACGAGCAGAAAATGGCATCCTGCATCACGACACACATGACGTCAGCTATATGAAAGACTAGGATGTTTGCGCGCAAAACATGAGGGAATGAAAATGGTAAGGAGGTCGAGCTCATGAATGGATATTTACTTAGGAAAATGGCTATTTATATTTTAGTTGCAGGACTTGTAGTTGCATTGTTTATCGGAATAACTCTTGGAAGTTACTTACCAGATTATGCCTCGATTCAAGAGCCGCATCCTCTTCGCTGGATATTTGCTTTTGGAGCATTTGGAATTAGTGGAATCATTTCTTCAATTATGTATACAGGTGGCGTCATTGCAGGCATAATCGATCGGAATGATAAGTGAAAATTGACAAAGAGCGCATCGAATCGATGCGCTCTTTCTTATGGGTTATATATAACGATCGTTAATTTATTAACAGTAACTCCTTCATTGCCGCGGTAAACATACCATAGAGATCTGTTGATCTCTCAAACAACGAAAGCCCTACCTCTCTTTCATCCTTACGGCTCCGAAGCCGTTCCAGTGTGAGTGAGCAGGATCAACAGCAATTGTAGTATGGCCATTAACTTGATGTAAGCCAATTCGAAACATGCTGTTCATACCCTTCCAGTTATGAATTTTAGTTCTCCTAATGTTAAAGGAGCTAGTTGTTAATACGGGAATTTCGAGATCCCAATTTCTTATTATACACGCTTTCTGTAGGATGTCAATGTTACGACTGTTTATTTTTTCCTATTTTATGTGCGAGGAGACCGAGTGCAATTCCAAAACAAGCACCTCCAGCAACCTCTGCTGGTTGATGCCCGAGCAGTTCATTGAGTTCTTCTTCTCTTCTCACATGAAGAAGATCAGGATAATGCCCTGATAATAACTCGATATCTTCATCGAGGTCATTCACTAATTGAGCAATTTCTCCGGTGTGTCTTCTAATTCCTTGCGCATCGTACATCACGATCACTCCGAAAACACAAGCTAATGCGGTTTCGATCGATTCTTTTCCTTTTTGTAAAGCGGTGTACGTGGCGAGAGCAGATACACCAGCTGAATGTGAGCTCGGCATGCCTCCTGTTTGTAAGAGAGGACGCCAATCCCAGTGTCCAGATTCTCTTTTGTGTGTAAGGATTTTTAATCCTTGGGCTAGCGTAATGGCAGATAGTGCAGTAACGATTCCTTTATTCAACGTATTCACCTCCACATTAGTCTCCCAAACAACAGTAAGTAATATGTTTTGTCAGGTGTGAAATAATAATGCTTAAAAACGGAGGGACTATTATTGAATATCAACCAAAAAGACGTAATACTGATACAAAAAGCCTTGAAAGCACTTCAGAATGATGAGAACCAATTGGAGTATTCAAGCTTACTAGAGAGACTGACGAACAAACCAGGCATGAATGTTAATCTAGAATCATTTATGAACGATTCAACTGATTACAACAATCTTTTTTAAACAATGATGAGGTAAGCCGGGGGCACGTAGGCCCTGGCCCTTTTTTATGAAAATCGGAATGATAACTAGTCCTCCTCCTGTTGTTTCCACATACCATATTTAGGAAGAAAGAAGTGTGTGGCAAAAAAAGGAGTGAGTTAAATGGCAGAGGACAACAAATATGCCATTACGAGAGACTATATTAATAAAGGAAAATCCAGGCCACAAGAAAAAAATAACGGAATAAAATTTATTGTTGCGCATGATACAGGAAATGCAGGTTCCACTGCATACGGTAATCGCGCGTATTTTGCAAAAAACGTCGTTTCAGCTTCAGCACATACATTTATTGATGATGAAGTCATCTTAGAGATTATTCCGTTAGATGAAAAAGCCTGGCACGTTCGATATGTTGTGAATACTGATAATGTTTTATTTAACGGTGACGCGAATGACAATGCTATTGGAGTAGAACTATGTTGGGGAGGGCGAATTACATTTATTGAAGCATATAGTCGGTATGTGTGGTACATCGCTTATCTTTGTTACGAATACAAGTTAGACCCGGAATCTGATGTTGTGGCACACTCCACGTTAGATCCTTCTAGGAGAACTGATCCACAGAATGCTTTGAATCGCTACGGAGTGACATGGGCTGAATTTATTAGTGATGTAACAGCGAATTTTCATCTGTTCAGTGGTTCTGAAAAGTTAGATGTTATTGCTATAAAGCCAAAACCAACCATTCTTCTTCTAAGCTATGGAGATCGTGGAGATGAAGTAAAACGAATTCAAAACTATTTAATCGATGCAGGTGTGAATCTTCAGGAAAACGGAGCAGATGGCATATTTGGTAGAGAAACGGAAGAAGCTGTTAAGAAGTTTCAACGACTGTATGGTCTTAGTGAGGATGGAATTGTGGGTCCAATTACACTAGCTGCATTGAAAAGGGCTCCTAAAAAACCCGTATATTCAGCACCAGTGCGACCATACCCAGGTCACTATGTCATGATTGGTGATCGAGGAAAAGACGTAGAAGCGATCCAGCGAGCGGTAAATGTGAAGGCTGATGGTATTTATGGTCCAATCACACGAGATGCAGTAAGGAAATATCAAGCTAGAAAAGGTTTAGTCGTAGATGGGATCGTAGGACCAAATACTTGGAATATGTTGTTCTAAGTGATTCCGAAATAAACTAACGTCGCTCCCTCATAGTGAGGGGCGACGTTAGTTTTGTTTAGGAACCTTTAATTCTGGAACCCATTGACTCATATGTGCGTTGATTTCATTTAGTAACTCAGGCTTTGCGTCTTTAAGGGGTTTAACACGATACCCTTTCTCAACAAAAGTAGGGAAAAACGCTGGGGAGGTTACATTGACGGTCGTTTCCCCTCGAAAGTTTTTCTTTTCGATCGTTAATGTAAGAATTCCACCGATATCTTTATAGTTATACTTTTGACCGGATAAAAAATTTCCTAATGAATAGGCGACAAAAACTTTTCTACCATCTGTCGTATTAATCCATTCAACTGGCTGAAGAACGTGTGGATGATGGCCAAGAATAATGTCGGCACCTGATTCAGCAATAAATGAAGACAAATCTAGTTGGAAATTGTTTGGCAACCTTTCGTATTCATTGCCAAAGTGCATGCTGACTACAACTGCATCTGAGACTGATTTTGCCTTTTGAATATCTTTTGTAATCTTTTCTTTATCGATATAATTAACCAAATAGGGCTTGTTTGCAGGTGGGCGAATTCCATTCGTACCATATGTATAAGCTAGAAAAGAAACGGTTATATCATCTTTTTTTATCGTCCTAATCTTTGATTGCTCTTCTGATGAAAGGTAACTACCTGTATAAAGCATACCGATTTCTTTCCAGTGTTTGATGGCACTTTGTAGTGCTTTTTCACCTCGATCAAGGGTGTGGTTATTTGCCATAGAAACAACATCTACACCTGTTGCTTTTAGAGCATCTCCAACTTCTTGTGGGCTATTGAAGCTTGGATACGATGATAAGCCGATCGATGTTCCACCAATGACTGTTTCCTGATTAGCAAAGGTTATATCTGCCTGTTCCAATTCACCTTGCACAGCTTTTAGCATTGGCATAAAGTCAAATCCGTTATCGGTTTCAGCATTTTCGTAAACGCGATCGTGGATAAGAATATCACCGACTGCGGAGAGATCAATTGAAGAAAGCGAAACCGTATTGCTCTCAGTTAAGGCAAGGTCATCGCGGTAAGGAGGGAGGTTTTTCGGTTCTGAAAGTGAGGAACCTTCTGTATTCATCAACAAAAATGTAACACTAAATGCAAGAAAGACGACTATAGCACAAATGATTATTAATTTTTTCTTCATTTTCTTCACCTTTATTATGTATTTGTTACTTAGTATGTACTAATTATATGTTATCTCAATAAATAGTCCTAATCGTTTTCGAAAGAAACAGACACGACTAGTCAAATTCGTGACTTTTGTCGTGTCTATTAGTTTGGTGAAGTAAGCGATTTACAAGACAAGGTTAAGTTGATCGAAGAGATCTTTTGTCTTGTTCGGTTGATCGAGATAGTTCGACACTATAGGAACGATCGATTTGTTATAGATTCCGTTTAGTGAAGACTTGTCAAAACGAATCATATCAGGTCTAGTGTGAAAGAATCGGACGAGCGCTTCTTGTATGTCTAATTTCTTGAAGGGGGATTTGAAATCGATCACGATATTGGTTTGAAAGCTCGAGAGGGAAAGACCAGCGTGAAGCCCTCCTAAAAGTCCTGAATCCTTTCAAGCGTAGCACTAACGTTTTTTGGAATTGCGTATTGGTTGATTCCTCATTTAACAGGAAGGGTACTTACCGGAAGAATGCATAGTATAGCGAACCTACAAACGATTCTTTGGGCGGTCGGCATGTTCTTTATGTCGGGTGCTATGCATACTGTTGGCTTACTTGGAGCTCCAAGAAGAACAGCATACACAACTTATCAAGAGCATCCAGATGCTCTTGGGTGGATTCCATATGAAGTGACGATGGCAGTTAGCGGATCTATTTTATTCATAGCCATCTTATTATTAATGTTCATTCTTACAGACCTAGCATTCTTTGCTCCGAAGGGAAAAGAAGACTTTCCAATAGGAACTGTAGCTGATCGTGCTGAAAAAACACCACTTATTCTTGAAAACTGGAGACTATGGTTAATGGTAGCTACTATCCTTATTCTCGTTGCATATACCGTGCCAGTTGTACATATGATTGAACTGGCCCCACCAAGTTCACCTAGTTTTAAGTTTTGGTAGTTAAAACGCTGGTTTCAACCAGCGTTTTTCTATTTGGTGACGTTTTGATATAGTATAAATGAAAATGTGGGAGGAGAAATGTATGAAGAAACCTGACATTCTATTTATTGGCGCTGGTCGTATGGCCGAAGCGATATTTTCGGGACTTAAGCAATCAGAACATATTGGTACTGTCACGATATCGAATCGATCAGATGCAGAAAGACTAGCTCATTTGAAGCGTACATATCATGTTGAAACTGCGAAATGGCAGGATGTTGTGGCAGATCACAATGTTATTGTACTTGCGATGCCACCTTCAAGTCATCCTGCAGTGATGAAGGAACTAGCGAACTTCGTAACGAATCAGCTTGTTATTACAGTTGCAGCGGGTATTGGCCCTACTGTTCTTGAAGAGGCAATGCCAGGTATTCCTGTAGCATGGATTATGCCAAATACAGCTGCTGATGTGAATGAATCAATGTCGATTTATGCATGCGGACAGCACATGCAAGAAGCTGACAGAGTAATTCTTCAAATGATACTTGATGCAATCGGGGAGTCTGAAGAGCTATCTGAAGAACAAATTCATGAACTAACCGCTGTGACTGGAAGTGCTCCTGCGTTTGTATATCAATTTGCAGAAGCTCTTGAACAAACAGCCAAATTATATGGTTTATCAACTGAGCAAGCAACAAAGCTTGTTGTGCAAATGATGTACGGTTCAGTTGCGATGTTAAAAGATGGAAGAAAAGCCGGTGACTTACGAGACCAAGTTACGACTCCAGGAGGTGCTACAGCTGCTGGATTAGAAGTCCTTCAGGAGGGCAACTTCAGCGAAATTCTTCACGAAGCTGTAATTGCCGTCAATCGTAAAGCGAAAGAACAAGCGAATAACTAAAAAAACATGCTCGGCTTTCACCGAGCATGTTTTTTAGTTCAGGTTGTCGAGAAAGTCTCGACAACCTATTTTTTTTGCCTTTTTTTATTTCACCCTTTTGTTAAGCTAGAGATAGATTCTTTTTAGGCGGTGATGTAATGTTTCAATCTAAGAAAGATCGGCAGAATGAATTAGAAATGGTAACGATTGATGAACTTGTCCCTGATAACCACTTATTACGTAAGATCGACCACTACATAGATTTCTCCTTTATCCCTGAAAAAGTCCGTCCTTATTATTGTGAAGACAACGGCCGTCCATCCCTTGATCCCCTAGTATTATTTAAGATGATGTTTATTGGATATATTTACGGCATTCGCTCTGAACGCGAATTAGAGCGTCAAATTCAAACGAATGTCGCGTACCGGTGGTTCCTCGGATTGAATTTAACCGACGCCGTACCCCATCACTCTACGATCAGCTGGAATCGCAGAATGCGTTTTAATGAAACAGATATTTTCCAAGAGGTTTTTGATGAGGTCGTCCACCAGGCTATGAACCATCGAATGGTGTCAGGACGAGTTCTCTACACCGATTCCACACATCTAAAAGCGAGCGCGAATAAGAAAAAGTTCTCCAGGAAAGACGTTCATGTAGAAACGGCCGACTATATAGATGAACTCAATGAAGCAGTGGAACAGGACAGGTCTGATCATGGAAAAAAGCCTCTAAAAGAAAAGAAGGAGGTGAATAAGACGAAGGAAATCAAAGTCAGTCATACTGATCCTGAGAGTGGTTATTTATATCGAGAACATAAACCTGAAGGTTTCTTTTACTTAGATCATCGCACCACAGATATGAAATTCAACATCATTACTGACGTCCATATTACTCCAGGTAATATTCACGACTCCAAACCTTATTTACAACGGTTAGACCGCCAGGTAAAACGCTTCGGTTTTAAAGTAGAAGCAGTCGGTCTAGATGCAGGATACTTAACAGCCCCTATTTGTCACGGACTCGAACAACGAAACGTATTTGGCGTTATCGCTCATCGTCGCTACCAAAGTAAAAAAGGATTTCTTCCGAAATGGAAATACAAATATGATGAAAACCTCGATCGATATGTTTGTCCTCAGGGTGAGGCACTGGCGTACGCGACGACGGACCGAGAAGGGTATCGTCACTATAAGTCGGACCCCACGAAATGTAAGACTTGTCCTCTTCTGGCACATTGCACTGAGAACCAGAAGCACCAGAAAACCATCACACGCCATGTGTGGGAAGGGGCAAAAGAAAAGGTTCGTCAGAACCGACTTTCCAATGAGGGAAAGTGGATTTATCGCATGAGAAAAGAGAAGGTTGAGCGTAGCTTCGCAGATTCAAAAGAACTGCATGGGCTGCGTTATTGTCGCTTGCGTGGAAAACAAAAAGTAAGAGAACAAGCGTTACTGACTGCCGCCTGTCAGAATATGAAGAAGATTGCCCTTCACTTAGACCGGGTGAGCTAGGTGAAGGAGAGTTTTTTTCATATTACTAACATTAAAATTTAAAAAAACGACCTCAAAATACAAACCAACAAAAAAAGCTTGTAGAAGAACCTGGGGTTCCTCTACAAGCTGAACTAAAAAAACATGCTCGGCTTTCACCGAGCATGTTTTTTAGTTACAAAATATATGGTCCTAACAGAAGGACGACGATTCCTAAATTAATTCCGAGTTGGTAAGATGTTTTTTGCAAAATCGTCCATTCCCGGTCCTGCCCAAGCCGGCTAATCATATATGAAAAAACAAATATTAGGAGTGGCCATACGTAACCTGCGCCTGAAAACGTTAAATAATTTGGTGCAAGGTATTGAAATGGTCCGTCGAGGATAGATGGTAAAAAGGCGATTTGTGAGCCTACAAACAGTGTAACGATTGTCCATTCAACCCAGCTTTTGTCTCGTTCAAGAGCCGTCGTATTCGAGAAATACAGATACATAAGTGCAAATGCAGGAAGGATTAGGAATCCAAATGAGAAAGCAAGCATTGCAAACATTCCTACGATTGCTGAGAATGTATCAAATAGAGCAAACCTAATATCCTTACCAGTGGTCTTCGTGCTTTCGGCGATGACACTTTTGGATGTAGAAGCTCCATGCAGTTTAAAACCGGACTTTTCTTGATCTAACCAAATGATCGCTTGATCATTTAATCGAATAGGTCTGATTGATAGCTCTTCACTCGTACTTCTGCGAGAGGCCATCCATCCGTCTTCATTCTTTTTGGCTTGATAAATACTTACAACAGCTTTTTTTGGAGAAATATAATCGTTAGCACTAAATAGGAGAGTTGGTTCTCCATCTTCAATACCAAGGGAGACATAACTTGGCTTAGAAAATGTTTCGTTAGTTTCAGTATTATTAATTTTGAGAAGCTTTGGTTCTACTTCCCCTTTCCCTGAACTTTCGGCATAATATGTATTTATTAGTTTCGAGCCATTCCTCGTTGCGAAAATTGTATATGTGAAAACAGTCGTTTCACCTTTCTCAACAGCTTGAAAATTACTATAGTAGTCACCTGCAACAATTTTCGTTTCCATGATGAGTTCAGGTGTTTTGTCTGGTTTCACATAGTAGATTCGGTTCATTGTCCCTGTCAATGCGTAGAGGATCACGTTATCATCGTCTGTTACTACTGCGCTTCTAACCTGATCTTCCTGATCAAACGTTACTTCGTTTTTTACTTGTCCTTCTGGAGATACGAAATAAAGTTTATGTTTCGACCATGTAACGATGCCATTATGGGAGGCGTTGATCCCTTCGATTCCGTCTAATATAGGAGTTTCTATCCCATCTTTTGAATGGATGAGCTGATCTCCGTCCTTAAACATTGCCTGTTCTTCATCGACATAGAATGCATAGCCTTCAGGGATGCTATATTCCAACTCCTCAGATGAAAGCTCAAGATCTGTATTGATGTTTAGCTTTCTCGCAGGATCTCCAGAAATGTAAACATCAGTTGAGTCTTCCCCGTCTGCAACAAACACTTCATTATCCTCCACCGATAAACCTAACTCCATCGTCCTGCTCCAGTTTTCGTCTGGCTGCTTTTGAATTAAATTCAGCTGGTGAAGGAAAACAAACAATAAAATAATTAACCCCGCGCCAATAGGTAACCCGATTTTTTTCATTCTGTCTCCCCCCTCGTTCCCTTTGTTGATCCATACGTATGAATTTTACACAAGTTTCAAAAAATTTACAATACATGATGAATTAACGAACGAATAAGTATTGAATAGGGTACGGTAGCTCTATGTTTTGAGAGAGGGGGGTAACTAATGATGGATCGCGTAGAAACTTGTATAAAAAAATTTATTCAATTAGCTCGGTCTGCTCAAGGTGAGGATGGAGCCTTTCACTATTGTTTTGAGAACAGTCTAGTAACAGATGCAGCTTTGATCGTATTAATAAGAACGTTAGAGGTAGATGAGGATGGTTTACTTCAAGCGTTAGTGGATCGCTTGCTAAATCAACAAGATTCTTCAGGTTACTGGAAGTTGTATCATGATGAGGTGGGTGGAAATCTTTCAGCTACAGTACAGGCATACCACAGTTTGCTATATTCTGGTAAAGTATCGCAAGCAAGGCTGAATAAAACGCGAGAATATATTATCAAGAATGGAGGATTAGGTGCGACTGATTCATTCACAAAAGTGTTTCTGTCTATCCATGGTCATATCAAGTGGCAAAATCTCTTTCATTTTCCTATGCTTTTTATGCTGGTTCCTGAGTCATTTCCAATCTCATTCTATGATTTAAGTTCTTATGCACGCATTCATTTCGCACCTATTATCATCATGCAAGATAAGAAATTTACAATTCAGACAAAATGGACACCAGACCTTTCCGATCTTGTGGTGAGGGAAAGAAATACGTCAGATGAATCACGGGACTCTCGTCTCCGTTTACCCACGAATTTATTATTGCTAGCAAGAAAAAGGGCAGAACAATACATGATTCAACGTATAGAAACTGATGGAACATTGTTTAATTATGCGACCGCGACATTTTTTATGGTCTATGCGATGCTTGCGTTAGGCTATGATCGTCATTCACCAACGATTATGAATGCGATAGAAGGGTTGAAGGAGATGATTTGGCTCCCAGAGATGCATGTCCAAAATTCACCTTCAACAATATGGGACACCGCTTTGATGTCGTATGCACTAGATAAAGCAGGGGTTTCATACAACTCTTCTATGAGAATCAACTCAGTAAACTATTTATTAACACATCAGCAAGACCGTAAAGGAGATTGGGCAATAACGAGACCAAACATTCAGCCAGGTGGTTGGGGATTCTCAGAAGGAAATACCTTTCATCCAGATATGGATGACACATCTGTAGCATTAAGAGCGATCACGCGATATATATCTTTTGATGAAGAAATTCATGCAGCGTGGCAGAGGGGTGTTAATTGGCTCCTCGGTATGCAAAATGATGATGGCGGATGGCCAGCATTTGAACCTGATCGAAGGGCTCTATTGTTAAAAGACTTACCTATTAATGGAGCAGACTCTTCATTCCCTGACGACTCAACAGCGGATTTAACGGGAAGAACAATCGAGTTCCTATGTAATGATGCCGGAATAAAAGGGTCACATCCAATTATACAGAATGCAACGAAGTGGCTAACAAAAAATCAAGAAAGTGATGGTTCATGGTATGGAAGGTGGGGGATTTATTATCTATATGGAACATGGGCAGCGCTAACCGGCTTAAAAGCGGCTGGTGTAAGTGAGAACCATCCTGTTGTAAAGAGCGGTCTGAGATTCTTAAAGAAAACACAGCAAGAGCAAGGAGGATGGGGAGAATCTTGTAGAAGTAATGTAAAGCATCGGTATATTCCACTTTCTCACGCTACACCATCTCAAACAGCGTGGGCTGTCAATGCGTTGATGAGTTGGGAAGGTGATACGATAGAGGTGAGAAGAGGGATTGATTACCTTTTGAAACATTCTTTTACAGAACAAGAGCTTACGTATCCAACTGGAGCGGGGTTACCAGGTAGCTTCTATATTCACTATCATAGCTATAATATTATCTGGCCTCTGCTTACACTTGCTCAGTACTACAAGCTAAGTAGTGAGAAAGAGTAAAGGATAATGTGCAGAGGTTATCGCACGTTGTCCTTTACTCTAGTCCTTTCTTTTCAACTTCTCTTACTTTAATTTCACCAGTACCTCGAGGGATTTTTACGGAATGAACCGTATTCGCCTCTAGTTCATGAGCGATCATATCCGTTGCTTCTGAGGGGTTGATTTTATCTCCACAGGTGTACACGTCGATCGAGGCGTATCCATGTTCAGGAAAGCTGTGAATCGTGAGGTGCGACTCTGCAATGATGACAGCTCCGCTAATTCCCTGAGGTTCAAAAGGATGAAAAACGACTTCTCGTATTTCAGCACCAGAATTGAGTGCAGCTTTGGCAAACGTTTCCTCAATAAATACCAGGTCGTTCAATTTGTCTTTATTGCAATTCCACATTTCAGCTATTATATGATGGCCAAGTGTTTCGATGGTATTTGCCTCCCTTGTTTTGCTTCTATTAGTTTCTATAATAGGAAATCTATTTATACAACGTTTCTCCCCTCTAACAAGAAATGTTAAACTGTTTTTGAAGAGAGTTACAAAGAAGAAGTGTATGGTTTGACACCTTATGTTTAAAAGTTTAAACTTAAGAACAAAAAAGGGAATCAAAGGAGTAAAGACTATGACATCGATACCTGCGTTAGTTGAAAATCATAAGAATTATTATCATATCGGTGACACAAAGAAGTATGATTTTAGAAAACAGCAGCTTGAAGTATTGAGGAATGCGATCAAGGAGTATGAGCAAGAGGTATTGGATGCGTTGAAGACTGATTTACATAAATCAGAATGGGAAGCGTACACGACAGAAATTGGTTTCCTTCTTGAGGAAATTAAATTTACCATAAAGCACTTAAAGGAATGGATGAAGCCTGAAAGTGTCAAAACACCAATCACTCACCTTGGTTCAAAAAGTCACGTTCACTCGGAACCATTTGGTGTGACGTTAATAATTGCTCCTTGGAATTATCCTTTTCAACTTCAACTTGCACCTCTGGTAGGCGCAATAGCTTCTGGAAACTGTGCAGTGTTGAAGCCTTCTGAACTAACTCCCACTGTTTCAAAGGTGCTAGCTAAGTTGATCAGAGAAAATTTCGCGGAGAAGTATATCTCTCTTGTTGAAGGTGGAGTTCAGGAAAGTACGGAATTACTTAAACAGCCATTTGATCATATATTTTTCACTGGGAGCGTTGCAGTTGGAAAAATTGTCATGGAAGCTGCGGCAAAACAGCTAATTCCGGTAACCCTTGAACTAGGTGGTAAAAGTCCAGCTATCGTAGAGAAAGATGCTAATTTAAAGCTTGCAGCCAAAAGAATAATTTGGGGGAAATTCACGAATGCAGGGCAAACATGTATCGCTCCTGATTATCTTTATATACACAGTGAAGTTAAGGATGAATTGCTTAAGAACATGAGAGAAGTTTTGAATGAATTCTACGGCGTGGATCCGATAAGTGATGAGAAATATGCTCATATTGTAAGTGATAGCCATTTTGAGAGACTGAAGAATTTTCTTAATGATGGCGATGTGGTTATAGGTGGACAACATCGAGCTGATGAGAGAGTAATCGCTCCTACTATAATCGATCACATTTCGTGGGAAGATTCGATCATGCAGGATGAAATCTTCGGACCGTTACTTCCTGTACTTGAATTTGATGACCTTGAGAAAGTCGTTACAGAAGTAAGAAAGCGTCCGAAACCATTAGCTCTTTATTTCTTCTCAGAAAGCGAGGAGAAACAGGATTACATTACAGAGAATCTTTCATTTGGTGGCGGATGTATGAACGATACTCTTATGCATATCGTTTCTCCTTATCTTCCTTTCGGGGGTGTAGGTACGAGTGGAACAGGTAGCTATCATGGAAAAGCGAGTTTTGAAGCTTTTTCGAACAAGAAAAGTATCGTAAAACAGACCACCAAATTTGATTTCTCATTCCGCTATCCATCCGCTAAAAATGGGCTCAAAATAATAAAGAAAATAATGGGGTAAAAGTGCTGAAATCTTTACGATTTCCATGAAAAAAATCAAACGCTTTTCCTCTTTAGTATCTTAAACTGTCATGATATGATAGCGACAAAGCTACTCCCTTCTTTTGGAGTTAAGGTTTACTTTTCGATTAGGAGGAATTAAATGAGTCATCCTAAAGGAATTATTAGTCTTGGTGAAGCCTTGATTGATTTTATCCCTCTAGATAAAGATAACTTAACGTATCAAAAAAGTCCTGGAGGTGCACCAGCGAATGTATCGGTAGGTCTCTCCCGTCTTGGAGCAAAGTCTACTTTCTTAGGGAAAGTAGGGGATGATGTACTAGGACGTTTTCTTAGAGACACATTACGTGATTATGGTGTTGGTGTATCGACAATGATTTTAACAGAAGCTGAGCGAACCGGTGTCGTATTCGTTACGAATGCAGAGGATGGGGAACGGAGCTTTGACTTTTACATAAACCCAAGTGCTGACCGCTTTCTGCATTCTGAGGAAATTGTAGCAGAAGTGTTTGATCAACATCGCATTCTACATTTCGGTTCGATATCGATGATTAGTGAGCCATCACGTAGTGCAACAAGAAAAGCGGTTGAATTAGCGAAAGAAAAGGGTCTCCTTGTGTCATATGATCCAAATCTTAGGCTTGGCCTATGGGAAAGTGAAGAGCGAGCAAGAGAAATAATCGTCTCCATGCTATCCGAGGCAGATATTTTGAAGTTGTCTGAAGAGGAGCTAACGTTCATTACTGGAGAAGATGATATAGATGCTGGAATTAAAAAGCTTTCGCACTATCAAATTCCAGTTATTTTTATTACAAGGGGTGGAGAGGGAAGCCTCGTTTATACACCTGAATATTCCTTGAACGTTCCAGCCATGAAGGTTGACGCAGTAGATACGACAGGTGCTGGAGATGCTTTCGTGTCTGGCATCTTGTACGGTTTCAATGAATGGGAAGAAGGATTATCAAAGTTAACAAAAGAAGACCTTCTGAAGATGACACAATTTGCTAGCGTATCGGGAGCTCTAGCAGCGTCAACAAAAGGTGCGATGACAGCACTTCCTACATTGACTGAAGTACAAGAGCTATTGAAGACTAGAGTTTAAAAATCTCGCTTAAAGACTAATTAAAAACTCCTACGGCATAGTGAACAAAAATAATAAGGTCTCCCAACAAGCTGAACATCTCGCATAGCGAGATGTTTTTCTAGTATTGAGTGAACTAGCATGTATCAAAACGGTACGGTACAATCGTAGTGGATGAATTTACGGAGGTGCTAATGAAATGAATAAAGACTTTTTACTAGAACTACTTGCAACGCCTTCTCCTTCTGGAGCTGAAATGGAAATCCAGCATAAGTGGATGGACTATGTTAGCGAATTTGCTGATGAAATGCGTACAGATCATGCTGGAAATGTAATCGGTATCTTAAATCCAGAAGCTGAATTTAAAGTATTGTTAGCTGGCCATTCTGATGAAATTGGATTTATGGTAAAGAAAATCGATGATAAAGGGTTCATTCGAGTAGAAAAGCTTGGTGGAATCAGTCATAAACCTGCTATTGGTATGAAGGTAACGATTTTTGGAACGCATGGGAAATTGAATGGTGTCTTCGGTGTTAATGCAGAGCATCATGGTGGTGCGAAGGGTGAATTTACTTTTGATGATCTTTATATCGATTGCGGAGCCACTTCTAAAGCGGAGGTAGAGAAGTATATCGAAATTGGAGATTTAGCGGTTTACAAGCGGGAGGTTGAGTTCCTGCTAAACGATCGAATCAGTGGACGAGGACTTGATAATCGAACAGGTTCTTTCATTGTGGCAGAGGTTTTGAAAGAAGTAGCGAAGCGAAATCCAAAAGTGGGTGTTTATGCTGTAAGTACAGTGAATGAAGAAACAAACATGGGAGGAGCCTATTTCGCTGGTGCAGGAATCAAACCAACCATGGCGATTGCCTGTGATGTTACGTTTGCATCCGATTATCCTGGTATCGATTCAAGCAAACATACAGACGTGAAAGTTGGAGGAGGTCCTGTTATCGCAAAGGGCGCACCAATTAATATTAAGGTGAACCAAATGTTGCTGAACGCAGCTAAGAAATTAGACATGGCGATTCAGTATGAGCTTACTCCGAGGATGACAGGTACAGATGCTGATAAACTTCGGTTAACAGGAGAAGGAGTGCCAGTTTCTCTACTATCGCTACCTCTTCGCTACATGCATGCACCAGTAGAAACTGTAAGCTTGAAAGATATGGAAGAAGAAATTGCACTTCTTGTGGAAATGATCGCTGATTTAACTGGTGAGGAAAGTGTTAATCCATTAACGAAATAATATTGACAATTTTGTGAAAATAATGATAAGCTAACAGAGTGAAAAAATTCGAAAGGGAGTGTGTGTGATGGAGCATGTATATAAGAGTGTAAACGTATTAATTTCATGTGAAAAAAAGACGCACATTACCCAAGTGTAATGCTTAATTTAACAAGGGGGAGCGTCTTAGACGTGCGCCCTACTTAATGTCTAACGAATATCAGGCATAACCGCGTGCGGTTATGCCTTTTTTTGTTGGACATTTTTATTGTCTTACATTTGGGGTTTACACATGGTAAATGGGATTGGGGGGGATGTATTGTTCGCTATATTAGGGAAGTTAAGCTGGTTTTTCAAACAACAATGGAAGAGATATGCACTTGCTATATTTTTACTCGTTTTTGCGGGTGTACTTGAAATGATTCCGCCGAAATTGATCGGTATGGCAATTGATGAAATCAATATCGGTACATTAACGTGGGATCGGTTACAAAATTACCTTCTTACGTATGGAGCTTTGTTGCTTGCTGTTTATTTTATTACGTACATTTGGATGTATCAATTATTTGGGGGAGCGTTCTTAGTAGAGAGAATGTTGCGTTCTAAATACATGAAGCACTTGTTGAAAATGACCTCTACTTTTTATGAGAGAAATAGAACTGGCGATTTAATGGCACGAGCCACGAATGATTTGAAAGCGGTTTCGATGACGGCAGGGTTTGGAATCTTGACGCTTGTAGACTCCACAGCCTTTATGATTATCGTTCTTGCGACAATGAGCATACTAATCAGTTGGAAATTAACGCTAGCTGCTATACTGCCTTTACCTCTGATGGCTCTTGCTATGAATCGGTATGGGAAAATCATACACAAACGATTCACGGCAGCTCAAGATTCATTTGGTGATATGAACGATCAGGTCTTAGAATCGATTGCAGGGGTAAGAGTGACGAGAGCTTATGTGCAAGAACGTGCCGATCAAGATAAGTTCCGTCGTTTAACAGAAGATGTGTATAACAAGAATATCGGAGTGGCAAAAATCGATGTATTGTTTGAACCTACAATTAAAGTTCTAGTGGGAATCAGCTACTTAATCGGACTTGGTTACGGCGCATATTTAGTTTTTCATAATGCATTAACTCTCGGTGAACTCGTGTCATTTAACGTTTATCTAGGGATGTTAATCTGGCCGATGATTGCAGTTGGAGAGCTCATAAACATTATGCAGAGAGGGAATGCATCGCTCGACCGAGTAAATAAAATATTAAATTATGAAGCGGATGTAAAAGAAGATACCTCTCCTCAGAATCTTCGGGACCCTGGGGCGATCGAATTTGATCACATAACGTTTACGTATCCTTCTTCTGAAGTTAAGAACCTGGATGATATATCTTTTACACTCTCTAAAGGTGAAACACTTGGAATCGTGGGTCGTACTGGAAGCGGTAAAACTACATTACTAAAGCAGTTGTTAAGAGAGTATCCTCCTGGTGAAGGTGAAGTGAAACTATCAGGCGTTCCAATTCAGCGACTTTCGTTGGAAACCCTTCAAGGGTGGATCGGGTATGTACCTCAAGATCAAATCCTATTCTCAAGAACGGTGAAAGAGAATATTCTTTTTGGAAGAAGCGAAGGAACGGATCGCGATGTAGACCGTGTTCTGAGGCTAGCAGATATTCAAAAAGACATTAGTATTCTCCCATCAGGGCTCGATACTCTTGTAGGTGAAAAGGGAGTAGCTTTGTCAGGTGGACAAAAACAAAGGGTCTCCATTGCAAGGGCTTTGATGATTAATCCAGAAATCTTGATCCTTGATGATGCGATGTCAGCTGTAGATGGGAAAACCGAAGCACAAATCATTTCTAATATACGAAATGAACGAGCGGGAAAAACAACGCTTATCGCTACTCATCGCTTATCAGGTGTGCAGCATGCTGATCGCATTATCGTACTCGAGGAAGGAAAAGTAATAGAATCCGGCACTCATCAAGAACTAATCAAACAAAAAGGTTGGTATAGTGAACAATTTGACAGGCAGCAGCTTGAGGATAATTTGAAGGAGGTGCTGTAAGTGAATCGACATGTTGGGAAACGCTTAGTACATTACGCACTTCGGTTTAAGAAAACAATTCTTATCGCACTTCTTCTGCTTACAGTTGCTGTAGCAGCAGAACTATCAGGTCCGTTGATCGCAAAGCGGATGATCGATAAACATATTCTAGGCATTGAGAATCCATGGTTCGAGACCGATCAAGGGGAAAACGCAGTTAAATACAGTGGAGAGTGGTATAAGCGTAGTGATCATTTCTCCAACAAGGAAGAAAAAGGGAAAGAAGTTAGAATTCTTCAAGTAGGAAGAGACTATTATTTCGTGGATAACAAGATCTCTTTTGATGGAGAGCGCTCGGTAAAGAATCGTGTTATGACGATTTCAAAAGATGACAAAGAAGTCACATATGAAGCAGAGAAGCTTAGTAAATCAGAGCTTCTAAGGTTTTATACACCTGAGTTTCAGCCTCTTATCTGGTTGATCGGGCTGTATTTTGGATTACTTGTGTTCGCTTCGTTTTTTGAATACGGTCAAGGACTGTTGTTACAAACATCTGCAAATCGGATTATTCAAAACATGCGTACAGATGTCTACGCTCAAATTCAAAGGCTTCATATCAATTATTTCGATAACCTCCCTGCCGGAAAGGTTGTATCACGAATTACCAACGATACTGAAGCGATAAGAGAGCTTTATGTCACTGTTCTTGCAACATTTTTCACGAGTATCATTTATATGACTGGTATTTTTATCGCTTTATTTTTCTTAGATGTGAAACTCGCTTTCATCACGCTGGCTATCGTTCCAATTCTTGTTGTCTGGATTATCGTCTATCGAAAATTTGCTTCGAAATACAACAAAGTTATCCGAACGAGAATTAGTGATATCAATGGAATGATCAACGAATCGATCCAGGGGATATCGATCATTAGAGCCTTTAAGCGTCAGTCGCAAACAGAAAAAGAGTTCGAGACGTTGAATGATAGCCATTTCACGTATCAAAATAAACTTTTAAACTTAAATTCACTTATGTCATATAATCTTGTGAATATTTTAAGAAATATCACGTTTGTTGCGCTCATCTGGTACTTTGGAGGAGCGTCGCTATCAGCAGGGTCTGTCGTAAGTCTCGGTGTACTATATGCATTTGTCGATTACTTAAATAGACTATTCCAACCTGTTACAAACATGGTGAATCAATTAGCTAATCTTGAGCAAGCTCTTGTAGCGGCAGATCGCGTATTTGAATTGTTAGATGAAAAAGGGGAAGACGTTGCAGATGGTGAGCTTAAACGGTATGAAGGGAATGTTGCTTTTGACAAGGTCTCGTTTGCTTATAAGGAAGAAGACTATGTACTAAAAGATCTTTCCTTTACTGCAAAGAAAGGTGAAACCGTTGCATTAGTGGGACATACAGGTTCAGGAAAAAGTTCGATCATGAATCTGCTGTTTAGATTCTACGATAATCAACAAGGTAAGATTACAATCGACGGGAAGGATATACAATCGATTCCAAAACAATTCCTCAGACAGCATATGGCGATTGTATTGCAGGATCCATTTCTTTTCACTGGTACGATTGCCTCGAACGTTAGTTTAGATGACCCTTCCATTTCAAGAGAGAAAATAGAGAAGGCTTTAAAAGATGTGGGTGCAGATGATCTACTGAAATCTCTTCCGAAAGGTTATGATGAGCCAGTAATCGAGAAAGGAAGCACGCTCTCTTCTGGTCAACGTCAGTTAATTTCCTTTGCGCGAGCTCTTGCCTTTGACCCAGCCGTTCTTATCCTTGATGAGGCAACTTCCAATGTTGATACGGAAACCGAAATCGTAATCCAAAATGCGCTAGATACTCTGAAGAAAGGCCGAACGACATTCATCATTGCTCATAGACTCTCTACGATCAGGGAAGCAGATCAAATTCTTGTTCTCCACCATGGAGAAATAGCTGAGAGGGGGAGTCATGATGAGCTTATGAAGAAACAAGGTAGGTATTATCAGATGTATCAGCTTCAGCAAGGAAAGTCGATCGAGCAGGCGGTATAAACAAGGGCGGGAACCTTTAAAGGTTCCCGCCCCCTTTATGTGAAAATCGAATTACTTAGAAGAGGAACGAAATTCAGCTGCTTTCGCATTTTCTTTCGAGCAAATCAGTTCCTCATGTAGTGGTTCTTCTCTTTTGAGCGTTTCTTCTCCAAAGGTAGAAGCTTCTGATCCTAAAGGCTGAATCGACTTAGAAGGAAGTTTCGGTTTCAGGCGTATCTACTAAAAAAGTTGTATGGTTTCCGGTATGCCAGCCATTGAGACTTTTATTGTGTCACCGTCCCCGACGTCCGTTACGTCTGCTGAAATTGCCTTTGCTTGTTTTCCTTGTGCCTGTAGCGCAAGCGTTCAAACAAATGAGCAGGATGAGTAGCGTTGAACATTCCTTCACGTAGAGCTCCTTTTTGTTGGTGTTCTTCAGCATGCAATTCTTGCATAGACTAAATGGGGGTGATGTGGATGGGTCACGTATGCCTTTACTGTGAGAAAGAATTGCTCTTTCCTTGGGAAAGAAGAAGGATCGTTTGTGACGGATGCCATTATGCCATATCAGATAGTTATCATGAAGATTATCGCACCGTTAATAAACGAAACACCGAACAAAAATCCCGTTAGACTCGACGGGATTTTTGTTGTCTTAATAACGTTTAACTGCTAACGTGCAACGCGATATACAAATTAAATCTTCTTCCTCGTCAACGATTTTAACTTCCCACACCATTGTCCTTCTGCCTATATGAATAGGTTGAGCAATCGCGGTAACGATGCCGTCTTTTTTGCTTTTTAAATGATTCGCATTGATTTCCATTCCAAATGCAGCTTCGTTTTCTCCATTCAGATGTAATGATCCTCCGATACTTGCAGCAGACTCAGCTAGAGCGACAGAAGCACCACCATGCAGAAATCCGAGCGGCTGATGAGTACTCGGTCCAACGGGCATGTCGAGAACTACTTTTTCTGGGGTTAATGTAACTGCCTCTATACCAAGTGCTTCAAGTAAGGTGTTTTTGAATTCCATTCAATCTCCTCCATATCACTTATTCCCTCTCAGTATACAATACTATTGTAATAGAAAAAGGCAAAAGCCCTTTTGAGCTTTTGCCTCAGTGTGTAGAGAAACCCTGGTTATTGTGCGCCGAGAAGGCTCACCGTGGAAAGCGAGCATTCTGGAGCGGAAATGACCACCTTATCGTGGCAGGTGGTCACTAGACTTTCTCGACACTCTTTAAAACACATATGCTAGCAATAAGCCAATCGACATCAGTAAGCCGAATTGGGTATGCATTTGTGCAGTAGCCTTCATAGCAGGCATCATCTGAACCGCTTCGGTTTTTCCATCAAAAAGCTTTATTGCTTTAAAAGCTTTTGGAAGGCTGAGCAAGACTAGTAATAACCATAGTGATGCATCGATCGTAATAATCATAATAACAACCCAAAGGAAAGAGAATATAAACATCCATTCCAACGACAGAACGGCTTTCTCATGACCAAGTAGAATTGCGAGCGTTTTGCGCCCTTTTTCTTTATCACCTATTCGATCTCGAATATTATTAGCCATCAAGATCCCACCAACGAGAATTGAAATAGGTAATGATAGTAACACGCTATCAAGCGTGATCACTTCAGCTTGTACATAATATGAGAGTAGTACTAGAATAAGCCCCATAAACAGTCCTGCCGCTAGTTCCCCGAACGGTGTATAAGCGATAGGATAGGGACCCCCTGTATAATAATAGCCTGCAGTCATGCAAATAACGCCAATGATTGCAATCCACCAAGTTGTTAATAAACAAATATAAACACCAAGAACAATAGCAATTCCGAAAAAGATAAAAGCAAGCTTTAGAACAGTTTCAGCTCGAACCCCATCTCTAACGATTGCTCCGCCGATACCAACACTTCCTTCATGATCGAGTCCGCGTTTAAAATCGTAATATTCATTAAACATGTTCGTTGCGGACTGAATTAGAATTGAAGCAACCATCATTGCAAGGAATAATCCAAAGTGAAACGGGTTATCTTGAATGGCTAGCATTGTGCCAATAATAACTGGTACAAAGGAAGCTGTTAATGTGTGTGGTCGTAGTAATCGCCACCACACCTCCCAGGTTGGTTTCGAAGGCGAATCTTTCCCCAGCTTATCAGTGCTGTTAGTCAAACGCTCTTCCATAATAATATGTCTCTCCCTCAATCTTAAACTTCAAAAAAATGACCCCTATAACCATTATAGTGTAAAAAAACGGATAAGGGGTGTCAATGTTAAGTTATGTATAAACAAAAAAACGACCACCTTTGCGCTAGCAAGGTGATCCCATCTTATTAATAATACGGATAAGGATATGGTCTGAAGAAAGCGATTCTTCCTAACCCAACCCCTACTAGGCCTCCGAGCAATCCACCAGCAAATGCTCCAAAAAAATACAAGCCGGGTCCTCCAGGTTGCTCTGGTCCGCAGCAGTTATCGCGATTTAATGGACGAATGTAAACAAATTCGTCATCTACTTCTTCTACATGGCCTCTATGAAGTTGGCCATCGTGACATCGAATTTCGACACATTGCCCGATATGTTGACGACAAACGCCTTGATAATAATGCCTGGACAAATTAGACCCTCCTTTGTTCACTTTTTTTATAGACATTTCCTTATGAAATTGTCTACATTACTATCCTATGCTCGATATTTTTTTTGCTAAGGGCATCTGCGGAGTGTTGAGATGATTTTTTTCTTGGGAGATAGGGAAACTAATAATAGAATGAGGTGAGGGTCAAAACCGCTTCGTTGACAGTTTTAGCCGGACAGGTGTATCCTTTAAGTAACTGTGGCCGAGGCTGACTCGGTCTGCTTTTGCATGGAAAGAAAGTTGGGGGGAGAAGTCGGTGTCTATCATACAGCATCAAGAACTATATAGCCTGCTTCATCAAGGTGTAAGTGAGGCGAACAAACGGGGAACGTCTGTACTTGTTAGCCAGGTGCTACCAGTAGATGCTGTCGATCCCCTCTCCTTTTATGCAGCTGGTTCGTCTTTATATGAAAACGATCGGACTTTTTGGGCTGACCCAGAGAATGATACGACGATCGTTGGGCTCGGGACATTAAAATCATTTCAAGCTAAAGAAGATCGGTTCCAAATGATTGAACAAAAATGGAAGAAATTCCTGGAATTTTCATTAGTTGAGGGTGCGCCATCGAGACCCGGAGTTGGCCCTGTTCTACTAGGTGGTTTCTCATTCGATCCTGGTGCACCTCAAACTGACAATTGGTCAGGTTTTCCTGCAGGTGGCATGGTCGTTCCGAAATTGATGTTAACAAAAGCCGGTGAAGATTCCTGGCTTACGATGAATGCAATTGTAAAAGAAACTGACCATCCAGAGGAACTTTCCGACCAACTTTTAGATCACTTACATCATATTCACGATATTATGCCGACAGAGCAAGCTACAACAGTTTCGCGTTTCTCAGTTGAAGAGGTTAAACCAGAGCAGTGGAAGAATACTGTTCGCAGTGCAGCGGCTAATATTAGAGAAGGTAAGTTAGAAAAAGTAGTACTTGCGAGAGAGATCAAGCTGCGTTCGGAGCAGCCATTTTCTTCCTCAAAAACATTAATGAATCTGAAAGACCAGCAAAGCGATAGCTATTTGTTTGCTTTTAATTATAATGACAAATGTTTTATTGGCGCATCACCAGAGCGATTAGTAAAGCGAGATGGACAGCAAGTTTATTCAACATGTCTCGCTGGCTCAATCGAAAGAGGGAATAACCAACAAGAAGATCAGGAGCTTGGAAGTAAGCTTCTAAATGATAATAAGAATCGGATCGAGCATGACCTCGTGGTACGAATGATTCGGACGGCGATGGAGGAAGAATGTGAGTTTGTACAAGTCCCGTCAACACCAGAATTGTATAAAACACCACACATTCAACATTTATTTACACCTGTCGTGGCGCGAGCACGCAAAGGGACAAGCTTGCTACGTATGTTAGAACGTCTCCATCCAACCCCTGCACTTGGAGGTTATCCTCAACATCAAGCAGTTAAGGAGATCAGACAAGTAGAAGAGATGGACCGGGGTTGGTATGCTGGACCTGTTGGTTGGATCGATTACCAGGATAATGGTGAGTTTGCTGTTGCGATCCGTTCTGGGTTATTGAAAGGCCAGCATGCTTCGTTGTTTGCAGGATGTGGAATCGTTGGAGACTCTAATCCAGATAGCGAATATGAAGAAACGAAGATGAAGTTCAAACCGATGCTAGCAGCACTTGGAGGAAATCGATATGACTGATCAACTCATCCTATCTAAATATGTAGGTGCATTTGTTGATGAGCTTTCTCGTGCCGGAGTTTCTGACGTTGTGATCAGTCCCGGTTCACGCTCAACGCCACTAGCGATGGTGATGGCGAATCATCCTACGTTAAATACCTGGATTCATGTAGACGAGCGATCAGCAGGCTTTTTTGCGCTAGGAATGGCTAAAGCTCAGAAGAAGCCTGTTGCACTTTTGTGCTCTTCAGGCACAGCAGGAGCGAATTATTATCCTGCTGTGATCGAAGCAGCGCAGTCAAAAACCCCGTTGATCGTCTTAACTGCAGATCGTCCTCATGAGTTAAGAGACAATGGCGCGCCCCAAGCGATCAATCAAAATCAGCTGTTTGGAGACTTTCCAAAATGGTATAAGGAAGTGTCAACTCCTGATGTTTCATTGATTCGTTACATAAGAACAATAGCTTCACGTGCTTCAGCGATTTCTTTACAAGCGCCATGTGGTCCTGTTCATTTGAATTTTCCATTCAGAGATCCTCTCGTTCCTGATTTATCAGATTCAACGATTTATCAAGAAGGGCGGGCTAACAATGAACCATGGGTGAACGTTCCTGAAAGTACAATGATGATTAATGACCATGACCTTTCTCGCTACATAAAGATGTTAAAGAAAAAGAAAGGGTTAATCGTTGTTGGGCCACATGGAGATAAACGGCTCGCAGACGCTGTTCGTCAATTAGCACATGAAACAGGATTCCCTGTTCTTGTTGATCCATTATCAAACTGCCGAAACAAAAGAGACCCACTCATCATCGAAAGCTACGATGCGGTCTTGAAAGGTGAAAGTCAATTAAAGCTTAAGCCAGAAGTCGTGCTTCGATTCGGTGCAATGCCTATTTCAAAAGCATATATGAAGTACATCGACCAGTTAGAAAACGTTCAGCAAATTGTCGTCGATGAAACAGGTTGGCGAGATCCAACTCTAACTAGTACTGATATGCTTATCGCATCACCGTTCGCCTTCTGCAAGCAACTTCTCGCCGCATTCGCGAAGGAGCCGAAAGTTGTTTTTGACGATGAATGGCAGAAAGTTTGGAAAACACTTAATGAAACAACCATCGATGTTCTTTTAACAGCTCATGGTGATGAGATGTTTGAAGGAAATGTTTTTAGAGAACTAGCTCATTTACTACCAGAAGCGTCATTGCTTTTCGTAGGAAATAGTATGCCGATTAGAGATTTAGATAATTTCTTTATTCCACAACATGGTACTCCGGATATAATGGGGAACCGAGGCGCTAACGGAATAGATGGTGTTGTCTCTACAGCTTTAGGTGCGAGCGTATCTTATGAATCAACCGTGCTTGTCATCGGGGATCTATCCTTCTACCATGATATGAACGGATTGTTATTAGCAAAGCTATATGATTTGAATATGACAATTATTGTTGTTAACAATGATGGGGGCGGAATATTTTCTTTTCTGCCACAGTCAGAGAAAGAACACGAAAAACACTTTGAACATCTATTTGGAACGCCGATCGGCCTTAATTATAAACATACAGCGGCGTTATATGGTGCGACATTTGACCGAGCAACGAGCTGGGAAGAGTTCAAGATGGTCTTTGGAGAATCAAAGAAACATAAGGGGTTATCGATCATAGAGGTACCTACAGATAGAAACCTGAATAAAACGCTACACAAGGACGTTTTTTCAATGGTCTCAGATGTTACTCGGTCTATTCTTGAGGAATATAAGCTATGATGATTACTTCGGATGGTTTGCAGTTTCATGTAGAAGATAGAGGAGAAGGCGATGTCATCGTTCTTCTTCATGGCTTTACCGGTGCTTTGGAGAACTGGCGTCCATTTATAGAAAAATGGTCTGACCGATATCGCTGTATAGCAGTTGACCTCATCGGACATGGTAAAAGCAGTAAGCCTGAACTTCCTGCCTGTTACACTATGGAAGCAATGTCTCGTTATTTGAAGGATATTCTCGATCAATTGAACGTAAAGAAAGCGAATCTCGTCGGCTATTCTATGGGGGGAAGATTTGCTCTATCGTTTGCTGTTCAATATCCAACATACGTAAAGAGTTTAATTCTCGAAAGTAGTTCACCTGGCCTTGAAACCGCCGAAGAACGAGAAGAGAGGATTATGAAAGATCGCGCTCTTTCTAAGCGGATTGATGAAAGTGGAATAGAGGCATTCGTTTCTTTCTGGGAATCACTCCCACTGTTTCAGACTCAGAAGCGCCTGCCATCATCTGTACAACGTGAAATTAAGGATCAACGTCTTGCTAATTCTAAGGTAGGCTTAATAAATAGTTTGAAGGGGATGGGGACAGGCACTCAACCTTCTAATTGGGAACAGTTACCTCACCTCCAACACCCAATTTTATTGCTTGTAGGAGAAGAAGACAAAAAATTTATTAGGATTGCAAATCGTATGGCAGAGCGCCTCCCTGAAGGGATTGTAAAGAAAATAAATGGGGCTGGACATACAATTCATGTAGAACAACCGCAAATCTTTGATAAAATGGTAATAGGTTTTCTAGAAAAACTTTCTGAAAGACAAAACTAACTTACATATGAAAGGAGTATTTCATCATGATTGAATGGACTACTGAAAGAGAATATGAAGATATTCTTTATGAAACGTATGATGGAATTGCTAAGATTACAATTAACCGACCAGAGGTTCGAAATGCCTTTCGTCCAAAAACCGTTAATGAATTAATTAATGCTTTTGCTTATGCAAGAGATGATTCAAATATCGGTGTTATCGTTCTTGCCGGTGCTGGAGATAAAGCATTCTGTTCTGGTGGAGATCAGAGCGTACGAGGACATGGTGGATATGTTGGAGAGGACGAAATCCCTCGCCTTAATGTACTCGATCTACAGAGACTGATCCGTGTGATTCCAAAACCGGTTGTGGCTATGGTTTCTGGTTACGCTATCGGTGGTGGACATGTATTGCACGTGGTATGTGATCTAACAATCGCTGCTGATAATGCGATATTCGGTCAAACTGGCCCTAAAGTAGGCAGCTTTGATGCTGGTTATGGTGCAGGCTACCTAGCACGTATCGTAGGTCATAAGAAAGCTCGTGAAATCTGGTATCTATGTCGCCAGTATAATGCTGAAGAAGCAAAAGAAATGGGACTAGTTAACACCGTTGTTCCTCTTGAGCAATTAGAAGCAGAGACTGTACAGTGGGCACAAGAAATGCTTGATAAATCCCCAACAGCGCTACGTTTCTTGAAAGCTTCACTTAACGCTGACACAGATGGCCTTGCAGGTCTTCAGCAAATGGGTGGAGATGCAACATTGCTTTATTATACGACTGAAGAAGCAAAAGAAGGTCGTGATTCCTTTAAGGAAAAACGTAAGCCGGACTTTAAACAGTTCCCACGCTTCCCATAAATCGATATGTATTCAACAGCTTGATGGCTATCCATCAAGCTGTTTTTAACGACAAAGAAAGGAGAGGTCCTGATGGAAACAATGCCTAATTGGCTACATAAGCGTTCATATATGACCCCTGAGAGAACCGCCATTGTCGAAGGCCAAAACGAGTGGACGTATCGAGAATTGCAAAGAAGTTCTATTCAAATGGCAAATGGGTTAAAGAAACTTGGTGTGAGAAAAGGAAATCATGTTGGTTTTCTAATGGGAAACGGTGTAGAAACAGTTGTATGTATTCACGCTCTCATGTACCTTGGCGCTGTTATTGTTCCTTTGAACTTTCGTCTAACAAGTGCAGAGCTTTCTTACCAAATAACGGACGCGGATCTATCTTTTTTGATTACGGATACAACGTTCTTAGGAAAAGGAAAAGAAGCCATACTCGAAACGGAAGTTTCTTTCATATCATGGGAACATGTTCAGCCTGGTGAAGAGAAGAGCGAAGGCTTACAAACAAGAATCAATCTTAATCAGCTACACACCATCATGTATACTTCCGGGACTACGGGTAAACCAAAAGGTGTGATGCTTACATATGGGAATCATTGGTGGAGTGCTGTTAGTTCAAGTTTGAATCTCGGTCTCGATTTAAATGACCGATGGTTGAGCGCCGTACCGATGTATCATATGAGTGGATTATCGATTCTACTTCGCAGTGTCATATATGGGATTACGACAGTTGTACATTCACACTTTGATCCTAGGGAAGTGAATGAGTCGATTCAGAAGGACGGCGTTACAATCGTTTCTGTTGTTAGTGCGATGTTAAAACGAATGCTTGATGAGCTTGGAAGCACTCGCTATCCAGAAACATTTAGATGCATGCTACTCGGTGGAGGTCCAGCGCCTTATCCTCTTCTTTCAACTTGTCAGGAAAAAAAGATCCCTGTCTATCAGACATTCGGTATGACAGAAACAGCCTCACAAATCGTAACCCTCTCACCAGAGTACATGTTGAGCAAACAAGGTTCAGCGGGTAAGGCTCTTTTTCCTTCGGAGCTAAGAATTTTGGAGAATGAGAAAGAAGTAGGTCCATTTCAGCATGGTGAAATTATCGTGAAGGGACCAACCGTTACTTCAGGATATTATAATCGCGAAAAGTCAGCAGATTCGCTAACAGACGGATGGTTGCATACAGGGGACCAGGGATATCTAGATGATGAAGGGTTTCTGTTTGTTCTAGACCGAAGAAAAGATCTCATCATATCCGGTGGCGAAAACATCTATCCTGCTGAAATTGAGGCAGCACTTTTAGAGCATGAACACATTCTAGATGCTGGTGTGACGAGTATAGAGGAGAAAGAATGGGGGGAAGTTCCCGTTGCATACGTTGTATGTAAAGAAGAGCATGTAAGTGAACAAGAGCTTCTAATTTTCCTTTCTGAAAGACTAGCTCGATACAAACTTCCGAAACGTATAACGTTTCTTGATGAACTTCCTAGAAATGGTGCAAATAAGCTTCAAAGAAGGTTGTTAGGAGTGAAACCATGAAGTTACACACAGTCATTCTTCACCATATCAAAATGAAGCTGAAAACACCGTTTGTAAACAGTTTGGAGACAGTGAAAGATCGAGACTTAATCGTTGTTGAAGCGATCGATCAAGACGGGGTATCAGGTTTTGGGGAAGGAGTGGCGTTTACGACACCATGGTATACAGAAGAAACGCTAACTACTTCCTGGCATATGCTGAAAGACATTATGATCCCTGAGTTGAAGAAGCATGTATTCAACCATCCTTCCGAGGTCACCAAGCACCTTAGCGGAATCAGGCGTAATACAATGGCAAAATACGCAATTGAAGGAGCCGTTTGGGATTTATATGCCAAAAGAGAAAAGATAAGTCTTGCTCATGCATTAGGAGGAACTTCAAAGCGTATTAAAGCAGGTGTTGCAGTAGGAGCATCTTCACCTGATCAAATGCTTGATGAAATTGAGCAGAGAGTATCAGAAGGGTACGAACGAATCAAAATTAAAATAAAGCCATCTCAAGATATACAAATAATTAGTGCGATTCGAAAACAGTTCCCTACGCTCGATTTGATGGCGGATGCGAATTCTGCTTATCGTCTAGATGATACTGCTAAGCTCCAAAGACTTGATGAGTATGATCTATTAATGATTGAGCAACCGCTAGGGTCTGATGATATAGTGGATCATGCTTCTCTCCAAAAAAAACTTTCTACACCAATTTGTCTCGATGAAAGCATTACGTCTTATGACGATGTTCGAAGAGCTCTGCAGCTTCAAAGTTGCAAAATCATAAATATAAAGCCTGGACGTGTTGGTGGCTTAGCTGTAAGTAAAGACATACATGATTTATGTGTCCAAAAGCAAATTCCGGTTTGGTGTGGGGGGATGCTTGAGTCAGGGATTGGAAGAGCGCATAACATAGCGCTTGCTAGCTTACCAGGCTTCACTATACCAGGTGATATTTCAGCTTCTTCAAGGTATTGGGAGAAAGATATCATCACACCAGAAGTGACTGTAGACAATGGTTATATTAGTGTGCCAGAGGGTCCTGGGATCGGTTTTGATATCGATCATCATGAGTTAAGTCGTCTTACGTTAACGACAGAAACACTGTGACCTATCCGTTTTCTTTAAAAGCTTTTTCCTCGTAATCATACTCGAATAGGTAGATTGGAGCGGAAGGATGCTCGACTCCTGCGGGATGAGCGGGTCAGGTGAGACCCCGGAGGCGCAATGGTTTTGTGCGCTGAGAAGGCTCACCGTCCGCCCCGCGGAAAGCGAGCATCCTGGAGCGGAAATCACCACCTCACCGTGGCAGATGGTTCTTAAGCCTTTCTCGACACTATGAAAAGGAAGGACCAATTGGTCCTTCCTTTTGATTAGGCTTCTGAATTATTGATGAGTTTAGCGTCGAAAATGAATGGTCCAAAGGGAATGACGGAGGATACAACTGCAAGAAATGCCTTGAGAAACGACCATTTCTTCACTAGAGTTACATACAAAATCACTGCGATATAGAGTACAAATAATCCTCCATGAATAGCGCCAACTATTGTAACTGCAAGAGGCATATCTAGCATATATTTGAGAGGCATCGCTATTCCGAGAAGAAGTAGGAAGGAAATCCCTTCAGCGTACCCGACGCCTCGAAACATTTTTAAAGGCTGTTTAAACAATAGGTTCACTCCTTCAATACTTTCTAATTTAATGTGATGGACTTCACAATTGTAGTTAATCTTAGTATAAAACAAGTATATCAGCGATACAACAATCTTAGTCATGTAAATTCATCGATTTGTTGACAGATATGAAAGCTACTTTTTTCTTCGTCAAGGTAGTAAAAAAGCTTCGGTTTAAATAAAATACCATTAAGAGTTGATTATTATGTTTCATATCAAGTAGAATTAAATAGGTGAGCGAAATAATTCCATCTTGAAGGAGATTATTATGAACAGCAAAAAGAAGGCGATTTTCATATACATCCCTAAGTCCAAAGTTGATGAAGTCAAGAAGAAAAGTAATAACGATAAATGATTATATAAAATGCGCCTAGAACAATCGTTCTAGGCGCATTCTTTAAATAACTTATATAAATGATAAGATGGCAGCAATCACGGCAATAGCACCGATAATCATTAAAATTGTTCTAACCATTTTTACTTCCTCCTAACAACATGTTTTGTAATAGAATTTAAAATAGTGCGCGAACTACAAATAGGACAACAACTACAATACCTACTATAACTAGTACTTGTTTTAACATGTCTATTTCCTCCTTCAAAGTAGCCAACTCGACTGCTACTTCTTTTATTCCCTACTTATTTTTTATATCAAACCTTTTTCTTGAAATAATTTATTGGATAATCGTAATTTATTATTTTATCCTTCTCCATTCCCACATCATTTATACATAAAAAAGAGTCTCCAAAAGGAGACTCTTTGAATTTATAGATCATTGAGGCATATGCACTTTTTTTCGTTCATTTTGGAAGAATTCTTTCAATTCCGGGTTGAGATACTCCGGCTCCTCATCATGTAAGTTCAATCTGATCAGCTTGCCTTCTAAGTAATCCATAATTCCAATGATCGTTCCGTTTGCAAGCTGTTTCTGAAAGATAGTTTCATACCGAATGCTACTCATCGGAGCCCTCCTGTTGCGCTTTTTTTACACTATAGCATGGATTTAGCATAAAAACGGGCTGTTTAACATCTCTTAAATAACTTGTAATCAAAGCGCAACAAAGATTATTGGTATGACATATTCACCGCTTTAAAATTGCCTTTTGTGAGATAATCATAGGTTTTTTGCACAAAGGACACAGCTTTTCATCAGGTTGTTCCCCATTAATTTTCATCCAACCTTTGCAGAACTCTCCAGAACAGACCCATGCTTTCACTTGGTAATCCGATATGGGCTTTTTCTTTTTAAACGCTTCAGTTAAAAATCGCGAGACTGGGGTCTGTTTCCCAAGGTGTTTTTCCGGTGAACTTATATACAGTTCCTCTTTCGCTCGGGTGATAGCTACATAGCACAGTCTACGTTCTTCTTCTAAGTCAGCAGAAGGGTTTTTGAGGTAAAGTTGCTTTTGAGAAGCCTCTTTATCCTTCATCGATGTTAAAGCAGATACGTGAGGAAGGATCGTTTCTGAAGCTCCAATCAAGTAAACAGCAGGAAATTCAAGTCCCTTTGCTTGATGAATCGATAACAGTGATAAGGCGTTTTTCGTATATGGTTTCTTTTTATGTTCATTAAAGCGGTTAATGATTCGGTCTACGTATCCAAGAAATTCAGGCAGTGTTTCAAATCGTGAGCTTGAAAATTCAAGTTCATCCATCATTTCTTTTAACGTTGTTTTATGAACGGTTATCGTCTCATCGTTCGCATTGTCTAAATGCTTCATGTAGTCTTCACGTAGCAATTGAATCGCGTTTTGTGGTTGAAGGCGTTTCGCTTCTTTAATTAAGCTGATCCGCTTTTCGATTGCCTTTTGTTGAAAGGGTCGTATCGTTTTCCATGAAGTAAGGTGCCTAAGAGGAAAATCAACTGGTCCTACAAAGTTCTCCATCTCGATATGACGCATTCCAGCTTCTTGGTTTATAAAAAGTGAAGGTAAAATAGCAGCTGTTGCATCAAGGTTTTCGTGCTCATAAGCGAGCCTTAAGTGATCGAGCATTCCCTTGATAATTGTTTGTTCATAGAAAACTTGTTTCATTCCATGAGCATTGAAGGGAATATCTTGCTCAACGAGTTGCTCGAAAATGGCTCTTGCATTTGTATAAGTTCTAGTAAGGATCACGATCTCGTTCCATTCTCGCGGCTGCTTTCTTATATGTTCAAGTACGACTGTAGCTTCATCCTCAGTCGTTGCAGGACGAATATAGGAAGGCTTACATCCTTCTTTGTCCGTAGCATTCATCCATTTCGAGCGTCTGTACTCATTATGTTTGATCACATGGTTCCCGAGTCCAACAATATCTGGTGTTGATCGGTAGTTTGTATCGAGCGTAACAACCATCGCATCTGAGTAGGTCTTATCAAATTCAAGAATAATGGAACTGTTTGCGCCATTGAATGAATAGATCACTTGATCATCGTCGCCCACAACAAATAAATGATTCTCTGGTGCGGCTATTGATTTAATCAGCTCATATTGAATGGGGTTCGTATCTTGAAATTCATCAACGAGTACATATTGAAATCGCTTTTGCATTTTCTCGAGTAGGTGTGGGTTGTTATAGAATTCCTGATATGTAAATACAAGAATATCATCAAAATCCATGTAGCCATTAGATGATTTCCAAGTTTCATATTCTTGATAAGCTTTCCTTAATTCTTCTGTTTCCTTTTCTTCAGGTAAATCCTCGGGAGCTATCATTTTGACCTTACATGAAGAAATGGATGAAAGCATGATTTCAGGAAGAGAGCTTTGGGTACTATTTATTTTCTTAAGGATACTTTTCATAATAATCTGCTTATGGCGTTCGCTGTTCAAAATCTTCTGATTATATCCAAGGCTTCTTAGTAGCTTTAAGAAAATAGAGTGAAATGTACCAGCAGTTAGTCGATTAGCTTGTGTTGGTTCGACACCTGGAAGAGCACTGATGCGGTGGCGCATTTCTTCAGAAGCTTTTCTTGTGAATGTGATGAGTAATATGTTCGAAGGATCGATTCCTTTCACTGTCATAAGGTATGCAGTACGAGCCGTCAACACAGAGGTTTTACCACTACCAGCACCTGCTATCGTTAAGAGAGGTCCGGCTGTATGTCTAACAGCTTGCGTTTGTCGATCATTTAATCGAATCCCAGTGTTCGTTAGTTCCTCAAAAAAGTCTGAATCAAGATCACTGTCTTCAAATCGCTCTGTACCCTTAGGAATTAAAGGGGCTGCCAGGTTATATTCGGATATTGCATGATGAGGGGTTTTCGTAAAATTCATGATTATCACCTGAACTTCATTCTATAGATTCATCCGTTCATTTTAACACAAATTCATAAGCGTTTATGTCGTAATAACAGATTAGCTTCCTAATGTTTCGGGTAAAGTTACATACAAGATCGGACATGAGGAGGAAAGACCATGGAAAGCAGTATACTAGTAATCGTTGACCATGATGAAAAGCAATTTCATGTTATTCCAAACGTAGAAGAGAAAATTCGTTATGACCATCGAGTAGAAGAAGCAAAAAAGTCAGGAAGAGATGTAGGAGTCTTTCGATCTAGCCTTGCTACTGTAGATGAAACAATCGATGCAGCTCAACATGAGTATAAAGGGTATAGGCATAGAGAGGAAAGCCCTGTATAAAATAATTTAAGGAGGATACAAATGATTAAGAAAACGTACTACGTTACTCCTAAAGGTGAGCTTCATGAAACAGAAATCGAAGGTCATCAACTGAACTCATTTAAAATTAAAGCTGATGGCGAAGAATATATGCAGATTCAACGAGTGATTGAGAAGTTAAGGTCTCAAAAGTATGTTCAACAGCATGATTTCTTCTCAACAAATCATTTCGATGAGAACAAGGTTGATGGTCACCGTGATTGGACGGATAATGCCATATACGACCTTTATTACTGGGTCCACAAGTTAGGTACACCAGAAACGAAAGCTCAGATTGAGCAAATGGGCGTCCTCGACGCGTTAAATACGAAAAAGTAGTTCATTCTAAGCTGTCGTCTTCGACAGCTTTTTTCTTATTCTAAGTCTCTACTTTTGCAATTAGCTTAAGGACAATTAAGGCAAATGCCTTTAATATTTCTGTTTTCTCCGCTCATGCCCTTCCTAATTTAGGTTTATGACATACAGTATATTGTAGTAATTAATCATTTTGGGGGGATATGTATATGAGTAAAGAACAAGGTGGTTACGGAAAAGGCTTTGCATTAATCGTAGTCCTATTCTTGCTATTAGTGATTGTTGGAGCAGGTGCATTTGGTGGAGGAGGTTGCTGCCCACCACCTCAAGTTGGCGGAGCAGGATATAATCCATATTGCTAGAACACCAGAACCGGTAAATCCGGTTCTTTTTATTTTGAAATTTCTCGCTATAATGAAACTTTTCAGTCTATTCAATCGTTTAATAATTAGAAGAAAAACAGCAATGAAACGTTCTGTTAGTAGTAAAAAAGTCCAATAATTCAAATGGGCGGTTTGACACCCTGGTAATTGAGGAAACGTATTTATAGACAAAAACACAATGAAACTAAAGGATGGGAATTAAAATGAGATACATAAGCATGCTATTACTATTGTCGATGGTGAGTATAACGGCAGGCTGTGGAGCTGATTTAACTAAAGTCGCACAAAATCACACGGAAATGATGATTTCGAGCTTTGAAACTAAAGCTGAAGCGAAATCCACTGCTGTGGAAAAACTAGATGAAGTAAAGGTAACAAAGGAACTTACAAACCGCATCGTTCAAAAAACAAATGACGATTATAAAGTAGAAAATTTTTCGTCGAAGGAAGAAATAAGTAATCATCTACAAGGAGTGGCCTCAAAAGAGCTTTCGAATAAGATTACAGACTTTTACTACGAAGAAAAGAATGGGGCTTTATATTTGAAGCCTACCGAACTATTCCCTTGGGTTGATTATGAGAATGATTACGACATTAAGAAACTAAACGAGTTCCAATATCAGCTCGTTCAATCAAACCAATCAGATCTTTATGGGAATTACACGATAGAAATTAATTTTCAATATGTTAATAACGACTGGGTTATTCAAAACTTTACGATTAAATAAGGAGCATGGGTTTAAGCCCTTCAAGCTGTCGAGAAAGTCTCGGCAGCTTTTTATTTCCCCCTGTTTTTTATGTACATCTAATCGAGAAAACCCTCTGATCAAATTATGTAAATTGGACATCCCTTCTGTACTCTTTTACAATAAAGTTAGAAACTAAAAGACGAGGTTATCAAATGAGCGAACTTACGTTTACGGATTATTATCATAATCAGGTAACACTTTCTTTTCTGGACCATCCATATTCGCTTACTCCAAAGCATGTTTGGGTCATTTGCCAGCTTGAAGGAAAATGGCTTTTGACAGAACATTCAAGACGAGGAATTGAGTTTCCCGGTGGAAAAGTTGAAGACGGAGAAACAGCAAAAGAAGCTGCAGTGCGCGAGGTTTATGAAGAAACAGGGGGCGTAGTGAGTACGATTCAGTACGTAGGACAGTATCGAGTAGAAGGCAAAGGCGGAACAATCATTAAAAATGTCTACTACGCAGATATTGATCATCTCGTCTCTAAAGAAGACTATATGGAAACGAATGGTCCGGTGTTGCTGGGCAACCTTCCTAAAGATCTCGTAACAAATGAGCGTTATAGCTTTATGATGAAAGACAATGTGCTGCCGTTTTGTTTAGAACACTTAAAGAAATCTAAGTGAAAAGTCCAGAAATCACTGGACTTTTTTGTTTATCAAAATAAAAATCAGCCTCGATAGAAGGCTAATTTCTAATAAGTTTTCTTTCAATCCACTCAACGATCACGTACATGATAGAAGAGAAAATTGCGATCATGACGAGACTCAGCAGAACAAGTGTGAAGTTGAATACTTGAAAGCCATAAATAATCATATAGCCGAGCCCTTTTTTTGATACCAAGAATTCACCAACGATGACTCCGACCCATGAAAGTCCTACATTTACTTTTAGAGTAGAAATTATTGCGGGAAAAGAGGAGGGGAGAATCGCTTCAAGAAATGTTTGTTTTTTGTTCCCACCAAATGAACGGATGACTTTAACGAAATTAGGTTCTACAGTGTGAAAAGCATGATAAACGACAAGAGTAGTAATGATGACAGAAATGGATGCACCCATTGCGATAATTGAAAGGTATCCAGGGCCCAGAGCAACAATAATGATTGGCCCAAGCGCTACTTTTGGCATTGAATTTAATACTACAAGATAAGGATCAGCAATTTTTGATGCTTTGTGTGACCACCATAATCCTGCTGCAAACAATGTTCCTAATGTTGTTCCTAGAATGAAGCCTGCAACCGTTTCAAGTAAAGTAACAGAGGTATGCATAAGTAATGAGCCATCATATAACTTTGAAAGAAAGAGGTTACCAATCTTTGATGGGTAGCTGAATAATAATGGATCGACCCATGATAATCTCCCAGCTACTTCCCATAACGTGAAGAATGTGAATAATATCAACACCTGCCATGCTAACACAGTTCGCTTTTCCATCTGTAAGTCATGAAGGTAAGAAGCGTGTTGTTTTTTGAGCTGGGGGCTATTCATGTGATTCGAGCTCCTCCCAAATTGTCTGAAAATGCATACCAAAGTCAGGACTATTTCGTACCTCGAAAGGTGTGAGTTGTCGAAGGTGCTCTGGGATATCGAAGATCTTTGCTATCTTTCCAGGGCGTTTCGATAGAAGAATCACTCTATCTGACATTGCGATGGCTTCTCCGATATCATGGGTAACCAATAGAGCAGTCTTTTGGCGTGTTTTTATAGTAGATGCTACAAGGTTCTCTAGCTTCAGCTTCGTTTGGTAATCGAGAGCAGAAAACGGCTCATCTAATAGAAGCATATCGGGCTGTGTTGCAAGCGTTCTGACGAGGGCTACTCTTTGTCTCATTCCCCCAGAAAGCTGGTTAGGATAAGCATTCTTAACGTCGCTCAAGCCCATCTCATCAAGAAAGCCTAATGTTCTTTCTTTGTTTTCAACCGTAAGCTGATTTGTGAGCTTCAAGCCTAGCATGCAATTTTCTTCAATCGTTTTCCAGGGAAACAAATAATCTTGTTGTAGCATATATCCTACTAGTTCATTTGGCGAAGTGATTTTCATATTCTTAAGCTTGATCGTTCCGTTAGTCGGTTGTTGGAGACCTGCAATAAGGGAAAGGACCGTAGATTTCCCACATCCAGACGGTCCAAGCAATGAAACAAATTCCCCTTCTTCAACAAGAAAAGTAAGTTCAGAGATTGCAATTTTTGCAGTTTCTTTTGTGAAATATGCGTGCGTGATGGAATCGAGATGAAGGAATGACATGTATTTTCCTCCTACTGCTGTGCTTTTTCTGCAAAAGTAGTGTCCACTAAGGTTTTGTGGTCGATCCTTTTCGGAAGCTCTCCTGCTTCATCCATGATGTTTTGGAGATTATTCCACTCTTCTTCATCAAGAATTGGATTAGTAGCATACGAATGCTGACTTTTGTATCGATCGACCACAGTAGTGATGAGATTTAATTCAATGTCCTCAAAATAGGGTTGAATCGATTTTGCAATCTCTTCAGATGAGTGTGTATCCACCCAGGATTGAGCTTCATAGATAGCTGCTGCAAAACGTGTTGCCGCATCATTATTGTCGTCTAAGAAGCTTTCTTTAGCCATATAGACCGTGTAAGGGATTTTACCTGATTCTTTTCCAAATGAAGCAACAATATGCCCGAGTCCTTGAGCTTCAAAGATACTCGCAGTAGGTTCGAAAAGCTGCACGAAATCGCCTTTTCCAGAAGCGTACGCATTTGCGATATTAGCAAAATCGATATTCTGAATCAGCGTCATATCGTTGTGTGGATCAATCCCTTTTTTCTTCAGTACGAATTCGCCAGCCATCTGTGGCATCCCACCTTTACGTTGGCCTAGAAACGTACTACCTTTCACATCATCCCATTCGAAGTGCTCGATTTCTTCTCTTGAAACAAGAAAAGTTCCATCAGTTTGTGTTAATTGCGCGAAGTTAATGACTGGATCCGATGTCCCTTGAGCATAAACATAAATAGAGGTTTCAGAACCTACTAGAGCGATATCAGCACCATCAGAAAGTAGGGTTGTCATGGTTTTATCTCCACCCCATGTGGTGGTCAGTTCTACATTAACTCCATGTTTCTCAAATATCCCTTCAGACAAAGCAACATATTGGGGGGCATAGAAAATGGAACGGGTTACCTCAGCAACTCGTACTGTGTTTTCAGAATTGTTATTGCAGGCAGAAAGAAGAAAGAGTGAACAAATTGCAATAAAGATGATGATTTTTGTCATCCAGCTTTTATGCATATGAATAACCTCCTGTTACATTCTAAGGTGAGCACGTTGAAATACTATAGATTATGTCAAAAGAATAATTGTGTGTTTGCCTACAAAAATAAATCAACGTAACAGGAAGCATAGAAAAAAGCACCCATATAGGGTGCTTTTCATTTAGATATTTGGACCTGCGTTTTTAATTTCATCTGAAACATTTGCGAATTTCTCGAAATTTTTAACGAACTGTGTTGCAAGTTCTTTCGCTTTCTCATCGTACTTTTCTTTGTCTGCCCACGTTTGTTTTGGTTGAAGAACTTCTGCAGGTACGCCTGGGCAATGTGCAGGGATGTGTAGACCGAAGATAGGATCTTTCTTCGTTTCAACACTGTCTAGTTCTCCATTCAGAGCAGCTTGAACCATCGCGCGAGTATAAGAAAGCTTCATACGTTCACCTTCGCCATAGCTACCGCCTGACCATCCAGTATTCACTAAGAAGACCTCGACATCGTGTTCCATGATTTTCTCTCCGAGCATCTCAGCATAACGATAAGCAGGAAGAGGTAGGAACGGTGCACCGAAACAAGTGGAGAACGTTGCTTGTGGAGACGTTACTCCTCTTTCAGTTCCTGCTAACTTACTTGTATAGCCGGATAGGAAATGGAACATTGCTTGTTCTTTTGTTAATTTACTGATTGGAGGTAACACTCCAAAAGCATCAGCAGTTAAAAAGATAATCGTGTTTGGATGACCTGCAACACTTGGGATCGCTATATTAGGAATTGCATCGATTGGATATGCAGCACGCGTATTTTCAGTTAAACTTGTATTATCATAATCAGGAACTCTCGATTTATTGTCTACTGCGACATTCTCAAGAACGGTTCCGAATCGGATAGCATCCCAAATTTGAGGCTCTTTCTCACGAGATAAATTAATACATTTGGCATAGCAACCACCTTCGATGTTGAAGACACCGTTCATTGACCAGCCATGTTCATCGTCACCAATTAAGCGACGGTTAGCATCTGCTGAAAGCGTGGTCTTACCCGTACCTGAAAGTCCAAAGAAGAGAGCGACATCGCCTTCTTTTCCAACATTTGCTGAGCAATGCATAGATAAGATGTTTCTTTCAGGAAGTAAGTAATTCATAACAGTGAAGATCGATTTCTTAATCTCACCAGCATACTCAGTTCCTCCGATTAAGACCGTACGTTTTTCAAAGGAAATAATGATAAACGTTTCAGAGTTCGTGCCGTCTTTATCAGGATCTGCTTGAAAACCTGGTGCAGAAATTACAGTGAATTCAGCATCATGTCCCTTTAGTTCTGTTTCATTTGGTCGAATAAATAATTGGTGTGCAAACAAATTGTGCCAAGCATATTCGTTGATAACCTGGATGGGTAGTCTTGCTGATTGGTCAGCTCCTGCAAATCCTTTAAATACATAAAGGTCTTTTTTCTCTCCCAGGTAATCCAGAACTTTAGTGTAAAGGCTTTCAAAATGTTCTGAAGAAATAGACTGGTTCGTTTCCCAGTTAATTTTGTCTTTAACGGATTCTTCACGGACAATGAACTTGTCCTTTGGAGAACGCCCGGTATATTTTCCTGTTTCAACACGAAGAGCGCCAGTGGATGTTAATGTCCCCTCTTTCATCGAAAGCGAACGTTCAACCAGTTCTGAGACTGATAAATTTACATGAGGAGTATTCTTATTTAAAATGGCATCCAAAAGTGGTGAAGAGAAGGAAGCTGTTTTCATATGTTAAACCCATCCTTTATCATAAAATTTCATTCAAGATCCTTACTGAACTTGTTTAACTCAAAAATAGTATAACACATTCATTCAATTATTCTATACTAATCTATGGATTTTTTACTTAAATAGTGAAAAAAAGGTGGTTACCTATCCTAATTAGGGCTTGTGTCTTTGGATTGACAGAGTAAGCGAACTGCGATATTATATTTCGAGAATGGATACTCTTATCCCGAGTAAGCGGAGGGACAGGCCCTATGAAGCTCAGCAACCAACTCCTCAATATTGGATTAAGGTGCTAACCTGCAAGACTAGCTGTCTTGAAAGATAAGAGGCGAAAGGCAAGAGATATCAGCTCCTTTCCCTTTATGATGAAGGAAAGGGCTTTTTTAATGTCGTTTTTGGGGAACGAAAGCGTAATATAACCGATTAAAATTGAATTCGATGTCTCGTTTCGACAACAATATTAGGGAAATGAGTACCGTATCCATTACACTATATTAAATAGGAATGAATCCTTAAGGAGGTACTTGAGTGAGTAATCGTCGTTTGTTTACTTCTGAATCAGTAACTGAGGGGCATCCAGATAAAATATCAGATCAAATTTCTGATGCAATTCTGGATGATATTCTAGCGCACGACCCTAATGCGCGTGTTGCCTGTGAAACTACAGTCACAACTGGACTTGTATTAGTATCCGGAGAGATCACAACATCTCACTATGTAGATATTCCGAAAGTAGTCCGTGAAACGATTCAATCGATCGGGTATACACGTGCTAAATATGGTTTTGACGCTGAGACTTGTGCAGTGCTTTCATCGATTGATGAGCAATCTGCAGATATTGCTGCTGGTGTTAACGTGGCTCTTGAATCACGTGATGGTCACATGTCTGACGATGAAATTGATGAAATCGGCGCTGGTGACCAAGGTTTGATGTTTGGATATGCTTGTAATGAGACTCCAGAACTCATGCCTCTTCCAATTTCTTTAGCTCATAAGTTAGCTCGTCGCTTAAGTGAAGTAAGGAAAGATGAAATTCTACCTTATCTTCGACCAGATGGGAAAACACAGGTTACAGTAGAGTATGACGAAGAAGGTAAACCGGTACGTATTGATACGATTGTAGTATCTACACAGCACCATCCAGAGATTTCGCTTGAACAAATTCAGAGAAATATTAAAGAACACGTCGTTAAACCTGTTGTTTCACCTGATTTAATCGATGAAAACACCAAGTACTTTATCAATCCGACAGGGCGCTTTGTAATTGGTGGACCACAAGGTGACGCAGGATTGACTGGTCGTAAAATCATCGTTGATACTTACGGTGGTTATGCACGTCACGGTGGTGGTGCATTCTCAGGTAAGGATGCAACGAAGGTTGACCGCTCTGCAGCCTATGCGGCACGTTATGTAGCTAAGAATATTGTAGCAGCAAAACTTGCTGATCGTTGTGAAGTACAGTTGGCTTATGCTATTGGTGTAGCTCAACCTGTATCCATCTCAATCGATACGTTCGGAACGGGGACAGTATCTGAAGAGAAACTAGTCCAGGTTGTACGTGATAACTTTGATCTACGTCCAGCTGGAATCATTAAGATGTTAGACTTACGACGCCCAATCTACAAGCAAACTGCTGCTTACGGCCACTTTGGACGTACAGACATCGAGTTGCCTTGGGAGTATACTGATCGAGCAGAAGCCCTCAAACAAGGTGCTAATCAATAAGATAGAGAGAAGCCTTTATGGCTTCTTTTTTTTGTAGCATTTTTGAAAGACATATAATGGTAAGATTACTATAAAAGCAATAGTAAAAGGAGTGGACTAGCTTGTCTGATGTTTTTTTGGAGAAAGTTCAAACAGTTGAGGAATTACAATCACTTGGAGGAAAGCCAGGGAAATTGGCTGCAAACAAAGTAATCCCCTTTCTAGATGAGAATTGTGAGCTATTTATTTCTCATTCGCCTTTCTTAACAATTGCTACGTCAGCTCAAGACGGAAGCGATGTTTCGCCAAGAGGAGACCAACCTGGGTTTGTGAAAGTAATTGATCAAAGGCATCTTCTAATCCCAGAGCGCCCGGGCAACAAAAGGATGGACTCACTCAAAAACATATTAGAAAATCCCTATGTAGGTTTGTTGTTCATTGTTCCTGGAAGGGATGAAACCCTTAGAATCAATGGCAAAGCATGTATCGTAAAAGATCAATCCCTTCTAGAGGGTTGTGAGGCTTTTGGAAAAGTTCCCGTATTGGGTATAGGGGTAGAAGTGATGGAATGCTTTATTCACTGTGGAAAAGCTCTAAAACGCTCACATCTCTTTGAACAAGAATACTGGCCTTCTAACGAAAAGTTACCAAGTGCTGCAAAGATGCTTGCAGACCATGCGAAACTGGAAAGTGAATCTGTTAGCAAATCGCTAAAAGAAAGTTATACGCAACGCTTGTATTGAATTTTATGGATGGAACAGAAAGATCTTCATGATCATCCCTATAAATTCCAAATTATGTTATACACATAGCTGACACAAAAGCACTTCCTAGCCCCAGTAAAGCGCCGACAAGTACATCTGATGGATAGTGATGACCAAGGTAAATACGTGAAATTGCAACGATTGAGGCAACCGCTAGGAGCGGAACCGCGAGGGGATGTACGAATAATAGATAAGGCACGACCACAGAAAAAATGGCGGTTGTATGACCTGATGGAAAGGAATGATCCTTCAGGGGATAAACGAGCATTTTGGTTTCAGGTATTGCAAGGTAAGGTCTGTTCCTTGGGTAGAGCTTCTTAATAAAATGAACTGGAAGGTGGCTTAAAGAGAGTGCGACTGCACTTTGAATAGCTAATGTTTTGAATGGATAAGGCAAGAATATAAGTAATAGTAATGTGCTTATAATCGTAGCCCGTGCACCACCGAGGTGTGTGATCGTGCCCATGAAGTTAGTAAGAGATGGAGAATGACATTTTAAGTTCAAGAATCTGAAAACAGAGCATTCCTGTTCGTGAAGCCATCCAACGACTTTACTCAAAATAATCCCCCCTTCATTTTTTGTTACTTTAATCATAAAGGAACCATTTAGTGAGACTATTAAGGAGATATTATAGAATCATTAAGATTTATTAGTGTGAAGTAAATGGTGTTGGCATAAAAAGAGATATGGTAAATTTCTGTCTCGACAGTTTAACTAGCGAAAATATATTCAATTTAGAAGGCTTTTTCTCAAAAATTTGTTTTTGAAAGAAATTTTGTATAAAGAACCACACTTTTCTAACCACACTTATAGCAACAATGTTTACGAAAAGAACCATTAAAAAAAGACTGCCGACACTTTCTCAACAGCCTGTAGAGGTAATGAAATCTCTCTTTGTTATGATATTAAAGCAAAATAAATAACATACCCAATAGCAAGTGCTGTACCAATTAAATAAACTAAATAGACAGGGTTGCTAAAAAACGATGCTTTTACTTTCGCATCACCCTGGTTTTCATAATCACCTTTTTGATTCTGACCAATGCGATATGTCATGAAGGCTCCGATCGCCAGAGTGATAATGACCAGTACGATCAATACAATCGTTAATTTGTACAAGGTAGTCACCTCTATCCAATAGGATTGTAGTCGTAATTTCCCACAATCCTAACTGAATTATACGTGCGATTACCTTTGAATAGGGGTCTGAGCTTTGTAATAGGCTGCTTTTTCTTTATACTCTCTTCTAATTCGGTCCATATCACGCTTATCTTCGTCCGTTAATTTCCTGATCACTTTTGCCGGTCGTCCGAAAGCGAGAGAGTCAGCAGGGATTTTCTTGCCGGGTGGAACGAGACTTCCAGCACCTACAAAGGCACCTTCGCCAACTTCTGCACCGTCTAAGACGATGGATCCCATACCGATAAGTGCGTTTTTTCTTATGTGACTACTATGAAGAATGACTTGATGGCCAACTGTAACACCATCCTCTAGAATGAGGTTAAGGTTAGGACTTTGGTGGAGAACAGAGTTATCTTGAATATTTACCCCTTTCCCTATGATAGTAGGGGATACATCTCCTCGAATTGTCGTATTAAACCAGACGCTGCTACTCTCTCCAATTGTCACATCACCCGTAATGGTAGTATAATCCGCAATATAGGCTGTTTCATGAATAATCGGTTTTTTTCCTTTATACTCATACAACATAAGATCCCAACTTCCTGATTTTAAAATACTTACATATGTAGTGTATCAAAAAAGCTTGATGCTAGATAAGGGGGCGTTACCCATGAGGATAAAACAAACTGAAGGTGCAAAAGCGGTAATCGTATTAGTACACGGAGCGGGAGAACACCACGGCCGTTATGACTGGCTTGTTTCCAAATGGTTAGATGCAGATTTCCATGTAGTTCTGGGAGATTTGCCGGGTCAGGGTGAAAGTTCGCGAAGAAGAGGTCATATCGATTCCTTTGATCAATATATCGAAACGATTGAAAAGTGGGTCAAGGCTGCACACGAATTTCATTTACCAGTGTTTTTACTTGGTCACAGTATGGGGGGACTTGCCGTCATTCGGACGATTATGGAGAAAAACCTTTCATTATCAGGTGTTATCCTTTCATCTCCTTGTGTTGGTCTAGTTAATCCGCCGAAGAAAAGTATTGATCTTATTTCGAAAATGTTGAATCCAATCGTTCCTTCTCTTAGATTAAGTTCCCAGCTAGAACCTGGACTTGCTACAAGGAACACAGAATATCATGCTAGAGATCTCGAAGATCCACTCATTGTGAAGAAAGTATCGGTTAGGTGGTATCGAGAATTAGTGAAAGCGATGAGAATAGCAAATGAAGGGGCAAAAACGTTTTCTGACTTATCTCTTTTGGTTGTTCAAGCAGGAGATGATCGAATTGTCGACAAAAATTCAGTTCGCTCATGGTTTAATCGTATACCATCGACTGATAAGTCTTATAAAGAATGGGAAGGTTTCTATCACGAGGTATTTAATGAGCCAGAACGAGAAGTGGTATTTAAATCAGCATTGTCTTTTGTAAACTTAAGACTTGATCTATTAGGGCATCTAGACGAAAGTAACAACTAATGGAACTAAACTGACTATTAGGAGTGGAGTTTATTGAATGTACCTACTCAACCTTGGACGCTGATGCTAAGCATATACAAACGAGTGTTGCCAAGAGTCCATAAGGAGCTTGATAAATGGAAAACACATGCTGAGCTTATTCCAGATGAAGAGCTACGAACTCAAGCGATAGCCAGTATTGAATCCAAGACGTTTCATTGTGAAGGCGGAGCGATTTATGGATTGCTTGCGGGAAATAACATTGATCAATCGATTGAATTTATAGCTGCTTATCAGACGATCAGTGATTATCTTGATAATCTATGCGATAGGAGTACTTCTCTTAATCCGGAAGATTTCAGCGCTCTTCATGAAGCAATGATGGATGCGCTATCACCACACGTGGAACTTACATCAAATTATTATCGATATCGTGAAGAACAAAACGATGGTGGTTATCTTCAATCTCTAGTTCAGACGTGTCAGAGAGTGATAAGTGAGCTTCCGAACCTGGAGGAAGTTCAACCGGCATTGCTTGAACTATGCCGTTATTATTGTGATCTGCAAATACATAAGCACGTAGTTGAAGAAGAGCGTGTACCAAGGTTAGAAGGATGGTTTAATTCAAATAAGGACCAGCTTCCTGAAATGTCATGGCATGAGTTTTCGGCATGTGCTGGGTCTACACTTGGCATCTTTTGTCTTATTTCTTATTCCCTAGGTGGAATGATCCCGAGTGGGAGTTCTGAAGTTATCAAAAGAGGGTACTTCCCTTGGGTTCAGGGTCTTCATATTATGCTCGACTATTTCATTGATCAGGAAGAAGATCGAGTTGGTGGGGATTTGAATTTTTGTTTTTATTATAGAGATAATGAAGAGCTTGCAACAAGGGTTGGACATTTCATTAAAGAGGCAGATAAGAGTGTTAAGAACCTTCCCCATTCAAATTTTCATCGTTTGATCAATAAAGGTCTTCTAGGTATTTATCTTGCTGATAAAAAAGTTATGAAGCAAAAAAATGTACGATCCCTTGCGAGAAAAATTATTCAGCAAGGTGGAAAATCCAGCATATTCTTCTATTTCAATGGTTGGGTATACAGGAGGCTTCATAAGGCTTCTCAATAAAAAGGTATAAAAACCGTCACTTCGTGAGAAAAGTAACCTATAGAAACTTGAAAGGGGACTTTGAGCATGAAGAAACGGTATTATGTAGCGGTAGGTTCAGGGGAAATCTTGGAGGATCAAGGTGCTTCAAGCTATAATTTTGAGATTGACGCAGATGAAGAAGATGTTTTTCATTTAAGTGAATTATTTGATTTGGCTGATACAGATAGTCGACTATCATTATATCGATCACACGTACCAACAAATTATCATGAAGATAAGAATAACCATGATTATGATGATCATCTTCAACAAATCTATCGAATGATTCATCAACTTGGGACAGAGCGGACAAGAGAGCATATTGAATCGATGGGAATATTATGAAAAAGAGGACGGCGAATTTCGCCGTCCTTATGTTTTGCTTATTGCAAGTATATAGGGTGGATTGTTTTTTTGGTTGATAAATCCATATTTTAACACTTGGAAATCACGTTGTTCCAATCCTGAAGTGAATGCTGTTACAGCTTCGCTTTCTTTTTTTCCTTCTGGGTGACCGGAGTAAACGACAATAATCAAAATTCCACCTGGTCTTAGTAGCTCTAATATTGCTGTCACGGCATTGAGCGTATCGTTAGGTGTAGTGACGATTGACTTATCACCACCAGGTAGGTAGCCGAGATTAAAGATAGCAGCAGATACCTTCCCCTTATCTTTCTCATCTATTATGCTAGCCACATGAGCGTGACTACTGTGAATCAAGTTTACTTGTAAAAGTTGTCCAGTTTTTTCAAGGCGTGATTTTGTAGCGTTAAGTGCTTCTTCTTGAATATCAAATCCGTATACTTTACCTGTTTCACCTACACATTCTGCGAGGTAAAGCGTATCATGTCCATTACCGCATGTTCCGTCTATCGCTACGCTTCCTTTTGTGAGAACAGAATCTAACAACGTTCTAGAAAAGGGTAAAATTCTTTGTAGTGTCATGTTGTCACTTTTCCTCCTGTAGCATATTTCCCTTGCCAGGTGTCCCTACGAACCATTTCATCTTTAATCGCATTTAAAACACCAAACTTATTTGTACTCCACATCGGACCAATCAATAGTTCTGCAGGACCGTCACCCGTGATTCTGTGAATGACCATGTCAGGAGGTATAACCTCTAACTGGTCGACGACTAAATTGACGTACGTATCACGGTCGAGAAATTCAAGCATCCCTTTCTCATATTGCTTCACCATAGCAGTATTACGAAGCAGATGTAATAAGTGAATTTTGATTCCCTGTACATCCAATTTTGAGACTGCTCTTGCCGTTTCCATCATCATTTCAGGGGTCTCTTCTGGCAAGCCGTTGATGATATGTGAAACAACGTTAATGTTATGCTTTCGAAGTTTCTCAACGCCTTCTACATAGCAATCATAATCATGAGCTCTGTTGATCAAGTCTCCAGTATGGTCATGTACGGTCTGCAAACCTAACTCCACCATTAGAAATGTACGCTCGTTTAGTTCTGCTAAATATTCCACTACGTCATCCGGTAGACAATCTGGTCTAGTTGCGATCGAAAGTCCCACAACGTCTTCCTGATCTAATATCACTTCATATTTTTCTCGTAGTTCGCTAACAGGAGCATATGTATTTGTGAATGCTTGGAAATATCCAAGGTATTTCGCGTCTTTCCATTTCTTTGCATGTGTTCGGTCTTTAATAGTGTTAAATTGAGTGATGAGATCATCTTGCCTGTCGCCTGCAAAATCACCAGAGCCACTAACGCTACAAAACGTGCAACCTCCATGTGCAACTTTCCCATCACGGTTTGGACAATCGAATCCTCCATCAAGAGGTACTTTGAAAACCTTATGACCGAACGTTTCACGTAAGTACTGATTAAAGGAATAGTAGCGCATATCTGTTCCAAAGTGGACGGGGAAGTTATTTGATTTCATAGATAGTGTGACTCCTCTCGCGAGCTAGGCTCGTCCCTGAATAATAATCAAATTCTATCACTTTCGTAAGTGATCTCCAACTCCTTTCAAATGTTTGGGAGTATTTAGGTTGTGGTAAAGAAGACTATACTCATAATTAAGAGGTGATCGTATGTCAGATAATGAAAAGCGTCATAAAAAAGGAGAAACGAACAATCCGGAACAGCTTCCCGATCAAGAACGAAACCAGCTTGACGAGGATGAAGCAGAGATGACCGTGGATCCTATTCCTCTTGAAGATTTGAAAGAAGAACAACAGGAAGAGAAAAATAAACCAAAATCAAAAGACGATTCTGCGAGTCAAAAGAAATATAGAGAAGGATAACGCGCCGAAGAGGTGCGTTATTTTTCGATGTGTACGGTTTGTTTTAAGTTTATGATCAGGTGATTCATAAAGACAGAAACTAAAAGGTATAAATTGCATTATGACTGTCTAAAATGATAATGTTCTTGACAATTTTCTGAAGTATTCATACAATACAAATTATATACTAAGATTGAACTTAATGATTATGATGAGGAATAGTAATAAAGGTTCTATTTGTAGAGAGTTAACGGACGGTGAAAGTTAACATAGAAACTTTATGAACTCACCTTTGAATCGGAATCCTGAAATAGAGTAGGGTGCCCCGTCCGCCTGCGTTAAGGGCCTAAAGTGAGTGCAGTTAAAGCACTAATCCGGGTGGTACCGCGGGTGATTGTGAATGTAAGATTCTCAACCTCTCGTCCCTGTTTATAGACAGGGATGGGAGGTTTTTTTATTTTAGTGATAGTTGGAAGGAGAGAGCAGCAATGTCTTTTGATCACAAAACGATAGAAAAGAAATGGCAACAGTATTGGGAACAAAACAAAACCTTTAAAACAGCTGACGAAACAGAGGGGGAAAAGGTCTACTTCCTTGATATGTTTCCGTACCCATCAGGGGCAGGACTTCATGTTGGCCATCCAGAGGGCTATACAGCTACAGATATTTTGTCACGAATGAAACGAATGCAAGGCTATAATGTTCTGCATCCGATCGGTTGGGATGCATTTGGTCTTCCGGCTGAGCAATATGCGCTTGATACAGGTAATAATCCTCGTGAGTTTACACAGCAAAATATCAACACGTTCCGTCGACAAATTAAGGAACTTGGTTTCTCTTATGATTGGGATCGAGAAGTGAATACGACAGACCCTAACTATTATAAGTGGACTCAGTGGATCTTCACAAAGCTATATGAAAAAGGTCTTGCATACGTTGACGAAGTCGCAGTGAACTGGTGTCCGGCGCTGGGTACGGTTTTAGCGAATGAAGAGGTAATCGATGGTAAAAGCGAGAGAGGCGGACACCCAGTTGTCCGCAAGCCTATGAAACAGTGGGTTCTAAAAATCACGGAATACGCTGATCGTTTGCTAGAAGATCTTGAAGAATTAGATTGGTCTGACAGCATTAAAGAAATGCAGCGCAATTGGATTGGAAAATCCGAAGGTGCAGAAGTAACATTCAATATCGACGGACATAACGAATCGATCGATGTCTTTACGACACGTCCTGACACACTATTCGGTGCGACGTATATGGTTCTTGCACCAGAGCATCCTCTTGTGGATGTTATATCTACTGATGCAGAAGTCGGTAAGGTTAAAGATTACCGCTCTAGTGTCCAAACAAAGAGTGATCTAGAGAGAACGGAACTTTCAAAAGAAAAGACAGGTGTCTTCACTGGCGCTTATGCTATCAATCCGATTAACAATGAAAAGCTACCGATCTGGGTTGCTGACTATGTTCTAATGAGCTATGGAACAGGTGCTATTATGGCAGTCCCTGCTCACGATGAACGTGATTATGAATTTGCTACAGCATTCGAACTACCTATCAGAGAAGTAGTGGCTGGTGGTGATATTTCTAAAGAGGCTTATACCGAAGAAGGAAAACATGTTAATTCAGATTTCCTTGATGGACTTGATAAAGCAGAAGCCATTACAAAAAGTATCGAATGGTTAGAAGAGAAGCAAAAAGGTAAAAAGAAAACCACGTACAGACTTCGAGATTGGTTGTTTAGCCGTCAGCGTTACTGGGGCGAACCGATTCCGATCATTCATTGGGAAGATGGCACGATGAGTGCTGTCCCTGAGCAGGATTTGCCAGTTGTGCTACCTGAAACAACAGAAATCAAACCTTCTGGTACAGGAGAATCTCCACTTGCCAACATCGAGGAATGGTTAAACGTAGTGGATCCAAAGACTGGGATGAAAGGTCGTCGTGAGACGAATACAATGCCTCAGTGGGCGGGAAGTTGCTGGTATTACCTGCGCTATATCGACCCAGATAACGATGAAATGTTGGCAGATCCAAAGAAACTTGAAGACTGGCTTCCTGTTGATATGTATATTGGAGGAGCAGAGCATGCTGTATTGCATTTGCTATACGCACGTTTCTGGCATAAAGTACTTTATGATATTGGAGTTGTTCCAACTAAAGAACCTTTCCAACGTCTTCGAAATCAAGGAATGATCCTTGGGGAAAACAATGAGAAGATGAGTAAATCAAAGGGTAATGTCGTTAACCCGGATGAAATTGTTGAATCCCATGGTGCCGACACTCTTCGCCTATACGAAATGTTTATGGGTCCTTTCGAAGGTTCGATTGCATGGTCAAACAATGGGCTAGACGGTGCTAGAAGGTTCCTTGATCGCGTGTGGCGCTTGTTTGGAGAGGGTGATCTTTCCAAGAGCGCAATAACGAAAGCTGAACCTGAAGAAGGTTTAGAACGTGTTTATCACGAGACAGTGAAGAAAGTTACGGAAGACTTCGAAGGCTTGCGCTTTAATACAGCTATCTCACAAATGATGGTTTTCGTAAATGAAGCGTACAAACAAGAATCTCTTCCAATCCATTTGATGGAAGGGTTTGTGAAGCTACTATCTCCAGTAGCTCCACATCTAACTGAAGAACTGTGGGGTGCGCTTGGACATACTGGAACACTTGCATATGTAAGCTGGCCAACGTACGATGAAAGCAAGTTAACAGTTGATGAAGTAGAAATCGTAGTACAAGTGAACGGAAAGCTACGTGCTAAGATTTCGATCCCTTCTGAAGCATCACGTGAAGAAATGCAAGAAATAGCTATGGACCATGAGAAAATCAAAGATCAGATTGAAGGGAAAACAATTCGCAAAGTTATTGCAGTTCCCGGAAAGCTTGTGAATATCGTAGCAAATTAACAAATGGGTCAGAGATCGAGTAGATCTCTGGCTTTTTTTATTGCGAATCAGGTGCTCTAAAACACTTTTTTGGAAAAGAATAATAGTATGAGGTAGGCAAAACAAACGGTCTTGATAAGAACGCTCGCTTAACAGGTACTCGCCGGATTGATTTCTTGAATTAAAGATAAAAATGATGTAGGATTGTTTTGGTGAAGAAACCATTTCAATGAAAACTATCGTTCAGGAAGGGGTATGTTATATGAGTAATGAAATTAAGACGATTACACCTGAAGAGGTTCAACAGCTACTAAATGAGGGAAAAAGTGTTTCGCTCATCGACGTTCGTGAGGATGAAGAGGTAGCAGAAGGGATAATCCCAGTTGCTAAACATATTCGTCTTGGTACTATTCCTGAACGACTTGATGAAATTAACAAAGATGAAGAGCATATCATGATTTGTCGCTCAGGAAGAAGAAGCGAGCATGCATGTGAGTATTTACAAGAAGCTGGCTATGAAGTGAAGAATATGGTAGGCGGTATGATGAAGTGGGAAGGTGAAGTAAAGTAACCCTCCTAAGAAAAGGAGAGAATCCAGATGACACTATGGGGTATGGCACTCGCTGCTGCTGCGGCTTTAACGATTGGGTTGTGGAAAGTCGTTCATCCCTATACGTATTTGAAGCCGATTAATGTCGATCCCTTTGATGACGATCGATACTGCTTAATAGATGTAAGAGATTACATTCTTTCGCACAGGATGCCGTATGAGAAAGCTAAGAATATTCCCCTTTCTTATCTCGGTAGACAGACCAGGGAAAATGATGTGTGTGATAAAGAAATCGTTGTGCTTGCAGAAGATCGCAAAGCCGCAAGAATGGCTGCGAAAATATTGTTAAAACAATCAAAACAGCCGATTTATTACATGACAGTCTCATCATAAAATAAAGCGCCTTTAGAAGAACCCTTTCTAAAGGCGTACCCTAATATCATTAATCCAACTAAAATTATAGGATTAATGATATTTACCCTTATAAAAAAAAGTCCAAACTACTTGGTGATCTTTGTTATAATAAGGAAAAAGATTACTTAGAGGTGTCGTAATGAGGGCAGAACTTATTCGCGCTATGATGGATTTGCAGGCGTTGCGTCAATTTCAACCTGGAAACGGAAGTCGAAATCAGCAGGTAGCCACTCCTTTTCTTGAAATGTTAGAACAGGCTATTTCTTACACTTCATACGATCAGTTTAATCATAATAGTAAAAGTAATAGTACTAGTACGGCTATTACAAAGCAAACACCGGTAGAGCAATTCAAACCAACAGGTCACTCAACAAAGGCATTTGAAATTGATGGTTATATTGAGGAACTGTCTGATCGCTATCAGGTAGATTCTAAGTTGGTTCATTCGATTATTAAGCAGGAGTCTGGATACGATCCATCAGCTGTCAGCCACGCTGGCGCAGTTGGACTTATGCAACTTATGCCTGCTACTGCAAGAGGTCTTGGAGTCGAAAATCCTTATGATGCAAAGCAAAATATCGAAGGTGGCGTAAAATATATTAAACAAATGTTGAGTAAGTATGGTGGAGATACTAAGCTTGCTCTAGCTGCTTATAATGCTGGACCGGGAAATGTTGATAAGTATGGAGGTATTCCTCCATTTGAAGAAACGCAAAATTACGTTTCTAAAGTAATGACTAATTATTTAGCATAAAGTAAAGCTGTCTCATGCGACCGCTCTTTAGCGGTTGTGTTTGGGGCAGTTTTTTTGTTTCAAAACGAATCGTGCGAGAAATATACAATTTTTTGTGAGATACTACATGAAGAGGTGAGCACTATGAAAGATTTTAATGCATTAGGATTAGATAAAAGACTTATAGAAGCACTTGAAGCGCAAGGAATCGAAACACCAACTGATATCCAGAATGAAACAATACCTGTTATGCTCAAGGGACAAGATGTTATGGCCCAGGCACAAACAGGAACAGGGAAGACTTTCGCTTTCTTATTACCAATCTTAGAAAAAATAGATTCTGAATCAGATCATGTTCAGGCATTGATCGTTACACCTACGCGTGAACTAGCCCTTCAAATCACAACTGAATTGATGAAGCTAGTCGAGGGGCGTTCAGATGTGAACGTTCTTGCAGTTTACGGTGGTCAGGATGTAGAGAAGCAAATATCAAGACTTAACAAACAGGTTGATATTGTGGTGGGTACTCCAGGGAGACTTCTAGATCATATTCGTAGAGAAACAATCGACCTTTCTCATACTGACTATCTCATTCTTGATGAAGCGGATCAAATGCTTCATATCGGATTTTTGCGAGAAGTAGAGGACATTATTTACGAAACGCCGGATACGAGACAAACAGCACTATTTTCAGCTACATTATCAAGTGATATTCGTAGCTTGGCAAAACGGTTTATGCGCTCTCCCCAAACCATTAAAGGGAAAGAAAAAGGAAAAACCGTGGAAGAGGTACAGCAGTACTTAATTGAGACAACAGATCGAAGAAAGTTTGGAGCTTTAACAGAGACGATTGATGAAGCCCGTCCGTTCTTAGGTATTATTTTCTGTCGTACGAAACGTAGAGTTAGTAAACTTTACGGTGATTTGCGGTCCAAAGGATATTTAGCTGATGAGCTTCACGGCGATTTGTCTCAGTCAAAACGGGAAGGAGTCATTAAGAAATTCCGTGATGCGAAAATACAGCTTCTTGTTGCCACAGATGTCGCGGCAAGGGGGCTAGACATTGAAGGGGTTACACATGTGTTTAATTATGATGTTCCTCAAGACGTGGAAAGCTACATTCATAGAATTGGAAGAACAGGTCGTGCAGGTGAAGGCGGTGCTGCCTATACGTTTATCGCTTCAAAAGATAAGCAAGCAGTTCCAATGATCGAGAAAGGCATTGGAAAGCGGATTGAACGTAAATCAGTAGAAAATGCGCTTCCTTCACATGATGAACGCGAATCTTCGCAAGGCAGGGAGAGAGGCAATCATTCCGAAGGCCGACGCAAAAACAACCGTAATGGTGGAAGAAACCGAAACAGAAGATAATAAATAAGGCTATCTGCATGCGCAGATAGCCTTATTTTTATCTTTCAGCAGCACTCTTTCCTGCAGTGAAACCTGTTACGAAAGCCGAAGTAATGTTATAGCCTCCAGTGTAGCCATGAATATCAAGCACCTCACCACAGAAGTAAAGGCCTTGTGTGAATTTAGAAGCCATCTCTTTTGGATGAATTTCTTTAAGGGAGACGCCCCCACCCGTCACAAAGGCTTTATCGATCGGTAGGGTACCATCAACAGCTACCCGGAACTGTTTTAAGGAGCGAACATACTCACGCACTTTTTCTTTCGATAGGTGAGCATACGTTGTATCAGGAGAAAGTTCAGCTCTTTCTAGTAGAAACAGCATGTATCGTTCCGGAACTTTCCCTTTCCAGATATTTTTGATCGCTTTTTTCGATTCATCTTTTGCAAGCTTCATATGTTCACGATACAGTTCTTCTTCATTTTGATCAGGCACTGCATCTATTTGAAGAGGAATAAATTGTGCATTGAATTTCTTAAGAGCTTTCACAACATACTGACTACAGCGTAATACTGCAGGGCCAGATAGACCGATATGAGTGAAGATCATATCCCAGCGATGGGTTTTTATTACTTTGCCTTTTGGGTTCAAAACAGATAATGCGACATCACGGAGAGAAAGCCCTTGAAGTTCTTTGTTTTGAATGAAGGGCTCATTCGAAGTTAGGGGCACTTCTGTTGGGTAAAGCTCTGTAATGGTGTGACCACCATCTTCTGCCCAAGCGTATCCATCTCCTGTTGAACCAGTATGTGGGACTGACTTTCCTCCAACGGCTACAATGACGTTCGATGACAGTATCTTCTCATTAGACTTAAGCAAGACACCTTGAACTACACCATCCTCATAAAGAACTTTCTCAACAGGTGTATTTACCTGAATATTTACGTTGAGTTCTTTCACCTTATTAAGTAGAGCGTTCACCACAGATTTTGCATCATCTGTAACTGGAAACATCCTGCCGTGGTCTTCTTCCTTTAACCTAATCCCAAGCCCTTCAAAGAATGAAATAATATCCTCATTATTAAAGATGTTAAATGCGCTATATAAGAATTTCCCATTACCAGGTATGAATTTAATCAATTCATCTAAGGGGAGCCTGTTTGTTACGTTACATCTGCCGCCACCAGAGATGGCCAGTTTTCTGCCGAGTTTATTCCCTTTATCAAGGAGTAGGACAGATGCTCCATGTTCAGCAGCAGCTACAGACGCCATGAGGCCAGACGGTCCACCGCCAATCACGATAACATCATATTTCATGCTTACACCTCTCTCATTTTGCTACAAACAAACATACCACAAATTATTTGAAATAGAAAAGTCACGAAAAACAGATAATGTTTGTTGTTCCATTATAAATAGCTTAAAATGGAGAAGTGTCCTTCATTGACTGTAGAAAAAAGGTTAATAGTGACGAATTGATATAGAGTAATGGTTAGAAGTAGGAGTTGGAGAAATGTCTGATTCAAATGTGATTAGAGGGACGATGCTATTAACAGCAGCTACCCTTTTTTCTAGAATATTGGGAATGATTTATATGTTCCCTTTCACTGCCCTAGTGGGTGCTCAAGGAATAGCGTTGTATCAATATGCTTATATTCCATACACAATCATGCTTAGTTTATCTACAGTAGGAATCCCTCTTGCGGTTTCGAAGTTTGTTTCAAAGTATCACACGCTCGGTGATTACCGAACAGGAAGACGGTTGTTCAAGTCCGGATTGTTACTTATGACATTCACCGGATTTATTGCATTTCTAATTTTATTTTTCCTTGCTGAACCGATTGCCCACTTGTTAATTAAGGAAGGTAGTGAAGGCAACACAATTGCAGACGTTACCCTTGTCATTCGAGTGGTCAGTCTTGCATTGTTAATCGTTCCGATTATGAGTTTAACGAGAGGTTTTTTTCAAGGACTACAATCTATGGGGCCAACAGCAGTATCTCAGGTTGTAGAACAGATTTTTCGTATCGTATTTATACTAGTATCTAGTGTGATCATTTTGCGTTTTATGGGTGGAAATGAAACGACAGCAGCTACCTTTGCGACATTTGGAGCTTTTGTAGGGGCTGTTGGAGGCTTATTGGTAGTCTTCTGGTACTACCGAAAGCGGAAACCAAGCTTGGATCGTCATTTAGAAGAAAGCACGGTTGACCACAATGTTTCTTTAGGCGACATGTACAAAGAAATCGTTACATATGCGCTTCCTTTTGTCATCGTTGGTCTTGCGATTCCGTTGTATCTTCAAATCGACACGTTATTTATAAATCCTGCTTTGCAAAGCATAGGTTATGATAAGACTACTTACGAAACTGTCTTTGCGATTATTACAGGACTTGCTCATAAACTGATCATGATTCCAGTTTCATTAGCTACTGCTCTTGCGATGACGATTATTCCAGCGATTACAAAATCGTTCACATCACAGAAAGAAGGAGCACTTCAGAAACAGCTTACTCAAACGTTTCAAATGTTGCTGTTTCTAACAGCGCCTGCCGCTATTGGTCTTGCAGTTCTTTCTGAACCGGTATTTCGTGTTCTTTATCCAACTGTGAACCAGGAATTAGGTAGCCACCTACTGATGTGGTATGCTCCTACGGCGATTTTGTTTGCTCTTTTCTCTGTTACAGCAGCGATTTTGCAAGGCATCAATAAGCAGAAGTTCGCAGTATATAGTTTGCTTTCGGGACTGATCTTAAAAGCGGCGTTAACCTATCCTTTAGTCGTTTTGTTTGAAGGAAAAGGAGCAATTATTGCTACGGATATCGGTCTAATAACATCCGTTATTGTTACGATTATCATTATCAAGAAATACACAGATTACCAGTTTGCATTTGTATTCAGGAGAATAATGCTGATTGGAATTTTTGTAATTCTTATGGCGGTTACTGCTAAATTAGCAACATTACCTTTAGAAAACGCTATGCCAAATCTTTACCAATCCAAAAGTGAAGGTGGAAGCATGTTGTTTTCCATCATTAATTTACTAATCGGTATAGGTGTAGGTGGCGTCTTATACCTCTATCTATCCTATCGTTCTAATCTTGCAGGACTTGTTCTTGGAGAACGTTTCAAATTCCTGAAAAGACACTAAAAAATGAAGGCCTTTGGGCCTTCATTTTTGTGAGTTAAGGTAGTTGGTTTTGTTCCTAGTAGTCGATCTCGTCAATTTCGTCTGCTCGAATTCCTAGATACTTTTCGATCCTGCTAACTCTTTTGCTTAATCGATCTAACCTTCTTCTAATCTGTTTGAATTGTTCTTCTGTATAGTTGTAGCCTGGATAACCTTGCCCGCCTCCAGGTCCACCGCCTGGTCCGCCACCAGGATATTGTGGGTACCCTCCACCTTGTGGTGGTCCACCACCATACCCAGGATATTGTTGCCCCTGCTGTCTATAATCCAACGTAGATGACCTCCTTAATAAGACTACGAGATAGTCTATGAAAGAGTTGGGCATAGTTGCTGGGCGATTGTCATGGTTACACGGAATTTTTTTGGTACCAGTTCAATTGTTCTCCTATTCCAAGACCTTTAAGGGGAACTTCATAATTGTATTCGTACTGCTGAAGCTGAGGTTCAATATGTTTTCTATACACAGAGCCACCGTGCAAATACACTGTAATCCTAGAAGGTGACTCTTGTTCTCTAAATTGAGTAATAAGTTTTTGTGCCCATTCCTCTCGTTGATGATGAGTCAGAGTTTTGATAGATAAATCATAAGGATCCATGATATCGTCTGGTAATAATAGCCCGTCTTTGGCATTATAGAAATACATTCTGTCGTAGTGATGCAATGCATATTCTAACGTTTTTTGAAATAATGGGCTTTGATAAAACTCCGTAACTGGAGCTGATTTTGTACTTTTCTTTCGTGCGGTTGCTAAGAGTCCAACTTTTTCAGTCATTCTATCACTCCAAACGTGCAAATTGGCATTTACCGGTTACTTACCCTAGATTCACAAAAGTTATGCTCAAAATTTATTTTTTTTGGAAAATACATGGAAAAAGGAGCGATTTAGCATGCGTATAGATAAATTACTCGCAAATATGGGATATGGAACGAGGAAAGAAGTAAAGAAAATCCTGAAAACAGGGACAGTTAGAGTAGATGAAGTAGTAATCAAAGATGCGAAACAGCATATTGATATCGAGGAAAATGTAATAACAGTTAATGGAGAGACCGTTGAATATAGAGAGTACATTTATATTATGATGAACAAACCCTCTGGCTTTCTTTCTGCAACTGAAGATGAAGAAGAAACCGTCATTGATCTGCTTATTCCAGATGACCAAATCTTTAGTCCGTTTCCTGTCGGTAGACTCGACAAAGATACTGAAGGGTTACTAGTTATTACGAATGACGGCAAACTAGCCCATCATTTGACTTCTCCAAAGCACCATGTTCCGAAAACATATTTTGCAAGAATTAATGGACGGGTTACTGAAAAGGATGTTGAAGCATTTAAAAAAGGCGTTACGTTGGATGATGATTATAAAACAAAACCAGGGGAACTAACGATTGTTGAAGAAGGTCCAATTTCTCAAATTGAATTGACGATTCATGAAGGGAAGTTTCATCAGGTGAAGAGAATGTTTGAAGCGGTTGATAAGAAGGTTATCTATTTGCAGCGTATAAGCATGGGAGATCTCGTTCTTGATGAAGACCTAGATGTTGGAGAATACCGTGAGTTGACTGAAGAAGAAGTAGAACTCTTAAGAAAATGACCTAGAGTTTCTTTTTTGCTGGAGAACTTAATTATGAAGGTGAATAAATCAGTGGAAATCGTAGGCGGAGATTTCATCGTTCCTGAGAACTTTCCAGAAGAATTAGTAAAATAACTATCAAAAAAGCCGTGGACTAGTCCATGGCTTTTTCATGTATTAACAATGTTTTATATTCCATATTAAATCTCTAACCGACTTTTACTTTCTTGCTTGTGGTGGTCCATATTCCTCGGTTTGGGCTTTTGACTAATTCATTATAGGCCAAGACATTTAAATCTCTTTGAACTGTTCGTTGGGTAATACCAAACTCTTCAACTAACTCCGTTGTACTGACGGTACCATGCTTGCTAATAAATAAATAGATAGACTTGATACGGGTCATCATGCGATCAGTTGAAGTAATACTCAAAGAACCACTCCCTAACGTGTAATCAATGCCATACTCTTAGGATAGTTTCTCACTATTAAAACAATATGAAGGAAACGTAAAGATATACTTAATTTTCTGATGATTCCTTCGTTAAAAGATGAAAGTTTGTTTGGTTTGAGTGCTTCGTATTAAACTGGAAGTGATTTCTAGGTGTTTTGGGCAAATCCCAACTTGGTGTAATGATAAATAAGGTTTGTCCTACTTTCATAAAAAGTGTTCATATCGGCATTGTTAGTATTATAGTTATTATTCCATCTCTATTGCCAATTCCCTTTAATTTACCTGCTTACACCTCCTCTTCAAAGTTTATTTTACAATATATCGTTAAATTCGGCAAAAAATTTCATGCTTTTGTCTACATCTTCCTTCTTCTTCCTTCATTTGCTATTCTTAAGGGAGCAGGAAATAGAAAGGAGGTTTACAATGATTGTTCGGCTTTTTATAAAAAATGCATTGAAATTAAATAACTGGTTTATGTTTTATACGACCTTTACGCTAATCCTCTTGAGCACGATTATCATGAGGGTGATCGAACCTGAAACGTTTCCTACACTTTTTGACTCATTATGGTGGGTGATGACCACAGTAACGACTGTTGGGTATGGTGATTACTTTCCAGTTACAGTTGGTGGTAGGCTATACGCCATGTTTCTTTATATCGTTGGTATAGGACTATTGGGTGTGGTCATTGGGAAATTGGTTGACGGAGTAGCTGAGCTTAAAAAGAGAAAGGAGGAAGGGAAATTGAAATACCATGGTCAGAATCACATCGTTATCATAGGTTGGTCACAGAAAGCTTCGTATGCAGTAGCAGAAATTATGGAATCTGATACTTGTGAAATTGTTCTTATCGATAAGTTACCTAAAGCACCTATCATTGAAGATCACATTCATTACATAAAGGGTGATGCAGCGGAAGAAGCTGTGCTCAATAAGGCTGCGATCAAAGATGCTAAAGCAGTTCTTGTTTTCTCGGATGACTCGATACATGATCCATTGTTAGCAGATGGCAAGTCTCTAATCGTCGCGAGCTCTATTGAAAGAATGTCAACTGAAATACATACGACGGTTGAAGTGATGAAGGAAGAACACATTAAGAATTTCGCACATGTACAGGTGGATGAATTTGTTCTTTCGAATGAAGCGATCTCACGTATGGCCGTAAGAGCAGCATTCACGAAAGGGATCTCTGGCGTATATTCTCAGCTGTTGAGTAGAGGGCACGGCGAGAACTTATATGAAATTCCATTGAGAAAAGATTGGAAAATATACAGAGAAGCATTTGATGACTTATTAATACAAGGTGCAACGCTTATTGCGGATGGAAATAGAATGGACATCAACAGAAGACTTGAAGAAAAAATACCTGCTAACGCGAAATTATTTGTGATTTGTGACAAGGCTGTTTATGAAAAATTGATCAGAAAGGAGAGAAATTCGTGATGGAAGTGAATTGGACAGAGGAAGTATTGAAAAGAAAAGAAGAGCTGCTATCTGACCTAACTGGTCTTCTTGAAATTGAAAGTGTATTGAACGAAGAAGAAAGCAATGAAGAAGCACCATTTGGTTATAAGGTACGGGAAGCACTAGATTACATGCTTAAACTAGGAGAGCGGGATGGCTATCAAACGAAAGATGTTCAACATGTAGCAGGGCATCTTGAGTTTGGAGATGGGAAAGAGTCTATAGGCATTCTATGTCATGTAGATGTTGTACCAGCTGGTAGTGGATGGACGAGCCCCCCTTTTAAACCTGAAACAAGAGAAGGAAAACTTTTCGCTCGAGGAGCGATCGATGACAAGGGTCCTACAATCGCGGCTTACTGGGCAATGAATATTGTTAAAGAGCTATGTCCATCGCTATCAAAGCGAGTCCGTATGATTATTGGAACGGATGAAGAAAGTTCATGGCGCTGTGTTGATACGTACTTTAAGAAAGAAGAAATGCCGTTGATGGGATTTGCACCAGATGCCGTCTTTCCAATCATCTATGCAGAAAAAGGAATTGCTGATTTTGAATGGGAATTTCCTACAATGGAAACAGAGAGACATGATCTTGTTCTTCAATCGTTCACTGCCGGTGAACGATTGAATATGGTGCCAGATCTAGCTAATGCAGTATTAGTTGGTGAGGGAAAAGTACTTTCGAAATTAAAAAGAGAATTTGAAGCACATATTTCACAAAAACAATTGAATGGTACTGCTTCACTTGGAGAGTCACTTGTACTCGAGTTAGAAGGTGTTTCCGTACATGGCTCGAAACCTGAGCAAGGAAATAATGCTGCATTCAGACTTGCGGAATTCCTTTCTGGTCTTGGCCTTGATTCAAGCGGGGCTAATTATCTTGATTTTATTACCAGGTGGTTGATCGATGACTTTTCTGGTAAGAAATTCGGGGTAGATGTTGAGGATGATATTACAGGTGCACTAACGATGAACGCGGGGACGTTCTCTTACAAAACTTCAGCCAGAGGTAAAATTGGAATCAACCTTCGCTATCCGGTTACATGTGACTTTGATGAGGTGAAATCTACCTTTGATAAAGTTACAGGTCCAGAGGATATAGAGATGAACATAATCGATCATATGACACCACATCATGTGCCTGAAAATCATGAATTGGTGAAGAAACTTCAAAGAGTATACGAAAAGCAAACTGGGGATGTTGCAGAGCTTCTTTCAATCGGTGGGGGCACTTATGCCCGTTCATTAGATGCGGGAGTAGCGTTTGGAGCGTTATTTAAAGGGAAGCCTCAACTCGCCCACCAAAAAGATGAATATGTAGAGATTGAAGATTTGTTAAGAGCAGCTGCGATTTATGCAGAAGCTATTTATGAACTAGCAAAATAATGAAGAAACGCCATGGCAGTCTTCCTGCCATGGCGTTTTGGTTTATAGCGAACTAAACAAGTCACTAGATAAATATCTTTCGCCGGAATCACATGTCATCGTCACGACAACTTGATCTGGCGAGAGACGTTCTGCTACTGTCATAGCTGCGTAAACCGCAGCACCAGATGAAGGTCCAACAAGAAGTCCTTCTTCGCTTGCAAGCTTACGGGTAACCTCGTATGCTTGCTCATCTTTGATCTGGATGATTTCATCATAGATTGATGTGTTAAGAATATCCGGAATGAAACCTGGACTCGTTCCAACAAGCTTATGCTTTCCAGGTTTCCCTCCAGACAGTACCGGAGACCCTTCTGGCTCAACCACATGAACAGTCATATCAGGGTAATGTTCTTTTAGAACTTCACCTGTGCCGGTTACAGTTCCACCTGTGCCTGCAGTAGAAACAAAAGCGGCAGGCTTAACTCCTAATTCTTTCATTGCTTCAATTATTTCTAATGCTGTCGATGTTCTATGGGCATCAGGATTAGCCGCATTTTCAAATTGCATCGGGATGAAGCTGTTTTCAATCGTTTCAGCTAACTCCTTAGCTTTTTGGATTGCGCCTGGCATTTTCTCAGATGATGGAGTAAGTACTACTTTTGCACCGTAAGCTTTAAGAAGCTTAATACGTTCTTCTGTAGCGTTGTCAGGCATAACGATGATGGCAGGATAACCACTAGCAGCTGCATTCATAGCAAGTCCAATTCCTGTATTACCTGATGTAGGTTCAATGATTGTAGACCCAGGTTTAAGGAGACCTTTTTCTTCCGCAGTTGCAATCATATTATGAGCCGCGCGGTCTTTTACGCTTCGGCTAGGGTTGAAATATTCAAGTTTGGCATAAATTTTGGCGCCATCTGGATTAGGAACCCTGTTTAACTTAAGAAGTGGCGTGTTTCCAATTAGTTCAGCCATATTTTCATAAATCATATGTCCACATCCTTTTCTAATTTCTATAAAAGTTTATCTTTATCCAATAAAAGGTTAAAGTATAATATAAACTTCTGTCGGTAATCTCACTCTGCTTTATACTGTTCCCTATTATACCAAATGATAAAGTATAGGAATAAGAAGTCGGCTCAAAAGATAAATGCAAGAAGATTCGGTTTTTTGGTAGAATAAAATCAAACCTAAAGGAGTGGGGTAGGTTTATGAGTACCCATTATTTCATAGCAATTTCAGTTGAGGGGCTCAATTCGGAATTGAAAACAGTACAACAAACGTTAGATACATCTCTATTTAAACATATTGTTCATCCAGAAGACTTCCATATTACGCTGATGTTCCTTGGAAAGGCTACTGAAGAACAGTTGAGTGATTTAGGTACACGTCTAAAGGAAATAACTAGAAATATAAAGCCATTTGAAATTATCCCTAAAGGAATCGGTGTATTTGGTAAACAATCACAGCCCAGGGTTTTGTATGTAGATGTTGAAAAGGGCAAGAGTCTCGAGCGGCTCCACGGTTTGGTTATCGAGTCCTGTGAAGCCGCTGGTTTTAAAAGAGATCCACGAGAGTATCGCCCACATATAACTATTGCTAAGAAGTGGAAAGATCCTGAAAAGCACATAGGACGTAATATGCCAGAGATCAAGAAGGAAACCCATGAGATTTCAAGTATCGAACTCTATCGAGTAGCTCCATTAGAGAAACCAAGGTATAAGTGTGTTGAACGTTATGAATTCCAAAAGTAATCTGTTAATCACGTGCCTACAGTTAGGATTATTGTTTGGATTTTACTTGGTGGGAGTTTTTATTCAAAAGTATTTTGACCTACTGATTCCAGGAAGTGTTTTAGGGATGGTGCTCCTATTAATTTGCCTTTATTCAAGGGTGCTACCTGAACAATGGATTTCAAAGGGGGCAACATTCTTGTTAAACCACCTTCCGCTTTTTTTTATACCTGTTACGGTAGGAATAATGAATCATCTCGGTTTCTTTACTGGAAAAAGTCTATGGTTAATTCCGATAGTACTAGTAAGCACCTGGTTTATTATGATCACAACTGGCTGGATTGGTCAGACTCTTGTTAATCGAAAGGGTTAACCTCATGTTTATTTTACAAGCAATATTTTGGTTTTTGTTTACAATCGTGATTTATGTTGTTTTGAATCGTATCTATCAAATAATGCCTTATCCATTTCTAATTCCCATCCTCACAGGGACTGCATTACTAGTGATCATACTTTCTACGATGAATATTTCTTATGATACATATTTTAGTGGTGGAAGGGTCATCGATGCATTTTTGGGTCCTGCAATCGTAGCTCTTGCTTATCCACTCTATAAACAAAGGGAACTTCTAAAGCGATACAAAAAAGAACTGCTTTCAACAGTGTTGTATGCTAGTTTATTAGGAATTCTATCTGGTTATTGGCTGACCATGTTGTTTGGATTTGAAGAAGTAATCACTTCTTCTTTTGTTCCGAAGAATGTGACAACACCTGTCGCTATGGAGGTAGCAAGAATGATTGGTGGAGAACCAGCACTTGCAGTGATTTTCGTCATGATTGCTGGAATAGGTGGGGCAGTAACAGGTCCGTGGGTCCTAAAGCAATTCAATATCTCCAACTTCCTTGGAATCGGAATGGCCTTAGGTGCTGCCTCACACGCTATTGGTACAGCAAAGGCACTTGAATATGGTCAAGAAGAAGCCGCGGTTAGTTCGATAGGTATGAGTCTTTGTGCATTATGTGTATCGATCATAGCTCCTATTTTAATAAATTGGCTATAAGAAGTTGTGCCTAAAACTGTCACGTTTCCTAAAGAGTAATAAGATATTGTGTAAACACCTTTGTAAAGGATGGGTTTGATGAGAAATCACTCTAATTATCATACAGATAGTCACGCATTTACAGCTTATTGGGATGATTTCAATGTCATAACGGTAATGGTCGAAGAAGGTATAAATAATCATCAAGCCTTCACTTTAACGGACGGTCACTTAGATATCAATCTAGAGATAAATGGCGATTTCAAGCTTGGGAAGAAACGAGTGGTCTCGCTATTGACAGATGTGGACTACATTCCAGGGACAGAATACTACCTCCGACATTCTAGTGGTGAGGAATCCCTAGTCCTAACAGGAAAAGTAGTTCGAACGAAAGGCTTTGATGAGAGGTATCATTATGAAGGAGAGCTTGGAAATTTCATAACGAAAAAAGGTACCTTATTCAAGGTTTGGGCGCCTACTGCATCAAACGTTGTCGTAAATATTTACAATGATTTGTTTCAAAAAGTGAATGAACTTCCAATGATTCATCAGGAAAGAGGACTCTGGGAGTGTGAAGCAGGTGGGCATGGAGAAGGGACGTTATACACGTATAGTGTGAGAGTGAACGGAAGCATGAAAGAAGTGGTCGATCCCTATGTGAAAGCAGCTACATCCAATTGCAAATTTGGAATGGTTGCTGACCTTGCGAAAACGAACCCTTCGAATTGGGATCCTACAATCAAACCGGCACATGCTAAATCCTCTGATTCGATTATTTATGAGTTACACGTAAGAGATTTTAGTATCCAATCGAAAAGTGCTTTGAAATACAAGGGGAAATACAAAGCATTCACTGAAGAGTTACCAGATAAGGAGGGGATTCCGCAAGGGCTTAACTATATTAAGTGGTTAGGGGCAACCCATGTAGAGTTATTGCCAATTATGGATTTTGGCAGTGTAGACGAGATGAAGGCAGATCCTCAATATAACTGGGGGTATGACCCTATCCATTACTTCGTGCCAGAAGGTAGTTACTCAACAGATTCACACCATCCCTATACGAGAATACGTGAAGTGAAAGAAATGATCAGAGCGATCCACAATAAAGGTCTACGAGTTGTTATGGATGTGGTTTACAATCACGTATACCACCTTGAGGCTTCAAACCTTGAGAAGCTCGTTCCTGGTTATTATTTCCGCTATGACCATGGGGGGAGACCATCTAATGGAACTGGTGTGGGGAACGATACAGCCTCAGAAAGAAGGATGATGAGAAAACTAATCCTCGATTCAGTCACATATTGGGCTAAAGAATTTGGAATTGATGGCTTCCGATTTGATTTAATGGGCATTCATGATAAAGAAACGATGAAAGAAGTGCGTTATGAAATCGACTGTATCGATCCAACAATTCTGCTATTTGGTGAGGGATGGCACTTAAACACGATCCTACCTGACTATCGCAAGGCTACAATTTCTCATGCAAAGGAATTACCGAGAATCGGTTTCTTTAATGACCGTTTCAGAGATTCAGTCAAAGGGAAGTTATTCGATACTCATTCATCTGGATTTGCAACTGGAAATTTCTCAGTTAAAGAAGATGTAAAGAAGTGTATAATGGGGAGTGTTGATGATTATTTTATTACGGCCTCTCAATCGATCAATTATGTAGAGTGTCATGATAATCACACGTTATGGGACCGTTTAAGTAGGAGTCACCCTCATTCAAGCGAGGAGAGTAAGCAACAGATGCATCGTCTCGCTTCAGCCATCACGATTCTTTCTCAAGGTATTCCATTCCTTCATGCTGGACAGGAGTTTTTCAGAACAAAGAACGGTGTTGAGAATAGTTATAAATCTCCAGACCGAGTCAATAAGTTTGACTGGAGAAGAATGAGGGCTGTGAAAGAGAATGTTACATATATAAAAGGACTTATCGAAATTAGAAAGTATTTTTCGGCACTACGAATGTCCGAGATTCATGAAATGCATAGCATTCAGTTTCTTGATTCACCGGACTCGACAATCGCTTATCGTATTTCTCAAGAAAATAGCGGAGAAACCATCGTCGTTGTTCATAACGCTGGTCATCATTCTGAATGGATTTATATCGGTGAAGGTGAGAAGTGGATACTAGCTGATGGCATTCAAGCAGGTGTCGATCCACTGGATAAAACGCACGATACCTCAATCTTTGTAGCTCCTCTAAATACTGTTGTATTAATTAAGGTCGAATAAAAACATGAAGAATTTATTAACCTGTGTTATAATTTTTTATTCGTAGGCGGTTTTGAACAACGTCCAGAGATTCTGCCGCCAAAGCAGAGATCAAAACTTCCAGAATCTACAAACTAACAGAAATCGAAGGTGAATTTGTTGGAGAACATTTTAGGCGAAGGTTGGCAGGTGACCCCTGCTGGCGGAGCGACAGGTGAAGCATACTTAGCTCAATATGGAGACGAGAAACTATTCCTTAAGAGGAACTCCTCGCCTTTTCTGGCTGTTTTGTCGGCGGAAGGAATTGTACCGAAGCTTCTCTGGACTAAGCGACTTGAGAATGGGGACGTCATTACAGCTCAGAAATGGCTTCCAGGAAGAGAACTGAAGGCATTTGAGATGAAAAAACCTCGAGTAGCAAAGCTGCTAAGGAAAATTCATCGTTCTTCAGAACTTCTTAGGATGTTACATCGTCTAGGGAAAAAGCCTCTGTCTCCGGATGTCATTTATAACGACTTGATACAGAAATTTGAGGGTCATTATAGAAATGATGTAGAAGTTGAGAGTGCTTTAACATACCTAGCTTCAAATAAAGATAATCTTGATCACGTAGAAAAAGTGGTATGTCATTGTGACGTTAATCATAATAATTGGATGTTCAGTGATGAAGGGAATTTATACTTGATCGATTGGGATGGTGCGGTTGTAGCGGACCCTGCTTTAGATATTGGAATGCTTCTTTATTGGTACGTACCAAAAAATGAATGGGGAGACTGGTTAAGCCATTACGGTTTGTCAGTAACCCAAGGGCTCAGAAAAAGAATGTATTGGTATGTTCTTGCTCAAACGCTCCTATCCATTTATTGGTACGACTACAAAGGTCTTTATGGTGAAGTAGAATATTGGAAAAGAGATCTATTGAATTTAAATAAAAATCGACTTATTGATAATGATTGATCGTTTCAACCCACTGGCTTAAGTTAGGCTGGTGGGTTTCTATATGATTTAATAAATCAACTTGCTGTGCTCCAGTTGAACTATACTCTTCGATTTGCTCTAAAATCTGTTTGATCTCCGGTGCGATACCCTGGTTTTGTTTCAACAATTTTGTAAGTCTCTGAACTTGTTCACACTCAGAAGCAGTGCCAGCACAATCAGTTTGGTGGTTAGTCAAAATGTCAGCTAAGATCGTGAGCTGATGTTGATGGGTAAGTGGCATGTTCATTCCTCCTAAATTAATTCTAATTAGTAGGATTACAATAACCACGCCTTATTATGTAAGAAAATAAAAAACACGGACCAGTATTGTCCGTGACAGCTTGTAGAGAAACGTTACTTTTGCGCTCCCAATAACGTAGGAATTTGAATACCGCTTGCTTTCCTGCGGACGAACGTCCAAGCCTACTCGGGAAAAAAAGGTTCACTCTGGGGTCTCGGTCGCGCGTTCTTCCGCGGGAGTAAAGCGGTATTCACTCCTACTAGATCGTGGTCCACACAAACGAAATACTCCGTCCATCAATCTAACTAGACAAGAAAAACTCATCTAAACTACGTAGATTGGAGCGGAAATCAACTCCCACTTTCAAGGAAGCAACACGAACCGATTCTGTCCGTGTGTTACTTTGTATCTCCTTTTGCTCCCCATCCGAATAGTGCAAGGACAGATAAGGTGATAACGATCCAGGGTGCCCACATAATTAGAAAGTGTTCCATGATACAACTCCTCCTGCTTATCAATATCTTTAGTACAAGATAACATAGATAGCGTGTAATTACCTTTTTGAGACCTTCCTATTCCCACAATTTCATGGTAAAATGTCGAATGTGTGAAATGCGATAGGGAATTAAGGAAGTGAAAGTATGCGTCAACGTAATAAACCTTGGGCAGAGGATATGTTTGCTGAAAACCCTGAGCTAGTACCATCCACTCCTACTGAGAGGAAAGGCAAATGGTGCGAGGTATTTGGAAACAATAACCCAATCCATTTGGAAGTTGGAACAGGTAAAGGGCAGTTTATCATTGGAATGGCAAAGCAGAATCCTGATATAAATTTTATTGGTATTGAATTATCGGCAAGTGTAATGGTTTCCGCTTTAGAAAAGCTAATTGAGGAAAACATCACAAATGTCCGTCTACTAAATGAGAATGCTCAGGATTTAACCGAACTATTCAATGAAAATGAATTGAATCGAATTTATTTGAATTTTTCTGATCCTTGGCCAAAAAACAGACATGAAAAAAGGCGCTTAATGTACCGGTTATTCTTAGATTTATACAAGACTGTTATGAAACCAAAGTGTGAGGTTCATTTCAAGACGGATAACCAGGGACTCTTTGAGTATGCACTTCACAGCTTTTCAAAATATGGAATGGTGCTTCATGAAGTGAGTCTGGATTTGCATAATAGCGACTTTGAAAAGAATGTCATGACTGAATATGAAGAGAAATTCTCATCAAAGGGCAGCAGGATTTACCGTTGTGTTGCTCAGTTTCGATAGAAGAACCGCATAGAAATCGGTTCTTTTTTTAATTTTCGTTTGAAAGCGCTTACTGTTAGTGAGAAAATAAATCAATAACATGTAGGTGAAAGGAGAGCGTCATGGAAAAGTTTCAGTTGGGATCATTAACGATTAGGTGGTTAAGAGGTGGAGTTACTCACATGGACGGGGGCGCAATGTTTGGCGTTGTACCAAGACCACTTTGGAGCAAAAAATATCCGGTTAATGAGCGAAACCAGATCGAGCTCAGAACCGATCCACTCTTAGTGCAATGGCAAGGAAAGAATATTCTAATTGAATCAGGTATAGGGTCTGGGAAACTGTCAGATAAGCAGAAAAGAAATTATGGTGTTAATGAAGAATCCGAAGTTAAAAGCTGTTTAGCTGAGCTTTCGCTGTCGGTGGAAGACATTGATATTATTTTGATGACGCATCTGCACTTCGATCATGCGTGCGGACTTACAGAGCCTGAAGGTGAAGGGTATAAATCCGTCTTTCCGAATGCGACCATCTACACATCAGAGGTTGAATGGAATGAAATGAAAAACCCGAATATTCGTTCCAAGAATACATATTGGAAAGAGAATTGGGAAGCTGTTGAGAATCAAGTCCGAACGTTTCAAGAAGCTTTGGAAGTGTTGCCTGGCTTAAAGATGCATCATACAGGGGGGCACAGCGATGGTCATTCAATCATTACGATGGTTGAAGACGGACAAATACTGATTCATATGGCAGATTTGATGCCAACACATGCACATGCTAATCCACTTTGGGTACTGGCTTATGATGATTATCCAATGACATCGATCTATGCGAAGGAAAAGTGGATCAAGGAAGCAGTTCATGACAAGGCGTGGTTTATCTTTTATCACGATGCAAGTTACCGTGCGCTTAAGTGGAATGAGGCTTATGAGATTGTAGATGAAGTTAAAAGAGAAAAGTAATAAGGAAATGGGCTGCAGCTTATGCAGTCTTTTTTTTAGTTTGAAACAACTATGCTGAACACTTACTGAACTTTTTTGGTTGTTTATGAATTTATTTGAATGAAAATGATTGATTTTTGAAAGTGCTTACAATATAATGAGTTTATAGAAAAGATCAGAGAGAAGGTGAACATGTGCTAACAGCGGAACGCCATTTCATCATATTACAAGTTTTAAAAGAGCAAGGTAATGCCACTGTTCACGAACTAAGCGAAGTAACGGGAGCATCGATCTCTACAATTCGGCGCGATCTTGTTCAGCTTGAGGAATCGGAGAAGCTAAAGCGAGTCCACGGAGGTGCAACTCAATATAGAACAAAATGGACTGAGCCTTCCCTTAACGAAAAGTCCTCGCAGAACTTAATCGAAAAAACGAGTATTGCAAGACATGCAGCAGGACTCGTTGAAGAGGGAGACTGCATCTTTCTTGATGCTGGTACTACTACTCAAAAGTTAGCAGAACACCTTACAAGCAAGAACCTTATAGCAGTTACAAATGGCTATCAAGTAGTGGATACACTTCTTTCTAAAGGAATCACCACCTATTTGATAGGGGGTAAACTCAAAGCTAATACAGGTGCAATGATCGGTGGGAAAGCACTTGAAAGTATTGCGACTTACCGTTTTGATAAAAGCTTTATCGGGATCAACGGTATACACGAATCTTTCGGTTACACAACTGCTGATCCTGAGGAAGCTATTATAAAGAAAACTGCGATTGAATTATCAAGAGAGTCTTATGTAATAGCAGACCATACAAAAATTGGAGAGACTGCTTTTAGTAAAGTAGCCGATCTGCACGAATGTACGATTATTACTAGTCATTTCACTGAACCGAATTTAACTAAAATCAGTGAACAAACAACAATAGAAGTGGTGAAGTTATGATTTATACCGTGACATTAAATCCGTCAGTTGATTATATAGTAGGCTTAGCTAATTTTGAGGCAGGTCAAGTTAACATTGTCGATCAAGACAAGAAATTCGCAGGAGGAAAAGGGGTCAATGTATCTAGGGTTCTCCATAAGTTGGGATACGAATCAAGAGCCCTAGGATTTGTTGGAGGTTTTACTGGAGAGTTTATCGAGACAGCACTGACAGAAGAAGGCTTATCTCCTCGTTTTATTAAAGTGGAAGGGGATACGAGAATCAACATAAAGTTGAAAGCAGATGTGGAAACAGAAATAAATGGACTTTCCCCGAATATTGATGAGTCGTCTCTTGCGACGTTGTATGGACAACTTTCTGAACTGAAATCTGGTGACATCGTTGTATTAGCTGGAAGCGTACCGTCGAGCATACCTTCTTCTATTTATTCAAGAATTATTGAATCACTTCCTCAAGGTGTCGAGACAATTGTTGATACAAAAGGAGCTGCTTTAAAAGAAGTCGTTGATTCAAAACCATTCTTAGTCAAACCGAATCATCATGAGCTCGGCGAATTCTTTGGAGTCCAGATTACTTCAATTGAAGAGGCGATTTCATACGGTAGACAGCTTCGGGAATTTGGTGCACAGAATGTCATCATTTCACTCGCTGAGAAAGGCGCTGTCTTCTTGTCATCACAAGGTGATTTTGTAGGAAATGCTCCTAAGGGGAAAGTCAGAAACTCTGTAGGAGCAGGTGATTCTGTAGTCGCTGGGTTTCTTAGCACATATCTGAGTACAAGAAATTTAAAGGATGCATTCCACACAGGTATCGCTGCTGGTAGCGCGAGTGCTTTTTCAAATGACTTTTGCTCTAAAGAAGATATTGAAACATTGAAGACACAAATAATTGTAAGTTCCATATAAGAAAGGGGAGAGTATTGGGATGAAGATAACAGAGCTATTAACAAAAGAAACGATGATTCTTAATCTTGCATCGAAATCGAAAGATGAGGTTATCGAGGAGCTGACTGAGAAGCTTGATCGTGCGGGGAATTTAAATGATGTAAAGGGATTTAAAGAAGCCATCCATAAGCGCGAAAAAGAAAGCACGACTGGTATTGGAGAAGGAATTGCGATTCCTCATGCGAAAACTTCCGCTGTGAAAAGACCTGCTATCGTATTTGGTCGCTCTGATGAAGGAATCAATTATGAATCTTTAGATGGTCAACCTGCTCATTTATTCTTTATGATTGCGGCTACTGAAGGCGCAAATCAAACTCATCTTGAGGCTCTTTCAAGACTTTCATCGTTTCTTATGGATAATGAATTTCGAAGCGTTCTAATCAACGCAAAATCTACTGATGAAATCTTGAGCGCTTTTGATTCCAAAGAGGAAGAGCAGGAAGAGGATGAAGTTGCTGAAGATCCAGCTCATAATACAAGATTATTAGCGGTTACAGCTTGTCCAACGGGTATCGCACATACTTATATGGCTGCTGATGCATTAAAATCTAAAGCTGCTGAGCTGGGTTATTCACTAAAAGTTGAAACCAATGGTTCAGGAGGCGTGAAAAACAAGTTAACCGACCAAGATATTAAAGAAGCGGATGGGATTATCGTTGCGGCTGATACAAAAGTTGAAATGGAACGTTTTAAAGGCAAGAAGGTTATCGAAGTACCTGTTGCAGAGGCAATAAGAAAACCTGAAGAACTTCTAAAACGTTCAGCTAATGGTGAGGCTGAAGTATATAATAGCTCCCGTTCATTTGAAGATGAAGTCAACGAGAAGAAGCAAGAGAAAAAAGGAAAACAACCAGTATTTTATAAACACTTGATGAACGGTGTATCGAACATGTTACCTCTTGTTGTTGGTGGTGGTATCTTAATCGCGCTATCGTTTATATTCGGAATCAATGCTGCAGATCCTGAGGATCCAAGTTACAATGCGTTTGCTGCTGCATTAAGTACGATTGGTGGAGGTAACGCGTTTGCCCTTATGATCCCAGTACTAGCAGGTTTCATTGCAATGAGTATTGCAGATCGACCTGGTCTAGCTCCTGGTCTAGTAGGTGGTTTGATGGCATCGACTAACGGAGCGGGCTTTCTTGGAGGGCTAATCGCTGGTTTCCTTGCAGGTTATGCTGTACTTTTACTAAAAAAACTATTTTCGGGTCTTCCACAATCTTTGGAAGGGATCAAACCTGTTCTGTTATATCCGCTTTTTGGTATCTTTATCACAGGCATGATTATGATGTATGTTGTCATTGAACCGGTACAAGCAATGAACACTGGGTTAGAAAGCTGGTTAGGTGGTCTTGGCACGACGAACAAGTTACTTCTAGGCTTAATCCTTGGTGGGATGATGGCTGTAGACATGGGGGGACCAATTAACAAAGCAGCATTTACTTTTGGAATCGCGATGATCGATGCAGGAAACCTCACTTATCACGCTGCAATCATGGCGGGGGGTATGACACCTCCATTAGGATTGGCACTAGCAACAACAATCTTTAAAAAGCGTTTTAACAAAACAGAAAGAGAAGCAGGGAAAGTTGCTTATGTAATGGGTGCATCGTTTATTACCGAGGGTGCTATTCCATTCGCCGCAGCTGATCCAGGACGCGTAATTCCTTCTATTATTGTAGGGTCATCAGTTGCAGGGGCGTTAACGATGCTCTTTAACATTGCGTTGCCAGCTCCCCACGGAGGCGCATTCGTTATGTGGTCTGTAAACAATATTTCTGTTCAGCATATTCTTCTTTATATTCTTGCCATTGTGATTGGTACGATCGTTACCGCACTGATGGTAGGTATCCTGAAAAAATCTAAACCACAGGTATCATAATAATGAGAAGCTTCTTAAGCTGTCGAGAAAATAAATCTCGACAGCTTTTCTTTGTTAGCAGCCGCTTTTATCCAGTTTTTGTAATAAAATGAGTTGGGATGAGGTCGTGTGAGAAGCGATGAGACTGCATATAAGCGCATCTCGTTCATGCAAATGCGTCCCAGGTGTGAATGATAGCGTTTTCACTAACTATCTTGTACAAATGCTTTTTAATTCCCTTATAACGGTTGAAGCGTATAAGAAGCAGTGTTAGTATAAATGACCGTAGACGAAATGTCAGATGATTTGTCGGAAATTCAAAGGAGGAAATCATGCTACAGAATAAAACCGTAACGTTTATCGGAGCGGGTTCAATGGCAGAAGCAATGGCAGCAGGAATGATCGAATCGGGTACAATTGAACCTGAACGAATTATTATGACGAATAGAAGCAATGAAGAAAGACGTCAGGAACTTATGGAAAATCACGGAGTTCTAGCGACGCAAAGTATAGAATTCGCTGTACGTGAAGCGGATGTTGTAATTTTGGCTATGAAACCTAAAGATATTGAAAAAGCACTTAAGGGAATTGAAGAATATATTACAAATGAACAGTTACTATTGTCTGTTTTAGCTGGTGTTCCATCGGCCTTTATCGAAGAAAGCTTAGAAGGCGAGCAACCAGTTATTCGTGTGATGCCTAATACTTCTAGCATGATTGGAAAATCAATTTCTGCACTTGCTGCAGGAGAATATGTGGATGAAGAGCAAATTACAATGGCAAGAGCTCTTATCCGCTCAATTGGAGATACAGTTGTCATTAAAGAGGAACAAATGGATGTATTTACTGGAGTTGCAGGGAGTGGACCAGCATATATCTATTATGTGATCGAAAGCCTAGAAAAAGCCGCTATTGAAGGTGGACTAGAGGAAGAAACGGCACGAAAGATGGCTGTTCAAACCGTACTAGGTGCTGGAATGATGGCAGAACAGTCGGAGAACTCTCCTTCTGAACTTAGAAAGAAAGTCACTTCACCAAACGGTACAACACAAGCAGGACTTGAAGCATTGTATGAGAATGGTGGAGGAGATGCATTTCTAGAAGCTGTTCGAAACGCTGCAGTACGTTCAAAAGAAATTAGCAGCCAATTTGATGAAGAAGATGAGAAAAAACCAGTTATGCAATAACCTAAAGAGGACCGGATTTTCCGGTTCTTTTTTTGTGAGAAACAGATTTCTTCTATTTGTTGTGGTTATTTTTGGGAGATGTTACAGTATGTTCATTTCTAAAAAATGTTAGTAGAATAATAGACAAAATATGATATGATAATAATTGGATGATTTGTAGTTGGAAGGAGGAAATAATGATGAAAAAAGGGATTTTTGCTCTTATTTTAGCTCTTTTAGTCGCATTTCCGTTTGCAGGTACAGCTGTTCATGCTGAAGCAAATGTCAGCGATAAGGTAGAGAAGGGTCTCACTAGTTATCTTGGTGAAGAACATTATGACTATCACAAAGGGTCTTTATCTATTGAAGAATCAGATAGCTTTGAAGTAAGTAGTTCAGCAGATAAGGAATTTAGTCAGGTAACGATGGTGCTTGTAGAATACCAAACTGTTCGTGATAATATCTTTTTTGAAGATCACACAGAGGTGCTTTTCTACGATACAGAGGCTAACGCTGTCATTCCTGATTCAAAGGTACTTGATTTAGACCAAGCGAAAGAATTTAAAGATGGTCATGCTGAAGAAACGGGTTCTCATTTGCATATGGGAGTTGTCTTGTTCCTTCACGCTCTTATGATCATAATCCCACTCCTTATTGTTCTAGTATTCATTAAAGGCTGGTATTCAACTCTTGGATTTAAATTACAGAACAATGTATACGATACGAACACAACATTTTAAGACGAAATAAAGTTAAGCCCTCTACTAAATTAGTAGAGGGCTTAATTTTATTGTTTTTGAAGTTCTACGATTGTACCTGTGTTTGCATCAACCATGAAATCCATCTGCTCTAGTCTTCCTTCTTTTTCGCAGGTTAACCCACCAGAATATACTGTGAAAGGTACATCGAACTTATTGATCGAATCAGTTTTCATGTGAATCCAAGATCCTTTGACAGCATATGAGTTTTTAACCGCTTCTTTAACAGATTTTAGAGCCTTTTCAGGCGGAATAGCTGATTTTTTGCATGTTGTCATGGAGGTAGCTACCATAGCAGCCCCTGCTCCGATAAGTGCGCCAAGTAGCACATCTCTCATTTTCATTATTTTTCATTCTCCTTTCTGTTCACGTCTAATATGTTTCCTCTTTCAGTATATCTGAAGATGATACATGTACCAACTACTTAAGCTGAAAATTCAAACGACTAGCAACACAATATGGAATTCGATACAATGAAAGAGGTACATATCGCAGAGAGGAGATACATATATGAATAAAGAAACGCTTTCCCTATTCAAAACGTTAACTGAGCTCCAAGGAGCTCCAGGATTTGAGCATGATATAAGGAAGTTTGTGAAAGGTGAAATTAACAAATACACAGATGAAGTGATTCAAGATAACCTTGGTAGTGTGTTTGGTGTGAAACGTAGTGAGAAAAAGGGACCGAAAATTATGGTTGCTGGGCACATGGATGAAGTTGGATTTATGGTGACTTCTATTACTGAGAATGGCATGTTGCGTTTTCAAACTCTTGGTGGATGGTGGAGTCAAGTCTTACTTGCTCAGCGCGTACAGGTAATGACTACAGATGGACCAATTCCAGGTGTTATTGGCTCGATCCCTCCACACCTTTTAGACGAAGCGAAGCGTCAAAAGCCAATGGCAGTGAAAGATATGTTAATCGATATCGGTGCTGATAATAAGGAAGATGCTGAAAGAATCGGAGTCCGCCCAGGTCAACAAATTGTTCCGGTTTGTCCATTTACTCCAATGGCTAATAACAAGAAAATTATGGCGAAAGCATGGGACAATCGTTATGGAGTTGGACTAGCCATTGAACTTTTAAAGGAAATGCAGCATGAAGAGTTACCGAATGAACTTTATTCTGGTGCTACAGTACAAGAAGAAGTAGGGCTTCGAGGAGCACAAACAGCAGCGAATCTCATTGCTCCAGACTTGTTCTATGCATTAGATGCAAGTCCGGCGAATGATATGACCGGCGATAAAAGTGAATTTGGTCAACTTGGAAAAGGAGCACTGCTTCGTATATACGACCGTTCAATGGTAACTCATCAAGGGCTACGAGATTTTGTTCTCGATACTGCTGAAAGTAACGACATACCTTATCAATATTTCATTTCTCAAGGTGGAACAGATGCAGGTAGAGTTCACTTATCGAATAATGGTGTACCTTCAGCGGTCGTTGGTATTTGCTCAAGATATATTCATACGTCTTCATCAATCATTCATGTTGATGATTATGCCGCTGCAAAAGAATTACTATTCAAGTTGGTAAGAACTACAGATCAAAATGCAGTTGATCAGATTAAAAGTAGAGTATGAAGAAAAGGAGCCGATGGGCTCCTTTTTCATTCGTAGTAATTACGATAAGGAGGATGTTTGATGAAGAAAGTTGCTGTAGGTTCTATGAATCCAGTAAAGGTAGATTCCGTTCAATCCTTAACTACATATGAAGTATTAGGATATAAGGTCCCCTCTGGCGTTTCAGAACAACCCTGGGGTGATAAAGAGACGATATTAGGTGCAAAGCAACGAGCCTTTGCAGCTTTAGAAAAAGGTGAGGCCGATATTGGAATAGGTTTAGAAGGCGGTGTGCACCAGATTGGTCAAGATCTATTCGTCTGTAATTGGGGTGTACTTGTTGACCGTGATGGAAACGAAGTTGTTGCGGGTGGAGCTCGCTTTCCTTTACCCGAGGAAATCAAGCGGAGGTTAATGAAAGGAGAAGAACTAGGCCCGGTAATGTCCGATTTTGCTAGCCGAGAAAATGTGAATCAAAAAGAAGGCGCCATCGGAATAGTCACGAAGGGCGCCATCTCAAGGACTGCCATGTATGAGCATATTGTAACGTTGCTTTTTGGACAATATAATTTTTATCGGAATTAATCAGTTTCAAATAGATAGGATAATGCCTGAAGAGCTTGTTCAGGAGTTTCTACAACAACCTGTGCTTTATTAGCCAGTTCTTTAAGGGGATGGTGTAGTGATTCGGGTCTGATAAGAATAAGAGGCTTTTGAAGTGCAACAGCTGTTGCTGCATCCATTGCGCTATTCCATTGCTTATATTTTTCACCAAATAATGCGATTACCACATCAGATTTACCGAGCAGTACCTGTGTTCGAAAGTTATTAATTTCTGAGGCTGCTTCGTCTTTGAAAATGGCATTCGGTTGTTCACCTTTAATTTCTTCTCCAATATTATCTGAGCGATCATGGTTTTCCATTGGTCCTACAAAAGAAATGGGGAGGTCCATTTTCTTTGATTTCACTTTCAACTCATCGCGCCAGTCATCGTGTATTTGTCCTGCTAAGTATACCGTAAGTTCCATTTGTAACGCCTCCTCTAGTTAGTAACGCTGTTATTGTAGCATAATCACCTTGTTTGTTCCCAATTATTTGAATTAAGAAACGATTCGATTTCACCAGCGTTATCCTTACGAAATTGTGTATACTAATGATTGAAGATTATTGGAGGGAGAAAGAAATGAAGAGATTATTGGAAAGAAAAGGTGTCTCACTTTCGCCACGAATCTATTTCGTTACTGCGCTTAGTTACATGGCTCTTGGTTTGTTTTCTTCACTTATTATTGGATTAATATTAAAAACGATTGGAGAACAAGTTGCTTGGGCCTCCTTTCTTATACCTATAGGAGAATTAGCAATGAGTCTGATGGGTCCTGCTATTGGAGTGGCTGTTGCTTATGGGTTAGGAGCACCCCCGCTTGTCTTATTTGCCTCGTTATTAGCTGGGGCAGCTGGTGCAGAACTTGGAGGTCCAGCTGGCAGTTATGTTTCTGCAATAATTGCTGCCGAGTTTGGTAAACTTGTATCGAAATCAACAAAGCTTGATATTATCATAACGCCTATGGTCACCATTTTTGCTGGATTTGGAACAGCAGCTTTGGCTGGTCCTGGCATAAATACATTCATGCAAAATTTCGGTTCACTAATTATGTGGGCTACTGAACAACGTCCGGTAATCATGGGAATTATCGTAGCGGTTTTGATGGGATTAGCGCTTACAGCCCCGATTTCTAGTGCTGCAATCGCCATCATGCTAGGCTTAGAAGGAATCGCAGCTGGTGCAGCCACAATCGGTTGTGCTGCACAGATGATTGGATTCGGTGTTAGTAGCTATAGGGAAAATGGCTTTGGAGGTTTTATTGCTCAGGGTATAGGAACGTCTATGCTTCAAGTAGCTAATATTGTAAAGAATCCATGGATACTACTTCCTCCAACTTTAGCGGGCGCGATTCTAGCACCTGTGGGAAGTGGCTGGATTGGCATGCTCAATAACCCTCCAGGAGCAGGTATGGGGACGAGTGGGTTTGTTGGCCAAATCATGACCATCAATGTAATGGGAGCGAGTTATGACATCTGGGGTGCAATCCTTCTTTTGCATATTATTGGACCAGCTTTGATTAGTTTGATAATATCCGAGTTAATGAGGAAAAAAGAATTAATTAAGTTCGGAGATATGACAATATCGACTGAGTGATTATAGGAGGATAAAGAAATGAAGACATTCGAAAAACATGAAGAGTATGTAAAAGCTATGAAAGAAGGAAAATCAGTTTTCTTATTTTCTGCTGACTGGTGTCCTGATTGCAGAGTAATCGAGCCATTTCTTCCAGAGCTCGAACAAGATCATAGTGAATTAACTTTTTACTATGTAGATCGAGATGAACATATCGAACTGTGTCAGGAATTAAACGTTTTTGGAATTCCTAGCTTTGTTGCATTTAACGAAGGCGAAGAAACAGGACGTTTTGTGAGCAAGCAACGAAAAACTCGTGACGAGATCGAGGAATTTCTATCTAGTGTTAAATAAGGAAGAACAGAGCTATGTTAATCATAGCTTCAGTTTGTAGAAAAACCTGATTATTGTGTTCCCTATGCCGTAGGAGTTTGAATACCACAAGATTCCTGTGGACGAACGCCCGAGCCTCCTCGCGGACAAAAAGCCGTCCACTCCGAGTCTCGAACGCCCGTTTTCCACGGGAGTCAAGTGGTCTTCACTCCTACTAGGTTGTAATCAATCAAAGCAAACTTTCCGAATGATTATTATTTAAGTTGTTCTCTGTTTTATTTCTCTAGAAGTAATTTAATTTGCTTTTGTCTTGTTTTCAAAACCACATATCAATGTTGATTGGAGCGGAAGGATGCTCGACTCCTGCGGGACGTGCGGGACAGGTGAGACCCCACAGGAGCGTTTTGAAAGCGACGAGGAGACTCACCGCCCGCCCCGCGGAAAGCGAGCATCCTGAAGCGGAAATCACTACCATATCCGTGGCGAATGGTCCTTAATACTTCCTCGACAACCTGGAGCTATGTTAATCATAGCTTTGTTTTTGTCTATAGAACTTTCGTGGTATCATAAAGTGACAACTCTTATTGAATTTGCAGGGTGGTGAAATAATGGAACCGAAAGATTTACGAAAATTGCTCGAAACGCGACTACAACATGATGACCGTGAACTTACATATAACCAAGAAGATGAAAAACTACGAATCGAAACGAAGACTTCAGGAAAAGGTATGAGTCTTTCATTGAATGGGCTAGCTGCAAAATATGATGAACGCAAAGAGACCCTCCTGGACGAAATTGTTCATCATGTAGAAGAAACGTTGAAAGCAATGAATGACAATCAGCAATTGAGTGGAAGTGAAAGTAACATTTTCCCTGTTATCAGATCTGCTTCATTCCCTTCAGAAACTGAAGCGGGTGTATCTCTCGTATATGATGAACACACAGCAGAAACGAGAATTTACTATGCTCTTGATCTTGGCAAATCCTATCGTTTGATCGACCAGGATTGGCTTGAAAAAGAAGGGATGACGAAAGAAACGCTTCAAGAAGTTTCGAAGTTTAACGTGCGTAGTCTATCGACTGATATGAAAACTGATTCAGTTGCAGGCTGTACCTTTTACTTTATAAATACAAATGATGGCTATGACGCAAGTCGTGTGCTAAACCATTCTTTATTGGAGCATATGTCTTCAAAAGCGAAAGGTGAATTAGCTGTAGCCATTCCACATCAGGATGTTTTGATCTTTGCTGATATTGAAAATGAGCGCGGCTATGATGCCCTTGCACAGCTAACGATGCACTTTTTCTCAAATGGACTTGTGCCTGTAACAGGACTACCTTTCATTTATGAAGATGGCAGGTTAGAACCAGTCTTTATCCTTGCTAAAAATAAACCTAAAGAAGATCAATAACCTAAAGGAGAACGCGGAATATGAACTTGTTTTATAACAATGAAGGTATCGGAGACACACTGATTGTAACGCTAGGGAGCACTGATCGTGAAGATCGCTCTGTTGAAAGAAAAGGAAGCGTTGCGCGTGTTTTCAGTAAAGAAACAAACCAAACAATAGGATACAACATTTTTGATATGTCTCGTACTTATACAATTAACACTGCTGGTGTGGTGGAAGAGAGCGAAGAACTTGTTTCTGCAGTAAACAACTTGCTAAAAGAAAATGGATTTGAAGATGAACTTGTTTACGATGCATCTCCGAAATTTGTAGTTGGTCTTGTTGAAGAAATGGAAAAGCATCCTAATGCTGACAAACTTAACATTTGTCAAGTTAATGTTGGAGAAGAGCGTTTGCAAATTGTATGTGGTGCTCCGAACGTTGATCAAGGCCAGAAGGTTGTAGTGGCTAAGGTGGGAGCAGTGATGCCGTCTGGGATGATTATTAAAGATGCGAATCTTCGTGGCATCGATTCTTCAGGAATGATTTGTTCAGCGAAAGAACTTGATCTTCCGGATGCACCAAAAGAAAAAGGTATTTTGGTTCTTTCGGAAAATCATGAAATTGGATCGGAATTTAAGACCTACTAGGAGATTCTCTAGTAGGTTTTTTCTTTTTGGTGTTTTTTGTATGGGGATATTGAACCGATTTTACTAATTTAGACTAAGAAGCACCTAAATTAACGAAAGATTTTAGAAAGAGCCTTACAATGACAGGGGAATTTCCGATAAAATAGAATAACAAAAGCGAAAAGGCTTAACTAGAAAAGGTGATTTTAATTGGCTAATAATTGGTTTAAAAAAGCAATGAATAAATTATTTGATGTAAACGAAGAAAAAGAATTGGACGAACCTACTGAGGAGAGAAAAGCACAAGCTCCTAAAGAATATCAGAAATTAGATCGAAGAAACTCAATTGGTAGAATTGAAAGCGGCAACCGAAAAAATGAAGCGAGAATTGTTCACCAATACCCTCGTGATGGTAATTTTCGTTTTCCTTTAATTCCTGATGAGTCTTATAAAAGCGGTAGAAAAGTTGAAAGTAAGAATAGTAATCATACTAATCCTACTAATTCAGAAAACCGCCCTTCAAAAAATAAAAAGGATCCATCAAAAAAGCAAACGATTTCTAAAACGAGCGTATCAAAAAACACTACTGAATCACAGAAAGAACCACCCAAAAAGTTTAGCGGTGTTAACTTTAAGCCTACTGATATCCCATCGCCAATCTACGGATTCAGTAAGCGCCCGGTAGCTGAAAAAGTTGAAAAAGCAATTCAAGAAACTGAAAACAGCAATAAATATACCCCTTTGAATGAACATAAAGTTATTGATCAACTCATACACAATCCGACTGATTATAGCGCTGAGGAACTTGAAATCAATTATCATTATTCTTCCGAGCTTAATGAAAAGCATGAAGAAAAAGGCTCTCTAACTAGCCAGGAACCTCCTGTATTCGAACGTGAAGCGCATGAAGTTGAAGAATTGGGAGAAGCGAGTGAACCTATCACTAAGAGTGACGTCTCTTCAATCACAGCTACTGAAGAGAACTCAAGTGAACAGGAAGAATTAAGTGCTACAACTGATCAACCTGAAGTCCATCGTCACCAAGAGAACTTCGGCCATGAAAAAGAAATAGAAGAAGAGAGCGTTTCAATTAAGGCTGTGGATGAAGAAGCTAGGATTGAGGAACAGTCACAAGGGGAAGAGCTTTCGCAACTTGAAGAATTACGTGTGGAACCTAGCGGCGATGAGGTTAGTGAAACAGATAACGACAATCGAACGGTTCAAACTTTTGAAGCGGAAGATCTTCCAATTGAATTAGAGACAGAAGTAGAAGAAAAACCAGAGGAAGAGCCAGAAAGAGAACAGGAAGTAAATGTTGATGTCTCTTCATTCATAGAGGAAGAGATAACCACTGAACCATTTAAATCTGAAGAGCCTTCTTCTGAGGAAGTTCAGCATGAGGCTAATGAGCTTGAAGAGAAAATGCTTGAATCTGAAGAGCAACAAGAAATCGAACGTCCTGCAAAGAAAGAAGAAAATAAAGTGGACCAAAAGAGAGAAGAGGGACGCCCTAAGCCTCAAGTTCCATACAATGTAATGATGCTTGCGAGCGACCGTAAACATCTTGTGAAAAAACCAGTCTCGAACGGTGAATACAAGCTACCGCCTATTTCACTATTAGATATTCCGCCACGTGACGAAGGCAACGATGAACAGTGGCTCGAGGAGCAACGTGAACTGCTCGAATCCACCTTAAAGAACTTTAATGTACAAGCAACTGTTATTGGAGCTACAATGGGGCCGACCGTGACACGTTTTGAAGTGCAGCCTAGTCCTGGTGTTAAAGTAAATAAAATCACAAACCTAAGTGATGATATCAAGTTGAGTCTAGCTGCTAGAGATATTCGGATGGAAGCTCCGATCCCAGGGCGGAACGCTATAGGAATTGAAGTTCCAAACCCAAGTAGTCGCCCCGTTTTCATACGTGAAATCGTTCGAAGTGGAGTTTTTCAAGCTAAAGACGCTGTATTGAACGCGGCGTTAGGATTTGATATCGGAGGAAACGCAAAAGTTACAGATATTCATAAAATGCCTCACGGTTTAATTGCAGGTGCTACTGGTTCAGGGAAAAGTGTGTGTATTAACTCTATTCTTGTGAGCTTATTATTAAATTCGAACCCAGCGGATGTGAAGATGCTCTTAATTGATCCGAAGATGGTTGAATTAGCGCCATACAATGGTTTACCACATCTTGTGACTCCTGTTATTAATGATGTTAAAGAAGCCACTACAGCATTGAAGTGGGCAGTGGACGAAATGGAAGAACGATATGAAAAGTTTGCAGCTGCTGGTGTTAGAGATATCAAGAGGTATAATGACAGAGCGATTGAACATGGGGAACCTCAGCACAAGTTACCTTATATCGTTGTTGTCATCGATGAGTTGGCTGACCTTATGATGGTATCTCCACAGGATGTAGAGGATGCGATTTGCAGAATAGCTCAAAAAGCAAGAGCATGCGGTATACATTTATTGGTAGCAACACAGCGCCCTTCTGTTGATGTTATTACTGGTCTCATAAAGGCCAATATTCCAACTCGTATTGCTTTCTCAGTATCTTCTCAAATTGATTCAAGAACGATTCTTGACACGGGTGGTGCAGAAAAGCTACTTGGAAAAGGAGATATGCTGTGTCTCGAAAATGGCTCCTCTAAACCAGTTCGACTACAAGGGAATTTTGTTTCAGATGAAGAAATCGAACGTGTAACATCGTATGTAAGAAAACAGAGAAAGCCAAACTATCTAATTGCCAAAGAGGATCTTGCTAAGAAGCAACAATACAATGAACAAGAAGATGACTTATTTGAAGAAGCTTGTATGTGGGCAATCGATCAAGGACAAGCATCATCTTCATCTCTACAGAGACGCTTTCGAATCGGATTTAATAGAGCGGCAAGATTGATTGAAATGATGGAAGAGAGAGGGCTAGTCTCTGAAGCAATGGGAAGTAAGCCAAGAAGCATTCTCATGAGTAAGGCTGATTTCGAAGAGACGTTCCTCAAAGATATGCGCGTATAGTGCATATCTTTTCTACTTGTTTTATCCAGGGTTGTTCTATATGATATAGAGTGTGTAAAAATTATGTTTTTTTACCCTCTTAATAAAGAATACTAGTAAATATAGAGCTCACATTCGAATGACGAAACTACTTGAAGGAGCCCCAGAATGAAAGAAATAGAACTGAAAATGCAAGGTGAAATAAAACGCTTAACAAATCGCACGTTTAAATTTGACGAAAGAGTCAAAGAAGGCTGGTTTTCAGCAGTCTACTTCCTGAAAACGTGTGAGATTGTCGAAGAGTATAAACCTGATAATCTAGTGACGATGCAGTTTTTTCAAAAGAATGATGCGGTCTTATGTGGTTCAGATGAGGCGATCGCCTTGATTAAAACATTTGCCAAAGATCCTAATTCCCTTGAAATCCACTCTTTAAAAGATGGAGATAAGATTTCACCATTCGAAACGGTATTGAAAATTAAAGGCCCATATCAGAATTTTGGTTTTCTAGAAGGGATTATTGACGGAATACTTGGCAGAAGAACCTCAGTAGCTACGAATGTATATCATGTTGTTAAAGCGGCAAGATCTTCTGGTATTCAAAAACCCGTTATTTTTATGGGTGACCGTGATGATCACTATACTCAGCAAGCCGGAGACGGTTATGCATCTTACATTGGTGGTTCTACTGCCCAAGCAACGCATGCCATGAATGAATGGTGGGGAAAAAGAGGCATGGGAACAATGCCTCATGCGCTGATACAATTGTTTAAAGGAGACGTTGTTGAAGCATCAAAAGCGTACCACTCTAAATATCCTGAAGATGATTTGATCGCCTTAGTTGATTATAATAACGATGTTATTACTGATTCTCTTAGTGTAGCAAGAGAGTTTGGTGATACGTTAAAAGGTGTTCGAGTTGATACGTCTAGAACAATGGTTGATCAATATTTCTGGCGAAACCCAGACGTGCTAGGAACCTTTGATCCAAGAGGAGTAAATGCCGAACTAATATTTGCATTAAGAGATGCTCTTAACCAAGAAGGTTACGACCATGTCAAAATTGTTGTTAGCGGTGGGTTTACAGAGGAAAGAATTCGAGAATTCGAAGGTCAAAACGTGCCTGTTGATATTTATGGCGTGGGTAGTAGTTTACTTAAAGTAAACATTGGCTTTACTGGAGATAATGTTATTATCGACGATGAGCCTGAAGCTAAAGCAGGTCGAAAATACCGCCCTAATCCAAGACTAGAACTCGTAGAGTAAAAAAGACAGGGAAGAGAACCTGTCTTTTTTAGCCAGAGAGAACCTTGTTGATATTGGAGCATACTTCCTATTTATGCTATAATGCAGTATTGTACAGAAATAGGGAGCATGAATGTAATGAAATCATATAATAAAGAAGATATTCGGTGTAGAAATGAAAGTGTGGAGGTTCTGAAATGACTATATATCACTTTGTTGGCATTAAGGGCTCCGGAATGAGCGCTCTTGCGCAAATCTTGAACGACATGGGATACAGTGTTCAGGGTTCAGATGTAGAGAAACGCTTTTTTACCCAGGAAGCCCTTGAGCAAAAAGGTATTACCATTCTTCCGTTCTCAGAAGAAAATATTGATGAGAACATGATAATAATCGCCGGCAATGCGTTTGATGATGAACATGAAGAGTTAGTTCGCGCTCGAGAGATGAACCTTCCTGTCTATCGTTATCATAAATTCCTTGGTGACTTTATTCAAAAGTTCACTAGTATTGCTGTTACAGGATCACATGGCAAAACATCAACGACTGGATTGCTTGCCCATGTCATTGGTGAAGCAGAGCCAACTTCCTTCTTGATTGGAGATGGAACTGGTAAAGGGGTAAAAGACAGCCAGTATTTCGTATTTGAAGCATGTGAATATCGTCGTCATTTCTTATCTTATCAACCTGATTATGCGATCATGACAAACATCGATTTTGATCATCCTGATTATTTTTCAGATGTCGAAGATGTTTTTTCAGCGTTTCAAGAGATGGCTATGCTTGTTAAAAAAGGAATCATTGCTTTTGGAGATGACGCATACTTGCAGCAGATTCAAACCAAAGTTCCAGTGGTGTTCTATGGCTTCGATGAGCAGAACGATTTTCAGGCAACAAATGTAAAAGTAGATGAAAATGGTACTACATTTGATGTTCATGTTCGAGACGATTACTATAGAACGTTCCAAATTCCTACCTATGGAAAGCACAATGTTCTTAACGCTCTTTCAGTAGTGGCTTTATGTCATTATGAGAACCTTCCAGGTGAAGCTGTGCAAAAGCAACTTCAAAACTTCAAAGGTGTGAAGCGTAGATTCACAGAGAAAGCAGTTGATGATCAGGTGCTTATCGATGATTATGCACATCATCCAACAGAGATAAAAGCAACGATTGAATCTGCTCAACAAAAGTATCCAGATCGTGAAGTGGTTGCCATATTCCAACCTCATACCTTCACAAGAACAAAGACGTTTTTAGATGATTTTGCTGATAGCTTAAAAGAAGCAGACGTTGTCTATCTTTGTGATATATTTGGATCAGCTAGAGAAGAATCAGGACAGCTAACGATCGATCAATTAATGGAAAAAGTTCCGAACTCTCATCTTATTACGGAAGAGTCGATCCAGAAACTGAATGATCATGATAGAGGCGTATTACTATTCATGGGAGCAGGAGATATTCAAAAATATCAGGCTGCTTATGAATCAGAGAAAGCGTCGTTATAAAAAAGAAAAGGCAAAGTGCCTTTTCTTTTTAATTTAGGACGGATGGTTCGAAAGCTATTTAATCTATAAAGATACAAAATATCCAATTTCTTCTTTGAAAAGAAAGTTTGTAAAAAAGGAATAATGGATACTCTAACGAATAATAGTAGTAAGGTTGACTCATTTTACTTCTTTATGTGAAGTGACAAACTAGTGTTTATGAGAGACAATTCAAGGGAACACAGTTAGAAAAGGAGGTGCCAGGAGATGGAGATTATTCTTTATTTGAGTGTAGCTATAATAGCTATAGCATTTGCAGTACTAGTATATTTTGTCGCGCAAACTTTGAAATCCTTAAAAGACACGCTTAGTAACACAGCAAAAACTCTTGATAGTCTTGAGAAACAGATGAATGGTCTTACTACAGAAACAACAGCATTGTTACATAAGACTAACCTTCTTGCAGAAGATATTCAGGGGAAATCAGAAGCTCTGGATACTGTGTTTGTACAAGTGAGAGAGGTTGGAACGTCACTTGGTAAGATGAACAGTTCACTGAAGAACATTTCATCGAAAGTAACTGATGAAGCTGAGCGCCAATCAGAACAAGTAACCAAGGTTGTCCAATGGGGTAACGCTGCAATGCAAATTTGGCAAAAGTGGCAAGTAAAGAAAAAGGCAACAGATCAATATATCGATTCAAAATCTTAGGAGGCTGATAACATGTCAAACGACAACAATAATAACAATAACATTAACACAAAGGATTTCATCATTGGATCATTAATCGGTGGTATCGTTGGTGCAGCAGCAGCTCTACTGTCTGCTCCAAAATCAGGTAAAGAACTTAGAAATGATCTAAATCAGCAAGCTGGAGTAGTTAAAGAGAGAACATCTCAGTTCCGCGATACGGCTGTTGAGAGAGGAACAGACATAGCAAACCGTGCAAAAGAAAGATCAAACACGATTTATAAGCAAGTATCTGATCAGTCAAACAATATTGTTTCAAAGATCAAAGAACGTAAAGCTAATTCTGAAGATCCTGACGTTCGTGCTCAGGCAGATGAAGATGTTGAGAGCTTTCAGCGTGATTTAAATGATCATTTTGTTGATGACGAGCCGGCTACTAGCGAAAACCCAACAAGACACCAATATCAGCAAGATTAATTTTAGAAGGAGAAGCTATAAACGCTTCTCCTTTTTGTATGACTTCTTTTCATCTATAATGGGTTTATGGAATAAAGAAAGGATGATGACGGTATGGGAATTAATAAACTTGCAACTCTTGATGATTTTTCAAAAGTGAAGGAAAAGACTAACCGACTTCTTTTATTTAAAAATAGTACTACATGTCCGGTCAGCGCACAGGCATTTGAGGAATTTGAGAAATTTGCTGAAGACCATGATCACGAGGTCTATTATTTAAATGTCCAGGAAGCTAGACCACTATCGAATGATATAGCTGAAACTTACGGCGTTAAACACCAATCGCCACAGGCCTTGCTCATCGATCGGGATCATGTTGTTTGGAATGATTCGCACTGGCGAATTACATACTCATCTTTGACTGATGCACTGAAAAAAAATTAATGTAGGCAAAACGGCTCTATGGAGCCGTTTTTAATTCACTGACATGATTTAATGCTTAAAAGCGTCTAAGAATTAAACTAAAAGTAGTGACATTTTATTTTTCTTCGTATATAATATCCCTAATCACTTAAATAGATAGGGAGTGGAACAAATTATGGCTAACATTCAGATAGACGAGTTGAGAGAAAAACTAGACGAGATTAACTTGCAGTTGCTCGATTTAATTAACGAGCGTGCAGAAGTAGCACAGGAAATAGGCAGAATTAAGAAATCTCAGGGGATTAATCGTTTTGACCCCGTGCGTGAGCGCAAGATGCTTGATCTGCTAGCAGAGAAGAATGACGGGCCGTTTGAAACGTCCACTCTGCAGCATATCTTTAAAGAGATTTTCAAAGCGAGTCTTGAACTACAAGAAGATGACCATCGAAAAGCTCTATTGGTTTCACGTAAGCGTCAGCCAGACAATACAGTGATCGACATCAAAGGTGAAAAAATTGGTGCAGGTGGTCAAGTATTGATTTCAGGACCTTGTGCAGTTGAAAGCTATGAACAAGTAGCTGAAGTTGCGAAAGCTGTTAAGAAGCAAGGATTCAAAATGCTTCGAGGTGGTGCATTTAAACCTCGGACTTCACCTTATGATTTCCAAGGTCTTGGTGAAGAAGGACTTAAGATCTTGAAAAAGGTTGCGGATGAATACGACCTTGCTGTTGTAAGTGAGATCGTTAATCCAGCGGACATCAAGATTGCTGAGAAGTACGTTGATGTTATTCAAATCGGTGCAAGAAACATGCAGAACTTTGAACTATTAAAAGCTGCCGGTTCTGTTGATAAGCCTGTTCTTCTTAAGAGAGGACTTTCAGCAACGATTCAGGAGTTTATCAACGCCGCTGAATATATTGTTTCAAAAGGAAATACTCAAGTAATGCTATGTGAGCGTGGTATTCGAACATACGAAAAGGCTACTCGAAACACACTTGACATTACTGCAGTACCAATCTTAAAGCAAGAAACTCACTTACCGGTATTTGTAGATGTTACTCATTCAACAGGTCGAAGAGATCTACTATTGCCAGCAGCTAAGGCAGGACTTGCTATTGGAGCAGATGGAATTATGGTAGAGGTTCACCCTGACCCTGCAGTAGCGCTTTCGGATGCGGCGCAACAGCTTGATATACCTCAATACGAGAAATTCGTAGATGACTTAAAATTAAGCGGACTTTTTAATCCTGGGAAAGCTGCACCTACTTCGTTATAAATGAATTCAGACTGTCGAAATCTACTTTCGGCAGTCTTTTTTTCGTTTTAAGGGATTTCTATATTCCTTGTGAAAATTTCGTCATATTAAAGCAAAAAAGGTATAAATGTGCTATCTTTAATACAGTTACTTTCTTGTGAAATAAAATACATACGCATATACCGTATAGGGTGATAGAATAATACCGAAACTTATAGGTAGGAGACTTACTTGATTGCGGAAGAATAATATTTGCAGTCAGAAGAATAGTATCGTATCATTAACTAAATCAAAGTCCGAAAGAGCATGAAGGAGGATTATCGTGAATACAACGATTTATGATGTAGCAAAAGAAGCAGGAGTATCAATGGCAACAGTTTCGAGGGTAGTAAACGGAAACCCTAATGTTAAGCCTGCTACAAGAAAAAAGGTCCACGAGGCAATTGAACGGTTGGGTTATCGTCCAAACGCAGTAGCACGTGGTCTTGCGAGTAAGAAAACGACTACAGTGGGCGTAATCATCCCTGATATATCCAGTATTTTCTTTGCAGAGCTTGCTAGAGGTATTGAGGATATTGCGACTATGTATAATTACAATATCATTCTAAGCAACTCAGATCAGAACAAAGAAAAGGAAATCCACCTATTGAACACAATGCTTGGTAAACAAGTAGATGGAATTGTTTTTATGGGTGGCCAAATTACTGAAGAGCACGTTGAAGAATTCAAACGCTCACCGGTACCGATCGTATTAGCTGCTACGCTAGAGAAAACAGAAGAAATTCCTTCTGTAAATATCGATTATCAACAAGCTGCATATGAGCTAGTTACAGAATTCATCGAAAAAGGCCATAAGAATATAGGTCTTGTTAGTGGTCCTTTAGAGGATCCTATCAATGGTGAAGAGAAGTTTCTAGGATATCGCAGAGCGTTAGAGGATGCAGGCTTAAAAGTGAATGAAGACATGGTAGCTATAGGTGATTACACTTATGATTCCGGTATTGAAGCTATGGCTGGATTTATCGAAAAAGATAACATGCCTACTGCAATCTTTGGTGGCACAGATGAAATGGCTCTTGGAATTATTCATGGTGCACAGGATAATGGCTACAAAGTACCAGAGGATCTTGAAGTTGTTGGATTTGATAATACAAGACTTGCTACAATGGTTAGACCAACGATGTCAACAGTAGTACAACCTATGTATGATATTGGAGCAGTGGCTATGCGACTTCTAACGAAGTTCATGAACAAAGAAACAGTTGAAGAACAAACTGTTGTATTGCCTCATCGCATTCAACATAGAGACTCTACAAACAACAAGTAATAACCATATCAATATGAAAAAGGGACCTGGTAGATTCCAGGTTCCTTTTTAGTGACTGATCTGATAGAGCGAACGTTCTAATGTTAGTTTGTTTTTTTCTGTGATTTCATTTTTTCGCGGAATTGGTTCATAAAGATCTTCAGGATCGTGCCATGTTTTCGGTAGCTCTAATGGTGATAGTGATTGCCAACGCTCAATCCATTTCCCTGGTAAGGCTCCAGTAGCAATCTTATTTTTCATTTCTAGCCAGATTCTAGACCATGCTCTCGGCACGACTCGCCATACATCATAGCCGCCTCCACCAACAGCAACCCATTTTCCATCACAGTATTCATGTGCAAGCTCATGAGCAAGTTTTGGAATAAACTCGAAGCTATTCATTGAAACTGAAAGGTGTGTGAGAGGGTCATAGTAATGAGCATCAGCACCATTTTGCGTGAGGATGATATCAGGTTTAAAGAATTCGATTACTTTTCGAAATGACGTTTCATAAACTTCTTGAAATGACTCATCTTCAGTAAATGCATCGATTGGAACGTTAAAAGAGAAGCCATAGCCTTTGCCATGACCTTTTTCGTTAATATTTCCTGTGCCAGGAAACAAATAACGACCCGTTTCATGAATGGAAAGTGTACATACATTTGGGTCATCATAAAAAGCCCATTGTACCCCATCTCCATGGTGGGCATCTGTATCGACATACAACACTCTTGCGTCATATTTCTGCTTCATATATTCAATTGCAATCGAACTATCATTGTAAATACAAAATCCAGATGCTTTCCCACGAAACCCGTGATGAAGTCCGCCGCCTATATTTAAAGCATGCTTGGCTTTTCCTGTCATCACAGCGTCTACTGCTGTCAAGGTGCCGCCTACTAATAACGCACTGGCTTCATGCATATTAGAAAAAATAGGCGTGTCTTCTGTTCCTAACCCATAGTTAGAAGCAACGGAAGAGGCTAGTGTTCCTTTGCCTGCATCTTTCACCGCTTTTATGTATGCTGGGTCGTGAATCAATGCAATTTCATCGTCACTTGCAATCCTCGGTGAAATGATTTCATCCTCTGATAATACACTCAGCTCTTTCAATAAATCATGAGTTAATTGGACTCTAATATGATTGAAAGGGTGATTATCACTAAATTTGTAGTTTAAGTAATCTGAGGAGTAAACGAATAAAGAGTCATTCTTCATCTTTGAACACCTGGCATACTTGGCCAAAGCACTTCATAACCCTCTGTAGTAATATCATTTACAACAGCTGTTGGATTCATCGTCTGAACTCTAAAAACAATATTTTTATACCTTTCGTTATGACTACAAGGATAGACCAGCACACTTATGATGTTTACATTTCGCTTTCGAATAATCTGTGTAATATCTGCAAGCTTCCCAGATACATTCTCGACTTGCACTTCGATATGAGAACTTGGTTGATGTGCACCTGTAAGAAGGATAAGAGTGTGCAGCATATCTGTCTCAGTAACGATCCCAATAACTTTTCTATTATCTATAATCGGGATGCAGGATATTCTGTGTTCATAAAACACAGTTGAGATTTCCTCAACGAAATCAAGAGGGTGTGCAGTGATAACATTCTTTTTCATAATAGAAGACAGTGAAGAGTCTAAAACTTCTCTGTTAGGATTAGCATCGAGTATCGATGGGCTAGCTTCTTTTACATCTCGATCTGAAACGATCCCTACTAATTCTCCATCGTTATTAACAATGGGGAGATGACGTATATTCTTTTCTCGCATCAATTTAATCGCATCTGCGATCGTTTGCGATTCATTCAGAGAAAATACATTCCTGTTCATTATTTCCTCAATGATCAAGTCCTCTCACTCCTTTAAATCTCAATACATGAAACGATTTTGAAAACGTAATGCGTCAAAAGCTTGTATCGACTCTCGATCGACTCTCGATCCGATCTTCGCCATTAAACAATTGGCTGGGTGAGAGCTTATTTCTGGGTCATCTGTGGCATACCATTCCAGACCACCTGCATTCATCATTTTCTCCATTACTTTTCGATAGTCCCATACTGACAATCCTGTACCTTTAAGGTCCCAATGCCAATAATATTCGGTTGTAATGACAATATAATCATTCATTGAATCATCCATAAAGGAGGTTCTCAACAAGCTTTTTCCTACTTTGGCGTTTCGATATTTAGGTATTACTTCAATAGCCCCAAGTTCAAGTAGGTTCTCCATCTTACCTTCTGACCATCTTTCCATTGGATCTGGATATAAAAACGTCACATAACCAACAATTGTTTCCCGTTCTCTTACTACGATAATTCTTCCTTCTGGAAGTCCAGCAATTTCTATTAAAGCCTTATGTTGCTGTTCAGGCGGGCGAAATGCTACCAGATCTTTATGTAAATGATAGGAGGCGAGGCGGTCGGGTGTAATCGGTCCCTCAATTATCAATTTGCCATGAGGTGTGTTCCATTCAACTGCATTGTATGTCTTTTGATGTTCCATCTAGTCACCACCTTTAATAACGATCTCAGCTCTTATTATACATGATTCTGTATAAATGTAAGGGGTTTCAGGTTGATTTTATTAACTTTTGTTATTTGTTAAAATATTACGAATTTATGTTATACTATCAGTGAAATCATTGAAAGATGTAGAAGAAGGAGGAGAATTACTTGGAATTGAAATCGCTTTCTGCCACTCGTGGAAATCACAACTTACAGGATTATGAAGCTACTTATGAGAATTTTGAATGGAAAGAAGCAGAAAAAGCATTTTCCTGGAATGAAACTGGGAATGTAAATATGGCTTATGAAGCAATCGATAAGCATGCTGAATCTGAACGAAAAAATAAAGTAGCCCTCTATTTTTCTGATCCAAAAAGGGATGAAAAGTATACGTATAGTGAAATGAAGACATTAAGTAACAAAGCCGGAAATGTTTTGAAGAAAGTGAATGTTGAAAAAGGTGATCGAGTATTCATCTTTATGCCTCGTTCTCCGGAACTCTATTTCATTTTGCTTGGAACATTGAAGTTAGGAGCTATTGCTGGTCCATTATTTGAAGCGTTTATGGAGGGGGCCGTTCGCGACCGCCTTGAAGATAGCGAAGCAAAGGTTCTTGTTACGACTCCTGAGTTACTCGATCGTGTACCTATAGATGAACTGCCTCATCTAGAGAGTATCGTGCTTGTTGGGGAAAACGTGAAAGAAGAAGGACCTTATATTGATTTTTATAATCATTTTGAATCAGCAGATAAGAACCTTAAGATCGAATGGGTCGACCGTGAAGATGGAATGATTCTCCATTATACGTCAGGTTCAACTGGAAAACCAAAAGGTGTTCTTCATGTACACAATGCTATGATTCAACATTATCAAACAGCACAGTGGGTACTAGATTTGAAAGAAGATGATGTGTATTGGTGCACAGCAGATCCAGGCTGGGTTACTGGTACTTCTTACGGAATTTTCGCTCCATGGCTAGCAGGGACATCTAACGTGATTCGTGGTGGTCGCTTTAGTCCGGAAGATTGGTATTCAACTATTGAGAAATATGGTGTAACGGTTTGGTATAGTGCTCCTACTGCGTTCCGTATGCTTATGGGAGCTGGAGATGAAATCCTGAAAAACTACGATTTATCTTCGCTACGTCATGTGCTGAGTGTCGGAGAACCATTAAATCCCGAAGTTATCAAATGGGGCAATAAAGTCTTAGATCAACGCATTCACGATAACTGGTGGATGACAGAGACAGGTGCTCAGCTAATCAGTAACTATCCTTCAATGGAGATTAAGCCCGGTTCTATGGGTAAACCAATTCCTGGCGTGCACGCGGCCATTGTGGATGATCAAGGTAATGAGTTACCGCCTAACCGTATGGGTAACTTGGCGATTAAAAAAGGTTGGCCTTCCATGATGCGCGCGATTTGGAATCGTCAAGAAAAGTATGAGAGTTACTTTATGAAAGGTGACTGGTATGTGTCAGGTGATTCCGCATATAAGGATGAAGATGGCTACTACTGGTTCCAGGGTCGTGTTGATGATGTAATTATGACTTCAGGTGAACGTGTTGGTCCGTTTGAAGTTGAAAGTAAACTTGTCGAGCATGCTGCAGTTGCAGAAGCTGGAGTTATTGGCAAACCTGATCCAGTCCGTGGTGAAATCATCAAAGCGTTCATTGCACTACGTTCTGGTTATGAGCCTACAGATGAGTTAATGGAAGAGATTCGCAATCACGTGAAGAAAGGGCTGGCTGCTCATGCAGCACCTAGAGAAATCGAATTTCGTGATAAACTTCCTAAAACGAGAAGTGGTAAGATTATGCGTCGCGTCTTAAAAGCATGGGAGCTTGACTTACCAACTGGTGATTTATCTACTATGGAAGATTAATAACGACAAAAATCCCCGCAGCTTCTGCTGCGGGGATTTTGTTATTCATCACTGTTTGAGTTGTTGGTTCCCTGATTATTGCTAGAGTTTGAACTATTGGAACCTGAACTATTTGAGCTTGAATTGCTACTAGAATTATTTGAACCTGAATTGCTATTTGAATCATTGGAGGTCGAATTATTGTTATTTCCATCTCCAGAATTCTCATTACCATTTCCAGCGTTCCCACCGTTTGATTCTCCTGAGTTTTCTTCGTCGCTCGAATCATCGTTGTTGTCACCGCCGGACTCATCATCACCATCATCTTCAGGTGGTTCTGGCTTTTCTTTTTCTTCTGGCTTATCAGACCAATCACCTGATGTAACTTTTGCAGAAGGAGAGGATTCATTTCCCGCAACGTCGACTGCTGTAACATAGTAAGCGTAAGGTCCCGATGGAATATTGAACGAGCTACCATCAGATGATTTTATGCTACCTAACTTAGTAAATGAATTACTTCCATTTCCAGCTCGGTAAATGCGGTATCCAACTATATCACTTTCTCCTGATTCGTTCCACGTGAGAGTAGAACCGCTAATGGAGACTCTTCCGACTGCTCCAGGTTTCTTACCGTTTTCTTTGGCAACAGTACCTTCTGAAACGATGTTTAAGTTACTGAATTTCGATGGAAGAAGTGTACTAAGGTCAATACCTTCAAAATAATCTTCTTTAATCATCACGCCACTTGTTACAAATTCTGCTGGCGTTGAAGAGAGTGCTTCATAGGTTTTTCCTTTGATAACAACGTATCTACCTTGAGTTAAACTGTCATCCACTTCTGTAGGTACGTACTTTGCATTAAATAGATCTGTTTGAACAAGTCCAGCTTGCTGACATAAATCAGAAGCAAGCTTCCCAGATATTCCACAGAAAGATCTTCTAACAATTCCGGTTGGCATATCGAATCGTTTTTGTGGATCCATTAGCTCTGGTTTCTGATCATAAGCTGCATTCGCAAACAGTGCCCATAAGTTTTTATTACGACTAGCATATTGAGAGTCCATTCTCATTTGCTTGTCATATCCTGTCCAAACGCCAAGAGATACATTAGGATTAACTGCTACAAACCAAGCATCCCTATAACCTTGACCAGTTCCAGTTTTACCTGCCCAATCGGCTGTGAATTTCAATTTACCTGGCACATCCTGTGCAGTACCCTGTCTAACTACGTCTCTCATCATATCGATTGTAAGGTAAGACGTTTGAGGGCTGAAGACTTGAACAGGGTCTGGCTTATGTTGGTAAACAACATTGCCATCTCTGTCGACAATCTTATCGATCATATAAGCGTCTACGAATTTACCACCGTTCGCAAATGTTCCAAAAGCATTGGTGTTTTCTTCAACGCTTACGCCTCGTGTTAAAGCACCGATTGACATGGATGGAGCATATCTATCATCGACAGTAAGAGTGCTAAAGCCCATTTTCACTAAATATTCCGTAGCTTCCACAGGGTTCATTTTGGAGTATACTCGAGCCGCCGGAACGTTATAGGACCGTTCAAGTGCCTTTCTGGCAGTTACTAGACCATGATAGTTTGAAGAATAGTTGCCCGGATTAAAGGCATTCTTTCCCTTAATAGGAAGGTCCGGGATAATATAGCCTGGCTGTACTTTTCCTATCTCCATTGCTGGAGCATAGTCGAGTAATGGCTTCATAGTAGAACCATTTGAGCGATAGGCATTCGTTGCATGGTTGAGTGCTTCTTGACCAAAATCTCTACCACCAACAAATGATAGGATTTTTCCAGACTTATTCTCGATTAAAATTCCGCCAACTTGCATGGGGTATTCTTTATCAACCATTTCACCCGTTTCAGGATCTTGAACGGATACTGTCTTAGGGCTTTGGAAATACCTTCCGTTATCAAGAACTTTATCTCTAGCTGCATTCATTGAATTATATACATTTTTGTCGATTGTAGTGTGAATCTTATATCCATTTTTCCTAAGTTCTTTTTCAGCGTTGCTCATAAACTCAATAAAGATTTTTGAGTCTTTTTCTACTTCTTCCCATTTGAGCCCCATCTTTTCTGCGCTTTCTTCTACTGTTCTTTTTGTGACGTTTGCATCATATGTGACTCTATTATATTGATTGATGCTTTCCGCAAGTTTCTTCCCATCATAGCCTTCCTCATTAGCAATTTGCTCTGCAAGAACTGTTTTGGCTCGATCTTCTATTTCGAACGTTAGATATGGGTATTGTTCAAAAGGTGAAGGAGAAGAGTCTGTTAAATTTTTCTCAATGTCGTATTCTATAGCTTTGTTATATTCTTCCTCGGTAATCGTACCTTCCGTATACATGCGGTAGAGGACGAACTTCATCCGCTCAATCCCTGGTGAAAGATCATCTTTCACAATTCCAGAGTTTGTAAAAGGTGTGTATGTATAAGGGTTTTTCGGTAGGCCGGCAATAAAAGCGGCTTGAGGCAGATTTAATTCACTAGCGTCTACACCAAAGATGCCTTTGGCCGCTGTTTGGACACCAGCGATATTTCTTCCAGAAGCATTTCGACCGAATGGTACGACATTCAGGTACGCTTCAAGTATTTCTTCTTTTTCAAAGAAGTTCTCAAGACGCAAAGCAAGTAACATTTCTTTCGCTTTTCGTTCAAAGGAAACTTCTCTTGTTAATATTTGGTTTTTGACTAGCTGCTGTGTGAGTGTACTACCACCTGTTCGATCTTCAGAGTTTGTGAGCTCTTGAAGAACGGCTCGTCCAATTGCTTTAGGAACAATCCCGTCGTGGTCATAAAAATATTCATCTTCAGTTGAAATGACTGCCTTCTGTACTAGAGGGGAGACGTCTTTTAAATCGACTTCCTTTCGCTCGATATCCGATCGAAAGTTACCGAGAAGAACATCGTCAGCAAAGTATATCTCACTAGTTTCTTCATAGTTATAGACGTCTCTCTTCATCTCATCATAGGAGCGGATCTGTTCATCCTTCACTAAAGATGCAAAATACCCTGCACCTACACCACCGGCAAACAAGCTACCCATAAGTCCGAGCACGAGAAAAATTAAGAATAAATTCCAAATGACTTTATAAGCAATTCTTGAGCCTGTTAAGATGTGATATTCTTGCAATCTATCGATGAACGCGTTCCACTTCGACCTGATAGAAGAAAAAAGCTCTCGCATTCCTATACCTCCTCAATTAATCCTAATTATTATAGCATATCTAGTCGATATTTGTATAAAGCGTTCGCCTATATATAGGGGCTAGAATTGACATTATAGGTCGAAGTATGATATTAATTTAGTTAGATTTTTAAACGTGTGTGCGAAGAATGGACTAAGTAGCGTTTTCCTCCCTTTTTCAGAGAGTTGGTGGTCGGTGTGAACCAATATAAAGGAAATGTGAATTACTTCCATGAGCATCTGGTGTGAAGAGCAAATGAAATTTGTTTGTGTAGCATCAAGACGGACCAGGCCGTTATCCTGATGAAGTGGGAGAAAGCTTACTTTCTTCAACAAGGGTGGTACCGCGATTAAACTCGTCCCTTACCAGGGGGCGAGTTTTTTATGTGTTCAATTTTAATTGGAAAAGGAGTCAGTATCATGCATATCTTAGATGAACTTGAAGCTAGAGGGCTTATTAATCAGGTGACTGATGAAAAAGGCCTTAAGAAAGAACTTTCAGAAAACAGTATTGGAATCTATTCTGGATTTGATCCAACAGCAGACAGCCTTCACATAGGCCACCTTCTTCCGGTGCTTGCTCTTAGAAGATTTCAGCTTGCGGGTCATACACCGATTGCACTTGTTGGAGGTGCAACGGGCCTAATTGGAGATCCTAGTGGTCGTGCTAACGAAAGAACGTTGAATTCAGAAGATATCGTTCAAGAATGGACAAACAAACTACAAGGACAACTCGCTCGTTTTCTCGATTTTGAGACTAGTGAAAACCCAGCAAAAGCTGTGAATAACTTTGATTGGATCGGTGGTTTAAACATTATTCCTTTCCTACGTGATATTGGAAAGAATTTTGGATTGAACTATATGCTTGCAAAAGACTCAGTTTCCTCACGTCTCGATGCAGGTATTTCGTTTACTGAGTTTACGTACATGATTCTCCAGTCCTATGACTTTCTTGAACTATATCGTAATGAGAACTGTCGTCTTCAAATCGGTGGAAGTGACCAGTGGGGAAATATCACTGCTGGACTTGAGTTAATCCGAAAAGAAGAAGGATCTGAAGAGGGAGAGCGTCCAAAAGCATTCGGAGCGACATTTCCACTCGTTACGAAGAGTGATGGTTCTAAATTCGGTAAGTCAGAAGGAGGCGCTATCTGGCTTGATGCAGACAAAACGTCACCTTATGAATTCTACCAATTCTGGATCAACACGGATGATCGCGATGTTGTGAAATTTCTTTATTACTTCACATTCTTAAGCACTGATGAGATTAAAGAGCTTGAAACTTTGAATGATAAGGCTCCCGAAAAGAGAGAAGCTCATCGTAAGTTAGCTGAAGAAGTTACAAGACTTGTGCATGGCGAAGAAAAACTTCAGCAAGCAATCAATATATCTCAAGCGCTTTTCAGTGGTGAGATTAAAGAATTAACAGCTGATGAAATACGCCAAGGCTTTAAAGATGTTCCTTCTTACCACGTTGAAGAGGATGACAAGGGATTGATCGATCTACTCGTTGAGGCAGGTATTTCATCTTCAAAACGTCAGGCGAGAGAAGATATTAAAAACGGAGCCATCTACATTAACGGTGAACGTAATCAGGAGATGAATAAAGTTGTCTCTTCTTCAGATCGCATCGAAGGACAATACGTTATTATTAGAAGAGGGAAGAAAAAATACTATCTCCTTACATTCTAATCAAAAAAAGCCGGTAATCATTTTTTATGATTACCGGCTTTTTTATCTTTGAACATGTTTTGTGATGCAATTTAGATAATAAAAAACCTCGGAACAAAGTCCGAGGTTTTTTAGAAACAGCTTAACGAGAGTAGTACTCAACGATAAGAGCTTCAGTGATTTCTGCAGGAAGTTCAGAACGCTCAGGAAGGCGAGAGTACGTACCTTCAAGCTTATCTGCATCAAAAGTAAGGTATTCTGGAACAAAGTTGTTCACTTCAATAGCTTCTTTGATGATGTCAAGGTTGTTAGACTTCTCACGAACACTTAGTACTTGACCAGTTGCTACGCGGTAAGAAGGAATGTCAACACGTTTGCCATCAACTGTGATGTGGCCGTGGTTAACTAGCTGACGAGCCTGACGGCGAGTACGAGCTAGACCCATACGATAAACAAGGTTATCAAGACGAGATTCAAGAAGAATCATGAAGTTCTCACCATGAACACCTTTCATTTTACCAGCATCATCGAAAAGACGACGGAATTGACGTTCAGTCATTCCATACATGTGACGAAGCTTTTGCTTCTCTTGAAGCTGAAGTCCATATTCAGAAAGCTTTCTACGCTGGTTAGGTCCATGTTGACCTGGAGCGTAAGGGCGCTTTTCCAATTCTTTACCTGTTCCACTTAGAGAAATACCAAGACGACGAGAAATTTTCCAACTTGGTCCTGTATAACGAGCCATAATTAGCTCCTCCTTTATCACTATTTTTATTGGTATAAAATAAAAACAGTGTCGTGATTCCGATTTGTGCACATTATGTTTTCACACACCTTCACCTCGACAGCCGGAGGTTACGCGGAGCACCTATTTAAAGGAACATAATGAAATCACAAGCCGTCACGCTGCTGCCCATTCTTATTTTACACAACTGTCATTGTAACCTTTCTATAGATTCATGTCAACATCAGTCGTTTTCTAGTATGATAGGTATTTCTATAAAAAATGAAATTCCTCTTCACCTTCTATAAGAAAGCGCTTACAATATAATTGAATGATACATAGATTTAAGATAGAGGGGGAGCTATATTGAAAAAGGAACGTCAATTCGAAACGAGAACAATCCATGAAGGCTATGATGCTGAATCACATCATAACAGTCTTGCGTCGCCTATATATCAAACATCCACGTTTACCTTTGAAACTGCTGAAGCCGGTGAAAAAAGGTTTGCAGGTGAGGAACCAGGATATATATATTCTAGATTAGGAAATCCAACAGTCAAAATGTTAGAGGAACGTATAGCATCTCTAGAAGGAGCAGATGGAGGGTTAGCGTTTGGATCCGGGATGGCTGCTGTATCAGCAGTCTTGTTTCACCTCGTTCGATCAGGTGACCATATCTTATGTTCTGAAGGCGTATATGGATGTACCTTCGGTTTATTACAATTAATGAAAGAGAAGTTCTCAGTTGAGCATGACTTGCTTCCGCTTGATTCAAAAGAGCAAATTATAGAAGCGATTCGACCAAATACAAGTGTTATCTATATTGAAACACCGATCAATCCGACTTTGAAGTTAATCGATTTACAGATGATCTCTTCGATAGCCAAGGAAAGAGGAATCACAGTTGTTGTCGATAATACGTTTTCCACGCCATATCTACAACGACCATTGGAATTTGGTTGCGATATCGTTTTGCATAGTGCAACAAAATACATCGGAGGACATGGTGACGTAGTGGCCGGTCTCGTAGTCGGAAATCAGGAAACGATTTCTTCGATCGCTAAATCCACACAAAAAGATATTGGAGGTATATTATCTCCTTTTGATGCATGGCTTCTATTACGAGGGTTAAAAACTTTGCCAATTCGTATGGATCGGCATTGTGCAAACTCTGAGTCCATCGTTGAGAAACTTAAAGATCATCCAAGAATTAAGAGAGTCATGTACCCAGGATTGGAAGAATCTCCGTCTTACTCTATTGCAAGTAGACAAATGAAAAAGCCAGGAGGACTCATAAGTTTTGAGTTGGATGGTGGGAAGGCTGAGGCGCAAGCATTCATGAATCGACTTGAAATGATAAAGATTGCTGTAAGTCTAGGTGATGCTGAAACGCTAATCCAACATCCAGCTACTATGACGCATGCTGTGGTGCCCGTGGAAGAAAGAATGAGGATGGGAATCAATGAATCACTTATACGAATTTCAATCGGATTAGAAGCATGGGAAGACGTTTGGGCAGATCTAGAGCAAGCGTTAGATTCTTGACCAAGGTCGTCAATAACGATAGAAAACAGCCGCGGAAATCAGCGGCTGTTTTTCCATTACATATGTTCTTCTAGAGTAGCAACAAACTTTTCTAAATATTTTTCATCTGTTTCATCAAAACGACCAACGCTAGGGCTGTCGATATCAAGTACGCCAATAATCGAGTTAGAAGATCGGATTGGGATAACGATTTCAGACTGTGAAGCAGCGTCACATGCAATATGGCCAGCGAACTCATGAACATTTTCAATTCTCATGGTTTTTCCTTCTTTAAAAGCCGAGCCACATACGCCCCGTCCGTTAGGAATACGAACACAAGCTGGCAACCCTTGGAATGGCCCAAGTACTAGCTGATCACTTTTTTCTTCGTATAAATAAAACCCAACCCAGTTAACGTTGTTTAGAAATTGATTCAATAATGCCGATGCATTTGATAAATTGGCGATTTGGTTTGTTTCACCATCCAATAGTGCTTTTAGTTGCTTAATGACCATTTCATAATCTTTTTCCCTCTTGCCTGAATAGGATTCGACTTCAAACAAGTTACTTCACCTCAACTTTGTATCGAAATTATGCTAATCATATCAAAACTTGTGGAGTAACACACATATTTTGTCGCACGATTATTAAAGGATAGCTTCAAGGCGTAACGAAAACGTATACTATGAAAGAAACTGGGGGTGGTTCCAAATGAAGCAGGAGCGAGATACAGTATCGAAGCGAAACGTCATCCAGGCCGCCATTCAACTCTTTAATACGAAAGGATACAACGGAACTTCAGTTCGTGATATTGCCAATAAAGCCGGAGTTAACGTCTCTTTGATCTCATACTATTTTGATGGTAAGAAGGGACTTGCGGAGTTTTTGATGACTACGTTTTTGGAAGGCTATGTGAACGAACTCGAGAAAGTTCATAAGATGTTGGAGAAAAAAACAGCGAAAGCTTGCTTAGTTGAAGCATTGCAAACAATCATGACGTATCAACATCAAAATAGACAGTTAGCAAGGTTCGTTCATAGAGAAATTACATTTGATTCCGTTCTAGTTCGCGAAATCATGACCACATATCTATCAAAAGAAAAGTTTTATTTATCAAAAATATTCGAGGCAGGTTTTTCTAGGAAGGAATTCCGTCCTCAGTCGGTCGATTATGTTGTGATGCAACTAAGGGGGATGTTATCGATGCCTTTCCTACAGCCTCAATATATTCTAGAGGTTCATCATATTCAACCTAATGAATCTTACTTTATTGAGCGGTATACGAAGCAGCTATTACAGTGGGTTGAACTTTATGTATGTAGAGAGCTCCATGTGCAAAAAAAGCCGTTCGTTATGAACGGCTGAGTGGGAGTGGAGAAGATAATAAAGTAGATGAAAGCTGATCGAAACCTTGACCAATCCCTTTGGAACTATGGGCATCTGATCCATAGATGAGAGGGATTTTTCTGCTTTCTGCTTCTTCGATTACCCAAGAAGGTGGGTATGGTTCCTTACAAAGTGGTTTTACGGTTCCTGCTCCGTTATAGTCTAGTGAAAGTCCTTGCTTTTTCACTTCATCCAATATTGTCGTCACAAGATGAGATGAGGAGATATCAAGCTGAAACTTTTTCTGAAACTTATTCACCAAACTTATATGACCTAATCGTTTAGGCTTATAATCCCCTAAATCTGCAGTTAACGACCGATAGACAGTTTCATAGTATTTCTTATGCACATTCTCAACTGAACCTAATGCGTTCACTAGTTCTTCAAATGACTCTGGACTATAGTCGAGGCATGTGTATTGGTTGTTATGATGAATAAAATGAACGGATAAGATCGCATCATCTAACTTTGAACCTACTTTATCTAAAAAAGCCCTCGTTTCTTCTTCAAATCCTTCTATGTAATCAACCTCAAGACCACATTTTATTTCGAACTTACCATGGTAGGAATCTTTAATCTTTTCTACAGCATTAAAGTATTCATCTAATTGTTGATGAGACATCCCGCTGTCATTAAGAGGGACTGGGTCTATGAAGTTCGCTGGGAGTGGGGCATGCTCTGTAAACGTAAGACCAGTAAAACCTAGTTTTATTGCTTTTTCAACATAGCTTTCTAGGGAGTCAGAAGTTCCATGGGGGCAAAATGGAGAATGGACGTGGCCATCGTATTTTTCACTCATTTATAAGCACCTCTTTCGATAAATCAAAAAAATTAAAACATTATCAAGGAATTTGGCTGTCGAATATTGAATTTATTTAGTCAAACAGGTAATTACATGGTATCATAATACCGTTACCAAATTTCAAACACATATAATTAATCATGTACATATTAAGTAGTTTATTCGTATACATTTACATAAATTGATGATGTGGAAGAAGGGGTGCTTCCGTTGGAGTATATTGTCATTGCCATTATTCTGATGATAGCCGTTTTTATTTACGGTGCTTATGCGAGAAGAAAAATATTCAATGAAATAGATAGACTTGAAGAGTGGAAGATCGATATTTTAAATAGGCCTGTAACTGACGAAATTTCGAAAGTAAAAGGGCTGGTAATGTCTGGTCAAACAGAAGAAAAGTTTGAGAAATGGCGTGAAGAGTGGGATGAAATTGTTGCTGTGAAGCTCCCGAATCTTGAGGAGCAGCTCATGGATACAGAAGAAGCCGCTGAGAGATATCGCTTCAGGAAAGCAAGGGAAAAGCTAGAAGAAACTCAACACCGTTTAGAACACGCTGAAAAGAGAATTGAATTGTTATTGAAAGATATCGATGAGTTAGTGTCGAGTGAGGAACAAAATCGGATCGAAATCACTTCTGTTCAAGAAGACTTTAGAGAAGCTAAACAGCGTTTGTTGTCTCAGAATCGCTCACTCGGAGAAGCATTTCCTGTTCTCGATGAGGAGATCGAGGAACTTCGCGATATGCTCAAGAACTATGAACAATTGACTGAAGAAGGTAATTATCTTGAAGCAAGAGAAGTCCTCGTTCAAGTACAAGACCGATTAGATGTTGTTCAAGAAAAGATATCGATTACACCTGAAGTGATTGTCCTTGTGAATAATCAAATACCTTCACAGCTTAAAGAGCTAGAAGATGGCACGTCAGCCATGGAATCTGAAGGTTATGTTCTTGACCATTTAGAAATCGATGAAAAAATCGAAGAAGTCTCCTCTGAATTAGAGAAATGGAAGACTGCAATTGAAACCACTGAGGTTCAATCGATCAAAACAGAAATCGATGCTGTTCGGTTGAAAATTGAAGAGGTATATGACCAATTAGAAAACGAAGTAGAAGCAAGACACTTCGTTACTTTAAAAGTAGAAGAGCTCGAACATGAAATGATGAAAACGAACAAGCATCTTCAGGAGTTGCAAGAAGAAAGTAATGTGGTTCAATTAAGTTATCGACTAGAGGAACAGGAACTAAAGGCGATCAAAGAGCTTGAATTGAAGCTATCTGACTTTTATGTAAGGTTCCAAGCTGTACAGGAAGCGGTCGATCATAATAAACAGGCTTACTCGTTGCTTGCGGAAAGTGCGATTAAACTAAAAGAAGATTTAAATGTTGTAGACGAAGAATTGAAAGTTCAAAAAGAAAATCTACACATGCTTCGTAAAGATGAGTTAAGAGCTTTAGAAACGATAAAGGATTTGAAGCGCAAGCTGATCGAATCGAAGCGACTGATGAAATTAAGTAATATACCAGGGATTCCTGAATCGTATTTAGAAGGTTATGAGCGTGCAGAAGATATCATCGTGGAGCTAAATGAGAGATTATCTGATGTACCTTTGGATATCTATCAAATTAACCAAGTCCTTTCTGAGGCTGAACATACTGTTAATGAAAGCTGTGAATCGACTCGGATGTTAGTTGAAGATTCTGTCTTAACGGAGAAGCTAATCCAATATGGGAATCGGTACCGTGGTAAGTATAGAAGTGTAGATGATCTGTTGTTAAAGGCGGAAGAACACTTCAGGAATTATGAATATGAAGAAGCCCTTTCAACCGCAGAAGCTGCGATTGAGAAGGTAGACCCACAAGTTCTCGCATCATTAAAAGAAGATGTGAGAGAGCCGGTCAACCTATAGTAAATAAAGCCTTCCTCAAACTGGGGAGGGCTTTTTACTGAATGAAAATTTCATATAGCATTCTTACGAAAGAAAAACGCAGGCTGGTTAGCCTGCGTTTGTTGATTGACGGTCTGTTGAAGCTGTGATGACACCGATTAGAATTCCTACTAATGCAGGAATTAGCCATCCAATTCCTTCACTGTACAATGGCAAATAATTTAAGAATTCTAAACCAGGAATTGGTAGTTTAGCATCTTCTAGTGCTTTAGGAATACTAACTAGAATCGTAAGAAAGATCGCCCACTTGTAAATATAGTGATGCAGAGGAATGATGTAGTTTATAAAAGTTAAAAAGATTAATATTATCGCAATCGGATAGATGGCGATTAAGACAGGAACAGTAAAGGCAATGAGTTGAGTCAATCCAAGGTTTGCTATAAATGCACTAAAAATGGTAACAATTAAAATAACCATTTTATATGAAAGTTTTGGATATGCATTTGAAAAGTACTCTCCACATGCTGTTACAAGACCAATAGACGTTGTTAAGCAAGCGAATGTAATAGCTGCTCCAAGAAGTACAGTTCCAAATGTTCCATAAAGGTAATTAGCAACATTAGATAAGAGCACTCCACCATTTTCTGCTGAAGCGACGACATTTAGATTAGATGCACCAATGAATGCGAGTGATAAATAAATGATCGTTAAACCTAATGCAGCTAGCAAACCAGCTTTTAAGACTGAAAAAGCTACCACTTTCTTATTTGTGACCCCGCGGTCATTAACTGCTTTTATAATCACAATTCCGAAGACGAGAGCGGCAATCGCGTCCATCGTTAAGTATCCATCTAAGAACCCTTTAAAAAATACACCGTTTTGATACCCTTCTGCAGGCGTTGAAAGTTCTTCAGGCAAGCTAACGAATGCTCCAATAATCAAACTACCAAGTACTACAATTAATATAGGAGTTAGAATATTTCCGATTCGATCTACAAGTTGAGTTGGGTTAAGTGCAAACCAGAAAGTAAATCCAAAAAAGATTAAGGTGTATATGACTAACGGTAAACCGGTTGTATTAACTGATTCATTTAAGAATGGCACTACCCCAATTTCAAATGCAACTGTGCCTGTTCGTGGTATTCCAAAAAATGGGCCGATGGCTAAATAAAGTATTGCTGTAAACAGTAACCCAAAAGTTGGATGAACTCTTGAAGCTATATCTTTCAGGCTTCCACCGGTCAAACCGACTGCAGTAACACCTAGTAAGGGCAGTCCGACACCAGTGATTAAGAAACCGATGATGGCTTCGCCAATATTCTCTCCAGCTCCTTGACCAAGTGCAGGGGGGAAAATCATATTTCCAGCACCAAGGAAAAGAGCAAAGAGCATTAATCCGATTGTAAACGTTTCCTTTTTAGATAATTTCGCTACCATAACTTGTCCTCCCGAGTATTCAACAGCTTGTCCTAATTTTCGGACTTTATATTAACACAATTTATCGACAAAACATAACAAAGTCGTAAATGTTTTAAAATTCTAACAATAATTAATCAATGTTGATAAGGGTTGTCGCGTGTTGGAAATATTGACCAACAGTGAGTGTTTCTCATTCTGAAAAATAATACAATAATTAAACTGAAATTTGTTTGGCTAATGGTTTAGCCTATGGTAAGATTATTAGTTGGAAATTAATAACGACTGAGGGTGTCAAAATATGATTTATCTGGATAATAGTGCCACAACACAACCCTATAATGAAGTTATCGAAGCTTTCAAGAAAACTGCGCATGATTTTTATGCAAATCCTTCATCTCTCCATAGAAAAGGTGGAGAAGTGGAACGATTAGTAAGACAGGCAAGAGAAAGTATTGCGTCATTGCTTCATGTTGATTCTGATGAGATAGTTTTCACATCAGGTGGGACTGAGAGTAATAATCTAGCGATCAAGGGTGCGGCATTCGAGCATATGAACCGTGGAAAGCACTTGATCACATCACAAATAGAACATGCTTCTAGTATGGAGTCGTTTCGCCAACTTGAAAAAATGGGTTTTCATGTTACGTATCTCCCTGTTGGAAGTGATGGTCACGTCTCTAAAGATGATCTTGCTGATGCACTTACCAAAGAGACGATCCTTGTTTCCCTCATGCACGTTAACAATGAGGTTGGTTCGGTTCAACCGATAAAAGAACTAGGAATGGTAATTAAAGAGAACTCTCGCGCATTGTTCCATGTAGATGATGTTCAGGGAATTGGCAAGGTTCCATTAAAGAGTCATGGTACAGCAGATCTCATCTCTTATTCAGCACATAAATTTCATGGGTTGAAAGGTAATGGGGTGTTGTATAAACGAAGAAATGTTTCTTTATTTCCTCTTCTTTCAGGTGGGGGACAAGAAAGTGAAGTGCGTTCAGGTACGGAGAATGTTCCAGGAATTGTAGCAACTGCAAAAGCGCTCAGATTGTATTTACAACAGGCTCAATCTAATAGTGAGAAAATAAATTATTTGAAAACGAAGCTGCTCAACGAGATTGGAGCAATTAATGAGGTGGTTATTAACACCCCAAGAAATAGCGCACCTCACATTATTAATTTCTCAGTACCAGGCATAAAACCAGAAGTATTGATACACGCTCTAGAAGAAAAAGATATATTCGTCTCCACACGCTCTGCATGTTCCTCTAGAACCGCAGAGCCGAGTCACGTCCTAACCGCACTCGGTGTATCTAATGCAAGAGCACAATCAGCAATTCGCATTAGTTTATCTTTTCAAACAACCGAGAAAGATAGTGATGTTTTTCTTGTCGAGTTAAAAAAGGCAATTCATAAACTAAAACAAGTAATGAGGTAATAGTAATGTATGATCATATAATTCTTAGATATGGAGAAATTGCATTAAAAGGTAAAAATAGAAAAGGCTTTGTTAATTCTCTTAAGAAGCGAGTTAAAAAAGTCACTACAGATTTTCAAGATCTCATTGTAACGCAATCATTTGACAGAATGGTAATTAAACTTAATGGTCATGAGCCTGAGCCTGTTTTAGCAAAGCTTAAAACCGTTTTTGGTATTCACAAGCTAAGTGTAGCTATAAGGGCTGACCATGATCTTGAAGAAATTAAAGAAAAGTCGTTAGAACTTATCCGTAATCAACAAATGAATGGAATCAAAACATTTAAAGTAACTGTTAAGCGACCGTATAAGCAGTTTCCTCATCGCTCTCAAGACATGAATAGGGAAATTGGAGGGTACGTCCTTCGCAACACGGAAGATTTAACAGTAGATGTACACAATCCTGATAGTGAACTACGAGTTGAAATTAAAAGCGATGGTGCATTTATTAGCTGTGACCATTCAGAAGGTGCTGGAGGTCTGCCTACGAATCAAGATAACAAAGTGATGCTTATGTTATCTGGTGGAATCGACAGTCCTGTAGCCGGTTACCTAACGATGAAAAGAGGCGTGAAGGTAGAGGCTGTCCATTTCCATAGTCCTCCTTTCACGAGTGAACGATCTAGACAAAAAGTGGAAGACCTTACAAGGGTTCTTGCTCAATATGGTGGAGATATACGCCTTCATATCGTACCTTTCACTAACATACAAAAAATGATTCATAAAGAAATGCCAGATAACTATAGCATGACGATCATGAGAAGAATGATGATGCGTATTACTGAAAGAATCGCTGAACAAACAGGGGCTTTAGCTATTACGACCGGGGAGAGCCTCGGTCAAGTAGCGAGTCAGACAATTCAAAGTATGAATACGATTAATGAAGTGACAAATTATCCCGTTCTCCGTCCATTAATTTCAATGGATAAAATTGAAATTATGGATATTTCCAGAGCAATTGATACCTATGATATTTCAATCCGGCCGTATGAGGATTGTTGTACTGTCTTTTTACCAGAGGCACCTAAAACAAGACCTAAACGAGAGCATGCAAATAAATTTGAGAAGTACATGCCTGTGGATGAATTAGTAGAAGAAGCCGTTGCAGGAGTTGAAACCATCATCATTAAAGAAAAAGAAGATGAGTTCAACGACCTTCTGTAGATTTCCAGCTTTTAGCGTTACTACCATAACTTAATGAGGATAGCACCCCCTTTTCTATCACAGGATAGTGTCAAGGAGGTGAATTACCTTGGCAAATACAAACAAACTTATCGTACCTGGAGTAAAGCAAGCTCTTGATCAAATGAAGTATGAAATTGCTTCTGAATTTGGTGTAAACCTTGGACCAGACAGCTCTTCTCGTCAGAACGGATCTGTTGGTGGTGAGATTACAAAGCGTCTTGTTCAACAATCAGAACAGCAATACACTGGTAAATAATTTCATATAACTGGCTAACGGAAGAAGCACAATGCTTCTTCCGTTTTTTCTTTATGGTTGAGCGGGCTATCTGGAAGCATATAGAAAGATCGTTGTAAATATTCAAAACCTTTAAACTTTTGTGTATAATGGAACTATTGATATTAAAGGAGGAATAAGTTTGCATAACTTAATCGCACCAGAAATTTACAACCTTACAAGTGATATTGAGAAATTTTCATCAGATGATTCAAAGCTTGCCTTAAGGTGGCGAAGTGATGAAGGAGAGTATCATGAAATTACATATAAAAAACTAATTGAAAAAGCAAATAGAATTGCTAGTGCATTAACCACTCAAGGTCTCACTAGCCAGGACCGCGTATTAATCATGATGCCAAGACAGATCGATACGTATGCTGTATATATTGCTTGTTTGAAAGCGGGACTTGTCGTTATCCCTTCATCTGAAATGTTACGTCAAAAAGACTTAGTCTATCGTATTAATCATGCTGAAGCAAAGGCGGTAATATGTGATTCAAATCTTTATAAAGCTTTCGAGGGCATTGAGAAAGAAGCTCCGTCACTTAAGTTGAAATTTACAGTCGGTCAAGAGGTGAACGGTTGGACTTCGCTTCTAAACGCTTCGCAAAATGAAAGCGCTTCTTTTGAAGCTGCTAAGACTGCACGTGACGATATGGCCTTTCTATCCTATACATCTGGAACCACAGGAAATCCAAAGGGTGTTGTACATAGCCACGGTTGGGCCTATGCACACCTGAGAACTTCTTCAAAGTCGTGGCTTGATATTCAAGAAGGAGATAACGTTTGGGCAACTGCTGGTCCTGGTTGGCAGAAGTGGATTTGGAGCCCGTTTGTTGCGACGTTGTGTAGTGGAGCTACTGGGTTCTTATATAGCGGTAAATTTGAGCCAGAGACGTATTTGAATTTCCTAAGTGAATATGAGATTAATGTTCTCTGTTGTACTCCGACTGAATATCGTTTAATGGCAAAAGTCGATGAGTTAGAGAAATACAATCTACCTGCATTAAGAAGTGCAGTATCAGCTGGGGAACCACTCAACCGAGAAGTGATCGACACATTCAGAAGATGTTTTGACATCGATGTGCGAGATGGATATGGACAAACAGAGAATACTCTACTTGTTGGTATTCTTAAAGGGATGGAAGTGAAAGCTGGTTCAATGGGTAAACCGACTCCAGGGAATCAAGTTGAAATCATTAATGAAGATGGAAACCCAGTTCAAGTAGGAGAAGTTGGTGATATAGCCGTTCACAAAGATGTGCCAGCTTTATTTAAACGGTATTACAAAGACGAAGAGCGGACGCAAATGGCATTTAGAGGCGAATACTACCTTACGGGTGATAAAGCTTCAAAGGACGAAGATGGCTACTTCTGGTTCGAAGGAAGAGGAGATGACATCATCATTAGCTCTGGTTATACAATTGGGCCGTTCGAAGTTGAAGATGCTCTTGTGAAGCATCCAGCTGTTAGAGAATGTGCGGTGGTCGCAAGTCCAGACGAAATACGTGGTAATATTGTTAAAGCTTATATCGTTCTGAAAGACAATACACAGGCTGGAGATGAGCTTGTTCAAACGCTTCAACAGCACGTAAAGGACTTAACAGCTCCTTATAAATATCCACGTCAAATCGAATTCATTGAAGAACTTCCAAAAACAACGTCAGGAAAAATACGTAGGATTGAACTGCGCCAGAAAGAAAAACAAAGCGTATAACGTTAACGAAGAGGACCTATAGGTCCTCTTCGATTTTTGAGATAGGATTCATTATGATGGAAAAGGGTGGTTCGTCTTTAAAGTCCCTTTTTTATTTAGCGTTAGATTTAATCAATTGTTCAATTTTGCTTGCTTGATCGCCGGCGTTATCTTCTTCCATTGCGATGATGTATTTATTTTTGTTTGAATATGTTTCTTCAACAGCTGTCATAAATGATTTAGGTGTTAGGTCCTCTTCAAGGAGTACATTCGCATAGCCAGACTTTTGAAATGATTGTGCGTTTAGTATTTGGTCGCCTCGGCTAGCTGCTCTTGATAGTGGGATTAGTAACATAGGTTTCTTTAGTGCTAGAAACTCAAAGATCGAATTGGACCCCGCTCGCGAAATAATCAAATCTGCCATTTTCAACAAATCAGGTAGTTCGTCAGAGACATACTCATATTGTTTATATCCCTTTTTTTGGATCGAATCATCTACCTGTCCTTTTCCTGAAAGATGAATAATATCGAATGTACGAAGTAAATCATCGAGCTTACTTCTAACTGCTTCATTAATTTTCTTCGCTCCGAGGCTTCCTCCCATGATTAACATGACAGGCTTTCTACCATCAAAACCAGCAAATGATAATCCTGCATCCCTTTTGCCTTGTTTTAACTCATCTCTAACAACGGCTCCGATATACTCGGCTTTGCTCTCTGGTAGATGATTAACTGTTTCTGGAAAAGTGGTACATACCTTCGATGCAAAAGGAATTGCTATTTTGTTTGCGAGCCCAGGTGTTAGGTCGGATTCATGAATAATTACAGGTACTCTGTTCAACTTAGCGGCGATTACAACTGGGACTGAAACAAATCCACCTTTTGAAAAAATAATAGATGGTTTTTCTCGCTTGATAATAGCGAATGCTTCTCCTACTCCTTTAACTACTTTGAAAGGATCTTTAAAGTTCTTCCAATCAAAATAGCGTCGCAACTTTCCTGTCGCCACATGATGATAGGTTACGCCAGTCACCGGTTCAATTAGCTCACGTTCTATACCATTTATAGACCCAATATAATGAACATCCCAATTTTCCTTAAGAAAACGAGGAATTAATGCCAAGTTTACCGTAACGTGACCTGCAGAGCCTCCGCCGGTAAATAAGATTTTCTTCTTCAAAGTGTTGCCCTCACTTTCACAATTGTTCTTAAGCATAATCGTACTCCTTATTGTATCATGAGAAAAATTCATACAAAGAGTAGAGTATGAAAATCCAGAAGATTCACAGTATAGGAGTGGAATGATACAATTAATGCACAATTGTTATCTTACATAAAGAAGGGAAGAATTTCAGTGGGGAAGCTTTGGTTTGGTGGAAAGATCTACACCCTCATCAATGAGGTAGATACAGTTGAAGCTGTTTATACAGAAGGTGGCCAGGTCGTAAAAACGGGAGCCTTCTCAGAGCTTACCAACGAATTTGGGGAAGACATCCATTCCTGGCATGATTTAAAAGGAAATGTTATGATTCCAGGCTTTGTAGATAGTCATCTTCATATGATCGGTCATGGTGAGAAGCTCCTTCGTCTTGATTTGTCTCAAGTTGAATCTGCGGAAGAGATGAAACGATTGCTTATCCAAAAAGCAAGTGAGTCAGCTCCTGACGAGTGGATCATTGGAGAAGGGTGGAACGAGAATAACTTTAGCGATCGAAAAATCTTTCATAGAGATGAATTAGATCGCATTGCACCTAATAACCCTATGATGCTTACGAGAGTATGTCGACATGCCATACTTGCGAATTCGATTGCAATGAACCTAGCAGGTATTTCCGATCAAACCTCTGACCCTGAGGGTGGTGTTATCATGAGGGACAATGATGGTCGAGCGACTGGTTACCTTCTTGATAAGGCTCAAGAGCTAGTGAAAGATGCTATGCCAGAAGTAAGCCTTTCTTTCCTAGAGAAAGCGCTAACGTCTTCCGTTGACGATCTTGTATCCAAAGGTGTAACAGGCGGTCATAGTGAAGATTTAAATTATTATGGTGGCTTTACTCGTACATACAAAACGTTTCTAAATGTTATCAATGGTACGCGTAAGTTCCGAGCAAATTTACTCGTGCACCATGAAGTCATCGAAGAGATGAGAAAGCAGGGGCTTGGGTTTGGAGACGGGACAGAATACGTCGAGTTAGGTGCGATGAAATTGTTTGCTGATGGTGCGTTAGGTGGTCGTACAGCCTTACTAAGCCTCCCATACAATGACTCACCGGATACGTCTGGTGTTGCCATCCATAGTGTAGAGGGCTTGGAGAAACTTGTTCAAAAGGCAAGAACGCATCATATGCCAGTAGCCATTCATGTTATCGGCGACCTAGCTTTGAAATATGCGATTGAGGCGATAGAGAAATACCCACCGTATCAAGGGCTTAGAGATCGATTAATTCATACTCAAGTCATAAACCAGGATTTGGTCAACAGACTAAAACAAATTCCAGTTATATTAGATATCCAACCAAGGTTTGTTGCTTCCGATTTCCCGTGGGTGATGGAGCGGTTGGGTGAAGAACGGATGGAGTGGTCTTTTGCATGGAAGACGTTAATCGATAGTAATATAGCGGTTGCAGGGGGCTCAGATGCCCCGATAGAGCCTGTTGATCCTCTTTTAGGCATACATGCTGCCGTAACGCGAAAGCGTCCAAATGACACCCATAACGGATACTATCCCGAGCAAAAGCTTTCCGTGTATGAAGCTGTATGCTTGTTCACAAAAGGAAGCGCATTTGCAATTGGTAAAGAAAAAGAACGTGGTGAAATCAAAGTAGGTATGGATGCAGATTTCACAGTGCTAAACCGTGATATCTTCACATGTGATGCTGACCTTCTTCTTAAGACAAAAGCAGTCATGACAGTCATCGATGAAACCATTCAATATCGCGATTTAGATTAAAAGAAGCACCGCATATGCGGTGCTTTCAGCTTGTAGAGGAACCCCAGGTTCTTCTACAAGCTTTTTTTGTTGGTTTGTATTTTGAGGTCGTTTTTTTAAATTTTAATGTTAGTACTATGAAAAAAACTCTCCTTCACCTAGCTCACCCGGTCTAAGTGAAGGGCAATCTTCTTCATATTCTGACAGGCGGCAGTCAGTAACGCTTGTTCTCTTACTTTTTGTTTTCCACGCAAGCGACAATAACGCAGCCCATGCAGTTCTTTTGAATCTGCGAAGCTACGCTCAACCTTCTCTTTTCTCATGCGATAAATCCACTTTCCCTCATTGGAAAGTCGGTTCTGACGAACCTTTTCTTTTGCCCCTTCCCACACATGGCGTGTGATGGTTTTCTGGTGCTTCTGGTTCTCAGTGCAATGTGCCAGAAGAGGACAAGTCTTACATTTCGTGGGGTCCGACTTATAGTGACGATACCCTTCTCGGTCCGTCGTCGCGTACGCCAGTGCCTCACCCTGAGGACAAACATATCGATCGAGGTTTTCATCATATTTGTATTTCCATTTCGGAAGAAATCCTTTTTTACTTTGGTAGCGACGATGAGCGATAACGCCAAATACGTTTCGTTGTTCGAGTCCGTGACAAATAGGGGCTGTTAAGTATCCTGCATCTAGACCGACTGCTTCTACTTTAAAACCGAAGCGTTTTACCTGGCGGTCTAACCGTTGTAAATAAGGTTTGGAGTCGTGAATATTACCTGGAGTAATATGGACGTCGGTAATGATGTTGAATTTCATATCTGTGGTGCGATGATCTAAGTAAAAGAAACCTTCAGGTTTATGTTCTCGATATAAATAACCACTCTCAGGATCAGTATGACTGACTTTGATTTCCTTCGTCTTATTCACCTCCTTCTTTTCTTTTAGAGGCTTTTTTCCATGATCAGACCTGTCCTGTTCCACTGCTTCATTGAGTTCATCTATATAGTCGGCCGTTTCTACATGAACGTCTTTCCTGGAGAACTTTTTCTTATTCGCGCTCGCTTTTAGATGTGTGGAATCGGTGTAGAGAACTCGTCCTGACACCATTCGATGGTTCATAGCCTGGTGGACGACCTCATCAAAAACCTCTTGGAAAATATCTGTTTCATTAAAACGCATTCTGCGATTCCAGCTGATCGTAGAGTGATGGGGTACGGCGTCGGTTAAATTCAATCCGAGGAACCACCGGTACGCGACATTCGTTTGAATTTGACGCTCTAATTCGCGTTCAGAGCGAATGCCGTAAATATATCCAATAAACATCATCTTAAATAATACTAGGGGATCAAGGGATGGACGGCCGTTGTCTTCACAATAATAAGGACGGACTTTTTCAGGGATAAAGGAGAAATCTATGTAGTGGTCGATCTTACGTAATAAGTGGTTATCAGGGACAAGTTCATCAATCGTTACCATTTCTAATTCATTCTGCCGATCTTTCTTAGATTGAAACATTACATCACCGCCTAAAAAGAATCTATCTCTAGCTTAACAAAAGGGTGAAATAAAAAAAGGCAAAAAAAATAGGTTGTCGAGACTTTCTCGACAACCTGGAAGCACCGCATATGCGGTGCTTTTTTAGAGGAAACTTCTTTGTACTTTGTGCCAAAAAGAGTTGTCCTTTAATTTTACGGTTTTAATCCGCTTTTCTGGGATACGAATGGTGAGTTTCTTTGCATGTTGAATACTTAATGCTTCGTTGTCTATTCCGATAATCGGATAATCGTTACCATCTTGGACTACTTCAAGTGAGAGCGTTCGCTCTTCGCTTAATAGGAACGGGGAGCCGAGCGTTCTATAGTGATTATTGTTGAGAGAAGCAATCTCACTAACCTGCATACAAGCAAGCTTAGGATCGACTACTGCTCCGTTTACTGACTTACTATACGCTGTGCTACCTGTAGGAGTTGAAACGATTAAACCATCGCCCCTGAATGTTTCAAAATGAAAATCTTCTACATGAACATTCATAACAAGTGTTTTAATAATAGATGATCGAATAGTACATTCATTTAAACAAAAGAAAGAAGATTCTTCATTCACATTAACTTCAATTGTAGGATAACGGCGAACTTCAATACCTTCAGATAGCGTGTTTTCAACCATTTCTGGCAGATTATCTATGTGGAAATCACAATAAAAACCTAGCTCTCCAGTGGAGATTCCAACGTACAGACAGTCTTCACGAAAACCTGTTTTCCTCACAGCTTGAAGAAAAGACCCATCGCCTCCAATACTTGCGATAATACTAGCCTCTTTTGGATCTTCAACGACGTGGAAATCATATTTACCTGCAAGTTCTTTTAATGGTTCCACTTTGTTTCGAAGTTCTTCTGTTTCTTTATAGAAGAAAAATAAATTACGACGGTTTGGCATGTGGATTCCTCCTCCAACGATTTTCCTCTTAACTTTATCATTCTCTCAATTTAGAAAAAAGAAAAAATTAAGTGTTTTAATCATTGCTTAGATTTTTCTTTACCACAAAATTCATACAATGGTATCAAAAGTCGTGCAGTTCCTTATTCTGTATGATATTCTCGAAATTATGAAACAAATAGACGGGCAACGACGTACATAAGGTAGAATACAGAGGAGGTTTACTATGAATGGAAAAAGATGGCTAGCACTTGGCATTGCAGTTGTACTAATTATTGTTTCGATAGGATTCAATGTTGTTTCAAGTCTTGCCTTTGGAAATTGGCAAGAAGAATTGAACTCTTCGGATGAATTTGCGGAAACTGTTATTGAAGAGGGCAAGAGTCTGAATAAGATTGTTGTTTTAAATGTAGAAGGAGTTATTCAAGATACTCCACAAGGCTCAAGCATTTTGCCTCAGGCAGGTTACAACCATGATGTGTTTCTAAAGAGATTAGAGCACGCCGGTGAAGACAAAAACGTAAAAGGTATTATTCTGAGGCTTAATACTCCTGGTGGTGGAGTGGTGGAAAGTGATGAAATCTATAACGAAATTCTTGAATTAAAAGAGAAAACCGAAAAGCCAATTTACGTGTCAATGGGGAGCATGGCAGCTTCTGCCGGTTACTACATATCAGCACCTGCAGATAAAATTTATGCGAGCCCCTCTACCATAACTGGTTCGATCGGTGTAATCATGCAATCGATGAATTATTCGGAACTCGCTGAAAAAGTAGGCGTAAAATGGGAGACAATCAAAAGCGGTCCTTATAAAGATATCATGTCTCCAAATCGTGAAATGACAGAAGAGGAACGTGACATTCTACAATCAATGATCGACAATTCATATGACGAATTCGTTCGAGTAATTAGCGAAGGAAGAGATATGGATGAGAACCAAGTAAGGGAACTTGCTGATGGTAGAATATATGACGGAAGGCAAGCGAAAGACGTAAACCTAGTTGATGGATTAGGAAATCTTGAAGATACAATAACAGGTATGAGGAAAGACCTTGGAGATAGCAAACTTAAAGTCGTTCAGTATAAACAGAGTTTTGGCTTTAATTCTTTGTTTGAGATGACGGCGGCTAAACTAATGGGACCGGAAAAAGATTTGCTAGGTATCCAGCAGTTACTATCAACTCCGCCATCACCAAAGCTCATGTATTTATATTCTGAATAAGGAGGTAGGCAGAAATGGATGAAACGATGCACTTACATACTGCCCCTCCAGCATCTTCTGAGGAAACAAATATAAGATATGCAGGTTTCTGGATGCGTTTTTGGGCATATTTAGTTGACGTGATTGTAATTGCGAGCTTAAATGGCATTCTTATCACTCCCTTCGTTAAATGGCTAGAGATTCCACCAGGAGAGCCGGGGTTTCTGCCATTACAAGGGGTGTTAACGGGTATCGTCTTCTACGCATATTTTATTTTGATGACGAAATTTCTTTCGCAAACTCTCGGAAAGATGCTCTTTGGTTTAGTCGTGAGAAAAGAAGGAACAAACGATTTAACATGGGGTACAGTTATTTTTAGAGAAGGAATCGGTAGATTTATTAGTAAGACCATCTTATTTGTTGGGTATATCATGGTGGGCTTTACTAAGCAAAAGAAAGGTCTTCATGACATCTTCGCAGATACAATCGTTATTCATGAAGAAAAATAGCTTTATTGAATAAACCTGCCCCGTTTGGGCAGGTTTATTCTATAGTTATTTTCTTTTTGCAAGCTAAGAGGGTGGAGGAGCGAACATGTTTATCGCAGTCAGCATCGTATTATTGCTACTTCTGTTTTTGGTCATGCTTATCTTATTTTCTACAGTGAAAGTAACGGTGATGATTGAGCATTCTAGAGCAGTGGAGGAAGTAGTTGTTGATCTTTCAGCATTATTTGGGCTTATTTCCCATACTGCAACCATCCCGTTAATAGATCTTCTTGAACAAAAAGAAGAAGATTTGAAAGAAAAAGTCAAAGAGAAGAAAAACTTCTCTCCTCTAAAGGGCATTAAAAATACAAAGAAATGGATTAGAAGAGGTATTGAAGCGAAGCCCGCTGCTTCGTTTATGCTCAGGAAAACAACTTTTAAGACCGTGCAATGGGAAACAAATATTGGGATAGGGAACGCAGCAACGACAGCAGTTGGAGCAGATGTCCTTCTAAATACAAAAATAGCGCTGTTTGGCATTCTTTCCCACTACACGAATTTGTTAGCTGTTCCTCAGCTGATCGTTACACCAATATATGAAATGAAAACGATCCAGACCTATATAAGATGCATGATATCTTTCAAACTGGGGCATGCTATGATCGCGGTAATTAAATTATTGAAGTCTCAAAAAAAGCTTCAAGAGGCTTAACGGTTTAAGCGAAGGAGGCATTAATATGGCTGGGCATCCGATAGAAGGATTAATGCAGACAGCAATGGAAAATTTGAAAGATATGATCGATGTTAATACGATCATTGGCGACCCGGTAGAAACTCCCGATGGTAGTGTAATATTAACTGTTTCGAAAGTAGGCTTTGGTTTTGCAGCAGGTGGTAGTGAATTTACGCTCAAATCCCAATCTCAATCTTCACAGAAAGACCAAAGCAAGGGAGAACCTTTTGGTGGAGGAAGTGGTGGAGGGGTGTCGATCACGCCTATTGCCTTTTTGATTGTAAGCGGAAGTGATATTAAAATGATTCATCTTGATAACACAACTCATCTTTACGAACGGCTATTGGATCTTGCACCTCAAGCAATAGAAAAGATCCAAAGTATGCTTCAGAACATGGGTAATCATGGATCTGGAAAAGATGATCATAAGAATGGTCAAAACAATCAATCAGAGCATTCCCAATCAAGAAATCATTCACAAAGTAAGTATCGCTCACAAAGAGGTCAACAACAAAATGATGAAAAACAGGATCTCGGATTCTAAACCCGGTATATTTACCGGGTTTTATTTGTGTCTTAGTTAGCACATCACATTCCTTGAAATAATACCGTGTCATAGATATGATGAAAATAGTCGTACATACGACCAACTAATAAAGGAGGTTTTAACATGGCTAATATTACATTTAAAGGAACGCCAATGACACTTCTTGGTGAAGAAGTAAAACAAGGTGACAAAGCACCTGATTTTACTGTGCTTGCAAATGATCTTTCAGAGAAAACTCTTGAAGATTATTTTGGTGTACGCCTTATCAGTGTTGTTCCATCACTTGATACTGGGGTTTGCGATGCTCAAACTCGTAAATTCAATGAACAGGCTGCAGGGCTTGAAAATGTATCAGTATTAACGATTAGTGCCGACCTCCCATTTGCTCAAAAGCGCTGGTGTGGAGCTGCAGGAATTGAAGATGCAATTACACTTTCCGATCATCGTGATTTATCGTTCGGTAAAGGTTATGGTGTTGCGATTCAAGAGCTTCGCTTGCTTACAAGAGCGGTATTCGTTGTAAATAGTAAGAATGAAGTTGTTTACACAGAGTACGTTAGTGAAGCAACGGATCATCCAGATTACGAAAAAGCACTAGAGGCTGCAAAACAAGCCGACTAACTTGGAAAGGACTTCGATGATAAGCATCGGAGTCCTTTTTTAGGTAAGACCTTCATTCGTTTTTAATCTCAACAACTATGACATTTGCGAAACAGTTCCTTACTGTTTACAATAGAGTCGGCGAACTAATAGGCAGGAGGCCAAAAAAATGAACGAATTAACTGTAGAAAACTTATTTAGCACACTCGATGAATCGACGTTGGTCATTCAAAATAAATTGAACATGACATATTTAGAAGCACTTGTAGAAACGGGATTAAACATATTTGAAGAATCCGTGCTTCAGGAAGAATTAGATGCTGAAACAATCACACGTCTAGAGAAACTATATGAACCACTTACTTTAGAAGAAGCAGATAAAGAAACGGTTCGAAAAGGTATTCAGCTTGCTATATTAAAAGGGATGAAGAAAGGAATTCAACCTCATCACGCGATGACACCTGATAGCGTAGCTCATCTAATTGGTTTTCTTGTGAATAAATACAAAGAAGTTTTACAGCTTGAAGAGGTCAAAATTCTTGACCCTGCAGTTGGAACTGGAAATCTCTTAACTGCTGTTTTAAATCAGTTGAAAGGAGAAAAGGTTCTTTCGTATGGAGCTGATGCAGATGACTTGTTACTACACATTGGATTTATCAATGCAAACTTACAAAAGCATCAAGTTGAATTTCTACATCAAGACAGCATTAAGGATTTGTATGTTCCGCAAGTTAATACAGTCGTTACGGATCTACCTGTAGGTTATTATCCTCACGAGGAAGTTGCAGCGAATTATACTCTAAAAGCTGATGAAGGAATGTCTTACGTTCATCACTTGTTAATTGAACAGAGTCTTAATATGACTGAGGAATCAGGGATGTTATTCTTCATGATTCCTAACTTCTTGTTTAATGATGAAAAAGGCCACCGCATCCAAAATTTAATCAATGAACGCTCACACATTCACGGAATTATTCAGCTACCAACGAGTCTCTTTGCAAATGAAGCGCAAGCCAAAAGTATTCTTGTCGTTCAGAAAAAGGGAGATAAAGCCTTAAAACCTAAACAGGTTATGATGGCAAAGCTTCCATCATTTTCGAATAGAGAAGCAATGATGAACATGATGCAACAAATAAATGGATGGTTTCAACAGCTTTCTTAATATCAGTTATGAAACGTTTACAAATCTGAATTGGCGGAATACTTTTATGTAAGCGGTTTTCATCTTGAATAAAGTTATTCAGGGTGTTTAAATAAGAAAGGTGTGAAAAGATAGAAGGGTAACCCCCTTCTATTTTCGTGTAGTACGCTAATTACAGTATAAAAGGAGCTGTCACATATGGCGAAAGTAATAGCTATCAACGCCGGTAGTTCTTCTTTAAAATTTCAACTTTTAAATATGCCGGAAGAAACTGTTATCACTAAAGGAATTGTAGAACGTATCGGACTTGATGACGCCATTTTTACAATTGAAGTGAACGGTGAAAAAGATAAAGACATTACTGACATTCCCGATCATGGGGTCGCAGTAAAAATGCTTTTGGAGAAATTATTCGAACACTCCATCATCTCTTCTTACGAAGAAATTGAAGGTGTTGGTCACAGAGTCGTGCACGGAGGAGAGAAATTTAATGATTCTGCTTTGATTACTGACGAAGTACTTCAAGGTATTGAAGAAGTATCAGAATTAGCTCCTTTACACAACCCTGCAAACTTAGTTGGAATCCGTGCATTCCAAGAAATTCTGCCTGAGGTTCCAGCAGTTGCGGTATTTGATACTGCTTTCCACCAATCTATGCCAGAGCAATCTTTCTTATATAGCCTTCCTTATGAGTACTATGAGGATTTCGGAATTCGTAAATACGGATTTCATGGTACATCACATAAGTATGTTTCCGAACGTGCGGCTGAACTATTAGGACGTCCCTTAGAGGAGCTTCGACTTCTTTCTTGTCATCTTGGAAATGGCGCTTCTATTGCTGCTATTGAAGGTGGGGATTCAATCGACACATCTATGGGCTTTACTCCACTAGCTGGTGTTACAATGGGAACTCGTTCAGGGAACATTGACCCTGCTTTAATTCCATTTATTATGGAGAAAACAGGTCAAAATGCTGAAGAAGTACTGAATACGTTGAATAAGAAAAGTGGACTTCTAGGAGTATCCGGATTTTCTAGTGATCTTCGTGACATTACTACTGAAGCTGAAGCTGGGAACGAACGTGCTGAACTTGCTCTAGAAGTGTTTACATCAAGAATTCATAAATACATCGGTTCTTATGCTGCGCGCATGTCAGGCCTAGATGCAATAATATTCACAGCAGGTATCGGAGAAAATAGTGATACTGTTCGTGCGAGAGTTCTTCGAGGACTAGAGTTCATGGGTGTTTATTGGGATCCTGCTCTTAACAAAGTTAGAGGAAAAGAAGCGTTCATTAGCTATCCGCATTCTCCGGTTAAAGTTATTATCATCCCTACAAATGAAGAAGTTGTTATTGCGAGAGACACGGTTCGTCTTTCAAAATAAGAAATCAAGAGCATCTGACTATCAGGTGCTCTTTTCTTATCTTTTTCAGTAATATTGGAAGTTTCACCCGGAAAAAGCTACAATATAGACATAATAGCAACTGAGGGGAGCGATTGTGTTTGGTATGGACGGAACGTGAAGAAAGAAGACTGGAAGAAATTAAACAGTGGGAGCAAGAACATTTTGCTCAGCATGCTACTGATATTGAGCGTACTTTTCAAAAGTGGTACGAATACCAAATCAACACTGTTGATTCGTCAACAAGAAATAAGATGTATTCCATTATCGATTCTGCATTATTTCATATGCATGCATTTATCCAAAATTCCCAGTCTCAAGTTGATGCAAGCAATCGATTATTAACCGACGCACGGTTATTTAACCCTGAAATTGAACAAATACAAGATATGAAGAAATTATCAGTCGATCAACTTGCTTACATAGCTGATCAACAAGTTGCTCGCCAAAAAATGGTCTCTCTCGCTCAAGGTGGTTTAGCCGGTACTGGAAGTTTACTTTTACTTGGCCTTGATATACCAGCTGTTTTGGCAATTAATTTACGTACCGTTCAATTAATTGCTATGACATATGGTTATCCAGTTAGTTACCCGTCTGAAATGATGATTGCTTTAAAAGTATTCCATATGGCAACGTTACCAAAAGGTCTTCAAAAGCAAGGGTGGGTAGCTCTCGAAGAAGAAATATCAAAAGGACATGAACATCCTTACTTTTATGAAGGAAGTGAGGAGATAGCTGATTTAAATTGGTTACAGGGTCCTATGAAACAAATGGTGAAGGGCACAGTATTAATGATGTTAAGAAAGAAGATTATCCAGGGTATTCCATTGTTTGGTATTGCTATTGGAGCTAGCTTGAATTATAGGTTTACTAGATCGGTGAGCGAAGCAGCTCATAAGTTTTATCAGAAACGATTCTTGATGGAGCTTCAATCGAAGCGAGGTGTTTGAAATGAGTTATATGGAACATAAGGGTGCGGCTCCTTCTAGCGTTCGAGTCCAAATTATAACTGTAAGTGACACGAGAACGCTTGAAACGGATAAAAGCGGGATGCTTATATCCGAGTTGCTAGCTGACAATAACCACCAAATTAGTGAGCGTATTGTTATTAAAGATGATCAAGAAACGATCAAAAACACGGTACAACAAGGCGTTGCTAATAGAGAGGTCGATGCAATTTTACTCAATGGGGGAACAGGAATCTCAAAAAGAGATGTTACATATGAAGTGATCGAAAGCATGCTTGAAAAGGAGCTAACTGGGTTTGGAGAGCTTTTTCGGATGTTAAGCTTTACAGAGGATATCGGATCACCAGCAATGTTATCGCGCGCTGTTGGTGGAGTATTGGAGAATACAGCTATTTTTGCGTTACCAGGTTCTTCAGGAGCGGTTAAACTAGGTATGTCGAGACTGATCTTGCCTGAATTACCTCACGTCGTTCGAGAGATCAATAAGTGACAAAGTTGTATATCAAAAGGCTGCTGGGTAATCTCAGCAGCCTTTTGTTTACCGAGAAGTGATCAACAAACTCTTTCTGTACCAGAGCCATAAATCATTAATGATTGAAGCAAGTTCAGCAATTTGTGAATTCAAATAACATGAGTTTTCAAAGTTTTCTTCATCGCTTAATTGAAATTGTTTATCCATGATAATCTTCTCAAGTTCAATGATTCGATCAGGGATAGTGCTTCTTATCTGTTCCCATCTGTGTAGTAGTTCTTCTTGCTTATCTAGGCTAAGGTCTTCCCAAAAAAGTTCAAGAACAGGGATATCGATTTGTAAACGGTCGTCTCGATAAAATGTGAACATTTTCTTCCCTCCTAATGAATTGGTAAAGGCTTCTTCCTTCAATATTTAAAAGTGGTTAGGGAACACTATAAGGGCAAGACTGAATCGACAGGAGGTTTTCTGAGTTGAATAAGAATAAAGATGAATTGTTTTATGATGAGAGTGGTGAAATGGCAGTCCATCAACAATTAAGTGAATCATATCAAAGCGGTGTGATTGATCAAGAAGAGGTAGTAAAGCAAGAAAAGAAGAAAAAGTTTCCCCCTAAACAAGATCGTAAGAGCTACTATTAGGATTCAGAAAGTTCATGTTTTAAACATGAACTTTCTTGCTTTTTATAGAGGGGACTTTTATTTTCTTAATGACTAGGTAAAGGATAGAAGTGAATAAAAACGATAAGAATCCTGGCGAAAATGAAACGGGTAAGAGTAGGTAAAAACACATTCCGGAAACGATTGCTATAAATCCAGCGTAGTTGATTACATTCTGCCTGCTATTCATCTTAGAGTACAGTTCGGAAGTGAAGCGTGTTTTTTTTATGATGATGAAATCAGTAATGATAATAGCTGATAATGGGATAACAAAAGCCCCAAGCAATGAAATAAATTGATCTGCTTCATTAACGAGTGCCGGGAAACCACTCAGCATAATAGCAAAGCATCCGAGAATAATAGCGCTCTTCACTCTTCCTAAAGAAGGAAACGTGTTAAGGAGGCTATATCCTCCTGTATAAGCATTGCTAATATTGATTGTGAACATCGAACAGAGAGCTGCAATAAAGATAAAGGTCAGCAATACGGTAGAGTCAGTATAGCGGCTTGTTATTAAAAATGGGTTCCATGATGCTGCTACAGAAGCTGTATAAGCGCCTAGGATTGCAGTAAAAAGAAATCCGAAAGAATTCCCTAAAAACAACCCGAAAAACGCGTGTTTTGTTGAGCGGGCATATCTTGCCATATCGGAAGAACTACTCACTCCTGATACATATTGTACAAAGGCAAGGCTTGCATAGAAGAAAAACGTTGTGTACCCAGGGGCTTCAGTGCTTGATATGATTGAAGGAAACGTGTTGCCATTAATGCTTGAAGTGAAGAATACAATCATCATTGAGACAGTACCTGCAAACAGCAAAGGCAGTAAAAAAACGGTGGCTTTTTTTACGGCATTAAATCCTACTAATGCAAGTGTAGCCATTAAGGTTGCTAATAGAAGTGATACTGGGAGAAACGGTAGTGTGATTGAGAAGGCGCGTTTGATTAACTCTACAACCATATAAGTTCCACCAATTGTTTGGACTGCAAACCAATAGAGAGAAGTAATGCTTCGAACTGGCGATGCAAAATATTGTGCTCCTTTTTGTCCTAGAAAAGATCGCACTGCGTATTGTGAAGGAATTCCTTTTCTTGCACCAGGAAAAGAAAGAAAAGAGACAAATATAAAAGCGAGCATTGCACCTAATACAGTTGAAATTACAGCCCACATAAAAGATAGTCCGCCTTCAAGAACAGCAAGTGCTGGTACTAGGAAATTACCAGCATTAACAGAGATTGTCATTTGAATCATAGCGTATTCGTACCAGGACGTTGTACGTAAATCTTTGGGTACAGATTCTAGGCCGAATCGTTCGATTTTTGTAATCGGTTTGTTAGTTGAATTCATGGAGGCTCCTTTTTAACGTGCTTACCTCTATTTTAATTTGCTAAAGAAGATGTTGCAATCTAGAAATAAAGGAATAATTATGAAGGGTTTTTCTCAGCCTAAAGAAGAGGTGATTGAATGATAAAGGTAGGAATAATACTAGCAATTTTATTTTGTGTTCCTTTTCATGCTGAAGCTTCAACGTTACAAAATAGCTTTATGTTTAAGTGTACAGTTGTAGCTGATGGGATCGAGAATGAATGGGAATTCTCAAGTCCTAATGAATACGAAGTTGAGAGAGGAAACATAGTGAGAAAAGGATCAACTGCAAAAGAAGATGTAAAGTCACTTTATGATTATCTTCAAGTTACGGAGCTTTCGAAAGTAGAGGATTTAGTGGACAAAATGAAGCAGTATGGATACTCAGATGCAGATCGCTTTGAATTAAAGTGGATGGATGCGAACGGGAGACTTTTCACCTGGGTATGGGATAAAAAGGCCAGTGAGTAGACTTTAAAGAATGGTTCCGATAAGATGAAAAAAGATTGATTAAAGGAGCCATGTAATGAAGTATAGTCTCGCTGTAGCAGTTGGTGGAGCGCTTGGAGCATTGCTTCGAAGTACTGTTGGCACATTAATGAACGGTATACCTCTTTCAACTTTGCTCGTTAATATCGTCGGATCGTTTTTCTTAGGTTTTTTTTATCGCTACATCGAGAGTAGACATCTTGCAACATGGATGAAAAAGCTGATTGCAACAGGTCTTCTGGGATCGTTCACAACATTCTCTACATATTCTCTCGACCTATTTATTTATTTAAAAGCAGGTCAGTATATGTCTGCTTTTCTTTATGGTTTTAGCAGTGTTTTGGTAGGGTTTAGTGCAGCAGTGATAGGAACGATAATTGCAAAACGTGTTAGGGGGAAGTAGTTTGCAGTGGGTTTTCATCGCAGTTGGTGGAGCTGTAGGAGCGCTTTTGAGATATGCTATATCACTGTTTTTCGATAAGTTGAATATGAAACATCGCTTCCCGTTTGCCACGCTATTAGTGAATCTTCTAGGAAGCTTCCTTCTTGGGATGGCTTATGGATCAGGTGATTTTGGGCCGGCAGTATCTACTGGTTTTCTCGGGGCGTTAACCACCTTTTCAACTTTTATATTTGAAACTTTAGAGCTCTCTTCAAATCATAAATATCTTGCGTTGTTCTACATGATAGTAAGTACGGGTGGCGGGTTGTTTATGGCGGCAATAGGTTATATGCTTGTAGTATAATAGTTGCTTTGAAAAGGGTTTCAAGATTTTTTGGAGTAAAGGTTCCTTATTGGTAATCGGAATGTTATGATGATAGAGGTTTTGAGAAAAACCCTTCAATTATAGTTGAAAGTCGAAGGAGGATTATATATGCGTATCGGAGTACCTTTAGAAATTAAAAATAATGAAAATAGAGTGGCAATGACTCCTGCTGGAGTTCTGAGTCTAACTAATTTTGGCCACGAAGTACATATTGAAAAGGGTGCAGGAATCGGTTCAGGTTTTACTGACGAGCAGTATATTGAAGCTGGTGCTCATCTTGTAGATACTGCAAGCGAAGCTTGGAGTATGGAAATGGTGATGAAAGTAAAAGAACCATTGCCTGAGGAATACGGTTATTTCCGTGAAGGTCTTATTTTATTTACATATTTACACCTAGCAGCAGAACCAGAGCTAACGCGCGCGCTTGTTGAAAATAAGGTGATTGGTATTGCTTATGAAACCGTTCAATCACCGAATGGTTCGTTACCTCTTCTAACACCAATGAGTGAAGTAGCAGGTAGAATGTCAGCCCAAATCGGTGCGCAGTTCCTAGAAAAGCCTAAAGGCGGTCTTGGCATCCTTCTTAGTGGTGTTCCAGGTGTTAAGCGTGGGAAAGTCACAGTTATTGGCGGCGGAGTTGTAGGAACTAACGCAGCCAAAATAGCAATGGGTCTTGGAGCAGATGTTACTATCATGGATCTTAGCCCTGAGCGTATGCGTCAGCTAGATGACATTTTTGGAACAGAAATCAATACGATGATGTCTAATCCACTTAACATAGCGGAAGCTGTAAAAGAATCCGATCTTGTTATCGGTGCAGTATTGATTCCAGGTGCAAAAGCTCCTAAACTTGTGACAGAAGATATGATTAAGAATATGAAGCCAGGATCTGTGATCGTAGACGTTGCGATTGACCAGGGTGGAATTTTCGAAACAACTGACAAAATTACGACTCATGATAACCCAACGTATACGAAGCACGGCGTTGTGCATTATGCAGTAGCAAACATGCCTGGAGCGGTTCCGCGTACGTCGACAATTGCTTTGACGAACGTTACAGTTCCTTATGCAATCCAACTTGCAAACAAAGGTTACAAAAACGCTTGTCTACAAAATGAACCTTTACTTAAAGGAATCAATACGCTGGATGGCTTTGTAACATATGAAGCAGTGGCAGAAGCGCACGGTTTAGAATACAATAGTTCTCAGAAAATGCTAGGAAATAACTAACATCTAATGAAGCAGCTGATTTCAGCTGCTTTTTTCTTCTACAACGAAAGGAAAATGAAAGTCCTAGTCGAAAAAGAAGGAGGGGAATAACAATGAGTTTCTGGAGGAAAAAAGAGAAAGAAAAGCATATTTCTGAAGAATACGACGTGATCGATGTCACTCTTGATGATATTCGCAGGGCTGTTGGTGAATTTGCAGATCAAAAAAGGGAGGGGATCTCTCTTAAAGTTCTTGTCCTTGAGGATAATCGAATAGATATGACTCTTCTCACTCCGTTTTTGGATGGTCTTCCCTCCACCCCTTTTTATATGTCCAAGGAAACATTCGAGCTTTTTTCAGAACAAGACTGTGAGATTCCTTTTTGGATCGATCGGATGCAAAAAGCTGTCGATGCATATGTAAGATTAGAAGAAGACTTTCCTATTATAGAAGGTGATCCTTATCGTAAAGTTAGCTACTATAAGTTAGAGAAAAAAGCGCTGTTAACGGAGAGGCCGCCTTTTAACTTTTATTTAACGACTGAGGAACATATGGTAAGTCATCGCAAACCTGAAAAAAAGTGAAACTTTTAATGAGTTTACTCGTAAATGAGATATAGGATAGGAGGTGCAACCGTGAGTTTTCTTTCAAAGTTATTTGGTAAAAAAGAAAAGGATCAACCAAAGGTAGAAGATCGAACTGTTTTCAACATTCAGGTTGGAGATATAATCACGTATGATCTTGAAGACTACGAAGTTGTTGGAACGCTAACGTATAACAATCAGGGTTACAAATGGTATGCTTATCAATTACAAGCAGCAACTTCATCGATTTGGTTAAGTGCTGAGATGGATGATGAGTTGGAGCTTGGAATATACAAAACAGTTAAAGAGAAACTCTCTAAACCTATTCCTAAAGAAGTGATGATCGAAGGCATTAAATTCCACCTAGATGAGAGTGGAAAAGCTCTTGTATCAGGTACAGGTAGAGGGAGTAACCTCAATGGTCAACATGTTGAGTACTATGATTTCTCAGATGAGAAAGAAGAGGAATTTCTGTCTGTCGAAGTTTGGGGTACTGAAGTAGAAGTTAGTAAAGGATATGAAATTGAAGAATATGAAATTAAAATTCTTGCAGGAAGCAAATAAGGGGATGAAATAAATGTTTAAAATGTTTAAAAGAGTTAAGACACTCATGTCATCAGAATTGAATGCTGCGCTTGATAAAGCAGAAGATCCGGTTAAGATGCTAGAACAGTTCATGAGAGATATGGAAGCAGACATTCGCGAGGCTGAAACAGCTGTAGCAAAGCAAATTGCTAACGAAAAAATGCTTAAGAAAAAGTGGGATGACGCTAATGCTATGGTTGAAAAACGCCAGGAGCAAGCAGTCAAAGCACTTGAAGCCGATAATGATGAACTTGCGAAAAGAGCACTTGAAGATAAGAAAGATCATCAAGCGAAAGCTGAAACAATGAAAGAATCGTATGAACGTGCAAAAGCAGATGCAGATACGTTACGTAGTAAACTCGATGAAATGAAAGAAGAACATCGTCAGATGAAGCTGAAGAAGGATAGTCTTAAAGCACGTGCTGAGTCTGCAAAAACAAAGACGAAAATCAATCGAGCAATGTCCTCAGTTGGTAGCGATGACTCCAAACGAGGTTTTGAGAGAATGGAAGAAAAGGTACTTCAATATGAAGCAGAAGCAGAGACAAGTGAAGATATGCGTTCTGACAATCGTTCTCTAGATGATGAGCTTGATGCACTCGATAAAGGTAATGGGATTGATGATGAATTAGCAGAACTTAAGAAAAAAATGGGGAAAGAATAACTCTTTCCCCTTCAAGGGGTGGAAGAATGAAAAGGCTGACAGGATTAATTCTGTTGACAGCATTCGTTCTACTCGTATCCGCTTGCGGCATCACGAAAGATATTCAGGAAGTCGTAGAGGATCGGTATCAGCTTGAAGACGTTGTGGAGAGTAGCGTAGACTCCGGGGATATCTCGAAGATTTACACAGCAGAAGGAAAGGATATTCCCGCGGTCTCCTCCTATCTTCAAGAACAAATAAAACCGAATGAAGTCAGCGAATTAAAAGATGGTAAACAAGTCCTTGTGTATGACGATTTCATAGTATCGTTGACAGAGGGCGACAGTGACTCGGACACACTCGTAGAAGTAGCAACGGTTGGATTCGTTAGGGACAATTATCAGCCAAGTTTCTTTGATGGGTTATTGGCTTATTACATACTTGATGAAATCCTTGATGTTGATGATTGGGGTAAAAAACAAAAATCTCGATGTAAGAATAGTCTTGGAAATTGTTATGGAGGCTACAAATCAACGGGTGGAACGTATAAAGGACCTTCAGGCACTCCCTCATTTAGAGGTTCAGGAAGTCGCGGTGGAGGACCAGGGACAGGAAAATAAGTAAAGGAGAGTAATAAAATGGGTCCATTTTTGTTAACTTTTGTATATTTTATTGCAGCGATCGTAGTTGTTGCAGTTGGGTTAGTGATCTTTGAATTAATCACGACTAAGTATAAGGATTGGCAAGAGATTGAAAAAGGGAATAATGCAGTTGCACTGTCGATAGGTGGTAAAATAATAGGAATATGCTTAATTTTAGCTTTCTCAATCTATCATAGTTCTGATGTCCTAGATACTGTAATCTGGGGTGGCTATGGAGTTGTATTACAGCTTATTGCTTACTATATTTTTGATTTTCTAACTAGACGTTTTTCAGTCGAGCAAAAGCTGCACGAAGGTGTGGTAGCTGTAGGAATCGTATCGATGTGTGTTTCGATCGGACTAGGCTTTGTAGTGGGCGCATCCATTACATAAGAATATGACAGCTGAAGGTGAAAGGCATGAGTAAGATTACAAATAAGAGCAGTCAGCTGTATTGGGCTTCAGGGATCGTCTCGATCTGTGGAATCATTTTTGAAGTGCTGTTTGGTGCTCTAGGTTCATATATCCTTGGGGATGGTGTGAAGCAATATACCATTACAATCTCCTTGTTTCTTACTGGAATGGGAATCGGTGCTTCGTTGAGTGAAAGGGTAGTCAAACACCTTATCACACGATTTATTGTGATCGAGCTAATGATTGGTATCATTGGTGGTATATCGAGCTTTGCTGTCTTTGGAATCACATCCATAGCAGGCGAAGAGTCTACCGCAATATTCCTATACAGTATCATTCTAATAGTGGGTGGTCTAACCGGTCTAGAATTGCCTATTTTGATTAGAAAAGCAAATGAAATAGGCGTAGAAATGAACAAAAGTACCGCTCGGGTACTTTTTTCAGATTATGCAGGTGGGCTAGTCGGCGGTTTATTGTTTGCATTTTATCTTAGACCAGAATTTGGACTAGTTAAATCAGCTTTTCTTGTAGCGTTAATCAACATTCTAGTTGCGTTTTGGATGATTATATCTTTCAGAAAAGAAATTGTGAGAAGAAGCATTTATATTGGTGCTGCTTCTTTTGCATTGATCTTAATGATTGTAGGAGTATTGTTCGGTGAGGAAATCGCTTTTTCATTCGAACAACGCCTTTATAAAGATCCGATCATCTTTTCTGAAGAAACCGCTTATCAGAGAATTGTCCTTACGAAGGAACAGGGAGATCTCAGACTCTATTTAAATGGACAGCTTCAATTTAGTTCAAGCGATGAACACCGCTATCATGAAACGCTTGTACATGTTCCGATGGCGGCCAGTCGTGATCGGAATAACGTCCTTATCTTAGGTGGTGGAGACGGTCTTGCTGTTCGAGAGTTACTAAAATACGATGAGGTTGATTCCATTACAGTAGTGGATCTCGATCCTCGAATGGTTGATATTGCGAGAACGAATCACATGGTAGTAGAACTGAATCAACATGCATTTGAGGACAAGCGAGTACAAGTCGTGAACGCGGACGCGTTTAAATTCATGGAAAATGAATCGGAACGATTTGATGTCATTATAAGTGACCTACCTGACCCCAATAATGAATCATTAAACAAGCTATATACATGGGAGTTCTATTCTATGTTGAGAAATCATTTAAAGAGTGATGGTGCAATGATGGTGCAGGCTACTAGTCCTGTGTTTGCAACGGAAGCTTACTGGACGATTTCAAAAACAATAGGTGAAACAGGTCTTTATACGACAAACATGCATGTTGATATCCCTAGTTTTGGTAATTGGGGGTTTGTTTTAGCTACAAGGACTAAAATAGATAGTGAAGATCTCAAAATTCGAGTGAAAACGGACTATTTAACATCCGCAATGATTCCCTCACTAACTGCGTTTGGTAAAGATGAGGATTCTACGATTACACAAGATGGGGAAAAGATTAAGTTAGAACCAAATACGTTAATTCGTCCTAATCTTATCGAGAAATATGAAAATGCATGGCAACAGTATTAGTTTAGTAAATTCATGATAGGGAAAAAAGACAGGGGAATCCAATAATAAGCATGTAAAGGAGCGAATTTAGATGCAAGTAACATTTCATGGTCATTCCGTAGTTGAAATCGTAACAGAGAAGGCGAAAATACTAATCGATCCGTTCATTACCGGTAATGAACAATGCGACCTTGATGCTAACGAGGTCACATGTGATGTGATTTTACTAACTCATGGTCATAACGACCACGTAGGCGACACTGTTGAGATTGCTAAGCGAAATGATGCGCTTGTTGTTGCACCTTTTGAACTTGCCACATACTTAGGTTGGAAAGAATTGAATACTCATCCAATGCATATTGGAGGAGCACATGAATTTGATTTTGGTACAGTGAAGTTAACACAAGCTTTTCATGGTTCAAGCTATATGGATGAAGAGAACAAACAGATCATTTATACGGGAATGCCTGCTGGTATTCTGTTTACTGCTGAAGATAAGACAGTCTATCATGCTGGTGATACCGCACTATATTCAGATATGAAGCTGCTTTCAGATGTGAAGATTGACCTGGCGTTTATTCCAATCGGTGATAATTTCACAATGGGACCAGATGATGCTGTGATTGCTACAGAATGGATCAATGCTGATGTAACCGTACCGGTTCACTATAATACGTTTCCTGTCATTGAACAAAACCCTGAAACATTTGTAGACAAGTTGAAAAACAATAAAGGGAAAGTGATGAAACCGGGCGATTCAATCAAATTATAATTGAAACAGTTACAAAGAACCGATGCTAAGGCAGAGGTTCTTCTTTTTTTTGGCGTGTTAAAAGGCCATGCCCTCTCATATCCTTTGTATAAGAAGGATTGGGGAGGAATGACAATGAAACAACGTCTTTTTTTGTCAGTATTATGTATCTTATTTCTAGTATATGATGCGGTGCCAAGGTTTCAATTCGATCTAACGTTGGAAGGCGCATTTTTTGGCATGTGGTTGGTATTTGCTTTAATGGCATTGGGAGGTAATTTCGTTGGATTGTACTTCGGTAGAAGTGAAAAAAAGAGGAATCTCACTCATCAATTTGAAGAATCTGAAGTGGAATCGAGAAAAAAGCTTTACAGCCGTTGAAGTTGCATCCAATAGTTATGTATAATGAAGTCAATTCAAACACCACTATAACAGATGGAAATTAAATATTGATACAGATGTGGCCATAGAAAGCATGGTGAAAGCAATTGACAACGAAACATGAACAGATACTTGATTATATTGAAACGCTCGAGGTAGGAAGTAAAATTTCAGTCAGACAAATTGCTAGAGAGCTCAAAGTAAGTGAAGGAACAGCATACAGAGCGATTAAAGATGCTGAAAATAAAGGGACTGTTAGCACAATCGAACGTGTGGGCACGATTCGTATCACAAAAAAAGAAAAAGAAAACATTGAAAAACTTACTTATGCTGAAGTTGTGAATATAGTAGATGGACAAGTGCTAGGTGGGAAAAATGGACTTCACAAGACGTTGCATAAATTTGTCATTGGGGCAATGAAGCTAGAAGCGATGATGCGTTACGTTGACCCTGGTAGTCTTCTCATAGTAGGAAATCGTGATAACGTCCATAAAATCGCGCTTGAAGCAGGTGCAGCTGTCTTAATCACAGGAGGATTTGACGCAGAAGATGAAGTGAAAGCAATGGCGGATGCATATGATCTTCCAATCATCTCGACCTCATATGATTCATTTACCGTTGCGACGATGATCAATCGTGCGATTTATGACCAATTGATAAAAAAAGAAATCGTCCTTGTAAGTGACATTCTAACACCGTTAACAAAGACAAGCTTTCTTGTATCGACTGAGAACGTTGGCCGGTGGCATGAATTAAATGAAGCAACCCTTCATAGCAGATATCCGGTTGTCGATCCCAACATGAAAGTTCAAGGCATCGTTACATCTAAAGATGTCTTGGGAGAGCAATATCAAACGCCAATTACGAAAGTAATGACGAAGCAGCCATTAACGGTAAATGAGCAAACGTCAGTTGCATCAGCGGCACACACGATGATATGGGAAGGTATCGAGATGCTACCTGTACTTGATCAATATCAAAGGTTGATCGGTATCGTAAGTAGGCAAGATGTTTTAAAAGCCTTGCAATTGATTCAACAACAACCACAAATTGGTGAAACGTTTGACGATTTAATTACAAGTCGGTTTAATGATGTATCGACAAGTAATGAGAGTAGATATGTTTGTGAAGTAACTCCGCAGATGACGAGTCTACTAGGAACACTTTCGTATGGAGTTTTCACTACGCTTGTTACTGAAGCAGGTAGCAGAGTGTTGAAGAAGTATAAAAAGGGCGATCTTGTCGTAGAAAACATCACATTATATTTTATTAAACCTGTTCAAATCGATAATACGATTGAAATCATCCCTAAAGTTCTTGAAGTCTCCCGAAAATTCGGGAAAGTAGATGTTGAGATCTATCATGACGGGACTGTAGTTGGTAAAGCATTGATGATGGCACAATTAATCGATCGATAAACCAAAAACGCCATGAGAAGACTCATGGCGCTTTGTTGTTACTTATTCATATTATCGAACTCTTCAATGGCAAATGGTCGATAATGCTTTTGTTTCTTATATCCGACAATCACGTTGACGAGACCAAGTAAGATGAATACACCACCAACGATATACGTTACAGTAGTGATGTAGACAGTGAATGAATTGATCGCAAAGGAAATTAGAAATAACCCAAGTGCAATGCTAGCTTTAGAATTTAACCATTCTTTCGTAGCCACTCCAGTAGATCTGAACGACTTCACGCGATAAAACAAATAAAATACTATTGAAAAAACAATTATTATAATAAAGATAGGCATGTATGCTTTCCTCCAAATGTAAGGTTCGTCTCTATTGTATAGAACTTAAGGTTGAAAATCTATGACGAACCTTTAACAAATCGGAAAGTGTACGAAAGGAGTATTAAAATGAAAGAACAAATATTGGATGCAATAGAAAAATTCGAGACAATCATAATCCATCGCCATGTACGACCTGACCCTGATGCGCTCGGTTCACAAGGAGGGCTAGCTTCATTGATCAAAGGGACATTTCCGCAAAAAAACGTACTAGTCGTTGGAGAAGAAGAACCATCTCTTATGTTCTTGAACAGAATGGATGAGGTCTCAGATGAAGATTATGAAAATGCCCTTGTAATTGTATGTGACACGGCGAATCAGCCTAGAATTAGTGACGATCGCTATCACCGAGGAAATTTGCTCGTGAAAATTGATCACCATCCAAATGAAGATCCATATGGAGATATTTTATGGGTAGATACTTCTTCGAGTTCTGTTAGTGAAATGATCGTGGACCTTTACATACATGCGAAACAACGCGGATATGTGCTTCCGGATGAAGGGGCTTTTCTTCTTTATGCAGGTATTGTTGGAGATACAGGAAGGTTTATGTTCTCAAATACGACGCAACGTACGTTTGAATACGCGGGAGAGCTACTTAAACATGGATTTGACACAGGATCTCTATATAAAGAACTTTACAAAACAGAGCAGCATATAGCGAGGCTGAATGGGCTTGTTCTTCAACAGTTTGAAGTAAGTCAGAATGGAGCAGGATGGATTAAGTTATCGAATGAAACACTTTCTTCCTATGGTGTTAGCGCAAGTGAGGCATCACAACTCGTTAATTCATTCTCAAATGTTGCTGGGCTAAAAGCATGGGTGTTTTTCATAGAAGAAGAAGATCAAATTCGAGTTCGTCTCCGTTCAAAAGGACCAGTTGTGAACAGTATTGCTACAAGGTATAACGGAGGAGGCCACCCGATGGCTGCAGGAGCAACCGTTTATACATGGGAAGAGGCAGATCAAGTGTTAGAAGAGCTTGAGAAAGCGTGTGAAGATTTCTAAATAATACAAATAAAGACCGGCAATCCTCAAATAATTGAGAGCGTCGGTCTTTACTAATTAAACTTGTTCTTGTGGCATCGGAATGAACCAGGAACCAAAGTTCGTCACGTCCTCATGCACATCAATGTTAAGCGATTGTAATTCTTTCTTGATAAGAGTAGCTAATTCTTTTGTTTCCGCATAAGCTGAACGTCCGTTCATCAAATCGGCTACCTTGGATTTGGCTAGCTGCTTACGGTTGATAACCATCGCTACACCTCCTGAAATTTTGCTGTACTTCTATCATATACCACAAATTATAAAAATGCGACTTTTCTGACAAAAAGTCACAAAATAGTAGTATCTTTTTATTGAATTAATCGAATCGATAGAACGACTTCGACAGTTGTATAAACGATCATTTGTTTTACTTCGAAGCCATATTCAATGTCATTGATCATTAAAGTTTTATTCTCGAGGGATTTGATAATAAAAGACCTGGTATGTGCAACAGATCCAAGGTCTTTGTTCAATAAATCATTTAATTCGTCTTGAACAGCTTTTTTTAACTCATGCTTAGTCAATGAGTTGAGGGATAGGTCCTGCTCCTTGTCGAACGTCACTACAATGCCTTTAATGAGAAGGGTTTTTTCGATATCTTCATTGTCGTAGTTTTCTTGATCATCTAATAATGTACGGTTTTGTGTTTTGAGATCTGAGATTTTTATTTTCTGTTCTTTGATTGTTGTAATTTGCTTTTCATACATAATTCCAAAAAGCATCAAGAAGAACAACCATCCAAAAATGACTCCTACCGATAGCCCAGCGAGGAATTTCTGCCATCCTTTTCTGGAGTATACTTGAGGAACTCTCATTAGTGGGCACGTCCTTGTGTAAACCAGTTAATGACTTCCATGCCCGCTTGGGCCCCTCCTAATGCACAAAATATCCATAAAAATTGGCGCATAATTTCATCAGGAGATCCGCTCAGGAAGCTCCTCTCCATATTATTGATTGTATCGAACGTTCCTCCAATCGCAGCTGCGATGGCCCAAATTTTCAACCTTTGAGCCACTACATATATCCAGTGCAATGGTGGTTCCCCTGACAGAAATGCACCAATCCCACCGATGATTGATCCACCAACGATAACTCCAAAAGCAACAAAAAAAGCAATAATTAATGTGACGAGCGTAACTCTCTCCATTGGTAACTCCTTCTTTCATTATTTCAGAATGATGAACACAATAAGAAAAATCCCTACATTCACAATAGGTCCGAGCAAATCTAGTCCACCTTTAATAAAGACTATGCGAAAAGGAAGGGTGGTTATGCTTGATAATGTTTGTTTGAGAAGGTAACAGTATCTATAATAGAGGTAATCGTTCAGTGAAAGTGGGATTACAAATGGAATTTGTGCATCTGCGTGTTTATAGCGAATATAGCCTTTTAGATAGCCCGAGCCGAATAGAGAAACTAGTGGGAGCAGCCAAAAGAATGGGCTATGCGTCACTTGCTTTAACGGATAAGGGGACAATGTACGGAACAATTCCATTCTATAAAGCTTGTCTAGAAAACGGAATTAAACCAATCATTGGACTAGAAGTAGAGGTATCAGTAGGAACATCTCATTCTTACCCTGATCCTAACCAGTACGACACATTGGTTCTTCTAGCGGAATCTAACGAGGGTTATCATAACTTATTGAAAATATCTACGATTGTAAAGCACTCTTCTAATAGAAAAGCTTATATTGAGAAACAAGAACTTTTAGCTCTCTCTGAGGGAATCGTTGCGCTGACAGGTGCAAGAGGAACTGTCATAGGTGAATTGCTTTTAAAAGGTGAGGAGACTGCAGCGTTGCAGCATGCGGTTGAGTACAAGAAAGCATTTTCGTCAGGTTTTTACCTAGAAATGCAAGACCACTTCATACGTGAAGAAAGGCAACTTAACCAGTTGGTTTACAGATTTGCAAAAAAAGCGGACTTACCTCTCACCGTTACTAATGCTGTTCACTACATATCAAAAGGTGATGGAGAAGCGCATGATTGTTTGAAGTGCATCGATAATGGGGTCCGCTATGAAGATAAAGATCATGTTAGTCTTCCGAATCATGAATTCTATTTAACAGGTAAAGAGGAGATGAAAGAACGCTTCGAAGGATATGAAGAGGCGATTGAAGCAACCGGAAGAATAGCATCGCAATGTAATGTGAGCTTATCTTTTGAAGATACGCATCTTCCTGAATACCCTGTGCCTGAAGAAAGGTCAGCCGACGAATACCTTAAAAGTCTATGTCTTGAAGGTGTGACTGCTCGTTATGGATCGAGTAGTTCTATTATTGATGATAGGCTAGATTATGAATTATCTATCATTAGTAAAATGGGTTTCAGTGATTACTTTTTAATTGTTTGGGATTTCATGAAATATGCTCATGAGAAAGGAATGATTACAGGACCAGGAAGAGGATCTGCAGCGGGATCATTGGTTGCTTACTTACTGAACATAACCGATGTAGATCCAATTCAACATAACCTGCTCTTCGAACGATTCTTAAATCCGGAGCGAGTCACGATGCCAGATATTGATATCGATTTCCCAGATGTACGTCGTGATGAAGTTATCGAATACGTTCATAATAAATATGGGCATAATCACGTGGCGCAAATTGTTACTTTTGGGACGCTTGCTGCCAAAGCTGCGATTCGAGATGTTGGGAAAGTACTTGAAGTAGATACAAAATTACTCGATGCAATGTCAAAGGCAATTCCATCCCAGCCAGGGATTACTTTGCAAAAGGCTAAAGAAGAATCTCCTGAGCTTAAAAAGGTTCTTTCTACTTCTGAAGAATGCATGAGAGTATTCGAAATCGCAAGCACGATTGAAGGTTTGCCAAGACATACTTCTACACACGCAGCTGGCGTAGTCATTTCCGCCGCCCCTCTAACGAAGTACGTACCGCTTCAAGAGGGACATCATATCAGTTTGACTCAATTTCCAATGAATGACCTTGAAGAAATCGGGTTATTGAAGATGGATTTCCTTGGACTTCGAAACCTTACCCTCATTGAGGGGATTCTTAAAAATATTGAGTTAAATACAGGTGAGAAGCTTTCATTATCAACTATACCAGCGGACGATCAAGCTACATTTTCGATGCTTACAGAAGGAGATACCACCGGTGTTTTCCAACTGGAATCTGATGGGATGAGACAGGTTTTACGTAAGCTTAAACCTACAGAATTTGAAGATATTGTGGCTGTTAACGCTCTTTATCGACCGGGGCCGATGGAAAACATTCCATTATTCATATCAGGTAAACATAATGAACGTCCTGTTCACTATCCACATCCTGATTTGAAGTCAATTCTTCAATCTACCTATGGTGTCATTGTATATCAGGAACAAATTATGCAGATTGCGTCTAAATTAGCGGGGTTCTCTTTAGGAGAAGCTGATTTATTAAGAAGAGCTGTTTCGAAAAAGAAGCGGGAAGTGCTCGAATCGGAGAGAGAGCATTTCGTGAAAGGCTGTCTAGCAAAAGGATATTCGAAAGAAACTGCTGAAGAGGTATATGAGTATATCGTACGATTTGCTAACTATGGATTTAATCGTAGTCACGCAGTAGCATACAGCATTATTGCGTACCAGCTTGCATATTTGAAAGCTAATTATCCCAGGTATTTCTTTTCGAGTTTATTAACATCTGCGATTGGAAACCAAGATCGGTTATCAAAATACTTAACGGAATGTCATCAAAAAGGATTGTCTGTACTTCCTCCTTCTATTAACAAAAGTGAAAGTACATTTATAGTAGATGCTGAGTCCATACGTTTTGGACTATTACCAGTAAAGAATGTTGGAAAAAATGCGATTGAGGAAATTGTTTCGAGGAGGGGCGATAAAGCCTACAAGAGCTTATTCGATTTCTGTACTAGGGTTTCACTCCGGGTGGTAAACAAAAGAGCGATTGAATCGTTGGTTTTTGCAGGAGCGATGGATGATTTCAAAGTCAGTCGATCATCGTTACTTGCAACACTTGAAACTGCTATGAATTTTGCTTCTGAACAAGGGGATGAGAATCAACCAGGCTTGTTCAATAGTAATGATTCTGAGCCACCCTACGAAAGTGTACCACCTTTTGAAGAAAAGGACCTCCTCGCTTTTGAGAAGGAAGCGATTGGCTTTTATTTAACTGCTAATCCAATCGAGCCTTATTTGAAGAATATTCAAGGTTATCAACGTACTGTTATATCTGAAGGAATCTCGTTTGCTGACCGTCGTCCACTTCGAATTGCAGCGGAAGTGATTAAGACGAGAAGTATTCGAACTAAGAAAGGACAAATGATGGCTTTTATAACATTAGAAGATGAAACTTCTGAAATTGAGGGAGTTGTCTTTCCTGATATTTGGGAACAAACTTCAGGTATTCTTCAGCAGGGTGAATTTGTGTATATAGATGGCGTTGTTCAAAAAAGAGAAGAAAGTACAAATATAATCGTTTCGAGAGCAAAAAGACTAAAAGATATTACTCCTAAAAAAAACTCAGGTACACTATTCTTAAAAATCGATCACCCTCATCTCAACGATGATACGTTAGATAATGTAAAAAAAGTGTTGAGTGAAAATAAGGGTGAGTCTGCTGTTGTGCTGTACTATAGCCATTCTGAAAAGACTGTAAAACTAGGGGAAGAATGGTTTGTTAAACTCTCAGACACTTGTATAAAAAGGTTAAAAAACCTATTAGGTGAGAACAATGTAGTTAAAAAGACTCGATGAAATTCTTTACAGCAATTGGTGATTTGTTATAATGGTGAAAATAGAGTGGTCTGACCACTGTCTTCATAATCGATGAAATCATAATACTAGAACATATAGCTTCCTAAGAAGGAGAGTGGGTTAATTGTCTATCACAAGAGAAGAAGCATTACATATTCACAGAGTTAACCAAGGAAAACTTGAATCTAAATCCAAAGTTCCGGTGAGAAATGCAACTGACTTGAGCCTTGCATATTCACCAGGTGTCGCGGAGCCGTGTAAAGAAATATACGACGATAAGAATAAGGTATATGAGTACACGATGAAAGGGAACATGGTAGCTGTCGTTTCTGATGGTACGGCTGTGCTTGGTTTAGGGAACATTGGACCTGAAGCGTCATTACCTGTCATGGAAGGAAAGGCCGTTCTTTTCAAAAGTTTTGCTGGCGTAGATGCTTTCCCAATTTGTTTAAATACGACAGATGTTGACCAAATAGTTCAGACCGTTAAATTAATGGAACCGACATTTGGTGGTATAAACCTTGAAGACATAGCGGCTCCGAATTGTTTTGTGATTGAAGAAAGACTAAAGAAAGAAACCAATATTCCGATTTTTCATGATGACCAGCATGGAACTGCAATCGTGACAGTAGCGGGTCTTGTAAATGCATTGAAATTATCTGGCAAATCAATGAGTGAGATCAAAGTCGTGATCAATGGTGCGGGTGCAGCTGGTATTGCTATTATTAAGCTATTAAACCGCTTTGGTGTGAAAGACATCATCATGTGTGATTCCAAAGGAGCAATCTTTGAAGGTCGCCCTTATGGAATGAATGATGTGAAAGCATCTGTAGCGAAATATACGAATAGAGATCAAGCGGAAGGCTCTCTAAAAGAAGTTATTTCAAATACTGATGTGTTTATCGGAGTGTCAGTTGAAGGAGCATTAACGAAAGAAATGGTTGCATCCATGAATGAGGATCCGATTATTTTTGCGATGGCAAACCCTGTACCTGAAATTATGCCTGAAGATGCTAGAGATGCTGGTGCGAGTGTGATTGGTACAGGTCGTTCGGATTTCCCTAATCAGATTAACAACGTTTTGGCGTTTCCTGGGATTTTCAGAGGTGCTTTAGACGTACGTGCTACTCATATCAATGAAGACATGAAGGTAGCTGCGGTTCAGGCGATTGCGGAACTTGTAAGTAGCGACGATTTAAATGCAGATTATGTTATTCCTGCTCCATTTGATCCGAGAGTTGCCCCAGCAGTGGCAGCAAGTGTTGCAAAGGCTGCGATGGAAACAGGTGTAGCACGTATTAATGTAGATCCTGAGGTCGTTAAAGAAAAAACACGTTCTCTTGCAATCATTGCTGAAGAAGAAAAGTAAGTGGGAAAGAACGTTACTTTCTCACTTTTTTCTTGGATAAGGGGATGACCAGGATTGAAGAAGGGGTGTTGATTTTCCAACATGGAACCACAGGGGAAAGTCTACCAGAATATCTTAGATAAAATAAAAGCAATTATATATAATGATGGTTTACAAACCGGTGACAAGCTCCCTTCCGAAAGGGAGCTTTCTGAGCGGTTAAATGCAGGAAGGTCGTCAGTAAGAGAAGCCTTAAGGTCAATGGAAATGCTAGGACTTATCGAAACGAGACGTGGAGAAGGTACCTTTATTTCAAATGTGAAAAATCATCGTCTAGTTGAGGTTATTGCTTCATTTATTCTTAAAGATACAAAGTCTAGACGAGATTTGTTAGAAACGCGACATTTAATCGAGATGGACATCTTAAGGTTAGCTTGTGATCGTATAACCGAAGATGAATTAGAGCAACTGAAAACGATGCTTTATCATAAAGAACCTGCTTCTGAGGAAGATATTTACTCAACAGAGTTTGATATAGCATTCTTTCGAGTTATCACTTCATCAACAAAGAATCATTTACTCATGAGGTTATGGGGTGAGCTTTCCGACTATCATCAGACAATTTGGCACCATCTTACTTACCGTCCTGTTACTTATTATGAAGCATTAATTGAAGCATTAACTGCTCGTAACCAGGAGAAGGCCATTCGTCTGTTGTCCGAGAATGACAAAGATTACAATCAGCAAGATATTTAAGGTGAAAGGGATGGTCACAATTGTTAAAAGATATATTTAATAAGAAGAAGAAATACGCAACTGTTCCTTCTGAAAAAATAAAACAAGATGTGCCAGAGGGCATAATGACCAAGTGTCCTGGCTGCAAAAGTATTATTTATTCCAAGGAACTTGAGAAGTCTAACAAAGTATGTGTGAAATGCGGATATCATCATCAGATGAACGCTTTTGAGCGTATAAAAAATACGCTTGATGCAGGTAGTTTTGAAGAGTTTAATGCAGGGATGATTTCTGAAAATCCGCTCTCATTCCCTGATTATGTTGAAAGACTCGAAAAGGATCGTAAGAAATCTTCTCTTAACGAAGCAGTGGTAACTGGAGAAGGAACGATCAACAGTCAACGTACAGCGATTGCTGTTATGGATGCTCGTTTTCGTATGGGAAGTATGGGATCGGTTGTTGGCGAGAAAATCACAAGAACCATCGAGCATGCTGATAAAGAAAAGATTCCTTTTATTATCTTTACTGCCTCTGGTGGAGCAAGAATGCAAGAGGGTGTATTAAGCTTAATGCAGATGGCTAAATCGAGCGTGGCACTGAAACGCTTTTCTGATAATGGAGGTTTATTCATTTCTGTTATGACCCATCCTACTACTGGGGGAGTTTCTGCTAGTTTCGCTTCGGTAGGTGACTATAATTTCGCTGAACCAAAGGCAATGATCGGATTTGCTGGCAGAAGAATTATAGAACAAACCATTAGGGAAGATCTTCCTGAAGATTTCCAAACTGCTGAATTTCTACTTAATCATGGGCAACTTGATTCAGTCATCCATCGTGCTGATATGAAGAAAACACTCTCAACAGTACTCATGATTCATAGTAATGGAGGTGATCAATAGTGGCAAATAGACTTGATTTTGAACGACCGGTTCAAGAGCTTGAAGATAAAATCGAAGAATTAAGATCGTTTATGGATGAGAAAAACATCGACCTATCAGATGAGATCTCGCGACTTCAAAAGCGTCTTGCATATATGGAAGACGAGATTTATGGGAACATGACGGCCTGGAATAGAGTTCAACTTGCACGTCATCCCGAACGTCCAACTACGCTAGACTACATTGGTCGCATCTTTGATGACTTTATTGAGCTGCATGGAGACCGAGCTTTTGGTGACGATGAAGCAATTGTTGGCGGTATAGCAACATTTGAAGAAAAGCCTGTGACGGTTGTAGGGCATCAGCGCGGAAAAGATACGAAAGAGAATTTACGAAGAAATTTTGGTATGCCTCACCCTGAAGGGTACCGCAAAGCTCTTCGTCTTATGAAACAAGCTGAAAAGTTCAATAGACCTGTTGTCTTTTTATTAGACACAAAAGGAGCCTTTCCAGGTAAAGCAGCAGAAGAACGTGGGCAGAGTGAAGCGATTGCTCGAAATCTCATTGAAATGGCAGGTCTAACCGTTCCAATCGTTTGTATCGTAATTGGTGAAGGCGCTAGTGGGGGTGCTCTTGCAATCGGAGTAGGAAACCACGTACACATGCTCGAAAACTCCTGGTATTCTGTTATCTCTCCAGAAGGTGCAGCAGCTCTTCTTTGGAAAGATGCTAGTCTCGCGCAACAGGCTGCAGATACAATGAAAATTACAGCACCTGATTTGAAAGAACTAGGTGTGATCGATGAAATCGTACCAGAAGCAAAAGGTGGCGCCCATAGAAATGTGGAAGAACAGGCTGCTTCTATCCAGAAAGTGTTAATGAAATCTTTGGAAGAACTTTCTAAACTTACCAAATCAGAGCTTGTCGAGCAGCGCTATGAAAAATACAGAAATATTGGACAATATACGTTTGTAACCGATACCATTGGCTTAAAATAAGGAAAGTGCTTTCTCTGTGCGGGGAAAGCACTTTTTTATGGATGTGCTTTGCTATTGTGTTCAACGGGTGTATTTGATATTTTAATAACACAAAGAACTAATGAGGTGAACAGGTATGAAGCGTATTGGTGTATTGACCAGCGGGGGAGACTCACCTGGAATGAATGCGGCAATTCGTGCTGTAGTTCGTAAAGCGATTTACCACGATATTGAGGTTTACGGAATCTACCACGGATATACCGGATTGATTAATGGTGAAATCAAAAAAATGGAAATTGGCTCTGTAGCTGATATTATTCATAGAGGCGGCACAATGCTTTATTCTGCTCGTTGTCCAGAATTCAAAACGATTGAAGGGCAATTAAAAGGGGTAGAGAACCTTAAGAAACATGGAATTGAAGGGCTAGTGGTCATTGGAGGAGATGGTTCCTACCGTGGAGCTCAAAAGCTTACGGGACACGGATTCCCTACGATTGGAATTCCAGGAACAATTGATAATGATATTCCAGGTACAGATTTTACTATTGGCTTCGATACTGCGCTGAATACTGTTATTCAGGCTATTGATAAGATTCGTGATACAGCAACTTCTCACGAGCGTACATACGTGATCGAAGTAATGGGCCGTAATGCTGGAGATATCGCTCTCTGGTCAGGTCTTGCTGACGGTGCAGAATCTATTCTTATCCCTGAAGAGAAATATGAAATGTCTGATATTCTTGCTCGTTTAAAACGAGGGCATGATCGTGGAAAGCGCCATAGCATCATTGTAGTTGCTGAGGGCGTTGGAAGCGGAGTTGAAATTGGGAAAGAAATTCAGGAAGCAATGAATATGGAAACTCGTGTTACTGTTCTTGGTCACGTACAGCGAGGGGGTTCACCTACTGCAACAGATCGTGTGCTAGCAAGTCGTCTAGGCGCACGTTCAGTAGAACTCTTGCTTGAAGGTGCACAAGATCGAACTGTAGGCATTCACAATAACCAAATCATTGATCTGGATATTAATGAAGCACTTGATATGCCTCATACTGTTAATCAAAAAATGGTGCAGCTTGCAAGAGAACTTTCAATCTAAACTAGTATTCATCCACGACTAATGGATGAATAATGGTGTTTACTGGATAAATATTACCCAGAGTTGGATAAAATTAATTAAGAAGAGCTTTTAGGAGGAGACCTATGCGTAAAACCAAAATTGTCTGTACAATTGGGCCTGCAAGTGAGGACCAACAAACGTTAGAAAAATTGATGCAGGCTGGAATGAATGTTGCCCGTCTTAACTTTTCTCACGGAGATTTTGAAGAGCACGGCAACCGTATTAAAAATATTCGTGCAGTATCCGAGAAGATTGGCAAGAATGTTGCAATTCTACTTGATACAAAAGGACCTGAGATTCGTACGCACAACATGGAAAATGGTGCGATCGATCTTGAAGCAGGACAACAGCTTATCGTATCAATGGAAGAAGTAGCTGGTACTACAGAGAAGATTTCTGTAACGTATCCTGATCTTGTTAATGATGTTCATCCAGGTTCAAAGATTCTTCTTGACGATGGTTTGATCGAGCTTGAAGTGAAAAGCATTGAGGAAAATGAGCTTTACACAGAAGTATTAAACAACGGCACGTTGAAGAATAAAAAAGGCGTTAACGTACCAAACGTAAGTGTAAACTTGCCTGGTATCACTGATAAGGACGCTGCTGATATTGAATTTGGTATTGAGCAAGGCGTAGACTTTATCGCTGCTTCATTTGTTCGTCGTGTATCTGATGTGTTGGATATCCGTAAACTTCTTGAGAAACATGATGCAACAGATATTCAAATCGTACCTAAGATCGAAAACCGTGAGGGTGTAGATAACATTGATTCTATCCTTGAAGTGTCTGATGGTCTTATGGTAGCTCGTGGTGATCTAGGTGTTGAAATCCCAGCTGAGGAAGTACCACTCGTACAGAAGCAACTGATCAAAAAGTGTAATGCGCTTGGTAAACCAGTCATTACAGCAACACAAATGCTCGATTCTATGCAGCGTAACCCTCGCCCAACTCGTGCTGAAGCAAGTGATGTTGCCAATGCAATCCTTGATGGTACGGATGCAATCATGCTATCAGGTGAAACTGCAGCAGGATCTTACCCTGTAGAAGCTGTTCAAACAATGCATAATATTGCTTCTTATACTGAAAAGTCTCTGAACTACCGTGAATTGCTTTCAATAAGAAGTAAGGAAATTGAAACAAATACTACAAATGCGATCAGTGAATCTGTAGCACACACGGCATACAACTTGAACGTACCAGCTATTCTAACTGCTACTGAGAGTGGTCACACTGCACGGATGATTTCAAAATATCGTCCAAAAGCACCGATTGTTGCTGTTACAAATACAGCAAGTGTGTGTCGTAAACTTGCTCTCGTATGGGGCGTACATGCTCAAGAAGGACGCAAGGTGAAAACAACTGATGAGATGCTAGAAGTAGCGGTTGAGGCTTCTATCCGCTCAGAAATCGTTAACCATGGCGACACTGTTGTCATCACAGCAGGCGTTCCTGTAGGTGAATCTGGAACAACAAACTTGATGAAAGTGCACGTTATCGGAGATATCCTTGCTAAAGCACAAGGTATTGGTAAAACATCCGTATCTGGTCGAGTAGCGATTGCAAAAAACGCTGACGAGGCAATTAGTAAAGCGGATGAAAACACAATCATCGTTGCGATTGGTTCTGATAAAGATATGGTTCCAGCACTTGAAAAAGCAGCAGGTTTGATTACAGAAGAAGGCGGTCTAACTAGTCATGCGGCAGTTGTAGGACTAAGTCTTGGTCTTCCTGTCGTAGTTGGCCTTGATGATGCTACGACCCTGTTTGAAGATGGTCAAGAAATCACTCTTGATGCAACTACTGGAATTATCTACAATGGTAAAGCAAGCATTCTGTAAGCTTTGACTTTTGATGAAAGACTGTCGTATATTCGGCAGTCTTTTCCTTTTTCATATAGAAAGGTTTCGAAATCGGTATATTACGAAATGCGGTATAAATCATATATAATAGAGAGTAACGGGAACATCATTCTCGAATATAATCAAAGGGGCCCTGAAACATGTTTCGTATCATGCTTCTTTTTATCATTATCGTTCCAGCTCTTGAAATAGGTCTGTTGCTTTTGTCAGGGCGGACATTAGGGTTGATTCCTACGATATTATTAATTATTGGGACTGGTGTACTTGGAGCCTGGCTTGCTAGGAAAGAAGGTTCTGAAGCTATACAAAAGGTTAATCGTCAGATGCAAACAGGTCAGATGCCAGGAGATGCAATTCTTGATGGATTGTGTATTTTAGTAGGTGGAGTGGTATTGCTTACGCCTGGTTTTATTACGGATGCGATTGGTTTTGCACTTCTACTACCAGCAACTAGAAGACCTTTCAAGCGTTGGCTACGAAAGTTTCTTGAGAAAAGAATGAATAATGGTCAATTCGTGTTTATTAAGAGATGATACTATTAAGAAAAGGCGTGGGTTTATTCACACACGTTAAGATAAAAACTTCGGGGATTTTCTCGAAAGTTTGAAGCTGAAGGAGAGATACCTTCAGCTTTTTCTTTTGTTCTCGCCGATAATATAATGCCAAATATCTTTAAATACATTTGCATGATACAACGTTTTGATAACGACAAGGAACACGGGACCGATAATTAACCCGATGAATCCAAAGATTTGAAAACCTACAAAAAGTGCAATCAATGTTGCCAGGGGATCGAGGCCAATATTTGAGGATAATACTTTAGGTTCTACTAATTGACGTTGAATTACTACAATTCCATACAGTATAGCTAACCCGATCGTTAACCCATAATTTCCAGCTAGAAATGAATAGATTAACCATGGCACAAACACTGCGCCTGTACCCAGGTATGGAAGAAGATCTACAATTCCAATGATGATCGAAATTGTTACAGCATATTCAACACGAAGAATCAGTAGTCCCACAAGCACGATCGCAGCTGTCATAGAAATCAGAGTGAGCTGAGCTTTTATAAAACCGAAGAGTGCTTTTCTTAAGTCTTTGTATACAGAACCGATACTTCGTTGGATATCACTAGATATCTTTTTCTTAACCCATCGAATAAACTTATACCAGTCTTTGCTTATAAAGAAAGTAGCCAGCAATGAAAAGACTAATACTGTAATAATTGTTGGTAAGCTAATGATGATAGAACGTATCCCTTCGACAAGTGCTTGAAGAATATCAGTAACAGCAGTAGTCACTGTCGTACCGATCGATTGTATATTGTCCATAATCGTAGTTTGTTGGTCTTTATTTAAATCTTTAAAAAGGTCCTCCAGCTGATTATATAAAGGCAAAACATGAGAAACGAAAAGCTCTTCAGTAAAGGTGACGATTTCTCTGAAGTTCTCGGGCAGTACGTCAGCTAAATAAACGACTCCTTGTACGATCTCGTTTACAAGAAGAGTTAAAAAGGCTGCCAGTACACCGATTAGAAATAAGATTGATAGTGCAACAGCAGCTGGTCTAGGCATTTTAACTTTCGCTACTAAAATATCGACGAGCGGATTGATCAAAAAAGCAAGGAGCAAGGCGATCACAAATGGATAAGCAAAGTGCCAAATATAATAAAGTATAAACAAACCGAACACTACAGCTGCAATCACGAGTAAGAATCGGAGAATGCTGTGTATATAATGCCAGTTCAATAAAGGGCCTCCTCCAAAATTATTCTACTTTAATAATACACTTGTTCGATTGAGCCAATCAAATGCATTTTGGCTGATTTCGTGAAAAAATTTGAAATGTTTGTTATGCTTAGATAAGTGTTCTGTTTATTCAGAAGGAATTTTCCTTTTACAAGTGCATCAGACCTGTGGAAGTGTAATGGAATGGATGTGTTTTTTGTCGAGTTTTTGAACTGAACTACCGTTCAGAGCGAGAAAGTTACGACGAATTTTCTTGAAAACACTTAATCAACAGGCTTTTAAGAAAAAAAAGGAAGTCGCCAAATCTTGCATATTCATTCACAAATGTCAGATTTTTGTTTATAATGGAGACGGACGCACCTTCTTTGTACATAAGATTCCTTTTTTTTTTGGAGCGTTTGTAAAGCGTTATCAAAGCAGAATTTTTAGAAAAAAGAATGTTAATATGGAAAAGGAGAGGGAAAGTATGACGACTACTCGCGGTTTAGAAGGCGTTGTTGCTACTACATCATCTATAAGTTCAATTGTAAACGATGTCTTAACATACAGAGGTTACAACATTGATGACCTAGCAGAGAATGCTAGTTTTGAAGAAGTGATTTATTTGCTGTGGAATGATAAATTACCAAATAAACAAGAATTGGATCAGTTCTCTGCAAAGCTTGCGGAAGATGCTGTAATTCCTGAAGAAATTATTAATCAAATAAAATCTTATCCAAGTGATAAGGTATCTCCTATGGCTGCACTTCGTACAGCAGTTTCAACACTAGCACTTTATGACGAAGAAGCAGATGATATGAGTGAAGAAGCGAATTATCGTAAGGCAATTCGTCTTCAGGCGAAAATTCCTACGGTTGTTACAACGTTTTCACGCATTCGTGAAGGGAAAGAGCCAATCAGTCCTAAGAAAGACCTTAGTTTCGCAGCAAACTTTTTATATACACTGAACGGTGAGATGCCAGAAGAAGTAGCCGTTACTGCGGTCAATAAAGCCTTGGTTCTTCATGCTGACCATGAGTTGAATGCTTCAACATTTACAGGTCGTGTATGTGTAGCAACGCTTTCGGATATTTACTCAGGTGTTACTTCTGCAATTGGAGCTCTTAAAGGCCCACTTCACGGTGGAGCAAATGAAAGAGTTATGAAAATGCTAAGTGAAATCGGTAGTGAAGAGAACGTTGAGTCTTATCTTCACAACGCTTTTGAGAAGAAAGAAAAAATCATGGGCTTTGGTCACAGGGTGTACAAAACTGGAGACCCTCGTGCGAAGCATCTTAAAGAAATGTCACGTAAGCTCACTGAATTAACTGGCGAAACAAAATGGTATGAAATGTCCGTTAAGATGGAACAGGTTGTTAGAGACGAAAAAGGCTTACCGCCAAACGTAGATTTCTATTCTGCTTCTGTCTATCATAGTCTTGGCATTGCACATGATTTGTTCACACCGCTATTTGCTGTAAGTCGTGTGTCGGGTTGGATCGCTCATATTCTTGAGCAATATAGCAATAACCGCTTGATCCGTCCTCGTGCAGAGTACGTAGGAGCGACAAACCAATCATATGTTAGCGTAGAAAATCGATAAAACAAAATAGGGAAGGCGAAACGCCTTCCTTTTTAATAAAATGTAGATTCAATAGGAGGAATATAAAATGGCTAATGGAGAAAAAATCACCGTAAATAATGGGGTACTAAACGTTCCAAATCATGCAATTATTCCATATATTGAAGGCGATGGAACTGGTCCAGATATCTGGGCAGCAGCATCTCGTGTTCTAGAAGCGGCAGTTGATAAAGCTTATTCTGGAGAAAAGAGTATTACTTGGAAAGAAATTTATGCAGGAGCTAAGGCTCATGACAAAACAGGTGAATGGCTTCCTGCTGATACGCTTGATGCGATTCGCGAATACATAATTGCGATTAAGGGGCCACTTACGACTCCAGTAGGCGGCGGAATTCGTTCCCTTAATGTTGCTCTTAGACAAGAACTAGACTTGTTTACTTGTCTTCGTCCGGTTCGTTACTTCAAAGGTGTACCTTCACCTGTAAAGAGACCTGAAGACACAGACATGGTTATCTTCCGTGAGAACACTGAAGATATTTATGCTGGTATCGAGTTCCAGAAGGGCTCTGATGAAGTTAAGAAAGTCATTTCTTTCTTAAGAGAAGAAATGGGTGCGAAAAACATTCGCTTCCCTGAAACATCTGGAATTGGTATTAAGCCAGTTTCTGAAGAAGGTACAAAGCGTCTTGTAAGAGCAGCGATTCAATATGCTCTTGATGAAGGCCGTAAGAATGTAACGCTCGTTCACAAAGGAAACATCATGAAATTCACTGAAGGTGCTTTCAAGACATGGGGTTATGAAGTCGCTGAACAAGAATTTGGAGATAAAGTATTCACATGGGCTGAATATGATCAAATCGTTGAAGATAAAGGCAGAGACGCTGCTAACGAAGCACAATCTAAAGCTGAAGCAGAAGGTAAGCTTATTGTTAAAGACGCAATCGCAGATATTTTCCTACAACAGATCTTAACTCGCCCAGCAGAATTTGATGTAGTTGCTACGATGAACTTAAACGGTGACTATGTTTCAGACGCACTTGCAGCTCAAGTTGGTGGGATAGGAATTGCTCCTGGAGCTAACATTAACTATGAGAGTGGACATGCAATCTTTGAAGCTACTCATGGTACTGCTCCTAAGTATGCTGGATTAGACAAAGTTAATCCTTCTTCTGTTCTTCTTTCTGGCGTATTGATGCTTGAACATATCGGATGGAATGAAGCTGCTAAGCTTGTTTTAGATTCTATGGAGAAAACGATCGCAAGCAAGGTTGTAACGTATGATTTCGCCCGTTTAATGGAAGGTGCAACTGAAGTGAAAACTTCTGAATTCGGTGACGAACTTATTAAGAATATGAATTAATTTTACGCAAACTATTTCGTACTATTTTCCTTTAAAGGAGTGGCGTTCATATGACAATAAAACGCAAAAAAGTGTCCGTGATTGGTGCGGGGTTTACAGGTGCAACAACTGCTTTTTTACTAGCTCAAAAAGAGCTTTCTGATGTAGTGCTTGTAGATATACCAAACCAGGAAGGTCCTACGAAAGGAAAAGCGCTGGATATGTTTGAAGCAAGTCCCGTTCAAGGATTTGATTCAAAAATCACCGGTACATCTAATTACGAGGATACGGCGGATTCCGATATCGTAGTTATCACAGCTGGAATTGCAAGAAAGCCTGGTATGAGTAGAGACGATCTCGTTAATACAAATGCTAAGATTATGAAGAGTGTTACTCATGAAATCGTGAAACACTCTCCAAATACGCTTATTGTGGTTCTTACAAATCCGGTAGATGCGATGACTTACACCGTATTTAAAGAGTCGGGTTTACCTAAAAACCGTGTGATTGGTCAATCAGGTATTCTTGATACAGCTCGCTTCCGCTCATTTATTGCTGAAGAGCTTAATATTTCGGTGAAAGATATCACTGGGTTTGTACTAGGTGGTCATGGCGACGATATGGTCCCTCTAGTCCGTTACTCCTTTGCAGGTGGAATACCGTTAAATAACCTCATTTCTGACGAACGTCTCGAGGAGATTGTAGAACGCACTCGTAAAGGTGGCGGAGAAATAGTAAGCCTTCTTGGGAACGGTAGCGCCTATTATGCTCCGGCGGCTTCTTTAGTTGAAATGGTCGAAGCCATTCTTAAAGATCAACGGCGTGTTCTGCCAACAATTGCTTATCTTGAAGGCGAATATGGTTATGATGGATTATATCTCGGGGTTCCTACTATTATCGGTGGAAATGGAATCGAAGAAATCATTGAGCTAGAATTGAAAGAAGATGAAAAACAGCAATTAGATAAATCTGCTGAATCTGTTCGTAAAGTTATGACAGTGTTAAATTAAAAAAGACGATCCGGTTTATACCGGATCTCTTTTACTAAAAGAAAGAAAGCGCTTTCTCAATGTGGTTAAAGGGGGATGGATAATGTTATTAGGAAAAAAACGTAAAATCGGACGAATGATTGAAGAAATTTCAGTTGGTGAGAAATTGGAAGTGACCGAAAAAATAGATGATCGAGAACTCTTATTATATCTAGGGATCTCTAACGATAATAATCCTCTTTTTATTCAACATGATTATGCATCACTAACACCATTCAAGAAGCCTATTGTTCCGCAGATTATGCTGTTAGCCATCGTTACTGGTGCAATCTCAAAATATCTCCCCGGTCCTGGTAGTAGCATAAAGAAACAGGAAGTTACCTTTCTGAATCCTGTTTACCATTATGAATCTCTTCATTTTGCTTTTGAAGTAAGTGATGTGAATAAACAAGATCATGAAATCACTGTAAAGGTAGAAGGTGAAAATGAAGAGGGAACCGTTATTTTGAACGGACAATTTGTTGTTTGTCCTCCATATCCAACAAAGCCATTAACGAAAACAACTTCATTTGAGAATTTTTAAGAGCCGATAAAGGCTCTTTTTTTTGTTCTTCTGCAAAGCGTTGTTATAAGCTGATCAACTAGTAATAGAACGACTGATAATTTCATTTTAAATTAATACTTTACCTGTACAATGCTTCATTATTATCGCCAACTCGATAAGTATCTCTTTTTCCATCGTGAAAAGAATAGTATTATGTAGATATTCAGGAAAAAATAATAAAAGCCTGAGAGATCGGTTCTGGCATAGATGATTGGGGAAAATGCTTAGGGGGTAATACAATGGCTCAGAAAATACTTGTTGTTGAAGATGAGATGTCTATTCAGACGCTGCTTCAATTCAATCTTGAACAAGCCGGTTATGAAGTTGTAACTGCAGATGATGGAGCTGAAGCTCTTGAAAAGGTTGAATTAGAAAAACCAAATTGCATCATTCTTGATTTAATGTTGCCTGAGATGGACGGACTTGAGGTTTGCAAAGAAATGAGAAGCAGACATATCTATACACCTGTCCTCATGCTGACTGCTAAGGATGATGAGTTTGATAAAGTATTAGGGCTTGAGCTTGGTGCTGATGATTATATGACCAAACCGTTTAGTCCACGAGAAGTAGTGGCACGTGTTAAAGCGATTCTTAGGAGAATAAAACAGTTAGAAGATATGAAGTCGTCGACTACAGAAGAGGGAGAAAAAATACAGGTTGGCGAGTTAGATGTCTACCCGAATAATTATGAAGCATACTTCCGGGGAGAACTGATGGAAGTCACGCCAAAAGAGTTTGAGCTACTCGTTTATTTAGTTCGACATAAAGGAAGAGTTCTTACACGGGAGCAGCTATTAAGTGCTGTCTGGGATTACGACTTTGTAGGGGATACTCGAATTGTTGATGTTCATGTTAGTCATTTAAGAGAGAAGATTGAACAAAATACTCGCAAACCTGAGTATATTAAGACGATACGAGGTCTTGGTTATAAGTTAGAAGGGCCATCAGCCTGATGAAGCGATTCCAGTCGCGCTTTCTAAATGGGCAATTTATTGTACTATTTTTAGTATTCATTATGATGGTCGTGATTCTTGGAAACATATTCGAAGGAATCTTGTTTGCAGAAGCTAGTAATGAAAAACTGAGGAATATGTGGTTGGTGCTTAGTATTACTTTTGGAGTTGCTTTTTTGCTTTTTGTATATATAAGCATTGGAATTTCGAGTAGGCTGACAAAGCCTCTCGAAGGTGCGCTGAAAGTTGCGAATGAACTTGCGTCAGGTAATTTTAAAGCACGCACGTATGAATATAAGTTAGATGAAACTGGACAATTTAGCCATGCTCTAAATATCCTTGCTAGAAATTTAGAGAGTATGACTAACTCGTATGAAATTCAGCAGAATCGATTAATGACGTTAATTGAAAATATGAATAGCGGGTTGATCCTAATCGATGTAAAAGGTCATATCAATTTGGTGAATCGCTTTTACAAAGATACGTTCGGCATCGATACCAATGATTACATAGACGAACTTTATTATGACTCTATTCCATACAATGAAATTGTTCAACTAGTGGAAGAAACGTTAATGATTGAAGGCACCGTTCGTAAACAAGTTGAACTTCCAGTAGGATTAGAATTTCGTCATTTCGATGTTTCTGGTGCTCCTATTCTTGCTCATGATGATCAGATGAAAGGCGTTGTGCTGGTATTTCATGATATTACAGATTTGAAGAAACTTGAGCAAATGAGAAAGGATTTTGTAGCGAATGTCTCACATGAACTCAAAACTCCTGTCACCTCGTTAAAAGGGTTTGCCGAAACGTTATTGGATGGCGCGATGGAAAATAAGGAGTTTCGTACGAGGTTTCTTACAATCATTCACGATGAAAGTGATCGCTTGCAAACCTTGATACAAGATTTGCTTGATTTATCTAAGATGGAACAGAAACACTTTTCGTTAAATTGGCAGGACGCTAATCTTCAAGAAATTGTTGACGATTGTGTGCTCATGACAAAAAACAAAGCCGATCAGAAGGCGATTGAAGTGCTGGTTTCATATGAAGGGAATACAGAAATCAAAGGGGACGTTCATCGTCTAAAACAAGTGTTTTTGAACTTGATATCCAATAGTTTAACGTACACACACGAGAATGGAAAAGTAAGGATTAACGTAAAAGAACACGACGATACAGTAGAATTCACGATTGCTGATAATGGCATTGGTATAAAAAAAGAAGCCCTACCGAGAATCTTTGAGCGCTTTTATCGTGTTGATAAGGCTAGAAGTAGAAATCTAGGTGGAACTGGTCTTGGTCTTGCGATTGTGAAACATCTCGTGGAAGCACATAATGGTAAAATATCTGTTAATAGTGAGCCGGGAGAAGGGGCGACCTTCACAATAACGCTTCTAAAAGAACGAATTTATTAATGTTTACGTTAATTTTACACTTTGTTTATACGCCCTTAAAATTATTTCTGTAAAGTAACAATTGACCCCTTCATCATGACTAGAGCATGATCTTAGACGAGTTCTACTCGTCTCAGGTTGTCGAGAAAGTCTCGACAACCTATTTTTTTTGCCTTTTTTTATTTCACCCTTTTGTTAAGCTAGAGATAGATTCTTTTTAGGCGGTGATGTAATGTTTCAATCTAAGAAAGATCGGCAGAATGAATTAGAAATGGTAACGATTGATGAACTTGTCCCTGATAACCACTTATTACGTAAGATCGACCACTACATAGATTTCTCCTTTATCCCTGAAAAAGTCCGTCCTTATTATTGTGAAGACAACGGCCGTCCATCCCTTGATCCCCTAGTATTATTTAAGATGATGTTTATTGGATATATTTACGGCATTCGCTCTGAACGCGAATTAGAGCGTCAAATTCAAACGAATGTCGCGTACCGGTGGTTCCTCGGATTGAATTTAACCGACGCCGTACCCCATCACTCTACGATCAGCTGGAATCGCAGAATGCGTTTTAATGAAACAGATATTTTCCAAGAGGTTTTTGATGAGGTCGTCCACCAGGCTATGAACCATCGAATGGTGTCAGGACGAGTTCTCTACACCGATTCCACACATCTAAAAGCGAGCGCGAATAAGAAAAAGTTCTCCAGGAAAGACGTTCATGTAGAAACGGCCGACTATATAGATGAACTCAATGAAGCAGTGGAACAGGACAGGTCTGATCATGGAAAAAAGCCTCTAAAAGAAAAGAAGGAGGTGAATAAGACGAAGGAAATCAAAGTCAGTCATACTGATCCTGAGAGTGGTTATTTATATCGAGAACATAAACCTGAAGGTTTCTTTTACTTAGATCATCGCACCACAGATATGAAATTCAACATCATTACCGACGTCCATATTACTCCAGGTAATATTCACGACTCCAAACCTTATTTACAACGGTTAGACCGCCAGGTAAAACGCTTCGGTTTTAAAGTAGAAGCAGTCGGTCTAGATGCAGGATACTTAACAGCCCCTATTTGTCACGGACTCGAACAACGAAACGTATTTGGCGTTATCGCTCATCGTCGCTACCAAAGTAAAAAAGGATTTCTTCCGAAATGGAAATACAAATATGATGAAAACCTCGATCGATATGTTTGTCCTCAGGGTGAGGCACTGGCGTACGCGACGACGGACCGAGAAGGGTATCGTCACTATAAGTCGGACCCCACGAAATGTAAGACTTGTCCTCTTCTGGCACATTGCACTGAGAACCAGAAGCACCAGAAAACCATCACACGCCATGTGTGGGAAGGGGCAAAAGAAAAGGTTCGTCAGAACCGACTTTCCAATGAGGGAAAGTGGATTTATCGCATGAGAAAAGAGAAGGTTGAGCGTAGCTTCGCAGATTCAAAAGAACTGCATGGGCTGCGTTATTGTCGCTTGCGTGGAAAACAAAAAGTAAGAGAACAAGCGTTACTGACTGCCGCCTGTCAGAATATGAAGAAGATTGCCCTTCACTTAGACCGGGTGAGCTAGGTGAAGGAGAGTTTTTTTCATAGTACTAACATTAAAATTTAAAAAAACGACCTCAAAATACAAACCAACAAAAAAAGCTTGTAGAAGAACCTGGGGTTCCTCTACAAGCTGAGACGAGTTCTACTCGTCTCTTTTTTTTGGAAACGAACGCAATCACACCTGTTTTTCATTCTTGATGCCGTCATGGTAAAATGAGTGAACAGGTGTTTTTGTAGTGATTAATGAAAAACATACTTAAAGGTTAATTGAATAGAATGGGAGGCTTACCATTGAAGAATAAACTTGTGCTGATAGATGGTAACAGTATAGCGTATAGAGCTTTTTTTGCATTGCCCCTTTTAAATAATGATAAAGGTGTATATACAAACGCAGTTTATGGATTTACAACGATGCTTTTGAAAATTATTGAGAACGAATCACCTACTCATATGCTGGTCGCTTTTGATGCAGGTAAAACTACTTTTAGACATAAGACCTATACAGAATATAAGGGTGGAAGACAGAAAACACCATCTGAATTGAGTGAGCAATTTCCTGTTATCCGTGAAATGCTAGATGCGTTTAATATAAAGCGATTTGAAATAGAGAATTATGAAGCGGATGATATTATCGGTACAGTTGCTGGAATGGCTAGTAAAGAAGACTGGGATGTCAAAATCTACTCCGGTGATAAAGACCTTCTTCAACTCGTTTCTGATAAAGTGCATGTAGCTTTGACTAGAAAAGGAATAACAGATATCGATACATACGACCCAGCATTTTTGAATGAGAAATATGGAATAACGCCAGAACAAATCATTGACATGAAAGCGTTGATGGGAGATAACTCAGATAATATTCCGGGAGTTCCAGGTGTTGGTGAGAAAACTGCGCTTAAACTCTTAAAAGAATATAGCACCCTAGAAGGCGTCTATGATTCAATCGATCGCGTATCAGGGAAGAAGTTAAAAGAAAAATTAGAAGATAATAAAGATAAGGCGATGATGAGTAAAGAACTTGTTACCATCTTCAAAGAAACCCCTTTGTCAATCGGAATTAGCGATATGGTGTATGAGGGGTTTAAAACTGAAGCAGTAAGTGAATTTTTTCGTGATTTAGGTTTTAAAACACTTCTTGATCGTATTGGTGGAGAGAGTGAAGAGGAAGAGGTAATGGATGAGCTTAAAGTCGAATTTCTAGAAGAAATCGAAGAAAGTCATCTTGCAAATCCATCTGCATTAATTGTGGAGGTAATGGAAGAGAATTACCATAATGCGGAAATCCAAGGTTTTTCACTTGTTAATGAGAAAGGGAATTTTTATATTCCTAGAGATACAGCATTGGAATCCGAACTGTTTCAATCTTTTCTTCAAGATGAGTCCAAAAAGAAATGGGTGTTCGATGCGAAGCGAGCAGTCGTAGCTCTTGGCTGGAAAGGAATTCACCTTAAAGGGATTACATTTGACCTTGTTATCGCGTCATACCTTCTGAACCCATCAGAATCGACACATGATCTATCCGCTATTTCAAAACGTGAAGGCTTTTCGGTGGTTTCTTCAGATGAAGCGGTTTATGGTAAGGGTGCGAAACGCGCTGTTCCAGGTGAAGAAGACCTTGCCGATCATTTAGTGCGGAAAGGGTATGCAGTTTATCAGCTGAAAGAGACGCTGGAAGAGCAATTAAACAAGAATAACCAAATTGAACTATTCCATGATTTAGAGATGCCTCTGACCATAGTGTTAGGTGAAATGGAGACGCAGGGTGTTAGTGTCGATGTCGAACGCTTAGAAAAGATGGGGAAAGATCTAAATAAGAAGCTGAAAGAAATTGAAGAACGTATCTTCGATTTAGCACAGACTGAATTTAATATAAATTCTCCAAAGCAACTTGGAGAAGTACTCTTTGAAAAGCTAGAGTTACCTGTTATAAAAAAAACTAAGACTGGTTACTCTACCTCTGCAGATATCCTTGAAAAACTAGAAAGTAAGCATGACATTATTCCTGAAATCTTACATTATAGGCAGTTAGGGAAATTGAATTCAACATATATTGAAGGTTTATTGAAAGTAACATTTAGGGAAACTGGCAAAATCCATACGCGATTTAACCAAGCTCTTACTCAAACCGGAAGACTTAGCTCTACTGATCCGAACCTACAAAATATCCCGATTCGTTTAGAAGAAGGAAGGAAAATCCGTCAGGCATTTATTCCTACTACAAAGAATTGGGTAATGTTTGCGGCAGATTATTCTCAGATTGAATTGAGGGTTCTTGCTCACATTGCACAGGATGAAAACCTGATTGAGGCTTTTCAAAATGGTGAAGATATCCATACGAAAACGGCAATGAACGTATTTAGCGTATCCAAAGAAGATGTTACATCGGAGATGAGAAGACACGCAAAAGCTGTGAATTTTGGTATCGTCTACGGTATTAGTGATTATGGACTCTCACAGAGTCTAAGCATTACGAGGAAAGAGGCTTCCGAATTTATTGAACGATATCTTGAAAGTTTTCCAGGTGTAAAGCAGTATATGGAAGATGTCGTTTCTAAAGCAAAAGAGGACGGGTATGTTTCTACTCTTATGAATAGAAGACGTTACTTGCCGGAGATCAATGCAAGAAACTTTAATCAAAGAAGTTTTGCAGAACGAACGGCTATGAATACCCCTATTCAAGGGACAGCTGCCGACATTATCAAAAAAGCCATGGTCGAAATGGATAAACGTTTGAAAGACGAAAAACTTGAAACTAGAATGCTACTGCAGGTACACGATGAACTTATTTTCGAGGCGCCTGAAGAAGAAATCGAAACATTGAAACGCATTGTACCCGATGTTATGGAAACTGCTATTGAACTAGTCGTTCCTTTAAAGGTTGATTATGAGTATGGCTCCACTTGGTATGATGCAAAGTAATTCGCATCAAAGGAGAGAGAAATATGCCGGAGTTACCGGAAGTAGAAACGGTTAAACAAACACTACAGGATTTAATTATTGGGAAGAAAATAACAGATGTTGTGATCAAGTGGCCGAAGATTATAAAGTCGCCTGATGATAGTGAAGAGTTCAGAATGAAAGTAATCGGTCAGACGTTTACTGGAGTAAAGAGAAGAGGGAAGTTTCTAAAACTTTTATTAACAGAAGATGTCATCGTGTCTCACCTTCGTATGGAAGGAAAATATCGTGTGGCGAGAAGTGATGAAGAATTCGACCATCATACTCATGTTTTCTTTAAATTTGAGGATGGAACAGAGCTTCGTTATCATGATGTGCGAAAGTTTGGTACGATGCATCTGTTCCCTTTAGGTACAGAAGAAGAGCTTCTACCGCTAGCTCAGCTAGGTCTCGAGCCGTTTTCTGAGCAATTTACACCAGAAGTGTTAAAAAGTGGATTTCGAAAAACAAGGCGGCATGTGAAAACAGTTTTACTTGATCAAACGATTGTCGTTGGACTTGGAAATATTTATGTAGATGAAGCGCTATTCAAAGCAGGGATTCATCCTGAACGAGTAGCCTCTACGTTAACAAATAACGAATTGGTTCCACTTCATGAAGAGATTATTGTAACCCTTAAAGAAGCTGTGGAAAAAGGCGGTAGCACGATAAGGTCGTATGTTAATAGCCAAGGCAAAATCGGTACTTATCAAGACAGCCTTTTTGTTTACGGTAGAGTGGGATTATCGTGCAAAAGGTGTGATCACCTCCTTGAGAAAAAAGTTGTGGGGGGTAGAGGGACAACTTATTGTCCTAACTGTCAGAAGAAAAGTTGATTCGTAGCGTTGGAAGGGCTCTGTTCATATACTATCAAAGATTTTAGTATGGAAGGAGCTCGCCAATGTACTGGGTTTCACTATTCTTTCTCGCTTTTGCTGTAAGTGTCGATGGGTTTGGAGCTGGCTTAACATACGGATTACGAAAGATGAAAATTCCGTTTAAATCGATTATTATTTTAACGATTTGTTCTGCAGTTTCCATGCTTGTCGCGATGGGCATGGGATCTATTCTACAATTATGGATATCTGATACGCTCGCTCAGAGAATTGGAGGAGGCATCCTCATTGCTCTTGGTGGCTGGGTATTGTATCAAATGATTCGCGGTGGAAGTGATGCTGAGAAAACGGTATCTGAACGAATCTTACTTCATTTTGAAATAAGATCACTCGGAGTTGTAATCAGCATTTTACGAAAACCAACTACAGCGGACTTCGATGATTCAGGAACAATAACCGGTATTGAGGCCGTGATGCTTGGGGCTGCACTTTCGCTTGATGCTTTCGGTGCGGGTATCGGGGCGTCGATGATAGGATATGCACCTGTTCAAACCGCTCTATTGATCGCGTGTATGAGCTCGCTTTTTGTATTTTTAGGGTTGAAATGTGGAAATTTAGCTTCGGGAATGAAATGGGTGGATAAACTTTCTTATCTTCCCGGTTGTTTACTGATTATTATTGGTTTTATGAAGATGTGAGAGGAGGTAACGTATGAATATTGGACTTACCGGAGGAATTGCTAGTGGAAAAAGTACAGTGGCAGAAATGATGAGATCTCTTTCTCTCCCTGTTATCGATGCCGACATTATTGCAAGGGAAGTTGTTGAGCCCGGTGAGCCAGCATTAGACGAAATCGTCCATGTCTTTGGTGAAGAAATGAGAAATCATGATGGTAGTCTTGATCGGAAGAAATTGGGATCAGTTATATTTGGGGATGATGAAAAGAGATCGAAACTCAACAAAATCATCCATCCCGCTATACGGAAGCGTATGCTCAATGATGCAAAGACGTATAAAGAGAATGGACATAAGCATGTTGTTTTAGATATCCCACTTTTATTTGAAAGTGAGCTTGAATACCTTGTTGATCGTATCCTGCTTGTTTACGTAGATTCCGAAACACAATTAAAGCGATTGGTCGAACGTGACAGTAGTTCAAGAGAAGAAGCGGCTCAGAGAATACGTTCACAGATTCCGATTGAGGAGAAAAAGAAATTGGCCGATGAAGTACTTGATAACACGGGTTCTCGAGAAGATACTGAGGAACAATTGAAAGTAATCCTGGAAAAATGGGATATAGAATAAGTCAAAACACGTCGAAATGACGTGTTTTTGTTTTAGGCTGAAAACCTTTAAGTTATTATTTTTGAGGGTTAATTACCTATATCTCCCCCTTTTTGGGTAAATGGTGTAAATAAATCTTTTAAAATGCATATTATATGTTATACTAATCGTGAGAAAAATAAAAAGAGTATAACACATAAATGGTGGGAGGAACGCTGGATGAAATCAAGAATAGCGATTAATGGCTTTGGACGAATAGGGCGTATGGTATTTAGAAAGGCGATTACTGAAGAGAGTTTGGAAGTAGTAGCAATTAACGCCAGTTATCCACCTGAAACGTTAAGTCATCTAATTAAATATGACAGTATTCATGGAACGTTTGATGGAGAGGTTACTCCTAGTGAAAACGGGATTAAAATAAACGGTAAAGAAATCAAAGTAATAAGTGATCGCGATCCTAGTAATCTCCCATGGAATGAACTCAATATAGATATTGTGATTGAAGCTACTGGAAAGTTTAATTCGCGCGACGGTGCAGGACTTCATCTAGATGCTGGAGCTAAGAAAGTTATTATTACCGCACCTGGTAAAAATGAAGATCTAACAATTGTTATGGGCATAAATGAAAGCGAATACAAACATGAAGAGCATCATGTATTATCAAATGCATCATGTACAACGAATTGTCTAGCTCCAGTTGTTAAAGTTCTAGACAAATCATTCGGCATCTTAACAGGGATGATGACAACAGTTCATGCTTATACAAATGATCAGAAAAATATTGACAACCCTCACAAAGATTTAAGAAGAGCGAGAGCGTGTGGGCAATCCATCATTCCTACAACAACTGGTGCGGCAAAGGCCATTTCCAAAGTTTTACCTCACCTTGATGGAAAGCTTAATGGTATGTCACTTCGAGTGCCGACACCAAATGTATCCCTAGTGGATTTAGTGGTCGATTTAAAGAAAGATGTAACTGTTGAAGAAGTAAACGATGCGCTAAAAGCAGCTTCAGAAGGTCCACTTCGTGGAATTTTAGGCTTCTCCGATGAGCCGCTTGTTTCGATCGATTACAATGGAAACGCTAATTCATCTATTGTTGATGGTCTTTCAACGATGGTGGTCGAGAATAATAAAGTTAAAGTATTAGCTTGGTACGATAACGAGTGGGGCTACTCATGTCGAGTTGTCGATATGGCGAAATATGTTGGCGAGAAAATACCCAGTCAATCCGAAGTAAGCGTTTAAGTAAGAAGCAGGGCTAAATTCCCTGCTTCTTTTTTTTGTATTATGACAAAATTTCAGCTATAGATAGAAGTAGAATACTATTCCTCTTATTGATGAAATTTTGTAGTTGCAAATCTATTTTAAAAGCATTATACTATTTTTCGTGAACTTCTTTTATAGCAAATTGGCGTTGAAAACTACTTAAAGGGTTAGGACCTCATCGGACTAACTTTCCCCCGTGGTGGATTTTCAATACCGCATGCTAATCGCATGAGTAAAATTAAAGGGGGATATTTAAAATGGAAACAATTGGACGACATGTTATTGCTGAATTATGGGGCTGTAACATCGAAAAGCTTAACGATATGAAACTTATTGAAGAAACGTTTGTAGAAGCAGCACTCAAGTCTGGAGCGGAAGTCAGAGAAGTGGCATTTCACAAATTTGCACCCCAAGGTGTAAGTGGTGTTGTTATTATTTCTGAATCACATTTAACGATTCATAGTTTTCCTGAGCACGGCTATGCAAGCATCGATGTATATACTTGTGGTGATCTTGATCCTAATGTCGCGGCTAACTATATTGCAGATGCACTTGGTGCCGATACTAGAGAGAACATTGAATTGCCACGTGGAATGGGACCTGTGAAACCAAGACTTAGAGAACAAGAATCAGCGTTTACTTCATAAACTATATTAGAATGACTAAAGGAGTGCTATTGCACTCCTTTTTCTTATGTTTTAAATCATTAAACGGATTTGTAGTGAATTGATTTCTTTCACTTTTCTTGCTATTCTAATAAAAAATAAAGGAGGAACACGGTGGGGATAAAAGACTTTTTTACTAATAGAGCGGAAACAGGAGAAATGCATCCGAACGAATCACTTAAAACACATTATTTTAAAACAACCAAGGAACAAGGCTATAAAGCAGCTAAGGAAATGTTGCAAAAGCAATATAAAGGCGAAGTAGTCACAGATTCTCTTGATCGAGGAGAATTTGTGTTTCAGATAAATGAAGGAAAGAAAGCTCTTATCGTTGTAACAGTCGTCTCAGTACGAGCGTACAGCACGGCGATAGACTTCTCTGTTTCTACAGAAACCCCTTTACCAGTTGATTTTGGCTATAGTAAGAGAGTTATAGAATCAGCTTATCAAGCGCTCCAAAAACAGCTTACTTTCTTAGGAACTGGACACTCAAATTAGTTTTAGGAATAGTGAACTTCTTTAATCTGTGCTAAAATAGGAAATAGAAATCTTGTTCGTTTGGTGGAGATGATCTGATGCGTTGTCCCAACTGTAATAATAATGGAACACGAGTGCTAGATTCCAGGCCTGTCCATGAAGGTAGGTCTATTCGTAGACGTCGTGAATGTGAATCTTGTACGTACCGTTTTACTACTTTTGAAACGGTTGAAGAAATTCCGCTTATTGTTGTTAAGAAAGAAGGAACAAGAGAGGAATTCAGTAGAGACAAAATTTTGCGTGGTTTAATCAAAGCATGTGAAAAAAGACCAGTTCCTTTAGAAACTCTTGAAAAAGTAGTGAATGAAATTGAACGTGAATTGCGAAATCAAGGGGCTTCCGAAATAAGCAGTGACGTTGTTGGTGAGCTTGTTATGGATCAACTCGCCAGGGTAGATGAAGTTGCCTATGTAAGGTTTGCTTCAGTATATCGTCAATTTAAAGATATCAATGTGTTCATTAAAGAACTGAAAGAATTGATAAACAGAGCAGAGTAAAGAAAGAGAGCTTAGACTAAGCTCTTTTTTTGTACGTAAAGAAGACTAATTATAGTAGTGAAGTACAATAATAAGAAAGAAAATAAAGGTGAAGCATATGCATTGGAAAGAACTGCTACCTGTTGATACGTTCCAAGTGGAGGCTGCGGGCCTTTTGCATGAATATGACAGGAAGATATTAACGCTTTTGTATCAGCCTCTTATTGGTGCTGAAGCCTACAGTTTATATATGACGCTTTGGAGCACGTATGAACATCAAGTCTCTAGCCCTTCTACTATGACTCATCATAGTTTAAAGGTTATGATGAGGTGGGATTTAAAGAAAGTTCTTGAAGAAAGAAAGAAGTTAGAGGGGATCGGTCTAATTAAAGTTTACTTGAAAAAAGGTGACGATCCGAGACATTTTGCATACGAATTACATCCTCCTCTAACACCAGAGCGCTTTTTTAATGATGGTGTATTAAATATATACCTTTATAATAGACTCGGAAAAAATCGCTATAATGAGCTAAAAAAACATTTCTCGAATCAGTACATCGATTTCGAAGAGTACACTGATGTGACTGCATCGTTTAATGACGTTTTCGATTCACTTCATCCATCGGAAATGGTATTAGCAGAAGAAAGTGAAGAGACAGATGTTTCTGCTGTTGGGCGCAGTGACAATAAAGGACTCGTGTTCAGTTCGCCTCAATTTGATTTTGAAGTGATGAAGCAGCATATTTCTGATATGATTGTATCAAATCAGATGCTCACTACATCTGTTAAACAGACAATTGAGCGTCTTGCTTTCGTCTACAAAATCGAGCCATATGAGATGGCCAGAATTGTTGAACAGGCTGCTATCCATCATGATCAGCTAACTGAAGATTTATTACGTAAGGAAGTTAGTAGCTGGTTTGCGCTAGAAAACAAAGGAAAAGTACCTGCGTTACAAATGAGGAAACAACCAACAGAATTACAAGAGTTCCATAAAAAAGAACCATCAACAAATGAAGAAAAAGCTGCTCAACGTTATGAACAGATGACACCATATGATATCTTGCAAAGAGCTGCTGCCGGAGGGAAACCTTCACAAGCTGATATGCGAATGGTTGAGCGAATTATGGATGAGCAAAACTTAAATCCAGGTGTGATGAATGTTCTCTTGGATTTTATTTTAGAAACACAGGACAAGAAGCTCTCTAAGAATTACGTCGAGAAGTTTGCGAGCCATTGGGCGAGAGCAAATGTGAAAACGGTTAGAGAAGCTATGAATTTAGCGATTAAAGAATTGGAACAACCTTCTCCTAAGAAAACTGGGAAGCAACCTTCGAACCGAAATAGACCTTCGACTAGAACTGATAAAGTACCGGAGTGGATTTCGAATCCAAAAGAGCCTGAAATGGACGAAGGAGAGCGTGCTGAAAAGCAGAAGCAGCTTCAGAAATTCTTAAGTAAATACAAAAAAGATTAGAATGAAATGATGAAAGCGGGTGAAATTTAGATGGAATCCATTCAAGAATCTTTTAATAAAATGCCTGCCAACAATAAAATTCAACAGCAATATAAAGAAATGAAGAAGGCGATTATGGCTGACTCTCATATCCGAGCTTTTTGTGAAGAACACGAAGAAGTCGATGATAAAATGATTGATCGAAGTCTCGCAAGACTCTATGAATTCACAACACAAACGAAGGGGTGTGAAGGATGCCCTGGACTTTCAGAGTGTATTAACATGATGGATGGATATGAGCCGGAATTATTTATAAACCGAACCGTGATTGATATTCGGTACAACCGATGTCCTACAAGAATTCAAGAGGAAGATAACAAGAAGCGTAATGAAATGGTGAAAAGCTATTATATTCCTAAAGAAATTCTTAATGCTACTTTCGCTGACATCGACGATGATGGTGGGAGAATTGAAGCATTTCAAGCAGCTGATCAGTATGTTGAAGATTTTGTTCCTGGTGAGACGTCGAAAGGACTTTATATCCATGGAGGCTTCGGAGTAGGAAAAACCTTTCTCCTTGGGGCGATTGCGAATCAGCTCGCGAAAGAAAAAGGGGTTCAATCTCAGTTTATTTATACCCCCGACTTCTTTAGACAAATGAAGAGTGCGATTCAAGATCAATCCATCGATGAAAAACTTAACTTTTTAAAAGAAACGCCGCTTCTTATATTAGATGATATTGGTGCAGAAAATATATCGACATGGGTGCGAGATGATATATTAGGAACCTTGCTTCAATATCGTATGACTGAGGGACTCCCTACACTGTATTCGTCCAATCTTGACTATGATTTGCTCGAGGAACACCTTGCTTATTCTAATAAAGCAGGTGTTGAATTAACGAAAGCAAAGAGAATTATGGAACGAATAAAACATTATACGACGCCTGTTTTTCTAGAAGGGAAAAACAGACGGAAGTAAGCCCTCCCTTTCGGAAGGCTTCTGGCTGTCGAGAAAGTCTCGGCAGCTTTTTTATGGACTGTTCCTGCTAAAAATTCTCTTCAAGTTGTAAACCTTCCACTACTGGTGGAAGTTTTTTTATTTTCTTTCATTCATCTTTTATGTAGTAAGACCATATAGTTGCTAATAAGAAGGTGGACAGGAGGGAGAAATGTTGATTTCACTGACGTTCAAAAATAAAGCAGACTTTGAATTTGTACATACAGCGTTAATTACTCGTCTTAAAAGAAGCAATAAAAGCACACTCATAGATGAAGGAGAATTGGTTTTATCGGTATCGGTCGAACCATATGATTCCAGAACGTGTTTTGAAATTGCTGATTGCCTCGCTCTCTGTATTAAGACCACCTATGAAAAGGCATGGATGCAGAATATATTAACTTCTGCCTATTACTTTAAAGATATGGAAGAAATAGATGAAATCTGCGCTTTAGCTAGAAGTATTGGAGATGGTGATCGTATCGACGTTCCGAGAACAGAAGCATATCGAGAGCGCTTCACTATTCTAAGAGATTCAGCTTTTTGTTGCGTCGAACAAGGTGGCACGATTTCGTTTGATTCCTTTCTAGTTTTTCGTACAAGACAGTATAAGAAACTCCTCTCAAGCTTGGTAGCAGAAGCAATTGATGAATATAAACTCGAGCAGGAATATCAAAATTTCATCGAAGATCTGAGACAATTGCTTCAGCTTCGATCATCTAAGAAAGAAAAAATGAACCTTCTGTACGACGGGAGTTATCACCTGATAGATGAGAATGGGAATAAGTTCAAAGTAAAACAATGTGAGATGTGTTTTGAGGAGCTTCCGAATGCATTAACAACCGATGAAATAGATCCCGAAATTTTGTTGCCGCTTTTATATTTTGCTCCTGAGAAAATCAATGTCTTTACAGATCAAATGGAAGAAGGTTTGACGCAAACAATTTGTAATGTCTTTCAAGAACGGCTGCGTTTTTTCCCATTTCATATGTCTAAAATATTTTTTTCGGGAAATCATTAGAAATAGGCTTGATTTTATGAAGGCGACTACTTATAATACCTACATAAACATATATTGAGAATCGTTATGATAAGGATACGAGATGCTTTGTCAACTTTCAGAGAGGGATGAAATGGTGCGATCATCCTAGTGTGAAGAGTATACTTACCACCTTTGAACTCCGCTCAGGAAATAGTGCGGCGTTTGTGCTACGTTACAGCAGTCTGAGCCGCCGCGGAGTATCTCCTGGCGGGAAGCAGGGTGGAACCACGAGATCAACACTCGTCCCTTTTGGGATGGGTGTTTTTTATATGCATAAAAAAAGGAGTGAAGAACATGGCTGAATTAGTAAATATTACATTTCCTGATGGTTCTGTTAAGGAATTTAATAAAGGAACGACTACTGAAGAGATTGCGAGTTCTATTAGCCCAGGTCTTAAAAAGAAAGCTGTTGCAGGTAAATTAAACGGTGAAACGATCGACTTAAGGCGTGAAATTGAGGAAGACGGCACAATCGAAATCGTAACTCCTGATAGCGAAGATGGACTAGAAGTTCTTCGCCATAGTACTGCACATTTGATGGCACAAGCGATCAAGCGTCTGTTTAAGGATGTAAAGCTTGGTGTTGGACCTGTAATCGATAGTGGTTTTTATTACGATATTGATTGCCCAGAGTCTATTACACCAGAGGATCTTCCGAAGATCGAAAAAGAAATGAAGAAGATCGTGAATGAAAATCTCGAAGTCCAACGTAAAGTTGTTACGCGTGATGAAGCAAAGAAAATGTACGAAGAAATCGGCGATGACCTTAAACTAGAGCTTCTTGAAGCTATTCCAGCTGATGATAAAGTTACAATTTATGAACAAGGTGAGTTCTTCGACCTTTGTCGTGGACCTCATGTTCCATCTACTAGTATGATTAAAGCCTTTAAACTGCTCTCTATAGCGGGTGCTTACTGGAGGGGCGATAGTGATAACCAGATGCTTCAACGTATTTATGGTACTGCTTTCCCGAAACAGTCCCAGGTGGAAGAATACCTTCAATTGTTAGAAGAAGCGAAAGAACGAGATCATCGTAAGCTAGGAAAAGAATTGAAGCTCTTCACAATTTCCCAAGAAGTAGGTCAAGGTTTGCCAATCTGGCTTCCAAGAGGAGCGACGATTCGCCGTACAATCGAGAGATACATCGTAGACCTTGAAGAACGTTTGGGATATAACCATGTGTATACACCTCACTTAGCAAACGTAGATCTATATAAAACAAGTGGACACTGGGAGCATTATCAAGAAGATATGTATCCACCTATGAAAATGGATGAAACAGAGGAATTGGTTTTACGTCCAATGAACTGCCCTCACCACATGATGATTTACAAAAATGATCTAAAGAGCTATCGTAGCCTTCCATATCGTGTGGCGGAACTAGGTACAATGCATCGTTATGAGATGTCTGGAGCACTAGCTGGTCTTCAGCGAGTACGTTCTATGACTCTTAATGATGCGCACATCTTCTGTCGTCCTGATCAAATCAAAGAAGAATTCATTCGCGTAGTTAAATTAGTTCAAGAAGTGTATGAAGACTTCCAAATTAACGATTACTATTTCCGACTTTCTTACAGAGATCCTGAAGATAAGAAGAAGTATATCGATAATGATGAAATGTGGAATAAAGCACAGGCGATGCTGAAAGACGCGATGGATGACCTTGACGTCGAGTATGTTGAAGCAGAAGGTGAAGCGGCATTCTACGGCCCGAAATTAGACGTACAAGTTAAAACTGCATTAGGTAAAGACGAGACGCTTTCAACAGTCCAGCTTGATTTCCTACTTCCAGAACGCTTTGACCTCTCTTACATCGGAGAGGATGGCGGTCAGCATCGTCCGGTTGTAATCCACCGTGGTGTTGTTTCAACAATGGAACGTTTCGTTGCTTTCCTAATTGAAGAATACAAAGGGGCATTCCCTACATGGCTAGCACCTATACAGGCAGAAATTATACCTGTGTCAGAAGTACATCTTGACTATGCGAAGAAAGTTCAAGAGAAACTTCAGCGCGAAGGTATCCGTGTAGAAGTTGATGAGAGAAATGAGAAGATTGGTTACAAAATCAGAGAAGCTCAAATGCAAAAGATTCCTTATATGCTTGTTGTAGGTGATAAAGAAGTCGAAGCTGAAGCGGTTAATGTTCGCCGTTATGGACAGCAGGATTCTGAAACAGTTGCCCTTAGCGAATTCACTTCGAATATAGAAAAAGAAATCAAAGATAAAAAATAATTATAAAAGTCGGCTTCTTGCCGGCTTTTTTATGTTATGCTAGGATAGTCATCTGGTAATTCCCTTAGACAATATCAATTTTCAAAAAACCCTTGTCAGCGTCAGGAAAATCAGATATGATAATCAAGTGCGCTTCAAATGAATTCTTTCATGTCGCCTTGACATAGTTTGAAACAGCATGGTATACTGTCTTAGGTAATTAAATATCGGGAAACAAAGCAAGCAGAAGCGCCCGCTTCTCACCTGATTGACGCCATTACGGTAGTTTGCAGGTACCATTGTTTATGTACTATGTAGAGAATGTGTGGGTGTCGTATGCGCCGACGCTTTTTTTTATGCTTTGAACCGAATAGATAATTTAAGGACATCTTGTTAGATGATCACATCGAACAATTAACCATGGAGGTGGCTGATTATTAGTAGAGACATGAACGTCAATGAGGGCATCCGTGCCCGGGAAGTACGTCTCGTTGGTGCAGACGGAAACCAAATTGGTGTGAAATCAAAAAATGAGGCATTAGATATGGCTCGAAACGCAAATCTTGATCTGGTTATGGTTGCTCCAACCGCAAAACCTCCAGTATGTCGTATTATGGACTACGGAAAGTTTCGCTATGAGCAGCAAAAAAAGGAAAAAGAAGCGCGTAAGAAACAAAAGATTATTACCGTTAAAGAAGTTCGCTTAAGCCCGAATATCGAGGAACATGACTTCAATACGAAACTTCGTAATGCTCGTAAGTTTCTTGATAAAGGCGACAAAGTGAAGGCATCGATCCGTTTCCGCGGTCGTATGATCACACACTCTGATATCGGTAAAAAGGTGCTTGAGCGCCTTGCAGAAGATTGCAAAGATATCGCAACTGTTGAGTCCAAACCAAAAATGGAAGGGCGCAGCATGTTCCTTATCTTAGCACCAATCAGCGAAAAGTAATTCTTTAAGGAGGAACTCACTCATGCCAAAAATGAAATCTCACAGTGGAGCTTCAAAGCGTTTTAAGAAAACTGGATCAGGTAAACTTAAGCGCAGCCGTGCTTTCACTAGCCACATGTTCGGTAATAAGACTCAAAAGCAGAAGCGTAAGCTTCGTAAAGCTTCTCTTGTGTCTGCTGGTGACTTCAAGCGTATCAAAGCGCTAATCTACAACAAAAAGTAATCGTTTAAAATCATACATTGATACACAATTAGGAGGGGTTTAGTATGCCAAGAGTAAAAGGTGGCTACGTAACACGTCGCAGACGTAAAAGAACGTTAAAACTTGCAAAAGGATATTTCGGATCTAAGTCTTTGCTTTTCAAAGTTGCTAATCAGCAAGTTATGAAATCAAACATGTACGCTTATCGTGACCGTCGTCAGAAAAAGCGCGACTTCCGTAAGCTTTGGATCACTCGTATTAATGCTGCTGCTCGCATGAACGGTCTTTCTTACAGCCGTCTAATGTTCGGTCTTAAGACAGCTGGTATCGACATTAACCGTAAAATGCTTGCTGAGCTTGCAATTAGCGATGAAAAAGCATTCGCACAACTTGCATCTAAAGCAAAAGAAAACTTGAAGTAAGTAGAAAAGCCATCCTCATCATGTGAGGATGGCTTTTTATGTGAGGAGATAAAATTGATGAATCTATTAATACTATACATCCTACTTATGAATGTATGTAGTTACATAATGATGGGAGTAGATAAAAGAAAGGCAAAAAAGCGTAAATCGAGAATATCGGAAAGAACGTTATGGACATCTTTTCTTGTAGGAGGGGCCATAGGCGGTTACGTTGGTATGAAGCGTTTCAAACACAAAACAAAGCACGCTACGTTTGTTTATGGGTTACCTTTTGCAATTCTTTTAAATATAGCATCCTTCGTAGGTTTTTATTATTTAGGGTAGTGTTTTGAAAACATAGGAGTAGAAATCATAATTCCCAAAATATAACTATTTCGTGATTCTGTTCTGCGAGCAACTATAATAGCGTAATATTTGTATTTAGTACATCAGTTTAGCCAACATGACGATGAGAGATAGACCAACACTTACGGCGGCATAGATAAGATGTCTCCCATTGTCATACCAAAAAGTGATCATAGTGGTGACAAGCTTATCCATTCCAGTTGTCTCCTTTTCCCGACTTTGTCTACGTATGACTAAGAAATATTCCAATAGCTTACCGCGGGTTTTGACATAACTGCTCGTCTCATGTCATAAAAGTAAAGGAGAAGGGGGGAACATCATGAATGAGCTTGTCCTGCCTCTCGTTGAAGTTGTTTCGAACAGTGGAGTCTATGCCCCGCTTTATTTTATTGTTCTTCATTTTCTACGACAGTTTATATTTGTGCCAGTAAGTGTGATTTGCATGGCAGGAGGCGTCATGTTTGGCGCGGTGTATGGAACGATATATTCTGTAATCGGGATCACGGTCGTAAGTATCGCTTTTTACTTCGTTATCAAGCGCTCTCCATTTTTGTTTAAAAAAATAACTAAAATAAAGAAAAAATGGATGAAAAAACGAATGCCGATGTCGGTTGGTCAAATAGCAATTTTACGATTAGTACCTTTTGTGCATTTTCATTTTATTTCACTTTGTCTAATCGAAGTTTCGAAGGATTTTCAGGGGTATTTAAAATCATCTTTTCTTACTAATATACCGCTTGCGTTACTTTATTCTTTTTTTGGAACGGCCATCAGAGGGCTTGAACCTCAGTTAATTGTTTTATTAATGCTAGGATTAGCGATCTTATTTCATTTATTAAGAAGAAGAGAGTGGATTATGAAGTGGGAGGAATTTTTTCAGCCAGTAAGATAAAAAAACGTCCTTGCCACTAGTGGCGAGAACGTTTTTTTACTATGAGTTTTCTCGATGACGAAGAAATTCTTTTACTGGACTCTTCCATTTAATTTCAGCACATGGATACCGCAGGTCCATTTCTTTTTCAAGGAAATAAAAATCTTCTTTTTCGAGCAAATATAGTTCAGAGGCATTTTTTACGCTCACTGAAATGGTAATGATGTCAAAGGAGTTATCTGTTGTACCAAGGTATTTCTCACCTTCGAATAAAGCACCTTTGTACGTGACTAGAAAGTTCTTTCTTGCGTTAGTCGTGTCATCTAAGAAATAATACTGTTTATGATCGTGGGCTTTTTCAAGTTTCCTTTTTGGATCAGCAAAAAAACGGATTACTGAATACGCAATAAGTACCATTGCAGCAAGAATAACTAAACGAAACAGAACAATAATCATTTGGCAGCACCTCGTTTTCACTATGCTTCATTACTATTTACGTTTATGATTAAGAAAGGTTTCAAAAAAACTATTATTATTATATGGAGAGGACGATAAACTTGAACTTTGAACGCTTACTTGAACTTCAAAAAACATTAGATGATCGAATCTTAGATGAGCATCATCTTCATACTAGCGATCTCTTTAGTAGAAAACTTCTTGCTCTACAGGTCGAAGTGGGGGAGCTAGCTAATGAAACAAGGTGCTTTAAGTTTTGGAGTACTAAATCCCCTGCTCCAAAAGAAATCATTCTAGAAGAATATGTAGATGGTATTCACTTTATCCTATCGTTAGGTCTTGAACTTGGTATCTCAGAAGTCTCGTCATATGAGCAAAAGGACGTTAGTCAATCGCCAGTTATAGCGTTCCAAGAAGTATACCATGCAATCGACATTCTTAGGGAAAATCAGAATGTAGAATCATTTCATGTATTGCTAGAGAAATATTTGCAACTTGCGATAGCAATCGATCTTAACATCGATGCAATCGAACGTGCATACTTAAAGAAGAACGAAATAAACCATCAAAGACAAAATCAAGGGTATTAGATGTAAAAACGTTCTCAATTGTGTAACATTTCCAAAAACGTTATAATGAACAGTGAATGTATACATATTAAGGAGGAACTACATATGACGAAGCTAGATGAAACATTACAGATGCTTAAAGAATTAACGGATGCAAATGGTGTGCCAGGTAACGAACGCGAACCTCGTGACGTTATGAGAAAGTACATTGAACCACTTGCTGATGAAATGATGACTGATAATCTTGGCAGTTTGATCGCTATGAAAAAAGGAAGTGCGCAAGGACCTAAAATCATGGTAGCTGGTCACCTTGATGAAATTGGCTTCATGGTAACTCGCATTGATGACAAAGGTTTCTTGTGGTTCCAAACAGTTGGTGGCTGGTGGGAGCAAGTAATGCTTGCACAGCGTGTTAACGTTATGACAAGAAAAGGAAATATTATGGGAGTCATCGGTTCAAAGCCTCCTCATATTCTTCCTGCCGAGCAGCGCAAGAAATCGATCGACAAGAAAGACATGTTTATCGATATTGGCGCATCAAGTAGAGAAGAAGCGATGGAATGGGGAGTAAAGCCAGGTGATTCGGTAGTTCCTGTTTGCGAATTCACTGTCATGAACAATGAGAAAATGCTAATGGCTAAAGCGTGGGACAACCGTATTGGCTGTGCGATCGCAATTGAAGTTCTTCGCAAACTACAAGGAGAAGACCATCCTAACACAGTATATGGTGTAGGAACGGTACAAGAAGAAGTCGGTCTTCGCGGAGCAACGACTGCTGCAAACATGATTAAACCGGATATCGGCTTTGCTGTCGATGTAGGTATTGCTGGAGATACTCCAGGGGTATCAGATAAAGACGCTCAATCCAAAATGGGTAAAGGACCTCAAATCATTATGTACGATGCATCAATGGTTAGTCACAAAGGGTTACGTGACTTCGTTACAGATACAGCTGACGAAAATAACATCCCTTACCAATTCGACGCGATTGCAGGTGGTGGAACAGATTCAGGTAAGATTCACCTAACAGCAAACGGTGTACCAGCACTTTCCATCACAATCGCAACACGCTACATCCACACACACGCAGCCATCCTGCACCGTGACGACTTCGAAAACGCAGTTAACCTAATCGTAGAAGTTATTAAGAAAATGGATGATGAGAAAGTTAAGGAAATTACGTTTAACTAAGAAAAGCGAAGACGAGCGTTTAGAAACGGAGATATTGGAACTCTTGAAATAGAACACGCTTTTTGTGTTCTGTTGAAAGAGTGAAATATCGTAGTTTCTGCGAGTCGTAGCTGGACAAAAGAAAAGCGAAGTTTCGCGTTTAGACACGAAGTCATTGGAGCGCTCACAAAAGAACACGTTTTTTGTGTTCATTTGTGAGAGCGAAATGGCGTAGTGTCTGCGAAACGCAGCTGGACAAAGAGAAAAACGAAAGCCCATCTCTGCTCTGAGGCGATGTCTAGCTCCAGGAACCAGGTCCTCGGGTCGCTTCAGCTTTTCAAATGAACACAAAGAACGTGTTCATTTGAAAAGCCTCCAGCGCCTTTCGGACCTAACCGGTTCCTTCCGCCTTTCGATGTCTAGCTGCAGTGGGCCAAATCCTCCGGTCGTTTCACCCTTGCGATTGAGACACAAATCGTCTCATTCGCAAGGGCTCCAACGCCCTGCGGATTTAAACGGCCCCCTTCCGCCTTTCAATGTCTAGCTGCAGGAACCAGGTCCTCGATCGCTTCACCTTTCAACCTGAACACAAAAAGCGTGTTCAAATTGAAAGGTTCCAGCGCTTGTCGGACCTAAACGGTTCCTTCCGCTTTTCAAACACAAAATCCGGTGGCATTTGCCACCGGATTTTGCTTATTGTACGCCTTGAGCCATATAAGTGAGCATTTGCTGACGCTCTTCTTCTGGTGCTTCTTTCCAAAGAATTTCGAAAAGGACACCAAGACCTGGTAACATTTTTTCTTCTCCGCTTTGCATCGCATCGAGAATCGTCGCCTCTATCTGATCCTCATCGTTACCAGATACGTTAGCAAGGATGGCTTTTCTTAAGTTAAGGTCCATGCTTTCCACCTCACCTTTCTCATTCGCTTGGAAACCAAGCAACCTTAGTATGAACGAAAGAGTCATTTTTCATGAATTGTATTGGAAACTTCTTGTTGATGCGTCTATAATGGAATCATTGAAAAATGAAGGAGAGCACTATGCTTATTGAATCTGTTAAAAACCAAAAAGTGAAAGACTGGAAGAAACTCCAGACAAAAAAAGGGCGAGAGAAAGCTTCTGCGTTTCTAATTGAAGGACCTCATATTGTTGAAGAGGCAGCAAAAGCAAACGCACTTGTGAAGGAAATCATTTTATCGGAAGGTACGGACTTTGAAGTTGATTTGTTTAATAATCAACCAACAGTCTATACTGTTACTGAGAAAGTGATGAAGGAAATAACAGCGACTGAAACGCCGCAAGGTATTATTGCTGTATGTGAAATGACTGAATCAGTTATAGCGGATAAAGGCAAATTTATTCTGTTAGATGCCATTCAAGACCCAGGTAATCTTGGAACGATAATACGGACTGCTCATAGTGCTGGATACGATGGTGTTTTGCTTGGAAATGGAACGGTCGATCTTTATAACAGCAAGGTTTTACGTTCTACCCAAGGATCACTTTTTCATATACCAATCAAAAAAGTTGATCTGCAAGAAGCAGTACAAGGCTTTAATCACGCAGGGCTTTCCATTTATGCAACTGAAGTAAGTGGAGGTACACCGTATAATCAGCTTCAAGGTCCTGAGCACTACGCAATCATTATGGGAAATGAAGCGAACGGTGTTTCGAAAGATCTTCAAGAACTCGCACATGAGAACGTATATATCCCCATTTACGGTGGAGCAGAGTCATTAAATGTTGCTGTTGCAGCTGGAATCTTGATGTATGGATTGTTACCGTCATAATCAGGCTTGCAGACTTTGCGTTTTTTTTCTATAATTATAAAGAACTTCATTATATAAAAAACTATGATAGAGAGTAGTAAACTGCCTCTTCCTATGCAGGGAAGAAATGCCTTGACTGAAAGCATTTCTATAGGAACGCTTTTGAATTCACTCTGGAGTTGCCGCTTGATAACCAAGAGCGGACCGGTTACGAACCGTTATCGTTTACCAAGGCTGATGTTACATATCAGTGAATTAGGGTGGTACCGCGAACTCAAATCTTCGCCCCTTTCCAGTGGGGTGAGGATTTTTTTATTTCCTTAAAACCCGAAGGATGGGGTCGAGCATTTATAAGATATTGTTTTTACACTACCTTAGTGGCTAAGAAGAACAAACATTGAAACGGAGGTAAAAAGTTATGCAAGAACGGTTACAAACACTAAAGGAAGAAGCACTAACTCAAATCGAAGCAGCTTCCTCTATGAAAGAATTGCAAGACATTCGTGTCGCATACCTGGGTAAAAAAGGTCCAATAACAGAAATTTTGAGAGGCATGGGGAAACTTTCTGCTGAAGAACGTCCGAAAATGGGACAATTAGCAAACGATATTCGTGCTGCAATCTCAGAAAAGCTAGATGAGAAAACACAGGTGATGGAAAAAGCAGCAGTTGAAGAAAAGTTAAAAAAAGAGACGATCGATATTACGTTACCAGGTCGACCTGTTAAGAAAGGGAATCATCATCCTTTAACAAGAGTGATTGAAGAAATTGAAGATCTTTTCCTTGGGATGGGCTTCTCAATAGCTGAAGGCCCTGAAGTTGAAACAGATTATTATAATTTCGAAGCGTTAAATTTACCTAAAGATCATCCAGCACGCGATATGCAAGATTCCTTCTATGTGACAGAAGAAACGTTACTTCGTACTCACACGTCTCCAATGCAGGCAAGAACGATGGAAAAGCTGAATGGCGAAGGTCCTGTTAAGATCATCGTTCCAGGAAAAGTTTATCGTAGAGATACAGACGATGCTACGCATTCACACCAATTCATGCAGATCGAAGGACTTATGGTTGGCGAAGATGTGCGCATGAGTGACCTGAAAGGTGTACTTCAATCCTTTGCTAAAAAGATGTTTGGAGAAGAAAGAGAAATTCGTCTACGTCCAAGTTTCTTCCCATTTACTGAACCTTCCGTGGAAATGGACATTTCATGCTTTAACTGTGGAGGAAGTGGTTGCTCTGTTTGTAAAGGAACAGGCTGGATCGAAATACTAGGCGGTGGAATGGTACATCCAAATGTGCTTCGTATGTCTGGTTTTGACCCTGAGAAAGTGACCGGTTTTGCATTTGGAATGGGACCTGAAAGAATTGCAATGCTTAAATATGGCATCGATGATATTCGCCATTTCTATACAAATGACAGTAGATTTATTAAGCAATTTAACCATATATAAGCGTAAGGAGGAGAAATCATGCTCGTATCATTGAACTGGCTAAGTCAGTATGTAGACCTTGAAGGGTATTCAGCTGATGAATTAGCAGAACTGATTACTAAAGGCGGTATTGAAGTCGAAACAGTAGAGAGTTTGAACAAAGGGATCAAAGGCGTAGTCATTGGGCACGTGCTTGAATGCGTCGGGCATCCAGATGCAGACAAACTTTCTGTATGTAAAGTAGACATAGGGGAAGATGAACCCGTACAAATTATTTGTGGTGCAGCTAACATAGCTAAAGGACAGTATGTAGCTGTTGCAAAGGTTGGAGCAGTACTTCCTGGTAACTTTAAGATCAAAAAGGCAAAACTTCGTGGAGAACCTTCTCATGGAATGATTTGCTCTCTACAAGAACTTGGAATCGAATCCAAACTTGTTCAGAAGGAATATGCTGAAGGAATCTTTGTATTTAGTGATGAGGTTACCCCTGGTGAAGATGCATTAGAATACTTGAATTTGAATGACAACGTTCTTGAACTTGGTCTTACTCCAAACCGTGCAGATGCTATGAATATGATTGGCGTAGCTTATGAGGTTGGTGCTGTCTTAAATCGTCCGATCTCTCTACCTTCCCCAGAGCTTGTTCGTTCTGAAGAGAATGCTGAAGACTATGTATCAGTTCGAGTTGAAAACGAAGAAGATACCCCATATTATGGCGCTACTATGATAAAAGACATTACTGTAAAGCCTTCTCCACAGTGGCTTGCAAACAGACTTGTCTCTGCTGGTATACGCCCGATTAACAATGTGGTAGACATAACGAATTTCGTACTTCTTGAATATGGTCAGCCATTACATGCATTCGACTTTGACCGTTTTGGCTCAAAAGAAGTGGTTGTCAGGCGAGCTAATCAAGGAGAAAAAATAGTAACGCTCGATGATACAGAGCGCACGCTTTCAAGTGACCATCTTGTTATTACAAACGGAACGAACCCAGTTGCGGTTGCAGGTGTTATGGGTGGAGCTGATTCAGAGGTTCAACAGGATACCACCACTGTATTGCTTGAGGCAGCTTATTTTAATAGTAAGCTCGTTCGTCAATCATCAAAAGATCTTGGGCTACGAAGTGATTCTAGTGCGCGGTTCGAGAAGGGAATCGATCGCAATCGCGTATTACCAGCAAGTGAAAGAGCAGCACAGCTCATGCAAGAACTTGCGGGTGGAACTGTCTTAAGAGGCGTTTCTGAACAGGGCGCTCGTCACGTTGAAGCGAAAGATGTGACTGTAGAAGTTTCTAGAATCAATCAAGTGCTTGGAACTGAGATTTCCGAATCCGACGTTGCAGCAATCTTTGATCGTCTGCAGTTTTCTTATAAAAACTTCGGCGGAACGTTTACTGTACAGGTTCCTCCAAGACGTCCGGATATTACGATTACAGAAGACTTGATTGAGGAAGTTGGTCGTCTTTATGGATATGATAATGTTCCTGCTACGCTTCCTATTACAGAAAGCACGCCAGGTCAATTAACTGACTTTCAATTAAAACGACGCCGCGTTAGGCGCTTACTTGAAGGAGCTGGGCTTTATCAAGCTGTGACGTATTCATTGACTTCTCCTGCAAAGCGTGTGTTCTTCTCAGATGAGTCATCTGAAGCCATTCGTCTTGCAATGCCGATGAGTGAAGAACGTAGTGAACTTCGTACAAGTTTACTTCCTCATCTTCTTGAAGCTGCACAATACAATATTAATCGTCAGCTTGAGAACCTTGCTTTTTATGAAACAGCTTCAGTATTCCTACCTTCTGGATCTGATCTTCCTGATGAACAGGAGCATCTTGCAGGAGTAATGACAGGATTATGGCAAGAGCACCCATGGCAAAAAGAAAAGAAACCAGCTGATTTCTTTGTGATCAAAGGTATTGTAGAAGAGATAGCTGAGGATCTTGGTTTAGAAGATCGCTTAACGTTTGTTCGTGCCGAAGAGCCTAAGCTACACCCAGGAAGAACAGCAGCAATTCAACTTGATGGTGAATCGATCGGTTATATTGGTCAGCTACATCCAGAAGTAGAAAAAGAGCTAGATTTACCAGAAACGTATGTGTTTGAACTTAACCTTGAAAAGGTGCTTAAGGCTAACGTAGCTCACCTGAAATACGCAAAGCTCCCTCGTTTCCCTTCAGTTACACGAGATGTAGCGTTGGTGGTAGATGAAACACTTGAAGCAGCGGAAGTTAAGCGCGTGATTAAAGAAGTAGGCGGAGATAAGCTCGTTGATATTAACCTCTTCGATGTTTATCAAGGAGAGCATCTAGAAGATGGTAAGAAGTCGCTTGCCTTCTCGTTACGATATTACAATCCTGAACAAACATTAACTGAAGAAGAAGTGAAGAATGCACATGGTCGCGTACTACAAGCTGTAGAAGAACAGTTTGGAGCAGCGTTACGTAGCTAAATCAAAAATCCCGCAGAAATGCGGGATTTTTGATTGTAGAGAAGTTAATGGTTTTGTTCTCCCTATGCCGTAGGTGTACGAATACTATCCGCCTCGCGGAAAGCGAGCGTTTGGAGCGGAAATCCACCACTACTCTCAGAGAAAAGGATTTAGAAAGACTGAAGTCCTTGATAGGTTTTATTTTTTTGAAGTTGGTTTGATATTTGATAGTACATTGATTGCAAACAAAATGACTGATATATACAACACAAAACTTCCTATGATTACGAGAAGAATCAATGAATCGTTTCCGTATAGTAAGAATCCAAGCCCAAGCATAAAAACAGGAAGAGATAGGTTATATAACCAGAAATGAAGTTTAGCGAAAAGGTTATCAGAGATGTCAAAATGGTGATAAATCAGTCCAAATATAGCCATTGATACCCAGCCAACAAGGTTAATATGTGCATGCAAACCGGATAAGGAATGGTCGTGTGCCATCTCCATAGATATGCCAATGCTTAATCCAATAAAAAGGTAAATAACAGCTAATTTAATAAACGTAATCCCCATCTTGTTTCTCCCCCATTCTTTTCACACTAACGCTATTATATTTACGAATACTCCTGTTAGTACTGTGAAATTGACCATGGTAGGAAAGAGGGGGATAAATGCAAAAAAGCTGGCATTACGCGCCAGCTTTCTTAGTTATCGCCGTTTGTTAGCTTTCTCAGCAAGGTCTTTTGCTTTCTTACTATTAGCGAAATGCACTTTTGCAACTTTATTTAAAACATCTTCTCCATGCTTTTGAATTAATTTTGCCGCAGCTTGATCAACGATTGGACCAGCTCCTTTTGGCAGTTCTACCTTGTTTTCTTTGCCAAGGCGATTCATTTCCATTACGAAGGAGTACCTTGCGATGATCGATGCTGCCGCAACCGCTAGATGAAGTTCTTCGGCTTTTGTTGCAAAATATACCGAGTCCTTAACAATTGTAGGCTGGCCTTTTAAGTAGTTGAAGTATATCTCTGGTTTAGCAAATTGATCGATGAGAATCGCGTCATATGAAGGTACTTTTTTCTGCACATTTTGAATGGCCTGATTATGCAGTAAAGCTTTCATTTTCCCCTGGTTCATTCCTTTTTGTTGCATAGAATTATATTTCTCATTCGGGAGAACAAGTAGACTATATGGAATTGTTTTGATTAAGTTTTTTGCTATTTCAATAATCTCAGGGTCTTTCATCCCTTTTGAGTCTCTTACGCCTAACTCTTTTAATAGCGGCATTTGCTTCGCATCGACAAATGCAGCCACCACGGTCATAGGTCCGAAGAAATCTCCGGTGCCTACTTCATCACTACCGATCGCTGATAATGTTGAAATAGTGGGCGGTGGGGCGAATTGGTGATCGCCGACTTTCTTACTTGATTTCTTCTTGGGAGAAGGGGTGACTGCGCCTGGTTGCCAGGGTTTCGCTTCTGTTTCAGCGCCAGACCCTTGAAACAGAACTTTACCTGAACGGTATGCTGTAATAGTACAGGAAGGTAATTTGGCTACAAAAACGCTTCCTGGCGGTTGTTTATCGCTTAACCTGCTGTTGTAATTATTTCTCATTTCCGTCATAATGGATGGTGATACAGTTATTACTACCTGTGACATAATAAAACTCCCTTAGTTAGCTATACTGCAACCTATTATAGCAGACTGTACCTACAACAAGAATTGTCCAATATATTTTTCAACAACATACTTTCGTGATATGATACAAGTTAGGATTCTTTCTCATGATAGGAGGCTTATTGGGTGACAGATAGTCATGAAAAAGTTCGCACTACCGTGGAAATCTATGGTGAACAATATAAAATAGTTGGCGATAAAAGTCATCAACATATTCAAGAAGTCTCTACTATAGTCGATGAGAAAATGCGTGAAATAAAGGGCATGAATCCCTATCTCGATACGAAACGGCTAGCAGTATTGACTGCAGTAAATATAGTTAACGAATATGTGATGATCAAAAAGGAACTTGAAGAACTGAAGAAAAAACTTAGAGAAGAGGAATAACGTAAGATGGTTGATCTAATTCTTTTGATTATACTAGTTAGTGGATTTATAGTTGGCTTGCGAAGAGGGTTAATCTTGCAAGTGGTCCACCTAACTGGCTTTATTGTATCGTTTATCGTTGCGTATGCATATTTCCGTGATCTTGCACCTCATTTAAAGCTTTGGATACCATATCCTTCATTAGGTGGAGAAGCTTCTGCTTCAGCAATGGTATTCGATGCAATAAATCTGGAAGCTACATATTACAGCGGTATAGCTTTCGCACTATTGTTCTTTGCAACCAAAATTATTATGCAGATCATTGGATCGATGCTGGATTTCTTAGCAGAACTTCCTATATTAAAAACAGTGAATGGTTGGTTAGGGGGATTGCTCGGATTTGTGGAGGTCTATATCGTCGTTTTTCTCTTCCTTTTTCTAGCAGCTCTGTTCCCGAATGAAACTGTTCAGACAGCGATATCCGATTCGGTGATTGCCGAGAGTATTGTAAAGCATACACCAGTGCTAACAGAACAAATAAAAGATTTATGGAGTACACACGTCGCATAACCCTTCACCATGAAGGGTTATTTGTTTGTGATAGAATAAGATAGGAAAAAACCTTTAATTGACGATTCCTTATGAAGGGTGAGATCGAAGTGAATAAAAAGAATGTTATTAACTACCTTGAAGAAATAGCTGTGTATATGGAATTAAAGGGTGAAAATCCATTTAAAATATCTGCATTTAGAAAAGCCGCTCGAGCTCTTGAAACGGATGATCGAAGTATGGATCAGATCAGTGATCCTGCTGAGCTTAATGGAATTGGTAAAGGGACAGCAGCAGTTATTAATGAAATCATAGCAAATGGAGAATCCGAAACCCTAGAATCGTTAAAGAAAGAAGTGCCAGAAGGTTTAGTGCCACTTCTTAAATTACCAGGGCTAGGTGGCAAGAAAATTGCTAAGCTTTATCATGAACTTGGTGTTGTCGATATGAAAACCCTAGAAGAGGCATGTAAACAGGAGAAAATACAAGAATTGCCTGGGTTCGGGAAGAAGAGTGAAGAGAAGATTTTAGCAGCGATTGATGAAGCAGGAAAGAGACCAGAAAGGTTATCGATCGCTTATATGTTACCTCTTGCAGAAAAAATTGAAAAGCAGCTAGAAAAGATAGATGGAATAGAGCGATTTGCAAGAGCAGGAAGCCTTAGAAGGGTTCGAGAAACGATTAAAGATCTTGATTTTATTATCGCTACGACCAAAACAGCAGATGTTTCCGATGCACTCGTTTCCTTAGAAGGCGTTTCGAAAATCGTAGTACAGGGAGATACGAAAATCACTTTGGAAATGGATGATGAATTTTCAGTTTCAGTTGATTTTAGACTCGTTAAACCAGAAGAATTCGCTTCAACTCTCCATCATTTCACAGGTTCAAAAGACCACAATGTTAAGATGCGTCAAATTGCAAAGTTAAAGGGCGAGAAAATAAGTGAATATGGTGTTGAATCTATTGAAACAGGTGAAGTATTAACGTTTGAAAATGAAAAAGAATTTTATCAACATTTTGGGTTGGCGTTTATTCCACCAGAAATACGTGAAGATAGTGGTGAAATTGAAGCAGCAGAGGAATCTGAAAGTCAACTTGTCACTTTGAGTGATATTAAGGGCGACCTTCATATGCACTCTACATGGAGTGATGGTGCTTATACAATAGAAGAAATGGCCGAGAGAGCAAGAGAGAAAGGGTATTCTTACATCGCGATTACAGATCACTCAGAGTTTCTTAAAGTTGCAAATGGTTTGACGCCAGATCGATTACGTCAGCAACGACTTGAGATAGACCGATTGAATAAGAAGTGGAGCAATTTCAAAATCTTTGCAGGAGTAGAGATGGACATCCTCCCTGATGGCACACTAGATTATGATGATGACCTTTTAGAAAAGATGGACTTCGTCATCGCTTCGATTCATTCTTCATTTAATCAAGACGAAGAAACGATTATGGCTAGACTTGAAACAGCATTAAGAAGTCATCATGTAGATTTGATCGCACATCCTTCAGGAAGAATACTAGGAAGAAGAAAAGGGTATGCGCTTAACCATGAGAAGCTAATTGCTCTTGCTAAAGAAACAAATACGGCTCTTGAATTGAATGCAAATCCGAACCGTCTAGATTTAGCAGCAACATGGCTGAGAAAAGCACAGGAAGAAGATGTTAAAATAATGATCAATACCGATGCGCATCACATGGATATGCTCGAACATATGGAAATTGGCGTATCAGCAGGAAGAAGAGGCTGGTTACGAAAAGAAAGTGTAATAAATACATTTACGGTAGATGAACTGGAAGCATTTTTCGACCGTCATAAATAAATTTCTGCTTCGTAGGAGGAACGGACCATTGAACAGTAGAGTGTTGCGACTGCTTGAATTTGAGAAAGTTAAAGAGAGGCTTGGGAAGCATGTATCCTCTTCTCTAGGGAAGCAAAAGACCGAACAGCTAGTTCCATTCTATAATCTAGAAGAGGTGAACGGTCACCTAAATGAAACGGATGAAGGGCGAACCGTCCTTCGCCTACGTGGCCAAGCTCCCCTTGGTGGAATTAGAGATATTCGCCCGAGTTTGAAGAGAGCTGAAATTGGTGGAGTTCTGAATCCATCAGAATTATTGGATATTTCGAGTACGATCTATGGAGGAAAAAGATTTAAGACCTTCTTAGAAAACATGATTGAGGATGGAATAGAGCTTCCTCTATTAGGTGGTCTAGTAAGCCAGATCATGAGTGAGACAGAGCTTGAGCGTGAAATTAATGCTTGTGTTGACCAAGATGGCGACTTGCTTGATTCTGCAAGTGATGCCTTAAGGCGTCTCCGCACGCAGTTAAGAAGTTATGAATCGAGAGTAAGAGAAAAGTTGGAAAGTTTAATCCGTTCTTCAAGCACAAGAAAAATGTTGTCTGATGCACTGGTAACGATTAGAAATGAACGATATGTAATTCCGGTGAAACAGGAGTACAGAAGCTCGTTTGGAGGAATGGTTCATGATCAATCTTCTTCAGGCGCTACTCTTTTCATTGAGCCTCAATCTGTCGTTTCTATTAATAACCAACTCAAAGAGGTAAAAGTAAAAGAAAAGCAAGAAATTGAGCGCATACTTACAGAGTTGACTGCCAAAGTGGCTGAATCAGCAGAAACTCTAAGACATAATGTTGAAATGCTCGCAGAAATCGATTTTATATTTGCTAGAGCCCTTTACGCGAATGAATTGAGAGCAACGAAACCTACGATGAACGATGAAGGTGCCTTTGAAATACGAAAGGGTCGACATCCGCTTCTTCCTCAAGAGGAAGTTGTTCCAATCTCTATAAAGCTTGGAGAGGATTACTCATCACTAGTCATTACTGGTCCTAACACAGGGGGAAAAACCGTTACGCTAAAAACAGCGGGCTTACTAACTCTGATGGCGCAATCAGGACTTCATATTCCTGCTGATGATGATTCTTCTATGTCGATCTTCCAACATATTTTCGCAGATATTGGAGATGAACAATCGATTGAACAAAGCTTAAGTACGTTTTCTTCTCATATGACGAATATCGTTGGCATTCTTGACAACCTTGATCATAATAGCCTTGTATTGTTTGATGAGCTTGGAGCGGGTACAGATCCCCAAGAGGGAGCGGCGCTAGCCATCTCTATTTTAGATTATGTTTACAATAGTGGAGCAAAAGTAATTGCTACTACCCACTATAGTGAGCTTAAGGCGTATGCTTATAATCGAGAAGGTGTCATGAATGCTAGTGTAGAATTTGATGTTGAAACACTACGTCCTACATATCGATTATTGATCGGAGTGCCTGGGCGAAGTAATGCTTTTGAAATTTCTAGAAGGCTCGGATTAATGGAAGTCATTATAGATGACGCTAGGTCTCAAATCTCTAGTGAAAGTAATAAAGTAGATAAAATGATTTCATCACTTGAAGATAGTCAGAAGAAAGCAGAGTCTGATCGAGAAAGTGCTGAAGTCATTCGAAAAGAAGCAGAGACATTAAAAAAAGACTTGGAAGCACAGCTTGCAAAGTTTGAAAATCAAAGAGAACGCATGTTAGAAGAGGCTGAAAAGCTTGCAGCGGAAGAAGTTGAAAAAGCAAAAGAAAAAGCCCAAAAGATTATCCATAACCTCCGTACATTCCAAAAAGGATCGGTAAAGGAACACCAGCTTATCGATGCTCAAAAACAGCTAGATGACTCGAAACCAGAACTGAAAGCTAGTAAGCAACCATCGAAAAAGGCGCAGGTTAATTCTTACCAGCCAGGTGATGAGGTTAAAGTAATCAGCTTTAATCAAAAGGGGCATATCATTGAACAGGTTGGAAAGAACGAATATCAAGTACAGCTTGGGATTATGAAAATGAACGTTAAGGCGAACGATCTTGAGAAAATCAAGTCCAAACCTGTTGTTGAAACGAAGCCGCTTGTATCCGTCCGTGGACGTGATAGCTCCGTAAAAACGGAGTTAGATTTAAGAGGAAAACGGTATGAAGACGCTCAAATGGAAGTAGAGCGCTATATTGATGATGCGTTATTAGCAGGGTATCATCAAGTTTCTATTATACATGGTAAAGGAACTGGCGCTCTACGAAAAGGCGTACATGAATGGCTGAAACGTCACTCTAGGGTGAAAACCCTAAGAATGGGTGGAATGAATGAAGGCGGTGGCGGGGTAACCGTCGTCGAATTGAAATAAGAAAGGAAGCTCAGTGATGGAACGACTTTGGGACAGTATAGCTTTTCAAACGGCAGCCAACTATAGTGTTGTCATCGTATGTATGATTGTATTTCTCGCAGTCTTTGAATTTGTTACTTCGTACCGTAACTGGGATGAAATCAAGAAAGGGAACCTGGCCGTCGCATTAGCGACGGGCGGGAAAATCTTTGGTATTGCTAATATATTTCGTTTCTCAATTGAACATAATGATTCTCTTGTTACGATGATGGGCTGGGGAGTATTTGGATTTGTATTATTATTGATCGGATATTTCACTTTCGAATTTCTAACTCCCAAATTTCGGATTGATGAAGAAATAAAGCAAGATAACCGTGCCGTCGGATTTATTTCAATGGTCATTTCAGTAGGCCTTTCATTTGTAATTGGAGCAGGGATCAGTTAAGGAGAGAGTTTGATGGAGACTTTATGGAAAGTACTCATGGTCGTTTCAGGTATATTTTTTATTGCTGGAATCGTATACTTACTTTATTTTGTTTAGAAAAGACAGGTGAAAACCTGTCTTTTCAGGTTGTCGAGAAAGTCTCGACAACCTATTTTTTTTGCCTTTTTTTATTTCACCCTTTTGTTAAGCTAGAGATAGATTCTTTTTAGGCGGTGATGTAATGTTTCAATCTAAGAAAGATCGGCAGAATGAATTAGAAATGGTAACGATTGATGAACTTGTCCCTGATAACCACTTATTACGTAAGATCGACCACTACATAGATTTCTCCTTTATCCCTGAAAAAGTCCGTCCTTATTATTGTGAAGACAACGGCCGTCCATCCCTTGATCCCCTAGTATTATTTAAGATGATGTTTATTGGATATATTTACGGCATTCGCTCTGAACGCGAATTAGAGCGTCAAATTCAAACGAATGTCGCGTACCGGTGGTTCCTCGGATTGAATTTAACCGACGCCGTACCCCATCACTCTACGATCAGCTGGAATCGCAGAATGCGTTTTAATGAAACAGATATTTTCCAAGAGGTTTTTGATGAGGTCGTCCACCAGGCTATGAACCATCGAATGGTGTCAGGACGAGTTCTCTACACCGATTCCACACATCTAAAAGCGAGCGCGAATAAGAAAAAGTTCTCCAGGAAAGACGTTCATGTAGAAACGGCCGACTATATAGATGAACTCAATGAAGCAGTGGAACAGGACAGGTCTGATCATGGAAAAAAGCCTCTAAAAGAAAAGAAGGAGGTGAATAAGACGAAGGAAATCAAAGTCAGTCATACTGATCCTGAGAGTGGTTATTTATATCGAGAACATAAACCTGAAGGTTTCTTTTACTTAGATCATCGCACCACAGATATGAAATTCAACATCATTACCGACGTCCATATTACTCCAGGTAATATTCACGACTCCAAACCTTATTTACAACGGTTAGACCGCCAGGTAAAACGCTTCGGTTTTAAAGTAGAAGCAGTCGGTCTAGATGCAGGATACTTAACAGCCCCTATTTGTCACGGACTCGAACAACGAAACGTATTTGGCGTTATCGCTCATCGTCGCTACCAAAGTAAAAAAGGATTTCTTCCGAAATGGAAATACAAATATGATGAAAACCTCGATCGATATGTTTGTCCTCAGGGTGAGGCACTGGCGTACGCGACGACGGACCGAGAAGGGTATCGTCACTATAAGTCGGACCCCACGAAATGTAAGACTTGTCCTCTTCTGGCACATTGCACTGAGAACCAGAAGCACCAGAAAACCATCACACGCCATGTGTGGGAAGGGGCAAAAGAAAAGGTTCGTCAGAACCGACTTTCCAATGAGGGAAAGTGGATTTATCGCATGAGAAAAGAGAAGGTTGAGCGTAGCTTCGCAGATTCAAAAGAACTGCATGGGCTGCGTTATTGTCGCTTGCGTGGAAAACAAAAAGTAAGAGAACAAGCGTTACTGACTGCCGCCTGTCAGAATATGAAGAAGATTGCCCTTCACTTAGACCGGGTGAGCTAGGTGAAGGAGAGTTTTTTTCATAGTACTAACATTAAAATTTAAAAAAACGACCTCAAAATACAAACCAACAAAAAAAGCTTGTAGAAGAACCTGGGGTTCCTCTACAAGCTGAAAAGACAGGTGAAAACCTGTCTTTTTTTATATATTTATAAGACAAGTTGTGACGTGAATTGCCAATCTATTCAAAAAAATCAAAAAAAGATAGGATATTTTCTTGTTTTTCATTATAATTATTTTATAGAGAGAATAGGGTTTGAAAGGAGAGTTGAAAGGGAGGTTGAAAAAATAATGAAGAATAGTAGCGAAAAACCATGGTTTTCGCATTATGATGAGGGTGTACCACCAACGATTGATTATGATAACAAGCCTCTTCATCAGTACTTGTTAGATGCGGCACGAAACTATCCAAATAAGAAGGCAGTCCATTTTTTAGGAAAAGAGCTAACGTATAACGAGCTTTACGATCGAGCGAACCGACTAGCAAATTCCTTGAAAGATCATGGGCTTGAGAAGGGCGAAAGGGTATCGATCATGCTTCCTAACTGTCCTCAAGCAGTTATTAGTTACTATGCAGTACTAATGGCAGGCGGAATTGTTGTACAAACAAACCCACTGTATATGGAAAGGGAGCTTGAACATCAGTTAACCGACTCAGAGGCGTCTATCATTATTTGCCTCGATCTCGTATTACCAAAAGTGTTGAATGTGAAAAACAAGACCGTGCTACAGCATGTTGTCGTTACAAAAATAAATGAGTACTTGCCATTTCCAAAGAACTTTCTTTATCCACTTGTTCAAAAGAAGAATAAGCAGGGGCCAATCGTAGAAATTCCTCTGAACGAGGAAATCCATACATTTCAAAGTTGGGTTAAAGATGGAAGGTCAGAGGAAATTGAATTAGAAATAAATCCTAAAGAGGATTTGGCTTTGCTTCAATATACTGGTGGGACAACAGGTCTAGCAAAAGGTGTCATGCTAACACACTATAATCTTGTCGTAAACACGATGCAAATGATTGTATGGAATCGCGATATTACTTACGGCGAGGAGAGAATCTTAGGCGTTCTTCCTTTCTTTCACGTATATGGGATGACTTGTGTGATGAATTTCTCTATTATGTATGCTTCCAAAATGATTATATTGCCTAAATTTGAACCTAGAGACACATTAAAAACGATCGATAAACAGAAACCAACGTTATTCCCTGGTGCACCCACGATCTATATATCTTTATTAAATGAACCTGATTTTGATAGCTATGATTTATCATCGATCAAGTCATGTATTAGCGGATCAGCTCCACTGCCGATCGAAGTACAGCAGAAATTTCAGGAGAAAATTAGTGGAAGACTTGTAGAAGGATACGGATTGACAGAATCTTCTCCTGTTACTCATGCGAATCCAATTTCAGATGGAAATATCATCGGGAGTGTAGGGATGCCGTGGCCAGACACCGATGCCGAAATTGTAAATCCTGAGGGCGAGGTTGCAGAAGTTAAAGAGATAGGTGAACTTATTGTAAAAGGCCCTCAAGTTATGAAGGGGTACTGGAATCGACCTGATGAAACTGAAGCGGTTCTAAAAGATGGCTGGCTCTTTACAGGTGATATGGCGTACCGTGATGAAAAAGGTTATTTTTATATTGTTGATCGTAAAAAAGATATGATTATTGCAGGTGGTTTTAATATCTATCCTCGTGAAGTAGAAGAGGTTTTATATGAACATCCTTCTGTTCAAGAAGCAGTTGTAATAGGGGTGCCTGATCCTTATCGTGGTGAGACAGTAAAAGCATTCGTAGTGCTTAAGAGTAATAAGCCATGTACGGAAGAAGATTTAAATCACTATTGTAGGCGCTTTCTTGCAGCCTACAAAGTTCCGCATTTATATGAATTTCGTGAAGAGCTTCCTAAAACGACGGTGGGGAAAATTCTTCGTCGCGTACTTGTTGATGAAGAAAAGGAAAAGGAAAGTCAATCGCTTTAGCGATTGGCTTTTTTTCTTTGTTGTATGAGAAATAGTTATTGGAAAATTAATTAGAAAAATTCGCACATTTCAGCTTATTATGATATGATTAACTTGCAATTGTCCTTGAATTCAAATTGAGCGCTCGCTCAGAAATCCGATATTGACAGCTACTGAGGTGTACCGCTACAATATAAACATGAATGAATGCTCATTCATTTTATTGGGTGAGGTGTCGGATAAAGAATAAAGGAGAACTTGCTATGGTGGAAAAAGGGAAAAAGCGTGGCCCAAAGTATGACAAAATAATTGATGCTGCTGTAGTAGTAATTGCACAAAACGGCTACCATCAAGCGCAAGTTTCAAAAATAGCGCGTGAAGCCGGTGTGGCAGACGGTACAATTTATTTGTACTTCAAGAATAAAGAAGATCTACTCATATCATTGTTTCAAAAAAAGATGGGAAGCTTCATTGATAAAATAGAATTACAGATTGCTGAAAAAAGAAATGCAGAAGATAAGCTGTTAACGCTGATCGATATGCATTTTAAGCATCTTTCTTCTGATTATGAGCTAGCTATCGTTACTCAGTTAGAGTTAAGACAAACGAACAAAGAGTTACGTGCTCAAATCGGTGAAGTGCTCAAAAAATATTTAACTCTAGTGGATCAGATCTTGTTCGATGGCGTGAAATCAGGACTATTCATGGAAGAATTAGATGTCCGACTCGCTAGACAAATGATTTTTGGCACCATGGATGAAACAGTGACCAACTGGGTTATGAAAGATCATAAGTTTGACTTAGAATCACTTGCAAAGCCTATTCATCATTTGCTGATCAACGGCTTGAGCAAATAAATGTGTCCCGGACCTCCGGGACCACTATGATGCAGGAAGGAGTGGGAAAGTGGAGTTTATTAGCGTAACAAAAGAGAAGAAAGTAGCAAACGTTTCATTGAGAAGACCCCCGGCCAATGCAGTTGCTACAGATGTACTTAAAGAATTAACGCATATACTTAGTGATTTAGAGAACGATTCAGAAACAAAAGTAATCTTGTTAACTGGAGAGGGCAGGTTCTTCTCGGCAGGAGCAGATATTAAAGAGTTTACCACTGTTGATAATGAAGAAGGGTTCGCAGACCTTGGAGGTCTTGGTCAAACGCTTTTCGATAAAATGGAAGCGTTCCCAAAACCAATCATCGCTGCTATTCATGGAGCGGCGTTAGGCGGAGGACTCGAACTTGCTATGGCCTGTCATATCCGCCTTGTAACTGAAGATGCGAAACTTGGTTTGCCAGAACTTCAATTAGGTCTTGTTCCAGGGTTTGCAGGTTCGCAGCGATTGCCTGAGCTTGTAGGTAAAGCAAAAGCTACAGAAATGTTGCTAACGAGCGATCCGATCACCGGACGTGAAGCTGCGAATCTAGGGTTGGCGAATCAGGTTTACTCCGAGGATGAGCTCCTTCCTAAAGCAAAAGAACTGGCAGAGAAAATCTCTCAAAAGAGTGCAGTTTCAATGAAGTATGCATTAGAACTTTTGAATTATTCAAAACCTGCTAAGTTTGATGAAGGCGTAGCGAAAGAAAAAGAGTATTTCGGTAAGGCTTTCGTATCAGAAGATGGGCAAGAGGGCATTCGTGCTTTCATAGAAAAGCGTAAGCCAAACTTTACTGATAAATAAAGATAACTATCTCAGGGAGGGTAAAAAGAAATGAACATATTCGTAATTATGAAAAGAACATTTGATACAGAAGAAAAAATTGTTATCGAGAATGGCAAGATCAGCGAAGAAGGCGTTGAGTTTATTATCAACCCTTACGACGAGTATGCAATTGAGGAAGCGATTCAACTTCGTGACGACCACGGTGGAGAAGTAACAGTAATTAGTATAGGAAGTGAAGAAGTCGAGAAGGAACTTAGAACGGCACTCGCTATGGGCGCAGACAAAGCTGTTCTAATTAATAATGAAGAGCTCGAAGATAGTGATCAATATACTACGACTGCTCTATTAGCTGCTTATTTCGAGGGTAAAGAGTACGATATTATCCTTGGTGGAAATGTTTCGAACGACAACAGTACTGGACAAATAGGACCACGTTTAGCTGAGAAAATCGGTATCCCTTACGTAACAACAATTACTAAGTTGGATATTGACGGAAGTACAGCTACGATTGAACGAGATGTTGAGGGTGATGTAGAGATTGTTGAAGCTCAACTGCCCCTACTTGTAACAGCGCAGCAAGGACTAAATGAACCTCGTTATCCTTCTCTTCCTGGGATTATGAAGGCAAAGAAAAAGCCATTAGAAGAAATCGATTACGATGAATTAGACGTTGAGGACGACGAAATAGAAGCAAAAACAGAAACGATCGAACGTTATTTACCACCTAAAAAAGAAGCTGGAAAAGTGCTTGATGGTGAAGTTGATGATCAAGTACAAGAGCTAGTGAAATTACTTCGTCAGGAAGCGAAAGTTATATAGGAGGGGTTTATTATGGCCAAAAAAGTACTCGTATTTGCAGAAAGTCGTGAAAGTGAACTACGTAATGTTTCGTTTGAAGCAATCGCTGCTGGAAAAGAAATAGCGGCAGGTGGAGAAGTCATCGCTGCAATTGCAGGTGAAAATGTAAGCGCATTAACGGATGCGTTGTTCCACTATGGTGCAGATCGTGTCGTTAAAGCAGAGAATGAAAAACTTTCAACATATACAAGTGATGGGTATGGACAGGTGTTCTTACAAATCATTCAATCGATCGAACCGGATGCTATTCTTTTACCACACACATCAATGGGTAAAGATATTGCACCGAAACTTGCAAGTAAGCTTGATGCAGGATTGATATCAGACGCTACAGCGATTGAATTAGACGGTGAGGATATTGTATTCACTCGTCCAATTTACTCCGGTAAAGCTTTTGAAAAGAAAAAAGTGAAATCAGGAGTTACAATTGCAACAATCCGCCCTAACAATATTTCCGCACTTGAGAAAGATGATTCTCGTTCAGGAGAGGTCTTTTCTGAGGATGTAGAAATTAAGGATCTGCGAACAATCGTTAAGGAAGTCGTTCGCAAGTCAACTTCTGGTGTAGATCTATCTGAAGCTAAGGTTATTATCGCTGGTGGCCGAGGTGTTAAGAGCGAGGATGGTTTCGAACCACTTCAAGAACTTGCAGATGTTCTTGGTGCTGCAGTAGGGGCTTCTCGAGGAGCTTGTGATGCGGACTATTGCGATTACTCATTACAGATCGGGCAGACAGGGAAAGTTGTTACACCAGACCTCTACATCGCTTGTGGTATTTCAGGTGCGATTCAGCATTTGGCTGGTATGTCCAACTCTAAAGTAATTGTAGCGATTAACAAAGATCCTGAAGCGAATATTTTCAATGTCGCAGATTATGGAATTGTCGGAGATTTGTTTGAAGTAGTTCCATTATTAACTCAAGAATTTAAAAAAGTATTACAAACAAATTAAAGGATAAAGCGAGCTTATCGTAGCTCGCTTTTCCCACGTTTTTTTCTCTTCAAAATAGGGAAGAATGTGTGTGAGTCAAAAAAATGGAAACGAAAAGAGTATTAATGATATACTCAGTCTGAGCCATTTTAAAACATGGCAGAAAACACATTGAGTCAACCGGCCTTAACCTGGTATCTCAAGTGATAATTGTTTAAGGAGGACGATATATATGGCTATCGTACACGCGACAGATCAAAACTTTAATCAAGAAACAAGCGAAGGTCTAGTACTTGCAGACTTTTGGGCACCTTGGTGTGGACCTTGTAAGATGATTGCACCAGTTCTAGAAGAGCTTGATGCTGAAATGGCTGATGTGAAAGTTGTTAAGCTTGATGTTGATGAAAACCAAGAAACAGCTAGCAAGTTCGGTGTAATGAGCATTCCAACACTTCTTGTTTTCAAAAACGGAGAAGTTGTTGACCAAGTAGTTGGTTTCCAACCGAAAGAAGCTCTAGCACAAACGCTTTCTAAGCATCAGTAAATGAATAACGAAAAACCCCCAACTCTTTGGTTGGGGGTTTTTATAGTAGAAAAAGATGGAATGTTGACTCTGATAATCGTTCTCGATATACTCTTGATGACTATAGCGGATGTCTAGCGTGTTAGGAATCACACGAGAATTACATTTTGTCTCTATTCTTGAGTATAGTAGAATAGAATTAGATAATCATGGCCGCTCATAAAGCGGCCATTTCTCTTGTGTTATGTTTGTTCAATCAGTAGGTAGGGGTGCAACATATGAAAGTGTTAATTACTGGAGGTGCTGGTTTTATTGGCAGTCACCTTGCGAAATATTTACTAGAAGAAAATCATCATATTACGATCATCGATACTTTTTCAGACTATTATGATGTGACGAGAAAGAAGGAACACCTTGAACAAATTCAAACGATTGGTGAGTTCTACTTAGAGACTTTTGATTTAAGAGATGAAGTAAAAACGCTTCGGCATTTTAGAGAGAACTCGTATGATGCTGTTATCCATCTTGCTGCTCTTCCAGGAGTGCAATATTCCATTACGCATCCACATGAGTATATTGACCATGATATTAAAGCGGTAGTTAATGTCCTGAGAGCTGCTGGAGAAACAGGCGTCCCTCATGTTGTTTTCGGTTCTTCTTCTTCCGTTTATGGTGACGTTGAGGGGCCTGTTCGTGAAGATCAAGCTGAAGGAAAAGTGAAATCACCTTATGCTGCAGCGAAGTCAGGAGCAGAATCTTTCTGCCATGCATACAGTTCCCTTTATGGATTTAAACTTTCCATTCTTCGTTTTTTCACGGTGTATGGTCCATGGGGTAGGCCGGATATGGCGATCCCATTATTCATAAAAAAAATATTGAATGGAGAAAAAATTGAGATTTATGGTAGGGATCAATCCAGGGATTTCACATATATTGATGATATTGTAAGAGGGATATTCCTTTCACTACATCAACAAACAGAGTCAGAGGTATTTAATCTAGGAAATGGACAACCAATAGAGCTTCAACGCTTAATTGATCTATTGGTTGACCATTTCCCAGATGCGAAAATTGTAGACCGTCCATTTCGAAAAGGAGATGTTAAGCATACATGGAGCGATATTCATAAAGCTCAAGAACAGCTTGGATATCATCCCGAAATTGACATTAATGAAGGATTACGGAGAACGATTGCATGGGCAAAAAAATATTACGAGTGATAAAAGTTTCTATCGGTCTTTCTCTCTTAATACTTTTCTTATGGTTTCTAATCCCTCTGGTTAATATTGAGTCACTGTCCAAGCATTCTAGTGGTATGTTCAATCATCCAGTTTGGCTCATCATCATGTTTGTAGGGTATACCATTGCTTTTCTTTTGCGAGCTTTAAGTTGGAAACTCGTTATTAATCGCAAGGTTAGCTATAAAGTATTTCTTTCAGGTGTTTTCTATAGCTTGTTTTTCAATCATATTCTCCCGTTCAAAGGTGGAGAAGCGATTAGAATCGGCACACTTGCACAACATCCAGAAGTAAGGGTGAGTCATTCTCTTAAGACTGTCGTATCACTAAGGTCTCTGGATTTAATATGGATTGGATTATTTGCAATAATTGGAGCGACGCTAATTGGTATAAACCTAAACTATCGCGTCGTTATTATTTCCTCTATTGTGGGAATTGTGACTCTGGCTATTCTTTTTATCATACATAAATTAAGAAAACTTCCAACTATTGTGGTTAGGCAGTTTCATAACTTTAAAAAGTTACTCTCATCAAAAACGGGACTCATGATTGTGCTTTTATCAGGAGCAAGTTGGATAGCAGAAGGAGTAGTCGTATACGGGGTAGCAAGGTTTTCTGCATCTACTTTTTCCTATATTGATGCAATCTGGGTAACCTCTTTGTCAGTGGGAGCAGGTGTGTTTCAGCTTGCACCTGGGGGTCTAGCTACTTATGAGAGTGTTATGAGTTTCTCACTATATCAGTATGGCTTCAATATGGAGGATGCCCTTTCAGTCGCACTTATTACTCATGGGTTTAAATACTTGTATTCATTTGCAGCAGGTGCGCTCGCATTTTATATGTACCCATTGAGACTTCACAAACTGAAGTCGTTTTTATCTAAGAAAGGAGAAACACAATGAAACAAGCGTCTGGATTTGAAAAGGTTGCAGCAAGGTGCTGGAACTTACTTAATGAGGGGAAGCCCTTTACACCAATATTCGTGACAGGTACCGTTTTACTTTTTTATATTACTCAATGGTCATCTTTGGTTTTTTGGAGTAGTTTTCTTATAGGATTTGGTGCAATTCTTCCCTTGCTCGTTCTCTATTACAATTACGACTATCCACTTTTTTTACGGAATTACTTGTGGATTCCTTTAATAGGTTATTTGTTATTATTCGATCATTTTTCGCTAACAGCTACTTTGCTAGCTGTATCTTTATACTTCTTCTTTACAGTGTTTTTCTGGGGGACGTTTTATTATCATTTGAGAATTGGGACAAGTTGGCTTAACTTCACTCGTTTCTGGAAACTAGTACTTAAGAATAGTGACTCCACAAGTGGAAATGCTCAAGAACAGCTTCCGAAATTCCTTTTAATCATTCCGATTTGGGTTATGGTGGTTGATTCTGCTTCGAGTTCAGCTATTTCGATAGATTGGAGCAGGCTTTTATTGTTTTATGCAGGGATATGGCTGTTTAGCTTTATTCTCCATCGTCATTTATTCGATTGGAAGCCTGAAATCAAAACAAGCTACACTGAAACTGTTGATCAACCAATTACACATAATGAAAGAGTCATCATGATTGTGATTGATGGGATGAGAAAGGAACGTTTCCAAGAAGCGAACACCCCTTTCTTGGATTCGTTAAAGAAGAATGGAACAGAATACAGTCAAATGGAAACAGTCTATCCAGCTCGAACGGTAGTATGTTTTTCTTCCATGATGACAGGTACTTATCCATTCGAGCATGGGATTAAGTCGAATATGGTTTGGAACCAGGGTGTAAAAGTAGAAACGATTTTTGATTCTTTAAGAAAAATGGATAAAACAGGGAGATTACTAGGAATCGCTCACCTTGTGGATGCTATGGGTGACGATGTTGATACAGTAACTGCGGTCATGAATAATGATGTTGCTGACACAAATATTATGGGAAGAGCAAGACAGGTTATGAAAGAAAAGGACCCCTCCTTCTTTACGCTTCAATTAATCGGTACTGATCAAACTGGGCATGCAAGAGGCGTGCTTTATGATGAGTATATTCAAAAGATAGAAGAAGCTGATCGCTTGATAGAAGAATATGTGAAGTGGTTAGAAGAGAATGGTTATATGAAAAATACAACGTTGATCGTTTGTGCTGACCATGGACAAGCCGATGGAATAGGAGGTCACGGCCACCTCGATGAAGGTGAGCGTTTTGTCCCATTTTTCATGAATGGTCCTACGATCGCTTCAGGAAAGGTTATTGAAGATAAGCATAGTTTAACTTCAGTTGCACCAACTGTGTCCTATTTGATCGGCGCTCCGATTCCAACACATAGTAGGGGTTCTATTTTGACAGATGCTTTTGATAATAGGAAGAAAGAGGGAAGTCAATGAAGCAACATGTGATTGTATTCCTCCCTGCTCACAATGAAGAGCGAGCGATAGGAGAAGTAATTAGAAAGATACCAAGAAATTTCCTGAGTAATATTACCGTTAGTGTTCTTGTTATTGATGATGGTTCAACTGATCGAACGGTTGAAGTTGCTAAAGAAGCAGGAGCAGATTATATTTATTCCTTTGAAGAAAATCAGGGTTTGGGAGCAGCCGTCCGTAAAGGTCTCTCACACTCTGTAGAGCTAGGTGCTGACATCGGAGTTATGCTCGATGCCGATAATGAATATCCAGCCTGGCAGCTACCAGAGCTAATCGAGCCACTCTTAAGAGGAGAGTCTGATTACGTCATGGGATCGCGGTTCAAAGGTACGATAGATGGAATGAGGATTCATAGACGACTAGGCAACTATTGCTTCACGTTCCTTCAATCCTTGCTTTTACAAACATGGATACGTGATGGACAGTCAGGTATGAGAGCATTTTCAAAGCAAGCGATGATACATGGGGAAATCATACATGACTATAATTATGCCCAAGTACTAACTTTGAATCTTGTTCGTAAAGGGTTTCGGGTAAGAGAGATTCCTATTACGTATCAGGTGAGGTCGTCAGGAGAATCATACATCAAATTCAAAGCATATTTAACATCAGTTATACCAGCAATTATTAAAGAAATGTCCCGCCCTGTTAAGAAAGTAAAAATCGACTACAAAGCTCATCGCTACCCTAAAGATGAATGGCAATATACCTATCCAGAAAAGTCGATATAAATGCATTTCAGTTATTGACTTAAGCGGTGATAATCATTATCATTATCAATGAGGAGGATTTTCAATGAAAAAACACTTGTCTATTGTAGTCATTTTGATAATGATTGCTAATTTTTCATTACCGCAAATGGCTCAAGCTTATTCATACGGTGATCCAACAGAAGAGAAGGTTGCAGAAGCATATAGCGAAATGTCTTCTAAACTTAGCGATTCTCCTCCTAAATATGATGAAGCAGCGACCATTTTTGCTTCAGTTGAAGATGAAATCAAATTACATATGGGTGCAGACGCCGTCTCAGCGGTTAAATCTGAACTCGAAAATAAAGATAAAGAAGCTATTATTACAAATATGCAAAAGGTTTTAGTACTCAACATAGCCAGACGTCTTGAGAACGTGGAAGGTAATTTTGAGGAATATGACTCTACAAGAAAATTGGTTGGTAAAGCTGATGCCACATATAAAAAGTTGTCTCCAATCGTACAACAAAATGACCCAGATCTTGATTCAACGATTAAAACCGAATTTGAAACGATGCTCGATTCTCTTGGGAATCCAGGACTTTTCGGGGTCGGTGAAAAGGAATCAGATAAAGATCAATATATTGAAAGTAAAGAGACCGTCCTTAACGCTCTAAAAGGTCAATTCAACATGAAGACCGTAGAGGTTGGTCACTTTGGCGAAAGTGCAACGGATGATACGAATGATAACGGGAAGACAGAATGGACTGATTTAGGTCAGCTTTCAAACTGGTTACCGATTTTATTAATTCTTATTGTGATAGCAGGTGTAGTTGTCTACACAACGAAAAAACGCCGTCGATCCTAGAGGCTTATTTTAGAAAGGGGAAAGTGAAATGGAATTTCAGGCATTGCTGATTATGTTCAGAGAAGTACTTGAAGCCCTCCTCATCATAGGCATCATAACCACATATATGAAAAGGGTCGGACAGTGTCAGTACAATAAATTTGTCTGGCTAGGTGCAGGACTCGCAGTGGTTGCGAGTGTTGGAGTCGCCATGTTGTTCCAGGTAGTTTTTACAGGCTTTGCAGCAATGGGAAGTGAAATGTACCTGAAAATCTCCATTATGCTAATCTCTTCTGTACTATTAACACAAATGGTCTTTTGGATGGCATCTCACAGTAAGAATCTTAAAGGCAAGGCAGAAGATAAGATGTCTCATCTCATCACAACAGGAAATGTAGTGGGAATGGTGATTCACTCTTTCCTAGTTGTATTACGTGAAGGTGTCGAAACAGTTTTCTTCTTCGCTGCTATTACAGGTGGAGATATTGGAAAAGGATTTGAAGGCTGGGGTGCTCTAACGGGTGTCCTAATTGCGGCAGTGATCTCTTATCTATTCTTCAAAGGGACAATGCGTATACCGCTTAAATCTTTTTTCAAAGTAACTGGAATCTTTATTGTCCTAATAGCCGGTGGTCTTCTTGTCCAGGGAATTTCAATGATGCAAGATATTAAGATGATCGGAAGTGTCATTCCTCATGTGTATGATCTTACATGGTTCCTTCCTGAACACCCGATCGATTATGCTCATTATCTTCGTGATAATGGCGTAGCACCTCTTCTTTCTGGTGATATCGGGATCTTCTTTAAAGCATTGTTTGGTTATTCATCCATGCCATCGATTGAAGAGATTGTAGCGTACCTTGGTTACTTTGCTGTCATTTATCTTCTTGTAAATACGAACAATGAACCAAAGAAGAAAGCGGTAAAGGAAGAAAAACAAGCTGTTTTTAAATCTACGAATAAAATGAATGAATCAGCAGTGAAATGAATTTATCAGTACAAGGCGATTAGTCGCCTTGTATTTTTTGTAGTTACACTTCTTGAACGATGTGGAAAACAAAGGATGATGTAGAGTGAAGGGTAGAAGAGATCGTATTGATATCAATTACTATTTCAAAGGAATAGTATTAGTGATTTCATTGCTTTGTATGGTTCTAATTGTTGGGTGGAGGGCGGTATATGCGTTGGACATGCCCAGATCGTGGGATCAAGTTGATTTTTCTCTTGCTCTCTCAAGATTTGATCTTTTTTCGATGCAGCCTCATTTCCCAGGTTATCCCTACTTCATTCTAGGTGGTATGCTTTTAAACAATTGGATTGAGAACCCGTCTATTGCATTGTCATTTGTGAATTCTATACTCTTGTTTTCTGCAATGTACCCTCTTTATTCAATCAGTAGGTCTGTTCTATCAAAAAGTTTAAGCGTGCTTACTGTTGCTGTTATCCAATCGATGGTATTCATGAATGTGATGACGATTCAGCCAATGAGTGAAGTTTCCGCTCTTTCGATCTTATGGTGGTATATTTGGAGTCTGAAAGTAGCGTTTTATAAGAAGGACTCCAGGCTTATTGTTTTATTACCGTCCTTTTTATTAAGTGTATTGTTCGGAATCAGGTTGTCGTACCTCCCATTTGGAGTAGGACTTCTTTTGCTCCTTGTCGAAAGGAAAAGGCAATACCTCTACAAGAAGAAATATCTTGCCTTTATAGGGGGGCAATTTGCTCTTGCAATCTTATTTCAACTCATTTGGGTTGGTGGTCTTGCTGCATCAGAAGGAGGAGTAGCTGCATTTCTTCAACTAGCAGTAGGATTTTCAGCGGGGCATTTTCAAGAATGGGGAGGTACTGTCGTTTCCGGTGCAGCTTCACCCATTTGGAATCGATTCATTGAACTTATTGGATATAACATAGGATGGACAGGATTGTCTGGTCAATACGGACTGATTCTTTTTTTAATTTTGATTATTATGGCATACGCTACCTTACGATTATTTAGTAGAAAAGGGTCTTGGTTTGTCTGGACATACTTTCTCATGTTTGTATGCTATTTCTTTTGGGCGCTTTTCGCTCAAAATATAGAGAAGCCGAGACACATTTTGCCGTTACCGAGTATGTTGCTATTTGTTTGTCTGTTATCCTTTATGAGTTTAAGAAAGGTTCATTTAAAAGTAGGAATTGTAATAGTTCTCTTGCTTTCACAAACGGTCGGAACCTACTACATGATGGAAGAAGGAGAAAAACCTGCTGCTGTGCATAAATTAATAGGGTATTTGTCTACTATAGAGGAACCGATTATGGTATATACGTGGGAAGAAACGCGAGTTATGGAATATACAAACGTTTCCTTTAATCATGACCGTGTTTATACTTATGCTACCTTTTTATCGGAACTACCTTATTATGAAGGTCGTAGGATCTTTCTAACTGATGAAGTCGTTAATGGATTCTCAAAACAAGGGGTCCCTATAAACGGATCGATCCAAAAAGTGAAACCATTTTATTCAAATCGTATGTATGATCCTGTTTATCATAAGATCGTATTGTACGAGTATAAACCATAGTATGTGATACAATTGAAGGGGAACATAGATACCCCTTTAAGAGTATAAAGAGAGGAGAGGCAGCATGCAGGAACATTTGAAAAATAAATTAGCTGTCCTTCCAGATCAACCTGGTTGTTATTTAATGAAGGATCGCCAGGGAACAATCATTTATGTTGGGAAGGCAAAAGTATTAAAGAATCGAGTGCGTTCTTATTTTTCAGGAGCACATGACGGTAAAACACAGAGGCTTGTGGGTGAAATTCGCGATTTCGAGTATATCGTTACTTCAACAGATTTAGAAGCACTTATCCTCGAACTCAATTTGATAAAGAAACATGATCCTAAGTATAATGTGATGCTTAAAGACGATAAAAGTTATCCATATATAAAAATAACGGCTGAAGAACAGCCTCGACTAATTACTACTAGGAAGATAAAGAAAGATAAGGGTAAGTACTTTGGACCATACCCTAACGCTTATGCTGCGAGCGCAACAAAGAAGCTATTAGACCGTATTTATCCCTTGCGCAAGTGCAGAAAGATGCCAGATCGTGTATGTTTGTATTATCATATTGGGCAATGTCTTGCTCCTTGTGTTAAGGAAGTTACGAAAGAGCAAAACAAGGAAATGATTGAAGGAATAACAAGGTTTTTGAATGGTGGCCATCAAGAAGTTAAACAGGACCTAGAACGTAAGATGGTAACCGCTTCAGAAAACCTTGATTTTGAACGTGCGAAAGAATACCGAGATCTTATGTTCCATATCGAAAAGGTGATGGAAGCGCAAACGATTCAAACGAATGATGGTCTCGACCGTGATATATTTGGATATAGCTTCGATAAAGGCTGGATGTGTGTGCAGGTCTTTTTCGTGCGGCAGGGGAAACTAATCGAACGGGATGTATCCTTATTTCCATTTTACAATGAACCGGAGGAAGATTTCTTAACATACTTAGGTCAGTTCTATCTGCAAAAGAACCATCCAAAGCCAAAAGAAATCCTATTACCGAATAATATAAACGCTGAAATAGCTGAAGAACTTCTTCACGTTTCAGTACATCAACCAAAAAGAGGAAAGAAAAAAGAGCTAGTCGAGTTAACGATCAAAAATGCGACCATCGCTCTCAATGAGAAGTTTTCCCTTATAGAGCGAGATGAGAAGAGGACGATCGATGCGGTTGAAAACCTTGGAGAGCAGTTAGGTATTCACGCCCCTCTTCGCATAGAAGCATTCGATAACTCGAATATCCAAGGAACGAATCCAGTTTCAGCAATGGTAGTGTTTCTAGACGGTAAACCTAAGAAGAATGAATACCGAAAGTACAAGATCAAAACGGTAGAAGGACCAAACGATGTTGGTTCGATGAAAGAAGTCGTAAGAAGAAGATATACGAGGTTGCTTAAGGAGGATGGCCCTTTACCGGATTTAATTATTATTGATGGTGGTATAGCCCAAATCCAAGCTTCAAAAGATGTATTAGAAAATGAACTTGGACTGGATATCCCTGTTTGTTCTTTAACGAAAGACGAAAAGCACCGTACTTCGCATCTTTTGATAGGAGATCCTCCTGAGGACGTGTACCTTCCTAGAAACAGCCAGGAGTTTTATCTACTACAGCGCATACAAGATGAAGTCCATCGTTTTGCGATTTCATTTCATCGTCAGCTTCGAGGTAAATCGATGTTGAAATCAAGCCTAGACGAGGTTCCTGGCATCGGCCAAAAGCGTAAGAAGAAGCTTTTAAATCACTTTGGTTCTATAAAAAAAATGAAAGAAGCAGATGTGGAGGGTTTACTAGAAGCAGGATTACCGAAGAATGTTGCTGAAGAATTAATGGCGCGATTTAAACAAAAAGAAAATTAATTCACAAATTGTATTGCGGCATATCATATAGTTCGTTATAATAGTGAAAATTTAATAGTTCCACACTTCGATAAATTGAAGTGATGGTAGAGGCGCAAAAACCATCAGTAAACTCAAGCGAGAGTGATAAGACTCGTAGACGTGAGTTGAAAGGGGAATTTGCCGAAGCGATAAGGTGCTTATTCACCTTAAGCTGGATCTGTATTGAAGAAATGCAGAGCTGTCATTCAATGCCTTCCCGGGGATTGAATGGAGGACTATCTCACACAGGGACGTTTTCTTGAATGCTTTATGAAAACAACAGTGAGGTTTTTCTCATTGTTGTTTTTTTGTATATTTAGGACCTTTCGTAACCTATTCAAGAAGCTATTTGTGAATGAGAAATACAGTTATAGAGTGGAAAGGATGGAGAGAGTGGGACTTCGAGTAATGAAATTTGGCGGAACATCTGTCGGAGATGTAGAAAAAGTGAAAAACGTAGCATCTAGGCTTGCAGAAGCAGTGGATGCAGGAGATGAAGTTGTAGCAGTCGTATCCGCTATGGGGAAAACCACCGACGAACTAGTGGGGTTATCGAAAAGTATCACAACAAAGCCTTCCCCAAGAGAACTAGATATGTTGCTAACAACAGGGGAACAAGTAACAACTGCTCTTCTTGCTATGGCGCTTCAAGAGAATGGGTACGACGCAATCTCACTTACGGGCTGGCAAGCAGGATTAAAGACAGAATCCGTACATGGAAACGCTAGAATTTTGGACATTGATGCGAAAAGAATGAATCAACATCTTGCAGAAGGAAAAATCGTTATCGTTGCTGGATTCCAGGGGCTATCTGAAACAGATGACATCGCAACATTGGGTAGGGGAGGATCTGATACGACTGCTGTTGCGATTGGAGCTGCACTTAAAGCAGACAAATGTGAGATCTATACTGATGTAGATGGAGTCTATACGACGGACCCAAGATACGTAAAAGGTGCCCGTAAATTGGCTACGATATCATATGATGAAATGCTTGAATTAGCTAACCTCGGTGCGGGAGTCCTTCATCCGAGAGCGGTGGAATTCGCGAAGAATTTCAATATACCACTTGAAGTACGTTCGAGTTTTACAAATGACACAGGAACCATTATTGAGGAGGTCGCATCAATGGAACAGAATTTGGTAGTGAGAGGACTTGCATTTGAAAGCAATGTCACGAAAATAACGATATCAGGTCTTCCAAATGAGATTACAACACTTCCTTCATTATTTTCTTCACTAGCATCTAATGGAATAAATGTTGATATCATCATACAAAGTACTAGCGAGAAGAATACCACGAGCATTTCGTTCTCTATCGAAACTGCTTCGCTTGATTTAACTCTAGATGTCCTTCGTCGTCTAGAGGTGAAACTGCCATATGAAAATATTTTCTATGAATCAGAACTTGCAAAAGTTTCGATCGTTGGCTCAGGTATGATTTCAAATCCTGGTGTTGCTGCACAAATGTTTGAAGTGCTAGCTGATCACGATGTGGAAATTAAGATGGTAAGTACCTCTGAAATTAAAGTGTCTACGATTGTCCCAGAGAATAAAATGATCTATGCGATTGAAACGCTTCACGATCAATTCCAGTTAGATGAAAGAACGCCGGTTAAGCAGGTATAAAAAAATAGGAGGCCAAGACGGCCTCCCTTTATCTAACCTACATCAATGCTATCTTTTGGATCCCACTTGATTGTGATTTGGACTTCATTCTTCTTGCTCGTTTCATAGGCTTCAGTTATGCATTGGAGCATGTATTGAAATTGTTCAGCAAGAAAACCAGCTTCTAGCTGATAACAATCATCACGACTAGTTTTTTTTCTTTCTTCTATTAAAGGTGATTGAAGCAAGTAGGATATTTCGTTCTTTTTCTCTTGTGCGATGGTTAAAGCACCCCATCCAGCCTCCTTGAAGAATTGCTCGATTTCCTCTTTTGTCGAAAGCGGGAACTTCCTTGCGATTTCTTTACCGGTCCAGTAAAGAATATTACCTTGCTCATTACCTAATAGCTCAGGAAGAAGAACTTCTCTAAAAAGCTCATATCCAAAAGCTGTTGTGGTTACTTCATGACTATAATCGATGGTATTCGTACGCTTTTTAAACATAAACTCCTCCAATTCGTCTCATATTATTATAACGGTTTGGAAGGAATTCCTCCATACATACATGAAAAGTGGGGAATAATATCCTAGCATATTTAATATACACATCGACGCAAATGAATTTAGAAAACTCAAAATGTACGCGTTTTCTTGACGCTCCTAAATGAGGGGAGTACAATGGTTATGTCACAATAAAATCGACAGAAAGCGATGATTTCTGTGCATGCAAAGGCTTTTATAGTAGAATATGCAGTGGCAGATGGTAGCTTAACAACTTAAAAGGGGGACACACAAAACATGGCCGCAAGTCGAGACTTTGTCAGCCGAAAATTGCATTCGCTTCTAGGAGTAATTCCACTGGGACTCTATGTTACGCAACATCTAACAGTAAACCACTTTGCAACAAGAGGGCCCGAGGCATTTAATGATGCTGCACATTTCATGGAATCTTTACCTTACAGGTATATCCTTGAAATCTTTATTATTTTTTTACCGCTATTATTTCATGCGATTTATGGAGTATATATCGCATTTCAATCCAAGAATAACGTAAGTAGATACGGGTATCTACGAAATTGGATGTTTTATATGCAGCGGATCTCAGGTGTAATTGTCTTAATTTTCGTAACCTGGCATGTATGGCAAACCAGGATACAGGCTGCGATGGGAGCAGAAGTTAACTATCAGATGATGGTCGATATTCTGTCCAATCCAGGGATGATGATCTTCTATATCGTTGGTGTAATTGGTACAGTATTCCACTTTGCTAATGGTCTCTGGTCCTTCTTCGTAAGCTGGGGCTTTACAGTAACACCGAAATCTCAGCGTGCAATGACATACGTAACCATGGCTATTTTCCTTGCTCTTTCAGTCGTTGGTATACGCGCGCTTTTCGCATTTGTTTAAGTAACAAACGAACTGTCTTCACCACGAATTCTGAAAGGGTACATATCCTTCAGACAGAGCTAGCAATTAAGGGGGAACCGTTCTTATGAGTAAAGGTAAAATTATTGTAGTTGGAGGCGGACTAGCCGGTTTAATGGCGACTATTAAAGCCGCCGAAGCCGGAGTTAGTGTCGATCTAATTTCTATCGTTCCGGTTAAACGATCTCACTCTGTTTGTGCACAGGGTGGTATTAACGGAGCTGTTAATACAAAAGGAGAGGGAGACTCTCCTTGGGAACATTTTGATGATACGGTTTATGGAGGAGACTTCCTTGCAAACCAACCACCAGTTAAGGCGATGTGTGATGCAGCGCCAGGAATTATCCACTTGATGGACCGTATGGGTGTAATGTTCAACAGAACACCTGAAGGCCTTCTTGACTTTCGTCGCTTTGGTGGTACACAGCATCACCGTACTGCTTTTGCGGGTGCAACAACGGGTCAGCAATTACTTTATGCACTTGACGAGCAAGTGCGTCGCCACGAGGTAGCTGGTCTTGTAAACAAATATGAAGGCTGGGAATTCTTATCTGCTATTATTGATGATAGTGGCGTATGTCGTGGTATGGTCGGTGAAAACCTGACTACTTCTGAAATAAGAAGCTTCGAAGCTGATGCGGTCATTATGGCAACAGGTGGACCAGGAATCATATTTGGAAAGAGTACAAACTCTGTTATCAACACAGGCTCAGCTGCTGGTGCTCTTTATCAACAAGGGGCTATCTATTCGAATGGTGAATTTATTCAAATTCATCCAACGGCAATACCAGGAGACGACAAACTTCGTCTTATGAGTGAATCGGCTCGAGGTGAAGGTGGAAGAGTTTGGACTTATAAAGATGGAAAACCATGGTATTTCCTTGAAGAAAAGTATCCTGCATATGGTAACCTCGTTCCTCGAGACATTGCTACTAGAGAAATTTTTGACGTTTGTGTACGTCAGAAGCTAGGAATTAATGGAGAGAACATGGTTTATCTAGATCTTTCTCATAAAGATTCGAAAGAACTAGATATTAAACTTGGAGGAATCATTGAAATTTATGAGAAATTCATGGGTGATGATCCTAGAAAAGTTCCAATGAAAATTTTCCCAGCAGTACACTATTCAATGGGTGGACTATGGGTAGATTTCAATCAACAAACAAACATTCCTGGACTATTTGCTGCCGGCGAGTGTGATTATTCGCAGCACGGTGGAAACCGTCTTGGAGCGAACTCATTGCTTTCCTCAATTTATGGAGGAATGGTAGCAGGACCGAATGCTGTTGATTATATCAATAGTCTTGAAAACACAGTTGAAGATATGCCATCTTCGTTATTTGAAAGTCATCAACAAGAAGAACAGGCGAAGCAAGACGCTATCCTGAAAATGGATGGAACTGAAAATGCTTACCAGATTCACAAAGAGCTTGGTGAATGGATGACTGCTAACGTAACGGTAGTTAGAGATAACGATAAGCTTCTAGAGACGGACAATAAGATTCAAGAATTGATGGAACGTTACGAGAACATCAATATTAATGATACATCCAAATGGAGTAACCAGGGTGCCTCTTTCACTCGTCAGCTTTCAAACATGCTTCAGCTTGCACGTGTTATTACACAAGGTGCATATAACCGTAATGAGAGCCGTGGAGCGCACTATAAACCAGACTTTCCGGATCGTAATGATGAAGACTGGTTGAAGACAACGATGGCTAAATACGACGCAGCTAACAACAAACCAGAATTCTACTATGAAGAAGTTGATACATCATTAATTAAACCTCGTAAACGTGATTATTCGAAGAAGAAAGCGGGGACTAAATAATGAGTGAAGAACTAATTACCCTAAAAATAAAAAGGCAAGATGGACCTGAATCTGCACCATATGAAGAAACATTCACGATTCCATATCGTCAAAATATGAATGTTATCTCAGCCCTTATGGAGATTAGACGTAACCCGATTAATGCAAAGGGTGAGAAAACAACACCTGTTATTTGGGAAATGGGCTGTCTTGAAGAGGTTTGTGGAGCATGTTCGATGGTTATAAATGGAAAGCCTCGTCAATCATGTACGGCTCTTGTTGATCGTCTGGAACAGCCGATTCGCCTTGAACCTATGACGACTTTCCCGGTAGTTCGAGACTTGGCAGTTGATCGTAGTAGAATGTTCGATGCTTTGAAGAAAGTGAAAGCATGGATTCCAATCGATGGTACTCATGATCTTGGTCCTGGACCACGTATGCCAGAGAATAAAAGACAGTGGGCATATGAACTGTCAAAATGTATGACTTGTGGTGTTTGCTTAGAGGCTTGTCCGAATGTAAACAGCCGTTCTGAATTTATTGGACCAGCTGCAGTTTCCCAAGTGCGTTTGTTCAATTCTCATCCAACAGGTGAGATGAACAAAGAAGAGCGACTAGAGGGATTAATGGATGAAGGCGGATTGGCCAACTGTGGTAACTCGCAAAACTGTGTTCAATCTTGTCCGAAGGGAATTCCTTTGACGACATCCATTGCTGCTATGAACAGAGCGACTTCTCTTCAAACTTTTAAAAACTTCTTCGGAAGTGATCGTTAAATTGATTCGTTACAAGAAAGACCCTAAAAGTGGGGTCTTTTTTGTTCGTATTTGAAATAAAGCAAAATATTTCTCAGGAAATGACAGAGAATGAAGAAACATGTCGGTAGAATATTGTCCTTCACACCAAGAAAGTCTTCTAAATTATGTAACACGTCTGTTGAAAAAACATATAGTGTATGGACTATATTAATTTTGAATGAAGTTGCTTTGTTGCCCTATCGAGGAGGGTGGAATGTTGAAAGGGAACCACTACCGACCGAAGCCGCTTTTAACTAAACGAGAAAGAGAAGTATTTGAACTGCTTGTTCAAGACAAAACAACAAGGGAAATTGCAGAAGAATTGTTTATTAGTGAAAAAACAGTTCGGAACCATATTTCAAACACGATGCAAAAGCTTGGGGTAAAGGGGCGTTCCCAGGCAGTAGTCGAATTACTGCGTCTGGGAGAATTAGAAATATAGAAAAGCCGGCTTGTAATGAGCCGGTCTTTTTTATTGAAATTGCAAACGAGATAGATGGTTTCAAAGCCTTGTGGAAGGTTTTCTCATTGACGTTCTATTAGTTATTTACTATTATGAATACGTTCATGGTTATAAAATGAAACCGGTTTAATGAGGGGAACTTGAACATGAGGGGTCCATTTAAAATAAAAAAAGTGTTGAATAATAACGTTGTTATTGCTTTTACAGAGCAAAATGAAGAAGTTGTGCTGACAGGTAAAGGAATTGGCTTTAACCAGAAGCATGGTGAAAAACTTGATGAGACGAAAGTAGATAAGTTTTTTGTGCTTGCGAACGAAACTGAGCAGGAACAGTACAAGCTCCTTCTAACAGATGTGCCAGAAGATTTCATCGGCGTGATGAATGATGCAATCTCGCTCATTGAAGATAAACTAGGAGCAGATTTAGACGAGCACATTCACGTCTCGTTAACCGATCACCTATCTTTTGCGATTAAGCGACTTCGTCAGGGATTAGATGTGAAATATCCTTTTTTGGTTGAAACTCAAACGATGTATCCAAAAGAATATACTGTTGCTGAAAGCGTTATTCAACTTTTGAAGAACAAGCTTAATATGGAATTGCCAGATGGTGAAATTGGTTTTGTTGCCCTTCATATTCATAGCGCAATTACAAATAGAAGCCTTTCTACATTGAATAGATATTCAGCTTTGATAAACCTACTTGTTTCAGTAATTGAAGAATCGCTTTCACTTCGTATCAGCAGGACTGGGATCGATTATTTACGACTCGTTAGACATCTGAGGCACGCGATTGATCGAAGTGAACAGGATCTTCCTGTAGAAGCGCATGAAAGACTTGAAAAAGTGTTGAAGGAAGAATATCCATTATGTTATAATCTTGCATGGAAGTTGATTAAAATTATGCAACGGGAATTAGCTACAACATTTCCTGAAGCAGAAGCAGTATACTTAACGATGCACTTGCAAAGGCTTTCTCCAAAATAAATGAATAACGGTACGCGTGTTACTGATACGATCAGGCATGAGTGGAACCGGTATGACAGCAACCGATTGGGGTATAGTATATCCTGATTGACTTGTTATACCTTCTACTCATGTCTTTTTTAGTTTTATACATTATTTATTTAGGGGATTAAAAAGGAGGAAAACATATGTTTAAACAAGCGTTTGGTGTTCTACAGCGCGTTGGTAAAGCGCTTATGTTACCGGTTGCAATATTACCTGCTGCTGGTTTGTTGCTCGGTTTTGGTAACGCATTCCAAAACCCAACTTTGCTTGAAAAACTGCCATTTCTTTCGGCAGAATGGTTCCAGCTTCTCGCTACTGTAATGGAAGAAGCGGGTGGAATCGTGTTTGCTAACCTCGCACTATTGTTTGCGGTAGGTGTAGCAATCGGTTTGTCAGATGGAGACGGGGTTGCAGGATTAGCTGCAATCGTTGGTTTCTTAGTAATGAATATTACGATGGGTGTTCTAGAAGGTGTATCTGCTGATCAAGTTGCAGACAGTGCATCATATGCAAACGTTCTAGGAATACCTACTCTTCAAACCGGGGTGTTTGGAGGAATTATCGTCGGTATTCTTGCCTCATTTATGTATAAACGGTATTATAATATTCAACTTCCGCAATACCTTGGCTTCTTTGCCGGTAAACGATTTGTTCCAATTGCTACAGCTGTATCAGCGTTAATTCTTGGAATTGTTATGTTGTTTATCTGGCCGCCAATTCAATCAGGATTAAATGCATTCTCACATAATATGCTAGATGCAAATCCAGCTCTTGCTGCATTTGTATTTGGTGTAATCGAGCGTTCTCTCATTCCTTTCGGATTGCATCACATCTTCTATTCGCCATTCTGGTTTGAGTTTGGTCAATATGTAAACGATGCTGGTGACATAATCCGAGGCGACCAAAAGATTTTCTTTGAACAATTAAAAGATGGGGCTGAACTTACTGCAGGTACATTTATGACTGGTAAGTTTCCATTTATGATGTTTGGACTCCCGGCTGCTGCACTTGCGATTTATCATGAAGCACGCCCGGAAAAGAAAGCGGTTGTCGCTGGGATTATGGGTTCTGCCGCGTTAACATCATTCCTTACAGGTATCACAGAACCAATTGAGTTTTCATTCTTATTTGTTGCACCGGTGCTGTTTGGGATCCATGCCATTTTTGCAGGTCTTTCCTTTATGACAATGGAGTTACTTAATGTTAAAATTGGTATGACCTTCTCTGGAGGTGTAATTGATTACTTGCTATTCGGTGTTTTACAAGGTAGAACTGCATGGTGGCTCGTTATACCTGTAGGTCTAGTCTTTGCGGTTATCTATTACGTTGGGTTTAGGTTTGCGATCCGTAAATTTAACCTTATGACCCCAGGACGAGAAGAAGATGAAGAAGATGAGGTTGCTGATGACGGTCAAGAGAATACTGCACTTGCTTATAACGTGCTTACTGCTCTTGGTGGTGAAAGCAATATTACAAATCTTGATGCATGTATTACTCGACTTCGTGTATCTGTTGCCGATAAAGGTGAAGTTGATAAAACTCGCTTAAAACGTCTTGGAGCTTCTGGTGTCATGGAAATTGGTAACAACATACAGGCGATCTTCGGTACGCAGTCTGATGGACTGAAAGGACAAATCCAAGATATTATCAGTGGGAAAACGCCAAAACCTATTCAGGATGAGCAAAAAGAAGAAAAGCCTAAGACTGTGAAGTCAGGTGCCGATCATCTAATTGCTCCAATCGATGGGAAGATTCTCCCGATTACTGAGGTTCCTGATCAGGTATTCTCAGGTAAAATGATGGGTGATGGCTTCGCAATCGAACCGACTGATGGATTGATTGTTGCCCCAGTTGATGGCAAGATTATCAATGTCTTTCCAACAAAGCATGCAATTGGAATCGAATCGACGAACGGTCGTGAAATTTTAATTCATGTAGGAATAGATACTGTTAATCTTAAAGGAGAAGGATTTGAGGTATTCGTTAGCGAAGGTGATGAGATTAAGCAAGGTCAAAAGCTTATGAAAGTTGATCTTGGTTATATTAAAGAACATGCAACATCAACGATTACCCCGGTCGTCTTCACTAACCTAGAAGAGGGAGAAAAAATCGACCTTTCCAAAGAAGGAACGATTTCTCGTGAAGATAAAGACATCATTACAATTTCTAAATAACATCATATTAATTTGAAAGAGGGATTTTATTATGGCAGAGAAAAATTTTACAGTAACTAGTGAATCAGGAATTCATGCTCGTCCAGCTACAGCTCTAGTAAACAAAGCGGGTCAATACAGCTCAGATATCACTCTTGAGTACAACGGAAAATCTGTAAACCTTAAGTCTATCATGGGCGTTATGAGCCTTGGAATTCAGCAAAACTCAGAAATTGCAATCAAAGCAGAAGGATCAGATGCTGACGAAGCAATCTCTGGATTAACTGAAGTTATGGAAACAGAAGGTCTAGGCAACTAATGTCTAAACAATTAACTGGAATTGGCGCTTCAGCAGGAATTGCAATTGCTAAAGCATTCGTTCTTGAAAATCCAGCTCTTGAAATTGAAGAGAAAAAAATCAATGATGTAGACGCTGAGATCGATCGCTTTAACGGTGCTGTTAGTATTGCGAAAGAAGAGCTAGAAGCAATTAAAAACCACGCCAATGAACAGCTTGGAGAAGATAAAGCAGCAATTTTTGCTGCTCATCTTCTCGTTTTATCTGATCCTGAGTTGTTGAATGCTGTTAAAGACAAGGTAACAAATGAAAACGTTAATGCCGAAAGCGCAATGAACGAAGTATCGAATATGTTTATCTCCATGTTTGAAAACATGGATAATGAATATATGAAAGAACGTGCAGCTGATATTCGTGACGTTTCAAAACGTGTGCTTGCTCATTTGCTAGGTGTAACATTTACAACACCGGCGAGCATCACGGAAGAAGTGATCGTACTTGCTGAAGATTTAACTCCTTCAGATACGGCACAGCTGAATAAGCAATATGTGAAAGGTTTCGCTACTGATATTGGTGGTAGAACATCTCACTCTGCTATTATGGCTCGTTCAATGGAAATTCCTGCAGTAGTTGGAACGAAAACAGTTACTTCTGAAGAAATCGAAGGTAAAACTGTTATCATCGATGGTATCGACGGGAAAGTGATCATCGGAGCAACTGAAGAAGAAGTTGCTTCATATACAAAGAAACAAGAAGAATTTGAAACGAAGAAACTAGAGTGGGCAAAGCTTGTTAACGACCCAACAACTACCAAAGATGGCAAGCACGTTGAATTGGCTGCTAACATTGGCACACCTGAAGATGTAAAAGGTGTTCTTGAAAATGGCGGAGAAGGCGTTGGCCTTTACCGTACAGAGTTTCTTTATATGGGAAGAAACGAACTTCCAACTGAAGAAGAACAGTTTAAGGCGTATAAAAAAGTCCTTGAAAAAATGGACGGTAAGCCGGTTGTTATTCGCACACTAGATATTGGTGGCGATAAAGAACTTCCATATCTTAATCTACCAAAGGAAATGAATCCTTTCCTAGGTTTCCGTGCGATTCGACTTTGTCTTGAAGAAACGGAGATTTTCCGTACACAGCTCCGTGCGCTACTTCGTGCAAGTGTTTACGGTAATCTAAAGGTTATGTTCCCTATGATTGCTTCCGTTGATGAATTCCGTCAAGCAAAAGCAATGTTACTAGATGTGAAAGAGGAGCTTATTGGAGAAGGTATCGACGTTTCTGATAGCATTGAAATCGGAATGATGGTTGAAATTCCAGCAACAGCTGCAATGGCAGATGTATTTGCTAAGGAAGTTGACTTCTTTAGTGTTGGCACAAACGACCTCATTCAATACACAATGGCTGCTGACCGTATGAATGAAAAGGTTTCGTACCTTTATCAACCATACAACCCAGCTATTTTGCGCCTAGTCAAAATGGTAATCGACGCAGCTCATAAAGAAGGTAAGTGGGCTGGTATGTGCGGTGAGATGGCAGGAGATCAAATCGCTATTCCAATTCTACTTGGTCTTGGACTAGATGAATTTAGTATGAGTGCTACATCCATTCTGCCTGCAAGAAGCCAGATGACTAAGTTATCAAAAGAAGAAATTTCTTCTCATATCGATCACATACTTACTCTTGCTACAAATCAGGAAGTTGTTGACTATGTGCAAGAACATTTTGCTACAGAAGAGCTATAGTTCCCTATAGCTCTTCTTTTTATATAGTTATTTATCTATAAGTCTACATAGAATACCTGTTGATGCGCTCTCCTTGCAATTGTAGAGGGTTACAATCAAAATAGACATATGATACAGAGATTGGGGGATGAACGATGCCTGAAGAATTAACAAAAGCACCAGCATCAATCGTTGATATAGAGAAGTCACTCCGGATGGTTGCGGGAATTATCAAACAGCATGGACGTGAATTATTAGGCGAATTCTCACTAACACCACCACAATTCCTAGCGTTGCAGTGGCTTTCAGATAATGGAGACCTGACTATTGGAGAACTATCCAATAAGATGTATCTTGCATGTAGTACAACAACCGATCTCGTTGATCGTATGGAGAAAACTGAGCTAGTTAAACGTGTGAAGGACCCTCATGATAGAAGAGTCGTTCGAATTCACATACTAGAAAAAGGGCATGACATCATTCGAAAAGTCATACAAAAAAGGCAAGCATACCTAGAAGAAAAAACAAAACATTTTTCTGAAGACCAAATGAAAGGTCTTGAAGAGAGTCTTGCTTTGCTTTTTAGCGAGATGGAGAATAAATAACGTTAAGCAGATCTGAGAGGCGAACTACATTGAACAAACCAATAGGCATTATTGATTCTGGGGTTGGTGGATTGACAGTTGCAAAAGAAGTAATGAGGCAATTGCCAAAAGAGGAAATTGTTTATCTTGGCGATACTGCGAGGTGCCCTTATGGCCCGAGAACTTCAGATGAAGTACGACAATATACTTGGGAAATGACCAATTATTTATTGGAACAATACCAAATAAAGATGCTGATTATCGCATGTAACACGGCGACCGCAGTTGTTCTCAAAGAGTTGCAGGAGCAACTGACTATTCCGGTCCGGGGTGTTATTAATCCAGGAGCTCGAAGTGCAATTAAAGTAACGACGAATTCCCATATTGGTGTCATCGGTACTTCTGGGACGATTGCAAGTGGTGCTTATAAAGATGCGTTGAAGGCGATCAATAACGAAATCAAGGTAGAGAGTCTTGCTTGTCCACCGTTTGTTCCTCTTGTGGAAGCAGGTAATCTTGATAGCAAAGAAACCTTTGAAATAGTTAACACCACGTTGAAACCACTGAAAGACAAAGGAATCGACTCAATTATCTTAGGCTGTACCCATTATCCTTTATTAGAGAAGGTGATCCAAACGGTAATGGGAGATGAGATATCAATTATATGTTCTGGTGATGAAACGGCTTATGAAGTTAGTGGAATTCTAGAGTATAGCTCTCTTTTATATACGGGTGATGAAAAACCATCACACACCTTTTTAACCACTGGTTCAATAGGTAATTTCACAAAAATAGCAACTCATTGGCTTGAACACCCTGTCAAAACAGTAAAAAAAATCGACCTCCATTCAGTTTAGAGAATGGAGGTTTTTTTATGTATTTTATAAGTTTTTCATTCCTCAGGTCTAATTTAATTTGAAGCTCGTATAAATGATAGTACAAACCATCTGAGGAGGGATAGCTATGCGTTTACGTGGGGCTATATTCACGATGTTGTTGCTTTTATGTATGATAATCATATCTGGTTGCGGATTTGGATTCGAAAAATCGTTGAAGGAAATTGATCCACCTAAGGTTGATTATGCGAATGAGGGAGAAGCGTTAGATGACAGTGAAGCTGAGGCTCCTGATACGACTGAAGAATCAAAAGATGGAGATTCGGAAGCTTCAACAACTATGTCGAGCAGAGAACTATATTTGTTAGATTCTAATGGAATGGTTGTTCCACAAACAGTGCAACTCCCGGCTGTTGAAGGGGCTGCGAAGCAGGCGCTTGAATACTTAGTCATTGACGGGCCTGTGACAGAGATGCTTCCTAATGGTTTTCAAGCTGTACTACCTGCTGGAACTGTGGTGAAAGGGATCAACCAGGTAGGTGATACGCTAGTAGTGGATTTCTCAGAAGAATTTAAGGATTATGCAGCTGACCACGAAAAGCAACTATTAGAAGCAGTAACGTGGACACTTACTCAATTTGAAGGCGTGAAAAATGTTAAGATTCAAATAAACGGATTCGACCAGACTGAAATGCCAGTGAATGGTACCCCGATTGGTGAGAACGTTAGCAGATCAAATGGTATCAATAATGAAATGGGTAACGTCGTAGATGTTTCGAATAGTTCTGCAGTTACAGTGTATTTCATGGCTCAAAACAATGACTATACGTATTATGTTCCAGTTACAAAGCGTTTAGAGGGTGTGAAAAATGATGTGAATGGCGTGATTACCGGTCTGTTAGAAGGTCCGCCTGTACACTCCGGTTTGTTTAGTCAATTTTCAAAAGACCTCAAACTGTTGGATTCGGTGAATAAGGATGGTTTGTTAACACTTGATTTTAACGAAGCAATATTGACCGGATCAGAAGATAAGGTGTTAGAACAAGAACTGCTAAACAGTCTAGTCCTTTCACTTACTGAGAATGCAGATGTCAAAGAAGTAGCCATTACAGTTGATGGACATGAAGAAGTTTTGGATGAAGCAGGGAATGTTGTTTCTGAGCCGGTCTCAAGGCCAGTAGAGGTTAACAAAGTAGGTTTTTAAAAAAGAATATGATAGGATGAGGGGGCAGGAATACTGCCCTCTTTTTGTTTTGTTTATTGAAAAATAGGGCAAAAGATTCCAATGGATAGGTACGATGAACAGGAGGAAGATTATGAGAGTCGATGGACGTCAACATAATGAAATTCGTAAGATACATATTGAAAAGGATTACGTAAAACACCCAGAAGGTTCTGTCTTAATAACGGTTGGAGATACAAAAGTAATCTGTAATGCTTCGATTGAAGAGAGAGTCCCTCCATTTATGAGAGGTCAGGGGAAAGGTTGGGTAGCTGCAGAGTATGCAATGTTGCCTAGAGCGACTGAGCAGAGAAATATTCGTGAATCTAGTAAAGGGAAAGTTGCTGGACGCACAATGGAGATCCAGCGTTTGATCGGACGTGCGCTTCGGACAGTTATCGACCTTGAAGCACTAGGTGAGCGTACGATCTGGATCGATTGCGATGTGATACAAGCTGATGGTGGAACGCGAACAGCTTCAATCACAGGTGCATTCGTAGCGATGACGCTAGCTATAGAAAAAGGCATGGCAAACAAACAAATCAAGAAAATGCCAATTACAGACTTCCTTGCAGCTACTTCAGTAGGAATCAACACAAACGGAGAGGCTATTCTAGACCTTTGTTATAAAGAAGACTCAACCGCCCAGGTGGATATGAATATCGTTATGACAGGTCAAAGTGAGTTTGTTGAAGTTCAAGGAACAGGTGAAGAAGCAACGTTTACAATGAACCAACTAAACGAAATGCTATCACTTGCTCAGTCTGGTATTGAAGAACTGATACAAAAACAATCAGAAGTAATCGGACCGTTCTCCTCAGAGATCAAAGGAGGTAAGCAAGAGAATGCGTAAGCTTCTTGTCGCTACCAAAAATAAAGGTAAAGTAAAAGAATTTAAACGTCGCTTTGAGACAGACGAATTACAAGTTATATCGCTGTTAGATTTAGATGAAGCACTTGATGTGGAGGAAACAGGGAGCACGTTTGCTGAAAATGCTGTCTTAAAAGCTGAGACGATTATGCGGATCACGAACACAATCGTAATCGCCGATGATTCTGGTCTCGTTATCGATGCACTCGATGGGGATCCAGGCGTTTACTCTGCTAGATATGCAGGACCCGAGAAAGATGATGAAGCGAATATCGATAAGGTTTTATCTGAGCTAAAAAATGTCCCAGATGAGAAGAGAACAGCATCTTTTCAGTGTTTATTAGCAGTTGCGATTCCTGATAAGAAAACAGAAATTTATTCAGGTTCATGCGAAGGTAGAATAGCTCATGAACGATCAGGATATGAAGGGTTTGGTTATGATCCTATCTTTTACCTACCATCTTATCAAAAAACGATGGCTGAACTAACACCAGAAGAAAAAGATGCGATCTCTCACAGAGGGAAAGCATTGGATCGACTTCAAGAAGCGTTTCAAGACTTACTATAGAAGAGGTGATCAGTTATGAAGGTACTCGTTGTAAGTGATAACCATAGTTCTTCAGAAGAACTTGAAAACCTAGTGATAAGACATAAAGATGAAGTTGAGTGCATGGTTCATTGTGGTGACTCTGAATTTGACTTTGACGAAACAATCATGAACTCATTTCCACTCCGTGTCAGAGGGAACTGTGATTTTGATACAAGGTACCCTGAAGATGTGTCGGAAACAGTTGGTGGCAAAAACATATTTGCTACGCATGGACATTTGTACGGCGTGAAGCTGAATTTGATGAATTTAGCATATAGAGCGGAAGAAAACCAAGCAAATCTTGTTTGTTTCGGGCATTCACATGAAGCAACAGTCCATTTTGAAGCGAATATTTTGTTTCTTAACCCAGGAAGTATAAGCTTACCGAGGAAACCGAGGATCAAAACGTATGCGATCGTAGAGTGGATTGAGGATCGCGTACACGTTGTTTTTTATGATGATAACGGAGAGCCTGTCGAAGATCTTTCCAAATCATTTGAGCTAGAATCTTAGGAAAACACAATAACTTTTACTGGCAGATTGTAGAACAGCCTTGAATACCACTTGCTTTTCTGCGAACGAACGCGCGATTCAAGCGGTATTCACTCCTACTAGATTGTGATGTAGCATCCATTTTCTCAAGTTGATTATTTAAGATTCTTGATGAAAAATGATTTAAACCAATCACACATTTATGTAGATTGGAGCGGAAATCCCTCTTACTCATTGTTAAAGGTAAAACAGAAAAACTGCCGAGATTTTCTCGCCAGCTTTTCTGTGTTTTTTCTTATATTCCAGTATTGACTTTAAGCTTCTACTTAGGTATATTTATATTTGTCGCTAGAACAGACAGCTAGTGCAACGATGTCCCAGTAGCTCAGCAGGATAGAGCAACAGCCTTCTAAGCTGTGGGTCGGGAGTTCGAATCTCTCCTGGGACACCATATACATATTCTCAAAGTCTTTTATCTTTCTAGATAGAAGGCTTTTTTTGTTTGTGTCCGAAAGGAAGTGGCAGGTGAGGCGCTTTTCTGTTTCTTATTCTAGGAGTTAGGGTACTTTAATAAGGAATGAAGGGATGAAGCATGGAAACACTCTAGCTTGAGTTTACTTCCTTATACTGATAAACTGTAAGCTAATCGTAGCTGCGCCTTTCCTGCTGAAAACTCTTTTAATAGAGAATATAAGAGAGTGGAGCGAATACGTCTATGGACAAAGAAAAAGATGAAAGGAAAATAGTTTATTTTCCAAACGTGGCAGGTAAACTTGCCGAAAAAGGAATGGCAGCCCTTAAAGATAAGAATATTGATCAGGCACATGAACACTTCAGTCAACTTTTAGAGATTGATCCAGACCACCCACAAGGGCATTTTGGATTGGTTCTAAGCCTTGTGGAACTTGGAGAGTTGACAGAAGCCTCCGAACGTTGTGAAACAATGATGCAACAAGGAATTGGAGACTATTACGACATTTTTCAAGTATACATATCGATTTTGGTTCAGCTTGGAAAGTATCAGAAAGTAGTTACGATGATCGAAGCGGTTCTTCAAGAAAACCAGCTTCCGTCGAACATTGCGGAGTCGCTCTATCAGCTTTTACATTTTAGTAGAAAAATGACTGGCTATGACATCTCTTCAGATGAACAGTATGATGATGTTCAGGATGAAGACGCAGATATGTTGATAAGCTATCTCGAAAGTGAAAAGACGGAAAAGCAGTGGTTAGCAATTCAAAAGCTGAGTAATATCAGTGAAGAAAAATCTATACCTGCATATTTAACATACATAAACGCAACTGGGAAAGATCCACTTCTAAAGAGTCTTGTACTACAAGTATTAAGAGAAAAAAAGCTAGACCAAGAAGTCACCATACATAAGTTTGGGAGAGAAATCTCCGTCAACCCATCAGAGTTGACAGACATCTTTATACAAGATTTCTCTTTAGATGTGAAGAAAAAGCTATCTGACCACGTGGAACAGGAAAATCCTGTCCTATTTGAAATGTGCATGCAAATTTGGTGGCACTATCTATTTGCTATATCTCCATTTGAAGCTGAGCCGAAAAGTAGTTCTGTTTGGGCTGCAGCAGTACATATGGTAGCTTCTGATATCAATGGAGAAAGCTATACAAGTCAGTACATCGGTGGTATTTATGGAGTAAAGCCTTCAGAGTTTGAGGTGCCTGCGGATCGTATTAAGCGAATAGAGAACCAACCATTTTATCGACCTTTCGATTAGAAATAGATGGAAACAGAACCTTTTCGCTTGCGATTCAAAGAAAAAATAGTTAAGCTGTACAATGGTAAAGGCGGTGTGAATCATACTGTATGTATTGAAAAGCACCCGTACTATGTTATAATAAAGTGGTTGCAAACCCATATTTACTAGTAAAAGAGATCGTTTAAAAAAGCCTTCTGGCGCTTTTATACTCCAAAAAGCGTCATCTTTTTTTAAACGCTCGATTAGTGGAAATATATTTATTGTTGGAGGGAATGTGTAAATGACTGCAAATTGGGAAAAGCTTGAAGGTAATCAGGGCGTCCTTACAGTAGAAGTTGAAGCTGGTGAGGTAAATACAGCACTTGATGAGGCATTTAAGAAAGTTGTAAAACAGGTTAATGTACCTGGATTCCGTAAAGGTAAAGTGCCTCGTTCACTATTTGAAAAGCGTTTCGGCGTAGAATCTCTTTATCAAGATGCTCTTGATATTATTCTTCCTAAAGCTTATTCAGAAGCTGTAGAAGAAGCTGGAATCGACCCTGTAGATCGTCCAGAAGTGGACATCGAGCAAATCGAAAAAGATAAGAACCTTATCTTTAAGGCTACTGTTACAGTTAAGCCAGAAGTTAAGCTTGGTGAATACAAAGGACTTGAAGTAGAAGAAGAAGACACTACAGTAACAGATGAAGATGTTGAAGCTGAACTTAAAGGCATTCAAGAAAAGCATGCTGAACTAGTAGTAGTTGAAGATGGCGAGATCCAAGAAGGTGACACTGCGATCATCGACTTCGAAGGCTTCCTTGGTGAAGAACCATTTGAAGGTGGAAAAGGTGAGAACTACTCTCTAGAAGTAGGTTCTAACACATTTATCCCTGGTTTCGAAGAACAGCTAGTAGGTGAGAAAGCAGGAGCTGAGAAGGAAGTAACCGTTACTTTCCCTGAAGAGTATCATGCTGAAAACCTTGCTGGACAAGAAGCTACTTTCAAAGTGAAAGTTCATGACATCAAGCGTAAAGAGCTTCCTGAGCTAGATGATGAGTTCGCTAAAGATGTAAACGAAGAAGTAGCATCTCTTGATGAACTGAAAAAGACTACAAAAGAAAACCTTGAAAAGCAAAAAGCTGAAGATGCTGATATGAAAAAGAAAGATACGTTGATCGAAAAAGCAGCTGAAAACAGTGAAATCGATCTTCCATCTGCTATGGTTGACTCTGAAGTTGATCGTATGCTTCAAGAATTTGAGCAACGTCTACAACAACAGGGCATGAACCTTGAGATGTACTATCAGTTCTCAGGTCAAGATGAAAAAGCACTTCGCGAACAAATGCAAGAAGACGGTGAAAAGCGTGTACGCACAAACCTAACTCTTGAAGCGATTGCTGATGCAGAAAACATCGAAGTTTCTGAGGAAGAAGTTAACGAAGAGCTTGCTAAGATGGCGGCTATGTACAACATGGAAGAAGAACAAATTCGTCAAATGCTAGCAATGCAAGGCGGCGACGCTGCACTTAAAGGTGATCTTCGCGTACGTAAAGCAATCGACGTATTGGTAGACAACAGCAAAAAAGCTTAATAAATCTTATTCAATGAAACAAGGCGCTTTTATGCGCCTTGTTTCTTACACAAATATGTTGTAATGAAAACATATAATTTAGATAAACATAGTAGTAGGACAATTACTCGATACATATTAAGTCTCCTAAGAGTCGTTTTGCTTCATAACCTTTTGCGTTATATGATACAATTTCAATACATAATCAGGGTTGAAAAACCATTGGTGAATGCCCGTTAGGATTGCTAATGAAGTGATCGCCATTTCTACAAACGAAATAGCAGAGACCTTTGCAATTTCACTATTCGGATTTCATCGAGATCAACGGTTAGGGGTGATTTCATGTTTAAATTTAACGATGAAAAAGGGCAACTTAAATGTTCCTTCTGTGGTAAGACACAGGATCAAGTTCGTAAACTAGTTGCAGGTCCAGGTGTTTACATTTGCGACGAATGTATTGAGCTTTGTACTGAGATCGTAGAGGAAGAGCTTGGAACTGAAGAAGAGGTTGATTTTAAAGAAGTACCAAAACCTCATGAGATTTGTCAGATTCTTGATGATTACGTTATTGGTCAAGAAAAGGCTAAGAAATCACTTTCAGTAGCTGTTTACAACCATTACAAGCGTATCAATGCTTCATCTAAATCTGATGAGGTAGAACTTTCTAAGAGTAACATTGCTCTTATAGGTCCTACTGGTAGTGGTAAAACACTTCTAGCTCAGACTCTTGCAAGAATCTTGAACGTTCCTTTTGCAATTGCTGATGCAACGTCTCTAACAGAAGCTGGTTACGTTGGGGAAGATGTTGAAAACATCCTTCTGAAACTAATTCAGGCTGCAGATTACGATGTTGAAAAAGCAGAAAAAGGTATTATTTATATTGATGAAATTGATAAGGTTGCTCGTAAATCCGAGAACCCATCGATTACTCGTGATGTATCTGGTGAAGGTGTACAGCAGGCACTGCTTAAAATTCTTGAAGGTACGACTGCAAGTGTTCCTCCACAAGGTGGACGTAAGCATCCTCATCAAGAATTCATTCAAATCGATACAACGAACATCCTCTTTATTTGCGGGGGAGCGTTTGATGGAATCGAACAGATTATTAAACGTCGACTCGGTAAGAAAGTAATTGGATTTAGTGGAGAAGCTAAACAAGATGACTTGAAACCAGGTGAATACCTAAGTAAAGTTCTTCCAGAAGACCTTCTTCGTTTTGGATTGATTCCAGAATTTATTGGTCGTCTTCCTGTTATCGGAAGTCTAGAGCCACTAGACGAAGAAGCGCTTGTTGAAATTCTTACTAAGCCTAAGAATGCTCTTGTGAAACAATACCAAAAGCTTCTTGAGCTTGATGATGTTGAGCTTGAGTTCGAAGATGATGCACTTGTTGAGATTGCTAAGCAAGCGATTGAAAGAAAAACTGGTGCGCGTGGTCTACGTTCAATCATTGAGGGAATCATGCTCGATGTAATGTACGATCTTCCATCTCGTGAAGAAATTAAGAAGTGTGTACTTACAGCAGCGACTGTAAGTGATAAGACTTCCCCACGTCTTGTTTTAGAAGACGGTTCTGTAATCGATGAAGGTAAAGAGTCACCTAAAGAAAGTGCATAAAGATTGAACCAATCACCTATGGTGATTGGTTTTTTCTTTTTAGAGAATCCTTTCCAATTTTCCGGTTTATGGAACACTACCTCAGGAGATACTATGGCTATTGATAATTTTCCAGGAGGTACTATTATGAATTGGACAGGAGTTGCACTAGCGATACAATTGTTTTTTGGGATTGTGATTGGTTTATATTTCTGGAATCTACTACGTAATCAAAGAACCCAGAAAGTATCAATAGATAAAGAAGCTCGAAAAGAAATGGAGCAATTGCGTAGACTTCGAAATATTTCGCTGAGTGAACCGTTGTCAGAACGGATAAGGCCTTCTGGTTTTTCAGAGATCGTTGGTCAGGAGGAAGGGATTCGAACTCTTAGGGCAGCTATATGTGGGCCGAACCCTCAGCATGTGATTATCTATGGTCCTCCTGGGGTTGGTAAAACAGCAGCAGCACGCCTAGTTCTTGAGGAAGCAAAGCGAAACAGAATGACGCCTTTTAAACAATCGGCTATTTTTGTTGAACTTGATGCAACAACAGCTCGATTTGATGAAAGAGGAATCGCAGACCCATTGATTGGTTCGGTACATGATCCGATCTACCAGGGAGCTGGTGCGATGGGACAGGCTGGGATCCCGCAACCAAAGCAAGGAGCGGTAACGAATGCTCATGGTGGTATTTTATTTATAGATGAAATAGGTGAACTGCATCCTATTCAAATCAATAAGCTTTTAAAAGTTTTGGAAGATCGAAAGGTTTTTCTTGAAAGTGCCTACTACAGCGAAGAGAATTCCAACATTCCCGCTCACATCCATGATATTTTTCAGAATGGATTACCGGCTGATTTTAGGATGATTGGAGCAACAACAAGGTCACCGGATGATATCCCTCCAGCGATTCGTTCTCGTTGTATGGAAGTGTTTTTTAGAGAACTGACTCAGGAAGAAATCTCAAAGATTGCAGCGAGGTCTGCAAAGAAATTAAATTTAATGATAATGGACGAGGGCATAGATCGAATAAGCCGATATGCTAGAAATGGTAGAGAAGCGGTTAATCTTATGCAGATTGCGGCTGGTCTTGCGATAACAGAAAACAGAAACAGTATAACAGCTGGCGATATGGAATGGGTAATCCATGCGAGTCGATTGACACCTCGACCTGAGCGAAGAATACCCAGTCGTTCTCAAATAGGGCTAGTAAATGGTTTAGCGGTATATGGTCCGAATACAGGCGCTCTTCTAGAAATTGAAGTAACAGCCGTTAAAACTGATAAAGGGAAGGACGGCTCCGTGACGATAACAGGTATTGTTGAAGAAGAGAGCATCGGTAATCAGAGTAAATCGATCCGCAGGAAAAGTCTTGCAAAATCTTCAGTAGAAAATGTTATGACAGTCTTAAAGTCGATGGGTGTACCGTCTAACCTCTATCACCTTCATATTAATTTTCCTGGTGGAGCACCTGTAGATGGTCCTTCAGCGGGTGTGGCGATTGCAACAGGCATTTACTCTGCGATTAAAGGTAGTCCAATAAACAACAAGGTAGCGATGACTGGCGAGATTAGCATCCATGGATCAGTTAAGCCAGTTGGGGGAGTGTTTGCAAAAGTTTCTGCTGCTAGGGATGCAGGAGCGAAAATTGCCATCATACCAGATGAAAACAATGAAGAAATGCTCAAAACGATAGAAGGTATTACAGTGGTGCCAGTCAAGCATCTATCTGAGGTGTTCGACATCGCATTCATACTAGAAAAAACAGAAGAGTTTCCACCTTTTGCTATAGGAAAATCTCAGCCCGGCAGCTAAGTCGGGCTTTTCTACATGTTCACAAGTTTTTTATTCGTTTGAGCAGGGAAGATTAGACAAGTATAAGAAAGTTAGGATACAATGAAGTACAACTTATCAACAATGTGGGCTCGGAATTAGAGTATAAATAAAGTAATAGTTTGTTGTGTGGAGGTGCCTTAGATTGAATAATGAACAAAAAACATTGCCCCTACTTCCTTTAAGAGGGTTGCTTGTTTATCCATCCATGGTTCTTCATTTAGATGTTGGCCGTGATAAATCTGTACAAGCACTTGAACAGGTAATGATGGATGATCAACAAATTTTTCTTTCTACTCAGAAAGAAGTAGAGATTGAAACTCCAGAAGAAGATGATATTTACGAGATCGGAACCCTTGCTACCGTAAAGCAAATGCTCAAACTTCCTAACGGGACAATCCGTGTTCTTGTTGAAGGAATCCAGCGTGGTAAAATCATCGACTTCAAAGAAAATGAAAGTTATTATGAAGTTCAAATCGAGCGGATAGAAGAAGCTGTTGATTCAACGATAGAAGACAAAGCTTTGATGAGAACGGCTCTAGATTTATTTGAGCAATACATTAAAGTATCCAAAAAGGTGACAGCTGAAACGTTTGCTTCTGTTAATGATATTGAAGAGCCTGGCAGGTTAGCAGATATCATTGCTTCACACCTTGCTCTTAAAATTAGACAAAAGCAAGAGATCTTAGAAACCTATAGTGCTCATGACCGCTTGAATAAATTGATTGAAATTCTTCAAAATGAGAAGGATGTTATCGATTTAGAAAAGAAAATTGGCCAACGTGTAAAACGTTCGATGGAAAAGACACAAAAAGAGTACTACTTGCGAGAGCAAATGAAGGCGATTCAGAACGAGCTTGGCGAAAAAGAAGGTAAAACTGGTGAAATAGCTACCTTAAAAGAAAAGATAGAAGAAGCGAATATGCCTGAAAGCGTTCAAGAGATGGCTTATAAAGAATTGGATCGCTATGAGAAGATTCCTCAAAGTTCGGCTGAGAGTTCTGTCATTCGTAATTATATCGATTGGCTGATCCAACTGCCTTGGTCTAAGGAAACGACAGATAACCTTGATATTCACCATGCTGAAAAGATTTTAAACGAGGATCATTACGGCCTCGAGAAAGTGAAAGAACGCGTTTTAGAATACCTGGCAGTACAACAGTTGACGAAATCGTTGAAGGGCCCTATCTTATGTCTTGTAGGACCTCCCGGAGTAGGTAAAACCTCTTTAGCAAAATCTGTTGCAAGGTCTATCGGACGTGAATTTGTTCGTATTTCACTTGGTGGTGTTCGAGATGAAGCTGAAATAAGAGGCCATCGTAGAACGTACGTTGGAGCAATGCCAGGTCGAATTATTCGCGGGATGAAGAAGGCTGGCACGGTAAACCCTGTTTTCCTATTAGATGAAATCGATAAGATGTCTAATGATTTTAGAGGAGACCCGTCTTCAGCAATGCTTGAAGTACTAGATCCACAACAAAACAACACGTTTAGTGATCACTATATTGAAGAGCCTTATGACCTTTCAAAAGTTATGTTTGTTACTACTGCTAACAACCTTGCTACGGTTCCTGCTCCGTTACTTGACCGTATGGAGGTTATTCAGATTGCAGGCTATACAGAAATTGAGAAAGTTAATATCGCAAAGAGTTATCTTCTGCCTAGACAGTTGAAAGAGCACGGTCTAAAGAAAGGTAACCTTCAGATGAGAGATGAAAGTCTCTATAAGTTAGTTCGTCACTATACAAGAGAAGCTGGTGTTCGTAACTTAGAACGACAAATAGCGACAGTTTGCAGAAAAGCTGCCAAACTCATTGTTGGAGGCGAACGGAAACGTGTTGTCGTAACAGAAAATATGCTAGAAGAGTTGCTAGGACACCCTAAGTTCCGATATGGTGAAGCGGAAGCAGAAGATCAGATCGGTACAGCAACGGGTCTTGCGTACACAACGGCTGGTGGAGATACATTAGCCATTGAAGTATCGCTATCTCCTGGTAAAGGAAAACTGATTCTAACTGGTAAGTTAGGAGACGTTATGAAAGAATCTGCACAAGCGGCATTCAGTTATATTCGCTCTCGCTCGAAGGAGCTTTCAATCGATCCAACTTTCCATGAGAACAACGATATTCATATCCATGTTCCTGAGGGAGCTACTCCAAAGGATGGTCCGTCTGCAGGGATTACAATTGCGACAGCACTTGTATCTGCACTGACAGGTAAAGCAGTTAGAAGAGATGTCGGTATGACTGGTGAAATTACTTTACGAGGAAGAGTACTACCTATTGGTGGGCTAAAAGAAAAGTCCTTAAGTGCACACCGTGCAGGCCTGAAAACAATTATTATGCCAAAAGAAAATGAGAAAGATCTAGAAGATATTCCGGAAAGCATTCGAAATGACTTAACATTTCTGCCGGTTAGTCATCTAGATGAAGTGTTAAAAACCGCACTTGTGGGGGAAAAGAAATGAAAGTAACAAAATCCGATTTTATAATCAGCGCTGTTAAGCCTGAACAATATCCTGTTGATCGATTGCCTGAGATTGGTCTTGCTGGTAGATCCAATGTTGGAAAATCTTCGTTAATCAATACATTGATCAACCGAAAAAACCTTGCAAGAACATCAGGAAAGCCTGGTAAGACTCAGACTCTTAACTTTTATCTTATAAACGAATTGCTCTATTTTGTTGACGTGCCAGGCTATGGTTTCGCGAAAGTCTCCAAAAAAGAAAGAGATGCATGGGGACGTATGATCGAAACGTATTTAACAGATCGTGATGCACTCAAAGCAGTTATTCTGATTGTTGACTTAAGGCATTCTCCATCAAATGATGACGTCATGATGTATGATTGGTTAAAACATTATGAGATTCCTGTCATTGTTGTGGCAACTAAATCCGACAAGATCCCTAAAGGGAAGTGGGCAAAACATTTGAAGGATGTTAACCAAACGTTGAAAATAGAACCGACAGATAAGCTTGTTACCTTCTCCTCTCAAACAGGACAGGGTAAAGAAGATGTATGGAGTGCAATTAAGTCCTATATTTAACGACAGAGATCTGGCTAAATAGCCAGGTCTTTCTTTTTAGGTTTATTTTTCTAAAAATTACAAAAAATAAGGTTTGTTTTACCATAATAGTGGGAATAGGATTAAACGGTAGCAAACATTAGTATGAAGCTACTCAGCTTTTATGATGATCAATTATAAGCTCTAAGGAGGGATGTTAGCGAAAAGTGACAATTGAATGAAATATCTAAATATTGGTATGATTGCAATACCGCAGTTTACATAACATTAACTGCCATATGAAAAGTCGTTAAGGGGGACAAGTGGAATGAAAAGAAATTGGAGTTTTTTAACAGCAATGTTGCTATCTCTCGTTCTTATTCTTGCAGCATGTGGAGGCGGGAACGAAGGGAATGGTAATGAAGGTGGTTCTGAAGGATCTGGAGATGAAGGTAGTAGTTTAGAACTAACCGAGGATGGTAAATTCCGTTATGTTGTTTCTGGTGAGTTCCCTCCATTCAGTACGGTGGACGAGAATGGAGACCTTTCAGGCTATGATGTAGCAGTTGGAAAAGCGATCGCTGAAAAAATAGGTCTTGAACCAGAAGTAGAGAAGTTCAAGTTTAGCGGTATGGTATCAGCGATTAAATCAGGTCGATATGATGCAGCAGTAGCAAGTCACACGATTACTGACGAGCGAAAGAAAGCAGTAAACTTCAGTGAGCCGTACTATTATTCTGGCCCAGTACTTTTCGTTCAACCTGGTAGCGATATTAAGACCGTAGAAGATCTTTCTGGAAAAGATGTTGCTGTTTCTAAAGGATCAACTTACGAAAAGTCAGCTCAAGAATATACAGAGAAGATTTCTAACTACGATAGTGACCAAACGGCTTTACGTGCGTTGAGTGAAGGAAAGCATGATGCTGTTATCACAGATGATATCACTGGTAAGCAAGCGATTGAGAGTGGGTTCAAGGTTGAAAAAGTTGAACAGCTCGGTACTAGTGAACAAGCTGTAGCGATCAAGCAAGAAAACAAAAACTTACTCGAAGCTGTAAACAAAGCCCTTAAGGAACTTAAAGAAGATGGAACGCTGAAACAACTTAGTGAGGAATACATCGGAGTAGACATCACCCAGAACCCTGACAGTGAGTAAAAGAAAGGAATGTGTGCTGGTGCACACATTCCTTTTTACCAGTAAGCGTCTATTGAAATCGAAGGAGCTGATTGTTCTTGCCTACGTTCTCGCATTTTCTAGAAACATTATTGAGTAGTTATCCCGTATTCTTTGAAGGTCTTTGGCTGACGATCCGGGTAACTGCTGTATCTATATTAATTGCTGTGTTCATCGGATTATTGTTTGCTTTATTTAAAATATCAAAAGTAAAAGTTTTAAATTGGATTGCTAATATCTACATAGCGGTAATTCGAGGAACCCCTCTGATCGTACAAATCTTTATTTTTTATTTTGGATTAACTGAATTCAATATCCCTAAATTCTGGGCTGCGTCAATTGGATTAGCTCTTCATAATGGGGCATACATCGCTGAAATCTTCCGTGGATCCATACAATCGATTGATAAAGGGCAGATGGAAGCTGGTCGTTCACTCGGTATGAGTCATACGCTTGCAATGAGAAGGATTATTTTACCTCAAGCATTTAGACGTGCTCTGCCACCCCTCGGGAACCAATTTATTATTGGCTTGAAAGACTCGTCTCTAGCAGCATTCATAGCTCTTCCTGAATTGTTCAGCGTAGCGACTACTCAGGGAGCAAGAACATTTGATGAGATGACTTATCTATTGATCGTAGCAGTTTACTATTTAGTACTTGTTCTCATCTTTACACTACTGGTTAACCTGCTTGAGAAACGATTGTCTGCAAGTGATTAAGGAGAGAGGTGCAGTATAATGGCAGAAAAAGGCGAAATGATTCGTGTTGAGAAATTAAACAAGTCTTTTGGAGATTTACATGTTCTAAAAGACATCGATATGGAAGTAAAAGAAAGCGATGTGGTTGTTCTTATCGGAGCTAGTGGTTCTGGTAAGAGTACTCTTCTCCGCTGTATGAACTTTCTTGAAATCAAAAATAGCGGAAAAGTAATCATCGAAGGCAAAGCGGTCGAGCCCAATAAAGATAATTTAAATAAAGTTCGACAAAAGGTTGGAATGGTATTTCAGCATTTCAATTTATTTCCTCATAAATCTGTGTTAAACAACGTAATAGAAGCACCTATGATGGTAAAAAAACTTAAAAGGGCTCAAGCCGAGAAAGAAGGTAGAGAGCTTCTTGCCAAAGTAGGTCTTGCTGACAAAGCTGATGTGTATCCAAACAAACTATCTGGAGGTCAAAAGCAGCGTGTGGCGATTGCAAGATCTCTTGCAATGAAGCCTGAAATCATGCTCTTCGATGAACCGACTTCTGCACTAGATCCCGAATTGGTTGGTGAGGTTCTTTCCACCATGAAGGAGCTTGCGAAAGAAGGTATGACGATGGTAGTGGTCACGCATGAAATGGGCTTTGCTAGGGAAGTGGCAGATAGGGTAGTTTATATGCATGATGGGAAAATAGTTGAAAAAGGAAAACCCGCTGACATATTCAATAATCCAAAAGAACAAAGAACGCAGGATTTCTTAAGTTCGATATTATAATAGAAAAAAAGTAAGGAGCCAAGCACATGCTTGACTCCTTACTTTTTTTTGATTACTAGATAGACACCGATAGTGATTAAAGCAATTGGCCAGAATTCCCCAATGAACGAAAAGGTCGATGCTAGCCAAATTTGAAATCCAGTATACAATAGCTCGATAATAGATAGAGCTAGAAGCAGTAACCCTGGAATTAAGCCGGATTTCTTTGTCTTATAGTAGGTCGAAAGGTAGGCAAGGCTTAGAATCAAAGCGTACATTCCCCATGTGTTAGGCCATAGTGCGAGTTTATTAACGAAGTAAAAGTGAACACCAAGTCCTACTAGTAATACACCAGGAAATAACATTGAACCTTCTTTTGAAATCACTCCCTGAATGATCATCGCAACTCCTATAAGAATCAGGATGATCTGCCAGCTTGTGATTTGATCCGAAATGGGCAGGCTTAACGTTTGGATAAGATAATAAAGACCGATTCCAATAAACAGAACTCCTGGAAAAACACTTTGTCGTCTCAAGAAAGGATCCTCCTATTGTCAAAATTGCACGTTCTTTGCTAAACTTTGTGTTTTCTGGTACATTATTAGTGGTATGACTACTTATAATAACGTTTAGATTACTTTTTTACATCATATCATATCTTGTTTCAAAGTCTGTTCACATTTTGAAACTCTGTGATTTTTGTCACATGTTAAAATAGTATTGACTGATAGTATTAAGAACATGTTCCGGGTTAACAATATTTGGGGGTGGAACGATGCACATCCTGGTCGTAGGGTTGAACCACAAAACAGCCCCTGTTGAAATACGAGAGAAACTTTCGTTTCAGGAAGATACATTACCTGATGCGTTAAATAAGTTGCGACACTCTAAAAGTATTCTAGAAGCCGTCATTCTATCTACGTGTAATCGTACAGAGCTTTACGTAGTAGCTGATCAGCTTCATACAGGGAGATATTATTCTAAAGCTTTCTTATCTGAATGGTTCGGTATTGAGAAAGATGAATTTAGACCTTATTTAGAAATTCGAGAAAATGATGCAGCAACAGAGCATTTATACCGTGTTGCGTCAGGATTAGATTCTCTTGTAGTAGGAGAAACACAAATTCTTGGACAGGTTAGGGATGCTTTCTTACTAGCGCAGGAATCCTCTACTACGGGAACAATATTCAATCAGCTTTTCAAACAAGCTATAACACTCGCTAAGCGATCTCATTCTGAAACAGAAATCGGTGAGAATGCAGTATCAGTTAGCTATGCTGCTGTAGAACTTGCCAAGAAGATCTTTGGTGGGCTCGATCAAAAGCATGTAGTTATCCTTGGTGCTGGTAAGATGGGTGAGTTAACCGGGAAACACTTAAAGAGTAACGGAGTGAGTCAAGTAACTGTTGTTAACCGTACACTCGAGAAAGCATCTGAACTTGCATCTCAATTCATGGGGCAAGCTCGCTCAATGGATGATATTCATACAGCGCTTTCTGAAGCAGATATTTTGATCAGCTCAACCGGATCCTCTAACTATGTATTAACAGAGGAGACCGTGAAACCAGTATTGAAGAAGCGAAAAGGACGTCCGTTGTTCATGGTGGATATTGCGGTTCCACGTGACCTTGATCCAGCGCTAAACAGCATGGATTCTGTCTTCTTGTACGATATTGATGACCTTGAAGGTATCGTTGAGTCAAACCTTGCTGAAAGAAAGAAAGAAGCTGAGAAAATTGAGCTTATGATCGAAGAAGATCTTGTTCAATTTAGAGAGTGGTTGAACACTCTCGGCGTTGTACCAATGATTTCAGCATTACGTTCAAAAGCGTTATCTATCCAGGCTGAAACGATGAAAAGCATCGAACGGAAACTTCCGGATTTAAGCGATCGTGAAAAGAAGGTTCTAAGTAAGCACACGAAGAGTATCGTAAACCAGCTTTTAAGAGATCCTATCGTTCGAGTGAAAGAAATGGCTGGAGAACCCAATGCTGAAGAATCTCTTGAAATATTCACAAAGATCTTTGCGATCGAAGAAGAAATTGAAAGAGAACTTCATAAGCAACGCGTACAAGAAAATGAAGAGAAAAGAAAGCAAGAAACCTTTGATTACTCAGCCTTATTAAGAGCATCGCAGGTGCGCTCCTAGGAGAGGAGACATGAGTTGTGACGAACGCCAGCTGGCTTTATGATTTAACCATTTCTCTTTACGCACTTAGCGTATTAGGGTATTTTATTGACTTCTTGCAGAACAACCGGAAGGCTAACCAAATTGCCTTCTGGTTGCTTTCTATTGTATGGGTCTTGCAGACCACTTTCCTTGTTACACAAATCAATGCAATGGGCGGTTTTCCAATTTTGACACCTTTTGAGGGGTTATTTTTTTATACTTGGGTGATCGTTTCATTATCTTTATTAATAAATTGGTTTTTTCGCGTTGACTTCTTTGTGTTCTTCGCAAATGTACTCGGTTTCATCATTATGGCCATTAACTTATTTGCTACAAGAGAGCAAGCTTCAAGTATGTTGACAGAACAGCTTATGTCTGAGCTATCTGTCATTCATATCACCATGGCATTTATTTCATATGGCGCCTTTTCTCTTTCGTTCATTTTCTCCGTTATGTATTTAATTCTCTATCAAATGTTAAAAGGGAAGAAATGGAGTAAGAGGCTAAGACGATTTGGTGATTTATCGCAGCTAGAAAAACTTTCGTATTTATGTAGTGTACTTGGTGTGCCGCTTCTATTACTTAGCTTAATCCTGGGTATTGTATGGGCTATCTTGAAAGTAGACCAATTTAGTTTATTGGATACGAAAGTGATCGTTTCATTCATTGTGCTGATTGCATACAGCACGTATTTATATCAGAAGGTTGCTAGAGATATCGAAGGCAAGTCTCTTGCTGTTTGGAATGTTGCAGCATTTCTAATTGTGCTGATCAACGTATTCTTGTCTGGGGCTTTTTCACAGTTTCACTTCTGGTATAGCTAAAAAGATACACAACCAAAGTTTGGGGGACAAACAATGAGGAAAATAATTGTTGGATCACGTAGAAGTAAGCTAGCAATCACACAGACAAAATGGGTGATTAGCAAATTGAAAGAGATCAATCCTGATGTGGATTTCGAAATAAAAGAAATCGTAACAAAAGGAGATAAGATCCTCGATGTTACCTTATCTAAGGTTGGTGGAAAGGGCCTCTTCGTAAAGGAAATTGAGGATGCAATGCTCAAAGGTGAGATTGATATGGCAGTGCACAGCATGAAAGATATGCCATCCATTTTACCAGAAGGCCTAACGATTGGGTGTATCCCTGAGCGTGAAGATTATCGAGACGTGCTTATTTCACAATCCAAGCAGTCGTTTCGTGAGCTACCAGAAGGGGCTATCATCGGAACGAGCAGCTTAAGACGCGGCGCTCAGTTAAAAGCAATTCGACCAGATGTAGAGATCAAATGGATTCGTGGAAATATAGATACGCGTCTTCGTAAGCTTGAAGAAGAAGATTATGATGCGATTGTTTTAGCTGCAGCTGGACTCCATCGGATGGGCTGGTCTAAAGAAATTGTTACTGAATATCTAGATCCGGATCTATGTGTACCAGCAGTTGGTCAAGGTGCACTTTCTATTGAATGTAGAGAAAGTGATGATGAGCTTCTCGGTCTACTTGAGAAACTCAATGATGAACATACAACAAAAACTGTATTAGCAGAAAGAGCGTATCTCCATACTCTTGAAGGTGGTTGTCAAGTACCAATCGCCGGCCATGCCATACTAAAAGACGGAACGATTTCCGTAACTGGCCTTGTGGGAGAACCAGACGGCTCCGTTATCATTAAAGAGATGGAAACGGGCACTGATTATGAACAGGTTGGTGTAACGCTCGCTAATAGAATGAAAGAGCAAGGTGCGAAAGAGATATTAGATCGCGTGAAAGAAGAACTCGATCAATGATCTCCCCGCTCTCAGGGAAGCGTGTACTAGTCACGAGAGCTCGGGGGCAGGCAGCTACATTTTCGGGATTAGTTGAGAAGCGAGGGGGAGTTTCAGTAGAAATTCCCCTCATTGCGTTTAAACCGCGTTTACATGCATTGAATACAGTGGATATATCTCAATATGCATGGGTGGTTTTTACGAGCTCAAATGGCGTGCGGTACTTTTTTCAAGAAGCTACCCTACCGTCAAACATAAAAGTGGCAGCAGTAGGCAGCAAAACAGCCAAAGCACTCAAACAACATCATGTTACGATTGATCTTCTTCCTCGAAATTATACTGCGGAAGGATTAGTCTCAGCACTTTCTGAAACGGTGCAACAAGGGGAAAGTATATTGTTACCGCGTGGAAACTTAAGTAGAAAAGTGTTGCCAAAGCAACTGAGAAAGCTAGGACTCACGGTCACGGATTTAACGATATATGACACTGTGATTCCGTATGGTTCTGAGAAAGCTTTAACAGATCTTATACGTAACAAGGAGATCGATGTTATCACGTTCACTTCATCATCCACGGTTCACCATTTCGTAGAACTACTGAAAGTGAAAGATTTGAAAGCGAGTTTACAAGGAATTACGATCGGGGTTATTGGGCCGATTACGGATAGAACGCTTCAGTCATATGGTCTAAAAGCAGACGTAGTACCGAAAGAATATACAATCGAAGGATTGCTCCAAAGTCTTGAGCATTACTTTCTAGCATAGGGAGGATACTAATGAAAGCTGAGAATTATCGTCGCCATCGTAGGTTAAGAAGGTCCGATTCAATGAGGGCAATGGTTAGAGAAACATTTTTACATAAAGAAGACTTGATCTATCCTGTTTTTGCAGTAGAAGAAAATGATATAAAAAGAGAAGTACCATCGATGCCAGGTGTGTTTCACTTCTCTTTAGATCATTTGAATGCAGAAATTAAAGAGGTAGTTGAACTAGGCATTCAATCCGTTATTGTGTTTGGAGTTCCTAACCACAAAGACGCAGTTGGATCTGAAGCATATTGTGAGACAGGAATTGTTCAACGTGCAATCAAGCAAATTAAAGAAGAGTTTCCAGAGCTAACCGTTATCGCGGACACATGTCTATGCCAATATACAGACCATGGACACTGTGGCGTAATCGAAGATGGTTATGTATTGAACGATGAATCACTTGAGCTTTTAACGAAAACTGCGATTTCCCAAGCAGAAGCGGGAGCTGATATCATTGCTCCCTCCAATATGATGGACGGGTTCGTAGGTGCGATTAGAAAAGGACTCGATGAAGCTGGGTTCGTAGATGTACCTGTCATGAGCTATGCGGTGAAGTTTTCTTCTGCATTCTACGGCCCGTTCCGAGACGCGGCTCATAGTTCTCCACAGTTCGGAGATCGAAAGACGTATCAAATGGATCCTGCTAACCGATTGGATGCAATCAGAGAAGCTGAAAGTGATGTTGAAGAAGGTGCTGATTTCTTAATGGTGAAACCAGCTCTTTCCTACCTTGATATCATCCGTGAGCTCAAAGATCGATTCCCGCTTCCGATGGTTGCTTATAATGTAAGTGGGGAATATTCGATGATTAAAGCAGCCAGTCAAAATGGATGGTTGAATGAAGAAGAAGTTGTTCTTGAGAAGTTAACGAGTATGAAGCGTGCGGGAGCAGACTTGATCATAACGTATTTTGCAAAAGATGCTGCACGCTGGTTAGGTAAATAAATATAGAGAGGAGATTCGTTTATGGGAAATTATGATCGTTCCAAAGAAGCGTTTCAGGAAGCATCCAAAGTAATGCCAGGAGGGGTGAATAGTCCTGTACGTGCATTTAAATCTGTAGGACTTGATCCGATCTTTATGGAAAAAGGAAAAGGATCGAAGATTTATGATATCGATAAAAATGAGTACATCGATTATGTCCTTTCTTATGGCCCACTCATTCTTGGTCACGCTGACGAAAAAGTAGTAAATAGCTTGAAAGAAGTAACGGAGCTAGGCACTAGTTTTGGAGCACCTAGTACGTATGAAACAAAGCTAGCTGAGCTTGTTGTTGAGCGTGTCCCTTCTATTGAGATTGTTCGAATGGTTAACTCTGGTACGGAAGCAACGATGAGTGCACTCCGTCTAGCAAGAGGCTATACAGGGCGTAATAAGATTCTTAAATTCGAAGGATGCTACCATGGTCATGGAGATTCCCTTTTAATTAAGGCGGGTTCTGGTGTTGCGACACTTGGACTTCCAGATAGCCCGGGAGTACCTGAAGGAATTGCAAAGAACACGATTACGGTTCCTTACAATGACCTTGAAAGTGTACGCTATGCCTTCAAAGAATTTGGTGATGATATTGCAGGAGTAATCATTGAACCTGTAGCTGGGAATATGGGGGTTGTCCCACCACATGCTGGATTCCTGGAAGAATTACGCACGATTACAGAGGAAAACGGTACCGTTCTAATCTTTGATGAGGTTATGACTGGTTTCCGCGTTGGTTATAACTGTGCACAGGGCTATTACGGCGTTACACCAGACCTCACGTGTCTTGGTAAAGTAATCGGTGGTGGTCTGCCTGTTGGAGCATATGGTGGGAAAAAAGAAATCATGGCTCAGATTGCTCCGAGCGGACCGATCTATCAAGCTGGTACATTGAGTGGGAACCCTCTTGCCATGACAGCTGGATATGAAACGCTTGCACAGCTAACTCCAGATAGTTATAAAGAGTTTGAACGTAAAGCAGAGCGATTGGGTGAAGGTCTTTCAAAGGCCGCTGAAAAATACAACATTCCTCATACGGTTAACCGTGCAGGATCTATGGTCGGATTTTTCTTCACAGATAAGGACGTTGTGAACTTTGAAACGGCATCTTCATCAAATCTTGATTACTTTAAACAGTATTTTAAAGAAATGCTTGATCAAGGAGTTTCTATCCCTCCTTCACAGTTCGAAGGGCTCTTCCTTTCAACAGCACATACAGATCAAGATATCGACCAAACCATTGCAGCTGCAGAAGCAGCATTCTCTAAACTTAAATAAGTTGGAACCCTGTCAGGATTATCCTGGCAGGTTTTTTTAAAACTCTCTAAAATTAAAGAGATCTCACCCTTTTTCAATGTTTTAGACATAATCCTGTATCCTACTCATAAACGTGTAATGTATGGATAATGTTCGAAAGGAGGAGAAAGCATGCAGAATGATTCACATTTGCATTTCTCCGTTGAGGAGCAGGTATGGTTGAAGAAAGGACAGGAAGTTGAAGAGGTTTTATCAATTTCGCTAGACCCTGAAATTTCCATTGAAGAATATGAGGATTATGTAGCGGTTAAAGGATGCTTGTATTTATCAGGGGAATACCTTCAAAGAGAGACTGATGGTAGTGAGAATGAGGAAGATGACTCTTCGGTCTATCGCTCCGTTCACGAAGTTGAAACTCGTGAGGATGGAACAGCTACAATCGGACACCGTTTCCCAGTAGATATTACAATACCATCAAGTAGGATCCGTAAGCTTGAAGATATTTATGTTACTGTTGACACCTTTGATTACACGCTCTGTGAAACAAACTGTTTGCAACTTAATGCTGATATCTCTATCAGTGGTATTCAAGGAGACGCTAGCTATTCAACTTATGAAAATGATTCAGAAGTGGAGTACGATGATATGGTGGAAGAGGAAAGATCCTCAGATGAATCAGTATGGGAAACAGACGTGAAATATGTAAATAACGAGGCTGAAGAGCCAGATATGTTCCCTTCAAACATTCGCACGCCACAAGTTGATATGAGAGCACAACCAGCACAGCAAAATGTTGAATATGTAAAGCCTGAGGAAGTAGAAAACGAAACGAATTATGATCTGTTGACTAGAATGGCTGGGCAAAGTTCTGAAGCAAGTTACTATAACCACAATGAAGAAAGTGCTGAGAGAGCTTACGGCTATGGAGCAGAGGTTGAGCAAGAAGAGTATGAAGAAGGCGTGGAAGAAAGAGAACCTGTTCGCGAAGAAAATGCTTTGTATCTAACCAATATGCTTACGAAAGATGAAGAGAATTTTTCGAAGATGAAAATGTGTATTATTCAACCTGGGGATTCCCTCACAGAAATTGCGGAGCGGTACAGAGTGTTGCCGAGTCACCTTGCAAGAGTGAATCGACTTGATGAAGAAGAAGTGAGTGAAGGCCAGATCTTATACATCCCCGTTAACCGGTAAATGGTGTGAAAAGGGGTAGTACAAATGAACATTACAGCTGTTCTTCAGCATAAATACGGATTTGAGGAATTGAACTGGAATCATACCAATTTTGTAATTGAAACTAATGTTGGAACCAAAAAAGTAACCTATTGGCGGGATCGGAATTTGCTTGAGTATCATCTCAACTTCCGTGACCGTCTTTTTTCTAAATCTGGTATCATGTGTAATCGCATGATTCGTACACGCGATGGTCTACCATGCGTTCAAATCGATCAATCGTTTGTAACGATCCATGATGTTATCGATTCATCGTCAGCCATCGACGACGACCCAGAGTTTAAAGGTTTTTTAATCGCTTCTTTACTTGAGGTTTCCAAAGACTTCCCTTATATAAATCAGAAGGATAGAGACGTATTTCCTTATAAAGCATCCATTGAATCCTTAACCCATTTAAAGGATAAGAATCAGAAATACTATTCTTTGTTAGTTAGAACCATTCCAAAAGTAAAACAGAGGTTAACCCCTCATAAGAAGATGCCGCCTATCTGTTATGATGGAAATGAATTGAAAGTCGTAGAAGGACAATACTACTATGATTTGAGTGACGCTCCTCCTCAGCCCGCTCACCAAGTGATTCGAAGAGCACTTGGCTTTGAGCGAATAGAGGACACTCAAGCATGCTGGGGAAGTTTACTTAACGCAATCTCTAAAGAATTAGCTGACCAAGTAGTGAGTGCGTTGATCTCTCCATGGGAATGGCAGGAATGTATTAATCGTATGCATAGCTGTGAGGATGAAGAAGAAATCTATTATCGCTTTGAGAAAGAATGGGAAGCTACGATGGAATTATGTGACGCTCTTAAGCTTTCTATTCCGGCCAGGAGGACCTTCTCCTATGAATAATCTTGGTGCAATTTTATTTCAATACGATCTGATTCCTGAAAACTATGAAAAATATGGAAAAGTATTGAAGGTCACAACCAACCAGGGCACGTTCGCTCTTAAAGATACTAGGTTGTCCAGAGAACGAATGGATTGGATGCTGTATTTAGAGAACTATTTCAAAGAATTGCAATTCAATGGTTTTGTTCCAATCGTCAAAACAAAGTATGGCGATACTTTTGTGGTTGTGGAAGATCGCGCGATGTATTTGTCTCCATGGATCGAAGAAGGGAGTGTAAGCCCTCCTTTAAAAGAAGGACAAATGATTCAAAGCCTGGCAGAGTTACACGGCTACTCAGTGAAAGATCACGCTTTCTCTGAAGAATCGATTAAGCAATTCTATGATAGAATGGTTGTCTTAAGAGAAAGTCGGCAGTTTGAAATGGAGAAATACGTTAACGAAATTGAAAAGCGCATCTATCTTTCCCCATTTGAGCTGACATTTGCTACTCATTTCCATCAACTAATGAAGAATTGTGATCTGTCAAAGTCACGATTAGATTACTGGTTTGAACAAACAAACGAGTCAAAGAGGTACAGAACGGTGTTTTGCCATGGGAAGTGTTCAGCATCACATTTCATTGCTGGAGGAGAGCGAGGGTATTTCATAAACTTTGAACGATCTTCCATGGACTCTCCGGTAAGGGATCTTACGTATCTGATTCGTGCATCCGTTTCTCCGTTTCAGTATAATCCAGAAATATTAGTCTCGAACATGTCTCGCTACGAAAGTCAGTTTGCTCTTTATGAAGAGGAAAAGGATTTACTTGCTAGTTATTTATATTTTCCAGAATCGCTGTTTAACAGTGTGACGCATTTTACTAGTAACCAACGAAATTGGTCCCATATGAAGCATGTCCGTCATTTTACGAAAAAAATAGAAGTGATGAACGGAATTACTACCACTCTGCAACACATGAGAGCTTAAATCCATTCAAAATAGAAACACACTTCTAATGCGACTAGGATAATTAAAATGAGCACATCTACTGAAGTTGGAAATAGAATCGTTCTGATCACTTGGAAGAAGATAAATGGTGGAACAAATTGGGCCAGTATGTCTCTGAATTTATATAAGGATGGCGGTAGCTGATAGCGGTTGAGTCCTCCAAATCGTTTTTTCATGTATATGTCCCCTTCACAGTACTATCGATACCATCAGCGTATGTATGGACAGTAGTTTGGGTGATTAAGTAAAAAAGAAAGTGGTTATGATAATAAAAAGGGCTAATAGTATCTTGACGGTTTTTTATACACAAGGTAAACTTATGAATACAAATAGTCGACAGGCAACGATAGGGAGTAGTAAAGTGTGAACCCTTCAGAGAGAGAAATCATTTGCTGAGAGATTTCTTAGGAACGTAACATTTGAAGTCGCCCTGGAGCTGTTTCTCTGAAATAGTAGTAGGAGAAGCCGGTGAATCCGTTATTCAATGAAGCGTACAGCTTCTATCTTTTTTCTGGAGCTGTAAATAAAGGTGGTACCGCGAAACTTCTTTCGTCCTTTTTACTAAGGATGGGAGAAGTTTTTTTGTTTGCTATCGACTTATTGATTGGAAAGGATGGATAGTAATGGCTAATAAAGAGCTAACGATGCCAACGAAGTATGATCCACAGGCAACAGAACAGAAATGGTACCCGTATTGGGTAGATGGAAAGTTTTTTGAAGCAACAGGAGATAAGAATAAAACTCCATACACGATTGTTATTCCTCCTCCTAACGTTACAGGTAAGCTACACCTTGGTCATGCATGGGATACAACACTTCAAGATATCCTCTCCCGTTTTAAACGGATGCAAGGATACGATGTTCTGTGGTTACCAGGAATGGACCATGCAGGTATTGCCACTCAGGCAAAAGTAGAAGGAAAACTACGTGAGGAAGGTACTTCTCGTTATGATCTAGGAAGAGAGAAATTCCTTGAAAAATCTTGGGAGTGGAAAGAAGAATATGCTGATTTCATCCGTAGTCAGTGGGCAAAGCTTGGCCTATCCCTCGATTACTCCAGAGAGCGCTTTACACTTGATAATGGCTTATCAAGCGCTGTTCGTGAGGTATTTGTAAAGCTTTATGAAAAAGGCCTCATCTACAGAGGCGAGTATATCATCAACTGGGATCCTCAAACGAAAACAGCTCTCTCTGATATCGAAGTCATTCACCAGGAAGTAACGGGTCACTTTTACCATATGCGTTACCCGCTAGCTGACGGTTCAGGACATATCGAGATTGCTACCACGCGTCCTGAAACAATGCTTGGAGATACAGGGATCGCCGTTCACCCTGAAGATGAGCGGTATAAGCATCTGATCGGAAAGAAAGCAATTCTTCCAATCGTTGGGCGTGAGATTGAAATCGTAGCCGATGATTATGTTGATATGGAGTTTGGATCTGGTGCAGTAAAGATTACGCCTGCTCATGATCCAAATGACTTTGAAATTGGTAACCGTCATAACCTTGAGCGAATTCTTGTTATGAATGAAGACGGCTCAATGAATGACAACGCAGGTAAATATAAAGGGATGGATCGCTTCGAGTGCCGTAAGCAGCTTGTTAAAGATCTTCAAGAAGCAGGTACGCTTTTTGAAATTGAAGAACATGTTCATTCAGTAGGTCATTCTGAGCGTAGTGGCGCAGTTGTAGAACCGTATCTTTCTACGCAATGGTTCGTAAAAATGGGACCTTTAGCAAAACAAGCAATCGATCTTCAAAAATCCGAAGATAAAGTAAACTTCGTCCCTGAACGATTTGAGAAAACGTACCTTCATTGGATCGAGAACATTCGTGACTGGTGTATTTCACGTCAACTATGGTGGGGACATCGTATCCCGGCATGGTACCACAAAGAGACTGGTGAAATTTATGTAGGGGATGAAGAGCCGGAAGATATCGAGAACTGGAATCAAGATGAAGACGTTCTTGATACGTGGTTTAGCTCAGCGCTTTGGCCTTTCTCTACAATGGGATGGCCTGATGAAGACGCAGCTGACTTCCAACGCTTTTATCCAACGAATGTACTCGTAACAGGTTACGATATCATTTACTTCTGGGTAGCTCGAATGATCTTCCAAGGTATCGAATTTACTGAGCAACGTCCATTCAACGATGTTCTCATTCATGGACTTGTACGAGATTCAGAAGGACGTAAGATGAGTAAGTCACTTGGAAATGGTGTAGATCCGATGGATGTTATTGAGAAGTATGGAGCTGATTCTCTGCGTTACTTCTTAGCAACTGGTTCTTCACCAGGAAATGACCTAAGGTTCTATTGGGAAAAGGTTGAATCCACTTGGAACTTCTCTAATAAGATATGGAACGCTTCTCGTTTTGCCCTTATGAACATGGATGGCATGGAGTACGATGAGCTCGATCTTACTGGTGAAAAGTCCACGGCTGACAAATGGATTCTGACGCGCCTGAACGATACGGTTGATCAGGTAACACGCCTTATCAACAACTATGAGTTTGGTGAGGTTGGGCGATACCTCTACAACTTTATCTGGGATGATTTATGTGACTGGTATATCGAAATGGCGAAACTTCCACTATACGGTGAAGATGAAGCGGCAAAGAAGACAACGCGATCTGTTTTAGCTTATGTATTAGACCAGACAATGCGTATGTTACATCCATTTATGCCTTATCTTACAGAGGAAATCTGGCAACACCTTCCTCACAAGGGAGAATCGATTACAGTTGCGAGCTGGCCAGAGAAGCAGGATGCCTTGCATTTCCCTGATGCAGCAGCAGATATGGCTCTACTAACGGAAATCATTCGCTCTGTTCGAAATATCCGTGCAGAAATGAACGTGGCGCCAAGTAAACCGATCGAACTACAAATCAAACCAAAGACTTCTGAAGCGCAGGATCAGCTTGAGCAGAATAAGCAGTATATCGAACGTTTCTGTAACCCAGAATCACTAACGATTTCTGCTGATTTGCAAGCTCCTGATAAATCGATGACATCAGTCGTTTCTGGGGCAGAGTTATTCCTACCACTTGAAGGATTAATCAATATCGATGAAGAAATCGAACGCCTTCAAGGTGAATGGAAAAAGCTTGACTCTGAAGTAGAGCGAGTACAAAAGAAATTAGCTAATGAGAAGTTCATCAGCAAAGCTCCAGAAAAGGTTGTTGATGAAGAACGCGCGAAAGAAAAGGATTATTTAGAGCGAAGAAACAATGTTGAAGCTCGTATTAACGAATTGAAAAAATAAAGCTGTGGCGAATCTCCAAAAGGGGATTCGCCTTCTTTTGAAGAAAGGTGATGTAAGGGTGTTCAATACATATGAAGAAGCTGTAAGTTGGATTCATAGCTTATTAAATCACGGAATCAAGCCTGGACTAGAACGAATGGAGTGGATGCTTGAACGATTAGATCATCCTGAAAGACGGCTGAAGTTTGTTCATGTTGGCGGTACGAATGGAAAAGGCTCTACTGTAACCTACATGAGACACATATTGCAGGAATCAGGATATGAAGTAGGAACCTTCACTTCTCCTTACATCGAAACGTTTACAGAACGGATCGCATTGAACGGAACACCTATACCAGAAAGTGATTTGGTTGAAGTATGCAATCGTGTTTATCCAGTCGTACAAGAAGCATCGAAGACTTCTCTAGGTTCTCCAACAGAATTTGAAGTGATCACACTCATTTGTTTCGTCTATTTTGGTAAAGTTGCGTTCCCTGATATTGTGTTGCTAGAAGTTGGACTAGGTGGTCGTTTGGATTCGACGAACGTCATTCATCCGTTAGTATCGATCATTACGAACGTTGGATTCGATCATATGCATATTCTCGGAAATGATCTTGAAGAAATCACCTTCGAAAAAGCGGGTATTATTAAATCGGGTGTGCCTCTTATCACGACTGCAGAGGAAGAGCTTGTTCGAAACAGGCTAATCGAGACGACAAAAAAGAATAATACAAAAAGCTATAAGCTAAACGAAGAGTTTAGGGTAAGCGATTTAACATCGACTAAGGATAGCGAGAACTTCACGTTTCACTCTCCTTATCGAACAATAGAGAATATAAGCATTGAAATGAAGGGGCTCCATCAGGTGAAAAATGCATCAGCCGCCCTAATGGCGATGGAATATTTAAGAGTGTTTTATGGCCTGCATATTGAGGAAGACATGATCAAACGTGGGTTGTTACACGCATCTTGGCCTGGTAGATTCGAACGAATACTTGAAAATCCTGATGTTATTATTGATGGGGCACATAACCCTGAAGGAATTACTAGTCTGGCAGAAACAATCAAAACACGTTATCCGGACAGTTCGATCTACACTGTTTTTAGTGCTGTTGGCGACAAAGATATTGAATCTATGCTAGAGCCTCTCTATCCTATAGTATCTAGCATGACGTTTACGACGTTCGAATTTCCTAGAGCTGTTCGTGCAAATGAGCTATATGAAAGGTGCTCGTTTTCAGAGAAAGCTTTTGAAGAAAACTGGATGACAGCGGTAGAAACTGTTATGAATAAAGCAGATGACAAGGACCTTGTTTTAATAACGGGCTCTCTTTACTTTATTGCTGAAGTTAGAAGTTATCTAAAAACTTTGAAATAAATACAAAATACTAGGACTTTTCCTTCATTTTTTGCTATTATAAACTTAAACAAATTGAAGAAATGGAAAATTATTCTTCAAAAGGACGGAAGATGGAAGGGGGAAGAAATTGAATGCAAGCATGAATATTAAGGTTTGGCTCATTTGGTTAGTCTTTTGGCCCATACTTATTTTTGCAACATATACCTTCTTTCCCCCTGATTTAACAGGAAACGTGTTAGATATTTTAGCATTGTTTGCGCTCCTAGCAGTGGTCTCCATGATGCCGATTAATGTAAAAGGTATCGATATCTTCTTTATTCAAGGGATATCACTTACGGTATTTCTGAGATATGGTCTATTTGTAGAAATGATTTTAACTCAACTATCTATTCTAGTCTTTTTGCTTAATCTGCGTATCACCAAAAAGGAAAATCATCGATACCCTGTCAATATGCTCATGTTTATGATGATTTCTCTTATTTCAGGAGGATTGTTCTATGTCCTTGGTGGGACAGTTGGAGAATTCTCAGGCAATGCAATGTTCCAGCTCTTACCTGCATTAGCATACACGTTTTCTTTAATCTTTGTTAATCAGATTTTGCTTCATATTCTAAAAGTTTATATATACAAAGAAACTGATACTACTTTCTTCGGAAAAGATATGCTTTGGGAAGCGATCACAACAGCTGTTACGCTCCCGGTAGGTTTCTTGCTCTATATGCTTCATACTTATCTCGGAGCAATTGCCATCCTATTTGTAGGTGTACCGTTCATACTAGTTTCTCTCATGCTAAGGCTGTATTACTCCACCCGTAAAGTGAATGACCTCCTACATAAAACTAGTGAAATTGGTCAGCAAATCACACAGCAACTAAATACAGATGACATTATAAACTTGTTCCTTGAAAAAATTACTGACATGTTTGAAGTGGATCACGCCTACGTCATGGATGCAGAAAATGTGAGAAGACTTTCACTAATCAAAACATATGAACGTGGATTTGGCGTGATAGCTGGACCTGGAGAAAGTCCTACTCAAGAAGGAATTAGCTCAATCGTTTGGCGCAGTGGGCGCAGTCGTTTGTATAGCAAACGTTCTCAGTGGAAAAGTTTATCTACTGGTGTACTTCCGCTTTCAGCAAACTCTATTATATCAGTACCGATGAAGCGCAATAAAAAAGTTGTAGGCATCATCACGCTTACTTCTAACAAAGTTCGATCATATGAGAAACAGCATATTCTTGTACTGCAAATTCTAGCGAACTATCTAGCAGTGGCTATCGATAATGCAAAGAATTACGAAGAAACGAAGCGAAGAAGTGAAACATGTCCATTAACAAATTTATATAATTACCGTTTCTTTGAAGAGTTACTTGACGAAAGGTATTTAGCATATGAAGAAAATAAAAGACCATTTTCGATTATCCTGTTAGATATCGATCATTTTAAGAAAGTGAACGATACGTTTGGTCATCATAGTGGGAACGAGGTACTATGTGGTCTGGCAAATCGACTTGTAGAAGAAATTGGAAACAAAGGGACTGTAGCTCGATTTGGTGGAGAGGAATTCATCATTCTTCTCGATGATGCTTCACCTGAACACAGTGTTCAGATAGCTGAAGAACTGAGGTTTACTATCGCAGATCAACCTTTTGAGATTTTTAATGACTTGGAAAATGGTAATCGCCAAGTGATCTATATTACTGCGAGTATTGGTGTCGCTTCAGCTCCTGATCAAGGTGAGGATGGTCAGACGTTAGTCCGGAACGCAGACCGAGCGATGTACACAGGTGCGAAACAACGAGGACGAAATCGTGTTGCTAGCTATGTAGGATAGAGAAAGCCCGCAGCTTTACAAAGCTGCGGGCTTTTCGTTTGTCAGTCTTTAGAACGATCGATTGGCACCGGTTCATTTACAACTTTGATGTAAGGTTCCTCCGTTTTTAAGTCGGAATAGGTTTTGATGATATCGGGGTTATATGAGATTTGAAGTCTGGATGGTTCGTTTTGTTGGTAAATAGGAAGTTGGTAGTAATCATTTCCGTATCTTTTATATTGCCAACTGAATGGATAAGAATCTCGAGACTTTCCTTTAATCGCATTCAATACAATCCTCCTTGCTGATATCCCTCCATCAATGTGAACATTTGAACCAACACCATACATTTCAAATTCACCTTCTGAATAGAAGAACCCACGAATATAACTTGGCGTATCTTCAAACACGGAGTTATTGCTTATATGAATATCTCCTTCTGCGAAAACAATGAGAGAGCCATCCTTGCCGTTTTCTTTTAATGCTTTTAAGGTAGAGTATTGGATATTCACATCGCCTTTAACATAAATGATGGCATTGAATTCTACCTCGGCATTTTCGATGTATAAATTTTCTTCTACAAAATAGGTTCCGCTGACTTTTAATTTATGCTTATTTTCACCTCTAGTAGCTTCGTAGTTACCAATTGTTAAGTTCTCACCAATGTATGCACCATTCTTAACTGAAGTTAAACTAAAGGAAGATGTATCCCCTGACAAATATAGATTCCCTACTGTACTAAAACGTTTAAAAGTATTGTTATTAGAAAGATAGATGTATTGGAATTCTTTTTTCGTCCTATTAGAGCTATAGTATGGATATATATTTGTATTAGGGAAACTCTGGTTGCTAATAAAAGCTGTCTTGTTATAAGTATTCGATTCAGAATAAGGTTTTTGATTGATCGCTTCTCCATTAATGAAAGTGTCTTGTAAGTTATATTTAAATGTACTTTCCCGTTCATTTATGTCGATCGGATCCCTTACAGGCTCTCGTTGTTCTATAAGAGGGTAATCGTCTCCTAAAAATGCATCGCTAGCTGAAACTTTTAAATACTTGCTATCATTAAAGTTCATTTTTTTGATGTGGGTTTTGTATTGTGGTTCATTTGTGAAGTTATAAATTGAGCCACCTAAAACCATTTTTGCTTTTTTGGGAGGGCCTGCCACGCTCTTAATCGTAGGTAGAAAGGTATCGATCCAATAATCTTTAGTGCCATAGATAGCAACACCTTGATCCGTAGTGACAAGGTCACCATCGACGAGTAAGTCTCCAGTAATATCTACCGCTCCGTGCAGGAATAGATTTCCTTCTCCTTTTACATCACAGCTAGGGTCTCTTGGACAAAGCTGATAAGCTCCGATCGCATACTTAAGTACTTCCGGAAACGAATCCGGTCCAATCTCCAATGTTTTTGTGACAGTTTTGACTTCGTTGTTAACTGTACCGATACTTTCGACCTCAATGAGTCGTCGTAATGCGTTTGAAGTAGTACTCACATTTGTAATTCTAGCTGCGGATTCTCCGGTATCGTGACTTAATAAGGTAGGGTCCTTATAATCATTTACCGTACGATCGATCAATCTAGTAAAATCACTTTTCTGGAGTCCGCTAGATCCGAGCCCTTCTCTCAGGTCAGCTTGTATCGATTGAACAAGTTCATCGACCCCTTTTTCAGCTACGTATGTAGCTTGTACATCGTCTTCACGTATTTCCGTGCGTTTTGTTCCGTTAACTGTCGCACTTAGTAGGGATAGACCGAGAACTGTGAAAATCAATGTAACGAGTAAAACTAGCACAAGACTTGAGCCACGTTCATCAGTTAATTGTTTATGGTCCATCTTCGCCCTCCGTAATAAGTCCAATTTCGCTAACGAGTGTTAAAGGATTTGCATGGTCGATCGTTTTATCTTTGATGGTAATGCTTATTTCGAAATTTCCAGACGAAGGTTCTTTGATCGTAGAGCCAGTGAGGTCAAATGAAGAACCATTTAAAACGTTCCCATTCAATAAAGCATTTCCATTTTTAAATCCAATCGTGGTGGAATCGTTGATTGTAAGTAGATAAGTATTTGTGGAGGAGTCAAAGTCTCTAGAAGTTATTTCTTTTTCTTTCACAGGATAAAGCGTATTGATGAACGATGTCATGACGATATCAGCTTCATCACGGAAATCAGCTTCAGTACTAATCTTTTGATAGGAATGAAGCCCATTAAATAAAAAAGCATAAATCGCTAAGGACACAATCGAGACAAGAACCAATGTAACTAAGACCTCTGGCAGCGTTAGGCCTTTATTATTATTATGGTGATAGTGCAGCATGTTTAACGAACCCTTCTACTGAAGTTTCTATCGTTGGTTTCTTGTTAGGTAAAGTAACGTCAACGCGAACATCAACTAATTCTATTTCTTGTTCATTTAAATCTTGTGAAACAGTAACATCAATACGATACTCATGATTATTGATTTTGATTTGATAGTTCTCACAATCTGTTTTAGGGCTGTTTTTACAGTTTTGATATGTGTAAGGTCCACCGTTAAGTCCATCTGTAATATAGCTTTCTGGTGCTAGTTGGATCCTTTCGAGTGTTGCACGTGCAAGATTAACAGCTACAAGCTTTTGATTGTTGTAAGAGGATATGGTATTTGATTGTGTAAAAAAAGAAGAGGCTACAAGTACGATAGAAGTTAATAGTGTAAGCGAAACAAGAACTTCTATTAACGTAAATCCGTTTTCGCTTTTGTTCAATTTCCAAAAACCCCCAATAAAAGAAATGATTAATTAATCAGAGTAATGTTTCCAATTCCTCAATACTATTATACAATAAACTACATAAATTTCTTTTTATTGTTAGAATTTGATAATATTTTTATTTAGGAGGTGGCAAGCTAGTGGGTTATATGCTGGCGTTAGTTGGTGGAGGCTTGCTTTTATTACTATTAATGGTTACACCGCTCGGTCTCACGCGGATACAGAGTTACGTCGTTGCAGGGATGGGATTACTGTTAAGCTTACTACTACTCGTATTTAAATCTATTTATCCCCTTCCGATCGCCTTAGTATTAGTGCTTCTTGTTGCGATGGTCGTCATGTATGGTATTTGGAAAAAAGCGAATCACTTGCTGTTTTCCTCAGACGGAAACAAGGAACTTTTGGAAGATTACTATAATCGATTAGAAGTAGCAGATGTAAAAAACCTTGATCATGAGGACGAACGAGTAAACAGTCCGACAGAAGTTGTCGATGAACAGAATGAGGACCTTTATTTAGAAGAAATAAATTTTGATAATACCGAAGATTCTGGTGACGATGAGAATCTCAGTCAAGCGATTGGAGATGACTTTGAGTTTGAGGTTTCTGAGGAAGATAACGAATCTTTAATTAAATTAGATCAAATAGAAGATCACGCTCGAGAAGATCTTGAGCTAAATAAAGATGCTGACGATGAAGAATACGTAGAAGGCTATGAAGCGGTAGAAGCGGAAGAACATGAAACAGCGTCTAGTGAAAGTGTAGAAGAGGAAAATCAGGTGGGTGACACCCCAAACGAATCCGCGGAAGAAACTGATGAAGTTGGGATCGATTTCTCTCTTCGCCTTGAGTCTGTCTTAGAAGATGACGAGTCTTCTAGTCAATTCGAGGAAAGTGAAGAAGAAGTGACCGTCGATGATCTTGCTGAAGAAGCTTCTGGCTCCTCAGATACTGAAGATGAAGACACGTTAGATGAAGATTTAGAAAGTGGTAGAGAGGCTGATGAAGAGGAAGACCTCCAATTTTCTCGAAGCAATGACTTTGAATCTCAATTAAATCGTGACTCGTTCGACGAGGTTGAAGAAGAAATTGATGAGCAAGATGAAGGAATAGCAGTTGAAACCTATGAAGGTGATGAAAGTTTACTTTATACAGAAGATCTGAAAGATGATTCTGATGAGAACGATTCAGATGATGAATTAATAAGTAATGAAGTAGTAGAGGACCCTTCTGAACAGATTGCTTATGAAATGGTCGATTTATTACGTGAACAAGCGAGTTACTTAAAGAATAGTGGAAATATATCCGCGTATCTCAATGTTACCGAGCAACTGCTCAATTCTCACTTAACGGATGATCGTTATTTTGCTGTCGCAGCAGAATACAGAGATTTTCTTATTGTACAAAAAGAATGGTCGAAACTCAACAAACTACTAAATGAAATGGAAGAACGGTGTGAGTATCCCGTGTTACTTGAAGAAATTCACTACTTAAAGTCGCTATACAAACAAAAATGATGAAACAGGTGTGTGATGAAGGATGAAGAAAAGCAGTCAAATCGTAGGTCTACCAATTATCAGTATTGAGAGTGGTTCGGAAATCGGTCACGTTAAATCGTTAGTTGTGAACGCATCGGACAAGTCTATTGATTTCTTAACGGTTGACCACCCTGATTGGGATGTAAGCGTGAAAGCTGTTCCGTTTCGTAAAGTGATTGGTGTTGGAGAATATGCAGTGATGATTGAAGAGGAGAAATCGATTTTTGATTTATCTGAAATACCAATTGCGAATGAACTAGTAAAGAAGAAGATCAGTATCATTGGAACGAAAATCATTAACCGTAAAGGACAATTTCACGGTGAAGTAAGCGAGTATTATCTCGATGACAATACTGGAAGAATCGTAGGTCTCCAGTTCAAGACGAATGAGACAGAACAATTCTTATCTACTGAGCACGTTATTACGTTAGGAAAAGATCTTTTGATCGTAGCGGAAGAAGCGATCGATCATATTGTAAAACAGCCAGAAGAACTATTCGAAACTGAGAAACCATATACATCCGAAAATTATTCAACTCTACCTAAAGAAGAAATTGTTCCAGAGACGCCAAAAGAAAATGCACCTCCTTCAGAGGAAGATGGAAATGGTTTTAAAGAAAAGCAAATCACAATTCTTGAGGGCAAGAAACTGCTTAAGGACATTTATACCCCATCTGGTGAGCTAATGTTTGAAGAAGGTAGTGTTCTCACAAGAGATGAAATTGAAAAAGCGCAAGAAACGGGTGTAGGTGTAGTGGTCGAAATGTCGATGCATGTATCAGGATAGAGGGGCGAAGTAAATGAGTTCTGAAACCAGGAAGGGTTTATTGAAAACTGCGGGTCTTATCGTCTTTTCAACTCTTTTTATAACTTCTTTTTCATTGTTAGGTTCCTTTACGTATGACGCTGCATTTGGTGAGGAAACGTTGCCTCCTAATGCATTGATCGGAAGTGTTTCAGTATCTGGATTAGAACCTCAAGAAGCAAATGCAAAGCTAACCGAATTGACAGATGAATGGAAATCATCTCAATCTTTATCTCTATCGTACGATGAACAAACTGTACCGCTATCAGGTGATCTCTGGGAGTTTCACGTTGATCAAACTGTAAAGGAAGTTGCCGAGGCTGAATCTAGTGATGTTCCTCTATATGTTTCAGTTAATCAGGATTTGCTCAAAGAAAAAATGAGTGAACTCGATGTGAATCCTTCAAATTTCAGTTTGGAACTGTTAACGGAAGTATTGAGTGGTTATGCTTCTACACTTGAAGGTGATGTTATTGCCCTCGATCTATCAAACTATTACTCGGTAAATAGTGAAGTAGAAGAAATCTTCCAAAGTGAAGTGAAAGGTACATCTGAATTAATCCTTGTTCCTAATCTAGTAGAAGAGATAGGATCAGTGACGATTAAACCTGAAGACAACTTCTCGTTACAACAGCTGTTAGCAACTGCTGGAGTTACTGATAAAGCAACAACAGATAGCTTGAATATATTCGCTTCAGCAATTTTTGAAATCATCCTTCATACGAACTTTAAAGTGTTAGAACGACATACAACTCTTCATACACCTTCCTATGGTGAACCTGGTTTAAATGCGGAGGTGAATGTAACAAATCGTGATCTGGTGTTTTATAACCCGAATCCTACGAGCTATAAGCTAACATTTGAATGGCAAACAGATACACTGGTCGCGACCCTGAACGGTCCAGCTTTTCCATTACAATTCAGACCTATGATCGAAGAAGAAAGCCTCTCTCCTGATACAATCGTTCAATATTCTGCTTCATTGAGCGGGAATAATAAGACGATTGTTGAAGAAGGCAAAGATGGTCTTTTGATTAAAACGTTTAGAGAAACACTCGATCAAGATGATCGTGTTATCAAAACTGAGAAGGTATTAGAGGATTTTTATCCCCCGGTTCACAGAGTTGAGAACAGAGCTTATCCTGAACCTTCGACTAGCGATGGTGGATCTACTAACAGCGAAAGCGAAGAGAGTGGAAAGCCTAACAACGAAGAAGAAAATGGCGACGGTAGTTCGGACTCTGAAGGTAGCTCAGGTTCAGGTTCAACTGATGATGAAGACGGTAAGGGAGAAGAAAACAATGGGGAGGAGGAAGATGAAAAAGGTGAAGTCATCAAGGGATTAGAATACAAGAGGGAGGGAGATTGATGAGACAAACAAAGAAAAGATTAGGTGATCTCCTTGTCGATTCCCGCTTCATCACACGAGAAAAAATCGATGAAGTGCTCTCTCAAAAGCCTAAAGGCATGAAATTAGGCGACGCGCTCATAGAACAGGGCATTCTTACAGAGCAACAGCTTATCGAGGTGCTCGAATTCCAATTAGGCGTACCGCATGTAAGTTTATACAATTATCCAATCGATACGAATGTGATTGATATTGTTCCGAAAGACATCGTTAAGAAATATAATCTTGTTCCATTGAAAATCGAGAACAATAAACTTTACGTTGCCATGACTGATCCGATGGATTTCTTTGCGGTAGACGATCTTCGTTTATCAACTGGGTTTATGATCGAAAGAACGATTGCGACGAAAGATGATGTGAATCGAGCAATCAGCAAATATTATGAAATCGACGACTCGATGGATGAGTTGCTGAGTGATTTACCAGGAGAGCGGAATGATAGAGAAGATGATGAAGTCACTGATGAAGATTCTCCTGTCGTGCGACTGGTCAATCAGGTCATTCAGTACGCTGTTCAAAATCGAGCAAGTGATATCCACTTTGATCCCCAAGAAACAAAATTGCTCATTCGTTACCGAGTAGATGGGCACCTTCGGACGGAGCGTAGCCTCCCAAAGCATATGCAAAATGTGCTAACTGCTCGTGTCAAAATCATAGCAAACCTGAATATCACGGAATCAAGAGTGCCGCAAGATGGTCGTATCAAAATCAGTATTAACCATAAACCGGTTGACCTTCGTGTATCGACATTGCCTACGGTTTACGGGGAGAAAATCGTTCTGCGTGTACTTGATATGAGTAGTACGTTGAACAGGTTAGGAAAGCTAGATTTTCATCCGATTAACGATAAGCGTTTTCGTAAAATGATTGAGCAACCGAACGGCATCGTTTTGATAACCGGCCCCACAGGATCAGGAAAATCTTCTACCTTGTATGCCACGTTAAATCATTTGAATCAGGAAGAAACGAACATCATTACAGTGGAAGATCCCGTTGAATATCGGTTGGAAGGTATTAACCAAGTTCAAGTAAATAGCGGCGTAGGTCTCACATTCTCGAAAGGCCTTCGGTCCATTTTAAGACAGGATCCTGACATCGTTATGGTGGGGGAAATCAGAGATGCTGAAACTGCTGAAATCTCCGTTCGAGCATCGCTTACTGGTCACCTTGTCTTGAGTACGCTGCATACGAATGATTCGATCGCAACGATTGCGCGATTGATCGATATGGGGGTTGAACCTTTTCTTGTAGCAGCATCTCTTTCTGGTATCGTATCTCAGCGTCTCGTTAGGCGAGTGTGTAAAGACTGTCTTCACCGTGAAGAGGCAACGGAACGCGAGAAAGAAATTTTCAGAAGAAGAGGAATCACCATATCCGAAATCTCGCGTGGTGCCGGATGTGGAAATTGCAATATGACAGGTTACAAAGGAAGAATCGCTCTTCAAGAAGTGCTAGTCATGGATGATGTTGTACGAAAGAAAATCATGAACAACGAAGATATGAGCAGTATCCGCCAATACGCGATCAAAAAAGGGACGATCTTCTTAATCGACGATGGGTTATTGAAAGTTAAGCAAGGGTTAACGACAACTGAAGAGGTACTGCGAGTCGCTGTTAATGAGTAATGAGTAGGTGAAGGTAATGAGAGAGCAAATGGACAAACTTTTAAGAGCAGCATGTAAGCTAGGGGCCTCCGATGTCCATTTAACCATCGGTGTTCCTCCAGTCTTACGAATACATGGTGATTTGAAACGGTATGGAAATGATCCATTGGACCCTGCCACAACCGAACAGATGGCAAGACTATTGATTCCGAAAGAACAATGGTCAACGTTCAAAGAAAATGGTGATTTAGATTTTTCTTATAGTTTGAAAGGTGTTTCGCGATTTAGAATCAATGCTTTTCATCAAAGAACGAGCATTAGTCTCGCAATACGTGTTGTTCCTTCTGCCATTCCTTCTCTTGAGAGCATCCATGCTCCTGAAATTATTAAGAAGCTCGCATTGAAGCCTCAAGGGTTAATATTAGTTACTGGGCCTACGGGTTCTGGAAAGTCGACGACGCTTGCTTCAGCGATCAATTTTCTGAATCATACCGTCCAGAAGCACATCATTACGCTTGAAGACCCAATCGAATATCTACATAAGCACCGAAACTGCGTAATCGATCAACGTGAAATCGGGGCAGATGTGAAAAGTTTTGCAAGCGGTTTACGAGCAGCTCTCCGTCAAGACCCAGATGTTGTACTAGTTGGAGAGCTTCGTGATCTGGAAACCATTCAAACAGCCGTTACCGCGGCGGAAACAGGGCATCTCGTATTCGGGACGTTGCACACGAGTAACGCAGGAGCGACGGTAGATCGGATCATCGACGTCTTTCCACCGAGCCAACAGCCACAGATTCGCATTCAGCTTGCTTCCGTGTTGGTAGGGATTATCTCTCAGCGTCTTTTTCCAACAGTGGATAAGAAGTCAAGAAGACCTGCGTTTGAAGTGCTAGTAAATAATCCGGCGATCGCGAATTTGATTCGAGATAGCAAAGTCTATCAAATCCCGAATGTTCTACAAACTAGCAAATCGACAGGAATGGTTGAGCTATCGAGTTCAATTCGGAACTTAATTAAGAATGGTGTGATTTCAAAGGAAGCTGCTGATCCTTATTTACAGGGGGAATAATGGCAATGAGCCAATTTCAATACGTTGGTAAAACAATAAACGGCAGAGTGAAAAAAGGAAATTTAACAGGGGCAACCAAACGTGATGTCATCCTGCAGCTGAAAGATAAAGGAATTGCCGTTATGGAAATCCAGGAGGTCGAACCTTCCCTTTTAGCTAAAGATATTTCAATAGGTAATCCTGTCAAGCTTCGGGATTTTGTCGTTTATTTACGTCAGTTTGCAACACTGCTTCGAGCGGGGGTATCGATCGTAGACTCGACAGGGATCCTCGCGCAGCAAACGGAAAGTAAAGCGTTAAAGCGTGCCTTACAAGATGTAGAGATCGAACTCCGAGCGGGGAATCCATTTTCCCAGTCGGCTGCAAAACATAAAAAAGTCTTTCCGGCGATGTTTATCAACATGATTTACGCTGGAGAAGTAAGTGGAAGTCTTGATAACGTACTTGATCGCCTTGCTATGTATTATGAGAAACAGCACAAAACAAGGCAAAAGGTCATTTCTGCGATGACGTATCCGGTTATTGTTGGATTGATTGCAATTGGGGTAGTTATCTTTTTATTAGCTTCCGTAGTACCATCATTCGCCTCAATGCTGAACGATTTAGGAGGAGAGCTTCCGGTCATCACCCAAGTGGTACTAGGTGCCAGTGAATTTGTCCAAATTTTTTGGTGGCTGATAATTATGGTTTTTTTAGCAATTTTAGGAATTTTTTCTATAATTCGTAAAAAACCATCTAGTAAGTATTATTTTGATTATGCTATACTTAAAACACCGATATTCGGGAAGATTTTACAGAAAGCGACGATGGCGCAAATGACGCGAACGTTGAGCTCGCTGTTCTCGAGCTCGGTCCCCATCCTGCAATCGATCTCGATTGTAGAAAAAGTTGTAGGGAATGAGGTGGTGGTGAAAGTATTGCGTGAATCAAGAACATCGCTTGAACAAGGGAAACGATTAACAGAGCCGTTTAAGCAGCACTGGATCTTTCCACCTCTCGTAACGCAAATGATTGCGATTGGAGAAGAATCGGGTTCACTTGACGCAATGCTAGCCAAAGTAGCAGATTTTTATGAAGACGAAGTAGAGAACGCAACTGATCGATTGAAGGCGCTGATCGAACCGCTGATGATTGTCTTTCTAGCGGCAATCGTAGGGATAATCGTCTTGTCCATCATCGTTCCGATGTTTGAGATCTACAATAATGTGGGGTAGAAGTAGTTTAATAGGTTTTGTAGTTTTGACATCATAGATATTATACATAAAAATTATTTTAGGGGGAAAACGAATGTTGAAACGCTTTTTGAAGAATGAAAAAGGTTTAACGTTGATCGAGCTTTTAGTTGTTATTGTTATTCTTGGTATTATTGCTGCAATTGCGATTCCGGCAATCGGGTCTTTGATTGATAATTCAAAGAAAGATGCTCATATTGCGAATGCTGAACAGATGGCGAGTGCAGCTAGAATGGCTATTGCACAAGATGGAGCAGGGCAGACAACTTTTACAATGAAAGAATTAATAAATAGTGGATATTTGGAGGGGATTCCAGAGTCGCCTGGAAATGATGGTGCCTATAACGATGAGTCTTCCCAAGTAGCTGTTAATAGAAGTGAAACAGAGGGCAATGAATCAACCACATACACTGTAACTCTTGTGGGGGATACGGGGAATTATTTATCAGGTGATGTAACCGACCTTGAGAGAGATAATGTAGAGTTGTCTCCTGCTGCATCTGGTAGTTAAATTATTTTATATTTTTAGATAACCCTCCTTATGGAGGGTTATCTCCATATAAGTAACCGATACATATTAATCTACTAAAACTATTTCGATTAAGGATGAAACCTATGGGGGTCGTAATACATAGTTATTTATTCATAGTTGGCCTTGTTGTAGGGTCATTTTTTAATGTAGTGGGACTTAGGGTACCTGAGAAGCGGTCGATCGTGACTCCTCGTTCGTCATGTCCGTTATGCGAACGTGTACTCACACCGATCGAATTAATCCCGGTGTTTTCTTATCTTATACAAAAGGGAAGATGCAGAGGCTGTGCTGCTAAGTTTTCACCTCTTTATGCCGGTGTTGAACTCACAACGGCATGTCTTTTTACGATCGCACCGCTTCTGGTGGGATGGTCAAAAGAATTGCTGATTTCTTACGGACTTATTTCGCTCTTAATTATTGTGTTTGTGTCCGATTTTACGTATATGCTCATACCTGACAAGGTGCTCCTGTTTTTCGGAGCATACTTTATCATTTCAAGGGTAATTGTGCCGATGACCCCATGGTATAGCCCTATCATAGGTGCTGCTCTCGGTTTTTGTCTTTTACTTCTCATCGCCATCGTTAGTAAAGGTGGGATGGGGGGAGGCGACATAAAGCTGTTTGCCGTACTCGGGCTTGTATTTGGGTATCAAGACCTTCTAGTCGCTTTCTTTTTCTCTACGCTATTTGGGACGATTATAGGTATCGGAGCAATGATGAGTGGAAAAGTGAAGCGAAAACAACCTATTCCGTTTGGACCTTCAATTGCACTTGGTGCTTTACTCACTTACTTTTATTCAGACAAGATAATAGATTGGTATATTAGTTTTCTGTAGTGACAGGGGGAATAATGAATGCGCTTTTTGGGATTACAGCCTCAAACAAAACAAATTAGCCTTGCACTATACGACCACGTCATCCGTATGGTTGAAATAAATAAAGGGGATATGTCACTTCGGTCGTATCACGAGCGGTTCTTGCCAAACGATATTATTAAAAATGGGAAGATCATCGAGCGTGAAACGCTGAAAGACATTCTTGAAGAGTGTGTAGAAGAGTGGGGAATCAAAAAGAAAAAGGTGCAATTTCTTGTTCCTGATACATACTTGGTCCTTCGAAACGAAAAGCTTCCTCTTACAATCTCTGATGATGAGATAAAGGGACATCTCTATTTAGAAATCGGTTCGAGCATCAAGCTCCCATTCAATGAAGCTGTGTTTGATTATGAGCTCGTACGAACAACCGATGAGCACAAAGAAATTCTATTGTTTGCTGCGCCAGAAAACATTGTTACTGATATCTCTACATTATTAGAATCCGTTTCGTTACGTCCGGAAGCTGCTGATGTGACGGCTTTATCGCTCTATCGTCTCTACTATCATCATGGTCTTATCGATCAATATGAACCGACCCTTGTTATCCATGCCGGAATTCAAACGATGAACGTTAGTGTTTTTTATAATCATCAGCCCGCTTTTATTCGTCAGATTTTAATGGATACGCCCCATTCCATGTGGGAAGTTGATTCATCTTCAAGAGTATCAGAAAGCTTGAAATGGTCAGGAAATCGAAATGACTTACGCGATAAAATTGAAGAAAGCATCACAGAGATTGAGCGGGTTATCAACTTTTATTACTATTCGATGAATCGAAGCGGAAAAACAATACAAACGGCTTTTCTATCAGGAGACTTTCCAGAGATGGATTTACTTAATTTACGATTAGAAGAAACGTTAGAAATCCCAGTTAAAGGTGAAGCGAAAAGTGAGATCAAAGAGGATGATGGACTAGCTTTGCCGGTGAAGTATTATACGGCGATGGGGCTTGCTTTAAAGGGGTGTAGTGATGCTGATTGAGATTAACTTACTCCCTAAGAAAACAAGACGTACCTTTTCATTTATTTATGTTCCTATCTCAGTGGTCGCGGTTTTATTGATCACCTTTATTATCATGTTAGTGAACGCGAATCAATTGAAGAACGAACAGGCAGAGCTTGATCAAAAAGTGGAGCGCACGACTGAACTTTTATCTGTCATGCAAGGCAATGATTCTGAAATTGTGAATTCAGCTGACACGCTACAACAGTATGTTAGCTGGCTGGATTCTGTTGAATTTTCGACGGTGAAATTACTAGACGATTTAGTAACACGTCTTCCTGAGCGCGGCTTTTTCATGGAATATGCTTTCGATGGCGATGAAACTGTTACAGTCACCGTGCAATTCGATCAAATGAATGAAGTTTCTCAATACCTTAATGAGCTGAATCAGTCTGATAATGTGACGTCAGCTAGTGTTCTTACCGTGCAAACGGCACAGTTAGCTGAGGAATCGGAAGAGGACGGCAGAATTTTACCCCGGTATGTAACGGATTATGAAATTGTGATAAATAAAGAGAACCTTAGAGTAGAGGAGGAGACCGATGGATAATCGTACGAGAAATCTTTTGACGGTAGTCGGTCTACTAATTCTTGTATTTGGTGTAACTATGTACTACTTATATGGCGTTGTTCCAAAGAAACAAGAAGTACTTAGGTTAGAGAAGCAGGTTGAGCAAAATGAGGAACTCATCACTCTCCTGCAAGCGAAAGAAGACGAAAAGGTGGATGCGTTCGATACGACGCTTCTACAAAGAAAAGTCCCTGTAAAACCATTAGTCGATCAATTTATTCTCGATTTGAATCGCGCTGAACTCGTATCAAAGAGTAACATTCATAAATTGGATTTTTCTGATGATGCCTTGAACACTGCTGAATTCTCAGATGCGAATGATGGTGAAGGTGAAAAGGCAGGTTCTGAAGAAGAAAACTCTGAGGAAACAAACACTGATGGTACTAATGTTCCAAAGGAACCAGTCGTCGCTCTACCAGAAGGTATTCAAGCGGTTGATGTTAGCATGGAGATGTCTTCTGACAACTATCCTTCTTTACGGAAGTTCTTGCTGTCTATCGAAGAATTGCCTAGAATGGCTCTCATCAGTGGGTTAACGTTCTCGGGTAAATCTGAGTCGCTTGATACAGAGGAAAGTGAACCAGACGTAGCCTATGTTGCTAATGTCGCGACGTTCTATATACCGACTTTAACCGATCTTGCTGAACAGACACCATCAATCGATTATCCAGAACCATCAGATAAGGAAAACCCGTTATATGAGTCAGTTGAGGATGAAGAAGATTCTTCAGATGAAGCTGCCTCGGAATAAGAGGGAGAGCAGCCAACTTGGCGGCTCTCAGTGTGTATAGAAACCCTGGTTATTGTGCTCTCTATACCGTAGGAGTTTGAATAGTGCAAGACTCCTTTGGACGAACGCCCGAGTTTCCTCGCGTACAAACCCGCCCACTCCTAGTCTCTAACGCCCGTTTACCACGGGAGTCAAGCCTTATTCACTCCTACTAGGTTGCAATCAATCGAAGCAAACTTTCCGACCGAATATTATCTAAGTAGGCATTTGCTTTCATTTTCTATCCGTTTTCTTTAAAAACTTTGTTTTTTGTGGTAATCATACACTAAAATGTAGATTGGAGCGGAAGGATGCTCGACTCCCTCGGAAAAAGTTATTATGGCAGGGTTTTAAACCACATTATTCCTGTGGAAAAAAGTTTTATCACTGTATAGTCCCGTTTAATATTCCTTTATTTTTAATTTGTTCAAAATAAAGGGAATGATGCTTACACGTTGCGTCAAGAGACTGGAAGGGCCTCCCAAATTTAATGATAGGCACCTATGATCTCTGCTTGCTAGGTGGACTCACCCTCCCATTTCTCCTGGCATCTTGTGCCTACATTCCTTCGTTGAGTCTCACCCTAACGCAGAGGCCGGCGTATGCTCCTGCATGGACTGATCTTACGATCGTCGAAAGTCGTGTATTGGCCGGCTTCTCAGTGTCTGGGCTGTTAAGCTTCTAGTAGCTTATGCTGCTTTCGAAGTAGGTAGGAAAGGCATGTCTCGCATCATCCGTTCGGCATCAAACTCCACTTCATACACGCTAAGTCCGTGACAGATCTGAAGTAGTTTACGACAAAGAATGACAAGGGCTTCTTTTTTCGTTACCGGTTTCTCGCGATCAACGCTGTAATAATCATAAAGAGTGCGAAAAGCTGGATTGGCGTGAAGTAAAGGAAACACTGCTTTGTACAACAGAGATCGAAGTCTTCTGCGTCCACGCTTAGATATTCTCTTCTTACCGTTCGATTGTCCTGATGAGTTGGTTACTAGTGTAAGTCCCGCGAGTTTTAATAATTGGCGTGGATCCTTGTAACGTTTTAATGAACCTGTTTCAGAAAGGAGCTCTAAAACGGTCGTTTCGCTGATACCAGGAATAGACGTAAGATATTCAAAGTCTGGTAGTTTACGGGCAAGAACGATAAGGTTCTCAGTTAACGAGTTGATTTGTGATTCATATATGGCCATTTGGTCAAGTAACATCCTAATTTCTAAGCGTGCCATCTCAAGACCGTCTTGAAGTCCTATTGAGTCCTCTGCGATTTTAAGAAGGTTTTCTACTTTCTTTTTTGATAGGTAGCGAACGCCTTTTTCTTGAAGGGTGGCAATCAATTCTTCCTTAGAGAAGATCCGGAGATCTTCTGGAAGTGGAAAGTAATTAAGTATAGCTTGAGCTTGTTGACCGAGCCCTTTAAAAATAGTTGAGAACTCAGGGAAGTAAATATCGATCCAACGTCGGATGCGGTTTTGAATGGAAGCCACTTGTTCTTTTAAGCGGACTCGAAAGGCCGTCCCCCGACGGAGTTCTGAATCAATTTCCGTCATTTCTCTCGGTGAGCTGTAGTACCCTTGAGGGATCATTTTCGCGATTACTCTTGCATCTTTTTGGTCATTCTTACTCTGCAGATTATCGTCGAGCTCTTTCGTTTGTTTGACGTGCAGAGGATTGACAAGGACGTATGGAATACCATGGTCTGTTAAAAAGGCGGCGAGATTCATCCAGTAGTGACCCGTAGGTTCAAAGCCGATGATGACCTCTGTTTTATCATGCGTTTCCATCATTTTTAAAACCAATGCATAAAAGCTTTCAAACCCCTGAAGAGATTGACGAATCGCAAAGCTTTTCTTTAATTCACGTCCACGTTCATCTATAGCACAGCCGTAATGATTTCGCTTGGCAATATCGATGCCAACAACGAGCGTTGTTTCTGAAATTTGATTAATACGTTGATTTCGATTAAGATGCATTTGAGGATCCTCCTAGTTATGGGCTATTGGTTAGCACCTGCATCATAACGGAGGGTCCTTTTTTATGCAATAGGCCTCATTCTGTTCTCACAGGAATGCTCCTGCGGGGTGCGCGGGACAGGTGAGACCCCGGAAGCGCAACGGTTTTGTGCGCTGAGAAGGCTCACCGCCCGCCCCGCGGAAAGCGAGCATCCTGGAGCGGAAATCACCACCTAACCGTGGTAGATAGTTCTTCAGACTTTCTCGACACTCTGAGAGCTGCCAACTTGGCGGCTCTTTTTTTATAACTAGAAAACAAATCTAGTAACTCCTGTTCTAGCAAATCCTTCTATTTCATAGACTGTAGTACAAGCCGCTAACGAGGGGGTAACGCAATGAAGGATGGTAGGACCATTTCGATTCGTTTCAATGGAGAGAACAAGGATTGTGATCCTGAAGTGCATAAAGAAGAAAGCGCAGCCGCGGAAGAAAAAGAATTTGAGTGGATTCTTCCAGAACGAAGAGATGCAAAGAAGGTAGTCGAATTAAAAAAGCTACGGCTTCCAAAGAAGAAGTATCCTCAAGTCGAGAGTTCAAAGAAGAAACATATGCTACCACTTAAGAGAAAAAAGAAGAAGAAGCATCTAGCTTCGAATCGCTCTCTTACGCTGCATAAAAGTGTTGTTGTTTCAGTTGCTTCTGCGGTATTTATAGGTGTGCTTTTTGGGTTTATTTTACTAATGGTGTTTTCAGGAGACGACATCGCCCCCCCAAGCAGTGATGCAAAAGATTCTACTGAAGTAGCAGCTGTCAATACTGATACAGCAGCATTGTCACTCAATCTTAAGGTTGTTCAATCAGGTGTTTACAGTACGGAAGAATCTGCGCTCGAATTTCAACAAAGACTGAAGGATAATGGGTTTCCGGCAGCAATTATTAAGAGTGATAACTACTACTTGATGATAGGCGTTTCCTCAACGGTTGAAGGTCAGGAAGCACTGGCTGGATATTTTAAGGGTAAAGGTGAGGATGTGTACGCGAAAGAATGGAATATTAACGCTGAAGGGTCTGTTATATCCAAAGAAGGAGTCACTCACTTAACAGAAGGGAAGGCGTTTATCGAAGAACTCGTCTCGATGGATCTTAATGGCTTAACCGATAAAGAGTTGACGGCTGACATGCTTGAAAGTGTTGAAGGTAGATTGAGCGCATGGAGTCAAAAAACTCCTGACATAGAAGCATGGGGTAAAGGGGATGGGAAGGAACTTGTAACCTCTTTGAACGGTGCACTTAGTGAAATGAAAGAGTATAATTCCAATGAGACAATATCATCACTTTGGATTGCTCAACAGCATTTACTCGATGCACTCGTATCTTACCAGGATTTGGTTGCGAATGTGAAATAGTCTCGGGTTTGCGGAGTGAGCGATTAAAATGTAGGATAGAGGGGTAACTAGTAGTCATATAAAGTAAAAACAACGGAAATAAATTACTTTCATATGCACATACAATGGTGAGAAGACACGAAAAATGTAAAGGAACATCAAAATTTTAAATTGTGGAAAGAAAAGGGATTTGATAAGCTGTTATCAAGCCCTTTTCCCACTTGTGAATCATTTACAAAAAAGGGTGGTATACATGAAGCACCTCGTTTTAGCCTCAGGATCTCCACGAAGGAAAGAACTTCTTGAGCAAATGAACCTCACTTTTGATATCATTGTAAGCCGCTTTGAAGAACATATCTCTTTGTCTGTTTCCCCTTCTGAACTCGTGCAAGAGCTTGCTTATGGTAAAGCAAGTGACGTGTTCAACAGAACACAAAATGCAGTCGTATTAGGGTCTGATACAGTTGTTACGCTAGACGGTGATGTGTTGGTTAAGCCAGAAAACCGCGAGCATGCGAGGCAGATGCTTACGGCCCTTTCAGGTCGTACACACACTGTTTATTCAGGTGTGTCAATTTTATCAGAGGGTCAGCAGTCTCGCTTTTATGAAGCGACTGATGTTACGTTTTGGGAATTAACAGACTATGAGATTGCTCAGTATCTTGATACGGATGAGCCGTATGATAAAGCGGGAGGCTATGGGATTCAGGGCTTCGGTGCCGCCTTTGTTAAATGCATTCAAGGAGATTATTATAGTGTGGTTGGGCTTCCGATTTCTAGAACGCTGCGTGAACTCGCGGCTTTTGGAATTGTTCCAGAGATTCAGCATAAGTCAGACAGATAGATGAATCCAGGGAGGAAGCGTGTTGTTAAAAACACCACTATTAATTCGAGACTATCCGGAAGACGAACGCCCGAGGGAACGTCTGATCAAAGGTGGTCCCGAGATACTATCAAATCAGGAACTCCTTGCTATTATTCTTAGAACAGGAACGAAGCAGGAGTCTGTGCTTGAATTATCTCATCGCATCATTCAACATTTCGAGGGCTTGCGTCTCTTGAAAGACGCAAGCGTTGAAGAATTAACTTCTCTAAACGGTGTTGGTCCTGCAAAAGCGGTTCAGCTCATCGCTGCAATCGAACTTGGGAGACGCGTTAGTCGTCTTCAGCAGGAAGAACGCTATACAGTACGGTCTCCAGAAGATGGAGCGAATTACGTGATGGAAGATATGCGTTTCTTGTCACAGGAGCATTTTGTGTGCCTATACTTGAATACAAAGAATCAGGTGTTACATAGACAAACAGTCTTCGTAGGCAGCTTAAATGCTTCGATCGTTCATCCGAGAGAAGTGTTTAGAGAAGCGTTTCGACGATCAGCAGCATCGCTTATTTGTTTTCATAATCACCCGAGCGGTGATCCGACTCCTAGCCGTGAAGATATTGAAGTTACGAAAAGGCTAACAGAGTGTGGAAAAATGATTGGAATCGATGTGCTCGATCATATTATTATCGGTGATCAAAAGTTTATTAGTTTAAAAGAAAAAGGGTATGTGTAAAACATCTGTCTATGACACGTTTTCCCACTACCGTTTTCAATACTGATGCAGTATAATCATATTTATGAGTTTTGCTTGAACTGAAGGGAGATTTAACATAAATGTTTGGTGGATTTTCAAGAGATATGGGTATAGATTTAGGTACAGCGAATACGCTGGCTTATGTGAAAGGTAAAGGAGTAGTTGTACGAGAGCCATCTGTGGTAGCGCTTCGTACAGATACAGGTTCAATTGAAGCGGTCGGTAACGATGCAAAGAATATGATCGGACGAACGCCTGGGAACATTGTAGCTCTTCGACCGATGAAAGACGGAGTAATTGCAGATTTTGAGACAACAGCAACAATGCTTAAATATTTCATTAAACAAGCTCAGAAAAATCGCTCAGTGTTCGCGCGTAAGCCGAACGTGATGGTTTGCGTACCTTCTGGAATCACTGCAGTTGAAAAACGTGCGGTAGAAGATGCCACTCGCCAAGCTGGAGCGCGTGAGCCTTATACAATCGAAGAGCCATTCGCTGCAGCAATTGGTGCTGACCTTCCTGTCTGGGAACCTACAGGTAGTATGGTAGTAGATATTGGTGGCGGAACAACAGAAGTTGCGATCATTTCACTAGGTGGTATTGTAACGAGCGAATCGATTCGCATCGCAGGAGATGAGATGGACGAGTCTATCATTCAATACATCAAAAAAACGTACAACCTAATGATCGGTGAAAGAACTGCCGAGCAATTGAAGCTTGAAATTGGCTCAGCAGGTTCAACTGAAGGCATCGAAGCGATGGACATTCGTGGACGTGACCTTGTTACAGGTCTTCCAAAAACGATCAGCGTAACAGCGGAAGAAGTGTCAGGCGCTCTTAACGATACAGTGAACAGCATTATCGAAGCTGTAAAAGTTACGCTTGAAAAAACACCGCCAGAACTTGCTGCTGATATCATGGATCGGGGAATCGTTCTGACAGGCGGGGGCGCATTGCTTCGAAACCTTGATCAGGTGATCAGTGATGAAACGAAGATGCCAGTTATTGTAGCCGAAAACCCGCTAGAGTGTGTAGCGATTGGAACTGGTCGAGCACTCGAAAATATTCATCTGTTCAAATCAAGAGCGGGGATAACGTCCCGGTCAAAACAGAAGTAGTTAGAAGGTGTTGTAAGGCATGCCGCAATTTTTTTCGAATAAAAGACTAATTGTTCTACTTGTCAGTATTATCGTTCTTGTGGCACTTATCGGTACCTCAATGAAAGAAAGAGATGCTTTGACGTTACCAGAACAATTCTTCAAAGATTCAGTTGGTTGGCTTCAATCAGTCTTCTATAAACCCGCTAATTCAGTAGCGGGTTTATTTGAGAGTGTTGGGGAAATGAAGGATATGTATGAAGAGAACAAACTCTTGAAATCCAGATTAAATGAATTTGTTGCGCTATCAGAAGAGTTAAAAGAAGTGAAACAGGAAAATGCAGAACTGAAAAATGAGTTGAATATCGATCCATCAACGGGAATCTCAAATTATGAGACATTCCATGCGAACATGATCGCTCGTTCACCTGATCGCTGGAATGATTTATTAACGATTGATAAGGGTAAGCAAGATGGTGTAGAAGCGAATATGGCTGTTACTACGCCTAAAGGATTAATCGGTAAAATCAAAAATGTTCAACCGTTTTCTTCTACTGTTCAGCTCGTTAGCGATGTGGATCGAACAAACCGAATTGCTGCGATGACACAGGAAGATAAGAATGTTTTTGGTACAATTGAAGGGTACGACACAGAAAAAGATGTGTTACTATTTGCGAAAATCCCAGTCGATACGAAGGTCGAAAAAGGCCAAACGGTTATAACAGCAGGAAATGGAGGTATTTTTCCAAGAGGGATAGTAATTGGAGAAATCCTTGATGTCGAAACAGACAATGTAGGAACGACTCAGACGGCATACGTTAAACCTGCAGCAGATTTATACGATATTAATAATGTGATGGTGATCGACAGGGGAGCTCAAACTGTAAGCCCTTCAAATGAAGAAGGTGATGAAGAATGAAGCAGCTTCTTCTCTCAGGAACGCTCTTCGTTCTTTTCCTTTTAGAAGGAACAGTTTTTCAAGTATTCGCCCCTGAGCAATTCGGTTTTGAGTTTCAACTCATTCCAAGGTTCGTAACGGTCGTTGTCCTTCTAGTCGGTATGTACTTGAGTCCGATGTTTGGAGTAATATTTGGAGTCATCTTCGGCTTGCTTCATGATTTGATCTACACCGATCTAGTAGGAGTTTACATGTTTGGGATCGCAGTATCCGCATACATAATTGGTTACCTATCAAAGGTGTTCCAACTGAATTTATTTATTTCGCTTGTACTCGTTTTATTTGGTTTTTCTATGTTAGAATTCTATGTTTATGAGCTATTTTCGTTAATTAATGTTACGAATCTTTCGTTTAACTCATTCATTCAAGATCGTTATTTGCCCTCACTGATTTTGAATGGCGTCTTTATGCTTATTGTTTATTTTCCTGTGAAGCGTTTGCTGGAAGAATTGTCGGAAAGCCGTAGACAAGAAAATTAGGCCTAAAAGAGGATTTTCCTCTAGCTACGTTGAAATATTCTATGTTGAGGTGAATGAAATTGGCTATGGCACAAAAACAATCACAGCATTATGTCACAATAAAAGGTACGAAAGATGGCTTGAATTTGATTTTAGATGATTCCTGCGCCTTTCGTGATGTCATAAATGATCTTGATGACAAACTTTCCGCGCGTCATATTCAACAAACGGAAGGCCAAACGGTTACTGTTACAATCAAAGTAGGGAATCGGTACTTAACAGGTGAACAGGAAGATACGCTCCGAGAGATCATTCAGACCAAACAGAATCTTGAAGTTGATCGGATCGATTCCAATGTCATCTCGCGTGATGAAGCTGAAGAAGAAAGAAAACGTACGACTGTTAAGTCCGTTGCAAGAACTGTCCGTTCAGGTCAGGTTCTTGAGGTAGAAGGAGATTTGCTCTTAATAGGAGATGTTAATCCAGGCGGTACTGTGATGGCTGGGGGTAATATCTTCGTTATGGGAACGCTTAGAGGAATTGCTCATGCCGGAGCATATGGCGACAATGATGCAGTTATCACGGCGTCTTTATTAAAACCTTCCCAACTACGAATAGCAGATTTAATTAGCAGACCACCCGATCAAACAGGCGTAGCAGATGCAGAAGCAGAATGCGCATACATCAAAGAGGGTACTGAGATTAGCGTAGATCGCGTTCAAATACTTACTAAAATTAGACCGAATTTGACAAGGTTGTAGACAGAAAGGGGAATGTTGTGTGGGAGACGCTATCGTAATTACTTCCGGAAAAGGCGGCGTGGGGAAAACCACGACTACAGCAAACATCGGAACAGCTCTTGCACTAATGGGCAAAAAGGTATGTCTTGTTGACACAGATATCGGCCTACGTAATTTAGATGTAGTAATGGGGCTTGAAAATAGAATTATCTATGATCTCGTCGATGTTGCTGAAGGTAGATGCCGACTTCATCAAGCTTTGATCAAAGACAAGCGTTTTGAAGCGCTATATATGCTGCCTGCCGCTCAAACGAAAGATAAGTCAGCTGTTCAACCGAAGGAAATGAAGAAAATCATTGAAGAATTGAAACAGGACTATGATTACGTCCTTATCGATTGTCCTGCGGGTATCGAACAAGGCTTTCAGAATGCTATTGCTGGAGCTGATAAGTCTGTTGTTGTTACAACTCCTGAAACTTCAGCAGTTCGTGATGCTGACCGTATTATCGGTCTTCTTGAGAAAGAGGAAGGCATCGAAGCGCCAAAGCTCGTTGTTAACCGTATTCGAAACCATATGATGCAGAGCGGTGAAATGCTTGATGTCGATGAGATCGTATCGATTCTTGCGATTGATTTACTAGGAATCGTCGGAGACGATGACACAGTTATTCGTGCTTCAAACAAAGGTGAGCCTATCGCGCTTGACCCAAGTTCGAAAGCGTCGATTGCTTATCGTAATATCGCTCGAAGAATTCTTGGTGAATCTGTACCTCTTCTATCTCTTCAAGAAGAAAAGGGTATGTTTACAAAAGTGAAGAAATTCTTTGGAATGCGTTCGTAAAAAACCGGCCTTAGTGCCGGTTTTTTTGTTGGATTTGTACATCTTTTCTTCTGAAATCAACTGACATATCCCCTCCGGACAAGTCATAGACTGAGTACTACGGCTAGGAGGGAGGGGTGAGCGGTGGGAAGAGATATAAATGACGTTAGGAAACGACTCAATGCTAGGAAAAAGCATCGTATTCCGGTGAGATCGACTGTTCAAACCGAAAGAAAAAGAGATCAAGGCTCAAATGGGTCATTTCAACATACAGAGGTGACCTTTCATCCTTTATTTAATAAGCAGGCCTTTCTTATTCGAGCGATGATTGCTGCTTGTTTGTTTTTAGGTGCTGGAATTTTATTTAAATCAGAAAGTGAAAAGCTATTTCCTGTGAAGCACTATGTAACGAGTGTGATGGAGGATGAGTTCCAGTTTGCGACTGTTAGGGAATGGTACGAAGGGAAGTTCGGTAATCCTGTTGCCTTAATCCCAGATGGGACGGATACGAAAACGGCAGGTGATCCGCCTGTCTTCGCATTGCCTGCAAACGGAAAAGTGCTTGAGGATTTTCAGTCGACCGGAAAAGGGATTATGGTTGAAACTGTTTTGAGTACAGAAGTAGAGGCGATCAATGCGGGTGTCATCACCTACGCTGGTGAAAAAGAAGGTATCGGCAATACTGTTGTGATTCAGCATGCGGACGGTAGTGAATCATGGTATGGCATGCTAGAATCTGTCGATGTTGCACTTTATGATTTTGTGAAAACAAAGGACAAATTAGGAAGCGTGACCAACTCTGAAGATGGCAAAACCGGGACGTTCTATTTTGCTATAAAAAAGAACGAGGGGTTTGTTGATCCTCTTCAAGTTGTTCCAATCGAATAATGCTTGGAAAGTTGACTATTCACCCGTTGTTTTGGGTCACAATAGGATTAGCTATAATAACGGGGAGATTTAAAGAGGTTATCTTACTATTTACTATTGTCCTGATACATGAGTTAGGCCACGCTGCAGCGGCACATTATTATCGCTGGCGAATAAGTAAGATTGTCCTCCTGCCGTTTGGTGGAGTAGCGATAGTTGATGAGCATGGAAATAGACCTATACATGAAGAATTTGTCGTTATCCTTGCAGGGCCAATGCAGCATGTCTGGATGGTTGGCGTCGGGTTCTTCATCTTTGAGGGTGGACTGATTACAGATTCGCTATTTAACCTTTTTATCTTCCACAACATGATTGTTCTATTATTTAATTTACTCCCAATATGGCCATTAGACGGTGGTAAATTATTATTCTTGCTATATACCATCATTTTTCCATATAAAGCTGCCCATCGACACATGATTTACTCATCTGCCGTTTTTTTATTCATACTCATTCTTTTTACGGTCTTTTGGTTTCCGGAGCAGTTGAGCTTGTGGCTCGTAATAAGCTTCCTTGCTGCTGCACACTTTAAAGAGTGGAAACATCATCCATATGTATATATTCGTTTCTTACTTGATCGTTATACAAAGGTATATGTTGGAAAAGAAGCAACGCTTTCTGTTTTGCCACATATGAGGGTGAGTGAGGTGCTGTCTTTGCTTTATAGGGGAAGGCATTATAGCATTTCAATCAAAGAGCTCGATGTCTGTGCGGATGAGCAAGTGTTACTAGAAGCATATTTTCGAAAGAAACAGGTAGGGTGTGCAGTGGGCACACTTTTTCGATAAAATAAAGAAAACGATCAAAGGGTGCAAAACGACATGCAGTTAATTGTTCTAGAGAAAAAAGGGGTGCGAGTACTCGCTATACAAAAGGATAGAACCTTTACCAATCTGTGGGTTGAAGATCGGAATCGTAAAAAGCCGCTCCAAGGTGATGTGATTCTTGGTGTTGTTAATAAAGTAGTTAATGGAAAGAACGCAGCTTTCATTTCTCTAGGCAGTGGTAAGCCAGGTTTGTTGAATGGCGCGGATACGATTAAGGCACAAAAGCGAAAAACAGCCGGAGAGACACCTCCGGCTGTTTCTGAGCTTATTGAGGAAGGGCAGGCTATCCTTGTTCAAGTAAAGCATGAAGGGTATGATCGCAAAGGACCACTTGTCACGGAACTTGTTCATCTCCCTGGTGAGACTCTCGTTTATATGCCCTATGCAGGATATTCCGCGGTCGCTAAAGCTATTTCGAAGCGCGAGGAATTCTTAACGTTTGCGAAGGAATACTGTATTGGAAACGAAGGCCTCATCTTTCGATCTAAAGCTAGAGAAGCGACCAATAAACAGCTGATTGAGGAGTTAACGGCCCACAGAAAAGTGTGGACAAGCATCCAAGATAAGATGAAGAATTTACGACCACCGGCAACGATCGTTACGTCTAATGATTTTTTTGAAGTAGTGAATAAGTCATTTCCAATCGATCGTATGGAAAAGGTAATTACGAACTCTTCTTTAGTTGCAGAAGAATTGGAACAGCGATCAATCAATCCAAACCTTATTCAGGTCGAGGGAAATCATCGAAGGTTGCGACAACTAGAGGAAAAGTTAGTCGAACTTAGCCAACCAACTGTAAAGGTTGGAAAAGCTTATATCCATATTGAGTCGACTCGTGCTCTAACTGCAATTGATATCGACAGTGGTGGGGCGGATTTTGGTTCAATTGAAGAAACGCACAAAAAAGTGAACGAAGCAGCTGTCATGAAAATAGTCGAACAGGTGAATTTAAGAAACCTGGCTGGTACGATCATGATTGACTTTCTTGCACTATCAGAGAGCGAAAAGTCCAGGTTGCTTCAATATATTAAAGAGACTGTTTCAGAAGATCCTAGAATCATCGTAGGGGGCTTTACACATTTTGGCTTGATTGAACTTCAAAGGAAAAAGCAAGGTTTGCCTTTACATAAGCTGACTATTGAGTTCGAATAAGAGAAAAATAATCGCATTGACACGGTATTTTTAGCTATGGTATGATTTAGTGGTTAGTTCGTTTGGAAGCACCCAAAGAGCTACAACCGCTCAGGATCAGGTTTTTAAGCTAGTGATCTAGCACCTGTAATGGCGAGTCTGAGTATTAGAGGAGGTGCACGTATGTACGCAATTATTGAAACTGGTGGTAAACAAATCAAAGTTACTGAAGGTCAGGAAGTATACATTGAGCTTCTTAACACAGAAGCAGGTGAAACTGTTACTTTTGACCGTGTGCTAATGGTAGGTGGAGATGACGTTAAAGTTGGTTCTCCTATGGTAGAAGGCGCAACTGTAACTGGTAAAGTTGACAAGCATGGTAAAGGTAAGAAAATCACGGTTTATAAATATAAGCCAAAGAAAAATTACCGTCGTAAGCAAGGCCATCGTCAGCCTTACACAAAAGTAGTCATTGATAAAATCAACGCATAAGGGTTACTGACATGATACGTTTCAAAGTGAAACGCGATTCACATGACAGGATTATTTCATTCTCCCTTTCAGGACATGCAGATGCTGGGCCACATGGTTATGATATTGTGTGTGCGGGTGTTTCTGCTGTTACGTTTGGGGCAGTTAATGCAATAGAATCCCTTTGCGATGTAGATCTCATAATTGACATGGAAGATGAAGGGGGCTTCCTCAGCTGTACTGTTCCTGCTCGTTTAGAGCAGCGTACGGATGAGAATGTTCAACTTCTTCTTCGAGGAATGGAAGTCTCCATATCCTCAATTGCCGAAGAATACGGTAATCATATTCAAATCACTCACACATAGGAGGTGGGACATTATGTTGAAAATGAACCTTCAGTTTTTCGCATCTAAAAAAGGTGTAGGTAGTACGAAGAACGGTCGTGACTCAATCTCCAAGCGTCTTGGAGCTAAGAGCGCAGATGGTCAAATCGTATCCGGTGGCTCTATCCTTTTCCGTCAGCGTGGAACTAAGATTTATCCTGGTACAAACGTTGGCCGCGGTGGAGACGACACTCTATACGCGAAAATCGACGGCGTTGTTAAGTATGAGCGCCTTGGACGTGACCGTAAACAAGTAAGTGTATATCCAGTTGCGAAAGAAGCGTAAGCAGCTACGAAAAACTCTAACCGTTCGGTTAGAGTTTTTTGATACGATTGACTATTAATGAAACAGTCGAGTGACGATGCACGATGAAAAACAACTAGGAATCGTTTTCCTTTAAGGCAATATACGACGATGAAATTATTGTTATAATGAAGGAAATGGTTAGAGTATTGGGAGTGCAAATATGTCTAAAAATTGGAATACCTTTGAAGTTCTGCGCCATTCTCGTCATGATTGGTTGAATCGTCTGCAGTTAATCAAAGGGAACCTGGCCCTCGATCACATAGACCGAGCTAAGGAAATTATCGAAGAGATTATTATCCAGTCAAGACAAGAAGCAAAATTGTCGAATTTAAATGCTCCAAAACTTACAGAATATATATTAACGTTTAATTGGTGTAACCATTTATTTCAGTTGGATTTTGAAGTTATTGGAGATGAATACGATATTTCTAACTATGAAGCAGAGCTGATTGAGTTAGTTGCTCGGTGTACAGAAGCGATTGAAGCACAGGTATCCTATCCTGCAGATCATCACTTACTGTTGACGCTTCAACTGTATCATGAAGAAATTCATCTAGTTTTCGATTTTCAAGGTGAGTATTCTAATTCACACAAGCTCAAAACTGAGTTCGAGAATGTTGAGATAAACAGTGCTCATCTGACTCGATTTGAACACTCAGAAGATGAGGTTGTAAGCACGTTTTTGATTAAATGAGGTGAGAGAATGTTTGTAGATCAGGTCAAAATATTTGTAAAAGCAGGCGATGGCGGAAACGGCATGGTAGCTTTTCGTAGAGAGAAATATGTACCCGACGGTGGACCTGCCGGAGGAGATGGAGGAAAGGGCGCAAGCGTCATTTTCGAGGTAGAGGAAGGTCTCCGTACTCTAATGGATTTCCGTTATAACCGTCACTTTAAAGCTAAGACTGGCGAACATGGTCGTTCTAAGAACCAGCATGGCCGTGGTGCTGAAGATATGGTTGTTAAAGTTCCACCTGGAACGATTGTTTCCTATGCAGACACAGGTGAAGCGATTGCTGACTTAACTGAGCATGGGCAACGTGCAACGATTGCAAGAGGTGGCCGTGGAGGAAGAGGGAACACAAGGTTCGCTTCTCCATCAAACCCTGCTCCAGAGCTATCTGAAAATGGAGAGCCTGGCGAGGAAAGAGAAGTAACTCTTGAGTTGAAGGTATTAGCAGATGTTGGCCTCGTTGGTTTCCCAAGCGTAGGTAAATCGACATTGTTATCTGTTGTATCTGCAGCAAAGCCGAAAATCGCAGCTTACCATTTTACTACGATCGCTCCAAACCTTGGGGTTGTCGATACGAAAGATGGTCGTAGTTTTGTGATGGCAGACCTTCCGGGACTTATCGAAGGTGCCCATGAAGGTGTTGGATTAGGTCATCAGTTCCTAAGACACATCGAACGTACCCGCGTTATTGTGCATGTAGTCGATATGTCAGGTATGGAAGGTAGAGATCCATTTGAGGATTATGAAAAGATCAATGAGGAATTAAAACAGTATAAGATGCGTCTTATGGAACGTCCTCAAATCATCGTAGCTAACAAAATGGACCTTCCGGATTCTGAGGAAAACCTTAAAATCTTTAAGGAAAAGCTTCAAGAAGACTATCCGATCTATCCGATCTCAGCAGTTACAAGACAGGGTATTCAAGAAGTTCTGTTTGAAATTGCAGATAAGTTGGAAACGACTCCAGAATTCCCACTCGATGAAGAGAAGGAAGAAGAAAGCAGAGTCGTCTACCGTCACGAGAAAGAAGCACCTGAGTTTTATGTTACGCGTGAAGACGATGGTACATTTGTCGTGAACGGCCCACGTATCGAACGACTCTTCAAGATGACAGACTTTGATCGTGAAGACAACGTTCGCAGATTCGCCCAGCAAATGCGCAGCCTAGGCATTGATGAGGCTTTACGCGAACGGGGAGCTGAAGATGGAGACGCTGTTAGGATCCTTGAGTTTGAATTTGAGTTTGTAGATTGATCTAAGCAGAAGACTGTCCATACGGGCGGTCTTTTTTGCAAATCTACTCATGATTGAGGAGAGAGGTGAGAAAATTAATGAGTAAAGATGAAAAAAATTTTTTCTTAGTACGTGAAGATGTTCTATCAGATTCTATGCTAAAAACACTTAAAGCAAAGCTATTGCTTGAAAGTGGTGCAGCAGATTCGGTTCGAGAAGCTATTGATCAAGTGGGAGTGAGTCGAAGTGCTTTTTATAAGTATCGAGATACTATTCTTCCATTTCATACAATGATCATCGAACAGATCTTCACGCTCTCAATTCATTTAGAAGACCGCTCTGGAGCTCTATCGAATGTGCTAAGCACCGTTGCGTCACTAGGTTGTAATATCCTTACCATCAACCAGACGATTCCTCTTCAAGGATATGCGACCGTTATTTTGACAATGGAAATTGGAGAATCAAATTTGCAATTGAATAGTTTAATCGATAGAATCAAGCAGATAGAAGCCGTAAGTAATGCAGAAATTATTGGATCAGGAGCATAGGGGGAAGACATGAAAACTCATTCGAAAATTGGATTTTTGGGTCCTGAGGGGACTTTTACTGAAATAGCTGCAAAAACGTTGTTTCAAGAAGATGAAAGAATACCGTTTCCGACGATTAGAACGTGTCTTGCAGCAGTTGAAGATGGAGAAATCGATTACGGGGTCGTCCCTTTGGAAAATACGATCGAAGGTTCTGTAAATATGACTCTCGACCTACTATCTCAACAAGTATCACTTCCGATTGTTGGCGAGCTTGTTTTACCGATTCGTCAACATTTACTCGTACTACCAGAGCTAGAAGATTTGGGTGAGATCAAAACTGTTCAATCCCACCCTCATGCCATTGCACAGTGTCATCAGTATCTTCAAAGTGAGCTGCCTGGCGTCGAATTAAAAAATGCTGCTTCAACAAGTGCAGCGGCGGAGTTCGTAAAGAAGTCAGGGGATATGAGTGAAGGAGCAATTGGAAATGAGCTCGCTGCAGAAAAGTATGGGTTAAAGATTGCACGCTCTAATATTCATGACACAGAGGAAAATGACACTCGCTTTTTGGTTGTACATAAAACACCTGAACCATTGCCACGAACGAATCTTTTCAGAGAAGATCGTGTAACCTATAAAATCATTCTTCCGTCTGATTACCCTGGTGCGCTTCATCAGGTGCTTTCTGCATTTGCATGGAGGAACTTGAATTTAACCAAAATAGAATCACGTCCTATGAAAACAGGTCTCGGTAATTATTTCTTTATTATTGATGTAGAGAAGCCTAACAATGAAATTTTGTTGAAGGGCGTTAAAGAAGAAATACAAGCTCTAGGTATTGGAATCTCTGTACTTGGAGAATATCCATGTTTCGTTGTGAATGGAAAATAAGAAGGCAAGAGGGCATCCCCTCTTGCCTTCTATTTATTCTAAAAGAAATCCCTTATTGCGCAATGCGTTACAGACTGCATCAACCTGAGTTTCTGAGTTAGCTTCAATTGTATGAAGGTGAACACCAGACGTAAGTTCAGACAATAAAGATGCCTTTGTTGCAGATAGCCTTGCCAAGAATTGATCCGCCTCTAGTCGATTGCTCACAAACAGCGAAGCGTGAATGTCCCCATATAATGGATGCTCAACAGTAACATCAGTCACTGTCCCTCCATGATCTACAATCGTATATAGTTCTTCCTTCGTTTCTTCATGAGTATGTTTACAAGCCACGATACGCTTAATAAGTTGTTTTTTTTGAGTGTTTTCAAACAACACGTATCCTTGTGATGTAGCAATGATCGGCTCGTTTCGAGCTTTTAGAAGGGAAATATCTTGAACGATTACTTGACGACTTACATTTGTTTTCTGAGATAAATCGCTCCCTGTAAGTGGGCGGTCCGCCTCTTGTAACCATTTCTTAATAAGTGAACGTCTACTTTCTCCTAATATTTTCTCTCCATCTTTTGGCAATGCGAATCACCCTTTCCATCTAATCCTTCTCTATTATAGCTTCCTTCCTCAAGAACTTGTATAAGAAAATAAGATGAATTTATGATCGTAAACTAAATGTAAGGACGAAAGTAGCTCCATATTCCCTCCGACATACATAGGAAAAGCCCTCTCGGCATATTTATGTCATGACCAATGCCTAAAAAAAAGGTAGCAATCTGCCCATTAGCGCATACACTGTACTGAATTTCAATGTACTGAATTTGTACAGGAGGGAGTTTTCAGTTTGAAAATACATGTCGTTCAAAAAGGCGATACGTTATGGAAAATCGCTAAGAAATACGGCGTAAATTTTGAAGAGCTTAAAGCAGTGAATACGCAGTTAAACAATCCTGATATGATTATGCCTGGTATGAAGATCAAAATACCTTCAGGAACAGTTCCTGTTAAAAAGAAAGAAATGCAGATGAAAAAGAAAGAAATGTTCAAGAAAAAGGAAACGCCGAAACAGCAGGTGAAACCTATGGAGAAGCCATCTTTTAACATGCCGATTAAGAATGAAGTGAATATGGGCCTTAATATGAATATCATGCCTGAGAAAGAAAAGCCTAAACAAGTAAAGCCAGAAATGAAAAAACCGGAAGCAAAGAAACCAGAAGCGAAAAAACCGGCAGCTAAGCCTGAAAAGAAATCGAACACAAAGGGCGATAAAGCAAAAGCAGAGAAGTTATTTTATCCAATGAGTGATGATGAAGTTTTGAGCGAATTCGAATCATCTTCTGGAATGGGGATGCCTGCGCCTCCAAATGCTAATCATGGCAATGTAGCAGGTGCACAAATGGGTAACGGAAACTTTGGTTATCCAGGTTCCGTAGCTGGAGCACAACAAGGAAATCAGGGATACCCAGGCTCTGTAGCTGGTGCGTATATGAATAACGGAAACCAGGGTTATCCAGGTTCCGTAGCTGGAGCACAACAAGGAAATCAGGGATACCCAGGCTCTGTAGCTGGTGCGTATATGAATAACGGAAACCAGGGTTATCCAGGTTCCGTAGCTGGAGCGCAACAAGGAAATCAGGGATATCCAGGCTCTGTAGCTGGTGCGTATATGAATCATGGAAACCAGGGTTATCCAGGTTCCGTAGCTGGAGCGCAACAAGGAAATCAGGGATACCCAGGCTCTGTAGCTGGTGCGTATATGAATCATGGAAACCAGGGTTATCCAGGTTCCGTAGCTGGAGCGCAACAAGGAAATCAGGGTTATCCGGATTCTGTAGCCGGAGCGTATATGAATCATGGAAATCAAGGTTATCCAGGCTCTGTAGCTGGTGCTTATATGAATCACGGGAACCATGGTTATCCAGGTTCTGTAGCTGGGGCTCAAAAAGGGAACTACTCAGATGAAATGGAAAGCAGTGGTTCAGATGTTGCTGGAGCATATGATGGGTACGGAAATAACGGTTTCCCTAATTCCGTAGCGGGGGCGTATCAAGGTAACAATGGGTTTCCAGGCTCTGTTGGAGGAGCGCATGCTGGTAATAACGGTTATCCAGTAGCTGGCGCGGAAATGGGTAACGGGAACCAGGGTTATCCAGGTTCTGTAGCTGGAGCTTATTCACCAAACCAGCAACTTGCTGGTGCTTATGGCAACAACGGTTATCCAGGCTCAGTTGCTGGAGCGCAAATGGGCAGTAATAAAGAGAATTACTCAGGAGAAATGGAAAGTAGCAATGTCGCTGGAGCATCTACTGGGTATGGCAACAATGGTTATCCAGGTTCAGTAGGAGGCGCATACGGAAACAATGGCTATCCAGGTTCCGTAGCTGGAGCACATCAAGGACCGAATGCGAATATGCCAGGGTTCCCATCATCAGTTGCGGGAGCTCAAATGGGGCAAGGAAACCAGGGGTATCCAAACTCTGTAGCTGGTGCGAGCATGAATGGATATGGAAATCAGCAATACCCAGGAGCTGTCGCTGGAGCACATTCTCCATTTGCGAATAAAGCGAATGAAGAGTATCCAGAAGCTGTTATGGGAGCACAAGGAGGATATCCGAATCAAAACATTGCAGGTATGATGTCTCCTTATCCAAATCAGCCGATGGTGTCACCTTATCAGCAGAAAGATTGCGGCTGCGGATCCAACCAGGTTTCACCGTATCAGCAGCAAATGCCATACGCAAACCCTTATTATGGAAATGCGCAGAATATGGTTCAAGGAGCTAGTAAGGCCCCTATGATGGACTATATGGATATGGAAAGTAGCTATGCAGAATCACGATAAACAAAGCCAGGCACGTATCCTGAAAGGGATACGTCCTTTTTTCATTCATTGACGTGCGTAAAACCACGTGTCTGGTATGGTGGAACGCGAATGGGAGAAACTGTTTTTGTGAAAGGTGCGCTTAAACATCATGATGTAATGAAGCAAATCCTCCTTTCACAAAAGTGTTCATCGTCTTTTGTGAAAGTTGTACCATTTGAAGATGGTGATTGGATCAAAAAGAGTGAAGGCCTATATTGGTTTTGTTTAGTTGCAGTAAATGGGAGGAGTCTTGATTACTCACGACTTGAAGAAAGAAGGCTAGCCGTTGAAAAACTTAGTCATTTTCATGCAGAAGCATATGGCTTGAAAATGGAACGTATTCGTATTGTTTCTCTTAGAAATAAATGGATGAACCGATTGATGACGTTTGAACGAAGTTTGGTCGATCATCCATGTCGCGATCATCAAATGATAAAGGAATACACCATTATTGGCCGACAAGTGCTACAAGAAATGGATGAGAAGCTAGCTCTTTTGGAATCAAAGGCTGTTGAAGAGCGATGTATCGTTCATGGTGATCCTGCACATCATAACTTTGTATTTAATCGAGCTCAATTATTATTGATCGATGGCGATCTAATCTCTTACGCGCCAAAAGAATATGACTTTTTACAACTCATGAATAGAATGCTTCCATATTCAAAGTGGTCGCTAAAAGAATGGTCAACATATAATAACCCCGTCATCCAAACGATTTTAAACACTCCTTACTTAGTAAAGATGCTTGCTTACCCAGCTGATTTTTATCGTGAATGGCTTGTTGATCCAAGTGGAAGAGAGGAACTCTTACGGAAAGAGCATCTTCAACAAGAACAGAGGTATCCATTTATGTTAAGACTCTTGGGGTAAGTCCCTTTCTTGCCAAGACATAACAGATTAATTTCGAACGCCTCCTGACATGCTATAAATGAAAGGAGGTATTTTAAATGAAGAAAAAAGCACTAACACTTTCAACGTTGATGCTCGCTGGAGGTTTAATTGGGTGTACAGCAGATAACGAGGCAATGGACACACGTTATAATGATTCGACTCGACCAATCGGTTATTACACGAGTGAAGATAATAATAAAGACTACCGTGAAGGTGCATTCACTGACATGATCGACAGAGATTATGCGAATGGTGTAAAAGCACCAGATGAAAAACAAATCGATAAGCGTAACGGAATGAATGGTCCGGGATATATGCGTTCAGATGAAAATTACTCCGGGTACGACAACAAACTCTCACAGCGACTTGCCAAGCGAATCAAGAAGCTAAAGAGTGTGGAAGATGCACGAGTAATTGTATATGGTGATCAGATTATGATCGGTGTAGAAACGAAAAGTGATAATCGAGATGCTGTAAAAGACCAAGTGCGCAGTGAAGTAGCTAAGGTTGCCAAACAAAAGAACGTGTCAATATCGACTGACAAAGATGTCTTCAAAAGAATGGGCCGCATTGATAATCGCTTAGAAAGCGGTGATGGCTTTGAAGAAGTTCAAGCTGATGTGAATGGCATTCTAAACGATATTTCAAGTGCAGTACAACGACCGTTTGAGAATAATCAATAATGTTTGAAGAACAGGGTTTCCCTGTTCTTTTTTGCATGATCAGCTTTATTTTATCCTCTTTCTTTCTTGTGTTATAGTATATGAACGAAATTAGTTGGAAGGGGATATTGACGATGGCAGGACATTCAAAGTGGAAAAATATTCAGCGAAGAAAAAATGCTCAGGATGCAAAGCGTGGCAAAGTTTTCATGAAGCTTGCTAAAGAGATTTTTGTTGCAGCCAAACAAGGCGGTGGCGACCCTGAAACCAATCCTGCGTTGAGGTTAGCTGTTGATAAAGCGAAATCCTCAAACATGCCAAATGACAATATCGATCGAGCGATTAAGAAAGCAACTGGCGATTTAGATGGCGTTCATTATGAAGAGATTGTTTATGAGGGCTATGGCCCAGGTGGTGCAGCGGTTATGGTCGAATTACTAACAGATAATAAGAATCGAACAGCGGCAGAAATCCGCCATGCATTCAGTAAAAATAAAGGGAACATGGGTGAAAATGGTTGTGTATCGTTTCTGTTTGATCGAAGAGGTTTGTTTGTGATCGATCGTTCTGAAAATGATGCTGATGCCGATGAGTTGATGTTAGAAGTTATTGATGCGGGTGCAGAAGAAATGGAAACCCATGAAGATTCGTTTGAAATTTATACAGACGCACAAGAATTTCAAGCAGTGAAAGATGAGCTCGAGAAGAAGAATATTGTTTATTCCTCAGCTGAAATAACAATGATTCCTCAAACTTATGCGCCTCTTAGTGAAGAAGATGGATTAGATATGTTAAAACTGATCGATATGCTTGAAGATAATGATGATGTTCAAGAAGTTTATCACAATGCTGAAATAAGCGATGAGGTTTATGAACAGCATTAAGAGCTACAGTGTTTACTGTAGCTCCCAGTTTGTAGAAAAACCTGATTAATGTGTTCCCTATGCCGTAGGAGTTTGAATACCACTTGCTTTCCTGTGGACGAACGTCCGAGCCTCACAGCGGACAAAAAGCCGTCCACTCCGAGTCTCAAACGCCAGTTTACCACGGGAGTCAAGTGGTATTCACTCCTACTAGGTTGCAATTAATCCAAGCAAACTTTCCGACTGATTATTTTTAAGTTGTCATCTGCTTTCTTTCTCTAGAGGTAATAATTTGCTTTTGTCTTGTTTTCAAAACCACATATCAATGTTGATTGGAGCGGAAGGATGCTCGACTCCTCCGGGACCACCCGCCCCGCGGAAAGCGAGCATCCTGTAGCTCCATTTATTTTCTACATATTATTTTCATGGTTGGACACGCTAAAAAAAACAGACTTCTTCAATCTAGAAGAAAGGTGCTAAAAATCGTGAAAAACCTATACGGCTTTCTTGGAGTTCTCATTCTGGTTATGCTTGTGATGTCGTCATCACACGTGCTCGCAATTGAAACCGCACAGAGTGAACAAAATTTTGATGAAACGCATTACCATATGGATGGGCCTATGGTTATTGAAGTTATATTAAGAACGAATTATGCTGATGGTGTTACAACAGAACAGTCGATTCAGAAAACAGTTTGGTCGATGGAAGACTTCTGGAGTGAATACTCAGATTGGCAGTTACTTACTCAAGATCAAGGTAAGATGGTATTTGAGAGAAGAATCGAAGATATTTCCCCAGCTATGAAAGAGAATGGGCATTTTGGACTTACAGATGATGGGGTTCTTACCATTTTCGAAGGAAAACCGGATGACCAAAAAGTGATACAAACATTTTTTCAAATCGATGTTGGTAAAGTGGAAAGCTCTAGACTTAAAGAGCTTGCAGAGGGCATTCCTGTAGAGTCATGGTATAATTTTGAGGATATGCTTCATACGTTGTATAAGGCAAAAGCTGCAAAACCTGTCCGATAGGGCGGGTTTTTTATTTGAAATTGGGGAGGTTAGGCTCTCGATCGCTTCACCTTTTCAATTGAACACAAAGAACGTGTTCCCTTGAAAAGGTTCCAGCGCTTGTCTGATGTCTAGTTGCTGCTCGCAGAAACTCCGATATTTCACTCTTTCAACAGAACACAAAAAGCGTGTTCTATTTCAAGAGCTCCAATATCTCCGTTTCTAAGCGCTCTTCTTCACTTTTCATGCCTAAACGCCCTCTTTCGCTTTTCTTATGTCTAGCTACAACTCGCAGAAGCTCCAATATTTCACTCTTTCACAGGAACACAAAGAACGTGTTCCTATTCAAGAGTTTCAATATTTCCGTTTCTAAACGCTCGTTTCCGCTTTTCTTGTGTCTGGCTACAGAGGCCAAATACTCCGTCAGTTTCGGAATGTAGATTGAGACATAAAGCGTCTCATTCTACATTCCTCCAACTTCCTACGTATTTAAACGGGCCTCTTTCGCTTTTCTTATTATATGATAAAATATAAGAATAGAAATGCATGTTCGTATGCAATGGGGAGAGAGAGTTTTTGATAGAATATATTAAAGGTACTGTTGAGTATATTGATACAGAATATATTGTTATAGAATCAAATTCGATTGGGTATAAAGTTTTTTGTGGGAATCCTTTTACTTTCCAGAAGTATCGCAATCAGGATGTTCAGATTTATACGCATCATTATGTGAGGGAAGATTTGATTGCTTTATATGGATTTCCGACGCGTGAGGAGCGTCTTTTGTTTGAGAAGTTGCTGAATGTTTCTGGGATTGGGCCTAAGGGTGCATTAGCAATTCTTGCGACGGGTGAACCTGATAAAGTTGTTAGTGCTATTGAGCTAGAGGATGAGACGTTCTTAACGAAGTTCCCGGGTGTTGGTAAGAAAACAGCAAGGCAGATTATTCTTGATCTTAAAGGAAAGTTGAAAGGTTTCGGTGCTCCAGAAGAAGGATTATTTGCTGTTGAAGAGACACAAGAAGATGGTGCTCATGAACTTGATGAAGCGATTGAGGCATTGAAAGCACTTGGTTATGCTGAACGGGAGATTAAGAAAATTAAGCCTGGACTTCAAAAAGAAGTGCTTTCTACAGATCAATATATCAAAAAAGCGCTTCAGCTTATGCTGAATCGTTAAGGAGGGGTTAGATTGGAAGAACGCATTCTATCTGGTGAGCAGGTCGGTGATGACTCATCCGTAGAATATAGCCTCCGTCCACAGCGATTGAGCCAGTACATAGGACAGGAGAAGGTGAAGCGTAATCTTGAGGTGTTTATTCAGGCGGCAAAAATGCGTCAGGAGCCTTTAGATCACGTTCTGTTATACGGTCCCCCTGGTCTAGGGAAGACGACTCTTTCTGCGATAATAGCGACTGAAATGGAAGTGAATCTTAGAACAACCTCTGGCCCAGCAATCGAGCGTCCGGGTGATCTTGCTGCCATTTTAACAGCGCTTGAGCCTGGGGATGTTCTATTTATTGACGAAATACACCGTTTACCGAGAAGTGTTGAAGAAGTACTTTATCCTGCGATGGAGGACTATTGCTTAGATATTGTGATAGGAAAAGGAGAGACTGCCCGTTCGGTACGTCTTGATCTTCCTCCTTTTACTTTAGTTGGAGCTACGACGAGAGCTGGACTTTTAACAGCACCCCTTCGTGACCGATTCGGGGTCCTTAGTCGATTGGAATACTATCAAGAAGATGAATTGCAAACAATTATCATGCGTACTGCAGATATCTTTGAAGTTGAAATGGACGTGGAAGCTGCTGTTGAACTCGCTAGACGTTCACGTGGAACGCCTCGGATAGCGAATCGATTATTAAAGAGGGTGCGAGATTTTGCTCAAGTCAAAGGAGACGGGATAATCTCCTTGTCACTTTCTACTCAAGCATTAGAGATGATGCAGGTAGATCCTCTAGGACTCGATCATATCGATCACAAGCTTCTTCTTGCTATAATTGAAAAGTTCCGCGGTGGTCCAGTTGGTGTCGATACGATCGCTGCTACGATTGGTGAAGAAAGCCATACGATTGAAGATGTATATGAACCATATCTCTTGCAAATTGGTTTCTTACAGCGAACACCTAGAGGTCGAATGGTAACTCACCGCGTGTATGACCATTTTGGAATGAAGGAGCTAGAGTAACAATGGGAGTCTCAAAGCTTTTCATTACATTAGGGATTCTCTTCCTTGTTATTGGAGTGCTCTGGTCATTCATAGGAAAAATGCCTGGTGACATCGTAATAAAAAAGGGAAACACAACCTTTTTCTTTCCGATTGTCACCTCTATTGTTGTAAGTATCTTACTGTCGCTTCTTTTTTTTATCATAGGTAAATTTCGATAATTGAAGAAGCTATGGTAAGATCGGTTGGTGGAAAAGATATTCTTGAAGAACAGTGGTGAAAAAATGGACGTTAAAGATTTTGATTTTGAACTTCCGGAACATCTTATAGCGCAAACGCCATTAAAGGAACGTACTAAGTCACGTTTGATGGTGCTTGATCCTGCAAATGAAAAGATGTCACATCGTGAGTTTCTAAATCTAGAAGAATATATTAAACCGGGCGATTGCCTTGTACTGAATGATACAAGGGTAATGCCTGCAAGGTTATATGGAATGAAGGACGAAACTGGAGCTAAGATCGAAGTTCTTCTTCTGAAACAAATAGAAGGCGACCGGTGGGAAACGCTTGTAAAGCCAGCGAAACGTGTGAAGCCTGGAACGAAGCTAACGTTTGGCGATGGCAGATTAACCGCAGAATGTGTGGAAACACTTGAGCATGGTGGACGAGTATTTGAATTCGGGTACGAGGGCGTTTTTTATGAAGTACTCGATCAGCTTGGTGAAATGCCATTACCCCCATATATTACGGAAACACTGGACGATCAAGATCGATACCAGACTGTCTTTGCGAAACACCGTGGTTCTGCTGCAGCACCTACTGCAGGTCTACACTTTACAGAAGAGATGTTAACAAGACTTGAAGAGAAAGGCGTTCATATTGCTTTTCTAACGCTTCATGTTGGTTTAGGTACCTTCCGTCCTGTTTCAGTGGATAATATTTATGAGCATGAAATGCACGGTGAATTTTATCAGCTCACAAAAGGAACTGCAGATTTATTAAATCGTGTGAAAGAACAAGGTGGAAGAGTAATCTCAGTTGGTACAACTTCGACACGAACGCTAGAAACAGTGGCTTCTAATAGTAATGGGGAGTTTGTAGAAGCTTCTGGTTGGACAGACATCTTTATTTATCCAGGTTATGAATTCAAAGCGATCGATGGCTTAATCACAAACTTTCATCTGCCACAATCCACTTTGATCATGCTTGTCAGCGCACTCGCAGGAAGACAGTTTGTACTGTCAGCCTATAAAGAAGCGGTTGAAGAACAGTATCGTTTCTTTAGTTTCGGTGACGCCATGTTGATTTTGGAAGGGAGTTTGAAAGAATGACGGAACCAATTCGTTATGAATTAATAAAAACATGTAAGCAAAGTGGTGCGCGATTAGGCAAACTGCATACTCCTCACGGAACGTTTGAAACTCCTATGTTTATGCCGGTAGGAACGCTAGCGACGGTGAAAACGATGAGTCCTGAGGAGTTAATAGAAATGGGAGCAGGTGTGATCCTTAGTAATACCTATCACCTTTGGTTACGTCCAGGCCATGATATTGTAAAAGAAGCCGGTGGTCTTCATAAATTTATGAACTGGGATGGACCAATTCTTACTGATTCTGGGGGCTTCCAAGTTTTTAGCTTAAGTGACTTAAGGCAGATTGAAGAAAAGGGAGTTCATTTCCGAAATCACCTTAGTGGAGAAAAACTTTTTCTTTCTCCTGAAGGTGCGATGGAGATCCAGAACGCACTTGGATCTGATATTATGATGGCTTTTGATGAGTGCCCTCCTTATCCTGCTGAGTTCGAATATATGAAAAGCTCTGTAGAACGGACGAGCCGATGGGCAGAAAGATGTCTTGCAGGTCATCAAAGGAAAGATGTTCAGGGATTATTTGGCATAGTTCAAGGTGGAGAATATGAAGATTTACGTAAGCAAAGTGCAGAAGATTTAGTTTCTCTCGACTTTCCTGGATACGCAATTGGTGGATTATCAGTAGGGGAACCGAAAGATGTAATGAATCGAGTACTTGAATTTACGACACCTCATTTGCCAAGTAAGAAGCCGCGTTATCTCATGGGTGTGGGCTCTCCGGATTCCTTAATCGATGGAGCGATCCGAGGTATCGATATGTTCGATTGTGTGCTTCCTACTCGTATTGCCAGAAATGGTACATTGATGACGAGCAACGGACGCCTTGTTGTTCGTAATGCGAAGTATGCGCGTGATTTCCGCCCTATCGATGAGAATTGTGATTGTAAGGTGTGTAGGAACTATTCACGAGCCTATATACGCCACCTTGTAAAAGCGAATGAAACGTTTGGGTTCCGATTAACGACTTACCATAATCTATATTTTCTGTTAAACTTGATGAAGCAAGTAAGGCAGGCGATTATGGATGATCGTCTCCTTGACTTTAAGGATGAGTTTTTTGAACAGTACGGATTTAATTTACCTGGTGCGAAAAACTTTTAATCCATAGATAGGATCATTGCTAGAAAGGGGTGAAATGGTTTGGGTTCAACATTAACAAATTTAATTCCGCTTATTTTAATGTTTGTGATTTTCTATTTCCTTTTGATTCGTCCTCAACAGAAGCGTCAGAAGAAGACTAGAGAGATGCAGGCGAGCCTTGAAAAAGGACAAAAGGTTATTACGATCGGTGGTATGCATGGAATCATCGATGCGATGGATGAAGGTACGATTACAGTTCGTACAACTGATGGAACAAAGATGGTTTTTGATCGTGCAGCAGTACGTGAGGCTATCACTGAATAATATCATCAAAAAAGCGCCCCAATGAGGGCGCTTCTTTTCATTTTGTAGAGAAGCCCTGATAATTGTAATCCATATATCGTTGAAGTTTGAATAACAGTTGCTTTTCTGTAGATGAAAGTCCGTTTATCACGGGAGTTAAGCGATATTCACACCTACTAGATTCAGGTGAATCATAGCGAACTTTCCAACCGCTTATTATTAGGTAATCATCTGGTTTATTTATCTAGCCTTATTTAATTCGCTTTGCTTTTGTCTTGTTTTCATATCATACATAATAATGTTGATTGGAGCGGAAGGATGCTCGACACCTACGGGAGGAGGCTCACCGCCCGCCCCGTGGAAAGTGAGCATCCTGGAGCGGAAATCACCTCCATATCCGTGCAGATGGTCCTTAAGACTTTCTCGACAATCTGAGCGCCCCTATGAGGGCGCTATTTTTTTAGCTTTGGGTTCGACTCCCGCCTCTTACGTTCACTCCAATGATGCCCCCGAGGGTGCAGACACCGAGATATCCTGCATGAAAAATCATTTGTTCTGTGCCCATGGTAGATCGATATCCTAAATACTGAATAAGAAATAATAGAACCATATACATCATTGCGGTACCTAAACCAAGCATCCAACCCCGTTCTCCACCTTTTCCTCCCGAAATAAATCCACCGATGAAAAACGCAATTACTGTAGTTGTAATGACAATTGGAGCAATTCCATTTTCAGAGACAGAAGAAAAACGAAGAATAAGAGAAAGTAATACGCTCGTAGCGAGGACAATCGTTACGATTGTGACCATACCTGATCCCATAGCAGAGAACGCATGTTTTGACCTCATCATAATCCCCCTTTTATATGAATGGTTTGTACATTCTATTCACACTCTCTTCATTTAGAAGTCAATCATGATTTAGGACAGCCCGTCATACGATTATAGAAAGTAGCTAGGAAAGGGGCAGCAGGGATTGGAAATGAGTATAGCGCTTATTATTTTTGTTCTTGCTTATATAGGGATTATTACCGAGAAAATAAATAGAGCCCTTGTTGCCTGCGGAGGCGGATTGTTGATGCTCCTAGCAGGTATTTCAACGGCTGATGAAGCGTTTGTGAAGCATATAGATTGGAATACGATTGCCCTTTTGTTTTCTATGATGATTCTTGTTTCCATCACTAGTCAAAACGGGATTTTCGAATACATTGCCATTCAAATGGCGCAGAAGGTAAAAGGTCATCCGCTTCCGCTTCTTGCAGTTGTAGGATGCTTAACTGCTGTTGGTTCTGCACTTCTTGATAACGTAACAACAGTTCTTCTACTTGTTCCTATTATTCTTACGTTAACGAGAATTTTGAAAGTAACCAGTATGCCATTCCTCATTACGGTAATTCTCTCTTCAAACATAGGTGGAACGGCAACATTGATAGGTGATCCGCCAAATATTATGATTGGGCAAGCAGTAAAACATCTTGATTTTAATGACTTCCTTTTTAATCTCGCTCCAATTGTAGGGGTCATTTATGCTGTAATCATAACTGGTCTGCTACTTTTTTATAAAAAGCGTCTTGTTGTAGATGATACGCATCGAAATACGTTGATGAGGATGAATGCAGAGGATTATTTGAAGAAAGGACCATTGCTCGTTAAATCGTGTATTGTTTTGATTATGACGATTATCGGATTCTTACTTCACCCGATCCTTCATACAGATATTACGAATATCGCGATGGCTGGAGCCGTCCTTTTACTTCTAATTACACAAAATGAACATAAAGTCGAAGAGGTTTTCTCTTCTATCGAATGGGTTACACTGTTTTTTTTTATAGGGTTATTCATACTGATTGGTGGTTTAGAAGAAGTAGGCATTATCGATGAGATTGCTAGGGCGATTTTGCTATATACTGAAGGTGATATGCCGAAAACGTCGATCATTATATTATGGGGATCAGGAATATTGTCTGCATTTCTCGATAATATTCCTTTCGTAGCAGCGATGATTCCTGTGATAACTGAGTTTTCAGGATATGGAATGACGAATCTTGATCCACTTTGGTGGTCGCTTGCACTAGGATCTTGTCTTGGTGGAAACGGAACATTGATCGGAGCATCCGCCAATGTCGTAGTCGCGGGGCTTGCAATGAAAGAAAATCACGAAATCAGGTTTGTGCACTTCTTATTAATAGGTCTCCCTGTTGTAGTTGTTTCATTACTCATATCCACCGTATATATTTACTTTAGATACTTGCTTCCCTTCTATTAGAAGGGAAGTTTTTTTGTTTCCATTACCTTCCTTTATGCTGTGAGCGTCCACTGGTCACACTAAGAATAAGGATGAAGAAGGGAGGCGATTGTGAATGGAGTATTCAACGATGATTCTTAGAACACTGGTTTTGTATTTCGTAATCATACTCGTTTTTAGGATAATGGGTAAACGAGAAATCGGTCAGTTGAGTGTTCTTGATTTTGTTATCTCCATTATGATCGCCGAATTAGCTGTCATGTCGATTGAAGACCCTAGTACCCCTATGATTAGTACATTTATTCCGATTAGTGTCTTAGTTATTATCCAATTGATTATGGCACTTATTTCTTTAAAAAGTGAAAAGATTAGAGAAATTGTGGACGGAAAGCCGACAGTTCTGATTGAGAAAGGAAAAATTGACGAATATGAAATGAAAAAACAGCGATACAATTTTGATGATCTCCTTGTTCAGCTAAGAGAAAATAATATTAGTTCAGTGTCGGATGTTGAATTTGCAATTCTAGAACCCACTGGGAAGTTATCTGTAATCAAAAAAGACCAGAACGAAGAAGGTTATCCCGACTCACACCTCCCGTTACCTCTTATATTGGATGGAAAGATTCAAGGTGAGCATCTTGAGAGAATTGACAAAACAGAGTTTTGGCTCCGTCAAGAATTAAGAAAGGTTGGTCAGAGAAGCATTAAAGATATTTCATTTTGTTCACTTCATAAGAATGGAAACTTTTTTATCGATTTGAAAAATGAGAAAAAGTAACCGGAGTGGTTACTTTTTTATTTAGTGATTTGATATGATTTAAACAGTAGGATCTAGTGAACAAATTTACCGATAAGTGGAAGACGTCTTAGATCACTTCTATTGACTAAACCTAGGAGTAGTAACAAAACGACATAAACAATAGAAGTGCTAGTAATAGCCAGAATCGATCCAGGTATGTCTGAAGGCGCATCGATCATTAACTTATAAAATATGTGACCAGCGTAGCTAGCTAGAATGATACTGACCACGCCCTTCAGGATATCGCTCACTACGATTGAAAATCCAATCGCTTTCACTAACGTAGCAAAATGAAGAAGTGTAACAAGTAGTATTCCTATTACAATCGCAAGCGCGGCACCCATAATTCCAAGTTCAGGACGTGATGCAAGGAAGAAGATAGCTGCTAGCTTGACGACAGCTCCGATGAAGCTGTTAATCATAGCTGCTTTTGCAAGATCAAGTGCTTGCAGAGCTGCAGCAAGAGGTCCTTGAAAATAGAAAAAGAAAAAGAATGGGGCCATCACTTGAACATATATCGCCACATGAGGTGCGTTATACATGATCTCAAGGAGTGGTTTTGCAAATACATACATAACAACAACCGATATTCCACCAGCGACCATAGAGAGTCGAATTGCCTGACTTAAGCGGTGTTGAATTTGCTTGAACTGCTTTTGTGCATATGCTTCGCTGATAGCAGGTACAAGTGACACTTGTAGGGAGAAGGTTATGAAAGTAGGAAGAAAGAGTAGCGGAATCGCGAGCCCTGCTAAATTCCCGTACTGTTTCGTTGCAATCGTAGCTGCAATCCCTGCGATTGCAAGACTTCGAACAACCATTATTGGTTCAAAGAAATAGGATAGCGATCCAATCAGCTGACTGCCTGTCGTTGGAAGAGAGATACTCATTAGATCTTTAAAGGTACTTCTCCCGCCTCTTAAATATGAAAAAAAATCGCTCCTTATCTTTATTCTTTTTTTCATTTTAAACATAGAGAACATATAAATTAGTGAAGCTAGTTCTCCAAGCACGACTGAAATCATTGCACCTGCTGCAGCAAATTCAACGCCATATGGCAAGAAGGCCCCGGTTAGGATTGCAACTAAGCAGATTCGAACGATTTGTTCAATTACTTGTGAATAAGCTGAAGGTCGCATGTTTTGTAGTCCCTGAAAATAGCCTCGAAGAACGGATGACATCGCAACGATGGATACTACGGGTGCAATTGCGATCAATGGATAGAAGGTACGATGATCGGTGAAGAATACTTTCGATAGAACAGGTGCGGCAAGTACCATGATGGTTGTGAAGACAATGCTTAATACGGTGGTTATCGATAAGGATACAATGAGAATTCGTTTAATCTTTTGTCTGTCACCTTCAGCATCTGCTTCTGCTACCATTTTTGAGATTGCGACAGGGAGTCCGAGCCTTGTTAGTGTAATTGTGAGGATCAAGGTAGGAACCGCCATCATGTATAACCCTACTCCCTCATCACCCATCACTCTGTACATAACGATTCGATTAATAAATCCTAGGATTTTGGTGATTAACCCAGCAAATATAAGTAAAAGTGTACCTCTTAAAAAGGTTTGCTTCGACATAAATGAACCTACTTTCCATACATAGTAGCCTTGCAAAATTATAGAAAAGTCTAGATATTTTTTATCACTATGTATATGCTTAGTAGGGGACAAAGCATGACAGGCATATGGGAGTGTTTTAATGAAAGATGAAATTAAACAGTTTGTAGTAGAGAACCTCGACTTCCTTCCACAGGAAGCGATTGTGGTAGTGGTTTCTGCCCTTCCAATACTAGAACTCAGAGGTGGTTTACCACTGGCTTTTACGTTCGATATTCCATTCTGGGAAGCATTTTTCCTCAGTTTATTCGGAAACGTATTGCCAATCATTCCACTACTCTTATTATTCAAACCGCTAAGTAATTGGATGATGAGGTTCGGATGGTATAATCGCTTTTATGAATGGTTATATCAACGTACGCTAAATAAAAGTAAAAATGTTGAAAAGTATGGAGCGATCGGACTTATCCTATTTACTGCCGTACCGTTGCCAACAACAGGTGCTTATAGTGCTTGTGTAGCCGCATCGCTTTTTGCGATACGGTTTAAATATGCTTTTCTATCGATCTTAACGGGAGTCGTTATTGCTGGCCTTGGAGTAGGTGCGGCAATTTATTCAATTTTTTAGAAAGAGAGGAGACAGAAGGATGGAAGACTGGAAAAACGAAGTATATCCTGCACTTGAAAGCAAGAGAGACGAGTTTCACCTGTTGGGCTATGATAGGGCTACTGTTGATGAGATCTGGAGTTGTCTCCTTGCTCGTATAGAACGAAATAATGATAATGAAGAAATCAAACTTCACCAACTTGTAAATGACATCATGAGATTGTCTGCGAATGAATATATGAATTGGTTGACTATTCATGCGTACAGGGGTACAGGTTGGGTTAGTGAAGAGGAAAGTTTGCATAATTGAACAATAATTGACAGAAAAATCTATATTTCGGTATAATATGTAGTATTATGGCATTTTAACCTACATACGTTATTGCTGTTGGCTTAGAGAGGAGTTTTTATTCCATGGTAAAAAAAGGCCGGATTGTTTCGTTCTTTTTGATTGTTCTCCTTCTAGGGGGATTGATTGGAACGACGGTCCTAGGTGTGACAAAAGACATCAAACTTGGTCTTGATCTTCAAGGTGGCTTTGAAGTTCTATATAAAGTAGAACCCGCCCAAGATGGACAAGAGCTTTCTAAAGACTTGTTGAATAGTACAGTGAGTGCACTTTATAAACGGATCAATGTTCTCGGTGTATCAGAGCCTCGAATCACGATTGAAGGGGAAGATAGGATCCGTGTACAGTTAGCCGGTGTAAAGGACCAAAATCAGGCTCGTGAGCTTCTGTCTACGCAGGCTGAACTCACATTTCGAACGGTTGATGACGAAGAGAAGATGAGCGGTGCAGATTTAAAAGAAGGCGCTGCTAAAGTAGTTTTCGAGAAAAATCAGCCAGTGGTTCAGGTAGCTTTGAAGGATCCTCAACAATTCGCTGATATTACCGGTGAAATTATGAATAAACCTTTTCCAGATAACCGATTAGTGATCTGGTTAGATTATCAAGAAGGTGACTCGTACAAAGAAGAAGCGCAAAAACCTGCTGATGAACAGAAGTTCATTTCTGATCCATCAGTAAGAGAAGTGCTGTCTCAAAATACAGTTATTATTTCTGGACCACCTTTTACAATTGAAGAAGCAGAGAATCTAAAAGAGCTATTGAATGCAGGATCCCTTCCTGTAAAGCTAGATGAAATCTATTCAACATCGGTAGGAGCACAGTTTGGAGAAAAGTCACTAGATAAAACAATAACAGCTGGATTTATTGGAGTAGGCTTAATCTTCCTATTTATGCTTTTCTATTACCGATTCCCAGGTATGATCGCTGTTATCACGCTAAGTACTTATATCTATCTAATCCTTGTCGTGTTTAACTGGATGGGAGCTGTATTAACACTACCAGGTATAGCGGCATTGATTCTCGGAGTGGGTATGGCCGTTGATGCCAATATCATTACGTATGAGCGGATAAAAGAAGAAATACGTTCAGGTAAATCGATCATGTCTGCTTTCAAAGCTGGTGGAAGACGATCATTTACAACGATTTTCGATGCCAACATCACTACTTTGATCGCTGCTGGTGTACTGTTTGCATACGGTACAAGCTCTGTAAAAGGGTTTGCAGTAATGTTGATCACGAGTATTATCGTAAGCTTTTTGACTGCTGTTTGGGGGTCACGCATCCTACTTGGACTGTGGGTCAAGAGCAGGGCATTGAATAAAAAGCCCGGACTTTTTGGCGTGAAGGAGAGTGAGATCGATGAGCTCTAAACTAAGAAATATTGATTTTGACTTTGTGAAACATCGGAATAAGTTTTTTATGATTTCACTAGCCTTGATTGTCCTTGGAGGATTGGTGCTTGCAATATTTGGCCTTAATCTCGGTATTGATTTCTCAAGTGGCTCTAGAGTGGATATTAATTCGGAGCAGAAGCTAACGACTGAAGAAGTTAGCTCTGAATTTGATTCCCTTGGCTATAAGCCTGAGTCGGTAACGCTAGCAGGTGGCGGCGATATGGCTGTTGCGGCTTTTAAAGATGAACTTGAGAAAGAAGAAATCAGTGAATTGAAAGATCATTTCTCTGAACTTTACGGTGCAGAACCGAATGTAAGTACAGTTTCACCTGACGTTGCAGTGGATCTTGCGAAGAATGCATTTATTGCAGTTGCGATCGCCTCTATAGGGATCATCATCTACGTAGCAATCCGGTTTGAATGGTTACAGGGAATGGCAGCAATTGTTGCGCTTTTTCATGACGCATTCTTTATTATTGCGGTATTCAGCTTATTGCAGATTGAGGTGAATATTACCTTCATCGCTGCTGTTCTGACGATTGTCGGGTATTCGATCAATGATACGATCGTAACGTTCGATAGAATTCGAGAAAATATGAAATTAGAGAAAAAGGTTAAAGACTTTGAAGACGTTGCTCGTGTTGTGAACAAGAGTCTTGTTCAAACACTTGCTCGTTCGATCAATACTGTTCTAACAGTTGTATTTGCAGCTGCTGCGCTCACTATTTTTGGAGGAGAAGCAATCCGTCCATTTGCGATTGCATTGCTAATCGGACTAGTTGCTGGTACGTATTCTTCTCTATTTATTGCCTCACAAATATGGGCTGTGTGGAAAGGAAAGCAACTAAAAAAGAAGAAGTTCTCAACGGCTAGTAGTGAAGCTTAGAGAATAAAAGCCATGGCTATGCCATGGCTTTTACAATCGGAATTTTTTTGTGTTATGTGAGCGTATTGAAGGGAAAGGCTATAGTGAATAGGCACAATTAGAGGTGAAGACATGAATAAAGAAGAGCGTTTTCGCAAAGCGGAGGTAGCAGCACTTATTGGCATAATCGCAAATATTGCTCTTGCTGTTCTGAAAGGAGTAATTGGATATATAGCGAATAGTCGTGCATTGATTGCCGATGCTGCCCACTCTGCTTCTGATGTTGCAGGATCATTCGCGGTTTTAATTGGCCTTAGGGCTGCCAAGCTTCCTCCTGATCGGGATCACCCATACGGTCATGGAAAAGCTGAATCGATTGCTGCAATTATCGTTGCAGTATTGCTTCTCCTCGTTGGAGTGGAAATCGGTATCAGTTCTGGACAAGCGTTGTTTGAACCTATCGAGGCGCCAGGTCAACTCGCTTTGTATGCAGCACTTATTTCAATCATCACGAAAGAAATCCTGTTTCGATACAAGTACAAGTTAGGAAAAAAGATTAACAGTGATGCTCTTATCGTCAATGCATACGAACATCGTTCAGATGTATATTCTTCTATTGCCGTACTCATAGGTATAACTGGAGCTCTCCTTGGAAGCTTCTTCAACATGTCCTGGCTTGTCTATGCAGACCCTGTAGCCGGAATATTTGTCTCGATACTTATTGGGAAAATGGCAGTTAAGTTAGGCTTTGAATCGATTCATACTACATTAGATCACGTTTTACATGATGAAGATACAACGCATTATGTGAAAGCAATCAAGGAGATGCCAGGTGTACTTAATTTGGATGAGTTTTATGCGAGAGAGCATGGTCATTACGTCATCATTGATATTAAACTCGGGGTTGACCCCGACATCACCGTCAAAGAGGGTCATGATATCGGAAAAGCTGTGAAAGAACATCTATTAAAACAAGATGAGGTTCATGATGTCCTCATTCATATCAATCCATATGAACCAAAGGAAAAAAGTTGAGCATAAGAGAATAGACTAGTAATAAGGGGAGGTTGAAAGAGATGAAAGGACAATGGGGATTGGTTGTTGCTTTAATATTCGCTCTAATCATTGCGGTTTTTTCAGTTGTAAATGTCGATCCTGTTCAAGTGAACTATGTATTCGGAACATCTGAATGGCCGCTTGTGCTCGTTATTTTAGGGTCAGTACTAATGGGAGCGATCTTGGTACTTGGGTTTGGAATGGTGAAGTATTACAAATTGAGTAGAGAAGTGAAAAGACTTCGGAAAGAAAATAAGGGACATACAGAAAGTCAACTTGTTACGGTATCAGACACAGATGAAGCCTCTCAACCATCTGAAGAGGTAGTATCTGAAGAAAATTCGGTAGAAAATGAAAATAAATAAGCGACCAAACCTCCGCGTACGCGGAGGTTTTTAATTTGTTTTGGAAGTTTCCTTCCCTCAACCTATGGTCAAATATTCGATAACTATATATAATAGACTGGTTAAGAGGTGATTCGATGTTAAAGTCTAAAACACGCTGGAAGTTAGCTGAATCAGATGAAACAAACATCGACCAGCTCCAGAGTGAACTAGGGATATCACGCCTTGCTACTTCTCTTTTAGTGAATAGAGGTATTCAAAGTGCTGAAACAGCCCGTAGATTTTTATACAAAGAAAATTTATCATATCATGATCCTTATTTAATGGATGGAATGAAAGAATCGGTACAACGAATAAAAGAAGCCATTTCAAACAACGAAAGAATTCTCATTTTTGGGGATTATGACGCTGATGGTGTGAGTAGTACTTCGGTTCTTGTTTATACGTTTAACGAACTCGGTGCTCAGTTTGATTATTATATTCCGAACCGTTTTACGGAAGGGTATGGTCCTAACGAAACTGCATTCCGAAAAGCCAAAGAAGATGGATATGATTTAATTGTAACAGTTGATACAGGAATCTCTGGTGTTCATGAAGCAGAGATAGCAAAGGAAATTGGCATCGATCTGATCATAACAGATCACCATGAGCCACCACCCGTTCTTCCTGATGCTCTTGCCATTATTAACCCCAAAAAACCAGGTTGCACCTATCCGTTCAAAGGGTTAGCAGGAGTGGGAGTTGCTTTTAAGCTAGCTCATGCACTTCTTGATCGAATACCTGGTCACTTGCTCGAAATAGCGGCGATGGGCACTATTGCTGATTTGGTTCCTCTCCAGGATGAAAACCGCTTGATCGCTAGTGAAGGGATTCGTGCTCTTCAGAATTCCGATAAACCGGGAATAAAAGCGCTATTGGACGTGTGTGGACTCAAGGGACAGGAATTGAATGAAGAACACCTTGGCTTCGGAATCGGACCAAGATTAAACGCTGTTGGAAGGCTAGAACATGCTGGTCCAGCTGTTGAGTTGTTAACTACTGAAGATTTGACTTATGCTAAGCAAATCGCAGAAGAGATCGATTCTTTAAATAAAGCCCGACAAGAGCTTGTGAATACGATGACAAAAGAAGCGATAGAAGAAGTGGAAGCGAACTATCCATTAGATAATAATCGTGTACTGATCATAGCTCGAGAAGGATGGAATCCCGGTGTAATTGGGATTGTTGCTTCCCGGCTAGTAGAGAAATATTACCGCCCTACTATTGTCATGAGTATCGACCGAGAAAAGGGCGTTGCTAAAGGATCTGCTCGAAGTATAGAAGGGTTCGATATGTTCATGAATCTATCGGAGTGTCGAGATATTCTTCCACATTTCGGAGGCCACCCGATGGCAGCAGGGATGACGATTGATTTAGAATATCTTGACGATTTAAGAAGTAGATTGAACGTACAAGCGAACGAGAGCCTTACCGAAGCAGACTTAACACCTCTTACTAAGGTTGATCTACATTGCTCAATAGAAGATATATCACTTGATACAATCGAGCAAATGAATTTGTTAGCTCCTTTTGGCGTGAGTAATCCTAAACCAGTAGTTATGCTAAAAGATGTAAGTTTAGCTCAAATCAGAAGAATAGGTAGTCAAGAAAATCACCTGAAAGTTTCCTTGAAAGAGGGTGGATCGACTCTAGATGGGGTAGGATTTCATTTCGGCTATGTATTCGAAGAAATCGCTTCTCGATCAGCACTATCTGTTATTGGTCAGCTCTCAATAAATGAGTGGAATGGATTGAAGAAGCCACAAATTTTCGTTCATGATTTAGCGGTGAATGAATGGCAACTTTTTGATTATCGTGGGATACGAGATCTTAACAAGAGGTTAAATAACCTTCCGGTAGAGAAATTAACCATGATAGCTTTCAGAGACACTACCGTCGATAAACTAGGAATTCAAAATTGGAGCGATCTAGTAGTTCGTAATCCTCTTGAAGAGAATCTATCTTTTGAGAATAAATATGTCATGTTGCTAGATCTGCCATATATAGAAGAAGACCTTATCGAGTTGTTTCGTAAAGGTGGGAAGCCTGAAAGAACGTATGCAGTCTTTGAACATGAAGAAGACCATTTCTTTTCAACACTACCATCTCAAGAAGATTTTAAGTGGTATTATGGATTTTTAATGAAACGTGGAAGCTTCCATTTGAAAGACGCTGCAAAGCTTGCAAAACACAAGGGTTGGTCGAAGGAGACTGTCAACTTTATGTCACAGGTGTTTTTTGAGTTGAACTTTGTTAGAATGGAAGACGGACTTATTTCAATAAATCCACAATCTGTAAAAAACGAACTTACTTCTTCAAAAACGTATAGAAGCAAGCTAGAACAAGCAAAGCTCGAGAATGATTTTTGTTATTCATCTTATCATGCGTTGAAAAGTTGGTTCGATCAATCAGTAAATTGTTTCAGTAGCACTGAGGAGGCCATTAAATAAATGAATTATAAAGACTATATTTCAGTAGTTGAAGATTACCCGAAGGAAGGAATCCGCTTCAAAGATATTACACCACTGATGCAAGATGGAGAGGCGTATAGAGGCGTAGTAAGTGATATTGCTGATTTCGCTAAGGACAAGAACGTCGACGTTATTGTTGGACCAGAAGCTCGTGGATTCATCGTAGGTTGTCCTGTCGCTTACATTCTTGGCATTGGGTTCGTTCCTGTACGAAAGGAAGGAAAGCTTCCAAGAGAAGTTGTTAAAGTGGATTATGGACTAGAATACGGCAAAGACGTTCTAACCATTCATAAAGATGCGATTAAGCCAGGCCAAAGAGTTCTCATTACAGACGATCTGCTCGCGACGGGCGGTACGATCAATGCTACCATCGAGCTTGTTGAGAAACTTGGTGGAGTCGTTGTAGGTCTAGCATTTATGATTGAGCTTTCTTATCTAGAAGGACGTAAAAACCTGGATCGTCATGACATTTTCACACTAATGACTTATTGATCATTATAGAGTGTCCGAAACATCTTTCGGACACTCTTTCTCTTTAAGAACGAGCATCACCACTTGTTTCCAGTAATGAAAAACGACATATTTTTCTTTAATGCTTTACATGCAGACTTTTTTTAACGATAATAGAAGCTATATACCAACAGTAATTAAGGTGATTTCATGACCATAGAAGAGGTAATGCAAAGAGCGAAGCAATATTTGGCAGAGGAGGATCTCTCCTTTGTCCAAAGAGCTTATGAATACGCACGTGATTCACACGAAGGCCAATACCGAAAATCAGGTGAACCTTATATCATTCACCCTGTTGAAGTTGCGGGTATTCTTGTGAATCTTGAGGTTGACCCTGTAACGGTAGCTGGGGGGTTTCTTCATGATGTGGTTGAGGATACAGAGGTAACCCTTGAAGAAATTTCGAACGAGTTTAGTCCTGAACTTGCCATGCTCGTTGATGGCGTAACTAAGCTAAAGAAGATTAAATACAAGTCAAAGCGAGAGCAGCAGGCTGAAAATCACCGTAAGATGATGATCGCAATGGCTCAAGATATCAGATGTATTTTGATTAAGCTTGCTGACCGTCTTCACAATATGCGAACACTAAAGCATATGCCAAAAGAAAAGCAATTACAAAAAGCAAATGAGACCCTAGAGATATTCGCACCTCTTGCCCATCGTCTCGGTATTTCAACCATTAAATGGGAACTTGAAGATACTGCACTTCGTTATCTGAATCCCCAACAGTATTATCGTATCGTTAATCTCATGCAAAAGAAGCGAGAAGAGAGAGAAGGCTTCGTTCATGAGGTGGTTGGTGAAATTCAAGAACGAGTCAAGGAAGTTTCAATTAATGCGGAAATTTCTGGTCGTCCGAAACATATATACAGTATCTATCGAAAAATGACTAAGCAGCACAAACAATTTAATGAGATTTATGATCTGCTCGCTGTTCGAATTGTCGTGAATAGCATTAAAGATTGCTACGCTGTTCTTGGAATCATTCACACTTGTTGGAAGCCCATGCCCGGTCGTTTCAAAGATTATATCGCAATGCCAAAAGCAAATATGTATCAATCACTTCACACAACGGTAATCGGTCCAAAGGGTGACCCTCTTGAAGTACAGATCCGAACGTCTGATATGCATAAGGTTGCAGAATACGGTATTGCTGCTCATTGGGCATATAAAGAAGACAATGACGGTGCAGTGAATAGTTCGTTCGAGAAAAAACTTTCCTGGTTTAGGCAAATTCTCGAATGGCAAAATGATGTATCAAATGCTGAAGAGTTTATGGAATCTCTAAAGGTCGATCTCTTCAGTGATATGGTATTCGTGTTTACTCCAAAGGGAGATGTGATCGAGCTTCCAACGGGTTCTGTTCCGCTTGATTTTGCTTATCGGATCCACACGGAGATTGGAAACCAGTGTATCGGTGCTAAAGTCAATGGGAAGATGGTTCCGCTAGATTATAAATTGAAAACTGGAGACATCGTAGAAGTGCTTACTTCTAAGCATTCATATGGTCCTAGTAAAGATTGGCTGAAAATCAGTCAAAGCTCTCATGCAAAGAACAAGATTAAACAATGGTTTAAGAAAGAAAAGCGTGAAGAAAATGTTGATAAGGGTCGAGAACTTGTTGAAAAAGAAATAAAAGGGCATGGCTTTGAGCTCAAAGAAGTATTAACTTCTGAAAACATTGCGAATGTCTCGAATAAATTTAATTTCACAAGCGAAGAAGATATGTATGCAGCAGTTGGCTATGGTGGTATTACTGCAGCTCAAATCGCGACTAGGCTAACAGAAAAAGCTAGAAAAGAAAAGACAAAAGAGCAAGAAGAAGAGCTTGCAAGGTCGATCATTGAAGGCAAGACGCACTCTCCATCTCAAGCACCAAAACGAGCGGAGTCTGGCGTAAGAGTCAAAGGAATCGATAATTTGTTAATTCGGCTTTCTCGCTGCTGTAATCCAGTTCCTGGTGATGATATTGTAGGATATATCACGAAAGGTAGAGGTGTCTCGATTCATAGAAAAGACTGCCCTAACGTCAATGAAGATAATGCAAAGGAACGTCTTCTTGAAGTGGAATGGGAAAGTCATTCACCAAAAAGCTATAACGTTGACATTGAAATCAGTGGGTATGATCGAAGAGGATTGCTGAATGAAGTTCTTCAAGCTGTTGCAGAAACGAAAACGGATATGACATCCGTATCAGGCCGTTCTGATAACAACAAGATGGCTACAATCAGTATGACGGTCTCCATTCGAAATACCGCACATCTTCAGAAAGTCGTTGAGCGTGTGAAGCGTATACCAGACATTTATGCCGTGCGTAGAATTATGCAATAGCAGAGTTAGAAAGGAAGTTCATGATGAAAGCTGTAGTTCAAAGGTCGAAGCATGCGTCAGTTACTGTAAATGATGAAGTAACTGGGGAAATCGATTCGGGACTCGTCGTTCTGCTTGGTGTAACCCAGGAAGATACGGAAAAGGACGCAGCGTATTTGGCTGATAAAATCGTAAACCTTCGTATCTTTGAAGATGATAGTGAAAAGATGAATCTCTCACTCAAAGACTTAGGTGGTGCCCTTCTATCAATTTCTCAGTTCACGCTATATGGAGATTGTCGTAAAGGAAGAAGACCAAACTTTATGAAGGCTGCAAAACCAGATAAAGCCAAAGCCCTTTATGAGAGATTCAACGAATTTGTCATGGATAAAGGCGTGGAGGTCCAAACTGGTGTGTTTGGAGCTATGATGGATGTTCAGCTAACAAATGACGGTCCAGTTACCCTCATCATAGATAGCAAGGAATAGTAAAAGCAGCAGGGGATCCCTGCTGCTTTTATTTACGAATTTTTTTCAAAGATTGTTGTTTTTGAAAGAATTTATTTTAAAGAACCACACCTAGCTAAGTTGAGCGGAAATCATCCCAGTTCTTATAGCAATAATGTTCACGAAAAGAATCTTATTTAATTAACGACTTCTATTTAGATAAGTAATAATACCATTAGCAACATTGGAGGTCATGTTAGCTTGATAATGTTGCTTGTTGATTTGTTGCTCTTCGAATGGGTTAGATAAGTAGCCCAGTTCTAGTAATACAGATGGTGAAGGATTATTGCGTAGTACATAATAGTTCCCGAACCGTATGCCTCGATCCTTTAGTGAGTTGGCATGAGTTACTTCATCATGAATGCTTGTAGCGAGAGACTTGTGATCTTCATGATAGTAATAAGTAGTCATTCCGTTTGCGGTCGGGTCTACAGCACTATCATAATGGACGCTAACAAACGCATCTGCCTGGTATCGATCGGAAAGGTTTGTTCGTTCTGATAATGAAACATAACGATCCAAATCTCTTGTTAAAATGACACGAATGCCTGCGTCTTTCAGTTTTTCGGCAATTGCTTTAGTCGTTCGGAGTGTTAATAGCTTTTCGTAAGTAAACAGACCAAGGGCTCCACTATCATGTCCGCCATGCCCGGCATCTAATATGACAGTTTTTCCTCTAGTATGATTTGCTCTCAATCCGAGAGAAGAGCCTGTCGAAACAATCCAATCGGCCACATAGGCTGTTCTGCCATCATTCAATACGACTTCATACCATTCTTTTTCTTTTCCAACTATTTCGTATTTGTCATTTTTCGAGCCCTGTGCGATAACAGGATAATCTAGTCCAGGTCCGTCTCTAAAATTTGTGGAGTGGTAAAGCAGCGTAAGGTAACTCGCTGATAGATGTTTGTTTGTCTCTGTTAAATACGTGCGATCAACCCATCCTGTTTCTCCGTTATTGTATTGAATTAAGCTCCATTTTCCTAGTTGTTTTAAGTCAGAAACGACTGTACCATTGGGAAGCTGTGTCAGGATTGTGCTGTCTACTCCCGGCTGTTCTCGAACGTTTAATACCGAAGCGACGACTTCTTTTTTGATCGGTTTGGTGTCTTGTTGTTCACTTGTGCTAGAAGCTTCTTTTACTTCTTCCACAAGCCAATTAGCAACCCATCCGATGCGATCGTGGTAGTGTATAGCTGTCCAATTCCCTTTGGTTTTCGAGACTTGCCAAGTTTCTCCTGGTTTTGTACTTCCGATTACACGGTTTGCTTCACTTGGCCCTGATCTTATCTGTAGATCAGAAACAATAGGCTCGACTACCGAAGGTGTCTCGGTGTTTTCGATGGTTGTAATCAACCAACCAGCAATCCATCCAGTTTCTTCTGAATCTAGTCTTACTTCAAACCACTCACCAGAATTTCCAATTATAGGTAACGTCTCGCCGCTATGTACCTGTTGAAGAACAGAAGATGTAAGTGATGGACCAGAACGGACATTTAATGTGTTCGTTATTTTTGCTGTTTCTTCAGCAAAACCTTTCTCAGGCATAAGACATACTAAAAATAAAAGTAGAAAGCCGTATAATAAATATTTCAATGTGCGACTCCTTTCTCCGTTCCTACATTTTCACATAAGCGATATTTCTTTATCGGATAAAAAGAATCCTTCGTGAAGTTGTAAATGTCATTATTTTTGGTGAAACTAGTATAACACTTCACTAAAAAAGGATGATAGCTGTTGAGATCAACAAATAAAGAAATGATGAACTATAATAATTCTCAACCAGAGTTCGGCGTGGATTTTCATGACTTTCTACAAAAAGAGCAATGTTTAACGAATATGGAGTTAGCAGAAGAGTTCGGGTTGTCGCTCAAAAGTATTAAAATCATGCGACAGAAAATGAAGCGTTAATTGTTTGGAAAAAGGCTTATCGGGTAGGATTCGCGGAACGAATCCTGCCGATGACAGAATTGACACGCAAAAATAAGCTTGACAAAAAAAACGCGGACTCGTATGATAGAAAACAATTCAGTAATTAGATACGTTGCTCCAATGAGGGAGAAAAGTAAAAAAAGATAGGGCATCACCAGAGAGAGAATGTCGTAGGCTGAAAACATTCTTGAGTCCACTTTTTTGAAAGACACTTCCTGGGATTGTTTCCGAACAGCTCGCTTAGTAGGGAACAACGTTTACAGGCGTTAACTGTTAAAGTGGAAGAAAATGACTTCTTCTATTAGGGTGGCACCGCGGGTAACTCTCGTCCCTGAATGTATATTCAGGGATGGGGGTTTTTTTTAGTCCCAAAAATTGGGCTATATGATTTAAGGAGGAGAAAAAAATGAGTTTTCAAATTCCGAGAGGTACGCAGGATATTCTACCTGGTACATCCGAGCTTTGGCAATATATAGAGGAAAAGGCAAGAGATATTTGTCGTAGATATAATTATCATGAACTACGCACTCCTATTTTCGAGAAGACGGAATTATTTCAGCGTGGTGTAGGGGATTCAACTGATATCGTCCAGAAAGAGATGTATACATTTGAAGATCGAGGTGGTAGAAGTCTTACACTTCGTCCTGAAGGTACCGCTTCTGCAGTTAGAGCCTTTGTGAACAATAAAATGTTTGGATTGGCTGAGCAACCTGTAAAGCTGTACTATATAGGGCCGATGTTTCGATATGAGCGCCCTCAATCTGGGAGGATGAGACAGTTTGTCCAGTTTGGTGTAGAGGCTATGGGTAGTAATGATCCTTCGATCGATGCGGAAGTCATCGCGTTAGCAATCGATTTCTATAAAGAACTAGGCCTTAAGAACCTGAAATTATATCTAAATAGTCTTGGTGACACTGAAAGTAGAGAGGCACATCGAAATGCATTAATCGCACATTTCGAACCACGTATTGGTGAGTTCTGCAGCGATTGTCAAAATCGCTTAGAAAATAATCCTCTACGAATCCTGGATTGTAAGAAAGACCGCGATCATGAATTGATGGCAAGTGCACCATCTATCCTTGATTACTTAAACGAAGAATCTGCAAATTACTTCACGAACGTCAAAAAAGCGTTGGATTATATGAAAATTGACTACGTGATCGATGAGCGTCTCGTAAGAGGGCTTGATTATTATAACCACACAGCATTTGAAATTATGAGTGAAGCAGAAGGGTTTGGAGCGATTACAACGCTTAGTGGCGGTGGACGTTATAACGGTCTTGTTGAAGAAGTAGGTGGACCTACAACGCCTGGAATCGGATTTGCTATGAGTATTGAACGCCTATTGCTGGCTCTAGAAGCAGAAGGAGTTGAACTCCCGATCGAAAAAACAATCGATTGCTATGTTGTTACGATGGGAGAAGAAGCACAGACAATTTCAAATGGTCTTCTTCATGAGTTACGCAGTGCAGGCTTATCAGCTGAACGTGACTATCTTGATCGGAAAATGAAGAGTCAATTCAAAGCAGCTAATCGCTCGAATGCGAAGTATGTAGCGATTCTTGGGGAGGATGAACTCCAAAAGGATGAAATTAACATTAAGGAAATGGAAACGGGAGATCAGCAAGCGGTACGCTTTTCTGAAATCACCTCTTACCTTACAAAGAAATTGAAGGAGGAAACTGGAGAATGATAGGAAGAAGCCATTCATGCGGCAAGGTTCGCGAAAGTCAAGTGGGCGAGAAAGTAGAAGTAAAAGGATGGGTGCAAAAGCGTCGTGATCTCGGTGGATTGATTTTCATCGATTTTAGAGACCGTTCTGGAATCGTACAGGTTGTTTTTAACCCTACAGTTTCAAAAGAAGCACTTGAATTAGCTGAAAAAGTAAGAAGTGAATATGTGCTTGCGATTACTGGTACAGTTGTTGAACGTGCGAAAGAAACGGTGAACCCGAACATCCCGACAGGAGCAGTTGAAATCCATGCAGAAAAGCTGGAAATTTTAAATGCTGCTAAAAACCCACCGATTGCGGTTTCAGACGATGTTGAGGTTGGCGAAGATATTCGTCTAAAGTATCGTTATCTTGATCTCAGACGTCCAGTAATGCAAGAAACATTTAAGCTTCGTCACCGTACGACGAAAGCGATTAGAGATTTTCTTGATCACAATGAATTCCTAGAAGTCGAAACACCGATGCTTACGAAGAGTACACCTGAAGGAGCGAGAGACTATCTTGTACCGAGTCGTGTGCATAATGGAGAATTTTACGCACTTCCTCAATCACCTCAATTGTTTAAACAGTTATTGATGGTGTCAGGTTTCGAACGTTACTATCAAATCGTTCGTTGTTTCCGTGATGAAGACCTTCGTGCTGATCGTCAGCCGGAATTCACTCAAGTGGATATTGAAACATCTTTCTTACCAAAGGAAGATTTAATTTCTATGATGGAAGAGATGATGTCTCTTGTATTGAAAGAAACAAAGGGTGTTGATCTTGAAACACCATTTCCTCGTATGACTCATGCAGAGGCAATGAGCCGTTATGGTTCTGATAAGCCTGACACTCGTTTTGAGATGGAGTTTGTGGATGTTTCTGAGCTTGTCAAAGATTCATCGTTCAAAGTGTTCTCAGGAGCTGTTTCATCTGGTGGGGCAGTAAAAGGTATCAATGCCAAAGGCGCAGCTGGCAATTATTCTCGTAAAGATATCGATGCTCTCACTGAATATGTGAAAACATACAAAGCAAAAGGGCTTGCTTGGTTAAAGGTAGAGGAAGAAGGTTTGAAAGGACCTATTTCTAAATTCTTTGATGAAGACATGTCTGCTCAGTTAATTGAAGCGTTCGGCGCTGAAGCTGGAGACCTTTTATTATTTGTTGCTGACAGTAAATCAGTTGTTGCTGATAGTCTTGGTTCATTACGATTAAAGCTAGGTAGGGAACTTGGATTGATCGATGAATCGAAATTTAACTTCCTATGGGTTATGGATTTCCCTCTAATGAGCTATGATGAAGAACAAGATCGTTACTTTGCTGAGCACCATCCATTTACAATGCCACTAAAAGAAGACTTGCATCTTCTTGAAGAAGAGCCAGGTAATGTTCGTGCTGATGCATACGACCTCGTATTGAATGGATATGAACTTGGTGGGGGATCTCAGCGTATTTACCAAAGAGATGTTCAAGAAAAAATGTTCCGTGCTCTCGGATTTACTAAAGAAGAAGCTACGAAAGAGTTTGGCTTCTTACTAGAAGCTTTCGAGTATGGTACACCTCCTCATGGTGGAATTGCATTTGGGCTCGATCGTTTGGTAATGCTTCTTGCAGGAAGAAACAATCTTAGAGATACGATCGCATTTCCAAAAACAGCAAGTGCTAGCTGCCTCTTAACAGAAGCACCTTCGCCTGTCAGTGAAGAGCAGCTTAAAGAGTTGAACCTCGAACTTAGGAAAAAGCCAGTAGCAGCTGAAAAAGAATAATAAAACACTAACAATTACCTAGTAGTACTTTATTGAAATCACTATTAAGGTCTGCTATAATTCAATTACAAGTTAACGAAGAGTCCTGAAGTGTACGTTTACTTCCGTAATAATTTGAGCCAACACTTTTACAACGGGAGCCTGATTCTTTCTGTTTCGAGTACATGCCTCGTAAGCTGAGGACTTACAAAGAACAGAATAAGGCACCCACCTGCCATTGCAGGTTCAAGAATTATGGAAAGGACGGCACAGTTGGGGCTCTTCTTTTTTTATGCAAAATAAAGCAGCAGTTCACTATGAACTGCTGCTTTTTTAATAGGAGTTATCTAGCAAGTTTTTCGAGGTTTCCATTTTTGTCCATCTTGAATGCTGGCACTGCCATCTCATCTGATTCATTAAGAACTACCATTCTTCTCGCACGATCCATAATTTGAATCAGAGACTGATAATCTTCCTTCATCACTTGCTGCTCATTCTCAAGCCTTTTTACCTTTTGGTGAAGGAGTGAATTCTCTTCGACAAGATCTTTGTTTTCCAACTCTAGTTTTTTCATCTCAGATTGAAGTCTGCTAGTCGAATACTGTGAATGCTCCATTTTTGTTAGGTACGAAATAACGTCACGCATAGAAAGCTCGCTAGCTTGCTCCTGGACGGCCGGCCTAGACCTTTCACTTGACGGTCTTTCAGCAGTAGCTTGAACCACCTCTTTATACTGTGGCACGTGGGGTGTTGTTTCTCTTACTGTATATTCTGGTTTATATTCAGTTGGCTGTCTACGTTCGGCGCGCTTCATTTCTTTCCTTTGTTTTTTCGCAAGCTTTAATGCTTGTTCATAACGTTGACGAACGATCGCGTTCCATCTAAATCCAACTGCTGCTGAGGTGCGGCTTAACCGGTCTCCTACTTCTTCAAAAGCGTTTAGCTGTGTACTTCCTTCTCGTACATGACGTAATACCGTTTCAGCGAGCATCAAATCATCTTCATGCGACCAGGCATCCTGTCTAACTTTCATACTGGCTCAACCCCTTTATATTCTGTAAATTCATAGCATTTTTGTTGAAAGTAATCATAGCTTTGCCAGTATGAAAGAATTTATACAGAAGTCTTGTAAATTTAAGATAGATTGATAAAAGGTAGAAAAAAACAGCAGTGCATCGCACTGCTGTTATGACTTCTTATTCTCTGATTTTATTCGTTCATTAAAGTAATCCATCCTTTTTTGGACGGTTCGTTCATGTCCGCGCTCAGTAGGTTTATAGAACGATTTTCTTATCATATGGTCAGGAAGGTATTGTTGAGGAACATATCCTCCTGGATAGTCGTGGGGGTACTTATAGTCGATTCCGTGACCTAGTTCTTTTGCTCCTTTGTAGTGCGAATCTCTTAAATGCACAGGAATCGTACCTGTTTTTTCTTTTTTTACAGCTTCTAAAGCAGAATCGATCCCTTTAATTATAGCATTGCTTTTAGGAGCAGTAGCTAAGTAAAGAGCAGCTTCAGCTAGTGGGATTCGTGCTTCTGGCATGCCCAGGAATTCAACAGAATAGCTGGCTGCGTGAGCAACAAGGAGTGCGTTTGGATCTGCTAAACCAATATCTTCAGCCGCATGAACATAAAGTCGGCGTGCAATGAATCGAGGATCTTCACCAGCATAAATCATTTTCGCTAACCAGTATAACGTAGCATCCGCATCGGAACCTCGTATACTTTTAATGAAGGCTGAAATCGTGTCATAGTGATTATCGCTATCTTTGTCATATTGGAGAACTCTTTGTTGAATAGACTCTTCTGCTATTGCTAAAGTGATGACTAGTTTGCCTTTATCATTGGGCGTTGTTGTCAGGACGGCAAGTTCTAATGCGTTTAAAGCCGTTCTAGCATCACCGTTTGATACATCCACAATGTGGGAGAGTGCTTCATCTTCAATATGAATCGAATACTTTCCATACCCTCTAATGTCATCGTTGATCGCTTGGAGCAGAACTTGTTTGATCGTCTCTTCAGTCAGGTGTTCAAAGCGAAAAAGTCTCGACCGAGATAACAAAGCTGGGTTGATCTCAAACATAGGACTTTCAGTCGTGGCTCCGATGAGAACGACTGTCCCATCTTCCACATAAGGAAGAAGTGCATCCTGTTGAGATTTATTGAACCTGTGAATTTCATCAATAAATAGAACAGTTCTTCTATCATCAAGCTTAACGCGCTCTTTTGCCTCAGATGATAGTCTCCTAATATCTCCAACACCAGAAGTAACTGCGTTTAATTGTTCAAAATGTGCAGAAGTGGTGTTTGCGATAATTCTTGCAAGGGTTGTTTTACCAGTCCCGGGGGGGCCAAAGAAGATCATCGGTGTAAGCTGATCGGCCTGGATCGCTCTTCTTAAAAGTTTGCCCTCACCGATAATATGATCTTGTCCAATAAACTCTTCGATAGAGCGCGGACGCATTCTACTTGCTAGAGGTCCTGATGAGGTGTTTTTCTGTTCTGAAGAATAATCGAATAAATCCATAGTACAACCGCCCTTTCATAGATAGTTGAAACATACTATATGGTTTTTGGAAATGCAAGAGAAACCCTTTCGTGCTATAATAGCGAAGGTTTACTAACAGAATCGGCCAGAAATGAATGATTAAAAAGCAGGTTAAGAGGGATAAAATGAAGACGTATAAGAATGGGTTGGCTGGATTCTGGATGAGCTGGAGCGTCTTCGTAGCTGGCTTGCTTGTTATGACTTTTGGCATAGCACTCATGATCAAAGCAGAAGCAGGCAGTGCTCCGTGGGATGTGTTTCACATCGGACTCTATCACCAGGTTGGTTTGTCTATCGGAACATGGTCAATCATAGTCGGATTTCTTATCATAGCGACGACTGCATTAATGGAGAAAACATTGCCGAAAGTAGGCGCATTTCTTAACATGCTTTTAGTCGGCATCTTTTTAGATTTTTACTTATGGCTTCCTATATTAAAAACACCAGACCACTTTGTTGGTCAGCTAATCATGTTAACAATTGGGATCATTGTGATGGGTTATGGAATTGGTTTATATATAGCTGCAGATAAAGGAGCGGGCCCGAGAGATAGCTTGATGCTCGTATTAACAAAAAGAACTGGATGGAAAGTTCAACATATTAGACTAGCGATGGAAATAATTGTACTTGCGCTTGGGTGGTTAATGAAAGGGCCGGTATCGATCGGGACCCTATTGTTCTGTGTTAGTATTGGTCCGATTGTGGGTTATTCATTACCTCAATGCAAGTATCTAGTAGCTCGACTGATGGAAAGAGGGATAAGAAATGAAGATTTCAACAAAAGGAAGGTACGGCTTGACCATTATGATGGAGTTGGCAAGAAAGCACGGTGAAGGACCAACATCACTGAAGTCTATAGCTAGGGGAAACAATCTTTCAGAGCACTATCTTGAGCAGTTGATTGCCCCCCTTCGTAACGCAGGGCTTGTGAAAAGTGTCCGTGGGGCTTACGGTGGATATATTTTATCGAAAGATGCCGCAACGATTACAGCTGGCGATATCATTCGAGTTCTAGAAGGCCCGATCAGCCCAGTTGAAGTAATGGATGATGAGGAACCTGCTAAGAGAGACCTTTGGCTTAAGATTCGAGATGCCGTAAAAGATGTACTGGATTCCACAACACTTCAAGATCTTGCGACTTATGAAGGTGAAGGAGAACAGGACAGTTATATGTTCTATATTTAATGGAGATTACCGGTTCGATAAGACCGTATATAGAGGTGAAGGTTTTATGAAAGCAATTTATATGGATCACGCTGCAACATCGCCGGTCCACCCTGAGGTTATTGAAGTCATGACTGCTTCTCTTCAAGATCATTTCGGAAATCCTTCTAGTATTCATCAATTCGGACGTAAGACACGTCATGCCCTTGATGAAGCGAGAAGTAGTATCGCTAAAAGCATCAATGCCCACCCAAATGAGATTGTCTTTACAAGTGGTGGTACCGAAGCAGATAACCTTGCGATCATCGGTACTGCGAAAGCTCACTCGAATAAAGGGAATCATATTATAACAACTGCAATCGAACATCATGCAGCACTACATGCCTGTTCATCCCTTGAGCAAGAAGGGTTTGATGTCACATACTTGCCTGTAGGTGAAAATGGACGTATTTCGATAGAAGATTTAAAGAGTGCAATTCGATGTGAAACGATCTTAATTACAATTATGTTTGGGAATAACGAAACAGGTACGATTCAACCAATTGAAGAAATTGTTCAATTAGCCGAAGAGCACAGCATCCCTTTTCATACCGATGCTGTCCAAGCTTATGGATTACTCGATCTTGATGTGAAGAAAGTTGGCATTGATCTGCTATCGGTTTCTTCTCACAAAATCAATGGTCCAAAAGGCGTTGGCTTTCTTTATATAAAAGAAGGGACAACTATCGCTCCCTATTCACATGGTGGAGAACAAGAACGAAAGCGCCGAGCGGGTACTGAGAATGTTCCAGGCATTGTCGGTATGCAAAAAGCGGTGGAATTAATACAATCAGACCGTGAGGAAAGAGTTCAACTTTATCTCAAGATGAAAGAAACGATGATTGATATTTTCGAAGAGAACTCGATTGATTACGAGTTGAATGGGGATCAACTAAATATTCTTCCTCATGTTTTTAATATAAGCTTTAAGGGTGCGAGTGTTGAACCTATGTTGATGAATCTTGATTTAGCTGGAATCGCAGTATCAAGTGGCTCTGCATGTACAGCAGGCTCGCATGAACCTTCTCATGTTTTAAAAGCGATGTATGAAGATGATGAGCGCGCTCAAACAGCGATTCGTTTTAGCTTCGGTTATGGAAATACTGTGGATGATGCAGTAAAGGCTGCAGAAGAAGTCGTGAAGATTGTCAATCGCTTAAAGAAGTTATAAAATAGTTTGGACACAAGAATTGTGTTAGTGAAAAGGAGGTGCAACCATGACAGCAAAAAAGCCAGAAGATACGCGAGTCGTGGTTGGGATGTCCGGAGGTGTTGATTCATCTGTTGCTGCCCTTCTACTAAAAGAACAGGGATATGATGTAATCGGCATTTTCATGAAGAACTGGGACGACACCGACGAGAACGGAGTTTGCACAGCCACGGAAGATTACAATGATGTCATTCGTGTGTGTAACCAGATTGGCATTCCTTACTACGCAGTGAATTTTGAGAAACAGTACTGGGATAAAGTATTTACTTATTTCCTGGATGAATATAAAGGTGGTCGTACACCAAACCCTGATGTGATGTGTAACAAAGAAATTAAGTTCAAGGCGTTTCTTGAACATGCTCTGACCCTTGGAGCAGATTACCTTGCAACTGGTCACTATGCACAGGTGGTAGAACGGGATGGCGAAGTGAAAATGCTTCGAGGCATCGACAACAATAAGGACCAAACTTACTTTTTGAATCAGTTAACAGAGGAGCAACTATCTCGAGTAATGTTCCCGCTTGGCGGAATCGAAAAGAAAGGAGTCCGCGAAATTGCTGAACGTGCAGGGCTAGCAACAGCTAAGAAAAAGGATAGTACAGGCATCTGCTTTATCGGTGAACGAAACTTTAAGGAGTTCTTGAGCCAGTATCTTCCTGCTCAACCTGGTAGAATGGAGACTCTTCAAGGTGAAGTGAAAGGGAAGCATGATGGCCTCATGTATTATACGATTGGACAGCGACATGGTCTAGGAATCGGTGGGGATGGAGAACCTTGGTTCGTTGTTGGTAAAAACCTAGATGATAACATCTTGTACGTTGACCAAGGGTTCCATAATGAAAAGCTTTACTCTGATTCATTGATTGCTGTGAATTCAAGCTGGGTATCTAACCAGAAGTTTGAAGGGACAATGAAATGTACTGCTAAATTCAGGTATCGTCAACAGGATTCAGGCGTAACGGTTACGATGGTAGACGATGATCGACTTGAAGTAACCTTTGATGAGCCGGTTCGTGCGATTACTCCAGGGCAAGCTGTTGTTTTTTATGATGGTGATGAATGTCTTGGTGGAGCAACGATTGACCAAGTATTTAAGAATGAATCTGAACTCACATATGTGTAAGAAACAGCCTCATTTCCACTGTGAAATGAGGCTGTTTTATAGGAGCGATAGACAGGCCAAGATATGCTACACTAGAAAATAAAGTTGAAGATAAGGAGTTTTTGTCATGAGTAATAAAAATGAACGAGCGATAAAGGCAATGAATGATGGTGAACTAGAGAAGGCTGTAACCCTTCTATATGAAGCAATAGAAGAAAGTCCTAATGATCCGATTGCATACACAAATGTGGGAAACCTGCTAGCACAAGCTGGTGAGCTTAAACAATCCGTTGCATTTTTTGAAAAGGCGATTGCACTTGATGATTCACAAGCTACCGCTTACTACGGAGCAGGAAATGCCTTTTTCCAACTCGAACAATATAAAGATGCCGCGGATATGTATCAGAGTGCCATTCAACAGGGACTTGATCAAAGCGATGTCCATTTCATGATTGGTCAATGTTTTGTGATGCAGGATGCCATGCGTCTTGCACTCCCATTCTTTCAAAGAGCGACTGAACTTAATGAAAGAGATACGGAAGCGCGATTTCAATATGCTATGTGCCTTGCACAAGAAGGCGCAGTTGCGACAGCCCTACCACAGTTTGAAAAAGTTGTTGAAGAAGACCCGGAACATGCTGATGCATGGTTTAACCTTGGGGTGAGTCATGCTTATCAAGATGATGCACATGAAGCTTTGAAATGCTTTAACCGCGCTCTTGATATCCAACCAGATCACCTTCTAGCAGGAAACGGTAAAAAGCAAATGGAAGCAGTGATAAACAATAACGAATAAATTCAGGTTATTGGGGAGAAATATACATGTTTCAGGAGCAGGAAGATAAAGGATATATAAAAGGAAGACTCATACAGATGATTTTCTTTAATGAGGAAAGTTTGTATGGCGTAGCAAGACTCCGAATCGATGCAACAAATGAAAATTACGATGAACGAGAAGTCGTCGTTAATGGAATGATTCCTAGGCTACTAGAAGATGAAACCTATGTCTTCTATGGCCGGTTTACTGATCATCCTCGCTACGGGAAGCAGTATGCGATCGAATCTTTTGAGCGAAAGCTCCCAGAATCAAGGTCTGGGCTTGTTCAATATTTATCGAGCGATTTGTTTAACGGTATAGGAACAAAAACTGCTGAGACCATTGTTGATACCCTTGGTGAACAGGCGATTTCAAAAATAATGAGAGATTCATCTATTCTAAGTAAGGTTCCTAAGCTTTCGGAAGAAAAAGCGAAAACTCTCTATGAATCCCTCATGGAGCACCAGGGACTTGATCAAATCATGATCAGACTGACCGAGCTCGGATTTGGTGCAAAGCTCTCAATGAAAATATTTAAAGAATACAAACAAGAAACGTTAGAAATCGTTGAAAAGAATCCTTATCAATTGATACAAGATGTAGAGGGAATTGGTTTTAGAAGAGCAGATGAGCTAGGACGGTCGATTGGAATAGAAGGGAAACATCCAGAACGGATTAGGGCTGCTTGTCTTCATACCCTAAATGAACAAACGTTGCAAGAGGGGCATGTGTATCTTGAATACGATGTTTTGATCAAATCGGTCGATACTCTACTTGGTGAAAAAATCGATGAAGCTGATGTTTCACGGGAGCTCATTTCGCTTTATGAAGAGGATAAGCTCATCCTTGATCGTGAGAGAATCTATCTTCACTCGCTTTATTATGCAGAGAAGGGTCTAGTCACTGGAATTAATAAGCTAATGACTCAAACCGAGTACGAAGATGCTTTTCCTGAATCAGAATTTTACCGAGCTCTAGGTGATTTCGAGGAGCGCCTTGGTATACAGTACGCCCCATCCCAAAGGGAGGCTGTTCAAAGAGCGATTTCTTCTCCATTTATGATTCTAACCGGAGGTCCTGGTACAGGGAAGACCACGGTTATAAAGGGGATCGTCGAAATATATGCAGAACTAAATGGGCTTTCTTTAGAGCTAAAGGACTATTCGAAAGAGAAACCATTTCCGGTCATTTTAGTCGCTCCTACCGGGAGAGCTGCGAAAAGAATGAGTGAAGCGACAGGATTACCTGCTTTCACGATCCACAGACTACTAGGTTGGAAAGGGGAAGCGGGTTTCGAACATGACGAAACAAATCCTGTCGAAGGTCGACTGCTAATAGTCGATGAAGTATCGATGGTGGACATATGGCTTGCCAATCAGCTTTTTAAATCGCTACCTGAACACATTCAAGTCGTTATTGTAGGAGATGAAGATCAGCTACCATCTGTTGGTCCGGGGCAGGTGTTGAAAGATTTGATTCATTCTGATGCGGTCCCTGTCAGTAAGCTTACGGATATTTATCGTCAGGCAGAAGGTTCTTCCATCATTCAACTTGCTCACTCTATTAAAGATGGCGTTCTTCCAGATGAGTTTAGTACGCCAACTTCTGATCGGAGGTTCTTTCCTTGTAATCAACAGCAGATTATCGAGGTCGTATCCCAAGTCTGTGGAAATGCATTGAAAAAAGGGTATTCTCCAAAAGATATACAGGTACTCGCTCCCATGTACCGTGGTACAGCTGGGGTAGACAGGTTGAATAAAGAGCTTCAACAATTATTCAATCCTCCTTCGGACCAACGGAGAGAACTCCCCCATGGAGACCTAGTGTATCGGGTTGGAGATAAAGTGCTTCAGTTAGTCAATAACCCTGAGGAGAATGTCTATAACGGTGACATGGGTGAGGTTGTTTCCGTATTTTTTGCTCGAGAAAACACTGAGAAGCAAGATCAGCTCGTTGTCTCATTCGATGGTCAAGAAGTTGTGTACGAACGAGGCGATTTTAATCAATTAACACATGCATATTGTTGTTCGATCCATAAATCACAGGGTAGTGAATTTCCAATCGTGGTCTTGCCAGTTGTGAAAGGCTATTATCGTATGCTTCGGAAGAACCTTATTTACACCGCTGTAACAAGAAGTAAAGATTACTTGATCTTATGTGGTGAAGAGCAAGCTATTAAGCTTGCGATTCAAACAGAGGATGACCAAATTCGAAACACACGATTAACAGAAAAGCTTCAGGAAACACTTAATCCTCCAATGGAAATGAATGAATCATAGTTAAGAAGCCAGTGGCGCGTGCCAACTGGCTTTTTTTGTTGTTCGCGCTCTTTACAATTACTACTAAAACTGTATAGAAACGAAATAATGTGGGCAATATGGTGAATATCTCTATGAATTGCTATACAGGAGGTTGAAACGTTTGGAATGCCCGAACTGTAAAAGTAAAAATATAGGTAAAATTGGTGCTAACCAGTATTACTGTTGGAATTGCTTTGTTGAAATGTCTGTGGTGAAAGGTATGCTGTCTCTTCACCAAGTGGAGGAAGATGGTTCTCTAACGTCTTTGGATGACTTGTTTGAAGACTATGATATGCGTGCAGAAATGTAAGTAAAGTAGGAGGGAGTGAAGATGAAGAAAGAATGGAACTTTAATTGGGTGATCTATTTAACTACCCTCCTACTTGTGTTTTTGTGTGTCTTTGTTTTCTTAAAGCTCTCACCCATTTGGAAACCAATTCTCGATGTGATTGCTGTGCTGTTGGTACCTTTTTTGATTGCATCACTCATTACGTATCTCTTGCACCCAATTATTGAGAAAATCCATAAAGAGGGTCTTCCGAGATCACTCGCAGTCCTCTTAATCTATCTTTTGTTTTTTGGTGGAACCGGTTTTGCGATTTTCAAAGGTCTCCCTCATATAGTAAAGCAGTCGCAAGAACTAATGGAAAATGTTCCGGTTTTTATGAAGATGTATAGAGAAGCGGTTCATTATATATACGATTACACGTCAAATTTCCCACCCGCTCTTCAAGAAAAAGTAGATCTGGCTTTTAGGGATGCTGAAGAAGCTGTAAACGATACTCTCTCCCTTGCTATTGAGCTTGCCAAGAAGCTTCTGAGTTCATTTTTTGTGATTATGATTATCCCCTTTATTGTGTTTTACTTGTTGAAAGACTTTGAAACACTAAAAAAGACATTGTGGAAAATCATGCCTCTGAAATGGCGAGAACCAGGTAAAGAACTTGTTGTTCGGATTGATGAATCTTTAGGGAATTATATTCGCGGTCAATTCTTTGTCATAACAGTGCTCGGTTTATTAGCGGTGACTGGCTTCTGGTTGATCAAGTTACCTTATGCCATCTTGCTTGGAATAATCGTTGGAATCACCGACATCATTCCATATTTTGGTCCGTTTCTTGGAGCCGCACCAGCCCTTCTGATTGCATCCACCGTCTCGGTGAAGATGGCGATCATTACGTTAGTAGTCATTCTGGTGTTACAGTTTATTGAAAGTAATATTTTGTCGCCATATATCGTAGGTAGAAGCCTACATATCCATCCCGTAATCATTATTTTTGGATTACTTGCTGGTGGGGAAATTGCAGGAATTATCGGACTCATCCTAGCTGTTCCTGTTCTTGCAGTTTTGAAAGCTCTCATCCTATACAAAAATGAACGAGAGGCAAAGCATTGACAAACGATTCTTTCTTTGACTATAATAACCGCAGAACATAATTAAAACACAATGACGGATCGAGTACGTTGAACGTTGCTTTAACGATATGTAGATATCGAGCAGAGAGAAGCTCCAAGGCTGGAAGAGCTTCATAAAGTGAGTCAGCAGAACGCTAATCCTGAGTGCGGATTAATCCCCGCCGTTTCAACCTCGTTACGGTTGCTTGAGGTGATAGGCATAGCCTATAACCAGGGTGGTACCGCGTGAGTATATAATGATAGCTCTCGTCCCTGATTTCGATCAGGGGCGGGAGCTTTTTTGTATTGTCCTGCGAATCCCTTGTCATCGAGTAGGATCATGAGATCAGGTAACCGAATCGTTGGTCATGATGAAAAGAACATAAGGAGGATGTATGATGAAGAATTTAACTTCAGCTGATGTAAGACAAATGTTTTTGGACTTTTTTAAAGAAAAGAGCCACTCGGTTGAGCCGAGCGCTTCCCTCGTTCCACATGAAGACCCAACGTTGCTTTGGATCAACAGTGGTGTCGCAACACTGAAAAAGTATTTCGACGGTCGTGTGACACCTGAGAATCCAAGGATTGTTAATGCGCAAAAGTCTATTCGAACGAATGATATCGAAAACGTAGGGAAAACTGCTCGCCACCATACTTTCTTTGAAATGCTAGGTAATTTCTCAATTGGAGATTACTTTAAAGAAGAAGCAATTGAATGGGGTTGGGAATTCTTAACGAGCAAGGATTGGATCGGATTTGATCCTGAAAAGCTATCTGTTACGATTCATCCAGAAGATGATGAGGCATTTACAATTTGGAAAGAGAAAATCGGTTTGCCAGAAGAACGCATTATTCGCATAGAAGGAAACTTCTGGGACATTGGTGAAGGCCCAAGTGGACCAAACACTGAAATCTTCTATGATCGTGGAGTAGAGTATGGGGAAGAAGATCCAGAAGAAGAGTTATATCCTGGTGGTGAAAATGAACGGTATCTAGAGATCTGGAACCTTGTGTTTTCACAATTCAACCATAACCCTGATGGAACGTATACACCACTTCCAAAGAAGAATATTGATACAGGAATGGGTCTTGAGAGAATGGTGTCCGTTATTCAAGATGCGAAGACGAACTATGATACGGACCTCTTCATTCCAACGATCCGCGAAACAGAACGATTGGCAGATGTGAATTATGGTGAAGGTAGAGAATCAGATACAGCATTTAAAGTCATTGCAGATCATATTCGTACAGTAACATTTGCAATTGGTGATGGTGCACTTCCTTCAAATGAAGGTAGAGGGTATGTACTTAGAAGACTTCTTCGTCGTGCAATTCGTTTCGCTAAGCAAATTGGGATCAATCGACCGTTTATGTATGAGCTTGTACCTGTGGTAGGCGATATCATGGTTGATTTCTATCCCGAGGTAAATGGAAAGCAGGAATTCATTCAAAAAGTGATTAAGAATGAAGAAGAGCGATTCTACGAAACATTGAATGAAGGACTTGCAATTCTTTCTCAAATTATTAAGAAAGGGAAAGAGGAAGGAACTACCGTTATTTCTGGTAGTGATGTTTTCCGTCTTTATGACACATATGGTTTCCCTGTTGAACTAACTGAAGAATATGCACAAGAGGAAGGTATGGAAATTGACCGTACTGGATTTGAGAAAGAAATGGAGATGCAGCGTAAACGTGCACGTGATGCGCGTCAGGATGTTGGATCGATGCAAGTTCAGAGCGGATCACTCGGCGATCTATCAGTAGCAAGTGATTTCGTAGGCTACGAGGAACGCACAGTCGAAACGGATGTTGCGACCTTGATTAAAGACAGAGAGGTAACTGAAGAAGCAACAGAAGGTGATGAAATTCAACTTATTCTAAGTAGAACTCCTTTCTATGCTGAAAGTGGTGGTCAAGTAGCAGATCCTGGTGTTATTCGTGGTGAAGGATTACTACTGCGTGTAAAGGATGTTCAAAAGGCTCCTAATGGCCAACATATTCACTCGGCAGTAGTTGAGTCAGGTTCTATCAAAACAGGCTCTAAAGTAACGGCTGAAATCAATCCAACAAGCAGAGCATCAATCGTTAAGAATCATACAGCGACACACCTCCTTCACCAGGCTTTGAAAGATGTCTTAGGTGATCATGTGAATCAGGCAGGTTCTCTCGTAGGATATGAACGATTGCGCTTTGACTTCTCGCACTTTGGACAAATTTCATCAAGTGAGCTTGAGGAAATTGAAAAGAAAGTCAACGAACAAATCTGGTCAAATATTCCTGTACAAACGATGGTGAAACCGATAGACGAAGCAAAAGCTATGGGAGCAACTGCATTGTTCGGTGAAAAGTATGGCGATACTGTTCGAGTAGTGCGTGTTGGAGATTATAGTTTAGAACTTTGTGGTGGTACACATGTTCAAAATACTGCTGAAATTGGACTGTTCAAAATTGTATCTGAAGCAGGTATTGGTGCAGGTACTCGTCGTATTGAGGCTGTTACGAGTGAAGGAGCTTACCAGGCTCTCAATTCACAAGTTGGATTACTGAAAGAAACAGCTAATTTACTCAAATCCAACCTGAAGGATGTGCCATCTCGAACAGAATCGCTATTATCACAAATTCGTGATCTTCAACGTCAAAATGAATCACTTACCTCAAAGCTAGCGAATGTAGAAGCGAAACAAATGTCTACTGAAGTTCAAGAGGTCGATGGTGTAAAAGTTGTTGCGAAACGTATCGATACGGACATGAATAACTTACGAAGTATTGTTGATGATATGAAATCACAGCTAGGTAGTGTTATTGTAGTACTTGGTAGCGGAACTGGTGGGAAAGTTCAACTTGCAGCAGGAATTACGGATGATCTTGTAAAAGAAGGTTATCATGCAGGAAAACTAATCAAGGAACTAGCTACTCGTTGCGGTGGCGGTGGCGGTGGACGCCCTGATATGGCTCAAGCTGGAGGAAAAGATCCAGAAAAGCTTGATGAAGCATTAGCTTACACAACAGAATGGGTGAAATCCATTTCCTAATTAGGTTTCAGTAGTGTACAATGAGAATTAGAGGAAAAGTTACGATTCTAGTGGGGATCGAGGAAAGAGGTGTAAGGAATGAGTTCAATGGACAAAACAATGAAATTCAACTTTCCAGATGACGCAGATAATCATGATGTCCAAGAAGTTTTACTCACCGTTTACGGCGCTCTTCAAGAAAAAGGTTACAATCCAATTAACCAGATTGTGGGTTACCTCCTTTCTGGGGATCCGGCTTACATTCCTAGACACAATGATGCGAGAAGCTTAATTCGTAAACTTGAGCGTGATGAGTTGATCGAGGAGCTCGTCAAATCGTATCTTACACACCACCAGAGGTAAGGAGACAGCATGAAGACACTTGGTTTAGATGTTGGCACAAAGACGATTGGCGTGGCGTTAAGCGATCTGATGGGGTGGACTGCACAGGGGTTAGAAACTGTAAAGCGCAATCCCGATGAGCCAGATGTAATACCTGAACGGTTAATGGATATCATAAACGGGAATGAGGTTAGCAAAATCATTGTTGGCCTTCCTAAAAATATGAATGGTTCGATTGGCTCAAGTGGTGAATTTTGCATTGAATTTGCCAATCGTTTAAAGGAAGCCACAGATCTTCCAGTAGAAATGTGGGATGAACGATTAACCACAGTTGCAGCTGAGCGGATGTTAATCAGTGCCGATGTGAGCCGTAAAAAGCGCAAAAAAGTAATCGACAAAATGGCTGCTGTTATGATTCTTCAAGGATATTTAGACAGCAAGCAAAATTAATGAGGTGAAAACATGGAGGAAAAAGAAAGAATTATTATACCAGATGAAAACGGAGACGAGCATTTATTCCAGGTTCTCTTTACATTTGATGTTGCAGAAAATGGAAACTCTTATTTGACTGTCGTACCAGCTGATCAAGCTGATAGCGAAGATGAAGTTGAAGTGTATGCATTCCGTTATGAAGAAGAAGATAACGAGGATCGTGACTACAAACTATTCCCAATTGAGTCTGACAAGGAATGGGAAATGGTTGAAGAAATGTTAAATACATTCTCAGAAGAAGAAGAAGAAGACAACGAATAGAGATGTAAGAAAGGCTGCCGATGAATAATCGGTAGCCTTTTATTTTTGTTTAATGAGAAGTTTTTATAACTTAAATTGGGAAAAGGCTACAAACCGATACGGTTACCTAGTATAATACAAATTGGAAATTTTTTTGACGAACGGTGGCATGATGAGCGAAAGTATGTCGATGTATAGTATAATGGGAACGAGTAAAGGGGGCAGAGGCGTTGTCAGATTACAAAGAAAAATACAAAGAAAATTTATTAAAACGCCAAAATGAGAATAAAACAGTAAGAAAAGTTGTATTTATCATTTTGTTATTACTTACGATTACAATGGCAGCTGTTATAACAGGTGGTTACTTCTACATAAAGAATACGTTACAACCGGTAGACCCTGATAGCGAAAAACAAAAAGCTGTTTCAATACCAATTGGCTCATCAACATCATCGATTGGTGAAATTCTTGAGGAGCAAGAAATTATTAAAGATGGAACAGCATTTCGTTACTATGTAAAGTATAAAAACGAAAGCGGGTTCCAAGCAGGGGATTACAAACTTTCTCCATCGATGACGATGGATGAAGTCATCTCTAAGCTCAAAAGTGGTAAAGTAATGAAGGAATCGGTTGCTAAGATTACCTTGCCAGAAGGAATTTGGATCGAAGATATCGCTACACGCATCGGAAAAGAACTTGATATAGAGACTGAAGAAGTAATTAAGAGTATTGATAACAAAGAGTATTTAAAGGCCTTAATAAATGAATATTGGTTCCTTACTGATGAAATCTTAAATGAAGACATTAGACATCCTCTAGAAGGTTATCTGTTCCCAGCAACCTATGACTTTGAGGAAGAACCAACGGTCGAACTGGCTGTTAAAAAAATGCTAGACAAAACTGATTCTGTTTTAAAGTCATATCGAAGTGACGTTGAGAGTAGTGACCTTTCGATTCACGAATTCATGACGATGGCGTCTCTCATCGAAGAAGAAGCATCTGCTAAAGCCGACAGAGCGAAGATTTCTGCTGTATTTAGAAATCGGATTAAGAAGGGCATGCTTTTACAAACAGACCCTACAGTTATTTATGCAAGGGGAGAACAATCTGGTGAAATTAAACAAAGTGAACTAGATTCTAATTCACCTTATAATACGTACCAGAACAAAGGGCTTCCGGTAGGACCGATTGCGAATCCAGGTGAATCGTCGATCGTTGCTGCAATTGAACCCGATAATACTGACGATTTATACTTTTACGCTCGTCCAAATGGAAAAACGATCTTTTCAGAAACGAATGCTGAACACAATAAGGTTCGAGCAAAATATGACGAAGAATGGGACGAATACTACAAAAAGAAAGAAGAAGAGGAAGCTAATTCAGAATAAGTTTGTGGGAATGGTGAGTACGACTACCATTCCCTTTTCTTTTATGATAAAATGGTTCGGGCTACATGAAGGAGGAACGTAGATGATATCCGATCATGTTGAACAATATTTGGAATCTTTACGACCAAAACGGGAAGAATTGATAGAAGAGATGGAACAATACGCAAAAGACTATCACATTCCGATCATGGAACAGACTAGTCTTGATGTAATGCTTCAAATCATGTCGTTTCTAAATCCCAAACGCATTCTTGAAATAGGTACTGCAATTGGTTATTCTGCTATTCGCATGGCTCAAATAGTGCCAGAGGCTGAAATTGTTACAGTGGAGCGGGATCAAGAACGCTATTATGAAGCAGTTTCAAACGTTGAAAAGGCAGGTTATTCTCATCGAATTAAGGTAATGTATGGAGATGCGTTTGAGCTTTCCGAAGAGTTAAAGTCTCATGGCCCATACCAGTCACTCTTTATAGATGCTGCAAAAGGTCAATACAAGCGATTTTTTGATGAGTTTTATGAGTGTTTGCAACCGCAAGGTGTGATTTTCTCTGATAATATCTTGTTTAGAGGAATGGTCGCTGAAGAAGAAGTTGAAGAAAAAAGGTTCCGTTCTATGGTGAAAAAGCTCCGTCACTATAACGAATTTTTAATGTCACATCCAGAATTGGATACGACAATCTATCCTATCGGAGATGGACTAGCTGTAAGCAAGCGAAAAAACTCATGATGAAGGAGAAGCCGGCGTACGAGTGTACGGACGGTTTTTCTATAATAGAAAGGGAAGGATTATGGTTAATAGACCTGTAGTAATTGGAGTTGCCGGGGGATCTGGTTCAGGCAAAACTACCGTAACTAGAGAAATTTTCAAGCAGTTTGCCGATCAATCGGTATTAGTAATAGAGCAAGATTCTTATTATAAAGATCAAAGTGAGAAATCAATGGACGAGCGACTCGATACAAACTATGATCATCCACTCGCTTTTGACAATGATTTACTAATTGAACACGTAAAGGAATTAATGTCTTATAATTCCATTGAAAAACCTGTCTATGACTATACAGTTCATACAAGATCTGATAAAATTATTCCTGTTGAACCAAAAGATGTCATTATTTTAGAAGGTATTTTAATATTAGAAGATGAGCGTCTCAGAGACTTAATGGATATTAAACTATTTGTCGATACAGATGCAGATATACGTATTCTAAGAAGAATGGTTCGAGATATTCGAGATCGGGGACGTACACTTGATTCGGTTGTAGAACAGTATACTTCTGTAGTAAGACCGATGCACTTACAATTTATTGAACCTACTAAACGCTATGCAGATATTATTATTCCAGAAGGCGGACAGAATCGGGTTGCTATCGATTTAATGACAACCAAGATTCATACAATATTAGAGGACAAAGCAATGCTATAACGAATTAATGAGGTAATAAATACCTCTTTTTTTCATACAGTTTATTACGACTGATTGCCCTTAATTGATGAAGGAGTGAACAAAATGGCAGACGACAAAAAGTATTACATGACCAAAGAAGGTAAAGAGAAGCTCGAGCAAGAACTTGAGCATTTAAAGACAGAGAAAAGAAAAGAAGTAGTTGAGCGTATAAAAGTTGCGCGTAGCTTTGGAGATCTTTCTGAGAACTCAGAGTACGATGCTGCTAAAGATGAGCAAGCATTCGTTGAAGCTCGTATTACGACTGTTGAAAACATGGTTCGTAATGCTGAAATTATTGAAGAAGATCAGAGTGCTTCCAACGTAGTCACAATCGGCAAGCGAGTTAAGTTTGTGGAGATTCCTGAAGGTGACGAAGAGGAATATATTATCGTAGGAAGTGCAGAAGCTGATCCATTCGAAGGTAAGATATCGAATGATTCGCCGATGGCAAGAAGTCTTCTTGGCCGCAAAATTGGGGAAAAGGTTAATGTGCAAACACCAGGTGGAGAAATCCGCGTCGAGATTTTGGAAGTTAGATAATGATTTAGAAAAGACGACCACTAGGTCGTCTTTTTTATTTACCTTAATGAGAAAGTCCTTACGTTTGAAACACGTTAGAAGAGGCGAGACTCTTACTGAGGTGAAGGAAATGAGGGATCGGAGAATAACCGTAGTAGGCATCCTTTTTTTATGTGCTTTTATTTTACTTATAGGACGTTTAGTGCAGATTCAACTTGTCGATACGGGTTCTTTTTCGAATCATGAAGTTAACCTTGTTGAAGCAAGTATTAACCAGCGTACGCAATCGTTTATTCTTAGTGATGGAAGAGGTACTCTTGTAGATCGCAATGGTGACCCAATGAGAGGTTCAATACCCTCTTTAATACTATTTCCTTTTTTGAATGAAAGAGAATGGCCGATTCATAAAGTTTCCGAGATCATCAACGTTACTCCGGATGAGTTAAGGAGATCTCTCCAAGGGAAGAAACAACCATTCAAGTTTGGGAAAACTCTTACTAAGAATGAGATGGTGAAAATAAATGACCTACGTATCCCAGGGGTTTATGCTGTCTATCAGCCAGAATCTACTGATCGGTTAGCGAGTCATTTAATAGGAAGTGTTCGCACGAATCCGGACTTAGTAAAGTCTAAATATCCGGAGAAGTGGAGCGAAGGCTTAGTGGATCAACACACAAGGCTTGGTATTTCGGGCTTACAATTAGCTTTTGATCCATTTCTTATCTCAGAAGGGGAATCGAAACTGTTATACCACGCTGATCGGAAAGGTAATCCACTGCTTGGGCTCGATGTGAAAATGTTTACAAGTTCAGACTCTTTTTATCCACTACAGGTGAAAACAACTGTTGATGCAAATTTCCAAGAGGTTGTAGAAAGAAGTCTTGATCAGACGAATATTATGAACGGTGGAGCGGTGTTGATTGATATTCAGAATAGTAATGTTCTTAGCATGGCTAGTCGGCCTACGTTCGATGAGAATGATCCACTTGGAGATGGAGCAACAAACAAGATGTTAGAAGGGTACTTTCCTGGCTCTGTCTTTAAAACAGTCATTCTTGCGGCTGCTTATGAAGCTGGTATCTCTAATGACCGAACATTCGATTGCAATCAAAATGTGTATCGAGATGGTCCAGAAAAACGCGAGCTTGGAGTGCTAGATTTGAAGAAAAGTTTCGCAGCGAGCTGTAACGCGACGTTCGCGACGCTTGCAGAAGAATTAATCAAAAAAGACTCAGACATTATCGAAAAAACCGCTGAAAAACTAGGTATTTCATCAACTGTTGGATGGAGTGATCAGCTTTATCACTATGACCATTTCGAACAGTTCCCAGATGAGTCAGAACCCGTGTTTTTTGAAAATGAAAAGGATAAACAAATTCGAAAAGCGATCGATCAAACAGCAATAGGTCAACTAAATGTGAAGGTAAGTCCTCTCGCATTAGCAAATATGATGGCTACGATTGCAAGAGGAGGAGATTCGAAACAGGTTAGAGGTGTATCTGAGATCCTTTATCAGAACAATACGACATTCTTAAGCTTTCAGGAAAAGAGGAATAATAGTAAATCCTTGCCTACTAATGTTGTAGAAGAATTACAGGGGGCGTTAAGAGAAGTAGTCGTCAGTGGTACAGGGAAATCTTTTTTAGGTGATTTACCAGTTGAAGTTGCAGGGAAATCAGGGACCGCAGAGCCTGGAGGGGACGCAGATTATGATTACCAATGGTTTGTAGGATATTTCCCATATAACGAGCCACGCTATGCATTAGCAGTGGTTGATTTTGAACGGAAAGAAAAAGAATACAAAGCATATCAAGCCTTTGCGAAGATTGTAGATGATTTATATTAGAAAATATTCGATTATAGAAAGAAAAGTCAAGCCTTAAACGAATCCTCTAGAGATGATAGAATATGAGCAACAGTTAAATAGAGGAGTGGATGAACGTGAAATCGCGATATAATGCTCGTCATTCAAAAAGGAAACAAAATATTATATTGAATGGTCTGATTGGAATAGTTGGTGTAGTGATTTTAGTTCTTATTGTTAATATCTTTTTCAACGGAGGGAATACTGAACCAACTGCTGGGGAAGAGACGCAGTCTAATGCGACAAAATCTACACAATCAGAATCAAATAAAAGCAATACTGAAGATACCGTGACCTCAGATGAGGCTGATTCGAGTGATTCAGCAACAGATGAAGCTAACGATAAAGACTCAAAGAATGAAGAGTCTAGCAAGGAAGATGAAAAGTCTCAAGATGAGAAAGATGCAGAAGAAGATGAAGGTACTTCTGATGAGGGAGAAAATTCAAATGATCCTAACGGAGAGGTGAATCTCGACGGACCTTGGGAACCTGTTGGTACGGAGCAAACAGGTGGAAACCATGTTTCAAACTATGATAAGGGTAGCGTTGACTGGAACGAGAAGCTAGAAGCAGTTGAAACAGTTGTTGGATATCCGAAAGAAGAAATGGTTGTCGTTTGGATGGAGAATAATGGGAGTTCGCAGGAATCTAAAGCTACAGTGACTCAAAAAGGTGGCGACGGCAAACAATATGTGGTCGAATTGGAATGGGTCGACGAAAAAGGCTGGAAGGCAGTTAGTGCTAGACAAAAATAAGTAAAAAAATAGCGCCTATCTCGATTACGAGATAGGCGCTATTTTTTACTTCCCTTTAAAATGAACAACAGCTGAGTAATACGGTCTACCTGTTTTTTCGTTTGTTAGCACCTGATGTTGGACATTGTGCACTTGCAGCATCAATGCACGATTGTTATCGATCTGGACTTGAATTTGTTTTTCTAACTCTTTAAGTGAAAATCCTTCGAAAAATTCTACTTTGTCATCGATTCGTTCAAGAGAAAATCCCATCTATGCTCTCTCCTTTATCGTCATTCACTCACAACATATAAGTTTACACCTTCATGAGAAAACTGACAAATTGATATCTATAAAGGATTGTGATAAATTAGAACCATCAAAGCATATTATTCATACCTTAATACTATGAATTAAAATAAGAAAGCGATGTGAAGATAAATGGGGAGAGAGTTCATTGATTTATTCGAGCGATGGGCGGAGTCTTATGATACGACAGTGTCAGGGCAGGATGAGGAATATCGAGATGTGTTCAAAGGATACAGCCACATCCTCACTTCTGTAGCTCACGCTTCTGTGGGTAATGTGCTTGAATTTGGTGTAGGAACAGGTAATCTCACTGCTATTCTATTGGATAAAGGATTAAATGTGATTGGCGTTGAGCCATCGAAAGCAATGAGAGAAAAAGCGACGGAGAGGTTTCCGAAATTAACGCTTTTCGATGGTGATTTTCTAGATTTTCCAGAGTTTGATGATTCTGTTCAAACCATTGTAAGTACCTATGCATTTCATCATTTAACAGACTCTGAAAAAGAAGTAGCTATTCGCAAATATAGCCAACTACTCAGTGAGAATGATAAAATTGTATTTGCAGACACGGCTTTCCAAAATGAGGATGCCATGAAACAAATGCATGAGAAAGTGAAATCACAAGGGTATTTGAATTTACTTCAAGACTTACAGACGGAATATTATACGACCATTCCGGTACTAGAAAAATTGTTTAAGAATAATGGATTTGAGGTAGCTTTTACTCAATTAAACGACTTTGTTTGGTTGATAGAAGCGATCAAAAAATGAAAATGTAAAGGAGTACATCATGAAGATCGGTATTATTGGAGCTATGGAAGAGGAAGTTAGAATTTTACGAGATCGCCTTGAGAATAGAAAAGAACACACCATTGCAAAATCAGAGTTCACGACTGGTGAAATAGATGGGCAAGAGGTAGTTCTTTTAAAATCAGGAATAGGAAAAGTTAATGCAGCGATAGGGACAACGTTGTTGAACCAGTTGTTTGAACCAGATTATATTATTAACACGGGATCGGCTGGAGGCTTTAATCCTGATTTAAAAGTAGGCGATATCGTGATCTCAAATGAAGTTCGCTACCATGATGTGGATGCGACCATATTTGGTTATGAATATGGGCAAGTTCCACAGATGCCGGCTCTTTATGAACCTGAAAGAATGCTTGTGGAAGCAGCTGAGCGTAGTGCAGAAAAAGTAACGGAGCATCAAGTAGTGAAAGGACTAATCGCAACTGGAGATTCCTTCATGAATGATGCAGTAAGAGTTGATTACGTAAGATCGCGTCTTAAGAATTTGGATGCAGCTGAAATGGAGGCTGGCGCAATCGCTCAGGTTTGTTACCAATTTAACACACCATTTGTTGTGATCCGTTCTCTCTCTGACATCGCTGGAAAAGAATCAAATGTTTCCTTCGAACAATTTCTTGAGACAGCATCGATCAATTCAGCCAACTTGGTATTAAATCTTGTAGAGGAGTTGAAGAATATTGGCTAACAAAATGAACGTAGAAAGTTTCAACCTTGACCACACGAAAGTTGCAGCACCATATGTAAGACTAGTAGGTGTCACAAAAGGGCCTAAAGGCGATGAGATTTATAAGTACGATATAAGGTTCAAACAACCGAATAAAGCACATATGGAAATGGCAGGTCTTCACTCAATCGAACACTTGATGGCAGAAAACATTCGTAACCACTTAGATAACGTTGTAGATATTGGACCGATGGGCTGCCAAACAGGTTTCTATCTAGCTGTACTAAATCATTCTGATTACGATGAAGTACTAGATGTATTAGAAAAGACGTTGAATGATGTGCTCGCAGCTGATGAAGTTCCAGCATGCAATGAAGTTCAATGTGGATGGGCTGCAAATCATAGCCTTGAAGGAGCAAAAGAAATTGCAAACGAAATGCTGTCACATCGAAACGAATGGCATGTCGTTTTTGCTGAATAGAGAGGCATTTTATGGATATTTATAATAATATTCACGAGCTCGTCGGCCGTACGCCGGTCATCGAGCTCCATCATTTTGATATTCCAAAAGGTGTTCGCTTGTTCGCAAAACTTGAGTTTTATAATCCTGGAGGGAGCATCAAAGACCGTCTAGGCCAAGAGCTTCTTCAAGATGCGATTGAAAATAAAAGAGTTGAGCCTGGCGGAACATTTATTGAACCTACCGCAGGAAATACTGGGATAGGACTTGCACTTGCGGCTGTTAACAAAGGGTACACCGTCATGTTTGTGGTTCCAGAGAAATTCAGTATCGAAAAACAAGATTTAATGAGTGCTTTAGGAGCACAAATTGTTCATACTCCAACTGAGTTAGGTATGAAAGGTGCAATTGCAAAAGCAAAGGAACTGCATGATGAGATCCCAAATTCGTATATGCCACAACAGTTCGGTAATCCTGCGAACCCAAAAACATACTACAAAACATTGGGACCAGAGCTTTGGCGTCAGCTTGATTGTGAACTCAACGTGTTTGTAGCAGGGGCAGGTACAGGTGGAACGTTCATGGGAACTGCTCGTTATTTAAAAGAACAGAATCCTAATGTTAAGACTGTAATCGTCGAGCCTGAAGGATCTATCCTTAATGGTGGGGAATCAGGTCCTCATAAAACAGAAGGCATTGGTATGGAGTTTCTCCCAGGGTACATGGACGATGCATATTTTGATAGCATTCATACGATATCTGATGAAATTGCCTTTCAACGAGTTAAAGAACTAGCTGAAAAGGAAGGTTTGCTTGTAGGAAGTTCTTCGGGAGCAGCTTTAGAAGCAGCACTTATTGAAGCAAGAAAAGCAGAAGCTGGAACGAACATTGCAACTATTTTTCCAGATAGTAGTGAACGATACTTAAGTAAAAAGATATACCAGGGAGGCATTTAGAAATGAAGCCGAAAACGAAACTAATACATGGTGGGATAACAGGCGATCCCCAAACTGGTGCAGTGTCTGTACCAATTTATCAAGTAAGTACGTATAAGCAGGAAGCAGTTGGAAAGTTCAATGGATATGAGTATTCTCGTACTGGAAATCCAACTCGTCATGCTCTAGAAGAGCTTATCAAAGACTTAGAGAATGGATATGCAGGATTTGCATTCGGATCAGGGATGGCTGCTATCACATCTGTTATGATGCTTTTCAATTCAGGTGATCATGTCGTCATGACTGACGATGTGTATGGTGGTACCTACCGCGTGATGACAAAAGTATTGAATCGTTTAGGCATTGATTCTACATTTGTTGATACAACGGATATTACTGCTGTTGAACAAGCGATCAAACCTAACACGAGAGCTGTTTTCATCGAAACACCTACAAACCCATTACTAAAAGTAACAGATATTAGTAAGGTTTCAAAGAAGGCAAAAGAGCATAATCTTCTTACGATCGTTGATAACACATTCAATACACCCTATTGGCAAAATCCAATCGAGCATGGTGCTGATATTGTCCTTCATTCTGCTACAAAATATTTAGGCGGACACAGTGACGTGGTTGCTGGATTAGTTGTTGTTAATTCTCAAAGCTTAGCTGAAGAATTGCACTTTGTTCAGAATTCAGCGGGTGGAATCTTAGGACCTCAAGATTCTTGGTTATTGATTAGAGGCTTAAAAACATTAGGCGTGCGTATGGAAGAACACGAGAAAAACACAGCGAAGATCGTTCAATTCCTTAGCGAGCACCCTGATGTGGAGAAAATTTATTATCCTGGATTGAGCACTCATCCTGGGAATAACATCGCAGTTAATCAATCAAGAGGTTTCGGAGGCATGGTTTCTTTCGATATCGGAAGTGCTGAGAAAGCGGATGAGCTGCTTAGTAAAGTAAAATACTTTACACTTGCAGAAAGTCTTGGTGCTGTCGAAAGTTTAATTTCAGTGCCAGCACGGATGACACATGCATCCATTCCGAAAGATCGTCGTGATGAACTCGGGATTACTGAAGGACTAGTACGTATTTCTGTTGGTCTAGAAGATGCTGAGGATTTGATTGAAGATCTTAAGAATGCATTGAGCTAATGTTGAAATCCCCTTATTAAAGGGGATTTCCTTTTATATGGAAATAGTTACATCCCTCTTTATATGCACTTCTATGCTAGAATAGTAGTGTGAGAGGTGATCGCAACATGAAAGAACTTCAAAATAAGATGACAGATTATAAGCGTTTTGCATTTATTTTATTGAGTTTAAGTGTCTTTCTGTATATCGGTTCCTTTCTTCCAATGGAAGGGAAAACTGATGAACGAGTCTTGATATTGACAGGTGGAGGATTTCTATTAGTAGGAATCGCGCTATTTTTCTATTCTCGTGCGATTGCCATACAGAAAAAGCTAAATGATTCTGATACAACAAATGATTAATGAAAAGACCATTCTTATTTGAATGGTCTCAGAGTATCGAGGAAATTTTAAGGACCATCCGCCACGGTAGGGTGGTGATTTCCGCTCCAGGATGCTCGCTTTCCTCGGGGCGGGCGGTGAGCCTTCTCAGCGCACAAAACCATTGCGCCTCCGGGGTCTCACCTGTCCCGCACATCCCGCTGGAGTCGAGCATCCTTCCGCTCCAATCTACATTTAAGTGTATGATTACGAGATAAAAGCAAAGCTTTTAAAAAACGTAGAGAGAATGAAAGCAAATGCCTACTTAATCATTATAGGTGGGAAAGCAAGCGGTGTTCTCCTACGGTATAGGGAGCTCAATAACCAGGGTTTTCTTACAAACCGAGACCATTCTTATTTGAATGGTCTTTTTTAGGTTCTTTTATTCATTAATACGTCATGATTTCTTTTAGACGTCCCTGCCATTTTTCGTCATCAAGGATGATTTGGAAAGAGATGCGTCTGTTTTTTCTGAATGCATCATTAGATGTTCCTTCTACCACAGGTTTAAATTCAGAGTACCCTGTTGCACCAAGGTATTTAGCATAATCCGTTGTTGCGAGCTTTGGATTAGCTTTCATAAGCTCTTTTACTACTGCGACAGATCGATCTGCAGATAACGTCCAATTATCATAAGGGACTTTATCTGTGTGACCTTCGATTAGAATAATATATAGGTACTGACTAATATCTTCTTCTTCTATTAAGCTTGCAAACACGTCTGCAAGTTCATTCAACACTTTTTTGCCCTCTGGACTGACTTCAGCACTTCCTGTATCAAACAATATGTCTCCTTCAACAGAAATCGTATTGTTAGGACCTCTTACAATCTTGTCTTTTCCTACATCTTCTTCTAGTTGTTGTTCAATTAGATCACTAATATGTTTTTTAACATCCGCGACTTTTGCTAGTTCCTGCTTCATGACGGTTTGGTCATAGGCATCATAGATCATTTGGACAAACGCAATGATGGCTACAAAAAGCATGACTAACACAATCATCGCCATCATATCAGCAAAACTGGGCCAGTAATGTTCTTCTCCGTTTTCCGATTGAAAACGCCTCTTTCTGCTTTTCATCGATTATCACCAATGATGCGAGAATGGATTTGTTGTTGAGCAGCAGTTTGTCTTCGAAGGTGATCCTCATATGATCGCAGTTGAAGCTGATAAGACTCAGATAAGTGGTGCTGGATGTCTTTTAATTCACGCGCGAGACCCTGATACAGGGAGTCCATACTAGTTGAAAGTGCTCGTAATTCATGCTGAAGCGGTTGATCTTTTTGCTCTCTTTCCATTTTATACATAATCGGCTCTAGCGCTTCACGCTTAATCTTATCGATTGCCGTAAACCATGCTTTTTCAAGCTGTGACACCGACTCTGCAAAATCCTGTGATGCTCTTCCGTACTGGTTTTGTTTATCTTGATAGCGATAGTACCATTCATCTTGCATCTGGTTGATCCTTCGTTCGAGATCTTCTTGAGATGATTGGTACCTTTGCATCTGCTCATCTAGTCCTCTTAAGTAATGTTGCCCAGTTTCTTCTGCTTTCTTCTGTGTTTCTTTAATTAAGTGATCTGACCGTTGGACTAGTTGTTCGAACTTGCGTTGCCCATTTTCGTGATGCCTCGATAGTGCTTGGAGCTGGGAATCTAATGTTTTTAACTGACCAGATAGCTCTAAAATGCTCTGGTTCACCTTTTCTTGGACACTATCAAGCTGTGTGAAAGACCCTTGTAACTTATCAGAAAATACTTCTAATGTGGATGTGCTTTCTGCAAATTGGTCGGTATATTTTCGTTGTGATGTAAGGATTCCATTAACATCCTGCATAGCTTTTTCTAAACCTGCTGTGAAATGAACCATGTTAGAAGAGAAGTCGCCTAGTGTTTCCTGGAAACTGTCCTCGATTCGACCAGCAAGTCTATCTAAAATACGTTCCATTTCATCATGAGGTTTTTCCTTGCTTAAACTTGCATGTAAATTATGATCTAGCAAAGCTTCACAATCAGATATGATTTTATCAAGGTAATATGCGGTAGTTCTACCACCTGTTAACACACCATTTTGAATCAATGTAAGAAACAAAGCATTTCCGATACCAGCTATACTCGTAACAAAAGCTACGCTCATTCCTTGAAAGGGGCTTGAAATGGCAGCAATGACAGAAGCAAGATCTAAATTTGCATCCTCTGGTTTTTGTGATAAAAAGAGCAGCGTCTCTTGCATTGAAGCGATGGCGATCGTTAAACCAATGAAGGTTCCGAGAATTCCCATGATAATAGAAGTAGGAGGAAGTTGCTGCATAAATCTCATCATTCCACCTGCAGGTACTTTTACTAATCCAAAGATAGCAACAGATTCTTTGTAAAAATGCTTTTCAATTAACGCCTGAGTATTGATAGGAGATATACCAGCCAGATGGTACGCTTTATATTCTTCGATTACCTTCTGAATCCACGGAGCCGCATACGTATTTTCATCGAGCTTCATCTCAGAATTTTCAATATCTCGCAACCACTTTTTCATTTGAATAGCAATTTGAATCGTTGCCGTCACACCAAGAACAGCTAAAAAAATAATGATAGCGAGGACAACAGTCGTCACATTGAGCATGTACTCACCTCCGCTTTGTATAAGTGTATGTCCGGAAAAAGAGAACTTTCATGCTTTCTTCGTTCGTTTTAAATGTCGAAATGAAAAGATAAATGTCACAATATAATATATTTCCGAAATTATCAGGTAATTTAGTAGAAAAGGTTTACAAACCCAAAAGACATCGATATACTAACCTTTGAAATCACTACAATAAAAGGAGGTCGATCCAAATGATGGAAATCACAAAAGCATCTGCAGAAACGAAAATTGAATATTGTAAAATGGTTCGACCGGCGCCTAATTTATAGGCATCCTTTATTATTAATTGGATATAATGCCGCAGGTCGATCTCCTGCGGTATTTTTGATTTGTGCCGTAGGTATATTACCTGCGGCTTTTTTGTGTCCAAAATTCGAGAGGAGGATGAACGATGATTAATATTGGAGTGACGAAAGGAAAAGTGAGGAAAAAGTGGGTCCCCTGAACTATCGAATGAAAGGAGGTCGTTAGCATGGTACCATTCCATTTACTGATCATTACTAGAGTAAAGAGCCTGTTTGAACCAACTCTTTCTTCAGAATGCCATCACCGTAATATCAAAAAGCAACTATCTGAAAACAAGATGAAAGCGAATCTATCTGGTTCAATGTGGTTTTAATCGTAGAAGATAAGGAGAAATGATCATGTTAACGATAAATTTATTATTTATTAGAGTAGGAATTACAATTCAAGAGAAAACAATGGAGGAAGAACTTCATTATCAAAAGGTTAAAGAGAACATGACTAATCGTGTAACTGGCGTAATGGAATAGCAGCCTTGGCTATTCTAACTAGTACAGAAAGGGTCGATTAAATATGATGCATGCTTCAGGAAGAACGATTCAAAAATGGATGGCAGTAGAGAAAGGCTTAACCTGACAATGCTTGAGAAAAGAGGAGGGGTATTAAATGACGATAAATTTATTATTTATCACAATTACCGTCAGATTATCAAAAAATAATAGATCGCTTTACCAAGAGTTAGACGCGAAAAGAAAACGCGAACTAATCGAGGACATAGAGTATAAGAAAAGCGACAATATCCATTATTAAGCAACGAAAGGCAGAACGTTTTAGTTCTGTCTTTTTGGTAATATTATAGAGAAAGAAAGCAATTTCGTTTTGAAACTAAGACAGTGGGTATTGATAAGTACAAGACATTGTATAAGAATAAGGATACTGGATGAAAAAACGGTTTAACTTTACGCCAATTATCAAATTTAGGAGTGAGATACTTGAGAGAACTACAGAAACAGATCGTTAACGAATTAGGTGTTCAACCTTCAATCGATGTTAAAGAAGAATTAGAAAAGCGAATTTCGTTTTTAAAGAATTACATAAAGAAGAGTGGTACGACTGGTTTTGTGCTCGGCATATCTGGAGGACAAGATTCTTCTCTAGCAGGGCGTCTCGCTCAGCTTGCAGTAGAACAACTGAGAGAAGAAGGTACGGATGCATCGTTTATTGCAGTTCGTCTTCCGTACGGAGAACAAAAAGACGAAGATGATGCCCAGGCGGCACTTAAATTTATACAGCCCGACAAAACCGTTACGATTAATATAAAACCAGCCGTTGATGCTTCTGTTTCAGCTTATTTAGAGGCGACAGGAAACGATCTAACTGACTTCACGAAAGGTAACAACAAAGCTCGTGAGCGTATGATATCCCAATATAACATTGCTGGTGACGAGAAAAAACTAGTCATCGGAACAGACCATGCTGCTGAGGCAGTAACAGGCTTTTATACTAAGTTTGGTGATGGTGCATGTGATATCGCACCGCTGTTTGGTCTTAATAAAAGACAAGGACGTGACATGCTTGAACACTTGGGTATGCCAGACCACCTTGTTGATAAGGTACCAACAGCAGATTTAGAAGATGATCGTCCTGCACTTCCTGACGAAGAAGCGCTAGGTATTAGCTATAAACATATCGATGAATACTTAGAAGGAAGAGAAATTCCTGAAGATGCGGCAAAAACGTTAGAAAGTCACTACTTAAAGACAAAACATAAGAGAAACCTACCACCTACTATTCATGATAATTGGTGGAAGTAATTTATAAGGAAAGAGACCTGAATAAGGTCTCTTTTTTTTCATATAACTATTTAATAATAGGACGGCTTTGTATCGTATAAAGTGTTATATGAAAGGCAAGTATGTACATGAAAACACTCCATCATAAGTGTGATTGAAGGTAACCATCTGTAAATCACGTAAGATAGTCAATTTTGATTAAAAAAGATAAAGGGGTAAAGAAATTGGGGGTATCAGAAGATTACTATTACGCACTCGTAGAAAGTATCTTAAATGACCTTTCTTTAACAATTAACGTTAAAATTGAAAGGCATTTCCCAGGCAACAGAAATATTGGTGGCAAATATTCTTTGAAGACGAAAACGATTACGATGTATCTTGAGGAAATTAAAGAACAGTGTAGAGGTGTGCTTGGTACTGAAGAGAGAGTGATTGATTACTTTAAGGTTATTTTAGCGCATGAGATTGGGCATTCGGAAGATAGAGAATTAGAAGAACTTGCTATACGGAAAGAACACACAAAAAGTAACTATGCAAAACACCAGCTAGCATTAAGAATTGAGGAGAATGCTTGGAACTATGCAAAACAAGCTTTACCAGAACTTTCACCATTAATCCAAGTGATCCAAAACCACTCGATGAAGATTTATATGAACAGATCTACCGGATAATTTGACGGAATATTCTGTGTACAAAGTTGTGATAAGCTGATAAAATAAAACAAACTAATAATGATTTCATTGCCTTAGCCAACATTTGTAAAGGTGTGAAGGACATGAAAATAATCAAGACATATTATCCTAGAGTTAAGATAATCGAGGTATTTATGGTTCTTGTTTATTGTGTTGTTGTCGCATTTGGTACGGTACTACTGTGGGTGAAGGGTGATTTATCTATTGAAAGATGGCGGACATTTATGTTGATCGGTCTCATTTACATTGCATTCTGCATTTTGTTGAGTTTCTGTATACGTACTCAACGAATCGAGCTTACTGAGAAAGGAATGCAACACAAACTTTTTGGATTAAATCGAAGAGTTGTGTCTTTTTCTTCTGTGAAAAGAGTGACATTTGGAAAAGTAAATGGTTCCATTGTAATCGCGATCGAAAAACATTACGATAAGAAATTAACGTATGTTCCATATCTTCCATTTGAAGAAGATTGGGACGAAATCAGCTCATATATTAAACAAAAGAATAGTGAAGCCATAATTGCTATATAAACGTCCAGGAGGGCGTTTTTTGTTATATGCACTATAACACGGTAACACGTTATGATCTCCACGAATACACTGCCATAAGTGAGGTGGGGCATGGATGGAATGGTTTGAGATTGTTGGTGTGGCTTCAATAGTAACCGGACTTACGTTTATTCGTATTAAATATGGACGGAATTCTAGACATTATCGTTACATGAGAGAAGAATATATGTCAGAGAAATGGCCAAAAGAAAGAAAAGCTCATCGAGATTAGTGAATTTATGCTAATCAGGTGAGCTTTTTACTTTTTTAGGTATATAGAAATGGACAGACACAGTAGCCTCGCCTCACACATAAACTTAAGTTAAGGTGTAAGCCCACCATATGGGAGGTGAGTATGTGTCGTTACTGGCAGCACTTGCTTACTTGTGTAAGGAAGTTCTTTTCTTTGTCTCTTTTGTGAAAAACAATGCTTTCCCACAACCCTTATCCAAAAAGGATGAAAGAATGTATTTAGAATTGATGGCAAAGGGAGATGAAGAAGCTAGAAATCGATTAATCGAGCACAATTTACGTCTTGTAGCCCATATTGTAAAGAAGTTTGAGAATACTGGGGAAGACCCTGAGGATCTCATCTCCATCGGAACAATCGGTTTGATCAAAGCGATCGAAAGCTATTCGACCGATAAAGGAACAAAGCTTGCAACCTATGCTGCTAGGTGTATTGAAAATGAAATCTTAATGCATCTACGCGCTCTTAAGAAAACGAAAAAGGATGTTTCCCTACATGACCCAATTGGTCAGGACAAAGAAGGGAATGAAATTTCTTTAATCGATGTATTGAAGGCAGAAACAGAAGATATCGTCGACCTGATACAATTAAATATGGAAAAACAAAAGATTTATGATTATATCCATATATTGGATGAAAGAGAAAAGGAAGTTATTGTAGGCAGGTTTGGATTAAACCTCGAAAAAGAGCTAACCCAACGAGAGATTGCAAAAAAGCTAGGTATCTCAAGAAGTTATGTGTCAAGGATTGAAAAGCGAGCGTTAATGAAGCTCTTCCATGAGTTTTATCGCAATCGTAAAGAAAAAGGAAACGGAGCATAGGCCTGCCATTTGGCGGGTTTTTCTTATGTTTCAAAAGTTGGAAGGGGAATAGAGACGATAAGAATACGAGCTTTACCTATAATGTGAGCAAAGGGAGAAGGGTGGGAGTGGTAAGTCAAAGGTGTTGGAATACCATACTCTCAGTCGAGGTGCTAAGGGAAAGCGTATAGATAAAAGAAAAGTCTCAGATTATAAATCCGAGACTATCCGACAAAATCGAATAATTGAAGTTTATTCGACTGGTTCACTATTTGTGTTGTATGTGGTCAAAACTTTTCTAGTCCAAATTTTATATCCTTCCCCATTCAAATGAAGTCCGTCATACGTATAATTCTTGTTTAGCTGACCATACTTCAAAAACTCAGGGTGTAAGTCTATATAATGATAGTCGTGTAACAAAGCAAGGTTCTTGATCTGCTCATTTAACTTACTAATATCTTTGTTGCGAACGTTGTGATTCGTCAGTTTTTTATTAATCGGAAGAAGACTCTGTACGTAAACAGTGGTATTTGGAGAATTTTTTTTGAGCGTATCAAGAATATACTTATAGTTGGTTTCGATTTTATCGATGGATTGACCAGCAATCATGTCATTGATTCCAATCATCAAGTACAAACGATCTGGATTAGCATTTGTGATTTCTTCTATCCTATTGATAACTCCAGTGGTCGTATCTCCAGCTATCCCTCTGTTTAATACCTGGTGATCACTTAATGCTTCTCCCCATTCGTAATAATCCGTTAAGCTATCTCCTAGAAAAATTGTTTCGCTTTCCTCATGTTTATAAGAATCATATATACTTTTTTTCGTTTGATAATATTTTGTGTAGTAAGTTATATTCTTCTTCTTAGATTCTGAATCGTTTTCTGGCATCTCATTCGCATTCGTTCGAATGAAATTCGTTTGATTTTCTGCGATTAGAAGTAGTATCGCTAATGTGCAAGTAATCAAGGTAAGGATTACAATTCTTTTCTTCAACGTCATCACGCTCCTATTGAGTACGATAGCCATTATACCCTTTCTTCATCCAACTGAAAGGAAAAAGTATTATTTTTTAATAAAATAGTAAAAAAAACCCCCATATAGGGGTTTTATAAAGTAATATTTGATTCTCTTTTTAGAAAATCGACTTCTTTGTAATACGAATCTTTAACGAGAAGATTAGGACCGAGGCATTTAACAGCTGGGCAATGACAGCTTACTGATTCAGCAATCTTACTGTCTTGCCATTTCCTATAAGCGTCGTTTAAGTTTGTATGTTGAATGTTTCCTAGAGGAGGTGTGTCTCCGAAATCTGTAACGATAATATCACCATCAAAAATATTCATATTGAGGCGTGAGCGGCCATCTGGATCGTTTCGAACCGTAACATTAGGTTCAGCATATAAACGCTCCAAAAGCTTTAAATCCTCAGGATTCGAACTACAAGGATAGAAGGGTAGTGTTCCGAATAGTAACCATACGTTTGGATCTCTATGATCCAACAGTCTATGGATACCTTCTCGAATCTCTTCTAGCGAGGCTATGTCAAGGTCCGAAGCAAAGTCTGAAGGATACATGGGGTGAATCTCATGTCTTTGACACCCCATCTCAACGATTTGTTGGTGGATCGCTTCTATATTTGGTAATGTTCGTCGGTTTATCATTGTTTCGGCAGAAACCAAAACACCATTTGAAGTTAGGTCCTTTGCATTTTCAACCATTCGGTGGAAATATGCCTCACGTTGTTGTAACGTTGGCTTCTTTTCCATTACTGCAAACCCTATGTCTGTGAAATCATCTATGCTTCCATAGTTATGAGAGATATGTAATACATCAAGATATGGCAATATTTTATCATATCGTTTTCGATCTAAAGTTAGGTTCGAATTAATTTGTGTTTTTGCTCCTCTTTCATGTGCGTACTTGAGAAGAGGGGCAACGTAGTTTTTAACTGATTTCATCGATAGCATAGGCTCTCCACCGGTGATACTTAAGGCTCTAAGATGTTCTACTTCATCTAAACGCTCCGTTAAGAGCTGAAGAGGTAAAGGATCTGGATCTTTTGGTTGCAGGGTATATCCTACAGCGCAGTGCTCACATCTCATATTACAAAGTGTTGTTGTAGTTAATTCGATGTTTGAAAGGACCTGTGTCCCGTGTTCTTCTACGTCCATATAAGCTTCCCACGGGTCATTAGTGGGGGTAATGGTTGTTCTCATCATAATCGACCCCTTTATTAAATAGATAGCTATTATGCCTTCTTTCATTGTAGAACAAGATGGTATATAAAAATAGCCACATCAAGGAATTCAGAAAACTCCGCTAATCCCTATACAACAATGACAAACTCTACATAAACTATCTTATCTAGGGGGAGTAGGTATAAATGAGAGAAGGAGGGGGAACATGAGTTACGGTTATGGTTGCGGATACCCGGGGTACGGATACCCATATCCACCGTATCCTTATCCAGGCTACGGCGGGTACTTTGCATTAATTGTTGTTCTTCTTGTATTGCTACTTGTTATTGGCGGCGGTTATTACTACTACACGAATTTTTACGGCAGAAGATACTAATAAAGTAGACCTATCTTTTTATAACAAAAAAACAAACACCTGAGGTTACCCTCTTGTGTTTGTTTTTTTTGCTGATGAACGCAAATCATCTCTTGTAGTTTTCTCCCAAAGTGGAACTCCTTTTTGATAGGCTGCTCTAGAAATCATATGACCTGAAACTGGAGCTGTCATTAGGATGAAAATAATACCTAGCACCAATTTCCCACTTACCATATGCTGTTCTGTTAAAAAGTAGAGAAAAGCAGCAATCAAAATACCGGCAACGCCTAAAGTAGCACTTTTTGAAGCTGCATGAAGGCGTGTATATACGTCAGGTAGACGAAAGATACCAAGGGCCCCAGAGAAAAGAAAAAACGTTCCGATGATCAATATGATACTAATCACGATTTCTTTCAATGATAACACCCTTTTCTAAGAATTTGGCGATTGCAACAGTACCAATGAAAGCAAGAATACCTATTAGAAGGATAATATCATTGAAATACTGCGTTTCAAGTTTTATAGCCAGAATACCTGCGATCGCCATCAGGTTGATTCCAATCGTATCCAACGCTACCGCACGATCGGGATTAGATGGTCCTTTAATGGCTCTGTATAACAAGAAAAGTGTTGAGATGGCAATTACGACTATACATAGAGTAGATACCGTTGATAAAAGTGATGTCATCTCGTCACCTCCATGATCGCTTTTTCAAAGGTGCCTTTAATTTCCTCGATGACCTCGTCAGCATCAGGTGCATCCATAGCATGTACGTATATGAACATATTGTCTGGTGCAACGGAAACAGAAAGAGTTCCTGGCGTCAAAGTGATTAAATTAGCAAGCATTGTAATTTCCCAATTCGTTCTCACTTCGATTGGAACAGCGATGATTCCTGGTTCCATATTAAGTTTCGGGCTATAGACAAGTTTCACAACTTGTATGTTTGCCATAATAAGTTCTTTCATAAATAAAAACAATAGCTTGATGATCGACCACAGTCGGTAGAAATAGAATCGATCTGGAATAAAACGTTCCATAAGTAACAACAGGACGATTCCTGATAGATACCCGATGAAGAATGTGCTGAATGAATAACTCTCAAACAAAAACATCCATAATACAGCAATAATCAGATTGATTATAATTTGAATTGACATGCCATCTACTCCTTCATCACCGAATCAATATAGTTGATTGGATCAATAATCTGATCTCCAATCGATTGAATGGTTGGGTAAAAGAATTCTGCACCAATTCCAAGCAGTACAGTAAAGAACAGTAGAAATGCAGCGGGCATGACCTTATTTCGAATAGAAATGTTCGGGACCTTTTCGAGTTTGTCTTCTCCCCAGAACCCTTTGATAAAGATTTTCATAATCGATATAAGAATAAGTAAACTGGTTAAAAGGCCAATGACAGCAACTGTATAATGTCCTTCTTCAAACGCTCCTCTTAAAATAAGTAGCTTTCCTACGAATCCGCTGAACGGAGGTAGACCCGCTAGTGCAAGGGCAGCGATAAAGAATAGCCAGCCCAGTAAAGGTTGATGTTTGATTAATCCACCCATTTTTCTTAAGTCAGATGTACCACTGTACGCAGCCATAGCACCCACTAGTAAAAATAATGCTGCTTTAATGATCATATCGTGAACGAGATAGTAAATAGATCCTGCAAGCGCAGTAGTCGAAAACACGCCAATACCGAGGATCATATAGCCTACTGCTGGAATGATGTTATAGGCTACTATCAGTTGAATATTGTTTGTTGATAAAGCACCCACAACACCGAAGATCAATGTAACCGCAGCTAATATAATGAATAGCTGATGTGTAAACGTAAGCTCATACACGAAAATAAGTGAAAACACTCTTAATATTGAATATACCCCTACTTTTGTTAATAAAGCCCCAAATAAAGCTGAGATAACGGTTGGGGGTACAGTATACGATTTTGGGAGCCAGAAATATAACGGAAATAACGCTCCTTTTGTTGCAAAAACAACTAATAACAAAATAGCGATCGTTGTAAGAATTCCGCCCTGTTCGACTTCACCAACTCTTTCCGCTAATTGAGCCATGTTCACGGTTCCAACCACTGCATAGAGGAAGGATACGGTCGTGACAAACAATATTGATGAAAATAAATTGATAATAATGTATTTAAAAGACTCTCTAAACTGTTCTTTCGTTCCTCCAAGAACAATTAATCCATAAGAAGCGATGAGTAAAACCTCAAAGAACACAAACAGGTTAAACAAATCACCAGTAAGGAAGGCACCACTCACACCAGCAATTAAAAGCTGGAAGAGTGGATAGAAGTAAAACCGCTCGCGTTGTTCATCAAGTGAATGAAACGCATAAAAAGCGCAGGCAGTTGCAACGATATTTGCCGTTACGACAAGTACCATTGCAAGAGGGTCTGCAACAAGAACGATCCCATAAGGGACTGTCCAGTCACCTGCTTTTAATACCATCGTTCCATTTTGAACGACTTCATAGGCGATTGTCGACACAGCGATTAAGTTTACAATTACCATCACTTTCGTAATCATTCTTACGACAGGAAGCTTACTGTTGAAAAACACAAGAAATATTCCGGTCAAAAGTGGAAGTAATATTGGCAATATGACTAAGTTACTCATGGTCGTTTCCCCTTAATTTCTCCATATTATCTGTTCCGTTAGTTTGATAAGCTCGATACGCTAGCACAAGAAGAAATGAAGTTACGCCGAAACTGATAACAATTGAAGTTAAGATTAACGCCTGTGGTAGCGGGTCGACATAATTTGTTACGCCTTCAGCTAAAATGGGGGGGTTTCCGCGATTAAGCTTCCCCATCGTAATAATGAAAAGGTGAGCACCGTGTGACAATAACGCAGTTCCTATGACGATTTTGAGTATTTGTTTTTGAAGCATCATATAGATTCCTGCTGTGAATAGTAATCCAGCCAGCACGGACATAATTATTTCCATTATTCATTTCCTCCCTTCTTGCCGGGACGTAGTTTAATCATAGTGAAAATACCGATAGCAGCGAGTCCGAGTACGAGAATTTCAAGCATTGTATCAAGACCACGGAAATCCACTAGTATGACGTTAACAATGTTGTCTCCTCCGCCAAGTTTGTATGAATTCTTGATGAAGTAGTCGGAAATTGGCTCGAACATTTTCGAACTGTGAGAAGCAATTCCAATTAGTGTTACGATCAGGCCAACCGATATTGAAATAACCCAGTTCACAACATTCGTTCTTGGAGAAGATTTCTCTTTATCAAGGTCAGGAAGGTGATAGAAGCAAAGTAAAAACAATGCTACTGTAACCGTTTCTACAATGAGTTGAGTTAAAGCTAAATCAGGAGCTCTGAAGAACACAAACAATAGTGACAATCCATATCCTACGATCCCTAATACAAGAATAGCAGCTATACGATTATTCATAAATATTGTTCCGAAAGCTGCAACCGCCATAACGACCGCAATCATTACTTCAGGAAGTGCAATCGGTGCAAGATCATCCAACGATAGTTTAAAACCACCTGTCACACTCATCGTGATCACTAGAAGTGCAACGAAGAAGGTAAGGATGTATACGAGATAATGTCTTAATGAGCCAGTCATATAAGCGTTGGTAACTTTCTCAGATCCTTTAACCATACCGTTCATTAGAGCATCAAAAACTTTTGCCGCAGACATTTTACCTGGTAAAACATCATATACGCGCTCCCACTTTGTTCTAGTCAAGTAGAGGAGGGTTCCAATGATCAACACAGCTAAACTCATGTACAACTCAGGATTATCGATTCCATGCCAGAATTTGATATGAGGGTCGACTACTAAATTTGTAATCGAATCAACCATTGGTGCTAATAGCGTGTGTCCAAAGAAATTAGGAACAATTGCAATGATAATGATTAATGCAACTAAAATCATCGGCGAGATCAACATACCGATTGGTGCTTCATGAGGCTGTTTCTCTAGTGTATCCCTTTGCTTTCCGGTGAAGGTACGGAAAAATATCATAACAGAATAGATAAACGTAAATATACTTCCTCCAACTGCAAAATAAGGGAAGAAAGGTGATACGGCCTCAACGATAGGTGAAGCATGTTCAAAGTGAAGAGAAGATTTGAAAAACATCTCTTTACTCAAGAATCCGTTCAATATTGGTAACGGGAAACCTGCCATTGAGAAAGTTCCAAAGAGTGCAAGAGTAGCGGTAATAGGCATGAAAGTAAATAATCCACCAAGTCGGCGAATATCACGCGTTCCCGTTTCATGATCAATAATACCTGCCACCATGAACAGACTTCCTTTAAAAGTAGCATGGTTAAGAATATGAAATACTGCAGCTAAGATAGCGGCTTTTGTACCGAATCCAAGCATAGCCATGATCATACCTAGCTGGCTAATCGTTGAATAAGCAAGAATTGCTTTAAGGTCCGTTTTGCGCACCGCCATATAAGATCCCCAACATAAAGTCAGTAAACCAAATCCACTAACAATGAGAAAGAAGAGGTCAGTACCTGCAAACACAAGGCTTAATCTTGCGACAAGATAGATACCTGCTTTTACCATTGTTGCAGAGTGTAGAAAAGCACTTACTGGAGTTGGTGCTTCCATCGCATCAGGAAGCCAGGTGTGAAATGGAAATTGAGCAGACTTCGTAAAGGCTCCTAATAAGACTAGGATTAAAATAAATGTAAATAGTGGGGAATTGACAATGAGATCAGCATTTTCGATGATTCCTCTTATGCTAGTCGTCCCCGTTATGTCTGCCATAAGTATAAATCCGCCAAGCATCGCAAGGCCACCAAACACTGTAATGACCATTGACTTCAAAGCACCAGAAGTTGATTTTTCACGCTGGTACCAGTAACCGATTAATAGGAATGATGAAATACTTGTGAGCTCCCAGAATGTGTATAACACAAACAAATTATCTGAAAGAACCACACCAAGCATAGCGCCCATAAATAAAAGAAGATAAACATAAAAATGGCCAAGTTTTTCCGCTTTACTTAAGTAATAGATGGAATACAGAACAACGAGCGATCCGATTCCAGTAATCAGAAGCGCGAAAAATAGGCCAAGACCGTCAATATAAAATGTCACATTGACACCGAGTGAAGGAATCCACTCAAATGTTTTAAGCGTATGTACTCCCTTTAAAACATTATGAATAAAAGTTGAAAAATACCCGAATAACACAATCGGAACTGCTAGAACAAACCATCCTAAGTGGACCTGTTTGACGCCCCGATAAATAAACGGGATGAAAAACGCTGCCAGAAAAGGAAGCAAGACAGCTGCATGAAGCATTCTATAAAACCCTCCCTAATTAAAGCTCAATATGAAAAAGTTCAAATGAACTTATTTTGCAATATCTCAATTGTAATCAAAAATCGACTCATTTTTCAACTTTTCATGCTCGAAAAATAACTTTACCGTATAAGTTTTCCAAACAACGCCAATTCTATTTGCGAAAGGAGACATCTAATGATAAAATCCATATTTATTCTTATACTCATTATGATTGGCGTAGCAGGTTGCGAATCGATATACAAAAGTAAGGATCTTTCCCCTTATGGTTCGAGAGAATATTATCGAGTAGTTGAAATGGAGCCTATAGGAGCGGCAATTTGGGAGGATACGAATTTATCTAATACGTTAGAATCCATTAAGGGACAATTGAAGAACGAAACAATGGTCAAGGACGTCATTGTATTAACGCATAACGAACAAGTTGTTGTTGCTCTTAAGCCTTACGCTTATGATAGAAGAACAATAGGAGATGTGCTTTCTAAATACAATGGTTGGTTTGAAGATCAAGGATTGAATGTGGCACTACTCACAGCTCCAAGTCATTATCGCAAAGCAAAACAAATGAAGAGAATTGACGAGATGAATAGTGATATGTGGGAATCAGAGTGGGGAAGTTTTTTTAGTGAGTGATCAAACAAAAAACCAACCTCACATAGTCAAGGTTGGTACATTTACATTCTAATAAGAGATATCTTTTCATTCAGGCTTCTTCTTTCGATCTCTTTTTGTATTAATTTAATAAAGTCGCTGCTAAGTTTAAGCTCTCTCGCTTTTACATAGGACTCGATCAATAAATCGTCTGATAATTTCTCCAACAAAGCACCTCCTAATAAATAGGTTATTTTAACCGGTCATTCCGCATATAGTGTATGTGGATCTTTTATTTGCAGTTAGCTTACCATGTATGCAGAATCAGAACAACCGTTCCGTTATCCACAGTTAATAGTGGATAAATTGTGGGTATATTGTTTATATACTTCAAATATTCAATAAACTTGTGGTGGATTATGTGCATAAGGTTATCCACAGGTGAATGAGTTAACAAATTTTGTCGAAAAGTTTTAGTGCTCATTCAATATTTCTTACAACTGGTATGTAAATAAGGTAGTTGTACCTCTTGAAAATATTGATACAATAGGAATGTCATAAATACTAGGAGTGTTGCAATTGTTGAATTCTTTGTTACCTAATGAACATGTAGAAGATATATACCATATTAAACCTGAAGTTCTTAAAGAACGAGGGGTCAAAGGTATCATTACTGATTTGGATAATACGCTTGTCGAATGGGACAGGCCTGATGCTACACCAGAATTACTAAAGTGGTTTAGGCAGATGAGTGACGAAGGCATCATGGTGACGATTGTTTCAAATAATAATAAAAACCGTGTAGAGAAGTTTGCTTCTCCTACAGAGATCCCATTCATCTACGAAGCAAAAAAGCCGATGACTAAGGCGTTTCGTAAGGCTTTAAAAGATATGAAGATCGAAGCTGATGATGCTGTGGTAATCGGAGATCAAATATTTACCGATGTACTTGGTGGTAATAGAATGGGTCTTCATACTATACTTGTTGTTCCGGTAGCTAAAACTGATGGTGTTTTCACAAGATTTAACCGAAAAATGGAAAGTGCCTTTCTTTCTTGGATGAAACGCAAAGGGAAGATAAAGTGGGAGGAATAAGGTTGGAAAACAATAGAATTATTTGTGCCGGATGCGGTGTCAATATACAAACGGAAAATAAAAATGAATTGGGATATGCCCCTCCATCAGCTTTAAAACGCGACGTTGTGATTTGTCAACGTTGTTTTCGATTAAAGCACTATAATGAAATACAGGATGTATCTTTGACCGATGATGATTTCTTGAAGATACTCAACGAAATCAGTCAAACTGATGCCCTAATCGTGAAGATTGTTGATATCTTCGACTTTAACGGTAGTTGGTTACCGGGTATTCAGCGATTTGCAGGTAATAATCCGGTATTACTTGTAGGAAACAAAGTAGATCTCTTACCAAAGTCAACAAACAAAACAAAGTTGATTAAGTGGATGCAAGGCAGTTCAAGAGAGAATGGTTTAAAGCCTGCCAATGTGAAATTGATGAGTGCATCGAAGGGTGACGGGGTAATGGAAGTTGCAACTGAAATCGATCAGTTACGACAAGGAAGAGATGTTTATATCATTGGTTGTACAAATGTAGGTAAATCTACTTTCGTAAACAGATTAATCCAGGAATTTGGCGGTGATGCTGATCAAATGATTACAACGAGCCAATTCCCTGGAACAACTCTTGATCTCATCGATATTCCTCTTGATGATGGTAACACGTTGTATGATACTCCAGGCATCATTAATCACCATCAGATGGCTCATTATGTTGATGCTGAAGAATTAAAGCTTATCAGCCCTAAGAAAGAAATCAAGCCAAAAGTATTTCAATTGAATGAAGGACAAACGCTGTTCTTTGGTGGGTTGTCCCGATTAGATTTTGTTGAAGGCGGACGTGAGTCGTTCATTTGTCATGTTTCAAATGATTTATATATTCATCGAACCAAAACCGAGAAAGCAGACAACCTTTATCAAGATCAACTTGGAGAGATCCTATATCCACCAGGAGAAAAAACAAAGTTAGAGCTTCCTAAACTAGTTGGTCACGAATTTAAAATTAAGGAAGATAAGATGGATATTGTTTTCTCAGGTCTAGGATGGGTAACCGTTTCTGGTAAAGGATCAACGGTGAAAGCTTATGCTCCGGAAGGGGTAGGCATTTCAATTCGAAACTCACTAATATAGGAGGATTGCTATGGGGAAGCTTTTTGGACTAGTTGGCCAACCTCTTGGCCACTCGATGTCTCCTATCATGCATAATACTGAATTTAAAGAGCTTGGCCTACCTCATCACTATCAACCATTTGAGTTGCGTGAAGATGAGCTTGAAGAAGGTATTAAAGCATTGAGGTTGCTCGGAGTAGAAGGATTTAACGTAACGATCCCTCACAAAGTGTCAATCATACCTATGTTAGACGAAGTCGAACAAGAAGCGATGGAAATTGGCGCTGTAAATACGGTTTATCGTAGAGGAGACCTTTTAATTGGAGCTAATACCGATGGACAGGGGTACCTTCAATCATTGCTGAAGCTAACGGGTGAAGATAGTCTTATAAACAAAAAAGTATTGGTTGTTGGTGCAGGAGGAGCAGCGAGGGCTGTGGCAGTCTCTATTTCTAGATCTGGGGTAGGTTCATTGACGATTGCGAACAGGACCTTAGATAAAGCTGAAAAGCTAAGTAGCGTTTGCCGTCCTTATGCCACAGTTGACGCAATTTCTCTTGAAATACTGAATTCGTCACTTGAATCCTACGATATTGTTATTAATACAACATCAATCGGGATGAGCCCTGAAATAAACAATGTGCCTTTGCCTGTTCAAAATGTAAGAGAGGGTGTAGTAATGAGTGATTTAATTTATAATCCACTCGAAACGCTCTGGCTTAAACAAGGAAGAGAGCAAGGTGCGATTACGTCGAATGGCCTCTCGATGTTCGTGGAGCAAGGTGCGCTTGCATTTGAAAAATGGTTAGGGATCAAACCTGATCGATCTAGAATGAAAGAAACGGTGTTAAAAAAGTTAGGAGGACAACAATGTTAACAGGTAAGCAAAAAAGATTTTTACGTTCAAAAGCCCATCATTTAAACCCGATTTTTCAAGTTGGTAAGAGTGGTGTGAATGAAAATATGGTGCAGCAAATCGAGGAAGCTTTAGAAGCTAGGGAACTAATTAAGGTAAGCATTCTGCAGAATTGTGATGAGGATCGCAATACAGTAGGACAAGAACTTTCTAGTGAGACTGGCTCTGAGCTCGTTCAGATTATCGGTAATACGATCGTCCTTTATAAAGAATCAACAGAGAACAAAGAAATCATTCTTCCATAATGGTAGCAAATAAGATGAGAGTTGGTCTCTTAGGAGGAACGTTTGATCCACCGCATATCGGGCATTTAACACTAGCTCAGGGAGTTCTTGAAGAATGTCAGTTGGATGAAGTGTGGTTCATGCCTACTCACCTTCCCCCTCATAAAAATGGGAAAGTGAGCGATAATCATCATAGAGCTGAAATGGTGCAGCGAGCAATAGAAGGAAACCCTTCATTTAAAATCTCGTTGGTTGAGTTTGAAAGAAGTGGGCGTTCTTACACGGTAGATACAATTGAAATATTAAAGAAGAGTTATCCCGACATTGATTTTCATTTCATTGTTGGAGGCGATATGATCGAGGATTTACCGAACTGGCATCGTATTGAAGACCTTTCGCGTATGATCTCTTTCATTGGTGTCAACCGCCCTGGTTATAAGCCAGGGAGAGAAACTAAGAATGTAAGTTTAGTTGATGTACCTCAGATTGACGTTTCCTCCAGTATAATTAGGAACGCAATAAAGTTTGGTAGGAGTGGACGGTACTTGCTAACTGATTCAGTCCGAAATTATATTGTGGAGAAGGGATTGTATGATGAATAGAGACGAGGCACTCCAGTTGGTTAAGCCACACCTAACTGATCATCGGTATGAACACACAATCGGTGTTACCGATACAGCTATCGATCTTGCGAAAATGTATGGCGCGGATGTTAAGAAAACAGAAATTGCTGCTATTTTTCATGACTATGCTAAATTTCGTCCAAAAGATGAAATGAGGAAGATTGTGAAGGAGTATGGTTTATCTGAAGACCTGCTAGATTACTCTACAGAGCTTCTTCATGCCCCTGTGGGTGCGATTCTTGTGAAAAATGAAATTGGTATTAACGATGAAGATATACTTAATGCGATTCATTATCATACCTCCGGACGTCCTAACATGACAATCATTGAAAAATGTGTTTTTCTAGCTGACTATATTGAGCCAGGAAGAAAGTTTCCAGGTGTAGAAGAAGTTAGAGAATTATCAACAGTAGATCTTGATAAAGCAATCGTTCAATCACTAAAAAATACGGTGAACTTTTTGATGAAGAAAAATCAACCTGTTTATCCGGCAACGTTCGATACGTACAATGATCTTGTAAAAGCTTAGGTGAAGAGAGAAGGGAGAAACAAATGGAAGAAACGAACATGATTACGATGGCCGCCAAAGCAGCCGATGATAAACGAGCAGAAGACATAATCGCATTAAACATGAACGGTGTTTCTTTAATCGCAGATTATTTCTTAATCTGTCACGGTAATTCAGAGAAACAAGTCCAAGCGATCGCTACAGAAGTGAAAAAGCAGGCTCTTGAACAGGGGATGGATGTTAAACGACTTGAAGGCTATGATCAAGCACGTTGGGTGCTAGTCGATTTAGGTTCTGTTATTGTCCATATCTTCCATAAAGACGAGCGAAATTATTATAATTTAGAAAAGCTATGGGGAGATGCTCCACATCTACCTTTAAATGAAATATTAGCGTAAAATGGATTCTTACGAACAGTTTTCATATGTCTATGATCGGCTTATGGCTGATGCACCTTATGATAAGTGGACGGAACTAGTTTTGAACGAGTGCTCTTCAGGAAAAGTATTAGACTTAGGTTGTGGTACTGGTGAGTGCTCTTTAAAGCTTGCTGATAAAGGATTTGATGTTACTGCTGTAGATCTTTCAGAACAAATGCTGTCCGTTGCATACGAAAAAGCAACCAGAAATAATTTGAATGTGCGGTTTATTCAACAAGATATGCGTGAGTTAGAGACGGCTGATCAATATGATGTGGTAACAATCTTTTGTGATTCGTTAAACTATATTACGGACGAGCAAGGCGTTAAATCCACATTTACTAGAATATATGACCACCTAAAACCTGGTGGTGTTTTGCTCTTTGATGTACACTCAATGCATAAAATCACTAATCTTTTCGTAGGACATACATTCGCTAGCAACGATGATGATATCTCATATATTTGGAATAGCTTCTCTGGGCAGGAAAGGGGCTCTGTGGAACATGACTTAAGCTTCTTTCTTGAGAACGAGGAAGGATTGTATGAGCGGTTTGATGAAGTGCATCTACAGAGAACATTTGTTGTTGAGGAGTACTCTGCATGGTTAAGTGACTTAGGATTCAGGAACATTTGCATTACTGCTGATTTTTCGGATCATTCTCCGACGGAAACCTCTGAAAGAATATTCTTTAAGGCATGTAAAAAAGGTTGATTTCAATTGAAATCAACCTTTTTTGTGTTCTATAAAAGGAGTTATCCAACAGAAGGCGAATATATGCTTACTGTCGTCACCACTTAATTTTGTCTAGTTTCTTCTTTGAACTGGGTTTTGATCCCTTTTCGGTCTTCATCGAACTTTCTGTGCGTACTTTGTATCACATGATTAAACATGTCTCCAGTTTCGTTTTCGAGCACCTTTAATCCTTCTCCAGTTACTCCTCCTTTTACTGTAACCTTCTTCTGAAGAGTTTCCAACGAGAAATAATCTTTTTCTAACAGTTTGCCCATCCCAATTAGCATTTCTGTAGTTAGTATTGTGGCCTGTTCTCTAGAAATTTCTGTTTCAGAAACTGCGCCATCAATAAACTTCTTAATTAAGTAACTTAAGAAGGCTGGACCGCAGCTTGCGAGGTCAGAAGAAACTCTAGTAACTTCCTCTTCTGTTTCAATGGGGGTCGAGATCTGTGACATCAGATACATTAGTTTTTCTTTATTCACTTCTGAGCATCGATTGCTAAATGTTACAAGTGAAGCACCACTCAGAGCTCGATTGGTGATACTTGGGATTGCTCTCGCGACATCACATGATACAAACGTTTCTAGCTCCCTGACTTGTATAGGGCTCGTTATGGATACCACAAGTTGATCTTCTTTCAACTCATTTCGGATGCTTTTTAGCAAGGGAAAATATTCATGCGGCTTAACACAAATAAAGATGATTTCCGAGTTTCGAATGATTTCTTCTGCGTTTTGAGCTACTTGTATTCCTTTATACTGCTTCTTTAAAGAATGCGCTTTTTTACTTGTGCGATTAATGATAATAAGCTGTGAAGGCTTTACTGCGCATGAGTCAATAAAGGAAGATATTAGGATCGTGCCCATATTTCCGGTCCCAATCACCCCGATTTTCAATTCGCTTCCCCTCCTTCCACACGCATTTCTCCTAAATAGATATGTCGCTGTAACACATTTTATGTTTCTTGATCATTTTTTCGAAAGGAATGTGAATTAGTTTGGAGTTCCTGAAAAGCCTCTCTTCTCGTGAAAAAGCAATTATTGGAATAGGATTATTAGCAGTAGTTGTTTGTATTTGTGTAATCTATCTATCTTCTCAAAAGGCAAAGGACGATTTATTTATAGAAGAGGCAGTGGTTGAAGAAAGTGTTGAAGGTGAAGAAGAGATTCAGAAGGTCGAACCTGAATACATTTTGATTGATGTGAAAGGAGCAGTCGTTAAACCAGGTGTCTATGAGCTTAAAAGTGATGCTAGGGTAAAGGATATTATCACTAGAGCAGGTGGTTTTTTGGAAGAAGCTGACCAAACCCAGCTAAACTTAGCAGGTAAATTGGTAGATGAAATGATGATATATGTTCCTGTTAAAGGAGAAGGAGGGGAAGGTTCTCAACTTTCTCCCATTGATTCAAATGATGGCTTGATTTCCATTAACAAAGCCACTCTTTCTGAGCTACAGGAGCTTCCTGGAATAGGTCCAGCAAAAGCTGAAGCGATACTTGCCTATCGAGAGGAAAAAGGTGGATTTACTTCGATAGAAGACCTAACAGAAATAAGTGGTATAGGAGAAAAGACCTTTGAGAAATTAAAGGATTTAATTACGGTAGAATAAGGTGGATTGACGACAGAGAGCAAATCGCTCAAACTTAGCAATAGAATAAAGAACTTAGGGGGTATAAAATGGACCGAATTTCGTGGGACCAGTATTTCATGGCTCAGAGTCATTTGCTTGCATTACGAAGTACGTGTACGCGATTAACAGTAGGCGCTACCATCGTTAGGGACAAGCGGATGATCGCAGGTGGATACAATGGATCTGTATCAGGAGGAGTTCATTGTATCGATGAGGGCTGCTATGTTATAGATAATCATTGTGTAAGGACGATTCACGCAGAAATGAATGCAATTATTCAATGTGCAAAATTCGGTGTTCCAACAACCGGGGCAGAAATTTATGTTACCCATTTCCCTTGTATTAATTGCTGCAAGGCAATCATCCAAGCTGGAATTAAGTCTGTTATTTATGCAACAGATTATAAAAACCATCCATATGCGATTGAATTATTTGAAGATACAGGAGTGCAAGTTCGTCAGGTGGAATTAGAAGAAATGATCCTTGATACGAACAGTCAAGAAAAACTTGATCTAACTGCGGAATTGCTTGCAAAATTAGCTGATGCAGGGGTAGCTTCTGATGAAGTAAGACCTTTATATGAAAAAGCTTCAAGCCTCTATAGTAAGATGTGAGAGGTAAACTTTGGCTGATTTCAGCAGCTGCGTTAATCGGAATAACGACTAGAGAATCAATTTATTCATTGTTAATGTTAATCATTCTTGTCATTTGGTGTGCGAGGAAAGCTCCTCGCCTAACCTTTTACGTTCTTGTAACGTTTTGTTGTGCCTACTTCTACATGGGTATTATCGATAATGAATACAAAACAGGCTTGTCTGGTGAAGAGAGCATTTTAAAAGGTGAAATCGATTCGATTCCCGTCCTGGATGGCTCTAAGCTGACATTCGAATATAAAACGGTTTCTAATGAGAAAGTAATGGTGAATTATTTTATAAGCTCAAAAAGTGAAAAGGAAACCCTGAACACTCTGTCGGTAGGTTCTTTTTGTACCCTTTCTGGAGCATTAGAGCCTCCTGCATTGCCAGGTGCTTCATCACAGTTTAATTATCCACGATACCTTAAACAAAAACATATAGTTTGGGTTTATCAGCTTAATAAAAAACCCCAATGTAAGCCCCCTGCTAACCTCGGTATAAAACAAATAAGACAGAAAGTATTGTTTGACATTAAAAACCACTACCCTGATGAATTAAAAGGAATTGCATCCTCGTTATTAATCGGAGAAAAGAACTTAATGGATTCTGAAGTGGAAAAGGCATATAGAGAGCTTGGATTAAGCCATGTACTAGCTGTTTCAGGCTTGCACGTTGGTGTCATCAGTGGAATTGTTTTCTGGGGATTTATTCGTCTCGGTGTGACGAGGCAACGTGCCTATGAGGTACTATTCTTCCTGTGCCCTATTTATATGGTTTTCGCAGGAGCGGCACCATCAGTGATTAGAGCGTCACTCATGATGATGATGATCTTTTTCCTTCTTAGACTACGCCTCATGCCAAATCCTCTAGATGGTATTTCTGTTGCATGCTTACTTATCTTAATCCAAAACCCCTATGTCGCTTATCATATTGGATTTCAACTATCATTTCTTGTCTCATATGCTCTGATTATTTCTTCGAGCCTTCTTCTTAAACGGTTAACTACACCCTTCTCACAATTGTTAGGCGTATCATTGATCGCCCAGCTCATTTCACTTCCACTCGTTTTGTATCACTTTTATGAAATATCTCCTCTTAGCTTACCTTTAAATATTTTATATGTTCCAGTAATATCTGCTGTCATTCTTCCGGCTGTTTTTATATTGGCTATCCTGCGATTATTACACCTTACACCTCTTTTTTATGTGCTTTCAGAAATGCTTGCAGCGATTGTCGACACCATTCATACGATATTGGTTTGGTTAAATCATTTGAACTTCACCCTGATTTTTGGTAGTCCGTCAACCTGTGCATTAATTTTGTTTTTTGGTTCTTCCTATACTGTCCTTTTGTTATGGGAGAAAAATAAATTCATTAAAGGAATTTTCATATGGATAGTAATTATGTTCGTTTTATATATGCTGCCTTTCTTAAATCCATATGGAACTGTAACGTTCTTAGATGTTGGGCAAGGAGATTGTATCATCATCAAGTTACCTTTCCAAAGGCAAGTCATTATGATTGATACGGGAGGAACCCCGGTCTTTGGAGAAATCCAAGAATGGGAGGAAAAGAAAGATCCTTTTGAAGTAGGTGCAGACCTTGTTGTGCCGTATTTGAAATCGAAAGGCATCCGCACAATCGATATTCTTTTGTTAACTCATGGCGATTTCGATCATGTAGGGGGCGCAAGAGGGGTTTTGAATGAAATGAACGTAAAGAACGTGATTGTAGACCGAAGTGATGAACAAACGATTTCGGAACAAGAAATCATCTCCGTAGTGAAAGAAAATGGAGGTAACATTATAAAAGCAAAACAGGGAATTTCATGGCGATCTGGAGATGCGTTTTTTTCCATACGGCAGGTCCTGGATACAAAAGAAGAAAACGATGGGAGTATCGTCTTGTTTGCAAAAATAGGTGAATACAGATGGCTATTTATGGGTGATTTAGAGGGAGAGGGAGAATATGAATTGGTCAAATCCAATCACAAGAAAAAAGCTGACGTCCTCAAAGTTGGCCATCACGGTAGTGACACATCGACCTCAGAAGAATTAATAAAAGCTGTTCAACCAAAAATAGCAATCATATCATCAGGGGAAAACAATCGATATGGTCACCCAGACCCAGTGGTGATTGAGCGTCTGCAAAAATCAGGGGCGAACATTATGAGAACTGATGAGAGCGGATCGATCACATACACTTATTTCGTTCGTAAAGTAGGGAAGTGGAGAGTTCATCAGAATGAAAAATAGACTGCCTGAAGGCAGTCTATTTAGCTGATTGCTTTAATTGCGACAGCTGTGAAGAAAATGATGGAAAAGAATAGAAATGGTACAACAAACCCAACTGCAGATTCGACCGCGTCATTGGACTTATGCTGAACATCTTTTTCAAACTCGTTCATTAGCCTTCCCTCCTGCTTCCCTGTTAGTATAATCAATCAACTACCTTCGTAGTCGTTATGTATGAAGGTGTTTTACAGGTGCATTTCAATAAATATTGTAACATGTTTTATTTAAGTTGTCTTTATAGGGATAGAGGATATGTGTCATTTTGAAGAATATTGGATTTAGAATGAATTCGCTCCCTTTCCTGTAAAGAGTTGTCACCTATACTTTATCTTTGCATAGGATATCCTAACTACTACAACAGAATATCGTTGGTGGGCGGGAGTCCTAGGCCCCTCTCACTAGCGTTTACTATAAATGGGAGGCTGGTGACTGTAGCCGGCTTCCCTTTTATGCTTGCCAACGACGAAGTCACCGATTAGGATAGAAATGGACAAACGAAAATTGAGGTGTACAGAATATGTCCGTTTCGGAAATTAAAAAGAAAATAAAACAAGGTAATCTTGATCCAGTTTATCTATTGATGGGTACGGAAGCTTTTCTAATTAATGACCTTGTAAAGTTAATTATCGATAAGGGACTTCCTATGGAAGAAAGAGAATTTGGACTAGCTACATATGATTTGAATGAAACCCCGGTTCAAGAAGCAATAGAAGAAGCGGAAACGATGCCTTTTTTAGGAGAGAAAAGAGTGGTGCTGTTAAAAAACCCTTCTTTCCTCACGGCAGTCAAAGACAAGAGTAAAGTAGAGCATAATCTTGACGCGTTAATGCAGTATGCTGAAAATCCTTCACCGTTTACTATTCTCATTATAGAAGCACCTTATGAGAAATTAGATGAGCGAAAAAAATTAGTGAAATCATTAAAAAAAGCAGGAGCATTTGTTAAGGCGGAAGCGTTGGAAGATCGTCATCTAGGCGATTGGCTTCAACAGAGAGCGAAAGAACTTCATGTAGCTTTAGATAAAGCAGGAGAAGAGCGATTAGTACAGCTCATCGGTAGTCACCTTATGTTATTGCAACAAGAAATCGATAAGATGGCTCTTTATGTGGGAGAAGGCGGAACCGTTAACGAAGAAGTTGTTGATTTACTTGTAGCTAGAACGCTCGAGAATGATATTTTTGCACTTATTGATCGCATTGTAAGAAAAGATTTGAATACAGCTTTTCGTATCTTGTATGATTTGTTGAAAATTAACGAAGAACCGATCAAAATTTTATCACTGGTCGGAAGACAATTTCGAATTATTTATCAAGTGAGTGAGCTTGCTAAAAGAGGATATGGTCAAAAACAAATGGCTTCACAGCTGAAGTTGCATCCGTATGCAGTTAAGATTGCACATCAACAGAGTAAGTCCTTTAATGAGGAGCAGCTGCTGTATATTTTGGACCAAATTGCAGAAACAGACTACGAAATGAAAACAGGGAAGATGGAGAAGAAATTGCTATTAGAATTGTTGCTAACAAAAATAAAAAGCATATAAAAAAAGCTGTTGGGGAAATCCCCAACAGCTTTTAACATTTTAAGAAATTAAGCGGAAATCTCGTTATACATTTTAGCAAGACGAGACTTTTTACGTGCTACTGAATTCTTATGGATGATTCCTTTATCAGCAGCTTTATCAATGCGCTTAGAAGCTTCACTTAGAGCTGTTTGAGCAGCTTCTACGTCTTTTGCTTCAGCTTTGTTTTCAAAGTCCTTGATAGCAGAACGCATTGCAGATTTGATCGCAATGTTATGTGTGCGACGATCTGAAGAAGTCTTAACGCGTTTAACCGCAGATTTAATATTTGGCATACCTTTCACCTCCTTGCAAGGCTTCACAATTCCATGTCATATCCGTGCATAGAACAAAAAACATTCTATCAAATAGATCGCTTAAATGCAATAGAGAATGAAAAGCTGTTACAAAGGAAAGGCTAACATTTAAAAGATGGAATTAGAGGTGAGCTCATGGATCAGCTTGATTTAGATATGTACCAAGTGAGAACAGATTTAGCGGTTGAAGCTCAGGAAATGGTGAAAGAAAAAAAAGCAAAACAAATGGAATCCGAAAAACCAAATGAGCTAAATGGTGTAATCGTAAAGGAAAGAGATCAAGAAGGTGTGAAAATTACAACGGTAGAGGTTACCGAAGAAGGCGAAAAAGAAATCGGAAAAAAACCAGGACATTATATCACATTCGAAGTCCAGGGAATCCGAAGGAAAGATTCCGCACTCCAAGAGACGGTGCAAAAGGTTTTTGCACAAGAATTTGCAGCATTTATTGATCAACAAGGCGTGAAGAAAGATGCGAGTTGCTTGATCGTCGGATTAGGAAATCGGCAAGTTACACCAGATGCCTTAGGTCCTCATGTTGTATCTAATTTATTGATTACAAAGCATTTGTTTGACTTACAACCAGAGTCTGTATCAGAGGGCTTCCGTCCAGTAAGCGCCATTACTCCTGGAGTGATGGGGATAACAGGTATCGAAACGAGTGATATCATCCATGGTGTGATCGAAAAAACCAAGCCTGATTTTGTCATAGCAGTTGATGCACTAGCATCTCGTTCAATCGAACGTGTAAATACGACTATACAAATTTCTGATACTGGAATCCACCCCGGCTCTGGAGTTGGAAATAAGCGAAAAGAGTTGAGTTTTAACACGCTGGGCATTCCTGTAATCGCAATCGGAATTCCAACTGTGGTCGATGCAGTTTCGATTACGAGTGATACGATTGATTATATATTAAAGCACTTCGGAAGAGAGCTTAAAGAGAAGGATAAGCCTTCTAAATCACTGGCGCCTGCTGGTATGACGTTCGGAGAAAAAAAGACGTATACAGAGGAAGACTTACCTGATACAGAAAAGCGTCAAACATTTTTGGGTATGGTTGGTACGTTAGAAGACGGAGAGAAGCGAAATTTAATCAGAGAAGTACTAGCTCCAATGGGTCATAATCTAATGGTTACTCCTAAAGAAGTAGATGTGTTTATTGAAGATATGGCAAATGTTATTTCAGGTGGTTTAAACAGTGCGCTTCATACCGAAGTTGATCAAAACAATAGTGGAATGTATACGCATTAAGTCATAATAAAGCGCGATGTGCATACGAATAGGGAATAGGACAAGCATTCAAACGGAAGGGGTATGGCTATGGTAGCCTTTTTTCTAAAGTGCTTTCTGCTGATCTCTTTATTATTGTTCGGCGTTTTACTTGGGATGGAACAAGCCTCAAAGAATATGAATGCTATGCAAGGAAGTGATGATACAGGTGCGTTTCAGCTTTCGAAAGCACCTGACGGAGTTGAGGCAGAAATTCTAGGGACTTCTATTACAAATGAAAATCTGGAAGAAAAACAACAAATACTTGAAGATGCCAATGAATTCAATGTTTTGGGTGATTTAGGGACTAAAATCAGTAGTGCCATTTCATCGATTATACAAACATTGCTTTCATTTACATTTACACTTGTGACAGAATTTCTTTCCCTTTTCAAATAAAGTTGAACATTGTTTTATTTAAAGAGAAGATACGAAAACTAGCGTAAATCGTAAAATAAGTCGCTGATGTGGCTTATTTTTTTTGATATAGAACCATGTAGTCGTATTGCTAATTGATTATGGACAGCGGTATTGCTATAATCTATACTAGCGTAGTTTCGCCTTTAGGAGTGATTGTAGATGAACCGTGACCAGAAATTAGAAAGACAGTCGAGGATTCGTAACTTTTCCATCATTGCTCACATTGACCATGGAAAATCAACGTTGGCCGATCGAATATTAGAAAAAACCGGCGCCCTCACTGATCGAGAAATGAAAGACCAAACGCTTGATGCGATGGATCTTGAACGTGAAAGAGGAATAACAATTAAGCTGAATTCCGTCCAGCTTACTTATACAGCGAAAGATGGAGAAGAATATATCTTTCACCTTATAGACACACCTGGACATGTCGACTTCACGTATGAAGTATCGAGAAGTCTTGCCGCATGTGAAGGTGCTTTGTTAATTATAGACGCTGCTCAAGGAATTGAAGCACAAACACTTGCGAACGTATATCTTGCTTTAGACAATGACCTGGAAATTCTCCCTGTTATTAATAAGATTGATTTGCCTAGTGCTGAGCCGGAGCGTGTCGCTCAAGAAGTTGAAGATGTAATCGGACTTGATACATCTGATGCGGTTCTCGCTTCCGCGAAGAAGGGCATTGGTATCGAGGACATTCTTGAGCAAATTGTTGAGAAGGTACCGGCACCACAAGGTGATCCAGAAGGTCCTTTACAAGCACTAATTTTCGATTCGCTTTATGACCCTTACCGTGGTGTAGTGGCATACATACGAATTACGGAAGGTTCTGTGAAGGTAGGAGAAAAAATTCGAATGATGGCTACAGGTAAAGAGTTTGAAGTGACAGAACTCGGCGTGTTTACACCGAAGCCTGTGGCTAAGAAAGAGCTCTCGGTTGGGGACGTAGGCTTTTTAACTGCTGCTATTAAAAATGTTGGCGATTCTCGTGTAGGTGACACGATTACTTCAGTTAAAAATTCTGCAGACAAGCCACTACCGGGTTACCGACGTATGAATCCAATGGTTTACTGTGGTCTTTATCCAGTTGATTCTGCTGAATATAACGACCTTAGAGAAGCGCTTGAACGCCTAGAGCTTAACGATTCTTCACTTCAATACGAAGCTGAAACATCCCAGGCATTAGGGTTTGGCTTCCGTTGTGGGTTCCTTGGCCTTTTGCATATGGAGATCATCCAAGAGCGTATTGAGCGTGAGTTTAACATTGATTTGATCACAACAGCTCCAAGTGTAATTTATCAAGTTAAGTTAACAGATGGTGAAGAGAAGATCATCGATAATCCAGCATTGATGCCGGATGCACAAACAATAACTGAAGTTCAAGAGCCATTTGTAAAGGCAACGATTATGGCTCCTAATGACTATGTTGGTCCAATCATGGAACTATGTCAGGGGAAACGCGGAGACTTCATCGATATGCAGTACCTAGATGAGACGCGTGTAAACATCGTTTACCATATCCCGCTCTCTGAAATTGTTTACGATTTCTTTGATCAACTTAAATCAAGCACAAAAGGTTATGCATCTTTCGATTATGAGATGATGGGCTATAAGCCTTCTAACCTTGTCAAAATGGATATCCTTCTCAACGGTGAAACGATTGATGCACTATCAATCATCGTCCATAGAGATTTCGCATATGAACGCGGAAAGGATATTACAGAAACGTTGAAAGACTTAATTCCTAGACAACAGTTTGAAGTTCCAGTTCAAGCATCGATTGGACAGAAAGTTGTTGCTCGTTCAACAATTAAAGCAATTAGGAAAAATGTTTTAGCCAAGTGTTATGGCGGGGACATTTCTCGAAAACGTAAATTGCTTGAGAAACAAAAAGAAGGTAAAAAACGAATGAAGACTGTCGGTAAGGTTGAAGTGCCTCAAGAAGCCTTCATGGCTGTTCTTCGTCAGGATAATACAAAGAAGAACTAACCCGTTCTATTTGATGAAGGTAATCGATTTTTATAGTATAGGTTAAGGAGACCGCAGAGCTTTCTGCGGTCTTTAGATTATTTTAGAAAGCAGTGATTAACATGGTAAACGCTGTTTATTTGCACATCCCATTTTGTGATTATATATGTCATTATTGTGATTTTAATAAAGTATTTATGCAGGGACAACCTGTAATAGAATATCTCGAACATATGGATAGTGAGATGGAACGCACTTTAGAGCGGTTCCCGACATCTTCAATCAACACTATTTTTGTAGGTGGAGGCACACCGACTGCACTTAACGAACAGCAGCTAGAGCAATTTCTTCATTCTGTCTCTACCAAGTTCTTTCCTTACACAGAAGAAGGATTAGAGTTTACGATGGAAGCCAATCCTGGGAGTGTTACCCCGCGTAAACTTGAGATTATGAAGAAGTATGGTGTTAACAGACTTAGTATAGGAGCACAGGCATTTCAAAATTCGCTATTAAAACGTCTTGGAAGAGGTCATAATGTAGATGAGATTAGCGATATTGTAACGATGGCAAAACATGCAGGGTTCGAAAACCTTTCCCTTGATTTGATGTTTGGGCTGCCTGAACAAACGTTAGAGCAGCTTTCCGATTCGATTGAACGAGCGGTTGATTTGGGTATTACCCATATTTCTTCCTATTCTCTTCAAGTCGAAAAGAAAACAGTGTTCTACAATCAATGGAGAAAAGGGGAGCTACCTCTCCCAACTGAGGAAGCTGAAGCTGAGATGTATTCAGAACTGATTCGTCGCCTAGAAGCACATGGATTAAAGCAATATGAAATAAGTAACTTCGCTTTGCCTGGTTACGAGAGTCAGCATAATATCACCTATTGGAAAAACAACGAATACTACGGTATCGGTGCTGGAGCGCATAGTTATGTTGATGGTGTGAGGCGTGCGAATGCGGGACCACTCAAACAATATATGTCTCGGATCGATGAGCATGGGTTCCCTTATGTGGATGAAAACGAATTAACAAAAGGGGAGAAGATGGAAGAAGAAATGTTTATGGGACTCCGTATGAGACAAGGCGTATCAAAACAAACCTTTGAAGAAAAATATGGCACGCCCGTAGAGAGTGTTTTTGGTGAACAGATTGAAAAGTTAGTGTACAAGGAACTTTTAAAGGATACTGGAAGTCATATCGCTTTAACAGAACAAGGATTTTTCCTGGGAAATGAAGTTTTTCAGGAGTTTCTTGCTGTTTGATCCTTCTTATGAATTGCAACGGCTGGATTCGTTAAGGGGCTAGATCAGTTTGGTTTTCTTGCTTCTTTAACTACCCGTAACGTAATCATTGACAACTAAAATAATTTTCTGTTACCTTATTATTAGATTTAGCACTCAAGGAAACAGAGTGCTAACAGAGGTGATGAGAGGATGTTAACTGAACGTCAACTGTTTATTTTGCAGATTTTGATTGATGATTACATTCGAACTGCTGAAGCTGTAGGATCACGTACGATTTCAAAACGAAAAGAAGTATCGTTTAGTTCAGCTACTATTCGTAATGAACTTGCAGATCTTGAAGATATGGGGTATATCGAGAAAACTCACAGTTCTTCGGGGCGTGTACCTTCAGAAAAAGGCTATCGCTTCTATGTAGACAATCTTCTATCACCGCCAGTTTTATCAAACAATGATGTGAAAGATATTCACTCTCTTTTTGCAGAGAAAATGGTCGAGGTTGAGAAAGTTATTCAGCAATCTGCTAAGATTCTTTCTGAACTAACACAGTATACATCTATCATTCTGGGCCCTGAAGTTTTCGAGACGAAGCTTCGCCAGGTTCAAATTATCCCTCTCTCAAAAGAGACGGCGGTTGTAGTCCTGGTAGCTGATAGTGGACATGTAGAGAACCAAACCATTACAATACCACCATCAGTAAGCATGTCCGATATTGAAAAAGTCGTTAACATTATGAATGAACGTCTTAAGGATATCCCGTTGGTATCACTGAAATCGACCATGATGCAAGAGATGGCTACAGTTTTGAAAAAACATATAGAAAATTACAATCAAGTCAATACAATGCTTGATAATCTTTTTCTCTATACCAACGCAGAAAAAGTGTACTACGGCGGAAAGACAAACATTCTAGCCCAGCCTGAATTCAAAGATGTAGAAAAAGTAAGGCTGTTATTAAATACCTTTGAGCAGGATGATTTGATGTATAATATACTTCGTCCTGAGAAGAAGGGAATTGAGGTTAGAATCGGTCAGGAGAATGATCTTGAGGCGATGCAAGAATGTAGTATCGTTACTGCAGATTACTTTATTGAGGGTAAACGAATGGGATCTCTCGCTCTGCTAGGACCTACGAGAATGGAATATCATCGTTCGATGAGTCTTTTAGGTTTTTTGGCAAATGACCTTACGAGTACATTGACTGAGAGATATCGAAGTTTCAAACACTGGTAATTTGGTAATAGTGAAAAAGGTGGGAGATTCGGTTTCTTCCATCCTTTTCTATGAATATAAATGTAAATTTTGATGGGGAGGTGAAATTCGTGGAAAAGCAGAACAGTCATCATGAGGAAGAGATTGTAACTGAAGAAACTGAAAATCTTGAACAAGAAGTTGAAGAGAATCAGGAGTCAGAGGTTGTCGAACCTGAAATGAATGAAGATACAGAGCTTGAAAGCTTGCAAAAACAAGTGAGTGAGCTTGAAAATAAATATTTGCGTACTCAGGCGGAATATGATAACTTCCGTCGTAGAACACGTGAAGAGCGCAGTGCTGATGCTAAGTATCGTTCTCAAAAACTTGCTGAAGAACTTCTACCAGCAATCGATAATTTTGAACGTGCGCTTGCTGTTCAAAGCGATCATGAAGAAGTGAATTCTCTACTAACTGGCATGGAAATGGTCTATCGTCAGTTGAAGGATGCTCTTGTAAAAGAAGGTATTGAAGAGGTAGGATCACAAGGGGAAGAATTTAACCCTCACCTACATCAAGCAGTTATGCAAGTGGAATCAGATGAGTATGATTCCGATGTCATTGTAGAAGTATTGCAAAAAGGGTACAAATTGAACGATCGCGTTCTTAGACCCGCAATGGTGAAAGTAAGTTCATAAATACATATGAAGAAATAGGAGGTAGAAACAATGAGTAAGATTATTGGTATTGATCTTGGAACAACAAACTCTTGTATTGCTGTTATGGAAGGCGGCGAAGCAACGGTTATCCCTAACCCAGAAGGTAACCGTACAACACCTTCAGTAGTAGCGTTTAAAGATGAAGAAAGACTAGTAGGTGAGGTTGCGAAGCGTCAAGCAATCACTAACCCTAACACGATTCAGTCAATCAAACGTCACATGGGTACAGACTACAAAGTAGACGTGGAAGATAAATCCTACTCTCCACAGGAGATTTCAGCAATCATTCTTCAGAAGCTTAAGTCGTATGCAGAAGACTATCTTGGTGAAGGAGTAGAAAAAGCGGTTATTACTGTGCCTGCTTACTTCAACGATGCTGAGCGTCAAGCTACAAAAGACGCTGGTAAAGTTGCTGGTCTAGAAGTAGAGCGTATTGTAAACGAGCCGACTGCTGCAGCACTAGCTTATGGTCTTGATAAAGAAGATGAAGACCAAACAATCCTAGTATTTGACCTTGGTGGCGGTACGTTTGACGTATCTATCCTTGAACTAGGCGGAGGCGTATTTGAAGTTAAGTCCACTGCTGGTGACAACCGTCTTGGCGGTGACGATTTTGACCAAGTTATCATTGATCACCTAGTTGCTGAATTTAAGAAAGATACTGGCGTAGACCTAGGTCAGGACAAAATGGCACTTCAACGTTTGAAGGATGCTGCTGAGAAAGCGAAGAAAGACCTTTCTGGAGTAGCTCAAACTCAAATTTCTCTACCATTTATCACAGCAGATGCTTCTGGTCCTAAACACCTTGAGCTTAACTTGACTCGTGCTAAATTCGAAGAACTTTCTTCAAACCTTGTAGAACGTACAATGGGACCTACTCGTCAGGCTCTTAAAGACGCTGGTATGTCACCTTCTGAAATTGACAAGGTTATCCTTGTAGGTGGTTCTACTCGAATCCCTGCAGTACAGGATGCAATCAAGAAAGAAACTGGTCAGGATCCACATAAAGGCGTTAACCCTGATGAAGTAGTTGCACTTGGTGCTGCTATCCAAGCTGGTGTAATTGCTGGTGATGTGAAGGACGTTGTTCTTCTAGACGTAACGCCACTTTCACTTGGTATCGAAACAATGGGCGGCGTATTTACAAAGCTGATCGAGCGTAATACGACAATCCCAACTAGTAAGTCACAGACGTTCTCAACTGCTGCTGACAATCAGCCTTCAGTAGACATTCATGTTCTACAAGGTGAGCGTGAAATGGCTCAATATAACAAGACTCTCGGTCGCTTCCAGCTGACTGATATTCCTCCAGCTCCACGAGGAACGCCGCAAATCGAAGTATCATTTGATATCGACAAAAACGGTATCGTGAACGTTCGTGCGAAGGATCTTGGTACTAACAAAGAGCAATCCATTACAATCAAATCATCAACCGGTCTTTCTGATGATGAAATTGAAAACATGGTGAAAGATGCTGAAGCGAACGCTGAAGAAGATAAGAAACGTCGCGAAGAAGTTGAAACACGTAACGAAGCAGATCAGCTAGTATTCACAACTGAGAAAACTCTGAAAGACCTTGAAGGTCAAGTAGAGGAAGAAGAAGTGAATAAAGCTAACGAAGCTAAAGACAAAGTTAAGGCTGCTCTAGAGAATGATGACATCGAAGAAATTCGCTCTGCTAAGGACGAACTTCAAGAAATCGTTCAAGCTCTAACGACTAAGATGTATGAGCAAGCTGCTCAAGCTCAACAGGCTCAGCAAGGTGAAGGCGCTGGTTCTGAAGAGAAGGAAGATGAGAATGTCGTTGACGCTGAGTACGAAGAAGTAAACGAAGACGATAAAAAGTAATAAATAAGATAATGAAAAAAGTCAAAGTCAAGCTTATCTCGGCTTTGACTTTTTTCTTAATGTAAGCTGATTTTTAGCAATAAATGGTTAATGCCGTCTATCGATCAATTGATTATATTAAGTGTGCGAGTAGCATTCTGCATACTATCTGATTCTTTCGATACAGTATTGCAGTCAGTATAAAATCAATGGTAAGATAAAGGTTATGTGAAGAGAGTCGGGAGTGGATACGATGAGTAAACGAGATTATTATGAGGTGTTAGGCGTAAGCAAGGATGCCTCCGAAACAGAGATGAAAAAAGCTTATCGAAAGCTTGCTAAACAATACCACCCGGATATCAACCAGGAACCGGGGGCAGATGAAAAATTTAAAGAAATTACTGAAGCGTATGAGGTGCTAAAAGATCCTCAGAAAAAGGCTCAATATGATCAGTTTGGTCATACCGATCCTAATCAAGGTTTTGGTGGAGCCGGTGGAGCTGACTTTGGAGGCTTTGGTGATATTTTCGATATGTTCTTTGGTGGCGGTGGTCGACGGAATCCAAACGCACCTAGACAAGGCGCTGATCTTCAATATGCCATGACATTGACGTTTGAGGAAGCAGCATTCGGAAAAGAAACGGATATTTACATTCCTAAAGAAGAAGATTGTTCAACATGTGATGGATCAGGTGCAAAACCTGGAACGACACCTGAAACATGTCACTATTGTGGTGGTAATGGACAGTTGAACGTTGAGCAGAACACACCGTTCGGACGTGTTGTAAATCGCAGAGTATGTCACCATTGTGAAGGCACAGGAAAGCTCATTAAAGATAAATGTAAAACTTGCCGAGGTAAAGGTAAAGTTGATGTTAAGAAGAAGATTCATGTTAAGATGCCTGCAGGTATCGATGAAGGCCAACAAATTCGCATCACCGGGAAAGGTGAAGAAGGCGTTAATGGAGGACCTCCAGGAGACCTCTTCGTTGTGGTCTATGTAAAGCCACATGAATTTTATGAGCGTAACGGTGATGATGTTCATTGTGAAATGCCTATTACATTTGCTCAAGCGGGACTTGGCGATGAAATCGAAGTTCCAACATTGCATGGTAAGGTCATGCTTAAAGTCCCTGCTGGAACACAAAGCGGCACGAACTTTAGGTTGAAAGGCAAAGGAATTCAAAATGTGCGTGGTTACGGACAAGGTGATCAACATGTGAAAATCCAAGTTGTTACGCCAAAACATTTAACAGATCGCCAAAAAGATCTTCTGCGTGAATTTGGTGAAATATCTGGCCAAGTACCAGAAGAACAGCATGAAAATTTTTTCGCTAAAGTGAAAAAAGCGTTTAAAGGGGAATAACAAAGGAGAAAGCTGGTAACAGGAAGCAGGTCTAGTGAATAGACCTGCCTGTTTCCTTTCCGAGAAAAAAGGATCCAAAGAGGAGTGGAAATGAATGAAATGGTCTGAGATTAGCATTCATACAACAAATGAAGCAATAGAAGCGGTATCGAATATATTGCATGAAGCCGGTGCAAGTGGGGTGGTTATAGAAGACCCTATGGACCTTGTGAAAGTTTGGGATACCTCATTCGGAGAAGTCTACCAGCTCAATCCAGATGATTACCCTGAAGAAGGCGTTATTCTGAAAGCGTACATACCAGTAAATAGTTTTCTTGGTGAAACGGTTGAACAAATCAAGGAAGCGATCAATGGTCTGCTTGTGCATGACATAGACCTTGGACGTAACACTGTACAAATCAGTGAAGTTAATGAAGAAGAATGGGCTACTGCATGGAAGAAATATTATAAACCCGTCAAAATATCTGAAAAAATCACAATTACTCCAACCTGGGAAGATTACACTCCAGTGAACACGGATGAGATCATTATTGAATTAGATCCAGGAATGGCTTTTGGAACAGGAACCCACCCGACTACAGTCATGTGTGTTCAGGCGCTAGAAAGAATAATTGAACCTGGACAAAAAGTAATCGATGTAGGTACTGGATCTGGAGTATTAAGTATTGCCGCTGCAAGCCTTGGAGCAGACACAGTCGAGGCGCTAGATCTTGATGAAATTGCCGTTAAGAGCGCGTATTTAAATGCGAAGCTTAATAAGATTCACAATAAGATCGATGTCAGACAAAACAATTTACTTGATAACGTAGAGGATACCTACGATGTGGTTGTCGCAAACCTCCTTTCAGAAATCATAGTACGTTTTACTGACGATGTAGCGAGAGTACTTAAACCTGGTGGAGCATTTATTACTTCAGGTATCATCACTGCGAAAAAACAGGAAGTAAAACAATCGATCGTTGATCAAGGGCTTATTATCGAGGAAACCCTTCAAATGGAAGATTGGGTCGCGTTCATAGCTAGAAAGCCTTTCGAGTAAGGAGTTTAATCGATGCAAAGATATTTTATTCTTGACTCAACGATCAATGAAGAAGTTGTAGATATAGTCGGAGAAGACGTGAAGCACATAGGGAAAGTCATGCGGATGGAAGTTGGAGATGAAATTATTGTCTGCTCTTCTACTGGTCAGTCCGCTATATGTGAGTTAACAAGCATCAATCAAAATCAAATTCAAGCTAGGCCTGTTCGTTGGTTGGATGAAGACAAGCAGCTCCCTCTCCGTGTTACGGTTGTTCAAGGATTGCCAAAAGGTGATAAACTAGAGACCGTCATTCAAAAGGGGACGGAGCTTGGTGCTGATAATTTCATTCCTTTTAAAGCAGAGAGATCTGTTGTAAAATGGGATAAGCAAAAAAGCGAAAAAAAGCTACAGCGTTTAAACAAGATTGCTAAAGAAGCCGCTGAGCAGTCTCATCGCACAACAATACCTGATATTAGTGAGCCTTGTTCAATTTCACAGCTCATTGAAATGAGCGAGCCTTTTGACCATAAGGTAATTGCTTTTGAAGAAGAGGCGAAAGCTGGTGAGTCTGCTAAGCTTGTTCAAACGCTTCATCAAGCAAACAAAAATGACCGATTCATAGTTGTGTTTGGTCCCGAAGGTGGACTCTCTGCCAACGAGGTAGAGAAACTCGAGAAAGCTGGTTTTTCTTCTTGTGGTCTTGGTCCACGTATTTTACGAACAGAGACTGCTGCATTATATGTTCTAGCAGCTATTTCTTATCATTTTGAATTAATGAGGTGATCCTATGCCTTCAGTTGCATTCCATACATTAGGTTGTAAAGTGAATCATTATGAAACGGAAGCGATTTGGCAGTTATTTAAAGAACAAGACTACGAGAGGGTCGAGTTCGATCATGCTTCGGACGTATATGTTATCAATACGTGTACTGTTACGAATACAGGCGATAAAAAAAGTCGTCAGGTAATACGGAGAGCGATCAGGAAGAATCCTGATGCAGTGATTTGTGTAACTGGTTGTTATGCTCAAACATCTCCTGCAGAGATAATGGCTATTCCTGGCGTTGATGTAGTAGTTGGCACTCAAGACCGTGTTAAAATGCTCGATTATATCGAACAATATAAACGTGAGAGAGAGCCAGTGAATGGAGTAAGTAATATCATGAAAGCTCGAGTTTATGAAGAATTAGAGGTTCCTGCATTTACGGATAGAACTCGAGCATCATTGAAGATTCAAGAGGGGTGTAACAACTTTTGTACATTCTGTATTATTCCTTGGGCGAGAGGACTATTACGTTCTAGAGAACCAGAGGCAGTAATTGAGCAGGCACAACAACTTGTGCAAGCAGGGTATAAGGAAATCGTTCTTACAGGTATCCACACGGCAGGTTATGGTGAAGATCTCAAGGATTATAACTTTGCTCAGTTGTTACGTGATCTGGACGCGAAGGTAGATGGCTTGAAGCGAATTAGGATCTCTTCTATCGAAGCTAGTCAAGTGACTGATGAAGTAATCGAGGTATTAGATTCTTCAAGCAAGGTTGTTCCGCACCTTCATATCCCGCTTCAATCCGGATCGAATACAGTTCTTCAGAGAATGAGAAGAAAGTATACGATGGAGATGTTTGGTGAGCGTCTAGAGCGCTTGAAGAAAGCACTACCTGGACTTGCGATTACTTCTGATGTAATCGTCGGGTTTCCTGGTGAAACGGACGATGAATTTAAGGAAACCTATGATTTTATTTCTAAACACAAGTTCTCAGAACTTCATGTGTTCCCGTTTTCGAAACGTACAGGAACTCCGGCAGCAAGAATGGATGATCAGGTTGATGATGAAGTGAAGAATAAACGAGTTCATCAATTGATTGAGCTATCTAATCAGCTTGCGAAAGAGTATGCATCACAATATGAAGGAGAAGTATTGGAAGTAATTCCCGAAGAAAAATTCAAAGATTCTCCTGATTCTAACCTATACGTAGGGTATACTGCTAATTATATGAAAGTAATCGTTGAAGCGTCTGAAGAGATGATCGGTAAGATCGTTAAAGTGAAAATCACTAAAGCTGGATACCCTTATAATGAAGGACAGTTTGTTAGAGTGATGAGCGAAGAAGAACCAGCTTCAGCTATTGCATCTTTATAATAACAAGGATTGTCGAACTCCTTAAAGTTCGGCATACATAAGATTTGGAAGGATGAAATGAAATGAACCAAAAACTAGCAAACATGATTGATCACACAGCACTAAAGCCAGACACTACTCGTGCGCAGGTAGAAAAACTTTGTGAAGAAGCGAGAGAATTCAATTTCGCATCAGTTTGTGTAAATCCTACATGGATTACACTTGCAGCAGATATGCTTAAGGGTGCTGAAGCAAAAGTATGTACAGTAATTGGTTTCCCTCTTGGAGCAACAACTACTGAGACGAAGTCATTTGAAACAAAAGATGCAATTGAAAAAGGTGCAACAGAAGTAGATATGGTTATCAACATCGCTGAATTAAAAGCTGGAAACGATGACTATATCGTAGAAGACATCAAAGCAGTTGTTGAGGCTGCAAAAGGTAAGGCGCTTGTAAAGGTAATTATCGAAACTTGCCTTCTTACGGATGAAGAGAAAAAGCGTGCATGTGAGCTTGCAGTTAAAGCTGGAACAGATTACGTGAAAACTTCCACAGGTTTCTCAACTGGTGGCGCAACAGCTGAAGATATTAAGCTTATGAGAGAAACTGTTGGACCTGAAATCGGAGTTAAAGCTTCTGGTGGCGTACGTGACCTTGAAGGTGCACAAGCAATGATTGATGCTGGAGCTACTCGTATCGGTGCGAGTGCTGGTGTGAAGATCGTACAAGGTGAAACAGCTGACACTGACTATTAAGACTGAAACCCCAACCGCTAGTAGCGGTTGGGGATTTTTTTTATGAGATGGCTTTGCCGCCATGTAATTTTTCAATTGTATTAGCAAGAATCCCAGCTAAAGGAAGAAATAGTAGAGATGAGAATACATTAAATAAGATCGAAACATGAGCAAGCTGGACATCTGGTAGGGTGGTAACATATTCAACCATTCTACTAAACACCTCGATTAAAGGATAAAACAACATTACTCCAAGTACGTTGATCCAAATATGTGCATAGGCAGATAACTTTGCTTCTCTGGAACTGCCAATACTAGCGAGCCAAGCAGTAACACATGTGCCGATGTTTGCTCCGTATAGGATTGCTATAGCAGAAGGTAATGTAAGGAGATCTTGATTTATGAAGCTCATCGTAATTCCTGTTGTAGCTGAGCTCGATTGGATTAATGCAGTTAGAATCGTTCCGATCCCTATGCCGTAGAGCAAGCTTGTGTTCGTTTCATTTATAATATGTTCAAAAAAGGATAAAGACGAAAGCGGGATAGACATCGCTTCAAGCCCATGCATTGCCACAAAAATACACCCGAGTCCAAATAATACGGTGCCGACGCTAAAAAGAATTTGTTTTCTAATTTGTAGCAGAATGAATCCCGCGATTAAAAGTGGTAAGGTGAACTGATCAGGGTTTAGCGTCATAAGTTCAGCAGTAATCGTTGTCCCGATATTCGCCCCGAGGATAATCCCGATTGATTGTCGAAAAGTTAACAGTTTCGTGGCGATTAACCCCACTGTAATGACCATGACAGCTGAACTACTTTGAATGAGAGCTGTTACCAGCATACCCATTATAAGGCCTCGTAATGGGGTTGCTGTCATCGATGTTAACACTCTCTCCACCTTATGCTCTGAAAACGTTTGGAGGCCGATGCGAAGAATCGCCATGCCAAATAAAAAGATACTTATAAAAACAATGAACGATGCCACATAGGGACTCATAGGTTTCGCCATCTCCTCTCCATAAAAAGTGTATGGACAGGATAAGAAACACATGCTATTTTTTTATAAACATAAAAAATCAATTAAAGAAATGTTGATAAACCGTGCGGCATGTATTATAATTGCAGGTGACATGTCTTTGTTAGAAAGTCATGTGTTATGATTGTGTATGTTTTGGAGGGAGGGATAGAGATGGCGGAAACTCGCGTGCGTAAGAACGAGTCGATCGATGATGCTCTGCGTCGCTTCAAGAGAACGGTTTCTAAAGAAGGCACTTTGGCTGAAGTTAAGAAGCGCAAGCACTATGAAAAGCCAAGTGTAAAGCGTAAAAAGAAATCTGAGGCAGCAAGGAAAAAGCGTAAGTTCTAAGAGAGGGTGTTAGGTCAGTGAGTCTAAATGACCGTTTAACAACAGATATGAAAGTAGCGATGAAGAACAAAGAAAAACAGAAACTCTCTGTTATTCGTATGGTGAAATCTTCACTTCAGAATGAATCCATTAAATTGGGTCATGAACTGACGGAAGAGGAAGAACTTACCGTTCTCACTCGCGAAGTTAAGCAACGCAAAGACTCCCTCCAAGAATTTGACAAAGCTGGTCGAAGTGATCTTGTGCAGAATCTCGATGAAGAGCTGTCGATTTTAACTGCCTACCTGCCGAAACAATTGTCTGAAGAAGAAGTTGACCTGCTAGTTAAGCAAGTGATTGCTGAAACTGGTGCTACTTCCAAACAGGAAATGGGTAAGGTAATGGGTGCGCTTATGCCTAAAGTTAAAGGTAAAGCGGACGGCGGACTTGTAAATCGCCTTGTACAAAAGAACTTATCATAAATATGATCAAGCTAAAACACGTCCTGTATAAGCAGGGCGTGTTTTTTATGGATGATATGTTAATTCCTGCTAGCAATTCTATCTTCCTTTTGTCATACTTAATTTAAATTGCATACATATTTTGAAACCTAGCTGTGTGTTGAACCGTATATAGAGAAAGCTTGAAAGGAGGGGTCGCTATCAAAAATGTCGCCATCAAGCTATTCGGCATCACAGCTTTACTATTGGTTATCGGATTCTTGTTCGTTGGAAACACGGCAAACGGGCAAGGCGAGGGAGAAGTTGTTTATTTCATACCTGTTGAGCAGGAAGTAGAACGGGGACTTGAAGCTTTTTTAAAACGATCGATCGAAGATGCTGAAGAAGCAGGCGCGGATCATATCGTTTTGGAAATCGATACACCAGGTGGAGCAGTAAATGCAGCAGATAATATAGGGAAAATCATTAAAGCTACAGAAGTACCAATCACTGCTTATATATCTGACCGGGCGCTTTCAGCAGGAGCTTACATTGCGCTAAATGCAGATCAGATCATAATGGAGCCAGGAGCTTTGATGGGTTCAGCAGCTATTATTGATCAATCGGGTAATGCAGCTGGTAAAAAAGCAGAGTCTTTCTGGCATGCAGCAATGAAGTCAGCAGCAGAGTTAAATGATCGAGACCCAAAATTTGCGCTTGCAATGGCTGATCCAGACGTGAATTTACCAAAATACAATGCTCCAAAGGGCGAATTGTTAACCCTTAATGATGTAGAAGCTAACGAAATTGGTTACTCAGAAGGTTCAGCTGAAGATCGAACACAGTTATTAGAAAAACTAGATCTTCCGGATGCAAAAGTTATGGATGTTGAAGTCAGTATAGCTGAAAAGATAGCTAGGTTTGTTACGAATCCGATTATTATTCCAATCCTTTTGTCGATCGGTAGTCTCGGTCTCGTTCTAGAACTGTATTCTCCTGGGTTTGGTATACCTGGTTTTATGGGAGCTGGGGCTTTATTACTATTCTTCTTCGGACATATGATTGCTGGTTTTGCAGGATGGGAATCCATTTTGTTATTAATTACTGGTATAATATTAATTCTAGTGGAAATATTTATACCGGGTTTTGGCATATTCGGTGTACTAGGTGCTCTAGGGATAGTAGCCAGTATTGTACTCGGGTCCGGTCAGTCGCTACAGTATGTATTAGTTGCCGTACTCTTAGCAGTAGCCATTACAATCGGTGGATCATACTTCTTTATTAAATTATTTGGCTATCGAGGTTTTTTCAAGAAGATTGTCCTTTCTGATTCTACGAATTCAGAACAAGGCTATGTTTCAAACGTTTCACGAAATGAGCTGATTGGTAACGAAGGAACAACGGTCACTCCACTACGCCCTGCTGGTATAGCAGACTTCGGTGACGAACGGTTGGACGTAGTGACAGAGGGTGGGTATATACCAGTTGGTATAAGTGTAACAATTACTAAAGTCAACGGGTCACGTATTGTCGTTCGAGCCGTTAACAAATAAAAAGAATTACAGGGAGGAAAATAATGGATACAGGTTCATTAGGGTTAATTATTATAGTAGGTCTTGTGATTATTGGTCTTGCGATCTTATTCACATTTGTACCAGTTATGTTATGGATTTCAGCACTTGCGGCTGGAGTAAGGGTAAGTATTTTCAATCTAGTTGGAATGAGACTTAGACGTGTTATTCCATCACGGGTTATTAATCCCCTTATCAAGGCTGTGAAGGCAGGACTTGATCTGAATACGAATCAATTAGAAAGTCACTACTTAGCAGGTGGTAATGTTGACCGAGTTGTTAATGCATTAATAGCAGCTCACCGTGCTAACATTGAACTTAGTTTTGAGCGTTGTGCAGCGATTGATCTTGCAGGTCGTGATGTACTTGATGCAGTACAGATGAGTGTTAATCCTAAAGTGATCGAAACGCCGTTTATTGCTGGTGTTGCAATGGATGGTATCGAAGTTAAAGCAAAAGCAAGAATTACAGTACGTGCAAATATTGATCGTCTAGTAGGTGGAGCTGGTGAAGAAACAGTTATTGCTAGGGTTGGTGAAGGGATCGTAAGTACGATTGGTTCTTCTCGCGACCATAAGAAAGTCCTAGAGAATCCAGACATGATTTCTCAAACAGTCCTTGCAAAAGGTTTGGATGCTGGAACAGCATTTGAAATTCTCTCGATCGATATTGCCGATATTGACATTGGCAAAAACATCGGGGCAGTACTGCAAACTGACCAGGCAGAGGCAGATAAGAATATTGCTCAAGCGAAAGCGGAAGAACGCCGTGCGATGGCTGTTGCTCAAGAGCAAGAGATGAGAGCAAGAGTTGAGGAAATGAGAGCGAAAGTTGTAGAAGCAGAAGCAGAAGTGCCAATGGCTATGGCGGAAGCACTGCGTTCTGGTAACATTGGTGTTATGGACTACATGAACCTGAAGAATATTGAAGCTGATACTGATATGCGCGATATGATCGGAAAGTCAGATCAAGATGAAGATGAGGATGATCGCTAACCATCCTTTCAACAGATGGAGGTGACGATGTTGGAGGGTATTATTGAATTACTGTTAAATAACATCGTTTTCGTAATTATAGCAATTGGAGGGATCTTGAGCTTCTTCAAAAGGATGGGTTCTGAAGAAGAGGAAAAGAAGCGTTCTGACTCCAAGGGTGAAGTTCAAAAGCGGTACAGTCAAGGTCATAAACCTTATTCACAGTATGATGATTCACCTGAACCTAGCTTCAACGATATGAAACCAGAGCAGTATGAAGCATACGAGGAAGCTTTGGAACGAATTTCTTCTAGAAGAGATTCATCTGATGAGCTTAAAGTATATAAGCAAAAGTCTTCTAACAAAAGTGAAATTGGTGGTATTTCAATTAAGAAAAGGGATGTGAAGAAAGGGGTTATTTGGTCAGAAATTTTAGGACCGCCTCGTTCGAAAAAAGCACATCCTTCCATGATGAAGATGAAACAAACTTACAAAAGATAATAGCAAGGCGAATTTCGTCTCTTAAAGCCGTCGAGAAAATCTCGACGGTTTTTTTTATGAAAAAGGATAAGGGTTACTTTTATGAAAAAGTGATAGTTTGGCTATGTCTATCATAAAGATGAGATGAAAGGGGGAGTATCCATGGCAAAATGGAGGCATGGCCTAAAAGGATGGTTAACGAGTAGATTAAAGCTTCCAGCTGACGCAGTCATGGATTTACCGCGCATCACGATGGTTGGACAGCTCCACATTTACATAGAGAACCATCAGGGTGTCTTGAAGTTTTCTAATGAAGAAGTGCGGCTCCTCCTAAAACAGGGTCAATTGTTAATTAAAGGGAAAGACTTCATGCTAAAAACCATATTGCCTGAGGAGATATTGCTAGAAGGCAAAATCGAGCATGTTTCCTACCTTGAGAGACCTGAAGATATGTAGGGGCTTTCAAGACCCGGACTGAATACAGGGGGTCAATGATGAAAGAATACATTCGAGAGATTTTTTCAGGGTATGTTCGAATTAAAGTTGTGGGCAGCTATACAGAGCTGTTTATTAACAGGTGCATTGAATATGGTATTCCAATTTGGGATATTCGCCGATTGGATGATGTAACGATCTTATTATCATTGTATGTTTCTGATATTAGAAGGATAAGACCGCATCTGAAGAGGACGAGATGTAAGGTAAGAATCCATGAACGTAAAGGTTTCCCTTTCATTGTTCAAAGGGTACTTTCATCTCGAGGTTTTTTGGCGGGAGCGATCGGATCCGTTCTATTGATTTTAATATTATCAAATATGGTATGGGGTGTCTCGGTTAATGGTGCCACTCCAGAGGTTGAACATAAACTTAGAAAAGCAGCATATGAACTAGGAGTGAAGAAAGGAAAATTTATTTTTCAGTTGCCAACCAACCAGGAATTACAGCAAGAGCTTTCAGAAAGTTTGCAAGAAGTTACGTGGATAGGGGTTAAGCGGAATGGAACATCTTATCATTTTCAAGTTGTTCAAAAACAACTTCCGGAAAAAGAGCCAGCTGCAAGCCCGAGGCACATTGTTGCGAAGAAAAAGGCTATAATCACGAAGATGTATGTTGAAGAGGGGCAAGCCAAGGTGAAAGAAAATGCATTTGTGAAACCTGGTCAGCTTCTAATTTCGGGGTTCATTGGGAAGGAAGAAAAGAGTCAACTTGTTCCTGCTAGAGGAGAAGTTTTCGGGAGGACATGGTATGTGTCAACAGTGTCAATACCGCTTAATTCTTCTTTCGTCACACATACCGGACAATCAAAGACTAATCATTCACTTGGAATATTTGGATTATATGTTCCAATTTGGGGTATAAAAGCACCTGATTTTAAGAATTATGAAAGTAATGAACGCGAAACAAATTTTCGTTTCTTGAAATGGCAATTACCGTTCTCTATTTTATCCAATCAAATGTTGGAGACGAAAGAGGTCGAACGAACATATACAGATAAAGAAGCGGTCGACGCTGCACGTATCGTTGCTAGAGAGGACATAAAAGATAAAACGGCGGATAATGCAGAAATTAAAACAGAAAAGATTTTGCACGAGAAGGTAGAGAATGGTAAAGTAAACGTAAAGATACACTTTGAAGTGATAGAGGAAATTGGAAAAAATATACCTATTGTTCAAGGAGATTGAGGTCTATTGACAGAACGATTTGTTGACTTATCCATGCAATTAGAAAATTCAAACGAAGCTCAAACTCTATTTGGCCCAGGAGATGAGCATCTCAAAATAATTGAAGAAGCACTCCAGGTTTCGCTGGTTACACGTGGTGAAGGCATATCAGTCAAAGGTAGCGATGATGCAGTTGAGATGGTTAAGGACGTTATGTCCACCCTTCAGTCACTCATAAAGCGAGGAGCGAGTATATCAGGCAGAGATGTCGTGTATGCCTGTCAACTTGTGCAGCAGGGAATGATTGATCAACTCCTAGAGCTATATCAAGAAGAAATCACGACAAATGCAAAAGGTAAGCCTATTAAAGTGAAGACGTTGGGACAACGTCACTATGTGTCTGCCATGAAGAAAAATGATCTAGTTTTCGGAATAGGCCCGGCAGGTACAGGTAAAACGTATTTAGCTGTTGTTATGGCAGTAGCAGCATTGAAATATAATCAAGTAAAGAAAATCGTGTTAACACGCCCTGCGGTTGAAGCAGGTGAGAGCCTTGGCTTTTTACCTGGTGATTTAAAAGAAAAGGTTGATCCTTATTTGCGTCCTTTGTATGACGCTTTGCATGATGTGTTGGGAGTCGAGCAAACCACGCGTTTAATCGAGCGAGGAACGATTGAGATTGCTCCTTTAGCATATATGAGGGGTAGAACTCTTGATGATAGCTATGTCATCCTTGACGAAGCTCAGAATACAACATCGCAGCAAATGAAAATGTTCTTAACGAGGTTAGGGTTTGGTTCTAAGATGGTGATCACCGGTGACATTACTCAGATCGACTTACCGAAAGGAAAAGAATCAGGCCTAGCGGCAGCTGAAAAGATTTTGAATCGAGTGAAAGATGTTTCTTTCATTTATCTTCAGCAAACGGATGTCGTTCGTCATCCTCTCGTCCAAAGAATCATTGATGCATACGAGCATAAAGAGAATTAATCACACAGCTACCTGAGTTCTACACAAATAGAGCTCAGGTAGTTTTTGTATTAAAGAATCGTTAACGTTCTTTAATTTTCCTATTCTCGTCCTTTTTTGGACGAATTCTGATAAAATATGAGAAGGGTACAAGCTCTAAGCGTTAATACTGTGAGGTGAAGCAGTTGATGTTTACGAAGATTAAAAGCTTTCTCAAGCATAATCTCCGTCTTCTTGAAGGTGGTCATATTACGAAATGGTCGTTATACGCTTTTGCTGCAATCGTTATGTATGTAACGATGCTTTCAAACGTTATGCCAGAATCATTAAATATATCTCTTTATTCAAGAGCTAACCATGATATTGCTTCACCGATTACAATAGAAAATAAGAAAGCAACGGAAGAAGCACGTTCCAAAGCTGCTCAAATTGAAGGCAAGTATGTTTACAGGGATGAAGTGTTGCAAGGTCAAGTAGATAATCTAAATGACTTGTTTTCAGGAGTAGAAGAGGTAAAGAAGCCTGAAGAAAATCAGAATGATAGTAAAACGATCGAGGAACAACTAAACGAACTAAGAACACTCTTATCGACTTCTATGGCGGAAGATATCAGCGATGAGACTCTTAAGCCATTCTTAGAAGCAGAACTTACTCAAATTAGTTTAATCAAGGAACTTACTTTATCTGAGGTTATGGAAGTGATGACAGATAAAGTGTCTATCGACAACCTAGAACAAGCACAAAGTGATGTTGAAACTAGGCTATCTTTAACATCCTTGCCTAAAGATCAAAAACAAGCAATGATTACTGTCGCTCAACAAGCGATCGTTCCTAACTACTTCCTTGATCCAGAGTTAACGGAGCAAAGTAGGCAGGAAGCTATAGAATCCGTTCAGCCTGTCATGATTCGTGAGGGACAAATTATTGTAGAAGAAGGGATGATCATTAACAGGGAAGTAATGGACAACCTAAGACTTGCGGGGTTGCTTGATGACGGATTTGATCCGATTCCATATATCGGTCTAGCATTATTAGTCTTATTGCTTTCAGGTTATTTGTATTACTTCGTCCAAGATATCGAAGATCGTGTGAGAACGAAGAACACTAACCTTTTCATCATCGTACTGGTTTTCTTTAGTACGTTGCTCGTTCTTAAACTCTCTAGTTTGCTTGGAACGATCGAGCTTCCAGGTATAGCATATATCGTACCAGCAGCATTGGGATCGATGCTTATAAAGATGTTGTTTAATGAGCAGATTGCAATCGCTTCCAGTTTGTTGTTTGCTGTTTGTGCAGGTGTGTTTTTTAATGGGGAAATCACTGGACCTATGAATGCATCGCTTTCATTTTATGTCCTGATGAGCTCATTATCTGGAGTCTTTTTTTTAGGGAGAAGGAACTTACGGTCGAATATCTTAAAAGCCGGATTACTCGTTTCATTGATAAACATGCTTTCTGTGGCTGTATTATTAATGTTGAAGAATGGACAATATGGCGGGGGAGAAATCGGCTACCATATGATTTTTGCATTCCTATCAGGGTTTCTATCATCCGTTCTGACACTAGGATTGATGCCATTCTTTGAAGCCGGTTTTAGAATTGTCTCAACAACGAGATTAATCGAGCTTTCAAGCCCGAACCACCCTCTTTTAAGAAAAATACTTGTAGAAACCCCGGGTACTTATCATCATAGTGTAATGGTAGCGAATTTATCTGAAGCTGCTTGTGAGGCGATTGATGCAAATGGATTACTTGCAAGAGTTGGGGCATATTATCACGATATTGGAAAGACAAAGAGACCACATTTTTTTATTGAAAATCAGATGAATATGGAAAATCCCCATGATAAAATTGCTCCACAGTTGAGTAAAACCATTATCATTTCACACGCAACAGATGGAGCAGATTTGTTAAGGAAGTATCGACTTCCTAAGGAAATAGTGGATATTGCTGAACAACATCATGGTACAAGCTTGTTGAAATATTTTTATTATAAAGCGCTAGAACAATTAGATCATGGAATTCCCGAAACCGATTTTCGCTATCCAGGACCTAAGGCTCAAACAAAAGAAGCTGCAGTTGTTGGCATAGCCGATTGTATTGAAGCTGCTGTCCGATCCATGCAAAAACCTAGCCCTGATAAAATTGAGACGCTCGTTAAGAAAATCATTACAGAACGCCTGGAAGATGGACAGTTTGATGAATGTGATTTGTCATTACGAGAACTTGATATTGTAGCGAAAACGATTCTAGAAACACTTAACGGAATCTTTCATAGTAGAATTGAATATCCAACAGAATTAAAAAAGAAGGTGACATCATGAGCGTAGAAGTTGAGTTTTTTGACGAAACGAACAAAATAACAGAAGAACAATTTAACATGATGAAAGAACTACTTATGTTTGCAGCAGAAAAAGAAGAAGTAGAGAAAGCCAGTGAAGTATCAGTTATGTTTGTTGATACGGACCGTATTACTGAAATTAATCGAGAGTACCGTGACAAGGATTACTCTACTGATGTCATATCGTTCGCACTTGATGATGGGGAAGAAGATCAAGTTATCGTTGGGGAAGGGTTTCCTCATTTACTAGGTGAAATTGTGATATGTGTTGAAAAGATTTCAGAACAAGCGAACGAATATGGTCATAGTTTCGAGAGAGAGCTTGGCTTCCTAACGGTTCACGGCTTTCTTCACTTATTAGGCTACGATCATATGAATGAAGAAGACGAAAAAGAAATGTTTAATAAACAGAAGAATATCTTGGAGCAATATGGGCTTTCGCGTTAGGAAATCCAGGCTTTCACGTTTTTTAAATAGTTTTAAGTACGCATTTCAAGGTTTCGTTTATTTGGTTCGCAATGAGCAAAACTTTTTGTTTCACATAATAGTAGGAACGATTGTAGTAATAATGGCATTTGTCCTTCACTTTTCAGTAGTAAAGATGAGCATACTACTTTGTGTAATCGGAATCATGTTAAGTATTGAAGCGCTTAATACCGGTATTGAAAGAGTTGTTGACTTAGTTACTGAAGAGGAGCACCCGATGGCTAAGGTTGCGAAGGATGTATCAGCGGCTGCAGTCTTTCTTTTTGCAATTATTTCGGTTATAATCGGATTCCTTCTCTTTTTTGAACCAATCATACGTTTGTTACAGTCATAAGGAGGCTACTATACATGGATAAAAAGATGTTAATAGAAGAGGCAAGAAAAGCGAGAGAGATGGCCTATGTGCCATATTCAAAATTTAAAGTAGGAGCTGCTTTACTTTCAGAGGATGGAACTGTTTTTGGTGGATGTAACATTGAAAACGCAGCATACAGTATGTGTAATTGTGCTGAACGAACTGCACTTTTTAAGGCTTATTCAGAAGGACACACGAAATATAGTGCGATTGCTGTAGTGGCAGATACGAATAGACCAGTACCTCCTTGTGGAGCGTGTCGACAGGTTATATCTGAACTATGTGATCCCTCTATGCAGGTGATCCTTACAAATTTAGATGGACAAATCCAAGAATTAACGGTCAGTGAATTACTTCCTGGCGCATTTTCACCGGAGGACTTAAATGAGTAAAGAAGAGTTTAAATCTGGCTTTGTTTCAATTGTAGGACGACCTAATGTTGGAAAATCAACATTATTAAATCAAGTGATTGGTCAAAAGATTGCAATTATGAGTGACAAAGCTCAAACCACACGTAATAAAGTACAAGGCGTCTATACATCAAATGATTCCCAAGTTGTGTTCATCGATACTCCCGGAATCCACAAACCTAAGCATAAACTAGGCGATTTTATGATCAAAATGGCTCAGAGTTCTCTGAATGAGGTTGATCTTATTCTATTCGTAATCAATGCGGAAGAAGGTTATGGAGCAGGAGATCAGTATATTATAGAACGTTTACAAAACGTTGAAAGTCCTGTTTTTCTAGTTATTAATAAAATTGATCAAGTTCATCCTGACGAGCTCTTTCCATTGATCGATTTTTATAAAGATAAATATTCATTTGCCGAAGTTGTGCCTATTTCGGCATTGCAGGGTAATAACGTGAATACTCTACTCGATCAGGTTATCGCTTACATGGAGGAAGGTCCGCAGTATTATCCAAGTGATCACGTTACAGACCATCCTGAGCGATTTATTGTTTCTGAACTTGTTAGAGAGAAAGTGCTTCATTTAACAAGAGAAGAAATTCCGCATTCTGTTACCGTCGTAACAGAACAAATGAAACAAAGAGAAGGTTCAGATGTTATCGATATTCATGTGACTGTAGTGGTTGAGCGATCTTCCCAAAAAGGCATTATTATCGGTAAGCAAGGAAAGCTTCTTAAGGAAATTGGAAAGAGAGCAAGAAAGGACATCGAAGCATTACTTGGTTCTAGAGTTTACATGGAGATCTGGGTCAAGGTTGTGAAAGACTGGAGAAACAAAACGACCTCTCTTAGAGACTATGGCTATAAAGAAGACGATTATTAAGATAAAATTTGTCAAATATTCCATCACATAAACAAACATAACCAGGGTCAAGCTAGTTAGTAAGAGGGAAGCTTTTTAAAATTGAAAGGTGGGATCTGAGTTGTTGGAGTTTACCTGGAAAGTGTTTTGTGAAACAGGGAACATCGATACTTATCTTCTTTTAAAGGAAATGGAATGCCTGGATACTGAAGATTCTGAGCCACTGATAGAAACCGAAGAGGTGCCTCGACTTACTTGACGTTATGGTGGAATGATTGACAAGGAATGGGTTGGTGAAACTCCTTGTTGAAAAAAGTTGAAGGTATTGTAATAAGAACAGTTGATTATGGAGAAACCAACAAAATAATTACTCTTTATACAAGGGAGACGGGTAAGGTTGGCGTCATGGCAAGAGGCGCGAAAAAACCAAAAAGCCGTCTTTCTGCCGTTTCTCAACTTTTTGTTTATGGTCACTATTTATACCAACATACATCAGGACTGGGCGGTTTAAACCAAGGTGAAGCGATCGACTCCTTTCGCTCTATTCGCAATGATTTATTTTTAACTTCATATGCGGCCTATGCGGTAGAGCTTGTCGATAAATTAACTGAAGATAAGAAGCCTAATCCTTATCTATTTGAAACTCTTTATCAAGTTATGCATGCCCTCGATGAAGAAAAGGATCCTGAGGTAGTATTATTCATTTTCGAACTAAAAATGCTGAGTGTCGCAGGAATCAATCCTCAGCTAAGGTGCTGCGTAAATTGTGGTCAAGATAACGGAAAATTCGAATTTTCAATTCGAGAGGGTGGTTTTTTGTGCCACCGTTGCTTATCGATCGACCCATATCATATCCCATTGAAGAAAAAAACAGCAGAACTCCTTCATTTGTTTGCACAGATGGACCTTGCAAGACTTGGAAACATCTCATTGAAGACAGAAACCAAGAAAGAAATCAGAGAGGTTTTGAATCAATACTTCGATGCGTACTCCGGTCTCTTTCTGAAATCAAAGCGGTTTCTTGAACAGTTAGACCGATTTAAGCTTGAATAGCAAAAACCCTGGAAAGCTTCCAGGGTTTTTGCTATTTATTGCTAGATTGATCAAGAATAAGGCGTATAAGATCGTACACTTTTACGAAATGACGTTAATAGTATATAATAATGAAAATAAAGTATAACATTTTTGAGTAAGGTGGTGAGTCAAATCGAACTGAACAATCGTCAGGAAACAATCCTTCAAATTGTAAAGAATGAAGGCCCTATAACTGGTGAACATATTGCAGATAAACTTAGTTTAACAAGAGCTACACTTCGACCAGACCTTGCAATTTTAACGATGGCGGGTTATCTCGATGCAAGACCTAGGGTAGGGTATTTTTACACTGGTAAGACTGGTTCTCAGTTGCTTACCGAAAAAATAAAGAAAATTAAGGTTGATGATTATAAATCGATTCCGGTTGTTGTACAGGAAAATACTAGTGTTTATGATGCGATTTGCTCTATGTTTCTAGAAGATGTCGGCACATTATTCGTTGTTAATAAAAAGGCTCACCTAGTAGGTGTTCTTTCAAGAAAAGACTTGCTAAGAGCTGCTCTTGGAAAGCAAGATTTACAGAGTATTCCTGTTACGATTATAATGACTAGAATGCCTAATATCACAGTTTGTCTTCAAGATGATATGCTTATTGAAGTAGCGAATCGATTGATCGAAAAACAAATTGATGCGTTACCGATCGTAAAAGAGGATTCTGAGGGGATGGAGGTTATCGGCCGAATAACCAAAACCAATATCACTAAGGCACTTGTTGACCTAGCAAAGAATGAAATTATTTAGTGTAGGAGGTACATATGACGAATACAACAAACCGTGCAGTCGTATATGTGATTTCTGACTCAGTGGGTGAAACTGCTGAGTTAGTCGTGAAGGCTGCAACAAGCCAATTTGATCCTACTGACTTCGATGTCAGAAGGGTCCCATATGTAGAAGATTCTGCTACGATTCAAGAAGTAATGACACTTGCAAAAGAAATGAATGCAATTGTTGCTTTTACTCTTGTGGTACCAGAACTTCGGGAGTTCTTATTAAATGTGGCATCTAAAGAACAAGTTCAAGTCGTAGATATCATTGGACCAATGATCGACCACATCCAGAAAGCAATCGGGAAAGAGCCTCGTAATGAGCCAGGCCTTGTACATAAACTTGATGAAGACTACTTTAGAAGAGTTGAGGCTATCGAGTTCGCTGTTAAATATGATGACGGAAGAGATCCAAGAGGTATCGGGCTAGCTGATATCGTACTTGTTGGGGTATCTAGAACATCGAAGACTCCATTGTCTCAATACCTAGCTCATAAGAGACTGAAAGTTGCTAATGTACCGATCGTGCCGGAAGTTGAGCCGCCAGAAGAGTTATTCAAAGCCCTTGAAGGTAAGTGCTACGCGCTCAAAATCAGCCCTGAAAAATTAAACGATATCCGGAAAGAACGTTTAAAAGCGTTAGGGCTGGATGCTGAAGCAAGCTATGCGAATATGTCCCGTATTAATGAAGAGCTAGAGTATTTCGACAAGGTTATTCATAAAATGAACTGCCAGGTAATCGATGTATCGAATCGAGCAGTAGAGGAAACGGCAAATTTAATTTTAAGCCTTTATAGGGGAAAACATTCTTCCTAACACAATTTATTAAGCATACTACCAAAAAAATAGTCTTGGTAGTATGTTTTTTGTTGCAAATATCTGTTCAATTTAATTAATTTAGTATATAATCAAATATTGTCAATAAAATTTGTCTATAATCATAATAATAACTTTATCGATTACCTAATAAATGCAGTAGTAGTTAAAATTCTGAAAGTTAAAACATAAATGCTAAAAGAAGGATAACTCAGGGAGATGTAGAATAGAGAATTATGACGAAAAAGAAACTGACGCTTTTTGTCGATGCAGACGCCTGTCCGGTTCCGATAAAAGAAGAAATCATGTCTTTTCAAAGGGCATTGGTAAATACTGAAATTGTATTTGTAGCTTCATATGCTCATATGAGCTCGACGTTCCAAAGTGCTAAATGGGTTATGGTAGACTCTGAAAAGGAAGAGGCAGACCTTTATATTCATCGCCACGTGACTAAAGGAGATATTGCCATAACTCAGGACTATGGACTAGCAAGCCTTTTATTACCAAAAGGCGTTTTCATCTTATCTCCTAGAGGGAAAAAGTACACTGAAGAGAACATCTCCACTCTCCTACATACACGATACCTCGCGTCTAAAAGTAGACGAGCTGGCAAGCATACAAAAGGTCCTAAAAAGTTCACTAACCAGGATCGTGAACAATTTCGTAAAGAATTTATTGATATTTTGTCGAAATATGAAGGAGATTATTTTTGTTTATCGAATCTATAAAAACCTGTTGGTGATAAATGATGAGTGCTAGAATCCCGGAAGAAAAGATTGAAGCGATTCGCCGTTCCACAGATATTGTGGATGTAGTAAGTGATTATGTCCAACTCAAGAAACAGGGGAGAAGCTTTTTTGGTCTTTGCCCTTTTCATGGGGAAAGCACTCCTTCTTTTTCAGTAGCACCTGATAAACAAATCTATCATTGCTTTGGATGTGGAACTGGTGGCAATGCATTTTCATTTTTAATGGAAATTGAAGGATATAACTTTATAGAAGCTGTTCAAACACTTGGACAACGAGCTGGTATCGAGCTACCCGAAATCGATAATGATCAGCAATCGAGTTCGAAAGCTTCATCTGATAAAGATGTAATGCTTAAAGCCCACGGTTTTCTAGGTAAATTATATAATTATTGCATGGTTAAGACGCCTGAAGGGAAACAGGCTAAGGAATACCTTGAAAAGCGTGGCTTTACTGAGGAAATGATTGAAAAATTCCAGCTTGGTTTTGCCCCTGACTCATGGGACTACGCTACAAATTATTTAACTAAAAGAAATTACCCTCTATCTAAAGTTGCAGATGCAGGACTGCTTTCAAGACGAGAGTTTGACGGGAAGTATTTTGATCGTTTTCGAAATCGAATCATGTTTCCAATCTGGGATGCAAAGGGAAGAACAGTTGCTTTCGGTGGAAGAATTGTTGGAAGCGGTGAACCTAAGTATCTTAACAGTCCCGAAACTGCCCTTTTTCAAAAGGGAAAAATGCTCTATGGATTCCACCTGTCAAGGTCTTCTATTCGGATGAAAGATCAGGCAATCCTTCTTGAAGGATATGTGGATGTGATTAGTGCTTACGGTAATGGGGTAGAAAACGTTGTAGCGAGTTTAGGAACTTCCTTAACAAAAGACCAAGCACGTTTAATTCGTAGACAAACTGATTCAGCGATCGTTTGCTACGACTCAGATAAAGCTGGTATTAATGCAGCACTGCGAGCAGCCGAAGAGCTTCAGGAAGCGGGTTGTTATGTAAGGATTGCGAAGATGCCTAATGGGCTAGATCCCGATGACTATATCCAAAAATACGGTGCAGATCGTTTCGAAAAGGATGTAATAGGGGCAGCGCCAACTGTGATGGCTTTTAAAATGGAGTTTTTCAGAACAGGAAAAAACCTATCAGATGAAGGAGAACGAATCCGTTATATCGAAGAAGTACTCAGAGAAATAAGCGGACTGACGAAAGCTGTTGAACGTGATCATTATCTTAGACAGCTTTCACAGGAATTCTCCATTTCACTTGATGCATTGAAGCAGCAAGCATCCCAATTTTATAAGGAGAGGAAGAATAAGAAGGATAAAGCCCCTCCGAAAAGGGATAATAATGCTAGGAAAAATTTCTATGTGAAGAAAAGACTTCTGCCCGCGTTTCATAATGCTGAACGCATCCTTCTCGCTTACATGATGCGTGATCTTGATGTCGCGGAAAAAGTTCAGGAAGAAGTTGGCGGTTCGTTTAATATTGATGAGCATAGTGCGATTGCAGCGTATTTGTACAGCTTCTATGCTGCAGGCCATGAAGCAGATATTAGTCACTTTATGGAACAGCTTTCTGACTCAAACCTTGTTAAAATCGCTTCTGAGCTGGCTATGATGGATTTGAATAACGACGTGTCGGACAAAGAGCTACAAGATTATATCCGACAGGTGTTAATTTATCCAGAATGGATAAAGATAGAAGAGAAAGAAAAAGAGAAGAAAGAAGCTGAATCAAAACAAGACTTTGTACAGGCAGCAAAAATCGCTATGGAAATTCTTGAGATGAAAAAGAACCTTAAAAACTCATCTTAAGCTTACGAATAATACTTGATGTGTTGAGATATATGGAAGGAGGGGATCGAATGGCTGAGAAACCTACACGCCAACCGGCGGAAGGTGAATTAACCATCGATCAAGTAAAAGAGCAGTTAGTAGAGCTTGGAAAGAAAACAAGCTTGATTACTTACTCTACGATCGTTGAGCGGTTATCGCCGTTTGAGCAAGATTCAGACCAAATGGATGAATTTTTCGAGTATTTGGAGGAACAGGGTGTTGAAGTTATCGAAGATAATACAGATAACCCTTCTCCGCAAGAAGTTCAAAAAGAAGAAGAGTTTGATTTAAACGACCTGAGTGTACCACCGGGTGTGAAAATAAATGATCCCGTAAGAATGTACCTTAAGGAAATCGGTCGTGTAGATTTGCTATCTGCAGACGAGGAGATTAGTCTCGCTCAGCGCATAGAAGAAGGTGACGAAGAAGCAAAACGCCGTCTTGCTGAAGCAAACCTTAGACTCGTTGTAAGTATTGCCAAACGTTATGTTGGTAGAGGTATGCTTTTCCTTGATCTAATTCAAGAAGGAAACATGGGTCTAATCAAAGCCGTTGAAAAGTTCGATTATCGTAAAGGTTACAAGTTTAGTACGTATGCAACTTGGTGGATTCGTCAAGCCATTACTCGTGCAATTGCCGATCAGGCTAGAACAATTCGTATTCCAGTGCATATGGTTGAGACGATAAACAAACTAATTCGAGTACAACGTCAGCTTCTCCAAGATCTTGGTCGAGAGCCATCCCCTGAGGAAATTGGTAAAGAAATGGAACTTTCACCTGACAAAGTTCGTGAGATCTTAAAGATCGCACAAGAGCCAGTCTCTCTCGAAACGCCAATTGGTGAAGAAGACGATTCTCATCTAGGTGATTTCATCGAAGACCAGGATGCGTTAGCGCCATCAGATGCTGCAGCTTATGAGCTTTTAAAAGAACAGCTTGAAGATGTGCTAGATACCCTTACTGACCGTGAAGAGAATGTGCTTCGACTTCGCTTTGGACTAGATGACGGCCGAACTAGGACCCTTGAAGAAGTAGGACGCGTGTTCGGAGTTACACGAGAAAGAATTCGTCAAATTGAAGCGAAAGCTCTTCGTAAACTTCGTCACCCGAGCAGAAGTAAGCGTCTAAAGGATTTTCTAGAATAGAATAATATGCAAAACTCTCTGTCTGGTTGCATTCCGGCAGGGAGTTTTTTTGTATAGTAAGCAAAATTTCTAATCTCTTTTAATAAGATACATTTCTTGTCATTTATTTTACTGATTTTTCTTTCGATTTGCAAATCCACAATTGGCATTATTTGTAGAAGGATTCCTTCTACCATAGATAAACCAAAAGAATAAGCGAAAAATTAACACAATAAAATTATTTTTATTTTCTAAAATGTTGAAAAAATCAATCTTAAACGAGATAATAAAATGAAAGCGTATACAAAAAGCGCGTAAAACAGGAGGTTCTTGAAAATGCATTTCGACTTAACAGAAGAGCAAAAAATGATTCAAAAAATGATTCGTGAATTTGCGGATGAAGTAGTTGCCCCAGACGCAGAGAAACGAGACAAAGAAAAAAAGTTTCCAGTAGAGATCTTTAAGCAGCTTGGCGATTTAGGTATCATGGGTTTACCATTTCCCGAAGAGTACGGTGGTGGAGGAGCTGATACGATAAGTTTTGCTACCGTTGTAGAAGAATTAAGCCGTGCATGTGGCTCAACAGGTATTACTTATTCCGCTCATGTATCACTTGGTGGAGCGCCATTGAACCTATTTGGAACAGAAGAACAAAAGCAAAAGTATCTTGCCCCTATCTGTTCAGGTGAATCTCTAGGAGCGTTTGGACTAACGGAGCCTAACGCAGGGTCTGATGCGGGAGGTACAGAAACCGAAGCATACCTCGAAAACGGAGAATGGGTGATCAATGGCAGCAAATGCTATATCACAAACGCCACGTATGCTAAGCATCTTGCTTTGACAGCAATCACTGATCGTAAAGATGGTCAGAAAGAGATTAGTGCCATTATATCTCCAACAGATGCTAATGGGTTCAAAGTGATTGATAACTATGAAAAGTTGGGCCTTCATTCTTCAAATACAACAGAATTGGTTATGGAAGATGTAAGGGTCCCTGAAGAAAACCTTCTAGGAAAGCGTGGAGACGGCTTTAGACAGTTTTTAATCACATTAGATGGTGGACGTATCGGAATCGGCGCAATGGCTGTAGGGATAGCTCAAGCGGCTTATGAGAAGGCGTTGCAGTATGCAAACGAAAGAAAACAGTTTGGACGTTCAATCTCGAAGTTCCAGGCTATTCAATTCAAGCTTGCTGATATGGCGATGAAAATTGAACTCGCTAGAAACATGGTATATAAAGCTGCGTGGCTAAAAGATCAAGGCAAGCGATTTACGAAAGAAGCTTCTATTTGCAAGCTTTACGCATCTGAAATTTGTATGGAAGTATGCAACCAGGCTGTACAAATTCATGGTGGTAATGGTTATATGCGAGATTACCACGTAGAAAGATATTTCAGAGACGCTAAGCTACTAGAAATTGGTGAAGGCACATCTGAGATTCAGCGTACAATTATTGCACGCGAAATTGGCTGTTAAACTGAACGAGCGCTCGGTTAGAATAAACGATAGGAGTGAGCTTATGTCGGAATTGCTTCACGAAACTATTGGTTCCATGCTTGAACGGCAAGTTGAACGTTATTACAGTAGGGAAGCTGTGGTTTATTCGAAAGAGAAAATACGCTACACGTTTAGAGAATTTAATCAGGAAGTAAACCGTACTGCTAAAGCCCTTATGAATCTTGGAGTAGAAAAAGGTGAGCATGTGGCTGTTTGGGCAACAAACGTCCCTGAATGGCTTTTACTTCAATTTGCCACTGCCAAGATAGGAGCGGTACTCGTAACAGTCAATACAAATTACCAAAGCACTGAGTTAGAGTATGTGTTAATGCAATCCGATGCAACAAGATTATTCTTGATCAACGGTTTTAAAGGCACATCTTATCCTGAAGCATTCTTAAGCCTATTAAAGGACAATGACAAGGTAGTGAACGGTAGTTGTGCAGTTTCTGCGTTACCGTATTTGAAGGACGTTGTATTTATAGGTTCGGAAAATCGTGAAGAATTCAAATCATGGCAAACCTTTATGGATGGAAATGTAAATGTTCTGGATGATGAATTTATCCAGCGTAAAGGGAGTCTGGACCCCGATGATGTGATAAACATGCAGTACACTTCAGGTACAACAGGTTTTCCGAAAGGTGTTATGCTGACTCACGCGAATATCCTCAATAATGGATATCATATTGGACAATGTATGGAGCTTTCAGAAAAAGACCGCTTATGCATACCGGTTCCATTCTTTCATTGCTTTGGGTGCGTGCTTGGAACATTAGCAGCATTTTCTTCTGGAGCTTCAATCTTTCCTATAGTTGAATTTGACCCTGAACTCGTACTTCAAACCGTGGAGAAAGAACAGTGTACCGCTCTCCATGGGGTACCGACTATGTTTATTTCTGAATTAAACCATCCTTCCTTCGAGACATTTAATTTAGAAACGTTACGAACAGGAATTATGGCCGGGAGTCCATGTCCGATCGAAGTAATGAAGAAGGTCATGGACCAAATGAATATGACTGAGATCACCATTGCATATGGACAGACCGAATCATCACCGGTTATTACTCAGACAAGAACCAATGATCCAGTAGAGTACCGCGTGAATTCAGTTGGTAAAGCTCTTCCTGAAGTTGAGGTCAAAATTGTGAATCCGATTTCTGGTGATAATGCTGGCGCAAATGTTACTGGTGAATTGTGTACAAGGGGATACCATGTGATGAAAGGGTATTACAAGATGCCTGACGCCACGTGTGATGCAATTGATGACGAAGGCTGGTTACATACTGGGGATCTAGCTGAAATGGACGAAGAAGGCTATGTGAAAATTACAGGCCGCCTAAAAGATATGATTATCAGAGGGGGAGAAAACGTCTACCCTCGTGAAATTGAAGAATTTCTTTATACTCATCCAGCAATACTTGATGTTCAAGTAATTGGAATTCCAGACGAAAAATATGGAGAAAAGGTAGTTGCGTGCATTCAGAAAAAAGAAGGACAAGAAATAACTGAGACTGATATACTGGAGTACTGCCAGAATAAAATAGCGAGGTATAAGATACCTGCTCATATTTTCTTCATCGATCATTATCCGATGACAGCATCTGGTAAAATACAAAAATATCGCCTGCGAGAAACGGCTTTAAAATGGGCGCAACAAAATTCTGGAGTTTAATCGTATTGATGCACCGGCTCAAACGCTGGTGCATTTTGTTTTATGAAGAATATTTGCTATGATAGAACAAGGTTAAACAAAAGTTGACAAATATGTGATTTGCCTCGGTTTCCCTTTTCATTCATAGCGTTTTCAAGTAAAATATATAATGATTTGTTTACTCTTACATATTTGGGGAAAACTACATCAGCGAATCGGTACAAGGAGGAAAAAAAATGAAAAAGAATCCGCTTATTCCATTTGCATGGACAGCAGTCATCGGATTTATTCTCATTATTGGCGTTTCTTTTTGGGCAATGCAACAGGGTGGCGAAGAAGAAGCTTCTGGTGGAAAAGAAGAACAGAAAGCTGAAGCTGCTGCTCCTGAAGAGATTTATTCCCAGAACTGTGCATCTTGTCACGGAGGAGACCTTGGAGGTCAAGTTGGCCCTGCTTTAAATGCAGTTGGTGGCAAATATTCCAAGGATGAGATCCTAGGAATTATTAAAAACGGTAAAGGCTCTGGTATGCCAGCCGGTGTCATTCAAGGTGAACAAGCAGAAGCCGTTGCCAAGTGGCTTTCTGAGAAGAAATAAGATGAGATTAGAAGCTTTCTGTGTAAACAGAAGGCTTTTCTATTTGTAATTGCTTTCAAGCAAACGTGTTTGATACAAAGATCCAATCGCCTTTTAATCGATAACTTTTAAGGGTAATTTAATAAATGAAAATCTAATGAGTAGTGGTGACATCATGAACGATAAACTATTGTCAGACCGATTAAAAATGGTGGCTAGTTATGTACCTGCTAATAGTTCTGTTGCAGATATTGGCTCAGACCATGCGTATTTACCGTGTTATTTAATGAATCAACAAAGAATTTCATATGCAATCGCAGGGGAAGTGAATGAAGGGCCCTTTCAATCTGCTGTTAATCAAGTGAATCGAAGTGGCTTTTCAGAAAGTATTTCAGTCAGAAAAGGAAATGGTTTACAAGTTGTAGAGCCTGGGGAAGTAGACGTTATAACGATTGCTGGTATGGGTGGACAACTCATTCGTACTATTCTTCTTGAGGGGATAGAAAAGTTAAATGGTGTTTCACGCCTTATTCTGCAACCAAATGTCGCTGCTCATCTGTTAAGACAACGCCTGGCTGAACTAGACTGGGAATTAGTCGATGAGCGCATCCTTGAAGAAGATAAAAAAATATATGAAGTGCTCGTGTTTGATGTTGGGAATGGAGATAATCCTTATCGATCTTTAAGTGAGAGAGAACGAGCGAAAGCCATTTTAGTTGGTCCAAAGCTCGCTAAGGAGAAAAATGAAGCATTTATCAAGAAATGGAAGCACGAACTTGAGAAGAGGGAGCGTATCCTTCGTTCGATGGAAAATGCTGAAGTACCATCAGAGAAAGAAGCGAAAGTTAACTATGAAATTGATATAATTAAGGAGGTCATATCTTGAGTAAGCAAGCTTCAGGACAAGCGATCATTCAAGAATTCGAATCATGGTCAAAGAAGAAGTATGCAGAAGATGGTGATCCGATAGGTCTGCAGGTTGGGAGCCTCAACAAAAAAATAAACAAAGTAATGACGACGCTAGATGTCTTGCCAACAGTAGTTGAGGAAGCTATTCGTGAAGAGGTAGACTTGATTATTGCTCATCATCCAATTCTCTATAAACCTCTTAAGAAAATTAATCTAGATACAGAACAAGGCAAGATGATAGCGCAATTAATTAAACATGATATAACAGTGTACGCTGCACATACAAATTTGGATGTTGCGCCTGGCGGTGTAAACGATATGTTAGCAGAAGCGCTCGGCTTAACGAATACAGAAGTACTAGTGAAAACATTTAAAGAATCATATAAGAAAATCGCAGTATTTGTTCCATCCACGCATGAGTCTGAAGTGCGAGAAGCTCTTGGTCAAGCTGGCGCCGGATTTATAGGAGGCTATAGTAATTGTACATTTAGCTCTGGAGGTACTGGAAGATTCAAACCAACTGAAGGGACAAACCCTTATTTAGGTGAGCAGGGTAAGGTAGAGGCTGTGGATGAAGTGAAAATCGAAAGTATCTTTCCAGCTGATGAACAGACAAAGATTCTGAGAGCTGTGCTTAAAGCACATCCATATGAAGAAGTAGCTTATGATATTTACCCACTTGAAAATGAAGCGAAATCTTACGGTCTTGGGCGTATTGGATATCTAAAAAATGAGATGAGCCTTGAAGAGTTTGCAAACTTGACGAAAGAAAAGCTTGGATCAAAAGGTGTACGAATAGTAGGGGACCTGTCATCTACTGTGAAGAAGGTTGCGGTGCTAGGTGGAGATGGTAATAAATTCATCAGTGTGGCACGATTTAGTGGTGCGGATGTATTTGTGTCTGGAGATATCTATTACCATGTAGCGCATGACGCAATGATTGAAGGGTTGCAAATTATCGATGCTGGTCATAATATCGAGAAGATCATGATCGAAGGAGTAAGAAAGAAGTTACAAACGGTTATGACTGAGAAGAAGTATTCAACTGAAGTGATCGGTTCAAAAGTAGACACAGATCCATTTCAATTTAAGTAAAAAAAGATGCCGTCCTTCGACGGCATCTTTTTTTATTTCTTAACTTTAACTTTTGGAAGAATTTTTGAAGAAGGTACGTTCCGTTCTCTTTCCCAAGTTTCTGGATTATTATCATCATACTGGTCAAGGAAACGAATAACTTCTTTTGTAATTGGGGTCGGAGTAGAAGCGCCAGCGGTAACCCCTACAGTTTCAACTCCTTTGAGCCATTCCAACTCAATTTCGGTTACATCTGCAATTCGGTATGCTGGTGTTCCGGCAACTTCAATAGAAACCTGTGCCAAACGATTAGAATTATTACTTTTCGGATCGCCAACAACAAGTAATAAATCTGTCTCCCCGGCTTGCTCTGCTACAGCTTCCTGGCGAACTTGTGTTGCATTACATATTTCATTATGAATCACGGCATGAGGATATTTCTCTGTAGCTTTTTCGATAATTTCTTGAACATCCCACTGACTCATTGTTGTCTGATTCGTGATAATAATTCGTTCAGAATCAATGTTGAGTTGTGCGACTTCTTCTGGCTTCTCAACTAGGTGTACAATGTCAGGAGCGATTCCCATAGCACCCTCTGGCTCTGGATGTCCCTTTTTACCTATATAAATTACATGATAGCCTTCTTTTTTCTTCTCACGAATGAGGTCGTGCGTAACAGTTACGTCAGGACATGTAGCATCAAGAACAGTTAGTCCTTTTTCTTCAGCAAGCTCCCTGACTTGAGGAGAAACACCATGTGCTGTGAAAATGACGGTTCCTTGATCAACTTGCTCTAGAATTTCCATACGGTTAGGACCGTCGAGTGTGATGATGCCCTCATCTTCAAATGCGTCTGTAACGTGTTTATTATGAACAATCATGCCAAGAATGAAAATTGGCCTTGGTAACGTCTTATCCATTGCTGCGTTGCGGGCGATGACCATCGCATCGACTACACCATAGCAGTAGCCTCTAGGTGAAATTTTCTTTACGTTCATCGAGTACCTCCTCAATCCACACGGATTGTCGTATAACTTATCTTTGATTTATTATAAAGCAGATTGAGGTATATCTCAATGAAATGACGTTAAACGTAAAGTTTTGGTTTGGATTTACTTGTCTGGATTATAGTAGGTTCTGGTCTCTTCTTTTTCTTAGGTTTTTGTACAGGAACCTTTTTACCGTTTTCTTTCTTATCCTTGGTGGATTCAGTTTCTTCTTCGCTAACATCAGTTTCTGCATCTTCTGAACTAGAAGAGTTTTTGTATTCTTTGAATAGAGCAATCATCTCGGGCAATTGTTTTACCATCGGCCCGTACTGTTGGACCATTGGTTTAATGGTATCTGCAGCTTGCATAACTTTTTGAACATTTTGTACCATGCCCATCATGTCCATGCCGCCGCCCTGTGAACTTCCCTGTATTAAGTTAGAAAGCATACCTCCAGCACGTTGTGCTCCACCTAAACCACCAGTTTGCATTCCTTGAAATGAGCCTGGAGGCATTGGAAGCGATTGAGTTGAACCTCCGCCTCCGCCTAATAGTTTAGATAAGAGTCCGCCCATTCCTGAAGGAGTGGGTGGAGTAACTCCAGGACCGGGTGCTCCGCCGAATCCACCGGAGAATGGAAATCCCATCCCCGAACCTAAACCACCTGGAGGGGAGGGAGGGGATTGATTCATATGTTGTCCTCCTTTCCATAAGGTGACCATTGTATATTCTTGTTAATAATAAGATATGCTGTGAAAAATTGAATGTGTGGAAACAAGTGATAATGGGCATGACAGAATAAAAGGTTCCTTTTCCCTTCTTAGTATGTATGGCGTATTTGTGTAATCTGGTCTATAATACAAGGTGGATTAATGGATGGAGGAAAGAAAATGAAACAACATTTCAATAGATTAGAACTTAAACCTTTTTTAATAAAGTCTCTAGAAGAACAAAAATTCACAAGGCCAACTGAGATTCAAGAACGCCTTATCCCTGCGATTCGAAATGGAGATAGTGCTATAGGACAATCTCAAACCGGATCTGGAAAGACGCTTGCTTTCTTATTGCCTTTAATTCATAGGGTAGATCAAACAAAGAGTGAATGTCAGGCTGTAATCACTGCGCCGACTCGTGAACTCGCAAATCAAATTTACGACGAAGCAGTGAAGCTTGTAGCTCACCTTCCTGAAGATGAAGCCATCTCCATCAAACAAGCAGTAGGTGGTACAGATCGTAAACGAATGATCACAAAAATGAAGAATACCCCTCATGTTGTTATCGGAACACCAGGAAGAATTAAAGACCTAGTTGAAGAACAGGCATTGAATGTTTATACTGCATCGATGCTAGTGGTAGACGAAGCAGATCAAATGCTAGACATGGGCTTTATTGAAGACGTGGATTTTATTGCTGCTAGAATGGCTCAAAAGCTACAGATGCTTGTATTTTCAGCTACAGTTCCACAGAGCTTACAGCCTTTCTTGAAGAAATATATGAACAATCCAAAGTTTGTTCAAGTTAACGCTGAAAGAGTAACAGCTGACAAAGTTGAGAATATTTTCGTGCCAGCTAAATACCGTGAAAAGAACGATGTTCTTCTTAACGTAACGAAGGCAATCAATCCGTATCTTGCGCTTGTATTTACGAATACGAAACAAACGGCGGATGAGGTTGCTGATTTCCTCATCGAAAGCGGATATAATGTTGAACGACTTCATGGAGATGTACAACCGCGGGCACGTAAGCAAATCATGAAGAAAATTCAGCGTGCAGAGTGTCAGTACGTCGTTGCAACAGATCTAGCTTCAAGAGGAATTGATATTAAGGGTGTTTCTCATGTTATCAACTATGAACTCCCTAAAGATTTAGATTTCTATATTCACAGAGTGGGAAGAACAGCTAGAGCAGGCTTAGATGGAATCGCTTATACGTTAGCTGAACCTTCTGACCAACAAGCGATTCAAAAGCTAGTTGACAAAGGGATCAGCGTTACTTATAAGGAAGTTAAGAACGGTGAATGGATCGAATCGAAACCATTAACACCTAGAAAAAAACCGACGTCATCTAAACCTGACGTATTTGTTCCTAAACCTAAAAAGGTGAAGCCAGGTTACAAGAAAAAAATGGAGCGCGAACGCGAACGTCTTCAGCATAAGCGTGGAAGAAAATAGAACCAAAAGCCCTCTCATTAAGTAGAGGGCTTTTGGTTGCTTTACCTTATAAAAGTCGCTGTGCTATCATAAAAGTTGTGTTAAGAAAGGATGAAGACAAATGCTTAAGATTGGTTCACACGTCTCCATGAGTGGTGACAAAATGTTGTTAGCTGCTAGTGAAGAGGCAGCATCTTATGGAGCTACAACGTTCATGATTTATACCGGTGCTCCACAAAACACGAGAAGAAAAGCGATTGAAAGACTTAACATTGAAAAAGGAACTGAACATATGAAAGAGCACGGCATCGATAATATCGTTGTCCATGCCCCTTATATTATTAATATTGGAAACACAACAAAGCCTGAAACATTTCAATTAGGTGTGGATTTTCTTAGGTCAGAGATTGAGCGAACACACGCACTTGGAGCTCGTCAAATTGTCCTTCACCCTGGTGCGCATGTTGGTGCAGGAGCAGAAAAGGGAATTGAGAAAATTATTGAAGGTCTTAATGAAGTGCTTACTGCAGACCAGGAAGTTCAAATCGCTCTTGAAACGATGGCTGGAAAAGGTTCTGAATGCGGAAGAACCTTTGATGAGCTCGCAAAAATTATTGATGGTGTCACACATAACGATAAGCTCTCTGTATGTTTTGATACGTGTCACACTCATGATGCTGGTTATGACATCGTTAATAATTTTGATGAAGTACTCGATGAGTTTGATAAAAAAGTTGGTATTGACCGCTTGAAAGTACTTCATATCAATGATAGCAAAAATGAGAGAGGCTCTCATAAAGATAGACATGAAAACATCGGGTTTGGCCACATCGGATTTGATGCACTAAATAAGATCATTCATCATGATCAGCTTAAAGATGTGCCGAAAATTCTAGAAACACCATATGTGGGAGAAGATAAGAAAAGCAAAAAACCTCCATATAAACTAGAAATCGAAATGCTTCGTGCACAAAAATTCGATGATAATCTTAAAGAGAAGCTCTTGGGGAAATAACAATCAAAAAACCGCTGAAAAAGCGGTTTTTTCTTACTCATTGAGGAACGATTTAATCAGCTTATTCACTTGTGATGCAACCCTAGGATTCACTTCGCGACTAATTTTCATCAATATTCTTTTTCGTTGTGCTTTATTAGAAATATCGATGTTCTCTTGTTTTAATATTTGAACAATCTGTTCAGCATCTGTTCTTGAGAGCGTTAAATTATATTGACCTGAGAGCTGCAATAATTCATCAGTGGTGATTCTGTTTAGTTTGAAATTAACAAGTTGAAGCTGAATTGGATTCATCACGATTCCTCCTTTGACTATCACATACTATGCATTTAGTCGTTTGAGGTGTTAACAAAATACAAAGGTATTCGATTGAATGTTATAATAATTTGTGTACGATTTTATATATAAGTATCTACATATTTACTTGCCTAGGAGGGCACAATGCAAAAAAAACAACATCGGAAAGAAAGTAAAACGCACCTGATCTATCGTTTGTTGATGATTATGATAGGAGCTTTTCTTGCTGCTGCATCGATTGAATTATTCCTAGTTCCAAACCAATTGATCGATGGTGGGATTATTGGTGTTTCGCTAATTTTAGATCATCTCACACCATTCAACTTCGCTGTGCTAGTCATCATTCTTAACCTTCCATTTATGTATTATGGTTACAAACAAATCGGAAAGACCTTTGCTTTTTCTACTTTGTTCGGCATTATTGGCCTTGCAGCATTTGAAACAATCCTTCATCACACTGAGCCTTTTACAAGTGAGCCTATTTTAGGAACGGTTTTTGGAGGGCTTACACTAGGTGTCGGGGTCGGACTTGTCATTCGTCATGGTGGTTCAATGGATGGCACGGAGATATTAGGTATTTTACTAACTAAAAAACTCCCTTTTTCTATTGGAGAATTCGTAATGTTTGTGAATATCTTCATCTTCACTTGGGCTGGGTTTGTTTTCAGTTGGGAAAATGCGATGTATTCCGTTATGGCTTACTATATTGCTTTTAAAACGATTGATACTGTTATTCAGGGGTTAGATGAGACGAAAGCTGTTTTGATTGTATCGGACGATTATGAAGAGATTTCTAATGCTATTTTAGATCGATTAGGTAGAGGAACCACTAAGCTTATTGGAAAAGGCGGATACACGGATGAAGAAAAAGAGGTTATCTACGTAGTTATTACACGTCTTGAAGTAACCAAATTAAAAGGTGTCATCTATGATATCGATGATCATGCATTTATTACTATCATGAACACGCAAGAAACAAGAGGGGCGAAATTCAAGTCTCCAATTCATTAGACTTCCTTAGCAAAGGAAGTCTTTTTATATGTTCTTGATCTACAAGCACTATAGTAGAAATGTTTGAGAATAACGTGATAGGGTATAACCTTAACTGGTGCTCTCCAGAATCAAATACCAGTTGTAAAGGAGTGCAAGACTATCAATTTTTATCAACAAAATTCCAGAACCAAATTATCAGTAATCACTGCAATTGTTCTCACAGTCATATTAGCTCTAGTCCTTATTAATACTCATCTACTAAATGAACAAGTTGCTGACGCTGAAACAAAAGTCGGGGTTTTAAATAAGAAGTCAACATCCCAAAGTGAGTCAAAGAAAGCTCAGACGGAGCTTCTGAAGCTAGAGAAGGAAACAGGATATTCCTTGGACGCTAGCTCGATTAGTATTGAAGAATGGAAACAAGCAAAAGAATACTCCAAGAACTTCTATGAAGACAGTGATGGGAGATTTAAAGAAAAGTGGGGTATGTTCCTGTCTTTTCAATCAATGAAGTCTGATATTGATCCAGCTATTGCATATGAGTTATTAAAAGTAGAAACAGGAAATAAGTTTGATCCAGAATTAACCGGACCTCAAACGAAATATGGACGAGCTTATGGAATGGCACAATTCATGAAGAATACAGCTCCTTGGATAGCGGATATGGCAGGTATCGAATACTCAGAAGACAAACTGTTTGATCCTTATTATTCCATGACATTGTCGGTCACATATTTAGAATACCTTTATCAAAAGTATGATAATTGGGATGAAGCCCTGACGGCTTATAACCGTGGCATTGCTGGTTTGGAGACTTACGTTTTAGAAAAAGGAACACCCAAGAGCGGTTATTCAGAAGAGATACAAGAAAAAGCAAGTCTCCATGAAAGTTAATACCAACATGGAATAGCACCTGCGTTTCATTTTGCATTGAAACGTGAAAAAGGACTCGCCAGAGAATGGCGGGTCTTTTTGTATGGAGGAGAATTAGAAAAGGCTATGAATTAAGATTTGGATATCCTCGATATGGCTAGTAGGTTGTATAGAGTTCGTCTCCTTCTTCATTTATTTGTTCGTTCCATATTCATATGATAAAATACCTTTTTTATTGTCTCGCTTTACTATATTGAACTTTCTTGCTTGATAAATGGTTGCAAGAGAACTGTAAGTTTATTCATACTTGATTTCTCCGAGCATCATACTGTTATAACTTTTAGCACCAGATTTTTTATCAAATCATTTATGAATCGAACTTATAAAATTTACAAAACCATTCATTAAAGATATACTACTAATGTAAATCGTAATCATTCTTAAAAAGATGGCAGGTTTTAATTTATGACAACTAATACAAACATGATTGACGTGAATAATATTTCCTTCCATTATGGTGACCGTTATGTTTTAGAAGACGTTTCTTTCTCTGTTCCAAAAGGAGCTTTCGTTGGACTAGTGGGCCCTAATGGTTCAGGTAAATCAACATTAATTAAGATTGTACTTGGTTTGCTGAAACCACAAAAGGGTCAAATCCATTTACTTGGTAAACAAGTCAGCAAATTTCAACAATGGAGCAAGATTGGATATGTATCCCAGAAAGCGAATAGTTTTAATTCGGGTTTTCCTGCTTCTGTTTTTGAGGTAGTCTCAATGGGGCTTACTAGCAAACTTGGGTTGTTTCGGTTCATGAAATCGACCCATAAGCAGGCGGTGACTGATGCTCTAACCCTTGTCGGTATGGAGGAATACTCCGAAAGCAATATAGGAGAACTCTCAGGAGGGCAACAGCAAAGAATTTTTATTGCACGAGCATTAGTTAGTGATCCAGATTTTCTCATTCTTGATGAACCTACAGTAGGTGTGGACGCTGGATCAACGAGTGAATTCTACAACTTACTCGGAAAGCTGAATAAGGAAAACGGAATAACCTTGTTATTAGTCACGCATGACATCGGTACAATTACGGACAAGGTCACTCATGTGGCTTGCCTAAATAGAACATTACATTTTCATGGTGAAACAGAAGAATTTGAACAGTTTAATGATAGTGATCTATCTGACTTTTATGGACACCATGTACATGTTTTAAATCACGACCATGGTCACGGAGGAGTCTAGATGATTGAAGCAATATGGAAATTCGAATTTTTGCAAAATGCTTTCTTGGCGGGAGCATTAATTGGTGTGATCGCTCCACTTCTTGGAGTTTTTCTAGTTGTTAGAAGACAAGCATTGATTGCTGACGCCTTATCTCACATTACGCTTGCTGGTATTGCAGCTAGCCTTCTAATGGGGAAATACATCACAAGTTGGCAATTCGTAAACCCAGTCTATATGGGAATGGGTTTTTCTGCAGTTGGCTCACTTTTTATCGAACAGCTTCGAAAGGTATATAAACATTTTGAAGAACTTGCGATACCGATTACCCTATCTGGTGGAATAGGGTTAGGCGTCGTTTTTATTTCTCTTGCTGATGGTTTTAATTCGGATTTATTTAATTATTTGTTCGGAAGTGTTATTGCAATAAGTAGGGGAGATCTGTTGGCCGTATCAGTGATTACGTTTGTGGTACTTGTAGTGGTAATCATGTTATACAAAGAGTTGTTCTTCCTTTCGTTTGATGAAGAACACGCCGTTGTTTCAGGGATAAGAGGAAAGTGGATTCATACCGTATTTATTCTTATCGTAGCTTTTGTCATCGCAGTATCGATGCAAATCGTCGGAGTCCTTTTAGTATCAGCATTAATGACCCTTCCGGTTGCAGCAAGTATAAGGGTTGCAAAAGGATTCAAACAAACGATATTTCTTTCCATAATTATTGGGGAGTGTTCAGTGATTGGTGGATTGGTACTCGCGTACTATCTTGATATTGCTCCTGGCGGGACGATAGTGTTGTTATCTGCAGTCATATTAGTGCTTATTCTTATCTTTAAGCGCTGGCAACAAGGGAAATCTTAACGCAAAGAGGTGGAAAGATGAATGTATCTATTGCTTTAGAGATTCTGAAGAATGAGGGCTTTAAATATACTGAAAAGAGGGAGAACCTAGTAGCTTTCTTTGCTGAAGAAAGTAGGTACCTTCCAGCTAAAGAAGTCCTAACGTATATGCAAAAAAGTTATCCAGGGATGAGTGTGGATACAATTTACAGGAATCTTACTCTATTTAGGGATTTAGGTATCCTTGAGGAAACAGAATGGAATGGTGAAAAGCGTTACCGACTAAGTTGCGCGACTAATTCTCATCACCACCATCTCATTTGCCTTGATTGTGGGCGAACTCGACAAATAGAAGCATGTCCAATGGATAATATTCCAGTATATGATGCAGATTTTGAAGTTGTTGGACATAAATTTGAAATTTATGGTAAATGCGGAGCGTGTCAATAATAATAGTAATGACAAAAGCGGAAGGAGCTACCTTCCGCTTTCATAGTGATAAAGCCATTCTTTTGCATCAATCCAGTTGTTCATTCTTATAACACCAGAGGGCGTGGGACCCTGATTATACGGTGTGTTAAAGAGAATAACGGGAATATTACATTCTTCAGCAATTGCACATGCATTATCGTGTTTGTCTTCAAAAAAGACTTCCACCTGATGGTGTTTAATGGATTCGATTTTATTGTGTTTGCCAATTAAATCAATGTGATGGTACGGAACATCGTTAACTGTGAACCATTCCTTTGTTGTTTCAAACAGGTGATTGCCTCTAGCACTAATGTAAACGAGCTCGTACTCATTTTTCCAACGATGTAGAGTAGGGTGAGCGTGATCAGCTATATAAGCATTAGAGTAGATATGTTCTTCATTTTCTTTTAACCAATTCAGAAATTCAGCTTTTGAAACATTTAATAACCCGGCAAGATCATATTGAGTAATATCTTCAAGCACTAATTTCTTGTTAAACGATGAATTTAAATATGGTAAAAATGTTTTTGGGCTCGTTACTGTACCATCAATATCTAACCCGAGTCTTTGTAGTGGCATAAAAAAACTCCTTTTCTTTCGCTCTTTTTCAATCATATCATATCCAGCACTGAACTTATGAAATTGGAAGTAACTTACTTCATATATGCAAATAAGCGATTGAGTTATTGCGAATACTAATCATGCTCCACTACACATTAAAGTGAGGGATGTAAATGACAGAAGACAGACACGATGAGGAATTGGATCTTCTTGAAGAAAGAAGATCCGCTATCACATCAGAAGAGGATTTCCTTGAGGAGTCAGCTGCAGAAGTAGCTCCGTCAGGAGTTCTTGATCGTCCTTATTTACAGTCGCCTGAAAATGAACGTCCAAGATCTGAGGAGCGGGAAGAGCATTTTGAAGCTAAAAGTCACGAGCAAGAAACGACTGGTGTAGGTGTGGGTGTGGCTGCACTAGCACTATCGGTAATCTCTCTATTCATATTACCCGTCATTTTTGGAGCAGCGGGTATCGTGGTAGGATTTATTGCGAGAAGGAGAGGACTTACAACTCTCGGGAGCTGGGCTATCGGTGTTGGAGTTGCCTCAATGATCATTTCGCTATTCTTTGCCCCATTCTTTTAGTGAATAAGTGTAAAAAAGCCTGTTCTCCATTGTGGAGAACAGGCTTTCTTTCTATTTGTTTGCTTCAGCTTTTGCTTTTTCTTCTTCCATCTTCTTATAATGTTCTTCCGCAATCTTATCGACTTCTTTTTTCAGCTCATCGACCATAATTTCTTCAGGTACTTTTCGGATGATTTCGCCGTGTCGGAAAAGTAGTCCTTCTCCTCGTGCACCTGCAATACCGATATCAGCTTCTCGTGCTTCTCCGGGGCCGTTTACAGCACAGCCTAAGACAGCGACTTTGATTGGAGCTTTTATCGTCGAGATATACTCCTCAACTTCATTTGCAATACTGATAAGATCAATTTCAATTCTTCCGCAAGTAGGACAAGAAATCAATGTTGCAGCATTAGCAGCTAGGCCGAATGATTTAAGAAGTTCGCGTGCAACTTTTACTTCTTCCACAGGATCAGCGCTTAATGAGATACGAGCTGTATTTCCAATTCCTTTAGAAAGAATAACACCTAGACCTGCAGCGCTTTTTACAGTTCCTGCGAAGAGCGTTCCAGATTCGGTAATTCCAAGGTGAAGTGGATAATCAAAAGATTTCGCAGCTAGTTCATATGCTTCAGTTGCAAGGTTTACATCTGAAGCTTTCATAGACACGATAATGTCGTAGAAATCAAGGTCCTCGAGAATCTTAATATGATGAAGTGCGCTTTCTAACATTCCTTGTGCGGTTGGATAACCGTACTTTTCAAGGATCTTTCTTTCCAGTGAACCAGCGTTTACTCCGATTCTAATTGGAATCCCTTTAGCTTTCGCAGCTTTTACAACTGCTTCAACTTTCTCTCTTCTTCCGATGTTCCCAGGGTTGATGCGGATTTTGTCCGCGCCACCTTCAATAGCCTTAAGTGCGAGCTTATAGTCAAAGTGAATGTCAACAACAAGTGGAATGTTAATGCGTTTCTTTATTTCTGGAATCGCATCTGCAGCGCGCTCATCAGGACAAGCTACACGAACGATCTGACATCCAGCTTCTTCTAAACGTTCAATTTCAGCCACAGTGGCTTCAACGTCGTGTGTTTTTGTCGTTGTCATACTTTGAATAACAACCTCATTGTTTCCGCCTATTGTTAAAGGACCTACTTTTACAGGTCTTGTTTTGGTACGGTGAGTAATTTCATTCATGCGAAAATCGCTCCTTTTACATGTAGGATCATACCTCATGATTAGATAGCTTAATGTATTTCCCGAATAAGGATTTGGACTCATTTGTAATACTATCTCATTGTAGCAACTTATGAATACGATTGACAAGAAATAATCACTGACTATCGACATCCTTGTATGAAGGTACTTTATATTGTTCACCGATTTGGATGCGAGTAGGAGCGATACCATTTAGTTCTTTGAAATCTTCTACGACTGTATCGATGGAAACGGGAATCGTACCATTTGTCTTTTCTACAATAGAAAGTACTGTATCACCCGCATTTACTTCATAAGTGATATAGGACTGTTTTGGATCGTTTTGGTTCGAATTAACTGGGATAGAGGCTTGTCGGTGAGTAGCTAATGTCCCTGTGGTTAAATCGTAATAAGTTGTATGAAGCACTAAGATTATGATAAAAGCAGTTATAAGTTTACGCATTGCAAACCCCGCTTTCTTAAACTATTTTATTTCTACCCTATGCTTGTCCAATGAGAGGTATGACATTGTTTTTCGAATTTTCTTTTCTTTCCAATGGGACTGCAGTAAAATAGCATGGAGATAGATTTATTTTTGTGTAATTCATACTACGGTATAAAGGAGAACTATTATGAAGAAATTCTTACCTTACCTTTTATCATTTTGTTTGATTGTTTTGGCTTTCCCTATATATGCTTTTGCTGATGCAAGTGAAGGGGACATGATAGTAACGCTAGGTGAAGATTTAACAGAGGGCCAGAAGCAGGAGATATTGAAAGAAATGGACGCTCCAGAGGACGCAATGACTGTTTCTGTATCAAACGAAGAAGAGCATAAATACCTAGGAGATTATATAAGTAAAGCGTTGATTGGCACTCGTGCACTTTCATCGTCTTCAATAACAATCGGAAAGAAGGATCAGGGACTAAGTGTTGAAACGAATAATATTAATTGGGTGACAGACGAAATGTACACTAATGCTCTCATTACCGCTGGAGTAAAGGATGCTGAAGTGTATATTACTGCACCAGTTGAAGTTTCAGGAACTGCAGCCTTAACAGGCTTGATCAAGGCATATGAAGTCAGTACTGACAAAGTGATTCCTGAAGAGCAAAAACAAGTCGCGAATGAAGAACTTGTTAAAACCGCTAAGCTTAGTGAGAGTATTGGAGCGGATAAGGCTACAGAACTCATGACAAAAATTAAAGATGAAATTTCAACGAATCCACCTGAGACAGAAAAAGAGCTTAAAGATCTTATTCAACAGAAAGCTAATGATTCTGGAATTGAATTAACAAGCGAGGAGTTAGACGGGCTGGTTGCATTATTCGAGCGGATGAAAAATCTAGATATAGATTGGGATCAAGTGAGAAGTCAATTAGAAAATGCGAAAGAAGATCTTAATGAATTTTTAAATAAAGAAGAAACAAAAAATTTCATTAGTAAGTTTATCGATTTTGTAAAATCAATTATCGATAGTATTGCTGGAGCGTTTCAATCTTAAAAACTGAGAAACTTTTTTGGATTTCATTCGTATATAGGAAAGAGGAATAAATAGGGAGGCGAATTTGGGTGGATATATTAGCTATACCTACGATTGGATTCATCGTCGTCTTGTTAGGAATCGTATTCTTATTCGGCGAAATTCTCGTTAGAACAAAGGGGATTTTTGGCCTGATTGGAATTTTGATTTTAACGTTATATTTCAATTTCCATCTTACTTCTACAGTATCGATCCTTTGGATGGCACTTGTTTTTGCAGTAGGTTTAGGATTAGTAGTCCTTGACGGAAAATTATTAAATGATGGTACGTTTGGTATAATTGGTCTTCTAATCATGGTTACTGCGGTTGCGTTACCATCTCCTACTTTCTTATATGGACTTCTTGTTTCAAGTGGCTTTCTTTTAGGAGCAGCTGCGTCATTTCTGTTCTTGAAAGTATTTACGCCTAGAAAGATGTGGACGAAGATGACCTTAAGAGATCAACTGAGCAGTGAATTAGGCTATAACTCGATGAATAGTGAATACAAGAGTCTTGTGGGTCATACCGCAAAAGCGATTACACCTTTCAGACCTAGTGGAACGATTGAAGTGAATAATAAGAAATACAGTGCAGTTTCAGTTGGAAGATGGATAAATGAAGGTACATGGGTAACGATTACTGACGTAGATGGCACGAGAATTCTTGTAGAAGAAAAAATAAGCGATGAAACTCAACCAGTATAATAAATAATCCCCTCGGAATCATCCGAGGGGATTATTTATATTGTGAGGTAGGTTAAATTAATTAGTTTCCGTAGAGCGCTTTTTTGGAAGCGGAATTTCTTTGAGTACCATAAATAATAGCATGATGGCAACTAGCCAATATAGTAAAAAGCCAAAAGGTACTTGTGTTCTTAACAATCCCATAATCGCAAAAAACATTGTAGGAATTGTAACCGAATACGCTGAAAGCACCCATAGTTGTTTATAGGAAACTTTTCTCTTCGTAATGTTTTTCAATAGCAATCCAATCGTGGCAAGGACAGTAACACCTATGAACTTAAGTCCTGTTTGAAGGAGGTAAACAACAAAAATAACTAAAGGAATAAAAATAGGCAATAAATCGTCGAGGTTTTCCGAAAGCTCTATAACTTCCTGTTTTGTAAAACTCATCGTACTGAAATTACTATAATTGAACTCTTGAACCGTACCAGCGTCTTTAATCATCAATCGATCACCTAAAAAGGCAGTAACAGATTGATATTTGTCTACGTCATCTGGTTTAGTCGCACCAGTAGTATCAAAAAGAAACGTATCGCCGTTTTCACTTTTAATAAATGGCTTGTTTTGGTCAGCAGATAACTTCCCATCTACTAGCTCGAAATTAGGAACATCCTTTATATGTGATTTAAGTTCATCGTACGCATTTGTGAATGTGACTGTGGTAAGTATTCCCACTGGTACTGATGCGAGTAACATTAAAAGAAATACATAGAGAATGGGTTTACCGAGCTTTTGGAACCGGAAACGAGCCATCATCTTTGGAGAATACAAGCTATAAAATAGTTGCTTAAATATGTTCAAAATCAAATCTCCTTCCATAAATTACACAAACCTCTAAACTAGTTTATCTTATAAACCTCTTGGGGAACAATAAACTCATTCAAACTTTTTATTTCCCTTCCTAAATTATTAATTACAAAATCTATATTTAGTCTTTACAAAAGAAAGGGTGATGTAGATAATAGACAAGGGACTTTGTTGAGTATTGTCGAAAAAATAAAATGGTGCAAGGGGTTGAAATGATGGAACTCAACGTTCAGGAGATGATCTTTCAATTTGTGGGAGGTCTAGGTATTTTCCTGTTTGGACTTAAGTATATGGGTGATGGCCTTCAAAGATCAGCGGGCGATCGGTTAAGAGATATATTAGACCGCTTCACAACGAACCCTTTCATGGGTGTACTTGCAGGGATTATAGTTACAATTTTAATTCAGAGTAGTTCAGGAACAACTGTTTTGACCGTAGGGCTTGTAAATGCAGGTTTTATGACGTTAAAACAAGCTATCGGTGTTGTAATGGGCGCCAACATTGGTACGACTGTTACAGCATTCATTATCGGTTTTCCGATTAAAGATTACGCATTGCCTATTATTGCTGTAGGTTCAATTCTGATTTTCTTCTTTAAGAAAAAGAAAGTGAACTACGCGGGTCAAATCGTATTCGGATTTGGTGCTCTATTCTTTGGTCTCGAATTGATGAGCTCAGGAATGAAGCCTTTAAGATCACTTGAATCATTTCAAGAACTTACAGTTAGCATGAGTTCAAACCCAATCCTTGGTGTAGTAATCGGGACAGTATTTACAGTAATCGTGCAGAGCTCAAGCGCGACTATTGGTGTGCTTCAGGGACTGTTTTCCCAAAATGCGCTTGATTTACAAGCTGCGTTACCTGTTTTGTTTGGAGATAATATCGGTACAACGATTACAGCGGTGTTAGCGTCGATCGGTGCATCAGTTGCGGCGAGACGAACAGCTCTTACACACGTAATCTTTAACCTAATAGGAACAGCGGTTTTCTTAATTTTCCTATTTGCTTATACGCCGTTAATTGAATACCTTCAAGCAAAATTAAACCTAACTCCAGAGATGACGATTGCATTTGGACATGGGATATTTAATATAACAAATACAGTTGTACAATTCCCGTTTATTGCAGGACTTGCTTTTCTTGTTACGAAGATTATTCCAGGGGATGATACAACAATTGAGTATAAACCAAAACATCTTGACCCAGTCTTTATAGAACGTTCTCCATCTGTTGCTCTTGGTCAGGCAAAAGAAGAAGTTATCCGAATGAGCGAGTTTGCTTATAAAGGTGTAAAAGAAGCTTCTAAATATGTAACTTCAAAAGAACAGAAGAGCGCCGAAAAGACTGCTCAGTATGAAGAAGCTATCAATAATCTAGATACAAAAATCACGGATTACTTAATTCAGCTTTCGGCAACATCTCTTTCAGGTGAAGAATCAACTCGTCACGGTATGTTGATGGATTCTGTACGTGATATTGAACGTGTTGGAGATCATATGGAAAACATCGTTGAGCTTGTTGATTATCAAATTAGCAACAAAGTGAAAATGACAGACGGTGCAATGAAAGATCTTGATCAAATGTTTGAACTGACCCTTACAACTCTTCAAGAAGCATTCGATGCATTAGATAAATGGGATGTTGAGAAAGCTCAGGAAGTTGTGAAGTTAGAAGATAAGATAGATAAAATGGAAAGATCTCTTCGTAAACAGCATATTTTAAGGCTGAACGAAGGCGAATGCACGGGTAGTGCAGGAATCGTTTTTGTCGATATGATCAGTAATCTTGAACGTATCGGGGATCATGCTGTGAATATTGCAGAAGCAGTTATTGGTGAAGATTAATAATGGGTCAGGGCTAATGTAGCCCTGGCTTTTTTCATACTATATAATAGAAGGAAAAGGGGGAGAGCTCATGGATATTTTATATTGGGCCATCATAACAGCACTATTCATAGTTGCTTTTATTGGACTCATTTATCCGATTATTCCATCAGTGCTTTTTATATACATAGGTTTTATTGTCTATGGTTTATCGTTTGAGTTTAGTTCGATGACTATTTCTTTCTGGATTTTTGAGATAATGTTGACATCTCTATTGTTCCTTGCTGACTATGCCAGCAATTTATTTGGGGTTAAAAAGTATGGCGGATCAAAAGCTGCAATTTGGGGTAGTACAATTGGTTTGCTTCTGGGCCCATTTGTTATTCCGTTTCTTGGAATCATACTTGGGCCATTTATTGGAGCAGTTGGAGCAGAGTTAGTTTTGCATCGCAAACCTTTAAAGGAATCTTTTAAAGTAGGAGTAGGATCTTTACTTGGTTTTCTTGGAGGAGCTTTAATGAAAGGACTTATTCAAGCGGCTATGATTGCAATCTTTTTGGTGTATATTCTATAGAAATCTTGATGGAGAACAGAAACCATGCTATAGTAATTTCATCGCTGATTTTTCAGCCAAGAAAATTATATTGCAAAAGTTATTGACTTTCTTTCGTTTCTCATGATATAGTTATTCTTGTCGTTAAGAGATATTATTCCACAGTAGCTCAGTGGTAGAGCTATCGGCTGTTAACCGATCGGTCGTAGGTTCGAATCCTACCTGTGGAGCCATATGGCGGTGTAGCTCAGCTGGCTAGAGCGTACGGTTCATACCCGTGAGGTCGGGGGTTCGATCCCCTCCGCCGCTACCATATATTCTAAACGATACAACATGGCGGTTGTGGCGAAGTGGTTAACGCACCGGATTGTGATTCCGGCACTCGTGGGTTCAATTCCCATCAGCCGCCCCATTTAATTACATAAGGACCCTTAGCTCAGCTGGTTAGAGCTGACGGCTCATAACCGTCCGGTCGCAGGTTCGAGTCCTGCAGGGTCCACCAAGTGCTCGGAGGAATACCCAAGTCTGGCTGAAGGGATCGGTCTTGAAAACCGACAGGGGCTTAACGGCCCGCGGGGGTTCGAATCCCTCTTCCTCCGCCATTTTATTTCTTTCGTAGCCAGAGAGTTAGAAGAGGAAGAAACAGCCCTCTTAATAAAGAAGCAAGTAAAGCACAATTACATTTTATCGTCGCGGGATGGAGCAGTTCGGTAGCTCGTCGGGCTCATAATCCGAAGGTCGCAGGTTCAAATCCTGCTCCCGCAACCAATTTTAAAAAATAACTACGTCGATTTATCTTCCTTGTTAATTTTTAATCGGAGTCCCTTTAGGGGCAAACTAAACTCATAACTTTGTATTATTTCTTTCAATCGGAAATGATCAACACTTTCACAATACATATTGTTATAAACAAAATCTCTTGGCTCTGTAGCTCAGTCGGTAGAGCAACGAGCAAAACATCATTGAATATCCGACGAGTTGTCCCGACTCAGCAAGCTTCGAAGCATTGCTAGAAGAGGAAGGGACAGTGGTTTTACACATTACAAACTGATGGACAAATTAACAAACTCGGCTCTGTAGCTCAGTCGGTAGAGCAGTGGACTGAAAATCCACGTGTCGGCGGTTCGATTCCGTCCGGAGCCACCATTAATAATTCGATTCACCACCTATTGGGTGGTTTTTTTATGTTTATGATTCTTTATATGTGGAAATATAAAAAGTGGCTAGGATATTGGATGTTAATCATTTGAAAACAGTTGATAAATCTGCTACTGTAAAAATGTGATACATCGTAATCACGCCTTGTGACAATGAAAGCCTAGTTACGGGGAGTTACATATTTTAAAGGAGGAGATTTACAATGGCTAAATTTGAACTACCACAACTACCTTACGATTTTAACGCACTAGAACCACATATTGACGAAGAAACAATGAAGATCCATCATGGTAAACACCATAATGCTTATGTTACAAAGCTTAACGGTGCTCTTGAGGGTCACGAAAATCTAGCAGACAAAAGCCTTGAAGATCTTCTAGGCAACCTTGACGCAGTACCTGAAGGTATTCGTACTGCAGTAAGAAATAATGGTGGCGGACATGCTAACCATACTCTTTTCTGGCAAGTACTTAGTCCAAATGGTGGCGGTGAACCATCAGGTAACCTAAGCGAAGCAATCAAAAAGAAATTCGGAAGCTTTGAAAGCTTCAAAGACGAATTTGCAAGTGCTGCTGCAGGACGTTTCGGTTCTGGTTGGGCATGGCTAATCGTTAAAGGTGGAGAGCTTGAAATTACTAGTACTCCAAACCAAGATACTCCTGTAATGGAAGGCATTACTCCAATTCTTGGATTAGATGTTTGGGAGCACGCATATTATCTTAAATATCAAAACAAGCGTCCAGATTACATTAGTGCATTCTGGAATGTAGTTAATTGGGATGAAGTAGCTAAACGTTACGAAGCTGCAAAATAATTTATCAAAACCCTCTGGCAACATTGCCAGGGGGTTTTATGGTTCTATTACCGTATATAAACTTCCTAGATTTCTTAAAATATAGTGAATAACGGTATCTGTTATCACGCAACCATCACAATAATCATAGGGGCTAGAAACGAAAATCTGGTTCGTTCTAATTGAGATGAATACTGAAGAAATCGCTATCGAATTTTTATCTTCAGTATATGTATAGGTATGGCCGACTTTTGTAGCTTCTAAAAACAACTCTGTTATAAGTTTATTCATTAAATGCTCGGGAATAACATCCCCCGTATAGATGAAATAATACATAAAACTCTCCTTTCAAAAACATCTTGCCCTTTTGGAATCTTTCGCATAAGGAAGAAGAATTAATACAAAATAAGGGTGGAGGAAAAAAGGGGAGTTCGCTATGAAAGTTCTTAAACATGTGATGGGTGATATAGAAGTTACAAAAGACCTATTGTTGCTTTTAACGATAGGTGGATTATATGCCTTGAGCATCGCACTATCCAATACATTCGTAAACGTTTATGTATGGAAGCAAACCGGTGAATTTGCAGACATTGGGATATACAACCTCTCTGTAGTCATCAGCCAACCGCTCACTTTTATTTTAGCTGGTAGATGGGCTAAAAAGATGGATCGAGTAATCGTTCTAAGAATCGGAGTTATTTTCTTGGCGCTGTTTTATATTACTGTTCTGTTCTTAGGACAAAATGCAGGGCACTTGCTTATTTTACTAGGAGCGTTGTTAGGAATTGGATTTGGTTTTTACTGGTTAGCATTCAATGTCTTAACATTTGAAATAACTGAGCCAGATACAAGAGATTTTTTTAATGGCTTTCTTGGATTACTCACTTCATTTGCAGGAATGATTGGCCCAATATTTGCGGGAGTTGTCATATCCAGTCTTGAATCTTACACAGGATATAAGATTATATTCGGCGTCTCGCTGGTTCTATTCTTTGCAGCTGTGATATTGAGTTTTTTCTTGAAACGACGATCTGCCAAAGGAAACTTCTCATTTATGAGAGTATTTAATGAAAGGAAAGCTAACAGTGATTGGTTAAATGTTCTCCATGCGCATTTTTTTCAAGGGTTACGAGAAGGTACTTTTATTTTTATCATAGCTGTTTTAGTATTTATTACTACGGGAAGTGAACTTGCGATTGGCACGTTTGGTCTAGTTAACTCAGCGGTATCGTTTCTAGTGTATTATTTAGCCACACGGTTAATAAAACCACGATTCCGAATTAAGGCGATCTTATATTCAGGAATTATGTTATATGTCTCAGTGTTTATCTTAACACTCGACTTAACTTTTCCTCGATTGCTTATATATGGTGTGTGTATTTCGATTGCTTACCCAGTATTTTTTGTTCCTTATGTTTCTCTAACGTATGATGTCATCGGTAAGGCATGGAACGCAGCTGAAATGAGAATAGAGTACATCGTGGTGAGAGAAGTTTATTTAAATTTAGGCAGAATCGTATCAATCACAATATTTCTAATTGCGATTTCTATTGCAAATGACACACAAATTGTTCCTGTTTTATTGTTAATATTAGGTATAGGACACTCCATCATTTACCTTTTTTATAGGAAACTTAAGATTGTTAAGGCTTTTAATGAAAAGTCAGCTTCAGAGCCTGTTCAATAGCTCGTTAGGCCCTTTACAATCTGGCCTACACTCAGTATAGTAAATAAATATGGGATAGGGCACCTGTACTCTACAGGTGTCTAATTGTGTTTTGAAAGGAAGAATAGTGTGAACCGTAATACAAAGAAGAAAAATCATGTGCCTATGAGGTTGAATATATTATTTTTATCCGTTTTTGTTTTATTCTCCTTGCTCGTCTTACGTTTGGGCGTTATTCAAATCGTTGAGGGTGAGGAATATGAACGAGTATCTGAACAAACTGAAAATGTAACTGCAGAATCTAGTGCACCGAGAGGGAAAATGTATGACCGGTATGGAAGAGTTCTTGTTGACAATAACCCTCAATTTGCTCTTACTTACATAAGAACACAAAATACGAATCAAAAAGAAAGATTAGATCTTGCTAGAAAGCTCGCCGAATATATAGACAAGAATCCTGAAGACGTAACGGATCGAGAATTAAAGGATTATTGGATCGTTACTCGCCCGGACAAAGCGAAAGAAAAGCTTTCTGATAAAGAGTGGGATGAATTAGATTCGTCAGATGCTTATAAGCTTCAAATCGAACGGATTAATGAAAAAGATATTGCTGAAATAAAAAATGATGCAACAGAATTAGAAGTGGCTTCAATTAAAAAGGCGATGGACACTGGGTACGCACTATCTTCTCAAACGATAAAAATGGATTTATCTGAAGATGAAATCGCTCGAGTGAGTGAAAATCTTGGGGAGTTACCAGGGGTTGATATTCAGGCAGATGCAACGAGGGAATATCCATATGGTGAGACCCTACAAACAATCTTTGGGAATGTTGGCCATATTCCACGCGAAAGTTTAAGTTATTACCAAATGAGAGACTATGATAGAAATGAGCAGGTTGGTATCAGTTATCTTGAAAAACAATATGAAGAATTCCTTAAAGGTCAAAAGGAAAAACAAAAGTTTGTAACTGATAAAACTGGTGAACCCATTGGAGAACCAGAAGTGATTGAAGGGCAGCGTGGGAATGATCTTGTTCTGTCGGTTGATATCGATTTGCAACAAAGAGTAGAAGGAATTCTTGAAGAAGAATTACGTTCTGCGAGAAAGTACGGAGCAACTAGAGGATACGTTGTAATGATGGACCCTGACACAGGTGAAGTTCTATCGATAGCAGGGAAAGCTTACAATAACGGAAAGTTCACTGGAAGAACGTTCGGTGTAATCGGAGATTCTTATGCAATGGGCTCAACGATAAAGGGAGCTACAGTGTTAACTGGTTATCAATATGATGTGATCGAACCAAATAGTACTCTTGTAGATGAGGTGCTTCGTTTTTCTGATGGTAAAACTAAATCTTCGTATACATCAAGAGCTATGGGTAGAATATCGGATCTAGTTGCACTACAAAAATCATCAAACGTCTATATGTTTAAGATTGCAATGATGATGGCAGGTTACGATTATGAACCTAAGAAGCGAAGTAGTTATGATCCGGATGCTTATAACAAAATGAGGGAGTCATTCTCTCAATTTGGTTTGGGAGTACCAACTGAAATCGACCTTCCAGGTGAAAGCGCAGGACTGAACGGAGGAATCGGTCCATTTGGTAAACTGCTTGACTTTTCGATTGGGCAATATGATACGTATACACCAATGCAAATGGCTCAATATATTTCAACGATTGCAAATGGCGGCTATCGTATTAAACCACATCTGTTAAAAGAAGTACATGAACCTTCTGAAAGTGAATCTTTATCTAACACGGTTCTGTATCAAAATACACCAGATGTATTAAATAAAGTAAAGATGACTAAAGAAGAAGTGGAACACATCCAAAAAGGAATGTGGATGGTTATGAATACAAAACAAGGTACAGCAGGTACGAATTTTAACTATTTCCAGAGTGATGAATATGTTGCAGCTGGGAAAACAGGGACGGCTCAGATAGGGGATGACTACAACTTAACACTTGTAGGATTTGCTCCTTATAATAATCCTGAAGTTGCTTTCTCAGTTGTTATACCTGAAGTGAATGACTCGAGTTCAGGTTATGTTAATAAGAAAATTGGTGGAAGAGTCTTAGATGCTTACTTTGAACTAAAGAACCAGGCGAAAACTCCTAGTGGAAGTAATGATGAAAAAGAAAATAAGGAATGATATAAAACCGCAGAGATGCGGTTTTTATTTTTTGTATTGGGAAAAGTGAGGGTTAATCTAGTCATTTTCGACAAGGTTTCTTAAAAACATGCACAGAAAACAGCTTTTCTACACACATTTACACTTTCTTTACAATCGGTTTATATGTCATTAATAAACAAGCTGTATTCTTGTAATTGTGGTTGAGAGGTCAGTAGGAGTCCTAATGACCCATACAAAAAAACACATCCATTAGGGGGAAAAAGCACATGAAGTTTAAAGGAATTTCATTAATGCTAATAATGTCATTCGTATTGGTATTCGCAACAGCTTGTGGAAACAACAATTCAGGAAGTGAATCTGGGAGCGAAGAATTATCAGGAGAAGTTATGGTAGACGGCTCTTCAACTGTATTTCCGATTTTTGAGGCACTAGCTGAAGAATACGCTTCTGTTCAACCTAAAGTAAAAGTAAGTGTTGGTGTTTCAGGATCAGGCGGAGGATTTGAGAAGTTCTCTAACGGTGAGACTGACATGAGTAATGCCTCTCGTCCAATTAAAGAAGAAGAAGTTACGGCGCTAGAAGAAGCAGGAATTGAATTTACTGAATTTCAAGTTGCTAAAGATGGTCTTTCAATCGTTGTTAACTCTGAGAATGATTGGGTGGATCAGCTAACAATCGATGAGCTTAAGCAAATTTGGACTGGCAAAGCTACTATGTGGAGCGATGTTAATTCTGAATGGCCAGAAGAAAAGATCAAACTATACAGCCCTGGTACTGATTCTGGTACTTATGATTATTTCAACGAAGTTGTTCTAGAAGAAGAACAAATGAATAAAGAAGCTACACTTTCTGAAGATGATAACGTTCTTGTAAACGGCGTTACAGGTTCGAAAAATGGTATGGCATTCTTCGGATATGCTTACTATCTTGAAAATAAAGACAGTCTTAATGTTGTTCCAATTGTAAATGGAGATGGTGAAGCAATCGAACCAAATGCTGAAACAATTCAAGATGGAACTTACGAGCCACTTTCTCGTCCATTATTCACCTATGTTAAGCATTCTGCTGTAAAAGACGACACTGCAGTTTATAACTTCAGTAAGTACGCAATTGAAAATGCTGGTGAAATGGCTGAAGCTGTAGGTTATGTAGCTCTACCAGAAGAGAAGTATACTGAAGCTACTGAAAAGCTTGAAAAGATAGCTGGGAAATAACGGATTAAAGAAGAGGGTTCTGGTGAGGAGTGAATAGCTCCTCACTTTGACCTGTTTTGCTCTGGTGTGAGAGGGGAGTATTAGCATGGAAAAATCAATTCGTCAGATGATAAAAGATAAAAAAGAAAAGCAAAAAGCACGTTTGAATTTTATGGAAAAATTGGTGCCGGGTTTATTACTTTTTTGTGCCTTTCTTTCAGTGCTAACAACGTTAGGAATTGTATTTACATTGATTGTTGAGACATTTACGTTCTTTAATCGTGTTTCTATTATTGAATTCTTTACAAATAAAGATTGGTATCCATTCTTTGAAGGAGACCCTGACTATGGAATTTGGCCACTTATTTCCGGCACACTTATGATAACCGGCATTGCTATGTTGGTTGCTATTCCGTTCGGGTTAGCTGCTGCCATTTATTTGAGTGAATATGCAAGTGATCGCGTAAGACGATTTATTAAACCGATTTTGGAAGTATTAGCAGGAATTCCAACGATCGTATATGGATTCTTTGCTTTAACTTTTGTGACACCTGTATTGCAAAACGTTATTCCGAGTCTCCCGGTATTCAATGCACTAAGCCCTGGATTAGTAATAGGAATCATGATTATTCCAATGGTGGCTTCGCTTTCTGAAGATGCTATGAGTTCAGTACCAAATGCAATTAGAGAAGGTGCTCTAGGACTTGGTGCAACTCGTTTTGAAGTTGCAGTCAAGGTAGTTCTACCAGCAGCACTCTCTGGCATCATCGCATCATTCGTGTTAGCTATTTCACGAGCAATCGGTGAAACAATGATTGTTACGGTAGCTGGTGGTGCTACACCGAAACTGACAATGGATGTAACTGAGTCAATACAAACGATGACTTCGTATATCGTTCAAGTTAGCCTTGGTGATGCAGGATTTGGTACAACGATCTACTATAGTATCTATGCAGTAGGGATGACGCTGTTCTTATTCACCCTAATCATGAACCTCATCGCTCAATATATTTCTCGTAGATTTAGGGAGGAATACTAATGCAATTAATCGATCAGGCAAAAGTTAAAAGTAAAATGCAAACGAGGTTAGCGAAAAACAACATACTAAAGGGAGTCTTTTTGGGGGCAACGCTGTTTGCGCTTGTTGTTCTCGTTATCCTGTTATATCGGATATTCACTCAAGGAATTGGTTATTTAGATTTAGAATTCTTTCAAAATTTCGCTTCACGATTTCCTGAAAAAGCAGGAATAAAAGCTGCCTTTTTCGGTTCTTTATGGGTGATGGGAGTAATTGCCCCCGTTTCATTAATCATCGGTGTGGGGACAGCGATTTATCTTGAAGAGTACGCAAAGAAGAATCGGTTTACTACCTTTATTCAACTGAACATATCAAACCTTGCAGGTGTTCCTTCCATTGTGTTTGGTTTGCTCGGTCTTACTGTTTTTGTGCGCATGCTTGAGATGGGACGAAGTGTGCTAGCTGGTGGTTTAACGATGAGTTTATTGATTTTACCTATTATCGTGGTAGCAGCTCAGGAAGCAATTCGTTCTGTTCCTAATGAGTTAAGAGAGGCTTCTTTTGCTATGGGAGCAACGAAATGGCAAACGATTCGAAGAGTCGTATTGCCTGCATCGATTCCTGGAATCTTGACAGGTGGAATATTAGCGCTATCGAGAGCAATTGGTGAAACTGCACCATTGCTTATGATCGGTGCGCTCACGTTCGTTGCTTATCTACCTGAAGACCTATTATCTGGTTTTACTGTCATGCCAATTCAAATCTTTAACTGGACAAGTCGTCCACAAACGGAGTTTCACGATGTAGCAGCTGCAGGGATTATTGTCCTTCTTGCGATGCTATTGATCATGAATTCGATCGCTGTGTTAATTCGCAATAAATTTTCAAAGCGACTTTAAGTAAAATCGTACTCTAATCATCAACGTGAAAAGGGGAATAGTATCATGAAAACGATTATGGATGAAAAAAAGGTCCAAAAAGCTCCTCGTAAGGAAGAAGAACTGAAGAAAGATGCTCAATCTGTATATAGTATAGAGAACTTTAATCTTTGGTATGGAAAAGATCAGGCGTTAACGGATATTAATTTCGATATACCAGAACACCAAGTTACTGCTATCATCGGACCATCAGGGTGCGGTAAATCAACGTTCATCAAAGCACTTAACCGAATGGTAGAGATGGTTCCAATCGTGAAAATGTCTGGTGACATCAAATACCGAGACAACAATATTTTTGATAATAAATATAAAGTAGAAGATCTCCGTACAAAAGTGGGAATGGTATTTCAAAAGCCAAACCCATTTCCAAAGTCCATATATGAAAATGTTGTTTATGGGCCGAAGATTCACGGAATTAAGAATAAAAAAGTCCTTGATGAAATCGTAGAGAAAAGTCTAAAAGGTGCAGCACTGTGGGAAGAAGTAAAAGACCGATTGAATGAGAATGCATACGGTCTTTCGGGTGGACAGCAGCAGCGTCTGTGCATCGCACGTTGTCTCGCAATCGAACCAGACGTCATCTTGATGGATGAACCAACTTCAGCTCTCGATCCAATTTCAACTTTAAAAGTTGAGGAACTCGTTCAAGAATTAAAGAAAGAATTTAGTATTATTATCGTTACGCATAATATGCAACAGGCCGCTCGAATTTCTGACAAAACAGCTTTCTTCCTTAATGGTGAAGTAGTTGAATTTTCTGATACAAGCAAGCTGTTTTCTAATCCTACAGATAAACGCACAGAAGACTACATTACTGGTCGTTTTGGTTAATTATATCGGGGGGTGACTGTTATGGTAGTTAGAGGAAACTTTCAAGAACAATTAGATGGAATTAAAGCTCAGCTTTTGGAACTTGGTTCTCTTGCGCAACTTGCTGTTGACGATGCGATTCATGCACTGGAGAATCAGGATGTGGAAAAGGCTCTTGAAATAATTGACAATGATTATAAGATCAATCGACTTGAAGAAGAGATAAATGAGAGAGCAATCTGGCTTATTGCAAAGGAACAACCGCTTGCGTCAGATTTGCGTCGCTTGATTTCTGCTTTGAAAATTTCAACTGATGTTGAACGAGTAGGCGATCTCGCTGTAAATATTGCTAAGTCGATCATCCGAATCGGTGATAAACCTTTTGTAAAGCCTATTGAGGAGATACCTGCTCTTGCTCAAAAAGCGAACACTATGCTAAGGGAAGTGTTGTCTTCTTTCTATGAAGAAGATGTGAATCAAGCGAAAGACGTAGCGGATGCTGATGATGAAATCGATGATATGTACGGACGTCTAGTTAAAGAGCTATTGGAGCTGATGACAAAATACCCTGATAGTATCAGTCAAATTCAGCAATTAGCATTCATTTGTCGCTACATTGAGAGAATTGGCGACCATTGTACGAACATTTCAGAAAGCGTGATTTACGTTGTAAAAGGTAAACGATACGACTTGAACACTTAAAAGATAATATCCATCTTCCTTACACAAGGAGGGTGGATTTTTTTATAATCCTTTCTTTACGCCTCTAGTAATCTCTAGACAGTTTGTGAAATAAACTAAACTAGATGGTGGACGAGGAGGGACAAGATGCCAAGACACTTAGTGATTGGTAATGGACAGCTCTTAATCAATATGGACCAATTCTTGCAGATAAGAGATATTTTCTACCCTTATGTCGGTCAGCAGAATCATGTTCAAGGTCATGCAAACAGAATCGGAGTTTGGGTTGATGGGAATTTTTCTTGGCTCCATTCATCCGAATGGGAAATTAATCCTAACTATGATGAAGATACGTTGGTAACGTATAGTACAGCTTATCATCCTCATCTCGGCTTAAAGCTTATTTTCGAAGAAGGTGTACACCAACGAGAAATGTTGATGATACGAAAAATCACCATTCAAAACCTAGAAGAGAAAAACAAAGAAGTGCGTTTGTTTTTTCATCAAGATTTGAATATTTATGAAACTGAAGTGGGGGATACAGCGTATTACTGTCCGGATACAAAATCCATAATTCATTATAAGAGATATAGATATTTTCTTTTTAATGGAGAGGTGGACGGTGTCGGTATCAAACAATATACAACGGGGATAAAACGCTTCCAGGCTGCAGAAGGGACATGGCGGGATGCGGAGGATGGTCACCTTCATGTAAATCCAATTGCACAGGGGTCTATCGATAGCACATTCTCACTCGAAACCGAAATTGCTGGGAAATCGGAGACAACTGCATATTATTGGATGACTGTCGGAAGAACAAAAGAAGAAGTTAGCAATCTTCACGCCTACGTTAGTGAGATTGGAACGCGTTTAACCGTAGAGAAAATACGCATGTATTGGAACAGGTGGGTAAACAAATCGATTATTCCTGAATCCGACTTGAGTCCAGAATTATTATCACTCTATAAACGTAGCCTCCTTATTGTTCGTACTCAAACGAATCAGAATGGAACAATCATTGCAGCCAACGATTCTGATATCCTTCATTATAATCGAGATCACTATAGTTATATGTGGCCAAGGGACGGAGCCCTTATTGCTGCTTCATTATCCAAAGCTGGCTATCATGGTATGGTATCGAACTTCTACCGCTGTTGCGCGGAACTATTGTCAGTTGATGGATACCTTCATCATAAATATAATCCTGATGGATCGGTTGGTTCAAGTTGGCACCCCTATATCGATCGTTCTGGCTCTCCGCAACTTCCTATTCAAGAAGATGAGACAGCTTTAGTCTTATGGGCGTTCTGGGAACACTATCAGTCGACGGGTGATATTGAATTTGCACAATCACTTTATAAATACCTAATTCGCCCTGGGGCAAGGTTTCTCCTCGAATATATGGATGAGACCCTTAGTTTGCCTCTCCCTTCGTATGATTTATGGGAAGAGCGGCTTGGTGTGTTTAGTTTCACGGCTGCTGCAACATATGGGGGATTGATGGCGGCGCACTCGTTTGCAACCCTTTTCGGTGAGGATGATCGTGCAGAAAGCTATTTTGCAGGTGCAGAGAAAATTAAGAAGGGTATTGAACAACACTTTTATGATCAAGACCGTTCGTGTTTTATAAGAGGAATTTATACCAATAGTGAAACTGGAGAAATTACAAAGGATTACACGATTGAAAGTAGCGTTTTTGGTTTATTTGCCTTTGGTGTTCTACCACCTGATGATCCGAGAATTGTGAGAACGATGGAATTAATAGAAGAGCGTCTCTCTATAAAAACATCTATTGGCGGAATTGCACGGTACGTTAGCGATTATTACTTTCAACAGTCACAAAATGTTGAAGAAGTTCCAGGAAACCCGTGGGTTATTTGCACGTTATGGATGGCAAAATGGAAAATCGCTAAAGCGAAATCCATCGAGGAGTTAGCAAAAGCCAAGATTCACATTGAATGGGCTCAACGTCATTCCTTATCAAGTGGAATCTTACCTGAACAAGTGAACCCATATACGGGAAAGGCACTTTCTGTTGCTCCGCTTACTTGGTCACACTCTACTTATGTTGATGTGGTCAAGGATTATATTGAAAAATACAAAGCTCTTTCTTAAGAATAAAAACAACTTGATAGAACGAGAATTGTTTGTTATCATAATAAAGTATGTTGTTAAATGAACAGTTTGATAGGATTTGGAGGGATATTCATGCGCGTACAAATTACATTGGCTTGCACTGAAACTGGCGATCGTAACTACATTACTACTAAGAACAAACGTACAAACCCAGATCGTCTTGAACTTAAAAAATATAGCCCAAGACTAAAGAAACACACGTTACATCGCGAAACAAAGTAAGCAGTAGGTTATCCTACTGCTTTTTTATTTGTCTTTTTTCCCTTAAACTGATAGTAATAACGTATAAGGGAGAGGGACCAATGCAAACAAAACATAGATTACGTACGGAAATGAAAAATCGATTGAAAGAGCTTTCCGATGGAGAGAAAAGGAAACGTGACGATCAGCTTCTTGAACAATTATTTACATATGAGCCTTATAAGAGAGCGAATACAATCGGCTTAACGATTGCAATGAAAAAAGAAGTGGATACGAGGAAAATTATCGAACATGCTTGGTCGGCTGGTAAAAAAGTAGCTGTACCGAAGTGCGAGCCAAAAGATAAAACGATGACCTTTCGTTATTTAAGAAGTTGGGATGAGCTAGAAACTGTGTATTTCGGTTTGCAGGAACCAAAACCAGAACTTACAGAAGAGTGTACTCCTGAACAAATTCAGTTGTTGATCGTACCAGGCCTGTTATTTGATGAAAGAGGTTACCGTATTGGGTTTGGTGGAGGCTATTATGACAGATTTCTTCAGAAATATAGCAATAAGACAGTTTCTTTAGCGTATGGTTTCCAATTGGTGAAAGAAATACCTGTTGAGCCATTCGATCTCCCGGTAGGAGCACTTATTACTGATGAAACGATTATGTCCTTCTCATGATGGTTCTTTATTTTGTCATTTGTTTAGCAACCGGATTAGTTGGGCTCGCAATGGGCGCTTTAAATAAAAAAGGTACCTTAGCTTCGATTATGGTAGGAACAGCTGTAGCATATGGCTTTGGATGGAAGGGATTAATTCTACTCGGAGTGTTTTTTGTTACTTCGACCGTTTGGAGCAAATACAAGAGCGGTCGGAAAAACGCTATTAAACAAATTGTGGTAAAAGGGGCGGCAAGAGACGAGTATCAGGTTTTAGCTAACGGGGGTGCTGCTGCTTTTGCAGGAATTATGATGGGAATTTCCCATTCTATATTTTGGTTAGCCTTTTTTGTTGCTGCCTTAGCAACATCCAACGCCGATACGTGGGCTTCAGAATTAGGCGTGCTTTCTAAAAAAAATCCATTTCACGTCCTGAAGCTTAAAATTGTACCTCCAGGGACATCAGGAGCAGTCAGCATGCTAGGGTTTTTAGCATCAATCATAGCTGCCTCACTAATTGCGGGAGTCGGTTATCCTATCTATGGATTTTCTTTGGAGCTATTCATTGTATCTACAGCGGCAGGAATTCTTGGCTGCATAATAGACACGATCATCGGTGCATCTATTCAGGAAGAGTTCTATTGTAAGTACTGCTCGATGAAAACCGAACACCTTGAACATTGTGGACATAGAACGATTAAATCTCGGGGAATAGCCGGTATAAATAATGATGTTGTCAACTTGATTTCTTCTATATTTGGAGGTTTAGCAGGAGGTGTTTGGTTTTTATGAAAGCATGTGGTGTGTTATTAGCAGGAGGAGCATCACGTAGGTTTGGTACTGATAAAGCGTTTATTGACTATCATGGTGAACCTTTCTATACAAAAATATTGAATGAACTAGATAGTCATGTCAATGAAAGCATCGTCGTAACAAAGCCAGATCTTATAAATAAGTTTCAACTTCCTGAGAAAGTAGAAGTAGTAATGGATGAAGAGAAGTTCTCTGGAAAGGGTCCACTAGCAGGGCTAATGACGGCGATGAATTCAAAGGAAGCAATCTATTACGTTGTCGTTGCTTGCGATATGCCGCTTGTAACTGAAGACCTTATTTCTACCCTCTTGGATGAAGCGGAGCGAAATCCAGAAGCTGATGCAATTATTCCAGTAGCACATGGTCGGATTCATCCACTATGTGCTGTGTACAGATATGCATGTAAAGAGATGATCCATCGTCAGTTACAACTTGGTAACAAACGAGTCATAGATGTTCTAGAAGAGTTGAACACACGATATGTAACGTTCAGTGTAGCAACACATTTGTTTGCAAATGTTAACACCAAAGAAGACTATATGAAGATTCAGAAGGGGAGAAATCAATGAGTCAGTACCAGCGTTATTCACGTCAGATGTTATTCTCTCAAATTGGAGAAGAAGGTCAAAAGAAATTTGGTGACACAAGTATTTTGATTGTTGGAATGGGAGCACTTGGCACCGCGATAGCCAACCATATGGTAAGAGCAGGTTTTGGGAAAATAAGAATCGTTGACCGTGATTATGTTGAGAAAAGCAATTTGCAAAGACAAATGTTATTTGATGAGAAAGATGTCGAGGCTGCTTTACCCAAAGCAGTTGCTGCTAAAAATAAGCTTGAGAAAATGAATTCAGAGATAAAGATCGAGGCTATAACTACAGACGTGGACGCTTCAAACATTATCGAGTTAGTAGAAGGTATCGATATGGTGATGGATGGTACCGATAACTTCTCAACTCGTTTTTTATTGAATGATGCTGCTTTTAAGACAGGGGTACCTTATGTTTATGGAGGCGCTGTTAGTTCAAGGGGTATGACTGCACTCTTCATTCCTGGTGAAACACCTTGTTTACGGTGCTTCATACAGAGCGATGGTTCTACTACTGGCGAGACGTGCGATACAATAGGTGTCATATCGCCCATTGTTGATATTATCGCGTCTTATCAAGTGACGGAAGCAATGAAATACTTCGTAGGTGCCCACGATAAACTAAATCGTTGCTTACTCACAGTTGATATATGGAATAACCACACATATTCAATGAAGTACTCATCCCCTAAAGTAGACTGCCCAGCTTGTCAAAAACAGGAGTATCCTGCTTTACAACATGGTGCAACAAGCGATGTGGCTTCACTATGTGGGAGAGAAACGATCCAGATCAAAATCGAAAAGACGTTTGATCTGAAAGAATGGTCTAACAAGTTAGAGAATATAGCCAAAGTAAAGAAAACTCCGTTTTTACTTAAAGCAGAACTAGAAGAAGGAGAGCGGATCGTAATGTTTCCAGATGGGCGAGTGCTCGTTCAAGGTACGAGTGATAGTGGTCGTGCAAAAGCTCTTTATTCTAGGTATATAGGCATGTAACAGAGCACCAGTGTTTACTGGTGCTTTTTTTCATTTTTTGTAGGACGTAATTTTGTCTTGACAGACTAAAGTATCAGGTATAAAATATCAGTATTACTTAAACGCACAAAAGCATAAAAGCATAAAAGTTATGAATCAGCCGAGTAGCTTTTGAGGAGCAGCAACAGAGACCCGGTGGAAGGTGTGAATCGGGGCATTCAGAAAGTGAACTTACAGCTGAGGAACTAGGTATAAATACACCCGGCAATCCAGTCGTTATTCTGGAACTTAAGAGGACAGCATTTGCTGTTAATTAGGGTGGTACCGCGATCACATTCGTCCCTTCTTTTTAGAAGGGATTTTTTTATGGGAAAAATAGTGTTAGGACACACTGATTAATAGTTATTAAAAAAAGGGAGAGTTAAGTTGTGAAAAAATTATCTTTTTCATCCGCGCTCATCGTTATTTCGCTTCTCATGGGCTGGATGCTTTTCAGTATTATTATTATGGGGGTTGAACCACACATGCCACTCTTTGTTGGTATTGTAGGGGTTAGTCTATTTGGTCTAGTGAGAGGGATCAAGTGGGAGAACATCGAAAAAGGCTTACTTGAAAGTATTACAACTGGGTTAAAGCCTGTGTTGATTCTATTCATTGTTGGAATGATGATTGCGATATGGATGCAAAGTGGGACAGTTCCTGCACTTCTGTTCGGAGGATTGAAGTTTATTCAACCTGAATGGTTTCTAATTAGTGCTTTAATCATTACGATTATCGTATCAAGTTTCACTGGTAGCTCATTCACTACCATTGGTACAATTGGTATAGCTATGATGGGGATAGGAACTGCGATGGGGGTTAATCCAGCTTTAGCTGCTGGAGCTGTTATCTCTGGGGCATGTTTCGGAGATAAGATGTCTCCATTATCTGATACGACAAACTTTGCTCCAGCTGTATCAGGAGTTAATCTCTTTACGCATATACGGCACATGATGAACACAACTATTCCTGCGATCATTATTACGATTATTTTCTTTTTTATCATGAGCAATCAATTTTCTTCTTCAGTAAATCCTGATGAATTATCAAAAGCTCTTTTTGTTTTATCAAATGAGTTTAACTTATCGTTTTGGACGCTACTACCACCGTTGGTTGTACTTATACTTGCTCTTATTCGGGTGCCTGTATTACTAACGTTAGTTTCTGGCTTGATTGCGGGGATCTTAGTTTCAATTGGGGCTCAGGGTGTTTTCTCTGCGACGGCGATTATAAATACGATGCAGAATGGGTTTATACTTGAAACATCAAGTGAGCTAGTTAATGGAATTATTAATCGAGGTGGCTTACAATCAATGATGTGGAGCGTTTCCTTAATTTTACTAGCTCTTGCACTAGGAGGAGTTCTGCAGGTTCTAGGCATCATCGAAGCATTGATGACAGGTCTAACAAAATTATTGAATCGAAAAGGCCATTTGATTTCAGCAACCGCAGGCTCTTCTATCGGGGTGAACTTATTAACTGGTGAGCAATATTTATCGATATTACTTCCCGGGCAAACGTTTGAGCCATTCTTCGATAAAGCCGGAATCGATAGGAAGTACTTATCAAGAACCCTTGAAGATGCTGGTACACTCGTTAATCCACTTATCCCATGGGGAGTATCAGGAGCGTTCTTCGCAGAAACGTTAGGCGTTTCAGTTCTTAGTTATTTGCCGTTTGCTTTATTCTTATGGCTTTCTCCGATCTTCACAATTGTACTAGGATACGTGAACGATATACGCTTCAAGAAGTCGAATACGATTCAAAATGGATAAAACATGATCCTCCTGTAAACAGTAGTACTAACATAACGTTTCAGGAGGAATAAATTCATGAGAATTTCTAGATTGATATTACTGCTTTCGTTAGTGATCGTCATTTATGAGTACCGTTATAGAATTTCAAACAGCTTACTTGGCATTGCGATGGTGAGGCGCTTTGTAGTAGGAAATACATTGAAGATCCCAGGTGTTCGCAAAAAGCTGTTCTCTTCGTTTTTATCTTAAACCTCTGCCATCAGGCGGAGGTTTTTTTAGGTGGTGTAGAACATGTATTGGACACATATTTATTTTGATTTAGATAATACTCTTTATGACCATGAGAGGGCTTTCCGTAAAACAATGCTATATTTTGCAGATGAAATGCTTGTAAGAAAGAACTCTTCCGTATCACCAGAGAAATGGTTTGAGGTTTTCAAAAGATATTGCGACGAATATTGGGAGTATTACGAATCCGGAAAATGGTCAAGAGAAGCATATCAAATTAATCGATTTCAATCGGCGAATGAGAATTTTAATATCAAGAGTAAGGATGAAGAAGCTCTAGAGTTTCAATCAAAATATGAAACCAATGTAGCAGCTTTCGCCGAGCTATTTCCAGGTGCTGAAGAATTGTTAACAAAACTTTCAAATCAACAAGTATTATTAGGGATCATTACAAACGGTGCGGACGAAGTTCAACGTTCAAAAATTAAAGAGTTACGTTTAGATCGATGGTTTAGTTTTGAAACCATCCATATTTCTCAGCATGTAGGGTTGTCTAAGCCCGATCCTCAAATTTTCTTTAATGCAAAAGAAAGAGAAGGAACCTATCTTTATGTTGGGGATTCATGGAATCAGGATGTTGAGCCTGCGGTAGAAGCGGGATTCGATGCTATCTATTTTAATTCTAGGGAAGAAAATGCGAAACCAAATGATTCTATTATTCCCGAAGTATCTACCTTTCAGGAGCTCTCACATGTGATTCTTACAAACCTTTAACTTTTATCCGGTTTTCTAATGATTGGTTTATTTAGGTATTGAATGAGTTGAACATTCTTACCGCTTTTTGTTTGGTACAAAACTAACAAATAGGGTGACTCTTTATGAAGTAAAATATAGGGGATAGTACTTCCAATCGGAGATTCAATTTCTCCGTCTTCAGGTTGAATTCCTAAAAAATAATATTTGTATAATCCCTCCCATATACCACCTATTGCATCTACGGATTGCTCCTTTGTTAAGCCAGGTAATGGCGCGGCATTATAGTAGTGTAATTTGGTTAATGGAATAATGTAATAATCTTCGGGTTTAATTTGGAACTGGTCGATTAATGATTTTAAAACGATATGTGATTGCTGGGATACGGCATGGTCAAGGAGCCTTTTCCACTCCACTTCCTCCTGACTGGTTGGATTTGTGAACGATTCAAGCGGTGTCATAGGAGAATCAATTACATATAGTTGAGCGTAGCTCATTTCTTGGGCACTTTTAATAATATCATTTGGATAGTGAATCTCACCATAATGATAGGATACTGCTTCATAATGACCGCTATCTTCACTCTTTATTTTCTTTCGGTTGGTAAGTGTTTTTACATTTTCTTCCCACTTGGACATCGTTTCAAGCAAACGACCTTCTTCATAAAGCATCGTAATGTCTTGTCTTAGATAAGCAGTTTCACTTAAGTTAGATTCTGTTTTCAAGCTAAGCGTGTATTCATCTTCATCTTCCTGCGTTAAGATGGAAAGAGAGGTTTTTGCTGATTCAAACGTTGTGTCTGGATCAGGAGGAAAATATGTAAAGGATTCCCTCACAGGATTGCTGTTTGTGTTTATGAGGATGAGTGCAAAAAAACCTATCACACTAAGCATGATGATATAATGTATTTTTTTAATCATCCTAAACCTCCAAAATTAATAAGCTTGTCATCATACTATGATAGGAATTTGATTTTTAGTAGAGGTAAAACGCGTAACTGTTGTTGGGAGAGGAAAGGGAGGAAATTGATGAACAATCATTTTAAAGCAGATGAGTTATTACAAACGACTAAAGAATTAGTTAGCATTCCTAGCCCTTCAGGATATACAGATGAAGTAATCAGTTGGGTTGAAGGAAGACTACAAGAATTAGGGATGACGAGTAGAAGAAATAATAAAGGTGGGCTTATTACAACGATTGAAGGTGAGGATACGACTAAGCATCGTATGCTAACAGCTCACGTTGATACGCTAGGTGCAATGGTGAAAGAAATTAAGAGCGATGGTCGACTTAAGCTATCACTGATCGGAGGGTTTCGATGGAATGCAATCGAAGGAGAGTATTGCGAAATCATTACTTCCTCAGGTAAAAGGTACACGGGAACCATCTTACTTCATCAAACGTCTGTTCATGTGTATCAAAATAATGGTGAAATAAAAAGAGACGAGAAGAACATGGAAGTTAGGTTAGATGAGCAAGTTCATTCAAAAGAAGACGTTATGCAACTGGGAATCAACATAGGAGATTTCACTGCGTTCGATCCACGTGTCCAATTAACAGATAGTGGCTTTATTAAATCGAGACACCTCGATGACAAAGCGAGTGTGGCTTTACTTCTCGCAAATATCAAGAAAATAAAAGAAGCAAATGTGACGTTGCCCTATACGACGCACTTCCTTATATCGAATAATGAAGAAATTGGTTATGGTGGTAATTCAAACATTCCAAACGAGACGATTGAATATTTAGCAGTGGATATGGGTGCACTCGGAGATGGACAAGCTTCAGATGAATTTACTGTTTCTATATGTGCGAAAGATTCAAGCGGACCTTATCATTATCGACTGAGGAATCAGTTAGTTAATCTTGCTGAAGAATGTAACATTGACTACAAAGTAGATATCTACCCATACTATGGTTCTGACGCTTCGGCGGCGATAAGAGCTGGTGCTGATATTCGCCATGCTCTTATCGGCCCAGGAATTGATGCTTCACACGCATATGAGCGCACTCACGCATCATCGATGCTCCATACTGCAGAATTAATTTATCAGTATATCCAGTCTTCTATGATCGATTAATCAAAAATCAGCCATTACGGCTGATTTTTTTGTGCCCAATTATTCTCCATGTATGTACGTCATGGAATTGGTTAATGATGGATATGAGGAGGGGCATGCATGTCTGAAAATAGAATTGAACATCCAGTTACGAAATCTTTTGCAAATAACGTGAATTATTTACATAATGAGCTCGGTGTTGGCAAAAGTTTCGATGTTATTCAGCTTGACCTTCAATACGCTGGTAGAAGTATGGCGATGTTTTTAATAGATGGCTTTGTTAAAGATGACATATTGCATTATCTGATGAAGTTATTGTCGCAACTAGAACCAGACCAACTAGAGCCAGATCCATTAGAGAAGTTAATGCAAGTGCATTTACCATATGTAGAAATTGAAAAACAAAATGATCTCGATACTGTCATCGATCTTGTTTTATCAGGTCCAACAGCGCTTGTCGTTGAAGGAATTGATGAAATTATCATGATCGATGCTAGAACCTATCCAGTAAGGGGTCCGCAAGAACCTGATTTAGAAAGGGTTACGAGAGGAGCTCGGGATGGTTTTGTTGAAACAATCGTTTTTAATACTTCACTAACGAGAAGAAGAGTTCGAGACAAAACGCTTCGAATGGAATATACGCAAATTGGACGACGCTCTAAAACAGATGTCTGTATAAGTTATATAGAAGATATCGCTGACCCGTCAATCGTGAATAGAATTAAAGAGTCTTTGAAGAAGATCGATACAGATGGGATTCCCATGGCAGAAAAGACAGTTGAAGAGTTTATCTGTGGTCGCCCTTTAAATCCATATCCGCTCGTAAGGTATACAGAACGACCAGATACTGCAGCAGTTCATCTTTATGAAGGACACGTATTGATCTTCGTGGATGGCTCACCAAGTGTATTAATTACTCCAACGACGTTTTGGCATCACCTTCAGCATTCTGAAGAATACAGGCAAAAACCACTTGTTGGAGCATACCTAAGACTAATTCGTTTTATTGCTGTGTGGATTGGTATCTTCATTCTTCCATTATGGTATTTGTTTGCATCAAACCCTGAATTACTTGGTGGGAACATGAGGTTCATTGGAGCAGATGATACAGGTACAATTCCAATATTCCTACAGTTTTTGTTGATAGAAGTAGGGTTAGATATTCTAAGAATGGCTACCATTCATACCCCCTCGTCCCTCGCTACGGCGCTTGGACTAGTAGCAGCAGTCTTAATTGGACAAGTAGCGGTTGAGGTCGGGTTGTTTGTTAATGAAGTTATCTTATATTTGGCATTAGCAGCCATGGGTACCTTTGCCACCCCTTCTTATGAACTTAGTTTAGCAAACCGTATTGTTCGAATAGGATTATTAGTTATGACGGCAGCATTTGGAGTGATAGGCTTTTCGATTGGAGTCACGTTGTGGATTCTTTTACTTATTCGTACGAAATCATTTCATATCCCTTATTTATGGCCATTTATACCGTTTTCCTATCGTGCATTCCGTGATGTTATCTTACGGTCGCCTATGCCGGTGAAGAACAGAAGGCCGACCGTACTTCACCCGAAAGACCCAGATCGATAATAGTAAGACATTCTTGAAATAGTAAACTAAGGCATTCTCCAATAAAGAGGATGTCTTTTATTTGTGCTGAATCATTTTACTTAAGAGTATGGATTGCTATAATAAATGTGGTGAGGAAAATGAAAAAAACAGTCTTTGAAGTACAACAACTCCTAAAGAAGTTCGGAATGATTGTCTATACTGGAAGCCGGTTAGGTGATCTCGAATTGATGGAGGAAGAGCTACACGAATTATATGAAATGAAAATGATCGAACAAGAATTATATCTTGAAGGAAGAATGATTCTAAAAGCAGAAATGCAAAAAGAGAGGGACAAAAATGAATCAAACAATTGAAACACTTTTAGAACACCGCTCGATAAGGGATTTTGAAAATAAACCTTTAACTGAGGAGCAGATTTATACAATTGTAAGGTCGGCTCAAGCTGCTTCAACTTCAAGTTATATTCAGGCATACTCGATTATTGGTGTTAAAGATAAGTCCAAAAAGAAAAAACTTGCTGAACTAGCTGGAAATCAAAGTTACGTTGAAGAAAATGGACATTTCTTCGTGTTCTGTGCTGATTATAACCGACATCATGAAGCGGCTAGTTTACATGATATCGATATAACTGAAGCGACAGAATCAACTGAAAAATTCATGGTTGGTTTGATCGATGCTTCATTAGCTGCTCAAAATGCGGCGATTGCAGCCGAATCTATGGGGCTTGGCATTTGTTATATAGGAGGACTTCGAAATTCACTAGCGGAAGTTAGTGATCTCTTAAACCTTCCTTCCAAAGTGATACCATTATTCGGTTTATGCGTTGGCTATCCAATTCAGACTCCGGATAAAAAACCTCGATTGCCAATTCGTAATATTTACCATGTTGACGAATATGAGCCGAATAAAGAAGAGTTTATTAAAGGATTAAAGGAATATGATGCCACCATCTCATCTTATTATCATGATAGGACGAAAGGGCAGCGTAATGCTGGATGGACTTCTCTCATGGCAAATAAATTAGGAAAACCTGTACGAACATATATGAAGCAATTTCTGCAAAACAAAGGCTTCCCATTAAAATAATATAGAGAAAAAAGGTGGATGATGATGGTCGAGAAGAAATGGTTTATTGGTGTGGATTTGGGTGGCACAACAATAAAGCTAGCATTTATTGATTATTATGGGGAAATTCAAAATAAATGGGAGATACCAACCGACAAAAGTGAAGAGGGACGGCACATCACTACACATATCGCAAGAGCTCTCGATGATAAGATGACTGAGTTAGACTTAACGAATGAGCGTTTTGTTGGGATCGGTATGGGGGCTCCTGGCTTTATCGAAATGGACTCTGGATTTATTTATCAAGCAGTCAACATCGGATGGAAAGATTTCCCTTTGAAAGACAATCTAGAGATGGAAACAGGCTTACCAGTTGTTATTGATAATGATGCTAACATTGCTGCTCTAGGAGAAATGTGGAGAGGAGCTGGAGACGGCGCACGAGATCTTCTTTGCATTACTCTTGGTACAGGGGTTGGAGGTGGATTAATTTCCAGTGGTGCGATCATCCATGGAACTAATGGGATGGCTGGAGAGATTGGCCATATTACTTCTATATCTGAAGGTGGAGTGCAGTGTAACTGTGGTAAGACTGGCTGCTTGGAAACAATCGCATCTGCTACAGGTATAGTCAGAACAGCAAAGGATACGATTGATGCTTATTCTGAAGGCTTGCTACATAAAATAAAAGAGATAACAGCTCGAGATGTTTTTGATGCGTATCGATCTGGTGATGCTCATGCAACAGAAGTGGTTAACATAACGACATTTCATTTAGGTTTAGCTATCGGAAATCTTGCTAACGCGATGAATCCCTCCAAAATTGTTATTGGAGGTGGGGTTTCTAAAGCAGGAGATGCGTTGCTAACGCCGCTTAAGAAAGAATTTGAGAAATTTGCGCTTCCAAGAGTGAAAGAAGGTGCCGATTTTGCAATTGCAACCTTAGGAAATGATGCAGGTGTCATTGGTGGAGCGTGGCTAGTCAAATCAAAATTAATGCAAAAGTCCTGATGCCTAGTGTTTAACTTATAAAGATTGAGGGAAATAAAGAGGTCAGAAGAGTTTGACCTCTTCTTTTTTTATGTAAATTACCCCATATTGAAACTTTTTTGTAACATAAATCGTTATTATTAGTAGGGAAAAGACAAGGTTTTAAATGAAACCACACATTTTGGAAGAAAATAAGGATAAAAGGCAGTTGAAATATTTTCAAAAACGTACTATCATATCGTTTATGTATGGTTGATAACGAAACAGATGGTAGCTCTTTCCTTATAGCCAACTAAGGAGGTACTAAGTAAATGATGAAAAAGCTACAAAACAAATATTTATTCTTCTTTATTGTAGCAATAATGCTTTGGATTAAAACGTATTTTGTATATGAATTTGCTTTTAACATTGAAACAGAGAATAAAATGGAAGGGATTATCCTCTTTCTGAATCCAATAAGTTCCATTCTATTGTTCCTAGGATTTGCTTTATTCGCATCACCTAAATATAGAAATAGGGTGCTACTAGTAATCAATTTCATTGGTTCATTCATATTGTTCGCCAACGTTGTCTATTATCGTGAGTTTACAGACTTCATCACGATTCCACTGTTGTTCCAAACAAACAACATGGGAGAGCTAGGTAACAGTATTACTGAGCTTGTAAGTGGATATGATTTCTTGCTTTTCCTAGATATCATTGTATTAGCTGTCTATTTATTTGTTCGTAAGACGAAAGCATTTGAAGTGAAGAAGAAAGAAATCGCTATTGTCTTTGCAAGTGCGATTGCTCTTTTCGCTATTAATGTAGGTCTTGCAGAAACAGAACGTCCGCAACTTTTAACACGTACATTTGACCGTGAAATGCTTATTAAATATATCGGAACATACAACTACCATGTTTATGATGCTGTTCTTCAATCAAAAGCTAAAGCGCAGCGCGCATTTGCAGATGGTAGTGAGATCGTAGATATTGAGAACTATGTAAAAGCTAATCATGTTGAGCCAAACCCTGAGATGTTCGGTAAAGCAAAAGGGAAAAATGTTATTCTTGTTTCACTTGAATCAACACAAAGCTTCGTCGTAAATGAAGAAGTGGATGGGAAAGAAATTACGCCATTCCTAAATGATTTGATTGAAGATAGCTATTACTTCCCTAACTTTTATCATCAAACAGCACAGGGGAAAACATCGGACTCAGAATTTATAGTGGAGAATTCACTATACGGACTACCGAGTGGAGCAGTTTTCTTTACTCACTCAGGGAATGAATACAATGCAAGCCCAGAGGTTTTAAGTGAAGAAGGTTATTATAGTTCAGTGTTCCATGCAAATAACAAAAGTTTCTGGAACCGTGATGTGATGTATGATGCTCTAAAGTATGACAAGTTTTATGACATTAACGACTTTTCTGTCACTCCAGAAAACTCAATCGGTTGGGGATTGAAGGACGAATACTTTTTTGATCAGTCGATCAAATATTTGAAGACGATGCCTGAGCCTTACTATGCGAAATACATTACACTAACAAATCATTTTCCTTTCACATTAGAAAAAGAAGATGAGTTTATTCCGGAATGGACTTCTGAAGATGGTACCGTGAATCGTTTCTTCACAACAGTAAGATACCAGGATGAAGCTTTGAAGAAGTTCTTCGAACGTATGAAAGAAGAAGGCTTATATGAAGACTCGATCTTTGTCATGTACGGAGATCACTATGGTATTTCTCAGAATCATAATAAAGCAATGGGAGAATTCCTTGGCAAAGAGATTACGCCATTTGAATCTACTCAGCTACAACGAGTACCTCTTGTCGTTCATATTCCTGGTCAAGAAGGTAAAGTGATGGATCAGGTTAGTGGTCAAATTGACTTGAAACCTACTTTGATGCACCTTCTTGGAATCGAGACGAAAGATATGATTAAGTTTGGTAACGACTTATTTGCAGAAAAACAAGATAACTTTACAATTCTTCGTGATGGAAGCTTTATCACTGAAAACTACCTTTATACAAACAATGTTTGTTATGATAAAGAAACTGGAGAGGAAACAGATAAAGCTGCCTGTGAACCATACATGGAGAAGGCTAAAACCGACCTTGCCTATTCCGATAAGATCGTTTATGGCGATCTGCTTCGTTTCTTTGGAAAAAACAAAGATCAACAACCAGCTGACGAGAATGATCAGTCGGAAGAATAAATAAATAATAACCATGCCCTTACTTTGTAGGGCATGGTTATTTTGTTTTCATAATGTAAGCATACTGCAAGGATCCCTCCACATAGCATAGTATGAAGGCTTCTTGTGTGGAGGGGATCGAATATGAAAGTAAGGGTGAAGAGCGGAGATACAATGTGGAAGTATAGCAGAGTGTTTCAAATTCCACTCCGGCTAATCATTGATAGCAATGATTTAGAGGATCCAAACCAGTTAGTCGTTGGTGATATGATTAATATACCAGGATACGTAACCAAAAGGTATACAATAAAAAATGGGGACACCCTATGGAAAATTGCAGGTTGGTATGACGCACCTCTAGATGGAATCTTATTAATAAACGACACGAATCCTTTTGCATTACAAGTTGGAGAGAAAGTGAATATACCAATTCGAATGATATGGCCACTTGTTAATCCAGAACAGAACTATACGTATGAAATCATGGTAAAGGATATAAAAAAGTTGTTAGCTGTTTATCCCTTTTTAAAACGTGCTGTTGTTGGTGAATCTGTTATGGGAAAACCAATTCCAGAATTACAAGTAGGGATCGGTTCAAAAAAAGTCCATATGAATGGCTCTTTCCATGCCAACGAATGGTTAACAACGCCATTGTTGATGAAGTTATTAAATGATTATTTAATGGCTCTCACGAATACTCAGGTGTTAAGTAGTGTGTACTTGCCTCCACTTTACGATTCCACGTCCCTGTCAATTGTACCTATGGTAAATCCAGATGGTGTTAACCTTGTTATTAATGGTTTACCTGAAGAAGAACCTTATCGCACGTTAGCTAACGACATAAATAACGGAAGTGACAACTTTGATCGTTGGAAAGCCAACATTCGCGGTGTTGATTTGAATAATCAATATCCAGCAAAGTGGGAAATAGAAGCGGAGAGGAAACCGAAGAAACCATCTCCCCGTAACTTTCCAGGCTATGAACCTTTGAGTGAACCAGAGGCAATCGCATTAGCAGATCTTTCAAAACGAAGAAATTTTGACAGAGCTCTCGCCTTTCATTCTCAAGGGGAAGTCATCTTTTGGGGGTATGAAGGACTTGAGCCGCCAGAATCTGAAGTTTTAGTTAGGGAATATTCAAGACTTAGTGGATATCGGCCAATTCGTTATGTTGATAGTTTTGCAGGATATAAGGACTGGTTTATTAAAGAGTTTAGAAAGCCAGGATTTACTGTTGAAATAGGTAAGGGCGAAAGCCCGCTTCCTTTAAGTCAGTTTGACAAGATCTATAACGATACGATTGGAATCTTTCTCTCCTCTTTATATATGTAAATGACTTGTCATCATCGCGGTTGTTTGCCATAATAAAAGAGAACTTAATAATTTTGACTAGGGGTGCCTACGTTTCGGGTAGGCTGAGAATAGGAAACCGATACTTCCTTTACCCTTGAACCTGATCTGGTTGATACCAGCGTAGGGAAGTCGGTAGCGGTATTTAATATGATAACTGCCCTCATTCCATACGCGGAATGAGGGCTTTTTTATATTGTCAGGGAAATGGAGGAGAAAAAATGAAAGATTTTAAACTATACGTGATTACTGGTGAAGAATATCATCCTGGTAGCAGTTTGGTAGAGGTGATGGAAGAATCCATTTTAGGTGGTGCGAAGATTATTCAACTACGAGATAAGAAAAGTAGTAAGAAGGTTATTTTAGAAAAAGCTAAAGTGCTTCGAGAATTAACGATTAAACACAACGTTACCTTTATTGTAAACGATCATATCGATATTGCCCTTGCTGTAGATGCGGATGGTATTCATTTGGGACAGGATGATTTACCAATATCCGTAGCGCGAAAGATCATTGGCTCAGATAAAATTATTGGAATATCGACTCATAAAATAGAAGAAGCTCGTCAGGCACAAAAAGAAGGTGCAGATTATATCGGCGCAGGTCCTGTTTATGCAACAAATAGTAAAAGTGATGTGGTCGATCCTGTTACAACCTCATACATTCGAGAAGTTGCCTCTGAAATTTCCATTCCATTTGTAGCGATTGGAGGCATTAAGCTTCATAATGTTGACGAAGTGCTTGCTGCAGGCGCATCCCGAATCTGCGTGATAAGTGAAGTTGTAGGAAGTTCTAATGTTCGTGGCACTAGTGATGCATTTATTCAAAGGATCACGAATTCAAGGGAGGTTAATCATGAAGCTGCATATTAACGGTGAGACGTATAATCTTGATGTTACGACTATGGAAGATGTGATTGAACATTTCCAATTGCAGAGCGGCTTAGTTGCAACAGAAGTAGATGGAACGATTATTGATCGCTCAAAATGGAGCGAGACGTATCTAAATGATGGTGTAAAGATTGAACTTGTTCAGTTTGTTGGAGGTGGATGAACATGAATGACGTTTTAACAATAGGAGATAAACAGTTTCATTCAAGGCTATTTCTAGGGACAGGTAGATACCCAAACCCATTCGTACAAAACCAGGCTATCGAGGCTTCTGAATCTGAGGTATTGACGTTTGCCATCAGGAGAGTGAATTTAAGCTCACCTGGTGAAGATGCAATTCTTCAGCACTTAGGAGACAAAACGTTTCAGTATCTGCCGAACACGTCCGGTGCAAAGTCCGCTGAAGAAGCTGTAAGAATCGCTAACTTAGCTAGAGCTTCTGGGTTGAGTAATTGGATCAAGGTAGAAGTGAGTAGAGATGATAAAACCCTTTTGCCAGATCCGATTGAAACAGTAAAAGCAACAGAAATCTTAGCTGAAGATGGATTTGTAGTCTTACCATATACATCTGATGATCCAGCATTATGTTATAGACTACAGGAAGCTGGTGCTGCTGCCGTTATGCCAGGTGGTTCACCTATAGGGACGGGATTAGGGATATTAAATCCTTATAATATAGAACTTATTTCAGAACAATTAACTGTGCCTGTCATAGTAGATGCTGGACTTGGTAGCGCAGCAGATGTAACGAAAGCCATGGAGCTTGGAGCTGATGGGGTGTTGTTGAACACTGCAATCGCAAAAGCAAGAAATCCAGTGAAGATGGCTGAAGCAGTAAAACATGCAATTCAGGCAGGTAGACTGTCTTATTTATCGGGTAGAATTCCTAAAAAGAAGTATGCCACTGCTAGTAGTACAATCGATTATATTTCTAAATAGAGAGGTGTTGTTAGCGTGGCTAGCGTTCTAGTTGTAGGTGGAGGTGTGATAGGACTTTCGATTGCATATGAGTGCAGGAAACGTGGTTTTGAAGTAACCGTAATTGAATCTGGTCAGTGTGGTGGACAAGCATCTGGAGCTGCAGCGGGGATGCTTGCACCTTATTCCGAAATCACAGAAGATCCAGATGATTTTTTTAGATTGTGTCAAAAAAGTTTGGAGCTGTACCCTGACTGGGTGAAAGAAATTATGCAATCATCAAATGAAACCTTTGAGTATAGCCGGTGTGGGAGTCTTTATGCTATTTATCATGAAGCAGACTTGCTTTCGTTAGAGTCAAAGCAAAGGTGGCAACGTGAATATGGCATAGAATCCTATTTATTATCAGGGGATGAGGCGAGGGAAAGAGAGCCGTTATTATCTGAGGATATATACGCCGCGCTTTGGTGTCCTGAAGAAAGTCATATATATGCTCCGGGATATGTCTTAGCATTGATCAAAGCATGCAGAAATTCCGGGGTGAACATACTAGACAATGCAGGAGAAGCAGAATTAGTTAATGGTGAAAACCATCAAATAAAAACAGATAAGGGCATAATTAAAGGAGAACATATTGTACTTGCAACTGGAGCTTGGTCAAGGAATTGGGAAAAAGAGTTGAATTGCTCAATACCTGTTTTTCCAATAAGAGGGCAGATCTGTGCGTACAAAGGTCCTGAATTACGTCATATTGTTTTTACGAGCCAAGGTTATCTCGTAGGAAAAGAAAATGGGACGCTAATTGCTGGAGCTTCTGAGGACATTGCAGGTTTTGATACGAGTGTAACCTCTCATGGAATCAATCGATTAGAATCTTGGAGTCAACATGTGTTACCAGAATTACAACAAGAACGACCGTTCCATAAATGGGCTGGTTTAAGACCGGCTACCCAGGATGGCTTTCCTCTTATCGGAAAGGTGGCTCAAAAACCAACGATCCTCATAGCGGCTGGACATTACCGGAATGGTATATTACTAAGTCCGGTAACAGCAGTAATTATCGCAAACGAAATTGAACAATTACCACAGGAGGTTCCTATCGAAAGCTTTCGGCCAGAACGGTTTCAATTCGTATAGAGGGAGATGAATGATGTGAGAAAAGTGTTAACGATCGCAGGGTCTGACAGCGGTGGTGGAGCTGGAATACAGGCCGATTTAAAAACATTTCAAGAACGCAATGTGTATGGTATGAGCGCGATAACTGCGTTAACAGCTCAAAACACTATGGGAGTTCATGGTATCTTCCCTCAATCTTTAGAATCTATAAACCAACAGCTCGATGCAATTTTATCAGATTTAGGTGCAGATGCAGTGAAAACAGGAATGCTTTTTTCAGGGGATATAATAAATACGGTTGCGATAAAATTGAGAGATTACCACGTGACGAATTTAGTGATTGATCCTGTCATGATTGCAAAAGGAGGGTCTACCCTTCTTGAAGAAGAGGCGATCGAGTCGCTAAAAACAGAATTATTTCCGCTAGCATCCTTGATTACTCCAAATATTCCCGAAGCATCAGTTTTGTTACATGGAATGATAATAGAAAAGATTGAGGATATGGAAGAAGCTGCAATGAAACTATCTCGGTATGGATGTAATGGGGTGTTGATTAAGGGCGGTCATATGGATGGTCTGGATTCTGTTGATGTACTTTACGCCAACGAAAAGCTATATTACTTCGAATCAAGACGGATTGATACGAAGCATACCCATGGAACTGGATGTACATTTTCCGCGTGTATTGCAGCAGAACTTGCAAAAGGGCATCCCATTCCGCAAGCGGTATCTTTAGCGAAGGACTTTATTACCACTGCGATTAAATATTCCCTTAATATCGGTCATGGAATCGGTCCTACTAATCATTCTGCCTATCGAATGCATAGTAAAGTATGAAAGCAATAACTCATTTCTAATGGAATGAGTTATTTTTTTTGAACCCTTTAAACTGGTGAATAGAAACCGGATATGTTATAAACGATAAAGATAACTCTTTTGAAGAAAGGCAAAATAGATGAAACCAATTATCGCAGTAAACAATGTGAAAAATGAACGTGTTAAAAATGTTGATTTCGAAATAATGGAAGGAACGTTAACGACGGTTATCGGTCCATCAGGGTCCGGGAAAAGTAGCTTGATCATGTTATTGAATCGACTTACTGATCCTGAAGAAGGTGAGATCTTCTACAAAGGAAAACAAATTGTTGATTATCCGATTAATGAGTTAAGAAGAAAAATAGGTGTGGTTTTTCAACAAGCTAACTTATTTGATGGAACAGTGGAAGAGAATTTGAAGTTTGGTCCAAATTTAATAAAAGAATGGAACTCTAAACTAGGAGTTTCTTTATTAGAAAAGGTGCAGCTTCCGAAGGATTTTCTTACGAAAGAAGTTGATCATCTTTCGGGGGGAGAACAACAAAGAGTAGCGTTTGCAAGGACGCTTGCTAATAACCCAGATGTGCTGTTACTTGATGAAGCGACAAGTGCTTTGGATATGAGAACGGTAGATTTAATGGAGGAGTTGTTAGAATTCCTCGTTAACGAAGAAGGGAAGACGATTGTTATGATTACCCACGATTTAAAACAAGCCGAAAGACTTGGAACGTACACGTTATTTATGAATGAGGGAAGTCTTGAAGAGAAAGGGTACACGAAAGAACTATTCGATAATCCTACTACTGAAGCTCTTATGAGATTTATAGAGGGGTAATGTATGACTGAAATCTCAAACTTATCCCTCCTCACTATGATTATCTTCGTAATGATTCCTGTATCGATGTCGTATTATTTCTCCCTCGGAATAAGTAAATCAGCTATTTGGTCATCCCTCCGGGGTGTAGTGCAATTATTTTTCATCGGTTATATACTCACTCTGTTGTTTTCAATGGAAGACTGGCAAGGTGTGGGGTTATGGGTAACGATAATGCTGATAATCGCTGCATTACAGGCAGCAAAACGCGGTAAAGGAATACCATTTGCATTTTGGCTATCTTTTGCTTCCCTTTTAATTATTGAAGTTTTCGTATTATCAATTTGGATCGTATTTGATATTATCCCGTTTAAATCCGAACAGGTTATTCCAATGAGTGGTATGATTATTGGAAATAGTATGGTGGCTTCAGGGCTTGCATTTGAGAGAATGAAAAATGAATTTAGAGACAGTAGAGGCAAAATCCTTGCTGCTTTATCATTAGGTGCGAAGCCAGCAGAAGCCTCTAAGATGATCATTCGAAAAACAATAAAAGCATCAATGATTCCGAATGTGGATTCTTTGAAAACGATTGGCTTAGTACAACTTCCAGGAATGATGACGGGCCTCATTCTTGGCGGAGCCTCTCCTATCGATGCGATTCGGTATCAAATCGTTGTATCGATCAGTATCTTTTCTTGTGTTTCAATTTGTGCAATGATAATATCTCTTGTTACATATAGGTTTTTCTTTAATAAGGAGATGCAGTTACTAACTATTGAAGGAGGAGATTAATATGGCAATTGTAGATGTAACAGTAATACCTGTCGGAACAGAAACACCGAGCGTGAGTAAGTATGTAGCGGAAGTACAGGAGATCCTCGAATCGTTTACCGATAGAATTTCTTATCGGCTCACGCCTATGAGTACGTTGATTGAAGGAGATTTACCAGATCTATTAGAGGTAATTCAGGCAATCCATGAATCACCCTTCCAACATGGAATCGAGAGAGTGGCCACAAATATTCGAATAGATGACCGGAGAGACAAAAAAGTTAGAATGGAAGATAAACTGGCATCAGTAAAAAAGCATAGAAACTAAAAAAAACAGCCAAATGGCTGTTTTTTTAGTGGCCTCCGCCGCCTCCAGATCCGAAAAGAACATCGATCATTGTAGCAACAGTAAAGGCGCCAAAAACCAGAACAGTTAAACCTGCAAAGGCAAGGCCCATAAAGTTTTTTTCACGAAAGGAACGAAATAAGCCCCAAGCGGAAAATAACGTGACGAATGCAAAAATAATTGCTAAACCCATCCGGAATACCTCCTTATCCATGCAATCATTATCAGTATACCCTTAAAGTACTATGATATGGCATGTTTAAATCTGAACAATTTTTAACTTTAATGGATATGTACATAAGTCCTTTATTATTTTAACCGTTTTCTTATCATTTGTCGAGGCGTCAATAGTTCGAAAATGATAGTTCAATTTGATAAGCCCTTGCGATGCCCTCCATCAACTCTTTTTGCATCATGTCGACAAACATGATGTTCTTATCAGTGGCAATGAGATGTTCCTCGATTTGAAGTAACGCCATCTCAATCTGCTCATCATCGCCTTTTGAGATTGAAAATGGTGTGACCATGTTTTCATACAAATAATCTCGGTTGTTTTGAGAAGTGAATCCGTAGTCAGTTAGGAATGGTGTTGGTTTACTTTGCTGAGATAAAAGGGTGAGCGTATACCGTTCTCCCATAGCGTTCTTAGAGGTATAATAATCAACAAGTGAGTCAGCTTCGTCTTTGTCAGCTACAATAACAAGTTTTCCATCACGGTCAATCGCATTTACAAGCTCACTTGTTTTTTTTACAAGTTGAGAAATGAGACCAGGTAAAGCACCTGGTGGGGGATCTAATTCAACTCCATACATGATAGACATTACATACCTCTCCTTTTAAAACGAGTTTTTTATAGTGTAGAATAAGAATCATAATCTTTCAATGGAGGCGATTTGAATGAATTGGAAACAGTTAGCTGTGGGACCTGTACAGGCCAATGCAGCCATCATATGGAATGGTGAAAGGGATGCCCTTATTATAGATCCAGGAGCTGAAGGTAACAAAATTTCAGGTGAGGTTGAGAGGCTTGGATTAAAACCCGTTGCAGTATTACTCACTCATGCGCATTTTGATCATATTGGAGCTGTTGACTTTATACGAAATCACTATGGAATTCCTGTTTACCTGCATAAAAAGGAAGCAGAATGGATGGAGGATCCAGCTTTAAATGGCTCATCCTTGTTTCCGATGGTAGAGGATATTGTAGCTAAACCAGCAGACGAACTGATCGAGCAAGAAAGAAAGTTAGCAATCGAATCATTTAGCATAGACGTGTATGAAACGCCAGGTCATTCACCGGGAAGTGTTTCTTTCTATTTCGAGGACCTTGATGTTGTATTCTCAGGAGATGCCCTTTTTCAAGGAAGTATAGGTCGAACAGATCTTCCACTTGGAAATCATGATCAATTGATCAGAAGTATACATAAACGTCTTCTGACATTGCCAGAAAATACAATTGTTGCTTCAGGTCATGGGCCTGTAACAACGATCGAGCAAGAAATGACGAGCAATCCCTTTTTGAATGGTTTTACTATATGAGATATGACAATTCTAACTAAATTAAAGTCAGAAATCGTTGATTCAAAAGATCATGCGATTACGTATGAGCGGTTTATGGAAATTAGTTTATACGATGAAGAACATGGTTATTACAGCTCGAATCATAAAAAAACCGGAAAAGCTGGAGACTTTTATACGTCACCGGGTGTTCATGAAGTCTTCAGCCGTGTGATGGCAAGGGTTTTTACAAGCGCAATCATAGCGGATGATCTCCATCCAGTGATTGTAGAGATGGGGGCAGGTGAAGGAGATTTTATCCTCTCAAACCTTGAAGAAATTCAAAGGTATGATAAATCTTTTTTTGAAAAGCTAACTTATTATGTTGTTGAGTCAAGTCCGTATCATAGAAAGATTATTGAAAACAAAACTAAGGACTATGAGAGTGTGCATATCTATCCATCTCTTGAAGAGCTAAAACGGCATATTGGAGTGTTTCAAGGGATCATCTTTTCAAACGAACTATTAGATGCATTTCCTGTTAGAGTGATTGAAGAGAAGCAGGGAGAGTTGTTCGAGGTTATGGTTGGTCTTACTCCGTCTGAAGAGTTAACAGAAGTATACAAACTTTGTACAGATCATGCTATTTTAGATTGGATTGAAAGTTACGGTTATCAAATAAATAAAGGCCAACGTATAGAAGTTCCCCTTCATATGACTAATTGGTTTGAGAATGTTGCGAACTGGATGGAAAAAGGACGAATCTATACGATTGATTATGGCTATACAGATGAAGAATGGTGCCACCCAGCCAGACGTACTGGGAGCCTAAGAGGTTATTATAAGCATCAGCTCATTCAAAACCCGCTTGAAAATCCGGGACGAATGGATTTGACGACTCATATCTCTCTGGATGCGTTAAGGAGAATAGGAGAAGATCATCAATTTAAATGGATTGAATGTGAGTTTCAAGGACGTTTTCTCGTGAATAATGGGTTGTTAGATTTTGTGCAGAATCATAACGAGCAAAATCCGTTTTCCCCAGCCCATAAAATAAATCGTGCTGTGAATTGGTTATCACAAATGAATCAATTTCAAGTAATTGTACAGCGAAAATGAACAAAAAAGACGATGCATCAGCATCGTCTTTTTCTTTGGTTTAATTAATGGCCGCCAGAGCCAGGTGTCATCATAAACACTGACCAGTAGGAAAAACCGACCATAAATAATGTTAAGTATACACCGAAAATATAAAGATAAGTACGCTCAGTTAAGTTCAAAAGACTTAACGCAAAAAACATGCCGGCCTGACCAAGGAAAAGCAGTCCGACTACAGGCATATCACCGATAAAGCCCATCAGTGAGAAGATACCTGTCCAGAAAGCCAATACTTTGTACATTCTAGGCATAAGAAGTTCCTCCCTTGCTCGTTCATTCCCATACATATCGTATTATATATGAGTTGTTGTTAAAAAGTAAATGCTATCGTCATGGCAAATTTGTGTCGATCACTTTAACACATTGTAAAGGGTTCCAATTTATTATCCCAAATCGTTATAAAAATTACAAATTATTTTCTTGTACAATGTTTGTTTAATAATTGTATAATTAGGGTAAAGTTATTTATCATGAAAAATGAAAAGGGGAAAATAATATGGATGATAAATTATTATTTTATACGTATCCAAGCTGCACGTCTTGTAGGAAAACAAAAGCTTGGTTAAAGGAAAACCACGTTGACTTTGAAGAGCGGCATTTATTTAAAGATACTCCATCGATTGAAGAGCTAAAACAAATCATAACAATGTCCACAGAAGGTATCGAAGAAATATTGGCAAAAAGAAGTAGCTCATTTAAGAAACTCGATATGAACATAGAAGATCTCACGGTAACAGAGATGCTCGAATTGATGCATAATGAACCAAAGTTACTGAGAAGGCCGATCGTAACAAATGGAAAAAAACTTATTGTTGGGTACAATAAATCTGAACTGCAGAATCTGAATCAGCGGAAGAAAGATCTTGCTGTCGTATCTTAATTATTTTGGCTGGGCTAGCTGGATTCGAACCAACGCATGACGGAGTCAAAGTCCGTTGCCTTACCGCTTGGCTATAGCCCAATACCTGTTTACAAATGTTAGTATAAGCATACTATAGAAACTTATACATTAATTTTGATGAATGCTTCTAATAAATTTGAAAATAAATCGAAATAGTGGAATGTCCAACGTGTTTTTTGAATACGATAAATCATAATCTATGTCACAGCGATATGCAGGAAATCTTTCCGCGTATCGCTTTTTTTGTGCTTTTCGATGATGTTACATTACTGTGAACGGAGAAGGATTGGCTATCTCTTTGAGGGAAATAAGCAGTAGAGGGAGGTAGTTACTATGATGTGGGAGAGAAAAAAGGTCGATACAAGTAGAGGAAGCTTTGAAGTTTTTGCGAAGGGTGAAGGGCCGCCCCTGTGTGTAGCGCACTTATATTCAGAATTTAACATGACTGGTGATTATTTTGGTGATTCTTTCACAGATCATCATCGGGTATACCTTGTTAACCTTAAAGGTACAGGTGATTCAGTTGACGCCGAAGATCCTCATGAATATTTTATGCTGGATACTGTGTTCGACCTTGAAGCGATTCGGACCGAACTTGGCTATAAGAGATGGTCTTTTGTTGGGCATTCGACAGGAGGTATGCTCGGGTGTGTATATGGAATACACGCTTCCGAAGGCCTCGACCACCTTATTATTGTAGGAGCAGCTGCGCGGGAGTATGCGTCATCATCTCGTTTTTGCATCTATCATTTTGAAAACCCGAAATTCGATGTAATGCAACAGTATATTGAACAATTAAAAAACCCCGCTCTATCTAGTGATGAAAGGCAAATGATCGCTAAGGAGCGAACAAAACTCTCGCTTTTTAATCCCGAGCTATACGAAGAGTATTTTTCGAAGAATATACATAAAACGTTATCTGCTGTCAGAATGAACTTCTTCGCTAGAGAAATTATGAATTTTGATGTAACTCGACAGCTTAACAAAATTACGTCTCCAACGTTGATTATTTGTGGAGAACACGATGTGCAATGTCCGCTATCTTTCTCAGAGGAAATGGATGTCTATATCCCTAACTCGAAATTAGTTGTTTTTCAGAATAGTAATCATTATCCATTCCTTGAAGAGCCACAGAAGTTCAATAGAGTAACGCGTGATTTCCTTAGTTAAATTTTTTTGATAAGAAGGATTAGGGAAATCCTTAACGAATACTTCTTCTTACGGTTTGAAAAGTGTCGTTTTCTGCCGTCACATTAAGAGGAAGAAGGTGTATTTTAGCTGAATATCGAAGCAAAAGGTCAAGAAATAATAAAACAGGCAGTGGAGGTGGGTGCTTCAGACGTTCATTTTCACCCAAAAGAAAAGGGAACGTTAATTCAATTTCGAGTCGATCATAAACTTTACGATGCGATGTGGCTCCCATCTTCAATTAGTCAGAAAGTGTTATCACATTTCAAATTCCTGAGTGGAATGGATATTGGAGAGAAACGTCGTCCACAAAACGGAGCGATGGACATGATTCTTTATCCCAATCGCTTTCACCTCCGGCTTTCTACAATTCCTACGCCATACCACGAAAGTTTGGTTTTACGCATTCTCCCTCAAGATGAAACGCATGCCTTCAAGGAACTATTTTTATTCCCATCAACAGCAAACCATCTCCTTCAAATTGTCAGCTACAATAGTGGGCTCTTTATGATAACTGGACCTACGGGGTGTGGCAAAACAACAACTCTCTATTCACTTCTCCAAACGCTTAGTGTTAAACGGCATCGCCGCGTATTAACAATTGAAGATCCCATTGAAAAACGGAATCCTGATTTTATCCAAATGGAGGTTAATGAAAAAGCAGGTCTGTCATTTTATGAGGGGTTTAAAGCAGGACTCCGTCATGACCCAGACATTTTGGTTGTTGGTGAAATCAGGGATGAGCAAACGGCCCAGCTTGCAATTAGAGCTAGTATGACAGGTCATTTAGTGGTCTCTACACTTCACACTGGTAGTACTCTCGAATGCATTCCACGCCTTCTTGAATTTGGAATCCCGCTCCAATACATTGCTCAAACACTTAGGGGTGTGGCAACTCAGAGGCTTGTTCCTATTAAATGCCCTTTCTGTAAAGTCTGTTCGCTTGAATGTTTAAAGCAAAGAAAGCATCGAAAGCTCGCAATTGTTGAAATCCTCGCTGGGTTACATCTTCAGAAAGCGATTCATGATTCCACGCTTCTTTCTATCCCTGGTCAAACCACGATAAAAGATTATGTACTTCGAGCATATGCTCTTGGATATATCGATAAAGAAACCGTTGAAAGAGAATTGGGGTTATGGAATCGTGAGACGATCCAAATGGAAGCTTAATCAAAAGGCGGACTTTCTTTGTCGTATAGGGAGGATGTTAGTAGAAGGGTATACGCTTGGTAGTGCTTTAGAAGTTTATTCAATCTATCAAAAGGATCACATACGAACAAATATACAATATATGATCATGCAATTAAAAGAGGGGAACCCTTTTCACGAGGTGCTTTCTGAATTTAAATTTCCAGATGACATACTTTCCTATCTGTGTATGTCTGAACAGCGTGATTTTGCCAATGGTATTGTTGCTTCAGGAGAATTAATGAAAAAAAGAAGCGAGTGGCAGAAACGTTTGAAAAGCACCCTTGCTTATCCGATTATATTATTCTGGATGACAGCAGTTATGTTATTTATCGTAGGAAAGTATCTATTACCGAAATTTAATACCCTCTATCAATCCCTCGATGTTCCACTCCCAATCGTTTCTCGACTCTTCATGACTTTTATCCAATTAACCCCCCTATTCTTGACACTGTTATTTCTTACCCTCTTATTAAGTTATACTTTCTTTGTGATGAAACATAGACAATCATCGGCCGTTACGAAAGTGCAATTGTATAGCAAGTTCCCTGTTGTGAAACTCTTCGTTCCAATTTATATCACTCATCATCTTACTCTCCATCTCGGTCTTCTATTGTATAGTGGGCTTTCGATCTCTGATGCATTCGAACTGATCAAGAAGCAATCCCATTTTGTGCTATTTCAAGAAGAAGCTCACCGTGTTTCTGTTTCACTTATGAAAGGTGAGAAACTTGAAGGCTTGTTTCAAAATAAGAGCCTTTATGTTCAAGAGTTAAGTGAAATTTTCATGCATGGACAAGCAAGTGGGAATTTGGGTAAAGAATTAATTCTTTATGGGGAGGTGATGGGGGAACGGTTTGAGGAACTAGTGAAAAAAGGATTTCTTGTTCTGCAGCCTATTAGTTTTGTTGGCGTAGGCTTAGTAGTTATGCTTATGTTCATGTCAATTTTGCTCCCAATGTTTTATTATTTACAATCTATATAGGAAAGGGTCTAATAAAATGAGGGAAATTATGAATTCTATCAAAACGGAAAAAGGTTTTACCTTAATTGAAATGATGATCGTTATTATGATTATTTCAATGCTTTTGTTAATAGCTGTGCCAAGTCTGACGAAGAACAATGAGGTGGTTGAAGAAAAAAGCTGTGATGCAACAGTTAAAGTGGTACAAGCACAAGCTGCAGCCTATAAAGCTGATACAGATAGCATGCCGGTCTCGGTAAACGATTTAGTATCTGAAGGTTATTTAGATGAAAATAACGCAAAATGTCCAGGTGGAGAAGCGTTAACCATTTCTAATGGAGTTGTGTCTGTTGTACAGAAAACATCGTAAAGAGATGTTCTCTTCTGGTTATACCTTAATCGAAATGATGATTGTCCTAACTATTTTTTCACTTATGCTCGGTTTGGTATTCATTCAAATCGCACCAACTCAATCAGCTTCATCCACACGGCAATTCCTCGAAAAACTACAATCGGACATCCGATACACACAAGAATTAGCATATAGCACTGGGAAGCCTCATCGATTGTCTTTCTCTCCATCAACACATACGTATACAGTTATAAGTAACGCTACAAATGTAATGAAATCGAATGAAATTCCAGAGAATATCACAATTAATAAAGGGACGTTAGGTCATCATATTGTGTATGTTGGTAATGGTAATATTCAAAAGCCAGGAACGATTTTGATAAATGATGGTAAGGATGAATACAAACTTGTCATACAGCTTGGGGCAGGACGCTTTTATGTTGAGAAAAAATAGTGGGTATACATTGATGGATGCGATGATCGGTTTGACCATTCTCATGACCCTCTCGATGAGCATACTGCCTATTTATGCTTCTCTTTACGAAAAACGTATAAGCATTGCAAACCGAACAGAAAGTGTGTCGGTTTTAGATGAAGTGTGGTCAAACTATATTCTTCTCGGTGTGATTCCGCCATTAGAAATTAAAAAAGGAATTGATGTTTATCGTGTTAATCTGAAATTAGAACAAATGTGTGTAGCTTTGGAAGGAAAAGAAAAGAAGACACATGTTTGTAGGAGTTTGCCTTATGGTCATTAACGAAGAGGGCTTTACATTGATCGAAGTGTTGATAACATTGTTGATCTTACTAGCTTTAACAGCAGTTCTCCCATCTTTAATGATCACATCTGTAAAAACCGCTGGTATAGATCATCAGCAAGAAGAAGAGCAACTGTTCTATGTCTTGGTAGCAAGGGAAATTAGAGGAGCTTCTTCCGTTTCAACAAACGGGAGAAACCTCAGTCTTACAAATCCTTCAGGAGAAACAATTGGTTTTGAAATGTATGGAAATGTAATTAGAAGACGTGTAAATGGAACAGGTCATGAGGTTGTTCTTCAGGGTGTGAAGTCGATGAACATCACGATTTCAGGTCAACGTGTAAAAATTGTGCTCGTACTTACAAACGGAACAACAAAGGAGGAAATCTGTTATCAACTGGCGGGTTCGTCTTAACGAGAAAGGTTACATGACGGCAACGATGATGTTAATAAGCACATTATTGATTGGGTATGTAGTTCATCTTTGTACAATCACAGCAAATGAGCGAGCTTTCTTAGAGCAAAAGGAGTTACACCTTAATAAAGTAGCCTTGCTAGTTCTAGGGATGAAAGATACAATTTCTTATATACAACAAAGTGAAATTATAAATGGTGAGAAAATCTTTGCTTATAAAGAGGGTACGTTGATTGCTAAAATTACGTTTATTTCTGAAAGTGATCACCAGATTGTGCTTTCAGGCACAACTGCCACAAATCAACAAATAACGGTTACGTTTCACTATGATCGAAGTACTAACAAAGTATTGAAATGGGGAGAAGAAGTAGGATGAAAGCAGTTTATTTAACAGGATTTATGGGTTCGGGTAAAACATCTGTAGCATCTGCATTGGCGAAAGAATTATCTATGCCTCTTTTTGATACGGATGAACAAATTGTTTCTACAACAGGTAAAGATATTCCGGCGATTTTTGAAGATGATGGTGAGGAAGCTTTTCGGTCGTATGAGACGGCGATTTTAGAAAAGCTGCCAGTAGAGGATGTTATTATTAGTACCGGCGGTGGCATCATACTTAAAGAAGATAACAGAAATCTTATGAAGCAATGTGGGACGGTGATCTATCTACACTGCGAGCCAGATGAAATTGCAAAAAGACTCGAAGGAGATTCATCTAGACCGCTGCTTGAAGGTAAGGACCGCAGTGAGCGAATTGAGAAAATTTTTTCTGAGCGCTTATCACTTTATAAAGACGCACATATAGAAATTAATACAACAAATCGGACGATAGAGGAGATCGTGAGAGAAATAAGAACATTGCTCGGTTAATTGAAGGGAGAAATGGACACCCTATAGCTAGAGACTGGGAAAAGGGTGATTCAATTGTCTTCTAATGATTTAGTTAAATTTATGACGCAACAAGTTGTTTCATATATGGACCAACCAAAGGAAGAGAGAGTTAACAATCGGGCAGAACGGAAGGCTACAAAACAGCCGTTTTTATTTCGTTGGTTTGGAGTTATTCCGATGGCGATCAGCATGTTTTTAAGAAAGAAAAAGTAGTGCTCGGACAGAGTGTCCGAGCATTTTTTGTTAGGGGGAAAGATAAAAAACTCCTCCATTGATGACTTCCGATATTATCACAGGCTCATATTGTTTTCTAAGTGCTTCTTTTTCTACTGCATAGCTTTCAGCCTCGTTATTATCTTCATAAAATTGGTCGAGTAGAATTTGATCTGCCGCCCATCTTTGCTTTGCCTCATCAGACCATGAGTGATCTTCTTTCGAAATTAACATTTCTACAATCTTTTCAAGGCGAGAGATCCCGCTTGCTGGTTTTATAATAGGACTGATGGTGAATGTATAGTCGGGGATTTTAGGTGTTAAGTTTTTTTCGGACAGATGGTCATGGAAATCATCCACTACTGCACCACTGACGAGATGGAGTCCTAGTGATAAGAAGCGATCTTTCTTACGATCACATTGATAAGAAATTTTGATATTCAAACAAAGCCATGGATGAAGTGGAGAGTGTTGATGAGACGATGATTCAATGTTTTCATATAGTCTAATAAACGATGCTAACTTTTTGGTGGAGGAGAAAATTTGATGAAGACGTGGCGCTCCAAAATGAACGAATTCACCTTTTTTCATTTCCTCGTCCTGGTTCGTTACTAACGTGAGGGTCATTGGATTAGGCGTTCCACCTGTTTTCTCTAAGTAATGCCAATAAAACGGACGATTCATTAACTCTTTGTCTAAATCGACCGTTAGTTGGACTGCAAGGACACCTTGTTTCTCTTCAAGGATCGGACAGTCGTTTGCAAGAAAGTATGAGCGCAGATAGTTATGAATATTTTCTTGTTTCATCACTTTCCTCCTTGTGGTAGTTTATCAGTTCTTTGATATTCTCCATCTTGATGCGAATCTCTCCTTCGCTTTCAGAATGAAGTAAGATATCAGAGATATGCTTTTCAATATCGCGCATCCCTAACCGAGTAAGAATTTCATCTAACTGTCCGATTACACTTTCGAAAAGTTGGATTTTCTCATAAAGAAGAGACAAAATATGTTCTTCAACTGTGTTTTTGGTAGCAAAATTGTAAATATGGACATCGCCTTCTTGTCCCAAACGATGGATGCGTCCAATTCGTTGCTCGATTCTCATCGGGTTCCAAGGAAGGTCATAGTTGATAATGTGTTGGCAGAACTGCAGGTTTATTCCTTCTCCGCCTGCTTCTGTAGCAATAAGTACTTTGGCGTGAGTTCTAAAAAGCTCTTTCATCCAGTCTTTCTTGCTCCTCTTAAACCCTCCTCGAAATGGAACGGAGGAAATACCGTGTTGCTGTAGAAACCACTGTAGAAATAATTGAGTGGCACGATATTCTGTGAAGATGATAACTTTACCCTCGATCGATTGTATAATTTCAAGCGTTTTTTCAGCTTTCGAGTTTGATGGAACCGATTCAATTTTCTTCATGAGATTCAATATGATCGATTCTGTATTCTCCTCTAATTCATCTTTTTCGAGCATCTTTTTAAGCGTCATGTATGCTGCTTCTCTGCTTGAGCAGATTTCTCTTAGTAACGTAATGATTGAGAATTGGCTTCTTGTTGCAACTGGGTGCTGTTTTAAATCTTCCACTGCTTTATAAAGAGATGCTTCTTCCTCACTTAAGTGGATAGGCACGGTCTGGACAATTCGTTCCGGCCAATCCATCTCTGTGTCTTGTCTCCTGTTTCGAACCATAACCTTTTGGATCAATGCACGCAGGCGCTCCTCGTCCTTAATGCTTCTCTCTTTACCTTTATAGTCCTTTTCAAAGTGTTCAAAGCTACCAAGGTGGCCAGGTTTTAATAGTGATACAAGATTGAATACTTCTTCTAAACGGTTTTGAACTGGTGTTGCAGTAAGAAGAAGACAGAATTTCTTTTGAAGGTGCTGAACAAATTCATAGTTTTTCGTACGACTGTTTTTGAGACGGTGTGCCTCATCAATAATTACCATATCGTAGTCTTGTTGATAAACGATAGAGCGGTGAGGCTCCCTTTTTGCAGTATCTATTGATGAAACGACCACATCGTATTGATCCCAGACGTAGCTTTTTCTTTGCACTACAGCAGGGATGTAGAACTTCTGGTTTAATTCCATAGCCCATTGTGAGACAAGCGAGGCAGGTACGAGAATCAGCACTTTTTTAACCAGGCCACGAATCATGTATTCTTTTATGATGAGTCCTGCTTCTATCGTTTTCCCGAGGCCTACCTCATCTGCAAGGATTGCTTTTCCGTTCATTTCTTCAACCACTCTTCTTGCAGCTTCGAGTTGATACGGATGTGGGGTTAGGTGAGGGAGGTGGGCTGGTGCTTGTAGTCCTGTAAATGAAGGAATCGTTGTATGTTTTTCAGCTTCTATTGCTAGTTTGAAAAGCTCCCAATTTGTCCAGGGGCCATCATCTTCTATATGCTTCAAAAATTCAGATTTCCATTCCTCGTTAAAGGTTAATTCCATCCTCATCATGAAAACCCTTTCCTTATAGTTGTTATTCACGAATTTTAATAGGTTAATCAGATTTAATGTTCGTGATTTGTATACTTGTGATAATACTCTTATTCTTAAAAATATTGTTGCCAATGCGTTAGTGGTAGTGGTAGGATTGAAATCGAAAGCCTTAATAGTATGAAACAAACAGGGTCATCCAATACCTCAAAACTGAAAATAGGCGAATGAAAGCATGAGGAGAGACTGTCTGATGACAGCGCCGAAGGAGCAAGCATTTATGTGAATCTCTCAGGCAAAAAGACTCTTGCTAGACGCACCTCTGGAGAGAGCTACTTTAGCCGCCAAAGATGTAATTCCCGTTTTGCTGGGAAGAAACTTTCAGGTCAACAGGACAGAGAAACTACGCTGAAATCAGCGGGTTTCTCTGTCTTTTTTGTGCTTGAAACTTTATGGATCAACCTAGTAGTGAAATTTAAGGAGGGTCAAGATGGAATCGTTATTGAAAACACCGTTATTTGATACGTATCAAGCTATGGGAGCAAAGACGATTGATTTTGGAGGTTGGGCGTTGCCCGTTCAGTTCTCCAGTATAAAAGAAGAGCATCATGCTGTAAGAAATCAAGCAGGCTTATTTGATGTTTCTCATATGGGTGAAATCGAAGTGAAGGGTGAAGATGCATTATCTTACCTTCAGAAAATGATGACCAATGATGTTAGTAAACTGAAGGTGAATGGTGCTCAATATACAGCGATGTGTTATGAAGATGGCGGTACAGTAGATGATTTACTTGTATATAAATTTTCTGACGCATATTATTTACTAGTTGTTAACGCGGCGAATATCGAAAAAGACTTTGGTTGGTTAAACGAGCATGTAGAAGGTAATGTTTCTCTTGAAAATAAATCAGACGAAGTAGCTCAACTGGCGATTCAGGGACCAGAAGCTGAGAAGATTTTGCAACGTTTGACTGATGTTGATTTGAGTGAAATCGGATTTTTTAAATTTAAGGATGAAGTAGATTTATCTGGAACGAAATCTCTTGTATCACGCACGGGATATACAGGAGAGGATGGGTTTGAAATTTATTGTGCTTCTAATCAAGCTCCTCACCTCTGGAACGCTATCTTGAACGAGGGAGAACCAGAAGGTATTTTACCTTGTGGTCTTGGCGCGAGGGATACGCTACGTTTTGAAGCGAAGCTCGCATTATATGGACAGGAGCTAACAAAGGACATTTCGCCACTAGAAGCAGGGATTGGCTTTGCTGTTAAAACGAAGAAAGAAGAAGATTTTATTGGTAAAGAAGCTCTTGCATCACAGCGCGAAAAGGGACTTGAACGAAAGCTCGTTGGGATCGAAATGATCGACCGTGGTATTCCTCGTACTCATTACGATGTCTATATCGGGGATGAATATATTGGAGAAGTAACTACCGGTACTCAATCACCAACTTTGAAGAAGAATGTAGGCCTCGCCCTACTGAAAAAGGAATATACAGAACTTGGAACTGTAGTTGAGGTTGAAGTGAGAAAGAAGAGATTGAAAGCTAAGGTAGTTTCTACGCCATTCTACAAAAGAGAGAAATAAAGGGAAACGACGAGGAGGAGAATACATGAAACATCGCTATCTGCCCACTACTGAACGCGATAAGAAAGAAATGCTCGAAACAATCGGTGTGAAATCAATAGAAGATTTATTTGCGGATATTCCTGATGCCGTTCGATTTAAAGGCGATTTAAAAGTTGAGAAGCAGCTTTTTGAGCCGGAGCTTATTCGCTATATGTCTAAACTAGCTGCAAAAAATGTAAATACGATCCAAAATGCCTCCTTTTTAGGAGCGGGTGTTTATGATCACTCGATTCCCTCAGTTGTAGACCATGTTATTAGAAGGTCTGAATTCTATACAGCCTATACTCCTTACCAGCCTGAGATTTCGCAGGGTGAACTTCAGGCGATTTTTGAGTTCCAAACAATGATCTGTGAGCTTACGGGAATGGATGTAGCAAATTCATCAATGTATGATGGTCCCACTGCGCTTGCTGAAGCTGGGTTATTAAGTGCTGGGCAAACAAAAAAGAAAAAGATTATTGTTTCAAAGTCCGTCCATCCAGAAGCGAGAGCAGTTATTGACACATATGCAAGAGGACAGCATTTAAATGTTGTTGAAGTGGACTCGATTAATGGTGTAACAGATTTAGATAAACTAAAAGAAGAGATGGATGATGAAACAGCGTGTGTAATGGTTCAATACCCTAACTTCTTTGGACAGCTAGAACCACTTCCAGAATTAGAAGAAATTGTTCATCAGCATAAATCGATGTTTGTCGTATCAAGTAATCCACTAGCTCTCGGTCGTTTAACTCCCCCGGGTGATATGGGAGCGGACATCGTGGTTGGAGATTGCCAGCCTTTCGGGATTCCTGCACAATATGGCGGCCCTCACTGTGGATATTTTGCCGTAACAAAGAAGCTGATGAGAAAAGTGCCAGGCCGTTTGGTAGGAGAGACGAAGGATGAAGTGGGACAACGTGGTTTTGTGCTTACGTTGCAAGCTCGCGAACAGCACATACGTCGAGACAAAGCTACATCTAATATCTGTTCAAACCAGGCTCTAAATGCCTTGGCTTCTTCTGTAGCGATGAGCGCTCTTGGTAAAGAGGGTGTTCGGAAAATGGCAGAACAAAATATCAAAAAAGCTTACTATGCAAAATCTCAATTAAAAAAGGCAGGGCTCACTACTGTTTTCGATGGCGTATATTTTAACGAATTTGTTATTAAGCTGAACGGTTCGGTCAAGGAAATGAACCAAAAATTAATTAGCAAAGGCATTATTGGTGGTTATGATTTAGGTCGTGATTACCCTGATCTTGAGAATCATATGTTGGTGGCAGTGACTGAGAATCGCACGAAAGAAGAAATTGATACCTTTGTAAAAGAAGTGGGGGGAGCGCAATGAATACGAATCAAGACCAATCCTTAATATTTGAGCTAAGTGAACCCGGAAGAATTTCCTATAGTCTTCCAGAGCTTGACGTACCGGACTTGGATCTAAACGAGTGGCTTCCAGAAGAATTTAACCGACAAAATGAGCCTGAGCTTCCAGAAGTTTCTGAGCTTCAGTTGATGCGTCATTATACTGCACTATCAAAGCGGAACCACGGGGTGGATTCAGGTTTTTATCCACTTGGTTCATGTACGATGAAGTATAACCCTAAAATTAACGAAGACGTCGCGCGATACCCTGGCTTTGCTTCTATCCATCCACTTCAGGAAGAAGAAACTGTACAGGGTGCCCTAGAAATGATGTATAACCTTCAACAAAACCTTATAGCAGTAACGGGTATGGACGAGGTGACGCTACAACCAGCTGCCGGAGCACATGGGGAATGGACAGGTTTAATGATGATTCGTGCCTTCCATGAAGCAAATGGTGACTTCAACCGTACAAAAGTAATCGTGCCTGACTCAGCTCATGGGACAAACCCTGCTTCAGCAACAGTTGCTGGATTCGAAGCCGTGACAGTGAAGTCGAATGAAAAAGGTATTGTCGATCTTGAAGACTTGAAGCGAGTAGTTGATAAAGATACTGCTGCTTTAATGCTTACAAATCCAAATACTCTTGGGTTGTTTGAAGAAGACATCACAGAAATGGCTGAGATTATTCACTCAGCAGGAGGAAAGTTATATTACGATGGAGCTAACATGAATGCAATCATGGGAGCGGCACGTCCTGGAGATATGGGCTTTGATGTGGTGCACTTAAACCTTCACAAAACGTTTACTGGTCCTCATGGAGGGGGAGGGCCTGGATCAGGTCCTGTCGGGGTCAAAGCGGATCTAGTTCCGTATTTACCGAAGCCAGTTCTAGTTAAAGAAGAAGATGCTTACCGATTTGATTATGACCGTCCAGATTCGATTGGACGCGTTAAGCCTTATTACGGAAATTTCGGAATCAATGTTCGAGCATATACGTATATCCGTACCATGGGGCCAGACGGTTTAAAGCAAGTATCTGAAAACGCAGTGCTGAATGCTAATTACATGATGAGACGTCTGCAGGATGCATTCGTCCTTCCTTATACTCAACATTGTAAGCATGAGTTTGTTATTTCTGGTAAGAAGCAGAAGAAACTTGGGGTTAGAACGCTTGATATGGCGAAGCGACTTCTAGACTTTGGGTATCATCCACCAACGATCTATTTCCCAATTAATGTGGAAGAATGTATGATGATTGAGCCGACTGAAACAGAATCTAAAGAAACCCTCGATGAGTTCTGTGATCGCCTTCTTCAGATTGCTAAGGAAGCAGAGGAGAATCCTGAAATCGTTCAAGAAGCTCCGCATACGACTGTTATTAAAAGACTTGATGAAACGACCGCTGCAAGAAAACCAATTTTACGCTATCAAAAGGCATAACAAAAAGCAGCTGCATCGCAGCTGCTTTTTATTTCTTCTTTTTAACTTTGCCGCCCCATTTTTTGAAGCCGCCCTTCAATTGATACAAATCTTTAATTCCGTTTTTACTTAGCATGCTTGCAGCACGAGAAGTAATGATTCCGTTATGATCATACATGTAGACAGGCTGATCTTTACGAATTTCTTTCATTCTCATCTTGAGCTGACTTACTGGAATATTTCTTGCACCAAGGATATGACCGTTATCGAAATCCTTTGGTTCACGAATATCAATTAACTGAGCTTTACGATAACCCGCTATGAATTCTTCTTCGGTTAGCGTTTTCAACTTCTTCTTTTGTAGAAATCTAGTAATGACTACATATACGATGATGGCAACTAGTAATGCGATGATCCATTCCATAAGTTCCAATACACCCTTTCAACTAAAATCGACAATGTTAAGTTTACACGTCTTTTACCTTTTCCGCAAAAAGAAAATGTGAAATTAGGAGGAAAGTTTATTGGTGATCTATTCCTAGCTTTGCTAAACTAAAAAAGGATAAAGGAAATCTGGAAGGATAAAGGAGTATTTGTATGAAGCAATGGGCATTTATTAGTTCTGGAGACCGTTCTCCTGCATACAATATGGCACTTGATGAAGCTTTGTTAAAATGGCATAGTGAAGGAGAAATCCCTCCAGTAATAAGGTTTTATGGATGGGATCCGGCTACTCTATCAGTTGGGTATTTTCAACAAGTCGATCGTGATATCGATCTGACATCAGTTGAGAAATACAATCTGGGTTTTGTCAGAAGGCCAACGGGAGGTCGTGCCGTTCTCCACGATAAAGAAGTTACATATAGCGTAATTGTTAATGAAGATTATCCGAATATGCCAAAGACCGTTACTGAAGCATATAGAGTTATCTCAGAAGGACTAAGGCTTGGATTTGTCGAGCTGGGGCTAGATGCCTACTTTGCCATTCCACAAACAGAGCAAGAAAAAGCAGAGCTTCGCTCGCCGAGGTCAGGCGTTTGTTTTGACTCTCCTTCTTATTATGAGCTGGTCGTTGAGGGTAGGAAGGTTGCTGGAAGTGCACAGACGAGACAAAAAGGTGTCATACTTCAACACGGTTCCATTCTGCTAGATATTGATGAAGATAAACTATTCGATTGTTTTAAATTTAAGAATGATCGCATTCGTGAACGCATGCAACGTGGATTTCGAAAAAAAGCCGTGGCGATTAATGCGTTGAGAAGTAAACCTGTAACTTTTGAAGAAGCAATCCAAGCATTTTATAATGGTTTTGAAGAAGGTTTAGGGATTGAACTTGTGCCATTTGAACTCTCTGAAGAGCAGGAAGCTTATGTTAATGAGCTTGCAGTAGAGCGTTATATGAGTGATGAATGGAACTATAAAAAGTAAGCATCCGATATGGGTGCTTTTTCATATTGACTTTAACAGAACAAATGTTCTAACCTGTATGAGTAGGAATACAAATATTTAAAACACCATATGGAAAAAAGCAATAAACAAATTTTCTCTTTATTAAGGATTATCAGGTGTCTGGCTATCAAAAGCGATTGTTTTCAATCGAATTCGCTGGATTTGAAAGTTGACAAATTAAGATGAATTATGACGAATTACTATATATAGTGTATGTGGAATATTTTCAAGTACTATATGTAGTCAAAAATGATTGTCTCCCGAATGGACATGTGCTACTATTAATCCAGACGATACATTACGAGTTTTCACATCGCTGTTGTAAGAGACAAATAAGATTTTGAAACGGAGGGGTTCAATTGACCATTAAGACAGGAGAAAGAAGAAGGTCAATCAACATTGAGCAGTTAAACAAAGATATCGAGATGTTTACCCAGGTTCATCCCATTACTGATGATATGCACGTTAGTCACGAAGGGGTAAGTCGACTGGTGATGTTGGATCGATATGCTTTTAAGGATACCGAGAAGAGAACCCTGAAAAAAGGAGATTTCGTTGTTCTTACCATTAAAGAAGATCCGAAATTCCCTGCCCGAGGCCTTGGTTTTATCGAGGAAGTCGATCATTCGACCAAAAAGGCTCACGTGATCGTACATGAAGATTATATAGGTGTTTTAGATTCTGAAGAAGAACGTGAGTCAGGAATGATTGTACGGTCTCTTGATGTAATAGAAAAGCCCCTGGAAGTTTTTTATGAGCAAATTGCCAGAAGAAATGCACGGGGTCTTGCAGAAGTAGAAACAACGAGTGGAGAAAAAGAGTACTGGGAAGACCGTTTTTATAAAGAGCTTTCTTCGATGAATTTCGTCCCTGCTGGTCGTGTCTTATATGGTGCGGGTGCAGAAACGGAAGTTACCTATTTTAACTGTTATGTTATGCCATATCCTCAAGATTCAAGAGAAGGAATCTCTGAACATCGTAAACAAGTCATGGAGATTATGAGTCGAGGGGGAGGAGTTGGTACGAATGGTTCCAGCTTACGTCCTCGGAATGCCCTTGCAAGAGGTGTGAACGGAAAATCCTCTGGCTCGGTTTCTTGGCTTGACGATATTGCGAAATTAACGCATTTAGTTGAGCAAGGGGGCTCAAGAAGAGGCGCACAAATGATTATGTTGGCGGATTGGCATCCAGATATTATCGAATTCATCATTTCGAAAATGCAAAATCCAAGAATCTTACGCTACCTTGTAGAAAATACACAAGATGAGCAGATCAAGAAGCTCGCAGAAGATAAGTTGAAGTTTACACCACTTACAGAAACTGAGCGGTCTATGTATCAAAGCATTCTTAACTATCGAAGCATCCAAGGGTATGGAGGCTTTGATGAAAAGGTTATCCAAAATGCAAACGAAAAGATCCGCACTGGTGGAACGTACTCTGTGCACAATCCAGATTTCCTTACGGGAGCGAATATTTCAGTATGTTTGACGAAAGACTTTATGGATGCTGTAGATAAAAATGAATACTATGAACTCAAGTTTCCAGATGTAGAAAACTACACAAAAGAACAAATGGAAATCTATAACCAAAAGTGGCATGAAAGTGGAGATGTTCGAGATTGGGAAGCGCAAGGGTTCCCTGTACGCACTTACCGTAAAGTGAAAGCAAAAGAACTTTGGGACCTTGTCAATATTTGTGCTACTTACTCTGCAGAACCTGGTATTTTCTTTATCGATAATGCGAATGAGAAAACAAATGCAACTTCTTATGGACAAAAGGTGGTAGCGACAAACCCTTGTGGTGAACAACCTCTAGCTCCATACAGCGTATGTAACCTGGCAGCAGTCAACCTCGCTGAAATGGCAGATAAAGATACAAAAACGGTTGACTTCGATAAGTTAAGAGAAACGGTTGAAGTTGGCGTCCGTATGCAGGACAACGTAATTAACGCAACTCCTTATTTTCTTAAAGATAATGAAACCCAAGCGCTTGGCGAGCGACGAGTAGGCCTTGGGGTAATGGGATTACATGATCTTCTTATCTATTGTGAAACAGTATATGGATCTGAAGAAGGAAACAAGCTAACAGATCAAATATTTGAGACGATCGCAACAACTGCTTACCGTGCATCTGTAGAACTTGCTAAGGAAAAAGGGAGCTTCCCGTTCCTTGAAGGTAAAACAGAAGTTGAAACGAATCGTTTGCGTGAGGCTTTTGTCAATACTGGGTACATGCAACAGATGCCAAATGATATCAGGGATAGCATTCTTGACTATGGAATACGTAACTCTCACTTACTAACTGTCGCTCCTACAGGAAGCACAGGGACGATGGTAGGCGTATCTACGGGACTTGAACCTTACTTTTCCTTCTCTTATTACAGAAGTGGACGTCTTGGGAAGTTTATCGAAGTAAAAGCTGATATTGTAGAAGAATACTATTCAAGAAATCCTGAAGCAGATGCTGAAACGCTACCTAATTGGTTTGTTTCGGCTATGGAACTTGCTCCTGAAGAACATGCTGATACACAGTGCGTGATTCAGAGATGGGTGGATAGCTCAATATCAAAAACGGTAAATGCTCCGAAAGGCTATGATGTAAAACAAGTAGAGAAAGTTTATGAACGTCTTTATAATGGCGGAGCCAAAGGCGGAACAGTTTATGTTGATGGTAGTCGTGACTCACAAGTACTAACATTGAAGGCTGAAGAAAATTCATTTGAACAACTTGAATTTGAAGATGGAATGGAAGAAAAGAAACAGGTTGTACTTGTCGATACGATTACAGATTTAAGATCAACAGATGTTACAATTGGTTCAGAAGTAGGTAATACGTGTCCTGTGTGTAGACAAGGACAAGTGAAAGAAATAGGTGGATGCAACACATGTGATAATTGTAATGCTCAATTGAAGTGTGGGCTTTAATCGAACATGATGGAATGCAAGGAATAAGCGAACTCGCTTATTCCTTGTCTTTTTTTGAAAAGAGCTATTAAAAGTATAGATCAGTAGTGGTAAGAAGGTTTCCCTGAAAGTAGAGAAGAGGAACCTTTCCTTGTCTCAGCCCATACTATGGTGTATGCTTTTATTGATTGGCTCAAATGGAATAAAAGATGGAGGGAATCCAATGGCCACTACTCCAAGTATGGAAGATTATATAGAACGTATTTATTCACTAATTGACGACAAAGGTTATGCACGCGTTTCTGATATTGCAGAAGCTTTAGAGGTACATCCCTCCTCAGTAACCAAAATGATTCAAAAATTAGATAAAGGTAAATATGTAGTTTATGAGAAATATCGTGGCTTTATGCTAACTCCAAAAGGCAAGAAACTAGGTAAGAGACTAGTTGACCGCCACGCGCTGCTTGAACAATTTCTTAGTGTTATTGGAGTTAATGAGGAAAATATATACGAAGATGTTGAAGGTATTGAACATCATCTTAGCTGGGATGCGATTGACAGAATTGGAGATCTTGTTCAATATTTTGAAGAAACAAAAGACCGTGTTGGCGATTTGCGTGAAGTCCAACGGAAAAATGAAGTAGATGAACAATCCGAAGTATAATTGGATTGTTCTTTTTTTGTACTAAATTGTCTCATATAAGATTACGATTTAATAAGGAGAAGGGGTGGTAGTGCGTGTATATCGATGGGGTCTTTTCTGGTGGAGGAGTAAAGGGAATCGCTCTAGTTGGAGCTTTACAGGCTGTTGAGGATAGAGGACTGCAATTTAAACGCACTGCAGGAACAAGTGCCGGTGCATTAATTGCCGCTCTTATCATAGCGGGTTACAAGGGTGATGAAATAGAAGAAATTCTTCTTGAGACAAATCTTAAAGCGTTACTTGATCGAAAACCTGGCTTTACTTTTCCGTTGATGAGATGGCTGATGCTTTATTGGAAACTTGGTCTTTACTCTGGGAAGGATTTAGAAAAGTGGGTACATGGATTGCTTAAGAAGAAAGGAATTGAAACATTTGGGGATATTGAGGAAGGATCACTTAAAATAATTGCCTCTGACATCACACGGGGGAGGCTAATTGTCATTCCTGATGACTTAGAGCAGTATGGGTTTGTACCTGAACAGTTTTCAATTGCCAAAGCGGTAAGAATGAGTGCGGGCCTCCCTTTCTTTTTTAAGCCTCATCCACTTTATACAATTGATGGGAAGAAACATCTAGTAGTAGATGGAGGGATATTAAGTAATTTTCCACTTTGGGTGTTTAAGCCTGAGGAATCAAATAAGCAACTTCGACCCGTATTAGGATTTCAATTGAGTGCGAGCTTTGAGAAGATCCCAGGACACAAAATAAAGAACGCTATTGAATTGTATCAAGCGTTATTTGAAACGATGAAAGAGGCGCATGATGCGCGTTATATCGAAAAACAAAAAGCAGAGAATATTGTGTTTATCCCCGTTAGACATGGGATAACTACAGATTTTTCATTAGAACGTCAAGAACAGAAAAAACTCATATCCTTTGGCAGGGAACGTACCGAGCAATTTCTAAGAAAATGGAGAAAGCTACCGGAATCAGTAAGGTTTTAACATCCTATACTTTTATACAGCAAAGGTGGCTGAGAGTACTCTCAGCCACCTTATTTATGTCTTAAAATAGCGCGCGATTTTTCTTTTTGCCTTTTCTACCTTCTATAACGGTAAATGGATTCGGCTTTTTATCATCATTTAATGGACGTTTTTTAGGTATTAAACGCTTTGATGGTATAACACGAAGGTGAGGGGCGCTTTTTCGTGATACGCCTCGTTTCTTCTGCAACTTAGAAGATTGCTTAGCAGCTTTCTGGTATGCAGAGTTAGGTTTACCCATTTTTTTAGCCATGAATTTACGTATGATCATAATCACAATGACTCCGATTGCAGCGGTGATTAGAAGTTGTTTTAGTAGACCTGTCGGATCGGAAAACAACTTCCAAATAAATCCAATGGCAGCAAGACCTATAATTGTATAAATAAGAGGTTGAACAACACGGCGTGACAAATGATTCACCTCCTGTTCGTCATTAAACAACTTGTGTGCTAGTTGATTCTTCTTCGTGTTTCTTATCACGTGCAAGTAATTCTTTAAAAGAACAAATCGCTACTTCAACTTGTTTATCATCAGGGTTCTTTGTGGTCAGAAGCTGGACCCAAAGTCCTGGATAACCTAATCCACGTAATATGGGAATGTTGCGGAATTTATTTGTTAACTGCAGTACTTCAAAAGAAACTCCAAGCACTACTGGAATAAGCAATACGCGATACAAGAGTCTTACTAAAAGTGGATCAGAGGGTACCATTAAGTATATGAAAACTCCGATCACAACTGTGAAGAGTATGAAGCTACTACCACATCGAAAGTGAAGTCGTGACTGGCTCTGAACATTTTCAACAGTGATTGGTAATCCTGCTTCATAGGCATTAATCACTTTATGTTCTGCTCCGTGATATTGAAAGACTCGTTTAACGATAGGAGTTAAGGATATGAAATAGATATATCCGAGTAGCAAAATGAGTTTGATAACACCTTCAATGATATTTTGGATGACGTGACCAGGAAATATAAATTCCAATGATGCTGCTGCAAGAGCAGGCAGTAATGTGAAAATAGTTTTGACAAAAGCAAATGAGATCACACCAAGAGCAGCAGCCCCAAGAAAAAACGTCATTTTTGAAGGTTCTTCCTTTTTAAGTGCTTCCTCATCTTCTGAAGGGTCTACATCATACCGCTCAGATGAAAAGTTAAGGTGCTTCGTACCATTCCCACTTGCATCAATAATGGCTACGACTCCTCTGATAAAAGGAATTTTCTTTAATTTAGATAGGATCGGTTTTGGCTTTTTTGGTATCTCAAGATAATCGATCGAATCATCTTTTCGTCTAATTGCAGTTACAGATGTGTGTTTTCCTTGAAACATAACACCTTCAACAACCGCTTGCCCACCATATGCGGGTTTGTTTGTGTCTGACAATATCTCTCACCAACCTATTTTGTTTAAGTAGAATGAAGTGTTTCATTCCAAAACCTTGTAAATGTCTTTCTTACATTCTACAAGAAACATTGAAAAACCTCTAGGTAAGCGATGTTAATATTCATTTTCCCCAACAAACTTTTTTTTAATCGCTTCAATAGGTGAATTATAGATAAATAATCACGTGTGTTCTGGGATAGACTAGTATCGGAGGTGTAGACATGGAAAACGAGAGTCAAAAGGATGGTCAAGAATTAGAACAAAATAAGAAAGAGCAACCTCTTAGTTTTACAACAAAAGTTCTTAATATAGGAATAGCTGGAGGTCTAATATGGGGATTGATCGGCTATGTGACTTACTTATTTAAATTTACAAAGGTCCCTCCCTCTCTCATTCTCTCACCTTGGGCGTTAGGAGAATGGAAAAATGACCATTTAGGACAGTGGATTGGGATTATAGCAATCGCAATTGTTTCGATTGGGGTAGCCTTTCTATACCGTGCAACGATGGTGAAAATAAATAATATGCTGGCTGGTTTGGGATATGGTATTGTACTCTGGTTTATTGTCTTCTACTTACTTAACCCAATGTTTCCTGATCTTCCTTCGATGATGAAACTTGATAAGAATACGATTATTACTACATTATGTCTCTATGTTTTATATGGTGTGTTTATAGGATATTCAATTTCATTTGAGTACCATGAAAACCAGCAAAATGGCGCGTCCTATTCAAACAAATGAAGCTATGGTAGAATGTTCATGGAACATTCTTCTTTTTTTGTTGTAATATCTGTAGTCTTTAACAGAGTATTGAATCTTCTAAATCTCATAGATCGTAAAGGGGCTTCTCATGAACAATTTCTACGTACTAAATGGGCCAAACTTAAATCGATTAGGCAAAAGAGAACCAGGGATTTATGGTAACGAGACATTGGAGACGCTAGAAGTGCGCTTAAATGACCTAGCTCAAAAGCATGGTGTTTCTCTCACTTTCAAGCAGTCAAATCACGAAGGTGATTTGATCGATTGGATTCACGAGGCAGAGAATGCCAAGGGTATCATTATTAACCCAGGTGCTTTTACGCATTATAGCTATGCAATTCGTGATGCGATTGCTAGCGTAGACGTACCCGTGGTTGAAGTGCATATGTCTAATGTACATAAACGAGAATCATTTCGTCACCAATCTGTTATTTCACCAGTATCAGAAGGTCAGATTGTAGGTTTTGGAATGAAGAGCTATGAGCTAGCTCTATTGTCATTTCTGTAATCAAAGAGGAGGGCTATTAGATGGAGCGTTTAGAAAAACTAAGAGAGTCATTTAAAGAATATGAAATTGATGCGATGTTGATTACTTCAGCAAGCAACCGAAGATATTTTTCTCATTTCACTGGAAGTTCTGGCGTTGTATTAGTCACGGCGAAAGATGCAAAGTTTGTAACGGATTTTCGCTATGTGGATCAGGCTAATGAACAAGCAAAGGGATACGATATTGTCCAGCACAAGGGACCTATCATTGATGAAGTGGCAAAAGTGGCAAATGAGCTTGGAGTCAAAAAGCTAGGATTTGAAGAAACACAACTTACATACAACGTTTTTAAAGCTTACGAAAAAAAGGTTGAGGGAACTCTTGTACCGATTAGTGGTCTTCTTGAAAAGCATCGTATGATTAAGGATGCAAACGAACTGCAAGTTTTAAAAGAAGCTACTGAAATTGCAGACGCAGCATTTCAACATATAACAGGTTATATACGCACTGGTATAACTGAGCTTGATGTTTCTAATGAGCTAGAATTCTTTATGAGAAAGAATGGCGCTACGTCTTCATCTTTTGATATTATTGTTGCGTCAGGTAAACGTTCTGCACTTCCACACGGCGTAGCATCAGATAAAGTAATTCAGAAGAACGAACTCATCACACTCGATTTCGGAGCATATTACAAGGGGTATTGCTCTGATATTACTCGTACAGTTGCAATTGGAGACCCAGGTGAAGAATTGAAAAAGGTGTACCATACTGTGCTTGAATCCCAGATGAAAGCTATGGAACAAATTAAACCAGGAATGACCGGGAAAGAAGCGGATGCTATTTCGCGTGACTATATTGCTTCAAAAGGATACGGTGAATTCTTCGGGCATTCGCTCGGCCATGGTGTTGGTCTTGAAGTACATGAAGGACCAGGACTTTCCTTTAAATCTGACACTGTTTTAGAGCCAGGAATGGTTGTGACAGTGGAGCCAGGTATTTACCTCTCAGGTAAAGGTGGCGTACGAATAGAAGACGATACGGTCATCACCGAATCTGGAAATGAAAAACTATCTCATTCTACTAAAGAATTATTAATTCTTGGTGAATAACATACGAGGAGGACAATAAATGATTTCTGTAAACGATTTTAAAACAGGTCTTACTATAGAAGTGGAAAATGGAATCTGGCAAGTTGTAGATTTCCAACACGTTAAACCAGGTAAAGGGGCTGCCTTCGTACGTTCTAAACTCCGTAACTTACGTAGTGGTGCAATCCAGGAAAAGACGTTTCGCGCTGGTGAAAAAGTAGCGAAAGCTCATATTGAAAACCGTAAGATGCAGTACTTATATGCTAGCGGAGACATGCATACGTTCATGGATACTAGTTCGTTTGAACAAGTAGAGCTTCCAGCTGATCAAATTAAGTATGAACTAAAGTTCTTGAAGGAAAATATGGAAATTTCCATTCGCATGTATGGTGATGAAACAATCGGTATTGAATTACCAAACACTGTAGAATTGCTCGTAACAGAAACAGAACCAGGTATCAAAGGTGATACAGCATCTGGTGGCACAAAGCCTGCAACGGTCGAAACAGGCCTTACTGTCCAAGTTCCTTTCTTTGTCAATCAGGGAGATGTACTTGTTATCGATACAGGAAAAGCAGAATATGTTTCACGTGGGTAGAAAAAATCGCTCTTTATGAGCGGTTTTTTTATTTGAATAAATAGTGAGTGATTACTCACTTTCAATATATAGCGTTTTGTATTATAATAAAAGTGAGTAATCACTCACTATTTAGGAGGGACTTCATGACGGCAAATTTAATTCATGCACATGTATCAAAGCGTTTTGGTAAAAAAAACGTTTTGAAAGACGTTGCACTATCGTTAAATAAAGGGGAAATCTATGGACTGCTCGGGCCATCTGGCTCTGGGAAGACTACGCTTGTTAAGTTACTCTGTGGAATTGATGAACCTTCAGAAGGTGAAGTAACCGTTTTTGATCAAAAAATGCCGGACCTTGCTTTAATTAAACGAATTGGATATATGGCGCAGGCTGATGCACTTTATCATGAGTTGACAGCTAAGGAGAATTTGGCTTTCTTCGCAAGTATTAATGGTGTGAAGCGTTCGAAAAGAGCTGATCGAATCCGACAAGTCATGAAACTAGTGGACTTAGAAAATGAGTTGGACAAAAGAGTAGAGACTTTTTCGGGAGGGATGAAGAGGCGACTTTCTCTTGCAATTGCCTTATTGCATGAACCTGAAATTCTTGTTCTCGATGAACCTACAGTAGGGATTGATCCTGCCTTGCGAAATAAGATTTGGGAAACGTTTGAGACATTACGGGAGAGCGGTGTACTAATTGTAGTTACTACCCATGTGATGGATGAAGCTGAACGATGTTCCAGGCTTGGGATGGTTCGCGACGGACAATTAATTGCAAACGGAACTCCTGATGAATTAAAGAAAGAAACTGGAGCATCAACAATCGAGCAGGCGTTTTTATCATATGGAGGGTGATTAACATGAGAGTTATAGCAGTCGTAATCCGTATCCTTAAGCAGTTTTTGCATGACAAACGTACAATGGCGTTAATGATAGTAGCACCGATCATCGTATTAACGATGTTAGCTCTAGTCTTTAATGGGGAAGAATTAGAGGTAGAAATCGGTTTAATCGATGCCCCGAGTTCAGTTTTTAATAATATGAACCAAAAAAATGTTTCCTTTGTGAATTTAGACGATGATATAAACCCCGAGACTGGCATAAAGGAAGAGAATTATGATGCAATTTTATCTTTTGAAAAAGGGGAGATAAGCATACTTCTCGAGGGTAGTGACCCTTCACTTAGTAAAGCAATAATTGATAATATTAAACAAAGTTTAAATACCGATGCAAAATCTATACCAGTTTCGGTAGAGTACTTATATGGTTCTAATGATATGACGACTTTTGATTATTTTGGACCGGTTTTAGTAGGTTTCTTTATTTTCTTTTTTGTGTTTTTAATCGCCGGAGTTTCCTTTTTACGGGAAAGAACGCAGGGGACCTTGGAAAGACTACTTGCAAGTCCGATCAAACGATGGGAACTCGTGATGGGTTATGTAATAGGGTTTGGATTGTTCACGACTATCCAGTCTTCGATCATCGCATTGTATAGCATTTATGTAATCGACTTAAAGATGGAAGGTAGCTTTGTATATGTGTTATTCATTACTGTAATGCTAGCACTAAGTGCACTAACACTTGGAATATTATTATCTGCTTTCGCAAAGAACGAACTGCAAATGATTCAATTCATCCCATTGGTTGTCGTACCACAGTTCTTTTTTGCTGGTTTATTTAATTTAGAAACAATCTCAGATTATTTAAGTTGGCTAGGACCGTTGACGCCTCTATATTATGGTGCAGATGCTCTTCGAGATGTAATGATCAGAGGGCAAGGATTTAGTGAAATATGGATTGATTTACTTGTGCTTGGAGGATTTTCGTTCGTATTTATCGTTATGAATATATTTGCACTAAAAAAACATAGGAGAATTTAAGAGGTGGTTTTTATGGGAGAGCAAGAAGGTTTGGAAGAATTGTTTCGTACTAGTGAGACCGATCTGTACGGTGAAGAGCTAACTCCAAAACAAAAGAGAATTGTTGAAGCAGCGATACAAATGTTTTCGGAAAAAGGCTATTCTTCATCGTCAACAAGTGAGATCGCTAAGCGAGCAAAAGTGGCTGAGGGTACGATTTTTCGACATTACAAAACAAAGAAAGAATTGCTTTTAGCAATAGTGACTCCTGTAATGAGCAATCTCCTAGCACCATTTATTATTAGGGACTTAGACAAAGTTCTGAGTCAAAACTATAAGTGCTATGAAGATTTTTTAACGGCGATAGTGAAAAATCGCCAGACATTCATAGAAAAACACATATCGATTGTGAAAATTTTACTTCAAGAAATCCCTTTTCATAATGAATTACGTAGCCAATTTATCGAGCGTATTGGGAAAGAGGTTTATAACCGACTAGAAGCAATCGTCACTCACTTTCAAGATAAAGGAGAGCTGATTGAAATGCCTACTCAAGCAGCGATTCGATTAACTGCAACTTCGATAGGCGGCTTTTTATTAACGAGATACATTCTACTTCCAGATAACGATTGGGACGATGAAGAAGAGTTGAAGAGAACCATTCATTTTATAATGAACGGAATGAAGGCGAGATAACACCCGCACATTTGTGTCGGGTGTTTTTCTTTTTATCCACTTCCTTTCAAGGCACAAGGTCATAGGTTACAAACATGTATTCTACCCCTTAATCTCGTTGGAAATTGTAGCTTGTCTGGTAAGACATAATTCATATTGTTCCGGAATACTAGTGTAAAGAGTACATGCTAGGAAAGGGGGACATTTATGGATGAAGTTTTACGTGTCCTACCCGAAGGAGTTAAAAATATTATAAAACGATATTCAAATGTGGAAAGAGGTGGGATTGAGGAAATTAGATTACGTATTAACAGACCGCTTGAAATTATCATCAACGGTAGCCCTCAGTTTCCTCAAGTAGACGGCAGAGAGTACTTTATTTCAAGAGACGATGCTTCGCAAATGACCAATAAACTGAGTCAATATTCTTTATATGCACTTGAGGAAGAGCTAAAAAAAGGGTTTGTCACTATACAGGGTGGCCATAGGGTTGGGCTAGCGGGGAAGGTGATTACATCGAATGGGAATGTGAAAGCAATTCGGGATATTGCCTCATTCAATGTAAGAATCGCAAAAGAAAAAATAGGAATTGCTACTCCGCTGTTATCTTACCTTTATTCAGGAGGGTGGATGAATACAGTGATCCTAGGTCCTCCCAATTCTGGTAAAACGACTTTGTTACGAGACCTTACGCGATTAATGGCTGAAGGAGATCCTAGAAGGCGAATTGCATCTTCAAAGGTAGGTATTATTGATGAAAGATCTGAAATTGCTGGGTGTGTTCATGGGGTACCTCAACATAATTTAGGAAAAAGGGTCGATATTCTTGATGCTTGCCCTAAAGCTGAAGGAATGATGATGATGATTCGCTCTATGAGCCCGGAAATTCTCATCGTTGATGAAATAGGAGGGTTAAAAGAGAGTGAAGCGATCATAGAAGCTGTAAACGCAGGTATACACCTTGTAGTTACCGTTCATGGCAATACAATTGAAGACCTATATAGGCGACCGAGCATACAGGAGCTTATTAAATCAGGTATGTTCAAGCGCATTGTTGAACTTTCTAGGTCCAAGGGACCTGGGACAGTTAAAGCAGTGAAAGATCATAAAGGAAACGAAATACGTCGTACGAAGGTGATCTAGCATGAAGCTACTCGGTGCAATATTAATTGTGTTAGCAAGTACCTGGGCTGGTGTGGAATGGTCCAGGACTGTAAGTGAACGGTCAAGGCAACTTAGAATGTTGAAGTCTGCTCTTCAGTCTTTAGAAGCAGAAATTGTATATGGAATGACCCCATTAAGCCTAGCTTGTGGTCATATTTGTAGACAAGTCGGTCATCCTGTCTCATGGTTTTTCGATTCCTTTCGAAAGAAACTCGAAGAAGGACATACAACGGCTTATGATGCGTGGATAAAGAGTATGGATGAAGTATGGAAGTATACAGCTTTCAAAACAGAAGAAAAAGAAATAATGAAGCAGCTTGGTGCAACGATTGGTCAACAAGATCGTGAGCATGAACAAAAGCAGCTTCAACTAGCTTTGATTCATCTAGAGAGAGAAGAACAAGAAGCGAGAAATAATCAAATGAAATATGAAAAGATGTTTAAGAGTTTGGGGTTTCTCGGAGGTGTTCTTCTCGTCATTCTATTGATTTAGTCACTGGGAGGATAAGCGGATGAATCATGATGTGAACAAAATATTTCAGATTGCTGGAATCGGCATTATAGTAGCGATGCTCCACACGATTTTAAAGCAGATGGGAAAAGAAGAATACGCGCAATGGGTAACATTAATAGGTTTTATTGTTGTTTTATATATGGTGATCACAATTATCGATGACCTATTTCAGAAAATCCGGGGAGTTTTTCTTTTCCAGGGGTAGGGGGTGTAGGCGATTGATATTGTACAAATAGTTGGAATAGGGTTGATCGCAACATTCCTCGCCATTGTTGTTAAAGAACAAAAGCCCGTTTTTGCTTTTACCATAACCGTTTTCACTGGTGCTATCATTTTTCTTTACCTTATAGGGGAAATTCAACATATTATTCAAATGTTAGAGGGGCTCGCTGCCAAGGCGAATATAGAGGTTATCTATGTTGAAACAGTCCTTAAGATTATAGGAATTGCTTATATTGCAGAATTTGGTGCGCAAATAACGCGAGATGCCGGTCAGGGAGCGATTGCCTCAAAAATCGAACTCGCTGGAAAATTGCTTATCATGGCAATGGCAATTCCTATTCTTAAGTTAATAATTGAAACAGTATTGCGGCTGTTACCGTCTTGAGTGGGAGGAGGAATAGGACATGCCTCATAAAAAAATGATGATGCTCTTGTTGTTTTTCCTCTGCTTTATTTTATATATCCCATCTGAATTGGCATCTGCTGATGAGGGTGAAAGTAAGCCAACGATGACTGACCAATTTGTAGACAAGCAGTTGAATTCTCTAGGCTTGCAAGAAATTCAAGCATACTGGAATGAAGTGCTTGACGAATACGGTGGTTTTCTCCCAGAAAGTCAAAAGGGTTCATTTTTAGAATTTGTGAAAGGAGAAAAACAACTTTCTCTTAAAGCTTACCTATTGGGTTTTGTTAAATTCCTGTTTCATGAATTATTAGTGCACGGTAAGTTGCTTGGCAGCTTAATATTACTAACGATATTCAGTATCTTACTTCAGAATATGCAAAATGCGTTTGAACATAAGGCAGTAAGTACTGTGGCATATTCGATCACGTATATGGTGCTAATCATTCTAGCATTGAATAGTTTTCATGTAGCGATTCAATATACCGAAACGGCCATAACGAATATGATGAGCTTCCTTCTAGCGCTCATTCCGCTCTTACTCGCTCTTATGGCATCAGTTGGTGGCGTAGCTTCTGTGGCTTTTTTTCATCCTATCGTGTTGTTTTTGGTGAATACTGGTGGATTATTAATCCAGAAATTTGTTCTCCCTCTGTTGTTTCTTTCAGCAGTGCTAGCGATCGTAAGCACAATTAGTGAACATTACAAAGTGACGCAGCTTTCTAATTTACTTAGAAATATAGCGATTGGTACGCTAGGTGTGTTTTTTGCCATATTCTTAGGGGTTATCTCTGTTCAAGGAGCAACGACAGCAGTAGCAGATGGTATAACGATTAGAACTGCCAAGTTTGTTACTGGTAACTTCATCCCAGTTGTGGGGAGGATGTTCACTGATGCAACCGATACGGTTTTGAGTGCATCAGTCTTATTGAAAAATACTGTTGGACTAGCCGGTGTAGTTATTCTTCTCATGCTTTGTGCGTTTCCGGCATTGAAAGTGCTTGCGCTAGCATTAATCTATAATATCGCAGCCGCAGTCATACAACCGTTAGGGGGAGGCCCTATGATCGAGGCTTTGAATGTCATTTCGAAGAGCGTTCTATTTATTTTCGCTGCTCTCTCAATCGTATCTCTCATGTTTTTCTTAGCTGTAACAATCATTATTGCTTCTGGAAACATCACTCTGATGGTTCGCTGAGGGGAGGGATTAGATGGATATTATTACAGGGTGGGTAACAAATATCATCTTGCTTATCCTGGTTGCAACTGTACTTGAATTGTTGTTGCCTAACTCCAGCATGCAAAGGTATGTCAAGATGGTGATCGGGCTTATGCTGATGGCGGTTATCCTCTCACCATTACTAACTATTTTCACGGAGGATTTTGACGCGATGCTGAGATCTGTTACGTTAAACGATTCGAGAACGGAAATTCAGATGGAAAATAGTATCGAAACAAAGAAAAGTGAAATACAAGCTTCTAACTCTGCATATATTGAAGAACAAATGGCTGTCCAATTGAAAAGTCAAGTTGAAAAGGAGTTGAGGGAACAGTTCAATTTAGAAATTAGCGGTTTATCGTTAGCTTTAGGTGAGGTAGAAGGTGAGAAAAATATTGATCAAATAGTAGTCAAAGTAAAAGAAGCGAATGGAGAAAATGTTGTAAGTGATATTGAAGCGGTATCTATATCGATATCGGATAGTGAGGAAATTGAGATCGATACAGATGCGAAAAAAGTGGCATATTTTCTAGCTGATGAATGGAAGCTTTATCCAAACCAGGTCGGAGTTGAGGTGGAGGGAGGGAAGTAGGATACATGGAAAGTAAATCAAACAGCTGGCTTGATCAGCTCAAAAAACCTAAAAAGAAAAAAGGAATGCCGCTTTTATATATTGTTATAGCAGTAGGGATAGGCGTACTCTTCATGTTTACTGAAAACTTCTTTGCATCTCCAGAACCTTCTAAAATGGTTTTATCGGATAAGGCAACTAGTGAAAGTGAAGCTGCATTCGCCCAAAAAGATTCAAACCCATCTACGATTTCAGAATATGAAAATCATTATGAAACTCAATTGAAGGAAGCGTTAGATGAGGTGAAAGGAGTATCGAACGCAACTGTTATCGTAAACCTGGATTCAACGGAAGAGAAAATAATAGAGAAAAACCGCACTTCTACAGATAAATATACTTATGAATCTCCAAATGAAGGTGGGTCTCGAAAGATTGAAGAACAATCAAGCGAAGAACAAGTTGTCGTGATTCAAGATGATAAGGGTCAAGGTCCTATAGTAGTATCAACTAGAAAACCAATCGTTCGTGGAGTGGTCGTAGTTGCTGAAGGAGCAGAAAGTGCCCAAACGAAGAAGATGATTGTGGACGCAGTAACAAGGTTGTTAGATGTGAAAAGCCATAGAGTTATGGTACTTCCGAAAAACCAAAAGGGGGATTCTTAATATGGTCTTAAAAAAGCAAACGGTCTGGTTGCTTACAATGCTAAGTTTGATTATTGTACTTTCTGCATATTATATCATGACACCAGGTTCAGAAAATGTAGCGTTTGTGGACGATCAAGAGCAAAGTGAAGCGTCTTCTGAAAAGGATAAAGCGAAAGAAACGAATGCAAATGAAGGCGATATGGTGACATCCAGCGTATCGAGTGAAGAAACTTTCGCGGCGCTAAGACTAGATATTCAGGAAGAACGTGACGCAGCAATAGAGGAATATACAGCAGTGATCGCAAGTGAAGCTTCAACAGATTTGAGGAATGAGGCACACGAAGAGCGTCAGGAGTTGCTCGCACTATCACAAAAGGAATCTGTATTAGAAAACTTGATAAAATCAGAAGGATACAATGATGCAATTGTCTATACACTCGCTGATAATAAAGTAAGAGTAATCGTTAAGGCAGATCAGCTTTCAAATGAAGAAGCTAATAACATCATGGTTTTGGCACAAGAACAATTAGGAAACCAACAACGAATTGCAGTTGAGTTCCAGCCAGTTGTAAAGTAAAGGGTACGAAAGGTGGAGGAGACTCCGCCTTTTTTTATTTGTAATGTTTTGACGCATTAATTTTTTTGGATTTTAGATAATGAAAACGATTACGTTATTTGTTACTCTTGTTAAGAGACTGTGTTAACTGGAGCAACTACCCACGCCGAGTTTGATATGTTATGATTAGTGGGCTTATGACCTGCTCATATAGAATGGTCTCAATTCATAGATTGTATTCTTTGCGATAAGTATAGGAAATACTAAAGGAAAGAATATCTATGGTATAATTAGTAGTAGACGGGGCGATATTCAAAGAGAATACCTCCTCATAATTAAAAACGATCGTAAATTAGAGATAGGGAGTGTAGAATTTGTTAAAAGTACAAGAAATTCGCGAATTAATTAAATTAATCGATGAATCAAGTATTGATGAATTCGAATATGAAAATGATGGTTCTAAAGTAGTCCTTAAGAAAAATGACGTCCAATACGCAGAAGCACCGCAAGTTCAGCAGCCTGTTGTTCAAGAAGCACCGGTTAAAGCTCCACAACCAGAAGCGAAGGCGCCAGTTAAGGAAGAATCAAAAGAAGAATCTGCCGAACCTCAGATTGATGAGTCATTACATAAAATTGAATCTCCTATGGTTGGAACTTTCTATGCTCGTCCTAATCCTGATACCGATGCATACGTGAACGTTGGAGAAAAAGTTTCTGAAGAAAGCATCGTATGCATTATTGAAGCTATGAAGCTCTTCAATGAAATCGAAGCAGAAGTTAAAGGGGAAATCGTTGAAGTACTCGTAGAGGACGGACAGCTGGTTGAGTATGGACAGCCTCTGTTCCTAGTAAAGGAATAAGGCGGTACCAATATGAAAATAAAAAAGATACTCGTTGCTAACCGAGGAGAAATTGCTGTTCGAATCATTCGTGCTTGTGAAGAGCTTGGTATCGAAACTGTAGCAGTTTACTCTCAGGCTGATAAGGAAGCATTACACGTTAGGCTCGCAGACGAAGCTTATTGCATAGGGCCAACTGCAGCTAAAGATAGCTATTTAAACTTTACAAATATTATGAGCATCGCCACTGTAACTGGTGTGGATGCGATCCATCCTGGTTATGGATTTCTTGCTGAAAATGCCGATTTTGCTGAACTTTGCCGTGAATGTAATATTACATTCGTGGGACCAAGTCCTGAAGCAATCAGTCAAATGGGTACCAAAGATGTAGCCCGAACAACTATGAAAGAAGCGGGAGTGCCTATTGTTCCGGGTTCTGAAGGTATCATTAAGGATGCAGATGAAGCCGTATCACTAGCTAATGAAATGGGATACCCCGTCATCATTAAAGCTACAGCAGGTGGTGGCGGTAAAGGGATTCGCATCGCGAAAGATGAAAAAGAACTAATAAAAGGCATCAATATCACTCAACAGGAAGCTTCAACTGCATTTGGTAACCCTGGTGTGTATATTGAAAAATTCATTGAGGATTTCCGTCATGTAGAGATTCAGGTATTAGCTGATAATCATGGAAATGCTGTTCACTTAGGTGAAAGAGACTGTTCTATTCAACGTCGTCTTCAGAAGCTTGTGGAAGAAACGCCTTCACCTGGACTAGATAGCCAGATCAGAGAAAAGATGGGGGATGCAGCTGTTAAAGCTGCAAAAGCAGTTGATTATTCCGGTGCAGGAACTGTTGAGTTTATTTTTGAGCCAACAGGGAATTTTTACTTTATGGAAATGAATACTAGAATTCAAGTTGAACATCCTGTTACAGAAATGGTGACTGGTGTTGATTTGATTAAAGAACAAATAAAAGTAGCTTCAAATGAAGAATTAGGGTTTGAACAAGAGGATGTTACGTTTAAAGGTTGGTCAATCGAATGTAGAATAAATGCAGAAGATCCCGATAAGAACTTCATGCCTTCTCCTGGTAATGTACACATGTATTTGCCACCAGGTGGATTTGGAGTCCGCGTTGATTCAGCCGTTTATCCTGGATACGATATCCTACCGTTTTATGACTCCATGGTTGCTAAACTCATAACGTACGGTGAAACGAGAGAAGAAGCGATCTCAAGAATGAAGCGTGCACTAGGTGAATTTGTGGTAGATGGTGTTAAAACAACCATTCCGTTCCATATGAGATTGATGAATCATGAGAAATTCGTTAGTGGCGATTTTAATACCAAGTTTCTTGAGAAGTATGACCTAACAGAAAAATCAACAAATTCTAAGTGAGGTGTTCGTAAATGAATGAAGTTCAATCTTTTGAAATGGAAGAGCACGATACAGGGCTTGGAAAAGTCGAAATTTCCCCGGAAGTCATTGAAGTCATCGGTAGTATCGCTGCATCTGAAGTGCATGGCGTGGCTGAGATGAGAGGCAATTTTGCTTCTGGTGTCGTGGAACGCTTTGGTAGAAAAGACCATCGCAAAGGAGTAAGGGTTGAGCTTGACGAGGATGGTATTATCCTTGATGCTTTTGTTGTCGTAAGCTATGGACTTTCTATTCCAGAAGTTTGTCAGCAAATTCAGGAGAATATTAGACAAGCTCTTCTTACGATGACTGCTCTCGAAATAAGCGCAGTTAATGTGAGTGTAGTCGGTATTACTTTTGATAAAAAAGAAACAGAAGATGAAGAATAAGCAGCGGGGAATTATTCCCCCTGCTTTTTTGTTTGTTAGATAGATTCACAATTGGAAAACCTGTATTTGTCTATTACAATATGCTATCATCTATTGGTATAGCAATATTAGCGTAAAAGGGGTATAGCAATGAAAAGAAGACACGCAAGAGAAAAGGCCATACAGGCATTGTTTCAAATAGATGTGACAGACACCGATCCTAAAGAGGCGCTGGAACACGTATTAAGCGATGGAGAAGGTGACGAGTTTTTATCTGAGCTTGTCTTTGGAACGCTTGAAAACCTAGAAGAAATCGATGAGAAAATCAAAAATAATCTAGTTAATTGGACTTTTAACAGAATTGGTAATGTCGACCGCTCCGTTTTAAGAATGGCTTGCTATGAAATGACTAGAGATGATATTCCAGTCAATGTAAGTCTGAATGAAGCTGTAGAACTTGCTAAGATGTTTGGCGGCGATGAGTCTGGCCGTTTTGTGAATGGCGTCTTATCTAAGATGATTCAAAAAGCCTAACAAGTTCCACGGTGGAAGGAGGGGGAATATTGGTAACCAATCGATATATTTCAGTCACGGCTCTTACTAGGCACGTCAAAAGAATGATTGACAATGAGCCAGCATTACAAGATGTCTGGCTACGAGGAGAACTTTCCAATGTGAAACTTCATAGTAGAGGGCATTTGTATTTTACTGTAAAAGACGACAAGTCTAGAGTGCAGTCAGTTATGTTTGCGGGCAATAATCGCCATATGAAATTCAAACCAGAGAATGGCATGAAAGTTCTGATAAGGGGAGAGGTTTCAGTTTTTGAACCTTATGGACAATATCAGTTATATGCTAGGGAGATGCAGCCTGATGGTATTGGGAATCTGTATCTGGCTTATGAAGAACTGAAGAAAAAATTAGAATTTGAAGGTTTGTTTTCAACTGAACGAAAGAAACAAATCCCTCGATACCCTAATGAAATAGGTGTCATTACTTCTCCCACTGGTGCTGCTATTCGAGATATTTTCACAACGATCAAACGCCGTTATCCTTCAGCAAGAATTACCGTTTTCCCAGTACTCGTTCAGGGCGTAAATGCAAAGGACTCTATTGTGAGAGCAATCGACATGGCGAATTCGATGAACATGATCGATGTTTTGATCGTAGGCCGCGGTGGAGGATCAATCGAAGAATTATGGGCTTTTAATGAGGAGGAAGTTGCGCGAAGTATTTCCGCTTCTGAAATCCCCATTATCTCTGCGGTAGGACATGAAACGGATTATACAATCTCTGACTTTGTGTCAGATTTAAGGGCCCCAACTCCCACTGGTGCTGCTGAATTAGCAGTTCCTAGTATGGTGGAATTAGAAGAACGTCTTAACCAAAGAATACATAGACTCGTTAGAGCAATAAAAGATAAGAAGCAAAATGAGCGAGAGCGTCTTTCGCGTCTACAAAAATCCTACGCATTTCGATATCCAAATCAGTTATTAGGTCAAAAAGAACAGGAACTTGATTTGCAGGTAGAACGGTTGCGTAAGACAATGAAAAGACAGATCGACTATACAAAAGAGCACGTGCAGCGAAATCATACCCAGCTTCTCAGAAAGCACCCTGAGCAATTGTTAAAGGACTCTGCAAAAGGCCTTGAAGATCTTCGGACATCTCTCTATAAAGAGATGAATCGTGTCGTTCAAGCAAAGCATAGAGATTTTGCTCATACTGCAAGTAAGTTAGATGCGCTTAGTCCGTTGAAAATTATGGAACGAGGCTACAGTCTTGCATATAGGGATGATGAGTTGGTGAAGTCCGTTAAACAGGTTCAACCTGGTGATGTCATCAAAGTTCAAATGACTGATGGAAAGATCGATGCTCACGTCTGGGGATTGGAGGAGAATGAATCATATGGAAAAGAATGAAGTAGAAAAATCTGAAAGCATAACGTTTGAAGAAGCGATGGAGAAACTAGAAAATATCGTTGGCTCTCTTGAAGAAGGAAACGTCCCACTTGAAAAGGCAATTTCGCTATTTCAAGAAGGCATGAACCTTTCAAACCTTTGTCATGATAAGCTGCAGTCTATTGAAGGAAAGATGGACCAGATTGTTGGCGAGAATGGAGAAATTAAACGGTTCTCGGTTCAGGAGGATGAGGCGTGACGGGAGACTTGAATACTTACATGAAAGAGAGTAAGAAATTAATCGATGATAAGTTGAAAGAATTCATCTCTCATTCAGAAATGCCTAAGGATTTGAAAGAAGCAATGCTCTACTCTGTAGATGCAGGTGGGAAGCGAATCCGCCCGATCCTTATGTTGGCAACAGCAGAAGCTTTTGGTGCTTCCAAAGAAAAGGCGTTTCATGCTGCGTGTGCCGTCGAAATGATCCATACATATTCATTAATTCATGATGATCTCCCTGCTATGGATGATGATGATTTAAGACGTGGAAAACCAACGAACCATAAAGTGTTTGGTGAAGCAACCGCAATATTGGCGGGGGATGCTTTGTTAACCCAGAGCTTTGAGGTTATTAGTAATTCTTCATTAAGAGATGATCAGAAAGTGACCTTAACAACCTTGATGGCGCGTGCAGCTGGTCCCAGTGGCATGGTTGGCGGTCAGATCGCTGATTTATCTGGAGAAGAACAAGCGTTAACTCTTGAAGAACTCGAATACATTCACCACCATAAAACAGGTAAACTTCTCGTCTTTTCTATACTTGCCGGTGCTGTTATAGGTGATGCTCATGAAGACCAACTAGCGCACTTGAGGCAGTTTGGGGAACATCTTGGTCTTGCTTTTCAGATAAGTGATGACATTTTAGATGTAGAGGGCGATCAAGAAAAGATTGGAAAACTGCCTGGCAGCGATGAAAGTAATAACAAGAGTACATATCCTAAGCTCCTCACTTTAACAGGTGCAAAAGAAAAGCTAGCAAGTCATTATGACGAGGCATTAATGCACTTAAATCAAGTTAGCGTGCATGATGAAAGATTACGTTCGCTTGCAACGTTCATCATCGAAAGAGATCATTAGAACAAAATTGAGAATATAGTGGTATTGTGATATAATAGAATTAGACTGAGTGGTGCAGTATTCTAGTCAGTCCGGCTATTCTGAAGGCGGGCCTAAAAATCCGCCATAGGGCACATCGATGAAGTTCCTGGTGTTGGCTTGAGTCGCCCAGACTTGGGTCGATGCTGGGAGTTAAGGTCGCAGGGCGATCCACAAAGGCATGTGGGCGTTGACCCTGCTTCCGCGGAGGCCTATTCTTGTAGCTTGTGCGGTTAACGTCGCCAGCTATGAAATGGGGTATGAACCTGTTTCAGTCGCCAGGGATGCGGCTGAACAGCGTAGCCTGCCTTGAGTGGAGCTAGAGGGGATTATGGTTTATTGATGAGGTATCGCTAGGCCAGCATACTTTATCTACCACCCATATGAAATCTGCTCTGCAAAAGAGGCTAGGAATTGACCAGGACTGTTGAGGAAAACTCCTAGACTGTTCCGAGTGACACTTAAAGGGGATTATAGTGCGGACTAAGTGGTAATCCAGTCTAGCGAATGGTGACACGCTAAGACGGATATAAAGGGAAACCGCCTGAACGGCGACGTTCGGGTATCCGTTTGGGAAAACCTACTGGACCTAAGCCGCAGTCTTTACTCTTTAAGTGACCACTCTGCGATACATAACGACAAGGTTGTTCACTTGACAGGAATGAGGGAGTCGGACTTCCTCGTTTATCACCTGTTATGTTGAACACCTCTTTTTATTTCATATACACAAGGAGTACAGATGAAAGCTTCGATATCAAAGTCCATAAACTGGAGTTTAGCGATTGCCGTTATCACACTTGTGTTAGCGGCTATTTTTTCAATTATATCAACAGCAGTTCTAAGTGGTCTTACTTGGGCACTTGGAATGGTTGTGGTTCTTCTAATCGTTCTTATAGGTATATTTTTTGATACAATAGGAGTAGCATCTACCGCTGCTAACGAAGTTCCGTTTCATGCAATGGCAGCAGAACGATTAACTGGAGCAAAGCATGCTATATTCGTGACTCGAAATGCTGACCGTGTTGCAAGTTTTTGTAATGATGTGATCGGGGACATTTCGGGTATCATAAGTGGTACCGCTGCAGCTTCCGTAGTGGTTCAGTTAACACTTCAACTTGGACACGATGAGGGATCTTTGTTTCAATATATAGTATCAGTGGTTTTCACGAGTGTAGTTGCTGCGTTGACAGTGGGAGGTAAAGCCCTCGGTAAAACGGTTGCTATTCATTTCTCTACTGAAATCATCTTTCAAGTAGGACGATTCTTATACTTTATTGAAAAAACCTTCAAAATTAAGATGGTTGGTAAACAAAAAAAGAAGAAAAAGTAGCAAGCGTAAATCGAAATATAGAAGGGGAGGACATTCCCATGGATTTAGAAAAAATTGAGAATCCGAAATTTTTAAAAAAATACAATGTTGAACAAATGACAGGGCTAGCTGAGGATGTTAGGGAATTCTTAATAAATAAGCTTTCAGTAACCGGCGGGCATTTAGGACCAAACCTAGGTGTTGTTGAGCTCACGATTGTTTTACACAAAGTATTTGACAGCCCGAAGGATAAATTTATTTGGGATGTTGGACACCAAGCGTATGTTCATAAAATATTAACAGGTAGAAGCACTCAGTTCGACACGCTGAGGAAGTATAAAGGACTATGTGGTTTCCCTAAACGTAATGAAAGTGAGCATGATGTTTGGGAAACTGGACATAGTTCTACTTCTCTTTCTGCTGCTATGGGAATGGCCGCTGCCCGTGATATAAAAGGAACAGACGAAAGCGTCGTGGCGATCATTGGTGACGGTGCGCTAACAGGTGGAATGGCACTTGAAGCACTTAATCATATTGGCCATGAGCAAAAAGACATGCTTGTCATCTTAAATGATAATGAAATGTCGATCGCACCAAACGTAGGGGCACTTCATAACGTTTTGGGAAGAATGAGAACTGCTGGTAAATATCATAAAGCAAAAGAAGAGTTAGAATACTTACTGAAAAGAATTCCAGCGTTTGGTGGAGCGTTGGCTTCCACTGCTGAACGTGTTAAAGATGCGATGAAATATTTATTGGTCTCAGGAATCTTCTTCGAAGAACTAGGATTTACGTATCTTGGACCAGTTGATGGGCACGATGTTGATGCATTAATGGAAAATATTAAATATGCAAAGAAGACAAAAGGGCCAGTAATTGTTCACGTTTTGACTAAGAAAGGGAAGGGGTATCACCCTGCAGAAAACGATCAAATCGGAACATGGCATGGTGTGAGTCCATATAAGATCGAAGCCGGTGAGCAAATTAAGCCAAAAGCAGCTGCACCAGGTTATAGCAAGGTAGTTAGTGAAACGGTTCGTAAATTAGCTGAAAAAGACGACCGCATATCTGTCATTACTCCTGCAATGACGGTTGGTTCTAAGTGGGAAGCATTTGAAAATCAATTCCCGGACCGTTTATTTGATGTGGGGATTGCGGAGCAACACGCTACTACGATGGCAGCTGGTCTTGCTACACAAGATTTAAAACCGGTACTTTCGATTTATTCCACGTTCTTGCAGCGAGCTTATGATCAATTAGTCCATGATGTGTGCCGCCAAAACTTAAATGTACTGATTGCAATTGACCGATCTGGACTCGTAGGAGCTGACGGTGAAACTCACCAAGGAGTATTCGATATTTCTTTCCTTCGTCACCTTCCAAACATGGTATTGATGATGGCGAAAGATGAGAATGAACTCCAGAATATGGTTTACACAGGCTATAAATACAATAGTGGTCCAATTGCGATTCGCTATCCCCGTGGAAACGGTATAGGGGTTACAATGGATAAGGAATTGAAAGAAATTCCGATAGGTTCATGGGAAGTTATACGTGATGGCTCAGATGTTGCGCTTCTTTCCTTTGGTCCTACGCTTCAAGAATTATTAAAAGCAGCAGAAAAATTAGAGCAAGAAGGCATTTCTGCAAGAGTGATCAATGCGCGTTTTATCAAACCACTTGATGAGAAAATGATGTCTGAACTGATTCAAGAGGGTATTCCTATGTTGACTGTTGAAGAAGCAATTTTGCAAGGTGGTTTCGGTAGTGCGGTCTTAGAATATTTGAACGATAGTGGTTTTCAACACGGTGCGATCCAACGGATGGGGATTCCTGATACGTATATTGAACACGGAAGTGTTGGAGAGTTGTTGAAAGAAATAGGTTTGACTGCAGAAGATATCGCAGAAAAAGCAAAAAAAATGCTACCAGCAAAGCAAAAGAGGGCATAGATTAACATGGCGAAAAAAGAAAGGCTAGATGTGCTCCTTGTAAATCGAGGACTAATCGACACGAGAGAGAAAGCGAAAAGAGCAATCATGGCGGGTTTAGTATATTCTGAATCCGAAAGGTTGGATAAGCCTGGAGTAAAAGTTAACGATGATATCGTTTTATATGTTAAAGGCGATACGCTACGGTATGTAGGCCGTGGTGGGCTTAAGCTAGAGAAAGCAATCGAGACTTTTGGGTTGGAGTTAGAGAACAAAGTGATCCTTGATATTGGCTCTTCAACAGGCGGTTTTACTGACTGCGCGCTTCAAAATGGCGCTTCAACTGTATATGCTCTTGACGTTGGTTACAATCAGCTGGCATGGAAGCTTCGTGTCGATGACAGAGTAATTGTTATGGAAAGAACGAATTTCCGTTATTGCACGAAAGATGATTTCAAAAATGGATTACCAGATCTTGCTACCATCGATGTCTCTTTCATTTCTTTAAAGATTATTCTCCCAGTCTTGAAGAGCATCTTCGAAACGAGTGGGGAAGTCATTGCACTTGTTAAACCTCAATTTGAGGCTGGAAGAGACGACGTAGGGAAAAAGGGCATTGTACGAGACAAGAAGGTTCACCAGAGAGTTCTGGATAACATGATAGAATTTGCTACTGAAATAGGCTATCAAGTAAAAGGCCTTTCCTTCTCTCCTATTACAGGTGGGGAAGGTAATATTGAATTTCTTCTACATCTTGGCTGGCAACAGGTCCAAGAAGGAGAGGAAACAATTAGTGTACTTGAAGTGGTCGATCAAGCTCACAGTCAACTTTGAAGGATACATACGTGTATCCTTTTTTTAATCTATGTAGGCAAACAATAGGTAAGAAAATACGTGCGTTTTGATTGAATATTTATGTATGCCTATACAAAAAGAGGATAGGGCTATATAATAAGGCTGTTATTACATATGTGTATTTTTGGAGGGTTTTAGATGAATAAAGGACAACGCCATATAAAAATACGAGAACTTATAGCCAATCAAGACGTCGAAACTCAGGATGAGTTAGTTTATTGTTTAAAGAGCGCGGGGTTTAATGTGACTCAGGCAACTGTATCAAGAGATATAAAAGAACTTCATCTTGTAAAGGTACCCACAATAGATGGAAGATATAAATACAGTCTCCCTGCAGACCAGCGCTTCAATCCTCTTCAGAAATTGAAAAGAACATTAACGGATGCTTTTATCAGTATTGATGATGCTGATCATCTAATCGTCATGAAAACTTTACCAGGCAATGCAAATGCTATCGGTGCATTGATTGATAACTTGGATTGGGAAGAGATAATGGGGAACATCAGTGGGGATGACACGATCTTGATCATTTGTAAGAAACCTGAACAAGCCTCAATGATTTCTCAGCGCTTTATTGATATGTTGTAATACGATGATCTTTGAAGGTGGGAGAATATGTTAGCCGAATTATCCATTCGCAATTTTGCGATTATTGAAGCGGTGACTGTATCGTTTGACCGTGGCCTAACTGTGCTTACTGGAGAAACTGGAGCAGGAAAATCAATCATAATTGATGCGATAGGCTTACTTGTTGGTGGTCGTGGCTCAGCCGAATTCGTGCGATATGGCACAAAGAAAGCAGAAATTGAAGGGCTGTTCCATATAGACGAAAACCATCCATCGATACAAAAGTTAGAAGACGTTGGAATTGAAGTGTTAGATGATATGGTTGTGTTACGGAGAGATATATCGAGTTCGGGGAAAAGTATTTGTCGAGTGAATGGCAAGCTTGTTACGCTTGGAATCTTAAGAGAGATTGGGCAATCATTGATTGATATTCATGGCCAGCATGAACATCAAGATCTTATGCAACCTGATAAATATCTTTCCTTACTCGATAACTTTGGAGAACGATCTATAGGTCCAGCTTTAGAGGAGTATCGAGATATTTACAGTCGATATAAGAAGCTTCGCGAACAGCTAAAACACTTAACTGAAAATGAGCAGCAGATGGCTCAAAGACTCGATTTAATCCAATATCAACTTGAAGAAATTTCTAAAGCGGAATTAATTCCTAATGAAGATGAAGATTTAATGGAGGAAAAGCTTCGACTTGGAAATTTCGAGAAATTGTTTGGGGCTCTTCAAGATGTTTATCATTCACTTCAAGGTGATAATAAGGGACTAGATTGGTTGGGATTAGCGATGTCTCAACTCGAATCAGTTTCTGACCTTGATGATGAATTAAAAGGTTATCATGAAGAAGTAGCGAATCAATTTTATTTGCTTGAAGAAACCCTAGGTAAAATTAACTCGTATCGAGATCAGCTTGAATTTGATCCAACAAGATTGGATTTCGTTGAAGAACGATTGAATGAAATTCAGGGGTTAAAAAGAAAGTATGGAGAATCAGTAGAAGAAATTCTTGAATACGCTGCTTCAATCGAAGATGAAGTTGATAAGTTGACGCATAGTGAAGACCGCATTGAAGAGCTAGAAAGTAATATAGCTGGTATTGCAGCAGATTTAAAAGTCGAAGCGGATAATTTAACAAAGTTAAGAAAGCAAATAGCAAAGAAACTTGTAGAGTCCATACATGAGGAGTTACAGGATCTTTACATGGAAAAAACAGAATTTGCTATTCATTTTAATCAGTCATCAAAAGTAAGGGAAGAATTCCATAAATCAGGTAAAGATGATATTGACTTTATGATATCTACAAACCCTGGAGAACCATTAAAACAACTTTCAAAGACCGCTTCTGGTGGTGAACTATCGAGAATTATGCTTGCTCTTAAATCCATTTTCTCAAAGCATCAAGGGATAACATCGATAATCTTTGATGAAGTTGATACCGGAGTAAGTGGAAGGGTTGCACAGGCAATGGCGGAAAAAATTCAACGGCTTTCCTCAGGTTCTCAAGTTTTAGTAATCACGCACCTTCCTCAAGTAGCCGCAATGGCTGATCATCATTTATATATATCCAAAGAAGAAAATGGAGAAGGAAGAACGAAGACGAGCGTTGGAAAATTAAGTACAGAAGAGAAAATTGAAGAACTTGGAAGAATGATTTCAGGTGCTGAAATGACTGAGTTAACAAAGAAACATGCACAAGAATTATTATTACAAGCAGATCAAATAAAAACATAAGATGAAATGCTATCCAACTTAGGATAGCATTTTCATTTTTCTCAGTTATAATAACCGCCATGAAAGGCAAAATTATAAGTACAGCCATGTTGGAGGTGTGGGCAAGAGCGAGGAGAGTGAAGGTTTGAAGAAACATATTATTAGAAAGATGATTGGTGCAGTTCTCCTTGGTATAATAATTGCTTTTGGATTTTCGAATCCAGTTCAATTATTTCTTTCGATTCCAGATGAGGTCGTTCTGTTTGAAGGAGATCAAACTGACATATCATCTGTTATAACCACCGCTTCAACTGTAAAAAAACCTGACGTCATTAGTGTTGACCAAAACTCAGATCAGATTACAGTTAATGGTGAAAGCAGTGGTTCAGATATACTTGATTTTACCGTAGGCACTTTTCCTATTAAGAAAGTAGACGTGAAAGTCCTTCCAGATTTCAAAGTAATTCCTGGTGGTCAATCAATTGGAGTGAAATTAAATACGCGTGGCGTACTAGTGGTAGGACATCACCTTATTCATACAACTCAAGGTGAACGCTCGCCAGGAGAAATAGCTGATATCCAAGTAGGAGATATTATAACGAAAATTAATGGTCAGTCAGTCAAAAAGATGAGTGATATAGGGACCATCGTGAAAAAAATTGGTCAAGAAGGTCACGCTTTAGAAGTAACGATTGTGCGTGAAAATAAGGAGCTTAACAAGAAGTTAGTGCCCGTTAAAGACAAAAGTGACTCTACGTACCGAATCGGACTTTATATTAGAGATTCTGCCGCAGGAGTTGGGACATTAACGTTTTTCCACCCAGACAGTAAAAAGTATGGTGCATTAGGACATGTTATTTCAGACATGGATACAAAAAAACCGATCGTTGTCCATCATGGAGAAATTTATAGTTCTTCTGTAACTTCCATCGAAAAAGGAAGCAATGGACATCCTGGTGAAAAGTTAGCGCGGTTTTCAAATACTGATCATAAGTTAGGAACAATAACACGAAACAGTCCTTTTGGAATATTTGGGGAGATGAACAACGAGGTCAGAAACGGTATGTATGATAAGCCGATGCCGATCGCACTATCTCATCAAGTGAAGGAAGGGCCTGCCAAAATCCTTACCGTTGTAAAAGGAAGCGAAGTTAAAGCGTACGACGTAGAAGTAGTAAGCTCTATTCCACAAAAATTTCCGGCTACAAAAGGAATGGTTATTAAGGTCACTGATCCTGAACTATTAAAAGAGACAGGTGGAATTGTTCAAGGTATGAGTGGTAGTCCTATCATTCAGGATGGAAAAGTCATTGGAGCAGTTACCCATGTTTTTGTGAATGACTCCACATCTGGATATGGAGTGCATATAGAATGGATGCTTGAAGAAGCGGGAATCAACATCTATAAAGAAGATCGGAATGGACAGCGAACGGCGAGCTAAAAAAAGCTCAAAGTTCGCTTTCTTTCGTTTTGCAACCATGATATACTTTGTATGAAGAAAATTCGACAAAAGTTAAAGAGTATTCAGAAAATGTAGAAAAATGGAGTTAGCTGAAGAATAATAGAGATAAATGCAGGATTTGTTTTAAATTTAAATGTTTTTAGAAATTTTAGAGGAAAATTACCTGGCCCGTTGAATTTCTATATAACGGTAACCAAACATGGGAAGGGGAGACGGAGCCGTGCAAAAAATTAAAGTTTGCCTTGCAGATGATAATCGGGAATTAGTTAACTTAATTGAGGAATACATGTCTCGGCAGGAGGATATTGAAGTTGTCGGAACTGCATTCAATGGTCAGGAATGTCTTGAGGTACTTGAGGAAGAAGAGCCTGATGTTTTAGTATTAGACATCATCATGCCACACCTCGATGGACTGGCAGTTCTCGAACGTTTAAGAGAAATGAATTATACGTGTAGCGTCATCATGCTAACAGCATTTGGGCAAGAGGATGTTACGAAGAAAGCTGTGGATCTTGGAGCATCCTATTTTATACTTAAGCCGTTCGATATGGATAACCTTGCAAGTCACGTAAGGCAAGTGAGCGGCAAGAAAACAACATTTACGAATAGTTCCCAATCCTATAAGCGTCCGCATAGGGAAAACAGGCCTAGAAATCTTGATGCAAGCATTACAAGCATTATTCATGAAATTGGAGTGCCAGCACATATTAAGGGTTATATGTACTTAAGAGAAGCAATTACGATGGTGTATAATGATATCGAATTGCTAGGATCGATTACGAAGGTACTTTATCCAGATATCGCTAAGAAGTTTAATACCACTTCTTCTCGAGTTGAGCGGGCGATACGTCATGCGATCGAGGTAGCTTGGAGTAGAGGGAATGTTGAATCTATATCCAACTTATTTGGGTACACAGTAAGTATGTCAAAGGCAAAACCTACGAATAGTGAGTTCATCGCAATGGTCGCGGATAAGCTCCGGATTGAACATAATTCAGATAACTACTCACACACAAGATAATTGAAAAAAAACAAAGTCGCTTTAGGACTTTGTTTTTTTTTGTTTATTTGATGAAAAACGTTTTTGAACTTTGTTTCGCTTGCGGTCACGATAGAAGATAAATCCTCCAACAAACGATAATCCTGCAATGAAAAACACTAATCCTAAAATAAACTGAAGAATGAGAGAAGTAAATGGAGGAATAGTGATTCCGAAGATAACATCCCTCATTAGTTTAATTCCATAAACCCCTAAGATTCCAGGGATTAGTACAATAAGGAGAGCCATTAATCGCATATGATGCGCATCCTTTCTACAAATACTAATGACATTGTAGCGAAGTAGGCAGTGTCTGTCTATGTCAGGCAAGAACGCTTTTTGACAAATTTCCGAAACGAACCATGCATGATTTGTCAAAAAGTGAAATTAGTTGTATGATAAGTATGAAATATATTGCATGTGAGAAATGCAGGTGATGAATAATTGCGCAAATGTATGATTGTGGGAGCGGGTAACGGTGGAAACGCGTTGCTAAATATACTTCGAGAGACAAAGATGATGAACGTGGTAGCCGTCGTTGATCTTAATGAAGAAGCTCCAGGGATTGTGACAGCTAAGAAAGCAGGCATTGATGTTTACAATGACTGGCAAGTTCCATTAGCTGATTATGAAATCGATGTCATTATAGAAGCAACCGGTGATGATAACGTTTTCAAAGAAATTCGAGAAAAACGAAGTAAGCAAACAGTTCTTATTCCTGGTTCCGTTGCAAACATTGTACTTCGTTTGATTGAAGAAAAAGAAACATTGATCGACACGTTGCGGCATCAATCTAAATTGCAGGAAATAATACTTGATTCAACACATGATGGAATGATTGCGATAGATAAAAATGAATTTGTCACGCTCTTCAATAGAAGTGCCGAAAAAGTAACTGGAATAAGTAAGGAGCAAGCTCAAGGTAGGCCTGTAGGCTCATTAATGGCAACAAGCCAGCTCCCGAGAGTTCTGTCTAGTGGACACTCTGAAGTAAACAAAGAGCAACTATTGCCGAACGGGAAAAAAATCATCACAACTAGAATTCCGTTGCTCGATAGCAATGGCGCCCGGGTTGGAGCTTTAGCAGTATTTCGAGATATGACTGCTATTGAAGAGATGGCTCAAGAAGTGACAAACTTGAAAAGTATACAGTCCATGTTAAAAGCAATTATCCAATCATCTGATGAAGCGATATCTGTTGTAGATGAAAACGGTAGAGGACTAATGATCAATCCCGCATACTCAAGGTTAACCGGGCTAGAACAAGACGAAGTAATAGGGAAACCAGCTACCACAGACATATCTGAAGGTGAAAGCATGCACATGCGTGTACTAAGCTCAAGAAAGCCAGTCCGTGGAGTTCAAATGAAAGTAGGACCCAAGAAACGTGATGTTGTCGTAAATGTTTCACCTGTACTGGTAGATGGAAGGTTAAAGGGAAGTGTCGGGGTTATTCATGATGTCTCTGAACTACACTCCTTAAACAACCAACTTCAGAGAGCCAGACAAATTATTAGGACACTTGAGGCAAAGTACTCCTTTGAAGACATAATCGGCAAATCAGAAGAAATGTCATTCTCAATTCAGCAGGCGAAACTCGCGGCATCAACTCCAGCGACTGTGTTGTTGAGAGGAGAGTCTGGGACAGGTAAGGAATTATTCGCTCATGCCATACATAATGCAAGCGATCGTAAGTTCAATAAGTTCATAAGGGTTAATTGTGCAGCAATCGCTGAATCGTTACTTGAAAGTGAGCTTTTTGGTTACGAAGACGGTGCGTTTTCAGGAGCGAAACAGGGTGGTAGAAGAGGACTTTTTGAAGAAGCGAACGGCGGAAGCATTTTCTTGGATGAAATCGGTGAGCTATCACAGAATACACAGGTGAAATTATTGCGTGTTCTTCAAGAAAAGGAAATCGTTCGTGTTGGTGGGACAAAACCGATATCGATTAACGTAAGAATAATTGCTGCTACCAATGCAAAACTTGAAAAGAGAATAATGGATGGTTCATTTAGGGAAGATTTATATTATCGATTGAATCGTATGCCGATACAAATTCCTCCACTTAGACAGCGAAAAGATGACATCGACCTCCTGTCGAATCATTTGATCGCTAAAATTAATCAAGACTATGGAAGAAATGTGGAAGGGATTACACCTGAGGCTTTAGAGTACCTCAAACAGTATGAATGGCCAGGTAACGTCAGAGAGCTTGAGAATGTATTAGGTAGAATCGTTATCCACATGGATCCCGCTGAATCTGTTATTCAGCTATCCCATATCCCGTCTTTATTAAGTGAGACAAAAAGTGCTGAATTGTTATCAGTAGAAAGAACACCTGAAAAGTCACTGTCTCAGCTAGTGGATGAATTTGAGAGAAAGACGATCCAACAAACGCTTCGTTATTATGAATGTAACAAAACTGCTACTGCTAAAGCGCTGGGTGTTTCTCTAAGGAACCTCTATTATAAAATGGAGAAACACGGAATTGAATAAAATGGCATGCAATAATTTGCGTGGTTTGAATGATCTTGCATGGTGCAAAGTCAATCAATTCGTATTTAGAGCCATTTTATAATTGGCATGGAAATTGCATTATATATTGTGGTGCATATGAAGGAGGGACATCATGAATCTAGACAACCTATTGAAAGAGGCATCTGAGCAAACAAATAAAGTTGTAGCATTAGCAGCCGCTGCTGATCGAGAAGTAATTGAAGCAGTGAGAATTGCGGTGAATCAAAAACTTGCTTCATTCATTCTTTATGGGGATGAGGAACAAATCGGTATCATTTTAGAAGAAAAAGAATTAAACCACTCGGAAGACATTCGTATTGTACACTCTACTGATGATAAGCAATCTTGCCAAGCGGCTGTAACCGCTGTCAGAAATGGTGAGGCGGATGTTCTAATGAAAGGAATGGTTTCTACTTCAATCATTCTAAAAGAAGTCCTTAACAAAGAGTATGGGCTCAGGAAAGGTAAAGGTCTTTCCCACCTCGCAGCATTTGATGTCCCAGGCTATGACAGAATGGTATTTGTAACTGATTCTGGCATGAATATAGAACCAGACTTACAAGCGAAAGTTGACATCGTAAACAATGCAGTGGAAGTAGCGATATCTATAGGCGTCAAAACACCGAAAGTGGCACCTCTTGCAGCTGTAGAAGTTATCAATCCAGCAATGCAAGCAACACTTGATGCAGCTGCCTTAACGCAAATGAATAGTAGAGGGCAGATAAAAAACTGTGTAATTGATGGTCCGTTAGCTTTAGACAATGCTATTTCTGCTAAGTCCGCAAGTCATAAAGGTATTAAAAGTGAAGTGGCTGGCTTTGCTGATATTTTGCTTGTACCTTCAATTGAAGTTGGAAATGCATTATATAAATCACTCGTGTACTTTGCTAATGCAAAAGTAGGGGGTATTATCGCTGGAGCCAAAGCTCCAATCGTGTTAACTTCACGATCTGATAATGCAGAAAGTAAAGTCTATAGTATTGCTTTAGCAGTAAGATCAACTAATAAATAAGAACAATCAGGGAGGAAGATTAACATGGAACTATTTAAATATATGGAAACTTATGATTACGAGCAGGTAGTAGTATGTCAGGATAAAGCATCTGGTCTTAAAGCGATTATTGCGATTCATGATACAACACTTGGACCAGCACTTGGTGGAACGAGAATGTGGACATATGATTCAGAAGGCGATGCTTTTGAAGATGCACTGCGCTTGGCGAAAGGTATGACTTACAAAAACGCTGCAGCAGGCTTGAACCTTGGTGGAGGTAAAACGGTTATTATCGGGGATCCTAGAAAAGATAAGAACGAAGCGATGTTTAGAGCATTCGGTCGTTACATTCAAGGTTTGAACGGTCGTTATATTACTGCAGAAGATGTTGGCACAACCGTTCAAGATATGGATACAATCCATGAAGAAACAGAATATGTGACTGGAATTTCACCTGCTTTTGGTTCTTCAGGTAATCCGTCACCAGTAACAGCATATGGCGTATATGTAGGGATGAAAGCTGCGGCGAAGGAAGCATTCGGTACAGACTCTCTTGAAGGCAAGACAATTGCAGTTCAAGGTGTAGGGAACGTGGCTTACAACCTATGTAAACATCTCCATGAAGAAGGAGCTAACTTAGTAGTAACAGACATTAACAAAGAGTCTGTCGATCGTGCGGTTTCTGACTTTGGAGCAAAAGCAGTTGATATTGACGATATTTACACTGTTGATTGTGATATTTTCGCACCGTGTGCTCTTGGGGCAGTTATTAACGATAATACAATCGGTAAAATTAAAGCAAAAGTCATTGCAGGAGCTGCAAATAATCAGCTTCGTGAAACAACTCATGGTGATCAGATCCATGAAATGGGCATTGTATATGCACCTGACTACGTGATCAACGCTGGTGGAGTGATTAACGTTGCTGATGAGTTATACGGTTACAACCGTGACCGAGCAATGAAACGTGTAGAAGGGATTTATGACAATATCGCAAAAGTCATTGAAATCTCTAAGCGAGATGGTATTCCTACCTATGCAGCTGCAGATCGTCTTGCAGAAGAAAGAATTGAAGCAATGAAACAATCAAGAAGCCAATTCTTGATGAACTCTCAGCACATTTTAAGTCATCGTAAGTAAACGGAGGGTCTCAAGTGAGTGATAAAGAATATAGACTACTGGTAATTAATCCAGGATCGACTTCAACGAAGATTGGTATTTTTGATAATGAGCGCGCTGTGTTTGAAAAGACGCTCCGTCATGACGCAGAAGAGATCAATCAATTCGATACCATTATTGATCAGTATGAATTTAGGAAAAGTACCATTTTAGAAGCTTTAGATGAAGAAGCAATCAATATTTCGCGACTTGCTGCTGTAGTTGGTCGCGGAGGTCTTCTTCGCCCAATCGAAGGCGGAACTTATTCTGTTAACGAACAGATGCTTGAAGATTTGAAGAATGGCTTTTCTGGAGAACATGCTTCCAATCTTGGAGGGATCATTGCTTTTGAAATTGCAGAGCAACTAAACATTCCTTCCTTTATCGTAGACCCTGTCGTCGTAGATGAACTTCAGGATGTTGCGCGACTTTCAGGTGTACCAGAAATAGAACGAAAAAGTATTTTTCATGCACTAAACCAAAAAGCTGTTGCTAGAAGAGTTGCAGCTCAGTTAAACAAAAAATATGAAAATCTTAACTTGATTGTTACTCATATGGGCGGAGGAATTACGGTCGGTGTCCACAAAAATGGAAAAGTCATCGATGTAAACAATGGCCTTCATGGCGAGGGACCGTTTTCGCCTGAGCGTGCGGGCACCGTTCCTGTCGGTGATTTGGTTTCCATGTGTTTTTCAGGTGAGTATTACGCAGAGGAAATTATGAAAAAGCTAGTAGGACAAGCAGGCTTTGTTGGCTACTTAGGTACCAATGATGCTGTGAAAGTAGAAAAGTTGATTGAATCTGGCGATGAAAAAGCAAAACTTGTCTATGATGCGATGGCTTATCAAATCGGTAAGGAAATAGGGGCTGCAAGCGCTGTTCTTTGTGGAGATGTTGATGCAATCGTATTAACCGGTGGCATGGCTTATGGAAAACAATTTGTGAAACAGATAACTGACCATGTTAAATGGATTGCTGACGTGGTGGTTCATCCTGGTGAAAATGAACTACAGGCTCTTGCAGAAGGTGGTTTACGCGTTCTAAGGAAAGAAGAGGATGCGAAAGAATATCCAAACACTACCGTTAATTCGATGGTTTTAAAATAATGTTTTTGCAAAAGGAGAATTTGAATGGCTGAAGAGTATGATCTCGTCATCATGGGTGGAGGCACAGGCGGTTATGTAGCGGCAATTCGTGCTTCTCAACTCGGGTTAAAAACGGCGATTGTAGAAAAGCGTGAACTTGGTGGTACATGCCTTCATCGTGGGTGTATCCCTAGTAAAGCATTACTTAGAAGTGCTGAAGTTTTTGCGACAGCAAAACATGGTGAGAAATTTGGTGTGATGGCAAAAGAAGTAGCACTTGATTTTAATAAAGTCCAAGAGCGTAAGCAAAGTATTGTAGATCAGCTTCATAATGGCGTAAAGCATCTAATGAAGCAAGGAAAGATCGATGTTTATGAAGGGTTTGGAAGAATTCTCGGACCATCAATCTTTTCACCTATGCCCGGAACAGTCTCAGTCGAGATGAATAACGGCGAGGAAAACCCTATGTTAATTCCAAAGAACGTCATTGTTGCAACGGGTTCTAAGCCGAGGACGTTACCAGGGCTTGAGGTTGACGAAAACTATGTGATGACTTCTGATGAAGCTCTTCGTATGGAGTCTCTTCCTTCGTCCATCATTATAGTAGGTGGCGGAGTTATTGGAATCGAATGGGCTTCTATGTTATCTGATTTCGGCGTTGATGTAACTGTTCTTGAATATTCTGATCGAATCGTTCCGACAGAAGATCACGAAGTATCGAAAGAAGCAGCTCGTTTGATTAAGAAAAAAGGCATTAAGCTCTTCACTGGAGCGAAAGTAATGGGCGATACGCTTGAAAAGGGCGATGGCGTTTCGGTTCAGGCAGAACACAAAGGTGAAATGAAAACGTTTCATGCAGACAAAATGCTCGTTTCAGTTGGTAGAGAAGCTAATGTGAAGAACATCGGGCTTGAGAATACAACGATCAAAGTCGAAAAAGGTGTTATTCAAACAAATGAATTTTATCAAACGGCAGAATCCCATATCTATGCGATTGGTGATGTAATTGGTGGAATGCAACTTGCACACGTAGCATCTCATGAAGGGATTACAGCAGTTGAACATATGGCGGATCAAGAGCCAGCACCAATGGACTATACGAAAGTACCAAGTTGTATTTATAGCAGCCCTGAAATGGCAAGTGTAGGATTGACTGAAGAAGCTGCAAAAGAACAAGGACATAATGTGAAAACAGGGAAGTTCTTATTCAAAGCTATCGGTAAAGCACTCGTATTTGGTGAATCAGATGGATTTGTGAAATTAGTTGCAGATGCAGATAATGATGATCTTTTAGGTGTACATATGATCGGTCCTCATGTGACAGACATGATCTCTGAAGCAGGACTTGCGAAAGTTCTAGATGCGACACCTTGGGAAGTAGGACACACGATTCATCCTCACCCAACCCTTTCTGAAGCGATAGGAGAAGCTGCACTTGCTGTTGATGGTAAGGCGATCCATTCTTAATATAACTCGAATGAGGAGGTAGAAATAATGGCTAACAAGACAGAAAAACGTCATGAAGCTCTAGGGCTTACAGATGAACGTGTACTCGAGATGTACGAAACAATGTTACTGGCTCGTAGAATTGATGAGCGGATGTGGCTTCTAAACCGAGCGGGAAAAATTCCATTCGTTATTTCATGTCAGGGGCAGGAAGCAGCTGAAGTAGGTACAGCATTCGCAATGGATCCAGAAAAGGACTTTGTAGCACCGTATTACCGTGATATGGGTGTTGTATTAACGTTTGGAATGACTGCAAGAGATTTGATGCTATCTGGCTTTGCAAAAGCAGAAGACCCTAACTCTGCTGGGAAACAAATGCCTGGCCACTTCGGACAAAAGAAGAACAATATCATTACTGGTTCATCACCTGTAACAACTCAGGTACCTCATGCAGTAGGGTTCGCTCTTGCAGGTCGTATGGAAGGAAAAGACTTAGTCACATTCTGTTCTTTCGGTGAAGGGTCTTCAAACCAGGGAGATTTCCATGAAGCTGCAAACTTCGCAGGTGTTCATAAGTTACCAGTACTATTTGTTTGTGAAAATAATAAATATGCTATTTCTATCCCTGTATCAAAACAGCTTGCTTGTGAAAAAGTATCTGATCGTGCGATTGGATATGGTATGCCAGGAGTAACTGTTGATGGTAACGATCCTCTAGCGGTATATGAAGCGGCAAAAGAAGCTGTAGAAAGAGGTCGTCGCGGAGAAGGTCCAACGTTAATTGAAACAGTCTCTTATCGATTGACTCCTCATTCAAGTGATGACGATGACCGCGCATACCGTACGCGTGAAGAAGTAGAAGAAGCTAAGAAAAAAGACGCAGTTATTACATTTGCGGAGTACTTAAAGGAATCCGGTGTATTGACTGAAGAGATTGAGAAAGAAATCAATGATCGAATTAAAAACGAAGTCGATGAAGCAACGGAATATGCAGAAAATGCCGAATATGCACCTGCTGAAGATGCTATGAAGCATGTATATGCGGAGTAAGGGGGAGTAACAATGCCAGTCATTTCATATATTCAGTCAATCACTCAAGCACTTAGAGAAGAAATGCAACGTGATGAAAAAGTATTCGTACTCGGTGAAGACGTTGGTGTCAGAGGTGGCGTTTTCAGAGCAACAGATGGCTTATATGATGAGTTTGGAGAGCAGCGTGTAATCGATACACCACTAGCGGAATCAGCAATTGCTGGGGTTGGAATCGGTGCGGCAATGTATGGTATGAGACCAGTTGCTGAAATGCAGTTCGCAGACTTTATTATGCCAGCTGTTAACCAAATCGTTTCTGAAGCAGCAAAAATCCGTTATCGTTCAAATAACGATTGGAGTTGTCCAATTACAATTAGAGCGCCTTATGGCGGTGGCGTTCATGGCGCGTTATATCATTCGCAATCTGTTGAAGCGTTATTTGCTAATGTTCCAGGGTTGAAGATTGTCATGCCGTCTACTCCATACGATGCCAAGGGATTGCTTAAGGCAGCTATTCGTGATGAAGATCCTGTTCTTTTCTTTGAGCATAAGCGTGCGTATCGCCTAATAAAAGGCCAAGTACCTGAAGAAGATTACACACTTCCTATCGGTAAAGCTGACGTGAAACGTGAAGGAGAAGACATTACAGTCATTACATATGGCTTATGTGTTCACTTTGCCCTGCAGGCTGCTGAGAAGCTTGAAAAGGACGGGATATCTGCTCACATTCTCGATCTACGCACAGTTTATCCGCTAGATCGTGAAGCGATCGTAGAAGCAGCTACGAAAACTGGAAAAGTACTTCTCGTTACAGAAGATAATAAAGAAGGTAGTATCATGAGTGAAGTTTCTGCCATTATTGCTGAAGAATGTTTGTTTGAATTGGATTCTCCAATTCAGCGCTTAGCTGGTCCTGATGTTCCGGCAATGCCTTATTCACCTCCAATGGAGAAATACTTCATGATTAACCCTGATAAAGTGGAAAAAGCAATGCGGGAGCTTGCTGAATACTAAACAAAGCGTATACCGAGGAGGTTATTGTATGGCTGTTGAGAAGATTTTAATGCCTCAGTTGGGAGAAAGTGTAACTGAAGGAACAATAGAAAAGTGGCTCGTAGAAGTTGGCGACACTGTCAACAAGTACGACCCGATTGCGGAAGTAAACACGGATAAAGTGAATGCAGAAGTTCCATCCTCCTATACAGGAAAAATTAAAGAATTAGTTGCCAGTGAAGGTGACACGTTAGAAGTAGGAGAGCTTGTTTGCTACATCGAAATCGAAGGTGGGGCTTCCCCTGAAGAAACACAAGAGGACTCTACTGGACAAAAAGCAATAGAAAATATCTCAGAAGATAAAAAAGAGCTGCAAGAAGAACAACCGATGAAGAAACGTTATTCACCTGCAGTTCTACGTATGTCTCAAGAGCACGACATTGATCTTGACCAGGTAGATGGTTCGGGTAAAGGTGGTCGTATTACTAGAAAAGATCTTCAAAAGATCATCGACTCAGGAGAAATACCTTCTCCTAAGACTGAACAAAAACAGGAGTCACAGCCGAAGCAAGAATCAGCAGTTGCTGAAGCGCCAAAGGAACCAAAAGCACCAAAAGCTACCCAGGAAAGCTCAGAAGTGCCTGTTGGTGAAGGTGATATCGAGATTCCTGTCACTGGCGTTCGTAAAGCTATTGCCAACAACATGCTTCGTAGTAAGCATGAAGCGCCCCATGCTTGGACGATGATTGAAGTCGATGTGACGAACCTAGTTGAATATAGAAATGGTGTCAAAGATGACTTCAAGAAAAAAGAGGGCTATAGCCTAACGTTCTTTGCTTTCTTCGTAAAAGCTGTTGTAGAAGCGCTAAAAGAATTCCCTCAAATGAATTCAATGTGGGCTGGAGACAAAATCATTCAAAAGAAAGACATCAATATTTCCATCGCAGTCGGTACGGACGAATCGCTATTTGTTCCCGTAATTAAGAATGCTGATGAAAAGTCTATTAAAGGTATTGCACGTGAAGTAACAGAGCTTGCGAAAAAAGCTAAGTCCGGCAAGCTTAAAGGTGACGAAATGCAAGGTGGAACCTTCACAGTAAACAACACTGGATCATTTGGATCAGTACAATCAATGGGGATCATTAACTATCCTCAAGCAGCTATCCTTCAAGTGGAAAGTATTGTACAACGCCCAGTAATTATGGATAACGGTATGTTTGGTGCGCGTCATATGGTAAATCTATGTTTATCTCTTGATCACCGAGTTCTTGACGGTATGATCTGTGGTAAATTCCTTGCGCGTGTGAAAGAAAACCTTGAGAACATTTCTAAAGAAAATACTTCTGTTTATTAAACAGAAAGGCCGTCTCATCAATGAGACGGTCATTTTCTTATTCATTTTAAAAAGCTTTCTTGGAATTTTATGCGTATTCGCGATACAATATATTGTAAGATGTACCGAGTTAAGGGAGGAATAAAGGAATGTCTATGGATTTTAATTTATTTATGAATGATGTGGTAGCTACAGCAAGAGAAGAGATTAAAGCTGCTGGTTATCAAGAACTTACAACTTCAGAAGAAGTTGACGAGGTTATGGGAAAGAAAGGGACTACGCTTGTAATGGTTAACTCCGTGTGTGGTTGTGCTGGTGGAGTTGCACGCCCAGCTGCAAAAGCTGCAATCTCTAACGAAAAAACCCCTGATCATCTCGTAACCGTTTTCGCAGGACAGGATAAAGACGCTACTGCAAAAGCACGTTCTTATTTTACAGGCTTTGCACCATCTTCACCTTCATTTGCCTTGCTTAAAGATGGGGAAATTATCAACATGGTAGAACGCCATGAAATTGAAGGAAGCGATCCTGAAGAAGTAGTAGGAATGCTACAATACCTATTCAATAAATATTGCTAATATAGGAAGGCGGCAGGCTTGGACCTGTTGCCTTTTTTCTATTTTTTTTAAAAGAATTTTAATTTGAATGGATTAGGTTTAGACTGGGTGAATTGAAGGATATTAAGGAAGTATAACAAGTTGGAAGGAAGAATATGAATTGAAACTGAAAATAGGCTATCGAACTTTAAAAACAGCCATAGGTACTGGGGTCGCCATCACTATTGCGCAACTTTTCTCGTTAGACAACTATGTTTCTGCAGGAATACTTACGATCCTATGTATCAAACCTACTACGAAACGATCATTCCATAGCTCTTGGCAACGGTTTCTTGCTTGTTTGCTTGGTATTGTGTTTAGTGCTGCTTTTTTTGAAGGAATCGGATATACTCCGCTTAGTATTTCACTGCTTTTGTTATTGTTTATTCCTGTAGTCGTTGGGATTAAAGCAACTGAAGGAGTCATAACAAGTTCTGTTATCATCCTACACATTTATAATTTTGGTACAGTAAGTTGGTCGATTGTTTTTAATGAAGTTGCAATCATTGTTATCGGTATTGGAGTCGCATTGCTGTTCAACCTTTACATGCCAAACCTTGAGAAAGACCTGTTGAAGTACAGAGTACAGATTGAGGAAAAGTTCTCAGTGATTTTAATGGAATATGCTGTTTACCTCCAACAAGGTGAAAGTTCGTGGGATGGGAAGGAAATGTTAGAAGTTGGTGATGCCCTGCAACAAGCGAAGAGCATCGCACTTAAGGATATCGAGAACCACATGTTACGAGATGACGATAAATACTATAAGTATTTTAAAATGCGTGAAAAGCAGTTCTTTATATTAGAGCGGTTACTTCCCATTATCTCATCCTTAGATCAAACTTACATACAAGGTCAGAAAATGGCTGAGTTCATGGAAAGGTTGAGTGACGCTGTAAAGCCACAAAATACAGCGGGGGTTTTTCTTGACGAGCTATACGAAATGAGAGAAGAGTTTAGAAATTCCCCCTTACCATCTGATCGATCAGAGTTTGAGACTCGCTCTGCTCTGCATCACTTCCTTAACGAAATTGAACAGTATTTACTTTTGAAACGATATTTAAAACCAGGAGCTTTTTCAGAGAGCGAATGATTTCGTTGGTGTGATGCATCCTAAGAAGAAAAAGGAGTTACCATAAAGATGGGACAATTCTTATTCTCAATGATGCTTGCAATTTCGGTCATTTTCCCTGTAGGTGATCCAATAGTTGGTGATCCACTTGTAATCGTAAATAAAAAGACAAACCAAGTTGCTTTCATTCAACAAAATAGGATTGATAAAGTCTTACCTGTCGCAACGGGTAAAGACAATAAGTTAACCCCAGAAGGTACGTTTACAATCGTTGTAAAGGCTGTAAATCCATATTATAGGAAGAAAAATATTGCAGGCGGGGACAAACAAAATCCGTTAGGGACTAGATGGATTGGATTTGATGCAGAAGATACCGATGGGAGAATTTATGGCCTTCATGGGACGAATCGTCCCTCGTCGATCGGGAAGTATGTTACGGCTGGCTGTGTCAGGCTTCAAAACAACGAAATTGAAAAGCTGTTCAATGAAATTCCTATAGGAACTAAAATAGTAATCACAACAAGTTCTGCTTCTTTCGAAGAATTAGGAAAAAGGGCCGGTGCTCTTTCAAACCAAAAATAGAAGGTGCTGTCTTTAACTAAGACAGCACCTTCTATTTTTATTTTAAAACAACATTGCCGTAGCTCCTGCAAATAAGCTTAATAGCATAGAGATGATCATGATATACACAACGATCTTAGTCGTTTTTCGGGGCATGAAAGTCCCTCCCTCAACTGAACATTCTATCGTTATTTTACACATATTTAGGTAGTGGTACAAGCTTTAAAAGTGGTCAAGTTATGAGCGGATTCAACAAATTTTTTATTTTGGGAAGGAAAACGCTTTCTTTATACAGAATAGTATATAAGTTAGACATCTTAATTTCGGCAGAATGCGACTATAGCTGGACAGGGAGGAATGGGGATGACGACAGATCAGAAAGATTTTAAAGAACAATTTGAAGAATGGAAGGCGTTAACTGAAAAGTTATTAGCGAAATTTCCTGAGAAGAAGGAAGAGTTTGTTACGAGCTCAGGAATCGAAATAGACCGTTTGGCTCATCCAAATGTGCTTGACGAGTCATATATAAAGAAGCTTGGTTTTCCAGGACAGTATCCTTATACACGGGGCATACAACCAACGATGTATAGAGGCAGAACGTGGACGATGAGGCAGTATGCAGGGTTTGGTTCTGCAGAAGAAACGAATCTTCGCTTTAGATACTTACTAGATCAAGGTCAAACGGGCTTATCTGTTGCGTTCGATTTACCAACACAAATAGGTTACGACTCAGATGACTTGATGGCAAAAGGAGAAGTCGGAAAAGTAGGAGTAGCGATCGATTCGCTAGATGATATGGAAGCGCTTTTGAAAGATATTCCACTAGACAAAGTAAGTACTTCTATGACTATCAATGCACCTGCTGCAGTATTACTAGCCATGTATATTGCTGTAGCTGAAAAGCAAGGTGTTTCTCAAAGTGAAATTTCTGGAACGATTCAAAACGATATCTTGAAGGAGTATATTGCGAGGGGTACTTACATCTTTCCACCTAAACCATCGATGAGATTAATTACTGATATATTTGCTTATTGTGCAGAGCAAGTACCACGGTGGAACACGATTAGTATATCTGGTTACCATATTCGTGAAGCGGGATCCACGGCTTCTCAAGAGCTTGCCTTTACAATTGCAAACGGAATCGCATACGTAGATGCTGCGATAGAAGCAGGACTTGCAGTTGATGATTTTGCTCCACGTCTCGCATTCTTCTTCAATGGGCATAATCAGTTCTTGGAAGAAGTTGCCAAGTTTAGAGCTGCGAGAAGAATTTGGTCAAAGATTATGAAAGAACGATACGGAGCGAAAAAAGCAAAAAGCTTGCAGCTTCGTTTTCATACTCAGGTGGCAGGATCAACACTTACTGCTCAGCAGCCTGACAACAATATCGTAAGAGTTACAATGCAAGCTTTGGCAGCGGTTCTAGGTGGTACGCAAAGCCTTCATACGAATGCGAAAGACGAAGCGCTGGCGCTTCCAACTGAAGATTCCGCTCGAATTGCTCTTAGAACGCAACAAATCATCGCGAATGAAAGTGGTGTAACAGATACGGTTGACCCACTGGGCGGATCTTATTATATAGAAAAATTAACGGACGAGCTAGAAGACTATGTGTTCAACTATATCGAGAAAATTGATGATATGGGTGGCGCAGTTTCAGCCGTGGAGCAGGGCTATATGCAACGTGAAATTCATCAAGCTGCATATGAAACACAGAAGAAGATTGAATCTGGAGAAGAGATTGTAGTAGGGATGAATAAGTACACCTTAGAGGATGAACCTAAGCCTGAACTACATCGCATAGATCCTGAGCTACAGCGAAAACAAATAGAAAAACTTCAAGCGTTAAGAACACGGAGAGACTCAAGTCGAGTGAGCGCTCGATTAGAAGCATTAAGACAAGGTGCGCAGGGCGATGATAATTTAATGCCACTTATTCTAGAATGTGTGAGAGATTACTGCACGGTCGGTGAAATCTGTGGAGTACTTAGAGAAGAGTTTGGAGAATATACAGGAGTTTAACCGGGGAGTGGGATGAGATGAAGAAAATTCGTGTATTGATTGCAAAACCAGGACTAGATGGACATGACAGAGGAGCTCTCGTGGTTGCCCAAGCTCTACGAGATTACGGTATGGAAGTAATCTATACAGGGTTACGTCAAACACCTCAACAAATCGTAGCTGCAGCGATTCAAGAAGATGTGGATGCGATCGGTCTTTCTTGCTTATCAGGAGCTCACAATGAACTTTTTCCTGAAATTGTATCGATGCTTAAGGATCGTGAAGCAGAAGATATTATCGTTGTGGGTGGAGGTGTCATTCCATGGGAAGACATTCCATACCTAGAATCAAAAGGAGTACAAAAAGTATTCACTCCTGGAACTCCTACAAAAGAAACGGCTGTATTTATTGAAAAAGCTGTTCGTGAACGAGATGGAGTCAGTGAAGAGGTGCTTTCTCCTCCCAAGAAGATCGATCATATAGGTATTGCTGTTTCATCACTAGAACAAGCACTACCATTTTACGTTGATTCACTTCATCTACAGCTTGAAGCGATTGAAGAAGTTGCTTCTGAGAAAGTGAAGGTTGCTTTCTTGAAGATAGGCGAATCAAAAATCGAACTTTTAGAACCTATGAATGATGAAAGTCCGATAACTTCATTTATCGAAAAAAGAGGTGAAGGAATCCACCATATCGCGTTAGCATCTGACAATATTGAAGAGCGACTTCAAGAGCTTTCAGAGCGTGGAATTAAACTTATTCACGATAAGCCAGTAATAGGCGCAGGCGGTGCGAACATTGCCTTTTTGCATCCAAAGTCAGCAGGAGGAGTATTATACGAACTATGTGAGAAGGATACAAAGGAGGCTGAATGATGGATATGTACGATAAAATCAATGAATTGTATGACCGTCGTAGAGAAGTCGAAATGGGTGGCGGTGATGAGAGGATAAGGAAGCAACATGATAAAGGAAAGCTCACAGCTAGAGAACGAATTGAGTTGCTCGTTGATAAAGGATCATTCGTTGAACTGAATTCTTTTATTGAACATCGATCGTTAGACTTTGGTATGTCTGATCAAAAAGCACCTGGCGAGGGAGTCGTTACTGGTTACGGAAAAGTTGAGGGTCGTCCGATCTACGTATTTGCACAGGACTTTACGGTATTCGGTGGAGCGTTGGGAGAAATGCATGCAATGAAAATTGCTAATGTAATGGACCTAGCAGCGAGGAATGGAGCACCTATCATAGGGTTGAATGACTCGGGTGGTGCGAGGATTCAAGAGGGTGTGGTATCATTAGACGGGTATGGACAAATCTTTTATCGAAATTCTATCTATTCGGGAGTCATACCACAAATCTCAGTTATTATGGGTCCTTGTGCCGGTGGTGCCGTATATTCTCCAGCCATAACAGATTTTGTTTTTATGGTTGAGGATACGAGTCAAATGTTTATTACGGGTCCTAAAGTTATTGAAACTGTGACGCGTGAGAAGATAAGTGCAGAAGATTTGGGTGGAGCAAAAGTCCACAGGTCCAAAAGTGGAAACGCACATTTCACAGGTAAAACAGAAGAAGAAGTTCTTTCTAGCGTGCGAAACTTAATAAGTTACTTACCTCTCAATAATGAAGAAAAAGCACCTGTGAAGAACGAATCAGATCGCGATGATTTCTGTGCGGATTTAGCAGATATAGTACCTTTCGATTCAACACGACCGTATGATGTTCGGACTGTTATTGAAGAAGTGGTGGATTCTGGTTCATTCCTTGAAGTTCAACAGCACTTCGCAAAAAATATCGTGATTGGTTTTGCTAGGCTGAAAGGCGAAACAGTTGGTATGATATGCAACCAACCAAAGGTGATGGCTGGAGGACTCGACATTGATTCTTCAGACAAACTGTCACGATTTATACGCTTTTGTGACTCATTTAATATTCCGCTTATTACGTTTGAAGACGTTACAGGGTTCTTCCCAGGAATTAAGCAAGAGCACGGTGGAATCATTAGACATGGTGCGAAGATTCTCTACTCTTATTCAGAAGCAACTGTACCCAAAATCACTGTGATTCTAAGAAAAGCTTATGGTGGAGCGTACGTTGCATTAAATTCTAAATCGATTGGTGCAGATTTAGTATATGCATGGCCGAACGCAGAGATTGCCGTTATGGGTCCTGAGGGAGCTGCAAACGTAATCTTCTCAAGAGAAATTAATGAGAGCGAGAATCCAGAAGAAACGAGAGCTGCAAAGATCGAAGAGTATCGAGAAAAATTCGCGAATCCATACATAGCTGCTTCACGTGGCATGGTAGATGACGTGATTGATCCAAGAGAAACTCGAATTAAGCTCCTTGAAGCATTGGAATTAATGCGCAACAAAAAAGAAGAGCGGCCGAAGAAAAAACATGGGAATATTCCATTATAATTAACATTCTAGGAGGCATGCAGCATGATTAATGAACAACGATTACTTGATGAGTTTTTAGAACTTGTACAAATCGATTCAGAAACTAAAAACGAGAAGCGCATTGCGGCAATTTTAAAAGAAAAATTCACTTCACTTGGTGTAGAAGTAGAAGAAGACGATGCTGCTGATAAAACAGAACACGAAGCTGGCAATCTTATTTGTACGTTGAAGGGTACTACTGATGTGGACTGTATCTATTTCACTTCTCATATGGATACTGTTGTACCAGGAAAAGGCGTCAAACCGACTGTAGAAGATGGTTATGTACGTACTGATGGTACGACAATTCTAGGAGCAGATGATAAAACAGGTCTTGCAGCTATGTTTGAGGCGATTCGCGTTTTAAAAGAGCAGAACATTGAGCACGGTACCATTCAATTTATTATTACGGTTGGAGAAGAATCTGGTTTACAGGGTGCTAAAGTACTTGATCCAGAAAAACTGATTGCGAAATTTGGATACGCGCTAGATAGTGATGGAGAAGTTGGTAAAATCATAACAGCTGCTCCAACACAGGCGAAGATTCTAGCTACTATTCACGGTAAAACAGCGCATGCTGGTGTTGCACCAGAAAAAGGTGTCTCTGCCATTACGATTGCAGCTAAGTCTATTGCAAAAATGCCACTTGGACGTCTTGATGATGAAACCACAGCAAACATTGGTCGATTTGAGGGTGGATCGCAAACAAATATCGTCTGTGATCATGTAGAAGTGTTAGCTGAAGCTCGTTCCCTTGTGCCAGAGAAGATGGAAGCGCAAGTCGAGAAAATGAAGGAAGCGTTCGAATCAACTGCTAAAGAAATGGGTGGATCAGTCGACCTAGATATTCAGGTAATGTACCCTGGATTTAAATTTGGTGAGGGAGATCACGTTGTTGAAATTGCAAGAAAAGCAATGAAGCAAATCGATCGCACACCAGAATTATTAACTAGCGGTGGCGGAAGCGATGCAAATATCATCGCTGGACATGGAATTCCTACAGTAAATCTTGCTGTTGGCTACGAAGAAATTCATACGACGAATGAGCGTATGCCTGTCCAAGAATTGATGAAAGTATCTGAAGCAGTCGTTGCAATTATTAAAGAAGTTGCAAAAGGATAACTAAGTTCAGATTGAAGTGACATATCCATTTCAGTAATTTTCTAGGTTGTCGAGCGAGTCTCGACAACCTTTTTTAATAGTAAGTTGGAAAATTTTAAGTAAAATTATGTTAAACTATATTCGTGCTAATTTAACAATATATTGGAAGCGGTGTTAATCATGGACTCTATTCGAACTCACAAACTATTAAACTACATGCGCGGGACCTACAAAGTACTTGAAAATGAATGGCAGAAAAACGCTAAGGAAATAGGTCTTACTCAGGCAGAACAGCATGTTATGTGGATTGTATATACCGAGACAGAGGTAACGATTACAAGAATATCTGAAGTTGGACTTTGGGATGTTTCCACAGTGATGCAAGTGTTAAAACGTTTGAAAGATAAAGGATATGTCGTGATAGACAAGAAAGCTAGCGATCGAAGAATTTCTTATGTTAGATTAACAGAAGCAGGTTTAACGAAAATTGATGCAAGTAGTAAATATTCCTATTCGGTTGGAGAATATATTGATGAATACCGAGAGCGTTCAGCAGATCATGCTGCATTTCTTGATGATTTATATCAATTTCAACTTGAATTCAACAAACACTTTCATGGTAGCGAGTTTGTCAATTGGATCGAAAAGCAGAAAGAGCGTGAGCTGTAAGACGGGAGCCTTTTCCTGTCTTTTTTTGCACGTGGAGAAGCTATGATAGCTGAAAAAGCTGTTGTGCTAAAGAGGAAGGGGGTTGGCGTCAGTGAGTCAAATCAACAGGCAGACTGGTGGTAGAATAATTTTTCATGTTGATATGAATAGCTTTTATGCTTCAGTTGAAGTGGCTCAAAACCCGGAGCTTCGGGGAAAGCCACTTGCGATTGCAGGCAATGTTGAAGAAAGAAGAGGCATCGTTGTTACAAGTAGTTATGAAGCTCGAAAAATGGGTGTGAAGACGACGATGCCCCTTTGGGAAGCAAAGAAGCACTGCCCTGGTCTCTTAGTGATGCCACCCAACTTCCCACTCTACCGAAAAACATCACTGCAAATTTTTGAACTTCTTGAATCGTATACGCCACTCGTACAACCAGTATCAATCGATGAAGGATATTTAGACGTCACTGATGACTGTCGCGAAAAGAACCCGGTTGCGATAGCAGAGGAAATTCAGAAGCGTATATACAAAGAAATTGGGATTCCATGTAGCATCGGCATTGCTCCTAATAAGTTTCTAGCAAAGATGGCATCTGACATGAAGAAACCACTAGGTATCACAATTCTTCGTAAAAGACAGATCGATGAGCTTCTTTGGCCACTTGATGTTGGAGAAATGCATGGTGTTGGAAAGAAAACAAAAGAGAAACTAAATGAGTTGAACATTAAGACTATAGGTGACCTTGCAAAAGCGAATCCCGTGCAACTTGAATTAAAGCTTGGTATTAATGGAAAAAGGTTGCACGCCCGTGCAAATGGAAGTGATGATCGCCCGGTCGACCCGGATGCAATCGATGATTTTAAGAGCGTTGGTAATTCTTCAACTTTTCCTGAAGACCTAGTCGATCGTCAAAGAGTATTTACAGCGCTCACGAATCTTTCTGACTCAGTTGCGAAACGAATGGAGCAAAAAGGTGTTCTGAGTTTCAATGTTCAGTTAACAATACGATATAGTGATCGAACGACGATTACGAGAAGTAGAAAATTAGAAAACCCAATTTCTAAATCCGCTGACATTTTAGAGGCTGCGAAATACTTATTTACGAAGAATTGGACTGGTCAACCGATCCGTTTACTTGGAATAACTGGTCAACAGCTTGTTGACCGTGACGAAGCTACAGTACAACTCGACTTGTTTTCATTTGAGAAAGATTCTAAGCGTGCAGACCTTCATGACACGATCGGTACGATTCGCAAGAAATTCGGCGAAGGTTCATTACTTAAGGGCAATCAATTACACAAAGATGGAAGTCATAAACTGCGTGATGAGAAACGGAGAGGAACAAGTCTGGATCGTGATTTTCTTTGGAACTATAAGAATAAGAAATAGAACTTGGTGAGAAGGAGCTATTCTAATGTCGATTTCCTTGAAAATGGAGCATGTACAAAACGAAATTAAGAAAGTCCTTGTTGGAAAAGAAGAGCTTGTCGAACTAGTGATGATTTCATTATTAAATAATGGAAATATTCTCCTTGAAGATGTACCTGGTACAGGAAAAACACTTCTGGCAAAGTCCATTGCAGTGCTGCTTGGTGGTGATTTTAGAAGGATACAATTTACGCCTGACGTCCTTCCGAGTGATGTAACCGGCATTGAATTCTTCAACCCTAGAGATCAAGAATTTGAAATGCGTCCTGGCCCAGTTATGACAAATGTGTTATTAGCTGATGAAATTAACCGTGCAACACCACGGACGCAATCAAGTTTGCTAGAAGTAATGGAAGAAAATCAAGTCACAATAGAAGGAAAGACTTTACAACTGCCTAAGCCTTTTATTGTTATTGCAACCCAAAACAATCTTGAATCTCAAGGGACATTTCGATTACCTGAAGCACAAATGGACCGTTTTTTTATGCAAATGAAGAGCGGATACCCTACATTTAATGAAGAAAAGAAAATGCTTTCTTTGATGAAGAAAGGTATTCCTATTGACGACCTTAGTGCTGTCTTTACTCCCGAAGAAATTATAGAATTACAACGACAAGTTAACGATGTGCATCTAGAAGATATCCTAGAAAACTATTTACTTTCAATCGTTCAAGCAACTCGAAATTCTGAAGTTATTGATGTAGGAGTGAGCCCTCGAGGGACGTTAGCATTTATGAACGCCGCAAAGGGAAAAGCATTTATAGAGGGAAGAAGTTTTGTTGTTCCTGAAGACCTACAATTCGTAGCTCCTTTTGTATTAAGTCACCGTCTTGTATTATCTTTAGAAAGTTCGATGAGAATGACGAAAATGGAAGCTTTAGAAGCTATTCTGAAAGAAATCGATGTCCCTGTTGAAGTGAATCAAAGTGGAATGAATATGTAATGAATAGAAATGACCGTATGACTTTATCCTATCTTTTGCAAACGACATCAGCTCTAAGTTGGATAGTAGTATTAATAGGGTTATATATGCAAAATATACCACTGTTGTTAATTTCTATTTCATTCATCTTAATTGATAAGTTTACCAAATTGTATTTGAAAAAAGTTTCAACTTCGGTACAGGTGCAAAATGAGCAAGCAACGCTTAAACTTTTTCAAGGCGAGAGCTCTAAACTAACTTTCAATATAGTAAATACAGGGAAGCTTCCCATATGGAATGCGGAATTTCGATTTTCGCTGAATTCAAATGCCGTAGCAGAAACGAACAATCGATTTGAAGAATCTTTTCATTTAATCACTTACAGCATTCCGCTCTCACTTTCATCAAGAGAAACCAAAACGCTCACTGTACCTATACATGCAAGACATAGAGGTGCGACGAAAGTGAGTCGTATTGAAATGGTGGTAGAAGATCTATTTGGTTTTGGATCAACAAATTGCAAGTTGAATGATTATAAAGCTAGTGAAGTTCTAATCTTTCCACAGTTGATCGAAGTGAAGGACAGAAAGCAGTCATCGATTATAAAATCTGGTATGGCAACGGCAGATTATTCGTTATATGAAAATTTATCTGCTCCTGCTGGAGCAAGAGAGTATGTCAGTTCTGATTCTTTTAACCGTATACATTGGAAAGCATCCGCTAAGACTTCAGAATTAAAAACGAAGCTGTATGAGCGTTCAATCGAGATGAAATGGATATTTATTTTAGATGTATCAGTAAAACGTTATAATATGCCAGCTCAAGTATCGCAACACCTCGAAACCTACATCAGCCAGTTAGCTTTCCTATGTGAAAAAGCAACCAAATTGGGCTATGCTTTTGAAATACATATTAATTTAGATCCGGGAGGTCCGTCTCCTTATATGATACTTCAATCTGGAGAGGGAAGAGTGCATCTTAGTAAAGCATTGGAGTTACTTTCTCGGATTGACAGTAGCATGCCTGTCGTTTCCCATTTCCGTATGGAAGCCATGCTTAAACAGAATTTGTATAAGAGAGAATCAGTTATCGTAAGAGTGGGTGAAAACAGTGTACATCAAGCTGAGTCCTCTTTATATAACGAGCTCGAAAAGAAAGGGAGCACATGTTTTGAAGTGGTAACTTCAGAAAATGGCGCATTTCTTAGAAAGCTAGTAAAGGGGGAAGGCATTTGAGAAAGCATATGATAGGATCTCAACTATTCAATTATTTATCAGAAATCATGTTGGTTTATCTTTTATTTATGTACGTGTATTTGTTTGATGATGCTTATCCGCCCATTATTCCTTTCACCGCGATGACACTCGCTGGGATAGGAATGCTGGCAATCCTTTGGTCTAGGTCAACTAAATTTAAAGAATTATCGGGTATGAAGCTATTAATGGGAATGATGCCCTTAATCATTGTCGGATGGATAAGTGGCTTACCATTATGGCAATCCCTTCTGGTAACATTCGCAATGAGTTGGACAATCTATTTAAATTTGAAAGAGCCTGATAGGGTGTCGAATATTTCCTCGGTTTTCCTATGTTTTATAGGAGCTGTGGCTTATTATTTGGTCGCTCCCGCTAGTGAGCTAAAGTCTTTCGTTTACATAATCCCCTCTATTCAATTTCTTTTCTTATTATGTAGTAGAACATCTAAGCAATTGAGAAATGAAGGACCAACGGGAAAAAGTGCTTTATGGGCCGTGAGTACAATCATGCTTTTATTCGTTTTCGTGGTAAGCGGCGGATTTATGTTCTTGACCTTAAGGCCATTCATACTCAAAGGAATCTCTACAGTTATTGGCGGTGTAAGCTATGTGATAGGTTTACCTGTTTATTGGCTAACGTTACTGCTTACGTTTAATTCAGGTGATGAAGACTTAGATTCCTTTCGAGATGCAACGAACGGAGAACCTATCAAAACCGATCTGATCGATCAGAATCATGCAACGTCAACTTTCAATTATGAACCTTTTCTTTATTTGTTAGTAACTGTGATAATCGTTATTCTAGCCATTGTTATCGTGAGAAAAAGGTTGGTTTTTTCAGACTTTAACCCAAGGGGAGTCACTTATACAATCAGTGAGGCGTCTACAAATGGTGTTGAAACGAACACCAGAATAAAAAGCAAACCACCAGCGAATGTGATCAGAAAATTAACCTATCAGTTGGAGATTAAAGCTATAAAGTATGGCTACCAACGAGAAAAAAGTGAAACATTGTCTGAATGGTATGTGCGGCTACCAGGATATTCTGACGAGAAAAACCACATGGTTAGCGTGTATGAAAAAATACGGTATGCAAACAAAAGTATCACTGAAGAGGAGGTCCTTCAGTATAAAGCTTGCGTGAAGATCTTTTTGCAAGAGATGAAACGATCAAAGAAGAGGAAAGAAAACCAACAGCATTAAGTCGAATACAAGGTGAGATAAAATCGGAACCGTCATTGTATTTGTACGTCTATAGATGTAGCCCCATGTGAAACCTGCAAGTAGTGCAGCGACTAATAACAGTATGGCACCAGCATATATATGTACACTCGTATAAAGAACTGTAGCCAAAAGGACTGCGTTAGAAATATTTGCTTTTTCCAAACGTCCTTGGATGAACCCTCGCCAAAATAACTCTTCGCCTGGGATAATAATAAGAATCAGGCTAACATAATGCCATTTTTCTTTTGGAGAGATTAATTCATATAAAGTTTGTAAGCTTGTTATCATCTCAGGAAATAGGAGAAGCATAAGTTGCTTCCCACTAAAAAATAACAAGTATAGAAGCAGTCCACTCCCAACACCTATCAATAATTGAATGAAGGTGATTTTTTTCCATGACGCCGATTGGTAAGATAACATGATTAAAAGAAGTAAAGACATTGTAAAGAGTGGCCAGAAGACGTTTGAGAATAGATAGAAACTTAAGAATAGCAAGAGATGAGCAATGAAAATTGTGGTAATAAACCGTTTGTTTGTATGCATGAGAGTAGCTCCTAAGAAAGTTGTATACTATCTAGTTTAAAGGATGTGGACGTTATTTGCGACAAACGGTATCTGAAAGGAGGGAATGCAGTGGATCTTACGTTTTTAGGGACCGGTGCAGGAGTACCATCAACAAAGAGGAACGTTAGCTCATCCGCATTACGCCTTGATAGCGGTGAAATCTGGCTTTTCGATTGTGGTGAAGCTACACAGCACCAAATTCTATCGTCAACCATCACTTTAAGCAAAATAACAAAGATTTTTATTACCCATTTACATGGTGATCACATTTTTGGTTTACCGGGGTTGCTTGGTAGCCGTTCTTTTCAAAGTGGGGAATCTGATTTAACCATCTATGGCCCCGTTGGTTTAAAAGAGTTTATTGAATCCTCCTTGAAAGTAAGCGGAACGTCCTTGCGTTATTCTCTTCATATCGTTGAAATTAATAAAGACAAGGTTATTCATCTTGGTGACTATAAGGTTGAGGTCGCTTTACTTGAGCATGGGATAATGAGTTTTGGATATAGAATTAAGGAAGAGAATAAGCCGGGGCGTCTTGATGCTAATAAGCTTAAGAAACTCGGTGTGAAACCAGGTCCGTTATATAGAATACTAAAAACAGGCGGGGAAATAGAGCATAATGGAAAAATCATAGCAGCTGACGAGGTTACGGGACCAGTGATACGTGGGCGTTGTCTCGTAATATGCGGAGATACTCGGTACAGTAAGAAAACCGTCTCGTTAGCACAAGGAGCAGATTTACTCGTCCATGAAGCGACGTTTTCAAAAGACAAAGAAACACTAGCTTATGAATATTTTCATTCAACAACAGTAGAAGCAGCAAGCATTGCACGTGATGCTGATGTAAAAGTGCTCGCGCTTACCCACATTAGTTCACGTTATCAAGAAGAAGATCTTGATCGTATGTTAGAAGAAGCGAAGGGGGTCTTTCCTAACACTCAGATTGTTAGCGATCATATTACAGTATACATCCCCCAGCACTCTAGCTGAGGTGAATTAATTAATTGGGTATTAAATAGAAAAACCTACTGCCTAGTGACGCTATAGGAGTAGGTTTTTTATGAATGATACTGATATAAAGGTTTAATTCCAACCGCGTTCATATTGCTTAGGAGCTTTAAGTTCAGCTCCAAGCTCTACAGCAGCAGTTCTTGGCCAGTATGGATTACGGAGTAGCTCTCTTGCTAGGAAAACAAGATCTGCACGTTCGTTCTGAATGATTTCTTCAGCTTGAAGAGGATGAGTAATTAATCCTACTGCGCCAGTGGCAATGTTAGCCTCGCCACGGATTCGTTCTGCGTGGGTAACCTGATAGCCCGGATAAGCATCGATTTTCGCTGGAATAACTCCACCAGTACTACAGTCGATAAGATTAACACCTTGATTCTTCATTTCCGAAGCGAAATAAATAAAATCGTCGATTGTGTTACCTTCTTCGTGATACTCATCTGCAGAAACTCTAACAAACAACGGACCATCCCACACTTCTTTCACTGACTCGATTGTTTCCTTTAGGAAATTATACCGGTTCTCTCGCGAACCTCCGTACTTATCATCACGTTTATTGGTAAGCGGTGATAAGAATTCATTAATTAAATAGCCGTGAGCGGCGTGTAGTTCAATTACATCGAATCCTGCTTCTTTTGCTCGTCTAGCTCCCTCTCGAAATGCGGTGATCGTATCATGAATGTGGTCTTTTGTCATTTCTTCAGGTGTTTTCATCTTATCGTCGAATGGTAGGGGTGATGGAGCAAGGATAGGTCCATCCACCTTCGCTTTTCTACCTGCATGGGCAAGCTGGATGCCTACCTTGGCTCCTTGCTCTTGTGAAAGGTTAACAATATTGCTTAACCCTTCGATATGATCATCGCTCCAAATCCCTAAATCTTCTGGTGATATACGTCCCTGCATTGTAATTGCAGCTGCTTCAGTGAAGATGAGGCCCACCTTTCCAACAGCTCGTGACGTATAATGTGTGTAATGAAAACGAGTAGCTTTCCCATCCCTTGCTTCACAGGAATACATACACATAGGACTCATTACAATTCTATTAGGGAATGTGACATTCTTAATCGTATGGGGGGTGAAAAGTGCTGCTGTCATCTTCATCTTCTCTCCTTATGTTTTTATAGTATTTTCAAGCATAACGTGTATCTATCTTAAAGACAGGTTTGAAGCTTACTTTTTGATAAATTGCCAAATCTTCTTTAACCATGAGCGCTTTTCTTGAGGAATGTGCTCATTTTTCATAATTTTGAGAGCTAAGTCGGGTACATCCGTTATGATTCCGTCTGCATTCCATTCTATAAACTGTTTGATGAGACGCTCATCATTTACTGTGTAAGGTCTAACATTTATTCCATGTAACTGGGCAGTTTTCGTGAGTGAGCGATTAACCGTTTTATACTGTGGATGAATCGCTTTTGCTTTAAAATTTTTCGCATAATCCCACGGTTCGTGTAAAGATGCCTTATAGATTGGAGCCGTTTCTACTTTTGACCAAAGCTTATGAACATCTACGAGTCTGTTGTGTTCAAAACTTGAAATGACTGTGTTTTTTTCTGAACGATGTTTCTTTATAAGTGGAATACTTTTCTCGACTAATATTTTATTTGTGTCACTATAATATTTCAGTTCTATGTTTAACCATAGGTTAGAATATTGATTCGCCCAGGTTAGCACTTCTTCAAGTGAAGGAATCATTTCTCCTTTGAAAGATGGGGAAAACCAGCTTCCTGCATCATGCTTTCTCAAGTCAGAGAAAGTTGTTTCTGTAACAATTCCTCTCCCGGAAGCTGTACGCTTCAATGTTCGATCATGAATGACAACTGGTATCTGGTCACTCGATAGCTGAATATCCAATTCAATTCCTTCAGCACCAAGTTCTACAGCCCGTTTGAAAGCACTCATTGTATTTTCTGGACATTGTTTGCTTGCGCCTCGGTGTGCAAAGATAATAGTCATGTTTTCCTCCATTCTTGCTGGTCTTTTCAGGATCAGTATGTATAAAATATTATATACAGTTAAAATGTTTTAAAAAGTCTTTCGATTCTCATTTAACCTACCAAAAACGGGTTTCATTTGCAAAAGCTAGAGAGAAGAAGGAGGGCATTCTAATGGGGAAATGGCAGACAAAAGAGACGCTATTGTATTTATTAACGAGACTAGTCGACCATCAAAGCGTCACCGGATCTTATCCTGAAATCGCTCTTGCAGAGTATATTCATTTGCAGCTACAGGATCTAACGTACTTCAAAAAACATCCCGATCAGCTTGCTCTTCACCCTACAAGTGATGGTCGTTTTTTTGTTACAGGCCTCGTGAAGAATGGCACATCGAAGAAGACAGTCATCTTGATCAGTCATTTCGATGTTGTTGACGTAGAAGACTACGGACAATGGAAAAACCTTGCCTTCAGCCCTTATGATTTAACAGAAGAGTTTTATAAGAATAGCGATAAATTGCCACTGGATGTCCAAACCGATTTAGACCATGGTGAATGGCTGTTTGGACGAGGCGTTATGGATATGAAATCAGGTCTTGCTCTTCAAATGAGTATGCTTGAGAAAGCCGCTCTTTCGGAATTTGATGGGAATGTTCTTTTCCTTACTGTTCCAGATGAAGAGGCAAATTCAATCGGAATGATTGAGGCTGTTCCTATCCTTGTGGAACTTGCAAAACAATATGATTTAGAATATACGGCATGCTTAAATTCAGAACCGGTGTTTACTAAGTATCCGGGCGATCAAAATATGTACGTCTATTCAGGTTCGATAGGAAAATTGCTACCTGGGTTCTTCTGCTATGGTCGAGAAACTCATGTTGGTGAACCTTTCTCTGGTTTGAATGCAAACTACATGGCAGCAGAAGTCACAAGAGAGTTAGAACTTAACCAGGACTTTTGTGAGATTGTGGAGGGTGAGGTGACGCCACCTCCAACGAATTTAATGCAGAAAGATTTGAAAGAAGAATACTCTGTACAAATCCCCCATGTTGGTGTCACTCTTTTTAACGTGCTTGGAATGGAAAGCAGTATAGAAGAGATGACAAATAAACTATTTAAATCTGTTGAAAAAGCGGCTAAGCGAATCGAAGAACACTATATTGAACGTGCGAAAGCATTCTCAAAACTTCAGTCGTTTAAACCTGAACCCTTTCATGTGCGGGTTCTTTCTTATCATCAATTGTTGAAGAGGGCAGTAGAATTGTTTGGAGAGCCGGAGATTAAGAGGCGACAAGACTATATTATGGCAAATTACAAAGATCTTGGTGATCGAGATTTATCAACGAGGATGGTGTTTGACCTCGCATCTCTTTGTAAGGAAGACGGTCCGATGATCGTTCTTTTCTATAATCCACCGTTCTATCCTGCTGTTTCTTCGCGGAAGGATACGTTTATACAGGAAACGATCAAAGAGGTTATCTCATATAGTCAAAAGCAACACGGGGTGACGTTAAAGCACCAACACTATTTCCCGGGACTATCTGATCTTAGTTTCGTTGGTCTTGAACGAACAAAAGAGACGATTAAACCACTCAGTGACAATATGCCGTTGTTTGGACAATCATACAACCTCCCTTTGGAAGCACTTGAACAATTAAAAGTGCCAGTAATGAACCTCGGCCCAAAAGGAAAAGATGCTCATAAATGGACAGAGAGACTAGAATTAACGTATTCGTTTGGCACATTACTTGATATGCTGCCATTTACGATCAAGCAATTACTGAGGTAGGCGTACCTTTTTCTTGAGGGCGTTGAAGAACTGTTCTTTTGATAGACACATGGGCATACTGATTGAAAGAATGTGTGGCGCTGAAGAGAGGTGTGAAATGGTGGAGGAAACGAGGATTGCCATTAAAGGGATGACGAGCTACCAGTGTCATTCTACATTTCGGAGTGCACTGCTCGAGCTTACAGGAGTGTTTGCAGTTGAGATATACCTTGCTGAAGAGAAAGCCGTTATTACGTATGATGAAAATAAGGTGTCGCTCAACGAGCTAACTTCTTTGATACAGAGAAAGGGATATGAGGTTGAATAAGGTTTCTGAAGGGAATACGTTTCTATACCAGCTGTTGTTTGGCTGGTTTTTTTGAGAGATAACATAAGTGTTCTTCCTTATATCTGCCTTTTTATTTTAGTAATCATTTTATGTCTTAAAATACGCAGGGAATTCATGTAAACTTAAAAGATGATGTTTCCAATTGTTACACTCGTCTAGTGGTTGTTTAAAGGAGATACCGGTATGGATATTATGTCTATTTTACTTGGAATTTTGTTTGTTCTTAACTTAATGTTAGCAGCCGTCGTCATTTTTCTCGAACGAAAAGATGCAGGCGCAACGTGGGCTTGGTTAATGGTGCTGCTTTTTATTCCTCTTCTTGGATTTATTATGTACTTGATTTTCGGTCAAAACCTAAGTAGAAGGAGGCTCTTTGATTGGGAGAACATTAAAAAAGTAGGAATCGAGGACCTTATTCAAGAGCAGGTTAGCGAGATTAAAGAGGGCATCTACCCTTTTCGAAACGAAGAAATTGCTAGACATAAGGATATTATTTATATGCATCTTGTGAACGATGATGCTGTTCTTACACAAGATAACGATATTACGATATATACAGACGGCAAGGAAAAGTTTGAAGCTGTCTTACAAGATATTGAGAATGCGAAAGATCATATTCATTTTCAATATTATATTTTCCAAAAAGATAATCTTGGTAGAAAGATTGTTCAAAAACTATCTGAAAAAGCACGTGAAGGAGTTGAGGTGAGAGTCCTTTATGATGAAATGGGCTCGCGAAAAACCAGAAAGCGCTTTTTCAGAGAATTGATTGAAGCTGGTGGAGAGGTTGTAGTGTTCTTTCCATCTCGGATTCCGTACGTGAATACACGATTAAATTATCGCAATCATAGAAAACTCGTTATTATTGATGGTCGTGTCGGTTATGTAGGTGGATTTAACGTTGGGGATGAATATCTCGGTCTCAATAAGAAGTTTGGGTATTGGAGGGATACTCATCTCAGGATGGAAGGTAGTGCAACACTTGCGATGCAAACAAGGTTTCTGCTCGATTGGAATCATGCTGCTCGAAATAAGATCGGGTACGAGGCACATTACTTTCCAGTTCTTCCGACGGTGGGTCACGCTGGGGTTCAAATTGTTAGCTGTGGACCTGACTCAGAATGGGAGCAAATCAAAAACGGTTATATTAAGCTAATCTCATCAGCCAAACGAACGGTGTATATACAAACTCCATACTTTATTCCAGATGAGAGTTTGCTCGATGCGCTTCGGATTGCTTCCTTAAGCGGTGTTGATGTAAGGCTGATGATCCCGAACAAACCTGATCATATGTTTGTTTACTGGGCTACATACTCTTATGTAGGTGAACTGTTAAAAGCAGGAGCACGCATCTATATTTATCAAAACGGTTTTATTCATGCAAAAACGATTTCAGTAGATGGTGAGATTTCATCCGTTGGCACAGCGAACATCGATGTAAGAAGTTTCAAGCTGAATTTTGAAGTTAATGCATTTATATATAACGAAGATATTGCAAAAAAACTTGAAAAAACGTTTGTAGACGATATGGAAAAAAGTGATGAGTTAACACAAGCGGGGTATCACAATCGCTCAACTTGGATTAGATTCAAGGAATCTATATCGAGGTTACTTTCACCAATTTTATAGGATGAGCTTCTTATGAGAGGTCCGGTTTTCTCGGTGCCTCTCATTTTATTTTCAGATCAATTTAATCGTCATAAAAAAATTATATAATTCAAACTTAATAAAACATTGTCCGATCATGATATGTTAAAATGATTGGGAAGATAAGGAAAAAATAGAAGGGAGAGGCACGAATTGATAAAAAAGAACATAAAGAAGTCTCATGTGCCTTTTCGATTAAATATACTTTTCCTCTGTGTTTTTTTATTGTTTTCTGCGCTAGTCCTACGACTCGGCGTGATCCAAATTGTTCAAGGTGAGGATTTTGAACGACTGACGGAACAAACTGAAAACGTGACGGCAAAGTCATCTGCACCGAGAGGAAAGATGTTTGATCGCTACGGAAGAGTTCTGGTGGATAATGAGCCAACGTTTACCCTTACATATATAAGAACTCAAAACACGAAATCCAAGGAAAGACTTGAGGTAGCGAGAAAATTAGCGACCTTCATCGATGTCGACACAGACAAAGTGACTGAACGAGATCTGAAAGATTACTGGATCTTGACGAAGCCTGAGAAAGCAAAGGCAAAGCTTTCTGACAAAGAATGGAGTGAACTTAAGCCTAAAGCTGCTTACCAGCTACAGATTGACCGCATTAAAGAAGATGATTTGAAGGAGATCTCTGATGATGCTGAAGAAATGAAGGTAGCAGCGATCAAGCGACAAATGGACACGGGTTACGCGCTATCGTCTCAATCCATTAAAAAAGGTCTTACAAGAGAAGAGATTGCGAAGGTAAGTGAACATTTAGATATTCTACCTGGAGTTGACATTCAGGCAGACGCTGAACGGGTTTATCCATATGGAAATACGCTTGAAACAATGTTTGGAAATCTCGGTCAAATCCCAGAAGAGCAAATCGATAAATACAAAATGAGAGGCTATGACCATAACGACCTTGTAGGAGTCAGTTATCTTGAGAAGGAATATGAAGAACTTCTGAAAGGTCAAAAAGCAAAGAAGAAATATATTACCGATAAATCAGGTAAACCGATGGGAGAACCAATTGTAACACCTGGGAAACGAGGAAATGACCTTGTACTCACGGTTGATATCGATTTGCAGAAAAAGCTAGATTCTATCCTTGCAAATCAGCTAAGGGATGCAAGAGCGAGAGGTAATCCTCACGCAGATCGTGCGTATGCGATTGCGATGGATCCAATGACGGGTGACATATTAGCATTCGGTGGAACGAAATACGATTCGAGTGAAAATGAGTATATCGAGTACTCATATGGTACTCTCTCAGAAGCTTACGAGATGGGTTCGGCTGTCAAAGGGGCATCGGTTTTAACAGGTTATGAGACCGGGGTTATCGGTCATGGAACTGTTTTGTACGATACCCCGATTCTTATTCCGCAAACCGAGCCTAAAGCTTCATATACGAAAATGTTTTCGATCAATGACTTAACCGCTTTGGAACGTTCTTCCAACGTGTACATGTTCCGCATTGCGATGATGATAGCGGGTTACGATTATCAGCCGAATACAAGAGGGATTCCATGGAATCGAAATGCTTATGACACGATTAGGTACAACTTTAATCAATTTGGACTTGGAAAGAAAACTGGAATCGATATGCCGATCGAAACAGCTGGAATTAATGGTGGATATGATGTTCTTGGTAAACTGATGGATTTGATGATCGGCCAGTTTGATACTTACACGCCACTGCAGATGGCTCAATACGTTTCAACCATTGCGAATGGAGGAAAGCGACTTCAGCCACACTTCTTAAAAGAAGTGCATGAACCTTCAAACGTGAATGGACTCTCAAATATCTTAGTCGAGCAATTTGATACGAATGTGTTGAATACGCTCCAGATGAGTAATAGTGATATCGATCGTGTGCGAAATGGACTCTGGCGTGTAACAAATGGTAGCAGAGGAACTGCAGAGGATGAATTTATTGGAGCGGATTATTCACATGCTGGGAAGACTGGAACAGCACAGGTGAAAGATGACCGGTATAACTTATCTTTCGTAGGTTTTGCGCCTTACGATAATCCAGAAATAGCGATTTCAGTAATCGTTCCAAATATGAACGATGATGGAAACCATGTTAACCAGCGAATTGGAAGACAACTTTTAGATGCGTATTTCGATTTGAAAGATAAACCTAAGCCTTCATCACCAGCTGAAAGTGACGCTGATGAGGATGCTAACTAAACAAAAACCTCACCATTTCTGGTGAGGTTTTTGTTAAATTACGCCTAATGCATCTAGCATGACGGCAATGATTAAAAGTGGTGCTCCAAAGCGGATAAGGAAATACCATGTTTCAAACAAGCCTTTTTTCAGTCCGCCGCCGCGCTGTAATTCTTCGTACAAAGCGGTCTTCTTCATTTTAAGTGGAACAAAAATCGCAATTAATAACGAGCCAAGTGGAAGCAAAATGTTACTGACTGTATAATCTGCAAGATCGAAGATGGTCTTCTCAAATAAGGTGATATCTGCTAAAACACCATAGGAGAGAGCGGAAGGAACACCTGCTACAAAGATGGCAAGTCCAATGATCCACGCCCATTTCTTGCGTCTTTCTAAATCTCCTTTAGAAATGACGGATACGATAATTTCAAGCATCGAAAAGGCAGAGGTGAGTGCTGCAAATAAGAATAGTACTAGAAATGCAATGAAAAACAGCATGCCGAATGGTAGCTGGCTGAAGACCGTTGGTAAAACATTAAACAACAGAACAGGACCTGCGCCTGGTTCAAGACCGAATGAAAAGACGGCTGGGAAAATAGCTAGACCTGCTAGTAGGACTATCAAAATATTTAGGGAGACGATCGATATTGCTGAACGTGGTAAACTTTGCGTTTTCGGTAAATACGAGCTGTACGTTACCATGACAGAAACACCTACGCTAAGGGTAAAGAACGACTGCCCCATTGCTTCTAAAATCGTTTGTGATGTAACTTTTGAAAAATCTGGCTGCAGTAGAAATGTGATGCCTTCCATTGCTCCGTCGAGTGTAATAGCTCTGATTACTAAAATAATGAACAGGATGAAAAGGGCAGGCATCATTATCTTACTCGCCTTTTCAATCCCTTTTTCAACCCCTCTGGATACAACAAGAATCGTCATCAATATAAAGAGAAGTTGTACACCAACACTGATGAATGGATTTGCAATCGTTGATCCAAACACGCCCATATATTCATCTGAGGAAAGTCCGTACATTTGACCAGTAACTGCCTTGTAGAGGTAAACAATAATCCAGCCACCTACGACACTATAAAAAGATAGAAGTATAAAGGACGTAACCATCCCTAGAATACCAACGCGATACCATTTTGATTTTGGTGCAATGGTCTTATAGGAATCTACGGCGTTATTTTGAGCTGTACGACCGATCGAAAACTCTGCGAGTAGAAGCGGTAAACCAAGTATTAAAGTGAATAATATAAAAATAAGAAAGAATGCGCCACCCCCATTTTGTCCTGCTGTGTAAGGGAATTTCCAAATTGCGCCTAGCCCGATTGCAGAACCTGCAGCGGCTAATATAAAGCCTAATCTTGAGGACCATTGTTCCTTTTGACTCATACTATTTCTCCTTTCATCCATGACCGTTGAAGTTTACTTACATACTAATAAAAAATCGTCCCTACGGAATCCGTAGGGACGATTGCATCGCGGTACCACCCTGGTTGTGAGAATTCACTCACCACTTTGTATGTGTAACGATCTTCACCGTCTTTTGCACTAGCAAAAGAAGCTCCAGAAATGAAATTCACCAGTCCTTTTTGCACCGATTCTCACCAGCCATCGGCTCTCTTTAACAGGGAAAGGGAGGCTACTTAGTTTCCTTCAAAGCAGTTTCATGTGTAGTTAGTTATACAATTTTTATCATGAACAAGATAGAGTGTCAATAAGCTTTTTCTTATGTTGCGCTGAAATAACGTTACTCTGTTTTGTTGTCGTTATTATCTTTCTCTTCAAGATGCGCGTCTACAGGCCCTTTTTGTTTACGATCATTCTTTTTTCTTCTCTTAATTGTCTGCAAAATCTTTTTGTAATTTAATGAATACACTTTAGGCTCGTAGTGTTCAGACGCTCTAATATCTTCAGAAGATGCTCTCATAAAGGACCAGGCGAGCATAATCATGATGAAGAGTAGCGGGAAGCCTCCAACTATACTTGCAGTTTGAAGGGTGCCTAGGCCTCCTATGAACATGAGCGTTAGCGGCATTAAGCATAAAGCAAATGCCCAAAAAAGTCTGTTCCAACGAATTGGTTCGTCTTTCACTTCTTTCTGAACAACTGATGCGAGAATATAAGAGCTCGAATCAAATGTTGTTGCAAGAAAGATTATTGCTAGCACTGTGAAAACGAAAATCATCAACCATGATAAAGGAAGTTGTGCAATGGTTTCGACGATTGCTCTTGGAGCCCCTTTATCATTCAATACGCCTATAACATCAAACTTACCCGTTAGTTGCATATGAAGTCCGTAGTTACCGAGAATACCGAAGAACAACAAACTTCCGAATGAGCCATAAGAAATGGTTCCAAGAATCATTTGTTTAATTGAGCGTCCTCTTGAAATCTTCGCTACAAAGAGACCAACGAACGGCGCGTATACGAGCCACCATGCCCAATAGAAGACCGTCCAACTCTCAGGGAAACCGGTTTTTTCGTATGGACCGAGAGTATTATATGGTTCTGTCCACGTGCTCATGTGGAAGAAATTATCCATCAAAAGGCCGATACTATTTGTAGTCGTTTCGACAAGAAATCTGGTAGGTCCAAAGATGAGGACAAAGAGAAGGAGAAATATAGCCAGGATTAAATTTAAGTCTGAAAGGACCTTAATCCCTTTTCTAAGTCCTGAATATGCGCTCACTGCAAAGATCGCCGTAACTAGAACGAGGATCATTGTTTTCAAGATCATGTTAACAGGTAACCCTGTTAACATGTTGATTCCTTCAGCGATCATCGGCGTACCAAGCGCGAGCGTTGTACCGGCACCACCTAATAATCCAAACATAAACAGAACATCAATGATTGTGCCTAGCGGTCCGTCAGCAAGTTTTCCGATCAGTGGCCTCGTTGCTTCACTAATCTTCAAAACCGGTTTTTTCCTTACATAGTAAAAATAGGCGATCGGTAGAGCTGGTAATGTATAAATTGCCCAAGCGATTGGTCCCCAGTGAAAGATGCCGTATGTACTAGCCCATAGAATCGCATCTTTTGTCCCGGGCTCTAGTCCGAATGGGGGCCCTTGGAAATAATAAGCCCATTCAATGGTTCCCCAATAAAGAATACTTGATCCAATACCGGCGCAAAATAGCATTCCGGCCCATGAGAAGTTATTAAATTCTGGGCGTTCATCTTCGTCACCGAGTCTCACACGCCCATTCTCACTGAAAGCCACATAAATCAGAAATAAAAATATTCCCAGTCCAACAAGCAAATAGAGAACACCGAATCTTGTGGTGATAAATGTATTTGCTTTATCAACAACCTCTTTCCCTGCTTCAGGGAATAGAACGAGTGGAACGGTTACTAATAACAGTAAGAATAAAGCTCCGATAAACGTAGACCAATCGATTAACCGTTTATTCATTAAACTTAACTCCTTTACGATTACTTGTGAGTCCTTAGTTTTAGTCAACTCGAACTTTTTATTCAAAGTTGAGAATAGGACAAGTGAAGAAAGTGGAAATAATCTGATATGATGAAGGAAAGATTGTTGGGATAAGGGTGAGACAATGGAGAGATTTACTGAAAATGCGGTTAGTATTATAAAAAAAATACCATGCGGAAGAGTGATGACATATGGCCAAATTGCTAGGTTAGCAGGGAGTCCACGGGGGGCAAGACAAGTGGTTCGAATCCTCCATTCCATGAGTAAGAAACATCGATTGCCGTGGCATCGGGTTATTAATAGTAAGGGTGAGATTGGTTTGCGTGAAGAAGAAGGAGTGTTCATCCAAAAAATGGCGTTAGAAGAAGAAGGAGTAAGGTTTTATAAGGATAACAAGGTGAGCCTAAAGGAATATCAGTTTCATCCGGATGAAGATAGTTCTTACTAAAAAATGACTAGCCTTTCTAATAAAAGAAAGGCTAGTCATTGGTGTGATTAAATCGTTTATCTGCTGTTTTCAATGCAAGAAATCAATCGATCTTCGATGTCTAGGCCTATGCCTTTAAGGCGATCATCACCAGTTAGTTCTAAAAGGGTGGTTGGTTTCGGCATGCCTATTTTCGTTACGCCGTTGTCTTCATATACGACGATTTTGCATGGGAGAAAATAACCTACAATTTTATTTTCTTGTAGAACGCGGTCTGCCTCTTCTGGGTTACAAACTTCCAATACCCGATACGGCGTATTGAAATCCATTCCTTTTTCCTGGAGTTTTGAAGTTAAATCAAAGTCCCATAACACTCCAAAACTTTCTTCCTGTAGTGATTTACTCAAATCCTCAACTGTTTTATCAATTGTCTTACTCGTTTCAATTGTGTAGTGAAAGCTCACGGTGAAATCTCCTTTCCTGAACGTTTGATGTCTATTATTTCTATACCCTGTAGTGTATAGATTAAACTGACTTTCTACTAAAAAAAAGCAGACAGATAACCGTCTGCTTTCTAATATAGAGCTATTTTGACATTTTGAACGCAGCGTTAAGCTGTCCACGAATCATTTCATCTCTAATTTTCCCTTTATCTTTTTGCTTTTCTTTCTTGTACATTTTCTTAATTTCAAACGTCTGCATTCCATCTTCAATCTGATTTGCAATATCCATCAACTTTTCTACATCGTTAAATGAAAACTTTCTAGTGCCTCCACCAGATCGTTCAGGTAGGATTAGTCCTCGCTCTTCGTAATAACGTATTTTGCGGAGTGACAATCCAGTTAGTTCACTTACCGATCCAATCGGAAGAACCTTTTTTTCTTTGTATGACAAATTCACTCACTCCTACGATCATTTTCATAGTGTAGTTGACGCATCATAACTTATTAAAAATTGCATATACTAACCTCTTAATCTGCTAATAGTATAGCACAAACAAGGATGATTGATTAGAAGGTTGGTAGAATATCTGACATATAGTATGCACTTCAGAAAAGAATGTGTCAGGAAAAGTGTCAAATGTCTTGAGGAACTGATATGAAGGTGGGAAAATAAGAATGGTGAAGCGGTTGTACTAATTTCTTAGGAAGTGGTGATTAATTGAAGTTTGAAAAATCGTTTCTGTTAACTGAAAAAATGACTACGGATTTTCTAATGGAAATTGTAAGAACTGCAAACTTGTTTTCGAGCTATATATTGGTAGAAGTTAGTGGTACTCAACGAAATGCAAAAAGTTTACTAAGTATGAGTGCTTTGAAAGGATTTAGAGGGCCAGTAGTGGTCATGGTGGTTGGTGCAGATAGTAGAGAAGCATTAGGGACTTTAAGTAACAACTTTATAGAAATGCAAAAAAGAACAACGTAACCTAATTTTTTTTGAGGACTTTTGGTACCGCTTACATAATGATTTAGACCCTCACTGTTCAGGTGAGGATGCTGTAGTTATATTCTTTTTGTTTTCATGTGAGAGTGACCGAGTTCTGCTGAACGGTTCCTTGCACCAGTTATACTTTGAAGCACTGCTTCGTCAAATTGATAGTTTTGTAAAATCGATATTCCCGTATGAGTGGTTCCTCCTGGACTAGTCACTTTCTCCCTAAGAAAAGAAGGGGAGTGGTTCGTTTGACTCAGCATCATCGCAGCACCTGCCATTGTTTGGATGATCAAGTTGCGAGCGGTTTCTTTATCTAATCCATTAAGATTGGCAGCCCTTTCCATACATTCCACCATGTAATAAAAATATGCAGGTCCACTACCGGATAAACCTGTGACTGTATCTAATTGATTTTCTGGAACATGAACGACTGTACCAATGGTTTCGAATAGATCTACAGCAAAACTCAACTGGTCGTTACGACTGTATCGGCCGGAAGAAATCGCGGTAGCAGAATGGCCGATCGCTGCGGACGTATTAGGCATCGCCCTTATGACTGGTGTTTCAAAATCGATACATTCTTCAATATCCTTTGTGGTGATACCGGCGACTACAGATAAGATAAGGTGTTTTTCTGTAATATATGGTGCCAAACTCTGAAGCGCTTTTTCGACATCTTTTGGTTTCATAGCTAGAATGATAACGGTAGCTTTAGTTAATACTCTCTCATAGTCCTGGGTGACCTCTACGTTATATTTTAATTGTAAATCTTCAAGTCTTTCTTTGTTGATGCGGTTTAAAAGGGTAACTTGCTTAGGTAAGACAAATGATTTTGCGATCATACCTTCCACCATCGATTCTGCCATTGATCCGGCTCCGAGAAAACCAACATGCAGTGTGTTCATGATACCGCTCCCTCTCTTTTCAATATAAAACGCCCAATCATCCTTCATGTAAAGGACGAATGGGCGTGATCCGTGGTACCACCTTTATTTAATATCTAACTGAGATATCCTCAAAAGCCCTATAACGCGGGAAGCGGCCATGTTTCCACAGCTAGCTCAAGGGTAGGTTCGAAGCTTGCAATAGTAAGGAATCTTTCAGCCCATGAATTCCTCTCTCTGAAACATGTCTTAGCTTCTACTAATCCCATTCATAGCTATAATCGATCTCAAATATAGTTTTACATAGTATGCAACGAAATAGAAAAATTGTCAATTAGTTTTTATAATTTTCTGAATATACTATTTTGATATAATGACAAAAGGTGGAATGAGGAGTAGAATGGAATCAGGATAGCAAAGGATAGGTGGTTGGTTTGATGAACATTACGATGGAAAATGAAATATTCTCAATTACAGTGCCAACGCCATTTCAAGTTGGACCTGTAAATTGTTTTTTGATTAAAAGTGATGTGATTACACTTGTTGATACGGGTCCTCGTACATCTGAAGCTGAAGAGGCACTTATATCTCAATTGAAAGAACATGGGTTTACCCTTGAAGATGTTGATCAAGTGGTGTTGACGCATCATCATCCTGATCATATCGGCCTAGCAGGCTTAATGAGAAAGAAAGGAAAGAGGGTGCTGGGTCATTGGAAGAATGATCGGTGGCTTGAAATGAATGACACGTTTCTAAAACAGCATGAATCTTTTATGAGAGGAATCTATAAGGAAGCAGGAGTCCATGAAATGTATTTTCAACATGTTCATGATGTAGAGGGATATCTCTTGTATACGGATCGAGCAAAGTGTGATGTTCATCTGGCTGAGGGAGATGAAGTCCCCGGCTGCCCGGGATGGAGAGTAATGGAAACACCGGGGCATGCTCAGAGTCATATTTCTCTTCTTCATGAACGTTCTGGAACAATGATAGCGGGGGACCACCTTATTAAGAACATTTCTTCAAACCCTATTTTAGAGCCACCATATGACAATTGTACAGAGCGACCAAAGCCGCTCCTGCAACAGCGAGATTCTTATAAGAAAACAGTAAAGGTAAAGCCTGCGTTTGTATATACAGGGCATGGTGAGCCAATCGATGATGCTGAGCAGTTAATCAAAGACCGTTTACACCAACAGGAAGAACGATCTAAGAAGGTAGCTGCGTTTTTAAAACAAGAATCTTTAACCGCTTTTCAAGTTTGTCAGAAGCTGTTTCCAGGTATTTATAAGAAACAGATCGGTTTAACCCTTTCTGAGACGATCGGTCAACTGGACTATTTACACTCAGAGGGAATCATTACAAAAGTTAAAAGTGGAGAGAACGTTCTCTATAGACACAACTAATCGTTAGGAGAGATTTATGAAGAATATAAAAGAGAAAGTCATACTCATAACTGGTGCCTCAAGTGGAATCGGTCGTCAGTTAGCTCTTGATTTAGCCGAGAAGGGTGCAAGGCTTATCCTCGTTTCGCGGACAGAGGACAATTTACTTCTATTGAAGGAACAAATTGTATCGAGTGGAGGCTATCCTCCAGCCGTATGGCCAATGGATGTAGGAGATGGAACTAGGATTGATCATCTTCTACCTAGGTTATTGGAAGAGATGCCAGCAATCGATATCCTTATAAACAACGCAGGATTCGGTAAGTTCGATCATTTTGTAGATGCTGATATGAAAGAAATTGAAGCGATGTTCGACGTGAATGTGATTGGATTGATGCGTTTTTGCTCTCATGTGCTACCAAGCATGGTGAAAGCGAGAAGTGGCCTTATTATAAATGTTGCTTCACAAGCGGGCAAAATCGCGACACCGAAGTCTGCCGCATACTCAGCTACAAAGCATGCTGTACTCGGATTTTCAAATAGTCTTCGTCTTGAGATGAAACCTCATGGTATCAATGTCATGACTGTTAACCCCGGACCGATTAAGACGAATTTCTTCGAGGTAGCAGACAGTAGTGGAACCTATGCAAAAAATGTGGAAAAAATGATGCTCTCGCCTGAAAAGGTCTTGAGAGAAATTATCTCAGCTATTGAGAAGGGGAAACGAGAAGTTAACCTGCCTGCGTGGATGAATGCCGGCGCAAAGGTATATCACGCAGCACCTGGTCTAATTGAAAAAGTGGGTGGACGTTTCTTTAATCAAAAATAAATATTATTTTTGAAGAGCAACCGAGTAGGTGCTCTTTTTTTTGCTAGCTGAAAGAAAATGATCTGTATTTTTTCAAACAACCATCTTAATTGCACACGGAGCACCCTGCGAGTGCTCCGCCGCGTCTAGTCAGATGTATCCTTTTACCTCATCACACTTCCACCTGATATCTTCAATGATTCTCCAATAATGTTTTCAGATGCGTTTGAAAGAAGGTAGATGATACTGTTCGCTACTTCTTCTGGTTGAGTGATACGACCAGATGGCAGTCCTTTTTCGACCGCTTGCAATTCTTCTTTGTAACTTTTGTTCTCACGCTTTCCTTTGGCTTCAATGGCGTTTCTACCCATCTCTGTATCTACGAAGCCTGGACAAACGGCGTTAACACGAATTCCATGCTTGATTGCTTCATGTGCGAACGACTGAGTGAAGCCTATTATTGCGAATTTTGATGCGCTGTATGCTGTCCCTCCATACGTTCCGCGAAGCCCAGAAAGAGAAGAGAGGTTAACGATACCGCCTTTTTGATCTTTGTTACGCATATGGTTATATACGAGCTGAGTGAGTAGCACTGTCGCAGTGTAGTTAAGCTCCATCACCTTTCGTAAATCGTCCTCTGTTAAGCGATCAATAATATCTCCGCCTCCAATACCAGCTGAATTTATGAGACCGGTGATCGGACCATTTTCTTTAACTGCTTTCTGCACTAGGTTTGAGCGATCATCTTCATTTGTTAAGTCAGCTACAATAGTAGTGACCTCTGCACCCTCCACTAAGGTCTCACATTCTTTTTGAAGTTGTGCTAGCTTTTCTTCGTTACGCCCTGTAATCGATATTATTGCCCCTGCTTGCACAGCTACCTTTGCTGTTGCATACCCGATGCCACCGGTAGCGCCAGTTATGATGATATGCTGCTGTTTTAATGCATCTTCTTTGAATAGTTGCATAAGAAACCTCCTAGCATTTCCTAACGTCATCATTCATTCCCGCTTTCCTGGTGATGAAACATGAAAACAGGTAGCTTTAGAAAAAAGCTACCTGTACATCATACATCAAACTATTGAACGCCAACTGCCTCAAATGCTTTGTTAACCGATTGTACTTCCGGACTACTTGCACCATATAGGTCTGTAGCAGCTTGTACAGCAGAAGAGCGCATATGGCTGAAATCTGAAGAAGATGTTAGATATTGAGTCAACGTACGATAGTAGATAGCGCCGAGCTTGTCTTTTCCAATACCTGAAACTGTCACACCATAAAATGTTCCGCCTTCGCTTAACAGATAAGCAGCCTTGTTCATGATGCCGCTATTGATATGAACACCACCATTATCCTGTGTCCCGGTATAGCGTTCAGAATAATGAGCTGGATCTCCAAACTGAGTTGGGTCTGACATTGAGCGAAGAGCATCTCCAGATGTTCCTGGTGTATAAATATCTTCCCCAATTAGCCAATCTGGATTGTTGTTATCATGGTATTCAACCAGCGTTCCGAATACATCAGACATCGATTCATTTAGTGCACCAGATTCGTTCTGATAAATGAGGTCCGCTGTTGTGTTCGTTACCGCGTGTGTAAGTTCATGAGCAACAACATCTTCTCCTCCTGATAGTGCAACGAATGTAGAACCATCACCGTCTCCGTAAACCATTTGACTTCCATTCCAAAATGCATTGTTATAGTCTCGTCCGTAGTGTACTGTCGACTCTAATGGTGCTCCGTTGCCATCATAACTATCTCTGTTGAATACTTCTTTATAATAATCATAAGTAGCGCTCGCATAGTAATGTGCATCTACAGCTGCGCCATCGTAACTAGCATGAAATTCATTATCCGAGTCTGACCACAGCGACCCAGGCAACTTTTGGCGGTTTGATGCATCATAAGTGAAGACGCCGCCACCTCTTGTTGTATCTTTCAAATAGTAAGTAGAAGAGGAGAGGAGTGTATTAAATGATTTAGTGTCTCCAAGCACACCAGTACCCGTTCCGGTTGTAATCGTTCCAGTAACGTCAGAGCCACCACCACCACCTGGCTTACCTACTCCTTCTTTTTTCGCTTCGTGAAGCGCGTTAAAACTCGTTAGGATCTCCCCAGTTACTGCATCTACAACATAATTCCAGTTTCCTGGCTCAGGTGATAAGAAATTCAGTGTTACGTGATAGGCGTAGCTAGCAGAATTCCCTTGTGGATACACGACAAGAGTCGATTCTGGTTTTTGCTCATAGTCTGGGGTGAAACCAAGTGCCGCTTCTGCTTTCTTTATAGCATCCTGCTTTTTAAACTTAGTTTCCTTCTTTAGTTGTTCTTTCTTCGACCCAAGATCTGAAATCACTTTCCCTGATACAGCTGTTAATACGCCATCTTTATTAACATGAACTGTTTGAGTAGATCCGTAAACTGGTGTTCCTTTATGTAACTGTTGAAGACGAAATACAGTATATCCAAGTTGATCTTTCTCGGTTGATAAAATCTTAAATGATTGCTCTGCTGTAGCACCACTGAATTTGTAGTAGCTTTTGTTTTCGTTTAAGTAATCAAACAACACTTCGTTAGGATTTTTTGAAGATGCCTTTGTTAATTGTCCTGATACAAATGAGGGGGTCCCTTTATCATTATGTAAGTTTGTTGCAAGTGACCCCGACGGAGCTAACATACTTCCTACCAGACCTGCTGATAGTCCTAGTGCTAATAATTTTTTCTTCTTCATGTAAATCCTCCTTTTATCAGATGAGAAAAGATTAACACAATATGAAAAATATTCAAACAATTTAGATAATTATGGTGTTTATGACCTATCATAAGTTAAGGTGAAATAGGCTATCAGCACTAAAGAAAAGGAGCGTCTGGGTTTTAAGATCTAGTTGCTCTTTTTTTATTGAGAGCCACTTTTTCTTTTGAAAAATGTGGAAATGACTTCTCAACATAATTTCTAGCGAATTTTACGCGTTGGAAGAAAGTACTTATTGATATACGAACGTATATTCGGGTAAAATACGGGTATAGATATATAGAACTAGTGTTCTTATTCAGGACTTGAAAGGAGTGGTGGGGATGGATTATTCAACGTTTCAAAAGAAAACCATTTTGTGTGTCGATATGAAAAGCTTTTATGCGAGCTGCTCGGCAGTTGAGATGGGGTTAGATCCATTAACATGCTATCTTGCTGTAGTGGGTGATACAGAACGTCAAGGTAGTGTGGTTTTAGCGGCTTCACCCGCATTGAAAAGAGACTTTAATATACGAACAGGAAATAGGCTTTTTGAAATTCCGAATGATTCTCGGATTCATATCGTAAATGCAAGGATGTCCTCCTATTTAAAGCAATCGATGGAGATTACAAGGCTCTTTCATCGCTACGTTCCAAAAGAATGTATTCACACGTATAGCGTGGACGAATCTTTTCTGCAAATTGATGGAACGGAACGTCTCTGGGGAGGGCGTTTTGAGGCAGCTAATAAGATTAGGGCAGAGATCAGTGAAACATTTGGTCTACCTTGTGCGATTGGAATTGGGCCCAACATGTTGCTGGCAAAGCTCTGTCTTGATTTAGAGGCGAAGAAGTATGGAGTTGCTGAGTGGACGTATGCGGATATTCCTGAGAAGGTTTGGTCCATCTCTCCCCTTAGTAAAATGTGGGGAATTGGACCGCGCCTTGAGCGCACGCTAAATCGAATGGGCATTATGAATGTCGAGCAACTGGCAAAATACCCTTTGCATCTTCTTGAACAGAAATTCGGGGTGATGGGCAACCAGCTTTATCATCACGCCTGGGGAGTGGATCTTTCTGAAATTGGGGCTCCGATTATGCAAGGGCAAATCAGCTTTGGTAAAAGTCAGATTCTACTTAGAGATTATCATGAACAAAAAGAAGTCAAACACGTGATCTTAGAAATGAGTGAAGAGGTAGCGAGGCGCGCGAGAAGAGCTGGAAAAGCGGGGCGTACGATTAGTCTTGGGATTGGCTATAGTAAAGACGAAGGAGGTGGAGGCTTTCATAGGTCGAGAAGTATCGACAGTCCAACTTCGATCACACTTGAAATTTACGACGTCTGTTTGCAGCTCTTTCAGGAGTTTTATGGAGGGAAAACGGTGCGGAAAATATCAATTGCCCTTTCAAATATTTGTGAAGATGAAGAAGTGCAGCTTGACCTTTTCAATATGAAACGACCAAAGCAACGAGACCTTGGCTATGTCATGGATTCTATAAGAGAGAAGTATGGTTCTGATGCTTTGCTTCGAGCTGTTTCCTACACAAAGGCTGGTACAGCATTGCATCGAAGTAAACTTGTCGGAGGTCACAAAGCATAGGAAGGGGTTGAGCTTAGGTGATTCGTGATCGAGGAAATATCAAGTGGACATCAATGATGTTGCCAGAGCATGTTAAAGAGCTGAGAGAATGGAAGGAAGAAGACCGAAAAAGCCAAAAACCTGAGCTCGATGAACAGAAAATCGAGGAAATGAACGATATTATATGTGAAGCGATGGAGTTTCATCGGTCTCTTACTTTTCACTACTTCCAAAAAGGTATGACAAACGTAGTGAAAGGATATGTTCATTATATAGACCAGCTTAATATGGAATTACGAATTGTTGATATGAGTGAGAAGAGACAAACCATCTCTTTCGAAAATCTCGTGCATGTAGGAGAAGAGTAGCGGTGGCTGGTAACACTCTCCAAAATAGAAAACGTTTTTCCTTAGCGAAAAGGGGTAAAATACGTACAAACTATTATACGGAGTGAAGTGTGAGATGCTAGCTGCTCAGAACCTCAAACATTATAAAGAAAATATTAAAGGGATCGATATTCATTATGAGTATCATAAGAATGAAGTTACTTCCGATCGTCCTGTATTAACGTTATTGCATGGGTTTTTGTCCTCAACGTTCAGTTATCGAAAGCTTATCCCCTTGCTTTCAAAGTACTACACTGTTGTAGCCATTGATCTTCCGCCATTTGGAAGAAGTGAAAAATCCAGTCGTTTTGTTCATTCTTATCAAAACTTCGCAGAAGTAGTAATCGAACTACTTGAACGGTTAAGTGTTGAAGAAACGATTATGATCGGTCATTCGATGGGGGGGCAAGTGGCACTGAGAGCATCAGGCTTAAATGAGAACCTTATTAAGAAAAATATACTACTTTGTAGTTCAGGCTATCTTGAAAAGGCCAAACAGAGTCTCGTATATTCATCTTATTTGCCTTTTTTCTCAATGTATTTAAAACGATGGCTTTCGCGTAAAGGAGCGAAGGGAAATCTCATGAATTGTGTGTACGATCCTGATTTAATCGATGAAGAAATGGTAGACGGGTATGTTCAGCCTTTCTTTAATGAGGGTATTTTCCGCTCGCTTGTACGCATGATTCGAGATAGAGAAGGAGACCTTTCTCAAGAAGAGTTAAGAAACATCAAAACCCCGAGTTTATTGATATGGGGGGAACACGATAGAGTTGTACCGTTGCAAATTGGCAAACGATTAGCGGAGGATCTTCCGAATTCTGAGTTGATCGTGTATGAAAAGACAGGTCATTTACTTCCTGAAGAGCAACCGCATTCCATTTTAAGCGACATCCATACCTTTATTCAAAGGTAGCTCACTTGTAGCGAGTCGATAAATGACACGATTCGACTTTATTATTGACGAAGAAGAATAATGCGTGATAAACTTCATAACACTAATAATCGAATAGTTCTTATCAAGAGAAGCGGAGGGAACTGGCCCTGAGAAGCTTCAGCAACCTCTGACAATCAGAAAGGTGCTGCTTCCAGCAAGAGAAATCTTGAGAGATAAGAGTAGAGCCCTCTTCTCTTGAAGTGGGCTTTTTTGATTGCTACAAATTAACTAATAAGGAGTAAGTGTAATGGAAAAAGAAATAAAAGGGAATGGCTTCGCGCTGATCCCGCTTGGTATATTTATTTTGCTTTTTATTGGGACAGCAGTTGTAACGAAAGATTTTTATAGCATGCCAGTTGTGCTTGCCTCATTGATTGCTGCAGGAGTTGCGCTCTCAATGAATCGAAAAGAAAGCTTTATGAAGAAAGTAGAAGTTTTTTGTCGAGGAGCAGGAAACTCTAATATCATCTTAATGATCCTTGTCTTTCTATTAGCAGGAGCCTTTGCTGAAACAGCGAAAAAAATAGGGGCTGTAGATTCGATTGTAAATCTGGGTATCTCTCTATTACCTGCAAGTCTTCTCGTTGTTGGCTTGTTTTTGATCGGGTGTTTTATATCGATATCAATGGGGACCTCGATGGGGACAATTGTAGCGTTAGCGCCAATTGGAATCGGGATTGCAGAGCAAACGGGTATTTCGGTAGCTCTTACTTTATCTGCCGTTATCGGTGGTGCAATGTTTGGAGATAACCTTTCCATGATATCGGATACGACAATTGCAGCTGTCCGAACACAAAATACAAAGATGAAAGATAAATTTAAAGTGAACTTTTTCATCGTCCTGCCGGCTGCCATTATTACTGCTATCATTTATGGATTTTTAACAATGGGAGAAAAGGCATCACTAGACGGCGGGAAATCATTTGATTTAATCACCGTGTTACCTTACATTGGGGTATTAATAGCAGCCATTGTAGGAATCAATGTGCTTATTGTACTCGTTAGTGGAACGTTGTTTGCAGGGGCGGTAGGCTTATTTAACGGTACTTTTGGTCTGAACGGCCTAGTATCTACCGTTACTGATGGGATTAAAGGAATGGAAGACCTTGCTATGATTGCGCTGATTATTGGGGGAATGATTGAAGTAATCCGATACAATGGAGGCGTTCAGTACGTTCTTGATAAAATCCTTAATCGAGTGAAATCACGAAAAGGAGCAGAGTTCGGTATTGCTGGACTTGCAACGATTCTTGATTTATCAACGGCAAATAACACGATATCTATCATTATGGGGGGACCACTTGCAAAGAATATATCAGAGAAATATCATGTTGATGCTAGGAAGTCTGCAAGTATACTTGATATCTTTTCTGGAAGTGTTCAAGGAATGTTGCCATATGGAGCACAGTTGCTAGCAGCAGCCGGCTTAGCCTCGATTTCGCCATTAGCACTCATCCCTTATTCGATTTATCCAATCCTAACGGCAGTAGCGGGTATCATTGCGATTGGTATAAATTATCCTTCATTTCGAAAAGAGTCCACAGTAGAACATTAAAAGAAACCAGGCCGTCGTCTATGACAGGCCTGGTTTCTTTATTCTTCAATTTGCTTTTGAAGATGAACGATTTTTTGAGGGAGTATATATAGAAATTCAATCAATGAGTCCAATAAATCGATGATAAGGTTAGCGGTTTCTTCACTTGTGGAATTTTCCAGGCAAAGTAGATTGTGCAAATTGCTTCCTTTCCCCATCAATTGTCCGAGTCGTACAATTGGCTCTTCAAGATCAACTTGTTTTGCAAGGGCTTCTAGCTGCTTGGATAGCGGTTGAGTAAGTTCATTGTCAGCTAAAAAACTCCGTGTGATGCTTTCTAAGACGCGGTTCGCCATGACGGCAGTAGCAGTCCAGTCTTTCATATTATGTACATTAACAGCTGAGCGATAAACGCGCTCGAGATCATCTGGAAGCCTCGCAGTGCCCACCAAACGGCCTAGAGGCTCTCTAGTGAACGAAGTTTGGTGAACAAATAATTCTACTTCTTCACCTTGCTCGCTGGTGGAAGTTTTGATTAATACAAAGAGAATGGACTCCTTGCAGACTGAGCACCTCGAAAATGTGGAAAACACTGTTTGGTTGATTTGGTAATCAAATTTTAAGTGAAAAGAAGCGGTGTTCCCGCACTCAGGACATTCTGTGTTAGCGGATTTTGGTAATTTGGTTTGTCCGTATTTAACAACAGAATTAATTGTAGTTTGTTGTATTTTTCTCATCTAATACCCCCTGGATCGATTTTGAGCCTTGTTTTTAGCGCTTGCTGAAACGGGTTTTGAGAATAAGGTAAGCATAGTAGTAAGAATATTATAACATTTAATCCTATCAACTTACATTATTCGCCCCTTATGGAAATTTGAGGGGGTTTTAATGAAAGGGGTGCAAGGCTGTTCATAATTCGAGACTAAAGTCCTTATATAAAATGAGACCATCATCCTGTCCTTATGAATGAAATTGACAGCGTTCAATCACTACTTCTACACTAATAAGATATAAAAAGATAGGAGGGCAATAAAGAAATGCTAGTAAGCTTATGGAACAAGTTATGGTTAGAACATGGACGAGCAAAAGAACTCTTAACATTCGCTTCTTCAAATACAACTGGAATCCCTTCTACATCAAAAGAAAAAAACATTGAGGGTTACACGTCAGGCAAAAAGCCGGAGTTTGACAAGCGAAAGACCATCGGGTTATTACTTGGTCCAGCGCTATTTAGTTGTATTTTACTTTTTTTTCACCCCTCAGGTTTAACAGGGGAAGCACTCGCCATTCTCGCAAGCACAGCCTGGATTGCAACCTGGTGGATAACAGAGGCGATCCCAATTCCTGCTACTTCGCTTTTGCCGCTCATATTATTTCCGCTTACAGGAGGACTAGAAGGCGGGATGACAGCTTCGGCATATGGGGATAATACTATATTTTTATTTATGGGAGGATTTTTGATAGCGCTTTCTATGCAGAAATGGAATTTACATAAGAGGGTAGCGCTAATTATTATTTCTGCAATTGGTACGAGTACAGAGAAGATCGTACTTGGATTTATGGCAGCGACAGGATTTCTATCGATGTGGATTTCGAATACAGCCACATCCATGATGATGGTACCGATTGGAATGGCGGTGATCTATCAAGTTTCTGACCAGTTGAATCTAGGTGATGAACAAATCAAAACGTTTCCCTTTGGAAAAGCAGTGATGTTGGGCATTGCTTATAGTGCATCTATTGGAGGGTTAGCTACATTAATCGGAACGCCACCGAACACCTTTTTTGCAGCAATCGTAAATGAGTTGTATGGAATTGAGATATCGTTCGCTCGATGGATGCTGTTTGGCGTACCGATCGTGTTGGTCTTATTAGTCGGTTGTTGGTACTACCTTGTTAAGCTAGCGTTCCCTATGCAGCTGAAGGAGCTCCCAGGAGGGAAACAGGTTATTACGAAACAAAGAAAAGAGCTTGGGACAATGTCTTCAGAGGAAAAAATTGTGATGGCGGTGTTTACCTTAACCGCATTTGCTTGGATTAGCCGATCGTTTATTTTAAGCGATCTTAATCCAAACATTAACGACACTGTTATAGCGATGTCGGCTGCTATCCTACTATTTATCCTACCTTCGCCAACGAAGAAGGGTTCTTATTTGCTTGATTGGGAGACAGCTAAAGGCCTCCCTTGGGGTATTCTCCTATTATTTGGAGCAGGGTTAGCGATTGCAGCAGGGTTTCAGGAGTCAGGACTGGCCAAATGGATAGGAGAACAATTAACAGTTCTTGAAGGGGTACATCTATTTGTCATTTTACTAGCAGTCACTGCACTCGTTATTTTTCTTACAGAAATTACGTCGAATACAGCTACAGCAACCATGATGTTTCCGATTATGGCATCTTTGTCTGCTGCAATTTCAGTACATCCGTACGCTCTGATGATTGGTGCTGGTGTGGCAGCGAGCTGTGCATTTATGCTTCCGGTTGCAACACCTCCAAACGCGGTAGTATTTGGATCTGGCTATTTGAAAATCCCTGATATGGCAAAAGCGGGTTTTTGGCTTAACATCACATCTATCATTATCATTTCAATAGCCGTTTATTTCTACATGCCACTAGTATGGGGAATCAATCTTACGGAGTTTCCAAGTCAATTGAAATAGTCTTAGTAGAAATTTAAAACCCCGCTGCATTCATGGAATGCAGCGGGGTTAAAATTATTGACGAATGAATCCTTCCTCGTCAAGATATTGGATCGCTTCATTATAAGATGGGAAAGTTCCGTCAAGCATGTCACCTGCATAAACATTCCATAGCTCAAGCTCAGGCTCATATTCGAGGTGGAGCGTTTGGTTTTCTTCGTTCATCCAAACTTCTTCCTCGATATCTTCCCCAGGTAACACAGAGAGAGTGTGAATCGCCTCGCCAACGATTTTTCGTAGGTCATTACTTGAGAAGTCACGAATGTTGACCATTCCTCTATCATCTACGGGGTATTCTTCGAGTAGTTCTCCATATACAAAGCCGTTCCCATTAGGATGAAGATGGTACACAACGTTCTTCTTATCCATAACACTTTCTTCATAATGAAAGTTGACCCTTCCCATCGAAACATCTTTACGTGTTAATTCAGGGAACGTTGATTCTATAATGTGTAGCTTTTCTTCAAAAGTTAGCATAGTGCCTCCTGTTAATATCATTCATTTGTATTGTAAGTCTGAACAATTAATCATTTATTATACGTTAAGGATAGGAGTATATAGCCCCCTCTGTTCCTTGATCAAGTACTATAAAAGTGTATCAGAATGTTCATCAATAAGGAAGATGTGATTATAAGGCTTTTCAATGTAAAAAGATGAGGGAACGGTGGATCGATTAGAAATGGCCAAAAAAGATGCAAAAAGGTGAATTGATCCGTTTGTAAGAAGAGTTAAACTTTATGGGGGGCTATTATTTGAAAGATTCTCGATCGTAAAAAATAATTTATAAAAAAGAGGTTTAGTTTGATTGCAGTCGGGGTATCTTCATACTACCTTAAAAAATTCCCCCTTTTATCCGCCCGGTATATCCGGGCGGTTTTTTTTTGACTATTAATCTAGATAGTTGCTTCTTTATCTACTTCTAACAGTAATCTTTCATTCGATCACTTGCGTTCAATAGAATAATTTTGGAAAATTATAAAATAATTAGCATTTTACTTGCTAGTTTCCATATAAACGATTAAAATTAAATAAAGAACGTATTCGTTCGTTAAAAAGAAGGGGTGATAAGGTTGAAGAGCACAGGTGTCGTTAGAAAAATTGATGAACTGGGCCGTATCGTCATTCCAAAAGAACTGCGACGTACACTCGATATCCAGGTGAAAGACCCTATGGAAATATTCACTAGTGAAGATCGTATTGTATTAAAGAAGTATCAACCAGAAATGGCTTGTATGATAACGGGTGAAGTATTAAATGAAAATAAGTATTTTGGTAATGGAACTATCATACTTAGTCCTGAGGGGATGGCAATCCTACGGGAGGAAATAGAAAAGAATCTAGAAGTAAAAACGTGAATTGAGATAAAGTATCTAATAGTGAAAGCATGCCAAGTGGCATGCTTTTTTCTCGTTAATGGATCAGTATCTTAGTTTCATTAGAATGTCTCTAATGTCTTCGTCCTCCATCATTATATTTCCGAACTTACGAGTGATTTCAGTAAGAGCGACATCATGGTAAAAGAATTCAGTAAAGAATGTCACAAGCGGTCGGGAGCTTGTATGGATCGCTTGCCACCCTGCTTCTTCAAAACCAGCAAAGAGAAGTTCTTTATTATCAATAATCAGGATGCGGCTTCTTTGTAAGGCTACATGCTGAACATCCGGAATCAATGTCGTAACATTATCGATTTTCGTTTCAAGTTCTCCAATTGAATGAAGTTCAACGGAGATTCCCTTCGATTGTTTCTCTTCAATAGTTAAAAGGTGTTGTGAAAGGTCATCTGACCAACCAGAAAAAACGATCGAAGAGGTAGCATTTTGAACAAGATCTGAAACAAGAGAGTTGATAGATTGGTTATCTTTCAAGCCCCAGACGCGATCATCTAATGGTTTTCTCCTTGCCTCAAACGATTTTAACTGATCTAAATTGCGATTAAAATCACGACGTAATTTTTCGATGGCGGAGTTTAGAGGGAGTGGCCTGTATAATCTTTTTTTCTCTACTGTAGATTCCAACACCATTCCTTTTTCTCCCATTTTGTATAGGACTTCGTATACTTTGGAGCGAGGAACTCCGGATTGTTTCACAATCGCAGAAGCGTCTAGCGCTTCATCTGTTGTGATTAAAGCTTCATAGATCTGACTTTCGTATTGTGTAAATCCAAACTGCTGCAACATGGTTTTTGCTCTCCTTGTAAACATCGTTCTTTTCTTCATATTAGCATACCAGAACAATATCCTTAAATTCACTATTGCCTTTTCGCTTCCGGGGAGTTACCCTTTTAGTGGTAACCTAATAAGAAAAGGCGGAATAGAATGAATAAAAGAGTGTATTTATTAACGATTGTTTCCTTTGTTGTCGGAATGGTAGAGCTAATCATCGGAGGTATTCTTGACCTTGTTGCGGAAGATTTAAATACGAGTCTCGGAAAAACGGGCCTATTAATTAGCATATTTTCAATCGTATTCGCTCTAGCGGCACCGATTCTACTAACCTTAACAGCCAAAATAGAACGAAAAAAACTTACGATTTTCTCATTAGTCGTATTTTTTCTTGGAAATTTGTTAGCTTTTTTCAGTAGCACATTCACTGTCCTAATGATAGCGAGAATTATATCAGCAGCGAGTGGCTCCTTACTTGTCGTATTGTGTGTGACGATTGCATCTAACATCGTAGAAAGTAAATATAGAGCCCGTGCGATAGGCGTTGTCTTCATGGGTATAAGTGCTTCTTTAGTACTTGGCGTTCCTATTGGTCTGATGCTAGGAAATGCATATGGCTGGAAAGCTCCTTTTGTTTTGATCATGATATTAACGTTATTATCGATTTTAGGCGTTCACTTTTTTATGGAAAGTATTCAACCCAAACCTGCTATTCCAATGAAAAAGCAATTATTGACGCTAAAGAATAGAAGAGTGTTCACAGCCCAGTTGACTTCTTTCTTATTTTTGACAGGCCACCTTACGCTTTATGGATATTTAACACCGTTCTTGAAGACGTCTCTAGGATTAACTGGAACGTGGGTAAGCATTGTATATTTAATTTTCGGAATCGCTGCTGTTGCAGGGGGAGGATTAGGTGGCGTCGCTTCAGACAGGTTTGGGACAAAACCTACAATACTCACTGCTATCGTGATATTTGGGATTTCAATGTTTCTCATACCATGTACAACGTTTGCGTTTCCATTATTTCTAATAGTAATGGTGGTCTGGAGCATGCTTAGTTGGGGAATTACACCAGCGCAACAAAGCTATCTAATTGAGATTGCGCCGGAATCGTCTGATATCCAGCAAAGTTTGAACAACTCGGCACTTCATCTAGGTATTGCCCTTGGCTCATCAGTAGGAGCGCTTGTGATAGAAAAAAGTAACGTTGAGATGAATGCAACAGTGGGGGGAGTTTTCATTATTTTGGCTCTTGTAACTTCTCTTCTCTCAATGAAAGGAAAAGATTCGAGTGCTCCGTCACTTTCTGATCAACAAGCAGGTTAATTGATGCTGATTCAGTAGTATGGAATAATGACCATATTAAATTTGAAAGGAGCATCACAATGAACGTACTGGTTATCGGAGCTAATGGTCAAATAGGTCAAAAAGTTGTTAATCTCCTGCAAGAGAGTGAAGAACATACGGTGAAAGCGATGGTTAGGAAAGAAGAACAGGCTTCTGCACTTGCAAAGCAAGGGGTAGAATCAGTTGTTGCAAGCTTAGAAGATTCCGTTGATGAGCTTGCAAACGCGATAACTGGAAGCGATGCAGTCATTTTCACTGCTGGATCTGGTGGGAAAACTGGGTCTGATAAGACACTATTAGTAGATCTTGATGGAGCTGTTAAGACAGTTGAAGCTTCAGAAAAATTAGGGATAAATAGGTACGTTATGGTGAGTGCATTCCAAGCAAATAATCGCAAAAACTGGAACGACTCCCTTCTCCCTTACTATGCTGCAAAGCACTATGCAGATAAAGCATTAGAAGCAAGTTCCCTATCTTATACAATCGTAAGACCAGGTGGACTTTTGAATGAAGAAGGAACAGGAAAAGTAGCGATCGGTGAACAACTTGATCGAGGTTCTGTACCTCGTGAAGATGTAGCTCAAGTAGTCGTCGACTCGTTAACGACTCAAAATGTGAATAACCGTGCTTTTGACTTAACTTCAGGAGATACTCCTATAAAAGAGGCATTACAGCGTTTATAAGTCTATCACCGATTCTCTATGTAAAAGAGGATCGGTTTTCTTTTTGTACCCTTGATGTTTAATGCGAGAGAATTCAAGGTATTCTATTTATGAAAATGATGTTGAGTTTAGGAGTCTACATCTTTACAATATGTAATGAGTACATAAATTCTTTCACTAAAGGAGTCTAACAATGGAAAAGATATTGATTTTCGGACATAAAAATCCTGACACAGACACAATTACGTCTGCTCTCGTTTATGCAGATCTAAAAAGAAAGCTAGGACAGGACGTTGAACCGGTTCGTCTTGGAGCAGTTAATGCTGAAACCCAATATGCACTAGATAAATTTAATGTTGAAGCACCACGTATGGTTCAAACTGTCGCGAATGAAACAAAAAGTGTCATTCTAGTAGATCATAATGAACGCCAACAAAGTGTTGAGGATATTGATAAAGTTCGCGTGTTAGAAGTAATTGACCATCATAGAATCGCTAATTTTGAAACAGCTGATCCTGTCTACTACAGAGCAGAGCCTGTTGGTTGTACAGCTACGATTCTAAAGAAACTCTATAAAGAGAATAATGTACAGATTGATAAAGACATAGCTGGATTGATGCTTTCAGCAATTATTTCAGATTCTCTTCTCTTTAAATCCCCAACATGCACAGAGGAAGATGTTGCAGCAGCGCAAGAGTTGGCTGAAATTGCAGGAGTTCAGGCAGAAGCTTATGGACTTGAAATGCTAAAGGCTGGGGCAGACATGAGCAGCAAAAGCCCTTCTGAGTTAATCGGACTAGACGCAAAAGAATTTGGTATGGGTCAAGCGAAGGTTGAAGTAGCGCAGGTTAACGTAGTAGACCCTCTTGATGTTCTTTCGCGTCAGGATACGGTTGAAGAAGAAATCAATAAGACGATCGAAGAGAAAGATCTTGATTTGTTCTTGCTTGTTGTAACTGATATCCTGAATAACAATTCAATCGTATTAGCGTTAGGTAAGCGTGCTGAGAATGTTGAAAAAGCATTCGATGTGGAGCTGATCAATAGGCTAGCGGTTCTCGAAGGCGTTGTTTCAAGAAAGAAACAAATCGTTCCAGCTTTAACAGAAACGTTTCAATCATAAACTAACAGAAAAACCCGAACCGAACTCTTAACAGAAATCGCGTTCGGGTTTTTTGTGGCTAATATTGTAAATAGTGTACCATCTAACAGAGGCGAGTGATATTATAGGTTTGTGTTACGTTCCTTGATTGGTGGATATTCAATAAGTTGACCTTCATATACGAGTTCTAATTTATCACTTTTTCTGAAGTCTTCTGGGGTGATCAGAGCAGGTAGTTTATCCCATGAAGATATTCCAGAACGTTCTAGCACTTCAGCAACAAATTGAGAACAGAAGTAAGAGTTACTAAATTCTACTGGTTCATTAATCGAAACGCCTAATACACCGAGGATGTTATAGAGAAACTTTTGTTTGTTTTTAATAAAAATCTCTAAAACTCGTTTCATTTTTGTTACTTCTCTTTCAGTTACACGAAGTCCATAGATGACGCATGTTGTTTGAGGGTACTTGCTGTAAGTACCGTTCAACACATCTTCTTTCACAAAACCTCCATAAAGGGGGTTGTTGGGGTTTTTACGACCGAAGCTATACATATCTCTAAGCTCACTATCAAACGCTAGAGAAGCATGGTTATAGGGAGCTTTCGTGTATTTTTTTATCGATTTCGTAAATAGAGTGCCAGTATCAGATAATAGGATATAGACTGTTTGATCCATAACGTCCTCCCAAACTATCAAAAAATCATTCCAGTGTTCACAGAAAGGGTGGTTCTCCCTGCAAAGTACAATTTGGACATTATCAATTATACTAGTGATTCTTTCCATAGCACACTCGCTATTCCTATTTATAAAAAGAAAATATCCGAATAAAGATTATTCCGTGTTGTCAGTCAGGATTAAAACATGGTGGGGAATGTTTGGTGTATTTTGTTTAGCGTCCTTATTTAACCCAATCGTGTCTTCGTTGTCACTAATGGCTTTATGTTTTTTTGCATTAAAAGAGTATTTTTCCATGATGCGAACGAGAAAAGCAGATCGGAGAATTTTTTTATGGGCTTACATTGTAATCCCAATACAATTCTACTGGATCTTAATCGAGTGGTATGGCATGTTTATTGTGTTCATTCCAGTTTATGTATTTCTGCTTCTGCCATTACCTCGGATCATAGGGAAGGGCACGGTAGGGTTTTTAAGGTCGGTAAGCTCAACGCAGTGGGGGTTGATGCTAATGGTCTTCGGTTTGAGCCACCTAGCTTACTTCCAAGTTGCGAGTCCGGAATTCGGTGCGAATTTAGTGATCTTTCTCGTTTTACTTACTCAAGTGAATGATGTAGCTCAATATTTGATTTCTGTTTATGTAGGTAAAAGAAAAATCGTCCCATCATCTAACCCATTCATTACGATTGAGGGAGTAATAGGATCACTAGTCATCACATCAGCAACAGCTTACTTCACGTTTTCTTACTTAACTCCATTCGATTCTATGTTTGGCTTATTATCTGGGGTATTGATCAGTATTTCAGGTGGATTGGGTAGTTTGACTATTTCGGTATTAAAGAGGGATCTACTCATTGGAGATGGCGTGAAAAACTATGATCTTAAAGAAAGTTATCTTAGTCGAGTGGATAGTTTAGCCTACACCTCACCGGTTTATCTCCACGTCGTGAGATACTTTTTTGATTTTATGTAAGAGAACAAAGACAGCAAAGCTGCTGTCTTTGTTTCGTGAATCCTTATGGTATCACTTATGAAAAGGTCAGTTAAGAGATTGTTATTCTCCTAATAGTGAAAGACCGCCATCGACGATAATAGTTTGACCACGAATCATTTTTGCTGCTGGTGTCGTCAAGAAGAATGCAGTATCTGCCATATCTGTTGGTTCCACTAGTCGTCCTGCAGGATTACGCTTCTTAGCAGATTCGAGTAGTTCTTCCCGGTTTGGGAAGTGCTTAAGAGCGTCTGTATCAACAGCACCACCAGAAACAGCATTAACAACGATGCCCTTCGGTGAAAGTTCGACAGCTAAGTATCGTGTGATCGCTTCAACAGATGCTTTTGATACTCCTACAGCTACGTAGTTTGGAAGTGCTCGAATCGAGCCTAGGCTAGAGAGTGCAACGATGGAACCTCCGCCATTCTTCTCCATTATTTTGGCAGCTTCCTGTGCAGCAAATAAATATGCTTTCGCATTGATGTTTTGTGTCCAATCCCAGTGGCTCTCTTCAATTTCCATTAGAGGTCGTAAAACGCCAGATGCAGCGTTGTTAACGAAAACATCGAGTCGACCGAATTTGCTTTCTGCTTCTTGAAAAAGGGAAGTGATTTGCTCCACCTCACCTACGTTTGCTTTAACGATATGTACAGAGATACCATATTCTTGTTCAAGTTCATTTTTTGTTTCTTCAGCATCGCGCTTTTTACGCATGAAATTAAGGACAAGGTTATATCCTTCTGAAGCGAATTTTGTAGCGATTGCTTTTCCGATTCCTCTTGTACCGCCAGTAATTAATGCTACCTTTTGAGTCATTGATGTCACCTCTTCTTTTCTAATCACTATCAATCATACATGAACAAAAGGTGTGTGAAAAGTTACTTCACCATCCCTCCAACTCTAAAGGGGCTGAGGGATGCTTGGATATTAAGTTTTCAAGTAACCTTGTGATATACTAGAGGATAGGAATGAACGAAATGATAATACAAAACGTTTTATTCACGTTAGAAAGTGCGAGTCCTTAAGACAAAGGGCTTTTTTTAGTTGAAATCGAAATTTGTCAGAGAAAAACACATCCAAAAGGTAGAGGTGGACGTTAGCTATATGTAGACATTCTACCTCTTCCGGTGGAGATCACTTGTGAGAATAAAGGAGAATGGTATGAGAGAATTGAACGATGCTGCCCTTTATGAAAGGGTTCAAGCAAAGGACAAGGAAGCTCTTGAAATACTTTATGATCGATATGAAAAGTTACTGTATTCGTTTTCTTATCGGATTGTAAAAAACGGGGGGCTTTCAGAAGAAGTAATACAAGAAGTGTTCATTAAACTCTGGAAAGGTCGTGCGACATATAACGAAGAAAAAGGGAAGTTCTCTTCCTGGATCTTAACAATGACACGTCATACCGCAATCGATCTACTTCGAAAACATTCAAGAGAGCCAGATTTTGAATTAGATGAGAGAGACGCTCTTCATAGTGATGAAGCTTCTGTAGAAGACCAAGTTGAGTGGAGAGAAAGAGGCATCGTACTAAGAGCGGCAGTTTCCAAGTTGAAAGAGGAGCAAAAAAGGATCATAGAGATGTTTTATTTTAAAGGAATGACACACAAAAAGATTTCTCAAGAAATAGACCTCCCACTCGGTACTGTTAAGGGCCGGATCCGACTTGCACTTAAGCATCTAAAAACCAATCTGGCTGAGAAAGGAGGGGTCTCTGATGAAAAGTAATTGTGATCAGCTACTTGACTATTTCAATGGAACGTTAACGGAAGCAGAGAAGAAAATGTTCGAGACTCATCTTGAATCTTGCTCAGACTGTAGAGAGGAGTTACAAGAGTTAGAAGACTTAACAAGTGACCTTCCTTATCTCTCGACACCAGAAGAGCCGCCTTCAGGAATGAAAGAGCGCGTACTACAAAATGTATTTGAAGATGAATCTGAAATAGAATCTAAAGACCAGGTTGTGTCTCACGACAATAAATCCAACACGACTGATATGGATCGATTCAAAACAAAGCGATCTCCTAAATGGATCGCACCAGCACTAGCTGCAGCTCTATTTCTATCGCTTGCTGGAAATGCGTATACGTATATATCGAATGAAGGGGCTACCACTGAAACTGAAGAAGTATCTTCATTGCTGAAAGCCGTTCAACTAGCACCTTCCGAAGGTACAGCCTCCAATGGAGCAGCTGCTCTAGTTTCTGACAATGGTAAAATGAATCTTGTTGTTCAAGCAGATGATCTTGAAGGCGTGCAAGATGACCAGGTGTATCAGGTGTGGCTGCTAGAAGGCGAGAAGCCGTTTAGAGCGGGATCCTTTGTTCCAGGTGAGAATGGACAGGGCGCAGTTTCATACGAAATTAATTACGAAGGGGACCACGATTGGACTGCTGTAGCAATCACCCTTGAACCTAACGCAAAAAGCAAGACGCCTAAGGGTGAGGTCGTAATGAGTTCTGGATTGTAATCCAAGAGAGAGTGAAGCAGGGATTCAAAAAATTCCCTGCTTCTTTATTGTTTCATCATAAATATCAGAGTGGTTTCTAGTAGGTAAGAACGGGGTATATTGTACTAAACGCTCGTAGCGATTTGAATAATTGCTGAAAATTTATTATGATTAGTAACTATGTGGTTAGTATTTACTAGAAAACTTATATAGCTACATAATAAAAAGAGGAGTGGATGGAATGGATAAAGTAACAAAAGTATTTTGGATAGGCATCGCAATTGCGATCGTCTTCGTCGGATGGGGCGTGATGATGCCTGGAAATCTCGACCAGGTAATGACCACATCTAAAAGTTTCTTTTTAAATCAATTTGGATGGTTTTATCAGTTAGCAGCAACATTTTTCCTTATTTTTGCAATTTATTTAATATTTAGTAGATTCGGAAATATTAAGTTAGGTAAAGATACAGACAAACCTGAATATAACAGGCTAACTTGGTTCGCAATGTTATTTAGCGCAGGGATGGGAATTGGCCTTTTATTCTTTGGAGTTTCAGAACCAATGTCTCATTTCACTACCCCCCCATTAGGTGGAGAAGGTGGAACAGTTGACGCAGCACACCAATCCTTGAGATATACATATTTACACTGGGGTTTTCATGCGTGGGCAATCTACGCTACTATTGCTCTTGCTCTTGCTTACTATAAATTTAGAAAAGGGGCACCTGGTCTCATAAGCGCAACGTTGTATCCGTTGCTTGGAGACCGTGTGAAAGGACCAATTGGAATAACAGTGGATGTTATTGCAGTATTTGCGACAGTCTTCGGTGTTGCAGCATCCCTTGGTCTAGGTGCTCAGCAGATTAATGGTGGCTTAGCTTACCTCACGGATATTCCGAATAACTTCACTGTTCAGCTGATTATTATTGCGATTATCACTGTCCTTTTCACTGTATCAGCTGGTACAGGAATCAAGAAAGGAATCAAATATTTAAGTAATACGAATATGATTTTGGCAGTTCTATTACTTACACTCTTTATTTTCCTTGGACCAACTAAATTTATTTTGGATATATTTGTTACAACATTTGGTGAATATGTACAAAATATTTTTGGAATGGGAATGCGACTTGCTCCTATGAATGCAGAAAAAGAATCATGGGTTCAAGGTTGGACGATTTTCTACTGGGCTTGGTGGATTGCTTGGTCTCCTTTTGTTGGAACATTTATCGCACGAGTTTCTAAAGGTAGAACAATAAGAGAATTTATGATAGCTGTTACAGTCGTACCAACAGTCGTTTGTGCTTTCTGGTTCGGAGTGTTTGGCGGCTCTGCAATCTTCTTTGATTTCAGTCAAGGCACAGATATTGCAGGACAGGGACTTGAAACAGCATTATTTTACTTATATGAACAGGTTCCTCTTGGTGGTGTACTAACGGTTGTGACGCTATTGCTCATCTCGACTTTCTTCATTACATCAGCCGACTCTGCAACTTTCGTGTTAGGTATGCAAACGACGAATGGTAGCCTGAACCCACCGAACTTTGTTAAGTTTAGTTGGGGCTTTGTATTAGCGGCATCAGCTGTTGTTCTAATGATCACGGGTGGTCTACAAAGTATGCAAACGGCCATCATCGTAAGTGCCTTTCCACTAACAATTATACTTCTGTTCACATGTTGGGGAATGATAAAGTCCTTTAGTGAAGAAGTACCTAGGAAACAACGAGGTGTAGAGCGTAAAACGAAATCACCGAAAGATCCGAAAACTGTTTAATTGTTATGTAGCCTTTGAAGATCATACTCTTCAAAGGCTTTTTATTGCAAAAGACGAAAAACAACAATTCGATTTTATAGAAGGGGAGCGTATAGAAATGTGGAACAATCAAGAAAACTTAGCTAAAATAGTACTATGGAAAAAATATTAACTAGGCATTCGCTTCTCCATTCTATTATTCGTCTAACACCAGCAGATCCAGGAAAGACAAGGTTTCACTTGGCTTTGAGGATAACGATAAGTGTACTCTCTTCATCTCTTACCATGCTCGTTGTTGCATCTACGCTAGGTGGTTCATTTCCTGCTTCTATATTAGCTGGAGTAGTCAGCTTGCTGACATTGTTTTTAGTGAATGATGAAACGGAAAAGCAAATGAAAATATCTACATTGATTCTCGTTGCTTCAAGTTCAGTTGCTTTAACAATAAGTTCATACTTAAGCGCGATTCCATTCGCGATAGAAAGTTTGTTTTTGATTGTCATTTTTCTAGCATATTACTTACAACAATACGGATTCCGTTATTTTGCAGTGTTCACAGTTTCGTTTTTGTCAATTTACTTTTCGACGTTATTACAATTAACGGTAGACGACCTGCCGTGGTATCTCCTTGGGATTGTAGTAGGTGGAGGATACTCCTATGTGTACAGGTTTTACATCATCATAAACCGACCGAAAATTGAACTAATCAAAAGCGTTCGCTCGTTTCATACACAAACAAATATGACCCTTGATCTTATATTAGAGGCGATTGCGAATCCTGCTGCAAGTCATTCTGTAACTTCACACCTACGTAAAGATATAAAAAAAATCAACGCTTATTCTCAAGAGATTTCAAGAACGCTAAACAACACAGAACCTAAGGATATATGGCCTGGAATCGATGCGGAGCAATTAAGATTTTATATTTTCGATGCGGAAATGCTAATTCAGTCGCTTTATTATGTGATCGATCGGTTAAAAGATTTACATGTTCTAGAGCACTCGACGATAAGGGTCCTTTTATACAAAGTTGTAGAATCGATTAGGGATGCAGAAGTGCTTCGAACTCACGATGTTGTTGGTAATTTGAAGAAAACTGAATCAGTTATTAGCGAACTTAGTTCGATGATAAAAACGATGCGACGAAACCATGAAGTTGATAAAGACTGGCTATGGTTAATTAGAAGGATCGAAGCGATATCAAATCATTTAGTTGAAAGTTCGAGACAGCTAGGGGTGCGAAGAGATACTAACCTCGATATGAATGAAGAAATAACAACAGAAATGAGTCAAGAAAAACCAATTAAGGATGATAAAATTGCAACAAACAAGGCGTTTCAAGCAATTGCAGCTGGGTTCGCTGCGATAGTTGTCGGCTACTTCTTGTCTCCTACTCATCAATACTGGGTCTTGCTATCAACATTTATCGTATTGTTAGGCACGGATACAGTGGGAATGACGTTCCTAAAAGCAACTGAGAGATCGATTGGAACAATATTCGGTGCAATAGCGGGTTTCGGTGTTGCTCTTACTTTATCAGGACAACCTATTATTGAGTTAATCACATTATTTTGCTGTGTTTTCCTTGCGTTTTATTTAATGCCAATCTCATATGGCATCATGATGTTCTGGATGACTATGCTAATTGCAATCATGTATGATTTCATCATGGGTGGAATAACGAGTGAAATTATACTTTCACGTGTAGTTGATACGTTAGTAGGGGCAGCGATTGGCTCTCTAGCTGCTGCATTAATTTATCCGAGAAAAACTAAAGAAAAAGTGGCAATAACCGCAAGTGAATTCCTTGAACAATTGAGAATATATGTATCGGATTACATCCAATCTTATACAGATTCGAAGTCCCATTTTCAATTTGTTAATAAGGCATTTGTGTTGGATGAGAAATTTCAAAGTGTGCTGGTGGATGCGAAACCTTTGAGAAATAGGGTGTCTATCGCACAGAAATCAAATATTGAGCAGTGGATTACTGTGATCACAGCTATTAATTACTACGCTAAGCATCTTCTTGCTTCTTCAAATCGAAATAGCACCGTTCATTCTGAACCAGAATTGGAAGCAGAACTCAATAAAACCTACCATATCATTAATTACAATATCGAAGCGTTATCTAAAGGATTAAGAGGAAATAAGAAAATGATTATGTATAGCTTAGATTCAATTCGTGAGAAAATAGAAAAGATGGATGCCGGTAAACTTAAAGAAAACAGTGAACTCAAAGGACGAATTAACGATCTATATTATGTTTGGAAAATCAACGAATCCTTACTATTACTAAGTAAGAGTTTCGGAATACAAGAAGCAAAGTAAAATGTAACCAGGTCCCCCTGGTTACATTTTTAATAGTGCTAGAAAAAAGATAGCGAGAAGGGCGATGAAGCCCCCGCCAACAACAGAAGTAATCCGATACCTGCCTTCTCTTTCCTTAATATCCATGAACAAGACCATCTGGATGAGCACTTGAATCACTGCAAAGAAAAGAAGTAGATAAGGGAGAACTTTGTTTGAAATCCAATCACTGTTCACAAGATAGAAAGCAATAATAGTCAATACGATCATCGTGACGAACATAACAGAAAGTTTAGTAAGGTGATCGTTCTCTTTCTTCATGCGACTCACACCTTTCCAAGTAGGTAGACTACTGTAAAGATAAAGACCCAGACGACATCTATAAAGTGCCAGTATAAGCTTGCGATAAATAGTTTTGGTGCGGTGTCTTTAGTGATGCCATGAAGCACTAGTTGAATGAGAAGCATTGATATCCATACGATTCCAAAGACCACATGAGCCCCATGGGTGCCAAGAAGCATGTAAAATGCACCAAGAAATGCACTGCTACTAATGGTTGCACCTTCCCCCACATACGCCATGAATTCAATGGCTTCTAGGACCACAAACCCAATCCCCAAACTGATTGTAAGAAGGAACCATATCAGAGTCATACGTTTTTTTTCGTGTTTTAATGTAAATACACCCAATGCGCATGTAAAGCTACTAGACAGTAATACAATTGTACTTATAATGATTTCTGAAAGGTTGAAAAGTTCTTTAGCTCCTGGACCATTAGTAGTTAACTCCTGAACAGATACATAAATACCAAATAAACATCCAAATACCACTACCTCAGCACCAATCAGGAACCAAAAAGCAAGGATATTCATTTGGGCATGTGGATTACTAAATAAGTTTTTTTCAGTAAGAGCTGGCATTAATAATCCACTCCCTTATCGTTATAGATAACTTTCTCTTTCGATATAGAGTAGCCGTTCTTATTTTGGAAAGACCGAATGGCCAAAGTAGTGAAAACGCCAATCATACCGAGAATAGCAATGGACCAGACCTCGAAAACAAAACCAAAGGAAGCAATTAGAAATGCCATCCCCATAATAAAGGGCAATGAACTAGAGGAAGGCATATGGATGTCTTCATAACCACCTTCAAAATCGATGTTTTCCTTTCTATTTTCATAAGCATTCCATAATGGCTCACTGGATGTAACGACGGGAGTCCGGGCAAAATTATATGGGGGTGGGGGACTTGGAATTGTCCATTCTAACGTTCGTCCTCTCTTCTTCCATGGATCGTTGAGATCAACTGTTTTTCCATGGCGAGTAGTGATATAGATGTTCACAATAAAAATAAGTACGCCTATCCCCATCAAAAAAGCGCCACATGTACTAACGAAATTCAGCCATCCAAGTCCTTCTCCTTCTGGATATGTAAAGACTCTTCTTGGCATTCCCATCAATCCCATTATGTGCATCGGAAAGAAAGTGAAATGAAATCCGATTACGAACGTCCAGAAGTTCCACTTTCCAAGCTTCTCGTTTAACATTTTACCGAACATCTTTGGCCACCAATAATAAACGCCTGAAAGGACCCCGAAGATCGTTGCGCCAATAATGACATAGTGAAGGTGAGCTACAACAAAATAACTATCATGGTATTGATAATCAGCTGGTACTGATCCAAGCATCACCCCTGTAACACCACCCATAACGAACGTTACGATGAAACCAAGGGCGTAAAGCATAGGGGTGTCAAATCGAATTCTTCCTCCGCGCATCGTAAATAACCAGTTAAAGATTTTTATGCCGGTAGGGATTGCAATCAACATGGTGGTCAAGGCAAAGAAAACGTTGATATTCGCATTGAGACCAACTGTAAACATGTGATGCACCCATACCATAAATCCTAAGAATCCAATTAAAATAATTGCAAATACCATTGATGTATAGCCAAATAGCTTCTTTTTTGAAAAAGTACTTATAACATCAGAGAAGATTCCGAAAGCAGGTAGCGCAATGATATACACTTCAGGGTGACCAAAAATCCAGAATAGATGTTGCCATATCAATGGGTTCCCTGCCGAACTAGATAAAATGACTGTTCCAAAGAGGCGTTCAAACGTTAAGAGTAGCAACGCTACCGCAAGAGCGGAAAAGGCATAAACGATGAGAACTGATGTAATGAGCATCGACCAGGTAGATAGAGGCATTCTCATAAACTTCATACCTGGAGCCCTCATTTTTAATATCGTAACGATAAAATTGATCGCTCCCATAATGGTCCCAAGACCTGCAACTTGTAGGCCAATCGGATAATAGCTGTTGGAAGGACCAGGAGTAAACTCCTTCAGTGAAAGTGGGGCGTATGTAGTCCATCCAGCATTCGGAGAACCTCCTGCTATGAAGCTTACGTTAATTAAGATTCCACCTGAAATGAATAGCCAAAGGCTTAAAGAATTCATGAAAGGAAAAGCAACGTCTCTAGCCCCGATTTGTAGCGGAACGATCACATTCATCAATCCGATTAGAAGCGGTGTAGCCACAAGAAAAATCATAACCGTACCATGCGTACTTGTTAGTTGATTGAACCGTTCACTCTGAAACACCCAGAACTCATTTTCGGGGAAAGCAAGTTGCATCCTGATTAAAAGAGCTTCTAGTCCTGCTCTAAGGAAAAACAAGAATGAGACAAACAAATACATGATTCCAATCTTCTTATGATCAGTTGAAGTAATCCAATTCCAGAGCCAATCCCACTTATTATATTTTGTAAGTAAGGTGATGGATGCAATCATAATGATCACAAACGATATGTCAGCTAAAATAATATCAGAAGGTAATGTACTAAAATAATGAAAGATGCTATTCATCCGTTTTTCTCACCGTCCTTGGTTTTCTCTATCCATGAGCTGAAGTTGGTTCTGTCTTCGACAACCGTGTCAAACGTCATCAATGCGTGCTTCGCTCCACATAGTTCAGCACACTTCCCGTCATATGTACCTGTTTCAAGGGCAGTGAGCCGTAATGTGTTTTCCTTGCCAGGAAGAGCATCCTTTTTCCCTCCGAGTTGTGGAATCCAAAATGAGTGAATAACATCCTTTGATGATAGCTTGAACGTAATGGGCCTATCTACAGGAAGTCGTAATTCATCAGTAGAAGTAATGCCGTATTCAGGGTAGTAAAATGACCATTGAAACTGTTCCCCAGTCACTTCAATTATCAAGGGCTCTTTGGTGTTGTTATAGGGCACATCAAGCTGATAGGTAGTTGCGAAAGTAGGAACAGCAAGAACGATGATAATAATAAACGGAATGACGATCCAGCTAATTTCAAGCTTTTTATTACCGGCAGTCTGATCTGGAAAATCATCTTCTTCACCTGGTTTTTCACGGTATTTTATTAGAAATCTCACAAAAAGCGTGAAAACGACCACAAGTACGATACTCATCAACAAAAGACTTAACAGGAGAAGGTCCAATTGCTTTTCGCCCGCTGTCCCTTTTGGATTTAAAACCGCGATTGAAGAACAACCTGATAGAAAGAAAGCGATAACAACAGTGGTTAGTACTCGTTTCATGAAGACTCTGCTCTCCTCTCTATATAGAAGACTAACAATTTCCATTACCCAATACCCATTTATTTGAAACAGTGCGTAAACAAAAAGCCACACGAAGAAATAAGTTCGTGTAGCTTTGATTCTTAATGCACTGATTTTCGATACAAATTGTTACTTGCTACTAAAGGCAATTTGGATACCGATTATTCCTATTAAAACGCCTTTGACCATGTTTATTTTTCCAACAATCGCTGAATTTTTTAGGAGAAGACCTTTGATGCTACTAGCGAACAGACTTATCGCTGTGAATATAAGGAAAGCTTGAATGATAAATATTACCCCTAATGTGACCATCTGCAGTGAAGCGTATCCTACATGTTGATTTACAAACTGAGGTAGTAGAGCTAGAAAAAATAAGGACACTTTAGGGTTGAGTATATTCATGATAATGCCTTTTCGATAGAGTGCAATATAAGGTTGGTTGTGTTGGTTTTTCACTAGCGTAGATTGCTTTCTTTCACGAAATGCTTGAAAAGCAAGATAAAGTAAATACGCTGCACCTAAATATTTCACGATTGAAAAAGCAAGTGATGATTGATATAGGAGTGCTGAAATTCCAACAGCTGCTGCAGTGATATGTACAACTAGCCCTGAACATAAGCCTAGAGAAGTGGCTATTCCAGCACGTTTATCCTGAGATATACTTTGAGCAAGGACGAAAAGGTTGTCTGGTCCTGGCATAATCGTTAAAACAACTGCAGCAAACAGAAACGATACTATTACTGATATGTCCATTACATTCTTTCCTTTCTGTTATGGTATTGTTTAAGTATATAAGAGAAAAGTTCTTTCCAAAAGGAGATTCAGGGGAGAGATTTAAATTTATAAAGACCTTTTCAAAGTTGCAGCACCATCTTTAAAAGCAGTAGAATGTAAGTCTTAGCATGATCAATGGTCGCTTGAAGAGTTGTTAGGCCATTATTATTCAACTTCATATGGATTGAAGAGGTATTTAGAAGACAATGTTGATGAATTTGAAGGTGGTATATGGCATGAGTTGTTGAGTCAACATTCAGATGGTCTATTTAAGGAAGAGATAAAAGTGTAAGTACCACTTGGCTATAAATGACAAACCATTTCGTTTAGTGATATAATTCTGACATTTAAAACAATGTGGAGGCTGCTAAATGAAACCGATCTTATTTGATATTCCTCACGAAATCCATACAGACCGTTTGTATATTCGCTGTCCTCTTCCTGGAGATGGTCCTGCTGTTCATAAATCGATTCAAGTGTCGAGGAGAGATTTGAAGCTATGGATGCCTTTTGCAAAAAACGAACAATCCGTTGAAGAAGTAGAAGGAAATATCAGAGAAGCTCATGCTGCATTTCTTAAACGAGAAGACCTCAGGCTACATATTTTCCATAAAGGAACAGGAGATTTCATTGGATCCTCAGGGCTACACAGAATCAATTGGGACGTTAGGAAATTTGAAATAGGTTATTGGATAGACTCGCGGTATTCTGGATTTGGGTATATAACCGAAGCTGTTCGGGGAATTACGGATTATGCGTGTAGAGAATTATATGCGAAGAGAGTAGAGATAAGGTGTGACTCGAAAAATGCCAAGAGCAAGAGAGTCATAGAACGATTAGGTTTTCGGCTTGAAGGTATTTTACGAAATGAGGATGTTTCGATAGATGGCAATGAATTAAGAGATACATGTGTCTATGCAAAGATAAGTGATTGAGGTAAAGTTACCCAATTCATTAAAATAGCAGGAACAAAGCTTTATAATAAAGAAATACCATAAAAGAACTGCAAGGAGGGGACCATTGGTGATTGAACGTGCAAGTGCTGAAGAAAAAGAATACATTCTATCGAATTCTATTCAATCGGTAAATGAAGGGACCACAAACCCTGGAATAATAAAAGAAGATAAAGCAATAGAGATTGTATCTTCTATCCTCGATCGAGGAGGATACCACCTTGTTTATCGTGATGGTGATCAAATAGCGGGATGGGTGCTTATTGGTGAGAATACAGATTATTTCACTGGCATTAAGCATGGTTTTATCTACGATGTATTTGTTTTTCCGGAGTTTCGTGGAAAGGGATATTCGAAGAAACTAGTGCAAGCAAGTATACATGATCTAAAAGAACAAGGATTTGAAGAAATACGTTTAAATGTTTACTCATCGAATTTCGCGAAATATATCTACAAAGATATTGGATTTAAAGAAATGCAGACAATCATGGTCTACAAATAATAGACAGGCTTTAGATCGTAAGCCCCTATGCGAAAGCTAGCATAGGGCTTTTCTAATTTAAATAATTACAAAAATGGTTTTTATCTAGGGGACGAAATCCCTTAGATATCAAGGTTTCTAGCGCTTATCAAACAAGTACTATTAAAAATGCGGAAAAAAGTTTTGAAAAAAGTGATCCATTCTCGCATCCACTCCGTTAGCTAGATGTATAAAAAATTAAGGGGAGTGGATGAAAGATGAAAACGGAAAATAATATGAAGAAAAAAGTAATCGACTGGAAAAAAGGACTATTGATTGTCCCACTAAGTTTTTCACTATTAATGCCGACTGGTGCATTTGCAGATGATCACGGTAGTCATTCGGACAAGCCTTCAGTTGAAACGCCAGCAGCTGACCTTAGAGCTACGCTAGGTCATTTACTTAGTGAACACGCATACCTTGCAGTTGAAACGATGAGAAAAGGAGCTCAAGGCGCTAAAGATTTTGAAGCATCAGCAGGAGCACTTAGCGAAAATACAGAAGCTTTAACAGGTGCTATTTCTTCAGTATACGGTGAAGAAGCAGGAGCACAATTTAACCAAATCTGGAGTGACCACATCGGTTTCTTCGTAGATTATGTTAAAGCAACAGGAAGTGAAAATGAAGAAGCAAAACAGGAAGCACTTGAAAACCTTGAAGGATATAAAGAGGAGTTTTCAAAGTTCCTTGAAACGGCGACTGGTGAACGTCTTGAAGCAGAATCTCTAACAAAAGGTTTACAAATGCATATCAACCAGTTAGTAGGGTCTTTCGATAGTTATGTTGAAGGAGATTATGAGAAAGCTTATGAACAAGAACGTGAAGCGATCGCTCATATGCATGGTGTAGCAAAAGGGTTCTCAAGTGCAATAACTGATCAATTCCCTGAGAAGTTCGATGAAACCAAAGCGGTAACACCTGCTTCAGACCTTCGTGCGACTCTAGGTCACTTGCTTTCAGAGCATGCAGGCTTAGCGATGATGACGATGCAGAATGGTATCGACGGTTCAGAAGACTTTGAAGCGTCAGCAGCTGCTCTAAACAAAAATACAGAAGCTCTTACTGCAGCGATTGCATCTGTTTATGGTGAAGAAGCAGGAATGAAATTTAATGAAATGTGGTCTGGCCATATTGGCAACTTCGTAGAATATGTTCAAGCAACGGGTGCTGAAGATGAAGCAGCTAAGGAAAAAGCATTAGAAGCACTTGATAACTACCGCGCAGACTTCTCAAGCTTTTTAGAAACAGCTACAGAAGGACGTCTTAAATCAGATGCATTAGCTGAAGGTCTACAAATGCACGTGACCCAGTTAATCGGTGCATTCGATAGCTACACAAACGAAGATTACGATGCAGCTTATAATTCAGTGAGAGAAGCATACGCTCATATGTATAAGCCAGCTAAAGGACTTTCAGGAGCATTTGCTGATCAGTTCCCAGACAAATTCGCTATGAGTATGCCAACGGATATGCCTAAAACAGGTATGGGTGGTACTGCAGAACAGCAGCTGCCGATCGAATGGATCTTAGCAGCAGTTCTTGCAACGATGGCAGCTACAGGCGTAGTGGTTAGAAGGAAATTGCAAAAAGATAGCTAATGCCATTTGGCACATATACTTCATTAAACAGCAATAGCCGAAGTGCTATTGCTGTTTTTTAATTTGAAAACCTACTATGTAAGTTGTATTACAACAAAAATTTATTGAACAAGATATAATTATAATAGAAACAGTATTTTGTAAAACATAATTATATTATTGTAAACTAAAAGATTTTATGTACACAGCGGAGGTTTTGGAATGAAATGGAAATTTATAATCGTTATAACTGCTTTAGGAATTCTTACAGCTTGTGGTAATAGTGATGAAAGCGCACCTGAGTCCGAAGAAGTACTTTCAAAAGATTGGACGGAGATTGAGAAAGATGCTGAAGGAACTGAAGTGAATTTATTTATGTGGGGAGGAGATGAAGGGGTCAATCGTTACATCGATGATTGGGCTACCCCTATGCTTAAAGAAACGCATAACATCACATTAAACAGGCAACCGATGAATACAGAGGAGTTTATGCAAAAGCTATTAACAGAGAAAAGAGCAGGAAAGAATAAAGGAACGATCGATATTATTTGGATTAACGGTGCGAATTTCAAGAATGCAAAGAATGCGAATCTTTTATTAGGATCTTTTTCAAATAAATTGCCTAACTTCAAGAAGTATATCGGGAGTGATAATCCTTCGGAAGCGTTTGATCAGGGAACGAAAATAGATGGCATGGAAGCCCCGTGGGGAAGCGTGCAATTTGTGTTTAATTATGACTCAAAAAAGATAGATACCCCGCCTAAAACGTTTGATGAATTGAAATCTTGGATTGCTAAAAATCCAGGTAAATTTACTTATCCTAATGTATCGGACTTCACAGGAAACACATTCGTCAAGCACCTCCTCGTAGCGAGTGCTTCAGATCGTGTCGATGTGATGGCAAAAGAGTTTAATCAAGACTTAGTTGATAAGAGTGGTGAGTATGTGTGGTCGTACTTAAATGAAATAAAACCAAATCTCTGGAGAAGTGGCAAAACGTATCCAGAGTCACTAACAAAGTTGGATACGTTGTATAGCCAGGGGGAAGTATGGATGACGATGGGATTCAACGAGGCTAGAGCGGAAAGCTTAATAAAAGATGGAACATTTCCAGAAAGCACAAAGTCATTCGTTCTTGAAGTTCCTGGCTCAATATCTAATAACCATTATTTAAGCATCCCATTTAATAGCCCTAATCCTGCTGGAGCGATGACAGTTATTAACTTCTTAGAATCTCCTGAAGCACAGATTGCTAAGCTAGACCCAGAAATGTGGGGGGAAGGTATGGTCTTAGACTATGATAAGCTCAAGAAAGAAGATATAAAAAAAATTGAAGCACTAAATCGTGGCGAAAGCGTTCTACCTTCAGAAAAATTAAATGATTCCAAGCTTCCAGATTTAGATACAGGGTATACGGAGTGGATTAATAATGATTGGGCAGACAAGGTTTTTGAGGAATAAGCAGAAAACATGGTTATACTTAGCACCGGCAGTTATCGTTATTTTTTTTCTAGTGGGTTATGGGATGTGGTCGGCCGTGATTCAAAGTATACAAACTGTAGATGGCAAATGGACGATTGGGTTTTATGAGGACCTTTTTAGAAGCGAATCTTTTTTGAGGTCTGTACAGTTTACTTTCTGGATTACGGTTATCTCAACCGCTCTTTCTCTTCTTATCGGTCTTATATTGACCAGAATACTTTATCGCTTATTTCAAAAATCTTCAGTGAAGATTTTGGTGTGGATTCCAATGTTGATTCCTCACTTTGTAGCAGGATATCTTGTCTTCTTGTTTCTATCTCAGAGTGGGTTACTATCTTCATTTCTCTTTCAGTCGGGATTAATAAGTGATCGATCCATGTTTCCTGTACTTGTTCAAGATAATAGGGGGGGAGGGATTGTCTTAACGTATATATGGAAGGAAGTCCCATTTGTCATTCTGATGCTTCTCCCGGTTTACTATGAAATCGATCATCGCTATTCAGAGGTAGTAAGAACGTTAGGTGGTAGTAAATGGGATGAATTTAAAACTGTGGAATGGCCATGGCTTCTCCCAATAGTCTTGGAAGTTGCGATCATCTTATTCGCCTTTGTTTCTACTGCTTTTGAGGTACCATATTTACTAGGTGTTACAAGACCTGAAATGCTTCCTGTTCATGCCTATGATTGGTTTTATAATGGAGATTGGAGTAAGCGACCACTAGCCTTTGCTGCGATGATCATTCCTGGTATCGTGTCACTTTTGCTGGCAGGGATCTCCTTCAAGCTCATTCAAAAACACAGGTTACGCCTAATTAAAGGGAGAGTACGATGAGGTTAAAAGAAATTATTTGGGGGAAGAAAAGAAAGGTGATCGTTCTTATCACCTTGTTCATTTTTGTGTTATTGTTTATCCTCCCTCTCTTTGCAATCGTTGTAAAGAGTTTTGCTGCTGATTGGAAATGGCCGATTCTATTTCCTAACGAATTAGGTTTAGATGGATGGAAGGTTATCTTTTCAGATCCAGCACTAGTTGAATCTCTCATTACAACGGTAAGACTGGGAATAATGGTAGTACTGCTAAACTTGATATTAGCTATGCCGGCAGCAAAAGCATTATCGATATATTCTTTTAAAGGGAAGTTTCTAATCGAGGCATTTTTACTATCACCTATCTTGATACCAGGCATTTTACTCGCTATGGGTTTGCAGTATACGTTGATTCAGTTTGGATTAGCAGATCGACTAAGTGGCGTGTTATTGGTTCATATGATCCCTACTTTGCCTTATTCGATACGCATAATGAGAGCAGGGTATGAACGACTTGGTAAAGGGTTGAGTGAACAAGCGGCAGTGCTAGGCTCAGGTCCAGTAGTCAGTTTTTTTACAGTATCTCTTCCACTCCTGCTCCCAAGCATTAGAAGTTTAATGCTTTTAACATTTGTGATTTCGCTTGGGCAATATGCATTAACAGCAATTATTGGTGGAGGAATTGTAACAACCCTGCCATTATTATACTATCCTTATTTTTCAAGCTCCAATGAAGCAGTTATCGCTGGGTTTTCATTATTATTTGCTTTACTTCCACTCCTATTTGTGGGAGTTGCAGAAATAGCATTAAGAGCGGTCATTCGGGTAGTTAATCGAATTTGAAAGGAAGATTACAGGTATGAATGACCTTATCCAATGTAACAAATTAACGAAAAGCTATTCAGGACAATCCATTTTAAACGATGTTTCATTTTCTCTAAAAAAAGGAGAACATCTAACGATCGTTGGACCTTCCGGTTGTGGAAAATCCACTTTGCTTCGGTGCCTTGCAGGTCTTGAGTTCATCGACAGTGGTGACGTAAAGCACAATGGACAATTGATTACGTCAACAAGACCTGAAAAACGCTCAATCGTTTTGATGTTTCAAGATTCCTTATTATTTCCTCATCTCACAGTTATCGAAAATATAACATATGGGTTGAAAAGGACAAAAACTCCCAAAAAAGAGCGGGTAACACAAGCCCTACAAATGTTAGAAAAGGTGAAGCTTACACCTTGGAAAAACGTATATCCACATGAGCTTTCTGGTGGTCAGAAGCAGCGTGTCTCTCTTGCGAGGGCACTTGTTTTAAAACCAGACCTTCTGTTACTAGATGAACCATTCAGCTCATTAGACGCATCACTTCGAGAATCTCTAAGGGGCGAAGTGAAGGAGATATTACGGGAAGAAAATATTACATCATTATTTATTACTCATGACCGCGATGAAGCAATTGAGTTAGCAGATCGTTTAGCGGTTATGAATGATGGCCGATTGATTCAACAAGGAACACCGTATGATGTTGTAACATATCCTTCTTCAATAGAAAGTGCCAGAATAATAGGAGAAGGTCTCCCTTTAGAAGAAGGGTTTGTACCTCTTCACCATGTTACAGCCGTAGGTAAGAATGACGTCGTGCTGAATAATAAAGAATCGATATCAATCCCTGGAAAAGTAACCGCGCATACAGTGAAAAACAATTCAGTTTGTTATCGTGTTTCTTGGAAGGATGGAACGGTACTTGTTTCTTCTGAAGATGTATTAGTACCAGGACAGGATGTGCTTCTGAAGGCAGCAAGAATGCACGTTCATCCGTATGAACAAAATCTAAGTTCATGGAGCAATACTCCATGACGATTAGAGCAGTAATAAAAGGAATCATGATGGTTTGTCTGGTGATTGGAGTTTACCTGCTTAATGAGAATGTGTTTAACCTCCGACCTTCTCAACTTCGTTTGTGGATTTCATCATTTGGTCTTTATGCTCCGTTGATTTTCCTAATCGCTACGATAGGAAGACCGTTTATTTTGTTTCCAACATCGGTACTTTCGATAGCAGGTGGCCTGGTTTTTGGTCCGTATATTGGGACCATTTTAGCTGTAGTAGGTGGCTCCACTGGGGCATTGTTGTTCTTTCTAGCGGCACGAAAGCTTGGCTTGAAAGCATTGCCAGCATTCTTGCGGAAAAGAGGGGAAAGGTTAGAAAAAGGTCTTGCCGAGCAAGGGTTTGCCTATGTGTTGCTATTAAGGTTGGTCCCATTTTTGCACTTCGATCTTGTTAGTTATGTATGCGGTGTTTCTAACGTAGATAAAAAGAAATATTATCTTGCAACGTTAGTAGGCATGCTTCCTGGAGCATTAGCACTGAATTTTCTAGGTGCCAGTTTTCTATCAAACAATATTAAATCAGTTGGAATCGCAGCTATCGTCTTATTAGCTCTCCTATTAATCACATTGTATATTCGCAAAAAAGCGTTTGGAACAGAATTAGAAAAAGAAATTTAATTGAAGGATGGTGTGCTGTGCTCGATACACATGGAAGGAAGTATGTACAGCCTATCATGGACAAAACTGCAGACTGGTTTCTTAAGCTAGGTCTTAGTGCCAATCAGGTAACGATTATATCGTTTATAATTGGGGTCTCCTCAGGGGTTTTTATTTATATAGATCAACCGGTTTTAGCTGTTGTAGTTCTATGGGTTTCTGGATACCTCGATGCGGTGGATGGAACGATGGCAAGGAAAACAAAGCCATCCGCGTTTGGAACAGTTTTGGATGTGAGTTTCGATCGTGTTGTAGAAATTAGTGTCATTTTAGGACTTGCTTTCGCATTTCCTGAATCGATGTGGGCATTGTTGTTACTCAGTACTTCGATCATATTTGCAATGACCATCTTTCTAACTGTCGGAGCTGTTTCAGAGAAACAAGGAATAAAATCATTTTATTATCAAGCAGGTGCAGCTGAACGGACAGAAGGGTTTCTATTGTTTACCGCTATGATCCTCTTCCCTAGCTACTTAACAATACTTACATTAATATTTCTAGCAGTTGAACTATTTACAAGCTTACAAAGACTAATCGAAGCAAAAAGAATACTGTCGTAGAGGGGTGTTTCATATGGAGAAATATGACTTGATCGTGATAGGTGGAGGGTCGGGAGGATTAACAGCTGCAGCTGGAGCTGCTAACATGGGAGCGAGCGTTGCATTGATCGATGATCAACCCGGTCTTGGTGGCGATTGTTTGCACTTTGGATGTGTGCCTTCTAAGGCTTTTATTTCGGCAGCAAGGGAAGTTCATGCCGTTTACAAAGGGGCAAAAGAATTTGGATTATCTGTTAGCGGAGAAGTTCGATTTCAAAGAGCCATTGATCGAGTTCATGAAGCTATTGAGGACATCCAAGAAATCGATAGCGATCAGCGATTTGAAGACCTTGGTATAACGATTTACCGTGGGAAAGGTTCCTTCGTGGACGAACACACTGTATCGATTGATGGTGAAAATACAATTAAAGGAAAAAGAGTAATCATTTCTACAGGTTCTAGTCCTAGTGTTCCTCCTATACAAGGTGTTGATCAAGTACCTTTTCTTACAAATGAAACGATATTTAATTTAGATCATCTACCTGAAAGTATTGTGTTTATTGGTGGAGGAGTTGTAGGGCTCGAGCTTGCTCAATCATTAGCAAGGTTCGGAGCGAATGTGACGGTCATCGAAACATCTCAGACAATCTTAAAAAAAGAAGATGGCGATATTATTCCTGTAGCAAGAGAAATCTTAGAAAAAGAACTTACCTTTATTTACAAAGCGGAGGTAACTGGGATTTCTACACGTGATGGGAAAAAGGCTGTAATGTATAAGGTTGATGGAAATGAAGAAGAGTTACTCGTTAACGAGATCATGATGTCAACAGGGAGAAAGCCCAATACAGATAAGCTAAACCTTGAAGCTGCAGGCATAGAAAGCAATAAAGGATATATTACTGTGAATGATCAGTTACAAACTTCTAAATCACATATCTACGCTATAGGAGACGTTAACGGAGCTTTTCCATTCACACATGGAGCTGGAATGGAAGGGAAATTGATTATACAAAATGCGGTATTTGGATTAAGAAGAAAAGTGAACTATGATAATGTACCATGGGTAACGTATACTGACCCGGAAATCTTCCATCTTGGCTTAACTGAGGAAGAAGCAAAAGAAAAACATGGTCAGAATATTCGTATATTCAAAGTTGATGTAGCTGACGTCGATCGCTTTATTGCAGAGCGGAAAAAAGATGGTCTTGTGAAAGTGATTACAGATTCAAAAGGGAAAATATTAGGAGCACATGCTGTTGGAGAAGATGCATCGAGTTGGATGCAGGAAATTGTTTTTGCAAAAGAACATGGGCATAAGCTAGGTGATTTATCTACCGTCATTCACCCATATCCTACTAAGGGAGCGATCCTGAATCAAGCATCAGATCTGTACTGGCGTGAAAAACTTTTTGATGGGATCTTTCCAAAGGTTGCTGAAAAATACATTAAATGGGTCAGGTAAGAGAAAAGGATGATTTGATTGAAAAAGTTGTTGTTAATCGGGGGAGGACACGCTCACCTCTATTTAATTAAGAAATTACAAGATGAAGAACTGGAAGTTGAAGTAACAGTCATGTCTCCTTCTGAATACCAGTATTATTCAGGTATGTTTTCTGGCTATATGGAGGGGATCTATAGTTTTGAGAATATCCGAATTCATCTCCCTACTCTTGCAGATAAAGCAAAGGTTTCGTTCATAAGAGGAGCAGCATTATCGATCGATGCAGAAGCGAAAGTGGTATTAACTGAGAAGGGAGATATTGTTTCATATGATATGCTATCGATTGATATTGGATCTTATACTGGTGGGATCGATGTGCCAGGAGTAAGGCAGCATGCTCTTCGAATCAAACCTACGTACCGAATTGAAGAAGTTGCAAACAAAATGTGGGAAGCTAATAATCCTGTAGTTGTAGGTGGGGGTGCCGCGGGGATAGAGATGGCGCTTTCCTTGAATGCAAAGAGACAGGCTGAAGGCAAAGCAGCCGTAACGTTAATAACGCAGTCAACGCTATTAACAGGAGAGCACGAAAAAACACAAACTAAAATTCAAGAAATAGCAACGGAAAAAGGCTTGAATGTTCATCAGAACGAAAGAGTTTCAAATGTTACTTCCTCAAGCATCATAACCTCTGAAGGAAATCAGATCTCTTATGATCAACTTCTCTGGTTGACTGGTCCAAAAGCACCAGGGATTTTCCAAACCTCTAAATTACCCGTTGATCATAATGGCTATTTGTTAGTTGAAGATACGCTACAAGTGAAGGAATATCCTGCTATATTTGCAGCTGGAGATTGTGCATCGCTTAGAGATTACCCAAACCTTCCAAAATCAGGTGTTATTGCAGTAAGGCAGTCAGAAGTCTTGTGGAATAATATTAAAGGCTTTATTAAAGGAGAAGATGGTATCCGTTTTCAACCAAAAGAGAGATATTTATCAATTCTCTCAACTGGAAATAAAGATGGACTATTATTATATGGAAACGTAAGTCTTCATCACCATTTCTCATGGAAGCTAAAAAATAAAATTGATCGAAGGTTTATAGAGAACTACCAATAGTAAAAGGCAGGCTTTCACTGACAGCCTGCCTTTTATGATGCATTTCGTTCTTTTCTCGCAGTTTTGAAGAATAATAGTTCATATATGATTGGAACGATTAGTAAGGAGAAGTGTTGGCGTTAGCAATGCATCTAGAGGTATGAAGGTTTCGGAATGTGTCATTTCTTGCCGATCACGTTTATAATGGGAATAGAGGTAATAGCTGAAAAGCAAATGACACTATAGCTCTACGAAGTGCTCGACCAGAGATACTCATAAAAAAACTTTCTACTGAGGATAAGGAAACAGTTTATGAACCGTTTCTATAGATGAAAAGGAAGAGGAGTGAAAAGATGAAGTTACAGTTTACAGATAGAGCGATTGAAAAACTAGAGTCAGAGCAAAAAGGTTACTTTAAGCTGAATTATGATATTGAGGATTGTGGATGTGTCGTCAACGGAGTTACGCAGCTTGTATTGGATTCAGAGGTTGGTGACTACGACTTAGAGTTAGAAACTAATTTTCGACCGGTTAGAGTACAGAAACAATATGCAGTGTTTTTTGATGAGGATATGAAGGTAGACTTTCTACCAAAATATCATTGTTTTATGTTGAAAAGTGATAATGAGATATTGAACCCAAGAATGCGTTATATCAATCGTATTTCGTAGTGTAGGAGGCTTTTAATCGTGTCGTTTATTACTTATTTTCTTTTGTTTTTTCTCGTTTATCTTATTGTAAAAGGAATCTCTAATTTTCTAAAGGAAAAGAAAATGGATCGCATTTCATTTATTGGTGGAATAATATTAGCCTTGATTTATAGCACGATTTTAACAATATTCAAAGGATAAAAGGAGCACGGTGATGTGCTCCTTTTATTTTTAGTTAACCATAATTAAAATATGTTAGTTAGTTTTTGCTGAGACTTCTTTTTGATAAAGGGTACGATAGGGTGTACTAATAGATCGTGAAAGGTGTGGCTCTATCTCATCGATTGCCATCATGAGTTTATTTAAGTTAATCCCAGTAGCGACGCCCATCCGTTCTAACATGTAAACAACGCTTTCTGTTGCAACGTTGCCTGTTGCTCCTTTGGCAAAAGGACAACCGCCAAGTCCACCTGCAGACGTGTCAAACCTTGAAATACCTGCTGTGAGACAGGCGTAAATATTAGCAAGTGCCATACCCCTAGTATCATGAAAATGAGCAGTCAGTAGGGTGGTTGGAAATTCCTTTTTTAGTGTATGGAAGAGGTGATAGGATTCTTCTGGGGTGGCCATGCCGATTGTATCAGCAACACTAAGCTCATCTACTCCGGCGTTAACGAACTTCCTGCACACATCTAGCGTATCTTGTAATGCTATCTGCCCTTCATAGGGACAGTAGAAAGCAGTTGAAATGCATGCGCGAACAAAGTAACCGTCCCGTTTCAACTCATCTACTAAAACGGTCAGTTCTTCTAATAATTGTTCGGTTTCTTTATTGCTGTTCTTTTGATTAAACGTATTACTTACACCTGCAAATAAAGCAACGGCTGAAACATTTGTTTCCTTTATTCGTTCGATGCCTTTTCTGTTAGGTGCAAGTACGAAATTTCTAGATTCATCTAGACATGAGTCGGTAATTCCTTTGGCGTCTTTCATCTGTGGAACCCACTTCGGAGAAACGAAAGAAGTAATTTCCATCTCTTTAATACCTGAATCTTTAAGTGCACTTATAAAGTTAATCTTATTTTCAGTAGGCACATAATTTGCTTCGTTTTGGAGACCATCTCTTGGGCCCACTTCGATTATTGTCGCTTGTTCTGGTATCATGATTATCAGCCTCTCATTTGTAAGCGTTATCTTTTTTATTAAAACAAAGCTAAGGTATTGTTGCAAGAAAATCGTTAGAATAATGGGAATTCTATTTCTTTGAAGGATTTTTCTTATCAAAGTAAGAATTATGTAGAAGAGAGTCACTTTAAGGAGGAAAATGCGATGAATCAAGATGTAGTAATTGTAAGCGCTGTCAGAACCCCTATAGGGTCTTTTAGTGGTGCTTTGAAGAATATTTCAGCACCAGACCTTGGTGCGTTAGCTATTAAAGAATCAATCCGAAGAGCTGGCATTACGCCTGATCAAATAGAAGAAGTCATTATGGGTAATGTACTTCAAGCTGGGCTAGGTCAAAACCCAGCAAGGCAGGCAGCTATAAAAGCAGAAATTCCAGTAACTACGCCTGCGATGACCATTAATAAAGTATGTGGGTCTGGATTGAAAACAGTTCATCTAGGTGCACAATCAATCATGCTTGGTGATCAAGATATTGTGGTAGCTGGAGGAATGGAAAATATGAGCCAAGCTCCATATCTTCTTCAAGGAGCGAGAGATGGACTTAGAATGGGCGATCAAAAGATTGTCGATAGTATGGTCCACGACGGACTTTGGTGTGCATTTAATGATTATCATATGGGAGTAACTGCAGAAAACCTTTGCGAGCATTACAATTTGTCGCGAGAAGAGATGGATGAATTTGCAGCTTCAAGTCAACAAAAAGCTCAAGTCGCGATTGAAGAAGGACGTTTTAAAGATGAAATTGTCCCTGTCTCGATCCCCCAACGTAAAGGTGACCCTGTAATCTTTGATACAGATGAATATGTGAAACCAGGTACGACATCTGACAAGCTTGGTAAGCTTCGACCTGCTTTCAAGAAAGATGGTCGTGTAACTGCAGGGAATGCTTCAGGAATTAATGATGGAGCAGCAGCTGTTGTGTTGATGAGTCGTAAGAAAGCAGAGGAACTAGGAGTTGAATATCTAGCCGTTATTAAGGCTAACGCAAGCGGTGGCGTAGACCCAAGTGTTATGGGGCTCGGACCAGTTCCTGCAACTAAAAAGGTACTAGAGAGAGCAAGTCTATCGATGAGTGACATGGACTTAGTGGAAGCTAACGAAGCATTCGCTGCACAGTCTCTCGCTGTAGGAAGGGATTTAGATTTTGATCGTGAGATTCTTAATGTTAATGGAGGAGCAATTGCGTTAGGACATCCAATTGGGGCGAGTGGAACGAGAGTCTTAGTTACACTTATTCATGAGATGAAACGAAGAAATAATCGATATGGACTTGCCACACTCTGTATTGGTGGTGGACAAGGGGTAGCGACAATAATAGAAAGACCTTAATAATAGAGGAGGCATATAGCATATGAAACCTATTCTAAATTCATTTGATGAAGCAGTAAAAGATATACAGGATGGTGCGACCCTTTTGGTAGGTGGGTTCGGCCTTGTAGGTATTCCAGAGAATTTAATTATAGCTATTCGAGACAAAGGTGTTAAAGACCTAACCGTTATTTCTAACAATTGTGGAGTAGACGATTGGGGTCTTGGTCTTCTCTTGAAAAATAAACAGATTAAAAAGATGGTAGGTTCTTACGTAGGTGAAAACAAAGAGTTTGAGCGTCAAGTACTGTCAGGAGAGTTAGAAGTAGAGTTAATCCCTCAAGGAACATTAGCTGAGCGAATTCGTGCTGGTGGTGCAGGGATTCCAGCTTTCTACACGCCTGCTGGAGTAGGAACTCCAATTGCAGAAGGTAAGGAAGTTCGGAGCTTTGATGGGAAAGAGTATTTGCTTGAGCCTGCAATAAAAGCTGACTTTTCACTCGTTCGAGCTGCTAAAGCTGATTTGATGGGAAATCTTGTTTATAACAAAACTGCTCGTAATTTCAATCCTATGATTGCGGCAGCAGGTGAAGTGACCATCGCTGAAGTGGAAGAGGTTGTCGAAAACGGAGCGCTTGAACCAGATCACATTCATACTCCAAGTATTTATGTGCAAAAAGTAATCGTTGGTGAACAAGAAAAGAGAATCGAAAGACTAACGACTAAGTAAGGAGGCTAACCATGACAAAAGTAGATAAAGCAACAGTTAGGGAAAAGATTGCAAGAAGAGCCGAGAAAGAAATTAACGATGGTTTTTATGTGAATCTTGGTATAGGGATGCCTACGATGGTTGCTAACTATATACCTGAAGGGAAAAAGATCGTTCTTCAATCTGAAAATGGCCTTCTCGGTATAGGACCATATCCAACTGAAAGTGAAGTCGATCCTGACTTAATCAATGCGGGGAAAGAAACGGTTACAGCGATGCAAGGAGCTGCGTATTTTGATAGTGCAGAATCTTTTGCCATGATTCGAGGTGGACATATCGATGTTGCGATCCTCGGTGGTATGGAGGTATCGGAGAACGGTGACCTTGCGAACTGGATGATCCCAGGTAAGATGATCAAGGGAATGGGTGGAGCGATGGATTTAGTGCATGGAGCTAAACGAATCGTAGTCATCATGGACCACGTTAATAAGAATGGGGATCCAAAAATATTGAAAGATTGTTCATTACCTTTGACAGGAAAAGGTGTAGTCAATCGAATCATTACTGACCGTGCTGTTTTCGATGTGGCAGATGAAGGATTGGTACTAAGGGAAGTTGCAAAAGGATTTACTGTCGATGAGATCAAGCAATCAACAGAGCCTGAAATTATTGTAAAAGACGTGCTCATGGACGCATTTTAATATAAAAAAACGCAGTCTCACTAGAGACTGCGTTTTTTCACAGAGTGTCGAGAAAGTCTCAAGGAGCCTCTGCCCCGGATATAGTGGTGATTTCCGCTCCAGGATGCTCGCATTCCGCGGGGCGGGCGGTGAGCCTTCTCAGCGCACAAAACCATTGTGCCTCCGGGGTCTCACCTGTCCCGCTCATCCCGCAGGAGCATCCTTCCGCTCCAATCTACATTTTAGTGTATGAATAAGGAAAAAAACAAAGCTTTTAAAAAACGGATGAAGAATGAAAGCACATGCCTACTTAATCATAATCAGTCGGAAAGTTTGCTGTGATTGATGCCAACCCAATAGGAGTGAATACCTCTTGATTCTCGTGGGAAACGGGCGTTCGTCCACAGGAAAGCAAGCGTTGTTCTCCTTCGGCAGAAAGAACAACGAATCAAGAATTCCCAACAAGCTGAGAAAAAACGCAGTCTCACTAGACTGCGTTTTTGCATTTATCGATGTTTATCATATGTGATCGCTTTTGAAATCGATTGAATATCGTTGATTTCATTTTGAGTTAATTCAGGAGAATTTTGCGCCGTAAGGTTCGAAAGCAGTTGTTCGCTCTTACTTGCTCCAGGTATTGCTGTTGCTACTGCAGGATGGGCGAGGGTGTAACGAAGTGCAGTTTGTGTCATATTACGGTCGTTCCCCTGGATGTCTGATAGTTTTCTAGCCATTTCGAGTACTTCATCTTTAGAATGGGTTAGAAAACCTTGGTCTTTCACTTTATCTTCGAATCGATCTGTTAGCATTCCTTTTGCGAGTGGACCTCTGGCAATGACACTAATATTATGCTTGTGTAGCAAATCAAGCATCTCTTCTTCAGGTCGTCGATCAAGAATACTATATTGCATCATGACAGATGCGATTGAGGATCGTTGTACATATTCTCGAATAACGTTTGGCCGGATACTCGATATTCCGTATTCACGTATAAGACCTTCCTGTTTCAGTTCTTCGAAAGCTTGAATCGTTTCATCGATAGGATCTTCAATCGTACCACCGTGTAATTGATATAAGTCGAGATAATCAGTCTTCAACCGTTTTAAACTTTGTTTACATGCATCCTTAATGTGTTTTTTGGATGGATCCCAGAACCACCCTTCTTTTCCGTTCTCCCAGTGATTCCCTCCTTTTGATGAGAGAATAACTGAATCTCGTCTGTCCTGTAGGGCTTTACCAACGATTTCTTCATTTAAACCAAATTCATAAAGGTCTGCTGTATCAATGAAATTGACTCCGTTGTCTATCGCTTCGTGTATGAGAGAGATTCCCATTTCTTGATCAGTGCCAATCGACATCGTACCAAAGCCGATTTCACTAACGTGAAGATTAGATTGACCGAGTTGATTTTTCTTCATAGATTCTTTACCTCCCCTAAAATAGCTATCTCTAGTGTATCGTGAAATGTAGAGGCAACGCTAATAATACGGGTGTCTTGTCACATGTAACATCACCTGGTATAGTTAGTGAGTAGAGGAGGCGGTTTGATGGGGAAGGAAGCATTATTAATCATAGATATGAGTAATGATTTTATTCACGATCGAGGGAGTTTAACGGTTGGATTGAAAGGCCAGGCGATTGTTCCTGAAATAAGGTCACTTGCAGATTCTTTTCTTGAAGAGGGTAATGAAGTGATTGTTTGTATGGACGCTCATCAAGAACAAGATTCCCACTTTGAACAATGGCCTATACATAATGTAATAGGGTCCTGGGGCCAAGAGCTGTTTGGGGAGCTAAACGCATGGTATGAGGATCATCGATTGCACTCAAATGTGGAGTATGTACCTAAACCAGAATATGATGCATTTTATCAAACGAACCTTGAAGAAATTCTTCGTTCTAAAGGTGTTGAAACTGTTCACTTAGCAGGGGTGTGTACAGATATCTGTGATTTCCTTACCGCATATGGAGCTTATGCGAGAGGCTTCAAAACCGTCGCACATAAACGTGCAATGGCCACGTTCTCCAACCATCATGATGTTTTTCTAGATCAGATGAAAACCATTTTCCAGACGGAGATACGTTAATAAGCTATAAGGACTGAGTAGGCAATGGTATTTTAAAATTTGAAATCGCGTGATCTCTTATATTGAAAAAGCTGCCCCTATTTTTAACTGTACCCTGTGCAGTAGACTTTTTTAATGTGTCTACTACACAGGGTACAGTTTATTTTTCGGGCAGCTTTTATTATTGAATTAACTTCAAATGAGACTTTGACTTAGTCGGAGATGCTTGGATCCACTCTTCAATTGTTTCATAGTGATTCATATAGTGCTTGATCATTAATTGGATCTGCTTAGGTTTCCCTACCATCGTCACTCCATTTGATTGTATATAAATTTTCACTAGTATGCCCTCCTACTTTATCGATCCATAAGTCAGCTGATGTTCCCCTATTATCTGTCTGTTGTGATAGACTTTATGTATCGAATTGAAATTTTAGAACCAGGAGATGAGCGGACATGGATCATTTATATGAAAAGACACTTCGTTCAGAAACACTATATGAAGGTCGAATAATTAATCTAAGAGTGGAAGATGTGGAACTACCGAATGGGAAGCAAAGTAAACGTGAACTGATTGATCACCCGGGAGCAGTTGCAGTTATCGCAATAACACCAGATAATAAGATTCTTGCTGTAAGACAATATCGGAAAGCGCTCGGAAAATCGATTGTCGAGATTCCAGCAGGCAAGCTGGAGATTGGAGAAGAACCTGAAATTACTGCAATTAGGGAGCTTGAAGAAGAGACAGGGTATTCGTGTCAATCCTTAACAGAAGTGATCTCGTTTTATACTTCTCCAGGATTTGCAAATGAATTAGTACATCTTTACGTTGCTGAAGGACTTGTGAAAAAGGGAGAACAATCTGCTGATGAAGATGAGTTCCTAGATGTTTTATATTTATCATTAGAAGAATTAGAAGAAATGGTTAATACGAAAGAAGTGCATGACGCAAAAACAGCTTATGCATTACTCTATCTCAAAATGAATCAAAGGTGATAAAATGATTGATTGCTTCGCTGATTTTCACATACATATTGGGAGAACTGCTTCACATAAACCGGTGAAAATTACTGCATCTGACTCCTTGACACTTACATCTATTCTTGGTGAAGCTTCTAGTCGTAAAGGGTTAGACATGATTGGGATCATCGATTGTCATGTTCCTGAAGTGATCGATGAAATAGAAAACGAAATTAAGAATGGTAATGGCTGCGAACTTGACGATGGTGGAATAAGGTTTGGAAATATTACTCTTATTCCAGGTAGTGAAATCGAAGTCTATGATCATAGATGTAATGGTCCAATTCACGTATTAGTTTATTTGCCTGATTTAACCCTTATGAAACATTTTTCAGACTGGTTATTAGGCCGAATGACGAATATCACTTTGAGTTCGCAACGTATTTATGAAGATGTTTACACGCTGCAACATAAAGTGAAAGAACTAGATGGTCTCTTCATACCTGCACATATCTTCACTCCGTTTAAAAGTTTGTATGGAAGAGGAGTTTTAACTTCTCTTACAGAAGTATTCGATATTACCTTAATCGATGCGGTTGAGCTAGGCTTGTCATCAAACACTACGATGGCTGATGAAATAGAAGAACTCCAATCCTTACCATTTCTTACAAATTCGGATGCTCATTCCACGCCGAAAATCGCAAGGGAGTACCAACATCTTAAGGTAGAAGCTTCGACTTTTAAGGAATGGAAGAAAGCCCTTAGAAACGAAGGGTCTAGACGAATTGTAAGGAATTATGGGTTAGATCCGGAGCTCGGAAAATATTACGAAACAGTTTGCAGAAAGTGTGAAACAAGAGTTAGTGGCTGCGAATGTTTAAGCTGTGGGAGTAGACAAGTGATCAAGGGCGTCTCAAACCGTATTCAAGAGTTGAGTACGGCTACAAGTAAGCCAAAAAGACCTGAGTATATTCATCATGTTCCACTCGATTATATACCTGGTATTGGCCCAAAAACACTTGAGCGTTTGTTGGATTTCTTTGGCACTGAGATGAATATTTTGCACCGAGCGAAGGAAGATGAGTTGTCATCTGTAGTTACACCATCTATCGCGAAGTACATTTGCCTTGCTCGGGAAGGGAAGCTCACGATAGACAAAGGTGGCGGAGGAAAATACGGCAAAGTAAGAACGAAAAACCGATAATCTAGCAACTGTCATATGCCTAGTATTCGATTCATAGACTTTACCAAGAGCAAGTATGGAGGGGGAGTTCTCATGAATCGGAGTCGACAGTTGAAGCAAGTTATTTCGTCACATATAGCTGATCATCTATCGCTATATACATTCATTGCGGTGTTATTTCTAATGGGAATCGTATTCGGTGCAGTAATAGTTAATAGCCTGAGTCTTACGCAAAAAGAAGACCTCGCTCTATATTTAAGCCGATTCTTTGGACAAGTTTCAGATGGTCAATTTGCAACATCCTCTGAAATGTTTCAACAAAGCTTTACACATTACGTGAAATATATCGGATTGATGTGGTTACTTGGACTAACTGTAATCGGACTCCCAATTATTTTGGTTATGTTGTTCTTAAAAGGTATAGTGGTCGGTTTCACAGTTGGCTTCCTGGTGAATCAAATGAGCTGGAAAGGATTCTTGTTGGCTTTTGTATCTGTTTTTCCCCAGAATATATTAGCTGTTCCTGTATTTATTGTAATCGGTACAGCTTCGTTAACGTTCTCACTAAAACTAATAAGACAACTATTTATGAAACGTAAAACTGAATTGATTTTTCCTCCGTTTATTAGATTTTCGTTATTAGTACTTTGTTCGCTATGCGTACTATTTTTAGCCTCTTGGTTTGAGGCATACTTGTCACCTTCATTAATAAAAGCAGTAGTTGATATTCGGTAATTCTAATATAATAATTATTATAAAATACTATTGATAATTATTTTAGTTTGACACCCTTTTTTCTACTGCTTATAATGAAATTGGCATCGATCGAGGGAGGGAATTAGGGATATGGAAAGCAGAATCGATCGAATTAAGAAACAGCTTCATTCTCAAAGCTATAAGTTAACTCCACAACGTGAAGCAACCGTAAGAGTTCTCCTTGAGAATGAAGAAGATCATTTGAGTGCTGAAGATGTTTACCTTCTCGTTAAAGAAAAATCACCAGAAATTGGTCTGGCTACTGTATACAGAACACTAGAATTGCTAGCGGAATTGAAAATCGTCGATAAGATTAACTTTGGAGACGGCGTCTCAAGGTTTGATCTTAGACAAGAAGGTGCTGCACATTTCCATCACCATCTTGTTTGCATTGAGTGCGGAGCAGTGGACGAAATTCAAGAAGATTTACTTGGAGACGTAGAAGAAGTCGTTGAAACGAATTGGAACTTTAAAATCAAAGATCATCGCTTAACATTCCACGGGATTTGCTACCGCTGTCAAAAGCAAGACCAAGCGGAGCAGCCTGAGCAAGAAGCAGCAAATCATTCCTAACCGAAATTATTAATTTATGCAAGAGAGCCCCTTATCAAACATGCTATGTATAAAAATCTCCTTATCTGGCATATCTTTTACTAGAGATGGAGGTGCATAATATGGTTAGGGGTCTATTGCTTGTTTTAGATACAATGAAGGTGTTCTTGCTATTTACAGGCTGTACACTGCTGTTTTACTTTGGAATTCTCTGGGTAAATCAAGAGTATCAAAATTACCACCGGTATGATGAGCCACAGGGAAAGGCAGTCAAAGTGGTGCAGATGGAGTCAGTGCCTCAGCAAATTTTCCTTGAGAGGCTCGGTTTGTTTTACCAAACTGGTGAATAAGGGAGTTTTTGCTTATGGATGACCAGGTACAGGATTTTTTACACTATTTAATAGTTGAGCGCAGCCTATCAAAAAATACTCTCGATGCTTATAGGCGAGATTTAGCTCAATATACGAAGCATTTAATTGAAAAAGAATCTCTAGCTTCCTTAAAGGATGTTCGACGTGTTCATATCGTCAACTACCTTTATGAATTAAAAGATAACGGAAGAGCCTCAACAACCATTGCGCGTAATATTGCTTCGATACGTTCCTTTCATCAATTTCTACTAAGAGAAAAAGAAGCGGATCAAGATCCTTCTGTACATATAGAAACGCCAAAAGCTGAACGGAAATTACCCAAGATTCTTTCCACATCTGAAGTTGAACAGTTGCTAGAAGCACCAGATTATTCAACACCGTTTGGAAAGCGCGACCGCGCGATGCTAGAAGTCCTGTATGCTACGGGTCTTCGAGTTTCAGAGCTTGTGGACTTGAATATGGAAGATATTCACTTAACGATGGGCTTTATCAGAACGATTGGTAAGGGCAATAAAGAAAGAATTGTACCTTTAGGGAGAATGGCGCGAGATGCTCTACAACTCTATCTAGATGAAGGAAGAAGTGCTCTTTTGAAACGTAAAAAGTCAGAAGCTCTATTCTTAAATCATCACGGTGAAAGGCTTTCAAGGCAAGGATTTTGGAAAATCCTCAAAAAACTAGCACTGCATTCGAATATTGTGAAGCCTCTTACTCCGCATACGTTAAGACATTCATTCGCAACTCATTTGCTTGAAAACGGAGCGGATTTACGAGCGGTTCAAGAGTTGTTAGGTCATGCAGATATATCGACTACACAGATTTACACACACGTAACGAAGGCCAGGTTGAAAGATATTTACTCAACTTATCACCCAAGAGCTTAAGTTAGCTCTCCAGAAAACAATCTGGTCGTCGACCAGGTTTCTTTTTTGTTTTAAGAGATGGTTTTACATAAGTGTGTTTTTATATTTTCAAAGGGAATAGTAAAAATATGAGTGTTATTCATACAAGGAGGACTAGTAATGGCTAATAAGTTTAAACGAGTATTTTTAGTAGTGATGGACTCAGTAGGTATCGGTGAAGCTCCTGATGCTGAACAATTTAATGATAAAGGTGCAGATACGTTAGGGCATATAGCTGATCATATGGATGGTCTCAAAATGCCGAACATGCAAAAGCTTGGTCTTGGAAATATTCGAGAAGTTAAAGGTGTTACTAAAGCTGAGAAGCCAATGGCGCATTTCACAAAAATGCAAGAAGCATCTAACGGAAAAGATACGATGACAGGTCATTGGGAAATTATGGGCCTTCATATTGAGCAACCTTTCCGTACCTTCCCGGATGGTTTCCCTGATAAGTTACTAAATGAATTAGAAAAACGAACAGGTCGAAAGAGCATCGGCAACAAACCAGCTTCAGGTACGGAAATCCTTGAAGAACTCGGGAAAGAGCATGTGGAATCGGGTGCATTGATCGTATACACATCTGCAGATTCTGTTTTACAAATCGCTGCTCATGAAGAAGTTGTCCCTCTCGATGAGCTTTATCATATTTGTGAAATTGCAAGAGAGATGACGAAAGCAGAAGAATATATGGTAGGAAGAGTGATCGCTCGTCCGTTTACTGGAGAAGTTGGAGAGTTTAAGCGTACTTCTAATCGTCATGACTATGCCTTAAAGCCGTTTGGTCATACTGTGATGAACGAGCTAAAGGATAATGGGAAAGACGTTATTGCAATCGGGAAAATATCTGATATTTATGATGAAGAAGGCGTTACAGAGTCACTTAGAACGAAATCAAATATGGATGGTATGGACAAGCTTGTGCAAACACAGAATATGCAATTTGAAGGTTTAAGCTTTTTGAATCTTGTTGATTTCGATGCTCTATTTGGACATAGAAGAGATCCTCAAGGGTATGGCGAAGCCTTGGAAGAATATGATGCTCGTCTAAGTGAATTCTTAGAAAACATGCAGGAAGATGACCTTCTTCTAATTACTGCTGACCATGGTAATGATCCGGTTCATCATGGAACAGATCATACTCGTGAATATGTGCCTTTGCTGGCTTATCATAAAGGAATCGAAATTGGTGAAGACCTTGGGATCCGCAAAACATTTGCAGATATTGGTGCTACAGTAGCTGATAATTTTGAGGTAAACTTGCCTAAGTACGGAACGAGCTTTCTAGAGAAGCTTTAAAGACAAGAGGAGGAACTGATTATGACAGTAATCAAACAAGAAATACAAGATGCAGCATCTTATATAACAGAAAACGCTGGAGAGGTAAAACCTGAAATAGGCCTTATTCTCGGATCGGGCCTTGGTGTACTAGCAGAGGAAATCGAAAATCCAGTGAAAATTGCTTATAGCGATATTCCTAACTTTCCTGTTTCAACTGTGGCAGGACACGCTGGGCAATTCGTCTTCGGTAAACTTAACGGGAAGAACGTAGCAGCAATGCAAGGACGTTTTCATTATTATGAAGGTTATGAGATGGATAAAGTAACTTTCCCAGTAAGAGTAATGAGAGAATTGGGTATTGAAAAAATCATCGTAACCAATGCTGCTGGAGGAGTTAATGAAGAGTTTGAACCGGGGGATTTGATGGTGCTTTCAGATCACATCAATAACTTTGGTACTAACCCATTGATCGGACCTAATAGCGAAGAGTTTGGTCCTCGTTTCCCAGATATGTCTACGGCTTATAGTAAGGATCTTCAAAAGCTTGCTCATGAAACAGCAACTGATCTTGGCATGAAGCTTCAGTCTGGTGTTTATGTAGGTAACACTGGTCCAACTTATGAGACGCCTGCAGAAGTGCGTATGCTTAGAACACTTGGTGGCGATGCTGTCGGAATGTCGACGGTTCCAGAAGTAATCGTAGCAAGGCATGCAGGCATGGAGGTTCTAGGAATTTCATGTATCTCGAATATGGCTGCAGGAATCTTAGATCAGCCGCTTCATCATGGTGAAGTAATTGAAACAACTGAAAAAGTTAAAGCGAATTTCTTATTATTGGTTAAAAATATTATAGAGAAGATGGCGTAGGAAGGGAGATTCATCACATGAGAATGGTCGATGTTATTCAAAAGAAAAGAAACGGTAAGACGCTAACAAAAGAAGAAATAGAATTTTTCATTAATGGTTACACAGCAGGTGATATCCCTGACTACCAAGCTTCCGCACTTATGATGGCTGTTTATTTTAACGGTATGGAGTCAAATGAAACAGCTATGTTAACTCAAGCGATGGTTGATTCCGGAGAAACAATTGACCTTTCTGCTATTGAAGGGCATAAAGTAGACAAGCATTCTACAGGAGGCGTTGGCGATAAAACGACATTCATCGTTGGACCTCTTGTTGCTTCAGTAGGAGTACCTGTTGCAAAGATGTCTGGTCGCGGACTTGGACATACTGGCGGTACATTAGACAAGCTCGAATCAATCAAAGGTTTTAATATTGAAATGACGAAAGATAAGTTCATTAACAATGTGAACACACATAAGCTAGCAGTTGCAGGTCAAACTGGAAACCTTGCTCCGGCTGATAAAAAGCTATATGCACTTAGAGACGTTACCGCTACAGTTGATTCAATTCCATTGATCGCTGGCTCAATCATGAGTAAGAAGTTGGCGTCTGGTGCTGATAGCATTGTTCTAGATGTGAAAACGGGGTCTGGAGCATTTATGAAGGAATTAGAAGATTCCAAGGCTTTAGCTAGAGAAATGGTGAACATCGGTAACAACCTTGGAAGAAATACGGTTGCGGTTATTAGTGATATGAATCAACCTCTTGGATTCGAAGTTGGTAATGCGAATGAAGTTCGTGAAGCTTGTGAAGTTCTTCAAGGTAAGAAGGTTGAAGACCTACGTCTTTTATCACTTGAGTTAGCTTCACATATGACTGTCCTTGCAGGTGTGTTTAGTGACTTTGATTCAGCATATAAAACGCTAGAACAAAATCTAGAAAACGGAAAAGCATTTGAAGCGTTCCGTTCTCTTGTTTCTGCTCAAGGTGGAGACGTAGGCGTAATTGATGATCTTTCTAAGCTTCCTCAATCGAAGTATCATGTTGAAGTCGCTGCAGAAAAAGATGGGTATGTTACTGCGATTGATGCTGAATCAGTTGGCGTTGCTGCTATGTATCTAGGAGCAGGTAGAGCAACGAAAGATGATCAGATTAATCATGGAGTTGGCATTACACTCAATAAAAAAGTAGGCGACCCAGTCAAGAAAGGCGAAGCGTTGGTTACACTTCATAGTGATGATGAGAGCCCTCAAGATTCAATCAAGAAAATCAATGAAGCGTACACACTTTCTGAAGAGTCTCCAGGGAAGCACAAGCTTATTTATGATGTGATCAACTAAATATTTTCAACGAAGTCCCCTTTTCGGGGGCTTTTTTTTTGTTGAACGAGTTTCATAATCGATTCTAACTATGAAAGGTATAACTTACCAATAAGGTGGGCATCCTTCTATTACTAAGAATGGAGGGATCCAGATGAAAGTTTCGGCAGCATTACTCGCCATGCTACTCGGTGTAGCGACATTCGTTCCATCATTTGCAAGCGCTAGTGAAATCAAATCGGATATTGTAGAAGAATCATCATCTGCAATATTAATTGAGCGGGATACTGGGGCGGTTTTATACGAGAAGGATAGTAATAAGAAGCTTCCTCCAGCAAGTATGACGAAGATCATGACGATGGTTTTAATTATGGAAGCGATCGAAAGTGGCAAAATACATCTTGATGAGAAAATCAGAACAAGTGAATATGCTGCTTCGATGGGTGGATCGCAGATTTTTCTAGAAGCAGGAGAAGAAATGACAGTGGATGATATGTTGAAGGGTATTGCGATTGCATCAGGAAACGATGCTTCAGTTGCAATGGCTGAAGCGATTGCTGGTTCAGAAAAAGACTTTGTGAAAATGATGAATGATAAAGCAAAGGCAATGGGTCTGAAAGATACAAATTTTGTTAATCCTACAGGACTTCCAGCTAAGGACCACTATTCTACTTCACATGATATGGCATTGATGGCGAGAGAATTATTAAAATATGACTTAATCACGAAATATACAGGAAAGTACGAAGATTACTTAAGAGAAGATACAGACAAGAAATTTTGGTTAGTTAATACGAATAAACTAGTGAAATTTTATCAAGGAGTCGATGGTCTGAAAACCGGTTTCACGAATGAAGCGAAATACTGTCTTACTGCAACAGCAAAGAGGGATGATATGCGAGTTGTTGCGGTCGTAATGGGGGCACCATCACCTAAAAAACGTAACTCTGAAGTAACGAAACTATTTGATTATGCTTTTTCACAATATACGACTAATAAGTTATTTGATCGAAATCATGTTGTAAAGAAGGTAGAAGTGAACAAAGGTGATCAAGCCACAATGAAAGTTGTAACATCTCAACAAGTTTCGGTTCTGATGAAGAAAGGCAATGAAGATGAAAAGATAACAACTTCGATAAAGATGAACGATCGTATCGAAACCCCAATAAAAAAAGGTGATTCTGTTGGTGTTCTTACAGTAAAGGTGGATGGGAAAGTCACAGCGACTTCGCCAGTGCTCTCTTCACAAAATATTGATGAAGCCTCATGGTGGCAGCTCATGAAACGAACTGTGGCGCAATTCGCCAAAGCATCTGAAGATGATGTCAAGTAAACGTCTGTTTCCTCGAACATACACTAGTTTTGTCATGAAGAAGGAATTAAGCATGTAAACAGAGAAAAAACTCACAAGCAAACCATGAGGAGGAGTGCGTTGTGAGTCTTACGATTAATCTAGAAGTTAAACATCCAGTCTTATTAATAAGATTAGAGGGAGAACTGGATCATCATACTGCTGAAGAGTTACGAGAGAGAGTCGATCAACTTCTTGAAGAGAGAAAAATCGAGCATATTGTTCTAAGTTTAGAAGGTCTGTCTTTCATGGATAGTTCTGGGCTTGGAGTGATCCTCGGACGCTATAACAAGGTGAAAAGTTTTGGTGGAGAAATGGTAGTATGCTCGATATCTCCTGCAGTGAAGCGCCTTTTTGAAATGTCAGGTCTATTTAAGATCGTTCGGCTTGAAAATGACGAACAGCATGCTCTTGCGACTCTGGGGGTGGCTTAATGAGAAACCGTATGGATATTGAGTTTTCAGCACTTAGCCAAAATGAATCCTTTGCTCGAGTAACTGTTGCTGCGTTTATTGCTCAATTAGATCCTACTGTAGATGAGTTGACAGAGATCAAGACGGTTGTTTCTGAAGCAGTAACGAATGCGATCATTCATGGCTATGAACAAAATGCTGATGAAAAAGTATATATTTCGGTTGAACTCAACGATGATACTGTACATTTAACTATTCGAGATAACGGTATCGGAATCGATGATTTGGATGAAGCTAGACAGCCATTGTTTACTACGAAGCCAGAACTGGAACGCTCAGGTATGGGATTTACAATCATGGAGAATTTCATGGATGAAGTGAAAATAGAATCTGCAAAGAATCAAGGTACTTCGATTCAAGTAGTGAAGTACTTATCAAAAAATAAAGCGTTATGTAATTAAGGGGACCTGCGTATGGACGTGGAGGTAAAAAAAGGAAAACATACCCAGCTTAAGCATGAAGAAGTCAAGGAGTTAATTAAACAGAGCCAGAAGGGCGATCAACAGGCAAGAGATCAAATTGTGCAAAAGAATATGAGACTCGTTTGGTCTGTGGTACAGCGCTTTCTTAACAGAGGTTATGAAGCGGATGATCTTTTTCAAATAGGATGTATTGGTCTGTTAAAATCCGTTGACAAGTTCGATTTAAGTTATGATGTGAAATTCTCCACTTATGCAGTCCCTATGATTATTGGAGAAATCCAACGTTTTATTAGAGATGATGGTACAGTAAAGGTAAGTAGGTCTCTCAAAGAAACAGGTAACAAGGTACGTAAGGCGAGGGATGAATTGTCCAAGACGTTAGGTCGTACGCCAACGATTAATGAAATTGCCGAGCTTATCGAAGTAACTCCTGAAGAAGTCGTGATGGCTCAGGAAGCAGTTCGGGCACCAAGTTCGATTCACGAGACTGTTTATGAGAATGATGGAGACCCCATTACCCTGTTAGATCAAATAGCTGACCATTCGGATACGTCTTGGTTCGATAAGATCGCTTTGCAGGATGCTCTCCAGAAGCTAGATTCAAGAGAGAGGTTGATCGTGTATCTGAGGTACTATAAAGATCAGACTCAGTCTGAAGTAGCAGAGCGGCTTGGCATTTCTCAAGTACAAGTATCACGACTTGAAAAGAAAATATTAAAAGAAGTTAAAGAACAGCTGAACAAATAGTTCAGCTTAGTGCGTAAAGAAATCCTGGTTATTGTGCTCCTTATTCCGGAGGAGAACACTGCTTGCTTTCATGTGGGCGAGCGCCTGAGCCGCCTTGCGGACAAAAAAATGTAGTGACCCCCAATTGTTGGACACCATTCTAACATTGGGGGTTGTTTATTAGTTTTTTTTCTCCTAATCATACACTAAATGCAGGTTGGAGCGGAAAGCGAGCATCCTGGAGAGGAAATCACCACCTTACCGTGGCAGATGGTCCTTAGGACTTTCTCCACAGTCTGAGAACAGCTGATCTAAGCTGTTCTTTTTTTGGTAACTTTCTATACGACAACCATGTTTTTCTATGAGGGAATTAATGGAACATCATTGCAGTTAGAATGAGAGCGATATACCAGAAACATACTATTACTTATATAAGGTGCCTCTCGAATAAGGAGGTGGAGAGCTGTGCCAGTTGATATGGTTTATCTTCGATTGAAACAAAAAATCAGAGTTAGCCCAGGTGCACGACTTACGATAGGTGATATCGCTCAGCTGATTGGTGAAGATGAGTTATGTAAGAAAATAGAAAGAATTATTATTCATCGCATTAACAAAGAGGATAAGAATCTTGTGGTGATCGATGTGATGAAGGTGATTAAAGCGATCCAAAATGTGACCAGTGTAGAAGTACAAATCATCGGGCCAGCCCAAACCATAATCGAAGTGCAAATCTCAAAGAAGAAATTAGCACCTGTCTATTTTGTGTTTATTTGGCTTCTCTTATTTATAGGAGCAGCGCTTGCTATTATGAATTTCCATGAAGATGTAAGTATGAGACAGGTACATCAGCAAATATATAAAATCGTTACAGGAATAGATAATCCAAAACCTCTTCTTCTTCAGATCCCTTATTCATTTGGACTTGGAATTGGTATGATTCTTTTCTTTAACCACCTATTTAAAAAACGATTTAATGAAGAACCAAGTCCGTTAGAAGTAGAAATGTTTAATTATCAGCAAGACCTCGACCAGTATGTGATCATCCATGAAAATCAAGACAAAGGAAATAACGAATGATGAATGCACAAATCATTTTAGTTATGATCATAGGTTTTGCTGAAGGGATTGCAGTAGGTGCTGGTTTTGTCGCATTTTTATCTGTATTAGGTATCATTCCACGATTAACACAGATAACGAAAACAAGACACCTTATAAGATTTTACGAGTGGGCGATCATTGTTGGAGCTGTTGTAGCGAGCTGGTTGTCATTAAGAAATCCCGTACTCGGACTACCAAGGATACTGATGGTACCAATCGGACTTGGGGCGGGAGTTTTTATTGGAATGCTTGCAGCAGCTTTAACAGAAGTCCTGAATGTCCTTCCTATTTTAACGAAACGAATTGGGTTTATCGATAAAATCTTACTTTTGTTGATGGCCATCGTATTAGGTAAAGTTTTCGGTTCGCTTTTTCATTGGACGATCTTTGTGGATGGAGGTTTTTAGATGTCGTTACACGATAAAGAACAGTATTCAAAAAATATAAAGAATTATCATCCTAAAACACCTTATGTATGGAATTCAATAAAGGCATTTGTAGTTGGAGGGGCCATATGTATGTTTGGACAAGGGCTACAGAATTTCTATATGAACGTCTTTGATTTCTCAGAAAAGACAGCTGGAAACCCAACGGTGGCAACTCTGATACTAATTGCTGCATTGCTTACAGGATTTGGGGTTTACGATAAGCTTGGACAATTTGCCGGGGCTGGTTCAGCTGTACCTGTAACTGGATTTGCAAATTCAATTACAAGCGCTGCGCTAGAGCATAAGAGTGAGGGAATCGTCCTAGGCGTTGCGACTAATATGTTTAAGCTTGCGGGTTCTGTCATAGTTTTTGGGGTTGTTGCAGCTTATATAGTAGGAATTGTTCGTTTGCTGTTTAGAGCGTTGTTGTAAGGAGAGAGTCTAATGAAAACTGGAAAACAAACGTGGGAATTTGCAAATGTATATTTACAGTCCGTAGGAACTGCTGTTGGACCGAAGGAAGCTGAAGGACCATTAGGAGACTATTTTGATGTAACTTATGACAACCTTCATTGTGATGAAGCTAATTGGGAATTAGCAGAACGAAAGCTTCTAGAAGATTCGATCTCTAACTGCTTGAGCAAAAAAGGTATCTCAAAGGAAGATGTAGATATCTATGTATCTGGAGATTTGTTAAACCAAATCGTAAGCGCAACTTATTCTGCTAGAACGTTACAAATTCCGTTTCTAGGTGTATTCGGAGCATGTTCAACTTCCATGGAATCACTGGCTGTAGCATCATCCTTAGTGGAGGGTGGATTTGCACGATATGCTGTTGCGGGAGTAAGCAGCCATAATGCAACAGCGGAGAGGCAATTTCGATACCCTACAGAATATGGTGGACAAAAACCTGGAACTGCTACCTCTACTGTTACAGGTGCTGGAGCAGCACTGATTGGAACTGAAGTTTCTGATATTAGAATTACATCAGCTACTGTAGGAAAAGTAGTCGATTGGGGAGTGAAAGATCCTTTTGATATGGGATCTGCGATGGCTCCCGCTGCGGCGGATACAATCGCCAGGCATTTTAAGGATTTAAATGTAACGCCTGATGAATACGATTTGATTGTTACTGGTGATTTATCTGCAGTGGGAGCCCCGATTGTTCGAGACTTGTTGTCAGAAGAGGGGTTTGACATAACAAATAACCACAACGATTGCGGATTGATGGTCTATCGTCCTGATCAAGAGGAAGTATTTGCAGGTGGCAGTGGGTGCGCATGTTCAGCGGTGGTCACATACGGCCATCTAGTCAATTTATTAGAAAAAGGACGATATAACAAAATTCTTGTTGTAGCAACTGGATGTCTTCACAGTCCGGTAATGGTGCAACAGAAGGAAAGTATGCCGGCCATTGCGCATGCTGTAGTGTTTGAAAGAACAGGAAGTGATCGATAATGGAGTATTTCATTGCATTTGCGGTAGGTGGCGCAATTTGTGTAGTAGGTCAGTTGTTGTTAGACATATTTAAGTTAACACCTGCTCATGTCATGTCCTCCTTCGTTGTTACTGGGGCAATATTAGATGGATTCGGAATTTATGACAAGCTAATCGAATTTGCTGGCGCAGGTGCTACTGTTCCAATCACAAGTTTTGGACATTCCTTACTTCATGGAGCGATGCAAAAAGGTGAAGAACACGGATTGATCGGTATAGGAATGGGGATTTTCCAACTAACATCAGCTGGTATTTCTTCTGCGATTGTATTCGGTTTTATTATTGCGATAATTTTCAAACCAAAGGGGTGAAATGATGAATAGAAAGCGGCGGGTTATATTTGTAACAGATGGCGATCTATATGCAAAACAGGCTATTGAAGCAGTAGCTTCAGAATTAGGCGGAAGGTGTATCAGTCAATCAGCTGGTAACCCTACCCCGCTTGCTGGATATGAAATTGTTTCACTTATATCAAAAACACCCCATGATCCTGTGTTTGTTATGTTTGATGACAGTGGATATCAAGGTGAGGGTTATGGGGAGCTCGCGATGCAATATGTAGCAGCTGATAAGAATATTGATGTGCTTGGAGCCATCGCAGTGGCTTCTAGAACACACTTTTCTGAATGGACGAAAGTAGATGTTTCGATTGATCGTTTTGGAGAGCTTACCCATTATGGTGTAGACAAAAATGGCCTCCCTGATATGGAAGTTGGAAGAATAGATGGTGATACGGTTTCCATTCTTGATCAATTGAACCTCCCGATCGTGGTAGGGGTTGGTGATATTGGTAAAATGTCTGGATATGATGATCCAACAAAAGGATCACCTATAACAAGAAAAGCGGTTCAAATTCTTCTAGAAAGGAGTGGAGCAGATGCCATCAAAGACGAAAGATAAACAAAAAATCTTCAAAAAGTTAAAAGAAAACGAGAAATTTATGGAGAAGTCAATCGGTATTGGTGAAAGTTTTGACGTCGGTGTTCGCAAAATTAAGATCCTAAATAAAGACGTTAACTTTTACTACTGTACAGGACTTTGTGATACGTCCATCATTGTAGAAATTATGCGTGAGTTGATGTATACCGATGAACATCATAGGCTAACTGCTCAGTTTGAGAAAGTCATCCATAATCACTTGCCACATCAACAAGTTACAACAGTAGAGAACTTTGACGAAGTTGTAGATCAAGTGCTGTCAGGGTTAATAGCTGTGTTTATGGAAGGTGAAGAACAAGCCTATATTATCGATGTTCGAAAATATCCGGGTAGAACGCCACAAGAGCCAGATACTGAGAAGGTAATACGAGGCTCGAGAGATGGGTATACCGAAAACATTATTGAAAATACAGCGCTAACCCGTAGAAGAATTCGAGATGGTAAGCTACGTAATGTGATTTTACAAGTTGGCGAGCGATCAAAAACGGATATTTGCCTTACATATATAGAAGATGTAGCAAATCCTAATCTAGTTGAAATCGTAATGAAGAAGTTGAAGGAAATAAATATAGATGGATTACCGATGGCTGATAAAGCAGTAGAGGAATTCTTAGTACACCAAGCTGGTAATCCATTCCCATTGGTGAGGTATACAGAAAGGCCAGACGTAGCAGCTGCACATTTGTTAGAAGGACACGTGTTAATTATTGTTGATACTTCTCCAAGTGTTATCATTACACCTACTACATTTTTTCACCATGTACAGCATGCGGAGGAATATAGGGAGGCTCCAATAGCAGGCGCTTTTCTACGGTGGATACGGTTTGGTGGAATGCTTGCTGCATTATTACTATTGCCTCTATGGCTTCTGTTTGTTTACGAACCACAGCTTCTACCGAAAACAATTGATTTCATAGGACCAACTGATAAAACCAATGTGCCAATCTTTGTGCAAATTATACTAGCTGAGCTGGGTATCGAAACCTTAAGGATGGCCGCAATCCATACGCCTACTCCACTATCTACGGCTATGGGACTAATAGCTGCTGTCTTGATTGGACAAATTGCGATCGATGTAGGTCTATTTGTGCCAGAAGTGATCCTCTATGTTTCGATAGCGGCGATTGGGTCATATGCTACTCCAAGTTATGAACTTGCTATAGCGAATAAATTGATCCGGCTACTTTTACTATTCCTGGTTTTCTTCTTCCGAGTCCCTGGCTATATGATGGGCGTAACGTTAACGATATTATTTTTAATTAGCTTACGACCATTGAATACTCCATATTTGTGGCCGTTTGTTCCATTTAATGCGAAAGCGTTCGTGCAGATCTTAATAAGGGTTTCTGTGCCGTTAACGAAACTTAGACCAAGCATTACTCAGCCTCAAAATAAGAAAAAGCAAGAGGACGGACCACTTGCCGAATCTTAAAAAGTGTGATAATTTATTTTTTAATAGAATAGACCTCATTGAACGTAATGGGGATAGAGGCGCAATGCGAATGAGTACGATATCTGAGCATATAATGGATTTGCGAAGACGGTATCTGAAAGGTCAAATTGCCGAAGTGGGGGAAGGACCATCCTTTTACTGCTGGGCTGTAGTTGAATAAGCTGCAGACTGTCACTGTTAACGATACTGCAGTGGTGAGCTAATCCAACTCGTGGGGATACGGAGCAAAACAGCCAATGTATCTATAAGTTGGCTGTTTGTTTTTTTTATGTAGTGGGAGCTCGCTTACTGAATAAAGCGAGAGGGGAGAATTACGTGCACTTATTCGGCACAGCAGCAATTTCAGAGAATGGACATTATACAATCGGAGGAGTCGACACGTTTCAACTAGCGAAAACATACGGAACAGCGTTATACGTGTACGATGTGGCGCTGATTCGGGAGAAAGCGAGAGCATTTAAAGAGGCTTTTGAGAAAAAACAATTAAAGTATCAGGTTGCATACGCGAGTAAAGCATTTTCATGTATTGCCATCATCCAGCTTGCTGAAGAAGAAGGGTTAAGTCTCGATGTAGTCTCAGGAGGCGAACTCTATACTGCACTACAAGCAGGATTTCCGGTAGAGCGCATCCATTTTCACGGTAACAACAAAAGTGAATCAGAAATAAGAATGGCTCTAAAAGCGGGAATTGGATGTTTTGTAGTTGATAACTTTTACGAACTCTCTTTACTCGAGCAGTTGGCGTTTGAAGAGGGTGTTTCAACAAATGTATTGCTTCGAATCACTCCAGGTATCGAGGCTCACACGCATGACTATATATTAACTGGTCAGGAAGATTCAAAGTTCGGCTTCGACTTACAAAGTGGTCAGGTAGAACAGGCGATCGAGACCACTTTGAAAATGGGAAATATTCATCTTCTAGGCCTTCATTGTCATATAGGTTCACAAATTTTTGAAACCACTGGGTTTGTAATGGCGATCGAAAAAATTTATAGTTATCTTCATAAATGGTATGAAGATTTTGGATATGAGCCACAGGTACTTAATTTAGGTGGTGGATTTGGAATTCGCTATAATAGTTCGGATCAACCTATCCCTCCTTCTGAATATATCGATGCTATGACGAGTGCCGTTAGTAAGCAGCTTGAACATAGTACAATGGCGATGCCGGAAATTTGGATCGAACCAGGCCGATCTCTAGTAGGTGAAGCTGGGTCGACGTTATATACCGTAGGTTCTCATAAAAATGTTCCTGAATTACGAAATTACCTTGCTGTAGATGGAGGGATGAATGATAACCTTCGCCCAGCACTTTATAAAGCGAAATATGAAGCGTCTATTGTCAATCGGATGAATGAACCTAAAGATACTCTTTACTCAATTGCAGGGAAATGCTGTGAATCAGGAGATATGTTGATTTGGGATTGTGAGCTTCAACGTGCAATCGCAGGTGATGTAATGGTTGTTTTTTCTACAGGGGCATACGGGTATTCTATGTCTAATAATTATAATCGCCTTCCAAAACCAGCAGTTGTATTTGTTGAAGACGGTGAAGCAAGTCTTGTTGTTCAAAGGGAATCATATGAAGATTTAATCCAACATGATCGCCCCTTAAACAAAATGGTTATTTCGAAATAGTTTCTATGTGGTAAATAATACGGTAAATACGTTACTGTATGCTATAATGAAAGAGCTTTTAAGCAAATTGTTTACGCAGGAGGATATTTTTTATGAAAAAAGGTTCAATCGCATTTGAAAATGGCGAAGTAATTCAAATTAAATTTTTCCCAGAGGAAGCACCTAACACGGTAGCTAACTTTGAAAAACTAGCTAACGAAGGATTCTATAACGGTGTTAATTTCCACCGTGTCATTCCAGGTTTTGTTGCACAAGGTGGAGATCCAACAGGAACTGGTATGGGTGGCCCTGGTTACACAATTGACTGTGAAACAGAAGGTAATCCAAACAAACACGTAGCAGGATCACTTTCTATGGCTCATGCTGGTAAGAATACTGGTGGAAGTCAGTTCTTCCTTGTACATGAACCACAACCTCATCTTGATGGTGTTCATACAGTTTTCGGCCAAGTAACGGAAGGAATGGAAACTGTTCTTCGAGTTAAACAAGGAGATGTAATGAAAGAAGTTAAGGTTTGGGACGAAGAATAATTTAGCTTAAACTAAATAAAACTTTCCTTCGGGGTAGGGTGCAATTCCCAACCGGCGGTAATGATTGATTATCTAATCAACTAAGTCCGTGACCCGTGTGCATATTGCATACGGTGGATCTGGTGAAAGACCAGAACCGACAGTATAGTCTGGATGGGAGAAGGAGTAAAAGTTTACCAGCCCTTTTGAAGAATGACCTTCAAAAGGTTTATTTGGTATACTCTTTTCAAAAGCCTCCCTCATCAATCGGGAGGCTTTTTTATATCTCTTAACCCCAATTGATTTGTTAGGAGATGGTCAATGTGAATAATAAAGATTATATGAAGATGGCAATTGATCTTGCAAGAAATACAATAGGGCAAACTGCGCCAAACCCAGCTGTTGGTGCTGTTCTAGTAAACGAGGGCAGAATTGTTGGTATGGGAGCTCATTTGCAAGCGGGTGATGCTCATGCTGAGATTAACGCACTTCGAATGGCAGGCGAAAAAGCAAAGGGAGCAACTGCATATGTGACTCTTGAACCTTGTAGCCACCACGGAAAAACACCGCCTTGTAGTAGTGCCTTAATAGAGGCTGGAGTTTCTGAAGTCTTTGTTGCGATGAAAGACACCAATCCCCTTGTAGGAGGGAGAGGATTAGAAAGACTGAGAGAAGCGGGTATAATCGTTCATTTAGGATTGCTAGAAGAAGAAGCATATTCGATTAATGAAGTGTTTTTCCACTACATAAATACGAATAAACCTTTTGTCACATTGAAATCTGCAATTTCAATGGATGGGAAAGTGGCGACAAAAACGGGTGACAGTAAATGGGTTACTGGACCTGAGGCGAGGCAAGATGTTCACGCTCTACGTCATCAACATGATGCAATACTAGTAGGTGTTGGAACTGTAGAAAAGGATAACCCTTCACTAACGACGAGGTATGGAGAAGGTTTGAGTCCAGTAAGAGTTATTCTTGATCGTTTGCTAAGGCTTCCTTCAAGTGCAAAGCTGTTGCATGACGATTCAGTTGAAACATGGATCATCACGACTGAGAAAGCAAAGAATGAAACAAATAGAACATTCGCTTCACATGTGAAAGTGTTAGCTCTGCAAGGTGAATCGCTTGAGATCGAAGAGATATTGAGACTTCTTGGAGACCGCGGAATTACCTCAGTATTAGTAGAAGGCGGTCCTACTGTAAACGGTAGTTTTCTTGAATCAGGGGCTTTTCAAAAAGTTGTTACTTACATTGCACCCAAGTTGATCGGAGGAAAAGAAGCTCCTACTTCTTTTGAAGGCTTTGGGGTTTCACATATGAAAGAGACGGTAGAACTGAAAATTGAGAATGTAGAACGTGTTGGCGACGATATTAAAATTATTTCCACACGAAAAGAGGTGCAATAATGTTTACAGGAATCGTTGAAGAAATCGGAAAAGTCCAGAGTGTCCATCAATCAGGTGAATCAATCGTAATGGATATTCGTGCATCAAAAATACTTCAAGATGTCCACTTGGGTGATAGCATTTCGATTAATGGGGTATGTTTGACAGTTACCACTTATACGGACTCTGCTTTTTCTGTGGATATTATGCCGGAAACATTTCGTGCAACGGGCTTACGAGAACTAAGACCGAATGATCACGTGAACTTAGAACGGGCAATGGCTGCGAATGGAAGGTTTGGAGGTCATTTTGTCTCTGGTCATGTAGATGGAATAGGTGAAATTGTTAAGATTGAACAAGTTGATAATGCACAGTACTTTGATATTAAGCTTTCGGCAAGCCTCATGGATTATTTTGTTGAAAAGGGTTCTATTTCAGTTGATGGAACAAGCTTAACGGTGTTTAAACTTACAGAAGATACGGTAACGATTTCGCTCATTCCTCACACCGTAGATGCAACAGTGCTCGGAAGTAAGCGAGTAGGGGATACTGTTAACATTGAATGCGATATGCTAGGAAAATATATACTTAAGTACCTTAAGAAAGATAATGTTCAGACTTCAACGGAACAATCTACACTCAATCGTGATTTTTTCGAAGATAACGGATTTAAGTAAAGTAGAGAAGGAGGGATTAGCATGTTTCACACGATAGAAGAAGCCATCTATGATCTTATGCAAGGGAAAATGGTAATTGTTTGTGATGATGAAGATCGTGAGAATGAAGGAGACTTTATTGCTTTAGCCGACAAGGTAACTCCTGAAACGATTAATTTTATGATTACGGTTGGACGAGGTTTGGTTTGTACACCAATAACGGAAGAACGAGCGAAGAAATTACAGCTTAATCCAATGGTTGACCATAATACAGATTCTCATGGAACAGCTTTTACAGTTAGCGTGGATCATATTAGTACAACCACTGGTATATCCGCTTCTGAAAGAGCTGCAACAATTAAAGCTCTTATCGACGACAAAGCCAATCCGGGAGATTTTAACCGTCCAGGCCACATCTTCCCGTTAATCGCAAAGAACGGTGGGGTGTTAAGGCGTGCAGGGCATACAGAAGCTGCCATCGATCTTGCTAAGTTATCAGGATCAGAACCTGCAGGGGTGATCTGTGAGATTATTAAAGAGAATGGTGAAATGGCACGCGTTCCTGACTTAGCAAAAATATCCGAGGAACACGATATGAAGATGATTACAATCAAGGATTTGATTCACTATCGGAACCGGAAAGATAATCTAATACAGCGAGAAGTTGAAATCGAAATGCCTACAGAATATGGCGCATTTCGGGCGATTGGCTATTCGAATATATTAGACCAAAAGGAACATGTTGCTTTAGTAAAAGGCGAAGTCCTTCCAGATGAACCTACTCTAGTTAGAGTGCACTCTGAATGCTTAACTGGAGATGTGTTCGGATCATTCCGATGTGACTGCGGTCCTCAGCTTCATGCTGCTCTTGCTCAGATTGAAAAAGAAGGGCATGGAGTCCTCCTTTATATGAGACAGGAAGGCCGAGGAATAGGTCTGCTGAATAAGATGAAGGCTTACAAATTGCAAGAGCAGGGCTATGACACTGTTGAAGCGAACGAGAAACTTGGATTTAAACCAGATTTAAGGGATTATGGAATTGGCGCTCAAATTCTTCGTGATTTAGGAATCTCTAAGATGAAGTTACTGACGAACAATCCAAGAAAAATCGCAGGACTAAAGGGCTATGGACTTGAGGTTGATGCCCGAGTACCATTACAGATGGCTTCTAGGATGGAGAATGAAAGATATCTTAAAACAAAGCATAGTAAGCTAGGGCATATGCTTCACTTCTAATTTGAAAACAATTAAAGGGAGGAAATAAATAATGAGTCATATATATGAAGGAAATTTAGTCGGATCAGGGTTAAAGGTAGGAATAGTGGTAGGACGGTTCAATGAATTTATTACTAGTAAGCTTTTAGGCGGTGCTGAGGACGCACTTAGAAGACACGGAATGTCTGAAAACGATATCGATATCGCGTGGGTTCCAGGTGCTTTTGAAATTCCATTCGCTGCTAAAAAAATGGTTGATTCTGGTCGTTATGATGCAGTTATTACCCTTGGTACAGTTATTAGAGGGGCGACACCACACTTCGATTATGTGTGTAATGAAGTTGCGAAAGGAGTTTCTAATCTATCCCTACAAAGCGGAGTACCAGTCATTTTTGGTGTTTTAACTACGAATACGATCGAACAAGCTGTTGAGCGTGCTGGTACCAAAGCTGGTAACAAAGGATGGGAAGCTGCAGCTGCTGCAATTGAAATGGCGAATTTATCAAAATCATTTGAAGGTTGATTAATAGGAGATTTTTGGCTATGATTGTGATGATGTTTAACAATGTGGCAAGGGAGTCATTCAAGTGAAGGGTAAAAATCAAGAAAAATGGCTGATTCGTATGTGTATCGTGATCGCCGTAATTATGCTCGTTGCACTTGTAAGAAGACTTGTATGAACACTTCAACTTATGTTTGAATAAGGTATTGAACAGAAAGCCAAGAATTTCTTTAATGAGGGATAATGATGTTAATTCGATATAAAAAAGCTCACGAAAAAATCGCAATGGGTTTATTGAGCTTTATGCCAAATGAAAAAGAAATAAAGAAGCTTCAGCAGTCTATTAGGGATTATGAAGATATGGACTCAAGACAGCTCTACCTTTGGAAAGAAGAAGATATCATCGGGTTGTTAGGGATAGAATGGATAAGTGAGACAGAAGTCGAACTTAAAGATATAAGCGTTAACCCTTCCCATCGCCACCAAGGGATAGGAAAACAAATGGTGGAAGCTCTATGCGAAATACTGAATGGTGAAGTTGATATCAAAGGAAATGAATTTACAGGTACTTTCTTTGAAAGATGTCACCTAGAAGGAAATATTAATATTTCTAATTAGAAAAAAACTGTCGAGATTCTCTCGACAGTTTTTTTGATCAACATAATGTGATGCTTCATCAAACAAATTCTAGTATAAAGCTATCAAAGTGTTAGGAAAACTCAAGGACCATCTTTTCACACCAATTTACATTTTAGTATAGGATTACGAGAAAAAACGAAGTTACTAAAACAACGGATAGAGTGTGAAATAAGATGCCTACTTAATCATTATAGGTCGGAAAATGCTTGCAACTCAGACTGAAAGGAACGGCTCAGCCGTTCCTTTGTTCTTTTCTTATCTGATATTGTTGGTCACGTTCCTCAATTACTTCTGTACGGTCTCTTTTTGTATGTTTGTGGACGAGATACTCGTGAGTTAAATCACTTGGTGATCCATACACACAGCCAACTTCTGTACAACGTCCTTCACAAAGTTTAAGAAGTTTTGGACTAGTTATAGGAAGGTCGATACTAATGTAAGGAGCGTTTCGTTCGATGCGCTGAATTTGTTTCGTTAGCTCGTCAATAAGCGTATCCACTTCTAGCGAAAGCTGTTTGAGCGGTTCTTTCTCTTGTATAACAATTTTTTTTGCATTTGTAAGCATACGTTTAGCTCCAGCAAAGTTTCCTCTTCGATGATGATAAAGACCAACTGCAATTTGTATGAGTCCTACCCAATGGGGTTTACGGCTTCCTCTGGGGTCTTCTTTCCAATGTTCTTCTAATATTTCGTGGCATTCAAAATAATCACGAAGGCCATGGAAGTGAACTAAATAGTCGATGTAAGCTTTTGGATACATGTGTTTTGACCTCCAATTCACTTGTAGTTTAGCACATGTGTGAATAGGTTTTAAAGTGAATGGTACGTGAAGAGCTGTAGCATAATAAGAATGTTCACGTTGTTGAACAAAACGAAGTCGGGAGTGGCAATTTATGGGCAAAAAAAGTAGCATGATGCCTTTATTAACAGCGGTTAGTGTAGGGGCTGCATTGTACAGTGTGTACCAAAATCGCCAGCCCAAAAAGGGAACAACAGAAGACATTTCGAACATGATCGGATCAGTGATCGGTCAGCAAAAGCAGTAGTAGATCGGGCGTATGCCCGGTCTTTATTTGTATTTTCCAAAACCGATACACGTTATCAGTGTGATATAATCGTTTTATTAGATGGTATATAAAAGGAAGATGAATTCATGATGCACTATAATGTTAAGGTGGATGCTTTTGAAGGTCCATTAGATTTATTGCTACATTTAATCAATAAGTATGAAGTAGACATATATGATATCCCGGTTTCGCAAATCACAGATCAATATTTGACATATATACATACGATGCAAGAACTAGAACTTGATATTGCTAGCGAATATCTTGTCATGGCAGCAACTCTTCTCGCAATTAAGAGTAAAATGCTTTTACCACAAAGAGAAGAAGAGCTCTTTGAAGAAGAACATGATCTAGAAGATGATCCACGTGAAGAGCTTGTGCAACGACTAGTTGAATATCGTAAATACAAGGAAGCTGCAGATGAACTAAAGAAGAAAGAAAGTAGTCGAAGCTTACTGTATACTCGTCCTCCTGCAGATGTAACGGAGTATAGTCGTGAAGATTCTAACACATCGATCGGTGACGTCACTCTTTATGATATGCTAGCTGCGTTTCAAAAGATGTCCAGAAGAGTGAAAGAAAAGAAACCTAAGCGTACAACGATTAAAACAGAGGAAATTCCAATAGAAGGTCGAATGAATGAAATCAAACAGCAGTTGAGAGGTGGAGGACGCAAGCGATTCACTGACCTGTTTACTGACCATGAGAAAGGTTCAATGATCGTGACGTTTTTAGCGATTTTGGAACTTATGAAAACAAGTGAACTAAGTTGTGAACAAGAAGGCAACTTTGGAGAAATAATGATTTTTGAAAGTGAAAGGAAGGCAATGGAGTGACGAACGAAGAAGTGAAAAGCATCATTGAAAGTCTTCTTTTTGTTGTAGGAGACGAAGGCATCGATTTGAAAAGTTTGGTGGAAACGATAGCAGTTGAGGAAAAGCAAATATTAGAAGCAATAAACGAATTGCAAACTGAATACGCTGATAAAGAGCGTGGTTTTCAAATCGTTTTTCTAGGTGGAAGTTATCAGTTTACGACGAACTCAAGGAATGCTCCGTATATTGAAAAGATGATTGAAGACCCGAAAAACCATTCTATCTCTCAAGCAGCACTTGAAACACTAGCGATCATTGCATATAAACAGCCGATCACTAGAGTAGAAGTTGAGGAAATACGTGGAGTGAAGACTGACAAGCCTCTCCAAACCTTAATGAGTAAACTTCTTATCAAGGAAGTCGGTCGTGCCGAAAAGACCGGAAGAGCGATTCTTTATGGTACGACAAGAGAGTTCTTATTCCATTTTGGCTTAAGTACAATCGAAGACCTTCCACCATTACCGGATGGTCAAGATACAGGTGAAGATGATGAAGCAGATTTGTTTTTTGAGAAATTCCAAGAAATTCCCGAATAAAAGAACTTTGTATCGGAGGGGTATTAGTGCGAATTACAAGCGTCGTAGGAGGACAGTTGGAGAAGGATCGTTCCAATTCACCTGAAGATTCTTTTTCGCGTTCTACTGTTACATATGTGATAAAGGGAGATGAAAAAACTTTCTCGGTCCTATATCCGCTCTTTTTTGAAGATCGAGCTGTAGGTGAAGGACTTGTAAATGCAGATGAGAGTATTCAGGAGATGATTGGACTTTGTTTTTTTGAGCTATTTCCAGAACGAAAGCGACTATATGTGAGTGATGAAGCTGAATTCTTAGAAGCCCTTAAGAAAATGGACAACGTACGAATTCAAGAAAAACTGAATGAAATAAATACAAAGTCGCAATAAAATTAAGATGCTCTCATAGGAGCGTCTTTTTTTTGGAAACGTTGGAATAATAACTACCATTAAATCTCAAAATAAACGAAAAGAGAGTTTAAGGAGTAGTTTTATGATTCTATCAATAGGGAAACACCTTCCTCCCAATCGTCTTGACCAAAGTGAGGCTGTTGATTTTGCTAGAAAACAATTCGGGAAGCATTTTCGAGATATAGACAGACTTTTACCTGTTTTCCAAAGTGCAGATATCGATACGAGATATTTTGCGATGCCTGTTGAATGGTATATAGCAGGTCCAACGTTTGAAGAGAAGAATGCGAAGTATGTATCGCTAGCAGTAGAGTATGCAACGAAAGCTATACTAGAATGTTTAGAAAGTACATACTACCTTAATAATAAGGTGGATTGTAGTGAAGTAGATGCTATTTTTTTTGTATCTACAACCGGTATTTCGACTCCAAGCATTGAAGCAAGAATCATGAATGTTCTTCCATTTTCTACGCACACAAAACGTATCCCGATTTGGGGACTGGGTTGTGCTGGGGGTGCTGCGGGCTTATCACGCGCCCATGAGTACTGTCTCGCTCACCCGAAAGAAAATGTAATCGTTATCAATGTGGAACTATGTAGCTTAACGTTTCAGCATGGTGATTTTTCGAAAAGTAACCTAATTGGGACCGCGCTCTTTGCTGATGGTACGTCTTGCGTGCTGTTGTGTGGAAAAGATTCTTCACTTCTTAAGCGTTCGCAGTTAAGTTGTCTTCCAGAAGTTCAATCTACTTGCTCAACGTTAATGAAACATTCCGAAGATGTAATGGGATGGGATGTGAGTAACCAGGGCTTACATGTCGTTTTTTCAAAATCGATTCCGTCGATTGTTTCTACTTGGCTTGAGCCTAATGTTAGAGAGTTTTTAACTTCACAAAATATTGAAGATATCGATTATTTTATTGCGCATCCTGGCGGTACAAAGGTTTTGTCATCTTATGAAGAGGCTTTGGGGCTAGATCAGTCTCAAACAGCTATTTCTAGATCGATTCTCCGGCAGTTTGGAAATATGAGTTCAGTAACAATCATATTTGTACTAGATCAGTTTTTACGAGAAGGATGCAAGACCGGAGCTACAGGATTGATGGCAGCACTTGGACCAGGATTTTGTTCGGAATTACTACTATTAGTTTGGAAGGAAGTGCGGTAATAATGGTAATCATATTTACTGCTTTTTTTCTATTAATTGTTTTTCAGCGACTTACAGAATTAGTTGTTGCCAAAAGGAATGAGAAGTGGATGAAGGATAAAGGTGCTTTTGAAGCAGGGCAAGAGCATTATAAGTTCATTGTTTTTCTGCATATTGCCTTTCTTGCCGCGGTTTTTTTTGAAGGAGCATTAAGGGGATTTAAGCTTTCATCCATTTGGGTCGTTATGCTCACTATATTCTTAGTCACTCAGGTCTTACGAGTTTGGACGATGAAAAGTTTAGGGAAATTCTGGAACACCAAAATCATTGTATTGCCTAAAGCTAATGTTGTTTCAAATGGGCCATACCGATTTATTCGTCATCCGAATTATGTCATTGTAGCAGTAGAAATAATTGCATTGCCTCTCATCTTCTCCTCCTATCTTACGGCTTTGTTATTTACTTTGTTAAACGCATTTCTAATTCTAAAAGTCAGGATTCCAGCTGAAGAATCTGCGCTGAGTCAAGCAACAAACTATACAGAATCATTTTCCAAAGACAATACCAATTGATAATCATATCCACGGCCCGTGATTCATAGACTTGTACAAATACGGAGCCAGGGGACGTGGAAGGCATGATCAATTTATTACGTTCAAAAGTTAGCATCATTATATTAATCGTTACCTTATTGTTCCTATTGATCCCTGAGAATGTTCTTGCAGGTGGGGTGAGTGTTTCTGCAAGGAGCGCGATCTTAATGGAGCAAGAAACAGGACGGGTGTTATATGAAAAGGAAGCATATACACAGCGAAGAATAGCAAGCATTACAAAAATTATGACAGCTATTTTGGCTATAGAGTCTGGAAAAATGAACAATAAGGTTGAAGTAAGCTCGCGTGCCGCTGGTACAGAAGGGTCTTCTCTCTATTTAAAGTCAGGTGAGGAAATAACGCTTGAAAATCTTGTGTATGGCTTGATGCTCAGGTCTGGGAACGATGCTGCTGTAGCAATTGCAGAAGAGGTGGGAGGAAGCCTTGAGGGTTTCGTCAGTTTGATGAATAGCAAAGCTGAGGAGATCGGGATGAATCGAACCGTGTTTGCAAATCCTCATGGGCTCGATGACCACGAAAAGCATTATTCGACAGCTTATGATATGGCTCTATTAACTAAGTACGCAATGGATAACGAAGTATATCGAATCATATCCAGTACGGAAGTTCATAAGGCCCCAAATGAAAATGAAAAATGGGATTACGTTTGGAGAAATAAAAACAAGCTCGTAACTGGTTTATATAGCGATTCAACCGGTGGAAAAACAGGCTATACAAAGCGTGCTAAACGTACATTAGTCTCAACTGCGGAACGAGACGGGATGTCACTTATCGCTGTTACGCTCAACGCCCCCTCTGATTGGAATGATCATATAGCGATGTTTAACTGGGGTTATGAAAATTATGAACTAACAAAGCTCGCTCAAAAAGGATTTCTTGATGAAGTGAAAAAGGCCCCCTACAAAGGAAGAATTAAGTTACATCGTGATCTTGTGTATCCATTAACAGAAAGTGAGAAAAAAGAGGTGAAGTCGAGCATCCGTTTAGCCACCCCACCAGAGGGAAGCAAGTGGGATGACCCGAATGCATTTGAAGATCCAATTGGTATTTATAAAGTAAGCCTCGATGATAAAATAGTAGTAAAAGCTCCTTTAACATACGAAAGTGAGGCAGAAGAAAGTCGTGGGTTATGGAGGTTTTTAAAAAACCTTTTCTCATTCGATTCAAAGCGTGATCTATATGGTTAACTTAATATGGGTCGGTCTTTTTGTACTTAGTATTCTTTATGCAATGTTTAATGGAACGATGGAAGAAGTAAATAAAGCGATTTTTAGTGGAGCTGAGGAAGCTGTTGCTGTTTGTATAGGCTTGTTAAGTGTGTTGGTTTTTTGGTTAGGATTAATGAGAATAGCACAAAATGCTGGATTGTTAATGACTATTTCGAAAGCTTTTAAGCCGATTGCTGCAAAACTATTCCCAGAAGTGCCCCCAGACCATCCAGCTATGGGCTATATATTGTCAAATATGATCGCCAACATGTTCGGACTTGGAAATGCAGCTACACCGATGGGCATTAAAGCGATGGAAGAGTTAAAGCGGTTGAACAATATGAGGGACAATGCCTCTAGATCGATGGTAACTTTACTAGCTCTGAATACTTCTAGCCTTACATTGATTCCTACTAGTGTTATAGCGATTCGTATGAAATATGGGTCAGTATCACCTGCAGAAATAATCGGAACAACAATCGCAGCTACGGTCTGTTCAACGATAGGTGCTATTATAATCGATCGCATGTTCAATAGGAGATAAGGGGGAGATGATCTGAATGTGTCAATCTGGATTATCCCTATTTTAATAGCTTTTGTCCTTGTTTATGGTACTTGGAAAAGAGTCCCTACTTACGAATCATTTGTAGAAGGCGGGAAAGAAGGATTGTCTATCGCAATTTCGATCGTTCCTTACTTGATTGGTATGATGGTTGCGATCTCTGTGTTTAGAGCTTCAGGAGCAATGGCATTTGTGAGTGATCTATTAAAAGCTCCGCTGGATATGATTGGAGTTCCGACAGAAATTGTTCCACTGGCGCTCATTCGTCCGATTTCTGGGACTGGTGCACTTGCGATGACAACTGATATTATTCGAACCTATGGACCTGATTCGTTTCTCGGTCGATTGGCATCCACTATGCAAGGAAGTACAGATACAACTCTTTATATCCTTACTGTTTACTTTGGCGCAGTAGGTATTAAACGAATGGGAAATGCGCTAAAGGTAGGATTGCTTGCAGACTTGGTCGGGATTATTGCGGCGATTATATTTGTAACGATCGTATTTGGTTAAGGGCCTCTTTTTGAAGAGGCTCTTTTTTAAATTTGCTATGATTGCTTAAGATGCTTCTTGCCTATAATAGATGATAGAATGAATCTGTACTTGAGGTTTCTTTAACACAAGAGTATGATGTTTTAGTGAGGTGAATTATATGGAACGTTTACAGAAGGTAATAGCACAAGCTGGAGTTACTTCTAGACGAAAAGCAGAAACATTGATCGAAGAAGGCAGAGTGAAAGTGAACGGAAAGCTTGTGACAGAGCTAGGAACAAAAGTAAAAGACAATGATAAAATAGAAGTGGACGGAATTCCGGTGTATCGTGAAGAACCGGTTTATTTTTTGTTCTATAAACCAACGGGAGTTATTTCTACAGTAGAAGATGACAAGGGAAGAAAAGCTGTAGCAGATTATTTCCACCATATCGAACAGCGCGTTTTCCCAGTAGGTAGACTAGATTACGATACTTCTGGCGTACTTTTGTTAACGAATGATGGAGACTTTGCAAACAAGCTTATGCACCCAAGTTACAAAATCGATAAAGTCTACGTAGTTAAGGTCAAAGGAATCGTAACGAAAGAAGTTATTCAAAAGCTACAAAGAGGTGTCCATCTTGAAGATGGGAAAACAGCAAAATCCAACGCGCGGATTCTATCGATTGATAAACAGAAGGAAAAATCCATCGTAGAAATCACCATTCATGAAGGTAAAAACCGTCAAGTAAGAAGAATGTTTGAAGCGCTAGGATACCCAGTACAAAAACTAAAACGAGAGCGATATGGCTTCTTGGAATTAACTGGTCTTAATTCTGGAGAATATCGTGAGCTGAAACCTTATGAAGTGAAGCAGCTTCGAAACGAGGCTGTCACACAAAAGTCAAAAAAATAGTAATGCGTGTTCCTGTCAGCACGTTATAGTAAATGTAGTATTGTTTTGTTTGATTGGAGTTGGTGGAAATGAAGAAGAAAAACCGGCTCGTTGTCCGAACGTTGATTCTGGCTGCTGTTTTAATAGCGGTCGGATATACGTTCTATACTAATTTCTTCGCAAATGATAGCGGTATCGTTCAAGCGGGCGACCAAGCTCCTAACTTTATTCTTTCTGATCTAGAAGGAAATGAAGTGGAGTTGAAGGATTATAGAGGAAAAGGGGTCTTCCTGAATTTCTGGGCAACTTATTGTGAGCCATGTAAAGAAGAAATGCCAGCGATGGACAAGAAGTACAAGGAATACAAAGAAAAAGGAGTAGAAATTCTCGCTGTTAACGTTTCAGAACCGAAATTGACAGCAAAGAGTTTTGCTGATCGATACAATCTTAGTTTTCCAGTCCTTCTTGATAAGGGGAACGACGTAACAAATCATTATGGGGTTGGACCAATTCCAGTTACTTTTTTAATCGATAAAGACGGTAAAGTCATACAAAAGACTGAAGCCAGCTTATCTGAAGAAGTAATTGATGAATATATGAAGCGAATCCAACCGTAACGGGGTGTTCGAATGAGCAACAAAACTATCACCTGTGAATGCGGGCATGTAAACCCTTATGGAACTGAAATATGTGAGGCATGTGGTAAACCGCTTCAAGGAGATTTAGAATCAAAGAAACTTTTGAACATGAGGTACGAAGGGAGTGCGAGGAGATCCCAAACCTATAAAACAACTATTATCGATAAGGTTTGGAATTTCTTTTCTTCTGTAAAAGTAGGGATATGGATTATCGTATTGCTGTTAGTGTCTTCAGCAATCGGAACGATATTCCCACAGGAGATGTACATACCTCCACTTTCTGATCCATCTGAGTATTATAGAGAGCAATATGGCATCCCTGGTCAACTCTATTATGATCTCGGTTTTCATAACTTATACGGCTCCTGGTGGTATATGCTACTTATTGCGGCTCTAGGCCTTTCGTTAATCGTAGCAAGCCTAGATCGTTTTGTTCCATTGTATCGTTCATTAAAGAAGCAACGGACAATTCGACACGAGAGCTTTATGAAACGTCAGAAGTATTTTGGGATCACCAAAGTAGAGGGTGAAAAACCAACTCTTTCTAAATTGAAAGAAGTTCTTCAAAAGAAAAATTACAACGTAAGAGAAGAAGATGGGCATCTTTTTGCAGAGAAGAATCGATTCTCACGGTGGGGGCCGTATGTAAATCACATAGGCTTAATCCTTTTTCTTATTGGAGGAATGCTTCGCTTCTTTCCAGGCATGTACGTTGATGAAGTACTCTGGATTAAAGAGGGCGAAACCAAAAAGATCGAAGGTACAGAAGAAGCTTATTATCTAAAAAGCGATGGCTTTATTCTCGAAACCTACGATAATAACGATGCGAAATTCAAAGATGCAATTGAACAATCTGGTCAAGAAGTTGTGGCTAAAAACTATCAAACAGATGCTGTACTCTATAAACAAGTTGGAGATAGAATCGCAGGAACGGATCCAGAGCTCGAAAAGGTAAAGGACCATCCGATTCAGGTAAACAAACCGCTAAAGTTTGAAGACTATGCAATCTATCAAGTTGATTATAAATTGAACGAGTTGCAGAGCATGACGTTCACGTTGGATAATAAAGAATCTGGCGAATCATTTGGTGAACTAACAGTAGATCTCTATAACCCGAAGGACGAATACAAACTTGATGAAGGTTATCGAATCGAAGTGATGGACTATTTCCCTGATTTTGAGTTCAACGGTAAAGGGGAACCAACTACGAAATCAAAGGTTCCGAATAACCCAGCATTTATCTTTCGTATGATATCTCCTGATCACCCAGATGGAGAAGTGGCATTTGTAGCCATCCGTCAAAACCTAGAGCCACTCGGTGAAAATGAATATAAGATGTCATTCCAGAACGTTGATACGAAAAATGTATCCGGTCTAGTTGTACGAAAAGACAACACGCTCTGGATACTTGGTATTGGGGGCGCAATATTCATGATTGGTGTGATCCAGGGCATGTACTGGAATCACCGTCGGATTTGGATACGAAGAAAAGAAGATGAAGTTTGGTTAGCATCCCATACGAATAAGAATTGGTATGGATTAAAACGCGAACTCGAAACGATTACAGAACAATCGGATATCGAGATGCCTGAGGATCAATCGGAACAAAAATAGCACTTCTATTATGAAGGGAGGCATGATGAGATGGCACAACTTAGCAGTAACTTGCTTTATATTTCATTCTTTATCTATTTTGCAGCAAGTCTCGTTTTCGCCATTTCACTGCTTGGAAAGAAATGGAGAAAGTCAGATGAAGTAACCCATGCAAAAAAATGGGGACGTGGAGGGTTTATCCTTTCAGGCATCGGCTTTCTATTCCAACTTGGATATTTTATTACAAGGTGGATTGCGGCAGGTCATGCACCTGTCAGTAATTTGTTTGAATTCACCACCTTTTTTGGAATGGCGATGGTTTTTGCATTCCTACTGATTTATGCCATTTATAAAAGTAACGTCATCGGTGTGTTTGCGATGCCGGTTGCACTTATCGTTATTGCTTATGCGAGTGTATTCCCATCAGAGATTCAGCCGCTGATTCCAGCTTTGCAAAGTAATTGGCTCAAGATTCATGTTACGACAGCAGCTCTTGGAGAAGGGATTCTTGCAATTAGTTTTGCAGCAGGTCTCGTTTATCTAGTAAAGAAAGTAAATCAAGAAAAAGCGAGTAAATCGACATTCTGGCTTGAAGCTGTTATGTATACGTTGATCAGTACGATTGCTTTCGTAATTATTTCTCTTAGTTTCGAAGCTGCAGGGTATTCATCTACATATGAATTCGTAGATATTAATGAGCAACAAACAACTGTTGAATACACGATTCCTGCACTAATTGGCCCTAAGGATGCCACATATGTTAGCGGGAATGAATTTGGTCCTGTTGTTGATGCGCCATCTTGGATGAAGGGTGAAAAAGCAGCTCATAAACTAAATACATTAGTATTGTCTATGTTAGGTGGTCTCGTGTTGTATTGGATCATCCGTTTACTATTGAGAAAACGAATAGGTGCAGCATTGCAACCCGCTTTCAAAAATGTAAATGAAGAGCTTGTGGACGAAATTCAATATCGTGCTGTTGCGATAGGATTTCCGGTCTTCACGCTAGGAGCTCTCATATTCGCAATGATTTGGGCACAGGCAGCATGGACGCGTTTCTGGGGATGGGATCCAAAAGAAGTATGGGCTCTCATTACCTGGCTGTTTTATGCAGCCTATCTACATTTAAGACTATCGAGAGGCTGGCAGGGAGAAAAATCAGCTTGGCTAGCAGTAGTAGGGTTTATCATCATTATGCTAAATCTTGTTGTTGTTAACCTGGTGATCTCAGGTCTTCATTCTTATGCATAAACTGAAAACCTTCACGGAATGTGAAGGTTTTCTTTCATTAAAAAAGGAATAATGGTAACGATGAGTATACATACAATGATGTGCTGGAGAAGTGTATGCGGTTTCTTGATTGGTGGTATCAGGAGTTGTGAGCGTGGTAAAATAAGGGACAGTAGTACAAGTAGGAGGGAATCTTCTTGGAAAAAGACGCAAAAATATTAGTTGTAGATGATGAAGATCGCATTAGAAAATTGTTACGAATGTACTTAGAGAGAGAAAATTATGAAATTGAAGAAGCAGAGAACGGTGAAGCTGCTTTAGAAATAGCTACAGAAGATGATTTTGACCTTATTCTGTTAGATCTTATGCTACCAGGCATAGATGGGATAGAGGTGTGTGAACAACTTCGCGAACAAAAGGCTACGCCTGTCATAATGCTTACTGCAAAAGGTGAAGAAGCGAATCGTGTTCAAGGATTTGAAGTAGGGGCCGATGATTATATTACGAAACCTTTTAGTCCAAGGGAAGTTGTGTTACGAGTGAAGGCATTGTTAAGAAGGTCTTCAACAACCAAATTTCTACAAACAGAAACAACGACAAAAAATGTCATCGTTTTTCCTTATTTAACAATCGACCATGATGCACACCGCGTGCTTGCTGAGGACCAAATTATTAACCTCACACCAAAAGAATATGAACTCTTATATTATCTTGCAAAAGCACCTGACAAGGTTTTTTCACGAGAAGACCTTTTAAAAGATGTATGGAATTATGAATTCTTTGGAGATCTTAGAACTGTCGATACACACGTTAAGCGTTTGAGAGAGAAATTAAACAAAGTTTCGCCGAATGCAGCTGGAATGATCTCCACTGTATGGGGAGTAGGCTATAAATTTGAGGCTTCAAAAGAGTAATGATTTGGAGAAGTGTTGTAGGGAAGCTCTGGTTAACCATTATTCTTCTCGTTGCCTTCGTTCTTTTCATCTTAACTACACTTTTGCTCCAGTTTTTTGAAGATTTTCATGTGGAGAAAGAAGCGGAAGAGATGGAGAGGCTCGCCACGAAAGTAGCTTCCGTAATAGAAAAGTACGATGATCGAGATCAAGCTTTTGATACTGCTTGGGAAATTACTGATTTTTACCCAACAGGGGTCATGGTGATCGAGAATGTGGAGGATCCTTCTACGATTCAGTATTCTCCTAATAGCCATGGACTACCTAAGTTTCCCTTGAGTGTGTTCAAAGGTGATGAGAATCTAAAAGAAGTGTTTACTAGCCAACGAACCGTAGTGAAACAGGGGGAAGTGGCGGCCGACACTGCTTCGAGAAATGACTTGTTGATCGTTGGTGTTCCAATGCAGGTTGGAGGGGAAAGTGGTGCTGTCTTCCTTTATCAATCGCTTGATGTCATTGCGGAGACAACAAGACAAGCGAGGAATTTAATCTATATATCAGCCGGGATAGCGATTGTGCTAACAACGATATTCGCTTTTTTCTTATCTACTCGAATAACGGCACCTTTAAGGAAGATGAGAGAAGCTGCAACTCAGGTGGCTAAAGGAAAATTCGATACAAAAGTACCGATGGTTACACACGATGAAATCGGGGAACTATCCGTTGCATTTAATCGTATGGGTCGTCAATTAAATAATTATGTAACTGCTTTAAATCAAGAGAAAGAACAACTGTCTAGCATATTGAGCAGTATGGCAGATGGAGTCATTACGTTTGACAAAACTGGCGCAATCCTAAGTAAGAACCCACCAGCAGAAAGATTCTTAAAAGCTTGGTATTATGAGCAAGGGATGCAAGAAGAACCAGGAAAGGAAGTACCTGAAGATATCCATTCGTTATTCAGTTTAGTGGTTATGCAAGAAAGAGAACAGCTCACTGAGGTAGAAATGCAGGGACGAAGCTGGGTGATTGTCATGACGCCACTTTATAATAAATCTGCTATTCGAGGAGCGGTTGCGGTTCTTCGCGATATGACCGAAGAGCGTCGATTGGATAAGCTTAGAAAAGACTTTATTGCAAATGTTTCGCATGAGCTTAGAACGCCTATCGCGATGCTGCAGGGCTACAGTGAGGCAATTGTGGATGATATAGCAAGTAGTGACGAAGAGAAGAAAGAAGTTGCTCAGATTATCTATGATGAATCACTTCGAATGGGTAGGCTTGTAAATGAACTCTTAGACCTTGCTAGAATGGAAGCGGGACATACTGAGCTGTATTATACCGAGATTAATTTATACGATTTTGGTCAAAGGATTCTGAGAAAGTTCTCAGGCCCAGCACGTGATAGAGAGGTAGGATTACGCTATTATGTGTCTGATCATGACCAAAACCTCTCGATAGATGGAGATCGAATCGAGCAGGTATTAACCAATTTACTCGATAATGCAGTGAGACACACACCTAAAGGTGGCGAGGTCAGTTTAATTATTACGGTTTTGAGTAATGGAGTTCAATTTGATGTGAGAGATACGGGTTCAGGTATTCCAGAAGAAGACTTGCCCTTTGTATTTGAAAGATTCTACAAAGCCGATAAAGCCCGTACAAGAGGTCGATCAGGCACCGGCCTCGGACTTGCTATTGCACGTAATATTGTTGAAGCACACCATGGACACATTTCTGTTCATAGCAAAGACGGAGAAGGAACGACGTTTTCTTTCTTTATTCCGTAAGTAATTGTATTCAAGTTAAAAACATAGTCCTCCATAATTGGAGGACTATTCGTTTGTCTAGAAAGCCTTTAGAATCATCTGTCACGGATATGGTGGTGATTTCCACTCCAATCAACATACTAGGGTTTCCCGACAAACTAAAAGTTTGTGGGTTCATTTTATTATAAGCGAATCCAAAGGTATAGCCTCTTCTTTTTTGCTACACAATAGATAAGTAGGAACCGAGTGGACAGGAGGAGAGTGTGTTGAAGAAGTCTATGAAAAAAAGAATGGGATCTTTAGGTTTTTTGTCACTGATTGTACTTGTGTTATCTTTATCAAAACGAGGAAGAAGTCTAACACGTAAGGCAATTAAAAAAGGTGCTAAAGCTGCAAAGCAATATGGTCAGCATTCGAAATCTCTTGAGGAAGGGAGAACTAACTCCAATAACTTAAGTAATCAAGAGAACTACCCATCTTACATTGGCTATGGAAAGAGCAGGGAAGAACAGCATAAAAACGAGCAGGTTCGTAAGGTTAACCCTACTCGTAACAAGAATGCACAACATGTATTTAATGATGAGAAGATGCCTACGAAGATGGCCGAAATTGCTGAAGAATTTGATTTAAATGATAAAAAGTAACAATAATTGAAGCGCTAAACCTAGCGAAACTAGGATTAGCGCTTCTTTGTTTGGTTACCTGCTATCTTGCAAAGCTTTTGTGCGTTACAATAATAGTGAAAATGTCAAACTAGTTCGTTAAAGGGGATGAAGGTGTGTATACTGACTATCATAACCATTTGGAAAAAGGGACGCTTACACTTGATTATTTAACAAAATTCGTAGAAGAAGCGAGAAAGAAGAATATCGACCACTTTGGTATATCAGAGCATGCATATCATTTCCATGAGACGGAAGATATCTTACAAAATCCATGGGTGAATCAACGAAGATGGTATACCATGAAAGAATATGTACGATTATTTGAGGAAGCAAAGAACAAAGGTATGGATGTAAAAATGTCCATAGAAATGGATTATACGCCTGGGAAGCATGCTGAGATGAAGAAATTTATCTCATCTTATCAATTTGATTACGTGATCGGATCAATTCATTGGGTCGACGACTTTGGTATCGACCTTGCTGAATATCGACATCTATGGGATGAGAGAGATGTTGTAGAAACCTATAGAAAATATTTTGATCAAGTGGTTACACTTGCTGAATCAAACTTATTCGATATTGTAGGTCATTTAGACTTAGTAAAGATATTCAAGTATGTACCTGATGATAAGGATTTTCTTCTCGAACAATATGATCGAGCAACAAATGCACTTGCAAATTCGAAGACGTGTGTGGAGATTAGTACTGCTGGATTAAGAAAACCTGTTGGAGAACTTTATCCTGATTATGATTTATTAAAGATGTGCTATGAAAAGGATATCCCGATCGTATTATCTTCGGATGCTCATGTTCCTCGGGATGTTGGCGCTGATTATGACCAGGCGCTTACCTTAGCTAAATCAGTCGGTTATTCACAGCTTATGACCTTTAACAAGGGAGAACGTAAGTCGATCGAGATTTAAAACCCCTTGGTATAAGTCCTTTTCGGTTCCTCGGTCGCTGCTAGAGGTAGCAAGGCCTACTAGATTACACATGAACAAAAGAACAAGAGCCGAGTGCTCTTGTTCTTTTGGTTTACACGCTTTTAATTTGTTCTACTTTAACGATATCTTGAACGCTTCCGATTGTGCTCTCTATGTGGCTAGGGAGCGCCTCATCAAAAGAAAGCATCATAATTGCTTCTCCACCAGCAACTTTTCTTCCAACTTGCATAGTAGCGATATTCACTTCATGCTCTCCTAAGACTTTTCCTACGTTTCCGATCACGCCAGGACGATCATTGTGTTGAATATATAAGAGGTGCCCTTGTGGATGGAAGTCGATATCAAATCCATTTAATTGAGTAATTCTTTCCCCGTATTCTTTGATGAATGTTCCTTGCAAAGAAAATGAACCTTTGTCACCTTCTACAGTTACTGAAATGAGGTTCGAGTAACCTTGGGTTTCAGAAGTGTGTTTTTCACCATAAGTTATGCCGCGTTCTTTCGCAATGGACGGTGCATTCACTTCATTCACAGTAGTATCTAACCTGTACCTTAGGAAAGAAGCCATCATACTTCTAGTTAGGATTGCAGTATCAAGATCAGTCAATGTACCTGCATATGTAACATCAACAATGTTTACTGCGGTCTTCATGCATTGTGAGAGAATGCTTCCCATTTTACGAGTAAGTTCGTAGTATGGTTTAATCTTCTCATATTCTTCGTTTGAGAAGGCAGGTAGGTTGATCGTATTTCGGATAGGTTTGCCATTAAGATATAAGTATACTTCATCGGCAACTTGTGCTGCTACGTTCAATTGAGCTTCTTTTGTAGATGCTCCTAGGTGTGGAGTTACAATAACCTGGTCGTATTGAAGTAGAGGATGGTCATCATTTGGTGGTTCTGATTCAAAAACATCTAGTGCCACACCACCTATATGACCTGAATCAAGAAATGGAATGAGAGAGGCTTCGTCGATAATTCCACCTCTAGCGCAATTGATCAGAAAAACACCTTTTTTGGTTTTGGAAAGAGTTTCCTCATTGATCAATCCACGAGTATTTTCGGTAAGAGGCGTATGGACTGTAATGAAGTCAGAGCGCTCAAGCAATGCATCGATGTCAACTGACTCAACATCTAGTTTTTCGGCACGGTCATTCGTTAAAAATGGGTCAAAAACCATGACATTCATCCCGAAAGCTCTAGCTCTTCTTGATAATTCTGTCCCAATTCTTCCTAAACCAATAATACCTAGCGTTTTACGGTTCAGTTCTGTCCCTACGTATTGTTTTCTCATCCATTTTCCGTTTTTCAAACTAGCAGTACCCTGTGGGATGTTCCTTGCGAGAGAGGCCATCATAGCAAATGTATGCTCGGTCGTTGAGATTGTATTACCATCTGGAGCGTTAACGACAATAACGCCTCGCTTCGTTGCTTCATCTATGTCGATATTATCAATACCTACACCTGCCCTTGCAACTATTTTGAGGTTGGTCATTTTATCGAGAAGGTCAGATGTTACTTTTGTAGCGCTTCTAACTAGTAGCGCCTCGTAACGTGAAAGGTGCTGCTCGAATTCCTCAGTTGAGCCTATATCACAAGTAATAGAATCGTCATTAAGTAACGGTTGCAATCCATCTTCTTGAATAGAATCAGTAACTAGCACATGTGCCAACAATCTCCACTCCTTTTTTCTTTTCTTTTTTTGTTATAATATTTAGAAAAGATAATACATTACTTTTTACCACGAAAGCACTAAAGTGTCAATTTGATACGAAGGAAAAAACAATAAAAAAAATCTCCGATTTAAGAATCGGAGATTGGAGAGGTGTTATTCAAATTTCAATGGGTCACCATCAAAAGAGTCTTCAGAAATCTTAATAGAATCTGTTGGACATCCTTCAAATGCGTCCATCATGTCTTCGTGAAGTACGTCAGGAATTTCAACGATCCCTTCGTTATCATCAAGTGTTACGAAAGCGATACCTTCATCATCATAATCATAAATGTCAGGTGCAGCTGCGCCACATGCCCCACAAGCAATACAGGTATCTTTATCTACAATAGTATACTTAGCCATGTATTAACCTCCTATTCAATACTTCTATATGTCTTTCATCACCACAATATTCATTAAATGAAAGTTTTTGATAACTTTATTGTAAAGGTGATGCCTTGACTTTTCAATAGCTAAATCCTTTACTAACCTTATTAAAAGCTTACCCGATTTGAAAATCACTAAACAGAACAGAAATTTTGATACAATAGAAGTAGAAAGAAGCAGGGTGATACAATGGTACGATACATAGACGGACTCCTTTTATTTGTTTTAAATCAAATGAATGGTGAACGAACAATTTCAGGAGCATTACATTTACTAAAGGGTAAAAAGTCATCTCAAACAATTCAAGATGCTAAATTATTTCGACTGTCTTTTTTATTTGGGATGCAAAGAACATTGGATCGTAGCCATATTGAAGAATCCGTTTCAATTCTTTATAATAATGGCTTTCTAGAGAGAACTTCTCAAGATACTTACAAATTGAATGAGAAAGGAAAAGTAAGTCTTGAAGGTTTTCTAAAACAACATCCTTTTCCAGTATATCTAAACGGATGGAAGTATCATCAAATTACTGAAGATTTCTGGGCTCGTATTAGTTTATTCATGCAGACGCTATCACATTCGGTTAATAGCAATATGAATTTTTATCCAGTCATTCGAGATGAACTAACCCAAGAATGGGTTAGAAAACATTTTCCTGCTAAACCAGAGAAAAGGATGAAGGTTGCTAGAAACCTTTACAAAGAACTTACAAAGGTATTAGGCACTCTCCCTGAACCACATGCCCGTATCTTTGTACTACGCTTAAGTGGCTTTCATAGGACTGGTTTAACGTTACAACAGAGTTGCTCATCTCTTAATATTTCAAATGAAGAAGGATCGATGATGTTTTATGGGGTGATACATGCTTGTATCACACATACGCGAGATGATCCGAAAACATACCCAGTTTTTTCGTCCTTTGTTGAGAATAAGCGGTTACCTGTCCCGTTGACAGCGTCCACGCGCACGACATATTCGCTACTACAAAAGGGTATGACATTTCAACAGATTATGGAAATTAGAAAATTGAAGAAAAGTACGATTGAGGATCATGTTGTAGAAATCGCGATAAACGTTGCGGATTTTTCAATTGATGCCTTCGTTTCAAAAGAATCTCAGAAAGATATATTGAAGGCGAGCAATGAGACGAATAGCCAGAGATTAAAGACAATCCGAGATCATTTGAATGATAAATATGGGTATTTTGAAATTAGGTTAACACTGTGTAAAGAAGGGGTTTAATGAATTTAACAAAGGTCCTATATAAGAAGTTTGGGTATAAGGAATTTAGAATGGGTCAAGAGGAGATTATCCGTGACGTCTTAGAGGAAAAAGACGTGTTTGCTATGCTTCCGACAGGTGCTGGGAAATCGCTTTGTTATCAGCTTCCGGCATATTCAGGACATTATCCAGTCCTAATCGTTTCACCTCTAGTCTCACTTATGGAGGATCAAGTCCAGCAATTGAAAACGAATGGTGAAAAGCGTGTATTGGCACTGAATGGTTTTTTGGATTTCGATAAACGTGAGAACGCCCTTCAAACCTTAGCATCGTACACGTTTATATTCGCTTCACCTGAAATTCTTCAAAATAAAAGAATAAGACAAACTCTGAAGAGTATTCGTTTCTCATTGATGGTTGTGGATGAAGCGCATTGCGTTTCACAATGGGGGCATGACTTTAGAACCGATTATTTAAAGTTAGGTGACGTGAGAGAAGAGCTTGGGAAACCACCGCTTCTGGCGTTAACTGCTACGGCGACGGAAGATGTACGAAGAGATGTCGTTAAACAATTAAAGATGGAGCACCCAGCGTTACATATCAATACAGTGGACCGACCAAATATTGCGATTAAACTAGAAAAACATCATTCACTCGACGCAAAGTTACGTTCTGCTTTACAGTATGGCAAGACGCTTCAAGGACCTGGGATAATTTACTTCTCGAGTAGGTCTCTAGCAGAGCGGGTCAGTAACAAACTCGCTCAGTCTGGCGTGAAAGGTGTTGCGGCTTATCATGCAGGGCTTGATACTGAAACAAGGCTACTTATTCAACAGCAGTTTTTAAACGATGAGATTTCTATTATTTGTAGTACCAATGCTTTTGGAATGGGAATCAATAAAAGCAATGTAAGGTATGTTATCCATTTTCATCCACCATCGAATATTGAGAGCTATCTTCAAGAGATTGGCCGTGCGGGGAGAGATCAAAAACCAGCGATTGCGATCCATCTTTTTACAGAGGAAGATGAGCGTTTACCGATTGCGTTTATTGATACTGAATTACCTGAACGTCAACAAATTCAAGGTGTTTTAGCTGATCTACAAATGAGGATGGGTGAAGTGCTTTCAATTAATTATGAGAAGGAAGGCGTAAAACATAGACTTTCTGAAACAGCTTGGCGGTTCATCGTTTATCAACTACAACTGAACGGTGTTTTGCAAAATAGTTTAATACAGTCATTTCACTTTCATCACCTTTTAGAAAAACTTTCAAATGAAGTTGATAAGTTAAGAAGGCGCAAATTATCAAAATGGATAGGGTTTAAAAATTGGCTCTATGATGATGGATGTAGAAGAAAAGGGCTTTTGCAACGGTTTGATGAAACTATTACTCCGATTGAACAGTGCTGTGATCATTGTGGCCTTGAAGTGGATCAGTATATGAAACAAGAGGAATCAGCTCAAGAAGATATAATAATGGCTTGGGATCATGAATTACAATTAATGTTAAACGTTACTAAGGAGGAGCAGGGTGAAGAATAGACAGGCAGAAGCTGTGAAAACCCTCTCAGATCGAGAATTACTCTTGAATGTATATTTAACTCAAATTGTTTTATTAGTGATATCGTGTGTAGTAGGATTCTTTCTGTTTCAAGAAATTTGGTTTCTTCCTGATATCTTTGAGCTAAAGTGGATAGACATGATCGTATTTGGTGGTGGTGCTTCACTTGTCATCATTTCAATCGATTTAGTGTTGATGAGGGTTCTACCTGAATCTTCATTTGATGATGGAGGAATCAATGAACGGATATTTGGTAAGAGATCTATTTTTCATATTTTTATCCTATCTTTACTGATATCGATCAGTGAAGAGTTAATATTTCGAGGAGTTATACAAACACACTTCGGGTTGGTGGTTGCTAGTTTGTTGTTTGCGATTATTCATGTGAGATACTTGACTAAGCCAGTTTTGTTCAGTCTTGTAGTCGGGATATCCTTTTTGCTAGGGATTGTTTACAAAATAACTGGTAATATAGCAGTGACAATAACTGCACACTTCTTAATTGATTTCATTATGGGGTGTTTGATCAAATTTAAAGCCTCAAAGTGAGTCCATCATGAAAGGTGAGTTCAATGAAAAAAGAAAGTCCTTTGCCATCTAGAAAGGAATATCATAAGCATAAAAGTAAGAAAAAGAAGAGTGAGACAAATAAAAAAAGAGAAGAAACGACACCTTCTCTCACACTCGTGCGCATTTTAGCACTGCTATTTTTATCGATGGTTGCAGTTTTCCTACTGTACTCGATCTATTTCTAATGTAAAATCTAATAGTCGTGAGCATCACTGGTATTATCTTCTGAATCTGGAGCATAAACTAGTTTCAAAAAAGGAGGACAACCATGGATGCTCTAAAGCAGTGGAATCTCCCACAACCACAGTCTGATGTAACGCTCGTATTACTGAATGAACTCGTTGAGCGGAAACTGGAAGAAAAACAGTACAAAGCAAAATCACAGTATTATGGATACGCTTTTATGCTCTTATTAGTTGCTAGTGGAAGTCTCATGGTGTATCAGTTACAAGTGACTACTTCCGTATTATGGGAGGTGTTTTCTTTTTCAAAAGCACCTTTCATAGTTATATTGTTAATGCTTACTGGGTTCGTATATTATCTGTTAAGGAGAGTTACCAAAAAGTTAAAAAAAGCGGAAGATGAGCTTGATTCGCTGCGTCTAGAGGTTATCGATCGTAGTGAGGAATTATGGAAAAATGAATCGCAATGGGAAAAACGGCATGATGTGTTTTCTTACATGAAAGAGAACTATGACATAAATCTGTTTTACAAGTAAACGCTACCGGTGTTCGGGGCATCCAAAGAATAAATACTGTTCGATTTGAAAGCAATTACCATTAATCAGTAATTCGCTTTCGCCAAACATTTCAATCTTGCCAAATGCTACTGTATCATTGATCTTAGGACAGAAAACTTCGACCGGCATTCCTAGTCTACGGTTGAAATCAAGGTCATTGTTTCCCAACAAAGATTGTGTTTTAAGTTTGTTTATCATAGGTCCATCATCTCCGTTAGTTTAATATACGTCCTTTTTAGGGTCTGCTATGATAATATCTTACCTTAAAAAGACTGAATTTTCAAGAAACGATATCGCCCATTTATACGAAATTAAACCCATATTTGCATTATTGTTCTTTAGGGAGGACATTGTATTGATAATATGGTATTAATTATAGGGGGAAGTAACTTTTAGAAGAGGTGATGGACGTGTTTGTAAGAAGTGCAATGAAAACCATAAGAGAGACTGTTTATGTGAAGTATGACACAAGTCTTGAAGAAACCCTTGAAATTCTTAAAGAGCGTCAGATTGATGGAGTTCCAGTTATTCAAGAAGGAAAATATAAAGGGATCGTAACGTTTAACCGAATTTATAGAACCTTCTTTAAAAGTGAAATGACAGATAAAGCTCAGTTTTTAAAGGAAACGAAAGCTGGAGATATTGCTTATCAGAAGGATGTTACAGTTGATAAAGAGGCTGTATTCGAAACAACATTGTTAATAGTAAATGACGCTCCGTTAGTTGCAGTTGTCGATGAGAAAGATGAGTGTATAGGAATTATTACAAGAGCAGATATTCTTGATCAGTTCCAAAGTGCTTTTGGGATGCGTAAAACGGGTGTTAGGATTGCGTTCGCTTCTTCAGAAACGGAAGGTAGAATTGCTAGACTTGCCAAAATCGCAAAAAGTTTCCATGAGAACATCATTTCACTCTCTACATTTGATGAAACGAATCAGAATGTGAGAAGAATTGTTATGAAGATTGAGAAGAAGGAAAACATCGATCAATTCATAGCAAAACTTGAGCAAAATGGTTTTAAGGTTCTAGATATTAAAGAAATGTAGGAATCTAATTTATAAAACCTCCTTCTCTAACATAGATATAGAGGGGGAGGTTTTGCTATGCTGCTATCTTTTTTGCGTTTAATGTTAGCATTTGTTTTACTGTTTTTTGCACAGCAAACGCTTGTTTTAAAAAGTATAACGTTTACAGATTTAATGTTGAATAGTTTACGCTATGGTTTTGGTGCGCTCTGTTTTTTATTTGGGTTCTTAGCAGTTGCGAGTATCATTCGAAACCAACTTGAAACGGTCATCTCAAAAGGAGTCAAAGCAAGAATCGGAGCTATCCTTTTGGAATTTAGTTTATTAACTGCAATCTATTGGGTATTATTTGAAAGGAATGTTTGGTTATCGAGTGCTTCTCTTATCATGGCTGTGATATATGGCATGTTATCCGTGAACATTGAAGCAGCAAGAGCAGCTAAGAAATTTAGGAAGGGCGTTGAAGGATGATCATCGTATTAAGTTGGGGTGCAGCAGCCTTTGTGCTGCTGTTGATTTATATGTGGGTCGAGGCACATTTAAATAGGGTGGTAAAAAAGGAAATATTTATTGAAGGACTACCTGAGGGTTTTCAATCTTTCAATATTTTCTTTATTTCTGATTTACATAATCGTAGGATTTCTAATCGAATCATTAAGGAAATTCGTGATGTAGCTGATATTGTTGTAATAGGCGGAGATGTGATGGAGAAAGGGGTTTCGTTCGATAAGGTGAGCGAGAATATGAAGAAGCTAAGCCAGATTGCCCCATGTTATTTTGTTTGGGGAAATAATGATTATGAAGAAGATCCTGACCGATTAGAACACATTCTCATTAGCAAAAACGTACATGTCTTGAACAATACGGCAGTAACCCTTGAACGTAATGGAGAACAAATAAGTCTTCTTGGTATTGATGATCTCTCTACACATCATTATTCTCTTGATGAAGCCTTAGCAAGCGCGAGAGCAAAGACAAAGATTCTGATAAGTCATAACCCTGATATCAAACGCGAATTAAAAGATGATCACGGAATACAGTTATTACTATCTGGCCATACACACGGTGGTCAAATTAGGATTCTTGGCTTCGGAATTCGTGAAAAAGGTGGAATAAAACAAGTTGGTGAGACGGTTGTTGCCATAAGTAATGGATACGGTACAACAACTCTTCCATTAAGATTGATGGCGCCAGCAGAGTCGCACCTTTTTACATTAAAAAGGAAATAACTTGTACAAAGTTTACACAAACCTCATCCATCCCTTATACTATAGGGGATAATGGAATAGTAGAGGAGAAGAAGACGATGTCAGAAGGTAAATATAATATTAAAGCAGTCTCTAAAAAGCTGGGTATACAACCAGGTACGCTAAGAGCATGGGAGAGACGTTATAATATTATTTCTCCTATAAGAAATGATGCAGGTCATCGCCTCTATTCGGATGAGCATTTATCTGTTTTGAAATGGCTTGTACAGAAAACTGATCAGGGGTTTACGATAAGCCAAGCAGTGGAATTACTTGAGGACGGTAACACTGAGCCTCATTCAGATACGTCAGAGCTAAGCAGGGATCGGTCACACGTGCTGGCGGATGACATATTGGAAGCCTTGCTCTCCTTTGAGGAGAATAAAGCACAAGAGCTATTGAACCAAGCTTTTTCACTCTTTAGTATCGATAAAGTTGTACAAGATATCCTAGGACAGTTACAGGTCAGAATTGGAGAGCTTTGGGAGAATGAGAAGATAACAGTAGCGCACGAACATTTTGCTACGGCATTCCTTCGTTCAAGAATAGGTATGATATTCCACACTCTTCCAATTGATGGTTATCTACCAAAAGTAATGGCGGTTTGTTCAACTGATGAATACCATGAATTAGGTCTTCTCATCTTCACCCTATATCTTAGAAGGAAAGGTTTTGAAGTGATTTATCTAGGACAAAGCATTCCTGAAAAAGATATTGAAGTTGTGTTAGAAGATACCGTTCCCAGTATACTGTTTTTATCTTGTACACTTATGTCAAACCTACCAAAATGTTTGAGCTTGATCGATCGGCTAGATGATCGATTTCCAGAACTAACAATAGGAGTAGGTGGTGGTGCATTGTCGCATTTACACGGAGAGAAGAGACAAGCATATGAACAATTTTTTGTAGGAAAGAATAAAGAGGATTGGGATGGATGGATTAAAGATAAGCTTCATAAACTCTCAACTTAGTATAAGGGGTACAGGACTTGTCTAACATTCCCAAAACGGTGTAAACTATAAGAATATCGTCAGCCAAGAACCATCTATGTAATATCACATATATTATGTTAAAGGATATGCTGGTGACAGACGGTAGGGGGGAATTAGATGCGTCTTGAACGTTTAACATACGATAAAATTAAGATATTTCTCACTTATGACGATTTAAACGAGAGAGGAATTACTAAAGAAGAATTATGGCAGGACGTGCCAAAAGTCCATAAATTATTCAGAGAAATGATTATGGAAGCGGATGATGAACTTGGTTTTAAAGTAGATGGCCCTATCGCAGTTGAAGTGTTCTCATTGCCTGCACAAGGAATGGTCGTTATCGTAACGAAAGGTTCGAAAGAAAACGATTTTGAAGACGACTATAATGATGAGTACATCGAAATGCAGGTAACGCTTGATGAAAGCGATGAAGTATTCTATGAATTTAATACATTCGAAGATGTAATCGGTCTTTCAAAACGCTTGAAGGATGTAGGAATTGAAGGCGGGACTCTCTATTCCTTCCAACAACATTTTTATTTGAAGATGAGCGAAGAGGATTCTGGTGAAGTAGAGTTAAATACTCTCATCGCCTTATTAGCTGAGTTTGGAAATCCTTCTACGATTACGAGTTATCGTGTGGTCGAATACGGAAAAACTTTAATGGACGATACTGCTATAAAACAATTGAATCACTACTTTCAATAAGAATAAGCCTTCCGGTGAAATGAAACGGAAGGCTTTTCTTATGAGCTAGGAAAGAATCGGTACTGTTCTTGCGCCTCTCTCCCAAGCTTTTATGAAATATTCTTTGTTGTTAAACTTTGAGAACCCGTTGTTGTGATGGATGGTAGGGAAAACGCGCTCAACGGATAAATGCTGGGTTTTATGAGCAAGAAGAGCAAGTTGCACTGTTTTCATGTGGTCACCTGTAAATGATTTGATGAGAGTAATATTCTCATCAGGATCGGCGAAAGCAGGATTGCCAGTTTCAGTTGCAAGTGATTGAGGAAACGTTGTGTAATATAACTCTTTCACACTGCTTTCTTTTTCTTGAACAGCTTGTAGAGTAGCTTCTTGAATCGCTGTATGATCACTGTGTCCCGATAAGCCATGAGGCGGAAATGTTACAACTGCATCAGGTTTATAGTGATCGATTAGATTGATAAGCCTGTTTTTTAACGTGCTAGGTGAGAGCTCGCTTAATTTACCATCCTGGTAATCGTCTATAATGAGCTCGTTAATTCCTAAATGAGTAGCAGCTTCTGTTAATTCATCTCTTCGAACACTAGCAAGGTTTTCGCGGGTGCAAATAGGAGGTTCACCACATTTCCCTGCATCTCCTGCTGTTGCACTATAAAGAACGGTTTTGGTATCTTTTTGCTGAGAGAGTTCTACTAATGTGCCACCGCATGTGAATGATTCGTCATCAGGATGTGCAAACGCAAAAAGAATTGTCTTTGGCATATTGGCATTTCCTTTCTTCTTGAAGATAGTGCAAGTATACGGAAGAGATGGAGCGATTTCCAATATATTTGTTTGAGGTCATTAATCTCAGCAACAAATCAAGAAAAAAACGTGATATGATGAGAGAAGTTTTTAATTGTTCCAATTAGATCATTAACGAATATAATGATGTACATAAATGTAGCCCAGGAGGTATTTGAACATGAAAGTAGCAGTACTATATGGTGGAACATCTGCCGAGAGAGAAGTTTCCCTTTCCAGCGGTAAAGGAATTATTGCCGCACTTGAACATAATGGGCATGATGTTGTTGGAATTGACTTTCACCCAGAAAAAATCAGCGAAATCCTTAAATTAGATGTAGATATGGTTTTTATTGGCCTTCATGGTAGGTTCGGAGAAGACGGAAGAATTCAAGGTTTACTCGATATGTTAGAAATCCCGTATGTGGGTTCTGGTGTCCTAGGATCAGCAGTAGCGATGGATAAGGCTAAAAGTAAAAAAGTACTACAAGAAACAAACATTCGACTTGCAAAGGACCTCGTGCTAGAGCGAGGCGACAACTATAATGATCTCGACCTTCCATTTGGTTTCCCAGTTGTAGTGAAACCAAATAGTGAAGGATCTACCATTGGATTAACGATCGCACAAAATGAAGAAGAATTAGTACAAGGAATAGAAGAAGCATTTCGCTTTGATACAAGAGTAATTCTTGAAGAATTCATCTCTGGAACAGAGGTTACAGTTGCAGTTCTTGGTGAAAAAGGAAATGTGCGTTCTTTACCTGTTGTTGAGATCGTTCCCCGAAATGCATACTATGATTATGAATCGAAGTATGCAGAGGGCGGCAGTGAACACATCGTTCCTGCACGAATTTCAAAAGAGTATACAGACATGATTCAAGAAGAGTCCATTCTTGCTCATGAATTACTAGGATGTGAAACATATTCTAGAGTGGATTATATCATTCCTAAAGATGGGTCTAAGCCTGTTTTTCTGGAAGTGAATACACTTCCTGGTATGACACCTACAAGTTTATATCCAGATGCTGCTAAAGAAGTTGGGTATACTTATGAAGAAATGATTGAGGAATTACTTCAACTTGGATTAAAAAAATAAAAAATATGAAGCTTAACCTCACAACACTGTGAGGTTTTCTTTTCGAATAGCAAAAAGGGCCTAACTGGTAAGCGTTTGCAAGTTTGTGAAACAAATTGCATAAAATGTGGACGGAATACCTTCTCATAGGATAACTAAACGTGTATACTATGTTTTGAAAGCAAGACAATAGAGTATTCTATTTACTAATGAGATAGTGAAAAATGAAAAATGTTAAATGTGAATGAGTCTAAGGTCACCTTAATTGGCTCTTTTTATGAAAAACACCACAGTAAGGGCATAGTAATGGGAGGTTAAGAAATGGTCGACAAAAACGAAACAGACAATGGACAAAGCAACAAAAAGAAAAGGGATGTATTAGAGTCGACGCAATCGGTCATTAATGAAGCACTTGATAAGTTAGGCTATCCTAAAGAGGTATATGAACTTCTGAAAGAACCTATGAGGTTGATGACAGTCCGGATTCCGGTGAGAATGGATGACGGATCAATAAAAATCTTTACTGGATATCGTGCTCAGCACAACGACTCTGTTGGTCCTACAAAAGGTGGGGTTCGCTTCCATCCAGATGTAACAGAGACAGAAGTAAAAGCATTATCGGTATGGATGAGTCTTAAAGCTGGAATAGTCGATTTACCGTATGGTGGAGGAAAAGGTGGAATCATCTGTGACCCTCGTGAGATGTCATTTAGAGAGCTTGAGAGACTAAGCCGAGGATACGTTAGGGCAATTAGCCAAATCGTAGGCCCTACTAAAGATATTCCTGCTCCAGACGTGTTTACTAATTCTCAGATTATGGCCTGGATGATGGATGAATATAGCCGGATCCGCGAGTTTGATTCTCCTGGATTTATTACAGGTAAACCGCTTGTTCTCGGTGGATCACATGGTCGAGAGTCTGCAACAGCAAAAGGTGTAACCATCTGTATACGCGAAGCAGCTAAGAAAAAAGGCATCAAGATCGAAGGAGCTCGTGTTGTAATTCAAGGATTTGGTAACGCGGGTAGTTTCCTTGCCAAGTTTATGCATGATGCAGGAGCAAAAATCGTAGGGATTTCGGATGCTTACGGTGCCTTGCATGATCCAGAAGGCCTTGATGTGGATTATTTATTAGATCGTCGTGACAGTTTCGGTACAGTCACAAAGCTATTCAAAGAAACGATCAGTAATAAAGAACTTCTTGAACTTGATTGCGATATTCTTGTTCCGGCAGCAATTGAAAACCAAATTACAGAAGAGAATGCACATCAGATCAAAGCAAGTATCGTAGTAGAAGCTGCGAACGGTCCTACAACAATTGAAGCGACCAAAATACTTACTGAGAGAGGCATCCTTCTTGTGCCAGATGTTCTTGCTAGTTCTGGAGGAGTAACCGTGTCTTACTTCGAATGGGTTCAGAATAATCAGGGCTACTATTGGACGGAAGAAGAAGTAGAAGCGAAGCTTGAAAAGGTTATGGTAAATGCATTCAACTCCATTTATAGAACCTCAGAAACACGTCGTGTCGATATGAGGCTTTCAGCTTATATGGTTGGTGTACGAAAAATGGCTGAAGCATCACGTTTCCGTGGTTGGATTTAAATAGTTGATATTGTGAACGAAATTCCCTATCATTCAGGTAGGGAATTTTTTGTTTGTTATGAGTACAATAAAAATAAATCGTTTTTATATGGATTGTTGCAGGAGTGAGGGAATATGAGAGAAGAAAAGGTTGTTATTATTGGAGCTGGACCTTGTGGCATGTCCGCTGCAATTGAACTTCAAAATCATGGATTCGATCCATTGATTATTGAAAAAGGTAATATTGTAAATGCAATTTATCATTATCCAACGCACCAAACGTTCTTTAGTTCGAGTGAAAAGCTTGAAATAGGCGAAGTGCCGTTTATTATCGAAGAAAGAAAACCTAAACGGAACCAAGCACTAGCTTATTACAGAGATGTAGCGAAAAGAAAAAACCTTCGAATTCACTCGTTCGAAAAGGTAAATAAAATCGTAACGAATGAAGACGGATTTGTTATCGAGTCAGAAAAAATTCACGAGTCTAAAGAAATCACCTATCATGCAACGCATGTTGTTATTGCAACTGGGTATTACGATAGTCCGAACTTCATGGGCATCCCAGGTGAGGACCTTGATAAAGTGATGCATTATTTTAAGGAACCACATCCGTATTTTAATAAAGATATCGTGGTAGTTGGTGGGAAGAACTCAGCTGTTGATGCAGCTTTAGAGCTTGAAAAAGCCGGAGCGCGTACGACGGTACTTTATCGTCAGGGAGAGTACTCAAAAAGTATTAAACCGTGGATTTTACCTGAATTTGAAGCACTTGTAAGAAATGATAAAGTAAAAATGGAGTTTAATGCAGAATTAATTGAAGTTCGAGAAAAAGAAATCGTGTATACGGTGAATGGAGAACAAAAAACAATTCCAAATGATTTTGTTTTCGCTATGACGGGCTACCATCCTGATCATTCATTTTTAACAAAAATCGGAATTGATATCGATGTAGAGTCTGGTAGACCTACATTTGATCCAGAAACAATGGAAACAAATGTAGATAAGTGCTATATTGCGGGTGTAATAGCTGCAGGGAACAATGCGAATGAAATTTTTATTGAAAATGGTCGCCATCACGGAGCGCAAATAGCGAAGGATATCATCTCAAAAGAAAAAAAGCCTATCTAAGCGGTAGGCTTTTTTTACTTTGATTGTTATCTAAGGAAGAGCTGTTGTAATTCTTTTATGTCTTCCGTTGCTTCTAGAGCGACAAGCAGTTTCAATCTTGCTTTTTGTCCGTTCAAACCGTTTGAGAAAACGACTCCCAGCTCTTTAAGGTGCTTTCCACCACCTTCATACCCATACACATCTTGTACGATTCCATTAAAACAGCGGGAAACCATCACAACTGCGATTTCTTTTTGTCTTAACTGTTTAATGCCGTTTATCGTCTCAGGGGGGAGGTTCCCTTGTCCTAGGGCCTCAATTACGATGCCGTTAATGCCAAGCTCACCGGCAGCGTGAAGAAGCTGAGAATCCATCCCTGCATACGCTTTTAACAACATGACCTTTTTACTTAATTTTGAGATGTGATAACGGTCTCGGTTTGTTAACGTATGGTGAAAATGCACACGTTGTTTTGTAACGATTCCGATCGGTCCGTACTGAGGGCTCTGGAATGTAGATACGTTACTCGTGTGAGTTTTAGTGACGTTCTTTGCTGTGTGTATTTCGTCGTTCAGTACAACCAAAACACCTTTCCCTTTCGCTTCTTCGCAACATGCAACTTTCAAAGACGAGATCAAGTTATAAGGACCATCAGACCCAATTTCATTACTTGATCGCATAGCACCTGTCATCACGACCGGTAAATCAGTTTGTAAAATCAAATCGAGTAAGTATGCGGTCTCTTCTAGTGTATCGGTGCCATGTGTGACAACCACACCACTGATATGCTCTTTTTTTATTCTGTTTTCAATTCGTTCTGCAATGTTGAACATAAGCTCTGGGCTCATATGTGGAGAAGGGATGTTTATAAAGTCATCAACAATAATATCGACATCATGGATCAGGTCACTCAACGTTGCGTTAAGAGGGTTTCGTTCACCAGGGCTTACAGCTCCAGATTCTCCATTTTCCTTCATAGCGATCGTCCCGCCAGTATGTAACACAAGTATTTTACTCAAAATCTCACCTCGGCACATTTTTATTTAGTTTCCATAAATAAAGTAACATGGTACGATAAGAAAAGTATAGATATTGTAAGATTGCTTTTTCATCATCTACCTTGTAGAAATGGGGAAAGCCAATGTTAGCGGCTATAACTGCTGGAATTGCTCCAGGTATTGCACTTCTATGTTTTTTTTATTTAAAACACCATCAGTATGAATCTGAGCCCATAAAGCCAGTAGTGAGAAGCTTTGTGTTCGGTGCTATGCTTGTTTTTCCAGTAATGGTTATTCAGCATGGCTTTAAAGTGGAACATTTCTTGCAATCTCCTTTCAGTCAATCTTTTATTATGTCAGGATTGCTTGAGGAGTTTTTAAAGTGGTTTATTTTTTATTTTACTGTGTATATTCACTTAGAATTCAGTGATTTCTATGACGGAATTGTATATGGTGTAGCGATTTCGCTAGGTTTTGCTTCCGTAGAGAATGTCTTCTTCTTGTTCGCATATGGCATTCAAGAAGCATGGTGGCGTGCGCTGTTACCAGTTTCTAGTCACGCATTATTTGGAGTGATAATGGGGTCTTACTTAGGCCGTGGAAAGTTTTCTTTACAAAACAAGGTTGGAAAATGGATCGTGTTATCCCTTCTTATTCCTGTCTTGTTTCACGGTACGTACAATTACCTCGTTCTTCAATTCAATAATAATACGGTTTATATGATGATTCCGTTCATGTTGATATTATGGTCGATTGGTCTCAGAAAAATAAAAGTAGCAGATATAAATCAAGCCAAGCTGATGCAAACGAAAGAAGATGCGAGTATACACTGATTTATGAAGGTGCCTTTTTGGCACCTTTTTTGTTTATCTCGAAAAGAACGTTTGTATAAAATACCTTTCGATACAAAAACTACATACATGAATACACATTGATCAGGAGGTCCAGACGATGAGGAAGGTATTTAACATATTGAAAATCCCTCTGATAATCGGTTTGTTGTGCGTACCGCTTATTACAGTGCTCGATCATAACCAGCAAGTAGACGCGTTTTCAAATCAAGTTATCCAAAAAGGGGCAACAGGTGATGATGTGATTGAGCTTCAGGCGCGGTTGAACTATATCGGTTTTTACAAAGGCAAAATAGATGGTGTATTCGGTTGGGGCACGTATTGGGCAGTTCGAAACTTTCAACATGAATTTGGTTTAACGGTCGATGGACTAGTAGGATCTGAGATGAAAGCGAAGCTGAATAAAGCAACGAAATATGATCCATCTGTAAAGCAAAAGGTTGGTCAAGGGAAAGGCACAGGGAATACGGGTGGTGGCTCATCTTCAGGCGGAGAAGGAGCCTCTAAGGCGACTCAAGGAAAGAACACACCTGCGGGTTATTCACAGAACGATATCAAACTCATCGCTAACGCAGTATATGGAGAAGCTAGGGGAGAGCCATATGAAGGACAAGTTGCAGTGGCTGCTGTTATATTGAACCGTGTTCAGAGCTCTTCTTTTCCTAACACGGTGTCTGGAGTAATCTTTGAACCTCGCGCTTTTACAGCTGTATCAGATGGACAGATTTGGCTAACGCCGAATGACCGAGCAAAAGAGGCTGTCCTAGACGCGGTTAACGGTTGGGATCCTTCTGGGGAAGCGCTGTACTACTTTAATCCTAACACTGCAACATCAGGATGGATATGGAGCCGTCCTCAGATTAAACGAATCGGAAAACATATTTTCTGTGAATAGTGGAGGTGATTGAATCATGATTAGGTCGATCTTAATTGGAGCACTTGCCATTGGCGTTGTTTCGACTAGTTACTGGGGGTACAAGGAACATCAAGAGAAAAATGCCGTATTGATCAATGCCGAGAATAACTATCAGCGAGCATTCCATGAATTGAATTTCCATGTTGATGCACTTGAAGAGAAGATAGGATCCACTCTTGCTATGAGCTCACAAGCGCGTTTGTCACCGGCGCTCGCTGAGGTTTGGAGGTTGACTTCAGAAGCTCAAAATGATGTAGGGCAGCTACCGTTGACGCTAATGCCGTTTAACAAAACAGAAGAATTTCTATCAAATATAGGACAATTCAGTTATCGCGTAGCAATAAGAGATCTTGATGAGAAACCATTATCCAATGATGAATATGACACGCTCAAAAAATTGCATAAACACGCAACTGAAATTAAGGATGAGCTTAGAAAAGTTCAGGCGATGGTGATCAATCATAATTTGCGATGGATGGATGTTGAATTAGCACTAGCCTCTGAAAAGCAAGCTCAAGATAATACGATTATAGATGGTTTCAAGACGGTCGATAAACAAGTAGAAGGATACAGTGATGTGAACTGGGGGCCAGAGGTCACGCAATTGAATGAGAAGAAAGAGAATTTGGAGAAGAATATTGAAGGAAAGAAATTAAGTGAGGAAGAAGCAAAAAAAATCGTGATCGATTACCTAGATATTGAGAGTAATGCGAAGATCGATATTACCTCAACTGGTAAGAAAGCAGGATACCAGGCGTATAGTCTATCGATCGAAAATCCTAAAAACAAATCAAGTGTCAATCTAGATGTAACTAAAAGAGGAGCGCATCCGATCTGGATATTGATGGACCGAAAGATCGGTAAGCAGAAAATTAGTTTAAATGAAGCTGCGGCCAAAGCAGAGAAGTTCTTGCAAGAGCATGACATTACGAATATGGTCATCGTAGATAGCAGTCAATATGATAAGATGGGCGTTTTTACTTTCGTGTATAAACAGGATGATATCAACATATACCCTGATGCCGTTCATATAAAAGTAGCGCTTGACAATGGTGACATCGCTGGCTACGAATCATTAGAGTATTTAACAAACCATCACAGCAGAAAGCTTACAAAACCAGCGATATCGAGGGAAGAGGCATTAGGACAAATTAATGAGAGTGTTCAGATTATGGAGGAAGGCTTAGGTGTCATTCGAAATGATCTTGGTGAGGAAGTATTGTGCTATGAATTTATGGGTACGATTGATAATGAAACGTACAGAATCTTTATTAATGCTGACAACTTACGAGAAGAAAAAGTAGAAAAGATGGATGGTACAGAAACGAATTACGATGCTCTTTAGTGAGGTGATGGAATGAGAAATGTAGAGCGGCTGTTAATCAAGCTAGTTGTGATTCAGTTCGCGTTCCTGCTCATTGCTCAAGCTCTTTTAACTCAAGACAGTTTTCGCATATACTTGAGTAAAACACTCTACTACGAGGGGGTAGTTAACGGTCAGCAGATGCCTGCCAAACGGCAATAGTTAATAGACCGTACCCCCTGATTGTGTTATGATTAATTGGAAAGTTCGAGTACAAAAAAGCAGGATTTCCTGCTTTTTTGTACTTTGTAGAACCTTTTATAATAATGGTGACCAATGAACTATGGGGGAAAGATTACTATGAGAAAAAGCATTAATATTGCAATAGATGGTCCAGCAGGAGCTGGAAAGAGCACAGTTGCGAGAAGAGTAGCAGATAAGCTTTCTTTTCTATATATAGATACAGGAGCAATGTATCGTGCTCTAACTTATAAAGCAATTGAAAACAACGCCAACCTTGAAGATGGACCGGTTTTAAAGCAACTATTAGATAAGACAGAGATCGATCTTCAACTAGGAGAAAAAGATCAACACGTTCTAATCGACAACATCGATGTAACAGAAGATATTCGTTCTTCGGAAGTAACCAACAACGTCTCTTTTGTGGCAAGACAAAGTGAAGTACGTGTAGAGATGGTGAAGCGTCAACAGCTTTTAGCTGAAAAAGGCGGGGTTGTTATGGATGGAAGGGATATTGGCACACATGTGCTTCCTCAAGCAGAGTTGAAGGTTTTCTTAAGCGCATCCGTTGAAGAAAGAGCTGCACGCCGTTATAAAGAACTTATTGATAATGGTATACAAGCAAATTACGAACAAATCAAAGAAGAAATAGCTCTACGCGATAAACGAGATTCAGAACGTGAGGTAGCACCTCTTGTGAAGGCAAATGATGCAGTAGAGATCGATACTACGACAATGACGATTTCTGAAGTAGTCCATCATATCCTACTATTAGCGAAAGAGAGGGCTTGATTCAGTGAGTTTATATGATGTAGGTAGAGGATTGTTTCGAGTTTATTTTAAAATATTTAACAGAGTGACAGTAATTGGTGAAGAGAACATCCCAACAGACAAGGGCATTCTTCTCTGTTCAAATCATATTAACAACCTCGATCCACCTTTAGTAGGAGCGATGTGTTCACGACAGGTTCGTTTCATGGCGAAATCAGAACTATTCAACATTCCAGTGCTAGGTAAATTAATTTATAACGTTGGTGCTTTTCCAGTGAAAAGGGGAATGAGTGATAAACAAGCCCTTAGGAGTGGAATAGGCATATTAAAAAACGGTGAGGTTGTAGGTTTGTTTCCTGAAGGCACAAGAAGCAAGACTGGTCAGCTTGGGGATGGCCTTTCAGGAGCTGGATTCTTCGCACTCCGTCCCGAGGTTAGGGTTGTTCCATGTGCGATTATGGGTTCTTATAAACCGTTTGGCAAATTGAAAATCATTTACGGGAAACCTGTAGATCTATCGCCCCTTAGAGAAGAGCAAGGAGCAGCCAAGAAGGCGACCCAAGCAATCATGCAAGAAATACAGCAGCTTATTGACGCTAACCGTTAACATTCATTATTTTCAAAAAAAACAAATAAATGTTCCAGGATACTTGACAAATTCACTGATTTTAGTGAAAGTTAAAGGAAAGGGTGATTAACTTTTCATAAAATTCTTTCGCTGATAGTAAGTGGAAGGCTTTTATAAATATTATTGAAAAGTTCTATTTCTTTTGGATTGAAGGAGGAGTTTGTCAATGGTTGAAGAGATGAATCAGGAAATGACTGAGTTCAAATCGTTCGAAGTTGGAGATGTGGTAACTGGAAAGATCTCCAAAGTCGAGGAGAAACATGCATCGGTGGATGTGGGTTTTAAAATGGATGGAGTGCTGCCTATCAGCGAACTGTCAAGCCTTCACGTCGAAAAAGTCAGTGACGCACTCTCAGAAGGCGATGAAATAGAAGTGAAAGTAATCAAGGTATCTGAGGATGAGTTAGTGCTTTCTAAGAAAGCAGTAGAAGCTGACAAAGCATGGGACGAGCTCGAAGCAAAGTATCAAAAAAGCGAGGCATTTGAAGTGGAAATAGCTGACGTCGTTAAAGGTGGACTAGTAGTTGACCTTGGAGTACGTGGGTTTATTCCTGCATCTCTTGTTGAGCGCCATTATGTCGAAGACTTTGCTGATTATAAGGGCAAGAGTCTAAGTGTTAAGATTGTGGAATTTGATCCTGAAAAATCAAAAGTTATTCTTTCACATCGCGCTGTGTTAGAACAAGAAGCGGATGTTAAGAAGCAAGAAACTCTAGCTTCTCTTCAAGCAGGGCAGATCGTTGAAGGAACGGTTCAACGCCTGACTGATTTCGGTGCTTTTGTAGACATCGGTGGAGTAGATGGACTCGTACACATCTCTCAGATGGCGCATCACCGAGTTGAAACACCATCTGAAGTTGTAGCAGAAGGACAGAAGGTGAATGTCAAAATCCTTTCAGTCGACAGGGATAACGAACGTATCTCTTTATCTATTAAAGAAACGTTACCTGGACCTTGGGAAGAAATTGAAGGAAAAGTAAAAGCTGGCGATGAAATTGAAGGAACTGTTAAACGTCTTGTAAGCTTCGGTGCTTTTGTTGAAGTGGCACCAGGAGTAGAAGGACTCGTTCACATTTCTGAGATTTCAAACAAACATATCGGCACTCCTCATGAAGCACTATCTGAAGGAGAAACCGTTCGAGTGAAGGTACTTGATGTAAATCTAGACGAGAAACGCATCTCACTTAGTATTAAAGTACTAGAAGCTGAACAAGTATCTAGTCAGGTTGAAGAGTATCAAAAAGATGGAGACGGAAATTCTCCGTTTTCTCTTGGCGATATGATCGGTGATCAACTTAAAAAATATAAATAATGCTTTTATAAAGCTCTCTGCCCTTGGCAGAGAGCTTTTTTTATTTTCTGCTCACTTTTGTCCGTTTCTTTTCCTAGCTTGTTCAGGCCCCTCCATAGTAGAAGACCCTCGGTATTCGATCGACTGATCACGATCAGACTCAACCTGTTTCGATCTCTTTATTTTTTTCTCTTGCCTGTTTGTTCCCATAAAATAATCCCTCCTTTGCTTTATTATGATGAAATAAAACCGGAAACCTTATACATTTTTTAATTAATGGTCTAATCCCTTAGAAAATTTCCCATACTGAGCATAGTAGGGAGTGATCGGTGTGGATGGTGCATTGTTTGTTTGGTTCAGTTGGATCGGTGTTATCATCATAGGATTTTTCATGGAGCCATCTCAAAACAACAAAAAAGTGATTGTTCTCTGTCTAATGATGCTTTGTACAGCAAATGTGGAGATACCCTTGGAACAATTTAAAGTAAATGGAGCGTTAATGTTGTGTTGGCTATTAGGCTATTTTTTACTAATGAAAACGCTGCATATGAACATAGCCTACGCTGCTTTAGTCGTCTTAATGCTAACGGCAGCCTACGCATCAATTGAACTATTCTCGATCTATGATCCTGTTTTTAGCTATTTATACACACCCTGGGCTATAGGTCTAGCGTTGTTTACAATTGTCCATCTTACTGTTAATGGTCCAGGACAAAGGTGTGCTTTATTGATTCTTTCGATCGTTCAAGGAGAAATTATCCTGTCGATTATCTATCAGCAGATGGGAATTCACACCGTGATCGGAAGGTATGTTTCTTTAGATATTATGGCTATTGCTGTAATGGGAACTTTCGTGTGGGAAGGCTTTGTTCAGTTAACTAGCCACTTGGAAAATGTTTTGAAAAAACATCAAGAAAGACGTGGGTATTCATGAATGAATTTACAATTCCAATAGTCTTTAGCGTCGTTATCGGCACTTTGTCTCGTATTTATATGTTTAGGACTGATTACCGTCAGTACCCCACATTCCCCCATGGAATGATAATTCATCTTGCGCTTGGATTTATTGCTGCAGCGCTCGGTGCTTTAGTAGTACCATCGATCATGTCAGAAGAATTCACAGCGGTTACTTTTCTGACCTTAGCGGCTTCTCAATTCAGAGAGGTAAGAAACATGGAGAGGAAAACGCTAACTGAAATGGATACATTAGAACTAGTTCCTCGAGGTGCTTCTTATATTGAAGGAATCGCAGTTACATTTGAAGGACGAAATTATTTAGTTATATTCATTTCATTTGTAACTTCTCTTGCGTATTTGTCTTTAAATATATGGGCTTCTTTCGTTGCAGCCTTCCTTGCATTTTTAGTTGCAAAAAAATATATGACTGGAAGTAAGTTGGGGAAAATCGCTACGATCGAACATTCAAATCTGTCTTTTGAAGGTGCAGGATTATATGTAGACAATATTTATATTATGAACATAGGGATTCCAGAAAGGCAGGAAGAAATATTGAATCATGGTCTTGGGTTTATTATTAGCCCGAAGAATTTCGATGCAAGGATGACGATAGGGAACTTAGGACAACGCCAAGCGATTCTTCATGACCTTGCCATTTCCCTTGGGGTATATCGTGATTCTGGAACGCCGGCATTAGTTCCCTTAATTAAAAGAGATCTCGACGATGGTCGTATAGGAGTATTTATTCTTCCTCAGAACAAAAATGTCGAACTCGCGAAAAAAATCATATCGCAAGTTCCGACTCTTGAAAATGCTATTCGAATGCCGACAGAGACCAAGGAAAAAGGAAGTGATCAGTCGTGATATTAGAGAAAGCAATCCTGGCTGCTATTACCGATTCTGTTAATAAAGTCCCGGTTGGCGGAAATGTGTTCGTTTGTGAGACAAAGTCTGAAATGGACAAAGTAGCTGCAGAGTTGGAGGCGATTTTGGATGGTATTGCGCATAAATTAAGCAATGATGTGTACATTATCGTCAAACATTAGCTATATACTCTGTTGTTCATTGGTTGCTTTTTTGATAAGATATAAAAGCTATCAAGAGACTACACCCTTCTTAGTAAAGGAGGGTTTTTTACAATGAGCTACTGGAAAGTTTGTCCACGACTTTCTAGAGGTAAGCTTTAGATAGATACTTATTTTGAAAGGACGTGTACATATTGGCTAAGCCAGTTGTCGCAATCGTAGGTCGTCCAAACGTTGGGAAATCGACCATATTTAATCGTATAGTAGGAGAAAGAATTTCAATTGTTGAAGATACACCGGGAGTTACAAGAGATCGTATTTATAGTTCGGCAGAATGGCTGAATCGTGATTTTCATATTATTGATACAGGTGGTATCGAAATTGGAGACGCTCCATTTCTTTCTCAAATTCGATACCAGGCAGAAATAGCTATTGATGAAGCTGATGCAATCATCTTTATGGTTAATGGTAGAGATGGAATTTCTAATGCTGATGAAGAAGTAGCGAAAATCCTCTACCGCTCAAAGAAACCAGTCGTCTTAGCTGTTAATAAAATTGATAACCCTGAACAACAAGCTTTGATTCACGACTTTTATTCTCTTGGAGTAGGCGCGCCTTTCCCAATTTCAGGATCGCACGGACTTGGACTAGGAGATTTACTAGATGAAGTATTTAAATCATTCCCTGAAGAAGGCGAAGTTGAATACGACGAGAACACGATAAAATTCTCTGTGATTGGCCGACCGAACGTTGGAAAATCTTCTTTAGTAAATGCAATTCTAGGAGAAGAGAGAGTAATTGTAAGTGATGTAGCGGGTACGACTCGGGATGCGATCGATTCAACCTTCACAAAAGAAGGACAGGATTATGTAATCATCGACACCGCGGGTATGCGTAAACGTGGTAAAATATATGAAAATACAGAAAAATACAGTGTTCTAAGGGCAATGAGAGGTATTGAACGTTCAGACGTTGTTCTTGTTGTTATCGATGGCGAAGAAGGCATTATTGAACAGGACAAGAAAGTAGCGGGGTATGCTCATGAAGCAGGTAAAGCCGTTATCATCGTCGTGAACAAATGGGATGCGGTAGAGAAAGATGATAAGACGATGCGTAATTTTGAGCAAAAAATCCGTGATCATTTCTTATATCTAAGTTATGCACCAATCGTATTCCTTTCTGCAAAAACAAAGCAACGCCTTCACACTTTACTACCTGTTATTAATACCGTTGCAGAAAATCATACGCTACGGGTGAAAACGAACGTCTTAAACGAGTTGATTATGGATTCTGTAGCGATGAATCCAACTCCAACTGATAAGGGTAGAAGACTGAAAATAAACTACGCGACTCAAGTTGCAGTTAAGCCGCCTACCATCGTGTTGTTCGTGAATGACCCTGAAATGCTTCATTTTTCATATAAACGCTTTTTAGAAAACAGAATTCGAGAAACATTTGGCTTCCAGGGAACGCCACTTCGTATTCTTGCAAGAAAGAAGAGCGAATAAGTTTATAAGCGCTAAGCATCTCTTTTGAGGGGGGAATTTGATGGTCGCAATTCTGATTTGCGTTGCTGCTTATCTACTCGGATCTGTTAGCTTCAGCTATTTAATCGCTCGAATTGTGAAAAAGATAGATATTAGAGAACATGGAAGTGGAAATGCGGGTGCAACGAATACTCTTAGAGTTCTAGGAACAGCACCTGCAATCATTGTCCTCGCACTCGATGTCTTGAAAGGAGTTATTGCTGTCTGGTTAGGTTATTGGTTTGCAGCAGAACCTATTGTACCGTTTCTAGCAGGAATCGCTGCTATCATCGGTCATAATTGGCCAGTATTCTTCGGATTTAGAGGAGGAAAAGGAGTAGCGACTACGATCGGTGTGTTCGCTACACTTGCCTTCTTGCCAGCTCTATATGCTGGGATTCTCGCAATTATAGCTATATTCATTACGAGATATGTGTCACTCGGATCTCTTATTTTCGTTGTATTAACACCAGCATTTATTTTCTTATTAGGTGGTAATCCAGCATCGTATGTATTACTCGGGTTTATTGTAGCTATGTTATCGCTTTGGAGACATCGAACGAACGTTAAACGACTTCTATCAGGCACAGAAAGTAAGCTTGGACAAAAAGTAGAGCAGTGAGGAGTGAGATAGAATGGCAACTATTTCAGTAATTGGTGCAGGTAGCTGGGGAACAGCACTTGCTATAGTTCTTGCAGATAACGATCACCACGTCAAGGTATGGTCAAGGCGTGAGGATTTGGCAAAAGAAATAAATCACGATCACACGAATGAAAAATATTTGCCAGGAATAACCTTACCTACATCTTTACAGGCAACCACTTCTCTTTCTGAATGTGTAGAAGGTACAGATGCGATCCTACTCGTTACTCCTACAAAGGCATTAAGAGACGTTCTTCCTGAGCTTAAAGGGTTACTCGTGAATCCGGTATCGATCATCCATGCAAGCAAAGGGATCGAACCTGGATCTCTCATGCGTATTTCAGAAGTTATTGAAGAAGAGATTCCAGAACATCTTAGAAAATCAGTTGTCGTGCTTTCTGGCCCAAGCCATGCAGAAGAGGTCAGCCTCCGTCACCCTACGACGGTTACAGTCTCTTCTAAGGACATTAAAGATGCAGAATATGCTCAAGATCTCTTTATCAATTCGAATTTCAGAGTATATACAAATGATGATATTATTGGCGTCGAACTTGGTGGAGCCTTGAAAAACATCATTGCTTTAGGGGCAGGACTATCCGATGGATTAGGTTATGGAGATAATGCAAAAGCGGCTCTCATTACACGAGGTCTTGCTGAAATTGCCCGCCTTGGTGCAGCTATGGGAGCTAACCCCCTTACGTTCATGGGACTGACAGGCATAGGTGACTTAGTCGTTACATGTACGAGCGCGCACAGTCGTAATTGGCGTGCAGGGAATTTGCTCGGTAAAGGCAACAGTCTCGATGAAGTTCTAGAGAACATGGGGATGGTTGTTGAAGGAGTTCGTACCACAAAGGCAGCATACCATCTTGCTAAGGAACAAAACGTTGAAATGCCGATAACGTCAGTATTATATGAAGTGCTTTTCAATAATAAAGAACCAAAAGATGGTGTTGACCAACTTATGGGGAGATTGCGTACACATGAAACTGAGGACCTGACTTCACTATTAGCTGATAAGTTTGAATTGAATAGAAAACAATAGCACCCAATTTAATTAATTGGTAAAGCACGAAGTTTTTCTCCTTGCATACACTATGTTGAACCTTAATGGTAAGGAGGAAACAGTGTGAGCGATTTGTTTGATAACATTGAAAAGAAAACCAATGTTAAAAAAGAAGACATATTTAAATTGGCTGACTCGGTCCAGGGCGCAGATTTTTCAGATGAAAGAACGGTGCGCAGACTCATAGCTAACGTAGCACGTGTAGCAAATGTGAATGTAACGAAAGAAAAGGAAGACCGAATTGTAAAGGCCATTGTTAATAAAAACATACCTTTGGATTTCGCTTCCATTGCAAAATTATTCAGCCAGAAATAGGAAAAGTATTCGAAATTTAGGCGTTTAAACGATACCGTATGAATGAAACATCATATACTGATACAGAACGATTATTGAGCAGAAGCATACTTCAAATGAAATTCGTATAGTCAAAGCTGAGGAAAATGCCCCTTTCTTCAGCTTTTTATTTGTGGGTACATAAAGAATTCAAACTTTCATCATGCGTCATTAGGACGGACCGTTGAAATTTTGATATAATGATGGGCAGCAGTTAGATTAGACTGGGGGAAATTAAATGTCACCGGGATTAATAAAAATGTGGGTTGCGCTATCATCGATGGGATTGATGTTTATTGCTGTACTCGCAATCATGTTTAGTAGAGCCAAATTAAAGGGTGTAATGAAAGTTATCGTTTCAACCTTCGCTTATTTATGTATGTTCACATCAGGTGTTCTCATGCTTCTCGTCGTATTTACAGGTCCAACAGATTAAGGAATGCTCGAAATAATACTTATAAGGAATGAAAATCATGAAAAAATTTGGACTACAGTTCCTTTTATGGACAGGTGTCTTACTTATTCTTTCTGGTTGTTTGTATCCAGAAAGTAGAAAAGGAGAAAATAGAATACCATACACCGATCAAATCGACTCAGTTCAGACTGCTGTTGATCAATACCAGGAAAATAAATCTGTCTTACCAATCAAAACAAGGGACCAAGATACGCCGATCTATCAAAAATATCCAATCGATTTCAAAAAAATAGTCCCTTCATATTTACAAGAACCGCCTGGGAACTCTTTTGAAAATGGTGGGGTGTTTCAATATGTATTAATCAATGTAGAAGAAGAACCAATGGTTCGAATCTTGGATTTGATTATTGTAGAGGATGTGAAGGACCTACAATTAAGAATCAATGATTATAGAAGAAATCACAAGTACCCTCCTTTCAAAGACATTCTGGCCAAAGATCGGTATTCTATTGATTATGAAAAGCTAGGTATGGATACAGAACCAACAATTAAGAGTCCGTTTACAAACGATGACCTTCCTTTTTTTCTTGATGAAAAAGGAAATGTTCATGTAGATTATCGAAGTGATTTGAACAAAGCCATCACGAATAACCCTGAGCACTCCTATAAAGAAGGAGAGGATATTAGAGATCTATTAGCATTTAATTCCTTCTACGTTCCTGTATCTTCTGTACCGTACACAATTGATAATGGTAAAGCTGTTTTTTTAGTAAAATAGGTATTTTCCCTCCTCTTTAGCAATACATCTAATAAAAAGAGGAGGGACTTTTTTATCTGGAGGATGTATAGAGGGACGAAGGTTTTTCTCGTAAATCAAATGCTTTTACTTTGATTTGTCATATTTGTTGGACAACATCATAGAATGATAGTGTCCAAGTAAGTCTGCGGTCAGTATTGAATTATTCCATCCACAGAGGTGGAATTCAGGAGGCGATCACGTGGAGAGAGTGGATATCTTCAAAGATATCGCAGAGCGTACAGGAGGAGATATATACCTGGGGGTCGTAGGTTCTGTTAGAACAGGTAAATCAACATTCATCAAGAAGTTCATGGAATTAATCGTACTGCCGAATATGGAAAGCGATTCTGATCGTGCTAGAGCACAAGATGAGCTTCCACAAAGCGCTGCAGGACGAACGATTATGACGACTGAACCAAAGTTTGTTCCAAATCATGCGATTCAAATTCATGTTGAGGATGGACTAGATGTTAATGTGCGACTTGTAGACTGTGTTGGATATGCTGTACCAGGTGCGAAAGGGTATGAAGATGAAGATGGCCCAAGAATGATCAATACACCTTGGTACGAAGAGCCGATACCTTTCCAAGAAGCTGCTGAAATCGGTACACGAAAAGTGATACAGGAGCATTCCACTCTCGGTGTAGTGATTACAACAGATGGGTCGATTGGAGAAATTCCTCGACATGACTATCTTGAATCAGAAGAAAGAGTCGTTGAGGAGTTAAAGGAAGTCGGCAAACCGTTTATTATGATTGTGAATTCAGCTCACCCACACCACCCTCAAACGGAAGCGTTAAGGGGAGATCTATCCAATAAGTATGATATCCCAGTTATTTCGCTAAGTGTTGAAAGCATGACTGAGCATGATATCAATACTGTGATGAGAGAAGTACTATATGAGTTCCCAGTGCTCGAAGTAAACGTCAATTTACCAAGCTGGGTGATGGTGCTTCATCAAGATCATTGGCTTAGACAGAACTATGAAGATTCAGTTAGAGAAACGGTTAAGGACATCAAAAGGCTACGAGATGTTGACCGAGTAGTGGGTAACTTTGAAGAATTTGAGTTTATTCAAAATGCTCGCTTAGCAGGGATTGAAATGGGTCAGGGCATCGCAGAAATCGATTTATATGCTCCGGAAGACTTATATGACCAGATTTTAAAAGAAGTTGTAGGAGTCGAAATAAGAGGAAAAGATCATTTGCTGCAATTAATGCAAGAGTTCGCTTTTGCCAAAGCAGAGTATGATCAAGTGTCAGATGCACTCAGAATGGTTAGACAAACTGGATATGGAATTGCAGCCCCATCGATTGAGGATATGAGTCTGGATGAACCAGAAATTATCCGTCAGGGCTTGAGATTCGGAGTGAGATTAAAGGCCGTGGCCCCATCCATCCATATGATAAAAGTGGATGTGGAGTCTGAGTTTGCACCTATAATTGGAACTGAGAAACAAAGTGAAGAACTTGTGAGGTACTTGATGCAAGACTTTGAAGAGGATCCGCTTTCAATCTGGAATTCTGATATTTTCGGAAGATCTTTAAATTCTATCGTAAGAGAAGGCATTCAAGCAAAGCTTGGTCTCATGCCAGAGAACGCGAGATATAAGCTTAAAGAAACCTTAGAGCGAATTATTAATGAAGGTTCAGGCGGATTAATTGCGATCATATTATAAAAGAGCCGACTCCATTAGCTGGAGTCGGTTTTTCGTATTGTTTTTAGAGTGAAGCAAGATTTCACATGGCATAGTGCTCAATCTATATTTCAGCAAAATATTGAGCTAAAGCGTTTACAATTAGTAAAAATAGAGGATAATAGATAAAAATTCCCTTAAAAATCGCTTAAATCGGGACAAACATATTGAATTCTTTCGCGTCTTCGTATAATATAGGGCTTGCAAACGTACTAAACGTGCATTGCTCCGTATAAATATCGGATATTCTGTGAATGAATGTATGTATCCATCTCTCTTGAGAGGAGGTGAACGGAATGAACAAGACAGATCTTATCAATTCTGTTGCAGAATCTGCAGAGCTTTCTAAAAAAGAAGCTACAAAAGCTGTTGATGCAGTTTTTGATAACATTATGCAGTCCTTGCAAGAAGGTGACAAAGTTCAACTAATTGGTTTTGGTAACTTTGAAGTCCGTGAGCGTTCTGCTCGTAAAGGGCGTAACCCTCAAACTGGCGAAGAGATTGAAATCGCTGCAAGCAAGGTACCTGCTTTTAAACCTGGTAAAGCCCTTAAGGATGCAGTTAAGTAAATACATAGGGCAGAAGAAGAGTCGCACCTTATGCGACTCTTCTTTTTTGCTAACTGATCCTCCGTGTGCTAAAATTTTCATATGTATTGTAAGGTCGTGAATGGAGGAGTAAAGACGAATGTTCGAAGTTAATCATGGAAAAATAGAAGAAGCAGTTAAAATGATCCTAGAAGCGGTCGGCGAGGATCCAGAACGCGAAGGTCTAGAAGATACGCCTAAACGTGTAGCACGAATGTATGAAGAAATTTTCCAAGGGCTAAATCAAGATCCGAAAGAGCACTTCCAAACCATTTTTGGAGAAGATCATGAAGAGTTAGTCCTTGTTAAAGATATTCCTTTTTATTCAACATGTGAGCATCACCTCGTTCCTTTCTTTGGTAAAGCTCACGTTGCATATATTCCAAAAGGGGGCAAGGTTACCGGTCTTAGTAAGCTTGCAAGAGCAGTCGAAGCTGTCACAAAGCGCCCACAGCTCCAAGAACGCATTACTTCAACCATTGCTAATACAATGGTCGATACACTTGAACCTCACGGTGTAATGGTTGTGGTGGAAGCTGAACACATGTGTATGACGATGAGAGGTGTGAAGAAACCAGGTTCTTCAACAGTAACTTCTGCAGTCAGAGGAATATTCGAAACTGATACTGCGGCTAGAGCCGAAGTACTTGGCTTAATTAAGGGTTAATCCTGATTTAGGAGGGATATCATGAAATTAGAGAACAATGATTTCTTCGTAATAAAGGCACTTGAGAATGGTGTGAACGTGATTGGACTAACGCGTGGTTCTGATACGAGGTTTCATCATTCTGAGAAGCTAGACAAAGGTGAGGTAATGATTGCTCAGTTCACTGAGCATACTTCTGCCGTGAAAATAAGAGGGAAGGCTGTTATTCAAACCAGTCATGGGGAGATTAACAACGATGAGTAAAGCAGGGTATTAAAGCCTGCTTTTCTTCTTTTATCACCGCTTCAGTTTCGTTTTAGCATAAGCCTTCTTGTGCTATACTAAGTGTAAATACATACTCTACTGGATGATATGTTAGGGGTAAGGGATATGAACAATCCGATGGATCATAAACATAAACAACTAAACATCGTACGGGAAAAATTGCAGTCTCGTTTGGCACATTCCTACTTGCTTCGTTTCATCGATATCCCAGTTATTGATGAAGAGAGGCTGTATTTGTTCCACGAGATGTTAGAGCAGACTTCGCTCGAGAAGGAAAGAAAGCAGGATACGCTGCTGTCGATTATGCTTGTACAAATTGCGCTAGATACACATGAGCGTATCTCACTAGCGGATGTTCAGAATGAAGATGAGCGCAAAAACAGACAGCTAACTGTATTAGCGGGTGACTATTTCAGCAGCATGTATTACCACATACTTTCTAAATGGCAAGACAATGATCTGATTCGAACACTTTCAGGGGCTATTCAAGAAATCAATGAATCAAAAATGTCTTTTTATCATGCTGAAGAGCAATCTGTCGATCACATATTTAGCAACTTGAAAGATATCGAATCCATTCTCATACGAAAAGTCGCAGATCATTTCGACCTCGGTGAGTGGAAGTCGTTCGGTACACAATACTTTTACTTGAATCGATTGCTTTTTGAAAGAAAGCAAGAGCTCATTCAATCTGGTACCAATCTGCTTCACAAAATCGCATTCTCGTTTCTTTCGGTTAAGGAGTCTACATTGACCACCGAACAAACTGCTAAGGCACGATCGGTTCTAGATTCTTATGTGGATCACGCAAAGAAAGACATTGATTTTCTGTTCCAACAGTATTCGGATTTTCATCGTTGGTTTCATAACAGGCATGAATTTTACTGGGGACTGAATGGAGTTCAGGAAAAGAAAATGGCGGAAGAGGGATAAAGAGATGGCTACCACCAAAGAAGAACGAGTTCATCAAGTTTTCCAATCGATTTCAAAACGATACGACGTAATGAATTCGGTTATCAGCTTTCAGCGGCATAAAGCTTGGCGGAAAGATACGATGAAGCGAATGGAAGTAAAAGAAGGAGCAGAAGCACTAGATGTTTGCTGCGGTACCGCAGATTGGACACTTGCAATGGCTGAAGCAGTCGGTGAAAGTGGACGGGCGATCGGATTAGATTTTAGTGAGAACATGCTAGAAGTAGGCAAAGCCAAAGTTAAGAATCAAAACAAATCGAATGTCACTCTTATCCATGGTAATGCGATGGAGCTTCCTTTTGAGGACAATTCTTTTGATTACGTTACGATTGGCTTTGGGTTACGTAATGTACCTGATTACAATCAGGTTATTAAAGAAATGTACAGAGTTGTAAAGCCTGGGGGCCGTGTCGTATGCCTTGAGACTTCACAACCGACCTTACCTGTGTTTCGTCAGGTGTATTATGGTTACTTTAAGTTTGTAATGCCGGTACTTGGGAAAATGTTTGCTAAAAGCTATGATGAATATTCCTGGTTGCAGGAATCGGCTAGTTCATTTCCTGGCGCTGAAGAGTTAAGGAAATTATTTCTTTCAAATGGGTTCGATCGAGTAGATGTAAAACCATACTCAGGTGGAGCGGCTGCCATGCACATGGGCTTTAAACCAGAAAAGGAAATCACACACTAAAGATATTTGTGAAAATCAGTTAGGTGGATCTCATGAAACTAACAACGATATATGCCTCATTAAAAAAAGACTTAACGTTTATTGAATCAGAACTCGAACAAACAGTGAACGCTCACCATCCGGTTTTAAGAGATGCATCTAACCACCTTCTTAAAGCGGGAGGGAAGAGGATTCGTCCAGTTTTTGTGTTGCTATCTGGAAAGTTCGGAGATTATGATTTATTAAAGATGAAAAATGTTGCTGTTGCTCTAGAGCTTATTCATATGGCATCTCTCGTTCATGATGATGTAATCGATGATGCTGAAATGAGAAGAGGAGCAAAAACCATTAAGGCTCAATGGGACAATCGTGTAGCGATGTATACGGGAGATTATATATTTGCACGAGCATTAGAGTTGGTGACGGAGCTTGAAGATTCAGAAGCGAACAGTATCTTATCCAACGCGATCTTAGAAATGTGTATCGGTGAAATTGAACAAATTAAAGACCAGTTTAATTGGAATCAGAATGTAAGAGATTACTTCCGAAGAATTAAGAGGAAGACGGCATTATTGATCTCAATTTCCTGTGAACTTGGCGCCGTTGCAGCTGGTGCTTCTAAATCAGAGCAGTGGTATTTAAAGCAGTTTGGCTATTATGTTGGAATGGCCTATCAGATTACCGATGATATTCTAGATTACACAGGAACAGTTAAAGAGTTAGGGAAACCTGCTGGGGGTGACCTCCTACAGGGGAATATTACGTTGCCGGTCTTATATGCGATGAACAAGGGGAACTACAAGAGTGATATCATGAACGTATTCTCAGAAGATAAGCCAGTTTCTCAAGAGGAAGTGAACCAGGTTCTATCGATTGTTAAGTCTTCTGGAGGGATAGAATTTGCTCGTGAGATAAGCGATCGCTACCTTCAAAAGGCGTTTCATGCTCTTGAACATTTACCATCTACTTCATCAAGAACCTCACTTAAACAAATCGCAGAATACATAGGAAAGAGAAAACATTAAAAAGTAATGTTGTTATTTTTTCGAAAATTTGATAGAATTTGGAGGGCAGAAAACGCTTTCTGCCCAATACATATAACTTGTTGAAAGTGAGGAGATTTACATGGAGAAAACGTTTTTGATGGTAAAGCCTGATGGCGTACAAAGAAACCTCATCGGTGAAATCGTTTCCCGTTTTGAGAAGAAGGGTTTTAATTTGGTAGGAGCTAAATTGATGACGGTTTCAAAAGATCTCGCAGAAAACCATTATGGTGAACATAAAGAGCGTCCTTTCTTTGGCGAACTTGTTGACTTCATTACTTCTGGTCCAGTTTTCGCAATGGTATGGGAAGGCGAGAATGTCATCTCGACTGCTCGTACAATGATGGGAGCAACAAATCCTAAGGATGCAGCTCCAGGAACAATCCGCGGAGACTACGGTGTACAGGTTAGCATGAACGTAATCCATGGTTCAGATTCTCCAGAAAGCGCTGAGCGTGAAGTATCATTATTCTTCAATGAAAATGAAGTGAATGAGTATTCAAAAACCATTTCTAAATGGGTTTGATTTTTTCAGTAATATGAAAGCGCTTATATATAACCGACCGGACACATGTCCGGTCGGTTATTTTTATAGAGTTGGGGAGCGAACCCCGAGCTCATCTTCTAACACCTTCGCAATACGAAGCAAGATTGTATCATTAAATTTATTTGCAGAAGCTTGTAGTCCAACAGGCATCCCTTTCGCTGTAAATCCTCCTGGAATAGATGCTGCTGGATGTCCTGTGCAATTATAGAGTTGTGTCATCATCCAGTCTGAGATAGGAGAGGAGGCTTTTCCATTAATCCATTCAGGACCTTCTATGTCGTGATTGAAAGCGGCAACCCCAAGAACTGGAGACAATAAGCAATCGAATTCACTGTAGATGTGCTGTAACTTATTCCAGATTACAGTGCGGAGCTCTTCTGTTTTCCGAAGTTCAACTGCGCTAATCTTTCTTCCTTCTTCTATCATTGCAGCTACCGATGGGCTAAAATCGCTAGGCTTACTATCATATAAACTACCGTAAGCACTTGCGAGTCCTGCAAACCACATCTTATTAAAAAATGAGATCAACTCGGTTAACTCTAAATCGAAATCAATTGGAACCTCTACTAGTTTAGCACCATGCTTTTCCAATATCGGGAGTACCTTCTCGATGACTTCACTCACCTCGGGTTCACATTCGTACATACCATAATCCCTTGTATAAGCAAATGTCATTCCTTCAATCCCTTTGCAAGCAGCTAGTGTTAAATCTTCTTTTTCGAGCGGCATAGAATACGGATCGCCTGGTTCATACCCTTCCATTATTGAGAGGAGGGTGGCAGAGTCTTCTACTGTTCTGCTCAAAGGTCCGTAGTGAACATAGGGGTGTGTTGTTCCGAATCTATTGAAAGGCGAACTATCAAATGGGACTCGACCAAACGTAGGTTTAAGGCCTAAGATGCCGTTGAAACTCGCTGGAATTCGTATTGAACCACCGCCATCGCTACCTTCAGCGAGAGGGACGCATTTACTAGCAACAGCTGCACCTGAACCACCACTTGAGCCCCCAGCTGTCATATCCTTATTCCAGGGGTTCTTAGTTGGTCCTATGATTTGATTATTAGTCGTTCCTTTATGACCAAACTCTGGTGTGTTTGTTTTCCCTATAATAATTGCGCCAGATTTTCTAATTCGCTTAACAATCGTTGGTTCATGATCAGGCACATGATCCTTAAATAGTACAGAGCCAAAAGTAGTTTTCTTTCCTATGACGGGGGTGAGGTCCTTCAGAGCGATTGGAACTCCATGAAGTGGTCCTAATTTTTGGCCTTTCATAATATCGTTTTCCGCTAATCTCGCTTCTTTTAGAACTTCTTCTTCAAACACAGATACAAACATGTTTAGCTCTTTGTTCAAACTGTTAATTCGGTCGAGATGTGCTGAAATAACATCAACCGGAGAAATCTCTTTGTGGGCTATTAGCGTAGCCATCTCTACTGCACTTAAGTCTATAATTTCCAATCCATCACTTCCTAACAATTTCTATAGTGTTAACTTTAGCGAAAAAAACCAATTGGGGCAATTTGAAAAAATGAAGGGATTCTTATCGAGGTGCTAAAATCGTTAGTGAAGCATCTATTCCAATGTGTTGATTTCAATTGGGCGGTCATAATAGTCATAAGAGTTAAAAAGATTGTTTTAACAGCTAGAAAAGTAGGAAATGAGTATCAATAGGATGATGTCTTTGTAATTTTAATAGGAATTTATGATGTTTGAATAGAAAAAATCATTACATGGATGTTTTTCATTATGATATAGTAGTACATAAAAGCGCCAAAGTGTATTGGAGGAGATAGGATGAGATACTTAACAGCAGGAGAATCACACGGTCCACAACTAACAACTATTATAGAAGGTGTTCCTGCAGGATTAGAACTTCTTGCAGAGGATATAGATAATGAACTAGCTAGAAGACAGTTAGGTTATGGTCGAGGACGAAGAATGCAAATTGAAAAAGATCGCGCACAAATTTTGAGTGGTGTGCGACATGGAAAAACGACGGGTGCACCAATTACACTTGTCGTTGAAAATAAAGACTGGACACATTGGAAGAACTATATGGGTGCTGAGCCACTTACAGAATCTCAAGAAAAGAATATGAAGCGTCAAATATCACGTCCAAGACCGGGGCATGCCGATCTTAATGGTGCAATTAAATATGGACACAGAGATATGCGAAATGTTCTTGAACGATCATCTGCTCGTGAAACGACAGTTCGAGTTGCTGCAGGTGCAGTAGCAAAAAAACTATTGAAAACCCTTGGAATTAACGTGGCAGGACATGTTCGTATGATCGGCGGTATCGAAAGTAATTACACCGGCGGATTGTCGTTAGAGGAAATGCAGCGGGTTTCAGAGGAGTCACCTGTTCGAAGCCTTGATGAGCAAGCAGGCGAAAAAATGATGAAAGCCATCGACGATGCGAAGAGTAATGGAGATTCCATCGGCGGAATCGTTGAAGTGGTTGTTGAAGGAGTTCCTATCGGACTCGGTAGTCACGTCCAGTTCGATCGGAAACTCGATTCAAAAATAGCAGCGGCGATTGTCGGCATCAATGCTTTTAAAGGTGTTGAATTTGGAATCGGATTTGAAGCTGCTAAAATTCCAGGTAGTGAAGTTCATGATGAAATAGCATGGTCGAAAGAAGAAGGTTACACTCGTAAAACAAACCGCTTAGGTGGTTTTGAGGGCGGGATGACAACAGGCATGCCAATTGTTGTCAAAGGCGTTATGAAGCCGATCCCTACATTGTACAAACCCCTACAAAGTGTTGATATCGATACAAAAGAACCTTTCTCTGCGAGTATCGAACGGTCAGATAGCTGTGCAGTTCCTGCAGCTAGTGTTGTTGCTGAGAGCGTTGTTTCGTGGGAAATCGCTTCATCATTACTTGATAAGTTTGGGCATGATCGTATTGAAGAGATTGCAAGTAACCTCAGCCAATACAAATCATATAGTCAGGAGTTTTAATGCATGGAATCAATGATGATCGATACGACTGACAGGAGCTACCCGGTTTATATCGGGGTAGGAATAAGTAAACGTTGGCGAAAGCTTATCGATCAGTTTCAAGCCTATTCCAAGTATTTCTTAATTACTGATGAAACTGTATCTGAACACTACCTTTCTTCTTTTTTGGAAGGTGAAAAAGAGATATCAGTATATGTCATCCCTACAGGCGAGAAATCAAAGTCTATGGAAGAGTATGGGAAGTGTTTAACAGCGATGCTTGAAGCAGAACTCGATCGAAAATCTTGTGTGATCGCTCTTGGAGGAGGGGTTGTAGGAGATTTAGCGGGTTTTGCAGCAGCTACTTATATGAGAGGGATCGACTTCATCCAGGTTCCTACTACCCTCCTTGCACACGATTCTAGTGTAGGAGGGAAAACAGGGATAAATCACGAATATGGCAAAAATCTTATCGGAGCTTTTCACCAACCAGCAGCGGTAATTTATGATGTGAACTTTCTTCGGACATTACCTAAAAAAGAGTGGCGTTCTGGATTCAGTGAAGTTATCAAACACGCATTCATACACGATGAAGATTTTTTGCGCTGGCTTATGAGTCGGGAAAAGCGAGTTGAATCTTATACAGATGCCGAGCTTCAATACATTATTAAAAAAGGTATCAGTATTAAAGGAAAAATCGTTAAAGAAGATGAAAGAGAAAAGGGCATTAGGGCCTATCTCAACTTTGGTCATACGCTCGGTCATGCAATCGAGGCTGAGCTTGGTTATGGCGTAATCACGCATGGCGAAGCAGTTGCGATTGGAATGATCTATGCGATGAAAATTAGTGAAGCATATTATTCTTCGGATTTTCGTATTCATGAAATAGAGAAGTGGTTTTCACAGGTCGAGCTTCCGACCGTCATACCGCAGACATTACAGTCTGAGCGATTGATTATGCGTATGAAGAAGGACAAAAAAGCAGAAAATCAAAATTTGTCATTTGTTCTTCTGAAAAAAATCGGTGATCCACAAAGAGTAACCATCGATGAGAGCTTAGCTCTTAGGCTGCTTGAATCATGTGCAGAAGGGGGAGACTAAAGGGTGCTTAGAGGAATTAGAGGTGCGACAACAGTTGCAAACAATGATAAAGAAGAGATCCTTCAAGCAACTGAGGAGTTATTACATCAAGTGATCGAACAAAATAACGTCATACCAGAGCATGTGGCTTCAATTCAATTTACGATGACGAATGATCTAAATGCTGTATTTCCTGCAGAAGCTGTGCGTGCCTTAAAAGGATGGATGCATGTCCCTTTACTCTGTTCTTCTGAAATTGCAGTCGAAGGAGCATTGCCTTTATGTATTCGTGTCTTGATGACGGTCAACACCGAGGTTAATCAAAATGAGATTCAACATGTCTATTTAGAGAAGGCGATAGCATTACGACCAGACCTCGTTAGTTGACAAATAATTATGACCATACTAGTATGTATGTAAGTTTAGAAGAGATGAACAAATTAGAATTAATGAGCTGAGATAGTAGAGAATAGGATAGTTGAGTCGAGGAGAGCTTAGAGGGATACGTCTATTCACCCCCTGAGACAATCAGGGGGTTTTCTATACCCTTTTTCGGTATGTAAGTATTCAGACAATTCGTCTGTTATTTGGCATACCTCCATTATAAATCCTCATAACACTCAGCTTTTCCATTCTCCATTTCATCTAATGGAGGAGTGAGAAAGTTGACCACAGATTTTTCTTCTTTTAAAAAGGATGCCGCAACTTATCGGACCATCCCATTAATGAGATCGTATTTTATGGATACGACAACCCCTATACAAATTTTTCAAAACCTAGGCGACCGCGCAAGTTTCTTGTTAGAAAGTAGTGACCAGGAATCGAAATGGTCCAGATATTCATTTATTGGAACAGATCCAATCTATTCATTGGTCGAACAGGAGGGCGTTTTTTCTGTTATCGATATCGAAGGGAAAACCGTATTAACTAGACGGGAATTTCAATCAGGCGTTGAGGCACTGTTTCAATTGATGAATCCTAAAACAATCGATACGGATTTCCCATTCTATGGTGGTGCCGTTGGATATATTGGCTACGATTCAATCAGTCAATTCGAAAAGGTTCCTGAACATCCGAATCGAGATAAAGATTTCCCTCTCTATCATTTGCATGTATGTGAAAATCTTTTGATCTATGATCATCACCTTAAACGCTTGACCGTCAGTCATAACGCGAGGATCAATGAGGGGGATCAGCTCGAGGGAATTTATCATCACGGAATGAATGTAATAGATGAACTCACGAAGCTAGCAGCGCTTCCTGTTCAAAATAATGCGATCCACATTCCTGATAATATGGACGACGAAGTGGATTTCTCTCAAGTAAAATCTAATTATCCTAAAGAGAAATTTTTATCAGATGTAGAAAAAATAAAACAATATATCCTTGAGGGCGACGTGTTTCAAACGGTCCTTTCTCAACGATTTGAAAAAGATGTTTCTGTCGAAGGGTTAGACCTTTACCGTGTATTAAGAATCATTAATCCTTCTCCTTACATGTTTTATCTAAAGATGGACGATGTAGAGATAATCGGAAGTTCACCAGAAAAACTCGTACAAGTGCGAAATGGAACGGTTGAAATCGATCCGATCGCGGGTACTCGAAAACGAGGGAGAACGGAATCCGAAGATATGTCGCTTGAAAAAGAACTTCTTGAAGATGAGAAAGAACGCGCAGAGCATTATATGCTTGTAGACCTTGCAAGAAATGATGTCGGAAGAGTTTCAGAATATGGGAGCATCTCAATACCACAATTGATGGAAATCGGTCGATTCTCGCATGTTATGCATATTGTTTCTAGGGTCACTGGGGTGTTATCTCCGTCAGTTACAAGCCTAGATGCTGTCATCGCTTCTTTCCCTGCTGGAACCGTTTCAGGAGCTCCGAAGATAAGAGCAATGCAAATTCTTAGGGACCTTGAGCCAACCCCGCGCTCGATTTACTCTGGAGCGATTGGTTACATCGGGTTTGATGGCAACATTGACTCTTGCATTGCGATACGTACGATGGTCGTGAGGGATGGAAAAGCATATATACAAGCAGGAGCAGGAGTTGTAGCAGATTCAATCCCTGAGAAAGAATGGGAAGAGACACGAAATAAGGCGAGTGCATTAATTAAAGCGATTCAGGTAGCGGAAGCCATTTTTTATAGAAGGGAAGAGCAGCTCAATGTTTAAACAACAACTAAAAAGTATGGTAAGTGGGTCAACACTATCTGAAGAAAAAGCAGAGAAAATGATGGATTTCATTATGGAAGGTCAAGTGGAAGATGCCCAAATTGCAAGCTTCCTAACGTTACTAGAAGTAAGGGGAGAGACTGTAGACGAGCTAACAGGTTTTGTTCGTTCTCTAAGGAACCATGTTCTACAGCTTGATCACGGAGGTCTCCCATTAATCGATACATGCGGAACTGGTGGAGATGGACAGTCAACGTTCAATATATCGACAGCAGCGGCGATATTAGTATCAAGCCAGGGAGTGAAAGTTGCTAAGCACGGAAATCGAGCAGTTTCATCAAAAAGTGGAAGTGCGGATGTACTAGATGAATTAGGAATCCCAACACAGTCCTCAAGGAACTTAGCAGTCGAAGTATTAAGAGAGAAAAACATGTGTTTTCTTTTTGCTCCCAACTACCACGTAGCTATGAAGCATGCGGTGAATGCTAGGAAAGCGGTTGGCTTTCGAACTGTGTTTAACAGTCTAGGACCGTTAGCTAATCCTGCAGGTAGTCAATCACAGTTGATTGGTGTTTACTCTCATGAGAAAGCACTAAAGATGGCTGAAGCATTGAAGCGACTTGGTACGAAGAGGGCTCTTCTTGTAACTGGCGGAGAGGGAATGGATGAATGCTCGATTAGCACATATACCGATTTTGTGGAATTAAGAGATGGGGAAATCGACACGTATCGGTTAACACCTGAAGAAGTTGGTTTAGAATCTCATCATTCAAATGAACTTAGAGTCGAAACGGCGAGAGAAAGTGCCAAGATCATTTCGGATATATTTGAAAATAAAGCGAATAAAGCGAGTAGTGGAATCGTTTATTTTAATGCGGGTGCCGCACTATATCTTGCAGGAGTATGTGAGTCGGTTGCAGAAGGCGTTCGTATTGCAAGAAAAGCCGTTGAGGCAGGAGATGCAAGTAAACAACTAGCGTCGCTAAATGGGAAGGAGTTGAACGTACATGCTTGATAAAATTGTCGAAGTAAAAAAAGACGAATTAAAAAACTTTACGATACCTGGTCCCATCGAAGTGGATCACGTATCCCTCAAGAATAGTCTAGAAAATGCTAATCATGATATTGGGTTGATTGCTGAGGTGAAAAAAGCATCACCTTCAAAAGGAATCATAAATGAAAACTTCAATCCTGTAGAAGTAGCGCTTGCTTATGAGCGTGCAGGGGCTGATGCTATTTCGGTTCTAACCGACGAAACCTTTTTTAAAGGGAAAAACTCATTTCTGACTGAGGTTAAAAAGCATGTTAGCCTTCCTGTTCTCCGGAAAGATTTCATCATTGATAAAAGACAAATTGAAGAGAGTAAGCTAATTGGGGCAGATGCAATATTATTGATCGTTAAAGTTCTAGGAGCTGAGAAAACGAAAGAATTTTATAACTTAGCAAAAGACTTTAACCTAGAATGTCTTGTAGAAGTTCATTCTAAAGAGGAGCTCCAAGCGCTTACGGAGATAATTGAGCCAGAGATTATCGGGATAAATAACCGAAACTTAGATACGTTTGATACATCAACAAAAAACACGAGAGATTTGAGTCCTTTTGTACCTTCTCACTCATTGATGATCAGCGAGAGTGGAATTTCAGATTATAATGATATAAAAGACGTGATGAAGGTAGGCGCTTCAGGTGTTCTAGTTGGAGAAGCACTAATGAGGGACGGTATGTATGAAGAAAGGATAAGCCGCCTGTTTGGGGGAGCTATATATGAAGCCTAAATTAAAGCTTTGTGGAAATCGATCATGCGATGATTGGAAACTCGTAAGAGAAAGTGATGCGAACTATGCAGGATTTATTTTTGCAAACAGCCCTCGGAGAGTGGAAAACAATCAAGTAGCGAAATGGTTAGCCGAATATCCATCGAACGGGATGAAAATTGTTGCGGTTTTCGTAAACCCTGATTTAGAAGAGATAGCTGACACAGTCAGTACCGTACCAATTGACATTATTCAACTTCATGGAAATGAAAATGCTCCATTCGCTACTAAAATAAAGCAAATGACCGGAAAAGAAATATGGAAAGTCATCCACCATTGTAATGCAGCAAAAGAGGAAATGATAGCTTTTGCTGGTATAGCTGATGGGTATGTGATTGATACGAAGCTCCCAGGACAATGGGGAGGTACAGGGAAAAAATTTGATTGGGAATCAATTCCTTCATACAAAGAAGTAGCTAATGAACAGGGTGTTCCTCTGTTTGTTGCTGGCGGAATCAACGATAGCAATGTTACAGAACTACTTTCGTATCAGCCAGACGGAATTGATCTATCTAGTGGAATAGAACTTAACGGTGGGAAAAATCGCGACAAAATCGAAAAACTCCAGGAAAGGCTGTGTTAATCGTGGCAACAATGGTACCTGATCAACGTGGAAGATACGGACAATTCGGCGGGAAATATGTTCCCGAGACTGTGATGTATGCACTTGAGGAATTAGAAAGCTCATTAAATAAAGCGATGGAATCAGATGAATTCATCGCGCAGTATCATGAAGAACTGAAAAAATACTCTGGTAGACCAACACCAATCACTCATGCAGAGAATCTATCTACTCGTCTAGGTGGTGCTCAAATATATCTTAAACGTGAAGACCTTAATCATACAGGTGCTCACAAATTGAATAATGCGATCGGACAAGCTTTGCTTGCAGTTCGCATGGGAAAAGAAAAGATTGTAGCTGAGACGGGTGCTGGACAACATGGGGTGGCTGCAGCAACAGTCGCTGCTAGATATGGCCTGGAATGCAAAGTCTTCATGGGCGAGGAGGACATTAGACGACAAGAGTTGAATGTATTCAGAATGAAACTATTAGGTGCGGAAGTTGTGCCTGTATCATCAGGAAGTAAGACATTAAAAGATGCTACGAACGAAGCGATTCGTTACTGGGTATCGAATGTTGAAGATACATTCTATTTAATTGGATCAGTTGTCGGACCGCACCCTTATCCGAAAATGGTTCGAGACTTCCAACGTGTAATCGGTGATGAGTCACGTACTCAGTTGGAAGAGACTCCAAACAAAATCATCGCATGTGTTGGAGGCGGAAGTAATGCAATGGGAATGTTCTACCCTTATTTAGAAGATGATGTTGATTTAATCGGCGTAGAAGCAGCTGGGAAAGGTATTCATACAGGCAAACATGCCGCGACATTATCCGAAGGGCGCCTTGGAGTTATCCATGGGTCGATCACATACCTCCTTCAAAATGAAACGGGACAAATTCAGGAGCCTTATTCGATTTCAGCTGGTCTAGATTATCCTGGTATAGGACCAGAGCATGCCTATTTATCAGAATCAGGTCGAGTCACGTATAAAGGTATTACAGATCAGGAAGCGTTAGAAGCCCTAAAGATTCTTTCAGAGGAAGAGGGAATCATCCCAGCGATCGAGAGTGCTCATGCACTAGCAGAAGCGATAAAACAAGCACCTGAATTACCAACAACTGATGTGATTCTTGTTTGTTTATCAGGTCGAGGAGATAAAGACGTTCACACGATTATGGAACATCTTGGAGGTGAGGTAGATGAATAAACGATTCAAAGAACATGTAGAAGATAAAAAGGACCTATTTATTCCATTTATAACAGCGGGAGACCCTAATCCTGAGTCAACGGTCGATCTGGCGATTATGCTCCAAGAAGAGGGAGCAAATGCAATTGAGCTCGGAATTCCTTATTCTGATCCTCTTGCAGATGGTCCTGTTATTCAACGTGCATCTGAACGAGCATTAAAGAACGGGATGAGTCTGGAAAAAGCGATGGACTTAGTCCCGAAAATGCGAGAAAAAGGACTTGAAATACCAGTAATCATATTTACTTATTATAATCTTTTGTTACAATTAGGAGAAGAACGCTTCTTCGCTTTAGTGCGTAAAAATCACGTTGATGGACTTTTAGTTCCAGATCTTCCTTATGAAGAGAGTGGTGAATGGAGAGAGAGCTGTGAGAAAAACCAAACTGCCCTTATTTCACTTGTCGCACCTACTACTTCGGAAGAACGCTTAAAGAAAATTGCTCATGATGCTTCTGGTTTTCTCTACTGTGTTTCATCCCTTGGTGTAACAGGAACAAGATCGCATTTCGGGAGTTCGGTTTTCACTTTCTTAGAACGAGTAAAAAAACAGAGTAACGTGCCAGTAGCAGTGGGCTTTGGAGTTTCTCAGCCAGAGCATGTGAAGGAGCTTAAAGGATATTGTGACGGTGTTATCGTGGGAAGCGCAATAATTAGGCAAGTCGAATCACAAGTAGAAGCTTTGCAAAATACAGATTCACAAAAGGAAGCGATCGAACAAATCCGAGCTTATGTAAGGGATTTGGTTGCTCCCTTTGAGAAAACGAAAATTCATTCGTGAGGTGCAGTTATGATTCCAAAACGTCAACTTAAGGGCCTAACCCCTTACAAACCAGGCAAGCCGATTGAAGAAGTGAAAAAAGAGCTTGGTTTAAAAGAAGTGATCAAGCTCGCTTCTAATGAGAATCCGTATGGTTCATCCAAGTCTGTGAAGGATGCAATAAAGAAAGAGCTCTCAGAGCTTCATATTTATCCTGATGGATACGCAGCATCTTTGAGAGACGCTGTTGCGACTCATCTTAATGTCGATCAAAAGCAGTTAGTTTTTGGGAATGGGTCTGATGAAGTAGTACAAATGATTTGTAGAACTTACCTTGAAAAAGGAACGAATACAGTGATGGCAACTCCAACCTTTCCGCAATATCGTCACAATGCCGTTATTGAAGATGCAGAAGTGAGAGAAATTCCTCTACATGCAGGAAAGCATCAGTTGGAAAAAATGCTTGATGCGATCGATGAAGAGACACGTGTCGTTTGGGTATGTTCACCAAATAACCCAACGGGTGAGCATGTTACCGAAATGGAACTAATAGAATTTCTAAACCGAGTTCCTGAAGATGTTCTCGTGGTTTTAGATGAAGCGTATAAAGAGTATGTCACTGCGAGTGATTTCCATGATTCTTTAAAAGCTTTACCAAACTACAGAAATCTTATCATTCTTAGAACGTTCTCAAAGGCATATGGTATCGCAGCTCTTAGAGTCGGTTATGGCGTTGCGAGTCCAGAGGTCATCGAGACGATCGAGCCTTCTAGAGAGCCGTTTAATACTTCTAGGGTTGCTCAAGCAGCAGCAATTGCTGCACTTGACGATCAGCAGTTTATTGATACATGCCGTGAAGAAAATGAAAAAGGTAGAGAGCTCTATTACGAATTTTGTCGTGAATTTGACCTCACCGTTTATCCCTCACAGGGTAACTTTGTCCTAATTGATTTTGATATCCCTTCTGATGAGGTTTTTGAGCATTTGTTGAAAAAAGGCTATATCGTCCGTTCGGGTAGTGCTCTAGGCTTGCCTACTTCTCTTCGAATTACGGTTGGCTCTCAAAAACAAAATCAAGAAATCATTTCTCACCTAACACAGTTTGTTGAAGAACGGAGAAACTTGAACTCATGAAAAAAGAAGTAGCAGTAGTGGGGCTTGGGTTGATAGGTGGTTCTATCGCACTTGCGATAAAGAAGGCACATGAAGATGTCGTTATAAAAGGGTTTGATGTTAACGATAATCAACTCGAGCTCGCAAAAGCATTACGAGTAGTGGATGAAACAGCTTCTTCTCTTGAAGAAGCTGTTAAAACAGCTGATGTGATCATTATTTCTACACCTGTCGTGCAAACGGAAATGATCCTCGATCAGCTGAGTGAACTAGTATTAAAGAAAGAGGTTATTGTTACAGATGTTGGGAGTACAAAGCACTCTATCGTTGAGCACGCAAAAAATAGATTGCCAACAAACGTAACATTCATCGGGGGACATCCGATGGCAGGTTCTCATAAAACAGGCGTTTCTGCTGCAAAGCCTCATTTGTTTGAAAATGCATTTTATATCCTCACACCTGAAAAGGGTGTTGGTGGGGATAAACTAACTGAATTGAAGGATCTTCTAAAAGGGGCGAAGGCAACTTTTGTAGAACTAGGTGCAGAAGAACATGATTACCTTGTAGGGTTGATCAGTCATTTTCCTCACGTACTTGCTGCAAGCCTTGTAAACTATGTTAGTTCGAACAATCAGAACGAAGGTTTGAATGTGGCCAGGTTCGCGGCAGGTGGTTTTCGTGATATTACAAGAATCGCTTCGGCAAGTCCTGTTATGTGGCGTGACATCTTATTAAGAAATAAACGGGTGCTTCTTGAGATGATTGATGATTTAAAAGAAGAACTTGGGCGTATTCGTACGCACATTGAATGTGAAGATGGGGATGAAATTTACAGCTACTTTGCTGATGCGAAAGACTTTAGGGACGGTTTGCCTGTTCGTTCTAGAGGCGCAATCCCAGCATTTTATGATTTGTTTTTAGATGTTGAAGATGAGCCAGGTGTTATAGCTGCTGTTACACAAAACCTAGCAAGTGAGGATATATCGATAACAAACATTAGAATCATCGAAACACGTGAGGATATTATGGGCGTATTGCGAGTTAGCTTCAGGTCTGAAAGCGATCGTGACCGAGCAAAACTTGTTCTCGATACTTATTTTAAAACGTATATAGATGACTAGTAAGGAGAGGCAGAACAATATGGAAACGATCATGAGAGCCAAAAGTTTGCAAGGTAGCATCACTATTCCTGGAGATAAATCGATTTCGCATAGAGCGGTTATGTTCGGTGCTATGGCGAATGGGACAAGTAAGATTTCGAATTTTTTGCCAGGCGATGACTGTTTGAGTACGATTTCCTGCTTCACAAAAATGGGTGTGCAAATCGAACAAGTAGGAACGTCGGTTATAGTACATGGAAGAGGGATCGATGGCCTACAAGAACCAAGTGAACTATTAGATGTTGGAAACTCAGGGACGACTTTCCGATTGATGATGGGTGTTCTTGCTGGTAGACCGTTTCACTCTGTATTAGCTGGTGATAACTCGATTGCAAAGCGCCCAATGAATAGGGTTTCCATCCCACTTCTTGAAATGGGGGCTAAGATTGATGGTCGTGAAAATGGTACATATGCGCCGATCACCATTCGTGGCGGACAAATCAAAGGTATTCATTATTCTTCGCCTGTTGCAAGTGCACAGGTGAAATCCGCAATTCTCCTTGCTGGGCTTCAGGCATCAGGTACAACTTCAGTAACGGAAACTCATCGTTCAAGAAATCATACAGAAAACATGCTGGAGAGTTTCGGTGTCAACGTCGTTAGAGATGGACTGACTGTGAGCGTTGAAGGAGGTCAGAGGCTCCTTGCAACAGATGTTGAGGTTCCAGGTGACATTTCTTCGGCTGCGTTCTTCCTTGTTGCAGGGGCGATTGTGCCCGAAAGTACCATAACGCTTCTAAACGTTGGAATCAATCATACACGTTCAGGGATTATTGATGTTTTAGAGCAGATGGGTGCAGACCTTACTATTAAGAATAGGCGAGTAATCAATCAAGAAAAAGTTGCAGATCTTACGATTAAGACGAGTGATCTCTCAGGCATTACGATTGAAGGAGAAATGATACCACGCCTCATCGATGAGATTCCAGTTATTGCTCTTTTAGCTACAAAAGCTAAAGGTAAAACGGTTATTAGAAATGCAGAAGAGCTTAAGGTTAAAGAAACAAATCGAATTGATGCAGTCGTACATGCATTGAATCAGCTAGGGGCCAACATCGTAGGAACAGAAGATGGTATGGTTATTGAAGAAACTGAGCGATTAACAGGTAGCACGCTTTCTAGTCTTGGCGATCATAGGATTGGGATGATGTTAGCGGTAGCTGGTTGTATCACAGAAAGTGAACTTAAGCTAGAGAACCCTGAAGCCATCAAAGTTTCATACCCTGGTTTCTTTGAGCACATGAAACAATTGAGAGTAAATTCTTAAGAATTTACTCTCGGTTTTATAGAGATGAAAAATATTACTAATTTTTCGAAATAATCTGTTGATTTAATCAATTTCCCTGTTATACTAAGGATAGTAATGGTTTCTCTCCACTCCTATCCATATTTATTTTTGTCCCTGTGTTTTGAAAGCGCTGTCAAGTGCTTTCTGCACAGGGAATTTTTTTTATTAAGGCGTGTATCATAAACGTGAATAATTTCTCATAGCCTGTCATTATACGAATGACAGGGGAGGCTTCCTTTTGAAGCACTTATATAATAAGGTTTCCATTAATAGGTTGAGGGATGAGTACAATCTTGTTGCTGGAGAGAAAGTAACGTATAAGACGAATGCTGGTCGGTTGGAGAAAGGAATCTGTTGCTCACTTAGTGGTTTTATGATGCAACCTGGCAAAGTAGGATTTGATGAAAAGATGTATACCTTATCAAATGATAATTTTTCAAGTGAAATCGAAAGATATGTGGAATGTGGGGTCACGACACTAATGACAATTGTTCCTATTACATCTGAGAGGAACCTTGAAGAAGAATTGCAGAAGGCATTAAAACCCTTTAACGACTCACCAATTGATTATGTTCCAGGCATACGAATGAACGCTGAGCGTGTTACACCTGAAGTGATGCGGAAATGTGCCCGTAATCGTTTACCATTTATCCTACTTGATTTTGAGAATGAATCGACTTGGAATAACTTTGTGTTTGAATGGATTCATCAAGCTAATTTCCCATATCGAGCAGCGATGATGGTGAACCTGGCATTTCTGTCAGATGTTCCGGAGGTAATACGTGGTAGAGAAAAGAACAATTGCTATGATCTGATTAAAAGTAAGGGACTTGACCCTTTTGATTATGATAGCATTGAAACTTATGGGGTATCTAGTTCCTTTCTAAAACGTACAGGGCTTTTTCCTATGAAAGGGACGTTAACTCAAGGGTCTCATTTCGATTATAATCTTTATCCTATTCATTTAGGCAATCGAGTTGATGAACAACCCATTCTTGATTATCATGGAGAAGAACCAGCTATTATCGGACTACGCGGTGAAATCATCAAAGTCAATCAACAATTTATGTTGAAACGAGGATTTGGAGAACGGTTAGCTATCAATAAGCCGGGATTCTTCACTGCAAGTCATGAAAATAAAAAAAGAAGAGTTAGAAGGAGTTTTGGATCGTGGAGCGTCTTAAACAAGCTATCTCCCTCATTGAGGCAGGTAATTTCGAAGAAGGATTAAAAGAATTAACGAAAGTACGCGAAACAGCGGACCATGAGGGGTTGTATGATTTATCTAATATCTATTACAGCCTGGGACTAATCGAAGATGCTCAAGACGTGGTTGAAGAGCTCTTGATGCATTATCCAAATGAAGGTGAACTTCTTGTACAAGCGGCAGAGTGCTATGTAGACCTTGAACAGGAGCAAGAAGCCATCGCTGCCCTTAGTAAAATCGATGAAAATGACGCTGCCTATCCGCCAGCATTACTGTTGCTTGCAGATCTTTACCAAACAGAAGGCCTAGAAGAAGTTGCTGAACAAAAAATGCTTGAAGCGAAACGTATATCACCTGATGAGCCGATCATTGATTTTGGGCTTGGTGAATTTTATTTAACTCAAGGACATCATAGTAAAGCAGTTCCGTATTACGAAGCAGTAATAAATACAAAAAGTGAACTTGCTAATGAAAATATAGAGCTTAGACTTGCTGAAGCTTTAAGTGGAAGTGGGGAGTTTGAACATGCTCTCACATTTTACGAAAAAGGTCTTGAAAATGCCCGTGAGATTAATGCTTTGTTTGGATATGGATTTACAGCTATCCAAATAAATGAATATAAAAAGGCAATTCATGCCTTTAAAGAACTTAAGGATCTAGACCCACAATATAGTACGCTATACCCTTACTTAGCCAAAGCTTATGAAGAAGAAGGTGGCCTCACTGAGGCATTAGAAACATTAGCTCAAGGGATTAAAGTGGATGAGTTTAATGAAGAACTTTACTTGCAAGCGAGCAGACTAAGTTTTAAATCGCATGACGAAGAAAGTGGAGAGAAGTATTTGAGAGAACTACTTGCCATTAACCCTTCTCATGTTGAAGCGGCTAAGACCCTTGCTACTTTCTTTAGAACAAAAGAGAGATATGATGATATTCTTGATCTCATCGAGAACATTGAAGAAGGCGAACAGAGCGATCCATATCTAGACTGGTCGGCTGCAACAGCCCTTGCGAATGAAGAGAAATATAAAGAGGCAATAAAACGGTATGAGAATGCATATACTTATTTCAAAAACGATCCATTGTTCCTTGAAGAGTATGGCTTATTCTTAATTGAAGAAGGACGAAGAAATGAAGCGATCGAATTATTTAAACAAGCCTTGAAGCAAGATCCAACATTAACTCACCTTGAAGAAGACATTATGCGTTTTGAGGAAGAAACAATTCAAGAGGATTAAGGTCCGATTGGAAGGATATTCAACTTCAATGACGAATTCTTAATTTAGGAAAATCTCAGGGAGGAATCGCTATGAGCAGCTCCGTTTCAGTCGTTGAAAAAAAGGACTTTCTTAAATGGTTCCTGAAAAATTATCAGGTGAAGAAGCGTGAATGTGTCTGGCTTTTGAATTATTTAATCAGCGACGAAGTTCTTATGGGAAATGTTCATTTTGTTGAAAATGCAGAATTTTGCCCGAAGGCCCTCGTTATTTCTACCCACTGTGTAGAAAACGCTCCTTTCAGATTTTACAAGCATAATATTATAACGACTGATCCTGAAAAATCATTTCATGATATCAGGTTGAATCAGGACGAGCCTATTTTTATTCAGCTCAATTTCAAAAGTAAAAATGTTTCTCCTCACTATGTAGCAGTGCTAGAAGAAAATCCTTTCCTGCCAGAAAACATGGCAGCAGATAAGAAATACTCTTTCCTTGCTGAGATGGTGCTCAATGAATCATTTACTCGGTTTAAGCGTGAATCACTTCTGAAGCAAATAGATGATGCTCTGGATCGAAAAGACATGGATCGATTTCAGAATCTGAGCAAACAGTTGAATAACCTTTAACCCTTGAAACTTTTCAAGGGTTTTTTTATACTTTTAAAAAGGTTTACATGGTTAAGGATGGAGGTCATAGGGTGATTAAATACTTAACATATTCAGATTATGGTCTACTAGAAAATATGAATACGAATATTCGCAACGATTACATCCTTAGGATTTTCCCTAGACTTGTTCAACAAGAATCACTAATAGGGTATTTTGAGAACGATCGGTTGATCGGTATAGCAGGCCTTACTTTATTTGAGAATGAAATAGCCATACTCGGAAGGTTGCGCACAGATGTATCTTATAGAGGAAAAGGGATTGCAACCACTTTAATGAAAGCACTCATAGAAAAAGCCTATATGACCCAATCTCTGAAGTGGGTAGGGTACGCTACGGAAATGGACAATATTCCTGCTAATCAATTATCTAAGAGGTTAAATATGACGAGAGAATCTATTCTTGTTTCCGCACGTGTAGGCCCAGGGATAATACATGGTATAGAAGGTCAATCGCGATTTAATAAACGAACGAATTCTCGTTTGAAACGATCGACGGTCTTGAAAGCCTTTAACGAAAATCAATTCTCGTTCTTTCCTTATGAAATTTATTATCCGCTCCCCTATATTCCATCCTTAAGTCACCTATACATAGAGAAAATTGAGTTGTATAGTAGTGAAGTCGGAAGTTTTTTTCTAACTAGAGAAGAAAAAGGTGATTCCTATCTTCATGTAAAGCTATTTAACCCTACACTTCTAAAAAATAAACAGATGTGGAATATAATTAATAAGATAGCGAATGATGAGGGAAGAACGATCTGGATTGATTTGCCTATAGAATATGAAGATTTATTAGGAGAGGCATTTCAAAAAACTTATTGGCATTTAATTGGACAAGGAAGGGAGATGAAACTATGAAATGGACTGAAAGTGATATAGAAGTATACGCGAAAGAAAAAGAATACGTGGACACAGCTGTTGTTCCTTTGATTCCAATATCTCTTACTTCCAACATGAAGAGTACAGTATCAATGGGAGAATATATTACGATTATTGCGAATGAACTTGAAAGACAATTGAAGGGCCGAATGCTTTTGGTTCCAGCTTTTACATATCTTCAATCTGAAGATCAGGATTCTCGAGCTGAGAGATTAAGAAAAATAGAAGACGAATTAACTGAGGGTGGAATGAAACATATTATTACCCTTACTTCAGATGTAGATTGGAAGCAGTCAGAAGAGCACCTATCTAGCGGGCTTCTATGGATGCCTGCAATTCCTCTTGAGCACATGGATGACCAATATAAAGTAGAAACGGTTTCAGCACAGATCAAACAAGTTTTGCAATTTGTAACAAATAAGTGGCAAAGTAGTATAAAAGGCTGATTTGAGGCAAGCTAAAGACTAATCAGAATATTGACAGCGTTAGAGTGACTACGCTATCATAGGAATGTCCTAGTTATATGTGTGTATTATACGTCCGGCTGGACTGACTTCATAGGATAGGGGGGAAACCAATGGCGAAGAAGAAGGAAGTAACAAGACGCCAATTTCTAAACTACAGCCTGACTGGTGTAGGTGGTTTTATGGCAGCTGGAATGCTTATGCCGATGGTTCGTTTTGCAATCGATCCATTGTTAAAAGAAAAATCAAAGCAGGAATTTGTTCCTGTAATGGACACAAGTGAGATTACAACTGAACCAGTTCGTAAAGAGTTCAAAATCGATCAAGTTGATGGCTGGTATGAATCTGAAGTAACGCAATCTGCATGGATTTACAAGGATAAGAAAGACGAGATTGTTGCACTTTCACCTGTTTGTAAACACCTTGGATGTACGGTTGACTGGGCTTCTAATGCTGCATTTCCTAATCAGTTTTATTGCCCGTGTCACGGCGGCCGTTATACGAAAGACGGCGTGAATGTTCCAGGCACACCGCCTCTTGCACCGCTAGATGTTTACAACAAAAAAGTTGAGGATGGAAAACTTTACCTCGGAAAACCTGAACCACGTTAGGGGGCGTAATCTATGTTAAATAAGATCTATGATTGGGTAGATGAACGCTTAGATATTACGCCTATGTGGCGCGATATTGCGGATCACGAAGTGCCTGAGCACGTAAACCCAGCTCACCACTTTTCAGCGTTTGTTTATTGCTTTGGAGGATTAACGTTTTTTATTACAGTAATCCAAATTTTATCCGGGATGTTCCTTACAATGTATTATGTACCGGACATTGTGAACGCCTGGGAGTCTGTTTACTATCTTCAAAATGAAGTAGCATTCGGACAAATCGTACGAGGAATGCACCACTGGGGAGCCAGTTTAGTTATCGTTATGATGTTTCTACATACCCTTCGAGTGTTCTTTACAGGTTCTTATAAGAAACCTCGTGAACTTAACTGGGTTGTCGGTGTACTTATTTTCTTCGTAATGCTTGGCCTAGGATTTACAGGGTATCTCCTTCCTTGGGATATGAAAGCACTATTCGCAACGAAAGTTGGTCTGGAAATTGCTGTAACGATTCCAGTAGTTGGTGAGTGGGCGAAAACCCTACTTGCAGGAGGAGAAATTATCGGGGCTCAAACACTTGCTCGTTTCTTTGCGATTCATGTGTTCTTCCTTCCAGCAGCGCTGCTTGGATTGCTTGGTGCCCACTTTATTATGATTCGAAAGCAGGGTATTTCTGGCCCGTTGTAAGATGCGGCTGATCTACATGAAAATACCATATAATTTTTATACGAAGGAGGGGGACAGATGCATCGCGGAAAAGGAATGAAGTTTGTGGGCGATTCGCGTATTCCTGCGCAACGAAAGCCAAACATTCCAAAAGATTACTCAGAGTACCCCGGCAAAACTGAAGCGTTTTGGCCGAACTTTCTATTAAAAGAATGGATGGTTGGTGCAGTATTCCTAATTGGTTACCTGGCACTAACAATTGCTCATCCGTCTCCGCTCGAACGTGTAGCGGATCCAACGGATGCAACATATACACCACTTCCAGACTGGTATTTCTTATTCTTGTATCAGCTCTTGAAGTATAAGTATGCAGCAGGTGCTTACACGCTTATAGGTACGATCGTAATGCCAGGTCTGGCTTTCGGTGCTTTGATGTTAGCGCCTTGGCTTGACCGTGGACCAGAGAGACGACCTGCAAAGCGCCCTGTAGCCACTGCTCTAATGTTACTTGGTCTTATTTCAACTGTTTACTTAACCTGGGAGTCCGTAGTGACTCATGACTGGGAAAAGGCTGCAAAGCAGGGTGAGATCGTCGAAGCGACAGTAGACAAAGAGTCAGAGGGATATCAGATTTATTCCTCGCAAAGCTGTATTGGATGTCATGGTGACAGCTTACAGGGAGGCTCTGGTCCATCGCTTCTAGAGACTTCTCAAACAAAAGAGTCGATTCTCGACATTGCACAAAATGGTATTGGTGGTATGCCAGCGAACGCATTCAAAGGTTCTGATGAAGAGCTAGAGAAGTTGGCAACTTTTATTGTTGAAACTGCTGAAGCGAATAAATAATTATGAAAAAAGCTGACTGTAATGGTCAGCTTTTTTTCAATCATTTACTATTGAGGAGAAGGCAGATGATTTACGAACTTTTGTATATTCTCAAATCCAAAACCTTTCTATGGAGTATGTTAGTTATCAATGCGTTAGGCACAGCTTATGGGTATTACTGGTATGGGTGGCAGCTAGAAGAAACGGAGCCAATCTTTCTTTTATTTGTCCCTGATAGTCCAACAGCAAGCTTGTTTTTTTGTTTTGTATTAATTGCGTTTCTATTAGGCAAAAATTGGCCTCTACTCGAAACACTAGCAGCAGTTACCTTATTTAAATATGGAATCTGGGCAGTGGTCATGAACATCATGGTCATGCAAGTGACAGGGGTGCTATCACCAATCGCGATTATGCTGATCGTCTCTCATTTTGGCATGGCGATTGAAGGATTACTTTATTCTCCTTTTTACAAAATAAAAGGTTGGCATCTAATCTTTGTAGCCGTTTGGACGTTACATAATGATGTGATTGATTATGTATTTGGGCAAATGCCTCGATATTCGATGCTAAATGAATTCACTTCTGAAATCGGTTATTTTACATTCTGGTTATCAATTGCTTCATTACTTATTGTCTATCTCCTTACTATTAGAAATTCACAATACAAGATGAATATTCGTTAAGAAGACTTAGTGGTCTACTCTTGTCCCTTTAATCATACATTGAATTAGGATGAAGGAGGGACAGGTATGGTTAGACGATTACTCCTGGTTTTATTGCTTTTCATTCTTCCTATTAACGTACTCGCCACTGAAAATGATACTAGACAATCCTGGGATGATTTCGCTTCAAAAGTTCTTGAATTTGGAAAGCAAGAAGAGTTTGAAAGAGCTAAGATGATGCTTGAACAATTTGCAGAAGTGTTCCCTGGAACAGAGAGTACTGAATTGACGACGAGTGAAATGCGTATTGTGTTGAATACTCACAATCGAGCATTGAATTCAGTAACTGCAATCAATCAAGGAACAGATCAGAGGGTTAAGGCACTAACTGAATTTCGTCTTGCCGTGGATGCACTTGTTACGGAAGAGCAGCCTATCTGGCGTCAAACGGATGATAAGATACTCGGATTAATTGAAGAAATGAAGGCAGCTGTGGAGCACCGAGATTACGAAGTTTATGAGAGGAATCTACAGACGTTCTTAGGGACTTATAGTGTTATACGTCCAGCTCTTGGAATCGATCTATCTACTGAACTTCAACAAAGACTAGACTCCCATATTGCATTCTTTGAAAATTATGGTTCTACCCATAAAGAAGAGTTGTCAAATCAACTGGAAACGATGAAGGTGGACTTTAAAGAAGTGTATGAAGGTCCGGTTAAGAAGGATGATACATCGATCTTTTGGATGATTGTATCGATCGGTGGAATAATAACTGTTACACTACTCTATGTCCTATACCGAAAGTATCGCGGAGAAAAGACAGAAGTGAAACAATATAAGCAGGTTGAGAAAGATTAAACCCTGATATAACAGGATATTAATTGACTTTTACGATCTATTTGACTAAAATTGACGTTAAGATAGAGAGAGAGATACTACTATGGAGGAATGGAAATGGCTAGTATTCTGATTTATTTCGCGCTTCTTTTAATCATACCACTCTGGGCTCAGAGCCGAGTGAAAAGTGCGTACAAAAAATATTCTAAGGTTCCCAACTCATCAGGTATGACAGGTGCCGAAGTAGCACGAAAAATTCTTGATGAAAATGGTTTATATTCAGTAGGAGTAGAAGAAGTTCGCGGTCATTTATCAGATCATTATGATCCGCGTTCTAAGACAGTAAGATTGTCTTCAGGTAATTTTCACGGACATTCAGTTGCAGGAGCGGCGATTGCAGCTCACGAAGTAGGACATGCTATTCAGGATGAACAAGATTATGCTCCTTTACGCTTCAGACATACTTTGGTCCCTGTTGCGAATTTGGGTTCTAACTTCAGTTATTTTGTTATCCTAGCAGGTATACTGATGTCTTCAGCAAACTTTATTTTACTTGGTATCATCTTCATGAGTGCAGCTGTACTCTTCCAGCTAGTAACTTTACCAGTAGAGTTTAACGCTTCTAGTCGTGCAATGGAACAAGTTGTTTCCTCAGGAGTCATTCGAAATGACGAAGAACGTGAAACGAAGAAAGTATTGAATGCAGCAGCACTTACTTACGTTGCAGCAGCAGTAGTTGCACTACTTGAACTTGTGCGATTCGTATTTATCTTTATCGGAATGAACGAAGATTGATAAGAAACCTCGCCTAATGGCGAGGTTTTTTGATTAATCTTCAATTGGATTTTTGTTTTCATCTAATGTAAACCCTTCTCCGAGGACGTCGTGCACATCATTAACGGCCACGAAGGCATGAGGGTCCACTTGGCGAATAATACTCTTCAGCCTCGAAAGTTCATTTCTTGCTACTACACAATACAGTACTTCCTTCTGGAGTCCTGAAAAGCTCCCTTTCCCATTTAGAACCGTTGCACCACGGTCCATCTCTTTCATAATCGTTTCAGCAATCTCCTTGTTATTTTCTGATATGATCATCGCTGCTTTAGCAGCGTATGCTCCTTGTTGAATGAAGTCTATTACTCTTGCTGCAATAAATACGGCTACTAGCGTATACATCGCTTCTTTATAATTTAAGTAAATAAGAGAGAAAGCAATTACACAAAAATCAAAGACAAACATGGTGCGACCCATACTCCAGCCGGCATATTTAAAACCGAGCCTTGCAATGATGTCTACACCTCCAGTGGTTCCACCGTATCTGAATATAATGCCTAACCCTAGTCCGATAAAAACCCCAGCAAATAAAGCAGCGAGCGTCATGTCATCATGTAGAGGAATCGAAAGGGCAGAGTAACGTTGGAAAATCCATAAAAAAACGGATAACGCGACTGTTCCTACCAAGGTATAAATAAATGATTTTCTACCTAGCAAACGCCATCCTATAAAAAACAATGGTATATTCAACACCAAGTTAGAAATAGCAGGGTCTATATTAAATAGAAAATAGAGCAAAAGGGTTATTCCTGTAAAGCCCCCTTCAGCTAAGTTGTTTTCCATATTAAAATGAACGAGTCCAAAAGCAAAAATAGCAGAGCCTAATAAAATGAAGATAACATTCTTCGTACGAATTCCTTCCATATCGATACACTCCTTTCCTTACATTACGGGCAACAGCACTTATTATAATCAAATATCGAGCCAACAGCAATTCGATTTTGGTATACTTTCTAAAGAGGCATTCTCACTAACATTGTTAAATATTTGTCAAACACTTGTCTTTTAGCTAACATAGTAGCAGATGAGAAAGGTGGAATCGCTCATGTCTGATAAGACGATTAAAGATATGCAAGAAGAAGTAGATCAATACATAAGTCAATTCAAAGAAGGCTATTTCAGTCCGCTTTCCATGTTAGCAAGAATGACCGAAGAGTTAGGAGAGCTTGCTAGAGAAGTTAACCATTACTATGGAGAGAAACCGAAGAAGAATAGCGAAACTGAAAGGTCCATGGAAGAAGAGTTGGGAGACCTTCTTTTTGTTTTAGCTTGTTTTGCCAATTCATTGGACATCGACATGGATGAAGCATTTGATCGTGTGATGACTAAATTCAATACAAGAGATAAAGATCGTTGGACGAAGAAAGAAGAGGAGAGTGGGTAGTATGGATATGGTAAAGATTGTAGTAGCAGGACCAAGAGGGAAAATGGGTAGCGAAGCAGTAAAGCTTGTTGATCGAACAGATCATTTCTCATTATCTGCTGTAGTGGATTCAAAACAATCTGGAGAGACTGTTAAAGATATCTCAGGACTACCGTCACTAGACGCACCAGTGTATACAGATCTCGATGTATGCTTATCTGAAGTTGAATGTGATGTTTTGATCGATTTAACGACGCCTGAGCATGGAAAGAAACATATGGAAATTGCGTTTCAACATCATGTACGACCTGTTGTAGGTACTACTGGCTTTTCCAATGAAGATGTTGAAAACTTATCTAAGCTAGCAGACGAAAAAGGAATTGGTGCAATAATCGCGCCTAACTTTGCGATAGGAGCTGTCTTAATGATGAAGTTTGCTTCGATGGCTGCAAAGTATTTTCCAGATGTTGAAATTATCGAACAGCACCATGATCGTAAGCTCGATGCCCCTTCAGGAACGGCAGTGAAAACAGCTAAAATGATTTCCGAAGTTCGTGAACAGAAAGAACAGGGTCATGAGGATGAAAAAGAAGATCTAAAAGGAGCTAGAGGTGCTGATTATGAAGGTATGAGAATTCATAGTGTGAGACTTCCAGGTCTTGTTGCTCATCAGGAAGTGTTATTCGGTGGTGAAGGTCAGACGCTCAAGATCCGTCATGATTCCATGCATAGAGGTTCCTTTATGCCAGGGGTACAGCTTGCTGTTGAAACTGTATTGAAAATCGATCAGTTGGTATACGGGCTTGAGAATATAATGGAATAGGGGATGATCTAATGAATATCGCCTTGATTGCTCACGATAAAAAGAAAGATGACCTAGTTCGTTTTGCATTAGCGTACAAACAAATATTAGATCCTCACACGCTTTATGCGACTGGAACGACAGGAAAACGCATTATCGATGAAACAGGGTTAACGGTTCACCGCTTTCAATCTGGTCCTTTAGGTGGGGATCAGCAGATTGGTGCCATGATTGCAGAAAATGCCATGGATGCGATCATTTTCTTTCGTGACCCATTAACGGCGCAACCTCATGAACCAGATGTAACTGCGTTGATTAGGCTATGCGATGTATACGATGTTCCCCTAGCAACAAATATGGGAAGCGGAGAGATCCTTGTACATGCTTTGAGTAGAGGAGAACTGGATTGGAGAGAAATTGTACATGGAAGAAATACAGAAACTTGATATTTTAGCATTTGGCGCACATGCCGATGATGTAGAAATTGGGATGGCTGGTACATTGAAGAAACTAGCGGATAGTGGCAAGCGAACTGGGATATGCGACTTAACAGAGGCAGAGTTATCTTCTAATGGAACGGTTCTGCAAAGAAAGCAAGAAGCAAAACTAGCTGGTAAGATTCTGACGGTTTTAGGTCGCTATAACCTCGGTCTACCTGACCGAGGACTTCATGTGAATGAGGAATCATTGAAAAAGTGTGTTGAGCTTATTCGAGCAGTGCAACCCTCTACAGTATTCATCCCATACTTTGATGATCGTCATCCCGATCACGGTCATGCTGCTAAATTAGTAGAAGAAGCTGTATTCTCAGCAGGTATTCGAAAATACAACCCCGAGTTAGGAAATGCTCACAAAGTGAAACGAGTTTACTATTATTTTATTAACGGGTTTCATAAACCACAGTTTACAATAAATATTACGGAGCAAATCCACGCAAAAAAGCAAGCTTTAGAAGCTTATGAAAGTCAATTCGTCCTTACCGGAGATCGAGTTGAAACACCATTAACAAACGGGTATGTTCAAAAGATAATCGACCGAGAATATCTTTATGGAAAAGAATCTGGAGTTGATTATGCTGAAGGATTCATTTCTAAGAACATGCTATGTATGGAAGAGATACCGTTAGAATAGGAGAAAGAATATGAAGCTAAAAATCGGCATTACGTGCTATCCAACAGTAGGGGGCTCAGGAGTAATTGCAACTGAGCTTGGAAAAATGCTTGCTGAAAAAGGACATGAAGTGCATTTTATTACAAGTAGTGTCCCGTTTAGGCTGGATACATTTCATCCAAATATATTTTTCCATGAGGTAGAGGTTAATCAATACGCCGTTTTTCGTTATCCACCCTATGATTTAACACTAGCTAGCAAAATGGCTGAAATTATACAACGCGAGAATCTAGATCTTCTTCATGTCCACTATGCTGTTCCTCATGCTGTATGCGCATTTCTTGCTAAAGAAATGGTGGGAGGAAATGTGAAAATCGTAACGACTCTCCACGGGACAGATATTACTGTATTAGGATACGATCCATCTCTAACACAGCTGATTCGATTTGGTATCGAGAAGTCAGATTGTGTTACCGCTGTTTCTAGGGATCTTGTTAGACAAACACATGAGCTTTTGGAGACAGACAAGCCGATTGAGACGGTTTACAACTTTGTCGATGAAAGGGTTTATTATCCTAAGCGACGCGAGGATTTACGGATTGGATATGGTATTAAAGAGGAAGAAAAAGTGATTGTTCATATATCTAATTTCAGAGGTGTGAAACGAGTTCCTGATGTAATAAATGTATTCGATCAGGTGCAAAAAGAAATTCCTGCAAAGCTTCTTCTCATAGGAGATGGCCCAGAAATACAAGTAGCCTGCCGATTAGTAAAAGAACTCGGATTAGATGATAAAGTTAAATTTCTTGGAAAACAAGAGAATGTAGCTGAGATTTTATCAATTAGCGATTTAAAGCTACTCTTATCTGAGAAAGAAAGTTTTGGTCTCGTAGCTCTTGAAGCGATGGCTTGTGGCGTACCTGCTATAGGAACAAACATCGGTGGTATCCCTGAAGTGATCGAACATGATGTGAATGGTTATATTGCAGAAGTAGGTAACGTCGAAGAGATCGCTTCTTATGCACGTAAACTTTTATCTAATCAAGAACTACACCAAAAATTTAGCGAGGAATCGCTCAAAACAGTCAAAAGAAAATTTGCTTCTGAGTTAATACTAGAGCACTATGAATCTCTATACTACAAAACCATTCAGGAGGCGCTAGTTTGATTCGACTCGAAAGTGATACTGCTCGGAAGTGTCTCAAAGTGCTAAAACGCCTACAGGAAGCCGGGTACGAAGCTTTTATTGTTGGTGGAGCAGTTAGGGACCTTTTGCTAGACTTACCTGTTTCAGACTTCGATATTGCTTCATCTGCACATCCAAACGAAGTGGTGAACCTTTTTGAAAAGGTGATCCCAACTGGTGTGAAGCATGGAACAGTAACCGTCATCTTTGAGGATGAATCTTTCGAAGTAACCACGTTCCGTTCTGAAAAGAAGTATGACGACTTTCGTCACCCATCTGAAGTTACTTTTTTGAATCGGATCGATGAAGACCTAGCAAGGCGAGACTTTACGATAAATAGTATGGCCCTCTCAAGTAATGGGGAGATAGTAGATCCTTATCAAGGGAGAGATGATTTGAAGAGCGGAATTATCCGTACGGTGGGTCATCCTGATGAACGTTTTACTGAAGATCCACTCAGGATGTTAAGAGCATTGCGATTCTTAAGTGTTTTTTCGTTTCAATTCGAAGAAGAAACATTTCAGGCTATTAAGAAAAACGCATCACTGTTATCTCAGATAGCAGTTGAAAGAGTAACAGCTGAATTTAATAAACTACTTGCAGGTTCTGGTGTAGAGCAAGCTATGCAACGAATCCTCGAAACAGGGGTTTATGTTTATTTACCAGGCTTGCCACAGATGAAAGCTTACTTAGAGATTGGTATGAAAGTAAGTTTTTTGAAAACAGATGAAGAGCGATGGGCATGGTTAGCTTTTGAGAAAGAAGACCCTGTTTTCTTTTTGAAAAAGTGGCGACTATCGAACGATTTTATCAAAAAGGTGCAAAAGATTTTGAGTGTTAGTAGGACCGTTCAAATGGACGGATGGAATCGAGATACTGTCTATGCGGCACTTCCATTTGAGAGGGAGAGTGAACGCGTGCTAGCAGTTATGAACAATCGAATACCTACATATGAACATATTGATAACATTGCTTCAGCTCTTCCAATAACCTCTTCTGATATGGTAGCTGTAACAGGCGAAGATCTAATAGCATGGACAGGTCAAAAACCAGGCCCGTGGGTTGGAGAATGCCTTAAGCAGATCGAACAAGCAATTCTTAACGAAGAGATTACGAATGAGAAATCTAGCATTAAAAGGTGGCTTGAACATTGGCAGATTCAATAAGACAACGATTGCTGCAAATGCTTGAAGAGCATACTGACACGTATGTTTCAGGACAAATGATTAGTGAATCTTTGAATGTCTCACGCACTGCAATATGGAAACATGTTGCAGAGTTAAGGAAGAATGGATATGAAGTTGAGGCAATACAAAAGAAAGGGTATCGAATCTTGACTCGTCCGAATAGCCTTTCAAAAGAGGAAATTAGTTTGAAACTCAATACAGATCTTATAGGTAGGGAGATTCATGCCTATTCTTCTGTTGAGACAACTCAATTTATTGCTCACAATCTAGCTCATAGTGGAATACAGCATGGGGCGATTGTCGTTGCAGATGAGCAGACTGCTGGTAAAGGAAGATTGGGTAGATCGTGGCACTCTCCAAAAGGTAGCGGGATTTGGACGAGCATCATTCTTCGACCAAAGTTACCTCCTCAACGTGCGCCTCAATTCACGTTGATTGCTGCAGTGAGTGTTGTTCAAGCAATAAGAAAGCAAACTGGGCTAGAAGCTGAAATCAAATGGCCGAACGATATTTTGATTAATGGGAAGAAGGCAGTGGGAATTCTTACTGAGTTACAGGCCGAAGCTGACCAAATCAAGTCCGTGATCATTGGGATGGGTATCAATGTAAATGCCGGCCAAGAAGATTTCCCATCAGATTTAACGACGGCTACTTCCCTTAAAATCGAAAGTGGTGAAGACGTTAATCGTGCCGCTCTACTAGCAGCGATATTGAATGAACTAGAAGGGCTGTATGCGGAATATATGGAAAATGGGTTTCGTATGATCAAGCTTTTGTGGGAAAGTTATGCGATTAGTCTAGGGAGGAAAATCAAAGCAAGAACCTTGAATGGAGTGATTGAAGGTTTAGCGAAAGGGATTACCGAGGAGGGTGTGCTATTACTCGAGTCTAGTGACGGAGAGGTTCATCATATTTATTCAGCTGATATTGAAATCTGTTGATTCATTTTCCACAAACCTTCATTAATCTGCTATACTACAGGTGTAAGGGCGGTATCTTTGATAAAGAACCGCACCATGTAAGGATTAAACCAACATATTCTGCCTTGATCCGTAACGGACTAGGACAGAGGGATGAAACCGATAAGTAACCTCCTGGATCGTGGAGTGTTGCGGTATGCCTGTGTGAACTCACTGGCCGATTAGGGTACCCCTGTCAACCGTTAACTTCGTCCAGGAGTTTTTAGTGCGGTTTTATATTCCTCTAAAAAAGGAGGAGTAAGAAATGAAAACAACAGCTGATTTCAAAAAAATGAAACAAAACAATGAGCCAATCGCCATGTTGACCGCGTACGATTATCCTACCGCAAAGCTTGCAGAAGAGTCAGGAATCGATATGTTACTAGTTGGAGATTCTGTAGGTATGGTCGTACTTGGCTATGATTCTACTGTTCCTGTAACGATGGACGATATGGTTCTTCATACAAAAGCCGTTGATAGAGGAGCACGTAATACGTTTATTGTAAGCGATTTACCTTTTCTAACTTATCATAGTACTACGAGTGAGACGTTAGCTCATGCAGGTCGATTAATGCAAGAAGCTGGGGCAGATGCTGTAAAGCTTGAGGGTGCTGGAGAGGTGATCACTCACATTGCGAAACTCACTTCAGCTGGCGTCCCTGTGATGGGCCACTTAGGGCTCACACCACAGTCTGTAGGTGTGCTTGGCGGGTATAAGGTTCAGGCTAAGGGTAGTGAGGAAGCCGCTCAGCTACTAGAAGATGCGAAAGCGATCGAACATGCAGGAGCTTTTGCTCTTGTTCTTGAATGTGTGCCTCAGCAGTTAACAGAGGTTGTTGCGAACGAGCTTACTATTCCAGTTATCGGAATAGGAGCAGGTGTACAGGCAGACGGTCAAGTACTCGTCTATCATGATTTAATCGGTTATGGGAGTGGGCATGTGCCTAAGTTTGTGAAGCAGTATGCGCAAATAAGCGAAACGATTTCACATTCTATTCATTCTTATATAGAAGATGTCAAAAAGCAATCCTTTCCTGAGCAAAAGCATTCTTTTAATATGAAAGAAGAACAGCTCGCTTCTATGTATGGAGGGGAGAAGTCATGAAAATTATTTCAGGCATAAAAGACATGCAAATAGAAGCAAAAAAACAAATGAAACTTGGTCATTCGATAGCGTTTGTTCCTACGATGGGCTTTCTTCATGAAGGACACATAAGCCTTGTTGAAGCAGCTAGAAAACAAAACCACATTGTCGTAATGAGTGTATTTGTTAACCCTCTTCAATTTGGCCCAAATGAAGACTTCGATCGTTATCCAAGAGATATAAAGCGTGATGAGGAGCTAGCGAGAGAAGCTGGTGTAGATATTTTGTTTTATCCTCATGTCAGTGAGATGTACCCGGATGATCGGACGACTACTCTAACTGTAAATAGGAGGGTCGATACCCTTTGTGGTGAATCTCGACCTGGTCATTTTGATGGAGTAGCAACAGTTGTACTTAAGTTGTTTCAAATCGTGTTACCAGATCGTGCATATTTTGGATTGAAGGATGCACAACAAGTCGCTGTTATTACAGGTTTAGTTGAAGACTTTAACGTACCCGTTGAAATTGTCCCTTGTCCAATCATTAGAGAGAGCGACGGGCTAGCGAAAAGTTCGCGCAACGTGTACCTCACACCCTCAGAGCGATCGGATGCCTCAGAGCTTTCAAATAGCTTGCGAGCAGCGAAAGAAGCGGTTAACAATGGGGAATCAACCGCTCATGAAATCAAGAAACTAGTAGAATCCAAGCTACAAGAAACTGTCGGTACTATTGACTATGTAGAGGTGCTCTCCTATCCAGAATTGAAACAGATTGAAACTATAGATGAAGATATCATTGTTGCTGTTGCAGTGCAGTTCTCAGCAGCAAGACTTATTGATAATGTCATTATTACAAGAAGTGGAATACCGATAGGAGTGTAATCAGAATGTTCTTAACGATGATGAAGGGTAAAATCCATCGAGCAAGAGTTACAGAAGCAAACCTAAACTATGTTGGTAGTATAACGATTGACGAGGATATTATCGAAGCTGTTGGGATGTTGCCGAATGAAAAAGTTCAAATCGTAAATAATAATAATGGTGCAAGGTTAGAAACTTACATCATACCAGGAGAAAGAGGATCCGGGGTAGTGTGTTTAAATGGTGCAGCAGCAAGACTTGTGCAGCCAGACGATATTGTCATTATCGTTGCATATGGCATGATGACGGAAGAAGAAGCAAAGCTTTTCACACCTCGCGTAGCGATTATGAATGAACACAATGAAATTGTAGATATGATCGGAGCAGAACCTGCTTCAACCATTTTATAGTCGAAAAAGCTCTGGAAACATATCCAGAGCTTTTCTTTATCGAAATTATTTTCCGTTCTACATAAAAAGTGATAAAGTTATACAGGTGAGAGTAAGGTTTAAAGCAACTGGAGTGAAACGAATGAACCGCTATACAGTTATAGATTTTGAAACGACGGGAAATTCTCCAAAAAATGGAGACCGAATCATACAAATTGGTTTGGTTGTTATTGAAGAGGATGAGATTGTAGATCGGTACTCATCTTTTGTTAATCCTGAACAGCCATTGCCAGCATTTATTCAACAATTAACAGGAATTACTGACGAAGATCTAAAAGATGCTCCACTTTTTGAGGAAGTAGCTCCAGAGCTACTAAAACGACTGGATGGCGCTTATTTTGTTGCGCATAATGTAAGGTTTGATTTGAACTTTATGAATGCGGAGCTTGATGAGAGCGGGTATGAACCATTTTCAGGACCTGTTCTCGATACTGTAGAGCTTGCAAGGATCTTTCTTCCTCAAGCAGAAGCTTATAAATTATCATGGTTAGCCGATTATCTTGCTATTGAGCATAATAATCCACATCAGGCAGATAGTGATGCCGAGGTTACGGGTGAATTACTTCAGTATTTATTCAATAAGCTTGAGTCCCTGCCTATCGTGACGTTGAAGCAGTTAGCAGAGCTGAGTCCGAGGCTATTTAGTGACTTGGAAACCATCCTTCAGGAGTTAGTGAAAACGAAAGAAAAATCTATTGAACCTGAAGGGGATTTTGAAATCTTTCGCGATATAGCGTTAAAGATACAAGCGGAAGCAAAAGAAGCTGAACCATTAAAAGAAGTGATTCCATTTCAAACGATTCAGCAAAACCTGGATACTACCATGGCCAATATCATTCCAGGGTATGAAACACGAGATGGGCAGAATGACATGATGAGAAGTGTTGCGGATGCTTTTGAGTCGAACCATCATGTATTGATAGAAGCTGGAACGGGGATTGGGAAGTCATTAGGTTACCTATTGCCTGGAGTTGCACATGCAAAGAACACACGTAAACCAGTCGTCGTAAGCACACATACCATCCAGCTACAAGAGCAATTACTTCAGCGTGACATACCGTTTTTAAAAGAAATTTTACCATATGATTTTGAAGCAACAGTTCTAAAAGGTAGAAGCAATTATCTCGATATGACGAGGTTTGAACAACAGTTATTTCAATTTGAAGATAACAATTATGACACCATTTTAACGAAAGCCCAGATATTAGTGTGGCTACTTGAAACAGAGTATGGTGATGTGGAAGAGCTTAACCTTTCAAGTGGAGGTAAACTTTTCTGGCAGCAAGTGAAAAGTGATGCAACCGTATCAGCAAATCACCGCTCCCCGTGGTTTTCTCGGGACTTTTACCATCGTCGAAAGCGTCTTGCTATGAGTGCTGACCTCATAATAACGAACCATGCACTCTTGTTTAGTGATTTGATCAACGACCATCAGCTTTTACCAGCGTATCAGCAGGCAATCATCGACGAGGCTCATCATCTAGAAGATATTGCAACTGAGTTCTTTGGAGTGAAAACAGACTATTTTTCCATCTTGCAAGGGTTTGTAAGGATGGGATTGAAAGATGGAGATGGTCTGTATGGCAAAACGATTGGTATTCTAAAAGACGTTGGTGTTGAAGTACATGAAATTACAACGGAAATTGAAACGTATGTAAAAACCATTTTGTCAGATCTTGATGAGCTTTTCAGAATGTTGCATCGGTACGTTCAGAAGAATATCAATCGATCAAATGAAATTGGCCGATTAAGTTACCGACTAGCCGAAGAAAACGGCACGTCATGGGATGCCATTCAAGAAGCAGCTCATAGACTTGTTTTTTATTTAAAAGATCTAGATAAGTTATTAATAAAGATCGAAAAGGAATTGGACTTGAATGAGGAAGAATTATCACGTGAGCAAATTAATGCTGGGGCAGATTTTAAAGGGTTACATGCATCAGTTCTAGAAGAGCTAGCCAAAATTGACTATTTATTGTTGCAAGACAAATCGAATGACGTAAAGTGGGTAGAGATTGATCCGAAAGGTGCGATTAATTCAGCGTTTCTTTTCAGTCGACCTGTAGAAGTTGGCGAGTTGTTATCGGAAGAATATTTCGGGAAAAAGAAAAGCATTCTTCTTACCTCTGCAACATTGACAGTCCGTAATTCTTTCGATTTCATTATCAAACGACTTGGACTAGAAGAATATGGGCCCAATACGTTTCGATATGAGTCTCCGTTCAATTATTCTGAACAAGCTAGGTTAATGATTCCGACAAACCTACCTATGATTAAAGATGTATCTGACCATCAGTTCGTCGATCATATCACCGAAGCAATATTGAAAATTGCGAGGGTTACAAGGGGAAGAATGCTCGTTTTATTTACGTCCTATGATATGCTTCGAAAAGCTCATTTAAAAATGAAAGAGCTCATGAAGGATGATGACTTAACCTTGATAAGCCAGGGAGTAGACAGTGGGAGTCGTGTACGATTAACGAAGAACTTTAAAGAAAGCGATGATGCGATTTTATTTGGTACGAGTAGCTTCTGGGAAGGTGTCGATATACCTGGGGAAGATCTCAGCTGTCTTGTTATCGTTCGTCTGCCTTTTTCTCCGCCTGATAACCCGGTTTTTCAAGCAAGGTCTGAGAAGCTAAAGCATGCTGGAGGTAACCCCTTTATGGAGCTTTCTTTACCTGAGGCGATCATAAGATTTAAGCAAGGATTTGGTCGTCTTGTTAGGTCTCAAAAAGACAGAGGAGCGGTTTTTGTCTTTGATAAAAGAATCGTTTCTACACGGTATGGGAGCTTGTTTGTAAAGTCATTACCTGATGTCCCTATGCTTAAGGGAGATGTTGATGAACTTGTGGACGAACTTGATCTCTGGTTATAAATAAAGGTTTCTTCACACACTACTTTTAGGGGTGGTAGTGTGATGAAAAAAATGATGATAGTAACCTTTTTACTCTTCGTTCTATCGATCAATACAGGTAGTTCAAACGCACCTATACAATCAGTAGATCTAAATTTAGAAAATCAAGAAATTGCGATTACATTCTTCGACTTATCAATAGGGGAAGCTATTCTAGTCCAGGATCCGATAGGTGGAAACGTGTTAATAAACACCGGTAGTTCTTCATCTGAAAAAGAGTTGATCGAACGGTTGCAAATTTACCAGGTAAAGGAAATAAATGAAATTTGGTTAACAAATGCTGATGAAGCTTATTCTGGGAATATCAATTCTTTACTTCGTTATTTCAATGTGAAAGAGATCATTGCACCTAAGCGGCTTGTGGAATCGTTGATACAGAAAATACCTTCGCAAACCAAGGTGAGTAATTTAAAGGTAAATGAGTCGATTGAAATTGTTGAAGGTGCAGCGATCGATATCCTTCATATATCTAAGGCAGGAGTAGCAACATTTATGCTATCCTTAGGTAGTCAAGACTTATTGGTGATGGGTGAGACTGATCGAGAGCTTGAAGAAGAAATTGTGAATTCTGGAAAAACCGCTGAAGTATTGAAAGTTGCGAACTTTGGTAGTGATGTAGGAACAACTTCTCAGTTCTTGCATGCGATCAATCCTCAAATGGCCGTCATCTTTCGTCACAAGAAAATAGACATAAGTGAGTCTGTTCTCGAACGCCTCAGTGAAAATTGGACTGAGGTATATTATCCATATCGAATAGGTAGTGTTACAATTCGGATGCAAGAGGATGGGTATGATGTGATCACCATCCCAACCAAGTCGACGCCACCAGGGCATTGAAGAATAAGTATTGCAAAAACCACGAACTTATTTAAAAATAAGGTAAGGTTGTTATGTAAAACATAAAAGCCTGCGTCAAACGCAGGCAATTGTTGGATAGTGGGGCGAGTATTACGGTTTGCACCGTTCCCGCTTTTGCGGTACTTATAGTTTGTCACGAAGAATCCAAACTATAAGTAGCAAATATTTGCGTTGATGGAATATCCAAACTAAATAGGGAGATGACACGAGTGGAGAGTAATATCGAAGTATTATCGACAGTAAAAGTAACAAAATCCCTTGATATTTACAAAATCGTAGACGCGTTAAATCGAACGTTGAAAGAAAGGGATTTAATGTTTGGTCTGGCCCTTGATGAAGAGGATCAGGAAAAAATGGTCTTTACTATATATCGTACATAAATAGGGTGTTCGTATGCGAATTTTGGGGATTATATTAGTTTTAGTTTTTGGTGTAGGGATTTGGCAGGCTTTCTCCTTTTATCATTCTATAAATGAAAGCCCTGATCAGCTAGAAGAGAAAGCTAAACAGGTTGCAGGATTAAATAAAGTGGATGAAACCATCCACTACCATGGTACAAATGGTGCTTATGTGGTGTTCAAAGGGAAAGATAAAGACGAAGATGACGTATATAGCTGGGTCCCTGAAAAAAAGGGCTCTACTGTTACAAAAAAAGCAGATGAAGGTGTCACTTCAAACGTTGTAAAGTCTAATTTAACCGAACGATTTTCGCCATCAAAAATCATTAGTATTAAGCCTGGAATCGAAGTTAATCAAGAGGGAAAAGAAGTACTCGTATGGGAAGCAACGTTTGTGGATGAAAATGACCGATATACGTTTGCCTACTATTATTTCAGTAACGGTGAATACTGGCGCTCAAGAAGCATTAAACAAAGTTAAGGAATACGAAGGAGGAAGAGTGGGATGAAACTATCTAACAGAGTGGCGGCACTTACGCCTTCTGCCACACTAGAAATTACAGCTAAAGCAAAAGCATTGAAAGAAGAAGGTCACGATGTGATTGGTCTTGGAGCTGGTGAGCCTGATTTTAATACACCAGATCATATTCTTTTAGCTGCTGAAAATGCAATGAAAGATGGACTAACGAAATATACGCCATCAGGTGGAATTCTTCCCCTTAAGAAAAGTATCATCAATAAATTCGAGAAAGACCAGAACATAGCGTATACACCTGAAGAAGTGATTGTGTGTACAGGAGCTAAGCACGCTTTGTATACCCTTTTTCAAGTTATCCTTGATGAAGGTGATGAAGTAATCATACCAACGCCATATTGGGTGAGCTACCCTGAACAAGTAAAATTAGCAGGTGGTAAACCTGTATATGTTGAAGGTAAGGAAGAAAACGAGTTTAAGGTGTCTGTTGAACAACTCAATGAAGTTGTTACATCAAAGACGCAAGCGATCGTGATCAATTCTCCTTCTAATCCAACAGGATCCATCTATACTCAAGAAGAGCTGGAGAAAATCGGAGCTTTCTGTCTCGAAAATAATATTCTCATTATTTCTGATGAAATTTATGAGAAGCTTGTTTATGAGGGTGAGAAACACACATCGATCGCTCAACTTTCAGATGAGTTGAAAGAGCAAACAGTCGTGATCAATGGGGTATCAAAATCTCATTCGATGACAGGTTGGAGAATAGGGTACGCAACAGGGAATAAAAAAATCATTAAAGCAATGACGAACCTAGCGAGCCATTCAACATCAAATCCAACATCTATCTCTCAATATGCAGCACTTGCAGCTTACGAAGGAACTCAGGAACCTGTTGAGACGATGAATAAGGCATTTGAAGAGAGGCTAAATATTGTACATCAGCGTTTGAGTGAGATTCCTGGTTTTACATGTGTGAAGCCAAAAGGTGCATTTTATCTTTTCCCAAATGCGAAAGAAGCCGCGAAAACGACTGGCTTCGATACAGTAGATGCGTTTGTTAAAGGTTTGTTAGAAGAAGAAAAGGTTGCGCTAGTGCCTGGATCAGGGTTCGGGTCACCAGACAATGTTCGTCTTTCGTATGCGACTTCTCTAGATGTGATCCTTGAGGCGATAACGCGAATTGAACGATTTGTAACATCTAAACAAACGTCAGCAGTTTAAGCATGTTGTTCAAGCAAGAGTGGACAGGTATAATACTAAGTGATTAAGAAAAAGGGGCTATTTATAATGAAGTGTATGGCCCGCACGTTTCTATATAAGTTGGAGGGAATTAAGCAGTGAAAACGACGATTTCAAACGTAAATAAAAAAGTCGAACAAACCGTAACGATAGGAGCATGGCTACATAATAAGCGCTCTAGCGGTAAGATTCAGTTCTTACAGCTTCGAGACGGTACAGGATTTATTCAAGGAGTCATGGTGAAGAAGGAAGTAACAGAAGAAGCGTGGGAAGCAGCAAAGGGACTTACGCAAGAATCATCTGTTTGGGTTACAGGAACTGTTAGAGAAGACGATCGTTCACAATCAGGTTATGAATTAACCGTTACGGATATTGAATTAATTCACGAAGCGGTCGATTACCCGATCACTCCGAAAGAACACGGAACAGAGTTTCTTATGGACAATCGTCACCTCTGGATCCGTTCTCAACGTCAAAACGCGATTCTACGTATTCGTAATGAAATCATTCGTGCAACTTACCAATTCTACAATGAGAATGATTTCGTGAAAATTGACCCTCCTATTCTGACAGGGAGCTCAGCGGAAGGTACAACTGACCTGTTCCACACGAAGTATTTTGAAGAAGATGCTTATCTTTCTCAAAGTGGTCAACTGTACATGGAAGCAGCCGCTATGGCTTTTGGAAGAGTTTTTTCATTTGGACCAACGTTCAGAGCAGAAAAGTCAAAAACACGTCGTCACCTTATTGAATTTTGGATGATCGAACCAGAAATGGCATTCATGGACCACGAGGAAAGCCTTGAAGTTCAAGAACAATTTGTAAGCTTCCTTGTGAAGTCTGTGCTTGAGAATTGCCAGATCGAGTTAAAGACACTAGGACGCGATGTAGCGAAGCTTGAAGCGATTCAGGCTCCTTTCCCTCGTATTTCTTATGATGATGCAATTACGTTATTGAAGGAAAAAGGATTTACTGATATCGAATGGGGAGAAGACTTCGGTGCACCTCATGAAACGGCTATCGCAGAAAGCTTTGAGAAGCCGGTCTTCATTACGAACTATCCTAAGGACATTAAAGCATTCTATATGAAGCCTCATCCAGAACGTGAAGAAGTCGTTCTTTGTGCAGACTTGATTGCTCCTGAAGGATATGGAGAGATTATCGGTGGAAGTCAGCGGATCGATGATCTTGCTCTTATGGAAAAGCGTTATGAAGAGCATGGTTTAACTGACGAAGCTTATAAATGGTATCTAGAACTACGTAAATACGGATCTGTTCCACATTCTGGCTTTGGACTAGGACTAGAGAGAACAGTTGCATGGCTTTCTGGCGTCGAGCACGTTCGTGAAACCATTCCGTTCCCTAGACTTTTAAACAGATTGTATCCGTGATAAACTAACAATGCTTGGGCGCTTCTTTCATAGTGAAGGGAGCGTCTTTATATGAGAAGATTGCCGTATTTTTTTATATTGGTTTAAAGGGAAACATTGAAAACGATCAATCGATGGTTTTCTCCCCATCACAAAATGCCGGCATGCTATAATGAAAGGTAGAGGTGGATGGGATGAAGAAAGAACATATAATTCAATTGTTAAACGGAGGACATGTTTCAATACCGAGGCTATTATTAAACCATTATGCTACAGTAGGACTTCATGAGGAAGACTGCTTCTTTTTAATCAAGTTGCATGGTTTTATAGAGCACGGTAATTCATTTCCAACTCCTGAGGAGCTTGCGTCAGAAATGACGTATACACCTCAAACGTGCATGGATAAAATACAACAGCTCATGCAAAAAGGCGTTTTAACAATTGATGAACATCGTGATGAAGTAAAAGGCTATTATTCCGAAGCCTATTCGCTACTCCCACTTTGGGAACGAATTTTTACGAAGTTAGAGCAGCAAGAAGCTGAAACAAAAGCTGAAAAAAATGCACAGAATGAAGAGAGTTTATATACCCTTTTTGAACGTGAATTTGCGCGACCTCTTTCTCCGATCGAATGTGAAACACTCGGTATGTGGATTGATGGAGATAAACATGAACCAGAACTTATCAAAGCGGCATTAAAAGAGTCAGTACTTGCAGGCAAGCTAAACTTCAGATATATTGATCGTATTTTGTTCGAATGGAAGCGAAATAATATCCAAACTATCGATCAAGCAAGAGCTTACGGAGAGAAATTCAGAAAACGTCAATATGATAAAAAAACACCATCACCTAAATCTGAGAACACAACAAACTCGAGTGCTCCGATTTATAATTGGCTCGGTAAATAGGTAGTAAGGTGGTGAAACGGGGGTTAATCTCCCGTTTTTTTTACGTTAATGGAAGGAGGGCTACTGTTGTTAACAAAACCACAGATTCGAACTGTATTAGATTCAATGCAAGAAATGTTTCCTGATGCACACTGTGAGCTTCATCATTCTACACCATTTGAACTGACCATCGCGGTTGTTCTCTCTGCTCAGTGTACGGATGCACTAGTGAATAAAGTAACGCCTGGCCTTTTTGAAAAATACAAAAAGCCTGAGGATTATTTAAATGTTCCTATAGAGGAATTAGAAAACGACATTAGAAGGATAGGTCTTTTTAGAAACAAAGCAAAAAATATTAAGAAGCTTGCCCGTATGGTCATAGAAGAATATGGTGGAGAGCTTCCACAAGATCGGGATGAGCTCATGTCATTACCTGGCGTGGGGCGAAAAACGGCAAACGTGATTGCTTCTGTTGCCTTTGAATTACCTGCAATCGCAGTTGATACTCATGTGGAGAGAGTAAGTAAACGACTTGGAATTTGCAGGTGGAAAGATTCCGTACTTGAAGTGGAAAAAACGCTGATGAGGAAAATACCTAAAGAGGAATGGTCCGTCTCTCATCACCGATTTATTTTCTTTGGAAGATACCATTGTAGGGCGCAGTCACCTAAGTGTGAGATTTGTCCGTTGTTAGATCTATGTAGAGAAGGGCAAAAACGAATGAAACGGGTGCGAAATGGAAAATAAAGAAGTGATCCCGAGAGAACTCATGCATTCTTTATTTTTTGATGAATCCAATTGGCATGAAGAGTTTTTGAAAAGTAGTAAACGCAAACCATTCTATTACGAATTACGAGCAAGTCATACTAAAAATAGCAATCCATGGCATTCGCCAGAACCCTTTATCAAAGAATATTTTGAACGATGGAATGAAGTGGAGGGGCACATAGGTAAGCTGTTTTCTAGCAGGAATAAAGAAGAAGCTAGTATTGAAATGGTTTATCAAATTGGTTATTTTATGGAAACTTTGTTCTGGTTAAATGAAAAAATGGCTCTAGCTGGTGTGTGGCAAGAAAGATTTGCAAGTATTGAAATCGCCCCAATTAATGGGAAAGAACGATTGCAGTATGTGATCGATCACTATGATCATTACACATCTTTTGTACAGTTACGTGAGCTTGTCAATGAACTTCATAAAAAGTGGATGAGAAATGAAGCCATGAAAAAAAGCCAATCGGAATAAATCCGATTGGCTTTTAGTTATCAATTATTGTCAGGCATTAAATCGGTAAGAGAGGAGTCTTCGTTATTTTCTTCAGGCTTTGTGCCTTCACTTCCATTTCCTTGCCCCCCGTTATTTCCACTACCGCTTCCGTCATTGCCTTGATTGCCATTTCCCTGACCATTACCGGAACCGTCGTTACCGGATTCGTCATTGCCTGAGCCATCATTGCCATCGTTAGAGTTACCCTGGCCATTTCCTTCATTGCTTCCATCGCCTTGATTATCGTTTCCTTCACCTTGACCGTCCTGATCAGTTTCTTCATTTTCTTCTGTTTCAGGTTCAGGCTCTTCAGAAGCAGGAACTTTGACTGATGTTTCAGCTGGCTTAGAAGTAACTCCTGTATCTGAAACGATCGCTGTTACCTTAAATTTAAATTCACTTCCTGGAGATACATTATCCACAGAAAGAGCAGTATTGCTTGATTCTGAAATGGTAGCGTACTCTCCACCATCCACACTCATTTCTACTTTATATGTGTACTTTTTATCGCCACCGGGCTTCCAAGATAGTGAAATGCTTTTAGAAGCTTCGTCATATTGAGCAGATAAGTCTTTCACACCTTCAGGCTGCTGATATTTATCAGATGTCTTATCTGGCGTATGACCTTTCACGAATAGTTCATAAACGATTTTGTCTTTAGGTGTGTAATCGCTTGGTAATAAGCCTGTTTCTTTTTCCACACCGATTTCGACTACAGAGTCTGGTTTTTTGAAGTCTGCTGTATTGATTCCTTCTGATACTCTACTCATAATCTCTTTAAAGATGATCTTAGATGCATCATCTTCACCTTTACCAGAATCAAGGTAATGGCTATTAGGAGAGTTGAACCCAGTCCAAACTGCCATGGAATACTCAGTTGTATAACCAGCGAACCAAGCATCTCGTGTGATACCAGAAGTAGGGAACCCTTTAGATTCAACTACATCTTGAGGATGGTTCGTCGTACCTGTTTTCCCTGCTAGAGGTAAGCCAGATATTTTCGCATCAGTACCAGTACCGCTTTTCACAACGGTTTTCAGCATGTCTGTAACCATATAAGCTGTGTAGTCGTTCATCGCTTTGACTGATTCAGGCTCGAGGTTAATTTCTCGGCCGTCTGGAAATACAACTTTTCGTACCGTGTGTGGTTTGTTGAAATTCCCATTGTTACCAAATGCAGCATATGCACCAGCCATTTCGAGTGGAGAAGAGCCAAATGTTCCGATAGCAGCTGTTGGTACCATATTCTCGTCCTTAAGTCCAAGTCCAAGGTTATTAGCGAATTCCTTAGCAGGACCTTTGCCAACTTCAGTAAATGTATTGACTGCAGGTACGTTGTAAGACCACTCTAGCGCTTTTCTCATAGATACTTGTCCACGATATTTACGGTCCCAGTTCCTTATGGGTCGACCATCAATTTCTAGTTTTTCATCCTTAATCGATCTACCTGTTGACCACTGCATATTTTCTATAGCAGGGCCATATGAGATGATCGGCTTCGCGGTCGATCCTGTTTGAAGATTGTCCGTTGTTGCATACGGAATGACACTTTCATCTTTACGCGTTTCTCCGATCGCACGAACAGAGCCTGTCTTCGTATCGAGTAGGACTAGACCTGACCTCATATATTTATTTGTGTAATTATAGTTAGAAATAACATCGTTCGTAATTTCTTAAGCGTTCGTATCTAATGTCGTGTGAATTGTTAAACCGCCAGAGTAAATATCTTTCTCAGATATATCTTTTCTCTCCTGTAATTCTTTAACAACACGATCGATAAATACTTTGTATTGCTCACCTGTTTTGTCTTTATTACTTTGAACGACCATATCACTTACTTTGATTGCACTATATTTCTTAGCTTCTTCAGCTGTGATCACGCCTTGTTTCTTCATCAAGCTAAGAACAGTGTTTCTACGTTCTTCTGCCACTTCAGGATGGTCAAATGGGTCATATGCTGTGGGACGTTGAGGTAGCCCAGCAAGCAATGCTGCTTCTCCTGGAGTCAATTCATCTTCAGTGATGTTCTTGTCAAAATAAGTTTCTGCTGCATCTACTACTCCCCATGCACCATTTCCGAAATAAATTTTGTTCACGTACATTTCAAGGATTTGATCCTTTGTGTACTGTTGTTCTAATTTGATTGAGAGGTAAGCTTCTTGTACTTTACGCTCTAATGATTTTTCTGAAGTAAGTAGAGAGTTTTTAATAACTTGTTGTGTGATTGTACTTGCACCTTCTGCGCCGAAACCATTCTTAAAGTTGGCGAGGACTGCTCCACCGATACGACGAGGATCTATCCCGAAGTGTTTATAGAATCTCGTATCCTCTACAGAAATGAAAGCGTTTTTTACGACATCCGGAATCTCATCGATCTTGGCTACTTCTCTAGATTTACTTCCTGCTAATGTTTGAACCTCTTCATCGTCTCGATCGAGAATTACTGAAGATTGTGGATTCGCTAACGAATCTGGATCTAATTCAGGGGCATTGTTAATGTAAGCGATCGCTGTAATTCCTCCAACAGCGATACCGATCAAAAACAATACAACGAGAGAAAGTAGTATCTTCTTGAAAGTTCCCTTCTTCCCCTTTTTCTTTTTCCCTTTTTCTTTAGGGTTTTTCATTTTACGTCGTTCTTGACGAGAGTTATATTCACTCATACATATTCCTGCCTTTCAAACCAGTACTCTTTATAGGATTCGATAACATTCACTATTTTATGAATGCGGTTAAAACTAGCTATAATTGAAATACATTTTATCAATAATCTTCATATAGTCAATGCGTGGTTGAAAAGAATAGGGGATTTTAATCCCATTTCGTTCGATGTCTTCTTTTTTAATCGACTTTCTACCACCCTTTGTCATTTCACCCCAGTGCGTTAATAGATGTGAAGCATCATAGAAGAAAACTTCATCAGACGTTGAGAAGCGTAAAATGATAAAACAAATTCCATCATGATCAATAACTTGCTTCATATGAGTAATTTGATGTTCATGGAAGTTATTCAAAGGGAAAGACGTTTTATTTTTCGTTTCCTTTGCCTCGAAATCGATATATCTTCCTTTATATACCCCATTATAATCAGTAGTGGAAGCTTGTTTGAAATAAGCTTCTTTAATAACGGCGGCACTTCGTTTCGGGTAATCAACATTTACAATTTGAACGGGTGTTGGTTTTTTATGAATAACTGCTTTACCTACCGAGAGATAATAAGTATTACTTTTGTTAATGTCTTCTTCAAGAGTCATCCCGCGGTTGCTATATGATTTTTGTTTCTGACTTGCAAGCTGATTCTGAGCCGAAGGGACATACGGCTTTCCGTTCGGATATCGAATCGGCAATCTAACCATCCTTTCTGTAGAAGCTACTTCAACCATTCTACTCTAATTATAACGTCTTGCACGACTAAAATGTTTCAAGCAGGTGAAAAAAAGATTGAAAAAGAAGATGGAGCTAAATAAGACAGAGCTAATTAAATTGAAGAAAATAACTGCAAAAGGAAACAAAGATAATATTTCACGTACCGTATTTTATGAGGATTTTTTTAAGCGCAATCCTGAGATTAAATGGGCTTTCTTAGCATCGATGGTTTCAAGAAACGCGGGGTGGAGCATGGGAGACTTAAGAGGAAAATGGTTTGCTAAATTATTATCAGATGAACAAATTGGAACGTTGTTTCTTACATATGAACGGGCGAATTGGACGATTTTCGAGGATGCCTTTCCTCAGTTATTACTATATGAAGTAAGTAAACAGTCTAATTGCTCAATGATGTCAGCCTTGGCGGAATTCAATGTATCACCTTTTATGCAACAAGAATGGGAGACGTTCTTTGAATGTAAAGATGAAGAGCGGTTGATGAATGCATTAATTATTAATGAACAGCATGTAATTGAAAGACCAGTGTTATTGCATCATGCCTATGAAAAAAAGGTTTTTCATTCTTTCCTTTTTAATGTGCAGGAGTGGTTCCATTTTAGTACAGTTCTCTTTCCAACAAGACATGGAAAATTGTACGGCATAACTGTTAAGGGGTTTCGACATACGAAGAAAAGAGTGGAGTTAGGAAAAAAACTAGCAAAGCTATTGTTTCATCCACCTCTCTTTCCACACTTTTATGAATTTGCGATAAAGACTCCAGCTACTGGTAACCGGTACGATTATGAAAAGTATATGAGAAAAAGCAAAGAAGGACCGTTGTTGCGAGAAGCTTTTCCAATTGTATCTCATCATCAGAAAGAAAAAGTGGATTGGTTTAAAGGGAGAAATAAAATCTCATCGATGTTATCAAAAGAGGTTGACCTTCCAGGTACGATCGATCTTACAGAATGGTATGAAAAGAAAAGGAGTCAGATCAAAGTAGGGGTAGAGCTTGAGAATATATTTAAACCCAGGGGATAATTTGTATCCCCTGGGTTTTATGTTGAAGGTCGATCTGGTCCTTCTAGTTTCTTGTTTCCATAACCAGTTTTCGTTTCTTCTTGTGAAGGTTGTGTATTTCTTGCAGGTTTTTGTAACTTGCGTTTTCTTGTCATATCACTACACCTCCTGTCAATAGTTTGAGCAGATGTTACAAATTCATTCCTTTGTCTGTCGAAAAAGTTTCCCTTTATCAGGAAAACACTACCTTTGGCGAAACTCTTCTAGTTTTGTCATTGAAGAAGGCGTTGGTGTTCATAAGACGAATTATACAATTACAAAACAGGCTGAAGCCTAAAATGAGCGAAAGGATGGGATTTCATGTTGTTAAAAACGAAGCAGGTATCTGATGAACTTGGTGTGAATCCTACTACTGTTCAAAGATGGGTGAAATTCTTTAATTTAGATTGTGAAAAGAATGAACTAGGTCATTTTTTATTCAGCGATGAATCGATCTCGAAGCTGAAGCACATTCAGGAAGAGTTACGTAGCGGTCAATCAATGGAGGAAATCAAGATGACGGATTCAGATCAACAGCCGAAAAAGCCTGTCACTAAAGTTGTATCGCAAGAGAAATTTGAACAACGACTTGATCGTTTCTCTGTTAGACTTGAGCAACTTGAAAGACAGTTAGAAGAAAAAGCAAACGAAGTGATTACTGTACAAGTCCTGCAACACCGCGCTGAGCTGGATGAATTAGTGAAAAAAGTCACTCGTATAGAAGAAAAATTAATGGAGTTAGAAGAGCATACATCCATTCAGGAAGCAGTAGGCCAGTCAACAGGAAAAGTAAAGCGTCCCTGGATCATGAGTTTGTTTAGTTTCTAATAGTAATGGAAGCTAAATCATTATGCTGGCCTTATGTCCACGTTGGATATAAGGTTTTTTGTTTGTGATTGAACCGGTCAATTTGTGTTAGGATGGATGAGATGGGAGTGACTGTCATGAATGAGAAGTTAATTTTGTTAACCAAACAATTGATGGAAATAACAGAGGAAGCGCGAGTGCAGTACGTAAATCGCACTCAGCTTGATACATATGAGGTGGACTTTTATGGTGAAGTAAAACCATTCGCAGACCGTGCGTTATCTTTATTAAAAGAATGGGAGCCGTTGGCGAAAGCGTGGGTTATCGAGAATAAACCCAAATACTTGTACCCCATACAAATAAAAAATACGTATGAAAATCTTGAAATGGTTTCTGTCGTTGCCTGGCAAAAGGATACAGGGCCTAAGAAATTTAATGAGAGAGTTCAATCAATCGAATATGTTCTTGAAAAGATCGTTGAGCAAACAGATGAATAAGGTTCATCTGTTTTTCTTATTTCATATTTAAAAATTTCACATACTGTAATAATTGTATAGTTTTCCTTTTTTCATAAATACTATTGAAAAAGGAGTGACGAGATGACAGCATACTTATGTCCTAGATGTAAAACAAATCGATCGAGGTTTAACAAGCTAGAGCAAAAGGTTACTTCAATTAAGATGGACCCAGAATCAGGTGAAGTAATGTCTATTATGGGTGAAGGGGAAATGGATCCTTTTCATATGGAATATCGAGGACCAGACTATCGAATACAATGTGCAACATGCGGTGAGATCGCAGATGAAGAAACGTTTATTCAATTTGCCCGTTCACATCCAAGGGGTTCCTAGCCTTTTTCCATTCCCAGTTCATGATATAGTAGGGAGACTGGGAGGTTGAGAAATGTTTGATCCAACAATATATGAAAATGTTAAAGTTGTCCTTGAAGGTGAGTTATACGATCGAGATCTAGACGGTGAGATTACAATTACTAATCGAAGTGATCTCGTTGATCTAGCCACCCTTTCAAGGACTTATGTCGTTGCCTTTGAAGAGAATTCGAAGGTATCAAGTACGATAAACCTTCATGCAAGTCTTGAGAGTTTTAGTGCTGAGCAGCTACAGCTAGAAAATATACAGCCTGGATGCGAATTAAAGCTAAGTTTTGAGATGGCTGTTCGAGATAAAGGAATATGTGATGAGATTTACAATCTAATAAAGAAAATTTGGGGCGATCGTCCATATGTGAGTCAAACGTTATCCTATAAATACCGACAAGAATCAACGATTATGAATAAGATCGAACTTGAGTTTAATCGCCAAATCAATGAAGACCAAATAAGTGATCTTACAACAATCGTTGATTATACAATTCGTACTGCAAATGAATTAGCCGATCTAACATGAAAAAGGCGGAGAGCATCCGCCTTTAACTATCCATACTTTTTAGTTAATCTTAGTACTTTCCGCCGCCAAGTTGCTGTTCAGCCATTTGGACAAGGCGCTTCGTAATTTCTCCTCCAACAGATCCGTTAGAACGAGAAGTGGAGTCTGGACCAAGCTGTACGCCAAATTCTCTTGCAATTTCATACTTCATTGAATCTAAAGCTTGTTGTACACCAGGGACTACCAAGTTATTTGAGCTATTGTTATTTGCCATGTTGTACACCTCCTTGCTCCTTATCATGTACAAAGGGTATATACCTTATTCACCAACAATCTGGTAGATAATGGGCCTGAAATGAATATTTAGAATATTCAAAGGATTTGACAAGCGTGGGTCGAATAGTACTTGTTAGAATGGCAAAAGTATATTGGAGGGGTAAACATGGATCGCTTCGTGAAAAAATCGGGTATCTATCAAAACCTTGAAAAAAGAAGATGGGAATATTGGCTCGTATTAACTGAAGAAAATAAGATTCTTGTATCCTGGCTTTGTTGGACTGCTCCTCAAGAGATCTATGAACAATGGAAACTCTCTAATGTTTCATAAAGGTCGCCGATGCGGCTTTTATTTTATTACGATTATTTTAATATAAAATTTTTAGCATAATAATTGTTGTTCCTGGTCATTCGTTTCTTTTATAATGGTATAGGTGAGTCTATTGTACTAGACAGTGGATTGAATTAGTGTACGAACTCTTTTTAATACCATTTTAAAGAAAGAGGAGCTCCTATGGTCGCAAAACACAAGTGGTTAATGATTTTCGCCGTTTATTTTATTACCGTTAGTGTTTTTCCGCAGTCTATCTTAGCGGAAGAACCAAACATAGAAAGTGAGTCGGCAGTACTGATCGACGGTAAAACCGGTCAGATTCTATACGAGAAAAACAGCAGTCAAGAAATGTATCCAGCTAGCATCACAAAGATTTTAACAGCAATACTTGCTATTGAATCAGGGAACTTAAATGAACCCGTCAAAGTTAGTAGCCGAGCACGAGAAGTAGATGGGACGAGAGTTTATTTAGCTGAGGGGGAAACAGTACCCTTAGAAAAGCTCGTGAAAGGAATGATGATCAATTCAGGTAACGATGCAGCTGTTGCGATTGCGGAGCATTTAAGCGGGAGTGTAGAAGCTTTTGCAGCAGAGATGAATGCATTTGCAAAGAACGAATTAAACCTTCAGGATAGTCATTTTACTAATCCTCATGGGTTATTCAATGAAAATCACGTAACAACTGCAAAAGACATGGCGAAGATTACCCAATATGCAATGAGAAATGAGGAGTATCGCTCTATTGCCGGTTTGAAAGAAATGAACTGGGAAGGCGAGGAGTGGGATACAACCCTTATTAATCACCATCGCCTATTGTTGGATTATGATTATGTTACGGGTGGGAAAAATGGTTATGTTTCTAAATCAGGATTTACTCTTGTAACGAGCGCATCAAAAGATGATCGGGAATTAATAGCTGTTACGATGAAAGCCAAAAATAATAATATTGCATATCAAGATACTCTCGCGCTGTTAAACTATGGTTTCAATGAGTTTTCGCCAGTGATGTACGAAGAGGGAACAGAAATTGATACTCTAGACGATACAAATTACACTTTATCTAAAGATATGACTTTATTGACTAATTCGGATGGAGAACCTGAGTTATCAGTAACAAAAGAAGGGGTTATGGAATCGAATATTGGTTCGATCACTTCAATATTGGATTCATCACTTCTAGCAAGCAAATCTCTTAAAGATGATTCATCAACAAAGGTGGAAGAGGTCGCGTCTGTCAAAAAGGCTGATGAAAAGAATGCTTCAAATAACGAGTGGTTAAATGTCGCCATTCTGTTAATAGGAATAGGAATGTTCATTTTTATCTTACTTGCACTTTTCTTTAGTAAAAGGTCTTCTTCCAATCGAAAGTCACGAACTTTTCCATAAGTATAAAAAGACTGCAGTGATTACTGCAGTCTTTTTATGATTAATTTTCATTTTCTAAGAAAAGAGATAAGCGTTTGACAGCTGTCATTCCCTGGCCAGCAGCAGATGAAATACTTGATAATAATGGTCTTGTACAAACATCTCCTGCAGCAAAGACATATGGGAAAGAGGTTTGTCCTGTTTTATCGCAAATGAGATAGCCTTCTGGATCACTTTCGAGACTTTCTATGAAGTGCTCTGTATTTGGCTCAACTCCGATTCTAATGAATAGCCCATCTACACATGTCTCATATGTACTCTGTTTCTTTATATAAGATAATTGCTTGTAGTCCGTGCCTTGGATTTTGGTGATGACAGTATCTGTTAACACTTCGATTGAAGGGTGGGCAAACACTGGGTCACGAAATTCTTTTCTTGCTTTAAATGATGATGAGCGATGCATCAATTGGACAGACGCGCCAGCTTCTGCAAGAAGAAGCGCTCCTTCAAAGGCGCGATCCCCACCGCCGATAACGGCAACGTTCTTTCCGTTAAACTTTCCACGATCTCGAGTAGCGGAATAAACCTCATTACTGTCGATCATTTCCTGTTCACCAGGTATCTTCAGTTTCTTAGGAGAGGAGCCCGTGGCAATTATTAACGATCTAAACGAATATGTATCAGAATGGGTATGTAATGTTCTGTTCTCAAGATCAATTCCCTTAATTGAGATACCTGTATAAATGACACATCCAAGCGATTGTGCATGATGTGTCATTTGTTTTTTTAGGGAAGGTCCGTTATCCGAAACTATACCTGGATAATCGACAATCTTATTGTTGATTGATAATAATTGCCCTCCAAGTTCTTCATTTGACTCTAACAATACATGATTCAACCCTAAGCGCTTGGCCCAAATTGCTGCAGAAATACCTGCAGGGCCTCCTCCAATTATGATGAGATCATTTTTGTGGAACAACTGTTTTTCCTCACTTTCTCACAGAAAGCCATTTCTCAAAATCAAGCCAGCTTTTCACGCGTGGTACATCGACATCTTTGTTATATGGATAATCCATTGCGAGAGCGATTCTACCTGTATCACGAAATGCTTCAAGATTGTGTGGAGCATCATCGAGCAAAAGGTCTCCTCGAATCATGTCTTTGCGATGGGTGAAAATTAGGTTTCGCTTTCCTATAAAGGGAAGGTGTTTTTCAACCCATAACTCCTTTTCTGTGTAGGCATATGTACGACTGCTAGTAACAATCAAGAGTTCGTAGTCTTCTGACAATCTTTCTAGTACCTCAATAGCGTTTGGGAGAGGTGATAAAGATTGAAAAAGGCCTGGTTCATCCAAATACTCATATATTTTGGCGCCGCACTCTTCCTTTACATAGTCTTCTGACCTCCAACAATGGAGTTTCTCTACATTCAGATTATCTTTGTAATCCTCATTATATCGTTTGTGCCATTCAGTCATTAAATCACAAATCACTGAATCCATATCGATCAATAACGTTTTCAAATCCTTCACTTCCTTATACCTCTTTCAAAATAATCATATCAGTCATTTGAACACCTTACAATTTATATAAAAAAGACAGGAACGGGAAGTTCCTGTCTTCGTTACCTAACACTTTACAAATGCAGCACCTACGATGATGAGTAAAAGAAATAAAACAACGATTAACGCGAAGCTATTGCCTGTATTACACCCATAATAGGGCATGTTTGCTCCACCTACCGGGTTATATGGCTCATTTGCATATGGTGCATTTCCGTATTTCATGATTGTGCTCCCCCTTAGACGTACTCTTACTCTATCACTATATGTATTCGTCTATAAATGATATAGGCAAGAGCGGAAGGGCGGGCAGTTTTTTGTGAAAGGGCTTATCCACTGAAGCTATTATCTTTACTACGCGACTGCTTTAAGAAATTATGTTTGTAGTCGTCGGTCAAGTCTTTCACTTCTTTACTTAAGAATAGGATTGCGATGACATTTGGAATAACGAATAGAGCTAGCGTAATGTCTACTAATTCCCAAACAAATTGAAGACCTCCAATAGCGCCTACAAATACGGCAGCTATATAAACGACCCTCATCGCTTTAGAAGCCTTTGAACCATATAAGTATTCCGCTTGTTTTTCTCCATAAAAGATGAGAACACCGATCGTACTAACAACAAAAATGAGTAGTAGCGATGAAACAAATATCGGCCCCCATGTATCGCCCATTAAACCAGCAAAAGCGTCAGAAACCATGTCAGAAGCGTTAGAAGGTTTCACATCTTTCCACGCCCCAGATACAAGAACTGTAAAGGCTGTCACTGTACAAAGTATAATCGTATCAACAAAGACGCTGAATATTCCCCATAACCCTTGGCGACTCGGGTGGGGTGTGCTTGCTGCTGAGTGTGCGATTGAAGCTGTACCCATCCCGGCTTCATTTGAATACAGGCCTCGGGCAAGGCCCCAACGAACCGCTGCTGCAAATCCAGCTCCGGCAAAGCCACCAGCTGCAGAAATCGGTTGAAAGGCGTGAACAAAGATAAGCTTCATTACCTCAGGGAACTGATCAATATTAATGACCATAACGCCTATTGCGCCGCCAATATATGTAAGGATCATAAATGGTACGATCTTTTCTGCAACAGACCCAATTCTTTTTATTCCTCCAAATACCACGATTGTAATCAGCACCATGAGGATGATTCCTGTTAACCATGTTGGAAGGCCAAAGGAACCTTCCGTTAATGTAGATATAGAATTCGTTTGAACCATAACACCTGGGATGATTTCGATCATAAGTCCAAATGCAAATAGCCATGATGCGAACTTCCAATTCAATCCTTTACGTATGTAATACATGGGTCCGCCAACAAAGACACCTTCTTTATTTTTCTCTCTATACTTGATACCCAAGACGATTTCAGAGTACTTTGTTGACATACCGATGATCGCAACGACCCACATCCAAAAGATTGCACCAGGGCCACCAAAAGCTATCGCAACTGGCACACCGACAATATTTGTAGCGCCAGCGGTCGATGCAAGTGCAGATGTGAAAGCTTGAAAAGGTGAAATCGTTCCATCGCCTTTTTCTTTTTCAAATATCTTTCCAATCGTATGTTTTAGTGCGTGGGGAAAGAAAAGGATTTGAAAGAACCCTAATCTAATAGTTAAGAAGAGCCCTCCACCTAACAGTAGAATCATCATCGGATATCCCCAGATAAAGCCTGAGAAATCGCTGATGGTATTTAAGATAGTCTCCATTGTCACATCGCTCCCTAAGTATATACTGTATAACCTAAATATCCATAAATAGGGAACCTGAAACGCTAATAGTAAAAATGAGTGAAAAGACATAAAAAAACAGCCGGTTTTTTCCGGCTGTTAGGTAATATGGAGGAATTTCATTGTTGAGGGCCATTTAGCTGATTCTTTACGTGTTGAACTTCCTGCATATCGGCAGGTGCTGCTGGCTGATAATAGCCTTTTTGTTTTGCATATTGATAAAGACTGTATTGTCTTTGTTCATCTGTATTTCTTATTTGTTGAAGTGCTTGTCTAAGCTGTTCATTATCGCATTGTGAAATAACACTTCCATAATTGCTCAAGCTACCATTAAGAGCTGACAAATAATCGTTTACCATATCCTTTTCATTCATCACCTAATCCTCCTTAACCTAAAAAAGACATAAGTTGTTGTTTTGTGTTTCTTGCATCTTGAGCATCTTGTTGTAGCATCTGTTTTAACTGTGGACATGTACATGTTTCTGCATACGTATCAAGTTTGTTTGCGAGTGTGTCATGGCCGCCGATCATGTGACGAAGGTTTTGCAATTCCAATTCATTCAATTGCTCCATGAGATTCCCTCCTTAAATTCAATCCTTCTTAATATTGAATGATAAGGGGGTTTTTATACGCGTCTTAGGCAATGATGTTCCGATGGTTCGTGAACTGCTCATACTCTTTTGAATCCATTATTTCTTCGAGTGTTTGCACAACATTCCATACATCCTCAAATGAGGTATACAGTGCGATTGGGGCTAACCGAATGACGTTAGGTGATCGGAAATCTGGAATCACGCCATTGTTCTTCAACGCTTTACAAATTCTCGCTGCCTCAGGGTGTTCCAGGCAAACGTGTCCACCACGCCTAAGGTCTTCATCAGGGTTAGCTATAGTGAACCCATAGTGATGTAGTTTCAGGCTAGTTAATTCCATTAGGTATCTCGTAAGCTTTAAAGATTTTTCGCGAATTTGATGGATACCTGCTTCAGAAAATATCTCAAGTGAACCATTTAACGTAGACATACTAAAGATATGCGGTGTTCCGATTTGGAAAGCACCAGCTGATTGGGCATGTTCAAGGTCATGACTCATATCAAATTGCACATCTTTCTTTGAACCAAACCAGCCTGCAAGTCCGGGTTTAAGACCGAGGTGTTTTTCGTGTACAAAAAGACCACCCACTCCCCCAGGACCGCTGTTTAAATATTTGTATGTACACCAAACAGCGAAGTCAACACCCCAGTTGTGGAGTTCGTGTGGAACAACACCGATCGAATGAGCAAGATCAAAACCAATTATTATATTTTTCTCATGTGCTGCTTTTGTTATTTTTTTGATGTCGAGTAACTGACCGCTACGATAAAGAACAGAAGGGAGGAGGACTAAGGAAACCTCATTTGTCATCTCATTTATAATATCGTCCTCATTAATTGTGCGACCATCCGAACTAGTTACTTGAATAAGGTGTTCTTTAGGTTGGAGGCCATGTAAATCCAGTTGAGCTTTAATTGCATATATATCTGAAGGGAAGGTGAGTGAATCAGCCAGTATCTTTGTTTTAGTACCATTCGGCTTATAGAAGGTGGATAGCATCTGATGGAGGTTAGTGGTGATCGATCCAGTTGTAATGGTTTCTTCCTCTTTTGCTCCGATGAGTGGGGCAGTCATCTTCCCGAGCTCTTCTGCCATATAGAACCATGGTTGCTTTGCATCTGTCCAACCGTTTATTCCATGAGTCTTCCAATCTTCCATAGATTGTAGAAGAGCAGATTCAGCTCTTTTAGAGAGAAGACCGAGCGAATTACCGTCCATATAAATGGAATGCTCAGGTATGTAAAACTCAGTTTTGAACCGGTCAAGTGGATCGTTACTATCTAATTCTTTTGCATAATAAATGGACTGTGGTACACTCAATTTACTCAGCTCCTTTAATACCATAATCGTATGGTAAAGAATGAGAGAATGTCAACGCTTCCATAACGTGTTAAAAAAATATGAAATTTTTTCAGGATAATGATTGACTTAGATTAAGCAGCGGTGTTATTATATAAATTGTCGCCGAAACGAAAGAGACCACATGCGGGTGTGGCGGAATTGGCAGACGCGCTAGACTTAGGATCTAGTGTCTTACGACGTGGGGGTTCGAGTCCCTTCACCCGCACCAATATTTGCGCCCGTAGCTCAATTGGATAGAGCGTCTGACTACGGATCAGAAGGTTAGGGGTTCGACTCCTCTCGGGCGCACCAATACATAATTTAGTGATACTATCGGGAAGTAGCTCAGCTTGGCAGAGCACTTGGTTTGGGACCAAGGGGTCGCAGGTTCAAATCCTGTCTTCCCGACCATCACACATCAGTGGCGGTGTAGCTCAGCTGGCTAGAGCGTACGGTTCATACCCGTGAGGTCGGGGGTTCGATCCCCTCCGCCGCTACCATATAATTAAATAGTGGAGGGGTAGCGAAGTGGCTAAACGCGGCGGACTGTAAATCCGCTCCCTCAGGGTTCGGCGGTTCGAATCCGTCCCCCTCCACCATTTTGGGCTATAGCCAAGCGGTAAGGCAACGGATTTTGATTCCGTCATGCGCTGGTTCGAATCCAGCTAGCCCAGCCATTTTGCGGGTGTAGTTTAGTGGTAAAACCTCAGCCTTCCAAGCTGATGTCGTGGGTTCGATCCCCATCACCCGCTCCAATACATAAATTTATTTTGAGTCTTTTCCATCTCGGAAAAACATGGTATACTAACTTTCAGTTATTGTATCACTTATACTACCATGCGCCTTTAGCTCAGCAGGATAGAGCAACAGCCTTCTAAGCTGTGGGTCAGAGGTTCGAATCCTCTAAGGCGCATACCTCAAAACCTCTGAACGGTTTAACTGTTCAGAGGTTTTGTTTATAATAATGATAAAAAGATGAAAATTTATAAAAAACCAAAAATACGAACATTGTGAGAATTACCTTTGATATTATTAATGTTTAAAGGTGTTTGTGAGGTTTTCACTTGATTTTCAAACCTGATATGCTACTATATCCGTAGAAACCTTATTGCAGTAACTGACGACAGATGTGGAAATAACCACAAGGGAGCTGTAATGAATGAAGCCGGTCGTCTGGGCGAAGAAATAAGAAACCTTATTTCTTAACACTGTCTAGGAGGAATTAATCAATGACACAAGACAAGCTATTAGATGGAAAAGCAGTAGCAAATCGAATAAAAAATCAGCTGAAAGAAAGAGTTGAAGCACTTAAAATCAACGGTGTCACGCCCAGCCTCGCAACGATTCTTGTTGGAGATGATCCTTCCTCTGAAACGTATGTGCGAATGAAGGGCAACGCTTGTGAGCGTATAGGGATCTTATCGAAGAAGATTCACCTTCCAGAAGATACTACTACTGAAACGTTACTTGAAACAATTGAAGAACTAAACCATGATTTATCGGTACATGGGATTTTACTACAACATCCTGTTCCACCTCAAATCGATGAACGTCTAGCGTTTGAAACAATCGCGATCGAAAAAGACGTTGACGGTGTCACTAGTGAGGGTTATGGCCAGACAGCCCTTGGCTTTGGTACTTATCCATCCTGCACACCTGCTGCTATCATGAAAATCATGGAAGACTACGACATTAATCCAGAAGGCAAGCATGCGGTTGTTGTAGGCAGGAGCCCTATACTTGGTAAACCTGTTGGTGCCCTTTTACTAAATCAAAATGCCACGGTTACAACATGTCATTCCCGAACTATCGATTTGGCATCACATGTTAAACATGCGGATATTGTAGTAGCGGCAGTAGGAAAACCCGAATTTATCAAAGGAGAATGGATAAAAGAGGGAGCAGTCGTACTTGATGCTGGTTACAATAAAGGAAATATTGGTGATGTAGAATACGAAGGTGCGAAAGAGAAGGCTTCTCTGATCACACCTGTACCAGGTGGAGTTGGTCCAGTTACAATTGCAATGCTGTTAAAACACACAGTAGTTTCAGCAGAGAAATCGATCGTTCAATAATCCATAACTCGGGAGGAATCCCGAGTTATTCTATTTTGGCTAACCATGTTTGCACATTCTATGAGCAGTATACTAAATGGTTTGGACATCCTGTGTTAGTCTCGTATAGTGAGATTATATTTTGAAAGGGGAATGAAAATGAAACTTGAAGGTAAAGTCGTTCTCGTAACAGGAGCAAGCAGCGGAATAGGTGAAGCGATCGCTCGACACGTTGCTGATGAGGGAGCTAATGTTGTACTTGCAGCACGTCGTGAAGAAAAGTTAACTGATCTTGCTCAGTCTCTGAATGACAAATCGAATGGTAAAGCACTCGTGGTGAAAACGGACGTAACTAAGAAAGAAGATATGGAAAACTTGGTTCAACAAGCGAAAGATACATACGGCAAAGTCGATATGATTATTAATAATGCTGGTGTTATGTTGCTTTCGTTTATGAAAAATGATGAAGTGGACCAGTGGACTCAGATGGTGGATGTTAACATCAATGGTGTTCTACACGGTGTTCACGCAGTCTTACCAGATATGCTGAAGCAAGAAAGTGGACACATCGTTAACGTATCAAGTGTTGCAGGTCACGAAGTCTTCCCATCAAGTAGCGTTTACAGCGCAACGAAATATGCTGTACGAGCACTTTCGATGGGGTTAGAAAAAGAACTATCTAAAACAGGAGTGCGTGTAACAAATATTTCTCCTGGTGCTGTGGAATCAGAACTTACAAACCATATCACTGACGATGAAGTTCTAGAAATGTTTAAGGAAAGTGCTTCTTCAATGAAGAAACTTCAGGCTGAAGATATCGCACGTTCTGTAGTCTATGCTGTAACACAGCCTGATTACGTGAATGTTAATGAAGTAGTTGTTCGTCCTATGCAAAAATAGGCTGATCCTACCATTTAAAGGCTGAGAACCCAATGAATATTCATTGGGTTCTTTTTTGTGTTTCCGAAAACTTCCAAGGATACTGATATCGAACCGTAAACAATGAGATCCAACCTAATCTTTCTTTATCATTCTATTCTATTTAGTAAAAGTATTAAAAAAAATTCATTGGCTCTAACTCGTGATATGTAAAGGTTTTGGAGGGTAAGGATAGTTTTTCTTCTGTATAATTTTCTGAAAAGTACTTTAATTAATAAAGAAAATGGGTTAGTGTATTTATTAACGGAATAAATAAGGAATATATCCGAAAATAAAGAGGGGGAATGACCTTGAGTTTACCTGATCAGAAAGAAAGCTATGAAGTGGAAAAGAAATCGGTTGTTTCAAAAATTCTTGATGGTGTTGAACAAGCAGGAAATAAATTACCTCATCCTTTTATGCTGTTTGTTTATTTATCAGTTGGAATTATTCTTTTATCATTTGTTGTAAGTTTGTTCGATGTTACAGTTGTTCATCCAGGTACGAAAGAAGAAGTGGCCATCAAAAGCTTACTGTCTGGCGAGGGCCTTACATACATTTTGACTTCCATGTTAACGAACTTTACCGAATTTAAACCGCTTGGTCTTGTGTTAGGGATGATGCTTGGGATTGGTTTAGCGCAAAAAGTCGGATTAATTCAAACATTTATGAAGAAAACGATCATCAATGCACCACCACGCTTTGTTACATATGCTGTTATCTTTACAGGAGTTCTGGGAAACCTTGCATCAGATGCTGCGTTTATCATCGTACCACCGATTGCAGCTATGGTGTTTCTTACTCTTGGAAGACACCCAATAGCAGGTCTGGCTGCAGGATTTGCAGGGGTTGGTGCTGGGTTTACAGCAAATATTATCATCGCAGGTACAGATGCACTACTCTCTGGAATCTCGACTGAAGTCACTAAGAATATCAGTGATGACCTTGTCGTAACGCCAGTAGATAACTGGTATTTCATGTCGTTCTCAGTCATCATGCTGATGGTTGTAGGTGCTTGGGTCACTGAGAAAATCGTTGAACCCAAGCTTGGAAAGTACGAAGGAGAAGTAACAAAAGAGTTAGAGAAAGTAACGAAAGTTGAATCGAAAGCATTACGGAATGCTGGTATTGCTGGCGGGATTTTTCTCGCAATTCTTGCGTTAGGAATCTTCCTACCAGGTGCACCGCTTAGTAATGAAGACGGCGGATTGATTCCATCGCCATTCTTAGATGGAATCGTTCCGATCATCTTATTTCTATTTATTACTGTTTCAGTTGCCTATGGGGTTACAGTCGGCAAGATAAAAGGGACAAGTGATGTTCCCCGCTTCATGGGTGAATCGATGAAAGATATGTCTGCATTCATCGTGCTTATCTTCGCGGCCGCACAATTTATTGCCTACTTTAATTGGAGCAACATTGGTGTTTGGATTGCAGTATCAGGAGCAGAATTTCTACAAAATATCAATATGACGGGATTGCCAGTTATCGTTGGATTTATCTTCTTAACTGCAATTTTGAACCTATTTATATTCAGTGGGTCAGCTCAGTGGGCATTGATGGCACCGGTCTTCATCCCAATGTTTGCTCTACTCGATTTCAACCCAGCTTTTGTGCAACTTGCCTATCGAATTGCTGATTCATCAACAAATATCATTACACCATTAAATCCATATGTTCCAATGGTTTTAGCATTTATGAAAGAATACGATAAGAAAGCAGGATTCGGTACATTGTTCTCTGTCATGCTACCGTATACAGTAGTGTTTCTTATCATATGGACAGCGATCTTTATCGTGTGGACTCTACTTGGCCTTCCGATCGGACCAGGAATCCACATGAAACTATAATAATTACTCGGAGCTGATGGTATGAATTTTGAACTTAGCAACGATCTTGTAAAAGAAGTCATTGAAATGAGGAGACATCTTCACAGTAACCCTGAAGTTAGTGGAGAAGAACAGAATACAGCAACGTTTATATCAAATAAATTAAATGAATATGGTATACCTTTCGTATCAGGAATCGCTGGAAATGGGATCAAAGGGATTGTTGATGGAGGAAAATCCGGTCCTACTGTTGCGCTAAGAGCTGATATTGATGCACTTCCGATAAACGAGAAAACCTCATGTGAATTTAAGTCAACTAATGATGGTGTTATGCATGCGTGTGGTCACGATGCACATACCGCTATGTTACTTGGTGCTGCGAAACTATTAGTTGAACAAAGAGAAGAGATAAGAGGCAAAGTCTTATTGGTATTTCAACCTTCGGAGGAAGACGCGCCAATTGGAGGAGCGCAACCGATGATGGACGATGGCTTGTTTGAAGATGATGAGCCTGATGCAATATTCGGCCAGCACGTTTGGCCAGACCTTCCAGTTGGACAAATCGGTATCTCTGACCGAGAGATGATGGGAGCATCAGATCGATTCAAAGTTACTTTTCATGGAAAAGGTGGACATGCAAGTATGCCTCATCAAACGGCTGATGCGATTATGATCGCGAATACAGCGATCATGCAACTTCAAACGATTGTGAGTCGCAATATCGATCCACTTCAATCTGCTGTATTAACGGTGGGGAAATTTGACGCAGGGTATCGTTACAATGTTATTGCCGATACAGCAGAGATTGAAGGCACGGTTCGAACGTTTGATCCGATAGTGCGTAACCAAATGAAGGAGCGTTTTCATGAGATTATTGAAAGCAGTTCATCTTCAATGGGGGGGGAAGCGGAAATTGAATATGTTGAAGGATATCCAGCTACCGTTAATCACGAGCGTTGGGCAAAGCGAGTTAGGGAAACTGTGAGACGACATCATGGAGAAGAGGCCGTGCCTTCTGTTAACCCATCTCTTGGAGGTGAGGATTTTAGTAGGTATTTAAAGCAATATCCAGGGGCTTTCTTTTGGCTAGGAGTTATGCCTGAAAATGGCAAGCCTTTTCCGCTTCATGACCCTTATTTCGAATTGAATGAAAAAGCACTATCCCTCGGAGTAGAGATGCTTGCTAACGTTGCTGTCGATGCATTAGAGGAGCTGGAGGTAACATGAGCAACATTTCTATCATCAAACTAAGTGAAGGGGAAGAGCGTGACCTCATTTCTTTAAGAAGAGAATTTCATTCCTATCCTGAATTAGGTTGGACTGAATACGTGACAACATGGAAAATAGCAAAAGCTCTTCAAGGTCTCGCGTTTTCTTTGTATGTGGGTCAAGATGCGGTAGAGTCTGACTCCAGAATGGGTGTACCCACACCAAGACAAATCGACTCAGAAGAACAACGTGCAAAGTCATATGGTGTCCCAAAGGAATTAATGAAGAAAATGAAAGGAGGGTGCACTGGATTAGCTGCAATACTTGATACAGGTAGAAAGGGTCCTCATATCGCTCTTCGTTTTGATATCGATGCTTTACCAATTCAAGAAGAGCAATCAAATGATCATTTCCCCTTCTATCATGCCTTTTCTTCAAGTCGGGATGATGTAATGCATGCGTGTGGTCACGATGGCCATACAGCAGTCGGAGTTTTCCTTGCAAAGTACTTGGATCGCGTAAAGGACCAGCTGAACGGAAAGATTTCTATCTTGTTTCAGCCAGCTGAAGAAGGCGTTCGAGGTGCTAAAGCGATGGTCGAAAAAGGGTGGCTAGAGGAAGTCGATTATTTTTTATCGGGGCATATCGGAATTATGAAGGAACGCAAAACGGGAGAAGTAACTACTTGTACTGGAGGATTCCTCTCTACCTCAAAATATGACATTGAGTTCATTGGAAAGAGTGCACATGCTGGAAAAGAACCGGAAGAAGGCAACAATGCGTTATTAGCAGCAGCTACTACAGCTCTTAACCTTCACGGTATATCACGGCATAGCGATGGTGCTACAAGAATAAACGTAGGTAAATTAAATGGTGGTCAAGGAAGAAATACGATACCCGTCCATGCGAAGATGGAAATCGAAACAAGAGGAGAGACTTCGAATCTTAATCGCTTTATGGAACAAGAATTAAAGCGAATTGCCCGAGGTGCAGCTCAAATGTATGATGTGAAAGTTAACCTTGACTTGGTCGGGCATGCGTCTTCAGCAGAAAGCGATCATACATTATCAGAAACGCTACAAGCTGTTCTGAGTCATTCAAATCAAGTGCACGCAATCCATGATTATGGAGAACTTGGAGCTTCAGAAGATGCTACCCTCATGATGGAAAGAGTAAAGAATAATGGAGGAAAAGCAGCTTACTTGTTGTTTGGAGCAGAAATAATTGAAGGACATCACCATTCTTCATTCGATTACAGTGAATCTGCATTACGTATTGCGTTTGAAACATATCTAAATACGATTATTGTTTTACAGGGGGAATATAGATGTTGAAGGTCGATGCTCAGTGGCTATCTACTATTACTAATCAGGTGAATTGTACAGATACCATGCTTAAAGATGAAGGATTCACAAGGCTAGGATTCAGCAAAGAAGAAGAAGAGGCGATTCAGAAGTTTAACGAAATTTCTATAAACCTTGGGTTGCATACTAGAAGAGATAAGGCTGGGAATGTAATCGCGACATGGGAAGGATCCAATCCTATGAAACCGCCCGTTGCACTCGGGTCTCATCTTGATACTGTAAAGCATGGTGGTGGTTATGATGGAGCTGCTGGCGTTATTTGTGCGCTAAGTGCGATAAAAACGCTAAAGGATAGTGGTTTTACCCCATCTATACCGATTGAAATTATTTGCTTTAGGTCAGAAGAGTCTTCAAGGTTTGGCATTTCGACGATTGGCAGTAAAGCTATGGCAGGGCGCCTCGATAAGAATGCGATCAAAGATGTTGAAGATGAACATGGAACTACGTTTCAAAAAGCCGTAGAAGAAGTAGGAGTGGAGTGGGGTGACCTAGAACAAGCTGAACGATCTGAATCAGACCTAAAGCAATTTATAGAACTTCATATCGAACAAGGTACGAGGGTTGAAGAAGCCGGAGCTTCATTTGGTTTAGCGAGAGCAATTGCGTGTCCAGTAAGGTTGTCGATTGAACTTACAGGAAAGGCTGGACATACTGGAACAACTCCGATGGTGAATAGACGCGATGCTCTTTGTACAGCTGCCCCTTTGATTTCATTTGTTTCTGAAGAGGCAAAGAGACGTTCTGAAGGGAACGAGTACCCAGTAGTAGCGACGGTAAGTACTCTTAATGTGGAGCCGAATGTGATGACGGTAATACCTGACACAGTAAAATTAGGGATCGATATTAGAAGTGTTGATGACGGCCTGAAAAGAGAGCTTGCGAAAGATATCGAACAGAAAATCAAGGCTCTCGCAAATGAAAGTGGAGTAGGATGTAAGGTTGAAACGCTTGTTGATGATGATTCAGTTTTTCTCGATCCAGAAACTCTAAATGACTTAAAGCAGGTGGGAGAAGATCTTGGATATAAAGGGTTCGATATGGAGAGTGGAGCTGGTCATGATGTAATGAATATGGCCCATAAATGGCCAACTGGACTTTTATTCATCCCATGTAAAGATGGCGTCAGCCATCATCCTTCTGAATATGCGACTCTTGAGGATATGGTCCTTGGTGCTGAAATCATAGCTCATTATCTAAAGAATGAAGCGTAGAGACATCCCCCTTCAAAATGAAGGGGTTTTTTCTAGTTTTGGAAACTCTGGTATAGTAAAAGAAAAGGTGTTGGAGGGTGTGTCATGAGAACGAAGCTAGGGATTCTTGGACCAGAAGATTCAATCAACAGAATCAAAGAAATAGCCGAGAAAATGAGGGAACTTGATGTACTCTATTTTCCATATGAGCACGCCGGTCAGTCAGAATTTATTATTCGGGAAAATAATCATAATATCGACCACTGGTTTCTGTCAGGACCAGCATTATATCAATATTTGTTAAGGAAAGGCTTGATTAATGAAGAAAATGCAAGCTTTCCAGATCTTTATGGAGCAAGTTTGATGGGCTCCATCGTTGAAATGATGACGACATCTCAAGCTTCAATCAATCGTGTTAGTTTAGATACGATCCAAAAATCAGAAATGGATCGGGTGAGAAGTGATTTTGCAATCGAAAATCTGGAATTCACACTATATGAACAGCTAGAATTCCTACCCGCCGAAGATGTAATTGCGTTTCATAAAGGTCTTTATGAACGTGGTGAAGTGGATGCTGTGATGACATGTATTAAAACAGTTGATCTAAAAATGAAGGAACTTGGAATTCCGTGTTTTCGAATCTCTCCCTCTAGGCTTGGAATTGAGTTGGAACTCAGGTACATAAGGGAGTATGGTCAAGCAAACTGGTATAGGAAATCTTCACTTGGCATTGTGGGTGTTGAGGTAAATGCAAAAAGTCTTCATCAAGAACAACAATTTTATTCCTATAAAATTAAACAACAGATATTAGATCTTAAACGATTACTATTGAATTTTTCGGAGCAAGTTCAAGGTTCCTTCGTTGAAGTTGGGGATGGGCTGTTTTTTATTTATTCCACTAGAGGAGAGCTTGAGATTAGGGAAAAGAACTTCTCGCCAGCAGTCGTTCTAGATGATATGGAAAAACAAACAGGACTTTCCGTTCACCTAGGAATCGGCTATGGCATGACCGCATGGGGAGCAGAACAGAATGTGAGACATGCGCTTCGATTATCAAACAAAAACGATGAAAAACAAGCGGTACTCGTTGATGAAGAAAAGAAAGTAACACTTTACAAAGACGAACAACGCGTTAGTTATCAAGAGCGAATTCTTGGAGACGAATGGAATGAGAAACTAAAAGAAGCAAAACTAAGCCCAGCAGTCGTGTCGAAGCTTTCTTCCTACTACCGTCATTACGGCAGAGAAGCCGTCACAGCAAACGACATTGCAGGGTGGTTGAAAAGCTCTGATCGAAATGCGCGTCGGATCTTAATGGAACTAGAGCGGTTAAACTTAGCAGCGGTTAAAGGCGAAGAGGCTGGGGGTCAGAGAGGCCGTCCTAAGAAGGTTTATGAGCTTTACATATAAGTAAAAGCCAGCATAGTGCTGGCTTTTACTATTCGTTCTCATTCTTCTTATAAATCCGCTCCACCACTTCCTGAAGTGTATCAGGCTTATGAAACTCGACTGGAGAAAAACCTTTCTCGAATGTAATCGAATCGGCTTCGATCGCAAGCACATACTTCCCGTTCACCTTCGCAAGGTGAATACTCTCACCAAAGTCAGAAAGCATCGCTTTCACTGAGACGTGATCAAGTTTCAGCTTCCATTCAACGTCTGGAGAGTGTTCAACGATCTGAGAGGTAGCTTCTACTACTTGTTCTGTGGTAAAGTGCTCCTGTAACTCCCGTTTAGGACTTGCAGCCCATTCTTCCATGACCTGCTCGAATTGTTCCTTTTCTTCACTTTCAGGCTGCAAGGTTTCCTGTATGTGATCCTGGACAATACCCATCGTTTGCGTTTTGACGATTTCAGGCATCGACTTTTCATATTCGACCCATTTTAAGAAGTCTTCAAAGTAACGTGCATGGGAAGATTGGTGGACTTTGACTTCAGCACTATCGATCATGCCTTCTTCTGGCATATAAGGATATTGAACGGATTTCATGTTCTTTGTTGTAATCGCCATCTCAATGTTTTGAATGAGCGTATCCTCGTTCGTGATTGTTGCCACTTTCGGTTCGAAGTCACATTTCATTATAAAAAGGAAAGGGTCATCGAATAGTTTTGTAAGCTTGGCTGTTGCAACAATTAATACCCCGCCTCGAATCGCACTTGTATCTAGGTACATTTGTACAATTTGATCAGCTTCCGATTCGAAGTCGTCAGCTGTTTCAGAGTATCTAGCTCGGTGGAACAAGTTGAAATTTGGATTTGAAGTTAATTCATGGCCAGGCTCTACCATAAAACGACCGATCTTAGTTGGAGCCATTTCAGACTTAGCATGACGGTCGACTTTTCTTTTTGTGATTTTGGCGAGCTCGCCATCTAGAAAAGACTTAAGAGGGCTATCGCTATAAGTACCTTCATCTAACGTTTGAAAATGTTTATACTGTGCTTCTTCGTTTTCCTTCGGTCCCTCAACGAGGTAAAAGGATAAAAATCTCATTGAAAATTCCATATTATCACCCGTTTTCTTAATACGTTTATCAAGTATAGGCAAGGAAGATACATACGTCAATTGCTCCTAACAAAAATGACCAGTAATTTCTTGATATAGGCTGTTCGACAGTTGTAAACCATAAGAATGTTTAACCCTATGAAGCATAGGGGAAATATAGCATAAATGTGCAATATAAAATTTTATGATTAAAAGCAATAGTTGACATAAAAAGTGAGGCTACATGATGAATATACAATTTGACCTAGTTAATGCCGGCATACAAGCGATATACGGCCCTAATACACAAAACATACAAAAGCTTACCTTCCATTCGAACAGTGCGACTGCATCATCATTGTTTTTTGCAATACAAGGAGAAAATCATGACGGTCATTTGTATATTGAAGATGCAATAAAAAGAGGAGCAGTCGCAGTTGTAGGGAGCGACCAATCGCTGCTTGAGACATTATCAGAAAGCTATCCTATAATTTCCTTTGTCGTGGTTCGTAATGTTCGAATCGCCATGGCTTATTTCGCGAAATATTTTCACAATAGCCCTGATGAAAAATTAAAAACAATTGGTGTAACAGGCACGAACGGTAAAACGACAGTTGCTGCATATGTAAGATCGCTGTTAACGCTTCTGAATATGCCTTCAGGGTCTATCGGAACAACCGGCATTTATACGTCAGAACATAAAATCCCTTATAAAAAGAGTACACCAACAACGCCAGAATCAGTAGACTTACATCATATCTTCAACGATCTTTACAGTGCAGGTGATGAGGCAGTTGCAATGGAAGTAACGTCGATTGGACTCGATCAGAAGAGAGTCGAAGGGATTTACTTTGATGTTGCGATTCACACGAACTTGTCTGTTGAACATCTTGAATATCACAAAACCTTTGAAAACTACAAACAATGTAAATTAGATCTCTTTCGACAGGCACATACAGCAGTCATTAATGTAGACGATGAGGGGATGGGGCAAGAGCTGTTAGATCTATTCAGCGGTCCTACAATGACGTATTCATTACTCCCTAACCAGGATGCCGACCTAAAAGCATTCAACATCCGACATGGAGATGCAGGTACTTCGTTTACCTTGCAAGTAGATCGTAAGGAGTATGACGTTTATGTGCCCGTTTTTGGAGAGTACAATGTAGCTAATATCTTGTCAGCGATCGGTACAGCTATGTTATTAGGATTCAAAATCCCGCAGATTCTACATGCTCTTACAAAACTTGAAAGTCCAGAAGGAAGATTTCAAATTATTGAAGTTCCACCAAATCAAAAAATCATCCTCGATTACGCTCATACGCCAGTGGCCTTAACAAGGCTTTTGGAAGAAGTTCGTAAATTAAAGCACAACAGGTTAGTTGTAATGATTGCTGGAATTGGAATAAGAGATTTTGAAAAAATGCCTAAGATGGCAAGAGCGATTGAAGGGAAAGCGGATGAAATCATCGTTACTGTCGACCACCCTGGGCATCATGACCCCTCTATCATAGTAGATAAGGTAATGACGGGTTTTGAAAATCCTCATGCAACACATATTCACCGAACGAATACGAGAGAAGAAGGAGTAATTAAATCTCTTGAACTCGGAGGTGAAGGAGATATCATTTTACTTACAAGTGGTTGCATTAACGGTGCACAAATCGTTAAAGGAAAAGAAATTCCCCATTCGGATGAAGATCTGATTCATTCGTTTTCCTATATGCCATCTTAACCCTCCGTGTTGAGGGTTTTTGTGTTTCTTTCAATATGTAGTTGAAATAATCAAAGAGGTAACGTACAATTTTATCTTTGAGATTCGTTAGAAGGGACGTAATGGAGTGACCTGGGAAATATTAAATATAATTGGAACGATTGCGTTTGCGGCGAGTGGGGCTCTTGTAGCCCTCGAGGAAGAGTTTGATTTCCTCGGTGTCATTGTACTCGGTCTTGCTACTGCATTCGGTGGAGGAATCATACGTAACTTGCTGATCGGTGTTCCGATCCCCTCGATTTGGGAGCAGGATAAGCTGATCATGGTAGCAATAGGAACGATTCTTATCCTTTTTGTTTTGCCAGCAGGCTGGATCAATTACTATTGGGAGAAGTGGGGAAATTTCTTCGATGCGATTGGCTTAGCTGCATTTGCAATTCAAGGTGCACTCTTTGCAGAGAGTATGGGCTTACCATTTATAGCTGCAATGGTTGCAGCCGCGATGACAGGTACCGGTGGAGGAATCATACGTGATTTACTTGCGAGAAGAAAGCCAACCGTTCTTCAAAAAGAAGTGTACGCCGTGTGGGCTATGATGGCGGGGTTATTGATCGGACTAGGTTATCCTCAAGGGTTGACACCACTTATGATTCTGTTTGGCTTTATCGTGTTTTTACGAATGTTGTCTCTCAGAATGGGATGGAAGTTGCCATATAGAACTCTTTCATAGATCGACAAAAAGGCAGCGCACGTTGCCTTCAGATTGTCGAGAAAGGCTTAAGAACCATCTGCCACGGTGAGGTGGTGATTTCCGCTCCAGGATGCTCGCTTTCCGCGGGGCGGGCGGTGAGCCTTCTCAGCGCATAAAACCGTTGCGCCTCCGGGGTCTCACCTGTCCCGCACATCCCGCAGGAGCATCCTTCCGCTCCAATCTACCTATTCGTGTATGATTACGAGAAAAAAAGCTTTTAAAGAAAACGGATAGAGAATGAAAACAGATGCCTGCTTAATCAATATAGGTCGGAGAGTCTACTGTGATTGATTGCAACCCAGTAGGAGTGAATACCGCTTGACTCTCGTGGAAAACGGGTTTGCGAGACTCGGGCGTTCGTGCACAGGAAAGCAAGCGGTGTTCTCCTACGGTATAGGGAGCACAATAACCAGGGTTTCTTTACACATTGAAGGCAGCGCACGCTGCCTTTTTGTTATTTCCATTTATTGTTCTGGATAATCGCAGTACTCGATGATCGTGCCTTCTGTGTCGGCAGGATTTAAATAGACCAATCTTCGTCCATGCTTATTTATTCGGAGAGTTTCCTTCATGATTCGAATGTTTTGCGCTTGCAATTCTTCCAATGCATCATCTAGGTTATCAACTCGATATGCGATATGATGAACGCCCTTACCTTTTTGTTTCATGAATCTTGCGATTGGCGAAGTCGTATTATTTGTAGGCATCAAGAGTTCTACGCGACTATTGTTGATATCGATCACAGCGATTTCACTCTCAACCCCTTTTGCTTCGCTTCTGTAACGATCTAGAAGCTTACCGCCTAGTATCGTTGTGTAAAATGTTATGCTTTCATCAAGGCGTCTAACTGCAATTCCTATGTGATCAAGCTGCTTATTCAAAATAGATAACCCCTTTTCGTGTAATAGCACTAGTTTAACATAGGGTAAGGATAGGCGATAAAGTCCACAGACTTAGATTGAGTGGAAAGGTCCAATTCTGTAAAATAGATATAGAAAATAATAAATCGAAAAGGTGTTCACTATGAAATCATTTGTTGTTATAGGTGCTGGAATTCTAGGAGCATCGACCGCTTACCATCTTGCAAAAGAAGGTGCTAAGGTGACAATAATCGATCGAGAAGATGCAGGACAAGCAACTGACGCTGCAGCTGGGATCGTTTGTCCATGGCTATCACAGCGACGTAATAAAGTTTGGTACAGACTTGCGAAGGGTGGAGCAAAATACTATCCAGAGCTGATTGACCAATTAACGTCTGAGGGAGAGACAGAAACCGGCTACAAAAGGGTTGGTGCAATCAGTCTTCATACTGATGAGAAAAAACTTGATAAAATGATAGAAAGAGCGCTCAAAAGAAGAGAGGATGCTCCTGAAATTGGAGAGATTCAGAAATTAACTACTGAAGAAACGAAAGCGATGTTTCCTCCTATATCATCTGACGAGTATCAGTCCGTATATGTGAGTGGTGCAGCAAGAATAAATGGAGCAGCATTAAGGAAGGCATTACTACGTGTTGCCAAAAAGAATGGTGCAGATGTTCGGACAGGAGAGGCTGAGCTAATGTATTCAGCAGGTGAAGTGACTGGTGTAATGGTCACTGGAGAGCCAATCGAAGCAGATCGAGTGATTGTTACTGCAGGAGCATGGGCGAATGAATTATTTGAACCGCTAGGATTACAATTTCAAGTTTCATCGCAAAAGGCTCAAATTGTCCATCTCAATGTACAAGAGAATACGAATGAATGGCCGGTTGTTATGCCACCTAATGATCAATATTTATTGGGTTTTGATGATGGCCGAGTCGTTGTGGGGGCGACACATGAAAACGATGTTGGCTTCGATAAGCGTGTAACTGCGGGAGGGTTACATGAAATCTTTAGTAAAGCACTTGAAGTTGCGCCTGGTCTTTCAAACGGTACGATGGTAGAAACGAAAGTGGGTTTTCGTCCATTTACCCCCGGCTTCCTTCCTGTATTTGGAGAAGTACCAGGTGTTGGTGGTTTATTAGCCGCAAATGGATTAGGAGCTTCTGGCTTAACGGTTGGACCTTATTTAGGTTTAGAGCTTGCAAGAATGGCGATGGGAGAAGAAACAGAGCTATCTCCTCTTGATTATGATTTATCTGAGGCAATAAAGAGTTTGGATTAGAGCACAGCTATGAGCTGTGCTTTCTTTCTGTCTTATAGGAGGTTTAGAAATCTCGTTCTAGAAGAATGGTTAAAGAAACCTCAATAGTTCGTTGCGAAAAGGAGTGATTGTGATTAGAGTGATGACGCTTTTAACCTTACTGTTCATAACAGCATGCGCTTCACCAAATGAAAACACTAAACCTGTAGATGAAGGGAAAGAGACAGGTGTGATCGGTGAAGACCTAAAGATTCCTTGGGAAATTGTTAAATCAGGCGAAACGTTTTATATGACTGAAAGAAAAGGAACAATCGCCACGTATGAAGAAGGTGCTCTTGAACGAGAAACGGTCGTTCTTGAAAAGCCATTGGTGACAAAAGGGGAAGGTGGACTCCTTGGTATAGAGCTTTCTCAGAATTTCTCGGAATCAGGAAATGCATTTATTTACCATACATATGAAGAAGATGGGGAAACGTATAACAGGGTGATCGTGGCTACGAAAACGGAGGATGGATGGAAAGAGACGGAAGAGATTATTGGTGGCATACCTGGATCTCTTTATCATAATGGTGGAAGGATAAAGATTGGCCCAGATGAGAAGCTTTATATAACGACAGGAGATGCAACGAATCCTGATTTAGCTCAAAATAAAACGAGTCTTGCAGGGAAAATACTTAGAGTGAATCAGGAAGGTTCGATTCCTGATGATAACCCGATTGAGAACTCATATGTCTATTCATATGGTCATCGAAATCCTCAAGGCCTTGCATGGGACAAAGAAGGACAGCTATATTCTTCAGAACATGGAGATTCAGCTCATGATGAAATCAACAAAATTACACCAGGTGGAAATTATGGCTGGCCGATTATAGAAGGAAAACAAGGAAAAGAAAGTATGGTTACGCCAATCTATCAATCTGGCAATGACACATGGGCGCCCTCTGGAATTGTCATAGAGGGGAGAACTCTTTATGCTGCAACACTTCGAGGGAATGAAGTACGTTCATTTTCTCTTGAGGAACATAATAGTGAGTCAGTACTTAGTGGGTTTGGAAGATTGCGAGCATTATTTTATGAAGATGATACCTTTTTTGCGATCACAAATAATACCGATGGTCGTGGGGATGCAAGCGAGAAAGATGATCGTTTTATAGAGTTTCAATTAAAGTAACCAGTGCCATAAATCGTCACCTCAGTAACCTAGAGATGGCGATTTTTTATGTGATTTGTTGAATGAGCCTCTTCTCTATTTCTAGTGAAGCTAAAAAGTTACATTTTCCGTGTTGAAATGGTGCATCATTGCTTTATTTGCTAAACGCTGACTGTTTTTAAGAACCTTTGTCATCGTGGAGGGAATTCCATAACTAGGCATGGAATAACACTGTAATACATTTGGGGAGGACTGGCAGTAATGAATAATCAATTGATGATTTCTGGTGTTGCTGACCTGTTTAAAGTGACCAAACATACATTGAAACAATGGGAGAATCAATTTTCCTCGTTTCTTGAGATACCTCGTGATGAAAACAACTCTCGTACGTATACGGACCGAGATCTAGAAATCCTCTATTTGATTACAAATATGAAAGCTAGTAATACTGATGACGAAGCGATTTCTCTTGCACTCGAACAGCATCTAATTGAACTTGAAGAACAAAAAGCGATCGATGAGATGGAATTAAAGAACGATGAGGCGGTTGAAGAAGCCGAGTTTGAGGAGGAAGAGTTCGAAATCATTCAAGAAGTCGAGATAAAGGCGGAAGAAGCAATTGTCTATCCAGCATCGGAGAATCAGGATGAAATTAAAGAATCATTATCTAAAATCGTATCATTCGTTGAATCCGATGAAGTAAAGCAACTGTTGAAAATGGATAAAACGGTTAAAAGAATGGAGAAAGACATCGTTCATCAAATTCATGAGATTGTTCATGAGGAAATTGCAACTGCTTCTGATGCACATGCTTCAATGAACCAGTTAGAATTAAATGCGATAGGGAAGAAGATCGATGATTTAACAGACGCTTCTGTGGATGAGAGGGAATTCTATCAACAAGAAGTAGAGAAGGAACGCAAGGTAGCTGAAACGCATATGTCGGCGCGAGAAGAAAGGTTGATGGCGATTGTTCAGAATCGGTTTCGGGGTGAAGAAAGTACAGTAAAGGGAAATGAACAGAATGAATCAAAGTGGAGCGTAGGAAAAATCAAACATATGTTAGGATTTGTCAGATAGAGCAGTAGAATTTTGATAGGGGGAAAATCTATGGAACATGCTAGGGCCATGTTTTCCATCATCAGTCTCCTCATTGCCGCTACTTTCGCTGCTTTGTATGTTTATATTTTTTCACTTCATACCGAAATGGAGGGGTCAAAGGCAACCGCTTCAAAGGTATCAGCCGCAACGTTTCCTGCTGAGTATGTACATGTTGAAGATTTCGTTTCGGATTTTCATGCTTTCTATAACCGAACGACTGGTTATGGAATGATAAATCGAGTTGAGATGGGAGCTCAAGAAAAACAAGCTGATGCGGCTAGCGCGTATATTAATGTTTTTCTTGATGAAGGTGTTGAGCACCATGATCTTAAGGTGGATCTTCAGGCTATCAAATTAATAGCGACAAGTGACCTGGATGAAGCGGATGTTAGGTTACTTCACAGGTACTTTCATGATCTCGATAAATCTATGAATGGATACGATCACCCTGACACTTTCGGCGTAACCGAAACATTCGGTGGAAATTAATATGATGAAAGAAATCTTACATCTAGTAACATAGAAGCGATGTTTTAGTAGTAGATAAAACATCGCTTTTCGAATTCCTAAACATAATCATTTCGTTTGTAAAGATTGAATGATTTCCTTTTGTTGGATAAACTAGTTAAAAAGGCACATGGAAGGGGAATCTATGAAAACAAAATCGCTGGTTGTCTGGCTTGGTATTGCAACGATTCTAACGCTTGCACTAACAGCATACTATATCTTTTCCTTAGACAATGAAGTGAAATCAACGCAAGGTGGTTTTATGTCAGAAGGAGAAGCAATCGAGCGCGATGAAAGCTTATCTGCTGAAGAGTTACGTGAATTAGAAGCAAAAGCCGTTTCAAGTCCGCAGTTTGGTAGTATCCAAGAATTCATTTCGAACACACACGGATTTTACAATGAAACAGCAGGTTATGGCGGCATCAATCATTTAAATGATAATGTGCAAAGTGAAAAATCGGTCGAAATTATCCTTCATTCTAACTACTACATAGATCGAGAAGCAGAAAATAAGGATCTGGTAAAAGATTTGAAAGATATTAAGCAATATGCACTTAACTATCTTGAAAAGCCTGGTGTCAAACATGTCAAAAGCCTTCACCGTTACTTTCATGATTTAGATATTGCACTTAATAAATACAAAGGTTATGACAAAGTATGGGGCGTCACTGAGTTGCAGGGTAAAGAAAGATAAATCAAAAAAAGTCACCGAGAAGGTGACTTTTTTTGATTACTCTTCGTCTTTTTCGTCGTCGTCTTCACCTAGGTACTCTTCATCAGTTTCGAAGAGTAGCCCACGTTGACATGATTGACAATCTCTTACGCATTGATTAAAGCTAAACGGGAATAGCGCACGACAAACGGATGAACAAAATCTTGAACAGTTTCCAGAGTTTGTACTTTCTCCGCCTGTATTTGGTCTATATGAACAAGAACGGCTCCCAGAAACACGAGGTCGCTGAGGTAGTCTCTTCAAATATGGTTTATTATTCTTCACGTAATGCACCTCCTTACTTTAATAGAGTATGCAAGAGGAGGAGGACATGCTAATCATCTGTACGAATTATTTAGTAAGAGCGGCTTTTTCATCATTTCGTTTTCTTGATACACTTAAGATGTCGACTAAAACGTTGAGAGGTGAAGGTATGAGTGAAGAAGAAAAAGGTAACACATATGTAAATAAGCTAATCGATGAAAAATCGCCGTACTTATTACAACATGCACACAACCCCGTCGATTGGTATCCATGGGGAGAAGAAGCGTTTGAAAAAGCAAAGAAAGAAGATAAGCCTGTGTTGGTATCGATTGGATATTCGACTTGCCATTGGTGTCATGTTGGTTAATTCCACCTAAATAGAGAGGTGGATTTTTTTATGCTTAATCCGATCAAAATTGTAGCAATTTATTTAAGAAAATCGCGAGGTGATCTAGAGAAAGATCTAACTAAACATAAACAAACTCTTACTGAGATTGCTTTGAATAATAGATGGAAGTATAGAATATACAATGAAATTGGTTCAGCAGACGACATTGAAAACCGTCCAAGAATGCAAGAATTATTAATTGATGTATCCAAAAAGCTCTATGATGGGGTGCTAGTCATGGATATTGATAGGTTAGGAAGAGGTGATAAATCTGATCAAGCGAAAATAGAATCTACCTTTAAAGTTGCAAACACGTTGCTAATCACACCCAATAAGGTATTTGACCTTCATAATGAATCAGATGCTATGTTATCAGACGTCCAAGGAATGTTAGCCAGGTTTGAATATAAACAAATAAAGAAAAGACTCAATCAAGGTAAAAAAGCTGGTGCAAAATTTGGTAATTGGACAAATGGTCCACCTCCATTTCCATATTATTATGATAGGGAAAGCAAATCCCTAAAAGTAGATGAAGCAAAAAGACCAGTCTACAAGGAATTAATACAGCTTGTACTTCAGGGGGAATCGCTACACTCGATAGCTGTGAAGTTCAATAAAAAAGGCAACAGAACAAATAGAAATAATAAGTGGACAGATGTTGCTTTGCATAGATTGTTAACTAATGAAGTACACTTAGGAAATGTAATTTATGGGAAAACTTCAGGTAGTGGACATTTAAATAAAAAGACCTCTCCTACACAAATCAAACCAAAAAATGAATGGATAATTGCAAAAGATTCACATGAACCTGTTCTAACAATTGAAGATTATTCTGAAATCCAATTGATGTTGTTTAAACGTAAGTTAATACCGAAAAGAGCAAGAAAAGCTATATATCCCTTAACTGGACTAATAAAATGTTCAAAATGTGGTGCATCAATGAATTTTACAAAGAAGGAAAGTAAGAAGGGTTTGCAAGTATATTTAAAAAAATGTCAGAAACCAGACTGGATAGGAAATAGGTGTGGTAATCCCGGTATTAAACAAGACGAAATACTGTTTAATTTGAAAAATAAACTCAATGATTATTACACAAACCTCTTAATATATTCCCAAAATACACAGAACAATGAATGTAAGGATCTGACGCAGGTACAAAACAATATTAAGTTGAACCGTGAAAAATACCAAAGAGCACTTGAGAGAACGAGAGAGCTATATGAGCTTGGTGAATATAGTAGAGATATCTACATTGAGAGGGCTTCAAAATGGCAGGAAAAGATAAATAAGTTGGATGGAGAAGAGAGTAAAATAAGGTTAATATTAAAAAAATCTAATGAGTTTAGTTTACCAGAAAAAGTAAATATCCTTAATGAGGTTATTAATTCAAAAGTAATGGATGGAGGGACCATGAAGGCATCTGGCGAAGATTTCGCTTTATTTAATTCCCTACTTCGTAAAGTTATAAGGAGTATTTCATATACACGAACAGATCTTTCAATTGATATATCGGTAGAGTTTTATTGAGATTGAAGTGGAAATTAATGAGATTACACAAGGATGGTAGTCGGGATTCGAACTAAGGAAAGCATCAATTTTAACACTGAAATCACTTAGTAACTAGTGAATGAACTAATGATAAAAATTCCAAGTAGATATAAGTATGGTTTGTTTTCTTGGTTACAAGCGTGGAGTCAGGCGAAAGATCAAGGTGCACCAAATTATCGATCGCTTATAGTTCTTTGACAACCATAAATTTACAGGAGGTTGCTACTATTATGGCTAATCGATTGGATGAATGAATTAACAATGCCGCATAAATTTATGCTGCTAATTACGTTGTTGAAACGTTTATTAATTGATTGGCTAAAATGGTTACCTTTAAAATAATTTATTTGAAATAAATGGATATCTCTAAGGGGACAAGAGATTTTGTGATAAAATGAATTATTAGTAAGTGGCTTATTCAACAAACGAGCCATATTAACGTAAATATTATTTTGAAAAAGAAAGTAGGAATGAATTATGTCTAGTAGCAAACTGTCAAAAAAGGAACAGGATGAAATAGTGGAAAAGTTGATTGCCAGTCTTGATGTACTGGATATAAATGAAGAAATTGATCAACAATTATATGATCAGCTTGATGCGAATCACCAGCAACAAGTAGATGATGCAATAAGAGAATTTGCTGATGCTGCAATTGGTTCTGACACTTGGGATTCTGATGAATGGTGACTTATTTCTATTGAAATAGCAAAAACTAAAATGATTTATTGAACTGTTAAAAGACCTCTAGCAAGGTCTTTTTTTAGTATCGAATAGTTTAAATTCTAGGTTTTTGAATAGTAATTAGCTTATCAGAATTATAGAAAGGTATTTCTGGGTATTTCTGATTCTTAGGTGCAACTAATTGGAATATCCACTTCGATCCAACCTTTGTGAAGATGATTATTTGGGGGCAAGCTCCATGCACGAGGAATCATATAGTGAAGACATTTTTAGTATCATACTAATATCTTAATGGAAATCATGTGAAACCGACTATTCTTCGGTCGCTGTTTTCAACTAATTCGCTTAATTTGTTATAGAACTAATTCAAAAGATGCGTAATTCATCTATTATGGGTCATGCCTATGAAGAATAGTTTAGTCATGCTAAACTATCGTTGGATCTGCAAATAAAGAGGGGAGCGAAAGGGATGGAGAAGACCGTTGTACATAAATTACTAAAGGATACACATCGAACAACGATTGTGAACGCGTTGCAATACGGAAAGAAATCGGCAAGCGAATTAGCAGATATCTGTCAAACAAGTAAATCAAATCTCTCACAGCACCTCGGTCGTCTTTACGAGCATGGTATCGTGAAGTGGGAAAAAGTAGGGCGGCACGTTTACTATCAATTAAGCCTCGCGTATCGACATCAGTTTCTTTCAAATGCTCTCAACGAAGCGGTTATGATCGAAATTTTTTCAAAAGTTGTGCATCAACTTTATCGTCTTCAACGTGCGATGGAAACCGTCGATGACGTTGTGGCAGCACACGAAGCCTTTACAAAAGCTGTTCATTTTTACATGAAACAAGCGTATGAGTACGCGTTGCCACATCCTACACGGAAAGGGGATTACATATCGTTCTTTTCACAGAGTGTTGACCAGCTCGGCATTCCCTCTTTACAGGAGCGAACTCTAAACCAAAGTTACCCTGTCATCGATAGGGTGACGGGCAAATTGCATCCGTTCTGGGTGGATTGGATAGAAGAGAAGGTCGAAGAAGAGGGGGAAGAATCAAAAAATTTCTTATTGATTCGCGAGTGGATCACATCGCACCAAGACCAACACAAGCTCATGAACGCATTTATTCGTCTTCGTCACGTGTTCAGCGATCCTAAAACATCACCATACTATAGTAAGAAAAACGTAAAAAAAATGCTAAAGCCGTTTGAGGATGCGTTAAAAAAAGAAGGTCAGGAAGCACCGATGGAAATGTATGCAAAGCTTCATCATTTTTTTGAAAGCATTCAGGACGAGACCTTGATTCTCTGCCCTCACTGTAAGCGTCCCTTATCCAATCAAGAGGTGTCAGAGAAAAAATGCCTCCATTGGCGTTGTAATGAGCAACTCTTAAAAGAAGAAGAGCAGTATGAACCTCATATCGTGTCACTTGATAACCAAAACTATATGAAACTAACAGATTGGGTGACGCGTTTCATAAGGATACCTGGAATCGAAGAAGAACGGATCGGGCACAAAACATCTAGGATTGTAACCGACCATCCCCATTCTTCTGTTGAAATGAATCCTGATGGAGACCGCGTGGATATTCTCGTTATGGCGAACGGTCAATCCCTCATCCAAGGTGATGTAAAAGACTTCACTTCGCCTTACCATCTAGCATCATCCTTAAACGACTATGCAGAATGGAAGGTCGGTGAGTTGGATCGCATTTACATCATCGTACCAAGAGATACCCTTAACCACTATCCTGAAGACTATTTGTTTGTAGTCAGAAGGTTCCTAGAGGCACGAGTGAATTTTTTAGAAGTCGTCTCTGAAGAACAATGGTACTCGACACTGCGACAGCTAAAGGAGGAATTGTAACATGGATCTTACCCCATATCGCTATCATATCGAAAAACGATACCAAAACCATTTTAAAGCTCAAAGAGGGCTACCCTCCTTTTTTTTAGACCTAGAATTAGTATTGATGGTCTTTTACCGCCTCAATCCGTCGGTCGATGCGAAGGAAGCGTGGACACTCGTAACGGGGTATGATGTTGTGGGGCGACGCTATACGTCACCTCTTCATGAGCGCATGATCCAACACCTTCACCTTCGGTACCGCGATGTATTCGGAAGCCGAGAAAAGTGGTATCTACTCCTGGATGCCTATCGAAATGCCCCGTCCAGTCATCGTCTTTTTTTGCTTCGAGAAGACGCTGACGGAGCGCTTTTTTTGCGTTTGCAACGACCTGCGCACGATCTATATAGCGCACATGATGGGAAGCGAATCAAAGAAGCGTTTGCCGATAAAGAGACCGAACATAATCATAAAAGAGTTAACATTCCTCTTACCAACCCGGTCCGCAACCCCCGCTTAGTCGTGTACTATCATCTTCTAAAGGGGATTCCAAAACGAAATAAAAAGCGAAGGTACACACTTTCGTCATCAGGTAAGTATCACTTCAAAGGAAATGCGTACTCTTCTGAAAAATCGTTTCGCGTTCAACATCAACAAGATGAGGAAGTTCCAACGTTCCAGTCTGTGCGGCGCACACGCTTTTTTATGCGAAACGAAAAATGCTTTGACCGAGAGAAAATGGCAAAAAAAATGGGGAGCAAATGGCAAGCCCAATCCACGCGATCTCGCCTTGAAAAAAAACGTCATCAAACAGGGAAGATGCAATATGATGGCGCCTTTTCATTGATTGCAGGTGGTGTTGGTGTAGGAAAAAATGCTTTTATCGAAGAAGAATTGTATCGCCTTTACATAGAAGAAAAGCGAGACATTCAGTCCGTTGTCGTGATGCGAACGAACCAGAGTGCCATTGATTTACACGAGACGCTCTCTTCCTTTGGAATCAACGCTGCTTTTGTACCGGGCGTCTACAGTAAAACAAAGCATGAATCCGATTATATAGAGCGCCTACTAAAACGCGGGAAAGATTTTCAACATTTACTTTCGCAAGCTGACACCTTAGATGCGGTCGATGCAGATTGTTTATTCCAAATATATCACGACGTCAAATCCGAACCCGGTACGTTTCCATGTTTGCCGGTAAACAAATTTGAAGATGGTGATGGACATGAAACGGTATGTCCGTATTACAAAGAATGCGGGGTAATCCGACCGTTTCTATCAATGATGAATGCACCCGTCTGGATCACTACCCCGCACGCACTAAATAAAACGAGTCTCCCTTCATTCCTAGATCCAGAAAAGCGCTCGCTACAACAAGCGGTGAATGATTTAGCGGACGTTGTATTTTTGGATGAAGTAGACGAGATCATGAGCGTTTATGATCAGGATGCCGTTGAAGAAACCAAAATTACAGGGGATATCGATGGGTTGAACCCTCTTTTACAGATGGGAACGCGGGAAACCCTTTACAGAAACAACAATTTGTACACGAACCCGTATATTTCGGACTGGGTTCACCACCTTCTTCAATCTGAATCTGCACTATCAAAGTTGCACCAATTGATGGAGCATCATCGGGATGCACACCACTTGTTTTCGAACAAGGTGCGAAATATTCATCAGTTAGGCGCGCAGTGGCTAGACTATTTCATTCTTGAAGAAGATGAAAAACGCAGGTATCGATATGAGTTTTTCGAATTGTTTTCACAAAAAGACGCGAACCGATCTACATCTGTCAGCTCGAGTCCTTTCATTAAAGAGCTGACAGATACCATGAAGGAGCTGTATGAGCCTATCCAACGAAAAGAGAAGCGAATGGTCGTGAAAAGGCTCATCGATTCATTAGGTTTTCAACTCAATCGTAGAAAAAGAGGGAAAGGAAAAGACGAACGAGATGTACACGAAAGAGCTGAAATTCTATTTGAGATGATCGCTTATCTCTTTTTGTTTGAACAGAACTTCCGCCAAATGGTTAACTTATATCCCCTTGTCCAGCATGAGCTTAAGTTAACGCATGCGAGTACGGGTCATATGCTAGGTGTTCGAAATAAGCTCTTTAAACTGTTGGCTGCGACACCGACAGGCAACCGGTATGGATACCGTATGTATCAACAAGGAACGAAACAACAGATGAGTCTTCTTCGGTACAATGGACAAACGCGTCATCTCCTGACGAAGTGGCGAGAAATGTTTTCGTTTTTTCAATTGCGAAGAGACGAAGAGGGTGCACTCGTAAAAATCGCATCACCAACACTCGTGGGGCTATCAGGAACGGCTTATATCCCGCAATCTCCTCATTTTCATGTTCCTGTGGATCGTGTGTATAAATTAACAAATCGGCATAAGCCCTCTTCGTTGACTTGTTCTGCAACCTTTTTACAAACGACAAACGAAAAATCCGACTACCTGTATGTAAGTGGAAGCCAAGGAGATAAGAGAGCCCAACACTTAAAAGACATGACGATCCAATCCCTACCGAAAATGGAAGAGGAGCTGAAAGAGTGGCGTGCGAATGGAGAAAATCGAAAGATCTTGATCACACCCAGTTCGTATGATGATGCGAAAACCGTTGCAAACGTGTTAGCTGCACACCCACAGTGGAAAAACCGATTCGCTTTCCTATCTCGAAAAAAAGAGGAGGGTGTATTGACACCGTATGCCATTTCTCCTGCAGAGATGGAACGAGAAGTCCCATCGCCCGATCGAGAAATCGACGTTTTGGTCGCACCGCTACTAGTTGTATCTAGAGGGTACAACATTCTTCAGCCTGGAACCAATAAGTCTTATTTTGGAACGATGTTTTTGTTTGTTCGACCTTATTACCTTGTCGGTGATATGGTGAATCACTACAAGTTACTGCATAAAGATGTTGAAAAACAAGTCAGCAGTCCACTCGTAGACGGGCTACACTATGAAAACTATGTTTCTCATATTCGAAAACAAGCACAGATTCGCCTGCAGAGCTTGCTTACAAGACCTTACTACACAAGCAGTATCAACGAAGAAGAAATGGAAGACCTCTGTCTGTATGCACTCGTTCTCGTACAACAAGCCATCGGGCGAATGCAACGAGGCGACACAGATGCCCATCTCGTAATTGTTGATAGTAAGATGCATTATCATAGCCAAACATTTAAGGAACGGATGGAAAAGCAGGGAAAGGAAACGAGCATGATCCATGTTTGGCAATCGTATTTACAAACCCATTCAAAAAATGACGTGATCCGAAATTGCTTTGGGACACTAGCTGACGCGCTACTCGCGTTAGAGTTATACGCAGAAGGAGAAGATGACGATGACTTGTATTGATACCAAAACAGCAGGGCAGCCTTACCAGTATTACCTCGATAAAGCACACTTGAACGAGCAAAGAATCGTAACGTTGTCTTTGCCGGGTAAACTTCAACGCTATTTACGCGATACGAATTTCCGAATGAAACAAGAGAAGCGCGGGCAATATCTTCACCTCTCGACGCTTTCGAAAATGCTTTTCCATCGGTTTGGGCATTTGTTTCACGTGGAGACGAGAATGTACCGGGTCTGTCACAAGAAAGGCTCTGAAGCATCCACGCCTTTTTTGTATGCGACCGAACCGATTGATACAGATGAAATCAAAGAGCGAATCGTCGAATGGTTCGAACAAGATTCCTCTTACACGTTTACCTTTGAGTGGGACAGTGAGTGGGAGTGGACACAGCACACAATCGGCTCGTTTTTCGACTGCAACAGTGGACTTGTGTACGACTTTCTTCCATCTTATTTACATGATCAGATCGCACAGACCCCACACCAAATCGAAGGCGTAAAAGGAGGGGAGGAGCTCTTGTTTTACCATCGTCTTCAGGGCGAAGAAGGAACCTCTTGCGTGTCAAAACCCTTTTATGTTGAAACGAAGCTGCGACAATCTGAATATAAGGAGATAAAAGGGCTTATTGAGAGGTATCCATCATTAGATGTAGGCGGTGGGACCGTGAAGCTTCCCGCTTCGCTCCAAATCAAACTGCGACTCGTTACGAAAGGAGGCGAAAATGAAGCGCACTATATCAATGCTGAACTCTCTCTCGTTCGTTATCCATATTGGGATCTTACATCAAAGCTTTATGACAGCTCCTTCCGGTTGATGGTGAGTTCAAATGACGAAAGCATGCGAAATGCCAATGAAGCCCTGGTCGATGTTGCGATAGAGAAGAAGCAAAACGTATTTCATCCAAAATACAAAAAAGAACAACGCCTTCTTGATGATCTAAGACTAAAAGGATTTTCGATGGAGGAGCTGATAGAAAATCCGATGAACGGGGTCGAGCCGGTCGGCGACTTCATAGCGCTGCCGGTTTTTAATCAGGATATGGACGGCAAAAAGATGTACGTCGAAGCAGGATTAGGGTATGAGGAAAGACGAGCACTCTTCGCTTATGTTTCAAGTTTTCTTTCTATGAAACCTGTCGCACCCTTATCATCTGAACAACTCCAATCCAATCGTTTGAAGTATCCTTACGACCCGACGACTCCCCATGCTGCTCATATCGTTGAAATTTGGGATACGGTAGAACAATTCTTTGTGACCGGATTAAAGGAGCACTTAGTGGGATGGTTGGGAAGATCTGTTACAGAATCGGTCGTCATCATAGACCCTGCTGAAATTCATATTCAAAATCCCTCGTTTCGGCTTAATCAAAAAGGTGAACTCACGAATATGTCTTACAAAGTATTGAGCGTGCACTGTGAAAAACAGGCGTTTAAGGAAGATGTTCTCGCTACGATCGATGCTTGGCACGATGAAATGGTGGAAAAAGGGTTGCGAGAGAGTCAACGTCATGAAGCTTATCTCATTTTCTCACCCGGAGAGGGGGAGACGTCGTTTCAAATGACGCTCAAGACGGTTGACCAAGAACGGTCCTTTTCATTCGTCTATCGAGATGTGTTAGGGTTAACAGGACCGTTGGAATCGTATGTAACCAAAAACGGCAAACAGGCTCCTTATGGTGCCAAACGTGTCGAAGAGATGAGAAAAGTAGCAAATCGGTATCCAACAACAGAGCATCCCGTTATGGCACTTGTGAACATGCCAGCTCACCATAAGCATCCGAGCACGTCGTTTTACGATTGCAAAAACGATGTAAAAGAGGGGCTTGCCCTAGCGAACCGTCTTCCTCAGTGCATGAATGTAGATATTAATTACGATGTGCCAAATGCCTACTATTCTTCATTTGACGACGTGTTAAAACACGCTGGATTTTTGCCTAAAAAATTGTTTCATCAAAAAGGTACGTCGCACGCTATCCTGCAGCCAGATGCCATCTGGCTAGGATTTAAAAAGATTACGTTGAGAAAATTCGGAAAAAAAGCGGATGAGTACCTTGTTGCTAGCAAGTTGGTAGTGGGGGAGAAGCCCCACCTATGCATCTTAGATGACCAGCGGTGGCTTCCGATGGATGAATTTAATCGTCGCGCTGTTTCTGGTGAGTTGTTCCGAAATGTAAGGCGTGAACACGTTCCATCTTACAAACTGCGGCATTTCTATTCTTCAAAGATTGAAGAGTTGCTACATAACGAGCTAGCGGGCTCAAACGGAACCATCTATGCAATTTTTGATGCTGCGCTTAGAAAAGACCTCGTAGGGGAGATGAAAAATAGCAACATGACTCCTCGCAATAAACCGTTTATCCACGATCCACGGATAGCTTATATTCGCTACAATCACACGAACGAGGTGCCTGAACTAGAAGTTTATAACCGCACAGATGAGCGCTTGACGAGAGGGTCTGGCATCTTTTTCGATGACAAAAGAGAAGCGGTCTATTCGGTCGGATCGAAGCCGGATACGGCACAACTTTCGCTTAGTGTAAATAAACTTGATAGAGGAGATAAAGCCATCACAAGACAACTTGCACGAGAGCTTTATGTGATGGGTGAACCTGACCCTGATAAGCGAATGAACATCATCCGAAACGTTCATCGTATGCGTAACGGTGCGATCACATATAACAAGGAATCTGCTGATGTAGCACCCCTTAATGTGATTGAAAACGCAAGCTCTCTTATGCGTGGTGTGAAGTAGACGAAGAAAAACGCTGTCCTACTGACAGCGTCAGCTTGTAGAGGAACCCCAGGTTCTTCTACAAGCTTTTTTTGTTGGTTTGTATTTTGAGGTCGTTTTTTTGAATTTTAATGTTAGTAATATGAAAAAAACTCTCCTTCACCTAGCTCACCCGGTCTAAGTGAAGGGCAATCTTCTTCATATTTTGACAGGCGGCAGTCAGTAACGCTTGTTCTCGCACTTTTTGTTTTCCACGCAAGCGACAATAACGCAGCCCATGCAGTTCTTTTGAATCTGCGAAGCTACGCTCAACCTTCTCTTTTCTCATGCGATAAATCCACTTTCCCTCATTGGAAAGTCGGTTCTGACGAACCTTTTCTTTTGCCCCTTCCCACACATGGCGTGTGATGGTTTTCTGGTGCTTCTGGTTCTCAGTGCACTGTGCCAGAAGAGGACAAGTCTTACATTTCGTGGGGTCCGACTTATAGTGACGATACCCTTCTCGGTCCGTCGTCGCGTACGCCAGTGCCTCACCCTGAGGACAAACATATCGATCGAGGTTTTCATCATATTTGTATTTCCATTTCGGAAGAAATCCTTTTTTACTTTGGTAGCGACGATGAGCGATAACGCCAAATACGTTTCGTTGTTCGAGTCCGTGACAAATAGGGGCTGTTAAGTATCCTGCATCTAGACCGACTGCTTCTACTTTAAAACCGAAGCGTTTTACCTGGCGGTCTAACCGTTGTAAATAAGGTTTGGAGTCGTGAATATTACCTGGAGTAATATGGACGTCGGTAATGATGTTGAATTTCATATCTGTGGTGCGATGATCTAAGTAAAAGAAACCTTCAGGTTTATGTTCTCGATATAAATAACCACTCTCAGGATCAGTATGACTGACTTTGATTTCCTTCGTCTTATTCACCTCCTTCTTTTCTTTTAGAGGCTTTTTTCCATGATCAGACCTGTCCTGTTCCACTGCTTCATTGAGTTCATCTATATAGTCGGCCGTTTCTACATGAACGTCTTTCCTGGAGAACTTTTTCTTATTCGCGCTCGCTTTTAGATGTGTGGAATCGGTGTAGAGAACTCGTCCTGACACCATTCGATGGTTCATAGCCTGGTGGACGACCTCATCAAAAACCTCTTGGAAAATATCCGTTTCATTAAAACGCATTCTGCGATTCCAGCTAATCGTAGAGTGATGGGGTACGGCGTCGGTTAAATTCAATCCGAGGAACCACCGGTACGCGACATTCGTTTGAATTTGACGCTCTAATTCGCGTTCAGAGCGAATGCCGTAAATATATCCAATAAACATCATCTTAAATAATACTAGGGGATCAAGGGATGGACGGCCGTTGTCTTCACAATAATAAGGACGGACTTTTTCAGGGATAAAGGAGAAATCTATGTAGTGGTCGATCTTACGTAATAAGTGGTTATCAGGGACAAGTTCATCAATCGTTACCATTTCTAATTCATTCTGCCGATCTTTCTTAGATTGAAACATTACATCACCGCCTAAAAAGAATCTATCTCTAGCTTAACAAAAGGGTGAAATAAAAAAAGGCAAAAAAAATAGGTTGTCGAGACTTTCTCGACAACCTGACGCTGTCCTACTGACAGCGTTTTTTTCTTCGCATCATATCCAAAAGTGAATTTAATAATTAAGACTGCCGTTATAATTATAATGTATCAAAATCAAAAGAGTTGAATTCATGATCTGTAATTGTGGAAGTATATATGACGTTATAAGAGTCGAAGATTTAAAACATCCTCTTTATAACCGACTTTGTGACGTTCAATGTCTCAACTGTGGTGATATTAGACATTCTCAGCCATATGATTTTGGTAAATGTATAAACGAAGTTAGAATAATTAATGAAGATTAAAACGGTAATACTGTAATACAATGTGTGTTCGGTATTACATTGTGTTACTGCTGTAATGTCTTTATTTATAGAGAGCAAAAGCTACCCATAAGGGAGTTTTTGCTCTTTTTTATTGTTCATTTGCTACGGGTTTAGTTGCATTTAAGTATTACAGAGCTTAGGTGAAAATGTATAAAAAGTAGTGTTAAGTACATAATTAGTAATACAAGGGAGTGTTGAATATTAATAATAAAAGTTTGAGACTGACTGACGAAACTTTTAATGCTCTTGATAGTATAGTGAATGAAAAGGGTTTAACAAAGGATGAAGCGATAAAGCATTTGTTAGAGTGTTACTACAGACATAACCTTGAAAATGATAAAGAGTTTGGAAGTAATGTTAGCGAGTTTAATCAAACAGTAGATCGCCTATCTACTCTTTTCTCGAATCTTATTGGTATAGCTAATACGAAGATTGAAAACTTGGTAGCAGAGCAAACTGAAGAAATAGATAAGCTTGAGAATGAAATTGGCGAAACTAAGAAAGAGTTAACAGAAGCGAAGAAAAATCTTTCTATTGCGGAAGAAGAATGTGAGAAAGGAAAAGCAGAAACTAAACAGGCAATCCTTGATAAGAGAAAAGCTGAAGAAAATTATAATTCAATAATAAAGAGCTATAATCAGCTTACCTCGAAAAAAGAGGAAGCAAATGAAAAAGTGAATGAACTTAAAGACACTTTGAAGAATTCAATACAAGAAAAAGAAATTCTTTCGACTAGAAAAGAGGATTTAAAAGCAGAAGTCGAGTCTCTAAAGAGTAAGTTGAAAGCTGCAGAAGAAAATAAAAAAAGAGAAATAAATCAGTTGAGTGTTGAAAAGGATCAAAAGATAAAAGTAGCAGTGTTCGAAAAGGAAAAAGAAATGTATGAAAAGCATCAGAAAGAAATGGAGGAGTTAAGAAGGCGATACTACAAGGAAGAGAAGAATTAAGGAGAGAATTGATACACTCAAAGTCTATCAAAAAAAATATTCAAATGAGTATAGTGATATCAGTTTCCTGGTATCACTTTTAATCTTTAGGAGGTAAGTATTATGTATAATGATGATTTTCACTATGTTAAAGGGTGCATTAACTATCCTAGGTACAAGAATGTTACTTTTAAAATCAGTGATGAATTCCTAAATACAATCTATAGTAATAATATTATAAATAAAAATTTGATCCTAGTGGTAAGTGAAGTTCATACATATGATTCTAAGAAACTTTCTGATGGACGTTCAAATGATTTATTTTCACCAAGTAAACCACCAATATTTGAAGTCCTAATCAATGATGATGAACTACAAGAAGAACTTGGGATAATAATAGCTAGGAACATCAGAGAGTATTTTACAAAAATCAATAAGAACCAAGCCACAATTTCAAGAGAGTTATCGATTAACCCTTCAAGTATTAGTAAAATTTTTACTGGTAGTCAACCAATTCCTATAGAAGATATTGCTTTTTTAATAGCAAAATATAATATTCCAGTTACCGAAGTATTTAAAAATACTAAAAAAGCAATAAATAATGGTACTCTCTGTATACCTGAACCACCAAAAACCATTAATTCTACATATTTGCGTAAAATTATTGAAAGCGACCATGATGTAAAGTCAATAAAAGCTATTTTCAAATCTATTAATAGATTAATTGAAAAGGTAGATGATTTAGCTGATGTAGATTCAATTCTGAATGAATGTATAAAAATCAGCGAACAAACTTCAGTAGGTGAACCAGCCTCAATTGGGGATGATTTGCGATTGATGGATTTGTCAGACTTTCTATCCTTGGTAAAAGAGAAAAGAGAACATTATACATTTGATGAATTAAAGGATTGTTTGAATAAGTTGAAATAAAATTTCTGATTTAGAAATTCTTAATTCATTCCTAGCGCTGTAGTAGCGCTTTTTTTTATACATTTCTCAGCTCCTGGTTAATTTTTCTATCAAGGAACTCTGATTATTAATGGGATGATCCGATTATAGTTCTTTGACAATAAAATTACAGGAGGTTGGTTACTATTATGGATAATTCAAATCTTACACCTACTCTTTCAATCACTATAAGTGAATCAACTGGTAAAATATCCCTCGAAATTCCTGAGAATAAAATTTCTCAGGAAAAAATTCCTGGAGAATGTATTAAAGATGGAACTTTATCACATACTCGTTTTGTAAGTGATATTTCCACCGTAAAGGAGATGATTAACTTAGTTGATCAATTGGGTGAATCAATAATTGATTTTGACATCCAACATGAAGGCGAAAAAGCTGCATGCCAAATAATGTTAAAAAACTTGAGGGGATTGGTGACTTGTAATGAGCTGCTTACATTTCTATACAGTCATTTTCATTTATCTTCTCATACCTTTCTATTGTTAATTACCTTAATAGAAAGGTACCTTAAACTGTTAAGTATTGAGGTAGGCAAGCCAATGAATGAATTGTGTTTAGAGGATTTGAACAACCCTCAGTTCTTTAGTGATTTTTATACCAGTAATAATAACAATACAGGTTGTGCGTATTTGAAGAAGTTCTATTCTAAAGTGCTTTTAAACGAAGTGCCATCTTCAAATATGCAGCCACAGAAACAGAAGGCAGAATTCAACCATCCAATGATACTAGATGTCGCTCGATATAAACGGATAAAAGGCAATAAAGCAACAACAATAGATACCAATACTATTTATCCGTCAAGGGTTTTTTTCGACTGGTTATGTACTACGATTAGATGCTTCGAAGATTATGATAAAAACGATCTTCCGTTATGGAAGATAAAGGAAGATCATTTTTGGGAATATAGGGCTTATCTTGTCAAAGAAGTAAAAAATGGGAATATTACAGAATTATCAGCTAAAAAGAGATTTCAGCGCCTCAAAGGAGTCTTTATCAAACTCCGAGAGCTTAGAAAGGTTAACGGTAATTTCTATTCAAAAATTCCCAACATCCAATCATCGGAATATATTTATCGAGATATTCCTACCGAAGCTCAATTGCGGTGCTTCTTTGATGTAATAGGTAAGTATTCAAATCACCCTAAGAGAGATCGACTTGTTTATGGGTTGATGGTATTAATGGGATTACGAAAATCAGAGGTTGCTTATCTTCGAAAAGCAAGTGTGAACTTCGAAAAGCAAACCTTAACATTTAAAAGAAAAGGTAGAGTAGTTAGGACACTTCCAATCCCTAGTATCTTAAAAAGACTATTGGAAGACTATACTTCTGAAGGAGAAGATTACCTTTTTTCAAATGAACCGAAAAGCTTAGTTAGCAAGATAGGAAAGAATTACAAAGTATATTCCTATCTTGCTAATTGGGAATATAAAGGAGGACCACATTTATTGCGTCATACTTTTATTACTATGTTATGTGAAAAATGTGATCCAAGAACATTACAATACTTGTCAGGTCATGAATCTTTGCATGCACTATCTAAATACATTCATGTAAATCCCTCCAACTTGTCAAAAAAAATAGAGTTAATGGAATACGTTGAAGGAGAGTAACCCTTATGGCACTCAAAAAAAATTCTTTACCAAAAAGAGATTCTTTGGATTCCAAAATATTGGAACTATTGAACAGTTATTCTATTGAAGAAATAAATGAAAGCTTGAATGGAGAAACATCAAGGTTGAAAGTAAGTGACAAATCAACTCCTTCTATTGAAGAAGTTTTTAATACGTACTTTACAGGCGGATGGTTTAAATCTCATGCAAAAACTACTCAAAGGACCTATAAAGTAGAAGGTGAGTTATTTCTGAAGTTCTGTGATACTAATTTTGCTGAAAGAAGAACAGCTAAAATTGAAAAGGCATTTAATCTAGTGACTTTGGTAAATTATCTTTCGCAATGTAAAACTGTGGCTACGAGAAATAAGAAAGCTGCATTTTTAAGGGCTGTAATTAGATGTGAATGTGAAGAATATCTAGATAACAAGATGTATCGCACTTTAATTGGACAAAATCAGAAAAAACACAGTCCTCTTCAAATTTCCCAGCCGGATTTTACACCTTCATTCTATTTTAAAAACGAATTAGAACAAATGTTTGCTCTCTCTAGGCAATCTCTTTCCGGAATGAGAAATTACGCAATTTTAAATGTCTTTATAGGAAGCGGCATACGTCTTGATGAGATCAATTTTACTGTTAATGATGTTAAACCTAGGGAAAATGTGATTATGGTAAGACCTAAAGGGAGAAAGGGGATAAAGGAAAAAAGGTATATGAATCAAAAGCAAATGAAAGTTTTGAGTGACTATATCCTTTTCAAATATGGTGGTAATGCGTTTGTCTCCGAAGAGCATAAGGATTACTTTGTATTTTCAAGTAATAAAAATCATGGAAAACCCTTAGATTCTAGCACTATCAGTAAAATGGTAAAGTCAATTGTAAATCAAGCTAGTAAAATTACGATAGATCGAAAAAAAATGTTAAGTGTTCATAGTTTCAGACACACATTTGCTGTATCCCTTCTTCATGGAGGGGTTGACGTTTATACAATTCAGAAGCTTTTAGGGCATTCTACAATTAGTGCAACAGAAAAGTATTTGCAATTGATGGAGAGCCAGTTAACGATAGCTGTAGAAAAGTTACCTGACTTTGAGGCTTATAGTGGAAAGGAAGGTTAAGTTTGTGGAGAATTTCATGATAAATTCACGATATTACAAATTTTGGGACAGCCATACTGATGTTGCGAAATCTACAAAAAAAAGTTACAGAGCTTCACTTCGAAAGTTTGATGCCTTTCTTACGAAATTGCACTTTGAGGCACCTTTAGATCTTGATTCTTTTTATATCTATAATGATGGTACTCATGCGCCAATTGATAAAGAATTTGTTGATTCTTTTATAGAGTATTTACATGATCAAAATCTCTCAAATAATGCTAAGTATTCTACTCTCTCTGCAATTAAAAGTATCTTTTGCTTTCTAGAAGATTACGAACTGATTAAAAACAACCCTTTTAGAAATTATCCTAACGGGTTTAAAGAATGGAAAATCCTTGATAGAGGTCTTTCTATTAAGGAGTGTAATGCATTGCTCAATTCAGCTAAATCTCTTGATTCCAATTCAGACAAATACTTGTGTTTGTTAACTCTTTTATTGTTCTGTGGTCTTAGGGCTAGAGAAGTTTGTGAATTGGAATACTCACAAATCTATTTTGATGTAAGTTCTATTTCAATTCACAATGGTCAAAAAACAAAAGCCATGGGAGTGCCAATGAATAAAGCCGTGGTGAAATTACTAAAGAGATATACTTCTAGTCATGAATGGAGTGAATGGAGTGCGCGAGGAGGTAAAACGATTTTCTATGAGAATAACAAACCTCTGACATACGTGAAACTCCTAAAGTGGATAGAGGATATTGTTGAGAATTCAAGTGTCGTCAGAAGAATTACTCCTCATATGTTTCGTCACACGTTTGCACAAATGCTACTAAAGAATGGTGAGGATTTAATTACCATAAAGCGAATGCTTCGTCATAAATCGGTTACAACTACGCTAATGTACCTTGGTCCATTGGTGGAATGGAATGAGGAAGTAGATCATAAAAAATGGAATAAATCAGGAAAAGCTTAAGTTCTAAAACGACCTCAAGCTTTTTTATGTTTACAAGCATTTGCACACGTTTTAGGGTTGAAGTTCCGAATAGTGAGGGCTATAGTAACTGTTAGCCAAATGCAAAGGTGTCCAAGAATTACATCGAATCCCAACTCCTAGATGGAACCTTTCAACCGTCACACGTCTGCCGTTTCTAAATCCAGAAACCAAACGGAATCAGGAGATTCCAACAGTCATGGATCTTTTATTCCAACAAGCTTTTAACCTCTATCTTCAACATTCAAACCTACGGATTCTGACCAGGGAAACGAACGTTACTTGGATTTAGTTTCACCTCAAACTGAAACACCATCAATGAAGACAGTGAGGTTGAATTGCCCTGACGGTACGAGAAATCATAGAAGTACGTTAGATTTTCATGAACCCCTTCTACTCGATTGTTTACAGGCAACTGCATATACTATTGTTCAAAGTCCTAAAAGGTGAAGATCATTGTAGGCGTAAGCATAAGGCAGGGAAATCAGGATGAGCGTGAAATCTGAAGGAAAATCTCTAAACAAAAAAATCTTATGATGGCTCAACACATATCATATTACTCCAAATAATAAAAGGAAATGGTAGTAAATAAGGAAGGCTTCCGGATATCGAGAAAAAGCCTCTGAACTTTCCAGAGAAGCTCTGAAGGTTACGCCATAAACGTCTGGTAACTGAATTTGGGAAAAAATGTGAGCCATCAGAAGTTAGCAAATTAAGCTTCTTATTAGTGGAATAAGAAATGGACTTATTATTTCTTTGAAATAATTGGAAATTTAAAGCTGGGGAGGATTGTGAAAGATTTAATTTCAAGATAATATGTAATAAAACACCTTTATTACTTAAAGTTACCTTCTAAAAGGTGGCATTTGAATGAGAAGTCTTATTAGGATGTTCTAGTATATGAAGTTTAAGCAAATAATAAATATTACAAGTTAGGATGATTATTATCACGAAAATAAACCCGTATTATATTAACTCAAATCAAAATTTCATCACCCCATCACATGGTGAAAAAATACCTTTAGATATTCCAGGGAGAGATTTGCTATATCTCTTGGAAGAGAATGATACAGATGAAAATACACAAGATGTTGAACTTGAATTTGAAGAAACATTAGTTAAAATTTCAAATCGTATAACTCCATTTCTCTTAAGCAGAAATATTAGTTTGTTTATTGGTTCGGGATGTTCTATCGATGCAATACCTTTGATGGGGAAGACTTTTGTAGATGCCAAAAATAAGTTGGATAATGTTTATTTACTTGAAGAATATGCTGATTCAGAAAACAAGAATATTGAAGCCTGCTTAAACTGGTTGAATGCTGGATTAGAATTTTTAAACGAAAAAGATAATGAGTATGAATCATATAGCAGGTTATATAAAGAGCTATTAATAGAATTAAAAAATTCTATAATTAACACAAAAGAAGATGGTGAGAAAGCTGCCATAAGAACATATGCTAAATTGTTTAACTTACTATTCAGTGTTAGAAATGACAGCAAACACCAGCCATTAAATCTGTTTACAACAAATTACGATTTGTTAATTGAAAGAACACTCGAGAGCATCAGTGCACATTACATAAATGGGTTCAGTGGCGTAGTGAATAGGTTGTTTGACCCTTCAGTTTTCAGATTAAGATATGTAGATGATGAAAATAGATATCGTGAAAAATGGGATCCTGTTTCACGTTTTGCTAGATTGTATAAATTACATGGATCGATAAACTGGTTTTTTGAGGAGGAGGGTGTACGTGAAAAAATAGCGGATGCAAATATAGATGTAGGTGAAGAGTCAGTTATATATCCTACTATTAATAAACATACCCAAAGTTTGCAGACCCCATATTCTGAATTATTTAGAGAATTTTCAATGCATCTTCAAAAACCAGATACTACAATGGTTATTATGGGATATGGTTTCCCGGATGATCATATTAACCAATTAATTCAACAAGCACTATCCAATGAAACATTCAACTTAATTATTTTTGGAGATATACAAGAGGAAGGGTTGAGTAAATTTTACAACCGAAACCAAAATAAAAACAACCTACATATCATCGGGGGAGATACATTGGATAACTCAAAATTACATTATCTCTCATATTTTGTGAATAATATTTTATATAAGAATAAGGAGAATTCCAATGTCTAGGCACTTTGCAAAGGTATTGGAGGTCACTGCTAAAAAGATTTCATGTGAAATCATTAAAAATCAACTACCTTTTAATTTTAATGGAGAAATTTACGATTTAAATAGTGTAGGAAGTCTTGTAAGCCTTTATGATAGCTTTAAACAAAATACTCTCATTTACCAAGTTGTAAAAGTCTATGAAAAAGAGCAAGTATATAATTCAAGTGATTTTTCAAAAATAAAAAACAGTATTGCATTTGATGCGATACCTTTAGCTGAGATGACAGAAGATAGAGTGGATTTCGGGGTAAGTATTTTCCCCATGGTAGGAGACCACGTTTATTTGTCTAGTCTTGAAGAAATGCAAAGAACATTTTCTGGTTCTCGTGAAGGGATAAATATAGGTTCAATAAAATCAATGGAGGTGTTAACTCCTACTATCGATGAGAACTTGTTTTTCTCTAGTCATGTTTCTATCTTTGGTAATACAAATTCTGGAAAGTCTACAACAGTTCAGAAAATAATTGAGGAAACTCTAAAAAAAAATGAGGATTTTAATGCCATTGTTTTTGATGTACATGACGAGTATGAAATTGAAAGCACTTCTATTGTACCCATAGAAGACATTTCAATAGATCCATCGTACGTTGCCATTGAAGATTGGATAAATCTAATTAACCCTTCTTCGTTGGTTCAACTACCTATTTTAATAAATGGTATTAAGTATGCTCAGCACTTGGAAGATAATTTCCTAGAGGATCTATCAGCATTTATTAGTTATTCAGCGTTTAATTCAAATATTGAAACTGCATCTACAAAGTTAGTATTTGTTAAAAAATACGCTAAAACAATTAAAAATGATAAAGTGAAAGAAGCATTAAAGAGTTTTGATTTGAAATACGGGAAGTTTGATAAGTCCGATCTTCTTATGAAAGGTCTAGAAGAGAGGTTCACTGAACTAACAGACTTGGAAATAACTCATGGTGAAGAGTATATAATTAGCAAATATCTAGATGAAAATAATCCTGCAATAAAAATTGAGAATCTAAAAGAGGGAATAAATATAGCTTTAACAATTGAGGAGTCACGTGGCAACTTACAAGTTCGTTCACATTGTCAGACTATGATGACCAGAATTGACTTGCTTCTCTCTCACTTTAAAACATTTTTTGATAGTGATACTAGGAAGCGAGAGAATTTTGAGAATATATTCAAAAACAAGAATACAAAGATCCTCAAAGTGAATCATCTCTCAGATGACACGTTGCGTTTTATTACACACTTAATATTACGCATAGCTTTTAAAAAGCAAAAAACCAATAAAAAACATGAAAAAATCAACTTTATTTTTGATGAAGCTCATAAATACATTAAAAAAGCAAGTGTAGGTGAAAGCATAGTCAACGATATATTTGAAACAATAGCTCGTGAAGGGAGAAAATTTGGTATTTATTTATGTGTCTGTAGTCAACAGCCTCATGAGATATCTTCTACAGTAGTTTCACAATCTGGTAATTTTATATTGCATAGAATGAAAAATAATTTAGATTTAGAGTATATTCGTAAAAGTAATCCATATATAACAGAATTACAAATCTCAAGGCTATCCTCTTTACCTACAGGAACAGCACTAATTTTAGGAGACTCCATACCGGTTCCACTAGAGTTGAAGATTAAGCCGTAAGATCACATATTATTGCAAAAATGTTTTTGAATGCTATTTTTACTAGAAGATGGGTCAGAGGCATGAGCCGCTGACTTTTTTTGGCATTATATTCCGCTTTTTGCTCGTTCTCTTAAATGTTGCTTGACTCTTGATCTAAGATGAGTAACTTCAGTCTCGTTTTGCCATCCTTTTATCATATGCATTAGCCTATTGATATCAGTTCTTTCCATTGGAAGTTCGGTTGGATCAACCAATATCACTTGGCAATTGGAGTCTTCTAATATGATTTTGGATAGAATGGCTTCTTCAGCCATGTTCCTAACAAAACGGTTTTTTTTGCCAGGAAATGATTGCATCAGTCTCGTCATTTTTAACAATATTAATTAATTTTGGAGCGCTGATCTACTGTCGATAGGAGTATTATAGGCGGAAATTCCCTCTCTTAAAACCGCCTTCTTCTTTAGCCTATATATTGTTTGTTTACACTTCTTTTTATAATTTGTATTTACGGAAGGGGTTCCATAGCAATTGAGTTTCCTGCTCTACTTTAATGTAAGACGCTATATGGTATAATTTATTGAGGGAAATTATAGGTATTCCAATACAATCGCGTTGTAGTATATCTTACCTATGAAAATAATTAAAATATATAAAGTGAAAAGCAAAAAAAATAATTGATGCTTTTTCCAGATATATATAGGGAAATAGCTTTTTATTTTGATGCAATATCAAAAAACGCTGTTAACATTAAGTGGTAAGTTGATATATTCATGGTGAAAAATGGTTAATTTTTTACCGAGTAAAATATTGGCAAAAGGAGAAAAAAATGGGAAATCAACTCTTTTTAACAAAAGACGCAACATATTCTTTTAACATTATGTCATTGGATGAGACATTAACATGGTTTGAAAAAGTTACCTCTCATTTTACTAATAAAATTATATTAATAAAGAATTCTCAAATGGCAAATGGAGAAGCTATTGAAGAATTAATAACTATGGAAACTATCAATGAATATAAAGGGTTAGCACTTTCTTTAAAATATCCCTACCTTTCTTACAAAACTATGTGTAGTAATACCAATATGACTAAAAAAATCGTTGAACAAGGATTGTTGTTCCAATCTTGGAAAGCTTTTGGCTCTTGTTTGGAATGTACAATACGGTTGTTTTTAAACTTTTATTATCGATTTTACTATGAAACCAACTGGTGTGAGACAGAAGAACTAAAAATTAATAATATTAAAGAGATACTTATAAAAAATATAGAACAAACAATTAAAGAAAGTGATAAGTATATAGGTGAAAATAAATTAACGAATGAAATTAAGAACAGTTTATTAAATAAAATCAAAGAGTTGTTAGAACAAAATTCTGGTCTATTTACTTTATCTCATTTAATTGATTTTTATATTGATAAAAACGTCTTGGAAAATACATTGTGTGGAAAAGAAAGCTTACAGAAAATAAAAGAATTCCGTATAGAAATCCTTTCTTTTAAAAAAAGTGTATTATCCTCATGGGAGGATCTCAATAAATATTTGAAATTATTAATTAAACTGATTATTGATATGTTACACCGATTACCAGAGGTCCCTTATGATGAATCAATGCTAAATTCATTTACTCTTGATATAGGTGAGATTGCTATGAAAGAGAAAGTTTGGTTTGAAAATCTTTAGATATGAATTCGGTCTATAGCGAAATTGACCCATAATTTTTTTTACTGAGTAGTAATAAAAATAATTACCGAGTAATGGTTATATAATTACTCTCTTAATAAAAACCGTAGTGTTATAACACTACGGTTTTTTATATTTTTTTGTTCTAAGGTTGTTTAATAACAAAAAAAATTTGTGGAAAAATAAATTTGTCCTTATTAAAATTGTCCCCTTTAATTTCTTTTTATCTTTTTTCCGTTTAATTTCATAAATTCAATATTAATAATCTGATATAATCAAATACGAGAAGTAAATATTGGAAATAAGGAGGGTAGGGTGTAAAAGATTTACACCGTACATATGACACTAACGGAAGAAGAAATTAAAAGTGAGATAAAACGAAATTTAAGTGAATTAATAAGAGAGTATAAAATGCACAAACTTACGAACGATCACGAAAATATAACTGAAGAAACGATTAGAGGATATTTAAATAAAATGTTAGAATTTTTTGGATGGAATGTTCTAAATACAAACGAAGTTATACAGGAAAAAAGATTATCTGGTAAATACAAGGAAAAATTATCAGAAATTGAATCCACTCATTCAAAGCCTGACTATCAATTATTGAAAGGTAGAGCTATACAAGCATTTGTGGATGCAAAAGATTTGAAAGTTGATATTACAAACGATTCAAGTGTAGCTTATCAAATTCGCTCTTATGGTTGGTCAGCGCAAGTACCATGTTCGTTTGTCTCCAACTTTGAACAATTTGGTATTTTTAATACTAAATTTGAACCAGACCCAACCTTTGGAGCAAATTACGGTGCCGGGACATTATTTTTAGAAATTGATGAATATATCGAAAAATTTGACGTTCTATATGATCATTTGTATCGGGGAAATGTATATGAAGGTAAACTTTTGGAGTTATTCGATGCTTTAGAGGAACAGGGTGAAGATACCTTAGATGCTAGGTTCATGAGAATAATATCAAATTTTAGATTAGTTTTAGCAGAAAACTTGTTGGGAAATAACCCGGAATTGGATATTGAAGGTTATTCGGATTTAAACTTTTTTGTTCAAGTTATAATGAACAGAATAATGTTTTTAAGAGTATGCGAGTCGAGGGGCATTGAAAAAGATGGATTATTAAAAGAATTCCAAGAGAATGGTTTTTGGAACGATTTTAAAAATTATTGCTATAACAATTCTTTTGATCACTACGATGGAGCTTTATTCGATAGAGATACCACCTTTTACAATTTAAAATTAGATGATGTTGCTTTCGAAAAATTCATAAAAAATATATATTATCCATCTCCTTTCAGATTCGATGTTATACCTGTGACCCTAATCGCTGAAATATATGAATATTTTCTTGCTAAGAAAATCGAAAAAGTTGATGGAAAGGTTGTAGAAAGTTTGAAGGGGATTTATCAAAAAACTCAAGGAGGTATAAGTACACCCAAACACATAGTAGAATTTATTAGTGAAAAAACAATTACTCCAGAAAATTGCAAATCTGTAAATGACATATTAAAACTGAAAATTTTGGAGCCAGCATGTGGTAGTGGTGTGTTTTTAGTTGCTGCTTATGAAATTATTGAAAAAAGGTTAAAAGAGCTATACACAAGTGGATTAGTAGAACCAGAATATAAAGAATGGTTTATAGAAGTTGAAGACAATGTTTATTTAACTGTAAATGCTAAAAAGTCAATTATGAACAGTTGCTTGTATGGAATAGATATTGATGAAACTGCAATTGAGGTAACAAAATTGTCACTTGCCTTAAAAGTAATTGATAATAATCACCCAGTCGTTTTAAATGAGGTTGGTATCTTTGATCAAAGGATTCTTCAAGGAATCCACCAAAACTTAAAAAACGGTAACACATTAGTGGAGACAGACTTTTTGAATTGTGAAGATGTACCAGATAGTGAAATATACAGCGCCAATCCTTTTGACTTAAAATTAGAATTTGCAGAAGTAATGGAGTTAGGTGGATTTACTCATATTATTGGTAACCCTCCTTATGTTGAGCCTAAACATTATACTAAGCTTTATCCTAATATTTACGAGTATATCAAGAATAAACATCAAGCAGCGACTGGTAAAGGAGATATTTCTATTTACTTTATTAAGCGTTGCATTGAGTTGTTAGGAGAAGGTGGAAAGCTAGGGTTTATTACTCAGAAGCGCTTTTTTAAGACAGAATACGGGAAAACTATTCGTGATATTCTTTCTAACAATAGCTATCTAGAGGAAATTTATGATTTTAAAAGTACAAACTTGTTTAAGGGAAGAATTACATATGTAGCTTTTCTGTTGATATCCAAAACTCAAAATAGTGAAGTGAGTTACTTTAATATATTACCTACTCGACCTGAAAGTGTAAGGAATGTTATAGAAAATAGGGAATTCACTAATGAAGAAACAGTAAGAAGGATTGAAATTCCTAGTAACCAACTAATAAACAAAACGTGGTCCTTTGATATATTTGCAGCTTCTAGAACGATTGAGCGACTGAAGGGATTGGGTATTTCTTCTTTTGGTTCATATGATTGGATAAAATTCAAAACTGGTGTCCAAGTTCTATGGAATACAATATATCGTATTGAAAATTGTACTGTGGAAAATAATATTGTCACGGGAGTAAATAAATTTGGGGAAGAAGTTTCTATTGAACTAGAAGTAGCTAAGAAATTAATTGTTAACGAGCGTTTTTACTGTTTTAAGGGAGCGGAAACCGCAACCTATATCTTATTCCCTTATAGAGGATTAGACAATAATGAATTAATACCATTGAGCCAAATGGAGAGTGATTTTCCTCTAGCATACCATTATCTCTTACAAAATGAGGAACGAATTAAGGAAAAAGTAAATTTCAATGCTAAAGAAGAAGAATGGCATGGTTTTACGCGAGTTCAAGGGCACAGCTTATACAATCAACCCAAAATCTTGTTGCCCATGACTGCTAAAGAAACTACTGCTTCTTACGTTACAAGGCAAGGAGTTTTTGCAGATAATGCAAATATGTATCAAATTGTTGTTGAAGAACACTCTGAAGAATTTTCAAAGGTACTAACTACTATCATTAACTCCTCAGTTTTTTCTTTTTTTGCTAAAATTGAGGCGAACCCTCAACAGAATGAAAATTACAAATTTACCAGACAATTTTTATCTCCAGTTCTGTTTCCTTATAGTAATTTGATGAGAAATGAGGCACTTTTTATGGAATTGTTAAGGTTGTATAATATAATCATTGAACGCCAAGAAGCCTTCCTAACTTCTAGGGGGAGTCAAAAAATGATAATTACTCATTTATTAAACAGAGCTTGGAATAGAGTAGATGAAATTACAAAATTACTCTATTGCTTAAATGATGAAGAAATTAGATTGATTGATCAATATAGACGAAATGATAGAGTTAATATAATATATTAGAAGAAAGCCTTAGCTTTCTTCTTTTTAGTTTTGTATTGAGGATGTGTTTCTATTGAAAAAATACGTTAATCGGTTGAAAAAACTCAATGACGATGTTGATCTTTTAGAAAAGTCATTGGTATATCTATATTTAAATGAAACAAACTTGCCTTATTCAAGTTCTAAGTTTTTATCAACATATTTAAGTGGAATAACTGAAGAAGCAACAAGGGAATTAAAGGAGTTTATCCAAAAGAATGAAATAACGCTTGACTTAGAGTTATTGGTTGAGACTTTTGAGGTTTTGTTACCAGGAGAGGAAAAAAAAGAAAATGGTATGGTTTATACACCTGCTGAGATCAAAAACTTTATTGTAGGTAGTTCAGTCAGTAGCAAGACCCCTCCTACAATTTGCGACCCAGCTTGTGGCTGCGGTTCTTTTTTATTTACTGCTGCCAAGTTCTTACATGATAAATATGGTCTCTCTTATAAGCTGATTTTTGCAGATTATCTCTATGGAGTGGATATAGCCGGGCATAGTATAGAAAAATCAAAAGTTTTGTTGACTTTACTGTCAGTAACTGAGGGAGAATTAGACGAGGTTGAAAATCATTTTAATTTAGTGGTCGGGAATTCTTTGAGTATCTCTTGGGATGCTACTTTTGGAAAGAAATTCGACCTAGTTATTGGGAATCCCCCATATGTAAGGTCGAAGAATATGAATGCAAAAGTAAGGGAATCTTTGCATTATTGGGAAACAGCTCGAGTAGGAAATGCTGATCTGTATATACCTTTTTATGAACTTGGGTTAAGTTTATTAACAGAAAAAGGTAAGTTAGGATACATTTCTATAAATACTTATTTAAAAAGTGTTAACGGCAGATTATTGAGAAGATTGTTAGTGGACGCAGGATATGAAACAAAAATAATTGACTTTAAAGAGGAACAAATGTTCAAAAAGGTAACGAGTTATACTTGTATTACAATAATTGACAAAGCTAAAATGAATAATAAGCTTTTATATGGGTTTTACAAAACTGGAACACCATTGTCTGAAGTAGAATTAATAGATAACGATTTTGAAAAATTGGATAAAAGCGGGAAAAATCCTTGGAATCTAGGCTATAAGAAAGATTTGTATGTGGTAGAAAAATTGGAAAATGCAGGGGTGAAACTAGGGTCGTATAAAATAAGAAACGGCTTAGCGACTTTAAAGAATAACATATACTTTTTTACTCCTTTGGAAGAAGATGAGAAATATTATTATCGTGAATATGAAGGAACTCTTTATAAGATTGAAAAAGCAATTTGTATTAATGTTGCAAAACCCAACACTATGAAGAATGAAGAAGAATTAGAACGTTTCATGGAAAAAGCGATCTTTCCGTATTATAAAGATGATAATGGAAAAATGATAGTATATTCTGAAGACGTTATGCAATCAGAATTTCCAGAAGCTTTATCGTTTCTGTTTGAAGTTCGTAGTATTCTTGATAATAGAGATAAGGGAAATGGGAAATATCCAGCGTGGTATGCATATGGAAGAACGCAAGGAATGAATAACTTTGGTATAAAACTATTGATGCCTTATATTACTGGGAGCCCAGTAGCTATATTATCTACAGATGAGGATGTATTGTTTTACTGTGGTTATGCGTTGTTTTCAGATGATATAAGTGAATTGAAATTTCTCAAGAAAATACTAGAATCGTCCTTATTTATGTTTTATATTAGAAAAACTAGTAAACCATATTCAAAAGGATACTGGTCGGTTGCAAAAAACTATTTGATTCAATTTTCCATTCCAGAATTTAGTGACAACGAGAAAAATGAATTACTAAAAATTGAGAATAAGGAACAGATAGATAGTATTCTTTGTAGTAAGTATAATATTAGTTTAGAGGACATAAATAATTAATATTAAAGACTGACGTAGCTCAGTCTTTTTTGGCATGTAAGAACATGTCATTTTAAGTCGATTGGGAGGAGTCTAACTTGCCAAACATAGGATTGTTTTGAACTTTTGGTAAAAACGCTTGCACTTTTGTTTTCTTTGTCCGGCTGAAACCACTATGCTATAGTCAAAGTGAATCTTGGAAAACATTTCATACGGTCTGATAGAGCCGTCAAAAAAACCAAGATTAATGATTCGAATCTAGTGGAAAAAATTTCAACGAAATCAATTGAAAAGGTGTGATACCATGTTTTATAAAGAAGAAGCCGAACGCAAATACACTAACAAGCTAATAGATGAAAAATCACCTTACTTGTTGCAACATGCCCATAATCCAGTGGACTGGTTTCCTTGGGGCACTGAAGCTTTCGACAAAGCCAAACGAGAGGGTAAGCCTGTATTAGTATCTATCGGTTATTCCTAGTGGAATTAATCTACATGTCATTGGTGTCATGTAATGGAGCGTGAAAGCTTCGAAGATGAAGAAACGGCAAAACTATTAAATGAGCATTTCGTAGCGATCAAAGTAGATCGGGAAGAACGACCTGATATCGATTCGATTTATATGAAAGTATGCCAGGGGTTAACAGGTCAAGGGGGCTGGCCGTTGAATGTCTTCGTAACTCCAGATCAGAAACCATTTTACGCAGGAACATATTTTCCTAATGAAAGTCGCTATAATATTCCTGGGTTTAAAGATGCCATTATGCAGCTCTCAGAACAATATGAAATGAATCCTGATAAGATTACTAGAATCGGTGATAAGATCACGCAGTCACTTCAGGAGCGCTTGAGGTCAGAAGGAACGGCTCTTACAGAGGAACCTCTTCATAAAGGCTTTGATCAAATGCAGAATATGTTCGATACCATTTTTGGTGGGTTTGGAACGACACCTAAATTTCCTTCGCCACACATGTTGATGTACTTGTTACGTTATGCTCGGACGTTTGATAATGAATTAGCTTCCACAATGGTAACGAGAACGCTCGATGGCATGGCGAACGGTGGGATCTATGATCATGTCGGGTATGGTTTCGCACGCTATTCCGTTGATCAGGAATGGCTCGTTCCACATTTCGAGAAGATGCTTTATGACAATGCGATGCTCGCGATCGTGTATACAGAAGGTTATCAAGTGACTGGGAACGAGCGGTATAAGGAAATCGCACAAAATGTCCTCGAGTATGTTAAAAGGGATATGACGTCACGTGAAGGTGCGTTCTACTCTGCTGAAGATGCTGATTCAGAAGGTGAAGAAGGTAAATTCTACGTTTGGTCAAAAGAGGAAGTCATCAACATCCTTGGAGAGGAAGTAGGAGAATTATATGCTCGGACGTACGATATCACTGAAGCAGGTAATTTTGAAGGGCGAAATATTCCGAATCTCATAAAGACAAATGTAGCAAAGCTAGCTAAGGAAACTGGATATACTGAAGAAGAATTTCGAGGAATTCTTAACGGTGCACGGGCTAAGCTGTTCGAAGAACGAAAGAAACGCATTCATCCACACAAAGATGATAAGATTTTGACAAGCTGGAACATGCTTATGATTTCTGCGTTTTCAAAAGCAGGCAAAGTATTTGGTAACGACGATTACAAGCAATGTGCTGTCCGTGCCTATTCGTTCATTGAGGAAAATCTGGTAGTACAGGATCGTCTAATGGCGAGATACAGGGATGGAGAGGTTAAATTCAAGGCTTTTCATGACGATTATGCATATGGACTATGGGCGCTTATTGAGCTATATGAAGCGACATATGACCCAAATCACCTTCAGAAAGCAAAGCGTCTAGCAGACGACATGTATCGTTTGTTTTGGGATGAAGAGAGCGGCGGTTTCTTCCTTTATGGGCATGATGCTGATAAATTGATCGCTCGACCTAAGGACGTGCATGACGGTGCATTACCATCTGGAAACAGTGTTGCTGCACTTCAACTTCTTCGGCTTTCGAAACTTACTGGTGAAACGGAGTATGAAGAGTGGGGGAATAAGATGCTTACAGCATTCGCGGGAGATGTGTCATCCTATCCAAGCGGTCATGCCTATTTCTTAATGAGCAAACTCTTTACCGTTTCTTCTCCGAAAGAAATTGTTGTGATTGGTGAATTAGCAGATAATCAGACAAAGAAGATCCAGAACTTTTTTCAGAGTTCATTTGCACCAGAGCTCACTGTTCTCATGACAGATGATCCATCTGAATTAAAAGAAACAGCAACATTCGCTTCAGAGTTTGAAAAACAAACTGAAACAGTGGTTTATTTATGTGAGAACTTCGCTTGTCGTATGCCAACCACGGATATCGATCAAATTATGAATAAACTGAAATAGAAAAAGCTACCGGGGGCACTCCTGGTAGCTTTTCTTGAGGTGGTATATAGATGGAAAAGATCATGAGAGCGCTTCGGCTAATAGAACAACAGAATAATGTGCGCATTTTGTATGCATGTGAAGCGGGAAGTCGTGCTTTTGGCTACGAGTCAGAACATAGTGACTTTGATGTGAGGTTCATATATGTGCACTCAAAAGAATGGTACCTTTCACTTTTTGATAAGAGTGATGTCATTGAAAGCTTTAACGAAGACATCGAACTACAGGGGTGGGACATTAAGAAAGCTCTTGGACTTTTAACAAAATCTAACCCTACAGTTATAGAATGGCTTCAATCGCCAATCATTTACAGAGAAAGTACTCAGTTTCTTCCTGTTCGTACTCTTGCTGCACAGATGATTCAGGTGAAACCGATACTGTTTCACTATGTTAAGTTGGGAAAAGGGAATATCATGCGTTACAGAGATACAGCAAAACAAAAGCACCTGGTGTATGCTCTGAAGTCTCTATTACTTGTGCAATGGATTTCTGTTAAAGAAAGTTTACCTGAAAAGAATCTCATCGCACTTTTGGAAACAGCAAACATACCTGAGGAAGTTAAAATGCATAGTTACGACCTTTTGAATCGAAAAGAAGTTCAGAATGACGAACTCGTTATGAATTATATTGAGACGGAGCTAGAGACTTATGAAAATAAAGCCAAAGATATACTGGATAAAAAAGGAATAGACAAAGAGAAGGCTGATGGTGTGTATCGTAAACTCATTGAAGACTGCTGAAGAGGTTTTCTAGGATGTTGAACCGAATGATGTGTGGAAAGAAGAGGCGCCATGCCTCTTTTTCTATTGCATATAGGTAGAATTGCAAACAGACATTCGCTACAATAGGCATAGAACATATGAGGTGAGAGCGATGAATCGAAAACAAACGTTAGAAACGTTAATACATGAATTAAAACAAGATGAAAACATAGCTCATTGGCATGAGATTGAACCAGAGCCTGCGAAGATGAGGGAGATGCCTGGTTCACTTGATCATAGAATTAAAAACGCCCTTGGTGAAAGAGGAATCGAAAAGCTCTATTCCCACCAGTATGATGCTTATAATGAAGTGCAAAACGGAAATAGTATTGTAGCTGTAACGCCAACAGCTTCTGGGAAAACGCTTTGTTATAATCTTCCGGTACTCCAGTCGATCGCTGAGAATGAGAATAGCCGTGCGCTCTATTTATTTCCAACTAAAGCTTTAGCACAAGATCAGCGAAGTGAACTCACAGAAATGATCGATGATATGGGCATCGATATTAAGAGCTACACCTATGACGGAGATACTGCCCCTAATATAAGACAAGTCGTGCGAAAAGCAGGTCATATCGTGATAACAAATCCAGATATGTTACACTCGGCTATCCTTCCACATCACACAAAGTGGGTTTCACTATTCGAGAATCTAAACTATATTGTGATCGATGAACTTCATACGTACAAAGGCGTGTTTGGAAGTCATGTCGCAAACGTAATTAGGCGTTTGAAGCGAATTTGTAATTTCTACGGAAGTGATCCCACCTTCGTATGCACGTCTGCCACAATTGCGAACCCGAAAGAGCTTGCAGAGCAATTGACTGAAAAGAGCATGTCACTTATCGAAAACAATGGTGCGCCAAGAGGTCGAAAACACTTTGTATTCTATAACCCCCCAATAGTGAATCAGCCACTAAATATTAGAAGAAGTGCTACAGTGGAAGTAAACCGCATCGCAAAGGATTTCTTGAAGAATAAGATTCAAACGATCGTTTTTGCGAAAAGTCGCGTTCGAGTTGAAATCATATTAAGTCACCTACAAGAACTCGTAAAAAAAGATATCGGACCTAAATCGATAAGAGGTTACCGTGGTGGCTATCTTCCAAAACAAAGAAGAGAAATTGAGCAGGGTCTCCGTAGTGGTGACATAATGGGCGTTGTAAGTACAAATGCACTTGAACTTGGCGTGGATATTGGACAGCTACAAGTCTGTGTGATGACTGGTTATCCAGGTAGTGTAGCAAGTACCTGGCAACAAGCCGGGAGAGCTGGTCGGAGAGAAAAAGAGTCGCTGATTGTGATGGTAGCTGGCTCCACCCCGATCGATCAGTATATTGTCCAGCACCCAGAATATTTCTTTGATAGACCGCCCGAATCAGCACGGATAAATCCGGATAACTTAGTGATCCTTGTTGATCACGTTAAATGTGCAGCTTATGAACTTCCATTTAAACAAGATGATCGATTTGGCTCAATGGAGATAGAGGAAATACTAGAGTATCTTGCTGAAGAGAATTTGTTGCACCATAGAGGCAATAAGTATTTTTGGATGAATGATTCGTTCCCTGCACATAACATCAGTCTCAGGTCTGCATCACAGGAAAATGTGGTCATTATAGATCAATCGAACGTGGCAGATCATATCGTGATTGGAGAAATGGACCGCTTTAGTGCCATGACTCTCCTACATGATGAAGCGATTTATTTACATCAAGGTATTCAATATCAAGTTGAGGAGTTAGATTGGGACGAAAAGAAGGCTTATGTGCGTCAAGTTGATGTTGAATATTTTACTGATGCGAACCTTGCAGTTAGTTTGAAAGTGTTAGAAGAAGACAAGCTTTCTGAGCACGATGCCACTACAGTTGGCTTCGGTGATGTTACAGTAAATGCAATGCCGACTATTTTTAAGAAAATCAAAATGAGTACGTTCGAAAATATCGGATCAGGGCCCATCCATTTACCTGAAGAAGAGCTGCACACAACTTCTACATGGGTTAGTTTGAAGGAAGATAAAGATCAGCTAGGAACAAAGACGATGGAACAAATTCTTTCTGGGATTTCGAATGTCATCAAACATGTCGTTCCTGTACTCGTTATGTGCGATCAAAACGATGTGCACGTCGTCCCGCAAATCAAAGCGACACATAATAATCTACCAACGATCTTTCTTTATGATCGTTATCCTGGTGGTATTGGTCTTTCAGATGAACTGTATAAACGATTTGAAGAATTGGTAAGGTCAGCAGAGAATCTTATCCGGAACTGTCCTTGTGTGGATGGTTGCCCTGCATGTATTGGAACTGAGCATGAGGCGAGTAATGCAAAAGAAATGAGTATGAAATTATTAAGAAGAATGATTGAAGAGTGATGGTTCTGGTGCGGAGTACCCGTGTTTAGCGGCAAAGACCACTCTTTTCTTCTCTTAAATAGGTAAGAGGTGAACGTGTAGATGTCACTTAAAGCAAAGCTAAACCGAATGAAAAACCATATAAATACTGACGAAAAGAAAGAAGAAACCAGGGTAAAAGAACCTAGTCTAACAGTTCCTCACCTTGAAAAATGGTCGAGTCTTGATGCAGTGCCTTTCTTCTTTGACGATGAGTATGCCATGATCAGAAAGAAAACATATCCTATGGAACATCAGCACGGTCGATATGTATTTAATGAACTTGAGCATGTCATCGAGCGGTGGAACAATTTTCATAGAACTCATCCTCTTTCTTCCAAGAATTTAAATCCAAGTGATCTTTTGTTTTTTGATACTGAAACGACAGGTCTTGGTGGAGGGGTTGGGAACACGATCTTTCTCTTGGGGTACTGTCAGTATACGAATGAAGGTATTTCTGTGAATCAATATTTTCTGCCTGGTCCAGGTGCAGAGGTTCCGATGTATAAAGCCTTTCTTGATGATGTCCAGGACTTGAAGAACCTTGTGACTTATAATGGGAAAGCATTTGATTGGCCACAGGTGAAAACAAGGCACACGCTTATCCGTGAGCAAGTTCCTAACCTTCCCCAGTTCGGACACTTCGACCTTCTTCATGGAGCGCGAAGGTTTTGGAAAAATGATATGGAATCAGTTAGGCTTTCAAACGTCGAGGAACAAAAGCTTCAGTTTACTCGAAAAGAAGACACTCCGGGTTATTTAGCGCCCATGCTGTATTTTGAGTTTGTGAAAGACCCAGATCCTGACCTAATCTCAAGCGTCATGAAGCATAACGAAGAAGATATACTTTCACTGATCACTCTCTATATCCACTTATCTAATTTGCTACTAGACAACCGCGGGGACTATTTATCGGCTGGTGAACAGTTTCAGTCAGCGAGATGGTGGGAAGCGATCGGTGAAGAAGATCATGCAGCATCCCTCTATCAACTTTCAATCGATGGAAAATATGATCGAGAAGCCAAAAAAGCACTTGCCAAGATTTACAAAAAGCAAGGAGTTCTAACGAGAGCACTCTCAATATGGATAGAATTATCACAATCCACGAACGATGAAGAATGTGATATAGAGCTTGCTAAATATTACGAGCATAAAGAGAAAGACTATGAACAGGCGTTGTATTATGCTTTATTAGGCTATCAAAAATGGAAAAGCAAGAAACGGATCTTGAAAGATAAAGCTGAAGAGGAACGGATTCAATATATGAAACGAATTGAAAGATTAGAGCTGAGAGAAGCTCGTAGACGGTAGGAGGTTATTATGCAGGACTTTTATGATGTATTAAAGAAGAAGGAACCTTTTCACTCGCTCAGCGATGAGGAAGTTGAGGAGCTAATCGCATCAGCACGTTTCTCCACCTACCATAAGGGACAATTCCTGTACCATGAAGATGAGGATGCAGATGCTCTCTATTTATTAGTGTCAGGTATTGCAAAAAATATTGTTCATAAATCGAACGGTCAGCAGGCAACGATGCGTTTCTATTATCCGGGGGATTTAATCGGACTCATGATCATGCTTACAGATGAAACGATGACGTTTTCTGTGCAAGCGAATGATGATTGTGAAGTGATCCGCATTAAGAAAGAAGTCATGCTTAAGATCATGACAGAGAATCCTGCGTTCTCTCACAATGTCCTCGATACGATAGGGGAACGGATGAGAAGTCTATATGATGAAATCAAGCAGGAGCGGGATCGTGAAACTGAAGGGGAAAACATCGCACTATATCGTACTAGAGTGAGCTCGATTATGGATTCAAAAGTAACGATTCCACCGACCTATAGCGTACTAGAAACAGCGGAGTTATTTAGAACGAAAAACTATGACGGTGTAATCGTAAGCGAAGATCGAGAAAGTGTGATGGGGACAGTCACGCCGCTCGAATTATTCAATGCCTTTACTCACGGTGATTTTCAAGACCCTATTCATAAGTGGATGTATCAAAAGCCTAATTTGGTTGAGGAAGATGCGTTTAGTTATGAAGCACTGGCTTATTTGAAGTTTCATAAAGTCTCTCTACTACCAGTAGTGAAACGAGATAAGCTTGTAGGGATGGTTTCAGCAAAATCGTTTCTCGGCATTCAAGAATCTGCATATCTTGATCTTTCGTATAGGCTCTCGAGAGCGAAAGAGCTCCAAGAAATCGTGAGCCTTTCTCCCCCAAATCATAAAGAATTTCATTCGTTTATCGAAGATTTACTTAACGAAAATACGCTTGGATATGAAATCTGTGAGATGATGTCCAATTATAATGATGAGATCCATCGAAGAGTTATTCTCCTTGCTGAAAAAGAGATGCTCAAGGAAGGATATGGGAGACCGCCAGTAAATTATTGTTTTATCGTGATGGGAAGTGAAGGGAGAAAAGAGCAGGCCTTCAGTACCGATCAAGACAACGGCATGATTATCGATGACTATGAACATCTTGCTCATAAGAAAGAAATCGATGCTTATTTCAATAAGTTAACGATAAAAATCAATGAAAGATTGACCGAATGCGGTTTGCCAGAGTGTTCTGGCGGAATTATGGCGAAAAATTCAAAGTGGAGAAGATCACTTTCGGATTGGAAAAAAGAGGTAAATAGATGGGTTGCAGAAACGGATGCGGAGGAAATCCGTAATTTTACGATCTTTATGGACTTTAGACCAGTCTATGGTGATTTTGACTTATCAAGAAGTTTACGCCGTTCCATAACGGACAGGATTAGAAAGGCTCATACTCTCCAGATGTTGCTGATGAAAGATACGATTCGCTTTCGTGTACCGCTTAACCCAATCGGAAAGCTGCAGCTTCGTGGGAAAGAAAAAACCCTTGATTTGAAAAAGTCCGCGATCATGCAAATTGTAAACGGTATTCGAATTTTTGCTATGAAATATGGTGTGGAAGAAGTTAATACGATAAAGCGGCTAAATGAGTTAAAGCGTAAGGAAATTTTTCACCATCGTGATGTGATCAATATTGAGACAGCTCTTCACTATTTATATAGTTTTCGTATCAGGCAAAACCTCTATCAGTTGAGTAGAGGTATTGAAATCTCAAACATCGTCAAGCCTCAAGAATGGGATAAAGAAGAGAGAAGGAAAATGAGGGAAGCATTATTGGTTGCAAAACGTATGCAACAAGTAAGTGAACTAAGCTTCCGTAGAAACCGGAGTATTTAGCTATGCCTTCAATAGGATACAAACTATTACGATATATGTTATTTGATCGACGAAAATGGAAAAAGAAAATGAAAAAAGAAATTGACTCTCCTGTTTATAAACGCCTTCAAGATCAGATACCTCGCCATCAGTCTGAGAGTCTGCGTTATTTCACTGTATTTGATTTGGAGACTACCGGATTTTATCCAGCAATCGGAGATGAAGTCATTTCTATCGGAGCGGTGAAAATTGATCTAGTAGAAGGTTGCATCTTAGACGATTCATTTTATCGGATCGTCCGTCCATTGAATAAAGTGCCGAGATTTGTTAGGCAGTTAACAGGATTATCAATTGGAGAAATAAGAGCTGGATGGTCTTTCCTAGAAGCGATGGAAGAATTCATTTCCTTTAGTGAAGGCACAACTCTTATTGCTCATCCAGTGAAATTCGATGTGTATGTATTGCAATCTCTCGTTCAGAAATGGGACCTACCTGATTATTTGCCACCCTATTTAGATTCGGAAGCTTTAGCAAAAGAAGTATTTCCTTCAGGTAATCCCCAGCTCGATTCATTGATACGAAAATTGAATATTGAACGTCATGAGAGGCATCATGCATTGAATGACGCGAAGATGACTGCGGAATTGTGCTTGAAGCTATTTAATAGGTTAGATGTCGAGAATTCACTAGAAGAGGAAATAATACAACGAATACAGCGAGAAAACCTGATTTTTGGCAGGAAATAATGAAGCAGGTAAATCATTTCCCGGGCAAGCGCATAATAATGTTCATTTCGACGTAATTTATGCAAAAAGTTGTCATTTCTGCGTTTACAATTGTCGTATCTTGTTGTAACTTTGAATAGGAAAAAACATTCTGCGAATTAACACGATTCAGTAATAACGTAATGGAGAGATGGAAAGTGAAACAGGTCATCATGGTGTTGTTTTTTTTAGTGATTGCATTAACAGTAGTTGTTATGAGTGAAATTAGCGAGTCTGCTCAGTTGTATGACGATTCCGAGATCGTCCAACAAAAATAGGCTCAATCTTAGCGATTCAAACGGGAAATAAGGACAAACACACAGTACATGTACGCTTGCGCTTACATAAATTAGTAGGGAAATCTTTATTCTAGAAGGGGGAACCTACTAAATGTTTAGACGTAATGATCACATGGGTCCAAACGGTAACATGCCTAATCAGGTAAGTCCAGCGATGCAAGGTCCGAACGCAAACATGCCTAATCAGGTAAGTCCAGCAATGCAGGGTCCGAATGCAAATATGCCGAATCAAGTGAGTCCAGCGATGCAAGGCCCGAATGCAAACATGCCACATCAAGTCAGTCCTGCTATGAAAGGTGGAAATGGCTACGTAAGTCCAGCCAATCAAGGTCCTTGTCCTACAGGTCCATTTGTCTACCCAACAAAGCAATGTGTAAAGAACTATTGCTACAAGCATCAGGTAGAACACATTCATCCAACACACATCAAGAATGTTCATCATCATATGTATGAGCACAACCATGTGTACCCACTAACACAGTCTGAAGAAGTATTAGCATCACATCAAAATAACTATCCACCTCCAAGCCCAACAGGCGCAATGCCAACAGGAATGGGTGGAGATCCATCGCAAGTGGCAGGAGCAATGCAAGGTCCTGGTGGACCTGGCCAATTCGGCGGTCCTGCACAAAAAAGAAGAAGATAATCTAAAAAAACGAACTGGCTCCCAGTTCGTTTTTTAATAGGAGTTGAAATAATGGCGAAAGTACTGCTCGTAACAGGGTATAAAGCTCATGAAATAGGCATCTTTAACGATGATCATCCTGGGTTACACATTATTAAGACTGCTCTCAGAACACGAATATCCCAACTGATTGAAGACATGCAGTTTGAATGGATTTTAATTAGTGGACAAACAGGGATCGAACTATGGGCAGGCGAAGTAGCCCTCGATTTACGGGAAGAATTTCCGGAACTTAAGTTAGCTGTTTTAACGCCTTTCTTGGACCAAGAGAAGAAATGGAAAGAATCATCTCAGGAATATTATCACATGATACTATCAGAAGCAGATTTTGTGGAAACGATAACGAATAGACCTTATGAGAATCCGGGGCAACTGAAGGCTAAAAACGAATTCTTAGTTAAGAAAAGCGATGCAATGCTGATTCTTTATGACGAAGATACGCCTGGATCTCCTGATTATTATTTAAAAGAAGCGGACAACAGAAATAAACACCAAAGTGGCTACGAAGTGTATACGATAACCCCTATTGATCTCGATTTGCTTCAGCAGGACATGCAAGAAAGCGATCCGGATTTTTACAGTCAGTAAACATTCCAATTGACAAGTTGAGCGACTTTTGGAAGAATAAAATAAAGACAAAAACTGTGTACATACTGAGGTGATATTATGGCAGAGCAGCAATCGTTACAATTAACAGCTAAAGATATTCTTGAAAAAGATTTTAAAAGTGGCTTTCGTGGATATGATCAAGATGATGTAGACAAATTTTTAGATGTGGTAATTAAGGATTATGAGAACTTCGAAAATGAAATCGATCAGCTTCGTCAGGAGAACACGCGTTTAAGAAGAGAAATGGACCGTATGTCTGAACAACAAAAGCGTCAGCAAACACGATCTCAAACGCAACCTGGAAATACGAATTATGATATTTTGAAGCGTCTATCGAACTTAGAAAAGCACGTGTTCGGAAGTAAATTATATGAATAAACCGCCAAATAGAGGTGGTTTTTTTCATTTACTCTAATTAAATTTCACATACCGTATTTATAATATAAGAAACACCTCAACACTTTTACAAACAGTTTCTTGCATAACCCTAATAATTAAGCTATAATAAAGTTTGCTGTCCTAATAAAGATAACGTTCGGGTAGTCGCTGTATAAGTTTATTCTTATATAGAGGAAAGTCCATGCTCGCACGATCTGAGATGATCGTAGTGTTCGTGCCTGATGAAACAATAAGTTAGGGTAGTCCTTTTGGGCTAACGGCGGGGAAATGGCCTAAGTCTTCCGAGATATGGCCTGAATACTCTGAAAGTGCCACAGTGACGAAGTCTTAATGGAAACATTAAGAGTGGAACGAGGTAAACCCCACGAGCGAGAAACCCAAATTATGGTAGGGGAGCTTTCTTGAAGGAATTTAACGGATAGAAAGCCAGGCGGAGGACGCGTCTGGAGATAGATGATTACCACCTGAGTGCGAGGGGAGACCCGTTTGCAGTACAATGGAACAGAACATGGCTTACAGAACGTTATCTACTTAGAAAAGCCCGTAATAGGGCTTTTTTGCATGTTTAGAGGAATTCCTGTATGATTAAGTCGAAAAAATGAACGGTGAACAATCCTATTAAGATGTAGTCATACGATCGGAGTTGAAGAGAATGGCAAAATATGAATTAATCGCAACAGCTACTATGGGACTTGAATCTCTTGTAGGGCGAGAAGTAAAAGATCTAGGTTTTGAGAACGTAAGAATTGATAATGGAAAAGTTACATATGAAAGTGATGAACTCGGAATTTGTAGATCAAACTATTGGTTGCGAACTGCTGATCGAGTGAAGCTGAAGGTAGGCGAATTCAAAGTAACGACCTTTGACGAACTATTTGAAGCAACAAAAGCACTTCCTTGGGGCGAGCTCTTGCCTGAAAATGCTGAGTTTCCTGTTTCTGGTAAATCTGTGAAATCAACATTATATAGTGTTCCAGATTGTCAGGCAATCGTGAAAAAAGCAATTGTTGAAAGTATGAAAGAAAAATACAATGTGTCCTGGTTTGATGAAGATGGCCCACTATTTAAGATTGAAGTGGCGATTCATAAGGATACTGCGACCCTTACAATTGATACAAGCGGTAAAGGGTTGCATAGAAGAGGGTACCGTTACTTACACAGTGCAGCACCATTAAAAGAAACGATGGCAGCAGCAATGGTTATGCTCACAAATTGGAACGCCGATAAGCCATTTATCGATCCGTTCTGTGGGTCAGGTACACTTCCAATCGAAGCAGCTATGATCGGTCAGAACATAGCGCCAGGATTTAACAGAGAATTTGCATCTGAAGACTGGGCTTGGATTGGGAAGAAGAGATGGGAAGAAGCGATGATCGAAACAGAGGATCTCGCAAAATATGACCAGCCTCTTCATATCTTTGGTAGTGATCTTGATCCGAAGATGGTTGAGCTTTCTAAGAACAATGCTTTAGAAGCTGGGTTCGGTGATATGCTACAGTTTAAACAAATGCAGGTTTCTGATGTTAGCTCTAAAATGGAATACGGTTGCTTAATTGGTAATCCGCCATACGGAGAGCGACTTGGTGACCGTGAGGAAGTTGAACAGATGTACAAAGACATGGGACGAGCATTTCGTAATCGTCTTGATACATGGTCGATATACGTCTTAACCTCTCACCCGAGGTTCGAAGAGCTTTACGGAAAGAAATCTTCAAAGAATCGTAAGCTTTACAATGGTGATATCAAAACACATTATTATCAGTTCTTTGGTCCGAGACCACCAAAAGTTTAAATAACGAAAGCCCCCAAGTGCTTAAGCACTTGGGGGCTTTTATCTATTATACTTTTTCAACGATATATGCGCGTTTATCTCGAAAATATTTCTCGCCGTCTTCTGAGGAATGTTCAAAGAAACCTTCTAATTCATTCACTACTTTATACTCTCGTTCCGGCTCGGAAAATAGTTGTGATGCATTACTTGCGAGTAAAACAACATCTGTCGTAGATACGAAACTATCGAGTTCCTTAGCAGTATAATGTTCTCCTGGTTTAAGTGTGTTGATACGGTGTTGTCTCATAAATTATTCCTCCTTACTAGAATTGCATTCTAATATCCTCTACCCGCGAACAACCTGCATGTAAACGGATAAATATGGATAAATTTAAAGAGGCACACTTTTAGGAGGAGAATATGAAGAGAACTGGACTCGTTGTTTTTGTATTGATCATGGTAGGAATGTTAATTACGAATCCATTGACAGAAGACTACGTAGAATGGGCAGCAGGTGAGTTGAAGAAGGACCAGAATAAATTAATTGAAATTGGAATAGATCTTGCGGTAGTTCCTTATCTCTCGGCTAAAACTGACCGTTCGAACTGGTATATCTTTTCCCTTTATCGTACACAAAGCTTTGACGGGTCGATTATTACCACGGTAGGTGTGATGAATCAATTTATAGTTATTTCTGGAAGTGATTTGTAGACGCCCCAACCATTTTCATGTATCCTTTCTATTGGTTGATGCAATAGAAAGGGGGATGTATGGATGGAGTTAAGCTTTTTTAGTTTTTTAATTCCCATCATAGTTGCTGTGTATCTTGCGATCGATGCACCAAAACATGGCAAGAACCCATGGCTATGGGGGATACTAGGATTCTTATTTACTTTACTTCCGCTTGGAATTTATTTGATTAAAACAAATCGAAAAGTTGCTGGGTGGATATTTGTAGTGTTATCGATTCTTTCAATTATAGGAACTGTTGCACTTATAGGAATCATGATTGCCGTGATTTCAAGTGGAGCAGGTATGTAACTGGCTGTTTTAGACGGATGAGACTCGGGAATTAATTCTTCATTGGAATTAACAATGGAGGTAAGAGCATGAAATATTGTAAGCAATGTTGCGCATTATTAAATAGATCACATCGGGAATGTCCCTTATGTACGAGTGATCGTTTTACAAATCTTGAAATTTCATTACAGCATTAAAAACGACATGGGCTAGCCCATGTCGTTTTTGATGCTAATTTGTATACAGTTTATGGTAGGATAGTTATATAGAGGGTTAAGTTGTTTTTAGTTCTTTTTCAGAGTAGTATTCGGGTTTCTTGGCACCTTGGGCATGCAATTCCTTAAAGTAGCATTGATATTCATGCAATGAAATGTCGCCACGTAAGTAGTTCGCCTGAGCAAAATCTAGTAACTCGTCTGCAGAAGCTGGTTGCTTTCCTTTAACCTCTTCGAATGTACTGATCAGATCTTTAATAGACAATTTGAACCCCTCCTTGAACTATTTTCCTTACCAAAAGGATAACATGAGTTTTTCTAAATCAATTGTTTTTGAATTTTTTAACTTCCGACAAAACGTTACAAATTTACACGAGTATTGTCGAATGTAAGGTTGAATAATATTTTTGAAAGGGAGAGGAATAAAATGCAGGTTGATTTGAATCAAATCGAACAGGACTTTTTAAACTATACGAAGAAGATGACTGGGTTTAATGAAGCGATCGGATTAATGTATTGGGACTTAAGAACAGGTGCTCCGAAAAAGGGGACAGAGCAACGCTCAGAAGTCATCGGGATGATGTCGTCCGAGGTTTTCAACATGTCTGTTTCTAATGAAATGAAAGACTATCTCTCTCAACTTTCCGAAGAGAATGTAAAGAGTAAATTAGATGAGAAGACGAAGAAAATTGTCGAAGAATGCCAAAAAGAGTACGATCGAAATATCAAAATTCCGGCAGAGGAATATTCTGAGTACGTCATTTTGAGTTCAAAGGCAGAAAGCGTCTGGGAAGAAGCAAAAGAGAACAATGACTTTGAACGTTTTCGTCCCTATCTTGAAAAGTTAGTAGCCTTTAATCAAAAGTTTGTTGAGTACTGGGGTTACGAAGGAAATAAGTATAATACGCTTTTAGACTTATATGAACCTGGAGTAACGGTAGATATGATTGATCGAGTGTTTGGTCAACTTCGTGAACATATCGTCCCCCTTGTGAAAAAGGTAGTTGAATCGAGTGACAAACCAAAGACCGACTTCTTGTTTGAGCATTTTCCAGAAGATAAGCAGCAGGCATTTAGTTTGGAAATACTGAAAAAAATGGGCTATGACTTTGATGCTGGCCGCCTTGATAAAACTGTTCATCCATTCGCCACAGGGTTAAATCCTGGAGATGTTCGCGTAACTACAAAGTATGATGAAGGTGATTTCCGTACAGCTGTATTTGGAACGGTTCATGAAGGTGGACATGCCTTGTATGAGCAAAACATTTCTACAGATTTGATTGGTACGCCACTTTGTTCTGGAACGTCTATGGGCATTCATGAGTCTCAGTCACTTTTCTGGGAAAATTTCGTAGGTCGCCATAAGTCTTTCTGGAAAGATAATTATGAGACGTTAAAGCAATATTCCACTGGTCAATTCGACGATGTCAGCTTGGACGATTACTACCGTGCGATTAATGTTGCTGGTCCTTCTCTTATCAGAATCGAAGCTGATGAAATGACATATGCTCTTCATATTATGGTTCGCTATGAAATTGAAAAAGGGTTAATTAATGGGGAGATAGAAGTGAAAGATCTCCCGTCGATATGGAATGAGAAGATGGAGGAGTATCTTGGTATAACGCCAGACAGCGATGCAAATGGTGTGCTTCAAGATGTTCACTGGTCAGGTGGAGCGTTTGGGTATTTTCCTTCCTATGCGCTAGGCTATATCTATGCTGCGCAAATTAAACATGCGATCGTAAAAGACCTTCCTCATTTCGACGAGTTATTAGAAGAAGGGAACCTCTTACCGATAAAAGAGTGGCTTACTGAAAATATTCATCAATATGGGAAGATGAAGAAGCCAGTTGAAATCATTAAAGATATTACTGGCGAAGGGCTTAATGCGACGTATTTAATCGAGTATTTAGAAAATAAGTACTCGGAAGTTTATAACCTGAATTCCTAAGTGAGATACCCTAACAAGGGAAATTCAGAGTTCCTTATTCGCTTCACAACCTATAAATGAAAGTAAGAATGTCCTGTGAATTGAAACAGGGCATTTTCTTTAATATCAACGTTTCCATTGTTTAATAGCGCAAATGATAGTTTAAATGACATATTTTAATTAGTGGACAAAGGTAATGTGAAAGCTGAGATGCTTATAATAACGTACTCAGGTTGTGATGTCCTTTGTCCTTTGCTCTCTCTTCTTAGTGATGAGATATGGATAGAGGTTGAAAGCTGTTATTTTGTTTAAGGGCAGGATTGTGGAATAAAAACTGGTTAGAAAAAGTAAAAATAGCCATCTCTTTGATGGCTATTTTAATGAATTTGCAATATCAACAAGCATATCAGGAGATACTTTTTCAGGACTTGCACTATCTAAACTCAATCTATATTGCCAGCCTTCATCTTCAAAAAATAAAACGATAAATCTTCCTAGTTTTTTGTTACTTAATAAAGCACTTGTCCCATCTTTTAATGGAATTGTCCTATCAATTAGGTTAGGATTTAAAGTTAGCTTATATCTGGATGGTTTAATTGAAATTATATAATGATTTTTTGTTGCATCTTTATTAATATACGTGATCTCTAATTCGTCATTAATATCCCCCTCTAAATCATCAAATCGACCGAAAATATGCGTAAACCTGATAGGGGGGAATTGTACAGGTAATTCGATTTTTTTTCGATAAAACTTTTCAGCATCGTCAACAGCCTTATGCACTTCTTTAAAACCAATATCATATAAGGAATTTTCAAATTGTTCATTAGTATAATTTGCTTCAACATCTATGGCTGTTAATTGTAACCAAAAAGATGTTAATAAAGAGAATACTACAAACGTTTTAATATCGTACACGCCCCTCTTAAAAGTTCTAGTGACGTTATTTTTCCCTAAGTGTTAATTGTTATTAATATTGAGCTAAGTGTTTACGCTATTCTTCAACGGGGACATTTATTAAAGAAGGAGAAATGATCTTTGGTTATTCCTCTATCTCGGAGCGATTACTTTATAAAAAGTAAGCACTCTATGTAAATTTAAGACAGAGTTCTCGAAAGGGTTGTGGACTCTGTAATCATTTCTTATTATACTTTTTATTTGTGTAGAATACCTGCCAATAACCCCCTAATGTAGTAGTTGCAAATATTAAAACTTTAGTTGAAGAACTGAAATTCAAAAATTGATCAAAAACCATCAGTAATAAGTAAACAATAATAGGTACGCCTATTATTTTTAAAACCATCATTCCATTCATAGTATCACTCCTATATACGATTCTTACCTTCTAGGTAATAATCTCAAACTTGATGTGGTTCCAAATTAGAACTTTTTATTGAATCTTAAATCTTATTTGGATCCATAGTGAAATATCTTGATTTCGAGTCTTCCACATAATCGGAGCTTTTTAAGATTATCAAAAGAAACACCTAGCCAATGCTAACGAAATGGCTAGGTGTTTTTTAGTTATTGAATATCTTCAGAAAAACTTACATTTAATCTATTGTTTAATTTATTCAATGTTGGATGAAGTACAAAATAAATCGAAAACGCAATATAACCAGCACCAGAAAGTAGGAGTACCAATAATGCAGAACTTAATTCCCCAAGTATCCCCCCAAGAAAATATCCAAGAGGACTTAAGGAGCCTAGTAGAGAAGATAAAAAGGCAAATCCAATGCCTAAATATTCTTTTGGTAAGTTAACCTGAATTAGTGTATGTATGTAAATACTTAAAATACCTACTCCTATCCAGGCAGCACCAAAGAATATATAAGGTACTATAAATAACTCTAACGTATTCATAGAAACAATCCAGCAAACACCCGATATGACTGATGTTATAGGCATTACTTTGTTTAGTGGTATACTGTCTAATCGATTGGCAATCAGTGTGCCAACTATTGTACCTACAGACATTGCCGTTAACCAAAACCCATAGCTAGCTGAACTTGCTGATATAACTGGCAGCATAGCAATTCCCATAGTTGCCATTACATTAATTCCAATTACACCAACTAGGATGGTAAGAAGTGTTTTTTGTCTTCTAACCACTTTAAATCCATCTATAAAATCTGTTTTGTATTGCGCTATAAAAGATCGGCTCGATGGTTGTTCTTCTTTTTTCGATTTAGGCACTTTTAAATAAAAGAAAAAGAGAAGGCCAGTACCAATAAGTAGTATACTATTGGAGGCATAAATGAAGCCTAGACCTAGAAAGGCAATCAAGATTCCCGATATTGCATCTGAAATAATATCAAGCGTTTGATAGGAAAACGCAAAAACAGAGTTTACCTTCGTTAAGTTTTCCCTCGCAGAAAGTCCTTCAATAAGAGCACTTTCAGTTGGATAAGTAGCCTCTGAAAACGCTAGTGCTAAAAACATTAATAATAACATTAGTGGAAGCCATAGAGCATTTGTGAAATAGAGAATGGAAATAACACAAATGAATAAGCCTTGCCCTATTTCAGCAAAAAACAAAATTTTTCTTTTTGAAAAGCGATCAATAATAGGGCCGTAGAGAAATTGCAAAGTAATAGGGAGCATGGCTATTGCGCTCGTTAACCCTATTAAAAATACTGAATCAGTAACGGTTTTGACATACCAGATTGTCGCAATCATATAAAAACTGTCTGCAAAATTAGTAGTAATTCTACCAATTAGAAGAATAACGAGTTGTTTATTCATGAGATTCGTCCTCCAATGTAAAATGTTTTGTGAGTGGTTTAGATTTTACATTGGAGGTCCCCTGATATAGGCAAGAGTTTAATGATCAGCGGGGTTTAGGTAGGGTATATCGATCAATCTCAACATTCCTTTCTTGAGGTTTTGTAATATTGTTTCATTAATTGATAGACATTTCAAATTATTAGTTGGTTTTAGTATCTATAATGGATTATATTTGATCTATCATACAATTTCGTAGCTGTTTGCACTTACTCCAGAAAAGGGAGCACTTAATAAATAAGCAGCCTAACTGGACCAATACACAAAGGTGGTTTTCATTATGTCTTATCCAAAACATTCTTTATCAGCTGGTGCTGTTGTGTTAAATGACGAAGGAAAGATCTTACTTATTAAAGGTCCAAGAAGAGGGTGGGAATTCCCAGGCGGAATTATTGAAAATGGAGAGACCATCCAGCAGGGAATAATAAGAGAAGTTAAAGAAGAAACCGGAATTGATATTGAATTAAAGAAGTTTTGCGGTATTTATCAGAATCTAGATGCTAGTGTTTGTGCAACATGTTGGCTTGGCAAAGCAATAGGTGGAGAAATCACTACTAGCAGTGAGAGCTTAGAAGTTGGTTTTTACACCTTAGAAGAAGTGTCAAAGATGGTTACCTGGCCAAACTTCTTGGAAAGAATTTTAAAGATTCTTAATGAAGAAGAACACCCATTTTGTGAGGCATTTTAATCGTTCATATTCAATAAAAGGGAGCGTTTGCTAGCAGGAAAGTGAGTGTCATTATTTACTGAATAAATAAAAATTCATTATGTTACAATTACTCAATATAAACATATACATATGAGCTTCAAAACTAACCGATAGTTATCATTTTACTACCCCGTTAATTTTAATAGAATGTTTAAATTCAATAATATTTAAGAGTACTGAATGTTCAGTAAGACATTAGAAAAAGTAAACGAGGAGGTTTAACACCTTATGTAAATACACCCTTTTTTAATCGATAATAAAAACGATAAAAAAGGGGTAGTTAAAATGAAATCTTCATCTTTTCGGTATTTATGGATCGGACAAGCTTTCGCTAATCTTGGCGATGTTTTTTATATTGTAGGATTAATTTCTATTATGTACGCAACTTCACAGTCAGCTTTTTATTTAGCTATGCTGCCATTTATTAATACTCTCGGTCGGTTTATTAGCGGGTATCTATCTCCTATATTGTTTAATAGGTATCCATTAAAAACACTCTTATCCAGTTCACAAACGAGTAAAACCGTTGTACTGCTTGTATTAGCATTCATCATAACAACTTTTTCTCAAACTGGAATTGTTGTAATCTTAATATCTGTCTTCATTATTGCCTTCCTCGATGGATGGGCAGCACCAGCTAGCCGCGCAATGCTTCCGAGATTAGTGGAGAAAAGGGAAATTGTTAAAGCAAATAGTTTTTTCTCTGTTATTAACCAAGTGAATCAGCTAGGTGGATGGGCCCTCGGAGGGATAATGGTTGCCTGGATAGGTGGTCAGACTGTCATATGGGTAACTGTTATCTTATTTATTGTATCTAGTGCTATGTTGTATCTCATACAGGACCCAACAGTCTTTCCTTCTCAAAAACAAAAGGATCCTATCGGGGATGTTTTAAAGGAAGGTTGGAAGACAATTTGGAATACCCCTGTATTTAGAAAAATTCATGTTGTGATCTTCATAGAATCTATAGCGAATGTTGTGTGGATTGCCGCAATTATCTATGTTTTCGTTTCTCAAGTTCTCCATAAAAGTGAAGCATGGTGGGGATATATTAATACCACCTTCTTTATTGGTCTTCTTATAGGGGGGTTAATTTGCACGAAATTCTCATCAGTCATTGAAAAGAATTTGAAGCACTTGCTGCTACTTACTACCTTCAGTGCAAGTGCACTAACTTTCCTTTTTGGATTTAATGATGTTGCGTTGATCGCCTTACTTTTGTCTGTGTTCTATGGTATCGGAGAGCAGATCAAGGGAATAACAATGGAAACTTACCTTCAGAATGAAGCGACAACCGATGAATTGCCCAAAATATACGGAGCACAGGGAGCCTTAACCTCTTTAACGTTTGGGCTATCCTCTTTATTGCTAGGTGGCATGGCCGATATTTTTGGTGTCCAGCAGGTATTTCTATTATCCGCAACGTTATTAGCAATAGCTGCTATTTATATTCTAGTTTCAAAACAATATTTTCCCCAAAAGTATGCACATAATCATCAAGCATAAAAGAACTTCTAAGTTTAGACTGCACGATTCATCTGTGTGGTCTTTTCTTCAATAATAGGGAACAAATACAAAGTTGGAAGGAAAGGTACAGAGATAGATAGGGGAAATTAATTGTTAATATGAAAATCTTATCTTTATAAAGGGGTGTTTTCAAATGATGCAACAATCATTGATCCTAGTAGGAAAAGGGAAACTAGAATGGAAACGAAAGGCATTAGAATCTATTGAAAAAGATGAAGTATTAATCCAAACGATTGCAGGTGCGATCAGTATAGGTGCCGAACTTCCTCAGTACAAAGAATCGGATGTTACGGATCTCAATCCTAAATATCCTAGAGAAACAGGTTATGAGAGTTTTGGAAGAGTTATTGAAGCTGGAGAAGATGTTTTAGAAATCAATGTAGGAGATCACGTTTTAGCATTTTATGGACATAAAGACTATGGTGTTGTAAAAGCTGATAAAGTAGTAAAGGTTCCTGAAACGATTGATTATACATACGCATTACTCAATACACTCTCTTGTGACTCAGCGAAAGGTGTCATGAAACTGAAACCTGACAAATTGGATCACGTCTTGGTAACTGGATCAGGAACAATGGGATTGCTGACACTTCATTTTTTAAAAGAGTACATGAACGTTGAGAAGGTCGATGTATTGGAACCTAATAAAGCAAGAGGTAAATTAGCCAAAACGTTTGGAGCTAATAATGTTTATTTATCAGAAGAAGAAGTTCCTAGAGAGCATTATAAGTGTGGTTTTGAGTGCTCTTCAAGTAAGAATGCATTTGACGCAATCCTAAAAGCGTTGAAGCATAATGGGGAAGTTTGTGTGCTGTCAGACGGAAACAAGGACGTTTTCTCTTTGAATGAAGACTTTTATAAAAAGGAACTCAAAATCGTCGGATCAAGTGACGGGTGGGACTATCAACAACATAGTCAGTGGTTTTTCGAAAATATCAAGAAATTAGAATACGTAAATTCTATTTTTGAAAGCCATATTCATTCACATGAGTTAATTGATTGCTTCGCGTATCTAAGTGAAACTAATGAATGTCCTATAAAGGTTTTGGTTAGATATCCAGGTTCTTGACGAAATAATAGGGTATGACTTATGCCCTTCGACTTTGTATTCTATTAAAGGGAGCACTTATTACATAAGCAGCCTAATTGGACCGATACACAAAGGTGGTTTTTATTATGTCTTATCCAAAACATTCTCTATCAGCTGGTGACTATGCCCAATCGATAACTTATTTACATGAAGAGGAAAGTTTTGATACTGGGGTATTCACCACGGCTGTACGTGTTGACTTCGATGGTTATGAAGAGTATTGGTTTTTAAAAGAAGTAGACGGTCATGTTTATGAAGTCACTTTGATCTTGCTATAGAAGCTGCGAGGTATGACGAATTATTAGAAAGTTACTTAAAAGTCGTTCGTTCTTTTGAGATTACAAATTTAGACAAGTAGGGCTTTATCTTGATATTTAGTCTTCAGTATAAGGAAGTGATTATTCAACTAAAGAAAGAGTTTTAGGAGGGAGAGAATGTCCGAGTTGAATTTAGTTAAATTTCAAATAAATGACTTTGAAGATTACTTTAGTCTATGGTTTACCTGGAGAAATTCTAAGTAGAAATTTATAACGCTTATCTTGGCTTCAAGTCTTCCATAAAATCGGAGCGTTAATCTAGAAAAGGATTACGCTCCTTTTTGTTTAATTTAATACTTGAGCTGTTCACATGCATATGAGAATGCACCGCTATTTTCCTTGGATAACTTGATAAAGATAGAATAACTCATCGTTCTTCAAAAGTTTTGGTACAGGGTATAATGGAATTGTTTCAGCTTGTGCATGCTTAATCATTTTGGGAATATCTTGATCCAGGATTCCCTCAATTTTAATCGGAATATCCATCTTAGCATTCATTTCTTCAATCGCTTCAATAAACAATTTGGCTTTTCGCTGTACGGTTCCTCCTTTACCAATTCCAACTACATCTGCAAGCTCTGCAAGCGAATGTTGCGCTGCTTCTCCATAATAGTTAAGAACATGTGGCATAATGACTGCATTCGCTAATCCATGTGGGACATCGTAAAATCCACTTAGCGTATGTGCAATGGAGTGAACATAACCTACATAAGAGCGCGTAAATGCAAGGCCAGCAAAATAGGATGCTTGCTGCATTTGCTTACGTGCCTCTACATTACTTCCATTCTCGTAGGCTTCATATAAATTCTCGAAAATCAGCTTCACTGCTTTTATGCAATAGCTACGTGTCTCAGGTGTAGTGCTTTTCCCGATATATGCCTCAACAGCGTGCGTCAAAGCATCCATCCCAGTCATAGATGTAATATGTTTTGGTAGGCCAATTGTTAATAATGGATCTAGAACGGCTACGTGTGGAATGAGGGCATGATCATTTATCGCGAACTTTTCATGTGTTTCTTTATTTGATATGACTGCCGCTAACGTTCCTTCACTACCTGTACCTGAAGTCGTAGGTACTGCATAAAATGGCGGTATTTTCTTGCGTACTTTTAAGACGCCTTTAAGTTGTGTCACTGACTTATTTGGACGTGATATACGCGCAGCAATTGCTTTTGCACAATCAATAGAAGAACCACCACCAAAGGCAATGAAGCCCTCGCATCCGTTGTTTCCATACACTTCCCGTGCTTCTTCAACATTTTCGATCGTTGGATTTGGTACGGTTTTGTCGTAGATTGTATAAAGAATATCTACTTCTTTCAACTTTAGTAGAAGCGGCTCCATCAATCCAATTTTCATAATCCCATCATCAGTTACAATGAGTACATTTTTGATATCTTTTTCCTTTAATTTTGTGGGGAGGGCAAGTACACTATTTTCTCCTTCTAATAGATTTGGTACTCGCCAGGGCAGCGCCGGTGATATCATTCTAAAAACTCGTTGATAATTACGAGCATAAAGTTTTCTCATTTTAAGTCCACTCCTTATCAGTGAATGTAGTAACTTTGTTCTATTTGCGTGTTATTAGTTAAATTTATGTTTTTCACTATGCGTTTTGTATACGATTAAATGTGATTAGGGATGAAAAGTTCTTGACTATAAGAAAGATATCTAATTCTTCATCCACAACCGGGAGCTTATTTTAAGGAGATAGGTTTCCTTCAGAGACAATTTTCGAAACCTCATCAGGAATATAACTTCTTCACCAATCCGCGGGAACCTACCCCATACGCTAAATTTCACGGAAAGGTTCATGAATCTAACGTTTTTCTTCTTTTGTACTTCGTCACGAATGTAGTTTTTGTTTTTGTAATACGTATCAACACTTAAAACAATAGGGAGTGTAAATCTACAAAAGGATTACGCTCCTTTTTGTTTAATTTAATTACAGGGCATTATTGTTGGATAAAACATAGCAAACGGAAGGAATGTGAAAAGATGAAACAAGTGATTACTCTTGGAGGCGGAGGATTCTCCATGGAGCCAGTAAATCCATTGTTAGATACATATGTACTTAATCAATCAAAAAAAGTGAAGCCTAAAAGCTTATGAATTATTCAAGTGTACAAGTGGAATCGAAAGAGAATGCTCCTGAGTTTAAAAAGAATTTTCAAGTGTTTAGATTTATAGGTGGTAACTTAGTTTCCTTTTTCGGCGATCAAGTATATCTAATTGCACTTCCACTGATTGTATTAGCAATTACAGGATCACCGCTGAGTATGGGAATCGTCGCAGCTCTTGAAAAGTTGCCTATTCTTATACAGCCTTTTACCGGGGTATTGGCTGATAACTATAATCGAAAAAAGATTCTGTTGTTTTGTGATTTAGGGCGGTTTTTAACTGTTGGCCTCTTAGGCTTTTTTTACATAATTAACACCTTAACTATTTGGGAAATATATGGCGGGGCATTGATTGTTGGTTTATTGACGCAGGTATATAATACTTGTCAATTTGCTTCTGTTCCAAAGCTTGTCCAAAAGAAAGACCTTCAACTAGTCAATTCAATAAATACAGGTGTTTTTCAAACGGCTGTATTCGTTGCACCAGGGTTAGGTGGAATTCTAATTAGTATTTTTAATCCTGGTATAGGATTAATTATCAACAGTTTCTCTTTTTTAGTAGGTTTCATCGTTATATTAAGTCTTAACATTGATAGTAATATACAGAAGGATACGATGACGAGTACAAAGATGTTTATAGAAATTAAGGAAGGGTTCAAGTTTGTGTTAAGGGTGAAGCCAATTTTATACTCAAACTTAGCGATGCTCTTTTCGATCTTTGGAACGACACTTTTCTTAACGATGCTTGTCATACATCTGAAATCAACAGCACATTTCGATGCTACCCAAATAGGTTATCTCCTCTCAATTGGTGGTGTTGCAGCTATTGGTGGGGCATTAACTACTAGTTGGTTAAAGCAACATTTCTCTTACCGCATTATTCTTTTTTCTGCAGGTGTTTTAGGGGGAGGATCTATCATAGGTTTTGTAGTGTATGATTCTTTCCTATGGTTAGCGGTAATGAATGCAGTAGGCGCAGTTTCTGCTGCAATTATGACCCCTTGTATTGTGACAATACGCCAAAATTTAAGTCCAAATCATCTATTGGGACGTGTCCAAGCTACAAGTCGTTTCATGACATGGTTCCTAATGCCGGTTTCAGCATTAGTTGCAGGGCTTGTAGCAGAGCAATTCGGTACCACACTAACTATTTTAGTAGGTGGGATAATTGCTACTGGTGCTTCCTTTATATATTTACATCCTTCATTAAAGAAAGCATGATTAAAGGAGATCACCAAGCGATGTGTAAACAACAATTGTTATTCAACAGTTAATTTGAACAAATTGCAAATTAATTATTTACAAAATTTATGGAATATTAGATAATATGAAAAATATTAAAATGCGATGAAGAGAAGAGTAGGTAAAAGTAATCTTTTACAGAGAGCTCCGCTTGATTGGTGAAAAGGAGTAAGGATTTATTTACTGAAGCAAGACTTAGAGCAGCACACTGGAACTTTTGTAAGGGGTAGTGTGCCGGGATCTCACGTTATAGAGACAGGGTATAAGCAAATTTTATTTGTCGTACCTAATAAGATTAATATGGTGACATATTAATAAACTGGGGTGGCACCGCGATGTATTTCTAATCTCGTCCTCAAGACAAAATGTCTTGGGGGTGGGATTTTTATTTTTGTTTAAAACTTTAAGTGTTTAGGAGGATTCTATGAGTTTTAAAAAATCATTAGAAAATTGGCGGTATCCATCCATCCTATTATTGAGTATAGGTATTTCAAGCGTAGGTAGTTGGGTTTATTTTATAGCCTTAAACCTTATAGTTCTTAACCTAACAGGATCAGCTCTTGCGGTTTCTGGATTATATATTATTAGGGCTTTGTCAACATTGTTTACAAATGTTTGGTCTGGAAGTCTTATAGATCGTATGAATAAAAAATATCTAATGATAGTACTTAATTTCTTTCAAACAGTGCTTATTGCATTACTTCCTTTGTTTACTTCTATAACTTTTATTTATTGTATGGTCTTTATAATCACGATAGCTAGTTCTATGTATCACCCAACTTCTATGACTTACATCACGAAACTAATACCAGAAGGGGAAAGAAAACGATTTAATTCATTACGTAGTTTGCTTGATTCGGGAGCTTTTTTGACTGGTCCAGCTATAGCAGGAATGATGTTTATCATTGGAACACCTAATATCGCTATTTATCTTAATGCGATTGCTTTATTTTTATCAGCATTTATTACAATAGGATTGCCTAATGTTGAATCGTCTACACTTGTTAAAGCATCAGATGGGAAATTATCTGTTGAGTTATTAAAAGAAGATTGGAAAATAGTTGTTAGATTTAGCCGTAACTATTCTTATATAATGGTAATCTATTTTTTATTTAGTGCCATGCTCGTGATGATGACAGCTACGGATTCATTAGAAGCTGCTTTTGCCACTCAAATCCTTTCTTTATCTGAAGGTGAATATGGTGTGTTAGTCAGTATTGCTGGTGCGGGGGTATTAGTAGGCTCTTTAGTAAACACAATCTTTGTTGAAAAAATCCCGACTTCTTGGCTAATTGGTATGGGGTCAATGATAACCGCAATAGGTTATATGGTCTTTACGGCATCTGATACATTTCTAATAGCCTCTGTAGGTTGTTTCAGTTTGTCATTTGCTACAGCCTTTGCTAATACAGGTTTTTATACATTTTATCAAAAAAATATACCTGTAGATGTTATGGGGAGAATAGGAAGTGCTTATGGTTTTGTAGAAGCCTTTCTTATTATCGTATTCACTGCTATTTTTGGTGTTGTTTCTGATCTTATATCTATACGATTTGTTGTAGTTTCCGGAGCTACGATTATGCTTCTTGTATCAATTGTACTTTTTATTTATAATGTTCAATCTTCAAAATCAAAGTTTTATCAAAATGCAACAGTAAAATGAAAGTATGGTAAATGGATTTAAGTAATCCACCTTCCATTAAACCAGCTACCAGGAGTCTTGAGTTAATCCAGAAAAGAAGCGATTATCTTAACAGTCTACATTTAATCGATTTGATAATTTATTCCGTTGGATGAAGTACAAAATAAATCGATAAAACAATATATACAGTACCTGATAATACGAGGATGAATAAAGCAGCACTGATTTCCCGCAATAGCCCCCAATGTTTTAAAGGCTTTAGTAATAGTTTTTATTATTGGACTTACTCGATAAGCGAGGAGCGTTTCCTTATTATAAAGTGTAGGATCAAGGAGCTTATTCGTAACAAGATAGGCTCCTTTTTAATGTGGAAAAACTTCATCCATTAGTAAGATTATTAGATTTCTATATAAGTCTAGTCCTAAAGTTGTAACTCATTTAATACTTGCAGCCGAATCTATTTATTACATTCCTATATATACTTAATACATATAAAATCTGATTAGAGGAAGTGAGAAAATATGATTGAAGGAATATACGAAGCTCATTTACCAGTTAAAGACCTAACACGTTCAATTCAATTTTATCAAAACTTGGGTTTAGAACTTGCTTGGGAAGGAGAGGGAATTGCTTTTATCTGGATAGAGAAGCATAAAAGTTGGCTAGGGCTTTGGGAAGGAGCGGAATATTTAACCGAATACCATCCATCATTAAGGCATGTGGCGTTCAGGATTCCATTCGAAGAGATGGAGAACTCTGTAAACTGGTTGCTTAATAAAGGGATAGAAGCTGTACCTTTCGGCAACAGGACATCAGTGCAGCCTTTTGTAAGGCCAAATCAGGGTAATGCTTCTGTCTATTTCAAAGACCCTGATGGCAACAGTCTGGAGTTTATGAGTTTCGTTGCTGTTCCGGGCGAATTCAAAAACGAATGCAAAAAAATTGAAATGATGAAGTGGGTGGAAGTAGTAGGCCTAAAAAGAGAAAGGGATATCTAATGGAAATAAGCAAGGTTACTTTAAAAACAAAAGAACTTAAGAAAATGAAAGATTTTTATACAGAAACTCTAGGTATGCCAATATCAAAAGAATGGAAAGAAAGTTTCCAGGTTTCAGTTGGTTCAAGTCAATTGAAATTCTCATCAAGGAATGTAGAAGGAGATCCTTATTATCATTTTGCTTTTAATATTCCTTCAAACCAGTTCAAAGAGGCTAAAGAATGGCTAAAAGGCAAAGTTGAATTAAATTATGAAGAAGGAGAAAATGAGGCGAATTTTCCCAACCTTCCTGCACATTCATTCTATTTTTATGACCCTGCTGAAAATGTAGTTGAGTTTATTTCCAGACATTCTATAGCCGTAGCTAGAGAAGAACCATTTTCTCAAAATAGCTTTCTAACTATCAGTGAAATTAGCCTTACGGTGGATGATGCAATAAAAACTGGACAGCAGTTAATAGATATTGGGATTAACGAGCGTGATAACCATTCAATAAGCGAAGCATCACTTAATTTTATGGGAGATCGTGCAACCGGAGCTTTTATTTTGTTAGTTAAACCAGGGAGAAGATGGATATTTTCTGAAAAAACTGCTGCTATTTATCCTATTGAGATAGAGGTAAATATGAATGACCAAATAGTAGTAAATGAGAATCATGAAGTAATAGTTAATTCGTCTTGTTAATAGATGTTAGGTGTTTATTCAAGTAGGGGAATTTTATCAGGATTATCAAAATATATGTATGGTGGTTTCATGATCGCTTTAATTATTGATTTACAAGCGATTAAACAAACGTGTCGATTAGTTGAATACTATTTAAAGAAATCGAGTCTTTCAATATATATATGATTTTTTATTGGATGAACGAAATAAAAAGAGTTTGGAATAGCGTCGCGCCTCCAAGCTCTTTTTTCGTATGGTTTTATATGTGATTTAACCTGTGGATTTCAGCGAAATTCGCTAGTTAATTTCACGCATTGAATCTCTGAAGTAACCCAGTGGCAGGGTGCTTATTAATCTGCAGACATCACATCTGTATGGTGTTCATTGACACCAACGAAACCTTTTACAATAATGTCTGCGAATAATTGGGACCTTTCTTTTAAATCATCGACAGAGTATAAGCCAGAGAAATATTGAATAACTAATCCATCGATCATAGCAATGAATGCACTAACTCCTTCTCTGTAGTGAAGAGCCCAGTATTCTTGTTTTAGATCTAGTTCAATAAATTTGTCTCTCAAGTATAATAACATTTCATCAAAAGCGCGTTTAAATTCTTCTGGTTCCTGGTTTTGTGCTTGTTTACTCATTTCTGCTTGTAGTTTATCGAAGTTGTCCTTATTGTAGTCCATTGAGCCATAAATGAAATTCTCGATGAACTCTGGGACAGTTTCTCCTTTACAGCAATCGATCGCATCTTCATATTCAAGTGTTAGTCTGTATAGGTTTTCGTTCATAGCATTCACTCCTTTAAAAATGTAAATTAACAATTCCCGGATATTTGGGAATAAAACAATTTAAATATATTGAAAATTACAAACGTTTACATGTAAGATGAATATGTAGCTCTTTATTATAGTTGAAAAATGTTCTACATAAAAAAAGGAGTGATCTGGAATGGAAAAGGTAACATACGAGATTAAAGAAAGAACTGCGATCATCACGATTAATAATCCGCCTCTTAATGTACTGAGTAAAGAAGTAATCACGAATCTTTTTGAAGTGTTTCGGGAGCTTGAATCGAATGATGAAGCGGTAGCCATCATTTTGACAGGTGCTGGAAATAAAGCGTTTGTAGCAGGAGCAGATATTAAGGAGTTTCCTGAATGGATGGGGCAGGACAATTTCAAGGATATTGTAATGGATACCCATCGTATGTTTAACTTTATTGATGATTTTCCTAAACCGACGATTGCTCTATTAAATGGGCTAACGTTTGGTGGAGGGTGCGAGCTTGCGATGACATGTGATATCCGCATAGCAGAAGATCAAGCACAATTAGGGCTTCCTGAGATTAAGCTAGGTCTGTTTCCTGGTGGAGGCGGTACCCAGAGGCTGCCACGTCTAGTTGGAGAAGCTCGAGCAAAAGAAATCATGTTCACTGGTGAACCGATCTGTGCGCTCGAGGCAGAGCAGTATGGACTTGTTAATCATGTTGTACCAACTGGGCAAGGAATGACATATGCTCAAAGTCTTGCTTCTAAAATTGCTGATAAATCTCTACAGTCGCTTTCTAGAATAAAGAAAGCAGTCAATAAAGGAACGGAACTACCAATGGAAAAAGGAATTGATCTTGAAGCAGAGTTATTTAATCAAGTTTTTCAAACAGATGATATCAAAGAAGGTGTGAATGCTTTCTTTGAAAAACGAAAACCACAATTTACACATAGATAGCGAAAAGAGGGAGTAAGATGAGCCACGAAATGAATGTGAAGGTTAGGTTTTGTGAGACGGATGCACTTGGGCATGTGAATAATACAAGCTATTTTATTTACATGGAAGAAGCTAGAGTTGAATTTTTGAACCAGCATAAAGGGGAGTCTAATACGGAAGACTGGAAATTTATTTTGGTATCTACCAATTGTGATTTCCATGCACAGGTGTTTTTCGGAGAGTATCTTACGATTGAAACGTTTATCAAAAAAATCGGTACGAAGAGCTTTGTAATGTGCCATAGGATGAAAAAAGCTGAAAATGGGACACTTGTTGCAGAAGGAGAGTCTGTGATTGTTTACTTTAATTTTAAAGAACAAAAAAGCGAGAATATCCCTGATGAGCTGCGTAAAGCTTTAGAGGAGAGTTTTCAAGTAAGCTAATTGTTCCATCAAGAGCGTGGTTAAACCTCGCTCTTGATTTTTTGTTGAAAATAATGATTTGAAAGAGAGATTAAAGGATATTGTGTAATGTATGGATAAGTACAAACGAAGGGAACGGTTTCAAATGAAAAAACTAACGAATGCACAGTTTGAAAAAGCATGTTCGTATATTGAAAACGAGGCGAGAGGGGTAGACCGCGCCTTTTTTAAATACTGGAAAGGTGAAGGGAATGAAGAGCAAGTATTACAAGAGCTAGAAAAGTATCGTAATGAAGATGGCGGATTTGGTCATAGTTTAGAACCAGACTTTCGTCTTCAAGAATCATCACCAATGGCTACATCAGTAGCGTTTCAATATTTAACTAAACTTGGCTTGTCAAGTGATCACCCTTTCATTAAACAGGGAGTCAAATACTTTCAGGATACCAATCCTATAGGAGAAGGATGGCAAGCTGTACCTGTTACTGTAAATGATGTGCCTCGTGCACCATGGTGGAGTGTCCAACAGGGAGAACAGACTTACTCAGCGAACCCTGATGCAGAAATCGTTGGATACCTTCTCGCTTTTAGTGACGACAAAGAGCCTAAATCTAAGATGCTAATGAAAGTGATGGATCATTTGAGTGAGTTGAATGACTATGAAATTCACGAGGTTCTATGCTATCTACGGCTTGCTGAATTAGCTGGTGGAGATATTAAAGATGTAATCGTAGATAAGGTTCATAAACAACTTCCATACATAGTAGACCGTCCAGAAAAATGGGACTCATACGGCGTTCAACCAGTTCTTCTTGTAGATTCTGAAGACGCACCATTCGTCGATGAGTTGAATCAGGAACTTCATGTAAATCTTGATTACATTGTAGATCAACAAAAGGACGACGGTAGTTGGGCGCCTACATGGGAATGGGGACAATATGAAGAAGATTGGGAAAAGGCTAAGCGAGAGTGGAAAGGGTACTTAACTGTCCAACAGGTCATAACCTTGAGCAACTTTGATCGTATTGAAAAGTAAAGAAAAACGATTAGAAGGTAAATGGTCGAAAAGAGAAATGTTGATAAATAGAAGACAGCTAAGGCTGTCTTTTTTGTTATGATTAATTTCACATACCGTATTAATAATAGTAATTAGCATAACTATTATTAAAAATAAAAGTATATTAAAGCATATAAAAAAGCCAGGATAGAGTATCCTGGCTTTTACTTAAAAAATAATATGTGCCATTATCACGATAACAGGCAGTGAAATTAACGTACGTTCTAAGAAGATGATGACCAGGTCCAAAAAGCGCACTGGAACTTTAGATCCTAGTAGTAAACCGCCTACCTCAGACATGTAAATGAGCTGTGAAACAGATAGACAGGCAATGACGAATCGCGTTAATTCACTTTCAATGCTTGAGCCAATAATTGCTGGTAGAAACATATCTGCAAACCCAATCACCATCGTTTGAGCGGCTTCAGCAGCTTCAGGCACTTGCATCAAATTCAGTAGTGGAACAAATGGAGCTCCTAAATAACTGAATAAAGGAGTGTTTTCAGCGATGATTAGTGCAGTGGTACCGATAGCCATTACAATTGGGATGACGGCCATCCACATATCTAATACATTCTGAACGCCACCTTTGGCTACATCTGATGCACGGTTCTTATTAGCTGTTTGAGTCGCTTTTACAATACCCCAACGTAGAGGTGTATAGTTCGCTGGAATTGCATCGCTTGGTTTATCAGATACATTCTCATGCGTTTCATCTGGCTTTCTAGATAGTGGCGGAATCCTTGGCATAATAATCGCTGCGATTACACCAGCGAGCGCGATTGTTAAGTAGTAAGGAACAAAATAAGCTTGTAGTTTCATTTCAGTTAAAACTACGATACTAAAAGTAATCGATACAACAGAGAAGGTTGTCCCAATTACTGCTGCTTCTCGTTTTGTATAATAACCTTCTTCGTACTGTTTGCTAGTAAGAAGTACCCCAATCGTTCCATCACCCATCCAGGATGCAAGACAGTCGATCGAAGAACGTCCTGGTAACGTGAAAAGCGGTCTCATAATTCTCGTAAGAAGCGCACCGCATAATTCAAGTAAGCCGAAATTCAATAATAATGGTAAGAACAGGCCGGCAAATAAAAATACAGAGAATAGTATAGGTATAAGACTATTCAGTAACAAGCCACCCGTTGCATCAGACCAAATCCATTCAGGTCCTATCTTGTAGAGCGTAAGAATTGCAAAGATCATTCCAAACGTACGCGCGATTAGCCAAACCGGCGATACTTGCAATAAATTAATAAGGAATGGAGAGTTTGTTACCCATTTAGGTTTTGCTACCACTGCGATAAAGCTCAGTATGACGGTTATCGCTATAATAAACGTCATCACTTGAGGCAGCGTTACCGGAACTGATTCGGCAAAAAATAATTGGAGCCAATCAGCAAGCTTTGCTATTGGAATCGTGATTCCTTCTTTAGCAGGTATCGGAATCATGAATAAGAATATACCAATCAAAGATGGTATTGCGAATCTTAAGATTCCAGAAGTTGTTACGTTTTCTTGATGGTTACTAGTTTTCATTGACGGTCACCTCTATTGTATATAAGGAATTTTATGAATAACTGTATGTTTATAAAAACATAGTTATAAATATAACACAAAGCTGATAAAGTAACAGCAAAAAATAAAGTTCAAGAATATAGGTATTCTTCAGAATACAGAAACTATTTATTATTATACCCTTAATAGAAGGGCAATTAAAGGTATTTATGGAGAAGGAACTTTAGTGGTTGGAAGGAAATGAACCAGTATAAGAGTTTAATACATAAAAAAGCAAGGATCTCCTGGAAGAGTCCTTGCCTATATGAATACTATTATAAAGTTTGATCTATATATGTTTAGCATGTCTGCTCGGGCGATTAAACTCAAGATGACTTTCAAATGTAGAACCGAAAAAACAGGAAGAACATTTTTGGTACCCTTTTTGCACGACTAGTACCTTAAGTTCTGTGTCCAGATTAACCTCAGACCGATCTTTAAGTGGTGTTTCAGGCAATTGGCATTCATCACCAGCATAGGCTGTCCTATGGACAATTCGGTTTTGGTGGTCAATCATGTATTTTCCCATATTGATTTATCAATTCCCATCTATAAGAAGATTTCTTTCAGTGTAACATATGGAAAGAAACATTGATATAGGGTAAACTAATTATTATACCCTATTTGAACAAAAAATATTACTGTTTATGTGATTTTTTCTAAAAAAATCTCAAAGTTGAAACTTTTATTGGATTTTTGCGTAATAAATGGAAAATACCTCAGGAGGAATGTTATGAGTGGCCTCGCATGGTTTATTCTATTTATGTTGGTGGGTATCATATCAGTTGCTTTTATTACTGACCGAAACCGTAAGAAATGGAGGGTAAGACCAGAAGGTAAAATCCCTCGCTCTTCGTGGGCTTCACGCTCAGCCGCTAGTATGTATGTTATTGCTTCAATTGAAGATCGAGTAGCCATCTCGCCTGAGGAACGTACTGACCTCGAACAACTTGATGTTGAAGGTATCCTCGCTTTCGCAATAGCAAAAGATTGGATTTCAACTGCCGATGAATCTTCACTTAAAGATCAACTTCTTTCAACTCGATCAGAGTCTTCGCTTGATTGGAATAATGCAGACGCCGAAGAGTCATCGTTAAATTACTATGGTGGTTCTGAAGGGTATGATGGCGGAGGAGGATTTGATGGAGGTGGTGGAGGTGAATAAACTCACGAATAATGAGCCATTCATTCAAACAGGGTCCTTGTCGATAAGAAGATTGGGTCCTGGTGATGAAGAGTTATTATTAAAATGGCTTACCAACAAGAACGTTTTACAGTACTACGAAGGCAGAGACTGCCTCTATACGTTAGATAAAATACAAGATGATTATTTTACTAGAGAAGACATTATCGGTTGTATTGTGTCATTCAATGCTATTCCCATCGGCTATGTGCAGTTCTATCGCTCATCTAGTATTAAATGGCTGACACTACCTCAAGAAACGTACGGAATGGATCAGTTTATTGGTGAACCTGCATATTGGAATAAGGGGATTGGTACCGAGCTAGTAACAACTGTAGTCGATTACCTTGTTGGGCAAGGTGCATCACTTATTGTAATGGATCCTCAAACCAGGAATGAAAGAGCGATAGCATGTTATGAAAAAGCGGGTTTTGAGAAAAAGTGTATATTGAAACAACATGAGTGGCATGAAGGAGCGATGCGAGACTGCCAGCTAATGTTCTATGATGCTTCTCTTACAACGAGTCCTATTAAAGATGAAGACAGAACATACATAAAAGAGTTATTTGAAAAGAGCTGGGGAAGTAATGTGATGGTGCTTTCCTCAGGGGTGTATCATTGTAATGAATTAGATGGCTTTTGTATAAGGAACGGTAAGGGTGATGTCGAAGGGTTAATCACTTATGTTTTTCGAGACGATCTGTGTGAAATCATTTCGCTCGATAGTTTTAAAGAAAGATCAGGTATAGGGAGCAAGCTTTTACTGGAAGTGGAAATGGCTACCTTTCATAAAGGTTTAGGTTTAATTACTCTCATTACAACGAATGATAATCTTCACGCTCTTCAGTTTTATCAAAAAAGAGGTTATCGGTTAACAGGAGTGAATCCTGGAGCAGTGGATGAAGCAAGAAGGATAAAAAAAGAAATTCCTGAAAAGGGGTATTATGATATTCCGATTCATGATGAACTACAAATAACAAAAAGCTTAAAATAAAAACAAGAGCCCGGTGACAAGTCACCGGGCTCTTGTGGATGTGTGCTATTTATGCTTTCGTTACGTTAGCAGCTTGAGGTCCGCGGTTACCTTCGACGATTTCGAAGTTAACTTCTTGGCCTTCGTCTAGAGTTTTGAAACCTTCGCCGTTGATTGCAGAGAAATGTACGAATACGTCGTCTGCTCCTTCAACTTCGATGAAACCGAAACCTTTTTCAGCGTTGAACCATTTTACTTTACCGTTTTGCATAGAAAATTGCCTCCTAATGTACCAGATCGTACATAATTTAAAATTCACCATTCACTAAGTAATACGTTTAAATCAAAAAACTGCAACTTCAGTGGCGAGGATTTAACTTTGTTACCCCCTCTAGAAGTTACAGCTAATTTAAATCCTAAATATATTCGAAGTAAAATGGTTTAAATACATAATAGCATTCGCGAATTAAGAATGCAAACCTTTATTGGAATTCTTTTGGGATTAACACTTTATTCTTTCTCAATCTAATTTTGTGTATCGGGATCATCGATCCGATCATTGCGATTATAGATGCACCTATTAGAATTCCTGACACACCCTCCACAGCAAATAGTGTTAAGGAAATGAACACGAGTAAATCGAAAATGGAGTCCAGAATGGACAATAATGAGATTGTCGTCGCTCTTACATGTGAAGGAATCACATCGTTACTTAGTTGAGAATAAATAGGATAGCGAATCGCGCCGATCCATCTTAAGAAGAGAATCACCCCGAGTATTAGCCATAGCGTATCTTGGAATAAAGCGGCTAACAAGAGCCCACCAGCGCTTAGAAAGCCTGATGCAACCATTAAGGAAACTCTTGAAATCTTCTTGGTTAGGAAGCCGATACTCCTTGAAGAAAGAAATGCAAGGAGTGCTCCTGCTGCATAAATAGGTCCGATTAAATATACAGGCAATCCTGCATCGGTCATGAGTGGTTGGTCAAATTTCTGGAAGACCGCAACTGTAGGTATGAATACTAAAGTGAGGTTGAGAAACATCAATAGAAGTTGTGGTGCTTTTTTTATGACTGTTATCCCTTCAACTACTTTATTTACAGAAGCTTCCGATACCCTGATCTCAACATCAGGCTCATGAATAAAGAACAATAGTAAGAACTCAATAAAATATACTCCAAGGCTACATAAGATTAATAGCTGAAATTGTTGCTGATTTAAATCCTTAGCAACAAAGGAACCTATTAAAACAGCAAGGATCATTGAGATAAATCCTGCAGACTGAATTTTCCCCATCGCTTCATCCATTTTGCTCTGCTTGTTATCTTTCTTGAGAGATTCGTAGATTAATGCTTCGTCAGCCCCAGAGAAAAATGTGACGGATAAACCGTTTAAGAAGCTAAAGAGCATAAATAACAACAAATCATGTGAAAGCAATAACACAACAATACTAATCAGCTTGATTGTAGAGCCTACCAAAAACGAAATTTTCGGTCCGAAACGGTCAGCAAAAACACCTGCTGGAATTTCTCCTATTAAAACCGCTCCGCTCCAACACATCAAGATCATTAAGATATTCGCTTCAGTTAGTCCGTTCTTTAAATAAAATAGTGTTAATACTGGTTGCAAAAAACTTATTGCACCAAAGAAGTTCACCCAAAATAAGACAGTAATGTTCCTTTTCGAAATCGTGTACATCGTCCTCCAACTTTCATGTTATGTTCTGACAAGTTGAAAGCAGGAGGTGAAGGAATTAGCTGTTCACACTTTTCCTGCTTGAGTAAGTTGATAGTAGGTTTTTTAACATATGATTTCCTCCTAATGTGTAATAAGAAAATTATAACAAATTGTGTTCGATTCAAATATACCTGAATTTTTTCACAACTATAACTGTTGGTAATGATTTGTGTTACCATTAAATGGATATAAGGGGGTTTATATGAAAACATCACTTATTACTACTTCATTTGGGTCAAAAGAATATTACTATAGTGAGGGAGAGGGACAGACAATCGTCTTGCTGTCTGGGATGGGAGGTTCACTTTATGAGTGGAATGAAATCGTTGAATCAGAACTTTCATTTTTAGCATACAATCGTGGTGGATATGGAAAGTCTGAGAGTACTGGTGAAACGGACGCAACGCCACATGAGGAATTACATTCCTTACTGCAAGCTCTACATATCGATGGGAAAATTGTTCTTGCGGGCTTTTCTTACGGAGGTTTAATTGCCCAGGGGTTCGCCATGAACTATCCAGACAGAGTTGCTGGTGTGATACTGATTGATTCAACCTCCATCAATATGCATCGTTTAGATGAAGTCGAAGTGAGCGATGAAAAATTAAACGATGACTATTGGATCAATATGTGCGATACGCTTTCTGCATTAACTCCAGATGAAATTAATAGGGAACAAGAGCCCTCGTTACATCCGAAACAATATGGCTGGAACAAAGATATCCAACAAGCGCTTCTTAATCATGACATCAATCCAAAATTGTATGCTTCAGTAGGTAGAGAATTGAGAAGATGGGGAGGCTATGCTAAGTCATTGCAACACTTTCCTTTTCCATCCGTTCCTCTAGTTGTTCTCGCTAGAGATCAAGAGACTGTTATAAAGGAGCAGACCGAATCAGGATTACCTAAGAGTGAAATCGAGGAGCTTGAGAAAGTTTGGTATGAATTACTTCAGGAACAGAGGGACCTAGTTCCTGATAGCTCGTATTATGTGGCGGAAGGGTCTGGGCATCAAATACCAATAAATCGACCGGATCTTATACAACATGCATTCGAAAGGATTCTTAAGTAAGTTGAGCGTTTTGATATGGCTTTCTTGAGGTATTCCTTATAATGGAGATAATAACTACTAAAAGGGGTGTATGGAATGGCGTTTAAAAACCCGTCTCGTGATGAGATTAAAAACATTCTTAAAGAAAATAAACGAATCGCCGTAGTAGGATTGTCTAATAATCCCGCTCGAACATCTTACATGGTTTCTCAAGCAATGCAGGATGCAGGATATGACATTATTCCAGTGAATCCTACTATCGATGAGACACTGGGAGTTAAAGCAGTTGACTCATTACAAGACATCGAAGGCCATGTAGACATTGTGAATGTGTTTAGACGAAGTGAGCATTTACCTGATATTATGAAAGATGCTGTGGCTATTGGAGCGGATGTGTTCTGGGCACAACTCGGTGTATCCAATGAAGAAGCTTATCAGTACGGTAAAGATTATCCTATTTCAATCATCATGGACCGCTGTATTAAAGTTGAGCACGCCATGACGAAGTAAATCGAAAAGACGTCCGCAGTGGACGTCTTTTTATGTGGCTAAAAGGTAAATCAAGGTGATAGCAGCTGTGATGGTTATTTGTCCTGGTTGAATTGGAGTAGCAGAGGCGTATGCGACATTTCTTGGTTGAATCGTTGAAGGTACACCTGATTCAATTATTCTGTGAGGTGTTTTCGGCATAGATAAGCCTAATGCATCTGAAATGTTTCTAGCTTTTAATGTTGCTTGTTTGAGCGCGATCTTTTGCGCCTTCATGTAATAAGGTTCCTTATGACGTACATCAAACGTAATACTCGAAATTGTAGTCGCTCCAGCTTCCACTGCAGAATCAACTACTATACCCGTTAATGCAACATCATCGATGATCACTTTAAGCAAGTGCGTTACTTTGTAGCCAAGAAAGATTTTGTTATTATCTTCGTACTTATATTCTTCTTCAATTTGGTAGACGGCAGTACCAATCTGGTTAGGTGGTATGTCCATATTGGTTAATGATGTGATGATTGATGTTATGCTACTTGCATTTTCTTGCTGTGCTTCCGTTATTGAAGGGGAGATTGTTTCTACTCCCAAAATAGCAATCCCGCGATCTGGTGTTGCATCGATTGATCCCGCTCCTGTCACAGTTATCGTGTGATCACAGGCACAAACATCCAGCGCTTTTTTTTCATCCATCTTAACACCCTCTCTTTCACATTCATGCTTTTTCTATCATGAGGACATTCTCATCTACATTTGTTAAACTTACACTGTGGCTAAATAAGGAGGAATGTACATGTCAAATCAAGAAATGCTTCAAAAGTATGCAGAGCTTGCGTTAAAACGAGGAGTTAATCTACAAGAAAATCAAATGCTCGTCGTAAATGCTCCGATCGAAAGTGCAGATTTCGCACGAATGGTAGCGAAAAGAGCTTACGAAATTGGAGCGAAAACCGTACATATTAATTGGACAGATGATACTCTTGATCGTTTATGGTATGAAAATGCAGCCCAGGATGTGCTTGAAAATGTACCTGAATGGCGTGTAAAAATGTTTGACCATTTCGCTCTTGAAGGAGCAGCTTTACTCTCCATCCGTTCTACAAATCCTGACCTATTAAAAGGAATTGATTCTGATCGCATATCCGCATCTAATAAAGCTGCTGGTGAAGCAATGAAGAACTTCCGTAAATATACGATGAATGACAAAATAACATGGTCTATCGTGGCAGTTCCTAATGAAGAATGGGCGAAGAAAGTCTTTCCTGACGCTGGTGAAGAGGCGGTTGAAAAACTTTGGAACCAAATATTCAAGATCACACGTGTGGATCAGGACGACCCGATTGCGTCCTGGAATGAACACAATGCAACGCTTGCAAAAGCGCGTAATGTGTTGAATGATCGTAAATTCAAGAAGCTTATTTATAAAGCCCCAGGTACAGATCTTGAAATCGAATTACCTGAAGGCCATATATGGAAAGGTGGCTCTTCTCTATCTGAACAAGGCATCGAATTCAACGCCAATATGCCTACGGAAGAAGTGTTTACACTTCCAGATAAATATGGGGTGAATGGTACAGTATCTAGTACAAAGCCACTTAGCTACGGTGGAAACCTAATCAATCATTTCTCCCTTACATTTAAGAATGGCGAAGTTGTTGATTATTCAGCAGAAGAAGGAATAGAGACACTTAAGAGTCTATTGAACATGGATGAAGGTGCAAAAAGACTTGGAGAAATAGCAATTGTTCCTCATGAATCACCTATTTCGCAATCAGGGCTTATTTTCTTTAATACTCTTTACGATGAAAATGCTTCATGTCATCTCGCTCTTGGAAAAGCATACCCAAGTAGCATAAAGGGTGGAGCTAATATGGATGATGATGCATTGGATCGAAATGGAGTAAACAACAGTATTACCCATGTTGATTTTATGATGGGATCTGGTGAGCTCGATATCGATGGTGTTTTAGAAGATGGAACGACTGAAGCGATTTTCCGAAATGGAAATTGGGCAATTGATGTAAATTAATGATTTAGGGCTCTGGCTACAGCTAGAGCCCTTTTTGTTTGAGTAGCTGTTATAATGGAATGAAAAGAAATAAATACATAAATTAGGTGATACCATGCCCGAAATTGTTAAAGTCTCTGTTCGTCCACTTGTTGAGTATGCGTATCGAAGTGGAAGTATCGATGCGCGCTTTCGAACCGCTACAACCATGTCTGAAGGGACGAAACTACATCAATTCATCCAGAAAACATACGGTGAAGATGACCTAAAGGAAGTTCCGTTTGAAATGAACTACCATTATGGCGATCTTGTTTATCACATCGAAGGAAGATGTGATGGGTTGTTGATTAGGGAGAATACATACGTTGTTGATGAAATAAAATCCACTTCACTCCCTCTCGAAGATCTTAAAGAGGATTCTTATTCTGTCCATTGGGCTCAAGCCAAATGCTATGCCTATATGGCCGCAGTAAAGTATGATCAAAAGTCTATCTCCGTTCAACTTACATACATTCAATCAGATACGAAAGAGATTCGTCGATTTACAAAATCATTCACCTTAGATGAACTATTTCAATTCATAGAAGAAGTCGTAAGAATCTACACACCCTTTGCAAAGTGGAAAAATGATCATTTTCAACAAGTAATCGAAAGTAGTAAGGAATTAGCGTTTCCATTCGATTCCTACCGAAATGGACAACGAAAGCTTGCAGGTTCTGTTTATAAGTCCGTTCAAGAAGGTACCACCCTATTTGCAACCGCTCCAACTGGGATAGGAAAAACCATTAGTACTCTTTTTCCAACGATCAAAGCGATTGGTGAAGGTTATGGTAAGAAGATTTTTTATCTCACTGCGAAAACAATAACGCGTGAAACAGCACAAGAAGCATTCAAGATGATGGAAGAAAAGGGGCTTCGCGCTTCATCAATTACGATAACGGCTAAAGAGAAGATTTGTTTCAAGGAGAAAACCATTTGCCAAAAAGACTATTGTGAATATGCCGATGGATACTACGATCGTGTTAATGAGGGTTTATTGGATCTTCTAAAGAATGAAACTAGAATCACAAGAGATGTACTTGAAACATATGCACATAAACATCGGCTTTGCCCCTTTGAGCTATCATTAGATGCTGCATATGTAGTGGACGCAGTGATCTGTGATTATAACTATATTTTCGATCCACGTGTATCATTAAAACGGCTTATCGAGGAACAGAGGAAGCAAACAACAGTATTGGTTGATGAGGCTCATAATCTTGTCGATCGAGCCAGGGGCATGTATTCTGCAGAATTACAAAAGTCCGTTTTCTTACAGGTTAAAAGATCTTACCAATCAAGCAATAAAGAGATAGCAGATGCTGCAAGTGCCATCAATAAGTTTTTCATTGAATTAAAGAAAACCGCCGATAGCGATTTCACTGTATTAAATGAGATAGACGAAGAATTACTCGTTCATCTTAATACCTTCGTTTCAGCTAGTGAAAAGGAATTGCTTCTCCAGGGAAACGATGAAGAACTGTTAGATGCCTATTTTCTTTGTCATAATTTCATTCGCATCGCAAAGCTATATGATGATCATTTCTTCACGCTTGTACATGTAGGTAAATCAGAAATTACGCTGAAGTTATTTTGCTTCGATCCTTCAAACCAGCTCTCCAAAATGAGGAATGGCTTTCTCTCGACAGTCTTTTTTTCAGCGACATTTTCACCTCTATCTTACTACCAAAACATGCTTGGATGGCAGGATGAAAACTACAAAGTTTCAATTCCTTCTCCATTTCCAAGGGAGAATACGAGTGTCTATGTTTTGCCCTTATCTACAAAGTATCGAGATCGAGAAAAAACCATGAAACCGTTAGTCGATTTGTTAGAGAAGGTTCTCAAAGATAAAAAGGGAAACTACCTCTTCTTTTTTCCTTCATATGGATATATGGAACGTGTATATGATGAGTTCATGTTACGAGGAATTACGACAGATACGATCATACAGCACCAACGTATGACAGAACTAGAGCGGGAAGAGTTTCTAGAAATGTTCACGTCAAATCGTTCTAAAAGCCTCGCAGGTTTTGCAGTGCTAGGCGGTATTTTCTCTGAAGGGATCGACCTGAAAGGAGATCGCCTCAATGGTGTAGTTGTTGTTGGCGTTGGCTTGCCCAATTTCGATACAGAACGCAAGTTGATGAAAGAACGGTTCGACCTCGATGGCAAGAATGGCTTTGAATACACGTATGTTTATCCAGGGATGAATAGGGTTCAGCAAGCAGGTGGTAGATTAATTCGTACTGAATCAGATAAAGGCATCCTCATTCTCGTCGATAGCCGTTATCTAGAGGGGCGGTATAGACACTTACTGCCTGAAGAATGGAAGGATTACACTGTGATTGAGCATGCAGATCGATTTGTTGGTGATCCACAAAAGGGAATGTAACCCGCTTCTAGCGGGTTTTGTATTGCAATCTTTCCAAATTATTAGGAATTTAATGAGTCTAATGTACAAGTTTAGCTCCTCACATAACAGGTAATAGATTAAAGTGAATCAAACCTGAAGGAGAAACTCAATGAATATATTCCTTGTCTGTATATTATTTATCGTGGCTGCAATCGCTACATACTTTGTTGCGACGCGGCTTGCTATGTATGGTGATGCTCTTAGTGAAAAAACAAAAACATCTTCTGCATTTATGGGAATCATCATTGGTGCAGCTATTTCTTTGCCGGAGCTTACGTCAAGCGTGACTGCTATTGCAATCGATAGTCCGGATCTTGCTATAGGAAACCTGTTAGGAAGTAATTTATTTAACTTATTAGCTCTCGCTGTTCTTGATATTGTCTATCGTAAAGAACAGATTATGGGAAAAACAGATATCGGTAGTAAATTATACATTTATCTTGTTATTCTGATGACGTTAATTGTAGTGGCAGGTCTGTCATTAACATTACCTGCTTCTATCTTCCATATAGGATATAGTTCCGTTATCCTCGTATTTGTTTATATTGTTGGAATTAAACTTATAAACAAGAAAACAGAAGAAAAGGTTAAGCGAAAGAGTCGGAAGAATGAGCAATACAATGATTTCACTTACAAAAAGGTACTAACAAGATTCATTCTTTCCGCAGTTGGGATTATGATCGTAGGAACGGTCTTAACTTTAACAGCAGATCGAATAGCATCCGTAACAGGACTTGGTGCTTCATTTGTTGGATCATTTTTAGTAGGAGCCAGTACGTCTCTCCCTGATGCAGTTAGTGTTGCTACAGCCCTTAAATTAAGGAATTATAATATGGGGGTTAGTTCATTACTAGGAAGTAATGCTTTTAACATCATGCTCCTGTCTTTTACAGATGTCTTGTATTTAGAAACGAATATTTTCAAGCATGCAAGTATGTCGAATATCATCACGACATTATCATCTGTTGTCGTAATTCTCGTCATTTTATTTAGCATTACTAGAAGAAATCATCGAACGACGTTTAATTATGTACTACCACCTTTAACCATTGTGGTTATTTATTTTATTGCTACATTCGCAGTCTATCAGATGAGGTAAATGACAGAGGGGTTCCAACCCTTCTGTTATTTTTTTGAATCTAACAATAGGTGGCATGGTGCTGGTGAGAGCGTTTTACATAAAAGTAATAAATTTTCTAACAGGTTTACAGGTGGCAACGACGTGGAATCCTCCGAGGTAGAATACATCTTGGAGGTTACACACATGTCAAAAGGGAAAAGCATTCACGCTCTCATCATTTTACTTTTCACACAGTTTATATCTGGGGGAGTTACAAATACAAAAGGAATTGTCCTAAATCAGGTCGAAACAGACATAGGACTAGACATGAGTCAATTTGGACTTGTGGTTTTAATATTCCAACTTGGGTTTACATTCGCAAGTTTAATTTTCGGTTATCTTACGGATAAAAAAGGGCTTCGGATCATGGTCATCGTTGCTACAGCATTAATGGGGGTTGGATTCTTAGGTACAGGCTTCGCTCCTAGCATCACGTTTTTCCTTGGTTTCTATATGTTGATCGGATTCGGTCTAGGAGCTCTCGGGGTAGCATCAAACGCAATCGTTCCCGCTGCTTACCCGAATAAGCAAAACCAGATGTTTAATTTAGCGATGGGCATTTATGGGCTTGGAATGATTCTATTTCCACAAGTACTAAACTTCTTATTCCAATTTGCATCATGGAGATATTTTTATGTTGGAATCGCGGCACTTAATGTAATCGTGATCTTCTATGTCACGTCAGTTGCTTTTCCTGAAGGTAAGCCTCAGAAAGTGAACTTAAAAGCATTTATTCCTATGTTGAAGGACGCTCAAATGGTCTTTCTGATGTTCTTCCTTATCTTTGAAGTGTCAGCAGAAGTATCATTTACAAACTTCTTCCCATCATATTTGAAGTCTCTTGATCTAGGAGGACTCTCAAAAGAAGCGAAGTCTGATATGGTCGCAACGATTCTATCACTATTCTCCGTTTTCTTTATGATCGGTCGACTCGGGGTTGCGTATCTAGCGAATAAAATTAATGAAAGACTGATTATGATTACATTTTCGCTTGGTTCAGTGATTATTGTTGGGATTAGCTTCTTGTTTGCAAATCAGTTGCCTTATCTCTTTGCGGGTGCAGGTTTGTTTTTCTCAGCGCTATTTCCCACCGCTACCGCATTCGGTACAACGATTTCAAAAAATCCAGGCTCAGCTCTTGGTCTCATCTATGTAGCCGCTGGTATAGGTGGCGGTATAGCAGGTTATTTAATCGGCATTGTTTCTGAAGCGTTCGGTGATCAAGGTGGATTTAGCTTAATCATCGTATTCCTAGGACTGATGTTTATTTCTTCCTTGCTACTCAGTACGAAAAAATCGAGTCAAACACAAAGTGAGTAATAGAAAAACCCGTTGGTCTAGTGACCGACGGGTTTCTTGCTATTAAACAGTATTGTAGTCGTGCTATGCGACGCTACGCTCGGGACGGATAGATGATTTGTTGACTGCTTTGTATATTCGAGGTGAAATTACGGCCGCCACAATCGAGAGGATGATATCTTTAGGGAGTGGAGCTAACATCCACCACCATGCCATGCTATATGTGAACCCTTCAGGTGCCATCGCCCAGAATTTATAAGCAAAATACATGTAGTTTGTACCGAGTACGTAATTAAGGATAAAGGCTGTAAAGCTAGCAATCATAAATGTACGTAATGTAGGCTTTGCTTTTGATTCAATAATTTTACCTGCAATATAAGCGACTAAAATATAAGATAAAATAAATCCGAAAGTAGGTTTCAGAAGAATGCCAGGACCTCCTGTAAACTGAGCGAATACCGGCGCGCCTGCAAACCCAACCAATGCGTACACTGTCATCGAGATTGCTCCAATGCGACTTCCAAGTAGTAGTCCTGCTAGAATCGCAAAAAATGTTTGAAGGGTAATTGGCACTCCACCTACGACTAAAAATTGTGCAATGTTCGCACCAACCGCCATTAAGGCAGCAAACATGCCTGCGTATACTAAATCAATCGTTTTCATTTTTTTCATCATTAGCCCTCTCTTTCAGTTTCTATATAGAATCGTAAAAGAAATCACGCATAGTGTCAACTTTATTTTTTTGTTAGTTAACAAATAATGAAGACCATTCATGAAGGTGAGATAGAGGAAGAACCACGTAAATGTAAGGTAGATTTGTTAGCGTGAAGCTAAAAGGTGAGGAGCGAATTGTCTCGTTTTGCCTTGAAAACTTCTACTTTAATTTATAATGTATGGTAAACTTAATTACGAAAGTACGTTGAAAGGAGCCTCTGTATGAACTTACTGAGAGGAACCATTCTATCAATTCTATTCCTTTGTATTGTTCTTGCTATAGGTACTGCCTTCGCTAATGATCAAAAGGATGAACTGGATTTTGTAACTGGAGAAGTGCAAAAGAAAATGGTGCGGTATGAAGAACCACAACTAACTGACAACAAAAAAGACAAGAGCGGGAATGCAGAAGAAACAACCGATACGGTTGTTGAAAAACCTTATTTTTATCTTATTGTAAACAAAACACCCTATCTAACCGATGAGTCAATTTGGAAGACGGTTGATGAAGGGGATCGTGTCACGATTGGTTATGAACCTGGAAATGTACATAGATTAAAAACAATTGATGAAGAATAGACAATAAGGTACAATACGGTTCGATGTTTTTCTCTCCTGCCACTGTGCAGGATTTTTTATATACAGCAACTTTATTTCAAATGTGAGTGATGTCATAAAGATGTAGAATGGACCAGAAGTAAGTGGGTCGATAAACTATTAAAACGTTCTTTAACTGGCAATGCTGAACAATATGAGAAATAAAAAGAGATAGAAACACTTGTTCTCATATGATAGGCTATTCTATACAGAGTTTTGAAAGGGGAAAAACATGGCAACAAAACAAAAACAAGCAAACGAATACAGTGATGATTCGATTCAGGTGCTTGAGGGTCTTGAAGCAGTTAGGAAACGCCCAGGAATGTATATTGGTAGCACTGACTCAAGAGGACTCCATCACCTCGTATATGAAATTGTAGATAATTCCGTAGATGAAGTGCTAGCGGGATATGGCGATGAAATTAAAGTAACCATTTATGAAGATAATAGTGTGAGCATTCAAGACAATGGACGAGGTATGCCAGTCGGAATGCATAAGCTTGGTAAACCGACTCCTGAGATCATCTTAACCGTCCTTCATGCGGGTGGTAAGTTTGGTCAGGGCGGTTACAAAACGAGTGGTGGTTTGCACGGAGTTGGGGCTTCAGTTGTAAATGCCCTGTCTGAGTGGCTTGAGGTTATCATTCACCGTGACGGTTTCACATTCAAACAACGTTTTGAAAATGGCGGAAAACCTGCTACAACGCTTGAGAATATCGGGAAAACGCGTAAAACTGGAACATTGATTCATTTTAAGCCCGACACGGGTATGTTTAGCACGTTGAATTATAATTATGACACGCTTAGCGAAAGACTTCGTGAAGCAGCTTTTCTATTGAAGGGCTTGAAAATCACCCTTGAAGATCAGCGACATGACCGTAGTGAAGAATTTTACTTTGAAACAGGTATCGAGGCATTTATCGATTATTTAAACGAGGATAAAGAAACGCTTCATCCAGTTGTTACCTTTGAAGGGGAAAGCAACGGAATAGAGCTTGACTTCTCATTTCAATATAACGACGGTTTTTCTGAAAACGTGCTTTCGTTTGTTAACAACGTTCGAACAAAAGATGGCGGTACACACGAGTCAGGTATGAAGACAGCCATCACTCGTGTGATCAATGATTATGCTAGAAAAGTAAATCTCTTGAAAGAAAAAGATAAAAACCTTGAAGGTAATGATATACGAGAAGGCTTTACTGCAATCGTTTCTGTTCGAATTCCAGAACACCTTCTTCAATTCGAGGGGCAAACAAAAAGCAAGCTCGGGACAAGTGAAGCACGTTCTGCTGTAGATGCGGTTGTCTCTGGTCAATTCTCTTATTTCTTAGAAGAGAACCCTTCGACGAGTGAGATGCTTATTAAGAAATCGATTAAAGCCGCTCAGGCGAGAGAAGCAGCGAGACGCGCACGTGAAGATGCACGTTCAGGTAAAAAAGGTAAACGTAAAGAAACGATCTTAAGTGGTAAACTAACGCCAGCAACTTCACGTAACCCTAAGAAAAATGAACTTTACCTTGTTGAGGGTGACTCAGCGGGAGGTTCTGCAAAACAAGGGCGCGATCGTCGTTTTCAAGCTGTTCTTCCATTACGAGGAAAAGTTATTAATACTGAAAAAGCAAAGCTTCAGGATATCTTTAAGAACGAAGAAATCAATACGATCATTCATGCGATTGGAGCGGGAGTAGGGCCTGACTTTGACATCGAAGATACGAATTACGACAAAATCGTAATTATGACGGATGCGGATACGGACGGTGCTCATATTCAAGTTCTTTTACTAACGTTCTTCTATCGCTATATGAAGCAACTTGTGGAACATGGTAAAGTCTTTATTGCTCTTCCTCCGCTTTACAAAGTAAGTAAAGGAAAAGGCAAGAAAGAAATTGTTGAATATGCCTGGGATGAAGAAGGCATGAAAGAAGCGATGAAGAAAGTAGGAAAAGGCTATACTATTCAGCGTTACAAAGGTCTTGGTGAAATGAATGCTGATCAATTATGGGAAACGACGATGAATCCTGAAAGCCGCACATTGATACGTGTGAAGATCGAGGACATTGCTAGAGCTGAAAGACGCGTTTCGGTTCTGATGGGAGACAAAGTCGAACCTCGGAGACAATGGATCGAATCAAATGTGGCTTTTGGTTTAAATGAAGATACAAACATCATCGAGAACGAGAACATTTCCATCATTGAGGAGGATAACATTGGCTAACGCAGAGAAATTTTTAGACTTACCGCTAGAAGACGTCCTTGGTGATGCATTCGGTCGATATAGTAAGTATATTATTCAAGATCGAGCACTTCCTGATGCTAGAGACGGACTTAAACCGGTGCAACGACGTATACTATACGCTATGCACCATGAAGGGAACATCGCAGATAAGCCTTTCCGAAAATCCGCTAAAACAGTAGGTAACGTAATCGGTAACTACCACCCGCATGGTGATACTTCCGTTTATGATGCGATGGTTCGGATGAGTCAAGGTTGGAAAGTTCGAAACGTACTTGTCGAAATGCACGGGAACAACGGGAGTGTCGACGGAGATCCTCCTGCCGCTATGCGTTATACAGAAGCGCGTCTTGCTGCTATTTCTTCTGAACTGTTAAGAGATATCGAGAAGGATACGGTTGAATTTGCGCCTAACTTTGATGATACGCAGGAGGAACCGATCGTTCTTCCTGCTCGTTTCCCAAACCTACTTGTTAATGGATCAACCGGAATATCTGCTGGTTATGCAACAGATATCCCGCCTCATAATTTAGGGGAGGTCGTTGATGCAGCAGTGATGCAGATGGAAAACCCTGATGTCACGGTAGAAGAATTAATGACAGCTATTAAAGGACCTGATTTTCCTACTGGCGGTATTGCTCAAGGCACTGAAGGTATTAAGAAAGCTTTTGAAACGGGTAAAGGGAAATTCATACTTAGAGGTAAGGCAGAAATAGAAGATCTCCGCGGAGGTCGTCAGCAAATTGTCGTGACAGAGATTCCTTACGAAGTGAATAAAGCGAATCTTGTTAAGAAAATCGATGAACTACGTGTTGATCGTAAGGTAGAAGGGATATCAGAAGTCCGAGATGAAACAGACAGAACTGGGCTTCGGTTTGTAATCGAGCTTAAGAAAGATGCAGATGCATCAGGTATTCTTAAATACTTGTACAAAGCGACAGACCTTCAAATCACGTATAACTACAATATGGTCGCGATCTATAATAAAACGCCTAAGCAAATGGGATTAAAGCGTATCCTGAGTGCGTATATCGATCACCAAAAAGAAGTTGTAACACGTCGTTCAGAGCACGATCTTAGAAAAGCGAAGGATCGTCAACATGTTGTTGAAGGTCTTATACGAGCGGTATCGATTTTAGATGAAGTTATCGCAACGATTCGCTCTTCTAACGATAAGCGGGATGCGAAAAACAATCTGATCAGTGAATATAACTTCACTGAGGCTCAGGCTGAAGCAATCGTAACGTTGCAGCTTTATCGTTTAACGAATACTGACATTACCACTCTCGAGAAAGAATCGAACGAACTAGATAAATTGATTGAGAAGCTTGAAGCAATTCTTGGAAGTGAGAAGAAGCTCGTTTCTGTTATAAAAAGGGAACTCCTTGAAATTCGCAAGAAATATGCGGATGCACGTATGACTCGAATCGAGGAAGAAATTGAAGAAATTAAAGTGAATCTTGAAGTAATGGTGCCTTCTGAAGATGTCGTCGTAACAGTTACAGAAGATGGTTACGTGAAACGTACAAGCCCAAGGTCTTATGCTGCTTCGAACGGAAAAGAGTTTGGCATGAAAGAAACGGATTCATTGCTACGTCAGTTTGATAGCAATACAACAAACACGCTCTTGCTCTTTACGAATAAAGGAAGTTATATCTACTTACCAGTGCATAACCTTCCTGATATAAGGTGGAAGGATCTTGGTCAGCATGTTGCTAACATATGCGCAATTGATTCAGATGAGCGGATCATTGAGGCCATGGAGATCAATGAATTCGATGAAGCGCGCTTCCTTGTATTCGTGACGAAGCAAGGAATGATAAAGAAAACAGAGCTATCACAATATAAAGCACAGCGGTATTCCAAACCGTTGATGGCGCTTAAGCTTAAAAAAGAAGATGAACTTATTGATGTTTATGTAACGAATGGTAAGAATGAAGTGTTTATTGCTACTCATACAGGTTATGGATTACGCTTTAAAGAAGAAGATGTAAATGTTGTAGGACAGCGGGCTAGTGGAGTAAAAGGAATTAATCTAAAAGATGATGACTTTGTTGTGAGCGGGATAGTGTTTGATTCTACAGTTAAGAACGACTTATTCCTCCTTACTCATCGAGGAGCGGTTAAGAAGATGCCTTTAAGTGAGTTTGATCTTACGTCACGTGCTAAACGAGGGGTCGTGATGTTAAGAGAACTAAAGTCAAATCCTCATCGGGTGATTGGTGTCACAACCGTCACTAAAGGAGATGAAATCATCGTTCGGACACAAAAAGGAGAACCTGTCACTGTTGATCCTTCAAGCTATCGACCAAATGACCGGTACAGTAACGGATCGTTTATCGTAGATGTAGGAGAAACAGGAAATGCATGTGAATTAAAAAAAGTATCAAATTCTGAATAGTACCGATCAATACAGAACCTGTTCTTATCATGAACAGGTTCTTTTCATTTATAGAAGTGTGCTATACTAGTTTTGCGGAAATACGAACATATGATTGCATCCTTCAAAAACCGCACTTTTTAACATCAACTAAGAATAATACAACTGGGGAGTTGAAAGAATGGAAGGAAAAACACACTTGATGGGAGGCCTATGTATTGGGGCAGCGGCTCATAGTTACTACATAACAGAATTATTAACTGTCCCTGAACTATTTGTTTTTTACGGTAGCTGTTTGTTTGGAGCGTTATTACCTGATATATGCCATCCTGGGTCTTGGACAGGTAGGAAAGCAAAGCTATTATCCAAAAACATAAGTCGCTTCTTCGGTCATCGGACAATTACACATAGTATATTATTTTTAATATTAATTTACTGGTTAACCTCAAGCTTTACTTTTATGTTTGATGAAATTGTACAAACTGGCTTGCTCGTTGGGGTTGCGAGTCACTTAGTTCTCGATGCATTAACAGTGAGGGGAATTCAGTTATTCTACCCAATTCCAACCCGGGTTCGCTTTCCTTTATACTTTAAAACCGCTTCAAAGGGGGAATCTGTCGTTAATAGTAGTTTAATCCTATTAACATTATTTTTCGTATACAAACAAATGTTCTCATAGCGTAAAAACGGCACTTTTGTGAATGTAACCCGGCTTACATTCAAACTAAATTGAGGTGTAGTATTGTATAATTAAGCTAGTGAAGAAAGGATGGAACTATGAGAAAACCAAGTACTTGGTTTAAGAGGGGCGGCATACTCGCTCTAGTAGTTGGGCTTATTTGGTTTAGTCGTACCTACTTAGATTTCCGGGTCACCGACATACGCGACTGGATACTTTCATTCGGTTTATTGGCACCTATCGTATATATCGTCATCTACACGATACGTCCTTTGATCTTCTTTCCTGCATCAGTTTTATCGATAGCGGGTGGACTTGCTTTCGGATCATTATTTGGTACGATCTATACAGTGTTAGGTGCGACATCCGGTGCGGTAGTATCATTTATCGTAGCGAGAACGTTAGGGAAATCGATTGCTAATAAAGATTGGCAAGGGAAAGGGCGGAAAATACAAGATCAACTAGAGAAGAATGGCTTTTTCTATGTTTTATTTTTCAGATTTGTTCCGTTATTCAACTTTGATTTAATCAGTTATTCAGCAGGCTTATCAAAAGTGACATTCACCTCATTTCTATTTGGTACATTAATAGGGATTATCCCCGGTACGTTTGCATATAACTTTCTAGGTAGTAGCTTAGTATCAGGTGACCCAATTGTAATAGGGAGTGCAGTAGTCGTATTTCTCTTATTATCGATTATCCCAATCTTAATCAGAAATAAAGTTGCTAAGAAAACCCCATCGCTACAGAAAAAGTAACGGAAGAGAAAAAGGATCCAGCCACATAGTTTGGTTGAATCCTTTTTTACATTTGTATTTTCTTATCGTTGAGTAGCTTTTTGTCTTTCTTAGATTTCCGTCGTTCGATAACTAAATATATAATAGTAGAGACGAGTAATAATGAGTGAGTTACTCCGAATTCTGTCCCATAGTAATCAGGATGCCAGTAGGATACAATACCAGGGATAACACTGTTGCTTATTGGATAAAAGATCGGTACAGCATCACTAACGTGGGTCAAAAAGTCTACGGCTACATGCAAAAACCAGCCCCAAATAAATCCTGATAAGGGAGTGAGCTTAAATCCTCTGTGCAAAATCATTAGGATGATAAATGCAATGAGCCAGATTACAATTGAATGGCCTAACTTTCTTAAGACATCAACAACTGGATGATCGAATAAACCATGTACTAAATCGTGCATCGACAATGCTTGTTCAGAACCAAGTAACTTCTTAATCCCATACTCAGCGATCAAATACAGGAACATCACATAATAAATGATATCAGGCGCGATTCCGCCAATAACAATAGACCTAACTGTTTTACGCTGTTTCTTACGAAAGAAGAAATAACTCCAAAACGCATGATGTAATGTGTTCATATGGATACCCTCGCTTACCGTAATCGAATTACTATCTATTTTACCATCACATTACTTAACATTGCTTACCTTAACACCTGACAGTCTTCTAAGCTTACTATCAGACACCGATCATGAGTTTTGATAAAGTAATAGTAAAGGACATACATTTGGAGGGATTGAATGAATTCGTTTAATGAGGAAGTCAATAGATATGGAACACATTCAGTAAAGTGGGATCATTCAGAAGATATTTATGAGAAAGCGGGACTACTTCCTATGTGGGTAGCTGACATGGATTTTAGAGCTCCAGAGGAAGTGATTAGTGTCCTTAAAGAACGTGTTGAGCATGGGGTTTTTGGCTATTCGATGCCTACTGATAAAACAAAGAATGTGATTAAGGAGTGGTTAGAGCGGAGGCATAATTGGGCGATTAACACAGATTGGATTGTCTTTACTCCAGGGGTAGTTCCAGCAATAGCAGCTGCCATAAATACGTATACAAAAAACGGTGATAAAGTCCTCATACAGTCACCGGTTTATTATCCGTTTCGTGATATGATTGAGAAGAACAATCGTGTCGTTGTCGATAATCCACTCGTACTTGAATCAGATACATACAAGATGAACTTTCAGGACCTAGAAAATAAGCTAAGAGACCCAGCGGTTAAGATGTTTCTTCTTTGTAATCCGCATAATCCTGTAGGAAGGGTGTGGAAGGAAGAAGAACTTAAAGTCCTTGCAAATCTATGTGTTGAACATAATGTGTTGATTATTTCAGATGACATTCATTTTGATTTAATCTTTAAAGGGTATCGTCATACGTTAATTTCAACACTCTCATCAGATATAGCTTCAAATACCATTACATGTATTGCTCCTAGTAAAACGTTCAATCTTGCTGGTATGCAGCTATCAACGATTATCATTCCTGACGAAAAAAAGCGTGTGGACTATCAAGAATATATGGGGAAGATGGGACTATTTGCTCCAAATCCATTTGGGATCTTAGCGGTTGAAGCGGCTTATACTCATGGAGAGCAATGGTTAGAAGAGCTTCTCATTTATCTAGAAGAAAATCTTAACTATCTAACGTCATTTATTAAAGAACGCTTACCAGAAATTCGCGTCATAAAGCCTGAGGGAACTTATTTAATATGGTTGGATTTTAGGTCATTACAAATGGATCATCTAGAATTAGAGACGTTCATTCAAAATAATGCAAAACTCGCATTGGACGAAGGATATATTTTTGGTGATGGAGGGAAGGGGTTTGAACGAATAAACATTGCTTGCCCTCGATCGACACTGCAAGAAGGCCTTGAAAGGCTAGAGAAAGCTATACATGAGTTAAAATAGTGAAACGAAAGGGAGGACGCCTGGTCTTATGATGCTACGGTCAGGTGTCTTTCTGTGTCATTCACTGTAGTACCAATTGAGTAGTATTTGTAACAGAAAGGTCTTAATTAACGAAGTTATTACATAATCCCACGAAGAATCAGAATTTTTGTTATGATAGAAGAGGTTGGATTTAAACAGTAGTCGCTAGATAAGGAAAGCGGGTGATGATGTGAAAAAAGCCACAAAAGGACTCTTAACCATCCTACTTTTCTCTGTTCTTGCATTTAGTTATCTAAAAGTAGCTGAAATATATGTAAACTATAAGAACGACAAATATAAACATACAGCGAGTGCAATTAGTCTCGATACTAGTTTGCACCAGAAGATCGAAGAACAGAATATATATGAGATTCACTTACATAGTACGAGAAATGATGCTAACGAAGTAGTAACTTCAAACGAAGATGAAGAAACGCTAATCAAATGGATCAACAAGTTTAATCAAAACAAAATTACCGAGGTGCCAACACACCGAGTAAGTGTTGATCGAGCTGACGTCATTATTTATTTTAAAACAGGTAAAGAAATGCGGATTAATATGGATGATGATTCGATTGTCATTTCCAGAAATGATAACGAAAATACGAAGTTTAAAACATATTTAGTAAACGATTATAGCTTAACTGAAGATATTAGAAATCTTTTTGGAAAATAAATTTCATTCCGTCTCACTATCTTAAGTTTACTTAACGATTGAGACGGGATTTGATTATTATCAATGACTTCCTATAATATATATTATGTTAACTAATAAATAAAATAATAAGAGAATATGTTTTTATATCTAACATACTCATTAACTTCCCCTCTTTATGTTGGGGTTACACAGTAATTCTATAACAATGTAGTTAAAAGCTTCATAATCATTAATCTCATTCAAATTAATCTACATTAGATTTTACGTTCCTATAGGTTCATAATATTTCACACGTAACTAACGATTTCTAATTTAGATCTCAAGCTTTTCTCAAGTTTCCTTATGTTTCAATTGCTTCGTACTTTTAATCCGGTTTTATTGTTTAGTTTCACTAATTTTCATATGTGAACCCATAAAACTTCAAAATATAACCGGAAATGCATTGCATCTCCGGTTTAGTATAGTTATCTCCCTTTAAATTGCGGAGCTCGTTTTTCTTTGAATGCTGCAGCACCTTCTTTATGATCTTCCGTTGTTACCATCATAGCCTGAGTGATTCGTTCTTGCTCGAGAACCTCTGGTAGTGATGAAGTGAGTGATGAATCTGCAATTTTCTTGATAAAACCAAATGCTTTACTAGGTCCTTTAGAGAGTTTTTCTGCGTACGCGATCGCTTCATCCTGTAACTGTGATAATGGATACGTTTGATTAACGATCCTTAACTCTTTTGCTTCTTTTGCTGTGATTGGCTGTGCTGAGAAGAAAAGTTCTTTTGCTTTGTATGGACCGATTAAACGAGGCAAAAATGAAAGTCCTCCCCCGTCAGATATTAGTCCTACTTGTGAGAAGCTTAATACAAAGCTACTGTCTTCCGCTGCTAGGATAATATCGCTCGCAAGGGCTAGGTTAAAACCAGCTCCAGCAGCAAAGCCATGAATGACTGAAATAATTGGCTTATCGAGATCTTTCATAGCAAGCACCAGTTCATTTAATTTCCCTATGTGTTCATATACTTCAGTTGGAGATATATCCCCCATCGTCTTAACATCTCCTCCAGCACTGAAGGATCGTCCAGCGCCAGAAAGCATCACTACACGAATGGCATCGTTTTCCTTTACTTCTTGAATGACATTTATCAGCCCTAAAATCATCTCTTTGCTAAATGAATTTAAAGCTTCAGGTCGATTTAAAGTGAGATGAAGCAATGCACCCTGAACATGTACGTTTAGATGATCCGTTTTTACTGTCGTTTCCATACCGAGCTCTCCCTTTTTTATACGATGAGCTAGCCACCGATTTTTATTATTTGAACCTCAGTCTGGCACTATTTCTCATATGAAATCCTACCGCTTTACACTCGCATTGTTCCTGGCATGAGCGATTAAGCTTATAACAAAGTGATTCAGATGACGAAAGCGTTCGTCTGAGGTTTGTCCCATTTTCCAACGATAGTAGATCTGCTGACAAATAACAGCGAGCTTGAAATAAGCAAACGTTAAATAGAAGTTCATTTGTGACACGTCGCGACCGGATTGACTAGCATACGCTTCAATAAATTCCTCTCTTGTCATAAAACCCTTCATCACGGTAACCGGTGGCTTTCCCATCCCTTTTTTGAGTATTTCAGGATCATCTTCTTGTAGCCAGTATCCCATCGCAGCACCGAGATCTGCTAGAGGATCTCCAACTGTAGCCATCTCCCAATCAAACACACCAACTAGTTTGCTGTAGTCATCGTGTGAGAACATCGCATTGTTTAATTTAAAGTCATAGTGGATGACTGCGGGACTCTGTGATTTTGGAATATTGGCCGCCATCCAACTCGTTAACTCATCAATACCTTTAATGTCATCTGTTTTCGAACGATTGTAGCGCTTGATCCAGCCATGAACTTGACGTTCCATAAACCCGTCTGGATGACTGATCTCGCCCAATTTTGTATGTTCATGGTTGATGCTATGGAGATCTACAAGCGTGTCGACCATCTTTTCAGAAATGCTTTTGCATAGAGCTTCTGTTGGTTGATAACCATCAGGGAATGAGGTATCAAGGACAATTCCTCTTCTTCTCTCCATAAGAAAGAATGGAGCATCTAGCAAACTTTCATTATAGAGAAATGGCTTAGGAGCAAGGGAGAAAATAGGATGTAATTCTTTCAGGATGGTAAACTCTCGCTCCATATCATGTGCTTTTGGAGCAAGAGGCCCAAGGGGAGGTCTTCTAAGTACGGCTTCCCAATCTCCAATCGATACTTGGTATGTTAAATTTGAGCTTCCCGTACCAAATTGCCGAATAGTGAGTGGATCAGCACTTACTACCTCGAAGTTTTCTCTTATAAAGGATTCTAGCTTTTGGTGATGCAACTCTTCTCCCTCACGGACAGGAATCGTATCATGTGAAATCGACATAGGTTACCCTCCTGATAACTAAATCTTCGAATTTAAGTCGGACAGTGTCTTCAGCCAAGGAGCTTTCTTCATAGCGGTCTATTAATTTTTCACCTGATTTTTCGTGTAGTCATACCATCCTTTACCGGTTTTTCTGCCTAGTGTCCCTGCTTGCACCTTTTCCTCTATCGATTTGGAAGGTTTGTCTTCAGGGTTACCAGTTTCATTGTACCGTTGCTGCATCACATAGTAGCCCACATCAATACCAGATAGATCCATTAATTCGAACGGACCGATCGGATGATTCAGTGCCTTTCTACAGATTAAATCGATATCCTCAAAGTCTGCGATGCCCTCTTCGTAAAGATACATCGCTTCTTTTTGTAGTGCTCCTAGAATGCGATTAGCAACGAATCCTGAAATCTCTTTCTTCAATAACACACCCGTTCGGTTGATGCGATCACATACTTCCATCGTTACATTAGCAGTTTCTTCTGACGTATCGTCACTCATTACAACTTCCACACAGTCCATGATGAGTGGCGGGAAAAAGAAATGCATGTTTACGATTTTCTCTTTACGGTTCGTAACAGAAGCAATCAATGAATTCACGATCGTTGAACTATTTGTTGCGAAAATCACATCTGGTGCTGCGTATTCGTCGATCTTTTCGAAGACTTCGCGTTTCGCATCTAACTTCTCAACAATCGCTTCGATAATAAAATCAGCTCTAACAGCCGCTTCTTCAAGACTTGTAGTAAAATGTAATCTACTAAAAGCAGACTCTAACGTTTCTTCAGTGATTTTTCCCTTCTTCACCCACTTCGTCATGATGGCATTAAGCTTCTCACGTGCATCGTGTAAAGCTGCTTCGTTAATATCTTGAATGGTTGTTTCATATCCTCCGAGAGCACATAGCATACTAATTTGATGCCCCATCGACCCTGCTCCTAAGACGGTAATGTTCTTGATTTCTTTAGGTTTCATTTTAGTTCCTCCTTAAACATATTGACTGGTTAGAATAGTTGTTTAGTAAGCGTTTCCCAAAATGGTGAAGCGAAAAAGCTTAGCTGCTTTCTTCTATGCCATTTAGGACCATATCCACGAACATCTGAGCGACCTCTTTATCTGACACTGGTCCGTCTGGTTGATACCATTGGTAGGTCCAATTCGTCATGCCGAGAATACCAAATGTGACGATTCCTATGTTGAGGTCGTTTCGAAACTCTCCATTTGCAACGCCTTGCTTTAAAAGATCTTCAAAATAATAGCGGATTTGGTCCCGTTTTGGCAAAATCTCTGATAAATTTTCCTCTTTCAAATTCTTTATTTCACGGAAGAAAACGCGTGCACTTTTTCCTTCAAGCTCGATGTTATGAATGAGCATGTAGACCATGTCGTATAGTTTCGTTCGACAATCCTTCGAACGATCTTCTAAAATCTCCTTTTGCTGCTTAATCATGCTGTCTATGTAAGAAGAATGAATATCCATCAATAGCTCTTCTTTACTCTTAAAATAGTAATAAAAGGTTCCCTTCGTAACACCGACCGTATCAACGATGTCTTGGATCGATGTTTCACTGAATCCTTTTTTCTCAAATAGCTCTATACTTTTCAAAGTTAGTTCGTGTTTCATGCCAGTACCCTCTCAATCTATCGTTGTTTACTATCACATGGAGGTTACGCCGATGCACACCTCATGTTGCCTTGCTTGCTACGAGAAAAACATTACGGTCACATCGCGTGCTGTCCCCCATCGACAATAAGAACATCTCCTGTTACATAACCCGATGCATTTGAAGCCAAAAACAAAGCGGCTCCTTTCAAATCGTCTTCTGACCCGAATCGATTTAGCGGCGTAGAATCTAGTATTTTATCTCCACCAGCTTCGATCAAGCCTTGGGACATTTTTGTTGGAAAGAAGCCTGGCGCAATCGCATTGACGTTAATATTATATTCTCCCCACTTTACTGCGAGGTCTTTTGTAAACGTAATGACTGCGCCTTTACTCGTGTTATAGCCGATTGCATTCATATAACGGGGATCAGCGCCACCTAGTCCAGCAACAGAAGCGATGTTTATGATCTTACCGCTCTTCTGTTTGATCATTTCTTTGCCAACAGTTTGTGCAAAAAGGAATGTGCCTGTTACATTCACCTCCATCACTTTATGCCAGGCCTGGAGTGGCATATCAACGACAGATGCTCCCCATGTTGCTCCACTGTTGTTGACGAGAATATCGATTCCACCAAACTCTTTCCTGGTTTCGTCAACGACTCGTTGGATGTCTTCCTGGTTCGTCACATCGCATTCGAAGGCAAGAGATTTGACTCCCATTGCTTCTAACTCATCACGAACCGTTTCACAAGCTTCAAGTTTTCTTGAACAAACTACAACGTTCGCTCCTGCTTCTGCGAACCCCTCTGCAATCTGCTTTCCGAGTCCTCTTCCACCACCAGTCACGATCGCTGTTTTACCAGTTAAATTGAATAACTCCATTACGTTCATGTGTAACTCCCCCTTTGCTAGCTATACTTTCTCAGTTCATGCCTTGCGACTGCATTCCGATGAACTTCATCTGGTCCATCAGCAAGTCGTAATGTTCTTGCGTTAGCCCAGTGAGCAGCGAGCGTATAATCATCACTTACTCCAGCACCACCACATGCTTGTATAGCGCGATCGATGACTCTTAAGGCCATGTTTGGTGCCACTACTTTTATCATCGCGATTTCTGCTTTTGCTTCCTTGTTTCCAACTGTATCCATCATGTGAGCGGCTTTTAAAGTTAGTAATCTTGCCTGTTCAATTTCAATTCTCGAATCAGCGATCCATTCTCTTACTACACCCTGCTCAGAAAGGTTCTTACCAAATGCTTCGCGATTATGTACACGTTTACATAAATCTTCAAGCGCACGCTCAGCTGTGCCAATCAAACGCATACAGTGATGAATTCGGCCAGGACCGAGTCTTCCTTGCGCGATTGCAAATCCTTTCCCTTCATCCCAGATGATATTAGAAGAAGGTACTCGTACATTCTTAAACTCAATTTCTGCATGGCCATGGGGAGCATGGTCATACCCAAACACTGGGAGCATCCGTTTGATCGTCAAACCTTCAGTATCAAGAGGCACTAAAATCATGGATTGTTGTTCATGTTTCGCAGCAGCTGAGTCGCTTTTTCCCATCACGATGGCGATCTTACATCTAGGGTCTCCAGCACCAGACGACCACCATTTCGTACCATTAATCACATATTCATCACCAACCCGCTCGATACGAGCCTGAATGTTCGTCGCATCTGAAGAAGCTACATCAGGTTCGGTCATCGAAAAACAAGAGCGAATATCTCCAGAAAGTAAGGGGTCAAGCCACTTCTTTTTCTGTTCATCCGTTCCGTATCGAACGAGTACCTCCATATTTCCTGTATCCGGTGCAGCACAATTAAAGACTTCAGGTCCAATCATCGAACGTCCCATCTCTTCACATATGGGAGCAAATTCCGTGTTTGTGAGGCCTGCACCATAGTCACTATCAGGTAAAAAGAGATTCCATAAACCAGCGTCTTTCGCTTTTTGTTTTAACTCTTCCATAATTGGAGGGACAGCGGTCCAACGGCTTTCCAGCATTGAGAGTTGCTCTTCGTATACTTTTTCATTCGAGTACACATGTGTTTCCATAAATGCAGTTACTCGTTCGAGGTAAGATTGGCAAACCTCGGAATAGGCAAAATTCATTGTATTCGTCTCCTCGTATCCGTAACTAACTAACCGGTTGGTATGTTCATGTATTAAGTATAAATAGTAATTTCTGAATATTCAATACATGGATTTAAAAGCGGGTGTCTGTTATCACCCGCTTTCTACTCGCTCGTTAGTTATATAAAGGTTCATAGTGTTGAAAATGTATCTTGAATTATTGCTTTTATTTACAATGGAAATGAGGTTATAAAGTATAAAAACCTTAAACATAAGTCTCAGGTTTCCATGCATGTTCATCTATATAGTTCATCATCATTTTGGGGCTAATTTAACCTCGATAACTTACTCCTTCTTCCCTCACCTTTCATAAGACCTCAAAACAAATTAATTGATGAAGAACGTTACTGCCTATTCATCATACGATAGGGTATGTGTTTTTATCTTTATATGAGGTGATTGAAATGAAACCAGAAGAATTAAAAGCCGAGTTTGCAAGGTTGAAGGAAGAGTTCTTATTTAACATTGAAAAGGAATTAACTGAAATAAAAGCGAAGTTTATAGAAGAGATTGAATCGATACAATTAGAAAAGCTTAAATCGTATAATAATGAAAAACTTAACCAAACTTACTCTACTGTAACCCAATCACAAAATTATAAAATTGTTAATGGTAAGGTAGTGTCGAGTGAACAAGAAGTTGATACTTCTGAAATCACTGGAAGACGAATAAGTGAACAAATCAATAAGAGTGTATGGGAACAAATTGCAAAAGCACAAAATAAAAATGATCAAAAATAAAAGAGTGCTTCATTAGCACTCCATATCATCGCCTTCAAAAAGTCTTTCAAATAAGGTTGGAGGTTGTTGTACGGGAGGTGCGGCAGCTAAGGCTTCTACAGGGGTGAATTCATTGATTGCACATAGAGAGAACGCATAAATCGTAGTTCCATCTGCACTCGTAAAGAATGCTAAACAATCGCAAACATTTAATACACTTACATCAGAAATCTCTTCTGGAACACCATCGATAATTAGATTTACGTTGCTAGAGCCGATCAATAATTTAAGCTGCTCTCCTATTCCATTTGCACAAGCATTGCATTTGCATAGAGAGCTATTACAGCTGTTGCAATCATATCCTCCGCATCCACAGTTATTCAAGGAAGTATTTGTTGAACACGTAGCCGCGTAGTTCGTTAAATATTGAAATAAGTTAGGAGTTGCTCCATTATCTATAGCTGAGAAACCTGCAACTTTACATAACTGGGCTGTTGTTGACGGCGTTGCAACGATTGGACCGGTTGCAAAGGAAACGGTTGAACAATTATAAACGTTTGTAATGGTTTGATCAGGTATTGGATTTGCTGCTAGTGCTGGTGAATCTGATAAATAAATATCGATCGTTTCTAGGAATGTGGGTTGTAAAATTCGTATTTGGTTTAATAATTCACCCATTGATTTTGCACAGCAATCTTCATTCTTATAGGATTGTTTATGATCGTGTTTCTTCTTATCACATCCACAACTAACTTCTAACGTAACTGGAACATTTACTGTTACGCCACTAACGGTTTGTGTGACGTCTGCAGAGCTATTATTCGTTGGATTCGCTTGAAGTGTTTGGGCTCCAGTCGTTTGAGGACCGTTTGTATGGGTTTGTGTCGGACCAGTTAGCGATTGATCCCCCATCGTTAAACTTTGTGTTTCAGTGGGATTCTGAGTTTGTTCGGCCATTGTTTGGGTTTGAGTTTCCGTAGGGTTTTGTGTTTGTTCCGCCATGGATTGAGTTTGGGTCTCAGTAGGATTTTGGGTTAGTGATCCTAAAGTTGAACCGCTCTGTCCTTGTGAATTCGTTTGGGTTTGAGGGCCCAGATTAGATCCAGACTGACCCTGTGAGTTATTTTGGGACACGTCCCCTTGTTCAATTTCTAACTCTAAATCTCCCTGCGTTACTGTTACGTCTTTCGATGCATCTATGTTTAATAGCTCAAACTCACATCGCCCTTTGCACTTTGGTTTACATTTACAAATGTGTTTACAAATACATTTTTTATATCCGCAAAATTTGCAAAGGTCAAACAAAGAATTTTTATGACAACAACAGATTGTTGAAGCGCATTGACTACAGTAAGAAGCTTCTTTTTTGTGTTTTTTATGAGAAGCCATTTATTTCTCCCCTTCTACTTTTGTAAGATTGCTTGTATATATTATTCAATGTGCGACAAGTTGTGAAAAATATATCCCTTTCTACTCCTTTTAATCCACGATTATCACGTTATTTTCCAACTCCCTAGATTCATAGTCTAGATGATTTAGAACAAATTCTAGAGAATGATGACATATCATTATGGAGAGGTATGAATAGATGACTGAGCGCTTCAGAATGAGAAAGGGTGGCTGCAATGAATCGTAAAGGTATCCATACAGGGTATTTAATCGGGCTTTCTTTATTAATCAGTAGTATTATCTATTTCTTTGCTTCAAATTGGTATGTATTTGAACGGACTGACAAGATCATCCTAGCGGGCATTCTGCCATTGTTATTCTTTCTTGTTTCTTTCATTCTCGCTAGGTTCCCACACTCTCATAGGTTTATGGAGAGGTGGATGTGGTTAGCGGGAGCGGTTGCATTTGGAATCAGTGTTGCGATCATTGGCCAAACATACAATTCACACGCAGATTCCTACGTGCTTTATCTCGTATGGTTTGTCCCTGTAATAGCATTTGCGGTTTTAACGCGTTATCAAGCGTTTTTTGTTCTGGCATTTATACTGTCAGTAGCCTCTTACTCCTTCTATGTCTTCCCTACTTCCTATGATCCTGGTTGGACTGATCTTCAGGAGCTTGGTTTTTTACTACTGTTTCTATTGTTTTGTCATATATGGTTTTTTCTCTCCCGCTCTAGGTATCTTTTATCAAAGTGGATTGAATATGGAAGCTTTGGCGTGATGCATGTTTGTTTCCTCACTCAAAGCTTTGGACATGGTTCATATAATCAATTTATATCATGGCTATATTTTGGCTATATAATTGTTAGTTTGTATATGTGGAAAAAACGTGAGAATCGAGTCTGGTTGATTACAAGTGGCCTTGGACTCTCTGTGTTTCTATATTTCAAAGGGCTATCTGTAGCGTATGAAGTGATAGGGATTGGTGTCTATTTTGTATTCCTTACTTCGATCGTGGTCGTCATTATAATGACAATCACTTATTTAAGACGTTTAGAACTATCTAGTAAGGTTTCTGACACTTGGAAACATCGTATGAGTGCTTCTCTAACCGTAGTGGTAACTGTTTTTTGTGCGCTGATGCTGATTAGTTCTTTCACTGGTTTAATAACATTAGGTACCTCCTCTTTCTTAGCAATATTCTTAGCAGCATTTGGGTTACTCGTTCTGCCTTCATTGTTTGTAAAAAGCAACGTACCTCTTCTTTCGCATGTTTTGCTTCTTGCAGGAATAACGATCGTGTTTGGGAGTGGGGTGTTTTATCATTTATCACATGGGTTTAGTGACAACAGACCTCATATTCCTTACTATTCGATCTTAACGATTTTACTTATTGTCGTATTAATGAAGCTCTGGAATCATAAATGGATTGAAATGTACCTCTATCTCTTACTGAATGCTTCGATTCTTATCGCTCTCATTGTTTTTAGTGAACAACGTAATTTTATGCCTCAATTTGATGTCGAACATTATTTGTTTATCATGTTTTTGTTTAATATGATCTTCTTCTTACTCGCACAAAAAGAATGGAATAAGCGTAATGCGGTGGTTTATACGATATTTCTTCTATTTGCCCTTACGTTCTTGAACCAAGGTGAGTGGCTATATTGGTTTTGGAATCTTCTCTTTCTTGCTTTTGTATTCACTCTTATTTTCTCCAAAGCGAAACTGCACCTTTTTTCATATTGGCTCGGAATTGTGTTTCTATACGCATTTCTACTCTACAAATATTATGACTTTGCATGGACACTCTTTCATAAATCAATCACGTTGATGATCGCTTCCTTGATTGTATTTGGAATCACGTGGTTTGTTTCAAAACGACAACCAACAGGATCTCCTTCACCACCTTCTTTTGTAAGAACACATCAAAAGCCACTATTCCTTATCGTTTTCATAATGGTTACAATGATTACTTATCAAGGCTTTTATGATGAATGGATCGTTCAGAATGGTAGTGAAATCAAGCTGAAGTTAGCTCCTATAGACCCTCGATCGATGCTTCAGGGTGATTATGTACGTTTGCGTTATGATATCTCGAACCTAGACGATACAACAGACATACAAGGAAGAAAGAAAGTAAAAGTGGTTCTGGTGAAAAATGAAGAAGGGTATTATGAATACTCTGGTTATTATCAAGTTGGAGGTGAGTGGAACAAAGGTTATAAACCGTTGAAAACGGATGTGTTCATAAAGGGAATTTTGAATTCAAATGGGTCTGCCCACTATGGAATTGAAAGCTTCTTTATAGAAGAAGGATCAGGAGAAGAATATGAAGCGATGAACTATGCGATTGTTAAGGTCGGCTCGAACGGTAATGCAATTCTTACAGAATTAGTTAAATAAGGTTTTACGGAAATAGAAAAGCGCCGCATTGGCGCTTTTTTTGTCTGAATAATATCTCATAGAACTTATGAATTCTTCTTTGAATTTTGGTTTATTGAACAACTCCATGTTCTATGATGGCTACAGATGTTTTGACATTTACCTGTGCTTTTGAAAATTCTTCTGGCCACTTGTCTTCAAAGGTTTTCCACTTCTTGTACTCGTACGCTCGAACATAAATTCCGAGTCCGAACGGTTCTATTTGCTCTTTTTGTACTTTCTTGATAAGTTCTTTCGTCTTTTTGTCGATTTCATCTGAAATAATGGTTTGAATTTTGGAAGAATCCTTTTCGATGTCTAAGGAAGATGTGTTTTCTGTAATGGATACTTTTAGTTTGTAACCGATATCAAAGATGAGTTGATCACCTTTATAAGAGACATCTATTTTGCTTTTGATTCGAGTCACACCAACGCTAAGGACTTTATTGGGTTCCTCTACAACAAGAGAAATTGGAATCGGTTCCTTGACATCTTTTTTTAGCATCTGGAGTAATGAACTATCGAAATGCCCGATAGAAAATACATATTTACCCTTTTTGTCTAATAATGCTGTGCCTTGAACCTGTATTTCTTTCCCTTTAAAGAGCACTTCTGTTATCGCAGGCGTTATGCCTTTTTCGAAATTTGCGTAATGGTATGCCTGTAACGTGGTTAAAACAGCATTTTCTCTCAGATGAGTTGTATCGATGAGATCTGATAAGTAGACTGCTATACGAGGCTTGTCTTTTGGCGTGAACTCCATGATCTCTTGGACTGGACCATCTACCATAGCAACTCTTGCATTAGGAGAATTCTTTGGGTCTCGATAGAACACATCCAATTCCTCAAAAATTGATTGTTCTTTCATTAACTCTTTCCCTAATAATAAAACTTGGAGTTTCCCCCCCACTACTGTCCCAGAACTTTGAGAATCTAAGTTATCTCTAGCTTGACGCAACGAATGAGCGGTTGTTTTTAATGTTGAAACAGTGTCCATTGCTTCTCTACTGAACACTGGACTTGTTTGGTAGATCGTCATATCGCCTTCTTCAGAGCTTTTATCAATTCCCACTACTAAAGCGATCGAGGTCCTTTCCAAGGACAGTTGATCAGAACGACATCCTACTAAGAAGATAAGTGAAAAAATGATGGTTAATTTTATGTGTTTTTTGTAGGTGAGTATCACATTTTTCCCCTCCTAAATAGTCTAAATAACCATCCATAACCTAGTAAAAAGACTGGCAAGATAAAAGCGAATCCCAAACCAACCTTATTAAATATGCTTCCGAGTTTATCTAAGTTTGCTAATGAGTTGGTAAAGAAGAAGAAGGTTACATATAGAATTGGGAGTATGAGAAACAATGCGAGTTGATGATCTTTACGCCCTAGAAGCTGTGCAATACTAAATGAAGAGGCAAAGTAATACGGAATTCCAGTAGTAGCAAGAATTAATAAATAGAACGATAAGAAAATAATCTCGAAACGCTCAAGAAAAGGGAATTCTATTGGCTTTACTAAATTTAAAGTTGGCCATACATATTCCAGAACTTCATAAGGTCCATAATAGATAAATGAACTGAATGTAACGACTAAATAACTTAATAACGTTAGACCGTTCGCAATAAGAACGCCTTTCACAGCTTTTGATTTATCATCTAGGAATGGATAAATGATAAATAACAATTCTAATCCTAAGAAAGAAAATGTAATATTAGGCACTGATTTAATGATGGGCATGATCCCATCTTTTATGATGGGCAACAAATTTAGTAAGTTCCCAGTAAACATTGGATACATGAATAGGAATGCCATCCAGGAGGTGAAAAAGAATACAAGCACACTAAAGCGACTAATAATTCGGAGCCCGTTTCTCGCAAGATAAAAGCTTGGTATTGTAATGATGAGAAGGATAAGATATGGAGCTGTTTTAGGTAAAACCCAAGTGTTAATGATGAAGATTGATGTAACCGTAATAAGAAACATTCCTAGGGTTGTGTAACCAATCCAACAGACAGAAAAAAATGACCCTAACCATTTTCCGAAAAAGCGTCGGAATAGCTGTATGATCGTATCTTGAGGGTGTTTTTTCATAACTTGAATAATGATTATGGACGCTATAACACTTATTAGATACCCAATGAAGAGTGAGATCCAGCTGCTCGTATCTCCAATTTCAGCTAAATCTCTGGGTAATGATAAAATCCCAATCCCTGATTGCGTTCCATAAATCAACAAAGAAAACTGCGTTAACGTTATCGTATTATTCTTGAAATTAGGCATGTTCACCAACTCCATTTATTCTGCATCTAATTGCGACGTGATGCTTTCACCTTGTCAATTGTCCATAGTGGAAAACGTATTATGGAATCTTTTAAGTCTCTCCATTTGAGTGGCCCAAACGGAATTCCGTATGGAGTCCCTAGTGATTCAAGGCTAATTATGTGCATTACAATAATCATAAAACCGATGACAATTCCGACCATTCCAAAGAAAGAAGCGACTAGCATCATCGGAAAACGAATGAATCGAATGCCGAATGCCATTTCCGGGTTAGGCATAACGAATGATGAAATCGCAGTCATCGCAACAACGATAACCATTATATTGCTCACGATTCCTGCTTCTACCGCCGATTGCCCTATAATGATACCTCCAACGATACCAACTGTTTGACCAATTGACTTTGGTAACCGTAATCCAGCTTCACGCAGCATTTCAAGGATAAACTCCATTAAAAACGCTTCGATTATAGGAGGAAAGGGTACCTCTCTTCTCGACTGTCCTATCGAAAGAAGTAATTCTAGAGGTAGTATTTCATAATGAAATGAAATAATCGCGATATAAAAAGACGGTAGGAAAATAGCAATAACAAAACTAACAAACCGGAGAATACGTATAAACGAAGATGAGATCCACCTTGAACTATAATCCTCGATGCTTTGGAAAAATGAGTTGAAATTAATAGGCCCTACAATGACACTAGGGGATCTATCAACGATAATCGCATAGCGACCTTGTAGCAAGTCTGATGCAACACTATCTGGTCTCTCAGATGCAAGAAACTGAGGAAAGATTGAATAAGGGTTATCCTCGATCATTTGCTCTAATTCCCCGGAGTCTAGAACCGTTTTATAATTTACTTTCTCTATTCTGTTCATCAACTCATCAAGAGCTTCCGGGTTTGCAAGGTTTTCAAGGTATACGATCCCAATTTTTGTTTTATTTTCTTTTCCCACGGAAGTATATTGAATTCTCAATTGATCACTTGTTAGAAACTGTCGAATCATGGAAATGTTATCTTCCAATGGTTCAATAAAGCCAATATGAGCACCTCGGATCGTTCGTTCGTTTGCGGGCTCCATAGGCTTTCTTTTTCGTAGGTTCTGTGCATTTATTGCAAGTGCGTCTTTCTCTCCATCAAGGAAGATAATGCAACACCCATGAAGAAGATTTGTTTCTATATCATTCCATTTGTTAACTGTGTTAATTTTTGGAACTGTTATAACATCCGTTACTTTTCGATTTGTTGACTGTGTTGAGAATAATGGGCGTAAGATATTCTGGCTAATAAAAGGGGTATCTGAAATATTCTCAATGTATGTAACGAGCGCATCACGACCATCAAATATTGTTATTTCCCTTACTGTTAGTCCTGGCAGATTCGGGGTTAGGTTCAAATACTCTTTGTTATCATTTAAATATGAAGAAATCGCTTTTTCTTTGGATGATACGATTTCGTTTGCTGGTTCTTTAATTTTTCTCCTTTTTCTTCTCACTATCCTCACCCCTAAAGAAATTGCGTTTTATTACTATGTGCTTCTTAGATTTAATCTATTCATATAGAAAAAGCGCTTAATTCCAATCTGAAACCTCTGTGAATATTGCCGAACTTTTTTGAGAAACTACTTAATAAAGAGTCGTAGAGGAGTTTTTGCGATGAAATTGAGACGGCAAAGACGTACGGTGAATAAACAGCAAGAGGATACTACTCCACAATCGCAACTATCAAGAAAATTAGAAAATAATGAAACTGCCATCAAAGAAATTTTTACGGATTGTGAAGATATTACATATAATAAGTTTCAATATAGCAGTCACTATAACGAAAAAGCGTTAGTTATCTTTTGTGAAACAATTGTTCAGAACGAGAAAGCTAATCTTCTTAAAGAGGTCATGCAGGACCTAGTCCCTCATGAAGTCGGGAATGCAACTGAGGTAAACTTAACAGAGGTAAAAGAGTTCTTTATTGAACATGGAGTAACGTCTCGCGCGGTTAAAGTGGTTGAGAAAGTTGAGCAAGTAAGTGAGAAATTATTAGACGGTTACATTGTTGTGATTTTTGAAGGATGGAATAAAGCGCTGGCATACGATGCTTTTGCAGTTGAAAAACGCTCTGTAGGAGAGCCACAGAATGAAGTATCTGTTATCGGTCCTAGAGAAGGTACCATTGAAAACTTAACCAAGAACTTAGGGTTGATTCGTTCTCGACTAAAGTCAGATAAATTAAAGGTGAAAATTCAGAAAAAGGGTGAAAAAACAAGGTCCAAAGTTGCTTATGCATATTTAGAAGGAACGGTACCTGAGGATACATTGAAAGAATTCGAAAAACGTTTTGATGAAATTAACGACGAAGAGATTTTGGAAACGTCTTATTTTGCAGAGCTAATGGAGGATTCGACATATTCTCCCTTCCCACAATTCAAAACCACCGAAAGACCGGATGTTGCGGTATCTGCTCTACTTGGAGGTAAAATTATTGCACTCGTCGATGGGACGCCAACAGTCTTAATATGTCCTGGATTATTTGTAGAGTTCTTCCAATCCCCTTCGGACTATTATCAACGAACATTGTTTTCGTCTCTAATCCGGATGCTTCGAATTACAGGATATATTATTAGTCTTTCCTTACCAAGTATCTATATCGCACTGTCAACGTTTCACACTGAGTTAATTCCTTCTGTTTTGTTATTAGCGATATTAGATACTAGAGAAGGAATGCCTTTCCCAGCTTTAATAGAAGCCTTTGTTATGTTGTTCTTCTTTGAATTACTGCAAGAAGCAAGCTTGCGGCTTCCTAGACCAATAGGTTCTGCAGTCAGTATCGTAGGTGCTCTCGTTATTGGAGACGCCTCAATAAATGCTGGTATTGCTTCTCCAATGATGGTTGTTGTTGTAGCGCTAACGGGAATTGCATCATTCTCAATTCCTCAGTATGAATTTGGAACATCTTCTCGTATATTAAGGGTCCCTCTAATGCTTGGATCGGCAACTCTAGGAGGGTTTGGCCTTATGATCGGATTTCTACTGATTTATCTTCATCTCATTAGTTTACGATCTTTAGGACAACCTTATTTTGCTCCATTAGGGCCGATACGAAGTGGAATCCTGTACGATTTCATCTTTCGGTCTCCTCTTTCTAAACAGTTAAGAAGGAATAAACAAAGTGCTTTTCATTCTAAAGCAAATGATAAGTAAGGAAGGTGAATTTTTGTGTCGAGAAGGAGTGTAACATTGCTAATTTGTTTAGTGACCACCTCCCTCCTCTTAAGTGGCTGTTGGGATCATGAGGAATTACCTGCATTCGGATTTGTTCAAGCAGTTGCAATCGATTTGTCCGAAGATGATAAAGGGAAAATCGATTTAACAACTCAATTTATTAAGCCTTCCCCAAAGATCGGTAGTGCCGCAGGTGGTGGAGATAAAGCGTTTTTTAATATTAAAACAACAGGTGATAGTGTTTTTGAAGCAATTCGAGATATTGCGACGCATCTTGGTCGGAAAGCTCAGTGGAGTCATACCAGAATTATATTGATTAGTGAGGAATTGGCTAAAGAACGAAATGTGGGGGAAATTCTAGAGTTTTTCTATCGTGACCATGAACCGAGGCTGATGATTAGCATTGCGGTCATGGAAGGAAAAGCAAAAGATTACCTCGAAAATAAGCCTTTTATTGAAAATACGATCAGTCAACAACTTAAGGAAATTGAAAACTCCTCCTATCAATATAACTCTAAAACAATTGATATAAACTTGTTGGTATTTGGAAGAGAACTAAAGGCAGAAACAGGTACATCAAAGCTTCCCTATTATAAATTCGCTCCTACTGGTGAGCCGATTGTCTATGGAATTTCCTATCTCCAAAATGGAAAACTAACAGGAAAGCTATCTCCGACGGAGACAGAGTCATTGCTGAAATTAACCAATGAAACCCAATCAGGTATTATCGAAGTCCCTTGTGAGGGTTCGAAAGCAAACTTGAAAGAGTCTATTGAAATCAGAGATGTGAACACATCGATTAAACCGAAGTTAACAAGAGATCATACCGCTAATGTTAGGGTGGATATTAAAATGGCAGGAGATATTGGCGAATTAAAGTGTTCAAGTATCGATACAACTGAAAAAATCAATAAATATAACAATAAAGTAGCAGGTGTAGTGAAAAAGAACATTGAAAAAACTCTCCGTGAGTTACAGGAGGATAAAATTGATTTAATAGGGATTGGAAATCAATTTTATCGAAACGACCCTAAGCAGTGGAAAGGAATAAAAGATCAGTGGCCCGACATTTTCAGTGAGGCTTCATTTAAGGTGTCAGTAGAAATGGATATTGGTAATTCAGGTTCAGATATAGGAAAAGCATTCTTTGATTAAGGAAGTGTAAGATGATCGAGAGAGGAATTGTTACCGTCGTTGTCTATCTGCTTCTTGGATACACATGGTTTCTTGATAAGGATAAGAAAAGCAGGAAAGACTTCATCTTTTACATGGCTTTAGTATGTATTTCTTTCTATTTAAGTTTTATCTTTATTATTGGTAAAACGTATTTTAATTTAGATGATCTATTAGACGTTCCTTTTGAACGTCCTGCTCGTATAATTTTTGATTATTTTACATCCTAAACGAAAGGGCGTGCATGCATGAAACAAGTAGAAACAATCAGTACATTACAAATGATATTGCTGTTTCAGGCTTTTATCACGGGATCAACGATAATCAATATTCAAGGTCCATTCATCGGTATTGCAGAAAACGGCGCATGGATTTCGATCCTGTTGGCGAACGGTTTCGGATTCTTCGTGATGATGGTTGTTCTATTCATGTATGAGCGGTATCCCACACTATCGTATATTCAATACACAAAGGTACTATTGTGGAAACCAATCGCATACTTGTTTGGGATCTCTCTCGCTTTAATCGTCATTTTGTTCACAGCAAACATCACTTACGGTATGGGGCAATTTCTGACTACCTCTATGATGAAAGAAAGTCCATTATACATCTTCCACTTTTTGATCATGATGGTCGCCGCCTTAACCGTTAGACAAGGAATCGAAGTGATGGCTCGGATGTTTCATGGCATGCTCTACTTTCTGTTCTTCATCATCCTTTCAATTCTAGTTCTCAATATCACTCATTATCACCCAGAATTCCTTAAGCCGGTGATCACAGCTGGTTGGAAACCAGTGTTTCATGCTGCTTATGTAGGAATTGGCTTCCCTTATGTAGACATCATGTATTTTGCGATGATTCTACCCTATTTGAAACGAGAAAGGAATGAACCTTTTAAACGCTGGATGTATGGAGGTTTACTATTAAATGGAATTATATTAGCCGTTACGATCATAGCAGCAATTATGGTATTCGGACCTATGGTAACGTATGAGAAATTTCCGATCTTCCAGCTCGCAAGAATTATTGAGATTGGAGAGAGTATTCAGCGGTTGGAGTCGATATTTGGCATCGCATTGATCATAGGATCATACATGAAAATAACCATGATGCTTTTCATCATAAATGAAGTCGTTACACAACTATTTGATTTATCGAACAAACGAGCATTTGTATTTCCGCTCGCTTTGCTCGTTTACCTTTTTTCTACTACTAGTTTTAATAATGAGGTTGAACTTGGTGAGAGCGGTCTTTTGATGGAAACAATCCTTGCTTTTTCGCTTGGCTTACTCCCTTTATTGATCGTTGCTGGACGCAGTCTTGTGAAACGATAGTTCTTATCTTCTTTCTTGTGCAAATTGAAGAGTACCTCTTGCTCCAACGACTAATTTTTTGTTCGCTTCTCGTTTTTCATTATCCATATAAACTGCAAAAAGTCTCTCGTTCTCTTCGAATACCTTTATAAACTTTGCTGATGGAAAGAGTTCTTCCATGTCGTTTAAAGAATAACTATTTGCTTTTTCGCGTTGTTTGTTGTAAACATCTATTCGAACAAATTGTTCATTCTCTATCACAACGTGTATATGGTTATAACCCGACATTACTCCGATATCATCTTGGTCACTGTCATATGGAGCAATGTGTAATTGATGCTGTTTATACATTCCCGAGAAAACGAGTACGACTAATAGTACCCCCGTAATGATTAAACCTTTCATAGCTTCCCCTCATATTCTTTTTTCTACAGCTTATTCATTCGAAATGAAACCGTGAAAGGAACCTATTTGAGGTGCGAGATGAGATTCTTTGGACGATTGATATCAACAAAAAAGCACACCTATTAAAAGGTGTGCGTGAACTTACTTTTCCGCTTTTTCTAGCTTTTTCACTTGTTTACTTCTTAGCTGACCACAAGCTGCGTCAATATCTGTTCCGTTTTCATGACGGATAACGCAGTTGATTCCGTGCTTTTTGAGTGTGTCATAGAAAGCAAGGATGGCTTCCTTCTCACTTCGTTGATAAGAATGATCATCAACTGGATTGTAAGGAATCAAGTTAACGTATGAAAGGTGACGTTTGTCACTTAACAGCTTAGCGAGCTGAACTGCTTCTTCCTTATGATCATTAACGTCGCGAAGCATAATATATTCGAACGTAATTCTACGATTGGTTTTCTCAAGGTAGTAATCGATCGCCGGCATTAGTTTGCTAAGTGGATATGCTTTGTTGATCTTCATGATTTTCGTTCGTATTTCATCGTTTGGAGCATGAAGCGAGATAGCAAGGTTAACTTGCAGATCTTCGTTTGCGAAATCATAAATTTGATCAGCAAGTCCACTAGTTGATACCGTGATGTGTCTAGCACCGATTGAAAGTCCTTTTTGAGAATTAACAACGTGAAGGAAGTCCATCATGTTCTGATAGTTATCGAAAGGTTCGCCAATACCCATGATCACGATATGACTTACGCGTTCCTCTTCCCCTTTGTCATCCAGAGCGTGTTGGACGTTCATAATTTGTTCAACGATCTCTCCGCTTGTTAAATCGCGGCTCTTCTTCAAAAGCCCACTTGCACAGAATGAGCAGCCGATATTACAACCTACCTGAGTTGTTACACAAACAGATAGTCCGTAATGGAAGCGCATGAGTACTGTTTCAATAACGTTACCGTCCTGCAATTTAAACAAGAACTTAATCGTACCGTCAGAAGATTCTTGTTTGATTTCTTGTTCTAGCGTTTGGATAACAAAATTGTCTTTTAGTAGTTGGATGCACTCTTTATTAACATTGTTCATTTGTGAAAAGTCTTTTACGCGCTTTTTATATAGCCAATCCCATACTTGTGAAGCACGGAATTTCTTATGACCATGTTCCATTAGCCAATCGGTCAACTGATCAAAAGTCAGCCCGTATATAGATTGTTTCATTTGTAACCCTCTTTTCAATTCTTAGCCATTCATTTCTATACTACTAGAAGTATGCCCAACAAGCAATGGGTTAAGACGAGTTTCCTTGGACGCAGTAATAAAGAACGTGATTTCTGACGAGCTTACTTACTCTGTTTCCTACATCTCTCTTGTATAGCAGCAAGGGCACTTTCTTTATCAGGCTGATTGCTTTCATGCCAACGAATTTTTCTACCGAATTCATCTGCTTTCGCGTACGAGAAGATTTTGCCATCAAACTCAGCTACGCTAATCTCCCAAAAATATGAAACCTCTGCACCTGTTGGTTGCGTTACATCCACCTTATATAAGTAATAATCAACTTTGTTTAACATATGATCCCTCCTCCTCACTTTTTTTCCCTATTCTTTTTCATTGTAAGCTTTGTCTTTGTTTATTTTACACTAAAAAAACAGCTGTTTAACAGCTGTACGGTTTTATCCTAAATTTTCGACGTCCCATGTCCTTATCGCGTAGTACCCACTATTGATTTTCTCTTTTTCAGAAAGTAGCGTACGTTGAAGCTCTGATGGTAGTTTTGTGAAAGCTCCATGCGCTGGATCAATCCCATCATAACTACTATAAATCGGTACAGTTACAATTTGCTTTTCAAACGTATCGAAACAATGTACACATAAAAATCCAACACTTCTCATTCGGTATGAAAACATGATTCTATAGCGATCCATCTATAGTCCCTCCTTTAAGTTATGAATACAGTATGAACGAACGAGAGTTCGTTCATACATGCTGTTGGGAATTTTCTGTATATTTAAAGAATAAAGCACCCGTCATTTCGACAGGTGCTTTATTCTTTATTTCGCTGACTTATATGACGAGGTGTTCACTTCTAAGGTTGAAGATCGAGATTTGTTGGAAGCAATAATATAAATGGCTCCTGCAGCGATGACCGTTACGATGACCGTACCAAGATTGAAGAATCCTTTATCAGCTGTCCAGACGACAGAGTATCCTAATGCTCCTGCTAACGTCGCATAGTAGATGAATGGAATGAGTGTTTTCCGGATAACCTCTCCTTCTTTCCCTACCAGTCCTACAACTGCAGAAGCTGCCACAACATTATGGACGCAAATCATATTACCAGCTGCGCCTCCCACAGCCTGAAGAGCAACAATCCACGAGGCATCAACACCGATTTTGGACCCAACGTCATATTGGAAGAGTGAAAACATCATGTTGCTGATAGTATTACTTCCTGCGATGAATGCTCCTAGACCACCGATGAAAGATGAGAAAAGCGGCCAAAAGTCCCCAGTCAAGGACGCGACACCATCTGCAAGAACGATCGGCATCTTTTCGAAACCTGATGCACCACCTCCTGAGTTCAGAAATACTTGTACCATTGGAACTGTAAATACAAGAGCAGTTGAGGCAGCAATCATCGTTCTCCCGGAATGTGCCCACGCTCGCTTATAGGAGGTAGTATTCATTTGATGGATCACAAATGTGATGAGAGATACTAGAATAAAAATCGTACCTGGTAAATATAGCGGTTGAAAACTTGCAGAAATGTCAGTTCCTAAAATATTCGGGAAACTAACATTCCATGATTTTATCCACTCTAATAAAGGGAGTGCTTTCAACCTAGTGAGAACTAATAGAAGACCCACAAGAATATATGGCGTCCAGGCCCTTACCATCGACATACTACCACTTTTATGAGCAATGTCTTTAATTTCAATACTACCCGTCCAGCCTGGATCCCAGTGTTCTTTATCATCAAAATCCCAGCATTCCTCTTTACTAGGCATTAAAAACCCTTTCTTGGCCGCAGTAACTACAATAGCTAGTCCAACTAGCCCGCCGATCATAGATGGAAACTCTGGTCCGAGAAAATTTGCCACAATAACATATGGGATTGTCATAGCAAAGGCTGCAAAAAGAGCGAACTTCCAGATTTTTATTCCTTCACTAAATGATTTATTTTTACCGAAAAATCGTGTCATAAGAGCGACCACGAACAATGGGATCAGTGTTCCAATGATCGCATGCAAAATGGCGACCCGGCCACCTACCATCGTTACTAAGGAAAGGAAATTATCAGTGATGCTTGCATCTGCTGCTAAACCAGTTTGGACACCAACTAGTATAGGGGTTCCCACAGCGCCAAAAGATACTGGTGTGCTCTGAATTACCATTCCAGCTACTACAGCTGCCATTGCTGGAAAACCGAGACCAACTAAGAGGGGAACAGCGACTGCGGCAGGCGTTCCAAATCCAGCTGACCCCTCTATGAACGAGCCGAAAAGCCATGCGATAATGATCACTTGCACACGTCGGTCCGGGGAAATACCGATAAATCCTTCACGGATCGTCTTAATTCCCCCACTTTCTTGAAGAGTGTTCAAAAGAAGTATAGCACCAAAGATAATATAAAGAAGTGTAGCGGCGACGACCAATCCATTGATGGAAGCAGCTGCAACAGTGGCTCCTGGTACCTTCCAAACAAACAAAGCAAGGACAACAGCGACAATGTAAGAAACTGGCATCGCCTTACTTGCAGGCCATCGAAGTCCTACAAGAAAGATGCCGACTGCCGCAATCGGTAGTATCGAGAGAATGGCTAATAAGCCTGTACTCATTCTTCTTCCTCCAATTCTAAGGTAAAGGTTGATTAGAATGATTATTCTCAGATGAAAGGACATAGTTGTGTCGCTTGATAGTCGCCTAAACCTCTTTATGTGTAAAGTTCAGTAAATTATTATTGAACGTTAACTGTGGATTTTGAGCGCGTAATGCTATTGGTTAAGGATCCTATTTCGTCAATATGACATTTGACCACATCCCCATGTTTTACAAAATGCGCGCCAAGTGGACTTCCGGTCAGAATGACATCACCAGTATGTAAAGTCATTACTTTTGATAGATAAGAAACCATTTCTCTTAATGGAACGATCATGCATTCAGTTGGACTATTTTGCTTTTGCTCACCATTCACATCCGCTTTTACAAACACGCTTGAAGGATCAAGTTCAGTTTCTATAACTGGACCAAGTGGCGTGAAGGTATCGAAAGCTTTACCTAGTGTCCAGTGACCATCTGAATGAAAGTATTGGGGTGCTGTTACGTCGTTCCCTATTGTGTACCCGAAGATGTGATCTAGGACATCTTCTTTTTCAACATTTTTGGCTTCCTTCCCGATAACGATGGCGAGCTCTGACTCGAATTTAATTTCATCAAGACCTTCTGGTAATGACACAGGGGTTTCAGGTCCTATGACTGATGATGAAGGCTTCAAAAAGAAAACAGGTATTTCAGGAAGTTGAGACGGAACTAACTCTTTCTTTTCTACGTAGTTGGCACCTATCCCAATAATCTTTTTGGGAGCTACAGGTGAAAGTAATTTGACTTCATCAATTGAAACTTGCTCTCCAGAATAACTCCACTTTTCAAAAGGATCTCCCACTATTACCTTTAATCTGTTATCTTCTACAATTCCAAATGACGTTTTGTTTTTATACGTAAATCTAGCGAATTTCATAGTCCCACTCCTTCATGATTTTAGTGTGCTGCAGCCGTCTCTTTGATTATTTTCTTTATATCCATACATCGACTAGGTGTTGGGAAGAGTTTTCCTTTATTGAGTAAATCCTTTGGATTAAATACGTCACGAATAGCTGTTTGAGCATCAAGCTCATCATCTGTAAAAACAAATCGCATTTCTTCTTTTTTCTCGATACCCACACCGTGTTCACCTGTAATGGAACCGCCAACATCTGCACAAGCTTTCAAACAGGCTGTTCCAGCTTGTAAGGCTTTTTCAGTTTCTCCTTCAATTCTAGAGTCAAATAAGATTAATGGGTGAAGGTTTCCATCGCCTGCATGAAATATGTTTGCAATCCGAAGGTTATATTCTTTACTAATATCCTTAATGTTTTGAAGTACTTCAGGTAGTGAACTTCTAGGAATCACGCCATCCTGAACTAAATAGTCAGGTGATATTGCGCCCATGGCTCCAAAACCAGTTTTGCGATTTGCCCACCATCGTCCGCGCTCTTCTTCGTCTCTTGCTACCTTTACATCTCTAACGTTGTGGTTTCGACAGACGGATAATATTTGCTCGATTTGTTCATCGATTCCTTCGATAATTCCGTCCACTTCGATTAATAGTAGTGCTTCTATATCATCAGGGTGTCCTACTGGAAATGCACCGGCCTCCACCCCTTCGATAGCAGTTTGATCCATCATTTCGAGAGCGGCAGGAATAATTCCGGCAGAAATAATATCAGAAACAGCATGGCTTCCATCTTCCACCCGATCAAAATATGCGAGTACCGTTTTCTTTCCTTCTGGACTCCTTAGAATACGAACAGTGATTTTAGTGACAATTCCTAACGTGCCTTCTGAACCAGTAAGGATTCCAAGTAAATCGTAACCGGGCATATCCGGTACCCCACCCTCACTGATCTCCACAATCTCCCCATTTGGGAGGACGAGTTCAAGTCCAAGAATATGATTTGTTGTTACGCCATATTTGAGACAGTGGGCTCCTCCGGCGTTTTCAGCAACGTTTCCACCAATTGTACATACATACTGACTCGATGGGTCTGGTGCATAATAATACCCTTTTGACGAAATTGAATTTGTTAGTTTCAAATTGACATAACCGGGTTGCACGACTGCTTGTCTGTTTTCATAATCAACACTCAGTAAGTTTTTCATCTTTACTAAGCTGATGATTACTTCTTCATTTAAAGGGATGGCGCCTCCGCTTAACCCTGTGCCGGCTCCTCTAGCTAAAAAAGGGATGTTGTGTGTATCACAGTATGTCACTGCTGCGGCTACTTCTTCAGTGTTTTTCGGAAAGATCACTGCCTTTGGAAGTGCTTTATGAATCGTGAATCCATCACAGTCATAAGACAATAGATCTTCTTTATGAAATAAGATTGATTTTGCACCAACTATATTAGTCAGGTTCTTGATGTGACGATCGACTGGACGTTTTTTCTTTTTTGCCAAAAACATGCTGAATTACTCCTTCCTGGCATTTGCTGTAGCATCAGAGAGCTTCTTGTCATCTTCCTGGTACGCCCAATCTAATAGTTGAACAGTGTGCACGATCTTACCACCGCGCCCATTCTTTTGTACTCCCATCGCCATCTGTAGCATACAGCCGGGATTCCCCATCGAAATCATATCAACATCATCAGGTACATTCTCCATCTTTCTATCAAGAACAGCAGAAGCCATTTCAGGGTTAGTGATATTGTAGATTCCTGCACTACCACAGCACGTATCCGCATTTGGTTGCTCCACAAGAGTTACACCTGGAATATCCCTTAGTAATTGTCTAGGCTCATGACGGACATTTTGACCGTGAGCTAAATGACAGGCATCATGATAGGTCACACGTTTATTGATCGAGCTATGCGGTTTTTCATATCCGCTATCATAGAGGTACTTTGAAATATCTTCTACCTTCATAGAGAATGTCTCAGCTCTTTCTTTCCATTCAGGATCATTCCGTAGGAGTTCAGGGTACTCTTTGAGAGCACACCCGCATCCTGCAGCATTCACGATGATCTTCTCCGCATCTTCGAAAGCTTCAATATTTTGTTTTGCTAGTTTCTTACCTGTCGCCCTGTCCCCTGCATGAACATGAAGGGCTCCACAACAAGTTTGTCTTTGGGGTAGGGCAACATCGTTTCCATTATGGGTTAGAACATTAATTGTAGATTCATTGATATCGCTAAACATCACATCCATAATGCAACCTTTAAGCATAGCCACCTGAGCTTTTGAAGTTCCCTTAGCAGGTATAACCTCGACGTCTTTATATTTTTTGTGTACAGAGGTTGTTATTTCAGGCATGATTGCTTCCATATCAGCGAGATGTTTTGGCATGATACGAAGGGCACCAGTGGAGCGGATGACCTTCTGCAACCCACTTTTTTGATAGAACTTCAATACCCCCCCTGCTGCCTGTAGTCGATTAGGATGTGGGAATAGTCCTTTCAAGAAGAAATTACTTACGACTCCTTTTACCCCTGATAATGGCATCGCCTGACGAATCTGTCCGCGTGCTTCTTCAATCAACCCACCAACATCTACGTCTGCAGGACAAGCCGTCGTACACGCCCGGCAGTCTAGACACTGAAAAACTGGATCCATAAATTGTTCATTTACTTCAAGCTTTCCATCTGCAACAGACTTTATCAGGTGGACTCTACCTCGCGGGGAATGCTGTTCCTGGCCAGTTTCTAAATAGGTGGGACAGGATTCAAGACACATACCACAGTGGACACAATCGGCCCATTTATTTTCATCAGGGTGATCCTCCCATAAGTAATTACTTAGCTTGTTTGTGGCACATGGCGGAGATTCAGTAGACAATTCCTTCTCTTTAACAGTCATGTTATAACCCTCCTATGTACCGCTTTTCATTCAACGTATTCTTAGGGTCATTACTTTGTTTGATCCCTTCAAAGAGTTTAAAGTAACTAGGTTTGTCACCCCATACGTTTACTCGGTGTCTTAATGAAAAAGGTAGGTGTTTTACTATTCCATATCCTTTCATTGACATTGCGTAAGTTTGAAGGTGTTGGATGGTTTCAATGACAGCTTCAGCATCTCCTTTAAGTGAAACAGTCGTTATCCCGTGTCCCGCTCCTCCGTGAGCTTCAACACTTATTCTACCTTCATGCTGAATGCGAGTAGTTTCAGATAGAATGGAGAAAACGTCCAAGTTCTTTGTGCCAATTTTCATTACTGATCGAGTTGTCGTGTGATCACGATCAGAGAGTGAATTAGGATGAAAATTTGAAATTGTATTCCACATTTCTCTTGCTTCTGAAATAATGGACATCACAACGCCAGCGGGTTTATTTTCTTTGACCCACCTTTTCTGAAATGCAACCGATTTTTCAACATCTTCAAGTGCCAGTAAAAGAGAATAGCCATCTTCGTTAAAAAGTCTTTTTGAAAGAGCGGGAGATAGTATTTCTAGTGATACAGGTTCTATCATCGAATCTTGTATCCGTTTCTTGAAAACTAGTAAATCATCCAGTGCTTCTTCTCTCACTGTTAACATGATAAGGTTTTCACATTTAGGGAGAGGTCTTAATTTTAATGTGATCTCCGTAATGACACCAAGTGTCCCCATAGATCCGACGAATAGTTTATTCATATCGTACCCTGCAACATTTTTGACGACTTTCCCCCCGGTACGAATTATTTTCCCATTAGGATAAACAATCCTCATCCCGATAACATGGTCCCGAGCAGAGCCGTATTTCAAGCGCTTAGGGCCACTGTCATTCGATGCCACGACCCCTCCTATTGTCGCTTGGGCAGGCCAAGAAGGATCTAGGGCTACCATCTGGTCATGTTTTCGTAAGTAGTCCTGAAGCTCTTTCATCGATGTGCCGGGCTTAACTGTTACTGTCATATCGCCTACAGTATGTTCGACAATGCCACTTAGCTCGCGAAGTGAAAGGGTAAGATCATAATTTGATTTCACTCCTCCATATCCTAATTTTGTCCCTCCGCTAACAAGCGTTATTTTTTGTCCCTTTTCATTAGCAGCACGTACAGTCTTAATTACTTCTTCTTCAGAAGTAGGAGAAAAGACATTAGCGTTCCAATTACTAAACTTAGCAGCAGATTCCTCGATCGAAAGTGTATGTCGATCAAGCAAGGGCTTGTCCAAACGCTCTCCCTCCTTTTGTTTCAAACGGCTCAACATTAAAAAGAATATTCAAAAAACAACAGGTAAAAAAGGATGCAAAAGTAGCAAGTGCTACTTTTGCAATGTGATTTTAGTTATTTGCTGGAATCTTGGATTTTGCTTCTTGTCTTCTTTTGTGCAGAATTGGCTCAGTATATCCGTTCGGTTGATGAACGCCTTTAAATACTAAGTCACAAGCAGCTTTGAAAGCGATCGATTCATCGTAATTACTAGCCATTGGACGATAATCCGGGTCGTTCGCATTTTGCTTATCGACCACTTTAGCCATACGCTTCATTGTTTCCATAACCTGATCTTCGGAGCAAATACCCTTGTGTAACCAGTTAGCCATATGCTGACTAGAAATTCTAAGTGTTGCACGATCTTCCATTAAATCAACATTATGAATATCAGGGACTTTAGAGCATCCAACTCCATGTTCAACCCAGCGGACAACGTAACCAAGAATACCCTGTGCGTTGTTATCAAGCTCTTCTTGTATTTCCTTCTCACTCCACTTTGTCTCTTCCACTACTGGAATTTGTAGAATGTCATCTTGATAATTTGCTGCTTTTTTTGCCAACTCAGTTTGTACGGAAGGGACATTCACTTCATGGTAATGTAGGGCATGTAATGTTGCCGCAGTAGGAGACGGCACCCATGCGGTATTGGCTCCAGCATTGAGTTGGCTTCCCTTTTGAGCTAACATGTCAGCCATTAGGTCAGGCATTGCCCACATCCCTTTACCAATTTGAGCGACCCCAGTGAAACCTGTTTTTAGACCTTGTTGTACATTAGATTTTTCATAGCTTTGAAGCCAAACAGAGTTTTTCATGTTTTGTTTTCGAATAACTGGGCCAGCTTGCATCGAAGTATGGATTTCATCCCCGGTACGATCAAGGAATCCAGTATTGATAAAGACAATGCGTTCACTTACTTCTTTAATACAGTTTCGAAGGTTTAGCGATGTTCTACGCTCTTCGTCCATTACCCCTATTTTCATCGTATTCCGTTCTAGTTCAAGAAGATCTTCCGTTTTATTAAACAATTCATTTGCAAAAGCGACTTCTTTTGAACCATGCATTTTAGGTTTTACAATGTAGATGGAACCTTTTTTGGAATTTTGATACTTCCCGTTCCCTAACACATCATGCTTTGCGATTAGTCCGGTAATAACCGTGTCGAGGATGCCTTCAGGAATTTCGTTTCCATCCCTGTCTAAAACCGCATTTGTGGTCATGAGGTGACCAACATTTCGTGCGAACATTAGAGATCGGCCTGGTATAGAGAAACGTTCACCATTGGAAGTCTTGTACTCTCGATCTTGATTCAATGTTCTAGCTACCTTCTTAGAACCTTTCGTAAATGAAGCAGATAGATCTCCTTTGATTAGCCCTAGGAAATTACGATACACACCGACCTTATCTTCTGCATCTACAGCTGCAACGGAGTCCTCAAAATCCATAATTGTTGTTAATGCAGATTCAACGAACACATCTTTTATTCCGGCGTGGTCATTTGAACCAATCGGATGATTACGGTCAATTTGTATTTCAAGATGAATGCCATTGTTTTTAAGCAGGATCGCACTTGGATTAGCGCTATCCCCTTGATAACCTGCAAATTGATTCGAATTTGTTAAAACGCTTTCATTGTTTTCTTTAAAACGAGTTTTTAGCTCTCCGTTATCTATGAAATATGAGCTTACTTCGCTATGGCTGATGCCTTTTAGAGGAACTATTTTATCTAAAACGCTTTTGGCATAAGAAACCACTTTAGCCCCTCTTATCGGGTTATACTCACTTTTACGTCCAGCGCCTTCTTCTTCACTAATAACATCAGTTCCATATAATGCATCATAAAGACTGCCCCATCTTGCATTTGCCGCGTTGATTGCATATCTTCCGTTATTGACTGGAACGACTAGCTGAGGACCTGCCTGGTTAGCAATCTCTTCATCAACATTCTGAGTGGTAATCTGAAAGTCATTCACTTCAGGTTCAAGATAATTCAGTTCTTTTAGCATTGCCTTATATTCTTCAAGTTCATATGTTTCATGTGATTGGTGCCAAGTGTCCAAGCGTTTCTGAAAGTCGTCACGCTTATTTAGCAATTCTTTGTTCTTTGGAGCGAGATCTTGAACTATGTCTCCTAACCCGTTCCAAAACTGTTCTTTTGAGACGCCGCTTTGAGGTAGTACATCATGATTAATAAATTCATAGAGCTCGTTAGCTACCTGTAGATATTCTTCTTGAATATAATCTTTCATAAGCTATTTTCCTCCAATGTGTTGCAGCTTCGAGTAAATCTGAACTGTCCTATAGTTATGTAATATCTTATAATAGAAGGTACCTTTTATATAATACATATTTGGAATGTTACATATTCGTTGTGGTTATAAGGCGTGAGATTATTATTCTACTATCACAGGAGTGGTACTATGGAAATTCGTCACCTTGAATACTTCACTGAAGTTGCAAGACAGCTGAGCTTCACCAAAGCTGCATCTACTTTACACGTTTCACAACCTTCTATAAGTAAATCAATTAAGCAAATAGAAGAGGAGTTGGGTGTTCCACTCTTCTACCGTTCTAAGCAGTTAGAGCTAACGGATGCAGGACATGCAGTTCTTATCAATGCGAAAAAAGTCCTTCAAGCATTTGATAATATGACGGATGAGCTATCAGATATCACGGCTATTAAAAAAGGGCAAATAAAAATCGGCATTCCACCTATAATTGGAGCAGCGTTTTTTTCTAAGCTGATTAGCCGTTTTAAAGAGTTATATCCAAGTGTTACGATTCTTTTAACTGAAGTGGGCTCGAAAAAAATCAAGCAAGGTGTAGAAGATGGTTCGTTAGATGTAGGAATGGTTTGTAATCTCCCTGTGCAAAAGGCGAACTTTGAGATACTTCCTGTAATTAAAGATCCTTTAATGCTGATCGTACATGCTGATCACCATCTTAGTAGATTGAATAAGGTGACACTATCTGACTTGGAAAAAGAACCCTTTATCATGTACCGTGAAGATTTCACCCTCCATGACAGAATCATCGAAGCTTGTAGTAAGTATGGATATTATCCAAACATCGTCTGTCAAAGCTCTCAAAAAGATTTCATGATTGAAATGGTAGAAGCAAAGCTAGGTGTTGCATTGCTACCTGATAAAGTTGTAATGAGTATCCAAAATCCATTTATCACCGCCCTTCAAATTACCAATTCTGAAGTAAGCCTCGAACTAGGATTAATTTGGAAGAAGGATAAGTACTTATCCTTTGCAGTACGGGAATTTATTAAGCTAGCTCACCCTATAGATGAAACTTGAATCATATTAGATCTGAAGAAATGATTTAACTGATGGATAACGAGATTAATCTAGTATGTCATCAATGCAAGTAATAAACAGAGAAGCCTGATTTCTTTGTCTGGAGAGTTATCAGGTCATCTGATGACTTCGATTGTACTTTCCATTATAGGTAGAAAATTTCCAATACTCAATATATATTTTTAAATTTTCTGAAAACAAGCAAGAAGTCTTAGGAGTATTTGAGTAGAACTGATTCCACAGCATTCAAATGATCTAGCATAGCACGTTGAGCTTCTAAAGAATCTTTTCTTTCAATTGCGGTAAAGATACGCTTGTGTTCTTCAAAAAGTTTTTCTAAGATGACGGCTTCAGAATATAAAGATATCTTCCTTATCTCTCTTATCGAATCATACATTAATTTAGAAACATGACTCATAAGCTCTACTAGAATTTTGTTATGTGATGCTGACGTAATGGCCAAGTGAAATTGGAAGTCAGCTTGTTCCCCAAGTTCATGGTTTAACACTGCTTTTTCCATCTCATTTAGAGCATGTTGCATCTCTTCAAGATCCTTTACAGAACGCTTTAAAGCAGCACTTGCCGCACATCCAGTTTCAATTACTTTTCGAACTTCTAATAAGTCAGTAATATCTTCCTTCTTCATTAATATTCCGTTATAAGAGAGAGAATGGCTAAGGCTTGCAGGGTCGAATTGTTTCACATACGTTCCTTCCCCCTGCCTCATTTCAATAAGTCCCATCGCACGAAGAGCGCTTAATGCTTCTCTAACAGCAGATCTGCCAACTTGAAACTGTTCTGCTAACATTTGAACAGAAGCTAATTTCTCTCCAGGTGAAAGGTTTCCACTTTTAATTTTCTCTAAGAGCTGATCGGCAATTTCTTCATAGATTTTACGACGTTTTATTTGTTCGTAGGACATTTTACACCCCTTACAACATATGATTTTAATTGCTTACGTTCATTTTATCAGAATCTTTTGAAAATCTGTATGTAAAAACCCGATGAGGTTGCTGCCCATCGGGTTTGATTCTTCTATTCTTCTGTAATTTCCCACTGATGTTCGAACTCCACACAACCTTTTAAGGTTTGAGCTACAGGACAACCACGTTCAAAAACGGATAATGCTCGTTCTGCAGCGTCCCTTTTCCCTTGTGGAATAACAAGGTTGTATGTACAATTGATTTTCGTTATTTTCAATACGCCATCAGGCGCTTCAATTAATCCTTCGAATTGACCGGATAATTTGTTAGGAAACGTTGGTATTTGGCGCGCTTCCAGCGCACCTGATAATGTACCGGTTAGTCAGCCACCGGCAGCTGCTACAATATGGTCTAACGTAGAAGGGTGTTCTTCTTCAACAGAGACGTTATAAAAATCTTTCACGCCACCGTGAACACCATATTGCACAGGTTCTTCAAAGTTTGCAATGTACGCACGACGATTCTTGCCCTTGTCTTGTTCGATTCGAATATTTGATATTTCGATCGGTTTACTCACTCTACCCCTCCTAATATTTCCATTCATTACCCTTTTCCACTGTATGTGTTTCGTTAAACGATTTGTTGAATCCTCCTCACTTTATATATTAAAGAAGAAGGAAGACAAGTGGATTGAAAAGAATAAAATGAAATAGAGAATCAAAGGAGGTATTCAAATGCCTAAAAAATGGGATCAATCAATCGATATTCATGCGCCGATCGAGGTAGTATGGGGGTATTTAGATGGGTCATTAGAGAATATGCAAAAAATCATGCCAAACGTAGTAGATAATACACCTGTTAAAGTAACTGATGAAGGCGTAGGAAGTATTTCGAGGCAAAAATATCGTGAAGGAAAACGCGTGATGGAATATGACGTACATACGTTAGAATACATGAACAAAGTGGACGAGAAGAAGCTAACGATTGCATTTAACCTCGGTGGGATGTTTGATATTCAAGGTACTTATGAATTGTTTAAACAATCTGAAGATGTTACAACGCTACGGTACACAGGGTTTAATGAACCTTTGAAATGGTACATTAAACCGTTCGTCGTACTGTCTGGCGAGAAAGTGGTAAACGAATTTTTGACCAGAGTGAAACGAGTATCAGAAAATCGTGAATAGCAGTTAGAGTATCATTTTTCTTTGGTTATCTAGTGAACTTATCCTTACGTTCATTGTATCGAGGGGCATAACGTACTTTATGGTAAAGACTTGAATAGTCAGCTATTTGTAATATCCAATACCATTAAGTAGTTGTTCATGATAATTCCACTTTTCTCAATTTCTTGCTCTTTCACTTGCTGAAACCCCTGCTTTTCGAAAAAGGGTTTCGCGGTGATGCTTGCCTCAGTCATAATTCTATGAAGTCCTAGTCGATTCGCATGTTTAACTACCTCTTCAAAGAGTGAGGACGCAACCTTTTGTCTTTGGAAATTTTTGTGAACATAAAGGCGATCTAAAACCCCATTAGTTGTTAGGTCTATGAACCCAATGATTTGTTTATGATGCTCAGCAACGAGTGTATAGTGTGAGCAAAGCGTTTTTAGCCATTCCACATGTCTTTGTTCTCTTTCCAAAGGGTTCGCCCATGCTACTAGTTGTTTCTGCGAATAATCGAACTTATTGATAGCATGCACAGTGTCATAGAATAAATCGATAACTGGAATGATATCTTCTTCATTGAATTTTCTAATGTTCATAAAGGTTCCTCCTAACACTTTTACTTAGGCCATATTTAAATAAGAAGCTTAATACAAAAGACAGTGCGAAGGTTGCACTGTCTTTTGTATTGGATCACACATTCATATTTTCAACAAGCATAGCCATACCTTGTCCACCACCAACACATAAAGTCGCGATTCCAAAACGTTCATTTCTTCGCTTCATTTCATACATTAATGACGTTAGGATTCTAGCGCCGGTAGCTCCGAGAGGATGACCAAGTGCAATCGCACCACCATTGACATTCACTTTGTTTACATCAAGGTTAAGTTCTCTTATTACAGCTAGTGCCTGAGCAGCAAATGCTTCGTTTAGTTCAATCAATCCTACTTCTTCGAGCGAAATACCACTCTTTTCGAGAAGCTTTTTAACGGCAGGTATTGGACCTACTCCCATTATCTCAGGTGATACGCCAGAAGTTGTCCAATCGACAACTCGTGCAAGTGGTTGTACATTCAACTGTTTGGCTTTTTCTTCACTCATGATAAGCATTGAAACGGCTCCATCATTCCTTCCGCATGCATTCCCAGCGGTCACTGAACCGTTTTCCTTGAAAACTGGTTTCAAGTTAGAGAGCTTCTCGAATGTTGTTCCGGGTCTAGGGTGCTCATCTGTATCAAATGTATAAGAATTTCGCTTTGATTTAATCTCAACAGTTGTTATCTCCTCATTGAAATTCCCTATTTCTATAGCAGCAGCAGCTCTTCTCTGACTTTCCGCAGCAAAGAGATCCTGGTCTTCCCTAGAAATTTGATATCGAGCTGCAACGTTTTCTGCTGTTATTCCCATTCCAAGATGAGACCCAAATAGTTCGATTGGCTGCTGTCCAGCTTCAGTGTTGGAATCAACCAATTGAGTCTTGTCTCCCCCAAATCTGCTGTTTCGTAGATAAATCGGTGCATTGCTCAAGCTTTCAGTTCCACCAGCTACCACAATCTCTGCTTGACCAGTTTGCACTTGTTGAACGGCTGATGCTATAGCTTGCATTCCTGACGCACAGAGTCTATTAATAGTGAATCCAGGTGCAGATTCAGAAATACCTGCACGTAATCCAGCCACCCTAGCAACATTTGAGGATTCTGTTGTTTGCCTAACTTCACCTAAAATAACTTCATCAACAAATTCAGGCGAAATCCCAGCCCTCTTAACCGTTTCCTTGATAGCAATAGCGGCTAGTTCTCCTGAGTTAAGGTCTTTCAAAGCCCCACCGTACCGCCCCACAGGTGTTCTTACTGCCTCAACAATCACGATACTTTCGTTCATTATAGTTCCTCCCCCATGTTATATAAAGACGAATTACTTTGAATATGTATAGAAGCCTTTCCCACTTTTCTTACCAAGATGTCCTGCTTTGACATACTTTGTTAATATCGGACAAGGTCTATATTTCTCACCTAATGTTTCATAGAGGTACTGCATGTTCCGGAGCCTTGTATCAAGCCCGACTAAATCAGCGAGTTCTAGAGGTCCCATTGGATGATTTAAACCTAACTTCATCGCCTTATCGATGTCTTCTGGCGATCCCACACCTTCCATCACCATATTCATTGCTTCATTTCCAATCAAACAGTTCATTCGACTTACAGCAAAGCCAGGAAATTCATTGATCTTCACGCATTCTTTCCCAATTGATTCTCCAAATTCAAATGCTTTTTGAATTGTTTCCTCCGATGTTTCTAACCCACAAATAACTTCAATTAGCTTCATACGAGGTACAGGATTAAAGAAGTGGAGTGCTATGCATTTATCAGGTCGGTCCGTTTGTGCAGCAATTTCGGTTGGTGACATCGTCGATGTGTTCGTGGCAAGAATCGTATGCTTAGGTGTCAAATCATCAAGCTGTTTAAAGATACTTGTTTTCAGTTCCATAATTTCAAGAACTGCCTCGATTACTAGGTCGCGATCGTTTACTGCATCATTCATTTCTGTGGTGTATGTGATTGACTCAAACGATTTATTTGCTGCTTCTCTCGTTAATATTTCTTTTTTTATTGCACGGTCAAATTCTTTTTTGTGATAAGCTCTAGCATCTTCTAACGAAGCTTCATTTATATCTTGAATGTTAACCGATAATCCCGAAATAGCTGCTGAATAAGCTATCCCACGCCCCATTGTTCCAGAACCAATAATTGCTATTTTCTTAATCGACAAAAAGATCCACCCCTTTTTGATAACGTTTTCAATAATTTTTGTATAAATGATAATTCGAATCGGATTACTTAACTAGGGTTTTATTTCAAAGATTTTTCCAGGATTCATAATTCCCTTTGGATCAAGTGTTTTCTTTATTCCTAGCATAATTTCGAAAGCCGACCCGTGTTCCATTTGTTGGTATTTCATTTTACCTGTTCCTACACCGTGTTCTCCCGTACAAGTTCCACCTTTATCTAGGGCATAATGCACGAGGTGTTGATTCAATTTAGTTGCTCTTTCTAGCTCTGTTGGATTTTCTGGATCTAGCATGACGATAGCATGGTAATTTCCATCTCCAACATGGCCTACTAATGCGCCATCTAATCCATATTCTTCTATTGCCTTCCGAGCATCAATAATGGCGCCAGTTAACTCGGAAATCGGGACGCAAACATCCGTTACCATCATTTTTTTACCAGGAGAATCGTGACTGAAAGAATAGGCAAGGTTATGGCGTGCTTCCCACAACTGTGCTCGCTTCTTAGAGTCATGCTCAAAAATGAATTCATCGCATGCGTTATCCTGAGCAATGCTCTCCGCAAAAGCGACATCTTGTTTTAACCCTGCCTCATTCCCATGAAACTCAATAAAAACAGTTGGCTTTTCTAAGTAATCAGTTTCGTTTGTTTTGTTCACCTGTTGAATGGATCGTGCATCGACGAGTTCCATTCTGGCTACTGGTATTCCAGCATGTAGAATATTCGTCACTGTTGTCACTGCATTTTCGATCGTTGGAAAAACGATTCTGCCTGCAAGTATGGTCTCAGGAATTCCGTAAACCTTTAGTGTGATTTCTGAGAATGTACCAAGCGTTCCTTCAGACCCAACAAAAAGACTATTGAGGTGATATCCTGAAGACGATTTAGCCGTTAAGCTTCCGGTATGGATGATTTGCCCATCAGCAAGCACTACTTCAATATCACGAACCACGTCACGCATTACCCCATACCTTACAGATGTCGTCCCACTTGCATTTGTTGCAGTCATTCCGCCAATCGTAGCATCCGCTCCAGGGTCTACCGTAAAGAATAATCCATGTTTCTTTAATTCTTTATTTAACTGTGAACGTGTTACGCCCGGCTGTACCCGGACCAGAAAGTCATCAGGACGCACTTCAATAATGTGATTCATTAGCTGGAAGTCGATCGATATCCCCCCTTGATATGGGATAACGTGTCCTTCAAGACTTGAACCAAGTCCAAACGGAACAATTGGAAAACTGTGCTTGTTAGCGGCAGCTACTACTTTACTAATGTCATCAGCGTTCTTTGGAAACACGACAACATCTGGATTGTGTGGTGGATGATAAGACTCATCTTTACTATGTTGATCGATAATCGTTTCATTTGTACTTATTTGTTCTGGTTCTAGTAGATCAGAAAGAACCTCCTGAATATTCAAAGCGACTACACCTTCCAATCTTTTATGTAATATTACTATTATTCAGATAACTATCCATTACTTTTCCATTATGAAGCAAAAGTCGCTAAAGAACAATGGGAATGACGTTGAAAAAAGAAAGGCCAGGTACATAACGATGTACCTGACTCTTTGTTTATTTACCTATAAACATTTGGGTCCAATAATGACCATCTTGTGCCAAACCTACTCCAATGTGGGTGAAACTTTTGTTCATGATGTTTTTGCGGTGCCCTTCACTTTTCATCCAGGCATCTACTACTGCTTGTGGTGTTTGCTGGCCTTGAGCGATGTTTTCACCGGCAGTGTTAAAATCAACGCCAAAATCTCTCATCATATCGAACGGAGATCCATAAGTAGGACTCGTATGAGAGAAGTAATTCTTCTTCTGCATATCACGAGACTTTTCTTGAGCGACATCACTTAATTTCGTGTACGCTTTTAAATCAGAAAGGCCCTGCTTTCTTCTCTCTTTGTTCGTTAAATCGATAACCTGCTGAACTTCTTTACTGATTTCACCTGAAGGCTTTGCTTGCTTTGTATCATTTCCACTTTCATTACCCTGTGATGGTTGTTGATTACTTTGAGCCTGGTTGTTCTTCTGCCCATCCTTAGCACGTTGCTTTGCTTGCTCATTTCCTCCACCAATCCCATATTGCTCAGGAAAGCCTTCAGGAAGATATTCTCTTGGATCGATTCCAGGAATAGCTTCTTTGAACTCGAACTGTCCTTTTTTAACAATTTTCCCATGTGGGAATTTACTACTAGGGGTTTCGGTACTATAAGAGTTAGGGTCAATCGTGATTTGACCTGAATTAATTCGCTGAATCCCCTCAGTTGGTGCACTTGTTGAGTTCATATTCATTGCTTCGTTTTTATCATTATCACCGTTCGCATTACATGCTCCGAGTAATAATAACCCTGGCAGTAATAACGGCATCAGTTTTTTGTACATGTTTTGCCCTCCTTGTGTAATTTTTCTTACCTCCTTAGTTTTTCATCAATAGAGGAAAGTATTTGTGGTAAAAATCGAGAAAACATTATGAAATACCCAGTAATAAAAAAAACCCCTCTGCATTAATTGCAGAGAGGTTTCTAAATCAACCTGTGTTTCTTAGACCGGCGGCAATGCCGTTGATGGTGAGAAGAATTTCTTTCAATAATTCATCATCTGAGCTGTTGCTTGCTCGATATTTCGATATTAATTCTACTTGTAGAGAATTTAATGGGTCTACGTATGGATTCCGAAGACGAATGGAATCTTTAATGTTGGGAGTGCCGTCGAGTAACTCATCTTGTCCAGTGATCGTGAGTATGATGTTTTTCGTTAGATGATACTCTTCAACAATCATGTTAAAAATACGTGTAGCGACTTGCTCATCTTTAATTAAAGCCATATATTTCTCCGCTGTTGGTAAGTCGGCTTTCATTAAGCCCATTTGTAAGTTGTCGATTAGAGATGCAAAGAATGGCCATTTTTCATACATTTGTTTCAGTTCGTCAAGTCCCTCTGAAGTAGAGGCAAACTGGTTCAATCCAGTACCTGATGCATACCATGCTGGCATAAGTTGGCGGCTTTGTGTCCAAGCAAATACCCATGGAATCGCTCTTAAATCGTCAAAGCTATTGGTTCCTTTTCTACTCATAGGACGTGAGCCGATATTCAACGCCCCTAATTCAGGCAATGGCGTACCATTTGTAAAATATGTCAAGAACCCTTCGTCTTTGAAGACCAACGATTGATACTTCTCGAGTGATAGGTCTGACATATGTTCCATTACTCTTTGCCAATTTTCTTGCCTTGAGTCTTTTTTGATTCCAGAAACTGCTGCTGAGAGTAAAGTAGTAGTCGCTTGCTCGAGACTTCTGTAGGCAATATCATAAAGTAGGTATCTGGATGACAGGACTTCCCCTTGCTCTGTGATTTTCACCCCAGCAGTATAGGTTTCAGGAGGTTGAGAAAGTAAGCTTCGCCTTAATGGACCACCACCTCGGCCAAGTGCGCCTCCTCTACCATGGAAAAACTTTAGCTTTATTTTTCGTTCTTGTGCAATTTGACTGATTTCTTGTTGAGCTTGATATAATTTCCAATTAGCTGTTAATGTGCCACCATCTTTACTACCATCTGAATAACCGAGCATAATTTCTTGACGATTCCCTAGCTGTTCAAGATGTTTTTGATAAACATCAAGATTAAATAGCTCTTCCATTGTGTCTGCTCCAGCTTTAAGGTCATCGATTGTTTCAAGTAATGGTGCAACATTCAAGTTACTTTCAATCCTACCATCTGAGTGAAGACGATAAATTCCAGCTTCTTTTGCCAGCACAAGGACTTCAAGAAGGTCACTTGCAGTTTGGGTCATACTAATTAAGTATACTGAAATGGATTCACTTCCAAATTCTTCGTGAGCTTTCTTAATCATGGAGAAGATATCTAAAATTTCTTGTGTTTCTTTTGTGTAATCTTCGTAAATCGATAGAACGGGCCGTGGATCTTCTAGAACCTCGGTAAGAAGGGTAACCTTTTCACTTTCAGATAGTGAGGAATAATCATTCAATATAGTAACACGCTGCAATAATTCATTAACGGCACCCTCATGTTTACCACTATGATTTCGTATATCAAGCGTTGCTAAGTGGAAGCGGAAAAGGCTGGCTTGTCGAATAATCTTATAAAGGTCATCAAAGTGAAACCCTTCTGGGTAATGTTGACGTAAGCTATTCTCAAGTAACCTTAAATCGTAAATAAATTCCTCTGCATCTTTATAACCAATAGGTGTACCAATTTTGTCTAGTTTCTCAAGAACATACGAAAGTTTTACTCGATATGCTTCGTGAGGAACTCCCCACCTTTTAACATGTGGAAGTTGTTCTTCGTCTTTTTCAATCGATGCGATCAATTCCCCACAAATTGGCACTCTATTTGAGGACTGACTTAACTTCCTCATCAAGTCTTTTACGGATTGCTTGTATTTTGAAACAACTACTTCACGCTGTTTTTCGAGAGTTTTCCATGTAACATCAGGTGTGACATATGGATTCCCGTCACGATCTCCCCCAATCCATGATCCAAAATTGAGGATATTAGGGATGTTCCAGGAGACTTCTGGATAATGTTCTTTTAAACATTCCTCAAGTTCTTCATGAATTTCTGGAAGTACATCGAACAATGTTTCTTCAAAATAGAATAGCCCCATATTGACTTCATCTATAACCGTAGGCTTCTTATGACGAAGCTCATCGGTTTGCCAAAGTGTTGTGATTTCATTATAAATCGAGTCTTTAATACTTATCTTTTCTCGTGATGTTAAGAGAGGGTTGTCCATTTCGCGAAGAGCATTAGCGATTCGCTTATGAATTTCAAGCACAGACCTTCGAGTAGCTTCAGTTGGGTGAGCCGTAAGGATTAGTTCTAACGATATTGATTGTAGTGTCTCCTCAATAAGCTCTCCTGGTACGTTGTTTTGTTTTAATGTTGAAATCGCGTGTGGAATAGAACCTGGTTGAGAGTGATTTTCTTCAAGCATTTGATAATCTCTTCGTCTTCTAATCCGGTGATTTTGTTCTGCAATATTGACTAGATGAAAATACAAAGCAAAAGCTCGAATAACTTGTTTTCGTAATGGAGATTGTAGACCTTGGATTGTGTCTTCTAGTTCTTTCGTTATTTCGCTTTTTGCATTTTGTCTAATGGATTTTGTTTTTTCACGAATAGATTCTACTGTGTCTAGAAGGTGTTCTCCGCCATGCTGCACTAAAACGTCACCTAGTAAGTTTCCTAACATATTGATGTCACTCCTTAGTGCAACGTGGTGGTTTTGTTGTGAAGGGTTTGCTGTATCTAGTTTTGTCATCAACGACCATCCTTTCTAAAATCTTAATTCGAATATTGAAATAATTTCAATATTTCTATTATATACAAGAAATTTTATTTTTGTCACGCGCTTTAGAATACGTAAGAGGTTATTAGGCGTACAGTAGTAACCACTAACTAGGGAATGGAAGCGGATACAAACTTTTTTGAAATTTTATCTATAATAAAGAAAAAACCTGCATATTCAGCAGGTTTTAATAGGAGTATTATAAATGGAATTTCTTCCGGAACTGTTGGATTTTCTTGTTTTCACCAACAATAAGGATCACATCGTTACTCTTGAAAGCCACTTCTGCATAGCGGCTTAGTATGGGAGAATCATCTCTTAATATGAGTGAGACGTTTAGATCGTATTTTCTTGAAAAATCTAATTCAAGCAAGGTCTTACCGACTAAATCTTCAGGAATTTTTAATTCTACCGCAGAGACATTCTTTGTAATCTCGATGTATTCAATTACATTTGGCATCGTGAGTTGTCTAGCTACTTTCATCCCTGCTTCTTCTTCTGGATAAATCACACGATTAGCTCCTAAATTGGAGAGAATTTCACCAATCTCCTTACTTGTTGCTTTCACTATAATTTCTTTTGCATTACGCTCACGCAATCGGTTCGTTATGAGGATAGCTGAGTATGAATCTGTTCCAATGGCAACGAAAACGGCATCAAATTGTTCGACATTTAAGTCGTCCATCACCCCATTTTCACGAAGGTCACCTACGATTGAATGAGTGGCGAATTCCTCGATATCTTCAAGTGGAGCTTCATCTTTATCACAAACAATAACATCACATTTTTGTGCATATAGTTCCTGAATAATTCCTTTGGCAAACCTTCCTGCACCAAGTACTAAAAATTGTTTTCTCAATCAATCAAACCCCTTCTATCCTACTGCAAGATCTTCATTTAAATAACGTGTTTTTGATTTTTCAATTTTGAACACCACATAGATAAAGCTAAATATACCAATTCGTCCAATAATCATTAAGATACAAAGCAACAGTTTTGAAAAAGTTGCTAGCTCACCTGTGATTCCCATAGAAAGTCCCGTGTTCGTAAGAGCAGAAAGGACTTCGAAAGCAATCATTTCGATTTCTTGTAATTCAAAAAACGAAAGAGCAACGGTAGATAAGCCAAATAAAAATACAAAGCTAACAAAGATTAGAAATGCTTTATTAATGGAATCTTGAGAAATGGTTTTCTTCATTAAAGTGGTATGTTCTTGAGATTTTGCCACAGAAACCATCTTCGCCATTAATACAGAAAATGTCGTTAACCTCAATCCGCCACCAGTACTAGAGGATGCCCCCCCAATGAACATTAGAATCATCAAGATGAGAAGCGTTGTGATTTGCAAAGATGAAATATCAATCGTTGTTAATCCTCCATTCCTTGTGGTGGCAGAAAGGAAAAAAACATTGAAAAGCTTATTAGGAAATGAAAGATGTGCAAAGACACCGTTATGTTCGATTGTATAGTAAACGATTGCCGCTATAAGAAATAACGTAGTATGAAGTCGAATGTTAATTCTTGAAAACAAACTCCTCTTTCGTCTAAATGGATTTATGTATTCTACGATAGTAGGAAAGCCTAGACTTCCAATAAAGATCATCACCATCGTGGTTAATAAAAACAGCTTACTTTCTTGAAATCCAATGAGGCTGTCTCCAAAAAGGTCGAATCCAGCATTTGTAAAGCTAGCAACACTGTGAAACACTGTAACAAATACCGCATCCCTAAGCGAGGAAAATTCGTCTCTAATGCCATTGAACATCAACGCAAATCCGATTGCTTCAACAATGAATGCGATTAATAGAACAGATATGCTCAACGACTTAATCGTTTTAAGCTTAGTCTGGTTTTGGTCTTTTGACAGTAACAGCATACTAGACATCGTAAGCTTTTTTCCCATCATCATGAAGAGATAACTAATGAGGACAAGAATACCTACTCCTCCAAGTTGCATTTCTATTATTAGAACTGTTTGGCCAATCCTTGTTAATTCAGTCGATACATCGATTACAGATAACCCAGTTACACTAAGCGCGCTTGTAGATACAAAGAGCGCATCAACAAAGGGTAACCCACCAACATTCGCAAAAGGTAGGAGATAAATGAGAGAAAATAGTAAAATAGTTCCTACATACATCATGAAAATATAACGAAAAGATTGAATGGTCGACCTGTTTTTATACATAGCATCTCTCCAACTAGAGGTAATCTTCACAATTATTTACAGCACATTCACTATATCATAAATCAATAGTTGAGCATGAAAAAACTCCTTAAGAATTCTTAAGGAGTTTGAAGGGCATTTTGTTTCGAAATGAAATCATAAAGCCCCATGGCACACACTTGTAAGTCTAATTTTATGTAAAGGTACACTTCGTGATCGGTTGAAATTCCCTGGTTACTAAGTGTTCTTTCAACTTTAGACAAAAGATCATCCGCAATGAGCTTACTGACTTGATCGGACGTTTTTTCTGGATTTGCCAGTGTAATCGCCTCAGCAGATTTAATGAATACTGGTAACCAGAACGCTAATTGTTCGATAACCTTTTCGGGAGCAGTCGATTTCCCATAATGTCCAAAATAGATGGCATCAGGATGAAACTCCATAATCTTTTCTGCTGAATGCAGCATGTCATGAGGGTTGAATTGGTTAGGTGACGTCGATGATAAATACAGTTCTGCATCAATGAGTGGATAATAGACGCCAACCGTATCACCTGCAAATACCCCATTTGTTTTGGAATCATGAACTGAAAAATGATGCTTTGCATGCCCGGGCGTATCGATGAATGTAAGAACTCTATTTTCACCAATCGTTAATTTGTCACCATCTTCCATGACGAGTATGCAATCTGACGGCACCGGAATGATTGGATCAAAAAATTCATCGAACTTCTCCCCGTATACTGCTTTTGCACCTTGAACCAATCGGGAAGGATTCTCAAGATGGCGATAGCCTTTTTGATGAACGAGTATTCTTGCATTAGGACACTTCTCAAGAAACAAGCCCGCCCCTCCTGCATGGTCAAGATGAATATGTGTTACGACGATGTTGCGAATTTTTCTTAAATCAATGTGTAATTCTTCTAATCCCTTTAGTAGATGTGGAATAGATGGACTAGCGCTCGTTTCAATAATCGTTATCTCATCTTCTAGGAGAATATAACTCCCTGTTCGTTTTTCTAGCTTCAAGTCATAAAGGTCTACATGATAGAGGTCTTCCCCGATCAATTCAGGTTGAGTCATCAAAATCTTCCTTTCCTATCTATTTTTACTTCTATCAAGGAAGGTTCTCGATTCATACCAAATTCTCCTTTAAAGAATAGTATGGCTATCCTTCTACCGTTCTTTCGATCAACCGGGTAATATCCTTAAATCTATTTTCTCCACCATATTGGCTATCAAGTAAACTGCATAATGCAACGAGGTCAGCTAACTTTGCTAACTTTCTCCAGTTTGGAGATAGTACAACGCCGCTATTTCTTAACCCGGCTAATAGGCCATCCTCAAATGATTCCATATTAGGAAAGTGGTCATACCGAATCATATTTCCGATATCTAAATAAATACTACCTGCAAACGCAAATTCCCAATCTAATACAGCGCTTACTTCTGTGCCTTCAATCAAAAGGTTAAGTCCATTGAAATCACCGTGAACGAGACGTGCTTCACTTTTGTCTTCTAGAAAAAGTTGTGCGTGATTTTTTGCAAATGTACGAATCCGATGTGTTAATGATTTCGATATTCTAGAGGTCATAGGTCCCTTTTCAATAAAGGATGTGATGGTTGAATAGAAAGAATCAGGCGTAAGGCGAAATGGCTTCTCAACCTTTACATTCTTGTCTAGAAACCCCTGGGATTCGAAAGTGATTTGTCGTAATGATGCAAGTTGTTTTCCTACTGAATGACCGATTGCATACATTTCATTTGCGGAAGAAGTTAGACGATCACGTAGTAATACTCCACTCTTCCATTCAACAAGAGCAACACTGTACTCTGGTTGGTGTGAGATGTGTAAAAATCTTGGAGCTTTCACCTCCTCAGGAAGAATCCTATTAAGGTTTTGTTCGAGTATAAGAGTTTTCTTGTTTGTGGTAAATCTCGCAACAACCCATGTACCGTCCATTAGCTCGATTTTGTAGTTTGAGTGACTCAACCCACCTGCCAATAATTCGATTGTATTAATTGATCCATCAGGGTAATCGTTTTGTACGATTTCCGAGAAGCTTTTTAGATCTGGTTCAATAATTGGTTTATTCCGTTCCCAGTTCGTTTTCATCTATGCACCTCCACTAGTCGTTCTGTTGAAAAAGAGCTCTTTCTTGTTAGAAAGAGCTCTTTGGATTAATTCCACTTTATAGGTAAAGGCATTACGTCTTGGATTTTCTTTTCATAATTGTGCTTTTGATTGTTAGACATAAACAAACTTACAGAACCTTTATCATGACTTGTTCGAATTAAGCGTCCTATCCCTTGACGAAGTCTAAGGAGCATATATGGTAGATCCACGTGCTCTTCAGGGTTCGATGAATGATTTCTCTTTGCCTGGAAAACAGGGTCATTCGGTGGAAATGGGAGTGAAGATATAATCACTTGAGTAAGTGATTCACCTGGAACATCAAGGCCTTCCCAAAGGTGATAAGAACAAAGAACTGAAGAAGCATCGTCCTGGAATTCTTTAACAGTTTCACTTATTTCCCGATCACCTTCAAATATCATTTTAAACGTCCGGTCTTTGGTCTCTGACCAGGTTTTAAAACGGTTCATTTCCTCCAATGATGAGAAAAGTATGAGAGAATGACCTTGGTTTTTAGTAAGTGATTCCTGTATTTTTTCCCACTTTTCTTCTTCATCTTTTTCAACATCCCCTGTTATTTCCATTTGCTTTTCATAATCAAATGGAGAGTTAACGGAAAACGACGTTTGCTTTTGAATTCCTAAACTGTTAGCGATGTAAGAGAAGTCACCTGCTTGAGATAATGTAGCTGATGAGAATACAAACGGAATTTTTTGAGAAAATACTTCTTTTCTTAAGATATCTTCAACAAGTCGCGGCATAATGACGAGACTTGTGTCAGTAGCAGTTTCTTCTAACCAATGGATTCCTTCACCATCTCTAAGGAATGTTCTTAACCCATAAGCAAAGAACTCCAAATATTCTTCCATAATCTTTACATGATAATCATCCATCACATATAATTCTGAATCGAAAACAAGCTGTTCAAGTAGCGCATCAACCTTAGTCACGATTGTCTCAGCCATTGAAACAATGGATTCAGTTCTCTGAACATCTTTCCGAACTGATCCCTCAACGGATCTAGCATTGTTACTAAGGCGAGAGAACCACTCATCATGCAGCTCGAGGATATCTTCTACTAGAGTAAGTGACTCTTCTCGAACATCCTGATCCATATATCCGGTTAAAACACTTGATAAAGTTTCAGAATGGAATCGATATGTTAGGCCTTTTTGAGCTGAAAACTCTAAAAGGTGTCCTTCGTCAAATACCACGGTACTAGCTTCAGGTAATAGAGGAAGCTGCCCTTCTCGCTTACGAGACTCTTTCGTCCAAATATGTTCCATATAAAAGTCATGTGAGCAAATTATGAGGTCACTTGCTTGACGATAATGTTTTCGATTTAATGTTTGTCCACAGCGGTGGCGCCAGTCACAAGTAGAGCATTGTTGTAGAGGGTCCCATGCAATTGTCTCCCATTTCTCATTCGGGACCCACGGATATTCCTTACGATCTCCGTAACGATGGAAGGACTGCATGGAAGCTGCTGGCTCATAAACAAACTCTGGAATTTCATCATGGACGCTTAAGATATCTTCATCATCAGTGCGATGCGAAAGATAGTCGAGCTTTTTCACGCAAACATACTGTTCTCTTGCCTTAGCTAGTCGTACATCGACATTTAGACCAAGAGCTTTTTCAAGCTTCTCAATGTCGCCGCCTTTTTTAACTAGCTGCTCAATGAGCGTTTCATCTGCACAAGAAATGATTGCGGGCTTTCTTGTGTGTCTAGCATAGCAAATCGCGTATAGCAAATAGACAAATGTTTTCCCTGTTCCTACACCTGCTTCAGCAAATACGACACTTTTATTTTTAAAAGCCTGTTCGATCTGAAAGGCCATAAAGATCTGTTCATCACGAAGCTCATATCCGTGCTCTGGTAAGATGTCATAAAACACATCTCCTATATAGTCACCTAGCACATCATAAAATGAATCTTCTTTTGTTATTTCAAACGGTAATGGTTGAGTCATGTACGGTCTCCTCTTCTAGATTGGTACGTCCTCTTTTTCAAGAAAACCAACCTTTATCATAACAGATATACTAGGAAAAGTGTTGCTTTACTCTTTATGAGGTAGCGTTATTTTCTGGTAGTCGTCTAGCGTGTGAAACAAAATGGAATCAAACGAATGTATATCACTAAAAAACGCCTTAACAGGCGTTTTAGATTAACAAGTTAAATAAATCCTGATCTTTGTTAATTTCGATATAAGAGAAGCCATTAACCATCATTCGCTCCACTAATGGATTATAGTCTTCTACTTTGTTTAATTCGATTCCTACAAGGACAGGTCCTTTATCCCGGTTGTTCTTTTTCGTATACTCAAAACGTGTAATATCGTCAGTTGGACCAAGTACATCAGCCATAAATTCCTTTAATGCTCCTGCACGTTGGGGGAAATGGACAATGAAATAATGTTTTAACCCTTCATAAATCAAGGAGCGTTCCTGAATTTCTTGCATTCGGTTAATATCATTATTACCCCCACTAATAATACAAACCACATTTTTTCCTCTAATTTGATCTTGATAGAAATCCAAAGCAGCTATAGAAAGTGCACCAGCTGGTTCTGCTACAATGGCGTTTTGGTTGTAAAGTTCAAGAATGGTCGTACAAATCTTTCCTTCAGGCACAAGAATAACGTCATCAAGCAGCTGCTTGCATATTTCTAGCGTAAGTTTTCCGACTTGTTTTACTGCCGCCCCATCAACAAATTTATTGATGTAATCGAGAGAAACCATCTCATTATGATCAATAGAGCTTTTCATGCCCGGAGCTCCTTCAGGTTCAACGCCAATAATTGTCGTGTCAGGATTGATACTCTTCACAAACGAGCCTACACCAGAAGCAAGACCCCCTCCACCTATTGGGACCATCACAACATCAACATGATCTAAGTCATTCATAATTTCTAGGCCAACTGTTCCTTGTCCTGCGATTGTGTGATAATCATCAAAAGGATGGATAAAGGTTTTTTCTTCACTAGTACAGTACTCAGTCGCTGTTTTAAATGAATCATCGAAGGTATCCCCTGTTAGGATGACATCAACCGAAGAACCACCGAAAAGTTCTACTTGAGAAACCTTTTGTCTGGGTGTTGTTGCAGGCATGAAAATATGCCCTCTTATGCCTAGTGTTTTACATGAATATGCCACTCCTTGAGCATGGTTTCCTGCACTTGCACAAACAATCCCTCTAGCTTTTTCATCTTTGCTTAACCCTTGAATATGATTGTAAGCACCTCGAATTTTAAAAGATCTTACGTTTTGAAGGTCTTCTCTTTTTAAGTAGACATTGCAATTGTACCGTTCTGAAAGGATGTCATTGCGTTGAAGTGGCGTTCTTAATGCTACATCCTTCAACACCTGATTTGCGATAATGATATCTTCTACTTGTACTTTGCTAATTGTTTTACTCATTCTCGCTCTCCCTCTATTTAATAAGAATAATCAAACTTTTTAGAAATCATTTTAACATAGTTTAGCACAGTTTTACGTTATTGCATTAATCGAGTTTAATTTCATATCAATATCGTCTCGTGCTACAATTCGTTAAAGAGTAATAGCAAGAAGATTAGGAGGTAATAGAAGTGACTAATTGGGCATTTGTGTCAGATTTCGATGGAACAATTTCTAAGAAGGATTTCTATTGGTTTGTTATTGAAAACTATTATCCAGAAGGAAGAGTGTTATATAAAGAGTGGAAAGCGGAAAAAATACAAGACATTGAATTTCTAGGTAAGGTTTTCAAGTCTATAAATAAAGATGAAGCGCAAATCATCGAAGATATAAAGACGTTACCAATTGATCCTCATGTGCCGGCATTTATCAAAAAGGTTCAACAAAATGGCGGGGACTTTTATATCTTAAGTGCTGGTACGGATTATTATATTAAACATTTACTAACGTATTATGGGATCGAAGGCGTCCCCGTTTATTCAAACAAAGGCTACTATGAAGATAACAATGTTCACCTTTCTATTGATTCAACTCATAGGCACTATTCTGAAAGATATGGCATTGATAAATCTCTCGTAATTAAAGAACTAAAGGACAGCTATGATGAAGTGTATTTTGCTGGGGACAGTGAGCCAGACTCTCATGGAGCAAGAGAAGCGGACTTAACTTTCGCAAAAGATGCGCTTCAAGATATTCTGAAATATCGTGATGCTCCTTACTTCCCTGTTGAATCTTTCGCGGATATTGAAGAAGAGCTTAAAAATAGAGGGAAACTAAAATAAGAAGGTGCGGGGTTCTTGCACTTATTTATTAAAGTAATACACACAAAAAGGCTGCTTAATCTACAGCCTTTTTGTGTGTATTGTTGTTAACATAATAATAATATATTATAGTTCTGTTCTGATATCCCACAGCTCAGGGAAAAATCGATGATCCAATACTTTCTTTAAGTAGCCTACTCCTGAGGATCCTCCTGTACCTTTCTTAAATCCTATGATTCGCTCCACTGTTTTCATATGCCTAAAACGCCATTGTTGTAACCAGTCTTCTATATCAACGAGTTTTTCTGCAAGTTCGTATAAATCCCAATATTTGTCAGTGTTTCGATACACTGTTAGCCAGGCATTCTTAACAGAATCATACCCATCATACGTGTTCGTTACGTCTCTTTCTAAAACTTCTTTATCTATCTCGATGCCTGCACGATCAAGTGCTCGAATAGCAGCGTCGTAAATACTTAAGTCATTATAAGCTTCTTTTAATGTTTGGTGTAGTGTAGGATCTTTTTCATAAATCTTTAGTACATGAGGTGTTTTGTATCCAAGGGCAAATTCAATCATACGGTACTGATAAGATTGAAAACCTGAAGCCTGCCCTAAGGAATCTCTAAATTCCATATATTCGGAAGGGGTAAGTGTGGATAGAACGTCCCACGCTTGTATAATCTGCGTTTGGGTTTTCGATACTCTAGCAAGCATTTTAAAAGCAGTTGACAGTTCATCATTTTCGATGGCGTGAATCGCACCTTTTAACTCGTGGAGTATTAATTTCATCCATAGCTCACTAACTTGATGAATAATGATGAACAACATCTCGTCATGGTGGTCTGAAAGCCGATTTTGACCAGATAGAATTCTATCAAGACTTAAGTATTCACTATAAGTCATGTTGTCTTTAAAATCAGTATGAACTGTTGATTCTGTAGGATCGATATGTTTTTTATTCAAAGTAACCCTCCTAATATTGAAAGCGCATTCATTATATCATTCTAATAATTTTATTTGAAACCTCTTTATTAGTTCGATAGCGTAAATCACCCAATAATCTATCAGTTTTAGCTGAGGCGATTGGATTTGGTTCCCTGGTGGAAAACCATTTTACATTCCTCATTCGTGCATTTCCAGATCGAACTTCGAAGGGTTTTAGATTGGCAATCGTCTTTTGTCAGTGTGTATGTAAGAAGCATCACGTCATTTGATAATGCAACTACCTTCGAACTGTCCATAGAAAAATGGACGGGTCCTTCCTCGGATAGTCCCTGCAAAACGTCTTCTTTACATAGCCTTTTTCCTGAACTGCCAAATTCTTCGAAGTCATCATCTAACAGTTTATCAACTTCTTTTTTTGAACTTCTTATATCTGGTTGTAATAAACGCTTTTCAAGTTCAATGATCAATTTTTCAACTTTTTTCAAGTGTTTTCCCTCTTTCTATTGAATTTAAGGCTTGGTTGTGGGATTGGTTTACTATAAGGATTAATATTTTATATATAAAATACGGTAATTGAAATTATTGAAAAGTCAGACTATTGAGCGAGGAAGAACAGTAGATTTCCAACTATTCTTCTTAATTTACAACGGTGCTAGTTGTCTTCCACCTAGGTTCATACGACTGGGTTACAAACGTTTTCTTACTGGCATATTCTCTGATCACATCTTTGATTTCATCAGGTTGATAAGTATAGTTTCTATTATTTGCTAAGGCTGGATAACCCGAACCTCTTAATAAATAATCTGATGAAGCTACACTGTACCATCTTTCTTCATCTATTGGTTCATTGTTAACCTTAATCAGTTCGAGTTTTCTCCCATCGTGCTCTATTTCTACCCCTGATACATGAAGTCTTCCAACATATTTCCCTCTGAACCCTGGCCCTCTTCCATCAGCCATACAAACAGAGCTGTCGAGTGAATGTTGTAGCGCTTCTTTCAAGAATTTACCCTGTATTTCAAAATACGTAGGATTTAATGGTGAAGGGCAAATTTCAATTAATTTCTTCTCAGAAACGTACTGAATAATACCGGCGTTCGCTATCCCGCTATTTATTAATCCTATTTCGCTTGAGAACCGGTCTCTTAAGCCATCGGCAATCAAATTAGAGAGTGGGTTCTCTTCTAATACATCGTGCCAGAGTGGCTTATCTACTTCATATAGTGGTGAGCTTAGTTGGGTAACAGCTTCTTCCTTGCTTGTTTTTAGAATTTGTAAAACCTCTTCATCATTCTGTGCTTTGGAAGTTGAAATTGTAGAAGAAGCTAATAGCTCAACGGATGAATGAGAGATTTCTAATTCGACTATTCCAATATGCTCTCCATAGTTTCCTGCCGAATTAAGTATCGTACCGTTTACAACCTTTGCTTCGTCATATAACACATGGTCATGTGCTGATAGAATAAGGTCGATCGCATCGATTTCTTCGGCTAGTTCTAAATCTGCCTCAGTACCTACATGATTCAATACGATGCATAGATCAAAGTCCCCTCGGAATTTGTTTATCTCTTCTTCTATCGCTCGTTTGTAATCTGTAATTGCAAAACCCATCAGTTCATTAAACTCTTGTAAATCCGGCGATGCTCCAGTTATAAATACTCTAAGCCCATTATGATGAAGGATTACGCTACTTTTGACTCCTGAAATCGGATCGCCATTCATTTTCGTTAAATTACAGCTAATAAATGGTAATGAGCTGTTCGTGGCCATATGTTCAAGTGTACCAATTCCATTAAACAATTCGTTATTCCCTATTGTGATTGCAGAATACCCTGCAGACTCCAGCATCTTAACAGCTGCAATCCCTTTTGTTCCCTGAAGTTCGATACTTTTGAAATCTGCAAAATCTCCTCCATCGAGCAATATCGTATTTCCATCCATGTAGTCTCGAATTAATGAAACAGCTTTCGTATAGTTGTCGAAATGACTATGAATATCGTTTGTATGTATGATATTTAACTTCATGCCTGCCTCCAATATGATGTGAATTAACTTATTTTCTTCCAATAGTAGGTATTCTTAACTAAAGTCAAAAGTCCTGCTAGAATCGATCACGATTAGAAGCAACAAAAACCCCTACATCAGCATGTAAGGGTTTGGGTTTCATATATTTTTTTCTTATCAAAACTCATAAAACAATTATGAACAAATATGCTCATGACGAGAAGCATTCATGCTTATTCTAAATCACCATTTATCAAAACTTGATTAAGAAATTCCCTTATCACTCTCGGAGACTGAAGCCTTGCGGCAACAGCAGGTGGTTCCGTTCGCTTCATTCCTTCAAATGGCATTCCGATCCAAAGTGTTTGACGATCAAGTGCAACGAATGGAAAAGAGACTGTACTTTCGGTTTCCGTGGTACCTTTCTCCTTTGAACAGAAAGTCACCTTAGTTTTCAGTTGATTAATAAGTTGCTTCCACTCCATCGTCAATTCAGTACCAGAAGGAATAGAGATAAAAATTTCTTTCGCTCTTTTCATTTCTTTGAAGATTTGATCAGTTTTTATCGCATGAGACCAGGTTAATTTCTTGTGAGGGTGTTTTATCCAACTCCCAATTTGTGCTGGGCTTACCTTTTCCCCTTTCTCGACTTGGTGATCAACAAGTTTACGGAGCGTTTTAGAGGAAGGTATATTTTTATTGACGAAATGAATGTTGCTTACATGAATGAACTTCCCTTTCGTCCTCGTCATTGCAACATTAATAAGTCTTTCGCTGTTCTGGCCGGTAATCAACATACCTGCTCGGTTCATAGGTTCACCATCAACGGTATCGAAAACCATCATGTCTTTTTCACTGCCTTGAAAACGATGAACGGTAGCTGCCAATAAATCCAATTCATCGTAACCTTCTAACAACTCTTCAAGAAGAAGATTCATTAAGTTTGCTTGAGCCCTATAAGGGGTGACATATCCTATTGAATTCATCCCATCATTTATTGCCTCAAAAATCGCCTGGAAGGATAATAGTAATTGCCAAATATTCATCCGAGATTTAGAAGCGTTTCCAGTAAAACAATATTGCCCTGTAAAACTAGTATCGATTAGAACAGATGGTTGGGATTTAAAAGGTTTTCGGGTTGAAATCGATTCTCTTGAATGAAAGGTTGATTCATGATCTTTCACAAGAGAGTGATAGACATAGTGATTTGTAAATGCTGAAATGACAGGGTGTGTTCGTCTTTGCTCATTTAACAAAAATAAATTCGGATGAATTTGTGATTGTTCAATATCTTTAACGATTCCGGAGCAATGAAAGATATCTTCCCTTAACCACTTCGTTATTAATGCACTCCTACCTGATGCAATCGGAGGAAGTTGTTTGAAATCACCACATACAATAACTTTCTTCCCAAGCGATGCCGCAAAAGCAGCTTGAGGAACGTAAGCCATACTCGCTTCATCGATAATCACTAAATCAAACCGTTTTTTATAAATAGTTTCATCTATAGCAGCTCTCGAGAGCGTTGTTCCAACAACTGAGGCATCCTTTACAAACTTTGTTTCTTTCACACGAATCTTTTCCAGCACTTGTGCCAGTTTTGATTCAAGGTTAATCAGTTCTTCAGAATCGCGCCTACTGAACGATTTTGAAAGATCTTCTTTTAATTTCTTTCGCTCTTCAAAGATTTTTTCTTTCTCGGAAGCTAAACCAGGATGTTTCTCCATTAATAGTTGATCAGTAAATAAAGGAAGATGAGACTTCACATTACGTTGTAACCCATATCTCATTATCTTTCCTTCTTCAAACTTGCTTTTGATATCAGTGAAATTAACTGTTTCTCTCATCAACACATCTACAGCTTGATTACTATGTGAAAGGATTAGCACGTTATGACCTTTAAAATAATGGTTGGCAGCCGTGCGAGCTAATTTATGTGTTTTCCCTGTTCCAGGTGGGCCCCACACATACGTCACGGGATTATATTTCGAACGAAGAATTAGCTCATGTAAGCTATTTTTCACTTTATTCTCCGGATGTTTTGTAGTCGTTGAAGGATTCATTAATCTCTTGACCCGCTCTAACCTTCCTTTACTTTCCTTTACTTCATCGAGTCGTTCAATTAATTCTTCTAACAGTTCCCAGGGATCATGAAAAAGTTGAGCCTCAGGAATCACACTTCCAAAACCCCCCTCTAACTTCAATATGACATTTCTCCCTTCAGAAGAAAGGATTCGTCCTTCTCTTTTAATATGTTTCATTTCTATACGGACTTTAGCTCCAGTTGGAATTTGTAAATTGGTCGTTGTTTCAAAGTAATATTTGTATGCTCCATTATTATTAGACAACAATTGACCATTAATTATCCGATTTGGTTTACTACCGAATTTTTTCAAAAAGGAGATTTCTGACTGTAGTGCTTTTTGCCATTCTTCAAGAATCTTTTTCATCATCGATCGCTTCCTTTGCAAAATAAAAAAAGCCAAATGGCTTTTCAATTTAAACACTATATCACGGACTGTAAAATCTCTCTACTGCTATGTATGATGGTTCTTAACATGTTGAAGGAGAATTTCTAGTGCTTTCGTTTGGAATGGTGATCGCATCACAATTGAGAAAGTACGTTTGTATAGAAATTCAGGAAGCTCAATTACTGCTAAAGTACCGAGCTGTAGCTCCTTGCGAATCGCCCATTTGGATAAAAAACTAATCCCGATTCCCGCTTCAACAGATTCCTTAATGAGCTGTGTACTTCCGAACTCCATTGTTTTTGTAGGTAAAACAGAAAGTTCTTTCCACATATTCTCAGTAGCTTCTCTTGTTCCTGATCCTGTTTCACGTACAATCCATGTTTCATCGGTTAATTCTTTACAATCTTTATGTACAAGAGAGTGGTTCGGTGACGCAACAATAACCATTTCATCTTTTGTAAAGTTCGTTACCGTGAGTTCTTTCAGAGGGTGATCTCCTTCAATAATTCCGACATCTAATTGGTGCGTGTAAACTAAATCTCCTATTTCTGTTGAATTTCCAATTGTAACGGTAGGAGAAATTAATGGATATTTTTGATGAATCCGCGCCAATACATGTGGTAGGACATATTCTCCATAGGTATAACTCGCTCCGATTTTGATTTTTCCACTCGTTTTATTTGTTAACTCATCTATTAAATCATTCATCTTAGAATATAAGTTCAATAATTCCTTTGCATGATGATAAACGATTTCCCCAGCTCTGTTTAATGAAACTGTACGGTTATCGCGCTCTAGTAGCCTCGTTCCGAGAGATTGTTCAAGATTCTTAATGTATTGACTTACTGCAGGTTGTGTCATATGTAAGTCTTTTGCAGCTTTTGAAAAATTCTTGTTTTCGACGACAGAAACAAAAACTCTAAATTGTTGATCCATAGGCGCCCCCCCTATTATAAGTGATTAGTTATATATACCATTATAATTATTTATTTCACTTATAACAAACGTCGCTTTACAATGTAGTAGGAATGGAGAGTGCGGTGATGAACATTAATACTATAAAACATCAATTTCAGCTATCATACAGAATGCGTTGGAGTGCTGGAATATTATTCACATTTATAATTGCTTTTATAGGCTACTATGTAGCGAAATTACCTGTGTTTCAGCTAACTGGCCAACTCGCATCAGCAATATTTATAGCCATTATTTATAGACAGATAGCAGGATATCCAGAAATGTTACGAGAAGGCATTACCTTCTCATCTAAAAAGATCCTGCGTTTTGCGATTATCCTGTATGGGATCAAGCTTAATGTGGGATTCATTTTACAAGATGGCTTTTCCATCTTACTAATTGGAGCCGGAGTTATACTCTTCAGTTTCGCAGCAAGTATGTGGCTGGCAAAACTGTTTAACGCAGATCGTTCGATCACTGCTTTACTTGCTGCAGGAACTGGGATTTGTGGAGCTGCAGCGATTGCAGCGGTAGCTCCTATCTTTAGAACAAAAGATGAAGATACAGCAATTGGCGTCGGAATCATCGCGTTATTCGGAACGATTTTTTCTGTAGCGTATACATTGATACGTCCACTATTGCCTTTTAGTGCCGCTGAGTATGGCGTATGGGCAGGGATATCTCTTCATGAAGTTGCTCATGTTGCTCTTGCAGCTGCACCGGGTGGTGAAGATGCACTTGCAATGGCCCTTCTTGCAAAATTAGGGAGAGTATTTCTATTGGTTCCTGTATGCTTGATTCTGATTTATGTGATGACCCGAAAACGAAAAGATGAGACACATAACGCTGTATCTTTTCCTTGGTTTTTAGTTGGGTTCGTAGTTATGAGTCTAGTAGGAACGTATCTTTTAGGTCCCATCGTCCCTTTCTCTGAGAATGCTGTTCAAACAGTTAACAACATTACCACATGGTGTTTAACAGCTGCTATGGTTGGACTTGGACTAAATGTAAGCTTAAAAGATATAAAAACAAAGGCATTAAAACCAGTATTGGTGCTGTTACTTGTATCTATCAGTCTCTCTTCGCTAACTTTTCTAATTGTAAAGTTCTTATACTAATTTCTATACAATGAATATCTAAAGAAAGAGGCACCGTCAATGACGATGCCTCTATTAGCTATTCAGGATTATATTCTGCAAGTGATATAGCGATTCGATCCTCGATTTCTTCAATTTTATCTTCATCCAAAAATTGATTGATAATGATTGAGAAAATCATGGGATTCTCATGTTTCACGTAACCTGATAATGAAGAAACACCTTGTAACGTTCCTGTCTTCGCAAACACAACATTTTCAGCAGCCGTGCCCTTCATACGATTACTAAGCGTTCCACCTACGAATCTCCCTTTCGAACCAGCAACTGGAAGTGAAGTGAAATAGTGGTTGAACCATTCACTAGACTGTAGTTTGTAGAGTAGCATACTAAGTTGATTAGGTTGAATCAAGGTAACGTGAGAAATGCCTGATCCATCCCTTATCAGTATATTATCAGGCTGTAATCCTTCCTTCATCAAATAGTCATTCACTACTTCTAATCCAGCTTCCCAGCTTCCCTCGTCTTTCTTACGCTTTCCCATCTCTTTCACTAATATTTCTCCATGTCCATTGTTGCTTAGTTTCATAAAGGGGATGAGCAGTTCATGAAGTGGCATCGATTTTTTGGTGGTCAAAATAGTGACATCTTCAGGAGCTTTGTTGATTTGTAAGTTTTCGTTTATCGTTATGCCAACATTTTTTAACGACTGCTCGAACAAGCGTAGAGCGTACATTGCAGGATCAGAAACTGCGATCCAACTTCTCTCTTTTGCATCCCCTATCGAGATTCTACCCTTAACGGTAATTAGGTTTGTTCCATGCTTGCGATTAATAAAGATTTCTGTTTCCTCATCTGGAGCCACCGAAGTCGCTGAATTTTGAACTGTAACGTAGTCCGTATTTGGTGAGGTGGTTACTTTTGCACTTTCACCTTCTACAGTGCTTGGGAACACTTCAACGATAATCGTTCCTGCATCATAATCATGATTAGGAGCAGAAGTTAGAGCAGAAACCTGAGAACCATAATATTCACTTTCATCGGTCCAAATCATATCCTCGGACAGTCTTTGAGTATCATACCAGGATTCATCTCCAATAAGATTACCCTCAATCCTGTTTATACCCTTTTCTTTTAATGTAGTAGCAAAATCATCAAAATCTTCCTTAAGAATGGTTGGGTCGCCCCTGCCTATCAAGTAGAGATCACCTTTTAATACGTCTTTCTCTATCTTTCCATTTGTCGCTACATCTGTTATAAATCGATAGTTATGACCAAGAGTGTCTAACGCTGCTGCGGCAGTAATGAGTTTCATATTTGAAGCAGGGGTCAATCTTGTGTCGCCGTGATGTTCAAATAGGATGTCACCTGTATCAGCTGCCCGAACACTAACACCTGCAATTGCTCCTTTAAGTCCTTCATCTGAAAGAATGTTTTTGAGGTTTCTAAATAAATCTTGGTCATCTTGACCTGCTTCCGATTGATTTCCTTTTCCATATGATAAGTTGGAGAGTAAAAGGATTACACTAAGCATGATGCCAACGCCTACCTTAATGGTTATTTTCAAAAGATGCTCTCCTCCTTAATTCTTTTTTGAATTTCTGAATCCCTTTTCTTATGTAAAAATAAAAATGGAGTCATAGCGATTATATTCAACTCGCATGACTCCATTACATATTATAATGATTAATTGTTAGAATGAACTGCATCATTTAGAATGTTTCAGCTCCTGTTCATGTTTAATTCGTGATATCTTTTCTTCTTTTTTGTTTTCTTCTACTTGCATCTGAAGTCCCCAGCCGTCAGGAAAGAGCAAGCTTCCACTCAACGATACGGTCCTTCTTTCACGCATGTTTTCATCTCCCTTTCGATTATTTGTTAAGTATTTCGTCACCCGAATGGTTTTTTCCTCTTTTTAAGTCAAAATTATATCTTTATTCCTAAAATCATGTAATTAATCGTATCGCATTGAGGAGTTTTGTGCATTTGCAGTAAAAAAAACCTATATTTAGATAAAAAACACCAAGAACCTTTAATTCGGTCCCTGGTGATTATCAAACGCATTCGCTGCAAGTAATGAAATAACAGCATCATCCATCGGAGGATTGTGAAGGCCAGCCCTAACATCTCGATAATACCGTTGCATCGGGCAATCGTTAAATAATCCTCTAGCTCCAACTATTCTCATGGCAAGATCTACAACAGTTGATGCTCCATTTGTTGCAACATGTTTTACTGCTGCTAATTCACCTGCCATACCCTTACGCTTATCGGGTTCAGTAACCCAGCGCCAAGCTATACTGTACATCATTTCCCTTGCTTTCAGTAGCTCTAATTCCATTTCGCCTATTTTTCTTTGAACCTCCGCTACATCTTTAATTGGTCCTGGCAAGCTATTAGGGCTGTACTCGGAAGCAAATTTTATCGCATAGTTTCTTGCAGCAATCGCGACGCCGAGGTAACATGCAGGTATATGTAGTAACCAAGCTTTTGGAAGCTTCTTATCTCTAGGCTTTTCAGACTCCTCGATAAGAGCATCAAGGGGAAGCTTGACATCTTGTAAAACAAGATCATCACTTCTTGTTCCTCTCATCGACATGGTATTCCATTTCTTTTCAATACTAATTCCTTTTGATTTCATATCTACTAGGAAAAAGCCTTTTTTTCCTGACTGGTTAATCTCCCCTGAAACTAGCGCATAATCTAGTCCAGGTGCCATTGAAGTGAAACTTTTTCTTCCATTAATAACCCAACCGTTGTCTCGTTGAATGGCTCTTGTTTCTGGCATTGCACCACGAGTAGGACTACCACTCGCGGGTTCTGTAGCTGCTCTATTGATCAAGGCATTCTCATCCACTACTAACCTCGCCATTCTTTCAAATAAGTCATCTGACCACTCTTGATCATCTACCATTTCGAGCATAATCCCAAGGTGCCAACCAACCGATAAAGCTGTTGAAGCATCGCCCGAAGCAATTCTTTCCTGGAGCATAATAAACTCATATAAATTTATTCCTTTACCACCAAATTTCTCAGGAACAGTAAGAGAAGTATAACCTTTTTCTTTCATCGCATCGAAATTCTCATAAGGAAAGCGACCTTCTTCATCAATTTCCTCAGCATGCTTTGAAAAAGTTCTCGCTAGCCCGTCTGCAAGCTCCAATAGATCCTTTTGATGGTTATCCTTCAAATAAGATTCGTATAAATACATAGAATTGCCTTCCTTTCCAATCAGTTCACCTTATCTTCATCATACATCAATGTATGTACTAATCTCTAGTAGACTGATCGGAAATAAGAAGAAGCGACTTTGTAGCTCGTTATTCATCAAAACGATAGACGATATCCATATAATAAAACTCTGGTGTGATCACTAGGTCCATCTCGTTAACATCTTTGTCGATTAGGTAAATCAATATCATTTTCACATGTCCGCCAGATTCTAATCTGTATTTATTCCATCCCTTTTTGTCTGCGATTACGAAACTATTTGGCTCTATTTTCTCGTCAAGAACTTTCAACTTTGTATAATAGCCTTTAAACCCTGTACCATATTCCTGGAAATTCTCTGCATATAGTTCAAATATGGCGTATTTCTCGTTTTCTGAAAGCTCTTCAACATTTGCCTCCTCCGGAAGATTGTCTAACTTTTTCACTTGTAGCTTAAATAATTTATTTTCATCCATATCTGTTTCAATAAAAGCTTCTCCATCTTTATAAACTTTCTCATTCTTTGGTGCTTGTTTCTCTTCTGCAACGGCTTTGTCAGCTGCCACTTCAGGTTCTCTAATCATGGTATACCAGGAACCAGTAAAGAAAGCTGCAATCAACAAGCTCATTATTAGTCCAATAAGTATCATCTTCATCTTGAATCCCCCCTATCCTTGTAGACGGATCCACTTATAAAAAGTTTCATATAAAAACAGCCTTTAATAAAAGGCTGCTTTGACTAAAACTTTATTGTCTTTTTATTTGAAGACACACCTTCGATATTACGTACTGTTTTACTTTTTTTCACCGTTTTTTCATCCTTATGTGTTCCAAACAACATATCTATAAATGGATTTGATACGCCATACCAGTAGTTTTCATTTTTGAAATGGTGAAGTAAATGCGTTTGTTTCAGCCATTTACCAAAGCTGGATCTCGGTGTAATTGGTTGGTGTGCAACAAAATGCTTCCATTCATAAACGAGCAGCATCGTCATTAATCCTGACGCAAAAGCGATCGTGGTAACAAATGAAGAAAAGAAAAGATAGTATATTAGTGATATACCAACAATTTGGGGGATGCTATACCAGATTGGTAAGAACATGAGATGTAAATCATTCGGATCTGTGTGATGATCGTAATGTAATCTCTTTAAGACCTTTAGAGCGAAGGGATTTTTAGGAGGTTTTAAATGAAAAAGGAATCTGTGCGTTATATATTCATTTAATATAAAAATGAATAACCCGCCAAAAAATGAGATTAAAACAAATAGAGAAACCCCACTCATTAGTAAATAAACCAAACAAACCGCAAGTAAACTCAATAAGTATGTTATATCCTTTACGAAGATAAACTTACGAATCCCGGTGTTTTCCAATTAAATTCCCTCTTCTCTTATTTTAAGGACTCATCAATAATTCAATCCACTTTTTATTGATTATTACAACTATTCTCTGCCTTGTGTAGAAATCCTTCAAAAAAAACCACCCATTAGCGGGTGCTTTTTTTTGTGTAAGCTTGTTGTAATCTAGATGATACGCTCCCTATGCCGTAGGAGCTTAAATACCTCTTGCTTTCCTGTGGACGAACGTCCAAGCCTCAAAGCGAACAAAGACCGTCCACTCTGAGTCTTGAACGCCCGTTGGACCACGGGAGTCAAGAGGTATTCACTCCTACTAGAGTACATTCAATCAAAGTTAAACTTTCCGATCTATTACGCTAACAAACTTTTCAGTGCGTCATTTTGAGGTGGTTTATTCTTGGTTTATTCCTTCATATTAAAGCAGATTGAAGCGGAAGGATGCCCGCCCCGCGGAAAGCGAGCATCCTAGAGCGTAAATCACCACTATTTTGTTGGCCGATTCCTTAGACTTTCTCAACAGCCTGACCACCCTATCCAGGGTGGCTATATTTTCGTAGGTTTTTGTTTAAGTTTTGATTTTCTATTTTGATGAGCGGCGGGAGATGTTTTTACTAATTCTTTTTCTGACTTTGCATCCTGTTCGAATGCTGCCATGCCTTTCCCAAATAACAGGCTCATAGCTGAATCCTCCTTAAAATAACATTACACACCAATTTCCGATTTATCTCAGGTTAAAACGTGAATTTAGATATTTATAATAAAAATTTTTAATGATTTTCAAGCATACCTTCTGTCTCATTACAATACGTCTGGACTGCCATCAGCTGGTTCAAAGATTCTTGTATTCGCTGTCTATTTGGGTCTTTTTCTACAGTTTCTAATGCGTGTTGTAAATTTCTTTCAGCTTCTTTTAATTCCTTACATGTTTCCTGTACATATCCTCTAGCATTCTTTTGCATAATTACACCCCTTTCTATTTAGTATTGATCATGAAGAACGTTTTCATACAAAAAAGACAGGCATTAAGCCTGTCTTTGGTTCAAGATTGATTCACTTGTTCTTTAAGTTCTTCCAGTTCTTTTAAAAGTGTAAGAACCATTTCGTCGCTTTGTTTTAGCTCTTCATTTAATAAGGTAATCGTATCTTCTTTCCAAGTGAAAGGATCACCATTATCATGTATTTTCTTCAGGTTTTCAAACTTGTCGCCCTCTTCGATACCTGGTACAAATGCAATTAAGACTTCACAACCGGGATCACCTATTGCAATTCGCTTTCTTAAATTAACCTCACCATAATTGAAGTGTCTCGCAGCAATACCACCAAACACACTAGCAGTCATCTTACACAGATGAGGAGCATCTTTCACAAATTCCCCGAATGGACAAGAGTTAGCTTTAACAATAACATAATGTGGCGTTACTTCTGAAATGAAAAACTCTCCACCAATGGAATTTTTAATATCCACAATAACCTTTGCATATTCATCAGGAGTCCAACTTGGTATGTCATAATAAGACTCGAGCCACTCTCCTGAACGAATACCTAACTGTCTGATGTATTCTTGGGCTTTGGAACCAATTGTTCGATGATGGATATGAGCATACTGAGTAATCAGCTTACATAGAAAGTTATTTGCTGACAAAGGCTCTTTAACAGCCATACTCACCACCTGTCCTCCTATTGTGTTTCTTTAATCATAATGCAAATCGGAGTGAATTGATAGAAAAATTAGATAATCAACTGTTGTTATGTTCGAATTTTTGGAAGATGTTATTTTCGAGAGCTGGATAGATTTCTTTCCCTGCAATCTGATTGATAATAATTTTATTTCGGTTAACCGCAAGTCCAAGGTTTGTCGAACCTACTCCATGAGTATGTTGCATACCACTATGAACATAAATTTCTGCAGTCGTATCTTCATTCAGCATCAGTTTATAATCTTTCGAAACGTTATATCTTCCTAATTCATCCCATTGAATCAATTCACTCAAACCGTTTAGGCAATTGGGTATAAAGGGACGGTAACCTGTGGCACCGATCACAACTTCACTTTCTATAAGGAATTGCTTCTTCTTTTCCCACTGGCGACATTTCAGTTCATATCCCTTTCCATCTTCGGTTTGAGAAATGCCTTTCACTTCGGTTAAAGGCATTAATGTTACATCCATTTCCTTTCCACCTACTGTTTGTTCATAAAGAAGATTATAGATATCAGTGATTGTATGAGGGCTTATTCCCTTATACAGAAGCTGTTGGTTACTGAATATCTCATCTTTTTGGTCTTGTGGGAGCTCATAGAAATAATCAATGTACTCAGGTGAAAAATGTTCAAGGCTTAATTTTGTTTCTTCCATTGGGAAAAATCCTTTTGATCTCGTAATCCAATTAATGGAGTAGCCATATTCAGACCTATCTTTTAATAACTCCCTGAATATTTCAGCTGCGCTTTGCCCTGACCCGATGACCGTGATGCTCTTTGCTTTTTTGCAGCGATCTTCATGTTGCAGAAAAGTGGATGAATGAATTACATCTTCTTCAGGCATTCCTTGAAGTGATTTGGGGAGTGAAGGAATCGTTCCTACCCCTACGATTAGATTCTTGGTGAGATAGCTGTGTACCTCACCGTTATTTGTATTTTCTACGCTAACGTCGTAGTGCTTAATTGGCTTTTCGAGTGGAGTTACAGATACTACCCTACTGCTGAACTGACAGGCTTCCAATCGTTCAGCTGCCCATTGGCAATAATGATTGTATTCATTTCTTGGCATTTCGAGTCTTTGAAGAAAATAAAAATTATATAGTCTGTTATGGTGTTTTAAATAATTTAAATAACTGAATTCATTCGTAGGATCAGCCATCGTTACCAAATCAGCCATAAAAGGAACTTGTAGCCTTGTTCCTTCGATCAGCATACCTGGGTGCCAATCAAACTTCTCTTTCTGTTCAAAAAAGATTGAATCGATTTCTTTGATAGGGTCTAACAACGCGGCAAGTCCTAAATTAAACGGTCCTATTCCAATTCCAATGACATCATATACTTTCTCTCTCATACAATCCTATCCTTTCTACTTTCTCTCTAATGATAAGTATAGCAGAAATAAGGATTTTTTATTTTCGAAATAAAAAAACAGCCATCTCGGCTGTTTTACATCGTGTGTTGAGTTTTCTTATATTGATATCTTTTCCATTGAAATCGAACAAAGCATCCAATACAAAATCCAAGAATTGCAATGAACGACGCTAGAGCTACCATTATAGCCGCAGTAATCGAAATCCATTTAATACTTGCGATACTTGCTAATAAGGCGATGGTCAATAGAGTAACCGCTATTTTTTGATTAAATGCTTGTTGTTCTTTGTCTTCTAAAATGTATGCTGTCATAGGCTTTCGTAAAAAAAGCTTACTTGCTTTCATGACTGGGTTTACATGAAAAAATAAACTTAATCCTCCTACTGATAGAGGTATGATTAGGAACATAGGGTGAAGTGTAACAATGAATGCAGTGGCAAATATAAAGATGAACCATTGATTGACTCGTACTAATGGACGTGGAATACCAGACACCTAAATCCAACCTTTCTTATAGGAATATACTCCTTTTATTGTATAGTGTTTTGCTTTATCTGTATAGTGTTTTGCCTATAAGAAAACCCGCTTAACAGCGGGGAGCGTTACTTGAATTTAAGCGGTACAAGGTGTTCCATTTCTACTTTATCTAAAAAGGGATCCATCATGGATACGAATTCGTTGAACCTATCTGATTTCATGAAACCTTCAGTATGAGCGGCAAGCGAATCCCACTCTACAAATATGACATATTTGCTCTCAGTTTCAATGGATTTTGTTAACTGATGATTAATAAATCCAGGAGTAACAGAAATAAGCTCTACAGCTTTTGAAAATGTTTCTTCAAAGGATTCTTCCATACCTTTATGAATAGTAAAATAAGCTTTTTCAATTACCATCTACATTCACTTCTTTCTTAATTAGTAAGGTTTATCCTGATAAAAATAATTAGGAGATACGATCTTGTTCTTATATGGTTTGTGGAAAATGTGTGTAGTTGCAGGAGAAATAGGAGGAATCAACCAGGTCCAATTTCCCGTTACTTTCCTTTCAGCACGTGCTTCATTGTCTTCGAACTTATGAAATTGTCTAGCAGCAGTATGATGGTCGACAATACTCACATTATCTTCCTGGAAAGAATATAAAACGGCGCGATTGAGTTCAATTAGAGCTCTGTCCTTCCATAATGAGGCATTCTGAGATGTTCCTATATTCATAATTTCTGCCAAATGTGGGAGCAAGTTATAACGCGTTTCATCAGCGAGGTTTCGAGCACCTATTTCAGTACCCATATACCATCCGTTAAAGGGGGCAGCGCCATAATGAATGCCACCGATTTCGAGTTGCATGTCAGAAATTATTGGAACTGCATACCAGCGCGCATTTAATGGTGTGATATCATACTCAGGGTGCCTAAGGTCCACTTGGAGGACTAATTCAGGCGGAATAGATATGACCGTTGGCTCATTATTGTCTATTTGAAAGATGATCGGTAACACATCATAAGGTGTTCCATCCCCTGTCCATCCGAGTTTGTTAGCTTCTTTCGTAAATTCGATCGAAGCAGGATCGCCAACGATTCCATCAGCTGTCTCGTAACCTGCATAACGTATGAGTTGGTGATTCCAAATCCTAACTTTGTTAGGTTGGAAGACAGTAATTGTTGGGCGAATTCTTCCATTGTTTGTAGCGGTACGGATATGTTCAAGTAGGGAATTTGTAATCTCTTCTTCAGTTGTTTCAGAGCGTTTATCAACAACAGATAACGTATTCCAAAACAGTCTTCCTATACACTTATTACTATTACGCCAAGCCATTCTAGCGCCATGCTGTAACTCTTTAAACGTATGTTCATATGTACCAGTTCTTTCGATTTCTAGCTGTACTTCTAGTTTACGTTCATTTAAATTTTCTGGTGATCTCTTCAATTCAGGATAGGCTTTTTCCAAAAATGAAAAAGCGTCTTCCATAACCGTAGTATTATTCACTCTGATGTCCCTCCTGCAGCTAGAGACGGTTTGATCGTCTATTTATAAGCTTAAATCTTTATTGTCCAAGTGCATCATACCATACTATGCATTTAACCAATAACAAACGAAAATGCCCAGGCCATTACAGCCTGGACGAATTTACAGTTCTCTAATTAAACTTCCTCGAAGTATTCTTTATAGAATCCGCCAACTTTACCTGTGTTATCAACTACAAATAGGAACTCTTCCGTTTCATTTTTGACTTCGTAGTTTTTCCCTTCGGTCAGTACACGGTTTACCATGTACTTTTTCGCATCGGTATGGATACATTTCACTTCTCGTACAGTTGGTTTTTCTTTCCAATTTTCGTGAATCATAACGTTCACTCCTTTCCATTTATCTATTTTACTACATAATCGTTTCAACCCTCAAACGTGTATACGATGGAGTCTCCGACAGGCTTGTATCCTATTTTCATATAGATAGAATTTGATGTGGGGTTTGAAAGGTCTGTGTAAAGCGTGCAGAATTGATAGCCTTTATCCAATAAATATTGGCTAAAGGCTGCTACACTTGCAGAAGCATAGCCCTTACGTTCGTGGTTCGGCGGTGTATAAACAAAGTTAATTGTTGTCCCTTTTCTTGTTGGTCTAGACTCATTTGCCATAGAGACTACTTGTCCATTGTTTTCCCATAATGCAGCTGTTCCTTCGTCTATGAACTGATTTGATCTTTCATAGCTTTCTACATCTGTAAATGGTTCTCCCATTGCATTGGAAAAAAGCTGAATCCATTCTTTCAACAAGTGAGTATCACCTTTTTCAGCTTTTCTCAACTGTCCGTCTACATGCTTTATCGGAGTGACCTTATCTAATCGATAGATTCGTTGATTCATTTTTAGTTTACGATTGCAATTCCTAAACTCACAGTAGGTCTTCGAAAATTGTTCCACGATTGTTTTTTCACCTAGTACACCTGGAAACAGGTACTCTTTACTTAGCTTCTCTGATGCAAAATTCAATGTTCCTTCACTTAAATTCTGATCACTGGCAAGCACAAGGTTATGAGGAGGCGTTTGGATAAAACAAAGCTTAATCCTTCCGTCTTCTTCTATTGTTCCTAGGAGGAGTTTTCCAAGCTCTTCTCCATTCTTCTGCTTTTTCACTATCCTGAACAATAACCCTAACGGAAGACTATGTAGAGCTTCGTTTTCTTCTAGAAAAGGTTGAACGTAGGATAGGTATTTCATTGGATCAGTAAAGGTGCGCAATTTCATTTGATTTCCCCCAATTACAAATGATTGAACTGTTATAAAAAAGAACCTGAATCATTTTGATTCAGGTTCTCTGTTATTCTTATCCCTCAAGAAGTAATTGTTCTGGATCTTCGAGCAAGTCTTTAATCTTAGCAAGGAAGCTAACAGCTTCACTACCATCAACAATTCGATGATCGTAAGAGAGAGCAATGTACATCATTGGACGGTTTTCCATTCTATCCTGATCGATTGCCATTGGGCGCCATTGAATCTTGTGCATACCCAATATACCAACTTGTGGAGCGTTCAGGATTGGTGTGGAAAGCATAGAACCGAAAATTCCACCGTTCGTAATTGTAAAGGAACCACCCTGAAGCTGATCAAGGGAAAGCTTGTTATCGCGAGCTTTTTTAGCAAGTTCACTAATTTCGCCTTCGATTCCAGCGAAAGAAAGCTTGTCCGCGTCACGTACAACCGGTACTACAAGACCTTCCTCGGAGCCAACCGCAATACCAATGTCATAGAACTTCTTAAGAACCATTTCTTTATCCTGAATCTCTGCGTTGAGACGAGGATATTTCTTAAGTGCTCCAACAACTGCTTTTGTGAAGAATGACATAAATCCAAGTTTCACATCATTATCTTCTAAGAATTTGTCTTTACGACGTTTACGCAAGTCCATAACTGCTGTCATATCGACCTCATTAAACGTCGTTAACATTGCTGCAGTGTGTTGAACTTCTACAAGACGTTTAGCAATCGTTTGACGACGACGAGACATTTTCACTCTTTCTACTGGTTTTCCGTTAAACTCATCTTTTGATGGAGCAGACTTTTCAGTTTGCTTTTCTGGTTTCTTCTCTTGTTTTGGTGCTTCTTGTGCTTTCTTTCCAGAATCAGCATGAGCTTTCACATCATCTGGACGAACTCTGCCATAAGGGTCTTGGGTTTGTACTTTGTCTAAGTCTACCCCAAGTTCGCGTGCAAGTTTTCTTGCAGAAGGAGATGCAACAGTACGTCCATTTCCAGACTTTTCTTCAGATGCTTCAGGAGCTGCTTGTGAAGAAGAGTCCTGCTCAGACTTCGCTTCTTCATGCTGTTCCTTTCCTTGTTTCTTCGCTTCAGCTTTCTCATCACTTTCGTCAGACGATTGTTCAGATGAAGAGCCTTCCTCACTTGCATCACCAAGATAAGCAATGATTTCTCCAACTTCTACGTTGTCACCAGGCTCTTTCAATAATTCTTTAATAACTCCGTTGTTTTCAGCGCTTACTTCGATGTTAACTTTGTCTGTTTCCAACTCAACAAGGTTATCACCTTTTTCAACTTTATCGCCTACTTTGATTAACCATTCGGAGATTGTGCCTTCTGTAATAGATTCTGCTAGTTCTGGTACTTTAACTTCAATCACGACGATTTACCTCCTTGGTGGGATACTGTTTTGGATGGCTCTAAGACTTCTTGAATGATGCGTTCTTGATCTTTTTTATGAATGTTAGGTTCTCCGCCTGCAGGACTAGATCGGTCAGGACGGCCAATATAGTCAACCGCAACTCCCTCAGGAGCTATTTCACGAAGTCTTGGAGAAATATAATTCCAAGATCCCATATTCTTTGGTTCTTCTTGTAACCAGACGATTTCTTTAACGTTAGAATAACGTTCAAAGATCTTCTTGATTTCTTCCTCTGGGAATGGATACAGCTGTTCTACACGGAGAACATGCAACCAGTCCAGATTTTCCTCTGAAGAATCAATTTCAGCTGCTAGATCCACTGCGACTTTACCAGTAGAAAGTACAATACGCTCAACCTTATCTTTCTTTTCACCCATTCCTTCTTGCTCAATCACGCTTAGGAATTGTCCTTGACTAAACTCAAAGCCAGGTGATGAAGTACGTTGATTACGCAATAAGCTTTTTGGAGTCATAATCACAAGTGGTCTAACCTCTTGTTCTCCAAGAATAGCAGCTTGTCTACGTAATATATGGAAGTATTGAGCTGCACTCGTAAGATTTGCAACCGTCCAGTTATTTTCAGCAGCTAGTGTTAAGAAACGCTCAACACGCCCACTTGAATGTTCAGGTCCCTGTCCTTCGTAACCATGTGGAAGAAGCATTACCATGCCTGATTTTTGACCCCATTTCGCTCTTCCAGCGGAAACGAACTGGTCAAAAATAACCTGTGCGGCATTTGCAAAATCGCCGTACTGAGCTTCCCAAATTACAAGAGATTCCGGAGCGAAAACATTATATCCATATTCGAAGCCAACTACAGATGCCTCTGATAAAGGACTGTTATGAATTGCAAATGAAGCTTTGGATTCTGGTAACTCGTGTAATGGGCAGAACGTTTCACCCGTTTCTTTATCATGCAAAACGAGGTGTCTCTGTGCGAATGTTCCACGTTGAGAATCTTGCCCAGTTATTCGAATTGGAGTGCCTTCACTCAAAATAGTAGCGAATGAAAGAGTCTCCCCAAGTGCCCAATCAACTTTCCCGCCTTCTTCTAACATGTCGAGCCTACGTTTAAGAATTCTTTCAAGCTTTGGATAAACATTGAAGTGATCAGGTCGAGTGAGTAGATCATTATTTATTTTCTTTAATGTTTCAAGTGGCACAGAAGTATCGATGGAAGGAATACCTTTAACGATTTCCTTTGGTGGTTGTAACTCTTGAACTTCTCCACCTTCCTCTTTATCTTTTGCCACTTTGTTATAATCCTCTTGAAGCTCTTGAAGGATCTCCTCATCTAGCTTTTCACCATAGCCAGAATCCAGGATGCCTTTTTCCTCAAGATAACTTGCATAACGAGCTCTTACAGTAGGATGATTCTTAATGTTCTCATAAAGGTGTGGTTGAGTAACAGCAGGATCATCCATTTCGTTATGACCAAATCTTCTGTAACCGATAAGATCGATAAGGAAATCTTTATTGAACTTCATTCTATATTGATAAGCAAGATGCATAGCAGCCAAACAAGCTTCAGGATCATCCGCATTAACATGTACAATCGGGATTTCAAATCCTTTAGCAAGGTCACTTGCATATCGTGTCGATCTTGAATCAGTACTCTCAGTTGTAAAACCGAGCTGGTTGTTTGCGATAATGTGAATGGTACCGCCTGTGTGATAGCCTCTTAACTGACTAAGGTTAAGCGTTTCAGCTACTACTCCTTCTCCAGGAAAAGCAGCATCGCCATGAATAAGAATCGCAAAGGCTTTTCTTATATCTTGGGTCGGTTCACCTTTTTCATCTCTCGTTTCCTGGGCAGCTCTTGCATAGCCTTCTACAACTGGATCAACGAACTCCAAGTGACTTGGGTTATTTGCAAGCGTAATAGTAGCTTCTGCCGTTTCAGAACCTTCAAACTTACGATCGGCACCCATATGGTATTTCACATCACCTGTCCAGCCATAGTTGATTCCCATAGATCCTTCAGAAGGAACAAGTTCTTTGTTTGGTGCCTGATGGAATTCAGCAAAGATCTTTTCGTACGGTTTATTCAAAACATGGGCAAGGACATTCAATCGTCCTCTATGTGCCATACCAATCATGACATTACGAGCACCATCGCTTGCTCCATCTTTAATTACTTCATCCAACATCGGTACCATTGAATCTACACCTTCAATGGAAAAACGTTTCTGTCCTACAAACGTTTTGTGGAGGAACTTTTCAAAACCTTCTACCTCTGTCAACCTGCGTAGAAGTACCTCTTGATTCTTTTTATCTAGAGAGTCTGTTACTGATCCACCCTCTACCATTTGATCGAGCCATTTGCGTTCTTCGTCATTATGAACATGACTAAATTCATATGAAAGTGATCTTGTATAGAGATCCTCCAAACGCTGAATAGCTTCGAAACCATCATTGATATCTGAAGGTGCGTTATTCCAAATTACTTCCGCAGGAATCGCTTTCAAGTCATCATTTGAAAGGCCATATTTCGCTGGATTCATAAAATCATGAGTCGACTTTTCTTCTTTGAGTGGGTTGATAGCTGCAGCCAAATGACCGTATGTACGAATGTCATCTGCCAGTTTAACCGCTGCAATGACTTTCTTCAGATTTCCGGGTTGAACATTAGATTCAACAGCTTCATTAGAACTTGGTGGAGGTCCCCACTGTTCAAATTTTTCACGTAGATCAGGATCTACTGATTCAGGATCTTCCTGAAACTTTTCATATAGTTCAATGGCATAGCCAAGGTTTGGTCCATAGAATTCCTGCCAAGGATGTTCCATTCTGGACTGTTTGGTATTCAAAACTCGCTACCTCCCTGCTGGGTACAATCTAGAACACGATTTAACCTACTGTTAGAATCGTGCTTTAGTTCCCATATTACCGCTAATTAGAATCTTAACGGTTTCATTATTAGTCCTTTTCACTCTTTTACAAGTTTAAAAACCTTTTTTGTAAAAAAACGCTTACATGGATAGTTTAGCACAGTGTATATGTAGTCACAAAGCTCTTAACCAATTTTTCGAAAAAAATTCCAAAAAACTTGGGATAAGAGGAAATATTTTTCGAATATTTACACAGTGCAATACTAAATTACCATAAAGTATTCCCATAGTGAACACATATATTGATTTTCAAGGTAGGATTGTTCTTGAAAATGAAAAGTGCGCCGGTTAGGCGCACGTTAAAGCTGATTTATTCCCTCAATAATTGTTTGGATTAAAAGATTAAGGTCTTCTTCTTCAATTGATAATGGTGGTGACATTGTAAGGACGTTATTAAAGCCAGCAACAGTATCTCCGTTTTTCCCAATTAATACCTTTCGAGATTTGCAATATGCAATTACTTTATTCAATGACGCCACATCAAGTGGTTTTTTTGTGTGACGATCTTCTACGAGCTCGATACCTATGAGTAACCCTTTCCCTCTAATATCTCCCACATATGGATGATTCGATAGACGGTTTTGTAATTCATTCTTCAGCTGATCTCCAAGTTCCCTCGAACGATCAAACAACTTTTCTTTCTCCATTATCTCAAGGTTCTTTAATGCGACAGCACAAGATGCTGGATTCCCTCCAAATGTATTGATATGACGGAAATGATCATACTGATCATTACTTTTGAATGCATCATATATTTCTTCTCTTACAGCAGTCGCTGATAGTGGTAAATACCCACTAGTTAACCCTTTGGCCATTGTTACAATGTCTGGTTTAACTCCATAATTCATAAATCCGAAGGGTTTACCTGTCCTACCAAATCCACAAATCACCTCATCACAAATGAGAAGGGCACCGTGTTTATCACATACACCTTTTACCTCTTTCATATATTCTTCTTGCGGCATTAGAATCCCGCCACCTGTAATAATGGGTTCCATAATCATCCCAGCAATTGTTTCACTTAATTCCCACGTCATCGTGTCGTCGACTGCTTTAACTGAAGGAAGTGTCTGGCCCTCAGAAATGACGTCTCTATATGAATCAGGTGGTTGCACATGGATAAAGCCCTGCCCTAACGGTTCATACTTATATTTTCTCTGAGCCTGGCCAGTAGCCGCTAACGCTCCCATTGTATTGCCATGATAGGCTCTGTATCTTGAAACGAACTTATGTCTGTGAACATCACCTTTTTGTTCATGAAATTGTCTTGCTATCTTAAATGCTGTCTCATTCGCTTCGGATCCACTGTTTGAAAAGAAAATCACGTAGCCTCCACCCAACATGTTGTTGAGCTTTTCAGCTAGTTGTATTGCTGGCGAATGGGTATGAGTTAGTGGATAGTATGAAAGATCCTTGAGTTGGCTATATGCAGCTTCGGCAAGTTCTCCTCTACCATAGCCAACGTTCACACACCACAAACCTGCCATTCCATCTAGGTACCTATTTCCATCATAATCAGTTACCCATGCACCACTTGCTTTTTCAATCACCATCGTCGATTTTGGATCATACGGCCTCATCGCATGCCAAACGTACTTCTCGTCTTTTCCTGCAAGATTTTCATGTGCTGTATGCATCTACTACACTCCCTCACTAATAGTCAAAGCGGGTTGTGATCATCTTACGACGGGTGTAAAAGTTCACACCATCTTTACCATTTGCATGTAGGTCACCGTAGAAAGAGTCCTTCCAACCTGAAAAGGGGAAGAAAGCCATCGGAGCCGGAACTCCAACATTTACACCGAGCATGCCTGCATCAGCTTCTTCACGAAATTGGCGAACGGCCGATGCGTCTTTCGTATAGATCGTAGCGCCGTTCCCATATCTAGACTTTTCGAGTATTCCGAGAGCATCTGTTAACGTATCAGCATGGAGAAGACTTAGAACTGGAGCGAATATCTCTTCTTTTGCAATCGTCATCTCTGGTGATACCTCATCAAAGATAGTTGGTCCTAGAAAGTTGCCACTAGTGTGGTCATCCATTTCCTTTCTACCGTCGCGAATTAAGTTGGCACCTTCTTGTAGACCTTTATCGATATAACCTAGTACCTTTTCTCTATGAGATTTACGAATAACCGGGGTAAGTAAGACTTCTTCGTCTAGCCCATTTCCTAACTTTAATTCATCAGCTTTTTGTTTTAATGAAGAGATAAACCGCTCACCATTCCCAACGATTACAACTGCACTACAAGCCATACACCTCTGTCCCGCGCTTCCAAAAGTAGAACTAAGTACTTGTTGGACAGCTTTTTCAATATCTGCATCAGGCATAACGATATGATGATTTTTTGCGCCTGACAAAGCTTGGACTCGTTTTCCATTGGAAGCAGCTTGCTCATAGACATACTTTGCAACAGGCTGTGAACCAACGAATGAAATCGCTTTCACATCTGTGTTTTCGATTAAACCGTTTACAACATCATGTGCGCCGTGGACGATGTTAAAAACTCCTTTAGGAAGACCAGATTCAGCTAATAGTTCAGCAATTCGATTGGCAAGGATCGGCGTCCGTTCAGAGGGCTTTAACACAAAGGTATTTCCACATGCGATCGCAAGCGGGAACATCCAAAGGGGAACCATCATAGGGAAATTAAAAGGCGTTATGCCTCCGACAACTCCAATTGGGTACCGATACATTTCAGAGTCGATATTTTCAGCAATCGTAGATAGGTTGTCTCCCATCATAAGCGTAGGAGCTCCTGCTGCGAATTCTACACATTCGATTCCTCGCTGTACTTCTCCGTACGCCTCTTTATAACTCTTACCATTTTCTTTCACCACAAGTTCTGCTAATTCTTCATGGTTTTGTATGAGCAGTGAATGGAATGTGAAAAGAACTCTAGCCCGTTTAGGTACAGGAACATTTCTCCAAGTTTTAAAAGCTTCATTAGCAGCACGAACAGCTAGAGTGACATCTTCTTTTGAGGATAACGGTACATATGCTAAATTCTCTTCAGTTGCTGGGTTAGGTACATCTAGTGTTTCGTTACTTTTAGCAGTAATCCATTCTCCACCAACATAATTCTTCAAAACCACGGTATCGTTTTTTATAACTGCCATGAAATGCCCTCCTTTTAGTTAACTCCTACAAGTATTGTAGGTGATAATGAAACAAAGGGTCATTAGACAAAACGTAACAATGTTGGTGCGGTTGTTTTACATGGTGGTCAATTGGCAGATCCTTCAATTTTGTAAATACTCATAAGCATAAAGAGAGAACTCGATTGCCTGGCGTTTAGGTGAGCTCATAAAATCCTTTCCCAGTAATTCTTCTAGCTTTTCGAGTCGATGGTATAACGTTTGTCTCACTACAAAAAGTTGTTCAGCTGTTTCCTTTTTTGAACCGTTGCAGCACATATAAACTTTGAGAGTTTGTAATAGACTACTATTGTTTTTCTCATCATATTGGATTACAGGCGATAAGTAATCAAACATAAACTCAGGTAATTCTTTTGTTTTCGTTAGTTGAAAGATCATTCGGTAAATATGAAAATCGTGATGATACACAACTTTAGACTGTTGGTTACAAAGTTTATCATTTATGGTTAAAGCTTCTAATGAAGATTCATAACTTTTATGCATTTCCTTCAGTAATCGAACATGTTTGCCTATACTGATACGATCAATTTCAGGTACTGTCCCATTCTTCAAGATATCACTAGTCATCAATCTATCGAATGCTTCTCTTAATCTAGCTAGCACATCTGCTTCATCACGTCTATTTAATAAGATAATCACAAGTTTATTCCTGGTAGTTAAAGATAATACAAAAAAACCTTCTTGCTCAAAAAGAGACCTAAAAAGCAGCATAAAGTATGTGATCTGAGAAGAAGTATAGTTTTCCTGGTGTTTGACAAAGCGACAAGTACATACCTGTAAACCTTTAGGAATCAACGAAGCATCAAGATCAACTAAGTAAGATAAGATTCTCTCTTCAGAATGTTTGCCATCGAGCCAATCATAAAGCCATTCTGTTTCTTGTGCTCGCTTTTTCTCTTCTATATATAACTCTCGAAGTAAAAACTGAGCGATGGCTGTCGCACTTCGATCCAGAAGAAGCATGTCATAATCTGAAACTGACGAATGAGGAGCCGGAACTAGAATTAGCTTAGCGAATAAATAATCCATTGCCTGAACATTTTGTAATACAAGCCCCTTTCCTGCTGGCTGTAACGTTAAGAAATGAAGGAACGTTTCTTTCTTATCACTTGATACTTCAGGGACAAAATGTGGCGAAGATTCTTTTGGTTGATAAATCACTTGCATTCCTGTCTTTTTCGAGAGATGAGTTAGGATGTTGTGAAGGGAATGGGGCTGGAGCAATAAGTTGTTTAATTCCTGTGAAAATTGTTCAAGATCTGAAATCAACTGATAATGGTGTGCAATCAGAAGGGAATGTAAGTCCTGGGTGATGTCAACGAACCGGACCTCCTTGTTAAATATGATGACGGGAAACTGATGCTCATTAGCAAGCTGTATGATTTCTTTAGGTATTGTATCCATATATGTACCTATTTCTATACAAAGTCCAGCAGCATTACTGTGGATGAATTGCTTGACGATGGATAAAAATACATCAAGATTATCTTTCCATACAAATCCTGTTGATAATATTAGTTCGTCCCCATTTAATAACTGTTTTACAGTGGTCACTTCCATTACGTGAACCCATTTTATTGTTCGGTTTAATCCTTTGTGCCCTGCAATGACAGACGCGTTTCGAAATTGATCTCTTTCCAATACTTCCTGTACAGTTAAGCTCGTCATTCGAAGCATCTCTTCTCCCCCTTATCACTCAGTCATGCTCTAACGAAAACCTTACTATTAGGAGATATATTTTCGTTCTATGTGTTATAGTTATACTTACTTATTTGTAAATCCTTCAAAATATTCAAAATAGTACGGTAATTGAAATTTGTATTAGTCATAAAAAAGATACCGGGCTAGAGCCCAGTATCTTTTTTATATTCCATTTCCTCTAGAATTTCTAATAAGTAATTGTACTGCTTTCTGCTTCTGAAATCATCCTCTTTCCAGTTTGCTCTAATCCAGCCTGTTAGATCTTCGACTGAATTAAATACTTCCCCACTAGTGTCTGATTTACGAATCATATATCGCCCGTTTTCGTCGTCGATCGTCACTTCACAAGGATAAGCACTGTCCTTAGAATACAAGTTGTATTCCATACACATCCTCCTCTAGGATACAGATTGAATCTGTTTTAAAAGAAGTGCAGAAAAGTATTTCCTTCCATTAGCTGTTTTGATATGAAGTGTTTCAATAGATTCTTCTTCCTGATCATCAGTATTTATTTTAAATTCGATAAATGCACCCTCTAAATTCTCAAGTACTCCATTGATTTTATACCCTCTATCAATAAAATAGTCTACCTTTTCACGCTCAATTAAATATTGTTCGTGCTCACCCATCTTAATCCCTCCCTTTTTCAATAGTACTACCAACTTCTTTCACTGAAACCTTTTCTACATCCGTCTCGATCACCCAATCTCTACCTACAGTAAGACCTAAGTATTTTTCGTCGCTTGGATCGATGATCTCTGCTTGCGTATACTTCTTAAACCACCAGAACTTTGCTAAAAAGTAGTACGTTACAGCACCGACAACAAAGCCTACTAAAAAAGAATAAGTAGAAAGATAATAAGCTGCTACACCACCGATTGTCCATGCGATCAACCCTGCAAGATTTACCCCACGAGCGTATCGGAACTGTCCATTAGGCTCATATAAGTCTGGTACATTTACTCTTCGTTTTCTTAGAACATAATAATCACAGTACAAAATTCCGATGATAGATGATAAGATTCCACCGACTACAAGTAAAATCGGTATGAGGATATTGAACAAGCTCCATGGTTGAACAACCGATCCAATGATTCCTGCGATAAATACCCCTGCCCAAAATGGAACTTTTGGTCCTCCAACATTTGAAAAGATTGTAGCAGCAGGAACAAGGTTAGCGGATACGTTCGTGGACCACTGTGCTAACACAATCATCAGGAGTAGTATCCCAAGTACTAATCCAGTGGCAGCTTCTTGTAAAGCAACAACAGGATCATAATTTGATACTGCAATATAGGATACCCCTCCAATGATCACCATGAATGTTTGTGTAAGCGGCAATGCAATGATACTTCCGACTAATGTTCCTTTGTTTCGTTTAAGCCAGCTTCTTTCAAACTGTGGAGCTTTAATAAAACGTGAGATTGATGGTATATCAGCAGAAATCGTTGCCCAGAAGCCCATGTTACTAAAGATAACTACCAAAAAGGCTGAGATTGCTGCTCCACCTGTTACGGGACTTTCTATCCAGCGCCATACTTCTCTCCCTTGAGCAAGAGCCTGATCTGAAAGGGAGATATACATCCAAACTGAAATAAGAATAATAACTGGAGCAGCTAGATCTGCAAACCTTTCAACAGCTTTGATCCCGAGCGACGTATTTACTAATTGAACGGTCGCAAATATCATAAAACAAATGAACCAGTTATCAAACCCAAACAATACATTCAAAATCGCATTCATAGCGGTTGAACCAAAATAGGTATTAATTCCAAACCAGAACGAAGCAGCTAGTCCCCTCACAATCGAAGGGATATGAGTACCGAGAGTTCCAAAAGGGGCTCTCATATATACAGGAAATGAAAGCCCATGTTCAATCCCAATATCCCCAATAATTGTAATAAAGAATCCGATGGCGATTGTACCGATCAATGTAGCCAGGACTACCCAGGTTAGAGAAAGTGATTGTACCCCTGCTCCCCCAATAGCAAATGCTGCAAGTACAACAGCCATACCTACCCACATCATCGCAAAACCAGTCGTTCCAATTTTCTTATCTTTATGAGCAATTGGCAATAAGTCAGGTGATTTTAAATAGCTTTCTTCTTTTTTCATTCAGCTATCTCCTTTTTACACTGCTTACTGTATCGTAATGGTTTTGTCTGTAGCTTTACTCAGCTGCCCGTATTTCGCCCTCTTCATATATCTTCCTGATCCTGGGGTTCCAACAAACTGTTTATTATGAATGATATATTCTCCTCTTACGAGCACCGATACTGGTTCGCCTGTGACTTCCATCCCTTCGAAAGCATTATAATCAACAGCCATATGGTGAGTAGATGCTGATATCGTTCTCTTTATTTCTGGATTGAATATTACAATATCTGCATCTGATCCAACGGCAATCGTTCCCTTTTTAGGGAAAATACCAAAAAGTTTAGCTGATCGAGTCGATGTAACATCAACAAACTGATTTAACGAAATTCGGCCTTTTAACACTCCTTCTGAAAATAAGATACTAAATCGATCTTCGATCATCGGTCCACCGTTCGGAATTTTCGTGAAATCATCTCGTCCTAGATCTTTCTGTCCTCTAAAATCAAAAGAGCATTGATCGGAACCAATCGTTTGCAGCTCCCCTGTCCTGAGTGCATTCCATAAAGCATCCTGATTCCATTTTTCTCTGAGCGGTGGACTCCATACATATTTTGCACCTTCAAAATCTGGTTTTTCTAAATACGTTTGGTCAAGAACTAGGTATTGTGGACAGGTTTCACCATGGACATCGTAGCCTTTCTTCCTTGCTTCAGCGATTTTGTCTGCTGCTTCTTTACAACTTACATGTACGACATATAGCTGTGAGTTTGCAAGTCCGGTTAGTTGAGCAGCACGCCCCGTAGCTTCTCCTTCAACTTCTGGCGGCCTTGTTAGCGCGTGGTAAATTGGTTCTGTTTGACCTTTTGAAAGTGCGTCTTTTGTTAAATATTCGATTACGTCTCCGTTCTCAGCATGTACCATAACAAGTGCTCCAAGATCTTTGGCAGCAAGAAGCGTTCGGTAGAGCGTCTCATCATCAGATTGAAACACATTCTTATATGCCATAAATACTTTGAATGATGTAATTCCTTCATTTTTGATAATTTCTGGCAACTCATTCAATACTTTATCGTTTATTTCACTGATCATTAAGTGAAAGCTATAGTCGATGACCGATTTATCTTTTGATTTTGCATGCCATGTTTTTACAGCATCAGATAATGGTTTCCCTTTTTCTGTTAAACAGAAATCAATCACGGAGGTTGTCCCTCCAAAGGCTGCTGCAATCGTACCAGTTTCGAAATCATCCTTAGACACGGTCCCGCCGAAGGGCATTTCAAGATGCGTATGGGGGTCAACACCACCTGGGAATACATAGCACCCTTTCGCATCAATTACCTCTGCTCCCTCATCTTTCAATGCCGTACCAATCGTATCGATCTTTCCGTTCTTAATAAGTATGTCTGCTTGATACGTCTCACTTGCTGTAACGATCGTCCCGTTCCGAATGATTTTATTCATGATAATCCCCCTCTAATTACTTAGTAATCTTACAATCTTTTAACGAACCTAACAGTGACTGACGCTCATTCCAAGTCATCGCAGGCAGTTCTTGAGGTACTTCGATCATGTCAATCGCACCATCGACCGGACAAACGATCGAACATAAGTTACAACCTACACAATCCTCTTCTCTTACACGTAATATTGGGTTGCCATCACCATCATTTAACATATCGATACATTGGTGTGATGTGTCTTCACATGCAATATGACACTTATTACAATTGATACACACATCATTGTTAATTCTAGCGACCACATTATAATTTAAATCTAGATTTCCCCAATCGGAGTATGTTGGGACCGATTTTCCAATGATGTCTTGAATAGATAAGATCCCTCTTTCATCAAGATAATTTGACAGACCATCTATAAGATCATCTACGATTCTAAAGCCATGATGCATAGCTGCTGTGCAAATCTGAACGTTGCTAGCTCCCATAAGCATGAATTCTACTGCATTCTGCCAATTTGAGACCCCACCCATGCCGGAAATCGGAACGTTGATTCGACTGTTTCTTGCGCATTCGCTTACCATGTTTAATGCTATTGGCTTTACTGCAGGTCCACAGTATCCACCGTGAGCTCCCTTTCCTTTTACATTCGGAATTGGTAACCATGAGTCTATGTCCACGCCAGCAAGACTATTGATTGTATTGATCATGCTAACAGCATCAGCGCCACCTCTAACGGCAGCTTCAGCAGTAGCTGTTATATCAGTTATATTTGGTGTCAACTTCACGATTACAGGCGTTTCGGCAGCTTCTTTTGCCCATGCTGTCTGTTTTTCAACTAATTCAGGAACTTGTCCAGATGCGGAGCCCATTCCCCGTTCTGCCATTCCATGAGGACAGCCGAAATTCAACTCAAGTCCGTCTACTCCTGCAGCTTCAGCTTTCTTAACGATTTCGTGCCATGCTTCCTGTTTGGGTTCTACCATTAGAGATGCAATTACAGCGTGCCCTGGGAAGCGTTTCTTTGTTTCGTAAATTTCTTTTAAATTCACTTCTAACGGTCGATCTGTTATCAATTCGATATTGTTAAAACCGGCAACTCTTTGACCATTAAAGTTAACACCTGCATACCGTGAAGATACATTCAGAATAGGATCTCCAAGGGTCTTCCAAACCGCTCCTCCCCATCCTGCTTCAAATGCACGCTGCACTTGATAACCAGAATTCGTTGGTGGAGCTGAAGCGAGCCAAAATGGATTAGGTGATGTTATACCTGCAAGGTTGGTCCTTAAATCTGCCATAGTCATTCCCCTTTCTTACTGAGCTGAATACATTTCCTTTAAGCTTTCATGTACATGATAAGCAGCAGTCTTCCCTTGTTGGGCAGCCGAAACTACCATCGCTTCCCCTTGTCCCTTGCCGAAAATAACATCTCCACATGCATATATCTTAGCGTTCGATGTTTGCATGGATTCTTTGTTAATCAATACTACGCCATCATTATGAGCTAACCCTAATTTCTCAATCAGTTCTGAGTGTCGTTTTTGACCAATTGCTTTTACAACAGCATCACACTCGATAATGAAGTCGGAGTCTGGTACTGGTTCTGGTTTTCTCCTCCCGTCAATGGAGGGCTCACCGAGCTTCATTTTCACGCATTTTAGCCCAGTTACGTTACCATCTGAATCACCTATTATTTCGATGGGCTGTGTTAACCAGCGAAATTCTACGCCATCTTGCTTTGCGAATTCATATTCAAAATCATAAGCTGTCATTTCTTTCTCAGTACGTCGGTAGACGATCTTTACATTTTCTGCCCCAAGTCTAACTGAACATGTTGCACCATCGATCGCAGTATTACCTGCACCAATTACCACAACTCTCTTTCCTTCTATATGAGTTGGAATTGGAGGTGATTTCGTACTCCTTACGAGGTCGATAGCATCATGAACGCCATTCAGAGTTTCTCCAGATATGTTAAGGTTAGGAACATTTGCCATTCCAATTGCAAGGATGACTCTTTCATTTGTTTCTAACAGTTCATTGAATGCAATATCACGTCCTACTCTTACTTCTGTCTTTATCGTCACTCCAAGTTTTTTAACCTGTTCTACTTCCCAAAGAGAGATTTTCTTAGGAAGTCTAAATGAAACAATACCGAACGTGTCCAATCCGCCTGCTTCTTTTTCAGCTTCATAGATTGTCACTTCATAACCGAGTAATGCAAGTTCTCTAGCAGCAGAAAGCCCCCCTGGTCCTCCCCCCACGATTGCGATCTTCTTACCGTTCGGTTCTCCTTTTTCAAATAAAACCTGGTCGTTTTTCATTGCCCAATCGGTCGCATATCGCTGCAAATTACCGATTAAGATAGGCTTTGTAGAATGGTTTAATACACAAGCTCCTTCACATAGTTCTTCCGTCGGGCAGACTCTCGCACAACTAGCTCCTACCGGATTCGCGGTCATTATCGTTGTAGCTGACCCCTTCATATTTCCTGAAGCAATCTTCTTAATAAAAGACGGAATATCAATTCCGGTTGGACAAGCTGTTATACAAGGAGCATCGTAGCAATATAAACACCTATTGGCTTCTTGTGACGCCTCCTGGTCAGATAGTGGCAATTCTACTTCTTTGAAGTTGGCTTTGAACTTGTCAGGTAATGATGATTCAAGAGTACTCATGAACGTGTCCCCCTTAGTTAAAATAAAAAGCAGGTGTATTTTCCTGCCTACACCTGCTGCCTTTTATTACGGTAACAACGACGTCATTTCATCATACGTTTCTGGGCGTCGATCTCTATAAAATTGCCATAAGTCCCTAACCTCACGTATTAATTTCTTATCTACAATCCCAATAATGACCTCGTCCTTATCACGTGAACCTGTCGCAACAAAATTCCCACGAGGATCAACAAGATATGATTGACCATAGAATTCCCCCATGTTCCATGGTCCTTCCATTCCTACCCGGTTGATTGCACCAAGATAATAGCCATTTGCAACAGCATGTGCTGGCTGCTCGAGCTTCCATAAATATTCAGAAAGTCCTGCCACCGTAGCCGATGGATTGAACACGATCTCCGCTCCATTCAAGCCTAAAAGGCGAGCTCCTTCAGGAAAGTGCCTGTCATAGCATATATATACGCCTACTTTTCCAAAGGCGGTATCGAACACGGGGTATCCGAGATTACCTGGTTTGAAATAGTACTTCTCCCAGAAACCATGCCCATTTTCTCCTACAGCTACTTGAGGAATATGTTGCTTACGGTATTTCCCTAGGTATGAACCATCAGCATCGATTACTGCCGCTGTGTTGTAATAGGTAGAGATACCCTCGCGTTCATAAATGGGCAAGACAATGACGATTCCTAGTTCCCTCGCAAGAGCCTGAAATCTTTTTGTGGTCGGTCCGTCTGGAATTTCTTCTGCCGCGTCATACCACTTTTTGTTTTGTTCAGCACAGAAGTAAGGACCATAAAATATTTCTTGTAAGCATACAATTTGCGCACCACGGTCGCTTGCTTCCTGTACTAACCGTATGTGCTTCTCGATTGCTACTTCTTTATGTTTTTCAACCTCTTCACTTCCGTCTACATCGTTCTTTGCTTGTATTAGCCCTATTTTCACTTGATCCGCCATATGTAGAGACCTCCTAATCTTGATAATTGACTGAATTTTCTTTCTATGAAAAGTGTAGAAGATTGTTAGACGCTAAGCACTATACATAATGTCAAATGGTTTTGGCTAAAAACATTCAAAATGTCATAAAAAAAAGAAGACTAACATTATATTAGTCCTCTCACTCTATAAATCTTTTTTTGTGCTTAGGATTGGGAAGCATACAAGATTCCTTTTTGCCGAACAGTATGTACCTTCTTTTTGCGATTTGATCATATAGATAATCTCGAATGAAAACTGGCAATATCGCGACGATCCTTAGTAAGTTAAATACACCACCGAGTTCCTTGCATATGTATAGTACAGCTTTGGATTTCACCAATACTTGGTCATCCACGATGACAACGATACTATCAGGTAGATGATGTACCTGTAAGTCATTTAACAACTGGTTACCTGCAGTTGATTGAATTGACGCGAATTTAAATACCTGTTGTTTATCATGTTTTAACATGAACTGAACGAAACCATTGCAAAGGTTGCATACGCCATCAAAAAGTATGATATTCGATTTATTATTCATATAGTTCCCACCTATCATGTTCAATGCTTCACATTAGTATCTTATCACTTCTAAGCTGTTTCTTTCTATGGGTATGCTATAATTTTTCTGTTAACTAAACAAACAGTTAGGATGTTATCACATGTACCCTACTCAAACACTCAGTGAGAAATTAAAACTATTGATCACTGTTTTATATCCTATCTTAATTACACAACTTGGTCTTTATTCTATGAACTTCTTCGACACGATAATGAGCGGTAGAGCCGGAGCAGGTGATCTTGCTGGTGTAGCGATCGGTTCAAGTCTATGGGTGCCCGTTTTTACTGGATTAAGTGGAATACTGCTTGCAATCACCCCAATCGTCTCACAATATATAGGAGCACAACAAGAAGAACGGGTGTCGTTTTCAGTGTTACAAGGGGTTTATTTATCAGTTGCACTTTCCGTCATTATTCTTATAGGTGGAAGTCTTCTACTAAATCCGATTCTATCAATGATGGAGTTAAATGACCATGTTCGTGAAGTTGCGAAAGGTTACTTAATTGGACTATCATTTGGTATTCTCCCGCTTTTCATTTATTCGGTATTTCGAAGCTTTATTGATGCACTCGGCCAGACACGGACGACAATGTTTATTACGCTTATGTCACTGCCAATCAATCTCTTCTTTAACTACGTACTTATATTTGGTAAGTTCGGTTTTCCTAAACTTGGGGGAATAGGAGCTGGTTACGCCTCTGGTATTACCTACTGGTTTATTTTATTGATCACGTTATTTTTCATACTTAAAGTGAGACCGTTTCGGACTTTTGCTTTATTTAAACATTGGTATGGTGTTTCACTAAAAACGTGGATCGAACAATTACGAATTGGTGTGCCAATCGGCTTTTCTATCTTTTTTGAAGTTAGTATCTTTGCAGCTGTGACGCTATTGATGAGTGCTTTTTCGACTGAAACGATAGCAGCTCACCAAGCTGCAATTAACTTTGCATCACTTCTTTACATGATTCCATTAAGTATTTCGATGGCATTAACGATTGCTGTTGGCTTCGAAGTAGGAGGGAAAAGGTATCATGATGCAAAACAATATAGTTATATCGGTATTGGCTTCGCGGTAGGAATGGCATTACTCTCAGCTTTCATACTTTTTTTCTTTAACGATTCAATTGCAGGCTGGTATACGAGTGATAAAGCTGTTTTTGATTTAATTAAGGTGTTTCTTATATACGCTGTTTTTTTCCAACTTTCTGATGCAATTGCAGCTCCGATTCAAGGGGCATTAAGAGGATATAAAGATGTGAATATAACGCTTCTTATGAGCCTCATTTCTTATTGGATTATTGGTCTTCCTTCAGGGTATCTGCTTGCTCAATACACTTCCTTTGGTCCTTATGGGTATTGGATTGGTTTGAGCACAGGTCTCCTTGTAGCAGCAGTCACCTTGTTTTTGCGATTGAGATTTCTACAAAATAAAAAAACTGTCAACATATAAAATGGGTTCCGTATAATACGGAACCCATTGTTGTTTAGTTATACATTTCCTGTGCTTTTGCTTGTAGAGTTTCATCTTCAAGGTACTCATCATAAGTTGATTCTTTGTCGATGACACCATTTGGAGTGATTTCAATAACTCTATTAGCAATCGTTTGAACAAACTGATGGTCATGGCTTGTAAAGAGTAAAGAACCTTTAAAGTTAATTAGACCATTGTTTAGCGCCGTGATCGATTCAAGATCAAGGTGGTTTGTCGGATCATCAAGTAAGAGAACATTGGATCCGCTTAGCATCATTTTAGATAGCATACAACGAACTTTCTCACCTCCAGAAAGGACGCTTGCTTTCTTGTGAACTTCTTCACCAGAGAACAGCATTCTTCCAAGGAATCCACGTAGGAAGCTCTCTGTTTGATCTTCAGGAGAATATTGTCTGAGCCATTCAACAAGGTTCAGGTCCTGTCCTTCAAAGTAATCAGAGTTATCTTTAGGGAAGTACGCTTGAGATGTTGTTATACCCCATTTGTACGTGCCGCTATCAGCTTCCATCTCACCCATCAAAATTTTCATTAAGACGGTATTCGCAATTTCATCTCTACCAACTAATGCCACTTTGTCATCTTTGTTAAGTCTGAAGCTAACATTGTTTAGTACTTTTACACCATCGATTGTTTTTGTTAGTCCATCAACAACAAGAAGGTCGTTTCCGATTTCACGATTAGGTGTAAATGATACATAAGGATATTTACGAGAAGATGGTCTAATATCATCTAGTGTGATTTTATCTAAAGACTTTTTACGCGATGTCGCCTGTTTCGATTTAGATGCGTTCGCACTAAATCTGGCTACGAAGGCTTGAAGCTCTTTAATTTTCTCTTCTTTTTTCTTGTTTTGATCCTCTTTCATTTTACGAGCAAGTTGACTTGATTCATACCAGAAATCATAGTTACCTACATAGATTTGGATCTTTCCAAAGTCAAGGTCTGCCATGTGCGTACAAACTTTGTTTAAGAAGTGACGGTCATGGGAAACCACGATAACCGTGTTTTCGAAATTGATTAAGAATTCTTCTAACCATGAAATTGCTTTAAGATCAAGGTTGTTTGTAGGCTCATCTAGTAAAAGAATATCAGGTGAACCAAACAATGCTTGTGCAAGTAGTACTTTTACTTTCTCTGAACCAGGTAAGTCAGCTAGCTTCTTTTGGTGAAGCTCTTCTGTGATTCCAAGTCCTGTAAGCAATACTGCTGCATCAGATTCCGCTTCCCAACCGTTAAGGTCAGCAAATTCACCTTCAAGCTCTGCAGCTTTCATGCCGTCTTCATCTGAAAAGTCTTCTTTCATATAAATTTCGTTCTTTTCTTTCATTACTTCATACAAGCGAGCATGTCCCATGATAACCGCATCTAGTACTTCATATTCTTCATACTCGAAGTGGTTTTGCTTTAGGACAGCGAGACGCTCGTCTTTCCCCATACTAACGTCACCAGTCTGAGGTTCTACTTCACCAGAAAGGATTTTAAGGAAAGTTGATTTACCAGCACCATTAGCTCCGATCAAACCGTAGCAGTTGCCCGGAGTGAATTTAATATTTACATCTTCAAAAAGCTTACGATCACCATACCGTAAGCTAACATCAGTAACGTTAATCATTTAAGTCGTATTCCTCCATCTATAATTAATATACAGCGTATTATAACATGTTCAGGCTTGAATAGATATGAACGCTGTTGAACTTATTGTGTTATTGGATAAATCCAGAAAGATTCTTGTTTAATAAACTTTAACATATCTGAATTCAAATCTAGCGTTCCATCCTTAAGCCTAGGTACCATAGCTTCAGTTTGAGACCTATGTGCCTCGATGGTTTTTATTTTTGTTTCCATTACATCAGTAACGTCATATACGCGATCAGGTTTCCCCAATACTTCCTCTCGGTCAGGCGTAATCGGCAATCCGTATATGGTAGGACGTTTATTAGATGGTATGCGTTTCACAGCATCCACAACTGCATGCCCACACGCATCGTGATCGGGATGTATTCCATAACCAGGATAAAACGTGATGACCAATGAAGGATGAAGTTCATCGATCAACTTTCCTATCGTAGACACAAGCAGTTCGGAATCTTCAAACTCAAGGGTTTTATCTCTAAAACCAAGCATTCGAAGATCTTCTACTCCCATTGCTTTACAAGCATTTAGAAGCTCCTCTTTTCGTACTTCCGGAAGTGTTTCTCTTGTGGCGAAAAATGGGTTCCCCATGTTTCTCCCCATCTCTCCGAGAGTTGCGCATGCATAGGTGACAGGCACCCCTTCATTAATAAACTTCGTCATGATTCCCGCTGTCCCAAATGCTTCATCATCAGGGTGAGGAAATATGACTAACACTTGTTTTTCCATATATTCTTCCCCCTTACTCAAATGGTGTATGACTTAATTGTACAGCGATTGCTAAGCGCCCACTATCATCATGACCGGCCATGAGTAGCCTTCCTTTATTATCGAGCACATAGTCTGTAAGTCCTTCAGCATACATCCAACCTTCATCTAATTTGAATCCAATTCGAAACGGACCCGCTCCTGCAATTTTTACATTAGTAAAACAAACAGATCCATTTCGTATATATGCACCAACAGAAAGCTTTTCTTTGTTTTGTGCTGCATAAGCTCCACTCGTCGTTTCTAGGTGGAGATACACTTTTTGATTCTCGAATCCTTCGAGTAATTCTTGAACATCTTCTTTTTGAATTGCCTTCATGATATTTACTCCTTTTTTAAGGCAGATTAACTAAAACTAGTATAGCTTATCTCCCCTGTACGGTAAAACAATACACAACCTAGTCGCATTAAGAAGTTGTCATTAGACAAGAAAGGTTTTGTTCCGTTATAGTTAACTGTTGAATGTATGTGATTATAAGTAATCTGGAGGTAACAAACATGAATGTAAGTGATAATTATAATATTCCTATAGAAATTAAAGAACGTATCGAAAGAAGACAGGAAGAGCTGAATGAATCGGATCACTATTTAATAGGATCAAAAGGATATACAGCACCAGACTCATCTATTGTAAAAGATGCAGTGACTGCCTTAATTTTAGGTAAAAATGTTCTCTTAAAAGGACCGACTGGTGCTGGTAAAACCAAACTGGCTGAGCTTATAAGCTACATGTTTAATCAACCGATGTACTCGATCAACTGTTCAGTTGATCTTGATGCAGAAGCCCTGCTCGGTTATAAAACGTTGTCTTATGATGATCAAAACAATGCTCATATTACTTTTGTTCCTGGTCCAGTTGAGAATGCCATGAAAAAAGGACAGCTACTATATATTGATGAAATCAACACCGCAAAAGCAGAGACGCTTCCTATTCTGAATGGTGTACTCGATTATAGAAGAATGGTATTAAATCCATTTACAGGTGAAACGGTACGAGCAAAAGATAATTTCGGGGTTATTGCTGCCATCAATGAAGGTTACATCGGTACTGCTCCGCTAAATGAGGCTCTAAAAAACCGCTTTATTGTTATAGAAGTTCCTTATTTGGAAGGCGATGCTCTGAAAGAAATGTTGCATGATCAGTCTCTACTATCTGATTCAAACCTACTAGATCAGTTTGTAACATTGTCCACCGATTTACAATCGAAAGTAAAAGATGGGCAAATATCAGAGGAAGCGGCTTCTACTCGTTCCCTTCTTGATGCGTGTGATTTAACAACGTATATGGAACCGAGACGTGCCATCAAACGAGCAATTACAGATAAACTTGAAGATGAGCGTGAAAAGGCTGCTGTTGAGAATATTGCGGAAACCATCTTTGGCCGATATCAGGAGAAAGCATAAATGAAGTTTCTAAATTTTGCTGAGAATCAGACGGATCCCTTCTTACACCTTTCTCTGTCTGACCTTGCTGAAACCTTGAGTAACAGCGAAATTGAAGTGCAATTCGCTTTTCATTCCTATTATAGACCTGAAGAAAGCTTAGTGACTGTGAGCCATTATTGGAACGATATTTTTGATGGTTCACAGTTCGATGGTATGAAAAGTGATGTTTACTTACGTTCTCTTGGGAATGTCCATCATACAAATTATGATGAAGTTGACCGCTATCTTTCAAAACTTAAGGATACGACGAATTCATTATTTCGAAAACAGCTGTTTTCACTTCTAGAAGATATCCGTTTAGAATCGATTTGTATTCAGAAAAGACCTGGGACTGTTTATGCATTTGAAACAAGAAAGCGTTTGTTCCAGAAACGCTTCAGAGCTAGAATGGAAGTTCATGTGCGTCAGCATCAAGATCTCGATGCCCTCTTTTGTGCGATTTACCTTCAAGCAATCGGAAAGCCAGTGGCGTTGAATGAGCGCTTATCGCCTTATAAGCCGAACATAAGGCATATGATTTCTGAAGTGAAGAAAGCAAACAGCACAGATGATGTTGCAAAGCTTGCGACATTGTTTTCCAATGAGCTAGATGAGAACTTAAACGATATGACCACTGAGTATGTGACGATGTATGGAACATCTTCTAAGGCTCAACTTGTAACTGAAGACGAGGAAGTGCCTGAGCTAAAAAGTGAAGATACATTAGAAACTAGCGATAATGAAGACAAAGAAACCTATGATGAAGAAATGAATACATGGCATGAAGAACAAGAACAAGAAGGTTCTAACTTTCTTCAGTTTGAACTAGAAGAAGGAGCGAAATCAGACTTAATCGGTGAAGGGGAGCGAAAAGAAGAATCGGGTGACCAAGCCTTCGTAAGTGTGCAAGGAGCTTCAAAGCAATCTGAAGGAAGTCAGTTCGATGAGGAAGAAATCCTAAAAAACAAAGATACTGCTTCATCTTCTTCAAAAGATGCGCCTCTCGGAGAAGCAAACAGGTTTGTTAAAGAAGTACAAAAATCTGCTGAGAAACCTACTGAAGCTCAAAAAAGTGATTATCGAACTGCAAAAGGTGAGATTCAATATGCAGAAAAGTCTTTAAGGAGCGCTATTCAAAAGACAATAGAGCAGAAGCAAATTGCGCCTAGAAGTGATCTGCACTTCGGACGATTGAATCGTAAGCTTCTAAGACTCTTAACAGATGAGAATCCGAGGTTGTTTTATAAGAAGAATGCACCTAGCACAAAACTTGACGTCACATTTTCGTTATTAGTCGATTGTTCAGCATCCATGTATGACAAAATGGAAGAAACACGACTTGGAATTACATTATTCCATGAAACGTTAAAAGGTCTTGATATCAAGCATTCTATTACTGGTTTTTATGAAGATGCTTTTGAAGCTGATTCTGATGAACAGCCAAATACTCTTTTCAATGTGATCGATTACAACCGTTCTACACTTCCACATGAGGGTCCTGCAATTATGCAACTTGAACCTGAAGAAGATAACCGCGATGGATATGCCATCCGTAAAGTCGCACAGGAACTACAAAGTAGAAATGAAAAGCATAAGATCCTCATCGTTTTCACAGACGGAGAACCATCAGCTTACGACTATAGTGAGAATGGAATCATCGATACACATGAAGCAGTCAACAACACGAGGAAGCATGGAATAGAAGTAATCGGTGTCTTTCTTTCGAATGGAGAACCACAAGACAAGGAAATCAGCACGATGAAGAACATTTATGGTACGCAAAGTCTTGTTATTCCTTCCGCACAAGAAATCCCTGCTTACCTCACTCCTCTCTTGAAGAGGTTATTAATCCGATTTGCCTAACGAAAAAACGCGCCCTCAATGGACGCGTTTTTTTATGACTTTTTTAACTCTTTATAAATGTTTACAAGCTCTTCTAAGTTCATTCTTACAAGACCACTTGTAGAAGGGGCAACAAAATCTCTCACCCCTTCTACTTGATTTTCTTTTTGAAAACCCCATTCCACCTTACTGATACCTGAAAACTTCTGATACACACCTTTTCCAACAAAGCAATTCACCTTTGGTCGAAATGTAGTGATTTTATGGATTAGCTGCTGTTTCCCTATACGATAATCTTCTTTCGTCAATTCAGCTGCTCCTCTAGTTGGTCGGTCAACGATATTCGTTAAACCATATCCATAGTGCAACAATTGAGCATCTTCATCGGGGGGTAGCTGTCGATCAGTTAAACCGGACTTATATAAAACGGAATAAAACCTATTTGTAGAATTGGCATAATGATGTCCAGTTTCCTCGGATTGAAGGCCAGGATTAAAACCAATAAAGAGAATACTTAAATTTGTATCTAGATGATCAGGAAGCATTGAAATCCCTCCTATAGTTCGATAATACCGTAATGAAATTTAGATGTTTTTCGTACTTGTTGATGAAATTCAAGTTGTTCAAATCGATTGCTTTTCCAGAAGTCTTTCAGTACTACACGTTTCTTTGCTATTCGTTTAGCTTCGCTTACCATATCAGCTGATAAACCATCATACAAAGCTATCCTACGAATTCCCTGAACGCCGTCGGATTCAAGAATAGTCTCTTCAAACATAGGATCGAAATAAACGACATCATATCCGTTATCTTGGATAGTAGGTAGGACGTCTTCATACCTTTTCCATGTTACTGTTAAACGTCTTATCGCTTGATTTATTTGTTGATTCCCGCTATCCCATCTATGTAATCCATCCTGAAGTAAGATACCGAGCAAAGAGCCTTCACAAGCATCGACTCTACCGCTAACACCGGTAATGAAGCTGCCTACAATACTATCTGAAGCAAGTCCTGCAGTACAATCTAACAAACTCATCCCTTCTTTTAATCCACATGCTTCAATAAACGGATCAGAATTCCCTTTTGCTAGTGATTTGCAACGGAACATTGCAGAGTTAGGATGAAAAAAGATAGGTTCAGTACTATTATCAACGTATAAGTGCAGGCGATTATTTCCGTATACTATGACAGGTTCTTGTGAACCTGTCATGATCTCTTTTACGGAGCGTTTGTTACGATCTATGTATGTTCCACTATAAAAAACTGAAAGGCGTTTTGCTTCATTTATTGATGAGCTAGTAGGTCTGCCAGCAGTTGTGAATATCATTGTCTTACCTCTTTTCGATCTTTCTATCTTACAATAGTATATCTTATGTTTTGGCAGATTTGGTAATGCTTTATGCTATTGCGTAGTTTTTCATTCCGCTTCAGATGGCTTACTTTCTTTAAATAAAAAGAGCAGTCGTTTGACTGCTCTTCTCTTAGAAATTCTGAGTATACCACTGTGCTGCAGCATCTACTTCAGGTTTTGTTAATTGATGTCCCATGCGTTCCCAATGAACGGTTACTTCAGCTCCTGCATCTGATAGGATTTTCTCCAATTCAATTGTTTCTTCTGAAGAACAAATTGGATCATTTTCTCCGGCACCGATAAAGATAGGCATGTTAGAAAGATCTGGTGTTTTTAAACCGCGAATAGGTACCATAGGGTGATGTAAGATAGCCCCTTTAAGTGCATTTTCATCATGCAGAAGTAAACTTCCCGCAATATTTGCTCCGTTAGAATACCCAACTGCGATTAAATTATTTCTATCAAAGCCATATTTTTCTGATGCATCCGTTATGAACTGATTCAATTCGTGTGTACGTGCAACTAAATCTTCTTCATCAAATACCCCTTCTGCAAGTCTTTTGAAAAAACGAGGCATTCCATTTTCAGATACGTTACCTCTAACACTCAAAAATGAGTTTTCTGGTGCTATAAGTTTTGCGAGTGGGACGAGGTCTTCTTCATTCCCGCCTGTACCGTGCAGGAGCAATAAAGTAGGCTTATCAGAGGCACCTTGTTTAAAGATATGTTTCATTATTTATCACCTTCCAAAACTCGCGCCTGTGCTGGTTCTAGTATATTTTCAATTTGGGTCCTCTTGTCTTCCAACCATGGTGGCAAGAGAAGGTCTTTTCCCATTTCTTCCGAATCTTCATCTTTAGCAAATCCTGGTGGGTCAGTAGCAATTTCAAACAATATGCCACCTTCTTCTCTGAAATAAACCGCATTGAAATACTGTCGATCGATTACTGGTGTGGGGTTATACCCTTTGTCTTCTATTAATTCTTTCCAAGATTCATGATCATCAAAGTCATTAGCACGCCATGCGATATGATGTACTGTACCGGAACCAAGTGAACCTGACGGAAGGGAAGTTTTCTTCACATCAACTGTGTTGCCAATAGAACCACTTGATTTAAACCTAATAAAGTCTCCTTCCTCAGAAACGCGTTTAAAACCTAGTAAGTCTTCCAATACGTTATTCGTAGCTTCGGGTTGGCCTGAAAGAAGCGTAGCACCAGCGAATCCCTTAATCGCGTTGGGAGAATCTACACCGCCAAAATTCCACGTGTTTCTCTCACCTTCTTCTCGTTCAACTAGTTCTAAATGCAAGCCGTGTGGATCGTCAAATTCCAATAAGTTTTCACCGAATCGTTTGCGTTCATTATAGTTCACTTCGAATTTTTCTAATCGCTCTTTCCAAAATCCTATGCTGCCCCCTGGAATAACAAAACTAGTTACTCCAACTTGGCCAGATCCTATTCTTCCCTTTTGAGCATTCGACCAGGGGAAGAATGTCATGATTGTGCCTGGTGCTCCCTCTTCATTACCGAAATATAGATGATACGTACCAGGATCATCGAAATTAACGGTTTTCTTAACCAAACGGAGTCCTAATACACCACTATAAAAATCAACATTTTCTTGTGGGTTTCCTACTAAAGCAGTTATGTGATGAATACCAGTTGTATGTTTCATGAGAGACATTCTCCTTTATGATTTTTCCGTAGTATGGCTCATTCCCGATATGGAAAAAATTAATCATTATCTAAACTATCTTTAATTCAAGATATTTGATTTAAGTGTAATGAAAACCGCCATTTCTGTCAAACCTTTAGAATTATGAGTATAGGACAACCCTCTTTTACGCCATCCTACTAGTAAAGGAGTGATGTTATGCTTAGCGTATTTGAGGCTCTCACCATCATGATTAGTTTCTCCGGCCTGGTACTCGCCATTGTTCACTCTAAGGATCGTTCATCATAAGTGAAAACCACTCCTCTATTGGGGAGTGGTTCTCTCTTTATTTATGGCAATACTGTTTTATTCATTAAATAACGATCGACCTCTCTCGCCGCACCGCGACCTTCATTGATCGCCCATACGATTAAGCTTTGACCTCTTCGAACATCACCAGCAGCAAAGACACCGTCAATGTTAGTTCGATAATCGTCAAATTCAGCTTTTGCGAGCTTTCTTTCGTCTTGATCTACTTCAAAGTGCTCAAGCACGCCTTCTTCAGGTCCTGTAAATCCAATTGCAATCAAAACGAGGTCGACTGGCCATACTTTTTCGGTACCAGGTAGTTCTTTCATAAATACATTACCGAGTTTATCAACATGTTTTTCGATTGTAACAGTGTGAAGCTCTTTCACATTCCCGTTTTCATCCCCTACAAACTTCTTGGTCATAATCGAATATTGTCTAGGATCTTCCCCATGATTTGCTGAAGCTTCCTCATATGCATAATCAAGCGTGAAAATTTTCGGGAATTCAGGCCATGGATTATCAATCATCCGGTCAGCCGTTAACTGAGGATGTTTACCAAATTGATGAACACTCTTACAACCATGTCTTAACGACGTTGCAACACAATCTGCCCCAGTATCTCCGCCACCAATGACGATTACATGTTTATTTTCAGCAGATACATACTGTTTATCTTGGAGCTTTGAATCTAGCAGACTCTTCGTGTTTTTCTTTAAGTAATCCATCGCGTAATGGATGCCGCCTAGTTTACGTCCTTTTATCGGTAAATCACGATGTTTTTGAGCTCCTGTACAAAGAATGACAGCATCATGTTGATTCTTTAGTTCTTCACGTGAAATATCTTCTCCGATTTCTGTGTTAGTAACAAAACGCACACCTTCTTCTTCGAGTAATTTCACTCTGCGTTCCACTAATTCTTTGTCTAGTTTCATATTTGGAATCCCATACATAAGTAATCCGCCGATTCGATCATCACGTTCGTAAATCGTGACAGAGTGCCCTGCTTTATTTAACTGGTCAGCAGCTGCTAATCCAGCAGGACCTGAACCAACGACTGCAATTTTCTTCCCAGTTCTTTTCTTAGGTGGTTTTGGAGTCATCCATCCTTCATTGAATCCTCTGTCAATAATCTCTTTTTCGATACTCTTAATTGCGACAGCATCATCAGGAATTGCAGCTACACATGCACCCTCACACGGTGCTGGACACACTCTTCCTGTAAATTCTGGAAAGTTGTTTGTCTTTAATAGACGATCTAATGCCTCTTTCCATTTCCCTTCATAAACAAGGTGGTTCCATTCAGGAATGAGGTTGTATAGCGGGCAACCAGAGGCATTGCCATTAATTTCGATGCCGGAATGGCAGAACGGAGTGCCGCAATCCATGCAGCGCGCACCCTGTTCTTTTAGTTTTTCTTCTGATTGGGGAAGTTGATACTCTTCCCAATCTTTTAATCTAGTCATCGGATCTCTTTCACGCATCTTCTCTCTTGGATAGTCTATAAATCCCGTTGGTTTTCCCAAACAAATACCTCCTTATACCGGTTCCAGGTCGCTTACTTTTGTCGGCTTTACATTACCGTTCTTAGCCTGCTGGAACACTTCAAGTGCTGCAACATCATCTTCGTATCCTTGTTGTTTAAGTTCTTCAAGTGAAGCTGTGATTTTCTTGAATTCTTTAGGGATTACTTTCACAAATCGACCTACATATTCATTCCAGTTCTGCAATATACGAATTGCTTTTGGGCTATCAGTATTGTAAGCATGCTGTTGAACTAACTGTTTTACTTCAAGTATTTCCTCATAATTAGTTAAAGCTTCCATGTGTACTAATTCTGGATTCACATTTCTAATAAATGCTTCTCTGTCTTCACTTAATACATAAGCAACTCCACCAGACATCCCTGCGGCAAAGTTCTTTCCAGTCGTTCCGAGGACAACAACACGTCCGCCGGTCATGTATTCACAACCATTGTCCCCAATACCTTCGACAACAGCTTTGACTCCACTGTTACGGACACAGAACCGTTCTCCAGCCTGCCCACTAATATAAGCTTCACCAGATGTTGCGCCGTAAAAGGCGACGTTTCCTATAATTGTGTTGCGATCCCGTTCAAAAGTGGAACGTTTAGAAGGATGAATAATAATCTTACCACCAGAAAGTCCTTTTCCTACGTAGTCGTTGGCGTCTCCTTCAAGTTTCATCGATACACCATTTGGAACAAAAGCTCCAAAGCTTTGGCCAGCTGAGCCATAGAAATTAAGTTTGATCGTTTCTTGTGGTAATCCCTCTTCACCATAGCGTTTTGTAATTTCGTGACCGAGCATCGCTCCTGCAACGCGATTCGTGTTGTGGATCGCATACGTCCCTTCAAAGGTTTTCTTCTCTTCAATCGCACCTAGACAAGCTGGAATAATAGAAGTTCTATCAAGAGCAACATCAAGATTATGATCTTGATCACGTTGATGGAACGTTCCTACTTCATCAGACATGTGTGGACGATATAGCAAAGGTTTTAAGTTTAAATAACCTGCTTTCCAATGTTCCTTCGTTCGGGTACTTACTTCGAGCACATTTGTTTTTCCGATCATTTCTTCAATCGTCCTAAATCCAAGTTCAGCCATGATTTCTCGTACTTCTTCAGCAATAAAGGTTAAATAGTTTACGACATGGTCTGGACTTCCCATGAATTTCTTTCGTAGTTCGGGGTTCTGGGTGGCAACTCCAACAGGACATGTATCAAGATGACAAGCTCTCATTAAGATACATCCAAGAACAACGAGTGGTGCTGTAGAGAAACCAAATTCTTCTGCACCAAGTAGTGCTGCCATAACAACATCTCGACCCGTCATCATCTTACCGTCAGCTTCTAACACGATGCGATCACGTAAATCATTCAATACAAGTGTCTGGTGTGTTTCTGCTAACCCTAACTCCCATGGAAGTCCTGCATGTCTGATACTTGTTCGTGGTGATGCTCCAGAGCCACCTTCATATCCACTAATAAGGATGCAATCAGCAAGTCCTTTTGCAACCCCAGCTGCGATTGTGCCAACACCTGCTTTTGCTACAAGTTTTACGCTGATACGTGCTGAAGGATTAGCGTTCTTTAAATCATGGATGAGTTGTGCTAAATCTTCAATCGAATAGATATCATGGTGAGGAGGTGGAGATATCAAGCCCACACCTGGAGTAGACCCTCGAACTTCAGCAATCCATGGATAAACTTTCTTTCCAGGAAGCTGTCCTCCTTCACCAGGTTTAGCACCTTGAGCCATTTTGATCTGTATTTCATCTGCGTTCGTTAAATAGTGACTCGATACACCGAAACGACCAGATGCAACTTGTTTGATCGCACTTCTACGCAAATCACCATTTTCATCAGGCTTGAAACGGGAAGGGTGTTCACCACCCTCACCACTATTGCTTCTTCCACCAATTCGGTTCATAGCAATGGCAAGTGCTTCATGTGCTTCTTCACTTAGAGCACCGTAGCTCATTGCTCCAGTTTTAAATCTGCGAGTAATGGATTCAACACTTTCAACTTCTTCAATCGGCACAGAACCATTCGATTCAAAATCAAAAGCTTGCCTTAAGTATGTCAAGTTTTCTTCATGTGCCATAGAAGAGAACTTTTTGTAGAGATCGTAATTGTTCGTTCTAGCTGCATGTTGTAGAGTGTGAATCGTTTTTGGGTTGAAAGAATGATGCTCTCCACCACTTCTCCACTGCATATCACTTCCCGTTTCGAGCGTAACGTCCTCATATTCTGAGTCATGATAAGCAAAGTGATGCCTCATAAGCGTTTCTGTAGCTATAACATCGATTGGAATTCCATCGATTTGAGAAGCTGTACCAGCAAAATATTGGTCGATGACCTCATTACTAATTCCTATAGCTTCAAAAATTTGAGCACCTCTATAACTTTGAATAGTTGAAATACCCATCTTAGACATAACTTTAACGATACCAGACGTTGCTGCATCGATGTAGTTTTCAATCGCATCAGTAAATGAGAAACCTTCGATGGTACCGTTACTCAACATATGAGAGATTGACTCGTAAGCTAAATAAGGATAAATCGCATCTGCCCCATATCCTATTAACATAGCAAACTGATGAACATCTCTTGCTTCACCTGTTTCAATAACAAGACTTACCTTTGTTCTTGTTTCTCTCTTAATCAAATGATGATGAAGACCGCTAATCGCCAGCAATGAAGGTATTGCTGTTTGATTATGATTAAGGTCTTTATCAGATAAAATAAGAATGCTTTTCCCGTTCTTAATCGCACGATCAGCTTTTCTGAATAATGCCAATAGCGCATGTTCCATTTCTGTTTCTCCTCGAGAAACATCGAACAACAAATTGAGCTTTTCAGTTTGCATGCTCTCATCGTGAAGTTTCTTAACAGATTCAAATTTCCCCTTTGTCATGATAGGTGTTTCGAGACGTATTCTCCGACAGCTCTCTTTATCTGTACCAAGCAAATTTCCTTCAGGTCCAAGTAGTGTCATTGTTGATGTAACCGATTCTTCTCGAATCGAATCAATCGGTGGATTCGTTACCTGAGCAAATAATTGCTTGAAGTAGTTAAATAGGAGCTGTGGTCGATCTGATAAAACAGCTAGTGGGACATCATTCCCCATTGAGCCGATAGGGTCTTTCTTTTCGGTTACCATAGGAGCAATGTTTTTTGTTAATTCTTCGTATGTGTAGCCGAATGCTCTTTGTATTTGAACCAAGTCTTTTTCATTTCTTGATTTTACTTCTACTTCTTCAGCACGAAGACTCATTAAATTATTGGTTAACCAATCTCGGTAAGGGTGCGCTGTTGCGACTTGTTCTTTAATCTCATCATCATAGACAAGTCTTTTCTCTTCGAAATCCACCATGAGCATCTTTCCTGGACTTAAACGCCCCTTTTCAATGATTTTTTCTTCGTCTATCTCGATTACTCCAACTTCTGAAGAAAGAATAAAGGTGTTATCATCAGTGATGACATATCGAGCTGGGCGTAGACCGTTACGGTCAAGCATCGCTCCAATTTGTCTGCCATTTGTGAATGCAATCGCCGTCGGACCATCCCATGGTTCCATCAAACAGCTATGATATTCATAAAATGCCTTTTTTGGATCCTGCATCGTAGTATCTTTATCCCAAGGTTCCGGGATCATCATCATAGCTGCGTGAGGGAGAGAACGACCTGATAATGTCAAGAACTCCAAGCAGTTATCAAGAGATGAAGAGTCACTTCCGTTTTGACGGATAATTGGCGCAATTTCCTTCATATCATCCCCGAATACATTGGAATTCAAAGCGCCTTCTCTTGCTCTCATCCAGTTCACATTTCCACGAAGTGTATTAATTTCTCCGTTGTGAATCAAATAGCGATTCGGGTGAGCACGATCCCAACTCGGGAACGTGTTCGTACTAAAGCGTGAATGCACCATCGAAAAAGAAGACTTAAAATTCGGATTTTTTAGATCGATATAAAATTGATCTAGTTGTTCTGGTGTTAACATCCCTTTGTAGACGATCGTATCTTTTGAAAAGCTAGCCGCATAATATTTCGTTTTAGCTAATTGAGCATCCCGTGATACTTCTTTTTCTGCTTTTTTACGAATCACGTAAAGTTTTCTTTCAAACTCTTCTTCCGATATGTTTGATTTTTTAATGAAAACCTGACGGATAACTGGTTGAGCTATTCGTGCTGCTTCCCCAATTGTTGATTCGTCGATCGGCACTTCTCTCCAACCGATTAGTCGCTGACCTGCTTCTTCAATTGCATTTTCGAGAATTTTTATAGCTCGTTGGCGAAGATGATTATCTACCGGCATAAACATCATGCCTACACCGTAAGCTCCTTGTTCCGGTAATTCAAAATTCGTTTCGCTTTTGAAAAATTCATGTGGAATTCCTAGCATGATACCTGCACCGTCACCCGTATCAGGATCGCTTCCCTGTCCTCCTCGGTGATCTAGCTGGCGTAGCATATAAATCCCTTGTTCGATAATACTGTGTGCGGGTTCATTGTCCATGTCTGCAATGAGACCGATGCCACAAGCATCATGTTCATGAATTGGATCGTACAATCCTTGCTTTTCCGGAAAGTTACTTCTTACCATCATCCCACTCCTCGCTCTTATCACAAATCGTTATGGTTTATCTCTTTAACGCCATAACGTCTTAATTGTTTAAATATTCTACATTCATTGTACGTTGCATGGACTCATGCTTTCAATATATAATTTAGATATAATTAATCTAATATTGATATTAATCTGAGAAAGGGTTGCTTATTATGGAGCTAAGGCAGCTATACTACTTTATGGAAGTTGCTAGAAGAGAACATGTAACAGAAGCAGCTACCTCACTTCATGTGGCGCAATCCGCTGTGAGTAGACAAATTGCAAACTTGGAATCTGAATTAGGTGTTCAACTGTTCTTCCGTGAAGGGAGAAATGTAAAGTTAACACAAGTAGGTCATATTTTTATGGATCATGCTGAGACAGCCATTGCTGAAATTGAACGAGCGACTCAGGCTGTGCATGAATACTTAAATCCTGAAACCGGTACGATACGAGTCGGTTTCCCAAACAGTTTAGCAGCAAAAACACTTCCTACCGTTATCTCGGCTTTTCGGAATGAACATCCAAGTGTTGGGTTTCAGCTTCGTCAAGGCTCACTTCAGGAATTAACAGAAGCAGTTAGTAAAGGGGAAATTGATTTGGCGTTCGTCTCCCCAGTTCCAAAAGATCGAAAAGATGTAGAGGGTCATATCTTCTTTACCGAGAAACTTCTTGCCCTCCTTCCATTTAATCATCCATTGGCAGATAATCCGATGGTAAGACTTGGACAATTAAAGAATGACCCCTTTGTCCTTTTTCGACCGGGGTATGCATTACATCACCTCGTTACATCTGCATGTCAACAAGTTGGCTTTAAGCCTCGCATTGCGTTTGAAGGAGAGGATATCGATACGATTAAAGGGCTTGTTGCCGCTGGTCTTGGGGTAAGCTTACTACCTGAAATCACGCTTTCGGAGCAGTTACCTTCTGAAACAGTAAAAATCGAACTGTCAGAACCTAATGTGACTAGAACCGTAGGTGTAATTGTTCCTGTTGGAAGAGAACTTGCGCCATCAGAAAGGAAGTTTTTTGAATTTCTTACCCATTTCTATGAAGTTCTTAACCGTTTTGGACAATAAATAGGACTAGAGGTACATAATTACTTGCTATTAAAAAAAGGATGAGACATAGCGTCTCATCCCCCCTTTTCTTATGCTTTTGTAATTTTCACATAGGTGCCTGCAATAAAATCATGAATACCTCTATGATCCTTCCGCAAACCTACCATGAATATGTTGACTAAATTTAAAACAATTGTCCCTATACCACCAATTGTTGCATAGGTTATGATCGTTGAATCATTAGTTGTTAATACATTTCTTTCTTCTTCAGTTAGTGTCCCTGATTCAATCAAAATGCTAAAGGGGATGTCCGTTGTAATAATGAGGAGTAATGCTCCTATTAGTATCGGAGACGCTAAAGCAATTGTAGCGATAAGGTGACGTTTCAGCATCGTCCAAATAGATACCTTATTTCCATCAACACGATTGATTTGAACACCTACAAGCTTTTTCCCCACCGTATATCCAACCCACAAGACGGGTGTTAAGATATAATACAGAAATTCAAGTAGATCAAAAGCCAGTGAATCTTTGCTGCCGAAGAGCGTTCCAAGCAAAGTTGTGAGCGCAATGATAAGTAAAACATCGATAATGTTACCGAATCCTCGCCTTACAATTCCACCTGGTTCTTCTATTTTCGCATCGTTCTCTTTAATTTCTTCCAAAATGATTGAACCCCCTTATTTCTTATATGGAAGTCTTAAGAATAATGCTAAAATAATGCCAATCAAAAAGATTACTGAGCTTGCAAGGTACATTCGCTCGTATCCTATTAATATTGAACTTCTCTCTAAATTAGTTATGGTTTGTTCGTTGAGTGTTGAAGTTGCGATAAACCCTGCTAATATGACAGGGCCAAGCGATGTTCCAATTGAACGAAACAAACTAACGAGAGATTGACTCGCCCCTGCTTCTTTTTCGGGGGTAAGTTCAAACATTATATAGTTAAGTGGTGTACCCATTGTAAATCCGATGCCGACTCCTGAAAAGGTCATACCGATAATAAGCATCACCCAGCCGTCAGCTAAGAAACTAAAAATGAGTGCTCCTATTAAACTCAAACTAAAGCCTGTTAATACGACTTGTTTCGCTCCCCATTTATCGAGTAAAATCCCTCCAATAGGTGCCGCAAACCCAGATGCAAGTGCAAGGATAACCATGACATATCCACCTCTTCCTGTTGAGAGCTCTAATAAGAGTTCAGAAAAAGAAGGTATAAAAATCATACTTATGATGCCGACTCCAGTGATCGTTGAAATTAGCAATGCAAGCACGATACTCCTATTACGAAAATAAGAGGTGTTAATAATCGGGTCCTCACTCGATGCTTCTATCTTCATGAATGGGAACAGTATAACGACACTAAACAAGAGCAACGGCCAAACAGATAAGGTTGTAATGGAATGGATAAGGTCCTTTGTATTCAAATTCGTCAATCCGAGTAGTAAAGAAATAATAGCAACTGAAAGTAACAGAGCACCTTTCCAATCTAGTTTAGTACGTGTTGTATTTCCCTCTTCTACTGGTAGTTTCAATGCCATGAAAAAGATGATAAAAGCAATTGGGATATTCAATATAAAAATCCATCTCCAGCTAACCTGGGCTACCAAAAATCCCCCGACTGCAGGTCCAAGGATAGAAGCAATGCCGAACATAGCTCCAATTAAACCAAGTGCCATTCCTCTTTTCTCTTTAGGGAAACTACTTCCAATGACAGCATTTGCAATTGGAATGATACCACCTGCTCCAGCAGCTTGTATTGCCCTTCCGGTTAATAAAGACGGGAGGGATCCGCTCAAACCAGCAACAAGGGATCCAAGAGCTAATAGGAAAATTCCTACAAGAAATATTCGTTTCCTACCATATAAATCAGCGAGTTTCCCAGTAATCGGCATGCTGACCGCATATACTAACGTGTAGATCGTGACCACCCAAACAGTAAACTTCAGTTCAATATCGAGTTCTTTAACCAATGTTGTTAACGCAGGTGAAATCACGCCAGAATCTAATGCACCAAGAAAGACTCCGAGTAGGAATGTTATAAGGAGAAAACGTTTTTGCTTGCCCACTATGCCACACTCCTTCAATCCGTATTTGTTATTAGACTACTCTAACCAGAGTAAGTTCTTAAGTTGTACATAATCTTTCGCATACATATCGGCCCCGTCTGAATCATTTTGAAATAAGCACGTTTTCATTCCAACTTCTTTCGCTGGGATAATATCTAATAATCGATCTCCTACTGCAAGGTCTAAATGATGTTTATTATGCAAGTAGCGATAGGAGGTCGCATCAGGTTTTCTAGGGTATCCGTCATCCCCTGCTACAAGATCAGTAAAGTAATGTTCCATATCAAAATAACGAAGAATCGTAATCACTTCTTCACGAGGTTTGTGTGTCATGATCACATTAAGGTCGGATTTTTCCAGAATATCGATGACTCCGATGAAAGGAGGCTTCATATCAGGGGAAAGTTCGTTATCTAGTCTTCTAAATTCTTCAACTTGACTCCTTGTTAATCCAAATACTTCTGCAGCATGTTGGAAAGACACTTTTAACTCTGCTAGAATCTCGTCGTCAGTTAGATGCTCAGGCACAAATTGTTTCATGACCATAATAAAAGCTGGATACGTATCAAATAGCGTACCGTCAAAATCCCACAAAATTCTCATTATTCCACCTCTTCATTTATTCCTAAATAAAAGCCGCTCGTTGGAGCGGCTACATCTTTAAAACTGTGTTTTTTCTTCTAAGAAGTTCTTTAGTTCAGAAATTGGCATTCTTTGTTGTTCCATCGTATCTCGATCACGTACAGTTACTTGCTTATCTTCAAGAGAATCAAAATCGAATGTAATCGCGTAAGGTGTTCCTACTTCATCATTTCTACGGTAACGTTTACCGATTGATCCTGCTTCATCATAATCTACCATGAAGTATTTCGAAAGCTCAGCGTGTACTTCTCTAGCTTCATCAGATAATTTCTTTGAAAGAGGAAGAACTGCTGCTTTAAAAGGTGCGAGAGCTGGGTGGAAATGCATAACGCTTCTTGACGAACCATCTTCTAGCTCTTGTTCTTCATATGCTTCGATTAAGAAAGCTAGTGTAACACGATCCGCACCAAGAGAAGGTTCGATACAATATGGCACATAGCGTTCGCCAGTTTGTTGATCATGGTACGTAAAGTCTTCATTTGAATGTTCCATATGTTTCTTAAGGTCATAATCTGTTCTAGAAGCTACTCCCCAAAGCTCACCCCAACCAAATGGGAATTTGTATTCGATGTCTGTCGTAGCATTACTATAATGAGAAAGCTCATCATCAGCATGCTCTCGTAGACGGATATTGTCTTGTTCAACACCAAGATTCAATAGCCAGTTCTTACAGAAATCTTTCCAATATTGATGCCAATCAAGCTCATCACCTGGTTTACAGAAGAATTCCAACTCCATTTGTTCAAACTCACGCGTACGGAACGTAAAGTTACCTGGCGTAATTTCATTTCGGAAACTCTTACCGACTTGAGCGATACCAAAAGGTACCTTCTTACGCATAGAACGTTGAACGTTCTTAAAGTTAACAAAGATTCCTTGAGCTGTTTCGGGACGAAGGTATATGTCACTTGTACTTGATGTTGTTACACCTTGTTGAGTTTTAAACATTAGATCAAATTGACGGATCTCTGTAAAGTCATGACTATCACACTCAGGGCATTTAATATTGTGATTTTCGATTAGGCGTTCCATTTCTTCGAACGAAAGGCCATCAGCGACCATTTCGTTTCCTTCTTCAAAAAGCGCATCTTCAATTAACTTATCGGCACGATGACGTGTCTTACAACTTTTACAATCAATTAAAGGATCGTTAAAATTACCAAGGTGACCTGATGCTACCCATGTTTTTGGATTCATCAAGATCGCAGCATCAAGACCGCTATTATGAGGTGACTCCTGTACGAACTTCTTCCACCATGCTGCTTTAATATTGTTTTTAAGTTCTACACCAAGAGGACCGTAATCCCATGTATTCGCAAGGCCACCGTAAATATCAGAACCAGCGAAAATAAAACCTCTGTGCTTTGAAATAGCGACAATTTGATCCATTGAAATACTCATTTTGAAATCTCTCCTTTTAACATTCTCTAACAACATAAAAAGCTCCCGCCCTCGGACAACGAATTGTCCGGGGACGAGAGCGTATGCACCCGCGGTTCCACCCCAGTTGATGCACGAAAGCACATCCACTTTACGGTATCAACTCCAGACCGCCGTTTCACTAGACCTTTTTCGGGCTTCCACCATCCCCGAATCTCTATAAAAAGGGTATTCTAGCTACTATCTGTCCTTCACAGTTGTTAGCTTATATATGTAATTGATATCACATATGATACAAAAAAGTTTCACCGAAAGTCAAGCGGAAACTCTAGTATCATCCATCACTATCATAACCTTTTACTTGATTGTTTACTCAAAAGAATATCATTTAGCAATGAATATGAACAAAAAGAGCTATCGATCGATAGCTCTTCGTTTAGGTATACTCACAGGTGGAAGGTTTTTGTTACGTTGGAGAAATGACCGAACTTCCTCTTTATTCAGCCCCATCTCTTTTGCAATATTCATCAGTATTACCCACTCTTGATCAAGTGCTTGTTCAGGCCTTGTTTTAATCATGGCCACCCTCTCCTCCTTTGGATATTTCCAGGAGGACCAGCCGTCATCGTTGAACAATGTCAACATTAGACCTGTGTCTTTGCGTCCCATCCTTTAGAATGGTTTGCCTTTTTCTGGAGAGTTAGAACAGACACATACCAAAATGATACAAAAACACACTGCTGAAATGTAAGTGAACGGGACTAAAAGATGAGAAACTTTAATAGTTTATACAATTATACTATATTTTAGCAAAAATTCAAAATATTTTTTTCTCTAACGTTTTATTGTCACAATCATAAACTAATCATGTAGGATTTTGCCTGAACTCGTAAGGAGGAAAAACGATGGAAAGAAGTCCAATTGGGTCAGCCTGGCAAGGAACTCACGTCGTATTATTAAGGTGTACTCCAACAAACAATGTTATAGGTTTTTATCAAAGTCTACATGCTCCAACTGAACCCGTGAATCATTTATGTAGTGAGACTTTATCAACATACTTAAGTATCGGTTACACAATTTCCTATGTTCACTCACTTTCCGATGGAACAATTGAGTATATATTGATAAAAAACTAAAAATCGTCTGCAGAGATATTCTCAACAGACGATTTCCTATTAAAAGTCAGAAAGGTATTCTTTTACTTGATCTGGATTTTTTGTATTGGCACTGTGAAGGTGACCAACTTTTTTACCGTTTTTATAGACGAGCAAACTAGGAATCCCCATTACTTCGTTATCCTCTGTGATTTCAGGAAATTGCTCGATATCGATTTGCGCCCACTTCTTATCATTATGTTCTTTCATAATATCTTCGATGAATAAATCAAGACGTTTACAATCAGGACACCAATTTGCTTCGTATTTTAAGATTGTTACTTGGGAGTCGTTAATTAACGCATCATAAGATTGCTTTGATTCAATTTGTTGCATAAAAATCTTCCCCTTTACTTATTCTATTGAGTTAGTATATCTTACTTTATGTGTCTTGTCTGTAATTGAGATTATAGTTTCTTTTGAAGTAGGGCATGATTCGGTTCTTTTTATAAACGAATTCCTGTTTTAATAAGGGCTTCAGCAATCATGGTCTGTCCGCATTCATTTGGATGGATACCGTCGAAAGATAATAAACGATCTTCCCTCCCCTTAAATAAGTTGAAAACATCTGCAACCTCTACGTTTTCATTTTTTGTACAAGTTAAGAGTGCGGTATTAAATTGTTTTACCCATTCTTCGGCAAAGGAAAGTTCTGGATAAGGATTATACAAATTAACGAGTCGAATCATACAAGAATTTGCCCTCGCCTTCTTCACTAAATGATTTATAATCCAATTCATGTTGGCGCAGCACTTAAGCAATGCCTTTTGTAGGATATCTTCTTCATTTGTTAAAGAGAATTCTTCTGATGCATCTATTAAATCATTTCCACCTGCTGTAATGGTGATGATATTTCCAATTTCTTCTATGGGCGGTGATTGTTCTAGCCAGTTTCTAACGTCCCCTGTAGTGGCCCCGTTTCTAGCATACTTCCGCAAAGTAATTCTCTCTCCGATTGCTCGTTCAATAGCCGTACAGTAGTAATCTGGAAAGGTCGGTGAAAAAATAATCGTCCCTGTCCCTAATGTAAGAGAGTCTCCTATTGCTGAGTAAGTATAGTTAGGATGTGACAAATCATCACCTCAATCCAATAGATGATTTACTATATTCATCACATCATCGAAAAGTTCATACCTACTTATTGTTTTGCTTTTGCGATAATTTCTTTCGTATACACTTTATCGTGGCAAACTAGAAGTGGAACAAGAAATTCCCCAGCATATTTAAATAAATCTTCTTGTCTTTCTGGATACTCGAGTACATTAATTTCATAGTAATCAATACCTTCCTGCTGTAAAAAACGCTTTGTTTTTTCACATTCCATACAACTAGTAATCGTGTATAATCGAATATGTTCCATGATAGACTAGTTACCTCCTAACATCTTTAGTATAACGATTTTCTTTATGAGGATAATGTAAGCTACCTTACATGCGGAGCTATAGGTGATTTCCAAAGAATTGAAGGTGATTGAATGGACAAAATGAAGATGCTCTCTCAAATTAATTTATTTGATGAGCTCGAAATGAGTGACTTAAAACAAATCGATCGAGTGAGCGATATGAAGCCAGTGAAAAAAGGAACGATTATTGTCGGTCCTACAAAACCGATGAAAGCTTTATTTCTATTAAAACAAGGGAATGTGCGCTTATATCGTTCAAATGATAGTGGTAAACAGTTAACGGTAGATATACTTGGGGATGGAAACATCTTCGGAGAAACAACAAGTTTTTCTCTTAGTGATGATTCGGTTTATGTTGAGGCTATGTCTGATGTTTATTTATGTATCATCGGTAAAGACCAGTTTGAAACACTGCTCTCAGAAAATCCAAAACTCGCCATTAAATTCATCGAAATTTTATCTGCTCGTTTACGAGAAATTTATGAGATGAGTGAACATATTGCACTTAGAAGTGTAAAGTATCGTGTGCTGTCTTTACTTTTAAAGCTTAGTGAGAAATTTGGTAAGCGCAAACACGAATGGCAAACAATTGAAATAAAGTTAACTCATAATGATATTGCTACAATGATTGGTTCTACAAGGGAAACAGTCAGTGCAACGATCGGAGACTTAAAGAAAGCTGGTTATATTAAGAAGAATCCACTAACCTTTGCTATACATGCTGAGAGAGCGAACGAATATTTAAATAAAAAAGGTACATAAGCGGAAGGAACGTCCTATAAAATTCGTCCCAGGTCCCCTTTTTGCTACAAACTGAAGCTGTCGAAATTACTCGACAGCTTCATAGCATTTCAGGGCTTCTTTATCAACTTGTTAGTATGCAGGGATTGTTAACTCAGACATCAGGTTGATTAGGATTGAGTTTTGCCATCCGTTCCTTTTTGATTATCTTTCGTTCCTTCTAATTTATCCCATTTGATAGGTCTGTTTAAATTAAGTTTCTTCTTCAAATTCAACAAGCAATTAAAATGACCAACATACCACTTGTCGAATTTCACCATATGAATGGTTTCCCAGTCCCTCATCTCCTTTGTACATCCATCACAATGTATTTCCATGAAAGGCACTTCCTCTTAAGTAGTTTTCTTTATTTATATTCAAACCTTCAGGAATGTGATTGGTCATTTGTACGTAAAAAAGCGCATCCGTAGATGCGCCACATATTATTACTTTAAATTCTCTGGATTTAAACCTTCTAGATACTCTGGTACAAACTTTCCATCTTTTCGAATTAACTCGTCATCGAACCAAATTTCTCCTCCACCATATTCAGGTCTTTGAATCAACACCATATCCCAGTGAACAGCTGAGTTATTACCATTAGGTGCTTCGTCGTAAGACTGCCCTGGAGTAAAATGGAACGAACCATCGATTTTTTCATCGAACAAGATGTCTTTCATAGGTTCCCGGATATAAGGGTTAACACCGATCGCGAATTCTCCAATGAACCTTGCGCCATCATCCGTATCCAAAATGCTATTCAACCGTTCCGTATCGTTTGCTGTAGCATCGATAATCTTTCCGTTTTCAAATGTCAGTTGGACATCTTCAAATACAAATCCATTATAAGGTGAAGGAGTATTGTACGTGATTACCCCATCTACACTATCTACAACTGGAGCTGTAAACACTTCTCCATCAGGGATATTTAACTCACCTGCACATTTAACTGCAGGGATGTCCTTGATCGAAAAACTCAAGTTCGTATCAGGTGAAACGATTCGAACAGAATCTGCACGATTCATCCTATCTACAAGTGCATCCATTGCTTCATTCATTTTCGCATAGTCCATCGTACATACGTCAAAATAATAATCTTCAAAGGCTTCCGTACTCATACTAGAAAGCTGTGCCATGGCTGGGTTAGGGTACCTCATCACAACCCATTTCGTATTCTTTACACGCTGGTCGCTATGGACCTTCGTTTTGTAAATTTGGTTGAATAATGCCATTTTCGCTTCTGGTACATCAGCAAATTCATTGATGTTTTCTGCACCGCGAATACCAATATATGCATCCATTCGTTCCATCTGACGAAGATCATTTTCAGTCCAAGCTTCGATCTGTTCTTCTGTTGCTTCAATCAAAAGATCTCGTATAACCTGATTATCGCGAAGGTTCACATGTGGAAATCCACCTACTTTATGTACCTCTTTGATTAGGCTCCTCACGAGTGAGTTATCTACATTAAAAGCCTCGATTAGTACATGTTCCCCTTTTTCAATTCTTGTAGAATAGTGAACAAGATTTTCTGCTAACTTCTTAATACGAGAATCGATCATATTCTCCCTCTTTTCCTAATTGACTTTACTTCTATATTATAAGCACTGTCTCATCTAACCTTCAAATAATTCTAAAGGAACAGAAGAAAACCGGAGTTGACCTCCGGTTTGTTATTACTTAATATCCTGGTCATATTCCATGTAGATTACATGTGTCTTAAGATATTCATTCAAGCCGTGCTTTCCATCAGCACCGCCAATACCAGATTGACCCATTCCTGCATGGAAGCCTTGAACTGCTTCAAAGTTCTCCCGGTTTACATAGGTTTCACCGTACTTAAGTTCATTAGATGCTCTCATGACTTCATGGATGTTATCACTAAAAATAGAAGATGACAGACCATAACGAGTGTCGTTCGCAGCTTCTAGTACTTTATCGAAGTCACTGTACGTTACAATCGGAAGGACAGGCCCAAAGATTTCTTCTTGTATAATCTCCATATCTTGTGATACGGCAGTTAATACGGTTGGTTTAAAATAAAAACCTTTATCGCGCTCGATTCTTTTACCGCCTGTGTTAACTATAGCGCCTACTTCAACGGCGTTGTTGACCATCTCTTCAACTGATTCAAGCTGTTCTTTATTTACAAGTGGCCCAATATCGCACCCCTCTTCATTCAGAGAATCTCCAACTTTTGTATCTTTGAAGGATTGTGTGATTTTCTCAATAAATTCATCTGCGATATCTTCATGAACATACACTCTTTCTGCATTTGTACAAGCTTGTCCATTATTTGTAATTCTTGATGTAGTAATTTTCTCAACAGCTAGGTCTATATTCGCATGTTTGGTAACAATAGCTGGAGCCTTACCACCTAGCTCAAGGTTAACTTTCGTAATGTTTTTTGCTGCTGCTTCCATTACTTTAGAACCCGCTGGATAACTTCCTGTCAAACTAATCATCGCTACATCAGGAGATGAAGCTAGTGGGTTACCAATATCAGAACCTTTTCCAGTCACAAGGTTGAATACACCTTTAGGTACACCTATTTCATGTATGATTGTAGAGAGTTCACATGCTGTGTTTGGCGTATATTGGCTAGGTTTAATAATGATTGGACACCCTGTTACAAACGCTGGAGCTACTTTTCTTGCAAAGATAAACATTGGGAAATTCCAAGGCACAATTCCACCAACGACACCGATTGGTTTTTTGAATACCATAATGTTTTCATTAGGACGATCGCTAGGTAGAACTTCACCCTCATAACGTCGTGCCCAACCTGCCATATATCTGAAGTAATCAATCGTTAGCTCTACTTCTGCTTTTGAAGCATCTACCGTCTTTCCATTTTCTTCAGTGAGCATCGTAATGAACGTTTGTTTTTCCTTTTCTATGCTATCTGCAATCTTATATAAGTAGTCTGCACGTTCGATCGATGTTTTCGCTTCCCAATCTTTTTGTGAAGCTTTTGCCGCAGAAATCGCACGTTCAATATCTTTTTCATCACCTAATGGAATTCGTGAAATCGTTTCTTCAGTAGCTGGATTTATTACATCAACCATTTCGTCACTATTACTATTTGTAAATTCACCGTTTATATAAAGCTGATAACGTTTCATTATGATACCTCCTGCATGTTGATGGAGGAAATATTCCCAGAAAAAAACACTCCAAAACATATTAGGTGGTTATGGTGTGTTTAATTCATCAGAACCTTGTTGGTGAATTTGGATCCATTTTTGTAAACTCTCATGATGCTGTTTGGTATCTTCGTACCCTTGGTCATAAAGTGCTGATAGCCTTTCTTCCGACCGTTCGATTCGGTCGACTTCTAAAGGTTTTGATGGTTGAATGACATAATACTGCTCAGGATTTGATTCAATATGCTCGAGTGTTCGATTGTATCGTTCATATCTAGAGTTGATTGCAGAGGCAAGTGGTGGGTTTTTCTTATATAGTCGTTTGATTAACCAGGAAAACTTTGATTTTTTCTTTCTATACCCGGCGTTCCTAGTTAAGACAACAACATTTAACGGATTACCATCGCTTTTTGATTTAAAAATCGGAATAGGGTCTGCTATACCTCCATCTAAGAGTAGCTTATCCTGCACCTTCACTGGTGGTGCCATAAAAGGTAATGAGCTAGAAGCTCTCAAGATTGAAAGAAGTTGTTCCTGGCTTTTCTCATTTTGAAAATAAACTGCTTCACCTGTGAATGTATCTGTCGTACCTACAATAAACTGTTCTGTAGTAGATGCGAATGCTTCGAAATCAAATGGTACATGTTTCGTCGGTATGTCACTAAAGATTAAATCCATACCAAAGAGTTGTTTTTTACTGATTAGGTTTTTGTAAGACAAATATTCAGGATGATTTATATAATCGATCGTTACTTTCCTATTTCTGCCCTGCTGTCTGGAAAGATAAGAGGCTGCATTGCAAGCTCCTGCTGATACTCCGATTACGTAAGGAAAATAAAGGTCATGCTCCATAAAATATTCAAGTACTCCTGCGGTATATACTCCCCTCATACCGCCACCTTCTAGAACTAATCCGATCGATTGCAATGATGAGCCCCCTTTATTTACATTTTTTTCTTACTATTAGTGTAAGGGATTACGGTGTTTAGCTCAAGGTTCGTTAAGAATAAAAAAAACCTGCAAAGGCAGGAGTTTCGTTGTGTCGAGAAAGTCTTAAGGACCTTCTGCCACGGTTATAGGGGGTATTTCCGCTCCAAGATGCTCGTTGACCCCGTAGGAGTGAATACCGCTTGACTCTCGGGCGTTCGTCCAGATGAAAGCAAGCGGTATTCAACTTATGAAAGAAATTCTAAAAAAGTTGAATAATCAATGAGCAATATGAGCATCATATATTTTGAAGAGGGAAGTTAAAAGTGCAAAAGGAATTACGGATAACTTATCTAGGGAGATGGTCGCGTTGAACAACTCTGTTGGAATACAAGGCTCTAACAACTTTCATTAGAAAGAGGTGTCTCCAAAAGACAATTACCGTTTTACCCCATCGCTTTATTAGCAAAAGCTAACCTTCCTTCTTCAAAAGGGTCTTATCCATAAGGGTAGGGCCCTTTCTTTATGTGATTCTTTCCTCTACCTTTAGGTGCTCTTTGGCTAGGTTGAGCTGGTTCTGTATTTGTTCTGGTGATGTCCCACCATAACTTTTTCTTGCATTCATTACATGATATGGTTTTAGGATTTCAAAGACATCTTCCTCAAATAATGGAGTGAATTTTTTGTATTCATCTAAACTAAGGTCCAATAAATACTTGTTCTCTTGGATACAATGAAGAACGATTTTCCCTATCATTTCATGCGATTTTCTGAAGGTCATGCCTTTATTCACAAGATAATCTGCAATATCTGTAGCATTTGAATAATCTTCATTAACAGCTTGTTTCATATTTTCTTTCTTTACGTTCATCGTTGCAATCATTGGTGCAAGTAGTTGCAATGCTCCATCGAGCGTCTTAGCTGTGTCAAACATGCCTTCTTTGTCTTCCTGCATATCTTTGTTATAAGCAAGCGGTAACCCTTTTAAGACTGTGAGTAAACTGAAGAGATTACCATAAACTCGCCCCGTTTTCGCTCTTAATAACTCAGGTACATCTGGATTCTTTTTTTGAGGCATAATGCTAGATCCTGTACAGAATGAATCATCAAGTTCAATGAACTGAAATTCCTGACTGCTCCAAATCACCATCTCTTCTGATAATCGAGACATGTGCATCATAAGCATAGAGGCATTCGATAAGAATTCAAGAATGAAATCACGATCGCTAACAGCGTCCATACTGTTGGGGTACACAGAATCAAATCCAAGTAGCTCTGCAGTACGATGTCTGTCGATAGGAAATGTTGTTCCAGCAAGAGCGCCTGCTCCAAGTGGTAGCATGTTCGAACGTTTCAAACTATCTTGAAACCTTTCTTTATCACGTTCGAACATCCAGAAGTATGCAAGTATGTGATGAGCAAATGAAACTGGTTGGGCACGTTGTAAGTGAGTGTATCCCGGTAAAACAGTTTCCAAATGTTCTTCAGCTTGTGTAAGAATTGCTTCTTGGACCAATTCAATATGAGTAATGAATTGCTTTACTTTCTTCACAAGATACATATGCATGTCTGTAGCAACCTGATCATTTCTGCTTCTCCCTGTGTGAAGTTTTCCACCTACAGGACCAATTTCCTCAATGAGCGCGTTTTCGATGTTCATATGAATATCCTCATGAGATACATCGTATTCAAACTCACCAGATTGAATTTTCTCTAGAACGATCGATAACCCTCGTTTGATCTCCTCCATGTCATTCTTTGTGATTACGCCACACTCAGAAAGCATTTGAACATGGGCGAGACTACCTTCGATATCTTCTTCTGCTAATTCTTTATCAAATTGAATGGACGCTGTGTATTCTTCAACGAGTTTGTTGGTTTGTTTTGTAAAGCGCCCTCCCCATAACTTAGACACACTAACCTCTCCTTATTGATGAACTTTTTGCTTTTTGAGACCTTCAGCACTTGTTGTTTTATGAACTTCGGCATTTACTTTTGTTGGTAGACCCCAAAGTTTAATAAATCCAACAGCCGCTTCGTGATCAAATAGGTCTCCTTTTAGATACGTCGCTAGTTGTTCATTGTAAAGTGAATTCTCAGACTTACGTCCAACTACTGTATTTGTGCCCTTATGAAGTTTGATGCGTATCTTCCCGTTAACCACTTTCTGTGTTTCATTAATAAATCCTTCAAGAGCCTGACGAAGTGGTGAATACCATAAACCATCGTAAATCAACTTAGACATTTGTTGATCGACCGTTGTTTTAAATTGTGATACTTCACGTGTATGAGTTAAGAATTCAAGTTCTTTATGAGCATTGATCAAGATCAGAGCTCCTGGATTTTCATATACTTCTCTTGATTTAATACCGACAAGACGATTCTCAATGTGATCGATACGACCGATCCCATGCTTTCCACCGATTTCGTTTAGTTTCTCGATTAAATCAACGAGTCCTAACGTTTCTCCATTCAAAGCTACTGGACGTCCTTCTTCAAAATCCACTTCGATGTATTCTGGTTTGTTTGGAGTCATTTCGATTGGTGCCGTCCAGTCAAATGCTGCTTCGGGCGCTTCCGCCCAAGGGTCTTCAAGGACACCAGCTTCACAAGCACGCCCCCAAATATTAGCATCAATTGAAAACGGATTATCTAACTTAACTGGAATCGGGATCCCTTTTTCTTCTGCATACGCAATTTGTTCGTCACGCGTCATTCCCCACTCACGGACAGGAGCGATCACTTTTAAATCAGGATTTAATGCTTGAATGGAAACCTCAAAACGCACCTGATCATTTCCTTTACCAGTACACCCGTGAGCAACAGCTGTTGCTCCTTCTTTTTCGGCTGCTTCTACGAGAAGCTTAGAAATCAAAGGACGTGAAAGAGCTGAGGAAAGTGGATACTTTCCTTCGTATAGTGCATTTGCTTTTAACGCTGGTAAGAGATACTCTTCTGCAAGTAGTTCTTTCCCTTCAATCATATATGCTTTCGAAGCGCCAACTTTCAGCGCTTTATCTTTAATGGTTTCTAGATCTTTACCTTCTCCAACATCAAGTCCGAGAGCGATAACCTCATAATTATATTTTTCTTGAAGCCATTTAATTGAAATTGAAGTATCGAGTCCTCCGGAATAAGCAAGAATCAGTTTCTCTTTACTCATGTGATCCACTCCTTATCTTTGTATTAATATATATACTAACGTATATTTATTCAAAATGCATCAAAAAAAATCAATTTTTTAATAAAATTTTTAAAAGTGCTTTTTGAGCGTGTAGACGATTTTCCGCTTCCTGGTAAACAACTGAATGTGGACCGTCTATAACCCCGGCTGTAACTTCTTCTCCACGGTGCGCCGGGAGACAATGCATAAAGATGTATTTTTCGTTCGCCTTTATACATAATTCTTCATTTACTTGATACGGTTCAAACACGCCTTCACGTTCTTTTTGTTCTTCTTCCTGGCCCATGCTCGCCCATACATCTGTAATGAGAACATCGGCTCCATTTACAGCAACTTCTGGATCGGTTGTCACTTCAATGATAGCGCCCGTAACTTTTGCCGTTTCTCTCGCATTCGCCAAAATGGTTTCATCAGGTTCATAACCTTCAGGACAAGCAATTGAAAAATGCATCCCTACTTTTGCGGCTCCTTCTAATAAAGAGTGTGCAACATTGTTACCATCACCGAAATAGGCTGCTTTCAGACCATTCAAGTACCCTTTATGTTCTAAGATTGTTAGAAGATCAGCTAAGATTTGTGCTGGGTGATGAAGGTCAGTGAGTCCGTTGATAACTGGTATAGAAGATGCCTGTGCAAAACGTTCAATTGTTTCATGCCCGAACGTTCGAATCATAACGCCATCGAGATACCCCGCTAGAACATTTGCAGTATCTTCTATCGTCTCTCCACGCCCTAATTGAATGTCTTTTGAACTAAGAAATAGCGCATGACCTCCAAGCTGTAGCATAGCTACTTCAAAAGAGACACGAGTTCGCGTGGAAGATTTCTCGAAAATCATTCCCAGGACTTTCCCTTTAAGTTCTTCATGTGGTATCCCTTGTTTTTGTAGATGTTTTAATTCATCTGCCACTTTTAATAGATACAGTAACTCATCTGTCGAAAGATCATTTATTGTTAAGAAATCTTTACCTTTTAACCTAGCTTCAATATCTTTCTCTTTATATTGCAATGATTGACTCATCTAATCATCCTTTCTAGTACGCATATGTTTGTGAAGCTTTCTGCCATTCTTGTATTGAAGTTACGGATGTTATCTTTGGATCACTCATGTTAATTAATTGTAAAGTGTCGAGGTGTGTAAAGCATGGGATTTTATAGCGTGTCCCAAGTGCTCTTATCTGGAAACCTGAACGGTCCTTTTCTCGTCCTACTGTTGGGATGGAGATAATTGCATCGATTTTTTCACTAATAAGCTTTTCAATGTTAGAAACGTCCTTCCCCACTTTCGTAGAGGGAATACCATTGACCTCTAAAAAGAGGTTAGTACCAGGTGTTGCATATAACTTGACGCCTCTTTTCGATAAATCATCAAGTAAAGGAATGGCTGCTTCTTTCGCTTCATTGCTAACCGAGCATAGTATTGCTTTTGGGAGGCCTTCTTCTACAGTTGGAAGAATAGCTTTACTTAAAGCTTCATCTACTGTATTTGCAATAGCGAGTACTTCGCCAGTTGACTTCATTTCAGGTCCTAAGACGTGATCTACATTCTTTAACTTTCCGTTTGAAAAGATCGGGAATTTAACAGTGTAATAGGATTGCTCTTTCAATAGACCTCGTTGTGGAAGTTCACTTTTTTTGTTTAGTTGTGCTTCAATCGCCCACTCCACGATCGGAACATTCGTTACTTTGCTCATCAAAGGAACAGTTCTCGAGGCTCTCGGATTGATTTCTAGGACGTAAATAATACCCTCACTAATTACAAATTGAATGTTCATTAGTCCCCTACAATCTAGCGCTTTCGATAGATTTTCAGAATAGGTAGTGATCTTCTGTTTCTGGTCATTTGTTAACGATATTGGTGGATAAATAGCCGTACTATCTCCAGAATGGACCCCCGCTCTTTCAAGATGCTCCATAATACCGGGAATCGCGATATCCTTCCCATTACATATGACATCTACTTCACATTCCGTTCCTTCAACAAAACGATCTAAAAGGAATGGCCACATCTTCTTCGAACTTGTATCAAGCTTTTTTGTATATCGTTTCAGTTCATCCATATTTCTGAAAATAAACATATTCTGTCCACCGATGACGTAGGAAGGTCTTACAATGATCGGGAACGTCAATTCTTCTGCAAGCTTCACCATTTCTTCAGGCTTGTAAGCCATTCTGCCTTCGATGTAAGGAATACTTAACGAATCGAGTAGTTTGTAAAACTGGTCTCGATCTTCTACTTTGTTAATGTTTTCAACAGGGGTTCCCAGCACAGGAATACCTCTTTCATGCAGTTCTTCTGCAAGGTTCACAGCGGTTTGGCCTCCGAATTGCACAGCAACCCCAGTAATGTTTTCCTTCTCTATAACTGCTAGAACATCTTCAATTGCAAGAGGCTCAAAGTATAAACGGTCAGCGATCGAGTAATCAGTGCTAACAGTTTCTGGATTATTATTCATTACAACTGAGCGGTACCCGAATTTCTTCACAGCGAGAGTTGCATGTACGGAACAATAATCAAACTCAACGCCTTGACCAATACGTATAGGTCCTGAACCAAGAATAAGAATCGAGGGTTCTGCTTGATCTTCCGCTTCATCTTTTCCAAGGAAGGTTGAATAGAAATAAGGTGTGACAGCTTCGAACTCTCCTGCACATGTATCGACCTGCTTCATTCCTCGAGTGAAGCCTAATTGTTTACACTGTTCACGAATGTCGTCGAGACTTTTTCCAGTTGCATTCGCAATGAAGGAGTCGCTAATATTAAGTTTCTTTGACTGAATAAGTAGTTCAGAAGGTAGTTTGTTTGATTCCTTCAATGCACGTTCACTGTCCACGATCTTTTTTATCTTTACAAGAAACCAGGTGTCAATTGACGTATGATGTTGAATATCTTCAATCGTAAATCCTCTTTCAAAAGCTTCTCCAATCACAAACAATCGCTCATCTGTAGGAATCGTTAATTTATGCAGAAGTTCTGCATCGTTTAACTCAGTATAGAAATCACCAGTTAGTGCATACCGACCGATTTCAAGTGAGCGAACAGCCTTATTCAGAGCACCTTCAAAACTACGATCGATCGCCATTACTTCCCCAGTAGCCTTCATCTGTGTACCTAACACGCGGTCTCCTTCAGGAAACTTATCAAATGGAAATCTAGGTAGTTTAACAACAAGATAATCTAATGCAGGTTCAAAAGCTGCGAATGTCGTCCCTGTTATTGGATTTGGTAATTCATCGAGCGTGTAGCCAATTGCACATTTCGCTGCCATACGAGCGATTGGATACCCGGTTGCTTTTGAAGCAAGTGCTGACGAACGACTTACCCTTGGGTTTACTTCGATAATATAATAGTCATTTGATTCTGGGTTCAATCCAATCTGTATATTACATCCACCGATGACATCAAGCGCTCTAATCACTTTCAAGGAAACGTCACGTAGCATCTGATACTGGTAATCGTTTAATGTTTGAGAAGGAGCTACTACGATCGAGTCACCAGTATGAATACCAACAGGATCCATATTTTCCATGTTGCATACGATCATACACGTATCATTTTTGTCACGCATGACCTCATACTCGATTTCTTTCCACCCCAGCATACTCTTTTCAATTAGCACCTGATTGATCGGACTTAGTGATAATCCTCTTTCTACAATCTCACTCAATTCCGTACCATTGGCTGCAAAGCCTCCGCCTTCTCCGCCAAGGGTATATGCTGGTCTAACCATAATCGGATATCCAATTTCTGATGCAAACGCTAATGCTTCTTTTTTTGTAAGCGCAATTTTTGATTCAGGAACTGACTCACCGATATCGATCATCTTTTGTCTGAATTTCTCTCGATCTTCACCATTTTGTATTGACTCTACAGAAGTTCCAAGAAGTTCAACATTATGTTTTTCTAGAATCCCTTTCTCATAAAGGTTCACCGCTATGTTTAAGCCTGTTTGACCGCCTAAAGTTCCTATTATTCCATCTGGTTGCTCTTTCTTTAGTATTTCTTCCACATATTCGAGCGTCATCGGCTCCAAATATACACGATCAGCGATCGAACGATCCGTCATAATGGTCGCTGGATTATTGTTGATTAAAATAACCTCGATCCCTTCTTCTTTTAAAGCAAGACACGCCTGGGTACCTGCATAATCAAATTCTGCGGCCTGGCCAATCACGATCGGTCCTGAGCCAACAATAACGACTTTTTTCAATTCTTTACGTAAAGGCATAGTGATGTTCTCCTGTTTGTAAGATTTGCTGTAAAAACGCTTCAAATAAAAACACAGTATCTGAAGGACCTGCATGAGCTTCTGGATGGAATTGAACTGATTCAATGCTATATTTGTTATGCTTTAAGCCCTCGACTGTTTTATCGTTAATATTGGTAAAGGTGACACTGAAATTCGTTTCTTCAAGACTCTCCTTTACGACTTCATAACCATGATTCTGCGAAGTAATATACACTTTCCCTGTCTTCATATGTTTTACAGGATGATTCGATCCTCTATGACCAAATAACAACTTACGTGTTGTGGCTCCATGAGCAAGGGCTAATAACTGATGACCAAGGCAGATTCCGAGCACAGGATAAGCTTCACTTATTTTTCGAATCGTATGGAAGTGAGGAGATAGTTCTTGTGGATCCCCTGGACCATTACTCAATACCACGCCCGCTGGATTAAGAGCAGCTATTTTTTCAAAACTAGTGTTGAATGGAACGACTGTCACATCACATCCAAGCTCCTGTAACGAAGTCAAAATGGATTTCTTGTATCCATAGTCCACTAGAATGACGCGTGGGCCATTTGCTGGATAGTGAGTGATTTTCTTTGTTGAGACAAGTGGGACATACTGTTTGCTAAACGTCCAATCACTAACAGCTTCGCTTGGTGATTGATCTGTAATTCTACCCTTCATCGTTCCATGTCCTCTTAAGAGTTTAACTAATGCTCTTGTATCGACACCCGTTAACGATGGAACCTTCTTATCTTGCAGTCCTGATGAAAATGAGGTTTTTGATAAATAGTGACTTGGACTTTCACACTGTTCTCCTGTTACGACACCGTGCAAGAAAAGTTGATCACATTCATTATCAAGCTCGTTCAACCCGTAATTTCCAATCTGGGGATAGCAAAATACGACGATTTGCCCTGCATATGAAGGATCAGAGACGATTTCTTGATAACCGGTCATACTTGTATTAAAGACTACTTCTCCGAATGCTTCTATTTCATCACCCTTTAATTCTCCTTCAAAAACAGCTCCGTTTTCTAAGATGAGATACCCTTTCTTCATTGATGAACCGCTCCTTGCTGTTCAAATACATCTTTTAACACAGTGATAAAATGTTGGATTTCCTCATAACTCACAGTTAGCGGTGGTAATATTCTAATTACATTTGGTCCAGCTGTTAAAATGAGGACACCTTGCTCTCTCAGCTTCTCAACAAAAGGAGCTGCATTTTCCACCTCTACACCGATCAAAAGACCTAGTCCCCTTATTTCAATAATAGAAGGTGTGGATTGTTCTAATTCCCGTAACTCTTGCTCGAAGAAGGTAGCAATCTCTCTAATTTTCGGTAGTAAAGCAGTAACTTGTTTAATTGTTTCTACACCAGCTGCACATGCAAGAGGGTTACCTCCAAATGTACTGCCGTGGGTGCCAGGACCGAATGAGGATGCTACCGATGATTTTGCGAGCATTGCTCCTATTGGAAAACCAGATCCAAGCCCTTTAGCAAGTGTCGTCACATCTGGTTCAAACCCATATTGTTCATAAGCAAATAGCGTACCGCTTCTTCCGATACCAGTTTGAACTTCATCTACGATTAATAAAATTCCATTGGTTTTGCAAGTTGTAACTAGCTCATCAATCCACTCCTTATTAGCAGGCCTTACGCCTCCTTCCCCCTGAACGAGCTCAAACATCACAGCTGCTGGTTTTAACTCTTCGATTTTTGATAGGCTTTCGTATTCATTAAAAGGTAGAAAGTGAAAACCATTTAACAGCGATCCGAATCCTTCATGAAGTTTCGTTTGCGCTGTTGCTGATAATGACCCGAGAGTACGCCCGTGAAATGAGTTCGTAAAGGTAACAATCGATTCCTTTCCACTCCACTTCCTCGCTAGTTTAATTGCTGCTTCATTAGCTTCTGTCCCACTGTTACAGAAAAACGCTTGGTCAAAGCAGCTGTTTTTAGTAAGAAGGCTAGCTAGCTCCTCTTGTTTAGGTATATTGTACAAGTTGGAACAATGCCATAGTGAATCAAGTTGCTCAGTTAATGCTTGTTTAACCGCCAACGGTTGATGACCGAGATTACAAGTGGCAATTCCTGAAGTGAAATCGAGGTATTGCTTTCCATCAGTATCATAGAGATAACTTCCCATTCCTTTTTCAACTGTTATAGGAAGCCGGTTATAGGTTTTCATAAGACTTTCTGACTGTTTCGTTTGCTGTGACATCACCTAGCTCCTTTCTTATGATTCGTGTGCCTATCTGTCCATGTTCTACTGCTTTGCGGAGAGCTTTTGTTTCTCTTCCATCTAATATGATCACGGACCGAACTTGTTCGGATAGAGCGGATAAAGCACCCTTTACTTTTGGAATCATTCCACCGAAAATAACGCCATTATCTATTAATCTCGTAATCTTTTCCTCATTAAGGAGTGGGAAGACCACCTGCTTTCCATCAACGATTTCATAAATTCCAGGAATGTCACTTACTAGGCAAATTTCTGCTTCTAGTGCTTTCGCCACAGCAGAAGCGGCTTCGTCACCATTGATGTTGAGAGTTTCTCCGTTCTCATCCATGCTAATCGGAGAAACGATAGGAATATAACCACTTTCTGAAAGCTGAGTGATCAAATCAGCATCTACGTTTTTGATGCTACCTACCCGACCGAGTGCTCGGTCAGTAACCTCACATGTAAACATTGCACCGTCTACTCCACTGACTCCCACTGCATTTCCACCAGCTTGATAGATTTTCTTAACAATTCGCTTATTAATTTTACCGCTAAGGACCATTTCTACAATGTCCACCATTTCATCAGTAGTCACTCGCAATCCATCCGCAAATTGGGTTTCAATCGATGCCTTTTCAAGCATTTCAGAAATTTCTGGCCCACCACCATGAACAATAACCGGATGGATATTGTACTCTTTTTTTAGTTTGACAATGTCATGGTAGAATTCATTAGGCAGCTGTTTGAGGACGCTTCCTCCACATTTAATTACAAAATAATTCGTATTATCTTCCTCACGTGCGGTATGATGCATTGATCCTGACATAGTCATAGGAAAGGTCACACCCCCATGCTACTGCTTTTTCATTGCCTTTATTTATATCTATAAAGATATGAATTGTATCTTCTTCAAGATATTGCTTAGTTTTTTCTTCCGAAAAAGCTGCCGTAATCCCTTTATCAACTATTTTAATCGGTCCGATCGAAATGGAGAGCGATTCTTCATCGACCTTTTCTCCACTGTAGCCAATAGCGCATACTATTCTTCCCCAGTTTGCATCTGCACCGTGGATCGCCGTTTTCACAAGGTTTGATCCTACTATTGATTTCGCAATTGCACTGGCACCTTCTTTAGAGTCTGCGCCGTCTACATGGACCTCAACTAATTTGGTTGCTCCCTCTCCATCTTTCGCGATCATTTTGGCTAGTTGCTGACTTACATATTCGAGGGCACCGATAAACGTCAACCAATCAGGATGTTTTTCATGTAAGGGCAAATTCTCTGCTTTCCCGTTCGCCATCAGGAGGACCATATCATTTGTACTTGTTTCCCCATCTACAGTAATCATGTTATACGTTCGATTCGTAATATTATTGAGGGCAGACTGTAAAGCAGTTCTTTCTACTGCTGCATCTGTTGTAACGAATGAGAGCATAGTCGCCATATTAGGCTTGATCATTCCAGAGCCTTTTGCTGCGCCACCGATTGTTACTTCTTTTCCATCAATTATGCATGTGACAGCTACCTCTTTAGTGATTTTATCTGTCGTTACGATCGCTTCAGCAAAATGCTTGCCACTTGTTGATGCCTGGTAATTAGGAATTTCATTTATCCCTTGGATAATCGCATCCATTGGAAGGTATTCTCCTATTACTCCTGTCGAGGTGACGGCCGTTTCTGATTCATTTAAATTCATTACTTTCGCAAACTGTTTTCTCATTTCGTATGCGTCTTCGAGACCTTTCTTTCCTGTAAACGCATTAGCGTTTCCTGAATTTACAAGGACTCCTTGTAGAGTGCCGTCAACAAGGCTATCTTGTGTAACTTTTAAAGGTGGAGCCTGGAATGAATTCGTCGTAAATACGCCTGCTGCAACTGCAGGAACATCAGAGATTATCCAACCTAAATCTTTTCGTTTTCGCTTAAATCCGGCATGAAACCCGCCTGCTTCAAACCCTTTAGGTGAGGTGACGGTACCTTGATCTACTATTGTAAATAGTTCTTCTTCCTTCGCTGTTGTTGTCAATCGATTCAATCCTTTCAATCTAGAATTATGGAAATATAGGTGACAGTTCTAATCCTGTACGTTCAGGAAAACCAAATCGTAGATTCATATTTTGTACCGCTTGACCTGCCGCACCTTTCATCAAGTTATCAATGACAGAGATAACAGTTAATCGATTTGTTCTTGAGTCAACTGAAATGCCGATATCGCAATAATTCGAACCTGCCACTCCTTTAGTCGTTGGCCATTTTCCCTCAGGCATTATTCTTATGAATGGATGTTTTTTGTAATAGGATGAATAATGTTCAATTACTTCTAAACTTGTTTTTTCTTCTGTCAAATCAATATACATACTGCACATCATTCCTCTAGTAAGAGGGATAAGGTGCGTTGAGAAAGACACTTGTATTTCCTTGTCACTTTGATCTGAGAGCACTTCTTCAATCTCAGGTATGTGTTGATGCTTTCCTAGCTTATAAGCTGAAATGTTTTCATTACCTTCTGAAAAATGAGTGATTTGATTCGTCTTACGACCAGCGCCTGATAAACCCGATTTTCCATCTATAATTAACGATGAAGGATCACCCCACTTCTCTTTGATAATAGGCAAAATACCAAGTAAGGTTGCTGTCGGATAGCATCCCGGATTTGCAATTAACGTAGCTGTGGAGATTTCCTCCCTATAAAATTCCGGTAATCCGTAGACTGCTTTTTCTAACATCTCTTTCGGTGGTGATGAATGTTTATACCATTCTTCGTATAATCCTTCTCCTTTAAGTCTGAAATCTCCAGACAAATCAATGCATAGTACACCTAGATTAATCAAAGTCGGAATATATTCAGAACTAACACCTGCAGGGGTAGCAAAAAATACAACATCTACATGACTTGCGAGCTTTTGACAATCAAGTGAATCAAATTTGGTTGTGACGATATCCGTAAGGTGTGGAAAAACCTGGTCTACTTTTACTTCTGCATTAGATGGAGATACGATTGTGTCGATGTTTATGTTGGGATGATTGAGCAATAAGCGAATCAATTCTAGTCCGCTATACCCACTCGCTCCTACAATAGCTGCTTTCACTACTTCCACTCCTTCATTGCTTCGTTATTGAATGATTATACATACAGGAGAATATATATACAATACCTTTTTTGCTTTTTCTAAAAGTTTTTTAAATCGAATAAAAAACATGCCCCCGATCAGGAGCATGTTTTTTAAGTGGTTTATTTTTTATCAAATTCAAACGTTAGTTTCTTTTCAGAAGAGTCCCATACTAAGGCTGCATTAAACGTGCCTTTTTTTCCTTTCAATCCTTTGATAATCGATGATTTGCCATCTTTTAAAATCTTTTTTGCGTTTGTTTGCGATACGGGTTTTCCGAGTATACGTTTTGAAATGGTGAAAGAGCATTGGTTCTTTGAGTACCCGCTGCACCCATACAATTTGCCTTTATCAATCACGTCAGAATTACATAAAGGACACGCTCCTACTTTTTTACCGAGAGCTTTTTTTGAAGTCGTAGATGGCTCGATCGTAACCCCTTTCGTATCCCACGAGTCGGATGACCGAATTGCATCTTCCGTTAACTTTGCAGCAAGTTTCTTTACTGATTCCATAAATACTTGAGGAGATGCATTTCCACTACCTATTTCTTTTAACCTTTGTTCCCATTTCGCAGTCATTTCTGGACTAGCAAGAACCGCTTCACCTATCGAGTCGATAAGTAAGATTCCTTTGTCAGTAGCTGACACCTGGTTTTTCACAACTTCGATATACTTTCGGTCCTTAAGCATCGTAATAATTCCAGCACGCGTGGCTTCTGTTCCGAGCCCTTCTGTATCCTTTAAGACTTTCTCTAAGGATTCATCTTCAAGATGTTTTCCGGCAGTTTTCATCATCGTAATAAGCTGTCCTTCAGTGAACCGTTTCGGAGGCTGCGTCTTTCCTTCGATAACATCTGCTGATATGACAGTACCCGCCTGTCCCTTAACGATAGGAGGGAGAACCTCGTCCTTTTGGGAGGAGGTGATGACTCTATGCCAACCCTCTTGGACTTTTACTTGCCCTTTTGAAATAAACTCTGCTCGATCCTCCACGAGAGTCGTTAGAGTCGTATAGTCTACGATTGCTACATCTTCATGTGCAGCGAGAAGGCTTCTTGCGATGAGATCATAGATTTTTGATTCTTCACCAGAGAGTCTATCGAGTTTAGGAACCTGTTCTGTTGGAATGATGGCATAGTGATCACTTACTTTTGAAGCATTCACGTAGCGTTTATCATTCATAATCGATTGTTTCTTTAAAGGGAAAAGGGATTTATACGCTTCTTGCTTCTGAAGCTTTGAAAGAATCGATGGAAACTCCGCTGCTTCTTCAGTTGTAACAAAACTGGAATCACTTCGTGGATAAGAAATCATTCCTTTTGTATAAAGTTTCTGTGCAATATCTAGTGTTTTTTTAGGAGAAAATTTATACTTTTTATTCGCTGCTGATTGAAGTGATGAGAGTTGGTAAAGGTAAGGAGGTTTGTACTGTTTTCGCTCCTTTTTCACTTTGCTTGCTTGGCAGGTTTTATCCTTGCAGAATGCAGCAATCGCTTTTGCCATCTCAGGATTATCAACTCTCGTTTGATCATCTTTCATCCATTTTCCTATTACTTTCTCTCCGTTATAATCAAATGTTCCTTTCACTTCCCAAAACGGTTCGGATTTAAAATTAGAAATCTCCTTTTCACGCTTTACAACGAGTGCAAGCGTTGGAGTTTGGACTCTTCCAGCAGAAAATACATCTTGAATCCCTTTTTGCTTAAATAATAGCGTATATGCTCTTGATGCGTTAATTCCAACTACCCAGTCTGCACATGATCGTGCATAGGCTTCGAAATATAAGTTTCTCGTATCTCTTTCACCTCGTAGTGAGTTGAATCCTTCTTTTACCGCTTTTTCTGTTAGTGACGAAATCCATAAGCGTTGCATCGGTTTTTTACAACCGGTTTGGTTGATGATGGTCCTGACGATAAGCTCACCTTCCCGGCCAGCATCTCCCGCATGAATGATGGAACCAACATCTTTCTTTTGAAGAAGTTCTTTAATAATCTTAAATTGCTTCCATTTGCTTTTAGAAACCTGGTATTGAAATTGCTCTGGTATCATCGGTAAGGTTTGTAACGTCCATTTCTTCCATTCGGTTTTGTACGTTTCTGGAGGAACTAGTTCACAAAGGTGTCCTACTGCCCATGTTACGTATGCGCCACCTGGGAAATCAGATGTGGGCTTAATATATATGTACCCCTGTTTTTTTTCAGAAGGATAAGGAGCGGCCAACCTTGAGCCCTGATCAGGCTTTTCCGCTATAATGCAAACTGCTTCCAATCAAAACATCCCTTCTTAATCATGATTAAAACGTGTTTTCATATTTCAGTATAGCTCACTCTGTACAGTTGTGGACATAAAAAAACTGCTGATAAGACAGCAGTCATCTTACATTAACACCAACCTAAATCACAATCAAACACGAATTGTTTGATAACCTCTGGTTCTTTTTCTAGAACGTATATTCGATGATTTTCTACTACATAGGATGAATTCACCCTATATACTGATGTGTTTAAGTTCAATTCTCCTATCTTCACCTTGTTTCTATAAAGGTCGATCGTACCTTTGTTTAGCTTTCCTACCACAATGCTTGTAATATCCGTTTTTTTCATAAACTTCCCCTCTTTTCCTAAAGAAAATACACGCTCAAACTGGATGGTGTCTTTGATATAATGAAGAAATGATAAAAGAAAGGGAGGGTATCTTTGGAACAACAGCATGATTATGAACGGCGTAGCATGGTACATAGTAAGAAAAATGTTGTCCAAAAAAGTTATTTAAGATTGTCGAATCATATAAGAACCGTTTTCCAAAGAATGTGGAAAGGTGCTTCCTATGGGGCATTGTTGATGACGATGTTCCTTATTTTTTCGATAGGTTTTGATTTCCATACTGGACTTGGCAAAGGAATCGATATTCTCATATTCTCACTCCTGAGTGTTTTGGGTACGTTGGTCATCTTCTACATTGTAAAGCTCTTCGTAAAATATTTAGTGAAGCTTCCAGTTTTCTTTATAGCTGCATTAGCTGTGTCTGTTGGACTAATTATTTATACACTTGATCAGTTTAAATCTCTTGAGAACATCTTACCTCTTGCCTATTTGGTTGCAGGTATTGGCTTAGTCATAGGAGGCTTTTTAGGGTACCCTATCGTTCATGGAATGAAGAGACCTTCTTCTATTTTTATGCTGGCGTTTGGAACCCTAATAACCGCAATCTTTTTTTATTGGCTGTTCACACCAGGTATAACTGAAGAACGATTACATGTCGAGCAACAAACCCTCTCTCCAGTAAGTGAAAACCCCTCTTTGCCGGGTAAATATGACATAAAAACGTTTACTTACGGAAGTGGTACAGACAAACATAGAGAAGTTTTCGGGGAAAAGGTAGATGTTCAAACAACGTCTGTTAACGGTTCCGCCCTTATTGGTGACTGGTCGAAACTACGTGAAATGTTCTGGGGCTTTACTGATACAAACCTCCCTATTAATGGTAGGGTGTGGATGCCTGATGGTGAGGGGAAATTCCCTTTAGTGTTGATGGTCCACGGTAATCACAAGATGGAAGACTTCTCAGATGAAGGCTATCGTTATCTAGGTGAATTACTTGCTAGTAGAGGTTTTATCACTGTATCAGTGGATGAGAATTTCTTGAATTCTTCTTGGTCTGGTAGTTTAGGAGGAGATATTAATGGAAGAGCGTGGATGCTATTAAGTCATCTAAAAGAAATTGAAAAACTATCAACAAAGAAACAAGCGCCGTTTTATGAAAAAGTAGATTTCGAGAACATTGCTCTTACCGGCCATTCACGCGGTGGACAAGCAGCTATTCTGGCGGCAAAGTTCAATAAGTTAGAGCGTTATCCAAACAACGCATATAAACGGTTCGACTTTCAGTATAATATCAAAAGCGTTATTGCAATCGCCCCGACCGATTACCATACAATTGCAGATCGGAAAATTGAATTGAATGATGTGAATTACTTAATCCTACATGGTTCATACGACAGTGATCTTTCTGAATTTGAAGGCGACCGTCAATTCAATGGAATCACCTTAACTGGTAGAAAGAATATCATGAAAGCTGCTCTTTATGTGGATCGAGCAAACCATGGACAGTTTAACACTACATGGGGAGACAACGACACGTACTTTCCATTCACGCTTTTATTAAATAAAAAACCTCTTCTAGATGGAAAAGAACAGCGACAAATTGCGAAGACGTATGTTTCAGGTTTTTTAGAGGCAACCCTTCATGATGATTCATCTTTTGTACCGATGTTTGAAGATTATCGATATGCATTAGAATGGCTACCTTCGACAACCTATATTAATAAATATGAGGATCCTTCGTATCATATCTTTAGTGATTTTGAAGAGGATGTAGATGTCTCCACGGCTTCTTCTCCTTATCTCAATATGGATGCCGAGGGATTATTGCAATGGTATGAAGGTGAATTGGAATTTAGAAGAAATAAAGTAAGAGATAATCACGGAGTGTTTCTAAAATGGGATCATGCTTATTCAAAGAATGGCTCATATACGCTTTCGTTTAAGAAGTTATTGGAAAACCCTTATTCATTTAATAAGAATAGCGCCTTAACCTTCACAGCAGGAAATGTTTCTGACGAGGAAGAAGTTGTAATGGATTTTAGTATTGTTGCTACTTCTGAGAACGGGGAATCCGCAAGTGTACAAATAAGTGATGTTATGAGTATGCATCCGGTCCTCCCTATCCAGCATACGAAAACAAAATTTTATGAAGAAGCGCGATTTGGTGATCCTACAGAACCAGTTTTACAAACCTTCAATATACCGATGACAACATTTATGGATCAAAACAGTTCTTTTCAACCGGAGAAGCTCACTTCTATTCGCTTTAAGTTTGATGAATCAGAGAGAGGTAAACTATTCTTAGATCATATTGGTGTTAACCGGAGATAGAGTATACAAAAAGGCTTTCCCAAATCTTTAAGGGAAAGCCTTTTTTATCCTATCATGAAATTTTGCAAGAAGATTGACCATGTTTCGCAAGGTAGCTCTGATGGTATTCATCAGCTCTATAGAAATTGGCTGCAGGTACAATTTGAGTTACAATCGGTTTTTTGAACTTTCCAGATGCCGTAAGTTCTGCTTTCGCCTTTTCAGCTAACGTTCTTTGCTCATCAGAACTATAAAAAATAGCTGAGCGATATCTAGTGCCAACATCTTCTCCCTGACGGTTCAGTGAAGTTGGGTTATGGTTTTCGAAAAATACTTGAAGCAACTCATCATATGAAATGATTGCTGGATTATATTCTACGAGTACAGCTTCTGCGTGCCCTGTTAATTCTTTATAGACTTCTTCGTAGGAAGGATCGATCGTTTTTCCTCCGGTAAAGCCAGCAGATGTGGACGTTACCCCATTTAACTGCTGAAATAGTGCTTCTACTCCCCAAAAACATCCTGCTGCAAATACTGCTCTTTCCATTGTTTCCACTCCATTTCTCCAAGTGTCGTTTCTATTTTGGCCAGCTTTTTCTAAATATATGTCTTCGAGTTCACTCAGAGATAACATATAAAGCTGTTTATTATTTTTCTTATAGATTCCTTTTCCTAAAAGGCTTTTGATCATCATTTGTTTTTTTTCTTCATCTTTTGATACAAGTTGCATATTCGTTCACTCCTTTATTAATAAACCGTTTGATGAGGAGTGCATATAAAAAAACCCTCATCTGCCCGAACAGAAGAGGGTTGGTTATACCGATCGCCTCTTCTTATTTTCCGACTTTCGCCGCAGGAATTGGCACGGTGCTCCCGTATAAAATCTATAGGAATCCGTTGCCGAGGTATCTAAGGGCCAGTCCCTCCACCTCTCTGAATAAGAAGATCCTTGAAAAAGGATTATTAAGTTAATGACAATGTTAAAGGTTGTAACACTAGGTGTCAATAGAAAAGCTTACATTAGTGCGCTAAATAATAAAAGAAATTACAAAATAACCAATTGCAGATACAGCAGCACCAATGAGTGCTGGCTTGAGCTTGAATGTTGCATAAGTCATTGTATTTAATTTGAGAATTTTTGCTATTGTATTCGTGTTATCACTTAGAGGTGAAGAAAATGCTCCAAATGTCCCGCTTGCAAATACAGCACCGATCACAAGAGGTAATGATGTCCCTGTTGTTGCACCAAGAGATATTCCAAGTGGCATGAGAATCCCCCATGTTCCCCATGAGGAACCGATAAAGTAAGAAACAAACGAACCAACAAGAAACAAGACCGGTGGTACAAATAATACAGGAATCCAGTTTAAGTTCTGTGTAACAAAGGTTGAAAATCCTAAAGTTTCAGCTGAGGAAGCAAGTCCCCAAACAACTGTGAGTAAAACGATTACAGCCATCATATCGTTCCCACCTTCAATAAAAAAGGTGACGAGATTCTTGAGAGTGAACTTTTGGAACAAATAAAAAACAAATGTTAATAGAACCGTTGTCAGGAGGGCAAACACCATGGCATCTAATACATCTGCTTCGATAAAAGCTTCGATTATCCCCGTAAATCCTTTTTCATAGCCATTCCAATATGTAAGGAAGAGTGTAAGAAGAATAACACCACTTAGAGGAACCAATAAGTTCATTGGTTTAGCTGGTAGATCCTTCGAAACGACAGGGTGACAATCTTCCCACTTATCATCTATTTCTTTTTCGAGATTTCCTGCATCGGTAGCTGGTTTTTTATTATGATGAAAAAAACTTAAATAAAACCCAATGATGATGATTGAAATAGAGAAGAAATTATAAGGGATACTTTCTAGAAATAATCTGTACCCATCACCTTCGAGACCCTGCCCTTTTAAAGAAAGGTCTACAACAGATGACATGTACCCCACAAATGCAGTAGCGATTGGAATCAGTACAATTACCGGGGTAGCTGTGGTTTCGATTACAAACCCAAGTTCCTGTGGAGTCATCTTTACTTTCTTTAGAAGTGCCTTCATTATAGGAGCGACCGTCACGATACGGAAACTGGGTGCACTGAAAGTACCTAGCGTTGAAAGCCATGTTAGAAACAATGCGCCTCTTTTCGAATTGATTTTACTTGAGGCTGTTTGAACAAATCCTTTGATTCCACCTGTATATTTCATCATTCCGATAAGACCAGTAAACATATATAAAAAGATAATAATCTTAATATTGCTTTCATCTTTCAGGCCACTCATGATAAATTGGTAAAATTGTTCTAACCCAGAAATAAGACCAGGCTTGTGTATGAATGATGCTGTTAACAATCCTGCTGTTAACCCCGGTATTACGAGTTTGGTTTTAACCGCAACAAGGATAACAACTACGAATGGTATAATCGAAAGCCAATCCATTTATTATCCCCCCTTTTCCAATTAGTTTGCACTTGGAAAAGGGACCTATACAAAAAGCCGGAGAAAATTCTCCGGCTAAGATTGACGCAATGATTTTGTGTGTTTTAAATCGTGAATCGATGAAGCGCCAATACCGAACATAGCAGTTTGAAGTTCGAACTTTATTCTTTTGAGTTGATCAGAAAGAGCTTGTTCGCTTTCATCGACAGCGTGATGAAGAAGAGCTCTACCAAACCCTGCAAGATCAGCTCCGAGAGCAATACTCTTTGCAGCATCGACACCATTTTTCAACCCACCACTTGCAATTAATGGAACGGTGGGAAGGTCTTTTCGAACATCTATCAAACATTCGGCGGTAGCATTGCCCCACCCTTTAAACGCTTCAGCTGCTTGCTCTCTTAAGGTCTGATGAGAGCGGTAGCTTTCAACCTGAATCCACGATGTTCCACCGGCTCCTGCTACATCGATGAAGTCTACACCTATGTTGACCAAGCTTCTAGCCGTTTCATTATCGATCCCCATACCAACTTCTTTTACGCCTACCGGCACTTCAAGTCTTTTTGCTACTTCTTTAATTTTTGGAAGTAAGCTTTTGAAGTTTGTGTCGCCTTCGGGTTGAAACACTTCTTGAAGAGAGTTTACATGAAGGATGAGTCCATCGGCTTCAATCAGATCGATTGCCTTTTTACATTCTTCTACTGTAAAACCATAATTCAACTGCACGGCACCTATATTTGCAAAGATCGGAATCGTAGGAGCAAACTTTCTTACTTCGAATGAATAAACAGAGCGTTCTTCCTGTATCGCAGCCCGCATGGAGCCTACACCAAGTGCCCATCCCTCTGCTTCAGCAGTTTTCGCAAGACGCTTATTTATCTCCCAAGCACGTTTGGTCCCTCCAGTCATCGAACTGATTAGAAAAGGTGAAGCTACTTGTTTACCAAGGAATTCTGTTGATAGATCGATATCATCAAAATCGATTTCTGGTAATGCTCGATGTTTAAATCTAAATTTTTCTAATCCAGTGGTGATTCCTTGTCCTTCGACTTCTTCGGTGAGACAAATATCAATATGTTCATTTTTTCTGCTTTCTGTTTGATCATATTCCGTATGTTTCAACTGATGACCTCCTGCGTTTTTCTTTATTCTTTATTTTAGGCAATATTAGTTCTAGTCTGTATCGATTGTATCGTTGGATCATGATGAAAGGTATATTCACAATAAGGGAATAGGCAACCATAAACCAGCCTACTAGAGGAGGATTCCAGAGAAAGAACAAGAGTGAAGGTGGAATTAAGATCCAGTGATTGAACTCCGCTCTTTTCGTTTCAACGATGAATTTCGTAACATAGGTTACTGTTAAAGTTTTGAGCTTTTTCTTACGAAACCCTCCTCTGAATATACCTCCTCCATCAGGAAGAACCGTTTTCCAAGATCTAATTTTCAATATTTCGTACAAAGCAGCTTCCTCTCTCTTCCTATGATGAAGGTTCCGTGACTCGTAGAAGGAATCAGGGACTTTCAAACAGAAATAAGAGAGACAAACATGTATGGTAAACCAGGCAATAAAGTTTGCTATGATCAATCCACTTATTGAAAGATGAAATACCTGCATGGGCTACCCAACTTTCATTATTTGTTTACAGTCTTTCGTTTAAGATGATATTTAGTCATTAGTTGATCATCTTGTACATAACACACCCGTGACTGTCATCTTACTTTCACAAAGGTTATACTTACACTATACAGCCGCTTATAAAAAAAGTCGACGTAAATACCTTTTTTACAATGAGGAGGAGAGAATAATGGGAAAGAAAACAATCGTGATTGGCGCTGGTCTAGGTGGGTTATCGGCAGCGATCCGTTTAGCCGCTGATGGACATGATGTTACGGTTCTAGAAAAAAACGAACGTCCTGGTGGCAAGTTGAACAGAAGGTCTGGAAAAGGATTCAACTTTGATACTGGTCCATCGATTTTAACGATGCCTTGGGTACTGGAAAAGCTTTTTAAAAGCGCTGATCGCAATCTAAACGATTATATGAACATTACTCGAATCGAACCACAGTGGCGCACGTTTTTTGAAGATGGCGAAGAAATCGATGTTACAAGTGATTTAGCTGTCATGCTATCAGAGGTACATAAACAATCTGAAAAAGACTACTCAAATTTCCTCGCTTATTTGGATTATTGCAAGTCGATGTTTGACCTCAGCTTAAAGAGCTTTTACAGCAAAAGTCTTTCGGGCATTCAGGATATGCAAAAGCTCCATAGTTTTAAGGATTTGTTATCAATGGATCCTATGAAGTCGATGAACCAAGCAACTGAAAAATACTTAAAAGACAAGCATCTTCGTCAGTTGTTCAACTTTTTTGTTATGTATATAGGCTCGTCTCCATATCACTCTCCTGCTATTCTGTCTCAACTCGTCTATGTTCAACTCGGTCTTGGCATCTACTACGTAGAAGGCGGAATGTATAATATCGCAAAAGGAATGCTCAAACTCCTTGATGAGCTAGGTGTTGAGGTAAAGGTGAACAGTGAAGTGACTCAAATCATAACAAAAGATAAAAAAGCAACTGGAGTAAAATTATTTAGCGGTCATGTGATAGAAGCTGACATGATCGTAAGTAACCTTGAAGGAATCCCGGCTCACGAGACATTATTAAAACAAGAGCCTGGTGTGGAAAAAGCAAAAAAAGACCTCAAGAAATATACGCCTACTGTCTCTGGACTCGTTTTACTTCTTGGGGTTAATAAAACGTTCGATAACCTTCAGCACCATAACTTCTTCTTCTCTGAAGATCCGAAGCGCGAGTTTCAACAAATATTTGATGAAGGGATTCCAGCTGATGACCCAACTGTCTACATTGGCGTTTCTTCTAAATCGGACCCTAGTCAGGCACCAGAAGGAAAAGAAAATCTCTTTGTATTAACCCACGTCCCTCCTCTTCAAGATGGAGAAAGTTTTGAAGAATATCGTGGTAAATACCGAGAAATCGTTCTCGACAAATTAGAACGGATGGGAATGCAAGGACTGAGAGAATCTATCGAATTTGAGTATCAGTTTATTCCTGACGACATCAAAGATCTCTATGGCTCGAATGGCGGATCGATCTATGGAGTTGCAACTGATCGTAAAGTAAATGGCGGCTTCAAAATCCCTTCTAGAAGCTCGCTGTTAGAAAATTTATATTTTGTTGGTGGCTCTACACACCCTGGTGGAGGTGTGCCGATGGTAACACTATCAGGTCAACTAACCGCTGATTTAATCGCTGAAGATCTTAAACTATCGGAAGAACAAACGGGCTAAGAAAGGATCTTCATTCATGTTGAAACTAGATAAACTGGTCTTTAAGCTATTTATTTTCTGGTACGGATGTGGGGTTGTACTGGTTGGTTTCGACCTCCTTCCACCAGTTCTAGAATGGTCTAATGCTTTCTTTCTAATCCTATGCGGAGTGTTAGCAGGTTTTTATTTCATTCGAACGTTTGGAAAGACCATAGGGTATTCGATTGTGTTACTGATTTTCATTCTAAGTATGGCGGCAGAATCACTTGGAGTACATTACGGTTGGATATTTGGACAATACAATTATTCTGGGGACTTTGGCTTTAAAATAGTTGACGTTCCAATTGGGATTGGATTCGCATGGGTGATGGTGGTCGCGGTTACTCATGTTCTTTCTATTGAACTTTTGAAGAAAATGAATCATTCTCTACTGAAGTGGATGACTTACTCGATCATTGGCGCACTCATCGCAGTCCTTATCGACTTAATTATTGACCCTGTTGCTTATCTTGTTAAAGGGTATTGGGGCTGGGAAGGAACTAGTTTTTATTATGAAGTACCTATGCAAAACTTTATAGGCTGGTTTGTTGTTTCGTTGTTCTTCCATCTGCTCTTATATCCAGTTTACGTTAGGAATCAGATCCCTTCAGAAGAAGCATTTATTTACTGGAAACATAGAATGGTGGCCTTATTCGGGATGGTGATGGGAATGTTTATTTTCCTTGGACTTCTCGATCAATTGTGGCTCGCAGTGACGATTACAGGAGTGCCTACTTACTTATTACTATACGCTTATCGGAAAAGTATAAAGACTTTCCAATTGTCTTCTTTAGAAAAGGGGATCGTGTAATGTTACTGAGTTATATTATCATTCTAGCAAGCTTTCTTGGTTGGACTATTATTAATTCCCGCTTTATGCCAGCGTTACCTAATAAAAGGTTTCATAGGGATAAGAATGAGCTCGTCTCCATTCTTATCCCTCTTCGTAATGAAGAAGATAATGTTGTTGATTTAATTACAAACGTAAAGAAGCTCTCTTATCCATACATAGAGTTCATTCTCCTAGATGATGATTCTTCGGATAGAACGTTAAAGCTATTAATCGAGAATACACAAGGAGATGACCGCTTCTCTATTATAAAGGGAGACGATTTACCCCCTTCTTGGAATGGAAAAGTTTATGCTTGTCACCAGCTGAGTGAGCGAGCAAACGGAGACTACCTATTGTTCATTGATGCAGATATCCGCTTACATCCAGATATTCTCCAATCTTCATTAACTTTGATGAAAAAGAAAAAGGCATCAATGCTTTCTGGATTCCCTGCATTTCCAGTTTCGTTATGGCTTGAGAAACTCCTCGTCCCCTTGCAGCATTTCGTCGTGCACTTCCATTTACCGCTTTTGGCAGCTAATTGGACTAACAAACCTGCTTTCACAGCTGCTCATGGAGCATTTATATTAGTCACGCACAAGGAATATAACATGATTAACGGGCATAAATCGATTCATAGTAGCCTTGTAGATGATGTAGATCTTTCACGATCCTTTAAAATACATGGACATCGTTCTTTGCTAGCGAACATTACAAAGTATGCGACGTGTTATATGTACAGTTCAAACAAAGATGTATGGGAAGGATTCACGAAAAACCTCTTCCCCGGTCTTGGACGATCACTACTATTAGTAAGCTTTCTATTTTTCTTTTATGGAGTGTTTTACGTGCTTCCATTCATCCTATTACTTATAGGGGGGGGAAGCTTTCTAAAAGGTATGCCATCATTTATCCTCTTTTTACCTTACTTACTTATTACGCTTCAAAAAGCCTGGGTTGACTGGATCACAAATCAATCAGTTCGGCTATCTGTCTTCATGCCATTAAGTGCACTAGCATTTATGCTTCTACTGGTCAACTCAACGATGAGAGGAATAAAACAAAAAGGCTATGTCTGGAAAGGAAGAACGTATTCATGAAACAAATTGTCATCATAGGTGCAGGACTTGGTGGGCTTGCTGCATCTATAAAGCTAGCAAGTCAGGGTATCAAAGTCGATGTATATGAAAAAAACTCATATGCAGGGGGGAAAATGATGCCTATCTCTATGGGATCCTATAACTTTGATTTCGGGCCAAACACAATGACGATGCCAGAGGTGTTTGATTCTGTCTTCGAGGAAGCGGGAGTAAACCCCAGGGATTATTTTGAATGGATAAAACTTGATCACCATACAAGAAATTTCGATCATGATGGTAGTTCTTTTGTAATGAGCACTGATACAGACGTTATGATCGAGCAGTTTGAGAAACTAGATCCCTACGCTGCAACCCATTACAAAAGTTACTTGAATGAAGTAGATCGATTATACCGATTATCAAAATCATCCTTTTTCCCAAAAATGTTTACATCCTGGCAAGACTATATGTCTCCATCCCTTTTTCAAGCAGTTCTTAAAGTACGGCCGTTAGAGAAAATGAATCATTTTCACGAGCGATTTTTTCGAAATCCCCTCATGCTAAAAGCTTTTAATCGTTATGCAACGTATATCGGTTCGTCGCCATATTTATCCCCTGCTACTTTCGCGATGATCGGCTATCTTGAAATGGTACAGGGTGTTTACTACATTAAAGGTGGCAACACGACTCTTGCTAACGCGATGGAACAATTGGCAATAGAACTTGGGGTTACCTTTCATTTTGAAACACTCGTGACGAAGATACATGTAGGAATCGACCGAGCGGAAAGGATCGAAACAGAAGATGGGAAGGTCCAATACATTGATGAGGTTATTATCAACGGAGATTTGTTAAAGGTTTATCCTTCTCTCGTAGATGAGGTGCACCGACCTTCCTTCAGGGATGCCACTATCACTAAAGTATCGCCTTCGATTTCTGCATTCGTAATTATGGTTGGGTTGTCATCAAAGCTAGACTTAATTCATCATCAGGTATATTTCTCCTATGACTACAAGAAGGAATTCGAAGAGTTATTCAATGGAGCTTGGCCAGAGGATCCGACGATCTACATATCGAATTCATCTTATACTGATTCTGCAGTCTCCCCTGATGGTGATAATCTTTTTATCCTTGTTAACGCACCTCCTACTGTTAATCACAGTGAGGTTTCTTTAGAAAATTATAAAGAAAAAATCTATAGCAAACTTGAGAACCATGGTCTACCTATTAGAAAACACAGGGTTGTAGAGAAAATACTCGGACCAGATGAAATCGAAAATCGTTTTCATGCCTTCCGTGGCGCTTTATATGGCATTTCCTCTAATTCCCTTCGCAATAGCTTTCTACGTCCTTCTAATCAATCGAAGGATATCAAAAACATCTATTTTGCTGGAGGTAGCACCCACCCTGGTGGGGGATCGCCAATGGTTGTCATAAGTGGAAAAAATGTTGCGAAACACATTATTTCACAAGCGAGAAATGACTAGCTTTCATTAAAAAGTACTCGTGTAATCACTATAATACAAAAAAGAGTTTGGACTAGCGCTACCCGCCTCCAAGCTCTTTTTGCTCTAATATGTGTTAAAACGATTTAATGTGTGTTCTTAAACTTTTCTGGATTCTTTACGTAGCTTTCAATGATAAAGCCACAATCTGTACATAGAACATATTCAATTTCTGACCCGAAGCTTAGTTTCTTTTTCATCGGAGACATGACTGCATATCCTGAATGTTTTCCTTTTCCTAATTCCGTCCCTCCGCACTTTGGACAATTAGGTTCGCTCATTCGATTACCTCCTCAAAATAGATTTGCTAAAATTAGCGTGCTCATTACCTAACTTCCTTTAGATCGAAACTGAACTTTATACAAATAATCTTATCATTCTTCTATTTTAAGGGATAGTTGGTTCTGTATGGAAAGGTATTGACTGATTAGTCAATACGATGTATTCTTAAATTGACTTATGAGTCAATATCAGTCGTGAAGGAGGATGAACGGATAATGATGACTGCAGTTGAGTTAAAGAATTTATCGAAGTATTACAAGAAGAGTTGTGGTATAGAAGACGTATCGCTTACGATCCAGGAAGGAGAAATCTTTGGATTTATCGGTCCAAACGGCGCTGGTAAGAGTACCACAATCCGTACACTGCTAAATTTATTACAGCCAACTGGCGGTAGTGCGACGATCTTTGGGAAAGATATTGTTTCTAATTCCAAAGAAATCAAAAAGATGGTGGGTTACCTCCCATCAGAAGTTCATTATTACGATGACATGCGAGCTATAGATTTGCTACTATATTCAGCTAAGTTCCACCATTACAAGAACACAGAACGCATTCATGAATTAGCTGAGAAGCTACAGTTAGATTTAAACAAAAAGATTGAAGACCTTTCTTTCGGGAATCGCAAGAAAGTCGGTATTATCCAGGCGATTCTCCATGAGCCTAAGCTTCTTATTTTAGATGAACCTACTGGAGGTTTGGATCCATTAATGCAAAATACGTTCTTTGAATTAATCTCTAAAGAACGAGAAAAAGGTGCCACGATTTTCTTTTCATCTCACATTTTAAGTGAAGTACAAAAGATGTGTGATCGAGTAGCCATTATAAAGGATGGAAAACTCGTAGCAGTCGAAAAAGTTGAAACTTTGATCAAAAATAACCTAAAGAAAATTAGTCTTACTATGAAGAATGAGGAAGAAGTTTCCTTACCTTTCGAAGGGATAGCTGATAAACAAACTCGTGAAAAGAATACGACGTTTCTCTATAGTGGCGACATGAAACAGCTTTTAAACCATCTTTCCTCTCTCGATCTTACAGATGTACTCATCCAAGAGCCCTCTCTTGATGAAGTATTCATGCATTATTACGAATAAGAAAGGTGAGTGAAACTCATGATGATTTATAAACGCGAAATGAAGAAAAACATAAAATCATTGATGATTTGGTCGGTTATCTTAGCTGGTATTATTTTAATGACATTAAGTATTTACCCTCAATTTACTCAAGATCAACAAACGATGGAAGACTTATTGAGTGCCTATCCTGATTCATTTAAACAAGCATTTGGAATGGATCGCCTCGATATCGGATCTCTTCTCGGCTTTTATGGGATGCAGGTTCATTTCATGACTACATTATTTGGAAGTATATTTGCAGTGATGTTGTCTTCAAATATGATTGCAAAAGAAGAAAACGAAAAGACAATCGAGTTTCTGTTATCTAAGCCGATAACAAGAGTACGTGTAATTACTGAAAAGCTTTTGGCTGTATTAAGTAACATTGTGATTCTTAATTCTGTGATCGTCGTCGTGTGCCTGATTGGATTTCAGTTTGCAGATGAGAACATACCCATCAAAACATTCAGTTTATTAATTTTAGGTACATTCCTTATGCACGTCACATTTGCAACAGTAGCTTACTTTCTGTCAGCTATAATGAAGAAATCTAGAACGATTACATCGATTTCACTTGGTCTCGTGTTGATTTCTTATTTCCTTAGTGTTATCGCTGGTATTACAAGCAGCCTGGATTTCTTAAAGTATTTTAGTTTGTTCGAATACATTGATGCTGCTGATGTCATTTCAACCGAGTCCCTACACTCCTTATATGTTGGCATCATGTTGGGGGTTATCACTCTTAGTATTTGGGGTACTTTTCATTACTACCGCAAAAAAGACATCGCAACTTAATTGATGATGGAGGTTACAGAAGTGTATACCAATTTTGAAAGACTACCTGATGAAAAGAAGGAAAGAATACTATCTATTTGTATAGAAGAGTTTGCGGAATCGGGTTTCGACAAAACGTCAACCGATACGATTACTACTCGGGCGGGAATATCAAAAGGAATCTTGTACCATTACTTTAAAAATAAGAAAAACCTGTATATTTATGTCGTGGATCACTCTCGCAAGTTAATCGGCGACCGAATTATGAATGACTTACAATCCGTTAAAACAGAAGATTTCTTTGATCGAGTAAAAGAAGTTATCTTAATTAAACAAAGAGTACAATTTGAATATTTAACAGAAACGCAACTTGTCACACATGCTCTTTTACACCCACCTTCTGGCATGGAAGATGAAATGAAAGAGATGCTACAGAAAAATGTTGACCATTATAGCGAACAATACCTTGAAAAGCTTATAGACAGAAGCCTTTTGCAAGAAAATGCTTCTCCAGAAAAGGTAATCAATTTAACCATGACTACATTGGAACAAATCGCTCAAAAAAACTTGCAAGCCTATCAGGAGAAATCAATGAGCTTTTCTGAAATCCTTGAAAAAGTAGAGCCTGAGTTAGATGAGTATATAGACATCATCAAATACGGTGCGCTGAAATGAGGGAAAAGTTATAGAGCAGACAAATATTGCACATCTATGACAGTGCGATCTTTGTCTGCTCTATTTTCTATTCGTGCGTGATTTCTTTCTCATTCGAATCTGTATAAGATAAAACAGCTTTTGCCATCACTTTGGCAGCAATCAACATTGCTTTCTCATCAATATTAAAGCGAGGATGATGGTGTGGATAAACACGATCCGCATCTGGATTTCGTGCACCTGTAAAGAAAAAGGTCCCTGGGACATGTTGCAAATAATAGGAAAAATCCTCTCCACCCATCTGGGCTTCATGTACGCTAACTTCTTTAACCTCAGCTACATTACTAGCGTATTCTCTTAATAATTCTGTTTCGATCTTATGGTTTATTAAAGCTGGATAACCATGTATATAAGTAAGATTGTAATCTACATCTGCAGATAAGCAGGTCCCTCTCACTACACGCTCAAGTTCCTTCTCTATTAATGCTCGCACGTCTTCATTAAAGGTTCTCACCGTTCCTATTAAACGTACCTTATTAGCGATCACATTAAATGCATTTCGTGCATCAAACGAACCTACGGATAAAACTGCAGAGTCCAGTGGATTTACTCTTCTAGATACTAACTGTTGTAAATTCATAACGAGTTGAGAAGCGACTACGATACTATCTTTTGTTAAGTGTGGCTGGGCACCGTGCCCCCCTTGCCCTATAATTTCTAATTCAAAACGGTCGGCTGCTGCCATAAATGGTCCTTCTTTATACATGATTTTCCCAGTTTCTTCGGTCGCCCAAAGATGAGTACCAAATATAACATCCACGCCTTCTAGACAACCGTCCTCAATCATAGCAATCGCACCACCAGGTTGATACTCTTCTGCGTGTTGGTGGATAAAGACGATTGAACCTTCCAGATCGGCACGAATTGAGTTGAATGCTTTGGCTAGGCAAAGTAACGTTGCTGTATGCCCGTCATGACCACATGCATGCATAACGCCTTCGACTTTAGATTTATATGGAACCTGGTTTTCTTCTTGGATAGGGAGAGCATCAAAATCTGCACGTAGGGCTACTGTTCTTCCGGGCTTGCCACCTATTAAAGTAGCTACAACTCCTCTACCCCCAACGTTTTCACGAACATCGTTACCTAATTTACGATGATAGTCAGCAATGTATTTTGGGGTATGTATTTCTTCAAAAGATAGCTCAGGATACTGATGAAAGTACCTTCTTAATTCCACCATTTCACTATAAAGTTCATCAAGCGTATTAAAGATGCTACTCATTACAATCCCCCTTCTAACGATTAGAATGCTATTTTTAGTAATGAGAATCGAATTGATGAATTTTAGTTATTATATACTTGATACAATGAAAAACATTGATCTTTTAATAGATAAAACACCCCTTCGAATCGGAGGTCGAGGGGGGATTTTATCTATTAATTTCCACCTATCGCTGATAATAACTGATCTTTTTCATCATCTGTCACATAAGCACGCTGACCAAAAATATTGTAACCTTTTTTACGGATCGACTGAAGAATTGCGCGATATAGAATAGCAGAGCTTTTGACTGGTAACCTAGCATCCAGTGGGTACTCATCAATAGTAGAAAAAGCTTTATCATAATGATACTCTGCATGAGAAGCTAGCTTCTCCCATAATTCTATAAACTCAGGTGTTACTCTTCGTTTATACAAATCATCAATACTAAGACCACTATCCTTCATTTCTTCATGAGGTAAATAGATTCGATCACGATCAAGATCTTCACAAATATCTCGTAAGATATTTGTGATTTGCATACCGATGCCTAAAGAAATCGCGCTATCTCTTAGTAAATCTACCTTCTTCGGTGCTAATATTGGCAGAAGCATCAATCCAACCGTACTTGCAACGTGATAAGAATAATGCTCAAGTTCGTTCAATGTTTTGTATCGTGACTTATACAAATCCATTTCCTGACCTAAGATCATATCTTGAAAAGGTTGATGGTTCATTGAGAATCTCTGAAACACATCGTGAAGAGCAATCCACATAGGATCATCACCTAGTTTTTCTCCGTTGAGAAATCGTTTGAATTGAGATCGAAATTCAGAAAGCTCTCTTTCCGGTTCTGAACCCTCATCTACGATATCGTCAACTCTCCTACAAAAGCTATACACAGCCCAAACTGCTTTCTTTTTGTTTGAAGGTAGTAAGGAAAAAGCTTTGTAAAATGTTTTAGAATGATGTTTTATCGTAGATTCACAATGTTTATACGCCTGTTCCAGCATTCTCACTCACACCCTTTCTATTTCTTTTACTAACAGATCTGCCCCTTGCATCACGATTGGTATCCCTCCACCCGGATGAATAGAGGCTCCAACAGCATAAAGGTTATTGTATTGGAGGGGTTTGACTTGAGGACGAAATGCACCAGACTGTGATAAGGTTGGTGCAATTCCAAAGCTCCCTCCTTCAAATAAGCCGTCTATTTCTGCATCCACTGGGGTTCGAATTTCCATCCATTGTATTGCTTCTTTTAAGTTAGGGAAGCCTCGTTCTTCTAATAGTTGGATAATGTCTGCGGCCAACTCTTTTTTATTGTTCCAATTCAAATCATTACCAGATGGGACAGGTATTAGGGCATATAGAACGCCTTTTCCTTGAGGAGCTAAACTATCATCAATTTTTGATGGATGAAATGTGTAGATGGCTGGGTCTTTTGAAACTGAACCGTGTTTAAATACATTATTCATATGGGTTCTGAAATCATTAGTCATAAAAAATTGGTGTACATCGACTTCATGATAGATTCGGTCGAGGCCTATATAGAGAAGCAAGCAACCAGAAGAAGGTTTGTATTTAGGTGGTTTTTGTGTCTTAAGCAAGTTGTGAATCATTGGAAAATCGCCGTTAAATATTACCTTATCATAGTAAAATTCACCATCTGTAGATCGAATTCCTTTACAGTCCTTTTGCTTTGTTATTAACTCCTCTACTGAAGATCCATATTTGACTTCTATACCCTCTTTTCGTATATGTTGTTCCAGGATGGAGTTAAGACTTGCATATCCACCTTTGATATACCAGATGCCATGTTCATACTCGCTGAAAGGTACTAAAGAATAAAGAGCTGGAGAGCTAGAAGGATTACCACCAATATATAGAGTTTGGAGTGAAAAGGCATCCTGTAATCTCTTATCCTTAAAATAATGTGAAGCTTGTGATCGGACAGTTTGGTGTGCTTTAAGTTCTAATAGGAGTTTCATGTTTTCAAAAGTAAAAAAATCTTTTTTGTTAATAAATGACTTTTCCAAAAAAGCTTTTTTTCCTTTTGCAAACCTCTTTCGCATATCAGATAGATAATTGATAAACCCCTCTTCTTCCCCAGGAAACATAGCTTTTATTTCATCTAATTGTTTTGAAATATCACTTGTTTTCGTGAAAGTTGAGCCATCAGGATAAATCATCCGATAAAGAGGGTCACAGCGAACCATTTCAAATTCATCTTTTCGAATGCCAGCTTTTTCAAGAAATTCATAGATCATTTCAGGGAGTAAAACGATAGTTGGTCCTTTATCAATCTTATAACCATCTTTCTCCACGAAGGCAAGTCTTCCTCCAAGTGCGTTTGTTCTTTCATGAATAGTTACTTCGTGTCCTTTTCTAGCAAGCATTAGAGCAGACACCATGCCACCGATACCACCGCCAACTATACCTATCTTCATGAGCTGCTCCTCTCTCGTTCACTGTTTTCTTGGTGAAGAAGGTTTGTTGTAATTCTCGCCGACTCCATAATGGTAGGGAGTCCACTTCCTGGATGGGTCCCGCCGCCTACTAGCCAACAATGATCGAATTCCTTAAATTTGTTCGGTGGCCTAAAAAACATCATTTGAGGGAGATTATGAGCCAGGTTAAAAGTCGCCCCTTTGTAAACATTCATATCAACTTCCCAATCTGTTGGGGTGTACATTTCCTCTACCTCAATGTGATCTTCTATATCGTTAAATTGAGTTTTTTCTTTGATTTGGTCTAAAACGAGTCTTCTAAACTCGTGTTTGTGTTTTTCCCAGTCAATTAAACTAAAGTTATTCGGCACTGGTGCCAAGATATAAATAGACGATTTCCCCTCAGGAGCAAGCGTATTATCTGTTACGCTAGCATTTTGAATATAGATCGATGGGTCATTTGAGAGAACTTTTTGCTTAGTAATCTCCTCAACATTTTTCTTATAATCAGAAGAAAAGACAACAGTGTGATGTGATAAATCGTAGGATTTATTAACACCGAGATAGAGCATAAACGCAGAACAAGAATATTTCTTTCGCTCCATTTTTTTCGGGGAGTATCGTTTCCCTTTTCCATCTGGAAAAAGATGATTCACTGCGTGTGCAAAGTCTGCGTTAATAACAACCTCATCTCCATACTTAATACTTCCATCCTCCAGCTCTACACCCTGTACCGTTTTTCCGTCTATTAAAATTCTTTTTACAGGTGTTCCAGTGTGAATCGTTCCCCCTTCTTCTCTAATGACTTTTGCCATCGAATCGCAAATCTGATTCACTCCTCCGATCGGATGAAAAATACCATATTCATGTTCCATGTAAGATAAAATTGTAAATGCACCGGGACACTCCCACGGAGACATACCTAAGTATTTAGCTTGAAATGTGAAAGATAAACGAAGGCGCTCATCGTCAAAGTAAGTTGCAAGTCGATTATATACACTTTCTGTTACAGTCAATTTCGGTAAAGCTTTAAGAAAACGCCATCGTCCATAATCTACTAAAGAATCATGCTTGTTCTGCAATATTGGCATGAGAGCTTCAAACTTTTCCTTTTCTTGCTTCATGAACCTTCTATACCCTTCTCCATTCCCCGGGAATAGACGTTCGATTTGTTCAACCATTTCCTCTCTTTTCCTTGTTGGGAAAAAAGAAAGATCATCGAATTTTAATTCATACATTGGATCGACTTCAACTAAATCGAGGTAGTCATGTACATTTCGACCCGCTTGTTCAAACACTTCTTCTAATATATGGGGCATATTTAGGAAGGTAGGACCTCGATCAAATGTGTAACCATTCCGTTCAAAGGAGGATGTTCGGCCACCTATAAATTGTTGCTTTTCATAAACGGTAACTGAATAGCCTTTGCTTGCTAGCAACATGGCTGCAGTTAATCCGCCTGGACCAGCTCCTATTACGATTACGTTCTTACCTTTACTCATTGATTACTTCCCCTTCCGGATATACCATCTCGTACATTACTTATACAAACATTATACAATTATAGTTAGGTTTGTACAATTATTATGTTTCTTGTCCATTGCGATCGTCGAAAAAAACATGTTCAAGCGAAAAAGGTTTCCCCTCTGATAGAGTCAATTTTCCGAATGAAAATTTTGGCTGTCGTCGTTTATCTGTCGGGGAACCTGGGTTAAAAATAATCTTTCCATCATACTCTTTATGAACAGGTATATGTGAATGACCGAAAATGATAACATCAACATCATCTTTTTCAAACAGATCGACCGCGCGTTTTTCTGTTGTTTTGTTACGGCCATGACCGTGGGTAATTCCAATCTTGAAAGATTCGATCCTTAAGATCGCCTTCAATCCAAACCGTTCTCTTATTTCGAGATTATCAACATTTCCATACACGCCAGAAATAGGAGCATACTGTTTTAATTCTTCATAGACGTCAAGCGTTTGCCAATCTCCAGCATGAATGATGTGATCTGTTTGTTCTAGCTCATTTACGAGTGAAAGAGGAAGATTTTTTCCTTTTCTTGGCATGTGTGTATCAGATATAATGATGATCTTCATTGAATTCGCCCCTTTAACAGCTATTTCTACAGGAGGTTAGATTACTTGAAACATATAGTACATTCAGGTGAAACTCTTTCATCAATTTCAGAAGATTATCGCGTTCCGTTATGGGAAATACTGCAATACAATGCTTTATCAAACCCTAATTTAATCTTTCCTGGTCAAGTCATCGAGATACCCGGTTATCCTGATCCCGCTACGCTGTCGTATTCTATTTATGTATCGTTAACTAACCGCACCCTATCCCTGTTTAAGGATGGTAGCCTTGTTAAGGTATACCCTGTTGGTGTAGGCCGTATGCTTCATGAGACACCTTCTGGTTCATTCATTATTATTAACAAAGCTCCGAATCCTGGAGGACCATTTGGCACAATGTGGATGAGTATATCGAAGAAACACTATGGCATACACGGTACAAACGATCCTTCTTCGATTGGGAAGTATGTATCTAGAGGATGCATACGAATGCAAAATCGAGATGTTGAAGAACTTTCTTACACGATTCCTATCGGTACAAGGGTGCAAATAGGTTCATAAAACAAGAAACACCGTCCAATAGACGGTGTTTCTTGTTAGTTATACTTTTTCGTTGAAGTAATCGTATAGTAACCTGCCTGCGTTCGCGATTGCTTCTCTTCCGTATCGATTTTCAATTAATCCTGCAGTAAGGAAAGCATATATCACTGATCCATGTGGAGTATTCAATATTCCAACATCATGTTCAATTCCATTAAGTTCACCTGTTTTATGTGCAAGCTGACCTGGTGTCAGACGATTAATTTTCGAAGGAAACTTATCTTGAAACTGTTGTTTGGCTAACACTGACCTGGCCCAATCTTTAGAGGGTTTGGATAAGGTATTCCCATTATGAAATTCATTCAATAACGTAACCGTATCACACGCACTCATCAAGTTGTCTCTTCCTAATTTAAGAGAATCATGATCCATCATTTTTCTCATTAGTGTCGAATGGAAACATCCTAAGCTCCTCATCGTAGAATTCACAGATGAAATACCTAGTCGATCAATCAACTGATTAGTTGCAGTATTGTCAGAGCTTACAATCATAAGAGTTATTAGATCAGATATGGTCCAATTATGTAGATCAGATAGATGAGATAGTACTCCTGCACCTTCTACAATATTTTCAGGTTCAATCGTTATCTCATCGTTCAGTTGAATTCTACCCATATCCACTTGTTTTAAAGCTTCGAGCATAATTGGAATCTTTATAATACTTGCTGAAGAAACTGGCTGATCTGATAGTAATGTTATTTCTCCGTCAGGTGTGGTAATAAAGATGGAATGATTACCATCAAGACCAATGAAACAGTCTTTTACTTTGTTTGAAATCATACTGAAATCCAACATCAATTTTCCCAATATCTGCGAATACCACAGAGCTCCTCTTCATACAATGTCCCTTTGAGTGGGGTTATTTCAATAAAACGGCCAGTACAAGGAGAATGAATCATCTTTCCATCGCCGTAATAAATTCCAACATGATGAACGCTTCCTTTTCCTTGCTCGTAAGCAAAAAAAAGTAAATCGCCTTTTCTCCATTCCCCTTCATCAATAACTTTTCCAGATTTCATCTGATCAGTAGCATCCCTAGGGATCGTGCACCCAATCGTGCGCGTCATATTATAACTGAAACCAGAACAATCATATCCGTAAGAAGACATGCCCCCCCATAAATAAAGAAGACCAACAAATTGCTCAGCGTTTCTTACAATGTCTTCCCCATTACCAGTGATCATATCATTCTTTGTGATTTCTCCATCAACCTTCTTAAGGTTGCTTTCTCCATGAGGAGTCCAGACAAGAAATTCTTCACTTCCTTCTTCTAGAAGTGGAAGACGTGTCTGATAGCTAAGTTGATGTACGCTTTCATTACTAAGTGAAGTGAGAATCGCACCATGTTTATTGACAGTAACAGTTAGACACCTTTCTTCGTATACTTCCGTTGATAATTGCTTTGTTGGGATCCAACCGGGATACCCTCTGCTATCTTTTGAAGAAGGTTGAGAAGGAACAATTACATGTGACCAATTATCTTTTTCTTCCAATATTATTACTTCTTCTCCATATAGCACCTGAGATTGTACGAGGTTATTATCACAAAGTTCAAGTCTTGGTGAATAAGGAAGCTGATCTAACCAGCCCTCTAGGTTTACAGGATTATGTAAAGCTTTTTCGTCCAGTGGACGAGCGCTATCTGGATTAGACCATAAGGTTGCTACTGTAACTGATATTGTTTTTCTAGTTAATCCCAATTTCCACTCCTCCTTGTTTGACAGAATGTATACCGAGTCCTGCGTGTGAGTTAAATGTTATCATACTTTTTTGATATGTGATGCCACCTTCAACATTCTCTTCTTTAAACATTAAAGGAGCATCAAAATCAAATCGAGTGATATTTCGTTGACTTGCTGCAAAATGTGCCGCAGCAGATATTCCCACCTTTGATTCGATCATGCTTCCGACCATACAATTAATACCTGCACTCTCTGCAATTGCGTTAATTTTCAACGCTTGATGAATTCCCCCAGCTTTCATGAGTTTAATATTAATCAAATCCGCAGCTCTTAGAGTAATCACTTTTAATGCATCCCGAGGCGAAAACACGCTCTCATCTGCCATTACAGGAGTCTTCACTGAATCTGTTACGTTTTTAAGGCCTTCAATATCATGTGCATGAACGGGTTGTTCAACGAGGTCGAGGTTTATTCCCATATCTTCCATTTGTTTGATCGCATCAATCGCTTCTTTGGCTGTCCACCCCTGGTTGGCATCTAATCTAATAATAGCTTTGTTATTTGTTCGATTTTGCACCATTTTAATCCTTTCGATGTCTCGTTCAATCGTATCTTTTCCTACCTTTACTTTTAAAATGGAGAATCCTTCATTAATATATTGAATTGCATCATCCCCCATTTCTTCTGGGGAATTCACGCTAACCGTATAATCGGTCTCAAGTTTGTTACGATACCCTCCAAGGAATTGATAAAGTGGCATGTCACACTTCTTAGCAATAAGATCATAAATAGCCGTATCTACTGCAGCTTTTGCACTTGTATTACCTACTAGGGCAGCAGAAAGAACCTCAAAGATATAACCATAAGATGACACACGTAATCCAATTAATTTAGGAGCAATGGCGTTCATAATAGCGGCTTTCACACTTTCAACACTTTCTCCTGTTATTGCAAGTGTTGGAGGTGCCTCCCCCCATCCGACTTGATCACCGGCAGTAACTTTCACAATGACCGATTCAGCATTCGTAACAGTTCTAAGTGCGGTTTTGAAAGCTTTCTTTAATGGCGTATTAACTGTAAATGTTTCAATTTCTGTGATTTTCACTGTTCATCTCTCCTTCGGGGTGATCTTCTCTCACAAGAAAGAGCCTGGGTGCATGACACCCGGCTCTTATAGACTATTTAATATCTGTTGTTTTAAGCTCCATATAACCTACAGGGTGTCTAACAATTCCTGTTACATCATCACTCTGTAAGTAAACATGGTTATAGAAGTGAATTGGGAAAATTGGCATTTCTTCGAATAAAATCGTTTCTGCTTCGTGCATCAGTGCAAATCGTTTCTCTTCATCTGTTTCATTTTTTGCTTGTTCGATCAAGCTATCAAACTTGTCATTGCTCCATCCGGTTCTATTCATAGAATGTCCAGTTTGGAAACTTTCTAGGAAGTTAATTGGATCAGCATAGTCTGCAAGAAATGAACTACGAGAAAACTGAAGTTTTAAGGCCTTCTGCTCTGTTGAAAATACGTTCCATTCTTGGTTCGCAAGTTCAACTTCTACTCCAAGCGACTCTTTATACATTTGTTGAAGTGCCTCCGCGATCTTCTTGTGAGAATCACTCGTATTGTACGTAAGTGTTATTGCAGGTAACTTGTCATACCCTTCTTCTTCCATTCCTTTTTCTAGTAGCTCTTTTGCTTTTGCTTCATCAGTTGTTAGTAGATCTCCACCAACTTCTCTGAAGTCTCCGCCAGTAGGATCCTCAAAGCCATAAGCAACAAAACCTTTTGCTGGTTTCTCTTTTCCTTTCGTAACAAACTCTACAATTTGCTGTTGATCTACAGCCATTGCAAAAGCTTTACGAATATTTTCATTCTGAAATGGTTCCATTTCTGTATTAAAGCGATAGAAATACGTACCGGATTGATCTTCTACTTGCGCTTTCCCTTCGTCAAACAACTGCTCACTCAAGTCAGCTGGGACGTCAGAAGTATGAAGATCCCCTGTTTTATACATTTGGTATTCTGTGTTCGTATCATCGACCATCGCCCAATGTACTTCATCAAGTTTCACGCTTTTTGCGTCCCAATATTCTTCGTTTTTCGCAAATACAAATTCTGTGTCATGAGCCCATTTTGATAACTTAAACGGACCATTACTTACATAGCTATCTGCTTCTGTGTGCCACTCTGGATTTTCTTCGACCGTTTCTTTATGAACTGGGAAGAATGCTGGATTAGAAATTAGTGTAGGGAAGAAACCTACAGGGCTACTAAGGTTAACTTCGAAAGTCTTTTCGTCTACAGCTTTAACCATCATATCTTCAGCCTTACCTTCACCTGTGTTATACGCTTCTGCGCCCTCAATAAAGTACGCTAGAAAAGCTGCAGGTGATGCTGTATCTGGGTTAGCAAGACGCTTCCAAGCAAATTCGAAATCCTCTGCTGTTACAGGTTCACCGTTAGACCAATTAGCATCTTCTCTAATATGAAAGGTATATGTTTTACCATCTTCCGATACGTCCCATTCCTTCGCTGTAGCAGGCTGTGGTTCATCGTTTTCATCAAGTCTCGTCATACCTTCCATCAAGTTATTCAGCGCATTCCAAGATACGCTATCAAACCCGATCGGTGGATCAAATGATGTTGGCTCGCTTCCATTGTTAAGCTTAAGTACTTTTGTCCCTTGTTCTTGACTATCGCCATCACTACCATTATTTGAATTAGTTGAACTTTTCTCGGTTGTTGTACACCCGACAATCCCGATTAGCAATAGAAGCGAAAATAACATAATAATGATCTTCTTCACTTTGGTTCCCCCTAAAATATATTATAGAAAAGTCGCTCATCCTGAGAACTCTACTATCCTCTTATTTCCGTAACTTCGGATCTAATGCATCTTGTAATCCATCTCCAAGTACGTTAAAAGCAAACATCGTTAATGAAATAAAGAATGCTGGAAAAAATAATCTCCACCAGTGCCCAGATAAAATAACCGACAACCCATCATTGGCCATGACTCCCCAGCTCGCAATTGGAGCTTGGACTCCCAATCCAAGAAAGCTTAGGAAAGCTTCAGCAAATATAGCTGTAGGAACCGTTAGAGTCATTTGTACAATGATAGGTCCCATTGTATTCGGAAGAAGGTTCTTCCGTATGACACGACCGGCACTAGCTCCGAATGTTCTCGATGCAAGAACATGCTCTGAGTTTTTCAACTGCAATACTTGTCCTCGAACAATTCTTGCCATTCCAACCCAACCTGTAACGGTTAAGGCTACTATAATTGTAAATAGCCCAGGTCCCATAACGACCATTAAAAGAATGACCATCAATAGATATGGAAGACCATAAAGGATTTCGATTATCCTCATCATGAAATTATCAACTCGTCCACCTTTGTAGCCTGAAAACCCACCATAAGCAACACCGATTAAAAAGTCGATAATAGCTGCCATAAATCCTACGAAGAGAGAAATACGAGCTCCATTCCACGTTCTTGTAAACATGTCTCTTCCAAGATTGTCCGTCCCAAACCAATGCTCCCCAGATGGAGCCTGGTTACCATTTGTTAAAACCTGCTGATCGTATGAATATGGTGATATCATCGGACCAAAAATAGCCATTAAAACGAGTAATATCAATACAATTAAACCAGCCATTGAGAGTTTATTCTGACTTAAGCGCATCCAAGCATCTTTCCAATAGGATATCGATGGTTTTGCGATATGATCCGCGTCGTAGGATGAAGTTTCTAGAGGGACAAATAAGTCGTCAGGTGTATATGGTGTTTTTGGGTTTGTTTCCTCTGGTAACGACACGACTAATTCCCCCTCTTGTGAAGCTTAATTCTCGGATCGAGAATGCCGTATGCGATATCCACTATAAATAGCATCATAATTAAGAATGCACTATAAAAAACAGTCGTTCCCATTATGACTGGATAGTCTCGATCGTTTATTCCATTAATAAAATATTTCCCCATCCCTGGGATTGCAAAAATTTTCTCAATAACAAAACTTCCGGTTAATACACCTGCAACAAGTGTTCCTAGAATCGTAATGACAGGTAGAACTGCATTTCTCATCGCATGCTTGATTACAATCTGGTAAGTTGACATTCCTTTTGCTTTTGCTGTTAAAATATAATCTTGATTCAAAACCTCTATCATACTTGAGCGTGTTAACCGAGCAATAATAGCCATCGGTCCAGTAGCTAGAGCAACCGCAGGCAGGACCATATGCAATGGTGATGACCACGTCGCCACAGGGAATACCTCCCAAGTGACAGCGAGCTGTTGGATAAGCAACGTAGCCATAATAAAGTTTGGTACCGAAATCCCTACGACGGCAAACGTCATTGCTATGTAATCAATGATGCCATTATGTTTAAGTGCAGCAAATATTCCTAGAATTACCCCAGAAATGACTGCAATTACTAATGACAACATTCCTAACTCGGCTGAAACAGGAAACCCTCTTCCAATCATTTCATTAACAGATGTTGATGATTGTTTAATAGAGGGACCAAAATCTAACGTTGCAAGAGATTTTAAATAAATAAAATATTGCACGAAGACGGGTTCATTCAAATGATAGTGGGCCTCAAGGTTTTGTTGCACAGCTTCGCTTGTATTACGTTCCTGGTTAAATGGTGATCCAGGAATGGCATGCATTAAGAAGAATGTGATTGTTACTATAATCCAGAGCGTAATGAGCATGGCGAATAATCGATTAGCAATGTATTTCGCCACTAAAACCCCTACTTTCTAACTAAATGTCGTTCTTGATGCTAATTCTGTCATGACAAGCATAGCTTGGTAGGCTTCTAGCATATTTTTTGCTTGAAACTTTACGACCGTGCCTTTTTCAATTTCAGCTCCAGGCATGATACTTGCCCACTCTGCTTGTCCATAATTCGTGAATTCGATGCGAAAGACTGGTTTTTTAGGAGGAACTAATGGATCAACACGATGACGATTTTCAATCGCAGAAGAAGTTTGTTCCCTTAGCAGCTGTCCAGTTTTGCGAGGAGATGGCACAAGTCCAGATGAACGAGAGATGGTTTCCTTAACTGTTATCGTTGTGACACTTGGAATAAGTGTTTCTGCCTCTGCAGTCGCTCTGTCATCCCCAGCTACAAATAGCACGGGGACTCCGTAATAGCCAGCAACAAAAGCATTCATTCCTAATTCACCAACAACTGTATCATCAATGTAAAAGTTCTTTACTGCATGAATCATTGAATGAGACATGATTCCCTTTAACGATGCGCGCGCATGATAGCCTATGAATCCTGCCCCGTCATATGTATGGTCCAATCCTTCCATCATCGAAAACGGTTTCACATCTCCTGAAATAAGTTTTGCTTCATCGTGTAATTTCTCAACTAGGAGATTGTTCATCTTGGAGTGACTGTCATTTACGATCACATCCTCAACCCTACTGCTTAGTGCAGCCTCGATCACATGGTTTGTTTCCTGAGTCATCAACTCTTGACCCCGATAATAGTTTCGTTTCGATGAATCAACAAACGTATCATCTACAATTCCAGAAATACCTTCCATATCTACTGATAAATATAATTTCAACCTTCCTCTCCTTTCCTTCAATTCCTAACTTTCTGAATAATTATACCACGAATTCTCACTATTTTCTAAACATGAAAAAATCCACCTGGTTTACAGGTGGATACACAGTATCGAATAAATCTTAAGGATCATCCGCTATGGTTAAGGGAGGTCAATAACCTCCCACTAACTGCAACCACCTAATTTATACATGGTTTCAGTTTTAATCTACTTTCTCAGAAAGGTCTGACCAGCGTTCGATCTTTTCTTCTAGTTCCATTGTTAAAGCCTGCTCTTCTTTATATAGCTTATCAGCTTTCTCAAAATCGCTACCGCATTTGGTGATGTCATCTTTCACTTTTTCAATTTTCAGTTCGATGTCTTCAATCGTTTGTTGAATCGTTTCCCATTCTTTTTTTTCATTATAAGATAGCTTATTTTTCTTAGGTTTCTCTTTACTAAACTCATCTTTTGGATTAGAAACTTTTTTCTCTTCTGCTTCAAGTTCTTTTTCGCGTTTTCTTACGTCTAGATAATCGGTGTAAGAACCATAATAATGGTCGATTACACCACTTCCTTCGAATACAAAAAGCTGTTCTGCAATTTTATCTAAGAAGTATCGATCGTGTGAAACCGTGATGACCGCCCCTGGAAACTCTGCCAAATAATCCTCTAATACTGCTAGCGTTTGAACATCGAGATCATTTGTAGGTTCATCTAAGAAAAGAACATTCGGTTCTTCCATTAATATTCGAAGCAAATAGAGTCTTCTTTTCTCTCCTCCTGACAATCTCGAAACATACGTCCATTGCAATTCAGGCGAAAAGAGAAAGCGCTCCAACATTTGGGAGGCAGTAATACTTCCCCCCTTTTGAAGGCGTATTTGTTCCCCACCTTCACGGATATATTCGATTACCCGTAATGATTCATCTAGCCCTTCATTTTGTTGGGTATAGAAGCCGATTTTGACGGTGGTACCTATCTCTACTGTCCCACTATCTGGTTGTATTCGACCAGCAAGCATCTTTAAAAGTGTTGTTTTCCCTGAACCGTTGGCACCTATTATTCCAATTCGATCTTGCGGAAGAACAAGATAGCTGAAATTGTCTGTAATAGGCTGTCCATTTATGGCTTTTGAGATATCCTCCGCCTCGATAACCTTCTTTCCAAGTCGACTTGAGCCGATCGCCATTTCCACGTTACCCTCTGTCTTATACTCAGGCGCATCCTTCATCGTCTCAATTCGCTGTTTTCTAGCTTTTTGTTTCGTTGTTCTTGCTTTTGCTCCACGCTTCAACCATTCTAATTCACTTTGTAGTAATCTGTTTTGTTTATGAGCTTCTTTTTGTTCTCTAGTCTCACGAAGTGCTTTTTGTTCGAGGAATGTTTCATAATTACCCCCATATTCAAACAAACGACCTTTATCCAGTTCAAATATACGGTTCGTCACCCGGTTAAGAAAATAACGATCGTGCGTTACGAGTAAAAGAGTTCCTGAATATGTAGAAAGATATTGTTCTAACCACTCAACAGTATCGTGATCGATGTGGTTGGTAGGTTCATCTAAAATCAATAGATCTGCTGGCTGAATAAAAGCTTTTGCTAATGCAACACGTTTTTGCTGACCGCCAGAAAGCGTATTAACCATAGAATCAAACTTCGTTAAACCGAGCTTCGTTAGTATTGTCTTCGCCTTTGTACTAAAGTCCCATGCATCAAGACGGTCCATTGTCTCTTGCGCAACAAGAAGGCGTTCCTGTACTTCAGTATCTTCAGCATCGGCTGTAACATTTTGAAGCGCTTCTTCGTAATTCCTTACCGCATTGAATAATGGTACATCACTATCAAACACCGTTTCGAGAATCGTTTTATCCTCATTAAAGGTCGGATCCTGAGGAAGATATTCAACTTGAAATGAATTAGCGTGAAAAAGCTCTCCACTGTCTGCTGATTCGAGCCCAGCTAAGATTTTAAGTAGCGATGATTTCCCCGTCCCGTTTACGCCAATTAAACCAATTCTTTGTCGTTCTTCCAATGAAAAAGTTATCTCATCGAAAAGAGTTTTATCTCCATAAGATTTGGTAATATTCTCAGCTTGAAGCAAGCTCATGACACTCATCCTTTTCTCTCTTTAGTCTGTGTTCTATTTTACCCTTTTTGAGTTTATAAGGGAACTAATTCACTATTATCGCTTAATGTTACTCAGATTCGTTTAATCAAGCTTTCATTTTAAATGGAATGCCCTTTATTTCCCCGTATAATATGTTTCCCCTCCCAGACGAAGAAGGCTGACGAGTAATTCTCGTCAGCCTTCTTCGTTGTTGATGATCCTTCTAGCTACGCGTTCTTTTTTTGTTTTTTATTCTTCTTATGTTTTTTGTTGTTGTTTTGATTCGCAGATAGTTCACTTGCAAATTCCGATTCATGTTTGTGAGCTTGTTTAGGATTTTTCATTCATCTTCACCTCCACTAATGATAAGGTGTTCAGAATTTAATTTTCTATACTAATTACGGTATGTGAAATTTTAGAAGGATAATCAAACTTGATCGTCTTCTTTCGTTAATTCATGCGCTTGGAGCGCCTCTCGGGAAAAAGACACAGCTTCTTGCGTTTCATGCCAGTATAACTCAACCTCTACCCCGTTAACGAAAGATGGAAAGGATACCACACCACTCTCGATATCGACTATTTTCACACCTATACTTAATATATTACGGATAAACGTCTGAGCTTCTAATTCCATGAATTCCATCCTCGATTCTTTCTTGAACAGGAGGTCCTCATCCACTTTGGTTTTATTACGAAACAGCAATGTTTTTTTATGTTGCTCTAATTGTTCATAATGTTCACTGAAAGCCTGAGTTACCCGCTTTAGGCTTCCAAGCTCTCGTTTTATTTCTGGAATTAACTCATTTGCTTCCTGTTCTGTGAAATATCTTTTCTCCATTTGAATTCTCCTCCATCTGATCATTCAATAGTATGTATTTACCCTTACCTGACATCTTTAAGCATATTTCGACGTATTTTTGCATTTATGCGTAAACCCTATAATTAAACGCTCATTTCGGCTATGATAGAAGGGTATGGGGAACATAATTTCAATAAAGGAGGAATTTCTTTTGGCAAAAGTAACAGTACCAGATTATGGAACATTCGAAGTATCAGAGGGAACAAAACTTACATTAGCTCTCGAAGATAATGACGTTCATATTCTTCATCGATGTGGCGGAAAAGCAAAGTGTACCACGTGCCGTGTAGAAGTTCTTGATGGTGAATTTGGAGAACTAACTGACATTGAAAAAGAAGCTTTTAAACGTAAAGGTGTAGAAGAAAATCTGCGCTTATCTTGTCAGGTTCGAGTTAACGGTGATTGTCAGGTTAAGCCCACAATGACTGTAGAAAGCTCTGGGCTAGATGATCCAGGTCCTAGACCAGAAAAATAATATTAAAAAAGAACTCCGGTCACATGGATTTTCCATGATCCGGAGTTCTTTTTATGCTTTTTCATATACGACAAAATCGTAGTCGTAAGGATTTTTCTCGTCTTTCCTATTCTGTACTCTGGACTTCTCTTCCCAGTCTTCACTTCTTAATTCAGGGAAGGAAGCATCACCTTGAAATTCCTCATGTATTTCTGTGATATATAGACGATTTGCGTAAGGCAGAAGCTGGCGATAAACCTCAGCTCCTCCAATCACAAACCACTCTTTTTCCTTATCTTCTTCTACTAACTCTAAAAATTGATCGATCGAATGCAGAACCGTGACGTCATCGATTGTTAAATCTCTTCTAGTAATCACATAACTCTTTCTTCCTGGAAGAGGCTTGCCAATCGATTCAAACGTCTTCCTACCCATTACAATAGATTTATCCAATGACATTTTCTTGAAATACTTAAGGTCTGCTGGCAAATGCCACGGCAAATCATTATCTTTGCCGATCATTCGATTTTCGTCCATTGCAAGAAGAAAGGAAATCATACGGATACCTCCCCTTTGATGTGAGGATGCGGATCGTATTCAGTTAGCTCAAAATCTTCAAAAGTAAAGTCGAATAAAGAGTTCACATCAGGATTAATCTTCATCTTAGGTAACTTTCTTGGTTCTCGAGTTAACTGTAACTCAACCTGCTCAATATGGTTATTGTAAATGTGAGCGTCACCAAGTGTATGAATAAACTCTCCTGGTTCAAGATCACAAACCTGGGCCATCATCATCGTTAGTAACGCATAAGACGCGATATTAAAAGGTACGCCAAGGAAAACATCAGCAGACCGTTGATACAATTGGCAAGATAGCTTTCCATCAGCGACATAAAATTGGAACAAACAGTGACATGGAGGAAGTGCCATATCATCTACTTGTGATGGATTCCAAGCGGTTACGATCATTCTTCTCGAATTTGGATTCGTTTTAATTTGCTCGATTACTTTTTGAATTTGATCTACGGTTTCTCCATCAGCTCCTGTCCAAGATCGCCATTGATGACCGTAAACAGGGCCTAATTCACCGTTCTCATCAGCCCATTCGTTCCAAATGCGGACCCCATTGTCCTGTAGATACTTAACATTTGTCTCTCCTTTAATAAACCAAAGTAGCTCATGGATGATTGAACGTAAATGAAGTTTCTTGGTAGTCAAAGCAGGAAAACCTTCTTGTAAATCAAACCTCATTTGGTGTCCGAAAACACTTATTGTTCCTGTTCCTGTTCGATCGGATTTTTTTGTTCCGTTATGTAATATTTCTTCGCAAAGCTGTAAATATGTTTTCATGCTTTCCCTCCTATACAAGCGCTATAAATTATTGTACCACTGGAACGTTCTCATTCACACATCATATGTTATATGAGAAATTAAGGAAAGGATGATTTGTGAAATGGGAAAAGGAGACAAACTTCCAAAAATTCTTCAAGATCCAAACCTTCAAAATTGGTTAAATACATTTGATGACTTCTTCAAGGATCCGTTTTCTAACCTACTTCCTCAGCAGGCTTTTCGAGTAGATCTTTATGAAACGAATACGGCTTTTATCGTCGAAGCTGAACTTCCCGGCATCTCTAAAGACCAAATAAAAGTTGAGCCATTAGGTGATGGCCTACGTATCTCAATTGAATCGGATCGTTTCCAAGAAGAACGTAACGATAAGCAGAAGTACTATAAACAGGAAAGAGCATATTCGAGTACTAGCAGAATAATTAAACTGCCATATACCTTTTCAATGGAGAATATGAAAGGTAAATATAAAAATGGTATCCTCGAAATAAAGATACCTAAGAAAGATCGTATAAAAGATACCATAAATTATTTAGACATCCAATAGAAAAACGGAGGGTTCACTCCCTCCGTTTCTTTACTACATACTCCAATCAATAAACGCATTTCCTTCAAGGAATCTTTCACAGTCCATAGCAGCCATACAACCTGTGCCTGCTGCTGTGATGGCCTGCCTATAAGTAAAGTCCTGCACATCTCCACATGCGAAAACTCCCGGTAGATTCGTCCGCGTTGTCCCTGGTTCAACTTTGATATAGCCTTTGTCATCCATATCAATCTTACCTTGTAGAAAGTCAGTATTGGGCTTATGGCCAATCGCTACAAAGATACCATCTGTGTCGATTGTCTCTTCTTTCCCGGAATCACTGTCCTTTACTTTAATACCACTAACTTTACGTCCGTCAGAAACGACTTCAACAGGCGAAGAGTTTAATTTCCATGTAATTTTCTCATTATTTCTTGCTCTCTCCTGCATAATCTTTGAAGCCCTAAGTTCATCCCTTCTATGAAGAACTGTAACTTCTGAAGCAAATTTGGTAAGGAAAGTTGCCTCCTCCATCGCGGAATCGCCGCCACCTATTACAACAATCTTCTTATTTCTGAAAAAGAATCCATCACATGTTGCACAAGTACTAACACCTCTACCCATGTTCTCAGATTCTCCTGGAATCCCTAATAGCTTCGCAGACGCACCAGTTGAAATCAACACAGATTCCGCTTCGACATCACCAAGTGTATCCGTCTTTAATGTATAAGGCTTTTTCGAGAAATCGATATCCTTAACCCAGCCTCTTTCAATTCTTGCTCCGAACCGTAGAGCCTGCTTCTTCATATTCTCCATCAACTCTGGGCCTAGTATTCCATCAGCAAACCCAGGGAAATTCTCAACATCCGTTGTTAATGTTAATTGGCCACCTGGTTCTGGTCCCTCAATTACGAGTGGCTCCATATTCGCTCTTGCTAAATAAATTGCAGCTGTTAAACCTGCTGGTCCAGTTCCTACGATAACTGCTTTATACATAATGACCCTCCTCTTAAAACTTCATTATGTTATTTTTCCTTTTTTATGAGAATTAAACCATATTCTTTACTCATTAGTATATCTTATTTATTAAAAAGTGATTATTATATTGCTCACATGCAAAAGGTTGTTCATTTCCATTCCTTATTGATAAAATGGATACCGTGTAGATATTGCAATTTGTATTGAGGTGATAAGATCATGAATCCAATCGTTGAATTTTGCATGAGCAATCTATCGAGTGGTTCACATAAAGCAATGGAGATTCTCGAAAAAGACGACGATCTCGATGTTTTAGAATATTCTTGTTTAGGACACTGCACGTTATGTAGCCAGGAAATGTATTGTCTCGTGAATGGTGAGCGTGTAACCGCCACATCATCGGATGAGCTTGTTCAAAATGTTTATCAGTTTATTGAAGAGAACCCAATGTTTTAATTTAAGAATGATCAGGGCATAGTAATGAGTGACACTCTTAAAGGAGGTTTACTCGATGAAGAATCGTAATGGCTATGACCCTAAAACAGGTGAACAGGGCATGAAGAACGGTGAAGATGCTCTTCAAATGAATAAAAAAAGAGGCCCGCAGAATGCGCGCCCTAAAAAGAAATAATGTTACGCTGCTCGAATGAGCAGCGTTTTCTTATGCGATTCGGAATCGATATAGAAACCAAAAATCCTCTATTGGTGTTTCACCACTTGCGATAATGTGATGTTCCCCTTCATCATCAACAGTTACCCAATTATCTTGATCGTCTTGATAAGCTGGGTAAAAGTTTCCCTTCCTAAAGAGCTTCCTTCCGTTTTCAGTGCCAGTTAATGGATCTTCTTCAAAAACATCTCTAATACATTGAACGAGTTCCATCTTTTATCTATTCTCCTTCCAATTAAACAGAAACACCCCGCAAGCCTCTCATTAAGAGAGCCATCTAGGCGGAGTGTTTTTATCCCAATAAATTTTACCCACTTCATGATGCTCACTAAAATTATCGTTATCGTCATGATAATGGAAGTTAAACCAGTAGCCTTCTTGAGGCGGATGGTCTCGACGAACATGGAACCTCATCAAATCATTTCCTGTTTGTTCATTGTATACATGTACGATACGTTCACCATAACCGCCCGCCGGATTATCCGTCAAGCGAAGTGAACGAACGGCATCCACATCTAATTTTTCTATTTTAGAAGTAATGACCTCATTTACTTTCGGAACAATTACATTTATGTATTCTGAGCCTACACGATTCGCAATCGTATCGCCAAACTTTTGTATTCCTAACTCTTCCGTTCTGAGTGTTGCGTAGGAAACAAATCCCTCTACTACTTCAGAGGAAGGAGAAAATGAAGCAATGTCTGGCCATTCTATAGGACTAGACTCTATTCCTTCAAATAAATCGGGAGGATCAGCCTCGACAACATGTGACGAAACTTCTTTCTGATAATTTGCTTCAGCTGTTTGTTCGGGTTTTATATCCTGTAAATATTCCGTTGGAATGACGGTTCCTAGTGTGATTACTGCTATGAATGCTACAAATAGCTTTCTTGTCCATAATGGAAAGCTCAATGTCTACACCTGACTTTCTCATGAAAAGGTTTCTTATATTGTCCCATGAAGAAGAATAAAATGCCAGTTGTTTTTCGAATATTCTGTGACATAATTTGAGCGCTTTAATTAAAAAGCGCTCAACGTTTTAACAAGTAAACATTTCAATTCTGTTCAGATCAATTCCTGTATAAACCCATCTCCGTCCCGTCCAGCGAAAGCCAGATACCGACTTTCGTCCAACATAAACAGGCCAAAACCAGAATCTATTTCCACCTTTCATCCAAATATATGTGTAGCGGAATAAACAGCCTTTAATCGCAAATGGATCAACAGCTTGAGCCCCTACTTGCTGTGACTGTGGCATTTGTGGCGCGGTCGATGGCGGACTTGAAGGTGGCTGCATCACCCGCTCCTGTTGTTGCCTAGGATTATGATAGGTATGAATGTGATATTCAATGTGTTCATGCTCTTCACTATACATATGTTCCATCCCTTCTCACTTGATATAGACACTGTATGCCCTATCCGCGTGAGAGGTTCATTTTGAACAACAAAAAAAGCACCTCATTGAGTGTGCTGCCGATAATCAATTATTTATTTTCAAATGAAGCTTCAATGAAAATAGTGACACGTACGGGATTCCGACGCGTTAGCTAGTCCTGCTGAACTATCATCTTGGAGTGACTTCTGCAGGGGAACCCTTGGGTGAGAAGCCTGTAAACTTCTTTGAAAATGGTGACCCGTACGGGATTCGAACCCGTGTTACCGCCGTGAAAGGGCGGTGTCTTAACCGCTTGACCAACGGGCCACAATATTGGAGCGGGTGATGGGGATCGAACCCACGACATCAGCTTGGAAGGCTGAGGTTTTACCACTAAACTACACCCGCAAATGGCGGAGGAAGAGGGATTCGAACCCCCGCGGGCCGTTAAGCCCCTGTCGGTTTTCAAGACCGATCCCTTCAGCCAGACTTGGGTATTCCTCCAATATGGTGGAGCCTAGCGGGATCGAACCGCTGACCTCCTGCGTGCAAGGCAGGCGCTCTCCCAGCTGAGCTAAGGCCCCAAATATGTATGGTGCGCCCGAGAGGAGTCGAACCCCTAACCTTCTGATCCGTAGTCAGACGCTCTATCCAATTGAGCTACGGGCGCATAAATAAAATGTTACTATTCAAATGGTGCGGGTGAAGGGACTCGAACCCCCACGTCGTAAGACACTAGATCCTAAGTCTAGCGCGTCTGCCAATTCCGCCACACCCGCGTGTGGTGCCGGCCAGAGGACTTGAACCCCCAACCTACTGATTACAAGTCAGTTGCTCTACCAATTGAGCTAGACCGGCAAAAACTATGTAATTAAATTCTAATTTGTGCCCTCTCGGGAAAAATAAATGGTGGAGGATGACGGGCTCGAACCGCCGACCCTCTGCTTGTAAGGCAGATGCTCTCCCAGCTGAGCTAATCCTCCAAATAAACAGCGACCTCTATATTGTATAACTACATGGTTACTCTCGTCAACACTTAATTTTATTAAATGTTTGTCGAAAGAAGTTGTTTTATGAGGACAAGATTTATCTTATCAATTATTTTGATGTTATGCAATAGTTTTTTTGAAATAAAAAAGCAGAGGGATTCCCCCCTGCTTAGACTGACGTTTGGACGAGAGTTTTATTTTTCTTTGGAGGCGCACTGCGTTCAGGGTATTTCTTTGCAATCACTTCTACATCTAATTTTCGATACTCACGAATATTAGAGGCTTCCCTTAATAGCTGTTCTTCAACATAGTGACGCTTTCGTTTCAATAAAACCCCTCCTCATACTTAGTAACTCTTAAATACCCCTGTAAGACCTATTTGAAACCAGGTCTTTGTTACCATAATCGAATGGTAATTGTTAAGGTAAGATATAATGTATTCTAGCAAAGCACGTATTATGAAGGATCAATGAAAAATTGAAACTTGTTTATATTTTTACCAGCTTTTTCAACGAACGTTACTTCTCCTGTATTAGAAACCATAATGATTGTCTGGGCACGAGTTCCATAAGTGTTTGATTGAATATATATGGATGACAACATTCTTTCCCATTCTAGTGAAATTCCAGTATCGGGGAGATCTCGATCGAGTGCTACTACTTCATGATCAAGTAATTTCAAAAGCTCCTCAGGAACAGGGTCCTCATTTTGAGAAAGATAAGTTGATAAATTTTCTTTTAGAAGATTAACTTTGGGCCAGCTAGTATTCAAAAGATGATTACTTACTGCGTGGATGCCCTCTTGTATTTTTCTGACTTCATTTTCTCGATTTGAATAATAATATAGTTCATCAAAACGACCTGCAATTAAATTAAAGCCATTATAGTTCGCTTTCAAACTTTGAAGGTTGACCAAATAGTCGTAAGCTTCCACGTTTTGAGTGAGGAAACGAACAGGTAGTTCACCTCTTGATTGTTCTTTATCTGGTTCTGAAGGTTCACGAAAATTTGTTAAGGCTGCAATTTTCCCTTCAACTGATACTCCGAGCCATGTACCGTACGCCTTTAAATCCCTTCCCGCCAAAAGGTTAGGCTGATCTTTCCAAAAATGAGCTCCTTCTGTTGGTCTCTCATAAAATTCATCCCGATTTGCAATCAAGATAAATGGATACTCAGGGTTTTGATCGATCGCAATCGCTATTAGACACATACTTCCCCCCCTTTCCTCTACTATGTAAAAGAAGCACAGTGGCCGACACTGTGCTTCTTCAAAACGTTATTGGTGTGACATTGAAATTTCTTTACAAGATGATGAGCAGTAGCGCTGATGAGAATCTAGACAGTCATCACAAACGATGTGAAGTTTATCACACTGAACGTTTGTACAGTTGATGTACATATCTGCCTCAGTCCCACAGTGATAGCATTTGCCAACAACCGTGGCCTCATCCGTTTGATTCACATCAACAGCCAGGCGGTCATCAAATACAAAGCATTTCCCATCAAAATACTTCCCTTGTACGTCTGGATCTTTTCCATATGTCACGATGCCACCATGTAGCTGTGAAACGTCGTTAAAACCTTTCTTCTTTAAATAGCCTGAAAACTTCTCGCAACGAATTCCACCAGTACAATAAGTAAGTACTTTCTTATCCTTTTGATCGGATAAATTTTCTTCAATCCACTCAGGTAATTCACGAAATGCTTTAATATTTGGTCGGATTGCATTCCTAAAGTGACCGATATCGTATTCATAATCATTACGCGCATCGATCACAATCACATCACCACTTTCAAGGGCATTCATAAATTCTTTCGGTTCTAAATAATTTCCCGTTGTCTCATTTGGATCAATATCGTCATCAAGACGTAGTGATACAATTTCGTTTCGGGCACGTACATGCATCTTTTTAAATGTGTGCGACTCTGCGTCGTCAATTTTAAATTCGATATCAGCAAATCGCGGATCATTCGTTAACTCTTTCATATATTGTTCTGTGCATTCTTTAGGCCCAGAGACAGTACCATTTATCCCTTCTTTTCCTATAAGCACTCTACCTTTTAAATCTATAGATTCACAAAATTTGAGATGCTTTCTAGCGAAGTATTCGGGATCTTCAATTTCTACATACTTATAGAATAACAGCACTTGATATGCTGAAGCTTCTGATTGCAAGTCAAAAACCACCTTTTGCGAGTTCTAAAATCAGTATTAAATCTTACCTGATTTCTGTTGTAATGTAAAGGTGAGGATTAAGAAGTAAAATATTCGTCTTTAAGCTTTTCAAGTTCGATCAAGGATGCTTCTGCCCAGCGCCCACCTTCGTGCTTCAACTCATTGGCTTGAGTCTCCACCGCTTCTTTTAATGATTGGTGATAATCTGGAACTTCCTCATCATAATGGTTGGTTGCTGATACTGGAACAAGCGCTTTTTCAAACTGTGAAAGTGCTTTGCGCTGATGAAATAACGGTACATCAAGCTGTTTAGGATTATGCAAATCTCCTTGAGTCGGATGTTTAATAACGGCAAGTATCTTTATAACTACTTTAGGAGTTTTCACGTCCACAATTTCACCTATATATCTCCCTGTTTTGTAACCAGCTGTGACGAGATCTCCTGTTTCAAAAGACTTTTTATCTGACATGATTCCTTCACTCCTTCACCAAAACTATTGCTTTCTCACCCTGATGATATCACAAAATCCTCCAGAGTCTGGAGGATTTCATCTTGTGAAGACATGTTTTCCAATTGTCTTAATAATATGCCTGCTTCGAATCCAAGTGTCAGTTGCTGTTTTAGGATTATAATAAAACAAAGCTCCAGAGCTTGGATCCTCACCTTGCAACGCTTCATATGCAGCTCGATATGCTTTCTTACCAGGCTTTTTACTGTACTGCCCATCAGAAACGGCTGTATATGCTCCGCTCTGAAAAATCACTTCTTTTATCGAGTTCGGAAATTTTGATGAGCGAACTCTGTTTAACGTCACAGCCGCAACTGCTACTTTTCCTTCGAAGGTTTCCCCTCTTGCTTCACCATTTATTAAGCGAGCAAGCATTTCAATCTCCTGTACAGAATATTTCTTAACAGATAATTGCTCGCCCTTTACTTGTTTAACGTCTTTCATATTGTTTATAGGTAGGTTCATACGTAATGCAACCTGATGCTTTGTATCTGGATCCGGTTTTGTTTGTGAAGGTGTTTTCACATTCCTAGTAGGTAATTTGGATTCCGCCTTAACCAACGTAACCGCCTCAACCTGATGAGATTGGTAGGAAAATAAATTTAAGAAAAGACTCATGATCATGAATAATGATAATTGTTTCCTCACTTAACCCCACCCTTTCTATCTAGCTTTAATGCCACAGTTAGAAAGGTTAGAGCATTTTCATTCTCCTTTCAATAGGAAATCGAAGGCCGTATTTCCAGAAAACCGAACTTCATGAAACTTATTCCATCAAAATCCCCTAATATAATTCACTCTTCGCTAATACTTGAAGAGTTAATTCATCACCCGGTGGGTTATGGAGCCCCGCTCTAACATCCCTATAAAGACGCTCAATCCTGTTTTTCTTCATTATGCTTCGACCACCAATAATTCGCATAGAAAGATCAACAATATCTAATGCTGCATTTACAGCTTGATGCTTCGCAGCAAATAATTGAGATTGCATAGCCATTCTTTGCTCTGGATACTTATCCCACTGATCTGCAACAGAATAAAGGAAATGACGTGCGCTTAGGAGTTTTAACGAAATTTGACCTAATTTATCCTGAATGTGCGGAACTTCTTTTAAAGATGTATCCAAACTATTCGGTTGATACGTATTTACAAAATCGATTGCTTCTTGTTTAGCAGCTTCAGCGATGCCGAGGTAGACGGCAGGTATATGTAACAACCAACCTGGAGGTAACGATTTTGTTTTGCGCTCTTTGTCATACACTTCCAACAACCTTTCTGAAGGGACAAAAACATCATTTAGCACAAGATCGTCACTCCTTGTCCCTCGCATCCCGAGAGCATCCCATGTTTCTTCAACTGATACCCCTTCGTCATTCATCGATAGAAGGAAATCTGCCGGTTCATCAGTGTCTCTTACTGTAGCTTTAACAATGACTTGATCAAGATGAGGACTAAGAGTAGTAAATGTCTTCCTTCCGGTTATTCGATAACCAGTTGCTTCTTTTTCTGCAATCGTTACTGGGAGTCCACCTCTTGTCGGATCTCCAGTCTCTTCTTCTGTTTGTGCACGATTAATGATTGACCCTCCGACAACATCTCTCGCTAACCTGCCGAATGTGAATTCATTCCAGGGACGCCGGTCATTCAAGTCTTTAAGAATTCCTAAGTGCCATCCAATCGAAAGCGCTGTTGCCCCTTCTCCTTTGCCAAGTTCCTCTTGAATCAATACAAGTTCATATAATGAAAGACCTTCACCGCCATATTTGGTAGGGACGGGTAAGGCTGAGTAACCCGTTGATCTGAAACGATCTACGATTGATTCTGGAATCGCTGCTTTCTCATCGATTATGTTCGCAAATTCGCGCAATTCTAAACTGATTCCATGCGCTAAATTATACAACTCTTCTTCACGTTTGTTACGAATAAATTTTTCTATCACAAAAGTCACCTTCCTCCAGTTGACTACTTATCCTGGTTCAATTACGATTAATACAAATTACTATGAAATATTTAACAAATCATCGATGAGCTCTTGTTTGAAACCAATGATTACTTCTCCATTGATCACAATCGTAGGAGTAGATAACGAATCGTAAGTATTGATAAGTTCGTTTCGCGCATCGGCATCTTCTTTAATATTTAACAGCTCATATTCGATTCCATGCATATCAAAATATTGCTTCACAAACTCACATGGCGGACAAGCCGGCTGAGTGTATACTTTCACGTTCTTCAAATTCTTCACTTCCCCATCAAGAATTATTTCCGTTTAAAACATATCACCAGCGTTTCTTACTTGCAACACATCTGTTCTTTAAAAAGTTTGTTTCAGCTCGATGAAGGGAATTAAGATTGCTGACTAGTTCTTGAAACTTTTTGTTCTATCCATCGTATAAGGTATTACGAGAAGCATAACAATTCATTCTTTTGAAGGAGTGACATATATGAACAATCAATCTGAACAAAACGATAAACAACGAGAAAAAGCCGAGGAAATTATCCAAAGCTTTTATAATGAAGATGACTCTGATAAAATCATGCAATCTTTGTCTGGACTCGGCGAAGACGCCCAGAGAAATGCAGGACAATCGTTGGAAGCACTTAAGCGCCCAGTTAAAGGGATGATCGATCAACCTGATAATGACCTTCCCGAGAATCTTCATAAATTAAGAGAGCATGTATCAGAACTTGAACCAACCTACTTAAAGAAAAAAAAGGTCAACAAACTCTTAAACAAAGTACTTGGTAGAAATGAAATCGAACAATATGCCAAAAAGTATAAAACGGTTGAATCACAAGTTGAAGTGATTGTTGAATCACTTCTAACTGGTAGAGATAAGCTACAGGAAGATAACTTAATGTTAAGAGAACTGAAGGGTGTTGCTAGAGAACGTATTGTTGGACTAGAAGACCAGATGGAACTGGGCCAGACGTTAATGACGATGCTTGATGAAGAAGCTGCAAAAGATGAATGGAAAGAAAATCCTTTACCAATACAAAAAGCGCAACAAAAAGTAGTGAGCCGAGTCAAAAATATGTCTCAAGCTGTAATGGTATTAAGGCAATCGATGGCTTCAGTTGATTTAATCATTGAAAATAATGAGAAACTTGAAGAAGCCATCTTCAATGCAGTCACAATGACTAAAAATATCATCACGGTCACCGCTTCTATCCAACTTGCACTTGGCAATCAGCAAAAGGTCATTTCAGCTGTTCAAAATGTAAATGAAGCAACTGAATCGATGTTACTTCGAAATGCCGAGATGCTTAAACAAAACACAGAAGAAACGATAAAAACCCTTGAAAAACCGGCCATTGCTATCGAATCATTCCGTAAGGCTTACAACGATGTATTCGAAGCAATCGATATTACAGAAAAATCAAATGCTCGCATTATCGACAGTGGTAAACTATTCATTACAGAGATGGAGCAGCTAAACAACGAAATGAAGCTTAAGCTTGACGGATCAACAGTAAAGCAAAAGGAGCTTTCTGAAGCAGCTGACCGTCTATAAGAGGGGAGGGAATTAAAGTGAGGCTACTCAATTCTCCTGAATACCAATGGGTGGAGAAATTTTTGCCTCCCAGATTTAAGACCGTTGAATCAACGTTATTGCAAGACGTTGGTTCATATGAATTTCTTAACTTTGCAGAGGAACTTTTAGATGAATTCATTCTAAGGATATCTTCTGGAGCAGATAAACAAGAGAAATGGAAACACACTGAGAAAGGCTTTACTATTTTCTTGAAAATCAAACGAAATATCATTCTTTTTTCTGGGTATGACAGTCAAAAAAACCGCTCTTCTGCGCCTAAGAAGTTTTATATCCAATGGGAACGACAACTAACGTCTTCGAGAGACCATGGTAAATGCAAACAAGGGCTGATTTTAATCAATGATCGTGGGCGAATCATCAAAAGAAGCGTTAAACGTTCGCCTTATTTCTCTGGGATATTCAATCGGATTAACCAGTTAGATCAGGCGTTAATAGGCCCGAAGCACGTTGTGCATGCATCAAAAGTCGACGCTACGTTACAAGAGCATATCCAATTAATCGACCACCTATTAACAGATCCAGCTATTAAAGGTGTCATTCACTCTAGAACGTCTCGACTTGTCAATCTCTTTAAAACGATGTTGCCCGAACTTGACCTTCTCGATATTGAAGAACGCCATACAGTAAAGCGTATGATTACAACAGAACTCCCCGGTTTATTAGAAGGCTATATTAGTCTATCAGAAAATAATAAAGAACGAAGACACGGTGAATTGTTCCAAGCACTATGTAAGATGGAACTTACGTTGCATCACCTATTGGAGAAACTTGAAGAATTACGATTATCGAAAGTGGATCACTTACTTAAAGTAAATAAGATGAGGTACGACAAAAACTAAAAGCTAGCTGTCAGATTGACAGCTAGCTTTTTATTATACTTCTTGTTGAATACTTTCTTTCATGATCGCTTGTATACGCTCATTTACTTCTTCTTCAGATAATCCATGCTCTTCTACGTAGCGATTACGTGGAGATACACGGCACTCATGAGAACAGCCACGCAAGTATTTATGCTCATTCTCTTCAGAGGTAATAATTTGTTTATTACAGTCTGGATTGGCACAATTCACATATCGTTCGCATGGCTCACCAGTGAAGTGATCCTTTCCTACAACCACGTGATCTTTTTGGTTGATTGGCACCGAAATTCTCTCATCGAAAACGTAACATTTACCATCCCAGAACTCACCTTTCGTTTCTTCGTCTTTTCCATATGTGACGATTCCACCATCAAGCTGGTTAACATCCTGAAAGCCTTGGTTGATCATCCAACCAGTAAATTTCTCACAACGGATACCACCTGTGCAGTATGTGAGAATCTTTTTATCTTTTTTGTCAGCTAGGTTTTCCTGTACCCATTCTGGCAAATCACGAAAGTTCTTAATATCTGGATTAATTGCACCTTTGAAATGTCCAAGCTCGTACTCATAGTCGTTCCGAGTATCAAGGATAATGACGTCTTCATCTTGCATCGCTTCGCGCCATTCCTGTGGTTTTAAATGCGTACCGCCGACTTGTGTTGGGTTGTGGTTATCTTCAAGACGGAGTGTTACCAATTCAGGACGTTCGCGAACGTGCATCTTTTTAAATGCATGCTCCTCAGCCTCATCGATTTTAAAGAAAAGGTCTGAAAATCGTTCGTCTGCGTGCATCATATCCATGTACGCTTGAGTTTGTTCAACTGTTCCAGAAACCGTACCGTTGATTCCCTCTTCAGCAATCAAAATTCTACCTTTTAATTCATGTTCATTACAAAACTCTTGGTGTTTCTCTACAAATTCACCTGGGTTATCAATTTGCACATATTTATAATACAATAATACGCGATAGTCTTTATTGCTCATAATCGTATCTCCTTTGTTTCACTGTTTCTATAACAGAATCGTTCACCCGCTCCAAAATATTATTATAATAAATTCTCGCTAGAATGCAAATAGCTGGTTTTGAATTTACATTTGATAGAGCGAATGAATTTCAATAAAGCTATCACATTACTTCAATTGACGGTTCAACAGACACGTTAACATTTCCTTTGATTGCACGAGTGATCATACAACCATCTTCTGCTCGGTCTGCTATCTCCAAGATCCGTTTTCTAAGCGATTCATCAGGTGACTCTTCTAAATAGATGACTGGATAATGATGAATAGACTCAACATGTACTCTTCCTTCTTCACTTACAATTAATTTAGAAGATATCTTAATATCATGAAATGAAATATTCTTTGCTTCAAGATAAAGACCAAGAGTCATGAAATAACAAGCAGCAGAAGAACTTAATAAAAGTTCATCAGGATTCGTACCTTCCTCTAATCCTCCCATTGATGTCGGGATCGTTACATCTGTTGAAAGGTTCTCAGAACGGACCTCACCTTTTCCTTTTCTTCCACCTTTATAGCTTCCTTTTAATTCAAATATATGTTCCATCACGAATACCTCCAAACAATTTTATATAAGAAAACCCCACTCTATAGATAGAGTGGAGCATTAGCTATTAGCAATATTGCTCAAATGCACCTGTAAGGTTATCCACTATGTCTTCTACTTCATGATCTTCTATTTCCTCACGAGGAATGAAATGAAGAACCTGACCACCTTTCATCAACACCATAGATGGTGAAGAAGGCTCGTACCCTTCTAAATACTCTCTCATTTTTGAAGTTGCTTCACGATCCTGACCAGCGAAAACAGTTATGAAGTGGTCGGGTTTCTTTTCATTTTCAATTGCTTCACGAGCTGCTGGTCGTGCTAACCCTGCTGCACAGCCACACACTGAATTGATTACTACGAGAGTTGTGCCTTTTGTTCCGGTTACAAATTCAGCTACCTCTTCAGCAGTTGTAAGTTCTTCAAAGCCTGCTGAAGTTAGTTCATCACGCATCGGCTGAGCCATTTGTTTCATGTATTCTTCATATGGGTTCATCTAAAGAACCTCCCTTTATTTTGATTTACGTGCTTGAGTCATTTGATGCCACACTGAGCCTTTAGCTTCTTCTCCGCCTTTAATACGCTCAAGTGCCATTCTTGCTTGCATTTTCACTTCAAACTCTGGGTCATCGATCGCCATTTCTAGAGCAGGTACTGCGGATTCATCGCCAACTTCATATAAGAACATTGCTGCTCTCCAGCGCACGAGTTTGTTTTTATCTGAAAGTGCTTCCACCATCTCTGGAATAGCTTCAACGTACCCAAGATCTGACATGCAATCTCCAGCAGTACGTCGAACAGTTACTGACTTGTCATTTAATGCTTTATAAAGCAATGGCAGCACTTCTTTTGATTCAATCATACCAAGATAAACTGCAGCTAACCTACGAATGGAAGCTTTTTCATCTTGAAGTGCTTTCTCTAGTAAAGGCAAATCAGTGATTTCAGGATCTAAGCGATCTAACGCAGCATATCTTTCTTTCCACTCTGGGTGATCAAGCATCTCAAGCGTTACATGTTTCTTTTCTTGTTTCTGAGAAGAACGATCTCGGTTTGGATCAAACGCTTCTTTCACAAGTAATTCGAGCCTTTTCTCGTCATAGGTGGCAGCTAGTTCTTCAGAAACCTCCACTCCAACTTCTTCTGGAGATCCATAACGAGGGTTTTGCTCTTTCCATTCTCTCTCCATCACCATATTGTCAGATGCTGATGAAGCATTCATCGCTGCTTCCATGAACCGATCAGGAAGACCAAAGCGATGCTCATCATCTCCATCTAATAATTTCACCTGCATAGGAATGCCTCTAAACATTTGGATAAACACTTTGACTTCTCCAAAATCTTCTTCAAGAGCTGTGGAAGATGTCTGATCCTCGTCACTTTCTTGACCAAAAGCTTCTCTTGCTCCTGGTAATATATCTTCCCACGCATATTTTGCATTTCGTTCCAATGCAATGAAATCCATTACATGGTAAATTTCTTTTACTCCAGGAACCGCCATTAGTTTCTGGATATAATCAGGTGCGTCATCAAGGTTGCTTCCTTGTTTGAATTGCCGTGTATCACCTGCGGCTAGTTCTTCACTTAAGTTAATTTTCATCGAATTCGGACTCGGTGTTGGTTCGATTGATACGATCTTCATGGAACCTCCCCCTTCTTCAAGTGATTTTATCATATGTGTTATCGCTGTACCATTAAGAACCATTACTTGTTGATTTTTACAACGGTAGCATTCGTTTTATATTCGTTATAATACGTTAACACTTCATCTACATAGTCCTCGCTTCGGTTATATGCGTATAAAGCTTTCTGTAATTTTCCTTCACTAGCACCGTTCGCTGATAGATAACTAGCTGCAGTGTAAGCAGCGTCAGTCATGTTATAAGGATCCGCCTTGCCATCTCCGTTCCCATCTTTTCCATAGCCGCCGTATTTCTTGATCAAATCAGGATCCGTTATATCGATTTCATCCCCAGCGTTTAACTTCCCTAGCTCACTCCCCTTATATTGCCAACCAAGCCAAGTTAACGGCATGAATTGAAAATGTCCGATCGCTCCTTTTGGACTTTCGAGAGAAGGCATCGTTGAGAACTTTGTTTCAACACGATGCACAGCAGCGAGCAATTCCCACTGTACGTCATATTGCTCAGCCGCCTCTTGATAAGTATCAACATATTCCTCAGGTATTTGTGATTTTTTTAGTGGAACTCTCATTTTTTCTTTATTTTCTTGTAAGAACAGCGCGATTACGACACTACCAATAATCGTGCCCAGTATCAACAATGCGGGACGTCTCAATGTTGTTAGTCTTCCTTCCTATTTTCGCTCGTTAATATCTAAAAACTCTTCGCTTGGAAGATGGATCCACTTTCCAAGGTATCCATGATCAAATAATGCCTTAATAAGGATCAATAAGATCGGTGAGAGGATTACCCCAGCAATTCCAAACAACGATAGAGAAATAATCATAAATGATAAGATCGTAAATGCAGAAACCCCTAAAGAATCACCAGTGATTTTCGGCTCCATAATCTGTCTAACTAGCATCACGACTCCTAATAACCCTATCAGCCAGAAAGCTAAGGTTGACTGACCGACAATGAATAAATAAATTGCCCAAGGTAAGAAAATAGCCGACACGCCCAACAATGGTAGAACATCAAAAAAGGCAGATAGTAATGCGATTGTAAAAGCGTTATCTACTCGTAGGATCCATAATCCACAAAGTACAAGAACAAATGTGATCATAATTAATTTGAGCTGAGCCTTCACGTATGAACCGATTCCGCTAAGTACATTTTCCTTTAAGAAGTAATAAGCTTTCTTAAACGTGTTAGGTGTTCGTTTGTCAGCGATTCGTTTCCACATTTCAATCTCAACACTCAAGAAATAAGCAAGAACAATACCGATTACGAAATTAATAATTAGGGTTGGAATCGAAGTAACAAAGGCGAAAATGCCATTAAGAAATCCAGTTAAAACAAAAGATGCCTTCTCGACCACAGTAACGGAATACTCTTGAGCTTTATGTAAAATATCTGGTGGCAAGGCGTTCATCTGAAGTTGTGCCCACTCCACATAGTTCAACAATTGCTCTTGGAAGATGTCGACGTAGCCAGGAATCAATGAGATTAAATTCTGCAGTTGTAACACAAAAATGGCACCTGCAAGAAAAACTACACTTAGAACAATCAAAACAAATAGGAGTGTCGATATCGTAGTGGCGACTGTTTTCCCCAACCCTTTCTTATTTAAGAAACGTGCAAAAGGTTCTATTATCAAAAAGATAACATAGCCAACAAAAATTGGTGCTGCGATATCAAATAAAAAACTAAAAACAAACATGATTAGAAAGACGGTCAAGACAATTAGTCCGATATCAAATGCAGTTCTAGCGTATCGCTTGTAAAACGTTAACATTTCTTCACCTCTTGTTACTCTTATGACGTAAGCATATCTTTTTTATGCTTTCTTTTCCATAGTAAAAGGATTATTACGCTTAACTTTATGTATGAAGGCGAGAAAAAGGTTTGTCTGAAGGTTTTCCATAATAATACCCTTGCCCGAACCTAACCCCGATCTCAGCACAAAAATCAGCTTCCTCTTTTTGCTCTATACCTTCTGCTAATAACAAAATCCCTTCTTCTCTTGCTAGTTTTCCTAATTCTATCAATGCGTGTTGTTTTGATCGATCCTTGTGACACTGTTCAATATAACTTCTATCGATTTTTGCATAATCTGGTTTTAAATCTAGAAGTAGCTCCCTCGTAGAATACCCTGTGCCAAGGTCATCAAGCGCTACTTTCATTCCTTCTTTTTTATAGGTGTGAAAGATGTTCTTCAAATGATCGATTCTTTGAATCTTCTCAGTTTCTACTACTTCAAAAACAAGATCACTAGGGTCTACTCCATGCTCTTCAACTGCTCGAAATGTTGTCCTCAAACAATGTGCAGGGTCATAAATAGACGATGGTAGGAAATTAATGAAACGTTTAATCCCCCTAGGGATGAGTTGTGAACTAACCTCGATTGCTTTTTTCCTTGCTGCGCTATCGAGGTAAGATTGTAACCCAGAGTTCCTTGCGACTTCAAATAGGTCAAATGGTTTAAATGGATGCTGCTGGTTGGTTGGTCTTAGAAGAAACTCATATGCTTCAATTCCACCGCTTTGGAGTGATATGATCGGCTGCATGTGGGCGGTGAACATACCTTCTTCCATGATCGCTATATATTCCATATTTTGCAACCTTGTATAAAAATGCGGAAATGAAATAGCAATTTTCTTTTCATCGACAGAGGATAAGGTCGCACAGCTAAATATCGTTGAAGCTTTTCGACTAAACGCTTTATCAATCTTCTCGCATATTGTTGATAGTTCTGAAAAGCTACTATATGAAATGAGAAATGTCTCTCCTGAACGATTGAACATGGAGGTGAGGCTGTCCATTAATATTGGCGAGGGCGTCGTAATTTCGAAGATTCCCTCTGATAAGATTCTCGGAATGAATTGGCATTTATCACAAAACAACGTTATCTGCTCCTTTTCAATGAAAAAAAAACAGGGGAGACTCCCCCCCTGTCAGTTCTTGCTTTCAATCTACTTTACGAGACTCTCGTAAAGACTCGAATATTTCTCTGCTGACTTTTCCCATGAATAATTCAGACGCATCGCTCGCTCCACGAGCTTCCTCCACGTTAGACTATCTTGATGATAGTAATTTAGCGCGAGACGAATCGTATTTAACATATCGTGTGCGTTGTAATCGGCAAAACTAAATCCATGCCCCTCCCCTGTATACTTGTTATACGGAAGGACCGTATCTTTGAGTCCCCCGGTTTCACGAACAATCGGGAGACTTCCATATCTTAGAGCAATAAGCTGACTGATTCCGCATGGTTCGAACTGAGAAGGCATGAGGAAGAGGTCAGATGCTGCATAAAGCTTGCGAGCAAAGCCATCGTCAAAGTAAATATTGGCGGAAAATCTACCTGGATAACGTTGCTCAGCTTCTCTTAGCATGTGCTCGTAATGCTCATCGCCTGTTCCAAGCACAACTACTTGTACTTTTTCTTCCATGATTTCAGGAAGTACTCTGAAAAACAAATCCATCCCTTTTTGCTCTACAAGTCGCGTAATCATGGATAAGACAGGAATGCCTTCACCCTTTTGTAGACCAAGCTGCTCTTGAAGATCGATTTTATTTTTCTCTTTCAATAGGAACGATGCATGGTACGTATACTTCAAGGCAGCATCTGACGCTGGGTCATACAACTCACTATCTATCCCATTAATAATGCCTGTGAAATCAGATTCTCTTTTTCTTAGTATCCCATCAAGGTATTCACCAAAATATGGCTGCTTTATTTCGTCAGCGTAAGATGGACTTACAGTTGTAATATAATCCGAGTAAATAAGTCCACCTTTCATAAAGCTTACATTGCCATGAAATTCGACACCTTCATTTGTGAAGTGAAGTTCACTTAAGTCTAATAGGTCATGAAGAATTCCTTTTGGAAAGATTCCTTGGTAACGAAGGTTATGAATCGTATAAACCACTTTTACTCCGTCATAGTAAGGGTTATTTCGGTAATGTGCTTTTTTTAATACAGGTATCATTCCTGTTTGCCAGTCGTGACAGTGAAGAATATCCGGCTGTTCATCTAAGTAAGGGATCGCTTCTAAAACAGCTCTGCAAAAGAATGAAAATCTTTCTCCATCATCAAAGTATCCATAGCTCCCACTTCTTTTGAAATAATGCTCATTGTCGATGAAATAATACGTAATGCCGTTGTGCCTTAATGTTTCTATACCACAGTATTGATGTCTCCACCCTACGGGTACAGTGATGGCTTCTTTAAGCTCAAGCTGCTCTTTGAACGATTCATTCATATCTTTATACTTTGGCAGAATGACCGAAACGTTGAGCCCCTGCTTTTGTAGTTCCTTTGGTAATGCACCTATGACATCACCAAGGCCCCCTGTTTTAATAAATGGGTGACCTTCTGATGCTGCAAATAATACATTCATGATTCGTTCCCCCTGCTATAAGACTGTTGATTTCGCGATGACCCGTGGTTCATCTTCAGACGTCACTTTTTCATGAGGTGAAACGGATACATCCTTATCTAGAATGACGTTTTCTACAACAGCACCTTCACCAATTTCACACTTTTGCATGATGATACTGTTTCGAATAATTGCCCCTTTACCAACTCTAATGCCCCTAAATAAGATACTATTCTCTACAGTTCCTGATATCGTGCACCCATTTGCAATTAACGAATTAGCAACTGTAGATGATTCATCGTACTTTGCAGGCGCCTCGTGTTTTACTTTTGTATAAATCGGGCCTTTGTTATAGAAAAGTTCCTGAGTAACATTCGGATCAAGTAATTCCATACTATATCGATAGTAGCTCTCAACGTTATCGATAAATGATACATATCCTCCAAAATGGCACCCATGAACATGATAGCGGTCTAAACTAGATGCTACAGCTTCATTGATTGATTTGTACTTACCAGTTTCCATGCTTTCTTCAACAATCGAAATGAGTAACGATGACTTCATAACGAATGTATTTAAATACACATCGTCACCCGGCAATGGCTCCACATTAAGATTCAATCTTTCAACACGATTATCTTCATTTGTATAAAGGACGTTATACGTATTGCCACTCACATAAGGATCATCACATGGTTTATAGACTAGCGTGATATCTGCTCCGACTTCTTCATGCTCTTCAATAACTTGATTAAAGTCAACATTCCAAACCAACTTTCCATTCGTAACAACAACATAATTGGAAAGGCTACGTTTAAAGAATGACAAATTCTCATGAAATGAACGGATATCTCCATTCGTTACTCTTTCCTCACTCGCTGGCGGTTGGAAGAACAAACCACCCTGGTGGCGATCAAGATCCCACTCTTTTCCCGAACCTAAATGGTCTAATAAAGAGCGGTATTTTTCTTTTGTGAAAACAGCGACCGTGTTAATCCCCGCATTCGTCATGCTCGACAGTGAAAAATCAATCAATCGATATCGCCCTGCAAATGGAACAGAGGCGAAGCTCCGATGGCTTGTCAATTCGCTAAGTTCGTTCTTCTCATCTACTAAATTAATGACACCTACTACTTTTTTCATCGATTCATCCTCCTGTTCTATTTAGGTACTGAAACAATTTCCCCGTCAGCGATCAAAGAAATAGAACCATCTTTATTTCCAAGCTCCATGCCATCTTCAATAACTGTACCACTCTCAATAATTGCATTCTCTATTTTCACGTTCGAACCAATTTTCACATCAGGCATAATGATTGAATTCTTAATCGTAGTTCCTAATCCAACATGCACCCCGTAAAATAACACCGAACGATACACATCACCATAAACAACACAGCCTTCATTAACGAGTGAACGGCTAACATTAGCTTGTGGCGCAATGTACTGAGGAGGTTGGTTCGGGTTGACTGAATATATTCTCCATGAAGGATCGTTAAGAATTAAATCCGGATCATCGTCTAACAAATCCATATTTGCTTCCCATAGGCTTTGAAGTGTACCGACATCCTTCCAATAACCGCTGAACGAATACGCACAAAGTTTCTTTTGGTCTTCGATCATCGCTGGAATGATATCTTTACCGAAGTCGTTTGAGGAATGAGGATTTGCTTCATCCTCTGTTAAATACTTTTCAAGAGCTTTCCAACTGAAAATATATACGCCCATTGAAGCAAGGTTCGTCTTAGGTTCTTCAGGCTTTTCCTGAAACTCAACGATTCGATTCTCTTCATCCGTATTCATGATTCCAAAGCGACTTGCTTCGTTCCAAGGTACTTCAAGAACTGCGATCGTAGCATCGGCACCTTGCTCTTCATGGTAATCGAGCATCTCTGAATAATCCATACGATAAATGTGGTCGCCGGAAATAACAAGTACATATTCAGGATCATATTGACGAAGGTAATACATGTTTTGATAGATCGCATTCGCTGTACCTTTGTACCATTCTCCACCTTTTTGCCCTAGGAAAGGTGGAAGTACTGATACGCCTCCATTCTTTCTATCAAGATCCCATGCACTGCCTATACCAATATAAGAATTGAGTATGTAAGGCTGATACTGAGTTAATACGCCAACAGTATCAATATTTGAGTTACTGCAATTACTTAACGTGAAATCAATGATTCTATATTTACCACCAAAAGGCACTGCTGGTTTTGCAAGACGAGTCGTTAGCTTTCCAAGTCTAGTCCCCTGCCCTCCAGCTAACAGCATTGCGACACAACGTTTCTTAGACATATCGATTTCTCCTTTCAAGGTTGCTTTTATTTTTTTTGCCGAGAACCACGATACCTAGTGGAGGGATTTTGAGCTGAAGACTGTATGGCTGATTGTGATAAGGGTGTTTTTCACTAAGCAACTTGTCTGCATTTAACTGCCCAGAACCTCCGTATTTCTTCTGATCACTATTGAACATTTCTACATAATGTCCTGATGATGGCACTCCAATTCTGTAATCATAGTACACATTAGCTGAGAAATTGCAGATCACAATATCACAATCACCTTTCGCCTTGCCTTTTCTCATGAAAGAAAGAACAGACTGCGATTGGTCATTCGCATCGATCCACTCAAAGCCTTCTGGCTTATGGTCAATACGCCAGAGAGCTCTAGAATCAAGATAAAACTGGTTTAATTCTTTCACGTAATCATTTATCTTCTTGTGAAGGTCATAATCGAACAACATCCAATCAAGTTCACTTAAATCTTTCCATTCATCGTACTGACCAAATTCTCCCCCCATAAACAAAAGCTTTTTACCTGGATGCGTCATCATGAACCCGTAAAGAGTTCGAAGATTAGCAAACTTTTGCCAATAATCTCCCGGCATTTTATTTAAGAGTGATTTCTTTCCATGAACCACTTCATCATGTGAAAGTGGCAGGAGGTAATTTTCAGAAAAAGCATAGAAGAATGAAAATGTTAACAGATTATGATGATGTTTTCGTTCATCCATGTGGAGTTCCATGTATTTCAACGTATCATTCATCCAGCCCATATTCCATTTGTAGTTAAACCCTAGTCCACCTTCATGAACAGGAGCACTTACTAACGGATAGTCTGTCGATTCCTCAGCCATCATCAACGCATTTGGAAAGTGCTCAAATATTGTTTTGTTTAACTTTTGGAGGAATTCTTTTGCTGCCATATTTTCTCCTTCTCCGCCTGATCCTTCATGGTGATAAAGAATCATCTGAGAAACAGCATCTATTCTTAATCCATCAATATGGTATAAATCAAACCAGAAAAATGCATTAGATATTAAAAAGCTTACGATTTCTGGTTTACTATAATCAAAATTATACGTTCCCCAATTTCTTCTCTCAGCAAGCTCTGGATCTGCTGGCTCAAACACCGGACCACCATCAAACTGACCTAATCCATGAGCATCTTTACAAAAATGAGCTGGCACCCAGTCAAGAATCACACCGACGTCTTCCTGATGGCAGCGATCAATAAACCGTTTCAAGTCATTAGGTTCACCAAAGCGGCTCGTTACAGAATAATAGCCAGTAATTTGATATCCCCACGACCGATCGAATGGGTGCTCCATAACGGGCATGAGTTCAATGTGCGTATACCCATGTTCTTTAACGTAAGGAATTAATTCATTCGTTAAATCTTCGTACGAATAATATGAACCGTCTTGCTTCCTACGCCAGGAACCTGGATGGACCTCATAAATCGAAATTGGAGTTTCATACGGTGTCGATTTCTTTCTCCGATTCATCCACTTACTATCTTGCCAGTCGAACTCATCTACTTTTTTTACAATCGATGCAGTTTTAGGTTTCAGTTCTGAATAAAATGCATAAGGGTCGGATTTCATTAGCACCGAACCATCCTGTGAAGTAACTGCAAATTTGTACAATTCATCTTCACCTAAACCTGCAATATACAATGACCATAATCCTGACGCTTCTATTTTGTTCATGTGATTTCTAGTGGCATCCCACTCGTTAAAATTCCCTGCAACAGCTACTGCTTTTGCGTGGGGAGCCCAGACGGTAAAACGTACCCCGCTTGTACCTTCTTCTTCTGCTAAATGAGCTCCCATCGACCGGTAAGCTTGAAATAAGTTCCCTTGATGAAATAAATACCGATCGTAATCTGTCGGCATCGAAACTGTCATTGCGACACCTCTCTTCCTTGCTAATTGTAGGGATTTACTAATTTAATCCGCTACTGTTTTATCATTCGACAGCGAATTTCCAATTCCTTTTCAATATTTGTAATTTCATGAAAAAAAAGTTGAAATTACAAATGATTAGTCGAAATGTTTTTTCAATGTGAAGAAAAAATAAAGAAGCTGTGGAGTTTTCCACAGCTTCTTTACAATTACGATACGTTTTCGACTGATTGAGCTACTCGTTCTAGAAGTTGGTATGTCATAGAAACTGACCAAGCAAGTGGGGTGTTTTTGTTTGGTATATCCGTTCCGCCAATAAATAGCTCAGGGATTTCACCATTTTCAGGTGTAATGCTCATTGTTTTCTCCCAATACTCATTCATTTTATCTACTTGACCAATTTGACCATAACAGAGACCTAACCACGGTAACCCAAAGCACCACTCTGCTTCACTGCCATCATTATAATATTGATCTCCTTCGTACCGAAGAATTCCGCGTTCTCTTTCAAGTCGATCTGTTACACGGTCCAAAATTTTGATAGCAGTCGATCTTGATACGACTCTAAGAGGATAAATTAAAGATAGAAGGGATAGATCGACTTCCTTCGTAGCACTTTCAGAAGGTAGTAAACGGTCAAGCGTTCTTTCCCCCTTATGAATTAACTGTTGAGGGACATCTACAAGAGTTTTCACTGCTTTTAATCCGGCTACACATGCTCCCACACTAGAAGCATGTATTTCTACATTTTCTTCCCACATACCGTTATCTGGGTTCTTCCAATACTCCAAACATTCTAGATAATCAACCAGCTTTTGGACGATGCGATAATCAACTTTATCACGTAAGATAGGTTTCCCTACCTGAATTCCTTGTCCTATACCGAAAAGCAATATGCCGATTGCGTCGTTTTGAGCATGACCCCATTCGACAGGAATTTCTTCAAGATTTTTTGAATACCTTGAATGAATATACTCATGAAGATAAACGGGTTTTTGCTTTGTATGAATATCCAGTTTCCATTCATACTTTCTTAATAAAGTGAGGAGTGAATGATAGGCCTTCTCATACCTTGAGCATTTCGACGTTAAGTAAGGCATAACTGTATAACAAACGTCTCTAATCCATACATAGTTATAATCATCAGATGTACTTGCCACGTATGCTCCATTAGGTAATCTCATGCTTTCGAGTACATCATGCAATTGATATTGATTCATCCCACTCACCTGCTCTTTAATTTTTACTATAATTGTTACCCTATTCGACATTTTTTTAATCACAAAAAGACTGACCTAATGAATTAGGTCAGTCTAATGTACTAGTTATCGCAGTAATTTCGTCCTTATCAGGCTCCATACGATAAACATAATCAATGTATGTGAGCAAGTTATCACGTGCATCTTTCACTTTCATGAATTCTGTTTCACGTATAAATGCATGAACAAACTTTTCAATTCTTTTTGCAAGGATATCGTCATCTGTTTTCATCATCAATACGCTTAGGTCTATACAAGCGCAATGGTGTGTGTAATAAAGAGCTTTGTCATAGTCCGTAATATCCAATGACTTGCCCCCTTTCTAGGAGCTTACCTATAGTATTTGCAGGCGAAGTCCTCTTACACGAAGAAAAAGATAACAATGATTTATGAGATAATAAAGGTATAACCGTCTTTTTGTTCTACTTTCTTTTCTTTTAGGAGCTTTCCCATCGCACGTTTGAAAGCAGCCTTGCTAATATTAAATTCATTCTTGATTGTTTCAGGGTCACTTTTATCTGTGAAAGGCATTTTTCCACCGTGTTCATTCATATAATTCAACAACTTATCGGCATCTTCAAGCCTTGCCTCTTTCACTAGAGGACGCGTCGAGACGTTAATTCTTCCGTCTTCTCTTACAAACGTAACCCTCACGTTTACCCTTTCACCAAGACGTACGCTTTGTTTCATTTCATCATTATGAAGAAATGCGAGGTAACCTTCTTCTGTTAAGATTGAAGCACCTTCTTCTCCAAAACGATAAACCACGCCTTCTGTTTCTTTATTCTTAAGATCCCCGCTCGCCTCTGTCGAAAGTTCCTTAATTTCTTCAAAATTGCTAAGATCTGCAAACAGTCTATCCTTCTTATCAAGCTTTAAACCGCAGTAAAGTTCATCACCGTTCTCTGGCCACCTCGTACGGTCTTCAGGCAAGTCATCTTTAGAAAGAAGCATATCTTTTTGAATGCCTATATCAACAAATACACCTAGTCGAGGCTGCACCCCTACCACTTTTAGAATTGAAAACGAATCCAGTGTTACTATAGGCATGGTTTCCGTAGCAGAAAGCCTGCCTTCATGATCATGGTATAGAAATACTTCAACGTCTTCATCCTCACCATGCTCCTGTAACGCTTCGTTTTTGTGAAGCAAAACATCCTCATTTCCATTTGTTAAAAAGTATCCGTAATCTTGTTTACGTGCTACTTTTAATTTTGTAATTTCTCCAGCATATAATTGTGTTGCCAAATCTTTTCACAGCCTTTCATAATCCTCTACTTAGTATATCACTACACGATTATGTATTCTTTATTTATCATAAAACTTTTCATCCTGTAAATACTAACATAGACTTCACTCTAAGGAGAGATGCACGATGTCAACTTACCGCAAACTTGAAGAGATCCTTAAGAATGCTGACGAGCTTGTTGAATATGCAGATGAGCAACTACAAAAAGCCACTCAGATAGCACCAGGAATCACAGACAAAGAATACACAGAAACCCAACAATTACTTGAACAGATGGCGATGAATATTGATAAAATGATCCATAGTGCTACACCTGAACAACGGGATGCTCTTACAAGAGCGAGGCAACAAGTCCAAGATCGTCAAAATGACTTCATTCTTGGGTTTGATACGTAAAGGTCTGCATTTCTGCAGACCTTTTATTTATCTTATTATCCAAAGGATCCAAACTCGCTCGCTAATTTCTCCGAATGTTTACGTCTAGCTTTTCTTGCTTTCATTCTCTCTTCTCCACCATCATAAACGAATTTCTCTTCTTTGGTTTCTGGTAAAGCTTCAGGCACCTTAGTTGGTTTTCCCTCTTCGTTTAATGCTACGAATGTTAAAAACGATGTCGCACAAACTTTTTTTACGCCAGTTATGACATTTTCAGCAAAGATTTTGACCAACACCTCCATTGAGGTATTATGCGTCCAGCTTACATACGATTCAAGACTCACCACTTCTCCTTCTCGAATTGGCTGGAGAAAATCAATTGAATCAGCAGAAGCCGTCACAACTGCTGATCGCGCATGTTTCGAAGCTGAAATCGCTGCGATATCATCGATATAAGACATCAACCTTCCTCCAAAAAGAGTACCATGTGTATTTGTGTCTGACGGCAGTACGAAACTTGATTTCGTCGTTCTTGAAACACGTATTAGTTTTTTTGTTAATTGTATATCTGACATAACAACATTCACCTTTTCTAAAACAGACCGACTGCTTGACCGTCTTCTGTTACATCCATACTTAGTGCCGCGGGTTTTTTTGGAAGCCCTGGCATGGTCATTACATTTCCCGTTAACGCTACGATGAAGCAAGCACCGATTGATGGTCTAAACTCTCTCACTGTAATAGAGAATCCTATTGGACGCCCCAACAATGCTGCATTATCAGACAGAGAATACTGGGTTTTCGCCATACAAACAGGTAGATGCGACCATCCGTTAGCCTCAAATTCTTTTAATTGCTTTAGAGCTTTTGGACCGAACTGAACGCTATCAGCACCATAAATTTCTCTAGCGATCGTAGTGACTTTCTCATCTATTGGTGCATCCAAACTATACAATGGTGCGAAGTTATTTTCTGTTTGATCAATTTCATGTAGCACGGCTTTAGCAAGTTCCTCTCCGCCTTTTCCACCTTTAGCCCAAACATCCGTTAGAGCAACTGGAACACCATTTTCCTTACACCAATCAAGCAATGCGTTTACTTCTAAATCCGTGTCAGTAATAAAACGATTAATCGCAACCACAAATGGAACACCGAATTTTCTTATAGAAGAAATGTGTTGATGAAGATTTGCTAGTCCTTCTTGTAATGCAGATATGTTCTCCTTCTTAAGCTGATCTTTCGCAACGCCACCATGCATTTTCAAAGCCCTTATTGTAGCAACGATGACCGTTGCTGCAGGATCGATCCCACCTGCTCTTGTTTTAATATCGAAGAACTTCTCAGCACCAAGATCCGCACCAAACCCTGCTTCAGTCACAACATAGTCAGAAAGCTTTTGAGCCATTTTTGTTGCAGCTACACTGTTACAGCCATGTGCAATATTTGCAAATGGCCCACCGTGAATAAGTGCAGGAGTATTTTCTAATGTTTGCACGAGATTGGGGTTCATTGCGTTCTTCAATAATAGCGTAAGTGCTCCTTGTACACCAAGGTCAGCTACTGTAATAGGTAATTTCAAACGATTGTATCCGATTACGATTCTTCCGATTCGTTGCTTTAAGTCAGTTAAATCTGATGCTAAGCAAAGAATTGCCATCAGTTCAGAAGCTACTGTTATGTCAAAGCCATCTTCTCTTGGAACACCTTGTGTTGGACCACCGAGTCCAACCGTCACCTGTCTTAATGCTCGATCATTCAGGTCAAGTACTCTTTTCCACGTAATACGTCTTGTATCAATATCAAGCTCATTACCTTGATGGATATGATTATCAATTAACGCTGATAATGCATTATGAGCCGAAGTGATCGCATGAAGGTCTCCAGTAAAGTGAAGGTTGATGTCTTCCATCGGCATAACTTGAGAATATCCTCCACCAGCTGCACCGCCTTTAATCCCCATGCTCGGACCTAAAGACGGCTCTCTCATGGCAACGATTGCTTTTTCACCTATACGATTTAGCGCCTGTGCCAAACCAACAGTAACAGTGCTTTTTCCTTCACCAGCAGGTGTAGGATTAATTGAAGTAACTAGAATCACTTTTCCTGATGGTTTTTGGTTCAGCCTTTTCATACTTGTTAGGGAGATTTTCGCCTTAAAGTGACCATGTGGCTCCCATTCATCTTCAGATAAGCCTAGTTCATTTGCTATTTCCTTTATTCGTTTCATTTTAGCTTCCTGTGCTATTTCGATATCACTTTTCACTTTAAGTTCTGACTTCATCAAACCCCTCCATGCCCTTTTCTATTTCCATGTACATCTTAACTAAGTTTATTAATTACGTTAAGAATAATCAACTGAAGTCTTTGAATGCTTGACAGTTCTCTTAAAATACAGTATATTTAAATTAACCGTTTATATTGCTGTTTATTAATTGGATTTAGTAAGACTTTCTCGATTGTGCTTTACGTACATACAGATTGTTTCTTGATTCGAAATACAATATAAATGGGGAAAATTAAGTTGCACGAAGAACGTGCTAAGTTTTTAGGAGGAACAAACATGCAAAACGGAAAAGTAAAATGGTTTAACGCTGAAAAAGGTTTTGGATTTATTGAAGTTGAAGGTGCTGACGATGTATTCGTACACTTCTCCGCTATCGAAGGCGAAGGCTTCAAAACTCTAGAAGAAGGTCAAGAAGTTTCTTTTGAAATTGTTGAAGGAAACCGCGGACCTCAAGCTGCTAACGTAAACAAACTTTAATTTATATACGTTTGGAAGGGACTGATGATTTCATCAGTCCCTTTTTATTATGCGCTGATTATCGGTTATCTTTTTTGGTCATACTATTCTTTAACAATTCATAAAGGTGGGATAGTATGTCAGAACCGTACTCTGATCTTCAACAGATTGAAATGTCGATCAAATCAGCTCAGCACCTTGTCGGGCAAGCGACTAAAAGCATGAATGACAATCAGCTTAAAGCTGCACAAGATGCTTTAAATCAAGCCAAACAACAATTCCAACAGGCAGTTGCTCATAAAACTGGCGTAAACGAGAACTTCTTTGAGTTCTCAAGCGAACTTATTGAGAAATGTGATACACAATTAAAAGAAGCACAAGAATAAAAGCAGCCGCTCGGCTGCTTTTTTCATCCTTTATTCATCGAGTTCAATCACACTTTCAATCTCTGTCCCTTTTAAGGCTTGAACGGCAAGTCTATGTGCTTCTTTGTTGTCATTTCTCGAAATGAACTCGTAAATCGGCTGCAGTCTTAATTCTTTCAACGTATCTTCAATACGATCCATCCACCTCGTAAATAAAGGTTCGTACACCGCCCATTCTCCTGAAAGCTGACTGATTACAACTTTAGAATCACCTTTAATAACAATTTCTGTATCGTCTACCTTGATTTCTTTTAATTCTTGAAGACCTGTCCAAAGTGCTGCATATTCTGCTTCATTATTATTTTCAAGATAACTTAGGGCTTTGTTAACCCGAATTCTTTTCTTTTTTCTACCTTCGGCAAAGTAAATGACAGCTCCACATCCGGCCTCTCCGGTTTCTTTATCATAACTTCCATCAAAAATGATTTCTACTGATGAAGGACTTTCTTCCTTTTTCGAGGTGAATTTTTCGAACTCTTTTAAGGACCATTTCATTCCCCGATCATCTAAAAAATAAAGGTCTAGAGAGCGTCCAGTTTTCTCAATATCTTTTGCCATTAACATCGCCATGTGAGCTGGCAGTTCGTCTGATGTCATCCACGCTTGTATACCTCGAGGCGTTTTGTATTTCCACTTAAGAATTACATTCATATATCATACCCCTTAATCAAGTAAGGTGTTTTCCAAGTTGCTTCAATTCGTCTCCAACAGTACATTCTGTGATACAGAAACGCTGCGCATGGCATTTGCCGTAATCATGTTGATTCACACGTTTTAACAAACATCCATCGCAATATGTATCTAGAATTAATCCAACTTCCATCATAACCTCTTTTTTCTTCATTTCTTTCACTCCTACACTCGTCCCCTTCTATTTCAAGTTTCTCCATTTACCTTAAATGTATGTCTTCCGGGAGCGTTCATGTATATGATAGAATACAACAAGACTAGCTCAGGGAGGAAACACAAGTGATTGAAGTTTATATAGATGGAGCAAGCGCAGGGAATCCTGGACCATCTGGTGCAGGGATTTTCATAAAAGGGGACGGAGAAGTCATTCGTTCTTCCATTCCACTAGGAACACTCTCAAATCACGAAGCGGAGTTCCAGGCATTGATTGAAGCGCTACGCATTTGCATCGATAAGAAGCATCGAATCATCTCTTTGCGTACGGACTCTCAACTAGTGAGTGATGCGATTGATCGAAGATATACAAAAAAACGTACGTATGAAACATACCTCTCCATCGCCCTTGCTTTAGTAGATGAATTTGACCTGTTTTTCATCAAATGGATACCAAGCTCCAAGAACAAAGTAGCAGATGAGCTTGCTAGAAAAGCTATCCAGCTGAATACAGCTGGATAGTCATAATTTATAGCCTTATTCTCAATCCTAATTCATTAAACTCCGATTGTAATTTATCATAATCAAGAGAAAGCTTAAGATCATCAAATGAATGTTCAGCAAGTTCAGGAATTTGCTTCTCGATTGTCACGAGCTGAAGACTTAATTTGGCTGATTCTTCTCCTTCTATAAGCTTTTTTCGATACCTGTTATACTTTGCATCTAAGGTCTCTAAGCTTGTATACACACCATCTACAGAACCATATTGCTGAACAAGCGGTAACGCAGCTTTATCCCCTACTCCAGCTACTCCAGGTATATTATCACTTTTATCTCCAAGCAATGCCTTCACATCGATCCATTGATCAGGCGTAATGCCATATTCCGTTTTGAAATGCTCTTCGGTGTAGACTTTGTCTCCTTCTTTACGAATCGCTATAATTTGAGAAACCTTTTCATTTAATAGCTGCAACAGATCCCGATCATTACTGTAAATAAAACAGTCACCCATTTTGTCGTTAGTCCAGCGGTGTGAAAGAGTCCCCATTACATCGTCTGCTTCAAATCCTTCTACAGTTAATTGCGGAATTCCTGTCGCTTCGAACAATTTTACTGCAGTTTGATATTGCTGAATTAACGGTTGAGGGAGTTCTCCGCGTGTCCCTTTATATTCTTTAAACAGCTCTCGACGTTTCGATTCATCTCGTTTCACATCCCAAGTGACAGCAAAATGAGTAGGGTTATATTCATTGATCAAAGACATGATCTTCTGTATTTTGACTCTTAGCGCATTTGTATAGACCCCTTCTGGTGTTTGCGTAAGTTGATCCTCTGATTTTCCATAAGCGGTTGCAAAATAACCTCTACTGAGTAAATTAAAGCCATCTATTAATATAAGTCGGTTCATGATTGTGGTCATCCTTTCCTTAAATACCTGTCATAATGGTAACATAAACCGCCTTATTCTACTTTTTGAATTCATAAAATAAAACATCTCCAAAACGAAATAGGCTGCCGAGAATTCTCGACAGCCTTAGTTTTGTTATCTTAACCTTGCGGGTTTTTCAGTTTTTGAGCTTCTATTTCTGCAAATGACGGCATTTGTTTATCTTGCATCTTCTTCTCATTATTATTTCTCTGTGTATTTGTATTACCTTTCTTCTGACGACTCATACTGACACTCCCTTATCGATTCGTTACGAGTAGTTTGTGTCATCGTCGCCTTGTTCTATTCAAGAATTAATGAAGCGCCTGCTTGTAGGAACGAAGAAATGTGACATATTCTGCTGATGCTTCCTGAAAGGCTTTCTCGTCTCGACGATCAAGTGCTAAATTGATTGTGTCCTGATAACGGTTTTTTTGGAAGGTAAAGACGGCTTCATCAAGGATTAATTGGGCGTACAATTCCAACTCGAAGGTTTCTTGATCTTTCTTCTTTTTCATCGCTTTTTCTTTCATGTTGTCTCTATACGATTTGTGATGGTTGTTCATGTTGCTCTCCCCCCTTAGAAGCTCTTTTTATTATTATACGAGGGAACCGTCAAAATATCAATATTTTTCAGAATATTCCGATATAATTTTTAGGTAACCTTATCTTCATAGGACAGGAAGAGCTAGAGTATCAGTTCCACCTATTTAAGTGGGTAACGATCGATGTCAAAATAGTTCTTTTTTAAGAGCCTTGGTTGATCCATTAATTCTTTAAATGTAAAGGATGGCGAGAGTTTTGATGTATCGATCAACATCAGCTGTTCTTCAACATCACCTACTAATTCGTCTGTTTGGTAGCACATCCCGCAATCGATGCACTGAATAGAAGGTAATTCTTTAATTTCGATTGCTCGTGATCCATCAGGAAGTTCCCAGTATCCAGTGTCGAGGGTTTCAAAAGCTCCTTCTTTATCACACCACTTACAATTCATGAACTTCCCTCCTCCACATCGTCTTTCTTATCGTATTTTGCTTGTTCTGCATTGTACTTCTTTTCTTTCATAACATCTCGTTTCTCTCTTTGATCTTTAAGTGAAGAATGACTAGGATCTTCTCCGTATTTACTTCTGCGATTCAACCTTTGGAGGTTTTCTGGTACAAGGTTAAAACGCTCATCTGTCATGAGTGAACTTATTCCAATCGCTGGTTTTTTCTCAAGTTGGTAGATGCTGTTGAAATACGTATCAGCAGTTCCAGGAGTATAATTCTCAGGTTCAGGATACGAAGTGATAACGCCTTCGAAATTTCTCAAAATGACTTTATCTGCGCTTTGTGAAATCATGTAGTTCGGTTGGAGCGAAATTTTCCCTCCTCCACCTGGTGCATCCACAACAAACGTTGGTACAGCATATCCAGACGTGTGACCTCTTAATCCCTCCATAATTTCAAGTCCTTTCGCAACAGGGGCGCGGAAATGACCAATTCCTTCTGACAGATCACATTGATAAATATAGTATGGTCGTACTCTTATTTTCACAAGGTCATGCATCAACTTCTTCATAATTGCTACGCTATCATTAATTCCTGCAAGAATTACTGCTTGATTTCCAACTGGTACACCTGCATTGACAAGCATTTCACACGCCTTCTTCGATTCTTCTGTTATTTCAATGCTTGTATTAAAGTGAGTATTCAACCATACAGGATGGTATTTCTTTAAAATGTTGCATAGGTCTTCCGTAATGCGTTGAGGGAATACAACCGGCGCTCTAGTGCCGATCCGAATGATTTCAACGTGTGGAATTGCGCGTAGGTTTTTTAAGATATACTCAAGGATTTTATCGTTAATTAATAAGCCGTCTCCGCCTGAAATAAGAACATCTCTTACTTCAGGTGTTTGAGAAATATAATTGATCGCTGCATCTAACTGCTTCTTTGGAACACCCATCCCGATTTGTCCGGAAAATCGTCTTCTTGTACAATACCTGCAATACATCGAGCATTGATTCGTAACAAGAAAAAGAACGCGATCAGGATAACGATGTGTAAGACCAGGGACAGGGGAATCTTCGTCTTCATGAAGCGGATCTTCTAAATCGTACTTCGTTTTGTGCATTTCTTTCGAAATAGGAATCGACTGCATTCGAACTGGGCATCTTGGGTCATCTGGATTCATCAGAGATGCATAATAAGGTGTTATATTCAAAGGAATTGTTTTCGTGGCGATCCTTACCCCTTCCTCTTCATCGGGAGTAAGGTTAACTACTTTTCGAAGATCGTCGAGAGTTCGAATTGTATTCGTAAGTTGCCAGATCCAATCGTTCCACTGGTCCTCTGTAACATTCTTCCAAAGTTCGATATCTTTCCAATGACGTGCCGGCTTATAAAGTTGCATAAGCATCATACATTCCCCCTTTTTGGAATCTACTGATATACTATGCAAGTTTAATGCCAGCTCCATTATTTCTTTCAAAACCTTATCTGTTACCGTTTCTATTTAGTTGTAATGGCGATTGATCAATTACATGCTCATTTTTCGGCACCTTCATATTTTGATAGCTTATACTGCAAGGTTTGTCTTGGGATTTGTAGTTGTTTTGCTGCTTTTTGAATATTTCCTCCAGCACTTTTCATCGCTCTTTCGATTAATCTCCACTCTGTATGTTGAAGCACTTCACGAAGTGACTCTGAAGATGATGTAGAGGCGTGTATGGCTTTAATATAAGGAAAGTCCCCTGCTAACAAGGCGTCATGCTCTGCGAAATTCATGGCAGATTGAATGACGTGCTCGAGTTCTCGTACATTTCCTTGCCATCTTCGGTTACAAAGAACTTCTAATGCCTCCCTTTCAATATTGGTGATGCTCTTGTTGAATTTATAATTGTATTTCGTAATGAAATGCTCGATGAGTGAAGGTATATCGCCTCGCCTCTCTCGAAGTGGGGGTATTCGTAAGTACACAACGTTCAGCCTGTAAAATAAATCTTCCCTCATCCTTTTTTCCTTAAGAGCTATTTCTGGCTCTTCATTAATCGCTGCAATGATTCTCACGTCTACTCGACGCGTTTTTACTGCCCCTACTCTTCGAATCACGCCATCTTCCAATACACGTAGTAATTTCGCTTGAATTTCAGTCGGCATCGAATTGATTTCATCTAAGAACAAAGTTCCTTTGTCTGCTAGCTCAAAAAGCCCCGGCCGTTCTTCAGCACCTGTAAACGAACCTTTAGAAGTTCCAAATAAAATCGATTCAAGAATACTAGAAGGTAATGCCGCGCAATTTTGAGCGATAAACGCCCCGTCCCTTCCTGAGGCATTATGAATCGCTTGGATAAGGAGTTCTTTACCTGTACCAGTTTCCCCGTATACAAGGACAGGTGAAAAATGTTGCGCTGCTTTTCGCGCCCATTTCTTCACTTTTAAGAAAGCATCATCCGACGTGATGATATCTCTAAATGTATAAGAAGTTCCATTATCAAATTCTTTGGCCGTATTCGTAGTTAACTTTGCTTGAAGTTCCATTACTTTATCTGATAGTTTCTTAATTCTACTGATATCACGAGCGATTTCCACTGCTCCTACAAGAATTTCATCAACAATAATCGGAAGCGTCGTATTGATAGTAGAAACAAAGCTCCCTTTCACATTGCGGTACGTTTGATCTTTGTTATAAATCGGTTTCTTCGTTGAAAGTACATATGATAGGGTACTCGTTTCCTTAGAAAGTGAGGGAAATGCTTCAAGGTAGTGTTTACCTAGTACGTCTTCCACATTCAATCCATCATGCTTTGCGGCTATTTCATTGTAATATATCGTTATCCCCTTATGATCAACAGCATGTATTCCTTCATCGATGCTTTCTAAGATCGCGCGAAACATTCCATTAGTGATGGAAGTGTTTTGTTTGAACATAAGCCCCTCCTTCGCCCAAATTTCATCAATAGATGCCGATTATTCGGCACTACTCACAAGTCGTTTACTCCATAGATTCATATTTTCCCAATCATCATAGATCTTCACATTGTTAATGAGCCTTCCACCATACTCATATCCAAGCTGAAAGAAGACAGCATTCATTCCGAATGATAAGCTCCTCGCAATGGAATAAGCATAATAAATTTCTTCTTCTAACAATTTCGATTCAAGTGCTAGAATCAGATGTCTCATTACGCCGCTTTTTCTAAACTCTGGTAACGTAGCACAGTCAGTGATCTCAGCATTTTGAAACTTGTGATTAACCTCCGCTGAAGCTGCACTTGATATGATGGACCCCTCATCAACTACATAAAAAATAGTGTCTTCTTTCATGACTTTACGAATATAATCCGCTTGATCCATAGGTGTGGGATAGACTTCAAAGACGCTTTTATACAAGGTTGCAAGTTTTTCTGCATCCTTTTCAGACGCCCTTCTCATCACTGGCTTTTCAGCTAACGGAGAAGGCACCTTTGTTAATACCCCTTCAAGAATTTGTTCTTCATCCATCCAACGGCTAGCGTTCCGCCTCCAACCTTCGTTAAATTTGGTCATGATATGCATATCAATGCCTGAAAAGTAGTTATTTATCGTACCCTCATACGTGAAGCCATAAGTTCTGAACGTTGATACGTCATTATCTTTGACTTTAACAATGCATTTGGAATAGTCAGTAGTAAACAAGCTCTGTACTTGTGCAATCACATGTTCTGGATTACCTGAATAGTGTTCTATTCGTATCCGTTCATTAAAAAGGTCATGATTACACAATAAGGAATAGTCACTCCCTTTATATGTTTGTTCAACTGCTAATTGTCTTTCTTCTGCCATACTGAACCCATCCTTTATAATCTTTTTGGTTTTCTTCGCTCCTTTATTTCGAAATCCTTTATATAACAAGCTGTTTTCATAAACATTGTTGTGAAAAGAGTACAGCTCCAAGATGCTCTCTTTCCGCGGGGTACAAAAAAATTGCCTGTAGAGTCTTTCACATCTCTTGGTATCCCAACCGTAGTCGAGCATCTTCCGCTTAAATCATCTAAGTGTGGTTCTTAATACAAGAATTCTTTCAAAAGCAACAACCGGTTAGAAAAGAGCCATATAAAAAGAATAAGAACGGTCTCCCGTTCTTATCCCTTACCACACCACTCGATGATTGTATGAACATAGACTTCTGCTGCAAGCATCATCTGATTGATGTCGATATATTCATTTGAAAAGTGAGCAAGGGCAGTTTCACCAGGGCCAAAGACGAGTGAAGGCGTTTCTGCTATTTGGGTAAGGAGACCTCCATCCGTTCCCCATGGGGATGCTTCTACTTTTAGCTCTTGACCAGAGCTTTCCTCGTAATTTTGTTGAAGAATGGCAAGTAAAGGATGCTCCACACTTACTTCACCCGGAAGCCATCTAGCTCCAAACCATTCCAGATCGACAGGGTGTTGTTTTATCCATTCATCATCAATAGAAGAAAGAGCATTGGCCATAGCTTGCTTGGCATCTTGGAGCGCTTCACCCGGAATAACGCCCATCCTTCCTTCAATCATAACCTGATCTGGAACTGAAGAAGGCCAATCTCCACCTTTTATTGTTCCAAGGTTGATTGGAACTGGTATCGAGATATGCTTATATAGTGGATCTGTAATCTTTTCATTTCGAGTTCTTTCTAAAGTTTGAATAGCTTCTATAACATGTACACTCTTTTCAAGAGCTGACACTCCTTCATACCTTGTCCCTCCATGCGCCGATTGACCATTAATTTTCAATCGAAACCACATTGACCCCTGTTGTTTCGGAAAGACTTTCATGTTGGTCGGTTCTGGTATAAGAGCTGCATCCGCTTTATATCCTCTTTGAATTGTTGCAAGAGTTCCCGTCCCACCACTTTCTTCCTCAACAACACTCTCGAAAATAATATCTCCTTTTAGACTGATTCCTAGGTCTTTCAAACATTTGAGGGCAAGAAGCATCGAGGTGTTCCCACCTTTCATGTCTGTAGAACCTCTTCCATAGAGCTTTCCATCTCGTACTTCACCACTGTATGGATCTGCACGCCAATCTTCTTTGTTCCCAGGGGGGACGACATCCACATGGCCGTTTAGAATTAACGATCTCCCTCCACCAGTTCCTTTCTTAACGCCTACTACATTAGGACTGTTAGAAAAATCAGTGCGGTTTGCGCAAAATGAAGGATGTGAAATGGTTTCTTCCCCGGGTACAAACCGGTCTACCTCAAGTTCTAATCGCCGCAGTTCGGTCTCTACGATTTCTTGAACACGTGCTTCATTCCCCTGTACGCTGTCGCATCTAACGAGACTTTGTAATAATTCAGTCCCATATTCCTTGTTGTTCTCCATCCATTTGCTTACCATCTCATCCATCATCAATGCCTCCTGACAAGGTCGATTTCTAACTGTGCTTCAGTTGAATTTAGTACATCTTCCACCGTATAGCCTGGCATTATCTCAATCAGCTTCAGGCTGTGGCTCTCTATTTTCATAACTGCTCGTTCAGTAATAATGATATTCGCCCCCTCTTTAACCGTAAGAGGAAGGGAACAATCTGTAAGTATTTTGGGTTTGCCTTCTTTGGTTGTGTGACTCATCAACACGATCACCTTTTTCGCTTTTTGCGCAAGATCGATCGCGCCTCCCATACCTGGTACCCGCTTTCCTGGTACGATCCAATTGGCAATATCGCCTCTCCCGCTTACTTCTAAAGCTCCTAAAATTGTTATATCGAGGTAACCTCTTCGTACCATTCCAAATGCTTCAGCACTATCAAAAAAAGATGCACCAGGGATAATAGATACTGGGTATCCCCCTGCATTTGAGAGGTTTCCGTCTTCCTCTCCAACCTCAGGGCTTCCTCCCATACCTAATATGCCGTTTTCAGTATGCAGCATGACGCCGAGTGAACGGGGAAGATAATCTGCTACAAGAGTAGGGATGCCTATCCCGAGGTTCACCATCATCCCTGCCTCAATCTCTTCTGAAGCACGCTTAGCGATTAACTTTCTCGTTTCAGCTCCCATACCCATTTCCAATCAACCCCCTTACTTTGAACAACATGATCGATAAAGACGCCTTGAGTAATGATTTCTTCTGGGTTTAATTCTCCAATATTCACGACTTCATCCGCTTCAGCTATAGTAATGTTTCCAGCTGATGCTACTAAAGGATTCGTATTTCTAGCACTCTGATCATAGGTGAGGTTTCCATACCCATCAGCTTTCTTACATGAAACGATTGCTAAATCCGCCTGTAATGCTGGTTCGATCATGTATTCTTTTCCGTTCACAATTGTCTTCTCTTTTCCTTCTTCTATCGAAGTTCCAAGACCCACATCGACCAATATTCCTCCCAACCCCATCCCACCTGCTCGTATCTTTTCTGCAAGCGTACCTTGTGGGTAGAATGTGACCTCCAAGTCTCCACTGTGCATCTGCTTACCTGCTTCCGGGTTCGATCCAATATGAGAAGCGATTAATCGCTTTACACGTTTCTCTGAAACGAGTTTCCCCGGTCCGATCCATGGAAAGCCTGCATCGTTGCAAATCAATGTGATATTTTCTATACCAGAATCCAATATCCACTCTATTAGGGTTGGTGGTGAACCAACCCCACCAAACCCTCCACACATGATCGTCATGCCATCTTTCAAAAGACCAAGGTCTGTTAATCTACAGAGTTTACTCGTTCTCATTTCCACCCTCCCCCTTATTAACTGATCGACCTCGCTTCATACAACCCTTGCTCCATTAGTTCGGTTGTTAAACTCGCGAATCCTTTATGAAGTTTATCAAGTAAAAGCTCAACTTCTTTTTCGTTAATAATGAGAGGTGGTGCAACTAGAATTGCGTCACCTGCCACACCATTAAGACCGCCAGCGGCAGTATAGACGAGTAAGCCTGCTTCATAACAGTGACGAATCAACCTATTCGTGATTTGGTGTTCAAGAAGGAACGGCTCTTTTGTGATCGTATCCTTCACAAGTTCAATGCCTGTGAGAAGACCTTTCCCTCTAACATCTCCGATAATTGGGAATCGTGATTTAAGGTGCTCGAGTCCTTTCATAAGAAGCTGTCCTTGGTTATCTACGTTTGTGATGACATCATGTTTCTCTACATAATCGAAGACAGCGAGGCAAACTGCTGAAGATAAAGGGTTAGCGCTAAACGTATGACCGCTTAAAACAATTTTGGATCCATTGTTAATCGTCTCGATAATTCGGTCAGATACAAGCGTTCCAGCCATCGGTGTAAATCCAGCGCTCATTCCTTTTCCTAATGCAAGGATGTCAGGTTGTACGCCCCAATGTTCCATCGCATACATCTTCCCCGTGCGTCCGAGGCCTGTCATAACCTCATCAGCAATAAACAATATTTCATAACGATCACACACTTTTTTCATCGCTTTAAAATAGTGATCTGGTGGAACGACAGCTCCTCCCGCTGCACCGATTACAGGCTCACAAACAAATGCTGCAATCGTATCTGCTCCAAGTCTCTGAATCGTTTGCTCGAATTCGAGTGCATATAATTCTGAGCACTGCGGACATTTCCCTTCAAATGCACATCGATAACAATATGGAGGAGAAAGCGCTGGATAATGCTCGAGCATAGAAGTGAAGCGACTTCTACGAATAACATGCCCTGACATTGATAAGGCGCCCATTGTAATACCGTGGTAACTCATCCACCTTGATATTATCCTTTTCTTCGTAGGTCTACCTTCCTCCTGCCAATATTGAACAGCAATTTTCAGCGCTGTTTCCATTGCTTCAGAGCCGCTATTCACAAAGAAGACCCAGTTAAGATCCCCAGGTGCAGAATGACATAACCGTTCGGCAAGTTCTTCTGCAGGTCTACTCGTAAACTGAGAACGATAGACAAACGAGACTTGGGTGGCTTGCTTCAACATAGCTTCAGATATTTCAGCAACTTCATGCCCTAAATTCGCAGTAATTGCACCTGAAGACCCATCAATAAACGTGTTACCATCTTCATCAAAAAGGTAAATCCCTTTTCCATGAGAGATGACAGCATAGTCCATTCCGAGAAGTGGTTTGATTAAATGAGTCTTATTCATAGAAACCCTTCCCCCCGCTTTTTCTGTTTACTATTAGCCTATGATAGAAAGTCAGAAATTTCTATCTACTTTTTATACAAAAAATTCTGACTTTATAGTACGATTTGGATAAGAGGACGGGAGGACACCTATGGGGATCACAGTACATGAAGCTCTTCAATTACCGGAGATGAAAGAAATTAAATTAATCGCAGGAAAAAAAGGACTTCATCAAGAGATCAAATGGATTACGATTGTAGAGGTAATGGAGGATGTATCACGTTTACACGAGGGTGAATTTTTGATCACAACTGCCTACGGTTGGAATGAAAAATCAGAGTTTTATACCCAATTAATTGATACATTAGCAAGCAGAAAACTCTCTGCCCTGGCAATTCACACTGGGTTTTATCTCGATGTTATTCCAATTGGTATTATAGAAGCTGCCAATCGTACAGGTTTACCTTTACTCGAAATTCCTAGAACGATGAACTTCTCTAACGTGACAAGGACTATACTCGAACAGCTAGTAAACAAGCAGCTGTCTATGCTAGCTTATACACAACGCATTCAGAAAGACCTCACCTCTTTAGTGCTTAAAAATGTGGGTCTTTCTGTGATATCTGAAACATTATCAAAACTGATCAGGGGCAATGTGTCCTTATATGATAAGAATAATAATCTTCTTGCCAGCTCATCGCTCGTTCATAGAAAGACACATAGTGAAGAAAATATCCCGATTATAGAAGACGATCGCATTATTGGAAGAATGGTCATTCAGAAGGAGAAGGGGTTCACTTCATTGGATCAGCTTGCTTTAGAGCAGGCAGCTACCATATTTGCTCTCGAATTTCTAAAGCTTCAGATCATCGAAGATACTAGGGTCCATATTCAAGCTGACTTTTTGGATACGCTCTTGTCCAAGAACTATGAAAACGAGAAAACCATTCTAAAGAAAAGCACTGAACTAGGGTTTGATTTTACTGGTAAGAATCACGTTCTTATCCTTACTTCTGAAAATCCCGAACGTCTTGAGCAATATGTACATGAACACCTACTATCCCCTAACTCAAAAGGGATTTCCAAAAGGAAGATCGATCATACCATCCTCTTATTAACTGGTGAATTGTGTAAGCTTAATGAAGCACATTATAAAAGCTTCCGTATAGGCGTCAGTTCAACCGTCACTGGTATTCAGGACCTAGATCTTGCGCTCAAAGAAGCCTATACCTCTCACTTATTTGCTCGCCACAAAGAAAAACCTCTTGTTAAGTATGATGAGCTAGGAGTTTATAAAATGTTTATACAGCTTATGGAGAATGGGGTAGATCTCAAAACCTATTATGAACCTCTACTCCTACCAATCATTCATTATGACGAAAAGCATCACGCCCAACTGCTGAAGACGCTTGAAACATTTCTCGAAAATAATTTAGTCATCAATCGAACGGCAGAAAAACTTTATATCCATCGCCACACATTAAACTATCGAATCAAACAGCTAGAAAATTTAACTGGCATCAATATCTATTCATATGAACTTCGCATTCACATTCAATTAGCATTTCTCGCTTATGTAACTGACCAGGTTCTATCAAGTTAAGTCCCCACTAATCGTGGGGACTTTTTTTATGTCCTTAAGGTTCATTTCATTATTAAAAAGTCAGAAAATTTGTTATCCACAGAATTCTGTGGGTAATTATTCACTACCTACCATACCCCCTCATTTTCGAAAAATACCTGTATGGGGTATAGGGTTTCTCCTGTTGATAAGTCCTAAAAAGCCTATATTACCAATGATTGCCGAAGTTATCAACAATTGAAATATTGAGGAAAAGCGGAATAGTTGATGTCTTTTCTTGATTTCGACGATAACGTTAAAACTATGCTACAATGATGTTTATATTGTGCTGCGAAAGGAAGTCATGACTATGGAACACCTTCTCAACCCAAAAGTAAAATCAATTGAAATTTCGGGTATAAGACAATTTTTTAATATGGTTGCAGATTATCAAGACATGATCTCACTCACGATTGGCCAACCAGATTTTCATACTCCAGATCACATCAAAGAGGCTGCTAAAGCTGCGATTGATCAAAACCAAACTACTTACACACATAATGCAGGTTTACTTGAGTTACGAAAAGCAGCTGGACACTTTGTCCATTCGAAGTACGGGTTAACTTATAATCCACAAAATGAAATTATTACAACTGCAGGAGCAAGTCAGGCGATCGACATTACATTACGTACAATCCTTACAGAAGACTCTGAAGTGATATTGCCAGGTCCAGTGTATCCAGGCTATGAACCGATCATTACACTTTGTGGTGCAAAACCAGTTCATGTTGATACAAGAAGTAATGACTTTAAGCTCACTCGTGACTTAATCGAAAAAGCAGTAACGAAACATACGAAATGTATCATCCTCCCATCGCCTTCTAATCCGACGGGAGTTGCACTTTCTGAGCAAGAACTCGCAGATATTGCTGATTTTCTAAATGATAAAGAGATTTTTGTATTATCAGATGAAATTTATTCTGAACTTGCATTCTCTGGTACACATACATCGATTGCGCAATTCGAAAGCATGCGAAAGAAAACCATCGTCATCAACGGATTATCTAAATCCCATTCGATGACAGGATGGCGAATCGGATTTCTCTTCGCTCCTGAAGCCATTGCAAAACATCTATTGAAAGTTCATCAATATAACGTCTCATGCGCATCTTCGATCTCACAACATGCGGCATTAGAGGCACTCGAAAATGGATTGACAGACTCTGAACCAATGAGAACTGAATATGAAAAAAGAATGAATTACGTTTATAACAGACTCGTAGAAATGGGCCTCTCCCCTGTTAAGCCTGATGGAGCTTTTTATATTCTTCCATCAATCGAAAAATTCGGGATGTCTTCTTTCGACTTTGCTATGAAGCTCGCAAAAGAAGGGAGTTTAGCAGTCGTGCCTGGAAGCGCATTTTCAACATATGGTGAAGGGTATGTAAGAATTTCATTTGCTTATGACATGGAAATCTTAAAAGAAGGTATGAATCGACTCGAGTCCTTCCTCTCTTCTCTTTAAAAAACATCTAAAAAGCCAGTTCTGATTGTCATATCAGAACTGGCTTTTCTTATGGTTCAATAGGGTTGTCCTCATAACTAATCCAATCACTAAAACTACCCGGGTAAAGCTTTGCCTCTATTCCTGCATCATGAAAAGCAAGTAAGTTTACGCACGCTGTTACCCCAGAGCCGCAGTAGATTATTGGAGGTTTCTCCCCTTTTACTACCCCTCCCCTACTCTCTTTATCTTTCCAAGTATGATCTTGATTCATATGATCTTTCCAGAAAAGATTCCTAGCTGTAGGAATATGACCAGCTTTGTTATCAATAGGTTCGCTTTCTCCTAAGTATCTCTCTCTCGCCCTAGAATCAATAATCATCTTTCCTTGAAGTATGGCATCCTTTACTTCTTCCATAGAAACAACCATTGATTGATCAAGTGATATTGGATAATAGGATCGTTTCACTTCTGTTGCATTTACTTCAAGGCTAAGCCCTGCATCTTCCCATGCTTTGATACCACCATCGAGAACCGCTCTTTGTTTGTGCCCTGCATATTTAAGTAGCCACCATAACCTTGATGCCATTGCACCCATCTGTCTGTCATATGCAATGACTTTAGAGTGTTCCTTAATTCCAAGTTTTTCAATTACACTCTGAAGCTTAGAGCTAGAGGGAAGGGGGTGTCTACCTCCGTGTTTATTCACAGGACCTGACAAATCTTTTTCTAGATCAGCATATCGAGCATTCGGAATGTGTCCTTGTAAATATGCTTTGTAGCCACTCTCTTTATCAACTAAGTCATACTGGCAGTCTACAACAACGATATCGTCATCATAAATATGTTTACTTAACCATTCAACAGAAACGATGGTATCCATTATTTATCCCCCCTTACATGATTCAATAAATTTTGTAGCTTCTCTACTTTGCATGAAAGCTCTTCTTTAGTAATAGAACTTGTCTTCATTTCGATTTGGTCTATTACGAACTGCTCAACATCCTTCAAAACATCAGTCTTTAGCAGTCTAAACTGTTTTCCATAGTACTTCAGCGCTCTTTCTTCCAACCTTCCTTTGATCTCATTCACATACTTTTTCACAGGTGGCTCAAGAAGAGAAGAAAGCTTCTTCTGCAGGTTCGCACTACCATTTTGTTCAAAGAATTGTTTTGAATTTCTGTATTCTGATTTCGCCGTTTTATCAACGTCTTCAGGTGCAATTAAATCTGATAATGACTTTTCGAAATCAGGTGTTTCCATATCTTTCATTTTCTCCATCTCACTTTGGAAATCAGGGATTTCCCTATTGATTACGAGATGGAATTCACGGTGGTTCGTTTTCAATGTATTCTGGATAAAGTAATCCATTCTTAAAGAAGATGCTCTCATCTCTTGCATCAAGTCTTTCTCAAGGTCTCCCAAAAGGTTAGATGATGCCGAAGCTAACCCCTCTTTTCGATTAAGGGTAGTCGGATTGAACGCTTCTTTATAAAAATCACCAAATCGATAAAAAAGTCGCTGAGGAATATAATGAACGAGCTCTTCTATTTCTTGTTTAATTTTACTTTCTGTTGAATTTACGGAGTAATCATTCACTTTTTGAATTGCCCTCGTTTTCCCTTCTTTTAACCTGTCAATATCCGTTTCTTTTTCAACGCTATCTAAATCAAAGTTATTCAACCAGTCGTGCAGCATCTCCGTTACTCTCTTTAGCTCATTCCAATTCGATTGAATCGCCATTTTCGAAAGATCAGACTCAATAAAGGTGTAGAAGCGATCTTCAAAACGGTTAACGCCACCCTTGTCTTTTAGTCGATCTGGTAGATGTAATAATGAATTCTCCTCTTCCTTTGTTCCATTTATTAGGGTCATGGCTGCTAAACTGGACACTGGGAAAAGCGCCGGTTTTCTTATTCCATATTGGCCAAGCTGATTTTCTACATGCTCTTCTACAACCTCTAGTTCTTCTTCATCTTTTGCTAGATCTGCAGCGTTTAACAAGAAAAACATTTTATCCATTTCAAAGACGTCTTTTACTCTACCGAGCTGAATCAAAAATTCCCTGTCGGCCTTTGAAAATGCATGATTATAATACGTTACATAGAGAATCGCATCCGCTTCTTTAATATATTGAAATGCAACTCCTGTATGTCTTGCATTTATTGAATCAGCTCCCGGTGTATCTACTAGTGTGATGCCTTTTCTTGTAAGCGGATTGTCATGATACAAAGAGATCGAAGCAATAAAACAAGCTTTCGATTCATTGACCACAAGGTCTTGGTAGTCATTCATGGATACGTTTCGACTTTTCCCTAGATAGTCAAGCTGAGGTTTTCCGTCTAATACAGCTTTCAAAAACAACGCGTGTGGCTTTGTATCCGATGATTCTTTAGCAAATATTTTACCTTTTTCGATGATACGTAAGCTGTCTTCAATTGAAAATGCCTTTTCACCAAAAAATGAAAGAGAATGTTGTATATCCTTTAGGAGTTCATCCTCGGTTTTGTAGAAAATATCTGCTGTCTCATGAACACGATCGTGACGAACAGGGCAAATTCTGTTGAGCGTAGCCGTTGTAGGATTTGGAGAAGATGGAAGAATGGCTTCACCAATGAGCGCGTTAGCAAAAGAAGATTTACCAGCGCTAAATGCACCAAATAGAGCAACTGTATAAGATTTGTTCTCCAATTTATCTGCTCTTGCTCGTAAACGAGTTTGACCTAGTCCGGGTAAATCTTCGATTGTGTCAGCAACTTTGTGCAGTGCATGTATTGTTTTGTCTCGAGTTGGTAGACCGTCTGATTCATCCAGTCGATCTTTAGTCTCTTTTGTTCTCGCAGTTCGTTGTTTAGTTTTCGTAACAGGCGTATCTTCAGGCTCAATATACACGATTTCCTTATCGGCTTGCTCGAACAAACCATCAATTCCTCTTGCTTTTGCATCATACGCACCTGTCAATATTTTATCAAACCGCTTCCTTACTTCTGTTGCATCTTCAACTAACTCAAAGTATTCCTGTGCTTTATCTTCACCAATTGCTTTGGCGAATTTTTTCTTTTCATCATCTTGGAGTTTAATGAACCCTTCCTCTAACTCCCTTAGAAGCGCGTCCTTCTTTTGTTCTGATTGCACTTTAACCTGAGATTTCAATCGGCTGGCAATAGTTTCGGTGTAATGCAAAACGGCTTCACCTGTAGCGCCAGTTCCTCTTTCTGCTTCCTGCTTCAAAATCGAGAATTCGATAAAAACAGCATAGTCTTTCAGTTCATTGGAATCTTTCATTCCTGCTTCTTCTTCGAGATGTAGCAACAATTGTTGAAAATGCCACTCCAATTGCGTTTTCACTTGAGATTGTAACTTTTCTACAAATGAATTGTAACGCAGCTCTCTTTCTTGCTCGGTTTTTTTATCACGGAAAATCAGTCCTACTTTGAAACCAGGTTGAAGTGATTCAAGGTATGCTCTTCCAGCCTCTCTTACTTCATATGGCATCAGCATAGCACCTTTTGTAATCTTAGAAGCTTCTTCCTGGAATTCCTCTTCAATCTGATTCATTTTTTCTTTATAGGATGAAAGTGCTTTCATCATCTTTGAATGAGCTTTTCTCACTTCTTCATCTTCAGACTGAACTGCTGTTACATCGTTCACCAACGATTGAGCAGAATCATAAACGCTCGCAACTTTTTCTTCCTCTGTCTTCTTTGCAAGTCCCTCGATGTACACTTTCAATTGCTCGAATTGGTTATTAGGATGCGAACGATCTCGTAATGAAATGAAAAAGAATGATTCTAACGTCATCCCCCACGCATGAAAAGATGAAGCGACAGATTGCTTAAATGATTGGAATGATAGTTCTGATTCCTTATGCTTGTCAATTTGGTTTACGATCAGGATGATTTTCTTATTCTGACGATGAAGCTCACGGATAAACTGATAATTCACTTCTGATTGAACATGATTATAATCCATTACATAGAAAACAACGTCTGCCACATACATGGAATTCTCAGTAGCTAATCGGTGAGCTTCGTCAGTTGAGTCGATCCCTGGTGTATCAATTAAGACAACATCTTCATCAAGAAATGGAGAAGGAGCACTTAATTCAACTTGAGCCACATCATCTCCGTTCAAACAATATTCTTTTACTGTTTCAATATTATATGGCGCCTTGAATACCATTCTTTTTCCGTCAAAAAACTCTACCTCTGCCCCTGGTTCCCCACTTCTCACTCTTACCGTATTTGCACTTGCAGGTATTGGGCTAGATGGTAATAAGTCCGTATCAAATAATGCGTTAATCATCGTGGACTTCCCAGCTGAAAAGTGACCGGAAAATAAAAAGTGTTGCTCTCCACTTTTGAGCTTCATCATAAGTTGTTTCATTTTTGATGCTTCTTTTGAATCTAACTCATTTTCGATAAGAGCTAAACGCTTTATTAATAATTCTGTATTTTGTAAGTTTAGTGTCTGCTGACTATTCATATATCGCTTCGCTGCCTTTCAATGTAGTGTCTCTATAAGGATAACGTTTTCAAAGTCTTTTTCACAGTATTTATATATGAAAAAAAGCCGGGAGAGGCCCCGGCTTTCTAATTTATGAATTTTTGTTTTTGTCGTTAAACTTACGGCGCTTTGCTCCAGCACTACGGTCTTGACGGTAGTTACCTTTACTACGTCCACCGCGGTCGTTAGAGCGGTTACGACGATCGCGTCCGCCGCCACTGCCTCCACGGTTCGGGCCTTTTTTCGCACGTAGTGGTGCGATGTCAGTGATTTTAACAGGAGTTGTATCTGGTTCTCTTGTAAGAAGCTTAAGAGCTGCAGATACAAGCGTTACAGGATCGTGATCATCTAAAAGCTGTTCAGCTGATGAACGATAACCACTGTGTCCCTGCTCTTCAATCGTACTTTGAAGCTGTTGGATAGTAGACTGTTGCTGCCCTTCCATTGCTTCAGCAAAGCTTGGGATTGTACGCTTTTGCATTGTACGCTTCGTGATTTTCTCAATCGTTTTCAGGTGATCATACTCACGATGAGTGATAAATGTAGAAGCTAGACCTGATTTACCAGCACGTCCAGTTCGACCGATACGGTGAACATAACTTTCTGGGTCCTGAGGAATATCAAAGTTATAAACGTGAGTAACACCGCTGATATCAAGACCACGTGCAGCTACGTCCGTTGCTACCATGATATCAATCGTACCGTCTTTAAACTGTTTGATTACCTGGTCACGCTTGCCCTGAGGAAGGTCACCATGAATTCCTTCTGCCATGTATCCACGCTTCTTAAGTCCTTCAGCAACTTCATCAACGCGTTTCTTTGTTCTACCGAAAACGATAGCAAGTTCAGGCGCTTGAATATCAAGAAGACGACAAAGAAGGTCGAATTTCTTTGGTTCACGAACATCATAGTAATGCTGATCGATTTGAGGAACAGTCATTTCTTTTGATTTCGTTCTTACCGTTTCAGGATTGCTCATAAACTTCTCTGCAAGGATTGCAATACGCTTAGGCATAGTTGCTGAGAATAGAAGCGTTTGACGCTGATCAGGAACACCTTTAAGAATTTTCTCGATATCTTCAATGAAGCCCATGTTGAGCATTTCATCTGCTTCGTCTAGTACTACGAATGAAACTTCTTGAAGACGAATCGTCTTACGTTCCATGTGGTCAATTAGACGTCCAGGTGTTGCTACAACTAATTGAGGGCGTTTCTTAAGTGCTTTAATCTGATGACCGATACTTTGGCCACCGTAGATAGGAAGAGCACGTACACCCTTTGCCTGTCCAATACGGTTTAGTTCCTCTGCTACCTGTACAGCAAGCTCACGAGTAGGAGCAAGTACGATTCCCTGTACATGTGTAAGTGACGTATCGATCTTTTCGATCATCGGGATACCAAACGCTGCAGTTTTACCAGTACCTGTTTGAGCTTGGCCGATTACATCCTTATTTTGTAGAGCTAGAGGGATAGTACCAGCTTGAATTGGTGTTGTTTCTTCAAAGCCCATCTGGTTTACGGCTTCGAGTATTGTATTACTTAATCCAAGGTCTTGAAATTTTTTCAACGTATAAAAACTCCTTTTTACATTTAAATGCTATAAAATGGAGAATGCTCTCCACATCATTTTTAAAAAGAGCATTTTCCTTATGATGGAAAATGCTCGAAACAAGCAATTCTTCATTCACATATAGCGCTAATTAACAGTACCATTATCGCATCAAAAATTCAACTGCGAGAAAAATATTTTTTGTTATTATTGCTCACTATTAGGAATTCGCTTCTTGAATGCCTTTTGAAGGATAGCGGTTACATCCCCCATTCTACCAGTTCCAATGGTGTTGCCACTTACCTCGATAATAGGTCGAACTTCCTGAGTTGTGCTGGAAATAAAAACTTCATCACTTTCAAGTAATTGTGTTTTAGTAAACGGATTTTCCTTGATTGGAATACCAGCATCCTTTGCAACATCTAAAATTGCTCTCCTTGTAATTCCATCAAGAATATAATGATTCGCAGGATGCGTATAGAGCGTTTGGTCTTTCACTATGAAGACATTTGTAGAACTTCCCTCAGTTACAGTTTCGCCTCTATGGAAAATAGCTTCATCATATCCTTGTTTTTTGGATTCTTCCTTAGCAAGAACATTTCCGAGTAAGTTTAAGCTTTTAATATCACAGCGTAACCATCTTATATCCTCTGTGAACATCGCTCTACCTGGTGCAGGTGTTTCGTTTGTAGCGTATTCAGTTGTATAGCCGACGACAACAGGTTCGGACTTTGCTGGAAATGGATGGTTTCGCGGAGCGACCCCTCGTGAAACTTGCATATATAAATGTCCATTCTCTACGTGATTGACTGAACGGAGCTCGTTTACTTTTGTATGGAATGTAGTACGGTCGAAAGGTAGTTCAATATGGATTTCACTAGCACTTCTTTTCAAACGATCAAAATGACCATCTAATTCAAAGAAACTTCCATTGTAAATTCGTATAACCTCATAGACACCGTCTCCAAATTGATACCCTCTATCTTCTATATTAATAGAAGCGTTTTCTTTTGATATAATTTCGCCATTTAATAGAATCACGTTTATGCACTCCCGTCTAACTTGTATACCCTTTCACCTTAACATATTCTTTTTATTGAAAGTAGCAACTAGATTTTTTAATTTTAATACAATTTAACTATTTACAAATTGTGGCTATTAGACTAGTATTTGTATCTGTAAAGAATATACAAATATATCAGGAGGTTACACGGTATGAAAAAGGTTTTATCTTTAACTATGCTTTTGGTCTTAGTTTTTGCAGCAGCTTGTAGCAACGGAAACGGCGCTAATGAAAATGCTTCGGAAAATAACAGCCAGAACAATGAACAAGCTAGCTCAGAAGAAAATGGAAATCAAGAAACTGATGTAAAAGGAGCTTTGCTTGATTTCCAAATGAACCTTACAAGCTTGATCAACGAAAAAGATTCACCAATCTACGCATTTGAAGCTGCTAAAGCTAAAGAAGAAGAAAAACCTTCTGCTGAAGAGCTTGCAACAATGAAAGAAGAAGCAAAAACCGCTGCTAATACTGTTGCCGAAGATATTCGTGGAATGGAAATTCCAGCTGAACTTGACGCTCATAAGAGTGAGCTTGAAGCAGCTCTAGAAGATCTTGCGAAGTCTTATGAAACAAGAGCAGCAAACCTTTCAGATGAAGCTGGTTATGTTTATGAAGAATCAGATAGCCTGTTCACATCAGCTGAAGAAAAAATAGCATCTGTTTACGAAGATGCTGGTCTAACAGCTCCAAGTATTTCAACAGAAGTAGCAGAATAAAGAAGAAACCGTTACACTGTAACGGTTTCCCGGCTGTCGAGATGATTCGACAGCTTTTTTGATGTGTTTATAGTTATTGAAGTTTCCTATGTATCGTTTTGTTCTTTATTATTAAAATCCGTAGATCGTCATCCCTCCATCAACGAACAATGTTTGTCCAGTCATATAGTCCGAAGCTTCTGAAGAAAGAAACACCGCTGCTCCAACGAGATCTTTCATCTCCCCTACTCGATTCATTGGCGTTCTTGAAAGAATATCCTGTAGATACTCTTTGTTTTCTAGTAATTGATCCGTTAATGGTGTCCTGAAGTACCAGGGACCGATCGCATTAACGGAAATATGATCTTCTGCCCATTCTAGGGCTAGATTCTTAGTCATCTGAATCATACCTGCTTTCGTGGCAGCGTAAACAACTCCTGTTCTAAGAGCCACATGCCCAGCAACTGAGGAAACGTTAATTATCTTCCCCCCTCCATTTTCTTTCATGATTGCAGCACATGCTTGCGACATAAAAAACGCACCTTGAAGGTTCGTCTGAAAGATCTTATTCCATTCATTCTCGGTCACATCCGAAGCTTTTGAACGGATGTTCATACCTGCGTTATTTATCAAGATATTGATTTTACCCGCTTCTTTGTACACCATAGATACGGCTTCTTCAATTTCTTGTTTACTTGTTATATCGGTTTGAATCGGATAAGCCTTTCTGCCCTTATCTCTGACCAAACCTGCTGTTTCGTTAATATCAGAAGACGTTCTAGCCAGGATTGCAACGTCCGCACCGGCTTCAGCAGCTCCGATTGCAATCGCTCGTCCTATTCCTTTCCCTCCTCCTGTTACAACTACCACTTGATCTGTTAATTCAAATGAAGGTAAATAATTCACTAACGTTCACCCCTTTAAAAATGTGTCACATTAATTCCTTCTATAAACAAGGTGAACTTCCTCTAATTATTTAGGTTACATAATATTATTATGGTTTGTTTTATTTGGGAATAGGTATATGGATAATGTTTCCACGTGATATAATGTTTGTAAAAGGGGGATAGCAGATGCGACAGGATACACTCGGAACTTCCCTACGTGAACTTCGAATGTACCTTGGGCTCTCCCAGTCTGATCTGGCGAATGGTATCTGTACTCAAGCGTTGATTAGTCAAATCGAAAACAATGCTGTATCACCTTCTGCAGAACTACTCTATCATCTTGCATCGAGACTTGGTGTGGACATTAATTATTTTTTTCACATGATTGAAACACCCCGCCTAGATTATGTGAAGGAGGTTTGTCGTCAGATAAGGAGACATATTAAGAACCGTGAGTACCACACTGTCGCTGAAATCCTGGCAGATGAAGAGAATAATCCTCTCTTCTCTACGATTAAGAATCGTCAGTTCGTGTTGTGGCATAAAGCAATTTGCCAATACTACATCGAGCATGATGCCCACAGTTCATTCCAATCACTTAACAAAGCGTTATTATTAACTGCAACCACCTCAAAAAATTATTCCGAACGAGAAATAGAAATCCTGATTAGCACGGCAATTCTTTATAGTGAAGAAAAGAACTGGCACAACGCACTGTCGTTATTTAAAAAAGCTTTTTATCATGTTCGGTTTTATCCAATCATCAATGATGAAACAATCGAAATAAGATTATACTACAATTATTCTAAGGCATTATCTTCATGTGGTGATTACGAAAAATCATTATCCATCGCGAAAGAAGGCGTTCAAATTTGTCGAGAAAAACAAAGATTCTACTTATTTGGAGAGCTAACCTTTCAATGTGGAAAGCTAAATCACTTACTTGGAAATATGGACCTCGCAAAAACGTACTTATCAACCGCATCTACCATCTTTCAATTAGATGATAACGCGCCCTACAAAAATCATGTTGATACCTTCGCAAGGAAAGTAGAAAGCTGAGACTACTTATGCTTTGTTTTTTCGATTAAGATGACGATGAAGTTAAACAGTGAAACAAAGAACAAGCCTGCTGTGATGAACAACATGAGTTCTTCCATGTCGAGCCCTCCTTTCAAATAAGGCTATGGGCTATTCATTTTTCTGCGATCATATTTCATTTTTAAAAGCACGCGAAAGACCCCTTTTCGTTAATTAGTGACAATATGGAAGATCTTCGTCAAGTTGGACTAGGGAGGCTTGGACGATTTCATGCGATTCTACTGGCGCCATAGCATAGCCACCGAATAAAACGACCGATACGAGCAGCATGAGAGACCATTTCTTCATCACTTCACCTCCCTTGTTACACTTATATTACAACTTTGGGAAAAATTATGCGTTTGCTCTATTCTATGCTCTTGCATATAGAAAAAGCCTTATCCTGGGTGGATAAGGCTTTTTCCTTCGTTTTAATAAACTTACTTATACTTTATGACGTTTTTAAAGCTTCGATTACATTTGAAACGGGCTCTTGATACCGCTCTCTACTCCAAGAGTTGTAAGACGGATGAGGCACATCCTCGATAATGGTCCATTTCTCACTTGAGATATCCGCAAGTCGGAAGAATTTCTGTGCAAATCTTCCACATGGCACAAACGTAGCTTTAGTGTCTGTTAGCTTATTGAGTCTCTCTCTAAACTTACTAAGAATCAACGATTGAACTGTATTCAACTCTTCATCTTTAAACGAATCTTTGTGATTGTATTTACGGATCACTTCAAACCTGTCCAATAAGGCCGATGCGTTTTCTATATCTTCTTGTTTGTATGGACGTTTCTGCATCGGGATGTTACAAACATTTAATAACCCTATTGCATCAAGTGATGGGCGATTTTTCTCGTCTTCATCATGTTTTTTTAATAACAAACCAAGAGGTTTATTATATTCTTGTCCGAAAAGCTTCTTCGCCATCGTTGCACCAGAAGAACCTGCCACTGGGACACCGTACTTCACCTCAGCGATATGTGGTGATTCTAAAATGAAAATTAATCTTGAAGCTGGCGAAATGAACGTATCAACACAATAACGTTCAGCTAACTCATTGTATTCTTCTTCATAGTTCTTTTCCATGTTTACCACTGCCTTTGTTAATTACTTATTAACATTACATCATTTTTTGAGTTATTCAACTTGGATGTCATCGATAATATCATCTTGATTCAAGTGATATTGAATCTGACGTGCCATTAATTCATACCCATCATCATTCGGATGAAATTGATCTTCAAAAAATAAATTTTCATCTACTGAATTGAACAGTTCATAAACAGGAACGAATGTTGTGTTTTCATCTTTTTCTACAGTAGATTGGTTTATTCCATTCCACCGCTGAACAATTTGATCAATTTCTGTTATCGATTGAAAACTCTCTAATAACGGATTATAAAGACCTATAAAAATAATTGGTGCGTCGCTATTTAAAGAACGAATTCTTTTCATGATTTTATCAAGACGGTCGACATAGTCAGACTGCTCTCTTTGAAAATCAGCCATCTGTAAGTCTAAGAAATGTTCTTTAACCACTTTCATTAAATCATTTCCACCGATACTCATCAAAATCACATCAGCTTCACTTACTGATTTTTCTACATCATCTTCAAAAAGTATTTTATATAATTTCGGTGTTCTTCTACCATGAACCGCATAATTTTGAACGGAAACACTAGAACCGGTATCTTGTTCAATGTTTGTTGAAAGTCGTCCTATATAGCCTTTTCCTGTTGAATCACCGCTCCCTTTCGTGAGTGAGTCTCCTAGTCCAACCATCTTGATATCAGCTTCCTCAGTTGACGTGTTCTCTTTCTTAGAACCTTCGTCTACTTTTTCCTCAGCGTTCTCATCCAGATCTTCCTTTATATCGTTCTTTTCAGCAATTGAAGAAATGACGGTTTCGTTTGGTACTTCGTTCACAACCATCATCGAAGCTGCTTGTTTTAATTCATTCAAACGCTGGCTCCTATGGTCCATAATTGGCTTAATGCTCAGTAGGATTACGCCTGCAAAGGCGAGGAAAACAATCAGCCATATATTTTTCTTACTCAAGTTAAAGCCCTCCTCGACTCAATACCCTTTATACCCTTATTATATCTCCTTGTAACTACAAATTCTAACAGTTATAACCCTATTGTTTTGCAAGAACACTTTACATCTTTATAATAGAGATGTAACGTCGTGCCAGGGAGGAATATTTAATGATTATATCAATTACTCAACCAGCTTTAAACTGGTTTAAACGTGAAATGGCATTAGAAAAAGGGGATTCACTTCGCTTCTTTGTTCGAGTTGGCGGATGCAGTACCGTTCAAGATGGCTTTTCGCTAGGCATGACCGTTGAAACTCCAACAGAACCAGCTCTGTCCACTGAAGAAGACGGAATCACATTTTTTGTTGAAGAAAAAGACATCTGGTTTTTTGAAGAGCTCGATTTCACTGTGAAATACAGCAGAAAAAAAGACGAAATTGTGTTTCAACATGGGGACCAGTAATAAAAAGACGCGAAAGCTTCGTTGCTTTCGCGTCTTTTTATTACCTTTCTGTTAAATGGAATCTTTCAATATGACTGGTGAGTCCTTCGTTTCTAAGAACTCTCACCTGCTCATTTCCGAGTAGATCAAAGTGTGGAAACCCTTCTCGATCGTGAATCCACTCACCCTTAAAGTTGTATTTCTCCCCCCACTTAATTAACTTTGCTACATCCCTGCATCCCGCTTTCGTTACGGTTTTGTATTGTGGAAACAGTGGATCGTACCAAAAATGGGTTAGAAAAGCAACTTCGCCACTTGCAACAGTATGTTTCCATTCTTGTAATTCTTTTTTTGATAATCCAAATGCCATTCGATTACAATCCTTTACTTATCCGTTTTTTTTTCACCTTCTCATACTCTTTGTGCCATTCAGGAAACCTTTTCCGAATCGAAATAGGTCGGAACGTTTCTTTCTTTACACATGTATGTACTGATTTACCAGTTACACAGACGGTGTCATCTTCCTTCATTACTTCATATCCATATACGACCCGCAGGCCATCATAGTGTTCCACCCAAGTATTCACTCTCACTTCATCCCCATAACGAACAGGGCGTTTGTAACTTGCCTCTATATCAACGACTGGAGATAATATTCCTTCTTTCTCCATGTCAGCGTAGTGAAACCCAAGGTCATTTATTAATGTCGTTCTTCCTAGCTCAAACCAAATGAGATAGTTGGCATGATAGACAACTCCCATTTGGTCAGTTTCAGCATATCGTACATTGATTGGGGTAGTTGAAATGAACACTGAATATCCTCCTCTTACTTCTTGCTAATCATATATAGTTTATCATAAGTGGTGATTGATTCCCTATTGAAGAAAAAGCCGAATGGAAATTCCCATTCAGCTTAGTAATCAAATGCATTATTAACTTGAACCATCTGTTATAACTTTTAAGCGTTTCCTTGATGATTATACCGTTTAATCCTCATATGATGCCCTCTATTCATTCTTGCACCTCTTAGTTGCTCTTCATGTATGTATGTGAAGAGCAGTTTATATTCTTAGATCTATTAGTTTTGCAAGCTTTTGGGAAGGGTGTCATATAGTGAATTTTCGTAAGAAAGCATTGCTTTTCGTGTTTCTGCACTACACCCATTAGAAAGCAAAATATTTTCTGCTGCTTCGAATACTTGCCTCAGCATTCTCATCGCCATTCTATAGTCGACAACAACATTTTGTTTAATATTCTTTTCTTGTTGTGAAAGCTCCAACATCAAATGATACGTACATTCTAAAAGTCGCATAGGGGCATCATTCAACGTTCGAGCACTTCCGTTATCAAGAAACTCTTCAAACTGCACATCATCTTCATCACAGAGTAAGAAGTACGTTCTCGGCACATCACCTAAATTGTGGTCAATCCCTGAAATCGTTAATGTCATAATTGCGAGTCTTGAAGCAAAACCGCCAGTCAATGCAGCTGTACCACAACCATACGGAGGTCCTGAACCTTCAAACATTTTGTAGATTTCACTGCCTAATAAATCTTTTCTTTCCATGATCATCACCCACCTTATGGACCCTTTACCCTATTTTCATTTCAAGAAATCGTCTAAACGGCTTCTTCAAAAATAATAGGACTCATAAAATCAATGCTTTTCTGAGTAATGTCAATGAAGTTTCGCCAATATTCCTTCACGTTCTCATCGTATTTCCCTTGATCAAAGCTAATTTGTAACCATGAAAGTTCTTCAAGAAGTCTTATCGATGAACCTACCCAAATCTTCTGACCCTCAATTTGTAATGTAAATGGTTCATCGAATCGAAAAGGGAGATAAATCCCCTCATGGTTGGGGTGAAGAATAAGATTTTGAAAAATGGTTCCTTTAAAGAGCTTCGCATAAGTAAGTAATACACGATCGTTCTTTGCAGCTGCTTTTTTTAGATGATGCAAGGTTTTACTTTCACCTAGTTCTAGACTAGCGATGGCTTTCTCCCAGTTTAACTCTTCACGATAAGGAACAAGATACCCCATTTGTTGCATCTTTATTTCTAACTCTTTTATTAAGAGTCCAGTTTCTGGCGCTTCTTCTGTATTCAAACTCGAAATTGGTTCAATTCTAGCTGTAATTGTCATAAAGATCCCCCCGAAAAAACTTATCTATTGTAATCATTCGCTTTTCTTATTACCTTTAAGACGTTTTTACAAACTTTGAAAGAAATTGTTATAAATGAAATAAACCAGAAAGATTTCTCCTTCTGGTTTCATACTCATTATTTCCCTTTAGGGGGAGCATAGTCAGGCTTTTGATTCCCTTTTGTTTGCATCTGTTTTCCTTTGTTTCCTTCTGCTTCTGGGTGAAGGGAAGATAAGTGATTGGGTGCAAAAGATTTCGGAAATCGTTTTGGGTTACTCATTAAGATCTCCTCCTTTACCTTATATGCTGTGCAATCGGAGAAGAATTATCATGCTTCGTATTAATTTTTGGCGTGTTTTTTTTCAAACTTATCTTCAATGCGTTCAATCGCTTCTTTGTCGTTCATTAATTCTTGCTTATACTGCGAAACTAACTCTTTGAAAGTTATCTTTTGAGATTTTCTCATCTTTTTCTCCTTTCGTAACGATTATCTTTAATGCAAGTATTCCCGAATTCAGAATATTTAATACATAAAATCAGTTTTTTTGTAAATTCCCCGCAGATTTATGAGATTTATGCATAAAAAAAGACTGCCGAGATTCACTCGGCAGTCTGAAAAAGTTCACCTGAACTTCTTACTATTATTTAGTTTCTAACTTGTCACGAAGAACCATTTGCAGAATTCCTCCGTGGCGATAGTAGTCAATTTCAACTTCACTGTCGAAACGAGCTAGTACATCAAACGTCTTGACTTCGCCTTCTGGTGAAGTCGCCGTTACTTTGATTTCTTCACGTGGTTTAACATTTTCAGTAATATCTACTGCAAATGTTTCTTTACCAGAAAGACCTAGTGACTCAGCAGAATCACCCTCTTTGAATTGAAGTGGTAATACGCCCATCAATACAAGGTTACTTCTGTGGATTCTTTCATAGCTCTCAGCGATAACCGTTTTAATTCCTAGAAGATTCGTTCCTTTTGCAGCCCAGTCACGAGAGCTTCCCATACCGTAATCTTTACCAGCAAGTACGATAAGGTCAGTTCCGTCTTCCTTGTACTTCATTGCAGCATCGTAAATTGGCATAACATCGTCTGTTTTCCAATACATAGTCCAGCCACCTTCAGTATCTGGTGCAATTTCGTTACGGATACGAATGTTTCCAAAAGTACCTCGCATCATTACTTCGTGGTTACCACGACGTGATCCATAGGAGTTAAAGTCGATCGGTCGAACGCCTTTGTCCTGTAGATATTGTCCTGCTGGCATTTCTTTCGCGATTGCTCCAGCTGGGGAAATATGGTCAGTCGTTACAGAATCACCAAACTTCGCGATTGCTCTCATATCCTTAAGCTGGTGAATTGCTTCAGGCTCTTTAGAAAGGTTTTCGAAGAATGGAGGGTTTTGGATGTATGTTGATTCTTCATCCCAGTTGTACAAGTCGCCTTCACTCGTGCTCAACTGATTCCAACGCTCGTTTTCTTCAAAAACTGTTTTGTATTGACGCTTAAACATTTCTGGAGTAACCGTTTCAGCTACCGCTTCTTTTATTTCCTCAGGAGATGGCCAGAGGTCTTTCAAGTAAACGTCATTTCCATCTTTATCTTTACCAAACGATTCTGAGTGAAGATCAAAGTTCACGGTACCTGCAAGTGCATAAGCAACAACTAGCGGTGGAGATGCAAGATAGTTTGCTTTCACTAGTGGGTGTATACGTCCCTCAAAGTTACGGTTACCAGATAGTACTGACGTTACTGTCAGGTCACTCTTCGCAATCGCATCTTCAATCTCTTCTTTAAGTGGTCCAGAGTTACCGATACACGTCGTACAACCATAGCCTACAAGATGGAATCCTAGGTCCTTAAGGTAAGGCATAAGTCCTGATTTCTCAAGATAGTCAGTAACAACTTTCGACCCTGGAGCAAGACTTGTTTTAACGTATTCAGGAACTTGAAGTCCTTTTTCAACTGCTTTCTTCGCAAGAAGAGCAGCACCAAGCATGACTGATGGATTGGAAGTATTTGTACAGCTTGTAATCGCAGCGATTGCAACCGCACCTGTCTTCATATCAACTTCTTTTCCATCGTTGAATTTCACAGTTGTTTCTTTCTTGATCTCATTCTTATCCATTCCGAGTCCTTGGTTACCCTGCGGAGATACAAGCGCCTTATTGAACTCTTCTTTCATACTAGATAGAGGGATAAGGTCTTGAGGACGCTTAGGACCAGCTAGACTTGGTTCTACTGTTGAAAGGTCAAGTTCTACAACACTAGAGTATTCAGGATCTTCAGATTCTGGAGTGTAGTACAAGCCGTTAGCTTGACAGTATTCACGTACAAGATTGATATGCTCTTCTGTACGTCCAGTTAAGCGCATGTACTCAAGCGCCTCTTCATCTACAGGGAAGAAGCTACAAGTTGACCCTTGCTCAGGTGCCATGTTTGAGATCGTCGCGCGGTCTGCAAGTGGCATGCTAGAAAGACCAGGACCGAAGAATTCAACAAACTTTCCAACAACTTTCTTTTCACGTAGAAGTTGAGTCACTTTAAGTGCAAGATCCGTTGCAGTGGTTCCACTAGCAAGTTCACCTGTAAGCTTCACACCAATTACTTCTGGAACAGGGAAATAAGAAGGCTGCCCAAGCATTCCTGCCTCAGCTTCAATTCCACCTACACCCCAACCAAGAACGCCTAGACCGTTAATCATAGTTGTGTGAGAATCAGTTCCGAAAAGTGTATCAGGGTAAGCAATATTTTCACCATCAAAGTTGTTTTCTTGAACGACGTTTGCTACGTACTCCAAATTAACTTGGTGAACGATTCCTGTAGCTGGTGGTACAGCACGATAGTTATCGAAGGAATCTTGAGCCCATTTAAGAAACTTATAACGCTCAAGGTTACGTTCAAATTCTTTGTTCATGTTAAATTCGAGTGCATCTTCAGAAGCATATTTATCAACTTGAACTGAATGGTCAATAACAAGATCAACTGGAATTTCAGGATTGATTTTGTCTGGATCTCCACCCATATCAGCCATTGCCTTACGAAGTGACGCAAGGTCAACTACTGCTGGTACACCCGTAAAATCCTGTAGGATAACACGTGATGGTTTAAATGGTACATCGATATCAGTCTTTTGCTCGCTAGTTCCCCATTTAGCGAGATTCTCAATGTGCTCTTCTTTAATAACCTTACCGTCATACTGACGAAGTATGGACTCAAGCAAGATCTTAATCGTATAAGGGAGCTTGCTAACTTTTGCGATGCCTGCTTCTTCTAACGCATTTATGCGATAGAACGAATATGATTTACCATTAGCATCGAACGTTGACTTAGAATTATAAAGTTCATGTTTTGCCATATGTAGTTCCCTCCTTCAAATTGCATAACAAAGCGGTAGTTGCAAAAACGCTTTCAACTTCCCTTTATCCATATTAGTAAATTTTCAAACATAAGTAAATAACAAGATTGTTATTATACTCCATAAGATTAACTTATCACCCACAATTGATAGCTAGTGGGAAAGCATAAAGCGAATGGAATTCACCTTGGAATGGATGATGCAGATGCTCATGGTCACGGAGCAAGCAAAAGCTGATAATGATTATGTTCACGAACATCTTTCTTGAGAACAGCGTGCGTTTAATACAGACTGTTTTCTCAATGATTGTTGCTTTTGAAACATTTTTTGTATAAAGAACCGACCTGAGTTGATTGGAAGGGACTAGCGGGACAGGTGAGATCCTACAGGTACATGAAGGCTCAGCTTATAGCAACAATGGTTACGAAAAACGCTCAAAAGACAAAGAAACTTCAATAGATGAAACAAAAAACCCGTCATCAGGAATGACGGGGGTTCAACCTTTTACACGTCTTTATCCATTTCTGCTTGAATCGATTGAAGGTCCTGTTGAAACTGAAGTAGCTGTTCACGTTGATGCTCAGAAGCATTGACAAGAGCTCCCTCAATTTGTGACATCGCCTCTCCTACTTCCTGTTGTAAATGTTCAAGGTCTTTTCCGTACTCGCTACTTGTAACGACGACTTCGTTACTCGCGTCGATCGCCTGATCATATCCTTGCTGAGCAGCTTGAAATGCCTGCTGTTTGTCTTTATTGTACGGCATCGTTTGCCCTCCTTATCAATGGTTTCACGATAGTTTATCCAAAATAAGGCTTGCTATACGGCTCGTATAAGATGAAAAGACGTGCAAATACTATTACTAAAGGAGGGATTGAACATGACAGAAAGCAACACGTTTAAAGACATGCGAAAAAATGCCCCCAAAGGTCGTACTGGCCAACAAGAGCCGATGAAAGGCTCACACAAAGTAAAAAAACGTAATCAGACAAGACAGAAAAATGGTGAAGGTTTCTAATTTCCCCTAAATAAAAAAAGGCGACCATTCAGTCGCCTTTTTATTGTGAGATAGCAATTAAAGCATTTATTATCTGACTCTCCTCTTCCTCTGTAACCGTCCTGAGATCTAGCACGACTCGGTCTTCCTTTATCCTCGTTATTATCGGGATCGAAGCTTCTCGTAATTTAAGTTCCAACTCATTGCACGTGTATACGTCAGAAGACAATGCGACTACATAGGTAGCTAGCGAGACGTCTGGCATCGTTCCACCACCGACTTGAGAAACATCTTCCATTATTTCAGTTTCAAAAAACGCTGTTTTTGCTAGGAGGACCTTATTAAATAGGATACCTCGATCATACATTTCCTCTTTCGTCACTAAGATGTCCCTCACAACCGGTATATCTTTTTCTTCATTCATCAAATGCTGTTGTAATGTTGCTTCTAGTGCGGATAGTGTGAATTTATCGACCCGTAATACACGAGCTAACTGATTTTTCTTAAGCTTATCGATAAGCGACTTCTTTCCTGCAATAATACCAGCCTGCGGTCCACCTAGTAGCTTATCTCCACTGAAAGAAACGATGTCCGCTCCTTCCCTCAAAACTGTTTCCACTGTAGGCTCATCACCGATACCATGCTCGGTATAATCGAATACTGCTCCGCTCCCTAAATCTTCGTAATAAATAACATGATTACTCTTTGCAAAACGTGATAACTTTTTTCGGTCTACTTCTGAAGTAAATCCTACAATAGAGAAATTACTACGATGAACTTTCATGATCATCGAAGTGTCTTCAGTTAGAGCATCTTCATAATCGTACAGGTGAGTTTTATTTGTCGTTCCTACTTCCCTGAGTTGTGCACCACTTTCTGACATAATTGAAGAAACGCGAAATGAGCCTCCAATTTCAACAAGCTCTCCTCTTGATACGATCACTTCACATTCATTTGCAAACGCTCGTAATACTAAATAAACCGCTGCAGCATTGTTATTGACTACCATAGCAGCTTCAGCTCCAGTAGCCTCACGAATCAAGCTTTCAGCTATATCATGTCTAGATCCGCGCTTTCCAGAAGAAAGCTCATACTCCAATGTAGAATAACTGCGCGCTACTTTTATTAGTCCTTCTAGCGCTCTTTCACTCAACCGAGCACGGCCCAGGTTCGTATGTAACACGACTCCTGTTGCATTGATAACAGGACGAAGGTTTGGTGTGAGTGTGGCTAAAGCTCTCTGTTCCAATTTTTCAATAATATCACGATGAAATTCTTCTCTTGTTCTAGAATTTCCAGAATATGTTTCGTTCAGTAACTTAGTACGAAGATCGTCGACCTCATCCTGGATAAAGTGAGTCAACCTTTCTTCCGAATAAGCTCTTGACAGGTCGTTTTGTCTAAAATCATATTGTAATTGATGGATGGGAGGAAGTTCTCTAACTAGTGATTTCAACTTATTCATCTCCTAATGACGTAAGGAAAGACACCCTTCCCCGGGTGTCTACCTATTCCTTCATCTGTTCCATTTCTTTAATAAAGGTTTCCACTTCAGGATACTCTCCTGTTTTGTGTTTCGAATGGATCTTACTACCATTTACCGTTACCTCGAATGCTCCTTTGAATCCTGGGGTCAGTTCGAGATTAGTGATGTCATGGCGAAAATGGTTAAAAAGTGCTTCCGCGAAACTCGCGGCTTTTGGTGCGTAGTTTCATTGCATGCAGAATTCGATCGAAACAGTGTACTTCACGTGAATTCCTCCCTCTATTATTATGTTGTTCATACTATATCATTTCAAAAATCGAAACAAAAGAATTATACTTATATAAGGAGGTGGTACTATGTCGAGTCAAGAGAAAATACGACTTACGTCTCTCTCAACTAAAGGTGGTTGAGGATGCAAACTCGGTCCAGAGGACCTGGCGCAAGTTTTGCGTCATCTACCTGATAAGAACAAAGATCCAAACTTACTAGTTGGAGTAGAAACCTCCGATGATGCTGGTGTGTATCGGTTAACTGATGACATCGCCATGATTCAAACAGTCGACTTCTTTACTCCAATCGTGGATGATCCCTATATGTTTGGACAAATTGCAGCTGCGAACTCATTAAGTGACGTATATGCGATGGGCGGCGTCCCGAAAACAGTACTGAACATTGTCGGTTTTCCAATTAAAAAACTAGCACCTGAAATTTTGTCTTCTATCCTTAAAGGAGCTGCAGATAAAGTCGAAGAAGCAGGTGCAGTTATTGCTGGAGGTCATTCAATCGATGATCAGGAACCTAAATTCGGTCTGTCTGTAACAGGAATTGTTCATCCTGATCGCTACTATACAAATGTAGGAGCTAAACCTGGTGACGCTGTCGTTTTAACAAAGCCAATCGGGGTAGGTATTCATACAACTGCCATCAAACCAGAAAAGCTTTCTAGCGAGAGGCTTAAAATTGTTTCTGAAACAATGGCTGAACTAAATAAGCTCGCTGCTGAAGAGCTTACCCATTTTGCACCTAATGCTGTGACGGATGTAACAGGATTCGGCTTACTCGGACACTGTTATGAAATGGCGACAGGTAGCAATGTTAGTCTTCAAATTGACTTCCATAAAGTCCCGGTACTTGAGGGCACTTATGAACTAGCGGAACAAGGATTTGTGCCTGGTGGATCAAAAGCAAATCATCGTTGGATTTCTAATTCTGTTGAATATCATAACCTGAATGAACTTCAACAGCTCATTTTGTGTGACGCTGTTACCTCAGGAGGCCTACTGATAAGCCTACCTGAGGAAGAGGCTTCCGCGTATGTAGAACGTATGAAAGAAAAAGGTAAAACAGCGACAGTTATTGGTACTGTCACAGAGAAACAATCATCATCAATCATTGCATCAGGTACACAAAAACCGTAGGGAGTCCCCTACGGTTTTTGTTCAATATTCCCACTATCATATAGATAGCATTTAAAGGAAAATATATCTCCCCATGTAACTAATTAGAGATTCATCGTTCATAAAGATCGTCTTCTAGCTGCTCAGTAAATTTTTCTGGTACATCATCGAAAACTACACGACCACCTTTAAGAGCAACAATCCTTGTAGCATAACGTATGGCAAGCTTTACGCTATGAACATTTATAATCGTTAACAACCCTTGCTCTTCATGAATCTTCTTAATTAATTGAAAAATACGATCAGCCGTGCCAGGATCCAAGCTTGCGACGGGCTCATCACCTAAAAAAACATCTGGTGACTGGATTAATGCTCTTGCAATTCCAACTCTCTGTTTTTGTCCTCCGCTCAAGTCATCCACCCGCTGGTATTGCACCGGCAACAGCTCTACCTGTTCCAATATTTTCTTTGCTTTAGACTTTTCCTCGTCTGTAACTAACCCAAGTACATTTTGGAATGTCGAGTGAAAGCCAAACAAACCTGTATAAACATTTTGCAGAACAGTCAAACGCGGAATCAATTGGTGTTGTTGGAAGATCATCCCCATGCTTCTTCTGACCTTTCTTAATTCTTCAGCCTTGAGATGACGATATGACTGTTTTTGATAAGAAACAGTTCCTTCTGAAAGTGCCTGTAACCCATTCAACGTACGGATCAGTGTAGATTTTCCGGCACCCGTTTTTCCTAACACACAAACGAATTCTCCTCTTGAGAAAGTCAGGTTCACATCGTTAATCGCAAAGTTATCTGACCGCCCATATGTAACAGAACCATGTGTAATACTTAGAAGCTCATTTTTACATAACATCTTGTCTCACCCGGCTTCCTAAGAAATCAACAGCAATCACAATCAACATGATGATGAGAACATCTACCGCTACAGTCGAGTATTGAAACGTTTTAAAATGAATAAATAACTGTTGCCCGATGCCTCCTCCACCTACAAGGCCAAGTATTAATGAGGTTCGAACTGCAACTTCAAACCGATAAAAGTAATGCGAAAGCACATTCGGCCAAATTTGTGGAAAAATCCCAAACAATGCTCTTGTAATTGCTGGAGCGCCAACGGCTTTCATCGCTTCTTGCGGTCCCTCATCAGCCGCTTCAATCAATTCACCGATCAACTTTCCTAAGACGCTCGAATTATGAACGATGATTGCTAGCGTAGCTGCAAACGGTCCTGGTCCGACTACGGTAAGAAACATTAATCCTAAGACGATTTCCGGAATCGAACGAAGAAAGCTCAAGAGGATTCGACTTCCTCTATAGAATCGTCCTCCCGTGTTTCTGGCGGCAAGAAGACTTAGCGGGAGTGCAATAATTAGCCCTAGAAAACTACCTAGAAAAGCCATTCCAAGCGTCACTAAGCTGGCTTCTACCATTCGTGGGACAACCTCTAAATTGAGAGGGAACCAGTTTGAAAGAAAATCGACCATGTTCGTCAAAGCATTCAGTTTGGCTAAATCAAAACCCGTAACGTGTATACTCCATACCGATGCTACGACGATCAATAGTAAGCTCACTACATGCTTCCAATTAATCCAGGCCATAACTAGTCCTTGATTAAGCCCTGTTTTACAGCGGCATCTCTGATACTTTTGTAGTTTTCGTTACTAGCTTCCGTAAAACCAGAAGCACCAAAAGCATTCAAAATCGTCTCGTTTTCTATGGATAGGAAGATCTCTTGCAATCGCTTTTTCGTTTCTTTATCAGTGCCCTTCGCTACAGCCCATGGATATTGAAATAACTTGTCTGATTTCCAAATAACCTTTAGTTTATCTTCGTTTATTTTCCCTGATTCCAATAATTGATTATAAATGGCACTGTCGATTGCACCTGCATCCACCTGGTTATTTTGAACCGCTAGCGCAGTGGCATCATGTGAGCCAGTGTACATAATCGATTGAAATGAATGATTATCCTGATCAATGAATACATCTCTGTCTTTTAGCTCGATGGATGGAATTAACGAGCCAGACGTCGAGTTAGGATCTCCAAATGCAAAACTGTGCTCGTTACTATTTTCTATGAAAGCTTCAAGAGACGTCCAGCTATTTTCACTGTTTGTAATAACGTAAGAGTGATAGAATGGCTCGCCATCAATTAGCTGGGTCACAATCGCTTCTGCACCGCTCTTCTCATGCGCGATGACATATGTAAGCGGACCAAAAAACGCCATATCGATTTGCTCGTAATTCATCGCTTCTACGACACCGTTATAATCAGGGAATGTTGTAATTTCCACACTTCGATCTAGTTCATCAGCGAGCACATCTTGTAACTCTACCATCGCTTGATCGATTTCCCCCTCCGTTTGAGCTGGGATTACACCAATTGTAAATGTTTCTGAGTCGCTACTTTCTTTATTGTTGTCTTGTTCGCCATTTGAAGTGGAACAACCAGCCACAACCCCAATAAGGAATATCATAAACATTAACCGTCTCATCCTAGCATCACTCCAAGTATTCTAGTTATCGATCCATCTTCTTTCTTGTCCATCTCTTACGGTATAACCTTTTTCATCAAGACTCTCAAGGAAAGGAACAAGAAACTTCCTGCTTACGCCTAGCGCTTCCTTTGCAGCTTGTAGTGAAAAAGAGGTCGCTGTATCATTTCTTAACACATCACGCGATCTCTCCCATGTTGAGCGGTGAACCATCAAATCTTTTGTTAGTTCGACCGCTTCCCCTTCCTCCAGCAAAAATTGCTTCAACTCACCTTTTAGTACAGATGGGATGCTCTCACTATCGATCAGCACATCAATTGGTGATACTTTCATTCCCTGCTCTTTGAGAGACCTCACAACGTTCTCCATTCTCGTTTTCCAAGCTTTAGGAAAATACGGGGAAAAGGTTTCTTCACAAATGTATGGCCCTCTTTGTTTCACATTCTCTTGACCAACTAGCGTTCGTTCAATTAGTTTTTCAGGATACTTCTTCTTAAGTTCTTGTATCAACTCTGCCTTTGGTAAACCAGGTCTCAAAGGATAAGCTTCATGATAATCTTTCAACAGTTCAACGAGATCAGAACGTACTTGATTTCGAATAGCGTTCGTAGTGATGTACCTTCCATCACTTATAACGTGCGGATTTCTTTCCAATTCAAGAAAGACGTTATCTTCCATACCAAGAGTTTGCTTAACCTCTTCTTTTGACAACAAAAGCTCTTTCTCTACCAGCTGCTGAAGCTGCTCGAATGGTGTTCCAACACTCATTCTTTTCAACATCTCAACAGTCTCGCTTCCAAATTTATATTTCTTCCCTGTAACATTAACAATGGACCCTCCGCCTATTGTCTCAACTGGTGATGGTCGTCTAATGATTACGCGATCACCTTTCTTAGCTAGAATGGGTTGGGCTAGCCTTAGTTGACAGAAGATTTCTTGCATTTCTTTCATCTCTAATACATTCCGATCGAAGAAGACAATCGTTCCTCTTACTTCTGCAGTTCCAATATGAACCGTAACAGGTGATCGTTGCTTTAATTCATGCGACATTGTTTTCGCCACCCTCATGTTTAAATCAACTGTTGAAGTGACTTTGTAGAAATCGCTCGTAACAACAACCTGTCCTCTCACAATATCTTCACGATCCACACCCGCGAGATTAATCGCAACTCTCTGCCCAGCATACGCCTTATTCACTTTTTCATTATGAGATTGTACTTGCCTCACTCTAGCTTCAATTCCCTTCGGAACGATCGTTACCTTTTCTCCATCTTGTAACTCCCCATCAAATATAGTCCCTCTTACAATCGTTCCGTGCCCCTGTAGCGTAAACACTTGGTCAATCGGTAACCGAAACGGTCCAACTTTACTTCGAGACGGAACATCCAAAAGATAGGTTTCTATACTTTCTTTTAACTCCTCGATGCCTTTTCCAGACTTACTATCAACGACGTGTATGGTTACTCCTTCAAACCCAGTTCCTGTTATATATTCACTAATGTCATCCTTAACGAGTTCCAGCATCTCTTCGTCAACTGCATCTGCCTTTGTAATGACGATGATTGATCGCTCAATGCCAAGGAGAGATAAAATTTCGAGATGTTCTCTTGTTTGAGGCATAACACCCTCATCAGCTGCAACAACTGGAATAACAAGATCTATCCCTGCAACTCCTGCAATCATTTGTCTCACAAAACGTTCATGACCTGGAACATCAATAATCGACACATTCATATCATGTGAAAGTTCGAATGGAGCAAACCCTGGCTCGATCGAAACATTTCGCTCTTTCTCTTCCTTTAGTCGGTCGGTATCTACTCCAGTTAGTGCTCCTGTCAACGTTGTTTTACCGTGATCGATATGACCTGCAAGACCGATCGTGTAATACTTCATTCTTTTCACCTGCCATTGATTGAGTCATCCTCTATTAACATTAATGAAATAATGTTCCCTACGCAACTGTAAACCCTTAAACATACTCTATCCATTTGTATTCACCTTTGTATTTTTATTCAACAATGTATAAACTAAAAGTTATGCACAATTGTCCACACCACCATCTGTTACACCATCTAAGCCGCCCTGTACTAGTCTCGCAACTGTTATAGTTCACTATTAAGAACTGTACCATTACTCCTTTGTGTCGAATGTTGTCATCGCACAAATGCAATCGAGCTTTGTCGAATTCTATGAACAACGAGTAAATTTGAAGATTGTTCGTCTGCCTTCTACCTTTATCGACATCTTTCACGTTATGCACCTACATTCACTCTGATCAAATTGGTTGAATAGTTGTAACAGATGCTTTATTATTCTAAGAGCATGATAATTGTGGGGCTGGTTGTACGTCTGGTGAGTGCCACGGTCTTCAAAACCGCTTGTGACCTGCGTGCCAGGTCAGCTGGGTTCGATTCCCAGACGGTCCCGCCAAATAATTAATAAAATATAGTATGTAATTAAATTCCCTTAAACCTCCAATATGTTTCATTTTGGAGGTTATTTATATAGAGAGCTTCTTTACTCCTATTTTCCTCTCGATAAATTACCCTTTCAGCGGTTATCCGCTCCCCTACTCTACTTGATTTATCAGCATTTTGGGCGTATAATGTGACCGAGTTCAAAAGCATGAGAGGTGAATGCGATGGCAGGTTGGTTTCAGTATTTTATCGTTGGTTGGACAGTCGTGTTGATCTCACTAATGGCAATCGGTGGTTTCTTCATGTTCCGGAAATTCTTAAAACGCCTTCCAAAAGAAGATGGGAAATCGATTTTGGATTGGGAAGATTATTATATTGAGCAAACGAAGCATTTTTGGAATGAAGATCAAAAACAATTACTAGAAGAGTTGGTTTCTCCTGTCCCTGAACTATTTCGAGATATTGCTAGAAATAAAATCGCAGGGAAAATCGGTGAACTCGCGCTGAAAGAAAACAGCAAGGAAATGACCCAGGACCTTATTATTAGAGGCTACATTATTGCCACTCCAAAAAGAGATCACAAATGGCTGATCAAGAAACTTCACGATAAGCGAATTGATGTAGCACCCTATCAGCATTTGTTTCATTAAAAAACTCGTTTAGCATCATGCTAAACGAGTTTTTTTATAATGTGCTTTGATGTAATTTAAGATTATGGCTTCGTTCTGTTTTTCGAAATTGGTAGTACATCGCAACTCGCCAAGGCACAATCATACCGAAAGCGAGCACAAAAAATAACGAGCTTGTTTGAAGAACTGGTATCGATTGACCGATGATAGTTTTGAAGACGATTCTCACTACTAGAAGACCAATCAAAATAAAAACGAATGCTTTTGAGCGTGTTAAGTAAATCTTATCGTCTTTGATTTCAAATTTAGAAGTACGGATTAATAACAATGAAAAAGCCGCGCCTACTAGTAATGCTTCGATCGCTTCGTATAACGGCACTCGTGCTTCTGGAAGAACAAACATAAAAAAGCCTGTCGCCATAAAAAAAGGCGGTAGGATAATTTTTCTTATCGTTGCAGGTTTTTTCGAAGCCCTTAACCTGATCATAATTACACCTAGAGCCATCAGCGCTCCAACTATCGTACTGAAAATCAGCATATCTTCATCCCTCACCTATCAGGTTACTGCTTATCATTTCCATTGTATGTGCAAGACCAGAAAAAAACAAGCACACATAAAAGAACAGGGCATGCGCCCTGCTCTTTTTCGTTACGTATTTTGTTTGGAAAGCTCCTCTTCCCCTTCATCAGCTGCGATATTCAAGATGATTGTCATCGTGACGCCAACTACTGTAAAATATACGCCTAAATCAAACAGAATGGCTGTAGCTAGGTGAGTATGTCCAAGAATCGGAAGCTCAAAATATGCATCAGTATGACTTAAAAATGGCTGACCAAAGAAAAATGATCCGATACCTGTCAATACGGCAATTAACAATCCTATCGGAATAAAATTCTTGAAATCAAATCGAATGACTCGCTCCATCGTTTTAAAACCGTATGAAATATAGAGAAGCACAAGTGCACCTGATGTCATTAATCCACCGATAAACCCTCCACCTGGTGCATTATGACCAGCGAAGAATAAGTAAATTGAGAATCCCAATATGATAAATACAATGATTGTCGTTGTTGTTTTTAAAATAAGATCGTTGCTACGTTGCATCCATTCGCACCCTTTCTAGTTAGAATCCTTGAAATCCATTAAAGAGATTATTCACAAGAAATGAAGTAAACATCGTCATGAAGTTAAAGTATAACAAAACTCCCATTACAATCATTAAATATCCGCCAGCTTTCATAATCAATCGGCTATTCTTCTTGATCCACTGTAATTTTCCAATAAAGAATGATAACAGGAAGAATGGAATTGAAAAGCCTAATGTATATGCGATCATATAGAATAGGCCTGCACCAGGATTAGAAACTCCAAGAGCGATAACCGCAGCTAGAATTGGTCCAGTACAAGGCGTCCATCCTGCGGCAAATCCCATCCCAATTAACACGGAACCGATGAAGCCTGATGGGCGGTTTCGAATCGTTAATCGTCGATCTTTCAATAGAAACGAAGGTTTCCAAAAACCAACGACAACAAGTCCAAATACTACAATTAAGATAGCACCTACTTGTCTCAACAAGTCTTTATATTGAACAAAAAGGTTTCCTACTAGTGATGCAGACATACCAAGCACGAGAAAAATAATCGAAAAGCCTAATAAAAAGAACACTGTATGTAGGATGGCTCTTCGTTGCATCATTCCTCGTTCTTCTTTTAAGTCATCAACTGATACCCCTGTAATGTATGAGATAAACGCCGGATAAAGCGGCAGTACACAAGGGGAAATAAAAGAAAGAAAACCAGCTCCAAAAGCTAAGAAAATATTTAAATCCGCCATAAACTAACTCTCCGTTCTAAACATGCAATTAGCATGCGCATTCTGTAATCGTTTCAACCTCATTGTACCGGTTTTCACACGAAATTGTGTGAACATTACGTAACGATTTACTTTGCGAAAAATTCTTCAAGAGTTATTCCAGCTTCATGAATTTCTTTTGAAGCTTCTTTGCCAACATAACGAACATGCCATGGCTCGTATTGATAACCTGTAATATCTTCTTTCCCTTTAAGGTATCTTACTACAAATCCATACTTATGCGCATTTTCAGCTACCCATTCACCTTCTGGCGTACTTCCGAACTTCTCACTCAATGACCCACCTAGAGATGGGGCGCTTATATCCATTGTAAGACCAGTCTGGTGCTCACTTTGGCCAGCATGCGCACTTACTCGGTTCGCTTTCTCCGCACCATACCTATCTGCATTATAAGCAAAAATCGCTTCTTGTCTTTCATACGAACGGTAACCGGATACTGCTTTAAGTTGCATTCCATCTTTCGAAGCAGCAGCAAACATTATTTCAAGTGCCTTCGCCGCTTCTTCTACCATCAACCTCTTCGGATCACCATCGTTCGCATAGAACGGAACGTTCGGTTCCACAAGGTTTTCAGGCACAAAATCAGAAGGTAAATTCCGCTTTTTATTTGCTACAACATAGATACTATTAGGATTGGTTACAATTTGTTTACCATTCTCTTCTGCTACCGTTTCTCCCATAGCAGGGTATGCATGTTGATTGTCAGAACCTCCCTGGCTATTCGTATCCTCATCTGAAGAGGCGTTGTCTTCATTCGGTTGATCTGAATCATTATTTGTTGATTCTTTATCAGTGCTGTTCTGTTCCTTGCTTTCATCAGGCTGCTCTGTTGTCTTGTCAGCCTGGTTTTGATCATTTGAACTTTGTTCATTTGAGGAACACCCAGCTACAAGAGCTAGAGATAGCCCCGTCACTAAAACTAGATTTCTCACCGTCATCTCAACACTTCCCAATATATAAATATAGTCTAACCTATCATATCATCATTAGGATTAATGTCGTCAACCAAAATCTCTCCATATAAAAAGCACTCTGCTCCCAGAGTGCTAGTACATTATTTGTTATTATCCATCTGACTATTCATAGCCTTCATCATCTGATTAATCTTCTTCTGAGAAGGTTTTTGCCCCATTTGCATCATCATTACACGAAGCATATTTTCATTAATAGGGGGATTTTTCTTTAGATAATCCATCATATATTTGCGGGCAATAAAAAAGCCAAGCGCAGCCCCAGCAATTAATGCTAGAACGCCCACAAGCGTATACATCCACCACATGCTGTATTTCCTCCTTATTCTTTCTCTTCCATTAGTGTACTACAACCCTTCCTGATTATACAATAATGTCTATTAAAATAGTAGGGGTTGTTTAAACTAGCTTTTGTTTTTTGAGTGGATTTAGCCATCCATATTTGTTTGATTGATGATCAATGGCGAAAAATGTAGGAGAAAGCTTTCTAAGCACCTCAAAAAAGATTGTTTCCGCTTCATATGTACCATTTGAATAAATATTGATCTTATTTTGATTTACGAAAAGCGATCCATCACTCTTCGATTGTAATATCGTTAAACAATGACCCCCATTACGATATTCATAATTACGAAAACCACCGAACTCCGTCACAAGGTATCTATTCACATCAATAACGGGTATGGACTCTGTAATGAAATCAATTTGTTTATCTAATAGTTCTTTTGTTTCTTTTTGTACAGTGAGCTTTCTTTCATTGAATAATTGAAATAACAGGAGTTCTTTGCCACCATATTGAACAGCAACTTCTTGTTTGATCAAGTGCATTTCATAGTGCCTCATACCAATTCCTCCTGTCTACCTTGTGTTTTAAACAATAGTATACAGTAACCTTCATAAGATGATTGTCTATACCTGTAGTACAGCTTTCACTAGTTTTGTCGAAATCAAAAAACCTGTACTATAACAAATTTGTTATAGTACAGGTTTACTTTACGCCATGCTCGGTAAGTCGCAAAGCACGCCACCGCACTTCGCATCATAATCTAATTTCATTCGATCAACAAACCATTGATCGCCAGGCTTTACGAAATAAGTGATTCCTCCAACTTCTTTCTTAAAGTCGTCTGTTGCTGGCCTATCAGACATTACACCTAGTGAAAAGCCACCGCTATCTCCACTCCCAGCGTATCTTACAAACAGTCTCAAACAATCACCTTGATTAAGCTCCATTTCACTCTTATAAAATTCAGCCGCTGAATCAGTTACTACAAACATCCTATCCATCCTCTCTCTTTGTTATATAATAACTTGTTATAGTACAGTATAACGAATATTCGAAAAATTGCAACCAAAAAAATAGCCTAATTTTGCGAAATGCAAAATTAGGCTATTTTTACTGTATCGGACCTCTATTTTTCTTACTTTCTTTTAACTTATCAGGTGTAACATCCTCGCCTGTCTCATCAACTACTTTGACGGAATGCAATTGATTTTCAAAAGATGATCGCAGGCTTTGTAAATATTCCTGACGAAGATCTTGTTGTTCCTTTTTCTCTTGTTCTGTAAGTTGAGACTCTTTTGATTTTCTAGATAACTCGTTAATTCGTTTTATTTTATCCTGTGATAACATACAGAAATAACTCCTTTATAACATCTAATTATCTTCATCCTAACGTAAGTCGTAACCACAGACAAGTTTATAGCTTCTGTTCTTGTTCGTCAACATGCTCCTTATAGCGCCTATGAACCGTTGCTTTAGAAGCTTCGTAGCCAAATCCTTTTAAAGTCGCAGCAATTTCATGGAAAGTTAATCCTCTATTTCTGAGATTAACAATTTCTTCAATAGGAACACTTTTGCGTTCCCTCCCACCATAATGTTGGTCCTTTAAGTTTCGTTCTGGTTTATACCCTTCTCTTACTGCCTTTTCCATTCCTCGTTTAATTTTGAGGTTATGTAGCTTTCTTTGGAACTCCTCAACGATACTAACAATCTCAAGAACCATCGAATCAGCTTCTGAAAGCTGTAGCTCACCATTCTGGTTAACTGTATAAATTGTTCCTCCATATTTATGGATAGCATGAAGCAGAGCGATTTTTGCATTTCCACGCCCTAGTCTCGTCTCATCTTGAATAAGAAGCACTTCTGCTACTCCTTCTTTTAACATATCTAAAACTTCAAGAATCCCATTTCGATCAATATCATATCCACTATGTTTCTCTTCGATCATTTTGTGGATCGTAAAACCTGATTGAGCTGCAAATTTCTGCAATTCTTCTTTTTGCCTGGCAAGAGATGACTCCTGCGTTTCTTTCTTGGTGCTTACCCGGCAATAAATAATAGCATTCATTCTTTTTCCTTTACCCCCAGCGCTGTTGCATTTGCCTCAACAGGAATAATGAGTGTATCTCCTGCTGTAATCCAATTTGCATCTATATTGTTCGCTTCTTCTACCCAGCTGATAAATTTACGGTCGGACATATCGTGTGCTTCACGATATTCCTCTGCGATTTCAAGAACAGTATCTCCGTGCTCTAACTCAACCTTAGTATACCGATCATACCCTTCAGCAGCTGCTGCTCTCAATGATACAAACACGATTATTAAAACGGCCACAAAAGATATAATGACAAGAAAATCAACTCCAGACAAGCCTCTAGCCTGTTTTCTCATCCCAATCACCCCGAATACGAATATTTGTTCTGGTTTTAGTATAAACAGAACCCCTGTTCGTGTCAACTGTATTTTCGAACTTATGTTTGTATGCGAACAAAAATTCTGGTATACTACTAACAAATAGATAGATTGGAACGAGGTGCCAGATATATGAAACTATCAAAGCGTCAGCAGGACATTCTGGACTTTATCAAAGTCGAAGTGAAACAAAAGGGTTATCCACCCTCCGTTAGAGAAATCGGTGAAGCCGTTGGACTAGCTTCTAGCTCCACTGTTCACGGACACCTGGCAAGACTTGAAAAAAAAGGTTATATTCGAAGAGACCCAACGAAACCGCGTGCTATCGAAGTACTCGGACTAGAGGAAACGATCGATATTCCTCGTCCTGAAACGGTGAACATTCCTGTCATCGGTAAAGTAACCGCTGGTCAACCGATTACGGCGATTGAGAATGTTGAAGAGTACTTTCCTCTTCCTGAACATTTTGTTCAAGATGACGAGCACACGTTCATGCTGATCATCGAAGGTGACAGTATGATTGAAGCTGGTATTTATAATGGAGACATGGTTATAGTCAAACAACAGCCTACCGCGAACAACGGTGATATCGTCGTTGCTATGACAGAAGATAGCGAAGCAACAGTAAAGCGTTTCTTCAAAGAAAGCAACTACTTCCGTCTCCAGCCAGAAAATTCATCTATGGAACCAATCATTCTTGATTCAGTTTCCATTTTAGGTAAAGTTGTAGGAGTGTTCCGTTCGATTCACTAGAAGCGCAGAAAACTGCGTTTCTTTTTTTTGTTCAAAAACATTAGTATCTATTAAAAAGATGAATCCTTTCTTTGTTTCTTTTCGTATAATCAGGAAAACAGGTATCGAAGAAAGGATTGAGAAACATGCTTAAGAAATTTCTAGCAAGTGTTGGAATAGGTGCTGCGAAAGTTGATACGCAGCTAGAAAAAGACTATTTTGTACCCGGGGAAAACGTTCATGGAAAAGTAGTCTTAACAGGGGGAGATGTCGAACAATCGATTGATTCCATTCATATTTTTCTCATGACGGAAGCAATCCGCGAAGTTGACGATAAGAAGGTAAGAGAAAAAGTAGCTTTAGAAAAATATCAAATACCCACTCAAGAAACGATAAAGGAAAGAGAAATAAAAGAAATTCCTTTTTCCATTCAGCTTCCTTATCATACACCCGCTTCATTTGGAAGACTTCCAGTGTGGTTTGAAACTGGTCTAGACATTCCGATGGCACTGGATCCAAAAGATCGAGATCTCATCCAAGTGTCTCCACATCCATCTATCAAAAAAGTGATCGAAGCATTGGAAAGTTACCTTGGCTTTCATGTTAAGAAAGTTGAAATGGAACAATCAAAACGCTATGGCTATGTTCAAGAATTTGAATTTACGCCTAGTGGTGAGTATCGTGCTTACTTAGATGAACTTGAAGCGATTTTCTTTTTAGATGATAACTATTTAGATGTTTTGCTTGAAGTTGATCGCCGTGCGCGTGGATTAGGCGGACTCTTTGCTGAAGCTCTAGAAATGGACGAAAGCGTTGCGAAAGTGAGACTATCGAACGAAGAGCTCAACGGTCCTTTAGACGTTATTGCTCAGAAGCTACAGCAAAAAATTGATCAGTACAAAAATAATTAGAACGCAAATACCTAACACAAAACAGCCTAGGACATCGACCTAAGCTGTTTTATTTATTATAGTGAGTTTATATGAGAGACCTAATCATTTAAAGTAGGCTCTTCCCCTACTCACATTCACAAAGCATTCGCACTCTCTTTATGTTCTATTATCAAATCAAAATATTGCAGTGCGAGATCTGAAAGTTCGAACTGATCTTTCTCCCATGTCTTTTCGAGAAATATCTTTGCAACCGCTCGTTTTCTTGCTCCTCCTAACTCAGCGTCTTGTAACGCAATCACACTTTCATAAATAGCTGTCATCAAATTCGCTATTCGCTTACAGTGCAGCGTTTGCCGAGCTTCATCCATTTTCATTAGCTGAGTAATTTTCTCATCAAGTTGCTTCATTCCTTCATGGACAAGTGCTTTCTCTCCTACCTCACCTGGAAGCATTTCTAAGTCATGGGTTACCTTTTTGATAAATAATTTGTGAACGTTGTACTTTGCAATTAACCTTAATACTTCTAAACCTAAGATATTCGCCGTTCCTTCCCACACTGTTAACACTTGAGCATCTCTTAGTAATCTCGGGGTGACAAAGTCTTCGATGTAGCCGTTACCGCCGTGTATTTCAATTGCTTCATGCGCAAATTGAACCGCTTGTTCCGCTGATTCTTTTTTCACAAGAGCAATGAGTAATCGATTTAAAGCTTTATCTTCTTTTGTTATGTGTTCGCTTTTATCCATAACTCGATCAAAAAGCTTAATTGCAGAAAAAACACTGCTGAGTTCTACTTCTTGTTTCACTTTCATATTTACTAAACTCTCTTTAATCATGGGAAAATCTTTTAACTGCTTTCGAAAGGCTTCTCTTTTGTACGCATACTGTTTCGCTTCAAGAAACGAACGCTGCATGATACCAACTGAAGCAATCGCATTGCACAAACGAGACAAGTTTAGCGCTTCGATCATGTAATAAAACCCTCTGCTCGGATCCCCTACTAGATAGCCTTTCGATCCATCAAACACAACTTCTGCTGAAGGAACTGCTCTCACTCCAAGCTTATCTTTTAACCTCCTTATACTTAGTTCGTTTACATTTCCGTGATCTTTTCTCCATGGTACTAGAAATAGACTTAACCCCTTCGTCCCTATTGGTGCACCTTCACATCTTGCAAGTACCATCGCAACTCCACACGTACCGGCATTACTCGCAAAATACTTCTCTCCGTAGAGTGTATAGTGATCTCCTTCTTTAATCGCTTTCGTTTCATTCGCTCCAACATCCGACCCACCTTGTCGCTCTGTTAAAAACGTAGCTCCTTCATAAAGCTCGGTTTCACCAGTCGACAGAACGTGAGGCAGAAACTTCTTCTTTAACTCTTCCTCTCCGTAATGATCAAGAAGATAGGCCGTAGCCATCGTTAACGTTACGGGACAATAAAACCCTGGTTCTGACTGCGATATTAAATATCCTTGCGCATAAGAATAAAGATAGTTTCCTCTTCGCCCTAGTTCCGGAATTTCTTTATGTACATACGCTACGATTCCACGGTTATAGGTCTCTTCCACCGTTTTTTTGTATCCTTCATTCACCCAGACTTCAGAAATATCGTTACCCATCTTATCGTACTTAATGAGTTTTGGCTGCCCTTCCCTGTCCGTATGCACCGCTCTTTCATCAATTACGGTCCCACACCGTTCACCGAAATCTGCAAGCTCTTTTTCTGCCCACTTATAAAAATCCTGATCTAGATAGCGCTTTAATAAAAATGATAGGTTTGGATCTTCTTGATAAAAATTCATCTCAAATATGCTCCTCACGCTATTTTATTTAAATTTTCTGATATTTTAAGTTTACCTCATCTCATTTACTTGGTCCATTACATGTTCGTAATAAGAAAACACAGAACTCTTTTGAAGAGTCCTGTGCTATATTTACTTCACCTCATAATGAAGCTGAGCGAACTGGCCATATTGTTTGACGTCTTTCAGGAAGAGGTCTAACTCTATTTCTGATTCTTTAAACAACGGAATGCCTTTTCCAATTAATGAAGGCGCGATCGAGATAATAAACTCATCAACTAGTTTTTCACGCATAAGCGTATAGATGATCTCACTGCCTCCAACAAGCCAGATCGTCTTTCCATCTTGTTGTTTCAGTTCACGAGTGAATGTTGCAATGTCTTCATTGATGAACGTCACGTGATCGGTATTTTCTACTGGTGTCTTTGTAAATACGTAACTTTCGATTCCCTTATAGGGATAATTTTCTTTTTCCTGTTCCATCACCCAATCGTACGTCCTTCGACCGATCAGAACAGTATCCACGGATTCGTAGAAATCTGTATACCCAGCGTCCCCTTCAATTTCTCCTCGAAACAACCAGTCTAATGAATCCTCGGTAGTCGCGATATAACCATCGAGGCTAGTTGCTATGTACACGCTCAGTTTTCTGTTGTTCACTATGTTAACCTCCTTACAGCATCTTTTCCACATACTAGTTTAACCAATCTTCCTAATCGAAACCAGCTAAACAACTAGATTTTTAATTCCAAAAAAACTCCTAAACACCATTGGTGTTTAGGAGCTTTAGAAAAATACTTAATAAGTCGTCATATATTGTTCGCGTTCCCAAGGGTGTACTTGTGTACGGAACATATCCCACTCGATTTCTTTCGCTTCGATAAAGTGCTCTGATGCGTGCTCACCGAGAGCGTTCATCATGACTTCATCCTTCTTAAGCAATTCAAGTGCGTCGTATAATGTTGCTGGAAGGTCAGTGATGCCTTCTGCTACACGCTCATCTTTGTCCATCACGTAGATGTTACGCTCTGTTGGAGCTTGAGGAGTCATTTTGTTCTTGATACCGTCAAGTCCAGCTGCAAGAAGAGCTGCCATCGCTAAGTATGGGTTCGCAGATGGATCTACGCTACGTACTTCGATACGTGTGCTGATTCCGCGAGAAGCCGGAACACGGATAAGCGGGCTACGGTTACGAAGAGACCATGCTACGTAACAAGGTGCTTCGTATCCTGGTACAAGACGCTTATAAGAGTTCACTGTTGGATTCGTGATCGCCGTGAACGCTTCAGCATGCTTCATTGTACCTGCGATAAATTGACGTGCTGTTTCACTAAGTCCAATTTCGTCGTTTGGATTATAGAACGCATTCTTACCGTCTTTAAACAGAGACATGTTCGCATGCATTCCAGAACCGTTTACACCGAATAGTGGCTTAGGCATGAACGTTGCGTGTAGACCATGTTGACGTGCGATTGTTTTTACAGCCAATTTAAACGTTTGAATGTTATCACAAGTCGTAATCGCATCTGCATATTTGAAATCAATTTCATGCTGACCTGGTGCAACTTCGTGGTGAGACGCTTCGATTTCAAAGCCCATGTCTTCAAGCTCAAGCACGATATCACGACGGCAGTTTTCGCCAAGATCCGTTGGTGCTAGGTCAAAATAGCCACCTTTATCGTTGAGCTCAAGCGTTGGTTCACCGTTCGCATCCATTTTGAAAAGGAAGAATTCAGGTTCAGGTCCAATATTGAAATCAGAGAATCCAAGCTCTTCCATTTCTTTAAGTACACGTTTGAGCACAGAACGCGGATCGCCGTCGAATGGAGTTCCATCCGGGCTGTAGATATCACAGATCAAACGAGCAACTCTGCCTTTTTCTGAAGACCATGGGAATACAACCCATGTATCTAAATCAGGGTATAGGTACATGTCTGATTCTTCAATACGTACAAATCCTTCGATTGAAGAACCATCGAACATCATTTTATTATCAAGAGCTTTTTCAAGCTGATCAACCGGGATTTCAACATTCTTGATAATTCCTAGTAGATCCGTAAATTGCAAGCGTATAAATTTAACATTTTCCTCATTTGCCAAACGTTTAATGTCATCTGCTGTGTAACTAGCCATGTAAAATAAATCCTCCTTAGAAATGAAAAATTTAGAATGGGAATGAACGGAAGAGCGCTTTTTATGGCAATGAGAATGTAATATTCCGAATTGATAGAACATTCCTAATTGCCGTTCCCTTCTTCACTTATAATATACTATACACCAGTACGTTTGTCGTCGTGATAGAGTATGTTAGATAATCTAACGAACTTTTAATCAAACAAAAAAGCAGGGATTTCTCCCTGCTTTCACCTATATATTTGAAACCAATCCTTTTGTTAAAAGGTCGTCTACTGCTCTTAAAACACTGATCTTCACATGTTCATACGTCAGGCCACCTTGAACGTATGCCACAAATGGAGGTCTGAGTGGTCCATCTGCTGAAAGTTCAAGACTCGCGCCTTGAATGAATGTACCCGCTGCCATAATCACGTCATCCTCATAACCTGGCATATAAGCAGGCTCAGGTCGTACATGCGCATTTACGGGTGAAGCCGCTTGAATCGCTTGACAGAATGATACCATCCGCTCGCGGTCATCAAATTGAACAGATTGAATCAAATCCGTTCGCTTACTGTTCCAACTTGGAGTCGTATTGAATCCAGCTGATTCTAATAAAGCCGAACTGTAAACAGCACCTTTTACAGCTTGTCCAACCGTATGGGGCGCAAGAAAAAGTCCTTGATACATTTCTTGAAGTGAGTATAAGGACGCTCCCACTTCTCTTCCGATACCAGGAGACGTGAGGCGATATCCGCAAAGTTCGATCAGGTCTTCTCTTCCAACGATGTAACCGCCGGTTTTCACAATTCCAGCACCTGGATTTTTAATAAGTGAACCTGCGATCAAGTCAGCTCCAACGTGGCATGGCTCGCGTTCTTCAACGAATTCCCCGTAACAATTATCTACGAATACGATAAGATCTTCTTTGATCGATTTAACAAATGAAATCATCTCGCTGATTTCATCGATCGTAAATGAAGGACGGTTCGCATATCCTTTTGATCGCTGAATACCGATCATCTTTGTTTTATCTGTAATCGCGTTTTTAACAGCTTCATAGTCGATACGATCATTCGATAATGGTACGGCCTGGTAGCCAATGTGGAAGTCTTTCAATGATCCATGTCCTTCTCCGCGGGTCCCAACAATTTCTTCAAGCGTGTCATACGGCGCTCCAGTAATATAGAGAAGTTCATCTTGAGGGCGTAAGACTCCGAATAAGGCTGTTGAAATTGCATGAGTACCAGAGACGATCTGCGGTCTCACAAGCCCAGCTTCTCCTCCAAACACTTCAGCATATAGCTTTTCAAGCGTATCTCTACCATCATCGTCATAGCCATAGCCGGTTGAAGGTGTGAAATGGTAGTCGCTGATTTTGTTGTGATGAAATGCTTCTAATACGCGGTATTGATTACTTTCAACACGTTGATCAATTTCTTTCATCATCGGTTGAATTCGATCTTCTGCTTCGTTTGATAACTTCTTTAGTTGCTCGTGATGTGTAAAGTGATTAAACATAGTTTCTTCTCCTAATCATTGTTCCATTCTGTCGCGATCCGTTTATAGAGATGTGTCGGCGCATAGCCTTTACAACGGTACTGTTTTTTGTCTTCGTCCCACTTTCGTTCAACCAAAATCGTATTCCTTTGAAGGAAAGCGAGTTTGTCGCCCTGGTCAGGATTAACTGAAATCGAATAATACTCCATTTGCTTTACTACCTGACTCTGAAGGGTATCGTTAAGTTTGGATAAGTCTTCTTGATTACGAGCGGATATGTGCACTTGCTCGTTCAAGCTGCTTCTAACTCCTGGCTCTGCTTGGTCCATCTTATTGAAAACAGTCAGTACTGGGATATGTGAAGCATTAAGCTCTTTCAATAGGTTTAGTACGATTTCTTCATGACGCTCTCGATCTGGGTGAGATGCGTCGATAACATGTAGGATAAGATCTGCCTCTTTTGCTTCTTCAAGCGTAGATTTGAAAGAAGCTACAAGCGTTGTAGGAAGATCTTGAATAAATCCTACCGTATCCGTAAGGAGAACATTGTAGCCATTCGGGAGCTTTAACTGCCTCGTCATAGGATCTAGTGTCGCAAAAAGCTTGTCTTCTTCGTACGAGTCAGCTTGTGTTAATCCGTTAAAAATAGTCGATTTCCCAGCGTTCGTGTACCCTACGAGTGCAACTTGAAGCGTTTCGTTACGCTTTCTTCTTAGTCGGTACTGTTCTCGATGCTTTACGGTATGTTCAAGCTGTTTCTTAAGATCCGTGATTCGATTTCGAATGTAACGGCGATCGGTTTCTAACTTCGTTTCACCAGGACCTCTAGTCCCGATTCCTCCCCCAAGTCTAGAAAGCGATGTACCCTGCCCAGCAAGACGTGGTAGCATATATTGCATTTGGGCAAGCTCAACTTGTAGCATCCCTTCTCTCGACCTAGCTCTCTGAGCAAAAATATCGAGAATAAGCTGAGTTCGATCGATGACTTTAGCCTCAAGCTGTTCAGAAAGGTTACGAAGCTGACTTGGTGAAAGTTCACTATTAAAGATAATCACGCCAGCTTCGTGTTCTTCTATCATCAGAGAGAGTTCTTCTACTTTTCCTTTACCAATATACGTAGCAGGATGGATGCGTTCTCTCTTTTGTGAGAGGGTTTCCACCACTACCCCACCAGCTGTTTCTGTTAATGCAGCAAGTTCATCTAACGAATATGCAAACTGCTCATCGGTTTGATCTGAAAGCTGACAGCCAATTAATATTGCCGGCTCAGCTATTTCAATTCGGTCTTTTTTCAACAGTACGTTCCCTGCCTTTACTAATCAGTCTGCTCTCATCATACCAGATGCCAATTTAATCTTCTATAGGGATGTCTTCTGGCAAAATCAACTCGAGCGCTGTCCGGTCGATTACATCAGCCCCAAGTAGCCGAACAGCCTGTTTGCGGATCGCTTTTTCGATGATATTACGAACGAGCCTCCCATTACTGAACGCGCCTGTTTCATCGATTCTTTTCATGATGAAGGATTTCTTTAGTTTCCATTCTGCTTCTTTAGAAAAGCGGTACTGTCGCTCAGTGATCATTTTCCTAGCGATCTCTAACAATTCGGCATTCGAATAGTCTGGGAAATCGATCATGAGGGGGAAACGCGATGGAAGTCCTGGGTTCAAGGAAAGAAAGTTATCCATTTCTTCTGAATATCCCGCAAGAATTAAAATAAAGTCCTCGTGATTATCTTCCATGGCCTTCACTAACGTATCGATCGCTTCTTTGCCAAAGTCTTTTTCTCCTCCTCGTGCAAGAGAATAGGCTTCATCAATAAAAAGGATGCCACCCTTGGCCTTCTTAACCAGCTCTCTCGTTTTCTGAGCGGTATGACCAATATATTCACCAACAAGATCCGCTCTTTCCACTTCAATCAAGTGCCCCTTCGATAAGACATTCATTTCTAAGAATAGTGTTCCTAACAGCCTTGCAACCGTGGTTTTCCCTGTTCCCGGGTTGCCTTTGAACATCATATGGAGTGCTTGCGAATTTTGTTTCAAACCATTTTCCTGCCTACACTGATTTACAAATAGCCAGGCATATACTTCTTTTAACAGATGCTTGACTTCCTGTAGTCCGATCAGCTGTTCCATTTCCTTCTGAATCCGTTCAAGAGGAATGTGCTTTCTCACTGCTTCAGCAAGCGCAGAGTCAACTGCCTCCAATTTCTCTTCAGCATGATTTAATACAATATTAATCTGACTTTTTCGCTGAGTTACGGAATGCTGCAAGATGCTCACCTCGTTTTATTCTGACACGATAGTATACGCACCCGCCCAAAAAGCGTGACAAATGCCCAAAAAGAAAAACACTCCTATTCGAGTGTTTTCCCTTGAATCAACGTATCAACAAGCTTTTCTGGAATCGTTACTTTTTGTTCAGCTGAGTTTTTCTCAAACGAACGATAGTGATGAAGATAGCGATCATCCTCAGTTATGTCTAACTCCAACACATCCCCATCGTCATGTTCAAGCTGACTAACGAATACATCATCATCCTTATATGTGTACCTCCGAAAACCGATACCAAGATATGAAAATTCTTCAGCCTTCACGCCAGAAATATCTTTAAATACGGTGCAAAACCGTTCTTGGGGAATAACGTGCTTCCCTTTCCCCTCCGCTTTTGTAATACTGAGTGCTTTATCAACTAGCTTTTCGATTAATTTGTTCATCACATTGCCTCCGTTTACTTGATTTCAGGGAGGTTACGTATTTCACTAGCCATTTCACCGCCACATAGTGGACACGATGGTGTGTCAGAGAAAGAATAATTTGCTCTCATCCAACCAGAACAATCTCCACTCGAACACGACCACACGTCAGTGTCAACTTCAGGAATTGGTTCTTGCTGTTGTTTTGAAAAGAAGGCCATTGCAACCGCTCCTTTATTGTTTAGTATTGTTAGCATTCCCAAAAAAACCAAAATCATGTAATTCAATTCACGTTGTTTGTTATAATGGAAAAAAGAAAGGGGTAACGCAATGGAACTATTTGAGCAACCGCTACCTGATTTTCTAGAGGAGTACTTGACTTCCCTTGAAAGAAAGGGGCGCCGGGCTTCAACTATCCGGCGTTATCGGTATGATCTGGTCGACTTTACAACATGGCTCAAAACATTTCATCGAAAAGTGGATTTCCAAAACTTTAATGAGCTAACAACAGAACAGATACAATCATACATTCGTTACTTACATTTAGAGCGTCATTATTCTGAACGGACACTCAAAAGAATCATGACAGTATTGAATCAAGTATACCGTTATTATATGTCGTTAAATCGGTCAAAGAACAATCCTATGAATGATGTTGTCCTCCCCACTAATGAAGTAAGTGGATTTAAAGAGGAAGACTTTATGAGGGAAAGCGAAAGTGAACGCTTGTTAGAAACCATCGTTTCTCTCAATGATCTCACAGAGAATCAGTTGAAAGCTCGAGAGTTCCTGATTGATCGAAACCTTATCATCGCACGCTTATTTCTTAACTACGGCCTTAGCTTGCAAGAGGTTTGCAAGTTATCTATGAGGGATGTATCTTTCGAACAGAATGAATTAGAGGTTAATTCTGCCTCAGGCAAAAGAACGATTAAGCTAGATCCAGAACACAAGAAAATATTATTCGATTACTATCACACCATACCTGCACCTGTGCGTCCTAGACTTAAAAGTGATGATCCGCTCTTCGTAGCATTTGATTTTCAACGCCAAACATATCGATGGAGTTATGAAGTAGATCGACCAAAACGACTTACTGAAATCGCAGTACAGAAGATGATTCGCTTAGAAATTCAGCGAGCAGGTATCAGAAAAGGTGTATCCGCACAGCATATGCGAAGAACATGTGTAATCAAAGCGATCGAACAAGATGCTTCTGTTGAACATCTTCGAAGCACGTTTGGTTTGAAGTCTGAGTTAACACTTAAACGATATTTCGATTACCTTGAAGCACTGGAAACGTCCTAATACTTATTAAAAAGTCCCTCGTCCTACCCAGAACGAGGGACCGGTATTACTTTTCAGAATCAAAATTTATTTCAACTGTACGCTGTGGAGCGAAAGTAGAAATGGCGTGTTTATAAATCAACTGCTGTTTGCCATCAGACTCAAGAATGATCGTAAAGTTATCAAACCCTTTGATCGTCCCCTTTAGCTGAAAGCCATTCAATAGGTACACTGTTACAAATACATTATCTTTACGCAGCTGGTTTAGAAATTGATCCTGGATGTTAATCTGTTGCTTCATGTTCAGTCCTCCTCTTTTTCTCTAAAGGCATTCAATATGTACATTTCTAGTTATCTGCTAACTTTCCTGCAACAGAGTGTAATATTTTTCGGATTTTTTCTTCTCTATTCTCCGTCATATCAAACCAATCGATATCCATCTGATGTCGAAACCACGTTAATTGACGCTTCGCATACCGCCTAGAGTTCTGTTTCAGTTCCTCAACAGCATCTTCATACGTTACCTTTCCTTCAATGAAACGATAGATTTCCTTATAGCCGATCGCTTGAATCGACTGACAGTCTTTTACACCGTGCTCATAGAGTATTCGCGCTTCATTCAATAATCCTTCGCTCAACATGAGGTCTACTCGCTGATTGATTCTGTTATAAAGCGTTTCTCTGTCCATCGTCAATCCTACATTAACAAGCTGATAAGGAGAATTCTCAGGCTGAGAATCCTTCGATGCTGAAACTGGCTCCCCCGTCACATGGTACACCTCAAGCGCTCGGATCACGCGACGAATATTGTTCGGATGGATCGATTCATAGCTAATCGGATCAATCTCTTTTAACCTCGCATGGAATACAACTGGCCCTTCTTCATCTGCTATTTTCTCTAACTGCTTTCGATAACCTTCATCTTCTTTCACTTCAGAAAACGAATATTGATGAGTGACAGCTTTTACATAAAGACCTGTTCCACCCGCGATAATCGGGACTTTACCTCGTTCATTGATGTCATGAACGAGGTTGGTCGCGAGCTTCTGGAACTCTGCTGCGGAGAAACTTTCCGTAGGATCTTTTATATCAATAAGATGGTGAGGAATCCCTTCCATTTCAGACTCGGTTACTTTCGCTGTTCCGATGTCCATTCCTCTGTATATTTGCATCGAATCTCCGCTTATTACTTCACCGTTCAAAGCTTTCGCTAACTCGATGCTCGTTTTTGTTTTTCCAACCGCTGTTGGACCTAATACAGTCACTAGTTTTTGTTTTGCCATGTCTCTATTCACGTTCTTTCCCCAGAGTTTGTTCTCATTTTGGACCTTACATGACCCTCTTAAACATCTTTTCCATCTCGTAAGTGGAATAATGAATGATGATTGGTCTTCCGTGAGGACATGTATACGGGTCTATCGCTTTTCGTAACGTTTCAAGAAGTGTGAACACTTCATCGTCTCGTAAATGTCGATTCGCTTTGATCGACTTCTTGCATGACATCATAATCGCAGCTTCTTCACGGAGTTTCTTCACGTCGATCGAACGATTATCGATCACTTCTTGAACAAGTTCCTCGATCGTCTCTTGTTCAGATCCATTCGGAAACCAAACTGGATGGGAACTCACAAGATAACTGTTTCGACCGAACGATTCCAAGAAAACCCCTACAGTCGCAAGGTCGACAATTCGGTCGTCAATAATCGCGGATTCTGATGTCGTATATTCAAGCGTGATCGGTACAAGAAGTTCTTGCACCTCAGGATCAATCTCCCCGACTTTTTCACGGAAAAATTCATATTTAATCCGCTCTTGCGCAGCATGCTGGTCGATGATATACAGTCCATTCTCATTTTGTGCCAAGATGTATGTTCCGTGCATTTGTCCAATTGGATAGAGAGGCGGAATCCGAGTATCCGACTCGTTTTTTTCTTTCACAAAGTCGATGGCAAGCTCTAATTCATCGGTTCTTTTTGATTCTAGATTCTTATCGATCGAGTGATAATCAGACGATAACGTTAGCTCTTCTTTAACGCTGAATGGCGCAACAGAAGAGTCATTGAAGCGCTTAGGTTCTTCGGTCGAGAGGTGTTTATTTTGAAGCGGACTTTCTGGAACATGATTCGCTTCTTCTTCTTCGGACTGCCTCTCTGACCGATCCTGCTTCTGCTCATGTTGAAAATGAAATGACGACTGTTCACTTTCCCGCTCTTTCTTTTTGAAGGTAGGCTGTTCTGGAATCAGTTCCGTTTTCTTAAAAATTCCTGTAATTGCATCTTCAATCGCTTTAGCGAGCTCTTGCTCTTTACTAATTCGTGCTTCTAACTTTGATGGATGAACGTTCACATCGATCAAAGTAGGGTTCATTTTGATATGAAGCACAACGATCGGATACCTTCCGATTGGAAGAAGTGTGTGATACCCCTGTTGAATCCCCTTCGAAATCGGGTAATTCTTTATATATCTCCCGTTTATCACTAACGAGATGTATTGACGAGACGCGCGCGTTAACTCAGGCTTTGCAACATAGCCAGTTACATTGAAATCAATTGTTTCCGTTCGTAGAGGAAGCATTTTCCTTGCCGTATTGTAACCGTAAATCGCTGCGATCACTTGCAAGAGATCGCCATTCCCGTTCGTCGACAGCAGCTTTTTGCCATTATGGAAGAAACGAAAGGCTATTTCTGGGTGAGCCATCGCCTGTCTGTTCACTACATCTGCAACATTTGCAAGTTCAGTGTGGACCGTCTTCATATGCTTTAACCGAGCTGGCGTATTGTAGAAGAGTCCTGAAATCGTTAGTTCTGTGCCTTTTCTACTGTCTGTCGCCGTGAATTGAGCAACTTCACCTGCTTCAATCCTCACATACGTTCCAGCACTTTCTCCTGTCGATGTTTTCAACTCGAGATGAGAAACGGCTGCAATACTTGGAAGAGCTTCTCCCCTAAACCCTAACGTTTCGATATGAAACAAATCCCGTTCATTTCTGATTTTACTCGTGGCATGCCTGAAGAAAGCTAACTTACAATCCTCTTCATCCATACCCGTTCCGTTATCTACGATTCGGATCTTGGAAAGACCGCCTTCTTCTATTTCAACCCTGATTTCACTGCTTTCCGCATCAATTGCGTTCTCAACAAGCTCCTTCACAACGGAAGCTGGTCTTTCTACGACTTCACCCGCGGCTATTTTGTTTGAAAGCTGATCATCAAGCTGAACGATCTTTCCCATATTCCTCACCTTTCTTTCTCTACTACTTTAACTTCTTTTTCAATTCATACAATGTATTGATCGCGTCCATCGGCGTCATTTCCATAATATCAACAGATTTCAATTTCTTCAGAATCGCTTCCTCACCGGATGTTTTAGAACGAACCTTCTTCTCTTCAGCTTCATCAAAGAATGCAAGTTGTGCGTCGTCATCAGTCTTGGTTTTAGACTCATGTTTGTTCTTCGTACTTGCTTCTGTCGCTTCTGGACTAGATTCGAACTCTGAAAGAATCGTTTGAGCTCGCTTAATGAGTTGCTCTGGAAGATTAGCAAGTTGCGCTACATGAATTCCATAGCTCTTATCAGCTGAACCATCATGAACGCGGTGCAAGAAAACGACGCGTCCTTGTTCTTCGACTGCCTTTACATGCACGTTCTTCACACGATCAAGTTCGCCTTCGAGTGTTGTAAGCTCATGATAATGAGTTGAGAAAAGTGTTTTTGCACGAACATGATCATGAAGATATTCGATGATCGATTGAGCGAGTGCCATCCCATCGTAAGTCGATGTACCCCGACCAATTTCGTCTAACAAAATCAAGCTATCTTCTGTTGCTTTTGTAATCGCATAGTTTGCTTCAAGCATTTCAACCATGAACGTACTTTGACCTGCCGCAAGATCATCTGCTGCACCGATACGTGTGAAAATCTGGTCAAAGATCGGTAGAACTGCGGATTCTGCAGGTACAAAACAACCGATTTGGCCAAGGAGCGAAATGAGAGCTAACTGCCTCATGTACGTACTCTTACCGCTCATGTTTGGTCCTGTGATCAAAAGAACTTCTCGATCTTCATTCATCATCACATCGTTCGCAACGTACTCTCTTCCTTTTAGCATCTTCTCTACAACCGGATGACGTCCACCTTCGATCGCGACTTCCCTTTTTTCTGTGAAGGAAGGTTTTGAGAACCGGTTTTCTTCACTTACAACTGCAAATGCTTGCAATACATCAAGCTCACTTATTTTCTTTGCTAGTTTTTGAAGCTGTGGAATATACTGCTTCACTTGCTCCCTTAGATTCGTGAACAAGTCATATTCCAAATCAACGATCTTCTCTTCCGCTTCAAGGATAAGAGATTCTTTTTCTTTCAGTTCGGGCGTGATAAAACGCTCGGCATTCGATAGCGTCTGTTTCCGCTCATATCTGCCTTCAGGAAGATGCTGAAGGTTCGACCTTGTTACTTCAATATAATAACCAAAGACTTTATTGTAGCCGATTTTCAGGGATCTGATGCCTGTTCGTTCGCGCTCCTGCATTTGAAGGGAAGCGATCCAGTCTTTCCCATTCCTGCTCGCATCCCGGTAACGATCGAGATCGCTATTGTACCCGTCACGAATCATTTGCCCTTCTTTCACTGAAAGTGGTGGGTTTTCTTCAATCGCTTCATTCAATAGCTCTGTAAGCTCGTCACACGTTAAAATCTCATCTCCAAGCTCATTTGCATAAACATTATCAAGCTCAGTGACAGCTTGTTTGATGCCAGGGATCTTTTCTAACGATTTGCGAAGCTGCACAAGATCTCTCGCATTCAGATTTCCAAATGCAACCTTACCAGCTAACCGCTCTAAGTCATATACACCCTGTAATTGTTCACGAATGGTCTCACGCTCAAAAAATTGTTTCATCATCGTTTCCACAAGTTCTTGTCGCTTAATGATTTCCCTACGGTTCAACAACGGACGCTCCACCCATTGTTTCAGCAACCGCCCACCCATTGCGGTAACGGTACTATCTAAGAACCAAACGAGAGAGCCTGTCCTTTTCTTATCCCTAATGGTTTCAACTAGTTCAAGATTTCGTTTTGAATTCACATCGAGCTTCATATACTGTGAAACATGATAATGACGAAGCGGTTGAAGATGATCCATTGATCTTTTTTGTGTTCGTATCAAATAATGTAAAAGTCGTCCAAATGAACTCAGGAGTTTACTTTGATCAATATGCTCGGAAAGCTCCTGAAACTGCTCTGGAATTGAAACATCGTCCTCGATCGAAACTGTAAGAGACATCCTTTCGTGAATGGCTGTTGCCAACTGATCATCATCACTTCCGAGAATAACCTCTTTCGGTGACAGATTCGACAGTTCACCAAGCACCTCATGATGGTCCCCCGTCAAGATCGTGGCCATGTTTTCACCCGTCGTTAAATCGTTCGCTGCAAGCGCATAAGTTTGATCTTCAAACTCTGATATCGCTACTATGTAGTTGTTTTCTTTTTCTTTAATTAGTCGATCAGACATAACCGTCCCTGGTGTGATGAGTTGAACGACTTCTCGCTTAACAACACCTTTTGCATGCTTAGGGTTTTCCGTTTGTTCACATATTGCGATTTTAAAACCTTTTTCTACTAACTGCGAAATATAGTTTTCTGCAGAATGATACGGGACACCGCACATTGGTATACGACCCTCGCCGCCTCCATCTCTGCTTGTTAAAGTTATTTCAAGCTCTTTTGATGCGCGCATCGCATCTTCAAAGAACATCTCATAAAAGTCACCTAATCTAAAAAATAAAAAGGCATCCTGATACTCTGCCTTAATCCTTAAATATTGTTCGATCATAGGGGTATATCGAGCCATATTTCTTCTCCACCAATCTACATTTCTATTCAGCTAACAGTATATCACATCATTCTTCGTAGCTTCTATGATAAAGAAGGTGGCGTCTGAACCAAAAAAATAAAACCAGGAAGAAGAACACCTTCTCCCTGGTACTGCTATTCTTCAAGATCACCAATTAAAAAGTTCGGATCTAAATCTTCAAACTCTTCATCTTCTACTTCATATTCCCAATCGTCATCATCGTCTTCACAGCCATCGGGATTTACGTAAACGCAAATTTTCGTTTCTCCAATTACTTCTACGAGAAACTCCCTTTCGACTTGAACGATAATTTTGTTGCCGTTCGGTGCAATGGTAGCTTCAAGACAGTTAGGCTCTTGAATCGCTTTTGCAACCACTTCGTCAGTTTTGCAATCTTTATCCTTGTAGCGAAGAGGGATTTCTTCACGATATTTAACGTTTTCTGTGACGACTTCTGTTTTTGTGTTATGACTGTATGAGTACCAGATATTAATGTCATAAGAGCCTTCAACAATGACGCAATCATGGTGCTTTTTCGCCTTGAATTTGTTGTTAATGATCCAGCATCCAAGAATACTTGAAGGTTTGTGCTCTGGTGTAACTGTGTTTGTATCCTGAGTAAATTTACGCCCTTTTCCGCAAACAGCTTTGGCGAATATCTCTCTGTAATTATAATCCTCTGACATCGATCATACCTCCTCTTCCAATCTTCATTCTCATCCTATGCATGACAAATGACTAGTGTGCCTTTTTTTTATTAAGGCTGTTCCACTATCAGTCTATGACCCTTATGTACAATGCTTTACAACCTTTTGTAAAATTTCTAAAAAAAATACGGTGAATGAAATTTATTTATAAAAGATGAAGAATGAAATAAACCGCCTGAAAGCTTGATACGATATGTCTGAGAGATGTTTTGAGCAAAGAAAACAACATAAAAAAAGCCGGGATAAACTCCCGACTTTTCTTCATTACTTACATCCTGGTCCAGATTGAGCAGATCCAGTCGTTCCTTCTAGAACGTTTCCACCTGTAGATTCGATAATCTCATCTGTAACAGTGTTTGAGATTGTATTCGCAATAAGCTGAAGAAGATCGTTCACATCTGATTGAGAACGTTTGAACTCTTGTACTACTGGAATCTCATCAAGCTGTTCCATAAGTTTGTCGATGCGCTCGTCTTTCTCTTTCAACGCTTCATGCTTACCATAATGTTGAAGGTTAACCGCTTCTTTTTGTTCGAGCTTAACACGTGCAATTAAACTTTGAACCTTTTTGTTCGCATTGATTTTCTCCTCTGCACGCTTAAAGAAATCAACTTCTTCTGTTTCTGAAACGAGCTTAGCCAGTTCCTTTGCTTTTCCGATAACTTCTTGTCTTGTAATCATTATGCATTCACCTCAGCAGTATTTTCGATATATTCACCGTCTAGCGACCATGTTTTTGCTTTTGTAACTTTCACTTGTACGAGTTCTCCGATAAGAGACTTCGGAGCTCTGAAGTTTACGACTTTATTTTTACTTGTATATCCCGATAGAACATCAGGATTCTTTTTACTCTCACCTTCAACGAGTACTTCAACGATCTTACCTTCAAAGGCTGCATTTTTCTTTGCTGCCGTGTCGTTCACGAGTGTATTCAAACGTTGTAGGCGTTCTTTCTTAACTTCCATCGGCACATTATCTTTCATTTTGGCAGCTGGCGTGCCATCACGCTGAGAATAAATGAACGTATATGCGCTATCGTACTCTACTTCTCTTACAAGTGACATTGTATCTTCGAATTGTTCGTCAGTTTCATTTGGAAATCCGACGATAATATCGGTTGTGAACGTAGCTTCCGGCATAACTGCCTTAATCTTCTTCACTAATTCAAGATACGTTTCTCTTGTATATCGGCGATTCATCAACTTAAGCACATCATTACTACCGCTTTGAACAGGAAGGTGGATGTGATCTAGGAGATTGCCCCCTTGACCAAGAACTTCGATTAAGCGATCATCAAAATCTCTCGGATGGCTCGTTGTAAAACGCACTCTTGGGATGTCGATCTTATGAATCTCGTTCATCAGATCACCAAGACCATATTCGATATCTTCTAGGTCTTTTCCGTATGCGTTAACATTCTGTCCTAGAAGCGTTACTTCTTTATACCCTTTTGCTGCGAGATGCCTTACTTCCTGAATGATATCTTCAGGCCTACGGCTTCGCTCCTTGCCTCGCGTATATGGCACGATGCAATATGTACAGAATTTATCACAGCCATACATGATGTTGACCCATGCTTTGATCTCGCCTTTGCGTGTCCTTGGCAAGTTCTCAATAATATCGCCTTCTTTGGACCACACTTCCATAACCATCTCTTTACCAAATACAGCCTGCTCCATTAGCTGAGGTAAACGGTGAATGTTATGAGTTCCAAAGATCAAATCAACAAACTGATGCTTCTGCATGATTCGATTTACAACAGACTCTTCTTGGGACATACATCCACATACTCCAATGATCAAGTTCGGGTTCTCCATCTTCAAAGGCTTAAGGTGACCCAATTCTCCAAACACTTTGTTTTCTGCATTCTCTCGAATCGCACATGTATTCAGCAAGATCACGTCAGCTTCTTCGACAACAGTGGTTGCTTCAAAGCCCATCCCCTCATAGATACCTGCCATGATTTCAGTATCGTGCTCATTCATCTGACAGCCATACGTACGGATTAGATATTTTTTATCTTGTCCGAGGTTTTTTATATTCTCAGGAATTTCGAAGTCGTAATGTACATTAACGTTTTCTTTACCACGTTTTTTAGCATCCTTCAAAGAAGGTGGTTGATAGGTGGTTTGAAAGTACTTCGCGAAATCCTCAGTGGTTTTCTCTGTTTTCTTTGGCGATTGAATTTGCGACGCAAGCCGCTGTTCTTCGTTCATATGTGACGTCTCCTTTCCAGTCAAAGGATAACTCTGCTATGAAAAGAAGCATACTGCTCCTAAACTTAGAAAAAACCGGCCCGTCCACTTAATGGTGATAGCCTTTGTTCTTTATGTTTGATCCTTTAGAGTTTACTATTATTTCACTGTAACGGTGGACATTACCTTATTATAAGGGGTTGTACGTATTTAAGCAATATGACTGTATGATGAAAAGAAATGAGGATGCACGTTACATCAATCGCCTCTTATCTCAAAACTGCTTCAGATCGACTTTCTACTACAGATTCAAGGTCAAATTCATTGATTTCTTCATCATCATAGAAAAACAGACTGCCGAGTTCGACAGTCTGAGACTCATTATAGAATGCCTATTTCTTTCGCTGATTTTTCAAACGCATCAAGTGCTTGTTGAAGCTCTTCTTTAGAGTGTTGAGCAGTTACGATCGTTCTTACTCGCGCTTTGCCCTTTTGAACTGTTGGGAATGCGATTCCTTGAGCGAATACTCCATTTTCAAACAACTGATCTGAGAACTTGTGCGTAAGAGCTTCGTCTCCAATAATTACTGGCGTTACAGGTGTTTCACTGATACCAGTATCGAACCCTAACTTCTCAAGCCCATCTTTGAAGAATTTCGTATTATCCCAAAGCTTTTCAATGAGCTCTGGCTCTTCAACGAGAACATCGATTGCTGCTGAGCACGCAGCTGTAACTGCTGGTGGGTGAGAAGTACTGAATAAGAATGGGCGTCCCTTATGAATAAGGTAATCACGAAGCGTTTTCGTACTCGCGATGTAACCACCCAACACACCGATTGCTTTACTCAATGTACCTACCTGAATATGAACTCGGCCGTTCAAATCAAAGTGATCAACAGTTCCACGACCATTGCTGCCAAGCACGCCACTTGCATGTGCGTCATCTACCATTACAAGTGCATCGTATTTCTCACATAGCTCTACAATTTCAGGAAGAGGCGCAATGTTGCCATCCATCGAGAAGACACCATCAGTAACAACTAGACGTGTGCGGTATTCTTGCGTTTCTTTCAACGCTTTTTCAAGATCTTCCATATTTGTATGTTTGTAAATACGGCGTCCAGCTTTTGTTAAGCGAATGCCATCGATGATTGAAGCGTGATTGAGCTCATCAGAAATGACGACATCTTCCTTTGTTAAGATTGCTGAAAGAACAGCCTGGTTCGTCGCAAAGCCAGATTGTAACACTAAAGCAGCTTCCGTATGTTTGAATTCAGCAAGTTTTTGCTCGAACTCTTCATGCATGGATAGTGTCCCTGCGATTGTACGAACAGAACCTGTCCCAGCACCATACTTCTCGACAGCTTCGATTGCCGCTTGCTTCATTTTCGGATGATCTGTCAATCCAAGGTAGTTATTTGATGAAAGCTGGATAACTTCCTTTCCTTTGATCTCAACGCGAGATCCTTGAGCGGATTCAAGAGGAATAAGATTGCGAAAGACACCCTCCTCTTGCATTTGATCAAGTTCTTCTTGGAGATATTCAAAACCTTTCATATGACCTGCCTCCTTCTAATTATGTAAAAGCTCAAATGAGCTTTATGGATGTAATACTACCTTACCACATTTTCCTTCAAGCATTAATTCAAAGCCTTTTTCAAACTCTTCTAATGGGAAATGGTGCGTAATCATCGGTTCAACATCGACTTGCCCTGACTGGAGTAAGCCAGAAACCTGACGCCATGTTTCGAACATTTTTCTTCCAGTTATCCCTTGCACGGTGATTCCTTTGAAGACAATATCGTTTGTTACATCGATTTCAACTGGGCGTACTGGTAAGCTTAAAATCGATACGCGTCCACCGTTTGTAACCATTTTGAAGCCCTGGTTCATTGCGATTGGGTGACCTGACATTTCGCACACGATATCTACGCCATGCCCGTTCGTCAATTCTTTCACTTTATCAAGCGGGTCTTCCTGACGGGAGTTCACAAGGCTAGTCGCCCCCATCTTTTCTGCAAGGTCTAGTCTGTAATTATTCAAGTCGAATGCGATGACTTGTGAAGCACCGGCTGCCTTCGCCACACCTACAGCCATGATTCCGATTGGCCCACAACCGATGATTGCAACAGTCTTACCCGCTACATCACCAGCAAGCACTGTATGCACTGCATTTCCCATCGGTTCTTGCACGGAAGCAACATCAAATGAAAGAGACTCTGGATTCTTCCAAATGTTTTGAGATGGTAGCGCAACATACTCAGCAAAACAACCGTTTGTGTCTACACCAATAATCTTTGTATTTTCACAAATATGGAACTGTCCTGTTAAGCATTGAGGGCATTGATTACATACGATGTGTGTTTCTGCAGAAACGTGATCTCCAACTTCTACGTTCGTTACTCGTTCGCCTTTTTCAACAACAACACCTGCGAATTCATGACCAAACACATATGGAGGATTCACTCGACTTTGAGACCACTCATCCCAAGCATAAATATGTACATCCGTTCCACAGATGGAAGTAGCTTTTACCTGAATTAGAACTTCATTCTCATCAATTTGTGGAATATCAACTGTTTGAAGCTGCGCACCTTTTGCACGCTCATGCTTAACAATCGCTTTCATCTTTCCTTCCACGACAAACACCTCTCTTTTTTCAAGCCTTCTCTAAACACTATTACCACAATCATAGTACCATTTTTCAGATTTATCGTAAAGAAAAAATGTCCACTATACGCGGACATTCATAGTTTTATTTCTGGACTATATCCTATCATAGTTTCAAAAGAAAAAATCCCCCGTTTTAAAAACAGGGGACATTCACCATTACATGAATTCTGACATCAATTCTGTAAACTTCTCTTCAGATAGCGTGAGGTTCTGCTTAGATAGAGGAGATTCACTATACCCTGACACAGATTCTTGATAAGAGGGCTTCTTTGGGTTGTGATAGATTAACCCTTTCACGAGTCCATTATGTTCCATGAGTGTTTGCATGGCGCTCATTCGATTCGTAGGATCATAGTTTTCGATATCTTTTAAGCTGATCAAATTCTCTTTAAACCAATCATACGTGTTTATTTTGTTGAATGTCACACAGGGGCTAAACACATTGATCAAAGAGAAACCTTTATGCTGGATACCTTGTTCGATAAGAGCAACAAGATCTTTTAAATCTGTTGAGAAACTTTGTGCTACAAACCCACAACCACTTGATAGCGCTAATTCCATTATCGATAAAGACGATTCGATGGAACCAGAAGGTGTACTCTTCGTTTTGAACCCTTCCGCACTCGTCGGCGATGTCTGGCCTTTTGTCAGTCCATAGATCTGGTTATCCATGACGATGTAGGTGATATCGATATTTCGTCGCATAGCATGAATCGTATGCCCCATGCCGATCGCAAAACCGTCACCGTCTCCTCCTGATGCAATAACAGTCAGATCTCTGTTAGCCATCTTTACGCCTTGAGCGATCGGTAGAGAACGACCGTGAATTCCATGAAAGCCGTATGCGTTAATGTATCCACTGATTCTCCCTGAACAGCCTATTCCTGAAACAACCGCTAAATCATCTGGCTCTAAACCAACGTTAGCTGCTGCACGTTGAATAGCAGCCTGCACGGAAAAGTCTCCACATCCTGGGCACCAGTTTGGCTTAACCTGATTTCGAAAATCTTTAAATGTTGCCATGGGTTAACAGCTCCTTGCATTGTTGATGAATATCACCTGGTAAGAATGGATTGCCATCGTATTTTAGGAGACTTTCAATCTTATCCGCATATCCTGCATTCATTTTCACTAAGCTAGCAAGCTGACCTGTTGCATTGTGCTCAACTATTACAACTTTTTTGGCAGCATCTAACATCGATTTAAGCTCATCGGTTGGAAATGGATGCACGAGTCGAATTTGAGCATGGTTTACTTTGTATCCATCTCCTTCTAAGCGAGGGATAACTTCTTCGATCGAGCCTCTAGTTGAGTTGAATCCAACCAATAGAACATCCGGTTCTTTATGCTTCTCATTCTTATAGACGGGTGTGTTGAACGATAACCCACTAACCTTTCTAAGGCGTTTCTCCATCTGATCTTTCCGGTTTTGTGGAACTTCCGATGGTTTACCAGTCTCGTCATGCTCTACGCCCGTCACGTGAAAAATACCATTTTTGGTGCCTGGTATAACGCGTGTTGAGACACCGTCTTCCGTTACTTCAAATCGCTTGAAATAGGATTTATCTTCTCTTTCAGCGATATCCTGAACGGATAACTTCCCTCTTCGAATCTGGATTTTCTCATAATCGAGAGGTTCTACCGTTTGTTTTCCGAGAGATAATTGAAGGTCCGAGAGCAAAATGACCGGACATTGGTATTCTTCCGCTAGATTAAAAGCTTCAATCGCGTCGTAGAATGCTTCTTCTACAGTGCTCGGTGCAATGACGATCTTTGGTATTTCACCATGCGTTCCATAAATCATCGCTAGAAGATCGGACTGTTCTTGCTTCGTTGGAAGCCCTGTACTAGGGCCACCACGTTGCGTATCTACAATCACGAGGGGTGTTTCAGTAATCCCTGACAGTCCGATGGATTCCATCATTAAGGAGAGACCTGGTCCTGCTGATGCAGTAAGGGTACGAACCCCTGCATAATTAGAGCCGATCGCCATGGTGGCGGCTGCTATTTCGTCTTCAGTTTGAATGACTGTCCCACCGAAATCAGGGAGTTTTTTGATTAAATACTCCATGATTTCCGAAGCTGGCGTGATTGGATACGCAGCCATCAACCTCGCTCCGCCAGCAATCGCGCCAAGGGCGATTGCGTCGTTTCCAATCATAAACATCCGGTTCTTTCCGTCAGCTTTTTTCAAAGAAAGCGTCTGAGGGTTAGCGCCTGTTGCTTCCTGAAACGCTTCCGCGCCCCGTTGAATCGCTTCCATATTACTGTTTACGACTTTATCACCTTTACGTCCAAATATCTCATCTACAACTGCCTTATATGTTTCAGTATCGATTCCAAGGGCTGCACTCGTAGCTCCAATCGCTACCATGTTCTTCATTAACGATGTACCGAGCTCTGTTGCAATTGCAGTAAAAGGAACAATGACGAGTGTTGCTTTGCAGTCTTCTGGTTTCACAGGCTTAAACTTCGCGTCGGCAATTATAATACCATCACTATGCAGTTCGTGGCCGTTCACATCGATTGTCTCTTGATCAAAAGCAATAAGCATGTCCAGGTCATCTGAAACAGCGCGCACTTCTTTTGTACTAACACGTATCTTATTATTCGTATGTCCACCTTTAATACGGGAAGAAAAGTGTCGATACCCGTATAAATAATACCCCATACGATTAAGTGCTATCGCAAAAATTTCCCCTGTGCTGTCTATTCCTTCCCCCTGCTGTCCGCCAACTTTCCATGAAAGTTGTTCGATCATAATGCCTCACCCTTTCTAGTCTAGTGAGAGAAACACTTGCATATATTACTAGTTCGAAATAGGAATGGAATTCCCTGCTCCCTAGTGCTCTAATTGCTAAATTCTACCTTTAGAAGGGATTCGTTCTAGCAAGTTCCTCCATAAAAAGCCTTCCACTTCCTTATTCGAATAACGACGCTCTAATTCCTCTATCAACTTTGGGTAATCTTCATAACTTCTTAAATTAGAAGGTACGTGATCGATTCCATCAAAATCAGATCCAAGTGCGATATTGCTTATTCCTCCGAGGGATGAAATATAGTCAATATGCTCAATAATATCTGCAATACTTGCATTTCGATCATTTCTAAGAAACTTCGGTACAAATGTGACACCGATCACAGCGTCCTTTTTGATGAGTGCTTTCAATTGATCGTCATCAAGGTTTCGTGGATGCGCACAAATCTTCTTCACATTGGAATGTGTTGCGATAACATGGTTGGCATGGTCCATCACGTCCCAAAAAGCCTTGACCGACAAATGTGAAACATCCGTCCATATATCATATTCATTATGTACATCCACAATCCGTTTTCCAAAGTCCGAAAGCCCACTACCTCGTGACTCCAGTATGCCATCACATGCAGCATTCCCATAATTCCACGTAAGTCCTACAGAGCGAACACCTAGTCTGATTAGCGCCTTCAATCTTGTAATCTCTCTACCTATCGCATCACAGCCTTCTAAGGTAAGCATCGCTCCGATTTTACCAGCTGGAAGCCTTTCTATATCTTCCTTTGAATACACCGCTATTACATCGTCATATGGTTTTACAATCCGTTCATAAAAGATTTCCACCATCTCTAGAGCGCAATCAAACTTTGCTGAATCCGGAACTCTTTCTGGTATATATATAGCAAACAGCTGCAATCCAGCTCCTGCACTTCTCATTTGCTTTAGATTGGTATGTAGATCCGCTCCATCGAGAAAAGAGAGAGTAGGATCATTCCACATCTTACTTAGGACATCACAGTGTGCATCGTATATTTTCATAGGTAGCCTCCAATTACTATTCATATGTATTTATCCAAAACGTATAAAAAAACCTGTTTGTAAAAACAAACAGGTTAACTTAACGGAATCACTTAACGCGGTTCAACTATTAACTTGATAGCCGTTCGTTCTTCGCCATCAATTTGAATATCGGTAAAAGCAGGGATACAAATGAGATCAACGCCGCTCGGTGCTACAAATCCTCGTGCAATTGCTACAGCCTTCACTGCTTGGTTAAGCGCTCCTGCTCCAATTGCTTGAATCTCAGCGTTACCTCTCTCTCGCAGGACGCCAGCGAGTGCACCAGCTACAGAATTTGGATTGGATTTTGCTGAAACTTTTAAGATTTCCATTTTGAAAGCCCCTCCTTAATTTGAGCATCCATTGCCACTCTAGACTATATTCCTTGTCATAAGCTTGTATTCCTGCTGATTCCGTTATTTTTTCAGGCCATCAAACCTATTCGTAGAATGGATGATCATCATTGATTGCGATGCGCTCAATATGTTTAGCTGTTCCAGTTTTTGGGTCAATTGTTAAAAAGACCCCACTAAGTTGTTCCCGACCTTTCGTGACTTCAAACCTTACAGGCATCGTTGTCAGAAATTTTTTGATAACGGCTTCTCGTTCCATTCCAAGGATGCCATCATACGGTCCTGTCATTCCTGCATCGGTTAAGTAAGCTGTTCCTTGAGGTAATACTCGCTCGTCAGCAGTTTGAACGTGTGTGTGCGTTCCGACAACTGCTGATACTCTTCCATCGAGATACCAGCCCATCGCTTGCTTCTCACTGGTTGTTTCAGCATGAAAATCCACGAAAATCACAGGGGTACGCTTTCTCATTTCATCTACAAGCTCATCCGCTTTTTTGAATGGATCATCGATAGCAGGTAGGAATGTTCTACCCTGTAAATTAATAACGCCTACTTCAGTTCCATTTATATTAACGATCGTAGAGCCATTTCCCGGTGTACCTTCAGGGAAGTTAGCTGGCCTAACAAGCTTTGGTGCACGATTAATGAATTCGAAGATCTCACGATTATCCCATGTATGATTTCCCATGGTGATTACTTGGGCACCTGACTCTAAGAAGTTACGATAAATCTTTTCTGTAATGCCTCGTCCTCCTGCAGCGTTCTCCCCATTTACAATAGTAAAGGTTGGTTTATACTTCCGTTTTAGGCGAGGTAAATAATGAGACACCATGTCTCGTCCCGGCGATCCTACTACATCTCCAATAAATAATATTTTCATAATACAACTCCATTCTGTCTCTACTCATTCTTACTTAGTTTATCAAATGCTCTGTCGCTTTTTAAGTGTAATAGAAATAAATAAAGCGATGCACGAGGCATCGCTTTATTATTTCGCATACTCTACTGCCCTAGTTTCACGAATGACCGTGACTTTAATATGTCCTGGGTAGTCGAGTTCATTTTCGATTTTCTTGGTGATTTCTCTTGCGAGTCTGTAAGATGTAACGTCATCTACGATGTCCGGCTTAACCATGATTCGAATCTCACGACCAGCCTGAATCGCAAATGATTTCTCAACACCATCAAATGACTCAGAAATTTCTTCAAGCTTTTCAAGGCGTCTGATGTACGTCTCGAGTGTCTCACGACGTGCACCTGGACGAGCTGCAGAAAGTGCATCTGCTGCTGCCACGAGTGTAGCGATAACAGAAGTTGCTTCTGTATCACCGTGGTGTGAAGCAATCGCATTGATTACGACCGGATGCTCTTTGTACTTCGTTGCAAGCTCAACGCCTATTTCAACGTGACTTCCTTCTACTTCATGATCAATTGCTTTCCCTAAATCATGTAGGAGACCTGCACGTCTAGCAAGCTGGACGTCTTCACCTAGCTCAGCTGCCATCAGTCCAGTTAAATATGCAACTTCCATAGAATGCTTCAATACGTTCTGACCATAACTTGTACGGAACTTCAAACGACCCAAGATCTTGATAAGGTCAGGGTGTAGCCCGTGTACGCCAATTTCAAACGTGGACTGCTCTCCGACTTCTCGAATGTATTCATCCACTTCCCTGCGAGATTTCTCGACCATTTCTTCAATTCGCGCTGGGTGGATTCTTCCATCCTGTACGAGCTTGTCCAGAGCATTTCGTGCGATCTCTCTTCGAATCGGATCAAAACCGGAAAGTATAACTGCTTCCGGAGTATCATCGATAATAAGATCGATCCCAGTCAGCGTTTCAAGAGTTCGAATGTTTCGGCCTTCACGACCAATGATTCGTCCCTTCATCTCATCATTTGGCAGGTTCACAACGGATACCGTTGTTTCTGCTACGTGATCTGCTGCACATCGCTGAATCGCAAGGGAAAGGACCTCTCTTGCTTTCTTATCAGCTTCTTCTTTCGCATTGTACTCACGCTCTTTCACCATCTGCGCCAGTTCATGCTCAAGTTCCTGCTCACTTTCACGCATGATGATCTGCTTCGCTTCTTCCCTTGTTAAACCGGAAATTCGCTGCAATTCACGCTGCTGCTCTTGAAGCATCTCCTCCACTTTGCTTTCCATCTCTTCAATATGTCGTTGTTTTTTGGCGAGAGCGTCCTCTCTTCTTTCAAGGGAATCCTCTTTTTTGTCTAGAGTCTCACTTTTTCGCTCAAGGACCTCTTCTTTTTGTACCAAACGATTCTCTTGTTTTTGTAACTCATTTCTGCGTTCACGAATTTCACGCTCAGCTTCTACACGAAGATTATGATTCTCGTCCTTCGCTTCAAGCAAAGCTTCCTTCTTCATAGCTTCCGCATCGTTTTTACCTTCTCTGATAATCCGTTGCGCTTCTAATTCTGCACTGGAGATCTTCGCTTCAGCAATCGTTTTGCGAACAAGAAATCCAACAACTGCTCCGACGATTACAGAGACAAGCACAGTGGAGATGATGATTGTTATATCCATCGAACTCACCTCCTCCTGCTATTAACTTGTTGGTTTGCTGTCATGTTAGTTCTTTGTACCACTTGCAAGATTTCAATCCAGCACATTTCATTTGTTAAAAGTAAAGTTATAATTTTGCTAGAAAATTATAATTATACACTTAATATTGTAGCTTTCACCATTGAGGTTGTCAAGAGAGTGTAAGAAGCCACTATTGCTTCAAATCCCTCTTTGTTACTCAATTTTTCGTTATCTTTTCCTGCTGTTTAGAAAGATAAGGTGATTCCTAGTATTGACAAAATCGGCATTTACTAGACATTAATTACTAGTTTTATTACGCATAATGAGTATAGGTTATTCAAATAACTCTAGCATCAATAAAGAGCCGATCGAATCCGATCGGCTCAAGCTATCTATTTCTCATCTTCAAGAAGAGAATCTTTTCCGGCAGCTGTTTCATTCACCTGCTTATCAGCATCTAAATTATGATGCGCACGAACGCGCGTGTTAATTTCATCCTGAATTGCCGGGTTTTCTTTCAAGAATTGTTTTGCATTCTCACGTCCCTGTCCAAGGCGTTCGCCTTCGAACGAGAACCATGCTCCGCTTTTCTGAACGATTTCAAGGTTAGATCCGATATCAAGGATTTCACCTTGCATAGAAATTCCTTCACCGTACATGATATCCACTTCTGCTTGCTTGAATGGAGGAGCTACTTTGTTTTTTACAACTTTGATACGGGTTTTGTTACCAACCATATCATTTCCTTGCTTAAGCGTTTCTGCACGACGTACTTCAAGACGTACTGAAGAATAGAACTTAAGTGCTCTACCACCAGGAGTTGTTTCAGGGTTACCGAACATAACGCCGACTTTTTCACGAATCTGGTTGATAAAGATAGCCGTCGTCTTAGACTTACTGATTGCACCAGAAAGCTTACGAAGCGCTTGGGACATCAAACGAGCTTGAAGACCAACGTGAGCGTCTCCCATTTCCCCTTCGATCTCAGCTTTAGGAACAAGAGCTGCTACCGAGTCAACAACGACCATGTCTACTGCTCCACTTCTTACAAGTGCCTCAGCGATTTCAAGTGCTTGCTCACCTGTATCAGGTTGAGAAAGCAATAGTTCATCTATATTCACACCTAGCTTTTCTGCATATACCGGGTCAAGCGCGTGCTCAGCATCTATAAATGCAGCCTGTCCGCCACCACGCTGAACTTCTGCAATTGCATGAAGGGCAACAGTTGTTTTACCTGAAGATTCAGGACCATAAACTTCGATAATACGACCTCTCGGATATCCGCCCACTCCAAGAGCAATATCAAGAGCAAGCGATCCACTGGATACAGTAGAAACACGCTGCTCAGCCTGTTCGCCAAGCTTCATAATGGAACCTTTACCGAATTGTTTTTCTATTTGTCTCAATGCCATATCTAAGGCAGCTTTGCGATCACTCACGAAAAATTCCTCCTCGTTATTAAACTATCACTATCATATCTCTTTTTGAACGTTTTGCCAATAGAAAACCGAACATTTATTCGTCTTTTTTTTATTTCACATACATTCAACAAAAAAATGTTCGTTCACATCTTATCACAGGGCTAAAAAAATGAAGAACGATCAGCTCTATTAAAATCGAGCTGATCGTGTGTTTTTATACTCTGCTTTTTTGAGGTTTAGCAGGTTCAAGATGAATCGACTTGCCGCTGACCCCTCCTGCTCGCAATGCTTCATATACGAACGGTGCTACGTCTTCTGGTACTTCAAAGAAAGAGAACTTTTCAAAGATATCGATTCGCCCTACTGACGTTGTATCAACTCCTGCAAGCGTAGAAAGTTCTTCAAGAAGCTTTTTCGGATGCAGATCAATGTTTCTACCAACGTTCAAGAAGAAACGAACCATACCATTTTGTCCACCCGTTTCACCAAAGTTATACTCTGAAGGTGTTGTGTTTTGTTTTTCTTCGATTGCGTTCTCAAGAAGTGACTGAACAACGCTGCGTGCTTCGTACTTAGAAAGAAGCAAGTCTGCTATTTCACTAGCTGTAGAGTCTGCCTTTTGAGTTTTAATTTGTTTTTCAACAGATTTAACGATGTTTTCAAGGTCGACCGACTCATCCTGCAGCGGCTCTGCTGAAAGGTTCAACTTAATTTTCGACTCGATCGACTGTAAGAAACGCATATCTTTTGGTGTAACGAGCGTTAGTGCAACCCCTTTGTTACCAGCTCGCCCAGTACGTCCGATACGATGAACATAACGTTCTGGATCTTCTGGGATATCGTAGTTGATAACATGACTCACATGCGCTACATCGATTCCTCGCGCTGCAATATCAGTAGCAACTAAGAAATTAAGTTGCGAGCGTCTGAACTGATTCATCACACGCGTACGCTGTTGCTGAGTAAGATCGCCATGTAACTCTTCAGCACGGTAACCACGCTTTTTTAGAGACTCAGTCAACTGAGATGCGCCTTTTTTCGTTTTCGTGAAGATAATACCAAGGCGAACCTGGTCATTTTTAATAACACGACAAAGCGTATCGAACTTCTCACTATCAAATGTTCTGTAATAAACTTGCTCGACCGTATCCGCCGTCACATCCCCTTTTGACACGGAAATCGTCAGTGGATCTTTCAAATACTTCCCGGAAAGCTTACGAATCGGTGCTGGGATTGTAGCTGAAAACAGGAGAGATTGACGTTTTTCCGGTAGTTGCTTAAGTATTAGTTCAATATCTTCGATGAATCCCATATCCAACATTTCATCAGCTTCATCAAGGATAGCTGTATGAACGTGATCGGTTCTTAAGGTTTTCCGCTTCAAGTGGTCGAGCATACGTCCTGGCGTTCCAACCACAATGTTAACGCCTTTCTTAAGGGCACGAATTTGATGATAGATCGGTTCCCCACCGTAAACAGCAAGAACATTTAACCCTTTATGACGAGAGATTTTCTGGAGCTCAATCGCAACCTGCATAGCAAGCTCTCTCGTTGGTGTTAGGATAATTGCTTCTGGTCCGCCTCTTTTGGACACTTTTTCAATAAGTGGGATGCCGAACGCAGCTGTTTTACCAGTTCCTGTTTGAGCCTGGCCAATCATATCCCTACCTTCTAAAATAGGTTCAAGAGCCTTTTCCTGAATAGGAGTAGCCTCCTTGAAACCCATTTCTAGAACCGCTTTTCTTACTTCTGGTGATAAATCAAAGTCTTCAAAATTCTTCATATGTCCGTAATTCACCTTTCTAACTTCAATAATGTATTAAATCCATATTTTACTGTTCGTTTTCGGATGGCATCTCGATTACCAGCAAGCTTTAAACAAATGACTTTCTCTCCTCGAGGAGATACCATTCCAATAAAAACAGTGCCGGCTTCCTTTCCTTCGATCGAATCCGGTCCGGCCACGCCGGTGAAACTAATGCCGATATCAGTTTTGTACGTATTCTTAATGCTTCTTGCTAGTTCTATCGCACATTCTTCACTTACAGCGCCATGAGAAGATAGCGTTTCAGATGACACGCCCACCTTCTGTTTTACTTCGTTAGAGTAACACACAATCCCCCCATAAAAAAGCGATGAAGCTCCCGGAATGCTCGTAAATTCTTGACTGAACATACCGCCTGTAAGACTTTCAGCAACTGAAATCGTCCAATTTTGCTTTTCTAGTAAAGAGAACGCTTCAACGGAGAGCGAGGTTTGGCCGTAACCGTAAAAATAGTCCCCTACACGCTTTTGTATGTCTTTCTCGGTTGAATCGATCAGCTTACTCGCTTCTTCTTCAGAAGCTGCTCTTGCTGTAAGCCTTAAAGTCACTTCCCAATCCCCTGCGAGCGGAGCAATCGTTGGATTAGTTTGTTGGTCGATCAGATCTTCAAGCTCCGTTTCAAGGCTCGATTCACCGATCCCAAAGAAACGAAGGACGCGTGAAATTATCCGCTCCTCCAGCTTCATTTCTTTTAGTAAAAATGGTTCTGCATACTTCGTAAACATTGGATAAAGCTCTTTCGGTGGACCAGGGAACAGCAAGTATGTACACCCATTGTTCGTGAATGCCATTCCAGGAGCCATTCCATTGTCGTTAGGAAGAACAGTAGATCCTTCGATAACTAGAGCCTGTTTTCGATTATTCTCAGACATGGTGCGACCGGTTTTTTTATAGTATGCTTCAATATTATCCATAGCTTCCTGATTGTAGACAAGCTGCTTGGAAAGCGCTTTTGCGATCGTTTCTTTCGTAAGATCGTCTTTCGTAGGACCGAGTCCTCCAGTGAACACCAATAAGTCTGAACGATTCTCTGCAACTTCGATCACTTGTTTAAGGCGATTGCTGTTATCTCCGACAGCCGTATGGTAAAAAACATTTATACCGAGATCAGCAAGTCGTCTCGATATAAATTGAGCATTCGTGTTAGCGATCTGTCCTAGTAATAGTTCTGAGCCAATTCCGATAATTTCTGCATTCATTAGCTAACGCTCCTTCTCAAAACTTTGCCATATATCTTTTATATGTTAATGGAGACAAAAAGGAACAGAATAGTCTGTTCCCTTTTTTCATCAACGAGACTTGAGTAGAATCTCTTTGTTCTTATTAAAATAATCCCAACCTGAGTATACCGTGATGATTAACGCAGCCCATAAGGAGATTGTAGCAAACGGAAGACCAAACGCTTCAAATGGAATATTATTGAGCAATAGTGCAGAAATAGCTACGATTTGAATCCACGTTTTGAGCTTTCCAAGGTTGCTGGCCGCTAGTACTTCGCCTTCAGATGCCGCTACGAGTCTTAATCCTGTCACCGCAAATTCACGGCTTAGAATAAAGACAACGATCCATGCGGGCGCTGAGCCGAGCTCGACAAGTGATACGAACGCTGACGTAACAAGCAGCTTATCTGCAAGCGGGTCAAGAAACTTCCCGAGATTTGTCACGAGGTCATGCTTTCTCGCAATATACCCATCGATCCAATCTGTTACGGAAGCTACAATAAAAATAAGAGCAGCAATCAACTGGGCGTTTAAAATGGTTGCTCCTGCAATCTCTGTTTCTCCAAGCGGTAATGGCGCGAGCAGAAAGAGAAGAAAAACAGGGATCAAAAATATTCGAGATACTGTAATTTTGTTAGGCAAGTTCACTTATGTTCCTCCTAGAGTTCATTTAGCACAATCGTTTTCTATTCTATCATTGTTCCCTTCCACCAAAAAGGAAAACCTATCCAGGTTGTTATGAATAGAAGCAGGGGCCATCTCGACTAAGATGCCCCCTAACTGCTACTCTGCTTTTTTGTAATTAAAGGTGACATTCTGGACTACTGGTTCATTTGGGATATCAATCTTCTCACCGTTTACAAGAACGGTAATGTTTGGCGAACTGCCAATCCGTAAAGAAGCAGAGGCTTCCTTTGTTAGGTCATGGGTTACTTTTTTGTCTTTCTTCAAGCTTTCATAAATATATTTCTTGTTATTTCCGCCAGTTAACCCAACCCAGCTACTTCCTTTTGTTTCTACAGTAATCTCAAACTTCTCGGCATTTGTAATTTCATAAGTGGAATTTGATGCATTGCCTTTTGTTTTTTTGATTTCCATTTTAGGAGCAGGCTTCTCTTCTGGCTCTTTTGTTTCTTCTGGTTCTTTTTCTTCATCTGAAGAAGCTGAATTCTCTTTGTCTTCCTCTTTAGAAGAATCATCTTTAGGTTTGTCAGAAACTTCATCTGAAGCAGGAGCATTCCCGCTGTTTTCATCGCTTGATACTTGTTCTTCAGCTTGATTCGATGTACTGTCTTTACTTGTTGTTGCATCCTTACCCTGTACAACGAACCAGATAATGCACGCCACCCCTATAATCAATAAGATAACAAGAACGGAAGGAAATACGGATGACCACCTATTCGGTTTACTTGGAACAGTTGGTCTCGTACGCCTAGGGGGGAGATTTTCTGGTACATCTGAATTTGTTTTTGGTATTTCTGAGGCATACTCCTCCAGCAGTTCTTCACCGTGAAGGCCAACTGCTTCCGCATAGTTTTTAATGAAAGCACGCGTATAAAAATTACCTGGAAGCAGTTCGTAGTTCCCTTCTTCTATTGCAAGAAGATAACGTTTTTGAATTTTTGTAATGGATTGAATTTCATCGAGCGATAAATCTTTATCGTTTCGAGCACTCTTCAATCGTTGACCTAGCTCTGTCAATGGAAAACACCTACCAATTAGTTAAAGTCAAAACCACCTGAAAATCCAGAAGCCTGATTTTCGATAACCTGATATGTAATCTCTTGCTCTGGATCGTCACGCAATTCAATTATATAATCAAAATCATTCATCGTATACTCTGTTTCTCTAACAAAAATATCTGGATGCTCTACAACTTTTGTTGCAGGTAACCTCATCATATCACGGAGCAATTGCCAATGCTTCTCAGAAGATCTTTTTGCAGATACAATTCCGTCGATAATAAAAATATGATCACTGTTCATTTCATCATCGGCGATTTGTTGGCGAACCGTTTGCTTTAACATTGTTGAAGAAAGAAATACCCATCTTCTATTCGCACAAACACTCGAAGCTACAATTGATTCTGTCTTTCCAACTCGAGGCATACCTCTTATCCCAACAAGCTTGTGCCCATCTTGCTTAAAGATTTCTGCAAGAAAATCAACAAGCAATCCGAGCTCGTCACGAATAAACCGAAACGTCTTCTTGTCATCTGCATCACGCTGTATGTATCGTCCGTGTCGGACTGCAAGACGATCACGAAGTTTTGGTTCGCGAAGCTTGGTTACTGTAATATTGTCCATCGTATTCAAAATCGATTCTAGCCGCTCGATCTGCTCAATTTGTTCCACGAGCAAAAGCATCCCTCTTCGCTGATCATCAACACCATTGATCGTGATGATGTTAATTCCGAGCATTCCTAATAGTGATGCGATGTCACCTAGAAGACCCGGTCTATTTTTGTGTATTTCGTATTCCAGGTACCATTCCTTTTTCTCCATATAGCAACTCCTTACGCTTTCACAATTTACCCATGTTTATTTAATCATAAATGATTTTTGTAAAGGTTAAAAGAGATGATTAAGGATTTTGTTTACTTTTCTTGTCTGTATTGGTAAATAAATTAAAAAAGAAGGGTGTCAACACCCCTCTTGCACCGCATTATTTATTTTGACCTTGAACAAGCTTCACCATCATGTTAGCAATTGCATGCTGTTCTTCTTCATCAGCAACATGCCATAGATCAGCTAGTAACTGTTCTTCTTCATTCTTTGCTTTTACACCGTCGGCTAAATAACCACCGATTTGATAAGCAACATCAGAGATTACTTCGTGAGAAAGTCCCTGCTGTTCGCCTTGAGATAAACGATCGTGCAGAAAACCTTTCCAGCTATCAAAGTTATCAAGTACAGACATCTTTGTCCCTCCTTTATTAGGTCATCACCTATATGTTGTCTAGAAGGGATTCTAATTATGCACCGATATCGTTAAATCCACGCACCGTCTACTGAAATAACTTGGCCGCTTATGTAAGAAGACTTCTCTGAATCGAGGAAAGAAATAACATGTGCCACTTCTTCTGGAGTGCCTGGGCGACCAAGAGGAATTTCACCAACCAATTCCCGTTCTTCCTCATCAGATAACGTCGCATTCATGTTTGTTGCGATATATCCTGGCGCCACAGCATTCACACGAATACCGCTTGGACCAAGCTCTTTCGCAAAGCTTTTAACAAATGCATTTAAACCGCCCTTAACTGTTGAATAAACCACTTCACACGAAGCTCCAGTATCGCCCCAAACAGAGGAAACCACGATGATACTCCCGCGCTTCTGCTTCACCATCCATTTTGAGAAATGTCTAGCGAGCTTCACTGAAGAGGACACGTGCAGAGTAATCATCTCATCGATGTGATCGTCATCCATATCGGTCAGAAGCCCAATAAAACTTGTACCAGCATTTAGAATCAACGTATCCACTTTTGCAGCAATTTGATAGATCTTCTGCAAGGCTTCTTTGTTTGTTAGATCAGCTTGAACCGGAATGACTTCTGCATCAGGAAAGGCATAAGATAATTCTTTTATGCTCTGATCATTGGAATGGTAATGAGCAAAGACTCGATCACCATTTTGTAAATACTCTTTCATGATCGCTTGGCCAATTCCACCACTCGCACCGGTTATTAAGACATTCTTCATTGTAAGCCTCCTTTCTCTTTAACATAAAGGAAAAAGCACCCCACGGGTGCTTTTATTACTTCGGAACAACCTGGCAAACTGTAAATGACTCTTCTTTAAAGTGACCTTTCACGGCACCTTCAACATCTTTTGCGGTAAGTTCTTCTAAAACCGGAACAACTTCAAACAAATCCATATCATTGAAACGATAACGTGTGAACTGGTTTGCTATAAATTCAGGAGAATTTAATGCCCTGAGGAAGCTACCGATCTTCTTCTTTCTAATGCGCTCAAGCTGATTCTCATCGATTGGATTCTTCGAGAACTCTTCTACCATAGAATATAACCGATCAGCTAGCTCATCAGGTGAACTCGTGTTACTTCCCATTACTGAAAAACCAAAATTCTCTTCTTCCGTAAAATCATAGGAAAAGCTCTGATCAATAAGACCTTCGTTGTACAATGTTTCATAATTCTCTGAGCTTTGACCGAACATGAGATCAAGAGCAAGATTAATTGAGAGTTCATGCTTAAGTAAATCCCTACCTTGACGTCCAGGATTAGGTTCTTTAAAACCAACAAGACATTTCGCAACTTGAACGGACATTGGTAGTACTTTCTTCTTCTCTGCAACGCTTTGTGACTCTTTATCAAAGAAACGTTCGATAGGTGGCTGATCTTTGTATGATTTGCCTGCCTGATTACTTTCCACAAACGACATGATTTCTTCTGGCTCTACATTACCCACTACGAAAAGCACCATGTTCGAAGGATGATAGAACGTCTCATAACATGTATATAGAGATTCTTTTGTAATCTTAGCAATTGACTCTACTGTTCCAGCGATATCGATTTTGACTGGATGTTTATGGAACATATTTTCAATTACGCCGAAATAAGCACGCCAGTCAGAGTTATCATTGTACATTTCAATTTCCTGACCGATAATGCCCTTCTCTTTTTCTACACTCTCGTCGCTAAAATATGGCGCCTGTACGAAATCCACAAGCGTCTCAAGGTTTTGCATAACATTTTGAGTAGTCGAAAACAGGTAAGCTGTCCTCGTAAAGGATGTAAAGGCGTTAGATGACGCCCCTTGTTTACTGAAATCTTGGAAAACGTCACGATCTTCTTTTTCAAATAATTTATGCTCTAGAAAGTGAGCAATCCCATCTGGGACCTTTACATCCTCTGATCCATTTAACGGCACGAAATGGTTATCGACAGAACCATATTTCGTAGTAAACGTAGCATAGGTTTTGTTGAAGCCTTTCTTCGGGAGCACATATACGTCAAGGCCATTGTCCATCGTCTGATGATAAAGTGTTTCTTGCAGCTGATTAAACGGGATTGTTCTCATCATTCAGCTCCCTCCCCTTTTAAGAAGTATACGGTGTCCAGCTTCACTTGATCTGCTACCTTTTTGACATCCTCTATTGTAACGGCCTCGACTCCATCCAACCATTCTTCTAGAGAACGAAGTTTTTGTGAAACAACACCATGATAAAGCAGTTCTACCATGCCTCTCGCATCGTCAACAGTCTCAAGTAGCTGATTTCGAATCATTGTTTTCGTCTGGTTCATCTCTTCATCATTAAAATCACCATTCTGCATTGCAGTTAACTGTTCTTTAATGATGTCTACTGTTTTATTGTAATTCTTGAATTCGATTCCTGACATCACGATGATCAAGCCTTTATGGCTTTCATATCTAGACGCTGCGTAGTAAGCAAGACTTTCCTTCTCTCGAACATTTCTAAAAAGCTTAGAGTGGGAAAATCCGCCAAACATACCGTTAAAAACCTGTAGCGCATAATAAGCATCATCAGCGTAGCTAACTCCTGAGCGGAACCCTATATGCAGCTTACCTTGTTTAATCTCTTGCTCTTCCTGCACTTCTCTTTCCTTCACTTCTAATGGCGCTTTTTCTGTAATATCTGATGAAGCCTCCGTTCTTTCTTTTAACGGAAATAGATCAGTTACTAAGTCTTTGATCGAAATGTGCTCAAGATCTCCTACGAAGTAAAGGTCGATTTCATCTTCATTACGTACTTTTTCATAATACTCATATAAATTCTTCGCATCGATTTGATCGATCTGGTCTTTCACACCATACACATGTAGGCCAAATGGCTCATTAGGAAACATTTCCTGAGTCAATCTCATGTTGGAATATCTCATTTTGTCATCATAAATCGATTGAATGCGTTGTTTTAGCGTGCGCTTTTCTTTATCAACGATCGAAGAATCAAATACTCCGTCAACTTTCTTAGGGTTCATCACCACATCAGCAAACAAACCTAATGCTTTCTTTAGAAGCGGCTTATCTTCAGAAAGGAATTTCTCATTAGCAAAATCCATTCTAAAGGTCATGATATGAAAGTCACCCTTCTTCGCTAAGTCTACACCTAACGTAGCACCATAAAGCTTCTCAAGCTCAGTGCGAAGAGCTTTAGAGGATGGATAATTCTCAGTTCCACTTTGAAGCACATAAGGCAGAAGCGCACGTTTCGTCACCGTTTCCTCGCTAAGACGAGACTTAAACTGCATGACCACCGTCGTCGTTTTATACTTATCAGTCTGAATTTTATGTAGCGTTAAACCGCCGCATGAGCTCTTCTCATGAGGGATAATTGCCATACAACTCACTCCTTTTCATCTCTCCATCGTTTTCCAACACAGGAAACCAATTCTTATTCCCTTTATACCATAGTATGTCTCAATGTGTAAGTAATTAACACTTGAAAAGCGGAAGTGACCGTTTAGGACCGACAAGCGCTGGAGCCTATAGGAAAGAACACGCTTTTTGTGTTCATTCCTATAGGCGAAGCGATCGAGGTCCTGGTCACTGCAGCTAGACAATGAAATGCGAAGGCGAGCGTTTAGAAACGGAGATATTGGAGCTCTTGAAAGAGAACACGCTTTTTGTGTTCTGTTGAAAGAGTGAAATATCGCAGTTTCTGCGAGTCGTAGCTGGACACTTGAAATGCGAAGGCGAGCGTTTAGAAACGGAGATATTGGAGCTCTTGAAAGAGAACACGCTTTTTGTGTTCTGTTGAAAGAGTGAAATATCGCAGTTTCTGCGAGTCGTAGCTGGACACTTGAAAAGCGAAGGTGAGCGTTTAGAAACGGAGATATTGGAGCTCTTGAAAGAGAACACGCTTTTTGTGTTCTGTTGAAAGAGTGAAATATCGCAGTTTCTGCGAGTCGTAGCTGGACACTTGAAAAGCGAAGGTGAGCGTTTAGAAACGGAGATATTGGAGCTCTTGAAAGAGAACACGCTTTTTGTGTTCTGTTGAAAGAGTGAAATATCGCAGTTTCTGCGAGTCGTAGCTGAACACACGAAAAGCGAAGGCGAGCGTTTAGACCCGAAAAGCGCTGGAACCATTTTGAAAGAACACGCTTTTTGTGTTCATTCAAAATGGCGAAGCGATCGAGGGTCTGCCCACCGCAGCTAGACAACGAAAAGCGGAAGTGACCGTTTAGGACCGACAAGCGCTGGAGCCTATAGGAAAGAACACGCTTTTTTGTGTTCATTCCTATAGGCGAAGCGATCGAGGTCCTGGTCACTGCAGCTAGACATACGAAAAGCGGAAGTAGCCGTTTAGAAACATATCTGAGCTCTTAACCTCTCCAAACTCCATTTTATTAGCCAAATGCAAAGTATATTATCTAAAATCCATTTTTATTGTCCAAAATAAGAATTTATTAGCCAAATTCACTTTTTATTGTCTAATTATACTTATTCTAAACGAGAATCCCCACCCTAACATAAAAAAACCCTCCACTGCAGTGGAGGGTCCATCGGTTATCTCTTTCCTTTTTCATACGGTTGACCGATTGCTTTCGGTGCCTCCGCTCGTCCAACAAGTCCAGCAAGTGCAAGGATTGTAAGAACGTATGGCGAGATCAGAAGATATACTTCTGGGATTTCTTTTAAACCAGGAATCTGTTGACCTGTAATGCTTAGTGACTGTGCTAGCCCAAAGAACAATGCTGCTCCCATCGCACCTAGAGGATGCCATTTACCAAAAATCATAGCAGCGAGAGCCATGAAACCTTGACCTGAGATCGTTGCATGGCTGAAGTTCCCTGCGATCGATGTTGCATAAACTGCTCCACCTAATCCAGCAAAACCACCACTTAGCATAACGGCAATGTACCGCATTCTTGTTACGTTGATTCCCATTGTGTCTGCTGCCATTGGATGTTCCCCAACGGAACGCAGGCGCAGACCGAACGGTGTTTTGTAGATAACCCACCAGACTAAGAATGCCAGAGCTATGGCGATATAGGATGTATAATACGCATTTGAGAAAAACAATGGTCCAATGAAAGGAATATCACTTAAGAACGGAACATTCGTTTTGTAGATACGCTCTTGAATAATTGGTGTTTGACCTGCATCAAAGATTTTCTTAACTAGGAAAATCGCAAGACCTGCCGCAAGAAAGTTAAGTGCTACACCACTTACAACTTGATCCGCGCGTAAAGAAATACTTGCAACCGCATGAATCAATGAAAATAATGCTCCGATAATGACGGCTACTATAAGTGAGAACCACGGTGATGCTGCTCCCATGCCCCACTGCTCACCAAGATACGTAAACACCGCTCCTGTAAATGCTCCCATTAGCATTAAACCTTCCAAGCCGATATTAACGACACCAGATCTTTCACTGAATACACCACCTAGAGCAGTGAATATCAGGGGAGCAGCTGAAAAGATAGCAGCAGGAATGACGATTTGTAGAATCTGCATGACATCCATTAAATTTTCCCCCTTTTGTTCACCTTGTTGCTGATCCAGTGAATGAGATAGCTTGATGCAACAAAGAAAATAATCATGGCGATAACGATTTCAACAAGCTGAGTCGGAACCTGGGCAACTGATTGCATATTCAATGCCCCAATTTTCAATCCACCGAATAAAGCAGCAGCTAAGACAACACCTAATGCGCTGTTTGCTCCGAGTAACGACACAGCGATTCCATCAAAGCCTACACCGGTAAAGTCAGGCATAACTGTCATATAGCCATATGTTCCTAACCCTTCCATAGCGCCAGCTGCCCCAGCAAATGCTCCTGAAACAACCATCGAGAGGATGATGTTACGGCGTACGTTGATCCCAGCATATTCTGAAGCATATTTATTGAAACCTACTGCTCGTAGTTCATAGCCTGTTGAAGTTTTCCATAGTAAGAACCACATGATGATTGCGCCTATGATCGCAACGACGATTCCATAATGAAGGCGCGAAAAATCTGTGATGCTTTCAAGAAATGCTGATTGGAGAGATGCTGACTGATGAATTTCTTCCGTTCTTTCTCCTGGAGCTAGCAAATACGTACGAATGATTGCATTTACAACATGAAGAGCAACATAGTTCATCATAATTGTTGTGATAACTTCATGTACATGATACTTAGCTTTTAATAATCCAGGTACAAATGCCCAAAGTGCTCCTGCTACACCTGCAGCCAAAATAGCGAGTGGAATATGAACAAATGGACTTAACCCTTCAAACTGAAGCCCTACGTATACAGCAGCTAACCAGCCTACCAACAGCTGCCCTTCTACTCCAATGTTGAAGAGCCCTGTACGGAAAGCAAATGCTACCGCGATACCTGATAGAATAAGCGGGGTCATTTGACGGATCGTTTCCCCTAGTACATAAGTATTAGAAAAAATCCCATTAAAGAGTGCCGCATACGCTACGATCGGATTGTATCCGCTCACGAGCATGATAATTCCGCCAACAAACAGACCAAGCGCTACTGATAGCAACGGAACTGATATTGCTGACCATTTTCCTCTAAGAATACTCAAGATGTCTCACCAGCCTTTTTCCGCTTTCCGCCTGCCATTAGTAACCCAAGTTCCTGCTCATTCGTCTCATCAGGTTTCACGACAGCTACGATCTTTCCTTCATAGATCACCGCGATACGATCGCTCACGTTCATAATTTCATCTAACTCAAACGAGATCAGGAGAACTGCCTTTCCTTTGTCTCTTTCTTCAATCAACTTAGAGTGAATAAATTCGATTGCCCCTACATCCAATCCACGTGTAGGTTGAGCAGCAATTAGGAGATTTGGACTACGATCGATTTCTCTTGCGATAATCGCTTTTTGCTGATTACCACCTGATAAAGCTCTCGCAGGTGTTGATTCACTAGGTGTACGTACGTCAAACTCGTTAATCAACGACTTCGCTTTATTGACGATTGTAGTAAAATTGAGGATGCCATTTCTTGAAAAAGGTCTTTTATAGTAGGTCTGAAGGACCATGTTTTCGCCAATTGAAAAATCCAATACAAGGCCATGCTTATGTCTATCTTGAGGGATGTGACCAAGACCACTTTCAGTGACACGTCGTGGTTTCCAATTCGTAATGTCTTTTCCCTTTAGCATAACGTTGCCGGATTTTGTTTTTCTGAGACCTGTAATTGCCTCGATCAATTCAGATTGTCCATTTCCATCAACCCCAGCGATCCCAACGATTTCCCCAGACTGCACAGAAAGATTTAGGCCGTTTACTGCTGGAACATGTCTTGAATCTTCTACTACCAAACTTTGAACCTCTAGAATATTTCCTTTTGGATCTGAGGATTTTTTCTCAACTGAAAAGTTTACTTCTCTTCCTACCATCATAGAAGCCAAATCATCTGGGTTCGTTTCAATTACATCGACCGTTCCGATTCCTACACCGCGTCGAATAACCGTACAACGATCACAGACTTCCATAATTTCTTTTAACTTATGAGTAATCAAAATGATTGATTTTCCTTCAGAGATCAACTTCTTCATAATCACGATTAGTTCTTTAATTTCTTGTGGTGTTAATACTGCCGTTGGTTCATCAAAGATTAATATATCTGCACCACGATAGAGTGTTTTGAGAATTTCTACACGTTGCTGCATTCCTACCGAAATATCCTCTATTTTTGCAGTTGGATCTACTGCAAGACCATATTGCTTTGAAATTGCTTCTACTTCTTTTTCTGCTTCTTTCAGGTTGACCTGACCTTTTTTTGTTGGTTCGTTTCCTAAAATGATATTTTCTGTGACCGAGAACTTCTCTACTAACATAAAGTGCTGATGCACCATTCCTATACCTAATTCATTCGCTATATTTGGGTCAGTAATATTAACCTTGTTTCCTCGAACATAGATATCTCCTTTTTCCGGTTGATAAAGACCAAATAAAACGTTCATCAAGGTTGACTTTCCGGCTCCATTTTCACCTAGTAGAGCGTGGATTTCACCTTTTTTAAGCTGAAGCGTTATATTATCATTCGCAACGATTCCAGGGAATTCCTTACGAATGTTCTTCATTTCAATGACATATTCCATATCGATTTCACTCCCTTGTGCGCTAACATAAAACAAAGGCTAGCCTATGAAAGTACTAGCCTTTGACATGCTATTTTCCAGATGAGATTGACTCCAGAACAGTTGATTCAATAAAGAACGACAGGATTGCCGATCTTATAAAGAGCTTTTGAACGTTTCGAATTCTTCGTCAGTCTTAGGAACTTCTAATTCGCCCTTCTGGATCTTCTCTTTATACTCTTCTACTTTTTTCAATGCTTCTTCAGAAACGTTTTCTTGAGTTTCAGCAATTCCTACACCGTCTTCTTCAAGACCAAATTCAGTAACTTTTCCACCAGGAAAGCTATCATCCATCGTTTGTTTTGATACTTCGATTACTGCAGTATCAACACGCTTAACCATAGAAGTTAGTGTTACGTTCTCAGGCATACCTTCTTCGTGCTGGTCACGGTCTACACCGATCACCCAAACTTCTTCACCGTTCTTCGCACGGTTTTTCGCTTCAGTAAACACGCCGTTTCCAGTTCCACCTGCAGCATGATAAATGATGTCTGCACCTTTATCGTAAAGAGTTCCTGCAATTGCTTGTCCTTTTTCAGCTGCGTTGAAATCACCAGCATACTGTTCGAAGATCTCAGCATCAGGATTTACAGATTTAACTCCTGCTTTAAAGCCATTTTCGAATTTCTTGATTAGCTCAGAATCAACTCCACCGATAAAGCCAACCTTATTTGATTTTGTTTGCATTCCAGCAATAACACCCACAAGGAATGAACCTTGGTGCTCTTTAAATGTAATACTCGCTACATTTTCAAGTGGGTCGCCACTCTCATTGACTGCTACACTATCTACTAGCGCAAGTTGTGCTTCAGGCTTTTGCTGTGCGATCGCTTGAATGTCTTGCTGCATTAGAAAACCAATACCGAAGATAAGATCATAATTATCACGTACAAGACCTGAAAGGTTTGGTTGATAATCACTTGCTGCTGTAGACTGAACATATTTGAAGCCTTTATCTTCTTCTAGGCCGTTTTCTTCACCAAACATTTGTAACCCTTCCCAAGCTGATTGGTTAAAGGACTTATCATCAACACCGCCAGTATCCGTTACCATAGCAACTTTGAAGTTGTTTTTGTCTCCTTCTTCGCCGCCGCTACCGCCACCTGAACTCTCATTGTTGGTGTCACCCGTACCACAAGCTGATAAAAGCGTACCTGCAGCTAGAACAGCTGACATCATAAAACCGTACTTCTTTTTCATCTCTTTAATCCCCCTAATGTTAGTTAAACTTAAGCTGTTCCTAGTAAACTAGAACTACTAAGTTTGAATGCGTTTTCATAGAATGTAAAATATTTTTGGACAATATATCCACCTATGAAAACAATTTGAAAAATAAGTCATTTTTCGACATAACTATACCATTATTAAGAAGATAAATAAATAGTTTTTTGAAAAAAAACTCGATTACTAATATTTAAAATCGGAGGTGAATTCACTTCATATGTTTACATTTTTTGCAATAAAAAAAGCACAGTCATTAACTCGACTGTGCTTCTTCCTCTTTAGTTATTAGTACTTCTCTTGGTTTGCTTCCCTCATATGGACCTACGATTCCACGAGCTTCCATTGCATCGATAAGCCTCGCAGCTCTTGTATATCCTATTCTAAAACGGCGTTGAAGCATTGATACAGAGGCGGTTTGCATCTCTGAGATAAGCTGAACGGCATCGTCATACAAATCATCATCGACTTCAGGTTGATCTTGTTCTGGCTTATCGCTCGGAATCATCTCTTCTTGGTATTGAGCTTTCTGTTGAGCTATTACGAAATCAACGAGCTCTTCCACTTCTTCATCCGATAAAAATGCACCTTGAACCCGCTTCGGTTTATTGGCTCCCACCGGTAGGAAAAGCATATCTCCTTTACCAAGTAGCTTCTCAGCTCCTCCCATGTCGAGAATCGTTCTCGAATCAGTTTGAGAAGATACACTGAAAGCAATACGAGATGGGATATTTGCTTTGATCACACCTGTAATAACATCTACGGAAGGTCTCTGAGTTGCGATGATTAAATGGATTCCCGCAGCACGAGCCATCTGTGCAAGCCTTGTAATCGCATCCTCTACATCACTCGATGCAACCATCATCAAGTCTGCAAGCTCATCTACAATCACAACGATATAGGGCAACGTTGGCTGCTTTGATTCAGATCCTTCGTTATGCTTCTTAATATAGTTGTTGTACCCTTCTATGTTACGTGTACCGCTGTGGGAGAAAAGCTCATAACGACGCTCCATCTCACTTACTACTTTTTTCAAAGCTTGTGAAGCCTTCTTAGGATCTGTCACCACTGGTGCTAGAAGGTGAGGTATGCCATTATACACATTTAACTCTACCATCTTTGGATCGATCATCATCATTTTCACTTCATGTGGCTTCGCCTTTAACATGATACTTGCAATGATTCCATTGATACATACACTCTTACCACTTCCTGTAGCACCAGCTACAAGAAGGTGGGGCATTCGCGAAAGATCAGAAATGACCGCTTCTCCAGAAATATCTCTTCCAAACCCAATCGCTACTTTGGAGTCATGAGATTGGTATTCCTTCGACTCCAAAACTTCTCTAAGTGTCACCATCGCTACTTCTGAATTTGGCACTTCGATTCCGATTGCAGACTTACCAGGAATCGGTGCTTCGATTCGCAAATCTCTTGCTGCAAGAGCAAGTGCCAAGTCATCTGTCAGATTTACGATTTTACTAACTTTCACTCCTGTGTCAGGATACACTTCATATTTTGTTACTGCTGGTCCAAGGTGGACCTTCATTACTTTAGCTTTTACACCAAAACTTTCAAATGTCTTTTCAAGCTTTCTTGCATTCGCTGATATTTGCTGACGTTCATTTTCTTGCGTGATCTTTTTCGGCGCTTGAAGAAGTGACAATGAAGGCAATTTATAATCCTTGTTTTCAAGTTCACCAACTGTGAGTGTTTGAAGAGGTTTGTTTTCTTTTGGTTCATCTGAATTCACCTTAGGTTCAGGCGCTACCTCGTTACTTGAACTCGCAGGCTCTTGATTCGCATACGCACTCTCAGTGAACGTCCGAATTTCAGGTTCAAATTCCTCGTCATCTCCTTCTTCCACAGCTGATACTTCGTGTGTCTTTTCTTCTTCTGTCGCTTCTTTCTCTTTATTAAGTGCTTCCTGACGCTCTTTTTTATCTTTTCTGGATTTTTTACTATCAGCCATAAGTGTTTTCGCTTCATCAAACGTATTAAGAACAAAGCCTTTGACCCACTCGATCGCTTTTCCAAACACATCGCTGAAGGACTTTCCAGTAATCAATACGAAGGAAAGGAGAATTAATAGAAAGGATATCACCTGTGTCCCAGGAGCATCAAAAAGTCTATAGCAGAACGCGAATAAAAGCGCACCGATCATCCCTCCACCTAGTGGAGCAGGATTAGCAGGGTCTGTTACGCCCATCTGGAAGAGTTCGTATGTATTGAGAATCACAGATGCATTCTTCCACTCTCCATTGCGCGATAACGTTTCGAATAACCCAACATGACTTAACAATAATAATGAAACGCTCAATAAATAAAACCCCGAAAGTCTTCTTGTCCAAAAGAGGGGTAGTTTTCGTTTGACGATTAAATAACAAGCGAATAGAACTAATCCAGCTACGATTAACCCATACCATTCCCCTGCAAAAAATCGGAACATATGATAGAACGCTCGACCAACGATTCCCATCTTCAATACACCTAGAATCGTAAATGCAAGAATAGTCAGACCGATAAACTCCATTTTTACTTGTGATTGCCAGGCCTGCTTTTTCTTAGTAGTCGTCTTCTTTCTTTTTTTTCTTTTTGCCATATTCTCACCTCGTTACAAGCCGTAGCTGGTGCGAAAAGCAGCCGTCTCCGGCTGCTTCTCTATCACCAATCTATTCCTAGTATACCACATGTTACCGTGGTGCTATAGGCTCTATTTTTGAGGCGGAGTTAAGGTCAGCATCTGCCCTGGTTGGGTGGATTCATTTAAATAATCCTGCGGGTCAGTGCTTAATACTTGTACAACTCTGCATTCACTATGCGCGGTGCGCTCTACAACAAGCTGAACACCATTCCAGTCGATCACCTGCTGTTGTTCAAATGCACGTTGTTCAGTAGGAAAGACAGCTTCATGAGGGAGAATCGTATATAGGATCATTGCACAACTTCTCCTTCCTGATTCCCCTTATATTCTTCGATGTACTGATTAAGCTTCTTCATTGCTTGACCAACTGCTCCTACCTCGTCGATCAATCCGTAACTCACCGCATCCTGACCAACAACATTCGTCCCAATATCTCTCGTAAGATTACCTCTAGAAAACATCAGCTCTTTAAACTTATCTTCTGTAATATTGGAATGACGAGTGACGAAACTCACGACGCGTTCCTGCATTTTATCCAAATACTCAAAGGTCTGAGGTACACCGATCACTAGACCTGTTAACCGTACTGGGTGGATCGTCATCGTAGCCGTTTCTGCAATAAAAGAATAGTTAGCAGCAACTGCGATCGGGACACCGATCGAATGCCCTCCTCCTAACACGATGGATACACAGGGTTTTGAAAGCGAAGCGATCATTTCTGATATCGCAAGTCCAGCTTCAACATCTCCACCTACAGTATTCAATAAAATCAAAACGCCTTCGATTTTTGGATTTTGTTCTATGGCGACGATTTGAGGAATCAGGTGCTCGTATTTTGTTGTTTTATTTTGAGGTGGTAACTGTACATGCCCCTCGATTTGACCAATAATCGTCAAACAATGGATATTGGAATGTTCCATGCTCGGTACATTCGTTTGTCCTAATTGCTGAATTTTATCGACAAGCGTTGATTTAGACTGTTCATCTTTTTTCGGTTCAGGTTGCTCTGCTGGATTTGGCGTTTCATTTTGTTCGTTGTTCATACTGAGTTCTCCTTCCTCACTCTGGTAATAGTAGTATGAACGTTGACATGTTTTTCAATTCAAGAACTCATTTATAGAAAAATAAAAAGCAGACGCAAAGCGCGCCTGCTTCCATACTTTTATTTATTTAGCTATGTTAAAGGTTATTGTTGATAATTGCACTTAAAAAATGGGAACCCCGCAACAGTGGGGTTCCCTTAGGTATTCAGCAATCGCTCCCTTTTATGGAGTAAGTTTTTAAATATTTGAATCGTATGTTTTTCAATTCTTTATTGAACTTCACTAACTATATCATAATCACCAAACTCTGCTTGAGGTGGATTTGAAAAGAAAACAACTCCCCCATATTCAACTTTTACTTCTTGCCCAATTCTAATTTCTTCTGGAGCACCTGAAAGCCATATGGATGTATCTTTATTTTCCGAGTCAACAATAAGGACTTTATCTCCCTCACGTTCTACTACAAAGCCAATAATACCTGCATTCTCTTCAATTTCTTGCTCTTCTTTTGAGTTGTTTTCTACTATTACTTTATATGAATTAATGTTAGAAACGGATTTAAGTTCTTCCGAATTCAATATTTCTTTCACAGTTTCCTCTATTTCACTTTTTAAAGCAGCAGCTTCATTATCAGAACTATTTATAAAGGTTTGTATCGTTACTGATTCTTGATAATTAGTATGTATATCTCCCACTACATCTTTATCTTTTAAACCTTCCATAACCTCCATTGTTATAAGAGCCATTTCTCTGCTTATATTTTCGGGGTCAACGAATTGGTTACTTTCAGGAAAAGTTCCTTTTTCATCGGAATAGTAATGGTAAATAAAATATGCACAAACAGCTATACAGCCAATTACGACAAGACCAATGATACTTTTTTTCAAATTGAACACCTCCTATTAGAGGTTATGTCCAAATTGAATCACTATGTCAAGTTGATTACTCCGTTATTCTACCTTAACCAACATAGAAAGCTTATTTTTTATCAAGCAAAGCTCCCTATTGCTGAATAACCCAAGATTCAAGACTTGGAAAATTCTGATAACCTAAGCTTATCATAGGTTTCATCCGTAGGGAACAGGCAACTATCTACAATCATTTTACTAACAGTCACATCGTTTTTCTTATGTTTAATCTGGTCTAAAAATAGAAACCAAATCAAATAGTGGTCGAGGTATTTACTCGCCACGCCATTAAATCGTCTTATCCAAGTTTTCAGACGGCTGTGATAGCTGTTAACGTTTTGAATATGGAAAACACCTTTTACACGTTCCTTACCATCTGATTTGAACCGATAATGCTCCAACCCTTTTTCTTTTGCATACGTCATAAACGCTCGCCAAGCGTCGGTACAGAGGACATTTGTTGCTGTTAATTTTGAGCCAACCACTTCATTCAAGCGAGATTTAACAATTCGTCCCTGACAGACAACTCTTGAAAACGTTTGTTTTTGGCGGTCTCTAGCAACAAGAACACAAACTTGCTCATTACTTATACCTCGCTTTTTAGAAGAGCCACCTCGCTCCCTGGGCTTTCGACCCTCTAGTTTGCGTTTGCCTTTCTCAGAGTACAAGAAATACGTCTCGTCCATCTCTACGATACCTTGAAACTGTTCGAAATCCATCCCCTTTAATGACGAGAGTAGTTTGTGTCTCCAATAAAACAATGTGACATAGTGAACTTCAAGCAGCTCTGAAGATTTCCGAAGGGAATATCCTTCGATCATACATTCCACAAAATCAAGCCATTTATGAGGTAAATGCGTCCGATATAGAGGTGTGTTGGTGACATCAGTAAACGTCTTTTTGCAATCTTTACAACGATAGCGCTGACGTTGAAGCTCTTGCATTCTCATTTTCACTTTATACGTACCGAAGCGAGTAACATTTATTGAATGGCAATGCGTGCAAGTGTACCCATCTTTATGTTTTCTTTCAGATACTTCTTTAAAGACAGGTTCACTTGCCGAATAGGAAGCCAAAGAAGACGTAAAATATTCCTTCAGACGATGTTGATCTGTTGGATTTAGCTTGCTTATCTCCTGGATGATCTCCTTCAAAGCCATTTGTATCCACTCGCTCTCATTCTTTTTTCATATTATAGAACAATTGTTCCTGGGATACAAATATCAACAGAGTTATTTAACATAGCTATTTATTTAATACACTAGCAAGGGAAGAACGTTCTTCAGCGGTAAGCGGGAGCATCGGTAGACGAACGCTACCAACATCGATACCACTTAGTTGAAGAGCTGTTTTTACCGGGGAAGGACTTGGAGCTTTGAAGAGCTCATTCATAATAGGAAGTATTTTCCTATGAATAGCTGCAGCTTCCTTTACTTCTCCCGAATGATAAGCATTAATCATGTCTTGCATTTCGTTGCCTAGTACATGAGATGCAACTGAGATGACGCCATCTCCGCCAATGGAAACAATTGGCAACGTTAGGCCGTCGTCCCCACTGTATACTGTGAACGAATCGTCTGTGCGACTAATGATTTCTGTAATTTGATCAAGATCACCGCTTGCTTCTTTAACAGAAACAATGTTTTCGATCTTAGAAAGTTCTACAATCGTATCAGCTGTCATATTTACGACTGATCTTCCTGGAATGTTATAAATCATAACTGGTAGCTTTGTTGCCTCAGCCACAGCTTTAAAATGCTCATAAAGACCTCGCTGACCAGGTTTACTGTAATATGGAGATACGATCATTACAGCATCAACGCCAGTTGCTTCAGCCTTCTTTGTAAGCTCAATCGTCGCGTGCGTATTGTTGCTACCTGTTCCTGCAATGATTGGAATTCTTCCGTTTGCACTTTTCACTGATTGCTTGAACAATGCAACCTTCTCTTCAGAAGATAGTGTTGGCGATTCACCAGTTGTACCTGCGACTACTAGACCGTCTGAGCCATTATTAATAAGGTAATTGATCAGTTGCTCTGTTTTGGTGAAATCCACATAACCTTTGCGGTCGAACGGTGTCACCATTGCTGTAAGTACTTTTCCAAAATTCACTACTACCACTCCTTGCTTTCGGGTTATCGCTGATCCATCATCGGTTCTACTTCTTCAGTACCAGGTTCCAGGTGTAAATAGAACGTTTCATGCAGGGCATTTACCGCTGCAGAAAGGTCGCTCTGTTTAACGAGTACCCAGATTGTTGTATGAGAGTCTGCCGATTGAAGAATATCGATGTTTTGCCCAGCTAGCGCCTCAACAATTTTCGACGTTACTCCTGGCACTCCACTCATCCCAGCTCCTACAGCAGAAACTTTGGCACAGTTTTCGACGATCACAGGATCATAACCCATTTCATTTAACGTTTTTACTGCTTTTTCTGTCATTTCTTCCATGACAGTGTACACAACACCTGTTGGACTAATGTTGATGAAATCGACGCTGATGCCTTCGATTGCCATTGCTTTAAACACTTTGGCTTGCAAATCATATTGCCCTTCTTTGGCAAATACTTTTATCTGTGAAACACCATTTACATGTGCGATTCCAGTAATCAGTCGGTCGACCACCTGTTCACCAGCAGGATTGCCTTTCATCGAAGTGACAAGCGTTCCAGTCGAAGAAGAATAAGTTGACCGGATTCTCATCGGAACCTTAGACTGCATAGCAATTTCTACTGCTCGGGGGTGAATGACCTTAGCCCCTTGATACGCCATATTGCACACTTCATTATAAGTAACGATTGAAAGAGGACGTGCTTTTTCCACTAATCGAGGATCAGCAGTCATAATCCCTTCCACGTCGGTAAAGATGTCTACCCACTCAGCAGAGAGTGCCGCTCCAAGAGCCGCAGCAGAAGTATCGCTTCCACCTCTACCGAGCGTAGTCACATCTCCTTTTTCAGTAATCCCCTGAAAACCGGTAACGACAACGACATCCATAGATTTTAATTCTTCGGATAGGCGCTCCGTTCTCATCTCAAGAATCCGTGCTTTACTGTGTTCAGCAGTTGTAATAAATCCAGCCTGACCTCCTGTATAGGCCGTCGCTTTCATGCCTTCTTCAAGAAGCAAATTGGAAAATACAACCGATGAAATGCTTTCGCCACACGAAACAAGTAAGTCATATTCTCTTGAAGTCACTTTTCGATTTCGATCACCAATTAGTCCGAGCAACGTGTCGGTTGCATAAGGATCGCCAAAACGTCCCATAGCTGAGACAACGACAACGACTTTGTAACCATCTTTCACTGCATCTTTTATATGATTTACTGCTCGATTTCTTCCGTCTTCACTTTTTAATGAAGTGCCACCAAACTTCTGGACGATGACTTTCATTTTCGCACACCTTCTTCAGTCTATTTCAATATATTTAGGGCCGCAAGACTTTCAGCGATTTGAACAGAGTTCCACGCTGCCCCCTTCAGTAGATTATCAGAGACAATCCACATATGAAAGCCATTTTTTCGATCAAGATCTTTTCTGATGCGTCCTACAAATACATCAGGCTTCCCAACAGCATCAAGAGGCATCGGATATACCTGATTCGTCGGATCGTCTTGAAGTGTTATACCGGGAGCATTACTTAGTAATTCTCTGATCTGTTCTACCGAAACATCATCATTGCCCACTTCAATATATACTGATTCAGCATGACCTGTTTCGATTGGAAGACGTACACATGTCGCTGCTACTTCAAGCTCAGCATCATGCATAATCTTCTTCGTTTCATTTATCATCTTCATTTCTTCGTAGGTAAATCCGTTTTCTTCAAAAACATCTATTTGAGGAATTGCATTAAATGCGATCGGATAGTGTTTCTTATCACCTTTGACTGGTAAGTACTCAGGTGTATGAGATTGTCCTTCTAGCATTGCTTTGGACTGTTCTTTCATTTCAGTTACGGCATCCGCTCCTGCACCACTTACAGCTTGGTACGTAGAAACGATAATTTTATTAAGACCATAAGCTTGCTTTAATGGTTCTAGTGCGGCAACCATTTGAATCGTGGAGCAATTAGGATTAGCGATGATTCCTTTGTGATCACTTAAATCTCTTTCGTTCACTTCTGGTACTACTAGCGGTACATCTTCGTTCATTCTGAATGCGCTCGTATTATCTACAACGATCGCACCATGTCTAACGGCTGCTGGCGCTAATTGCTTAGAAATATTTCCACCTGCGCTAAACAAAGCCAAATCGACGCCATTGAATGACTCAGGCTTTGCTTCTTGAACGGTTACTTCCTCGCCTTTAAATGATACTTTTGTTCCTGCTGAACGTGATGATGAAAGGAGCGTTAAGGTCGAGATCGGAAAATCTCGTTCTTCTAGTGTTTTAATCATTTGTTGTCCGACTGCACCTGTTGCTCCAACTACTGCTACGTGAAATTGTTTAACGCTCATTTTAATAAATCTCCTTCCATATTCCATTCATTACCCAGCACAACAGAAGGAGAAACCTACGTTTCTCCCCACATCTGGTGATTTTATTCTCTATTTTATCATAAACCTGTTTTAAAGAAAGAAAAACCCTTTCTTAATCTAAATATCGTTCTACTAAAACGGGTTGATGTTGTTTACCATTCATCGCATGTTCAATTGTTTCAGTTAGTGACGTCATCCTTGCAACTAAGGAATTCGGTTTTTTTACAGGATCATCCTGACCAAAAGGAATAAAATAGATATTCTTTGTCGACATCAGTCTTAATATATTTGTTCCATTCAAGCCGAGTCCATCATTCGTCGAAATACCAAGGACGACTGGATTTTCATTTCGTAATGTAGCTTTTGCTCCCATTAAAACAGGAGAGTCTGTCATAGCATTCGCAAATTTACTGATTGAATTGCCCGTAATCGGCGCAATAACCATGCAGTCAAGCGGCGTTCTCGGACCAAACGGCTCAGCTTTCACAATCGAATCAACCGCTTCGTTCCCAGTGATTTCTACAATCTTAGCAACCCAATCTTCACCTTCACCAAAACGAGTGTTTGTTGACGTAACGGTGTGAGATACAAAAGGCGTGACTTTTGCACCTAACTGAACAAGCTCTTGAATCTGCGGTACTACCGCATCATACGTACAATGAGACCCTGTTAAACCAAATCCAATGTGTTTCCCTTTCAAACTCATGGATTCTTTTCCTCCCCTTCTTTAAGCTGTTCAATAAGCAGTTGCGTCAGAACCCCTGCAATGATTTTCCCAGCTGTTTTTGGAGCGACGATTCCCGGTAATCCAGGTGCTAGAAGCGCTTTGATCCCCCGTTTTTCTGCAAATCGAAAATCCGTACCTCCTGGTTTTGAAGCAAGATCGATTATCAGTGTATGAGATGGCATTTTTGAGATGACTTCCGAAGTTACGATCTGTGCAGGAACAGTATTGATACATACATCTAGGTTCGCAACTTCAGTAGCAAGAGTTGATAAATGAAATGGTTTTAATCCCATTTCGGTTATCCTCGCGATATGCTCGGGTTTTCTTGCACCAACACTTATGTTTGCACCAAGGGCATCAAATGATCTTGCAACTGACATCCCAACTCGCCCAAGTCCTAGTACAGCGATATTTGATTGATGGATTGTGATATCAGTATGTTGAATGACCATCATGATCGTTCCTTCTACAGTAGGAATAGAATTGTATATTGCTATATCGTCTCTTTCAAATAATTTAACGAGTTTTCTGGACGCTTTCGTAGCCATTTCTTCAAGATGGCTATTACTGATTCCGCTATAAACAGTGCAATGCGAAGGGGTCTTACTTAGGTGCTCGGCAGTCAGTATCACTTTCTCGTTAGAAAAAATACTATCTACTTCACCTTCCATGTTTGTTCCAGCTACTGGAAGGACAATGGCATCAAGCTTCGTAAGGTCTACTTCATTAACCGAGCACTTTGTTGCTCCTGTAAAGCCATGATCAAGCTGATCAAAGCCGATTAAATATAAATCAGCGTTCATCTCTGTTAACTTTCGAATGATTTCAAGCTGGCGGGCATCACCGCCGATTACTGCGATATGTTGATTCGTTAGCATCGTTCCTCCCCTTTCTTTTTCCACGTCTACCTACGGGGATTATTGTAATTTCTCAACATTCTATGTGGTTGATGCCCGCTTGGTGAATTATCATTCTTGCTCAATTTTGCCTTCATTTTGATTTTGCACAATAATCATATCTCGACCTATCGTTTGGATATGATCCCAGGGGATTGAAATGGCATTTTCAGTTCGTTTAAGCCCACCCCATGAGGTCTTCGGTATGATCAGTGCCTTTAACGCACCATTTGTTTCATCGAATAGTAAATCTGTTTGGCCGAGTACTCCAAGCCTTTTTCCTTTTTCTACATCAACAAGCTCTTTACCACTCAACTGACTCAACCTCATTCAAAGCCCTCCCTAAGCAATTCATATACACTAGTCTATGATTAATTTAGAAGTAGAAGACATTTTATACAAAGAAGATAAGGCTCACGAGAGTATGGATTCCGCAAAAAAAAGCTGCCGAGATATACTCGGCAGCTTAGCTTTATTTTTTCATACCTTCTGGAAATGTTCCGTTCGGGCTAATCAATGAGCATGAGAAATCATCAGTGAACGTACCTTGGACCATGTTGTTAACTTTCTCATGGTCGACGTTTTCGATATTTTTGATGATGTCATCAAGCGTACGATGTTGATTGAGTAGCAATTCGTTTTTACCGTTACGACTCATTCTGCTATTCGTACTTTCGAGACTCAGCATCAAATTCCCTTTCAGCTGCTCTTTACAGTTCTGAAGTTCTTTCGTAGTGATTCCTTCACGTTTAAACTCAAGAAGCGTGTTTTGGATCGTGTCATAAAGTCGATCGAGCTGATTTTGGGCTGTTCCTGCATAAATCGTAAGCAGCCCGCTGTCCTGGTATGCTGAATGATAGGAAAATACTGAATAGGCGAGTCCCTGTTCTTCTCGAACTTTTTGGAAAAGTCTACTACTCATGCTTCCGCCTAAAACATTGTTCATCACGATCAAGCTATAAATGTCGTCTGTTCCAAATGGAAGACCTTCATAGCCGAGACAAAGATGAGCTTGTTCGGTTTCTTTCTTTCTTGCGATATGTCCAGGGTGAAAAGTTGGCGCATCAACTTTGGGCTTATCTGATGGTGTCTCCCAATGTTCAAATGCTCTTTCCACTTTGTCCATAAACGATGCGTCCACATTACCAGCAATCGAAATAACGATATTGTCTGGTGTATAGTGAGTTTGCATATACTCGCGAAGAGTGTCACCTGAGAACCCTTTTAACGTTTCTTCAGAACCAAGGATTGGCATAGCCAATTCATGATCACCGTAGCTCGCCTGACTCAGAATGTCATGTACGATATCATCAGGTGTATCTTCATACATCTTGATTTCTTCGTGAACAACGTTCTTTTCTTTTGCAAGTTCTCCAGCTTCGAACTGAGAATTGAAAAACATATCACTAAGAACTTCTAGTGCGTAATCCGCATGATCATCGAGGACTTTCGCATAATAGCACGTGTATTCTTTTGAGGTAAACGCATTTACCTGTCCACCGATACTGTCGAAAGATTCGGCAATTTCTTTTGCATTTCTCTTATCAGTTCCTTTGAAAAACATATGTTCAAGAAAGTGAGAAACCCCGTTGAGTTCTTTGGGTTCAAAACGCGACCCAGTACCGATCCAGATCCCAATAGCTACTGAACGTACCGTCGGAATATTTTCTAATACTACTCTTACTCCATTTTTGCAAGTTACTTTGTTAATCAAGCTTGTTCCTCCTGTAGTGTAACCTTGTCATACTGTTCCAAAAACACTATATCATTAAAATAGATTGGAAACAATTTTATGGAATCATAGAAATACGTTTGGAATCCAAAACTTGAGAAACCGTTCCTAAGTGATAGCCTCGTTCCTTTATCCCTCTAATCATGGCTTCTAAGCTTTGCTCAGTTGGTTCTGTCGGGTGCATCAGGACAAGTGCCCCCGCGTGAACTTTTTGTAGCACTCGTGTGGTAATCACATGTGGCGAAGGTTTTTTCCAATCAACGGTGTCAACACTCCAAAGCACAGTTTGCATCCCTAGTCTATGTGCAACTTCAACACTATTGTAGGCATAACTTCCACTAGGAGGGGCAAATACAGTCGGTTTTTTATCGATTGCAGCCTCAATCACTTTATTCGTATCTTCAAGCTCCTTATGAATCGAAGCATTATTCATTTGTTTCAAGTCAGGATGTGAATAGGCATGATTTCCAATTTCATGACCTTCTTCATTAATCATCCGAACAAGATCAGGGTTCTTCTTAGCCCACGATCCATCTAGAAAAAAGGTAGCATGAACATTCCCTTTCTTTAAATGCTTCAACATATCGGGTAAATATTCTTCTCCCCACGCGACATTGATCATCAAGGCGACCATCGGTTTATTCGGGTTCCCTTTATATACAGGCGATGGTTTAAGGTCCTCCAGCTGAATTTCAGGTTCAATTTCTTTCTTTACGAGCATTTCTTCATCAAATTTCTTTCCTTCCATCTGTTCAAGGGAAGCTTTCACTTCGACCTCAACACCGTTATAACCAGGAATTCCCTTCCACACCCGATCCACAACAGCGTTAATAGGTTTTATATCTAATTTTGCTTTTGCCTCTACTATGTCATTATGGAGTGACGAGTCACCACTAACCATAATCGCTTCTTCTTTTAACGAAGTTAAGTACATCGATGTATAGGGGTTTTGAATCGTTTCTGCTGTCATCGCCAGAATGATCACAAATACAAATAAGTGTATCCAGGTTTTCTTCATCAAATTGACCCCCTTTTGTACAAAGGTTATGTAAAAAAGGCAAGCCCTAGAACTAGTGTAGTTAACTGAAAGGAATAAAAAAAAGAATTCGGCTTAGCCGAATTCTTAGCTTTGTTGACTTTGTTCTTCTTTTTCACGCTCTTCTTTCAAAAGCGCTTTGCGAGAAAGGTTAACGCGGCCTTGTTTGTCGATTTCTTTAACCTTGACCATAATTTCATCGCCAATTGCAACGACATCTTCTACTTTGTTCGTACGCTCTTCAGCTAGTTCAGAAATGTGTACGAGTCCTTCTTTGCCTTGGAATAGTTCTACAAACGCACCGAACTTCTCAACACGCTTAACTTTACCAAGATATGTTGCACCTACTTCAACTTCTCTTACAAGATCTTCAATGATTTTCTTCGCTTTTGCGTTCATGTCTTGATCAGTAGAGGAGATGAAGATCGATCCATCTTGCTCGATATCAATCTTAACGTTTGTCTCTTCGATAATCTTGTTGATGATTTTCCCGCTTGGTCCAATCACATCACGAATCTTATCTGGTTTAATAGACATCGTTAGAATCTTAGGAGCATACGCAGAAAGCTCTGTACGTGGCTCGCTGATCGCGCTCATCATGTTCTCAAGGATATCTAGACGTCCTTTTCTTGCTTGCTCTAGTGCTTCACGAAGGATAGCTTCATTGATTCCTGAAATCTTAATATCCATCTGTAGAGCTGTAACACCTTGCTTCGTACCTGCAACTTTGAAGTCCATGTCCCCTAAAGCATCTTCCATTCCTTGAATATCAGTTAGAACGGTTACGTCTTCTCCGTCACTTACAAGTCCCATTGCAATTCCAGCTACAGGTGCTTTCAATGGAACACCAGCATCCATCATAGCAAGCGTACTTGCGCAAATACTCGCTTGAGATGTAGATCCGTTTGATTCAAGAACTTCTGAAACAAGACGAATTGTATAAGGGAAGTCCTTTTCTGTTGGAATAGCAGGCTCAAGTGCTCGTTCACCTAGTGCACCATGTCCAATTTCACGACGGCCAGGTCCTCTCATAGGTCCTGTTTCACCAACACTAAACTTAGGGAAGTTGTAATGATGCATGAATCGCTTGGACTCTTCTGTTCCGAGACCATCTAGAATCTGCACATCACCAAGTGCTCCAAGTGTACAGATGCTTAGCGCCTGTGTTTGCCCACGTGTGAACAATCCAGAGCCGTGTGTTCTTGGAAGAATACCAACTTCTGAGTTTAGTGGGCGAATCTCATCTACTCCACGTCCATCAGGTCTAACTTTGTCCTTTAGAATCAGTCGACGAACTTCCTGTTTTACGAAGCTGTTCATGATTGAACTCACTTCACTTGCAGAAACGTCTTCGTTTTCTTCGTATGCTTCAACCGCACGGTTCATAACACCATCGATCGCTTCTTGACGAGCGTGCTTCTCGACTACTTTCACAGCTTCTTTAACGTCAGCCAAGAACTTTTCACTAAGTTCAGCTTCAAGCGTCTCATCAGCTTTCTTCAGTACGATTTCACGCTTTTCTTTACCAGTCGCTTCAATGATTTCTTCTTGGAAAGTAATCAGGCGTTTGATTTCCTGATGTCCAAATAGAATTGCTTCAAGCATCGTTTCTTCTGGTACTTCATCAGCACCAGCTTCAACCATGTTGATCGCTTCTTTTGTCCCTGCAACTGTTAAGTTAATATCACTTTCTTCAAGCTGATCGACGCCAGGGTTCACTACGAACTCCCCGTTGATGCGTCCGATTACAACACCAGCAATCGGGCCATCGAATGGTAGATCACTGATACCTAAAGATAGAGATGAACCGAACATTGCAGCCATTTCAGAAGAACAATCTTGATCAACACTCATAACAGTACTAACAACCTGAACCTCATTACGGAAACCATCCGGGAACAATGGTCGAATCGGACGGTCGATCAGTCTGCTTGCTAAGATCGCTTTCTCACTAGGGCGACCTTCACGTTTGATGAATCCTCCTGGAATCTTACCAACTGCATATAGTCTTTCTTCATAGTTTACTGTAAGTGGGAAGAATGGAAGGTCCTTTGGTTCCTTGGAACCTGTTACTGTTGATAGTACAGCTGTATCGCCATAACGAATCATTGCTGCACCGCTCGCCTGTTTAGCCAATTGACCGATTTCTACAGTCAGCTGACGGCCAGCCCAATCAATCGAAAACACTTGCTTATCTTGTGCCATTACTGTGAGAACTCCTCTCATCCTATAAAATCATTTCTTTTAGTATACATTATACCCTAACCTTTTTACTTCTAAAAAGAAAGGACGAAATCTATGTATTTTTAACCTAATAAAAAAGCGGGAAAAAATCCCGCTTTTTAAATCATTATCTACGTAGTCCAAGTTCTTTGATTAGTTCACGGTAACGAGTAACGTCTTTGTTACGAAGATACGTTAAAAGGTTACGACGTTTACCAACCATTTTAAGAAGACCGCGACGAGAGTGGTGGTCCTTCTTGTGGAAACGAAGATGACCGTTCAAATTGTTAATTTCCTCAGTTAGGACAGCGATTTGAACTTCTGGAGAACCAGTATCATTCTCGTGAGTTTTGAACTTAGTGATAAGTTCTTGTTTACGCTCTTGTGTGATTGCCATCCTTTTCACCTCCTTCAATTCTTAATCCCCTGTTACCGCGCAAACGTCGGAGAGTCGATTGCCCAGTAAAGGTTGTGTACTTACTGTACAGATATTAGACTACATGTTTTTTAGGCAAAATGCAAGAGTAATCTATTCTAGGATTTTTCTTGCGCTATCCGCATCTTTGCCGATTTGCTCGATTAAGTCATCGACTGAGGAGAATTTCACTTCACCGCGGATCTTTTTATGAAATTCAACCTCAACTTCTTTCCCGTACAAGTTTTCTTCAAAATCAAAAACATGTACTTCAAGAGACGGTTTGTCGGGTGCTTCATCATAAAAAGTAGGCTTATACCCTATATTACATACGCCTTTTCTCCATTCTCCACCCGTTTTGAGCCTTACAGCATAAACACCTGTAGCAGGAACGAGATATTCTTTGTCCATTTCAATGTTCGCTGTAGGGAATCCGATTGTTCTTCCTCTCTGATCCCCTTTGATAACCGTACCCGTTACAACGTATCTGCGGCCTAGCACTTCTTTTACGTTTTCAACAGCACCTTCTCGAATATAAGAACGGATAAGAGTTGAGCTCACTTTTTCATCATCCTTTGAAACTTTTTCGACAACAGTCTGCTCAAATTTATTACGTGCATGGAAAGGCATCGAATCCATTGTTCCTCTACCCTTACTTCCATATGTAAAATCGAACCCTGCTACTACATGAACCACTGATAGGTTAATAATATAGTCATCTATAAATTGTTGTGGAGTTAATCCTGCTATGGTGGTGTCAAACTTCACAATATAGAGAACATCGATCCCCATCTCATCGATGAGGGTGATTTTTTCGTCTAAGGGGGTGATCGCTTCTATTTGTGGTGATGACTTTCCTAGCACGACAGAAGGATGAGGATAAAACGTCATGACAGAAGCAGCTATCCCTTTTTCATCTGCGATCTTCTTTGCAGTGGAGATAACCTTTTGGTGGCCTCGGTGAATACCATCAAAATACCCGAGCGCCATGACGGATGGTTTATTCGCTTCGATAAAATGCGGATGAGATAAATAAATTGTTTTCATAGCTTTCACCTTCTAACTTCATCTCGAGAACACTTTTTCAGGTTTCATCAGCCCTGGCTTTTCTGGATGTTTTTGATAAATAGCAATGGCAGTACCATCTAAACTATACATAACAAGCCGATCCTCTGTCATCGCTTCTACTTCTGGCAAAACAGCACCGTTTTGAAGCCTTGCTTCCATCTCTTCATCTACTGTAAGGGAAGGGATCGATGAGAGGGCATATTCCAGGGGAAAAAGTCTTAACGTTTCTTCCTCTATCATCTGTGTAATTTCATCAAATGTCAAACATTCTTCGAGCTTAAATGGCCCTGAAGCGGTCCTGATTAATGAGGACATATGAGCTGGATACCCAAGTGAAGCTCCTATATCCACAGCGAGCGTTCTTATATACGTCCCTTTACTGCATTCTATACGTACCGGAATGTCAACCGTATCATCCTTATAGACGATATCTCCAATTTGTTCGAGCTCATGAATCGTTACAACTCGTGAAGGGCGTTCGATCACTTTTCCTTCAAAAGCATATTCGTACAGTCTTTTTCCATTCACTTTGACTGCAGAGTACATCGGTGGAACTTGTTCGATTTCACCTTTGAACGCTTCAAGTACGGAGGCGAATTCTTTTGAATCGACTTTGTGTGTAATGCTTTTTTCTTCAATCTTTTCCCCAGTAGCATCTTCAGTAGAAGTCGTATAGCCAAGGGTAATGACGGCCTCATATGTCTTGGAGAAATCCGTCATATACTGTGCAACCTTTGTTGCCCTTCCGATACATAATGGCAAAACGCCAGTGACAGCAGGGTCAAGCGTTCCTGTATGCCCTACCTTTTTGGTCATAAGGATTTTGCGCACCTTGGCAACACAATCATGTGACGTCATTCCAGCAGGTTTCTTTAATGGTAATATTCCTTCCATCACTCTTCCTCCTTTCTAAACATAGAGAAAGGATAGACATTCCTGCCTATCCTAACGTTCTCTACTCATCTGATTGATTTAAATCCGCAAGAAGTCTCTCTATTTTGTTTCCGTAATCGATTGATTCATCAAATTCAAAATAAATTTCAGGTGTTTTGCGAAGACGAATTCTTTTTCCGATTTCGGAGCGAATGAATCCTGTCGCTTTCGCAAGGCCATTAAGTGTTGCCTCTTTCTTCTCGTCATCACCTAGTACGGTAATGAAAACTGTCGCCTGTTGAAGGTCATTTGTCACCTCAACAGCTGTTACTGTAACGAAACCTACACGAGGATCTTTTATCTTTCTACTAATGATATCCCCTAGTTCTTTCTTCATCTGTTCACCAACGCGGTTTGCGCGAACATTGCTCATCGTTACACCTCATTTCTTCCTAAAGCCATTCGTAAGTTGTCCGGGTAAGCTCAATGTCAGGATTTGCATCGATCAATGCAATAGCACGTTGCAACTCTCGCTCACAAGCCGTTTTACTAGAAGCGGTCGTTACGATTCCTATTACAGTCCTTTGCCACAAATCCTGATTATCAAGCTCAGAAACTGCTAAATTATAGTGCTTCAGCCGGCTTATCACCGACTGTAGCACTGATCTTTTTTCTTTAAGTGACTGCGCATCATATATTATGCATTCGCACTCAATGTATCCAATCACTTAGGTTTTACTTCAACCATTACATACGCTTCAATGATGTCGCCTTCTTTAACATCGTTGAACTTCGCAAGCGTGATACCACACTCATAACCTTTTGCAACTTCTTTTGCATCGTCTTTAAAGCGTTTCAACGTATCAACTTCACCTTCAAATACGACAATGCCGTCACGAATTACACGAACACCAGAGTTTCTAGTGATTTTACCTTCGATTACATAAGAACCTGCAATCGTACCAACTTTAGAAACTTTGAATGTTTCACGAACTTCAGCTTGACCGATAACTTTTTCCTCATATACAGGATCAAGCATACCTTTCATCGCCGATTCGATTTCTTCAATCGCAGTATAAATTACGCGGTGAAGACGAATATCGACTTGTTCTGCATCAGCGACTTTCTTAGCATTGTTATCAGGACGCACGCTAAACCCGATAATGATTGCATTAGATGCTGAAGCAAGGATGATGTCTGATTCAGTAATCGCACCTACACCAGTGTGAATGATGTTAATTTTAACACCTTCAACTTCGATTTTCTTAAGAGAACCTGCAAGTGCCTCGACAGAACCCTGTACATCAGCCTTAACGATGATGTTGATATCTTTTACATCTCCTTGCTGGATTTTCTCAAAGAGATCATCAAGATTCATCTTAGAAGATTCTTTACGCTGTGCTTCGATATGCTGCTGATTACGCGCCTCACCAACTTGACGAGCTTGTTTTTCATCTTCAAATGCAACGAAGCGATCACCTGCATGAGGAACATCACTTAGGCCCGTTACTTCAACAGGAGTTGATGGTTCAGCCGTCTTCACACGTTTACCAAGATCGTTGACCATAGCACGCACACGTCCAAACGTGTTCCCCACTACTACAGGGTCTCCGACTTTTAAAGTACCTTCTTGTACGAGTAGTGTTGCAACTGCCCCACGACCCTTGTCTAACTGAGCTTCGATAACAGAACCTGATGCAAGCTTATCAGGGTTCGCTTTGAACTCTTCAACTTCTGATACAAGACCGATCATTTCAAGAAGATCGTCGATTCCTTCACCTTTAATAGCTGAAAGGTTAACTGTGATCGTGTCTCCACCCCAAGCTTCTGGTACTAGTTGATACTCAGTAAGCTCCTGTAGGACACGGTCAGGATTTGCACCCTCTTTATCCATCTTATTAACTGCAACGATAATTGGCACCTCTGCAGCTTTAGCATGGTTAATCGCTTCAACAGTTTGTGGCATAATACCATCGTCAGCTGCCACTACGATTATCGCAATATCAGTAATCTTCGCTCCACGAGCACGCATTGTTGTAAATGCAGCGTGTCCAGGTGTATCGAGGAATGTAATCTTCTTATTTTGGTTTTCGATTTGGTAGGCACCGATGTGCTGCGTAATTCCACCAGCTTCACCTTGGGTTACCTTTGTATTACGGATGCTGTCAAGAAGTGTTGTTTTACCATGGTCAACGTGACCCATGATTGTTACAACAGCTGGACGCTCTACAAGCTTCTCGCTATCGTCTTCTTTTGTGTAATTATCCAGATCTGTAATTTCGAAAATTTCTTCTTCTTCTACTTTAACGCCATAGTCATCACAGATGAGCTCCATAGTATCTTTATCAAGTTCTTGGTTGATTGTTGCCATTACACCAAGACCCATTAGCTTCTTGATAAGCTCTGAAGCATCTTTACCTAGCTTCTCTGCAAGCTGTCCAACTGTCAATGATCCGATGAAAGTTACCTTCTCAGGCAATCTTCTTGGAGCTGCAGTGTTTTTAGGCGGTTGCCCTTTGCCACGACGATTTGGTCTTCTTCCACCACGACGGCCATTTGGCGTATTTTTGTTGTTCTTTTGATTTGAATTTGCTTTTGGGTTAGTTCTGTTGTTTTTATTTTCCATACTGTTTTTGTCGCTTCCCTTTTTGGATTGTTTCGAATTGCTTTTAAGCTTTTCCACTGTTGAGTCATCAATCACAGACATGTGATTCGTGACTTTTATATCCATGCTTTTTAACTTTTCGATAACATCCTTACTAGTTGTATTTTGTTCTTTTGCATATTCATAAATTCGCATCTTACTCATACGTTCACCCCCGAGTTATTGATCAAGAATAGCAAAAAGTTTCTTTGCAAATCCTTCATCAGTGACGGCTATCGTCACTCGCTGTGCTTTACCGATCGCATGCCCGAGTTCATAGCGTCCTGCTACAATACATACTGGGATTCCATAAGTAGCTGCTTTATCTGTGATTTTTTTCTTTGTATTGTCGGATGCGTCATCCGCTAACAGTACGAGACTCGCATGTTTTCGTCGAATTTCTTTAACTACTAATTCTTCCCCCGATACGAGTTTGCCTGCACGTTGAGCAAGTCCCAGAAGTGATTCCCATTTCCCTCTCATTATGAACGTAACTCTTCAAGATGGAGATAAACGTCATCTGTTACTTCTGCTTTAAGATGAGTAGAAAGAGAGTTTCTCTTCCTTGCGAGTGTAAAACATTCTTCACTATTGCAGAGGTAAGCCCCACGCCCGTTCATCTTTCCGGTTGGGTCAATAGCTATTTCCCCTTCTTTAGACCTGACAACACGTACTAATTCTTTCTTTGGCTTCATTTCTTGACAGGCTATACACTTTCGCATCGGAATCTTACGGTTTTTCACGATGGACACCTCTCCTGATCCTTATAACTATTCGTTGTCGTAGTCAGTATCTTCTTGTTCGAAGAGCGGAGTGTCGTCTTCAGTATAAAGACCTTCTTCTTCCGCATCTGACTGACTCTTAATGTCGATTTTCCAGCCTGTTAGTTTCGCAGCTAAACGTGCGTTCTGACCGCGTTTACCAATTGCTAGAGAAAGCTGATAATCAGGTACGATAACCTGAGTCATTTTATTTTCTTCGTCAACGTTTACTTTAAGTACTTTTGAAGGACTTAGAGCATTAGCGACATATTCAACGATATCTTCTGACCAGCGTACAATATCAATCTTCTCGCCTTTTAGTTCGTTAACGATAGCTTGAACACGCTGTCCGCGTTGTCCTACACAAGAACCAACCGGATCGATCTCAGGATCTTCAGCATGAACTGAAATCTTTGAACGATCGCCTGCTTCACGGGATATCGACTTCACTTCAACAGTTCCATCATAAATTTCCGGAACTTCAAGTTCGAAGAGGCGCTTTAATAGACCTGGGTGTGTACGTGATACCATTACTTGTGGTCCTTTAGTCGTCTTTTCGACTTTTGTAACGTACACTTTAATTCTATCATGCGATTTATATGTTTCGTTTGGCATTTGCTCACCAGTAGGAAGTAGTGCTTCAATCCTACCGAGATCAACGTAAATAAAGCGGTGATCTTGACGCTGTACGATACCAGTCATAATATCGTCTTCACGTTCAATAAACTCACTAAAAATAATGCCGCGTTCAGCTTCACGTACACGCTGAGTGACAACCTGCTTCGCTGTCTGTGCGGCAATTCTACCGAAGTTACGAGGCGTTACTTCAATTTCCACTACGTCCTCTACTTCGTATTGTGGATCCATATCCTTCGCATCTGCAAGAGAGATTTCTAGGCGAGAATCCTCTACTTCTTCAACCACATCTTTACGTGCGAATACACGAATAGAACCTGTGTCTTGGTTGAAGTCTACTCTTACATTTTGCGCCTGGTGGAAATTACGCTTATATGCGGAGATCAAAGCTGCTTCGATTGCCTCCACGATAATATCCTTGCTGATGCCCTTCTCCTTCTCGAGAACGGTCAGTGCATCCAATAGATCACTACTATTCATCTTCATTCTCCCCTTTAACTAAAAAACAACTGCAAGCCTTGCGCTTGCCACTTTGTCATAAGGTACTTCTACCGTTATTGTTCTCGTTTTAACCTTCTGCTCGACGACAACCGTTCCACCATCGAAGTTTACAAGCTTTCCTTCAAAGCTCTTTTCACCGTTGATTGGTTCATAAGTTGTAATGTAAATTTGCTTTCCTACCACCTTTTCGAAATCAGATGGTTTTTTAAGTGGACGCTCAGCACCTGGCGAGGATACTTCCAGAAAGTAAGGTTGTTCGATAGGATCTTGCTTGTCCAGTTGCTCGCTTAATTTCTCACTCACAACACCGCATTCCTCGATATCAACGCCCCGCGGTGAATCGATATAGACACGGAGAAACCAGTTGTTACCCTCCTGTGTGAATTCTACATCTACAAGTTCCAGGTTCATTTCATCTGCTATTGGTTTTACTAGTTCTTCTGTAACCGTGATCACATGTTCAGTCATTGGTTGTCCTCCTTTCTGATCCTGTCAAGCAGGGTCCCAATCGAAAACGAAAGAGTGGGTTAGCCCCACTCTTTCGCTGCGTGTGTATTCACTAGTATTTCCACAATTACTATACCATACTCATTTATCCAATTCAACAAAGAAGAGAACGAGTCTCCCATTAGAAAAGGCTGAGTTGGTTAGCATCCGGAAGACCTTCTAGACAGCCGTGCTCATCTAGATATTCTAAGACAGTCTTCGAAATTTTGCTTCGTTGCTGAAGATCTTCCTTAGAAAGGAACTCTCCCCCATCTTTAGCGCCTTCTATATTAATAGCAGCGTTCGTTCCAACTCCTGGTAGAGAGTTGAAAGGAGGGATGAGTGAATCTCCATCAACAATGAATTCTGTTGCTTTAGATCTGTAGAGATCGACCTTCTGCATACGAAGACCTCTTTCTGACATTTCGAGAGAGATTTCAAGAACTGTAAGCAGGTTCTTCTCCTTCGGCGATGCATCAAGGCCCTTTTCATTGATTTCTTCAATTTTCGATCGAATAGCATTTGAGCCTTTCACCATCGTATCGATATCAAAGTCATCCGCTCTTACAGTGAAGTAAGCAGCGTAGAATAGTATTGGATGATGGACTTTGAAATAAGCGATCCTCACAGCCATCAATACGTAAGCTGCGGCATGGGCTTTAGGGAACATATACTTGATCTTCAAGCAAGAATCGATATACCAATCTGGTACATCATTCTTTTTCATCGCGTCAACCCATTCTTCTTGAAGTCCTCTCCCCTTACGAACGAACTCCATAATCTTAAAGGCAAGAGAAGGTTCTAGTCCTTTATAGATTAAGTACACCATAATATCATCACGACACCCGATCACTTCACTAAGTGAACATGTGCCTGCTTGAATAAGCTCCTGTGCATTGCCAAGCCATACGTCGGTTCCGTGTGATAGTCCAGAAATCTGAACTAATTCTGAAAACGTACTCGGTTTTGTATCTTCAAGCATCTGACGAACAAAACGCGTACCGAACTCAGGGATTCCATACGTTCCTGTTTTACACATGATCTGGTCTTGCGTCACACCCAGTGACTCTGTTCCACTGAAAAGCTTCATTACTTCCGCATCATCAGTCGGAATCGTTTTCGGATCGATTCCACTTAAATCCTGAAGCATTCTGATCACTGTAGGATCATCGTGTCCTAATATATCTAGCTTCAAAAGATTATCGTGTATGGAATGGAAATCAAAGTGTGTTGTTTTCCATGCTGATGTTTTGTCATCTGCTGGAAACTGTATTGGTGAGAAATCATAGATATCCATGTAATCAGGAACTACGATAATACCACCCGGGTGCTGACCGGAAGTACGTTTAACACCCGTACAGCCCGATACAAGTCGATCGATTTCAGCACCTCTGAAATGTAGGTCGTTATCTCCCATATAGCCCTTTACATAACCGTAGGCTGTCTTTTCTGCAACGGTACCGATTGTTCCAGCTCGGAATACGTTGTCTTCACCAAAAAGTTCCTTTGTGTAGTTATGCGCTCTAGGCTGATATTCGCCTGAGAAGTTCAAATCGATATCGGGTACTTTATCACCCTTAAAACCAAGGAACGTTTCAAACGGTATATCATGTCCGTCCTTAATAAGTGGAACATGACACGTTTCACATTCTTTATCTGGAAGGTCAAAACCTGATCCTACAGAACCATCATCAAAGAATTTCGATTCTTTACAAGATGGACAAACGTAATGAGGAGGCAATGGGTTTACTTCCGTAATTTCCGTCATAGTAGCTACGAAAGATGACCCTACTGATCCTCGTGAACCTACAAGGTATCCGTCGTTAAGGGATTTCTTAACTAGCTTTTGAGAAATGAGATAGATGACAGCAAACCCATGTCCGATGATACTCTTCAGCTCTTTCTCTAGTCTTTCCTCAACAATCGTTGGTAGTTCATCTCCATAAATACTCCTAGCACGATCATAGCTCATTTGTCTCATCTCTTCATCTGCACCTTCGATTTTCGGTGTGAAGAGATCATCTTTGATCGGTTTGATATCATCGATAAGATCTGCTACATGCTGAGGTTTCTGAACCACGATTTCTTTCGCCTTTTCTGACCCAAGGAAATGGAAGCAATCGAGCATTTCGTTCGTGGTACGAAAATGCACCTGTGGTAGCGTTTGTCGATTCAATGGATTACCAGCCTGAGCTTTGATTAGTACTTTACGATAAATGTGATCTTGAGGATCTAGATAGTGAACATTTCCCGTCGCAACAACTGGCTTATCTAACTTTTCTCCTAGCTTTACGATGTTTCCGATAATATCTCTTAGTGCCATCTCATCTTGAACGAGCTCTTTCTCGATGAGGTGCATGTAATTCTGAGGTGGTTGCACTTCAAGGTAATCATAAAACTTCGCGATCTCCTCGACTTCTTCAGGAGACTTTTGCATCATTCCTGTGAACACTTCCCCTTTATCACAACCTGAGCCAATCAACAATCCTTCTCTGTACTTTTCAAGCTTTGAGCGAGGGATCCTTGCAGTACGATAAAAGTAATCTAGATGGGAAAGAGAAACGAGTTTAAATAGATTTTTAAGTCCTACATCGTTTTGAGCAAGAATGATCGTATGGGATGGTCTCGTTCTTTGAAACCCTGTTTGTCCCATGTTTTCATTGAGCTGATTATGATTTGTGATCTCCCTTTCAAGCGCATCTTTAACGAGTTTCCACATTAAGTAACCTGTCGCTTCGGCATCATAGATCGCTCTATGGTGCTGCGTCAGATTAATATCGAACTTTTTACAAAGCGTATTTAGACGATGGTTTCTCATTTCAGGGAATAAGAATCGAGCAAGCTCCAATGTATCAATAACTGGGTTTTTCGCTTCTCCTAAGTTAATGTTTCGAAAACCTACATTCAAAAAGCCCATATCGAAGCTTGCGTTGTGCGCAACTAGAATATCATCACCAATAAATTCATGAAAATCCTTCAAGACATCTTCAATTTCTGGTGCGTTTTCAACCATATCATCCGTTATGCCAGTTAATTCAATCGTCGTTGAAGATAGTGGATGATGTGGATTAGCAAAGCGCTCAAACTTATCAACGATTTCTCCATCCTTTATTTTCACAGCGGCAAGCTCAATGATCTTGTTATAAACAGCAGAAAGACCTGTCGTCTCGACGTCGAATACGATGTACGTACTCGTTTCAAGGTCTCGATCTGCTTCGTTATATGCAATTGGTACACCATCATCGACAAGGTCTGCCTCTAATCCATAGATAACCTTGATATCATTCTTTTGTCCTGCAGCATAAGCATCCGGGAACGACTGTACGACATTATGATCTGTGATTGCGATCGCAGGGTGGCCCCAATCTGCAGCTTGACTAATCAAACCGTTTACAGAACTAACTGCATCCATTTGACTCATTTGAGTATGAGCATGCAATTCCACGCGCTTTTCATCTTCAGGCGCTTCATCTTTACGAAGGTCTGGCGTAATTTGAGTAAGGTCGTTACCAATCATGACGAGGTCACGAACGAATGTATCGTTCTGTATACCACCTCTTACTTTCACCCAGATCCCTTTTCTAACTGCTTCAAGAATTGGAACATCTTCTTTATCACGTGAGAACATTTTCACTAAAATCGAATCAGTATAATCTGTTATTTTAAACGTTAATAACGTTCGACCGCTTCGCAATTCCTTCGTTTCGGCATGGAATACATAGCCTTGAACTGCGATGCGTCGTTCTTCATCCTGAATCGTCTCAATCGGAACTGGATCTTCCTTAATCTTATACCCAATTACAAGCGTATCTGGTGTCTGCCCCTTACTTTGAGCCGTGTCAGCTTTTTGTTTTTCGATCAACGCTTCCATCATCTTGGACTGGTCTTCTTGTTGCTTTTGCTCCATGAACTTCTGGTAATCTTGCTTTGATTCCTTCACTTTTAACTCAAGCATATACTTTGGAAAACCTGCAGCTTCGTAACATTCTGCTAGTGGACCTGATAGTTTCTTACGAGCAATCGTTGCTTCCGTCTCGTTACGAACATGTACGGTCAGCTTATTACCATTAATCTGCGGTGCTTGGTTTTTCAGAAGTGCAGTTAAGGAAGCAGAGTGATCTTGCATGAGTTCTACTACACTCTCCCAGTAACTAGCAGCAAGTTCTTCTGTTGCTTCACCATCAGTTGTTATCGAAAAGTTTACTTCTGCAATATGTTTAAGTCCTTCAATCAATCTACTTCTGAATAATTCATAAATATGAAATGGTAGGATTGCAGGTAAATGAAAATGGAAATGCCATTTCCTCGTTTCCTTGTACACGGTAAGTTTGGAAATATAGCCTTCTTTAAAGAATTCTTCAAACTTATCGGGAAACGATATCTGTTGAAGGAGCAGCTGAAGCCGTTCTTTTCTGATCGTTAACTCCTGATCCATGTCTTGACCCCCTTTTTTGACATCCGATGGGTAAACGAAAAAAAGGTGGAAGGACCCCCTCGAGGGTACCTATCCACAATTTAACCCAATTGTTCAAAGAGCTTCTGTAATTCTGAATTTAATTCATCCACAGCCACTTCGAAGGATTCACCTGTATCTCTACGCTTCACTTCTACGATGCCTTCTGCTGCCTTTTTACCGACAACAACACGAATTGGAACTCCGATTAAATCAGCATCTTTGAATTTCACTCCTGCACGTTCTTTACGATCGTCGTAAAGGACATCATAGCGCTCTTTACGAAGCGTTTCATAAAGGCGATCTGATAGCGCTTTTTGATCTTCATTTTTGACATTGATTGCAATTAAATGAACATGGAACGGTGTTACAGACATTGGCCAGTTAAGTCCGTTTTCGTCTGCATTTTGTTCAGCGATTGCAGCTAACGTTCTAGAAATCCCAATTCCGTAACATCCCATGATGATCGGCTCAGCTTTCCCACCTTCATTAAGGTACGTTGCTCCCATCGCTTCACTATACTTTGTTCCTAGCTTAAATACTTGTCCAATTTCAATTCCTTCAGCAAAAACTATTTTGCCTTTCTCATCTGGTGATGGATCACCTTCTTGGATAAATCTTAGATCTTCAAAACGTTCAATGGAAAGGTCACGCTCTGGATTCAGATTGTGATAGGCATTCGCGCCTTTAATACTCCCATTTACAATCGATTTGATTGCATTATCAGCAATGATCGTGCCATCGAATTCTTTAATGTCGATATCTTCTTTTACAGTTTCAACAAGGTCTGTACCGTATAAGTTTTTCACTTTAATTTCATTTAATTCATGATCGCCTCTAACAAGAACAAGAATCAATTCATCGTTCACCTTTAAAGGAGTTGCATGAATTTCACGGTCAGGAGATGTTTCACCATCGCCTTTGACTAAAGCTTCTTCTGACTCATCAGGTTTAGTGTACGCTACTGTTACTTCTGCCATCTCGATGTTCGCAGCGTAGTCTGATTCATCACTGTATGCAATCGTATCTTCACCAACACTAGAAAGCGCCATAAACTCTTCTGTATCTTTTCCTCCCATTGCACCTGAATCAGCAACTACAGGACGGAAGTTCAGTCCGAGCTTTGTGAAGATTTTGCTGTACGTTTCGTGCATGAGGTCATATGCATCATCAAGTTGCTCTTCAGAAGAGTGGAACGAATAAGCATCTTTCATAATGAACTCTCTACCACGAAGTAAACCAAAGCGAGGACGACGCTCATCACGGTATTTCGTTTGAACTTGATAAAGAATGACAGGCATTTGTTTGTACGAACTTAGCTCATCACGAACAAGGCTTGTGATAAGTTCTTCATGAGTCGCACCAAGTGCAAATGGTCGATCATGTCGATCCTTTAGCCTCATTAGTTCAGGACCATATACATCCCATCGACCTGTTTCTTGCCATAGTTCAGCTGGTTGAATCGCCGGCATAAGAAGTTCTTGTGCACCAGCATCGTTCAATTCTTCTCGAACAACACTTTCAATCTTCATCAACACTTTCTTACCTAGTGGCAGGTAAGAATAAATACCAGCAGCGTTCTGTCGTATGAAACCCGCTCGAACAAGCAGCTGATGACTTTTAATTTCAGCATCAGCTGGGTTGTCTCTGAGGGTCGGATTAAAATAGTTTGATTGTTTCATGACCTGCACCTCATTTCATTCTTCAAAAAGGACATTTGTCCCTACTCTTTTACAAAAAGAAACGTTGAATATCATTCCAGGTTACAACGAGCATGAGTAACATGAGGAAGGAGAATCCAATAAAATGGACCAGACTTTCTTTTTGTGGGTCGATCGGTTTCCCTCTTAACGCTTCTACCCCAATAAACAATAACCTACCTCCATCAAGAGCAGGTAAAGGAAGAAGATTAAATATTCCAAGGTTGATACTTAGAAAAGCAGCCCATCTCATCAAAACGTAAACGCCCTTTGATGCCGCTTCTTCGGTATAGCTGTATATTCCTACAGGTCCTGAGAAAGCGTCGATCGAAAGCTGTCCTGTTACAAGTTGACCAAGTCCTACAAAGATTGCTTTAGAGAATTCATATGTTGATGTGAATCCAAATGCAACTGAGTCTAGGAAGTTCACTTGATAAGCAGGTGCTACTCCAATTCGACCAACGGATTGGTTTTTAGTCAATTCTTGCTTTTCAGGAGTAATCGCTAATGATACCGCTTCTCCTTCACGATCGACCTTAAAGCTGAGTTGATTTTCTGCATTATCTTGAATAATAGAGGTCATTTTGTCCCAGCTCGTAATCTCTGTACCATTGATTTCAGTTATGACATCACCATTCATCATTCCAGCTTGTTCTGCAGGACTGTCTTCTACAACTTCATTAACTTGATTCGTAGGTGTTCCTTGAAGTAAACCAAGCAGGAAGAAAATAACGATCGCTAGTAAGAAGTTCATCACAGGTCCCGCAAATATAGCGAGGAAGCGATCCCATAGAGACTTAGATCCAAACTGGCGATCATATGGTGCAATCTGGAATTCCGAACCATCCATCACATAGTGCGACTGTTCATCCAACGGATATACAACCGCAGGGGCATCTTCACCTTCATACCCTTTTATAAAAAGCTTGTGCTCTAAATCAGCTTCTTCAACTGTGACTTCTTTTAAATTTGTGTAAGCAGATTTCTGATTGATAACGATTTTTTCTATTTTGTTGTTGGCATTAAATAATAGACCAACCCGTTGTCCAGGCTTTAATTCGATCATTTCCGGGTCTTCGCCGGCCATCCGAACAAACCCGCCAAGAGGCAATAGCCTTATGGTATATACCGTTTCGCCTTTTTTTATCGTGAAAAGCTTTGGGCCAAATCCGATAGCGAATTCACGGCATAATATTCCTGCACGTTTTGCAAGGAGCAAATGTCCCAGTTCATGGAAAAAAACTAGTGCTCCGAATATGATAATGATCGAAATCACAGTATTCATATCCACTTAACCACCTTTATTTAATTAATGACTGAACTCTCGACCTTGTTTCAGAATCAATCTGTAGTATTTCATCTAGTGATGCATTCTGAATAGAGTCGTGTTGTTCGAGCGCTTGTTCAACGAGCTCTTCAATCGTTAAGAAATCGATTTTGCCTTCTAGAAATGCAGCAACAGCCGTTTCATTCGCAGCATTTAACACCGCTGGCATAGAGCCGCCTGTACGACCAGCATCGTAAGCGAGTTTTAAACTACGGAAACGTTCAAAATTCACCTTTTCAAAGTGAAGCTTACCAACTTCCCACAAGTTTAACCGTTTTGCATTTCTGATTTCAAGCCGATCAGGATAGCTAAGTGCATATTGTATCGGAATTCTCATATCCGGAGTACCTAGATGGGCTATTACGCTTCCGTCTATGTACTCGACCATCGAATGGATGATGCTCTCTTTATGAAGAAGAACATCGATTTGATCATAAGGGGTGCCAAATAACCAATGTGCTTCGATTACTTCTAACCCTTTATTCATCATAGTAGCAGAGTCGATCGTAATCTTTGCTCCCATCGACCAATTTGGATGATTCAGCGCATCCTCAACGCTTACTCCTTGTAACTCTTCTCTCGTCTTATCTCGAAAACTTCCTCCTGAAGCAGTAAGAATCAGGCGATCCATCTGCTCCACTTTTTCACCGTGTAAACATTGAAATAATGCCGAATGTTCGCTGTCTACAGGTAAAAGAGCCGAGCCATGTTTTTTAGCCGCTTCTGTCACAAGATGTCCTGCCGTAACAAGCGTCTCTTTGTTCGCAATCGCAATTGTTTTCCCTTGTTCAATTGCAGACATCGTTGGAGAAAGGCCTATACTACCGAGAATCGCATTGACGAGTACAGTTGATTCAGGATGACAGGCTACTTCGAGCAAACCTTCATCTCCATAAACGATCTTGGTCCCTCGTGATACACTTCTTCTCAAGCTTTCTGCGTCTTCCCTCTGCTGAACCGAAAGTAATTTAGGTTGGAATTCTTCAACGATCTCCACTGCTTTTTCGATGTTTCTACCAACAGAAAATGCAACGAGGGAAAACAACTCAGGGTGCATTCTTATTATATCAAGAGTCTGGGTTCCAATTGACCCAGAAGCTCCCAGTAAGCTGATTTTTTTCAAACGACCTGTTCCTCCAATCCATTCTGCGTCTATTTAGACCAGGTGAAGCAAATGTAGAATAGGGAGTACGAAAATCAGGCTATCAAACCGGTCCAGTATCCCTCCGTGTCCTGGCAAAATGCTTCCTGAGTCTTTAACACCGTAGTGACGCTTAAACGCTGACTCTACCAGATCACCAATCTGTCCAAAAACAGAGGTTAGTATTGAGACGATAATAACTAAAGAAATTGATTCATAGACCGGATAGATCAATTGAAAAACAATTCCTACGATTAGGGCCATACCTACTCCACCAAGCGCACCTTCTACTGTTTTATTAGGAGATATATGCGGCCATAGCTTTTTCTTTCCTATTGCTCGACCAACAAAGTACGCACCAGAGTCTGATGCCCATATCAAAAAGATGATAAAGAACAGCTGAACCATGCCTTCTAAGCTGGAGTCTTCTAAATAACGTGTTGCAGTAAAATAATAAAAACCTAATCCGACATACAGCGATGCCATCAGGATGAAAGAACTTTCATCAAAACTATATTTATTCTTGGTGAGCACAGTCATTGCTAAAAGAATAAGCAGTCCAAAGAATAATAAATCAATTTTTGAAAAAACAGAAGATGTGAGCACAGCAATCCAATCTTCAGGCATGACGAGAATCCATGTACCAATTAGAGCCAGTAACCCTGGTAATGAAACGAGCGAAATCTTTTTCATCAATAATAGCTCGACCATACCAACTGTGGCTACTAACGTCATCAAGATAATAAAAGGCCAGTCTCCTACAATAATCATACCTAATAATATTACGCCGAAAATCACACCAGTAATAATACGTTGCTTCATAACGCTAATGTCCTCCTACAATTAAACCCCGCCATAGCGGCGACCACGGCGCTGATACTCTTGTACAGCCTCTACAAAGTGATGTTCTGTAAAATCAGGCCATAGTACCTCTGTAAACCAGAGTTCGGTATAAGCGAGTTGCCATAGCATAAAATTGCTCAGACGTATTTCCCCGCTTGTCCTAATCAACAGGTCAGGATCTGGGTATTGACTACTAAGAAGATACGATGAAATCTTTTCCTCTGATATCTCATCTTCTGACAGTATCCCCTTTTGTACGTCACTTAATAACCGCTGCATCGCAGTCTTCATTTCATGCCTGCTTCCATAATTCAATGCGAAGTTAAGAATAAGGCCGGTATTGTTTTTTGTATCTTCAACTGCCTTCGAAATAGCTTTAAACGTGTGAGAGGGCAGTTGCTCTCGTTCTCCCATAATCCTTACTTGAACGTTCTGCTCGATTAATTCAGGCAGATGACTAAGTAAAAATTGTTCAGGGAGCTTCATCAAGAAGTCTACCTCTTCTTTTGGCCGCTTCCAATTCTCAGTTGAGAAGGCGTATAGCGTTAAATAGTTAACACCCATGTCATTTGCTTTCCTGACGATTTTCTTAACTACTTTAACTCCTTCGCGGTGCCCAGCCACTCGTGGCAGACCGCGTTTCTTTGCCCAGCGTCCATTGCCATCCATTATGATCGCAATATGCCTCGGAATAGTAGCAGATGTGTTAATGTCTAAATGTGCTTCATCTTCATTCTTTCTCATCCAGTTTGAGAACTTCCCAAGCATTGCAAATCCTCCATTGTGTCACTTACTTAACAAAAAAACCCCCTGTGGGAAAAGAGGGTCCTTTTATTATCTTATTTTACCTGTTATTTAATTAGACTTCCATGATTTCTTTTTCTTTGTCTGATGCAATGCTGTCTGCTTCAGCAACAAATTTATCTGTAAGCTTTTGAACTTCATCTGTATTACGACGGAGCTCATCTTCAGTAATGTCGCCTTCTTTTTCTTTCTTCTTTAGTTCGTCGTTTGTATCACGACGGATGTTACGGATAACAACCTTACCATCTTCAGCATACTTCTTCACTAATTTGACAAGCTCTTTACGACGCTCTTCAGTAAGTGCAGGAATGGTAATACGAATCACATTTCCATCATTAGAAGGAGTAAGCCCAAGGTCTGATTTTAAGATTGCTTTTTCGATATCTCCGATAGCTGACTTATCATAAGGCTGAATAAGAAGCATACGTGCTTCAGGAATTGAGATTCCAGCTAGTTGATTCACAGGGGTCGGAGCGCCATAATAGTCAACTTGTATCTTATCAAGTAAAGAAGCATTAGCTCTTCCAGCTCTTAGTGTTGCTAGCTCTTTCCTTAAGCTAGAAATTCCGTTCTTCATACGTTCTTCAGCATTTTTCAAAATTTCTTCTGGCATCTTAATTTCTCCCCTTTACAACTGTTCCAATTTCTTCGCCACAAACGGCACGCTTAATGTTTCCTTCTTCCATAATGGAGAAGACCACAAGCGGTATATCATTATCCATACATAGTGAAGAAGCAGTAGAATCCATTACCGCTAATCCTTCTTTAAGTACATCAAGGTATGATAGAGTCTCATATTTCTTCGCCGTTGCATCAACAGTAGGGTCTGCTGAGTAAACACCATCTACGTTGTTTTTCGCCATTAGAATCACTTCAGCCTCGATCTCAGCTGCACGCAATGCTGCAGTTGTATCTGTAGAGAAGTATGGGTTTCCTGTTCCAGCTGCGAAAATCACAACGCGTTTTTTCTCAAGATGGCGAATTGCTTTTCTACGAATATAAGGTTCTGCTACCTGTCTCATCTCAATTGATGTTTGAACTCTTGTTTCTACACCTATCGTTTCAAGGCTATCTTGCATAGCTAGAGAATTCATTACTGTTGCTAGCATGCCCATATAATCCGCAGTAGCACGGTCCATACCCATTTCGCTACCTACTTTACCACGCCAGATATTGCCACCGCCTACTACGACTGCAACTTCTACACCCATTTGGTGAATCTCTTTAATCTGGGTAGCAATCGACTGAACGATGGAAGGTGAAATACCAAGTCCTTCTCCACCGGATAATGCTTCACCGCTTAATTTTAACACAACGCGTTCATACTTGGCTCCGCTCATATTAACCCTCCAGCATGTTTATTCTATCCTTGTTCTTGAAAAATAGGGAACACATCGTGTTCCCTAACGGTATTACTTCTTCACTTGAGACATAACTTCTTCAGCGAAGTTATCTTCACGTTTTTCCATGCCTTCTCCAACTTCATAGCGGATGAATCCTTTTACAGAACCACCTTTAGATTGAACATACTTCCCAACTTTTTGGTCAGTATCTTTAACGAAAGCTTGATCTACTAGGGAGATTTCCTCGAAGAATTTGTTTAGACGGCCTTCTACCATCTTTTCAACAATCTTCTCTGGCTTTCCTTCGTTAAGCGCTTGTTGCTTTAATACTTCACGCTCACGTTCAATCTCTTCAGCAGGGATTTCTTCGCGAGATACGAAGCGAGGGTTTACAGCTGCTGCGTGCATTGCAACGTCTTTCGCTACTTCTCCGTCAGTTGTACCTTCTAGAAGAGTCAATACACCGATACGGCCACCCATGTGAAGGTAAGAACCGAATGCATCAGCATCAGTTTTCTCAACAATTTGGAAACGACGAAGTGAAATCTTTTCACCAATCTTAGCGATTGCGTTGTTCAAGAATTCTGTAACAGTTTGTCCGTTTTCCATTTTGCTTTCAAGAGCTGCTTCTACAGACTCAGGGTTAACTTTAAGGATGTGAGAAGCGATGTCGTTGATAAGAATTTTGAAGTTATCGTTCTTTGCAACGAAATCAGTTTCAGAGTTGATTTCTGCGATTACAGCTTTGTTTCCTTCAACCACGATCGCCGCAAGACCTTCTGCTGCTACGCGATCAGCTTTTTTAGCTGCTTTAGAGATACCTTTCTCACGAAGCCAGTCGATTGCCTTGTCCATGTCACCGTCGTTTTCAGTTAGTGCCTTTTTGCAATCCATCATACCTGCGCCTGTTTGGTCGCGCAATTCTTTTACCATTTTTGCTGTTACTGCCATTAGAAATTCCTCCTTGGATTATGATATGTAAACATACTCTGTTGGTTAAAAAAAGGTGATAAAGGGGTCGAGTTCCCCTTTATCACCCCTTTGTGTTCTTATACAGATGTTTCTTCAGTTTCAACTGCTTCTGCTGCTGCCTCTTCTTCTTCTACTTTGCTAACTTCGATAACAGCGTCAGCCATTTTAGCAGTAAGAAGTTTAACAGCGCGGATAGCGTCGTCGTTACCAGGGATCACGTAATCAATTTCATCAGGATCACAGTTTGTATCAACGATTGCAACGATCGGAATGTCAAGGTTGCGAGCTTCCGCAATTGCAATACGCTCTTTACGAGGGTCGATAACAAACAGTACGTCCGGAAGGCCGTTCATGTCCTTAATACCACCAAGGAATCTTTCAAGACGGTCCATTTCCTTCTTAAGAAGCATAACTTCTTTCTTAGGAAGTACTTCGAACGTTCCATCTTCTTGCATTTTTTCAAGGCTCTTAAGACGGTTGATACGCTTTTGAATTGTTTCAAAGTTCGTAAGCGTTCCACCTAACCAACGTTGGTTGATGTAGTACTGTCCAGCACGGATCGCTTCATCTTTAACAGATTCTTGCGCCTGCTTTTTAGTTCCTACAAATAGAACTTTACCGCCGTCTTGAGCGATATCGCGTACAAAGTTGTAAGCTTCCTCAACTTTCTTCACTGTTTTTTGAAGATCGATAATGTAGATACCGTTTCTTTCAGTGAAGATATAAGGTTTCATTTTTGGGTTCCAACGACGAGTTTGGTGTCCGAAGTGTACCCCAGCTTCTAGAAGCTGTTTCATAGAGATAACTGCCATGATAAATCCTCCTAATTGGTTTTTTAGCCTCCGCTTGCATCGTCTTCAGGAAAAACTGCAGATGCAGCACCGTTTCCTAAATCAACAAGCGTGTGTGTTTAACACCGTTGATTAATATACCATATTGTTTTCATTGCCGCAAGCAAGAAATCAAAATTTCCGCATATGTCATGGTCTTTCCTCGTTCAAATGCTTACTTGCATCAAAAAACTCCGGCAAAGCCGGAGTCTAACCATTATTGAGTCTTAAGTTTTGATAACTCAACTAAGAACTTATCGTTAAGAACTTTAATGTAAGTACCTTTCATTCCAAGAGAACGAGATTCGATTACACCAGCACTTTCAAGCTTTCTTAGAGCGTTAACGATAACCGAACGAGTAATACCTACTCTGTCCGCAATCTTACTAGCAACTAGTAAACCTTCGTTACCTTCAAGCTCTTCAAAAATATGCTCAATCGCTTCAAGCTCACTATAAGATAGAGATGAAATCGCCATTTGAACAACCGCTTTGTTTCTTGCTTCTTCTTCGATTTCTTCCGCTTTCTCGTGAAGGATTTCCATACCTACTACCGTAGCACCGTATTCTGCTAGAAGTAGATCGTCATTCGAGAATGAATCGCTAAGGCGAGAAAGAATCAATGTACCAAGACGCTCTCCACCACCAACGATCGGTACGATCGTCGTTAAGCCTTTTTCAAAAAGGTCACGGTTTTCAACTGGGAATGCAGTATACTCACTTGTGATATCCAAGTTTGAAGACGTCTCGGTAATATTAAATAGATTCTGAGTGTACTCCTCAGGAAACTGTCTTTCTGAGAACATTTTCTTCATACGCTCGTTTTCGATCTCCTGGTTGATTGCGATACCAAGAAGCTTTCCTCGACGACTAACAACATAAACGTTCGCAAGGATTACGTCACGAAGCGTTTCTGCCATATCCGTAAAGTTCACGGGCCCTTCTGATTTTTGTAGCATTCCGTTAATTTTTCTTGTTTTTTCTAGTAAGTTCATCTCTTTGTCCTCCTGCGTGTGTTATAAGATATATTGACTTAGGTCACGGTTTTTAGCTATAGTCGCTAATTTCTCTTCAACGTATTCTGGTGTAATTGTAATGCTTTCTAAATTAATATCAGGAGCCTCGAATGAAAGATCTTCAAGAAGCTTTTCCAGAATCGTATGAAGTCTTCTAGCCCCAATATTATCAGTATCCTGATTTACGTCGGCTGCAATTGTTGCAATTTTATAAATAGCATCGTCAGAAAATTCAACTTTAATACCTTCAGTTTCTAATAATGCTGTGTATTGCTTCACAAGTGCATTATCAGGCTCTGTTAAGATTCGTTTGAAATCATCTACGTTCAAGCTCGATAACTCTACACGAATCGGGAATCTACCTTGTAGCTCAGGTATTAGGTCTGATGGTTTTGTCATGTGAAACGCACCGGCAGCAACGAATAGAATATGATCTGTTTTAACAGGGCCATACTTTGTCGTTACGGTCGATCCTTCCACGATTGGAAGTATATCACGTTGCACTCCTTCGCGGGAAACATCGGCAGATTGCTGACTCTTTCCTGCAACCTTGTCAATTTCATCAATAAAAATGATACCCGTTTGTTCCGTCTTCGAAACAGCATCCTGAGATACTTCATCCATATCGATCAATTTAGCCGCTTCATCCTGCGTCAAAACCTTTCTGGCTTCAGCTACTGTAAGCTTACGTTTCTTCTTCTTCTTAGGCATTATATTACCCAGCATATCCTGCATGTTCATGCCCATTTGCTCCATACCCGAGCCCTGGAACATATCCATCATTGATTGATTCTGCTCTTCTACTTCAACAGTAATCATTCTGTCTTCTAGTTCACCTAGAGCTAGCTGATGTGCAATTTGCCTTCTCTTTGTCGCGATCGTTTGGTCTTCAGATGACTGCTGTTCACTGCCGTCATCCTGACCTTGATTACCGAAAAACATTTCAAGTGGGTTTTTGTACTGCGATTGTTTCTTAGCAGAAGGTACGAGTAATTCAACGATTCGTTTGTTCGCATTTTCCTCTGCCTTATCTTTCACTTGCTCCATTCGATCTTCCTTCACAATTCGGATCGACGTTTCAACGAGATCTCTGACCATCGATTCAACATCCCGACCAACGTACCCTACTTCAGTGAATTTCGTCGCTTCTACTTTTATGAAAGGAGCATTTACAAGTTTCGCAAGGCGTCTAGCGATTTCGGTTTTACCAACACCTGTTGGTCCAATCATCAAGATGTTTTTCGGATTCACTTCATCTCGTAACTTATCGCTCAAAAGACCTCTACGGTATCGATTTCTTAATGCAACAGCGACTGCCTTCTTAGCATCGTTCTGTCCTACTATATATTGATCTAGCTTCTCGACAATCTGGCGAGGTGTTAATGGATTAGACATATGATCGCCTCCAATGTTACTAATTTATAACTACAAGGATTCAACGATAATCTGATCATTTGTATAGACACAAATTTCTGCAGCAATTTGCATCGAAGCCTTCGCGATTTCTTCAGCACTCTTGCCTTCACTATATCGTTTCAAAGCTCTTCCTGCTGAAAGAGCATAGTTTGACCCAGAGCCAATGGAGAGAATACCATCGTCAGGCTCGATCACTTCACCAGTACCTGAAATAAGCAATAGCTGCTCTTTATTCATTACAATCAACATCGCTTCAAGCTTTCTTAATACCTTGTCGCTTCTCCACTCTTTGGCAAGTTCAACCGCGGCTCGCTGAAGATTACCACCGAACTCTTCTAACTTACCTTCAAACTTCTCAAAAAGTGTAAACGCATCGGCTACTGATCCAGCAAAGCCGGCTACTACCTTACCATGGAAAAGGCGTCTTACCTTCTTAGCAGTATGCTTCATGACAACTGCATTTCCAAACGTGACCTGGCCGTCTCCAGCCATCGCGCATCCTCCATTATGTTGAATAGCAAATATCGTGGTTGCGTGAAAGTCTCCCATAAGTTCCTCCTCCTGAGCATTCAAGCTCTTGGGTGATGGTTCATATAAATATTTCGCAAACGATCGCCCGTCACATGGGTGTATATTTGCGTAGTCGAAAGGTTCGCATGCCCTAACAGCTCTTGAACTGATCTAAGATCAGCTCCTTCATTAAGCAAGTGAGTTGCGAAGGTATGCCTCATAACGTGCGGACTAATATGTACATGCATCGAAGCTTCTTCAACAATACGATTCAAGATTGTTCTGACCCCACGCGCGGTTAAACGCGCTCCTCTAAAGTTCAAGAAAAGAGCTCTAGTAGCGTCTTTCTCTTTGGAAAGGAGTTTATTGCGGCCATCGTTAATGTAATGATTGATGGCATCAATCGCAAAACTTCCAATCGGAACATATCTTTCTTTACGACCTTTTCCGATGACAAAAATTGTGCCAATAGAAAAGTCGATATCTTCTATATCAAGTGCCACACATTCACTGACCCGAATTCCACATCCGTAAAGCACTTCAAGCAACGCTCTGTCTCTTTGTCCTAATGGAGTCGTGGAATCTGGAGCATCAAATAGTTGATCGAGCTCCTGTGTGTATAAAAATTGCGGAAGTCGTTTCTCTTGTTTCGGAAGTGAACTCATTGTAAAAGGATTAACTTCTACAATCTCCTCTCTCAAAAGAAAACGATAAAGGCTGCGTAATGTAGAAATTTTCCTAGCTGCGGTTTTTCTTGCAAAGCCATGTTCATGCAACTGAGTCAGATAAATCCTAACATCTGCATAAGAAACAGCAGCAAGGACATCAATAGTCTGCTGCTTCATGAAGTTCTGAAAGTGTTCTATATCCTGCAAATAACTAGAAATCGTATGAGGCGAACAATTCTTTTCAATCTGAAGATACTCTGAGAAAGACTGAACATACCTCTTTTGATTATTATCCATCCTTTATCACCTCAAAAGGCTTCTAAATCGTATCACAATTTAGAAGCCTAAGCAATAGAAATTTACAATGTTTTTTTAAAATTCTGAATTGTTTCCAGTGCGCGATTAGCAATCGCTTCGTTGCGTTCTTTTTTGTTCTTAATGCGATTTACAAGCGGTGGAAAAAGACCGAAATTAGCGTTCATCGGCTGGAAATTATCTGGATTCGCAGTTGTGATGTAGTTCGCTAAACTTCCTAGAGCTGTTTCCTCCGGGAATACGAGTGTTTCTTCCCCACTCATCAACCTCGCAGCGTTAAAACCTGAAATGAGTCCAGCTGCTGCTGACTCGACATATCCTTCTACACCCGTCATTTGACCGGCGAAGAAAAGATCATCTCGATCTCGATATTGATAAGTTGGTTTTAATAGATTCGGTGAGTTAATAAACGTATTGCGATGCATCACGCCATAACGCACGATATCTGCATTCTCTAATCCTGGAATCATGCGGATCACCTCTTTTTGGGGTCCCCATTTTAGATGCGTTTGAAAACCAACAATATTATACAGCGTGCCTGAGGAATTATCTTGACGAAGTTGGACGACCGCATATGGGCGCTTTCCTGTTTTAGGATTCTCGAGCCCTACTGGCTTTAGTGGTCCAAACGTCATTGTCTTTTGCCCTCGTTGTGCCATTACTTCAATCGGCATACAACCTTCAAAGAAGATTTCTTTTTCAAACTCCTTCAAAGGAACGGTTTCTGCAGATATAAGAGCTTCATAGAAACGATTGAACTCTTCTTCTGTCATCGGACAGTTCAAGTAAGCTGCTTCACCTTTGTCATAACGTGACTTTTTGTAGACTTTGTCCATGTCGATGCTCTCAGTTTCGATAATCGGAGCTGCTGCATCGTAAAAGTACAAATATTCCTCGCCCGTTAATGCTTTAAGCTGATCTGACAGATCTTTTGATGTTAGTGGTCCAGTAGCAATAATCGCAGGTCCCTCAGGAATCGTTGTGAATTCATCCGAAAATACGGTAACATTCGGATGGCCTTTAACATACTCCGTTACCTTAGCCGCAAATTCATGACGATCAACCGCTAAGGCACCCCCCGCTGGTACTGCACATTCATCAGCAGCTTTGATGATAACAGAATCCATTTCACGCATCTCTTCTTTTAACACTCCAACAGCATTTGTTAGTGTATTTGCTCGAAGAGAATTACTGCAAACAAGTTCTGCAAATTTATCTGTGTGATGCGCTGGCGTTTGCTTCTTCGGTCGCATCTCATACAAATGTACATTTACCCCTTGTTTGGCAAGCTGCCAGGCCGCTTCACTTCCCGCGAGCCCAGCACCTATCACCGTCACGTGCTTACTCATTCCTAAAACCCCTTATTAATTTTCTTCTTCAACGAAATCACAGTTTACGCACTTGATTTCTTTCTTCTTCTTCGTTTTCTTCTCAACAAGCATGTCTCCACATTTTGGACACGGTCGCTTGATTGGCTTATCCCACGACAAGAAATCGCATTCTGGAAAGCGGTCACATCCATAGAATAGACGATTCTTTTTACTCTTTCGTTCTACGATGTTTCCTTCTTTACATTTCGGACAATCAACGCCAATTTCTTTTAATATCGGTTTAGTGTTACGACATTCAGGAAAGTTAGAGCAGGCCATAAATTTACCGTAACGCCCCATCTTGATCACCATCGGCGAGCCGCATTTTTCGCAATCTTCACCTGCTGGTTCATCTTTAATCTCAACTTCCTGCATTTCTTCTTCGGCAACTTTTAGACGCTTACCAAAGTTCTGATAAAATTCGTCTATTACAGAAATCCATTCTGCCTCTCCATCCTCAACTTTGTCAAGGTCATTTTCTAGAGCAGCAGTGAATTCGATGTTGATGATGTCTTCGAAAAACTCCAGGATGAGCTTAAGAACAATTTCACCTAGCTCTGTAGGTACGAATTTACGATCATCTAGCGCGACATACCCTCTACGTTGAATCGTATCTAGAGTAGGGGCATACGTAGAAGGTCTTCCGATTCCTAGCTCTTCCATCGTCTTAACGAGACGTGCTTCAGAATAACGTGGTGGTGGTTGTGTAAAGTGTTGTGTCGGATCGATATCTGAAGATGATACATCCATTCCTTCTTCTAAATCAGGAAGCATCTTATCATCTTCTTTTTTGTTATCATCGTTTCCTTCCACATATACCTTCATGAAACCTTTGAACTTTACTTTTGAGCCAGTGGCACGGAACGTTGCACCGTTGTTATCTAGATCCACGCTCATCGTATCCATGATCGCAGGAGCCATTTGACTCGCAACGAATCGTTCCCAAATCAATCTATATAAGCGAAGTTGATCACGTTTTAAGTATGGCTTCATATCAGTTGGGTTTCTCATTACAGATGTAGGCCTTACTGCTTCGTGAGCATCCTGGGATTTTCCGGATTGCTTCTTAGTAGGCTTTTTACCTGCCAAGAATTCCTTACCGTACTTTCCTTCGATATACTCACTCGCTTCGCCCTTGGCAGTTTCAGAGATCCGTGTTGAGTCTGTTCTCATATATGTGATCAGACCGACAGTTCCCTGTTTCCCTAGTTCGATTCCTTCGTATAACTGCTGTGCGAGCATCATTGTTTTCTTTGCTCTGAAGTTAAGTTTTCGAGCAGCTTCCTGTTGAAGAGAAGAAGTAGTAAACGGTTGAGCTGGGTTTCGCTTCCGTTCCTTTTTCTGAACCGATTGGATACGGAACTGATCTCCTTCAATACGATTCAGAACGTTATCAACTTCTTCACGAGATGAAAGATCCGTTTTCTTACCTTCGATTCCGTAGAATCCAGCCTCGAAGTTTTCGCCATCTTTTTCAAATGCGGCTTTGATCTTCCAATATTCTTCAGCCTCGAAATTTTGTATTTCTTTTTCTCGTTCTACGATCAATCGTACCGCTACAGTTTGAACTCTTCCCGCGCTTAGTCCTTTTTTTACTTTCTTCCAAAGTAAAGGACTGATATTGTAACCTACCAGTCGATCTAGAACTCTACGTGCTTGTTGTGCGTCGACAAGATCCATATTGATAGCTCTTGGTCGTTTAAATGCATCCTTTACCGCATCTTTTGTAATTTCATTAAATACTACTCTGCATTCTTTATCTTCATGAATTTTTAAGCTGTGTGCTAAATGCCATGCAATCGCTTCCCCTTCGCGATCGGGGTCGGCCGCAAGATAAACTTTCTTAGCCTTTTTTGCAGCATCTTTGATTTCTTTCAGCACAGGCCCTTTCCCGCGTATTGTAATATATTTAGGAGTATAGTCGTTTTCAACATCAACGCCCATCTGACTTCTTGGTAAGTCGATCACGTGACCCATCGATGCTTTCACTTTATATTTCTTCCCTAAATATTTTTCAATTGTTTTTGCTTTAGCGGGAGATTCAACAATAACTAGATAATCTGCCACAGTAAGTTTCCTCCCCCCATTGAGGTAATTTTAAAATCTTCACCATTATTAAATATTCAAAACTCTTTTGTCAAATAGTGCTAGCTACTTTTTCTTGAAATTCATCATATTCACAAAGAATATCTTCACTATTTAATATTAGTTTTGCACCTTGTTGAATTAAGCGGTTCGTCCCCTCCGAATGTAGGTCTGTCAACCTTCCAGGTAGACAAAAGACATCCCGACCTTGTTCAATTGCTTGGTCTGCAGTGATGAGGGATCCACTTTTCTTTCTCGCTTCAACAACAAAAGTACCTTTTGATAATCCACTTATAATCCGGTTTCGTTCTGGGAACTGAGTTCTTTCCGCTACACGATGAGGCGGATACTCTGTTAAGAGTAGTCCATTCTTCGCGATGACTGTTGCGAGCTCTATGTTTTCTTTAGGATAAATATGTTTGAATCCAGAACCTAATACTGCAATTGTTCCTGATTGGTGACGAAGCGCTAAACGATGAGCTAGTGTATCCACACCACGAGCTAATCCACTTACCACTGTGATGTTATATTGTACGACAGGCGTCAAAACATGAGCCATACAACTCTCTGCATGTGAAGATGGATGACGCGTCCCTACTACGCTTAAGCTTGGTGTGTTAAGTAATCGAAGATTGCCCATACAGTAGATGACCCACGGTGCATCATAAATATGCATCAGACGTTCAGGGTATTCTTCATCGTAACGTGTGATTACTCTCATTTCGCCCAGTCCATTAGTCTTCCATGGTTTTGTTACATGCAAGTCATGATAAAAGCGAGATGCTATACGAAAATCAAGCCCAAACTTCGTTAACGTAACAGCAGACATATCATATATGCTTTGAAGCGTGGGGTCAAATGTTAAAAAAGATTGTATGACTTTCCAATTTACGCCTTCACAATGATGTAGTTGGATTAACCTGCTTCTGAACGTCCTCACTACACTTCTCTCCAATCAAGGAATTTATACTGTTTTTTTATGTATAAGAGAAATAGCTCCCGACCGGGAGCTATTACCTTTACGCTTTATGTGTTGTACATTTCTCTAGCATGCCTTTTTCATCTAAAACTGAAATCAGTGTCTCTCCCATTACTGCAGGAGTAGGAGCAACTTTGATACCCGCTGATTCCATCGTTTTGATCTTCTCTTCAGCAGTACCTTTACCACCAGAAATAATGGCACCAGCATGGCCCATACGTTTTCCTGGAGGCGCTGTTTGACCACCGATAAAGCCAACAACAGGCTTAGTCATGTTTGCTTTAACCCACTCTGCCGCTTCTTCTTCAGCAGTACCGCCGATCTCGCCGATCATAATAACTGCATACGTATCTTCATCTTCATTGAATGCTTTCAAGACATCGATAAAGTTCGTACCGTTAACCGGGTCGCCGCCGATTCCTACTGCAGTTGATTGTCCAATTCCTGCTTCAGATAGTTGATGTACAGCTTCATACGTCAACGTACCAGAGCGGGAGACAACTCCTACATGGCCTTTCTTGTGGATATAGCCAGGCATAATCCCGATCTTGCACTCATCCGGCGTAATAACACCAGGACAGTTCGGTCCAACAAGACGGGTTTTCTTACCTTCCATATAACGACTTACTTTTACCATATCGATTACTGGAATACCTTCTGTAATACAGATCGCAATGTCCATTTCAGCATCAACAGCTTCCATGATTGCATCTGCAGCAAATGCAGGTGGCACATAGATTACTGACGCCGTAGCACCTGTTTGATTAACAGCTTGCTCAACCGTGTTGAAAACCGGAACGCCTTCGATTTCTGTTCCGCCTTTTCCTGGTGTTACCCCACCTACGATTTTGGTACCGTACTCTAGCATTTGCTGAGTATGAAATAAACCAACTGAACCGGTAATACCTTGAACGATAACTTTTGTATCTTTATTAATGTAAACGCTCATTCCTAGTCCCGCCTTTCTACTTAACTAATGAAACAATTTTTTCTGCGCCGTCTGCCATTGATTCAGCAGCAGTAATATTTAAACCTGAATCTTTAAGGATTTGTTTTCCTAGATCAACGTTTGTACCTTCTAGTCGAACGACAAGCGGAATTTCAAGTCCAACTTGCTTAGTAGCTTCGACTACACCTTCAGCAATCACATCACACTTCATGATTCCGCCGAAGATATTTACGTAGATACCTTTAACATTCTGATCAGAAAGGATGATCTTGAATGCTTCTGTAACTTTCTCAGCAGTCGCGCCGCCCCCAACGTCAAGGAAGTTAGCAGGATCGCCGCCATAATGTTTGATAATATCCATTGTAGACATAGCAAGACCTGCGCCATTAACCATGCAACCGATATTACCTTCTAGAGCAATATAGCTGAGCTCGTATTTGGAAGCTTCAATTTCCTTCGTATCTTCTTCATCAAGGTCACGTAGCTCAAGGATATCCTTATGACGATAAAGCGCATTTGGATCAAAGTTAAGCTTCGCATCAAGCGCCATTACATTACCATCACCCGTCGTAACTAATGGGTTGATTTCAGCAATGGAAGCGTCTTTTTCAATGAAGGCAGTGTAAAGACTAAGCATGAACTTCACTGTCTTATTCAACATTTCTTTTGGAATGTTAATGTTAAATGCCAGTCTTCTAGCTTGGTAGCCTTGAAGACCTACAGCAGGGTCGATCACTTCTTTGAAAATCTTTTCTGGAGTCTTTTCTGCTACTTCTTCAATTTCAGTACCGCCTTCTTCAGAGGCCATCATCACTACGCGAGAAGTCGCTCGATCGACAACTAGTCCAACATAGTATTCATTCTTAATATCGCAACCTTCTTCGATAAGTAAGCGCTTTACTTCCTTACCTTCAGGACCCGTTTGATGAGTAACGAGTGTTTTACCGAGGATTTCCTCAGCGTATGTACGAACTTCGTCGAGGTTTTTCGCAATCTTTACCCCACCGGCTTTGCCTCGACCACCAGCATGGATTTGAGCTTTCACTACATAAACGCTGCTTTCTAATTGTTTAGCAACATCCACCGCTTCTTTTGCGGAGTAAGCAACTTGTCCATTTGGGACTGAGACCCCATAATTTCTTAGGACTTCTTTTCCCTGATACTCATGGATATTCATTCTCTTGTCCTCCTATCCTACTCAATCAAGTCATTGACGACGTTTTCATTGTATAGAAAATTCCCACCGCTTGTCTACCCCTTTGCACAAAGTACCTATTCTTTACAATTAATTAAAACAGAAAAATAACTTCTATAAACTACTTAAAAACCTGATTATGGCGCCTTCTTTTAGCGTTTTAACGCGGTTTACAAGCAAAAAAACTGCCGAGATTCTCTCGACAGTTTCAACTGCGTATTATCTGCGGTCTTCCTGCTCTTTTTCACCAGGCGCCTTTTTTTCCTGCTCACGTTTCTGATGATCAGTCACAGTTAATTCCCTTGCTGCAGCAGGCGTGTAGACGCCGAATTCTTCACCAGCTTCTTCATAATACGAGTCACTTTTTTCAGGATGCAATCGATCATTCACTAGGCTCTTCTCCTTCACAGTAGAATAACCATAGTATCATCAATTCAGAGGGTTTCATTCATCAAAGCATACCCAACCGTTCTCTAACAGGCGCAAATGTTTTTCGATGCACCTTTGTGACACCGTGCCGATCTAGAGCAGTTAAATGTTCTTTCGTTCCATACCCTACATGTCTTTCAAATCCGTACTCTGGATATTGGCAAGCAAGCTTTGCCATCATCCGATCTCGAGTAACTTTCGCTACGATTGATGCAGCTGCGATACTAATACTCCTCGCATCCCCCTTAATAAGTGATTCTTGCTCTACTGGGATTGGAAGTTCCATGGCGTCCACTAGTATAAAGTCAGGTGAGTGAGAAAGTGCGGCTACCGCTTTTTGCATAGCCTTTTTTGACGCCTGATATATATTGAGCACATCGATTTCTTCGGCACTCATCACACCTACTCCGACAGAAATAGACTTTTCAAGAATGGCGTCGTACAGTTCATTGAGCTTTGCTGTGGAAAGCTTCTTTGAGTCTTGGAGACCAAAAATCGGTTTGTCTACATCTAATATCACCGCAGAAGCTACTACAGGCCCCGCTAGCGGTCCTCTTCCCACTTCATCGACTCCTGCTATTGCCTTAAAGCCAGAATCGTTGTATCGCTTCTCAAAGACGCTCATTTCTTTATGTAACTGCATGACTTTTTGGATTTGATCTTTCTTTTTGAGCTCTTTTGCTATAAGGTCTTTCACACCTTTTCGCTCATCACTCTTAAATTCCATCCATTCTTCTTCTGAATACTGTTGATCTAAGATGATCTTTTTTATTTCGCTAATCGTTTTCTTGGAATTTCCGCTCACATCGTTCCCTCTTTCTGAAAATAATAAAAAGGCAAGGCATCGCCTTACCTTTCCTCCTCGGGCGTCTCAAGAGTCAGATCACCAAGTTTTCCGCTTCTTAGTTCTCTTAAAACTGTTTCAGCGGTCTTGTCATAGTCGACCCATCCACCGCCTAATAAAAATCCTCGCTTTTTACCGATTTCATCGAATAATTCAACGACATCATCAGGAATATCATCTAACTTATATCGTTCCATCAATCTCTTTGGATAGTGTTCACTGAGGAAATTAAGAGTAAATACGGCAATATCTTGAAAGTCCAAAATTTCGTCTTTGATCGCACCGGTTGCAGCAAGCTTATAACCGGTTTTCTGATCTTCAAACTTCGGCCATAGTATTCCTGGTGTATCGAGAAGATCCATTTCTTTGCCTACTTTTATCCACTGTTGTTTCTTAGTAATACCAGGTCGATCACCTGTTTTGGCGATTTTCTTCCCTGCCATTCTATTAATCAGTGTAGACTTCCCAACGTTCGGGATACCAAGAATGAGTGCTCGCACAGCGCGTGGCTTCATCCCCTTCTCAACCATACGTTCGAGTTTCTCACTAACGAGCTCTCTCGCTGCAACGGGAATAGATTTCACTCCCTTACCCGTCTGAGAATCAATCGGCAACGCTTTGTGACCTAGCTTTTGGAAGTATTCCTTCCATTCAGCTGTTTTCTGATCATCTGCCATATCGGCTTTATTCAGAAGAATAAGCCTCGGTTTTGAAGAAACGATCTCATCGATCATTGGGTTACGAGAAGCTAGCGGAATGCGCGCATCCACAAGTTCTATTACAACATCAATCATTTTTAGTTTTTCGGTAATCTCCCGACGTGCTTTGGCCATATGACCGGGAAACCATTGAATCGTCATGCAATCTCCACCTATTCCATTACTTGAATATCTGTTAGAGGCCAGAAAATGATGTTCGCCTCACCAATTACTTTATCTTTAGACACAAAACCTATTGAACGACTGTCCTTACTATGCTGGCGGTTATCTCCCATAACGAACAAATGCCCCTCTGGAACAGTAGTTTCACCCGTTAAACCGTTCAGGTCAAAATCATACGTTAAATTACCAGAGAGTAAATCATTCTTGGCTGTATCAAGGTACGGTTCCTTCACTAACTTACCGTTCACATATAGATCGTCGTTTTTATATTCAATCTTGTCTCCTGGTAAACCGATCACCCGCTTAATATAATCTCTTCCCTCAACAGCTTCAAAGACAATGATATCAAAACGTTCTGGTTCACCAATATTATAGCTTATCTTGTTAACAATCATTCGATCACGATCATGAAGCGTCGGCATCATGCTCTCTCCATCTACAACGATGGGAGCGAATATAAAATAACGAACAGCTCCAGCGAGAATAAAAGCAATCACGAGCGCTTTTATCCAATCCCAAGAATCTTTTTTCTCTCCTGTTTTCTGCCTGCTCATGTTCGTTCTCCTCCTATGGTGGATATTTCGGAATTACCATTTCCTTTTCATAACCGCTCACAAACTTACTCGTATATAACGTTTATTTTACCACAGCAAAATGTGCGAGGACATCCAATAGAATAGAAAAAAGGAGCTTGACAAAGCAAGCTCCTTTTTCATAGATAAATTATTATCGAATCTCTTTAATACGAGCGGCTTTACCACGAAGTGCACGCAAGTAGTATAGCTTAGCACGGCGAACTTTACCGCGACGAACTACTTCAAGCTTAGCAACTTTTGGTGAATGTACAGGGAATGTACGCTCAACTCCACAGCTGTAAGAAATCTTACGTACTGTAAACGTTTCGCTAATTCCACCGCCACGTCGTTTAATCACAACACCTTCGAATACCTGAATACGCTCACGAGTGCCTTCGACAACTTTAACGTGAACTTTAACAGTATCCCCTGGTCGGAAATTAGGAAGATCCGACTTAAGCTGTTCTTTTGTGATTTCCTGGATTAACTTGTGCATCAAGTAACCCTCCTTCCACACAGATGCTCTTATAAATAATGGTGCATTACAGCGGAACATCGTAATTCATGACTAATGCCACAAAAAATATCATAGCATAGCAGATTTTAGATTACAAGGGAGAATCATTCAGATTCTTCTTTAATTCCACTGAGAATTTCAAGCTCTTCTTTTGATAGCTCCTTTGATTCTAAGAGGTCAGGCCGCCTTGTCCACGTTCGCCTGAGCGATTCCTTCAAACGCCACTTCTCGATAGCCGCATGGTTTCCAGAAAGAAGCACGTCTGGAACATCATGACCTTCATACGATGCAGGGCGCGTATAATGAGGGTGCTCGAGCAATCCACTGCTGAATGAATCCATAGGTGCTGAACTTTTATTGCCTAGGACACCCGGTAGTAGTCTTGTTACACTGTCGATCACAACCATGCTAGCAAGCTCTCCGCCTGTCAACACAAAGTCACCAATCGAGATTTCGTCTGTGATAAGGTGCTCTCGAATTCTCTCATCGTACCCTTCATAGTGGCCACACACAAAAACGAGATGCTCTTCACTAGCCAGTTCCTCTGCTTTTGCCTGAGTAAACCTCTCACCCTGCGGGCACATCAGAACGACGCGTGGTGGCCTTTCTGAGGCTTCTGTAAGAGACGAAACTGCATCGAACACAGGCTGAGGGGTCAGAACCATACCAGCTCCACCCCCATATGGATAATCATCAACGTTCTTATGCTTATTCGTACTGTACTCTCTGAAGTTGGTTACCCGGTATGAAACAGCGCCACTATCCTGAGCGCGTTTCAAGATGGAGTGATTGAACACTCCCGTAAACATCTCAGGAAACAAAGATAGCACATCGATCTTCATCTTAATCACGAAGTCCTTCCATTAAATGCACAATCACTTCTCCCTTTGTGAGATCGACGCTTTTCACAACTTGGGAAATGTATGGAAGAAGCAAATCTTTTCCTCCATTCGATTGTTGCACGACCCAGACGTCGTTTGCGCCCGGCGATAGAATTTCTTTAATCTTTCCAAGGTATTCCCCTTCGTCCGAATGAACTTCTAGTCCGATAATATCACGATAATAAAACTCATTATTATCTAATGTGCCAAGCTGTTCTTCTTTGATTTTCAGAATTCCCTCTCTCAAATGTTCAACTTCATTAAGAGAGTTAAACCCTTCAAATGTAAGCAGATTAAATTGCTTGTGCTTGCGGTGAGAGCGAACGACTAATTTAATCGGCTCTTCGCTCTCCTTAAATAGATAGAGCGTATTTCCTTCTGCATAGCGTTCTTCAGGAAAGTCAGTCCTTGAAATGACGCGCACCTCTCCGCGAACCCCATGTGTATTCACGATTTTTCCAACGTTTAACCATTGTGTCATGATGTATGTCCTTTCATATAAGCTATGGAGTTATGCTTTGCACAATCCCATCTTTTATTATAATTTTACCTTTTTGCTCAGCAGCTTTCCACTCGTCTCCTACCTCGATGCTTTGAATCGCATCGACTTCACCTTCGTGAATTTCACTTTCAGGAGGTAGCTGCTCGATTTGTTCTACTTTATATTCAAGAATCGATATTTTCTCATTTCTTGAATGTAGTTCTTTCTCAAATTGTTCAGCGATCCATTCTTTATCAGACGGCCGCTTCTTCTGTAATCGCTTCTTCTCAAATTGTATTTGTTCACACTCTTGCAAAAGGATAGCGATTTCTTCTTTCCACTTATTTATATAAAAACCTCGACTTGATTCTGTCAACAGCTGCTTCACTTCGAATTTTTTTATGATGTTCATTTCAACTAACCTCCATGGTATAGAGGGATTTTAAACAAGTTAGATATGTAGAACATGCATTTATCCTAACTTCATTTTGAAACAACAAAAAAAGGGAGTACGACTCCCCCTTATACGATTTCAAGCTGTACACGCGTGCTTGATTGGACTGCTGCTGCATTCATAACAGTTCGAATGGATTTAGCTACCTTACCGTTCTTACCTATCACTTTGCCAGTGTCACTCGTATGAACATGGAGCTTATAAGTGACTTCGTTATCTCTAGGCAGTTCCTCAACCACTACCTCATCAGGATAATCGACAAGGGCTTTAACAATTGTTTCAACTAGATCCTTCATTTGCAACCCCACCTTTGTTTAAGATGATGGAAAATGATACACCAAAGGAGGCTTTACTATAAAGCCTCCTTCACGGTGTCATGTTACTTTTGTTTTTTTGCGTTGTGTAGTTTTTCCATAAGACCTTCTTTAGAGAAAAGGTTACGTACTGTATCGGAAGGCTTAGCGCCTTTTAGCATCCAATCAAGAGCTTTTTCCTCGTTAAGTTTAACGTCAACAGGATTAGCAACCGGATTATAAGTTCCGATTTCCTCGATGAAACGTCCGTCACGAGGAGCACGAGAATCTGCAACAACTACGCGGTAATAAGGGTTTCTTTTTGCACCCATACGCTTTAAACGAATTTTAACTGCCATGTGTTTCACCTCCAAAAAATACTCACATAAGTCAATATAATATCATAAATTATCACTCTTGTAAAGAGGTAATTTATTTCATTTTTATTGCATGAATGGGAAATTCATGCCCTTGCCTTTTTTCTTGCCACCTTTAGACATGTTGGTCATCTGTTTCATCATTTTCTTCATCTCTTCAAATTGCTTCAAGAGACGATTGACGTCTTGTACAGATGTTCCACTACCGGTAGCAATTCTTTTCTTGCGGCTCGCATTGATCACATCAGGCTGTTCTTTTTCAAGAGTGGTCATCGATTGAATAATCGCTTCAACCCGACCGATTTGTTTTTCATCAACGCTGACGTTCTTCATCGCCTTCTTGTTCATTCCTGGAATCATATCCATCAATTCATCAAGAGGACCCATACTACGAACCTGTCCAAGTTGGTCGAGGAAATCATCGAACGTAAAGCTCATCGTTCTCATTTTCTTCTCGAGCTCTTTCGCTTTGTCTTCATCCACTGAAGTTTGTGCTTTTTCAATAAGAGATAGCACATCTCCCATCCCTAATATTCGGGATGCCATCCGTTCGGGATGAAATGGTTCAAGAGCATCAAGCTTTTCACCCATACCAGCAAACTTAATCGGTTTGTCAGTGACTGACTTTATCGAAAGTGCAGCACCTCCACGCGTATCACCATCAAGCTTAGTAAGAACAACACCAGTGATATCTAGTGCGTCATTAAAGTTTTCGGCTACGTTGACCGCGTCTTGTCCAGTCATCGAGTCTACTACTAAGAAGATTTCATCAGGAGTTACTGCTTCTTTTACGTCCTTTAATTCTTGCATCAGATTTTCATCGATATGCAGTCGACCTGCCGTATCAATCAGTACATAATCCAAATGTTCTTCTTTCGCTTTTTCGATCGCTTTGCTAGCTATTTCAACAGGACTAACTTGGTCGCCCATGGAAAATACGGGCATACTTAGCTGTTTCCCGATCGTTTCAAGCTGATCGATCGCAGCTGGACGATAAATATCGGCAGCAACGAGTAAAGGTTTGCGATTGTGCTTCTTTCGTAAGTGGTTTGCAAGCTTCCCGACGGTCGTCGTTTTACCCGCACCCTGTAAACCAGCCATCATAATAACAGTTGGCGGACGGTTTGATACTGCGATCTTACTTTGCTCTCCGCCCATAAGTGCAGTCAGCTCTTCATTAACTACCTTAATGACCTGCTGACCTGGCGTCAGGCTTTGCATTACTTCCTGCCCTACAGCCCGCTCTTTCACCTTGTTAATGAATTGTTTCACGACTTTAAAGTTAACATCCGCTTCAAGTAAAGCTAGTCTTACTTCACGCATCATTTCTTTAACGTCTGCTTCAGTAACTTTTCCTTTGCCGCGAATTTTCTGCAGGGTACCTTGCAGTCGGTCGGCTAAACCTTCAAATGCCATGTTTGCCGCCTCCTAATCCAGTTTTTCGAGAGATTTAATCAATGTTAGAGCGTTCGAGTTTGCATCCTCTAGCTTGATTACTTCTGTAAGTTCTTCAAGCAGCTCTTGTCGTTTGTTGTACCTCTCGAATAGCAACAGTTTTGCTTCGTATTCTTCTATCATTTGTTCCGTTCGCTTAATGTTATCATAGACAGCCTGACGGCTAACTTGAAATTCTTCTGCGATTTCACCAAGGGAGTAATCATCCAAATAATACAATGCCATGTAATTCCTTTGTTTCGGCGTTAAAAGCGACTGATAAAAGTCGAATAACGAATTCATACGCATTGTTTTTTCGAGCAATGGTAGCACCCCCTCGTGTTAAGGCAATCACCTTTACGTTAAATATACTACTATGCGTAAAATCATTTGTCAAGATTTTTTCTTAACACAATATCTTAGTGGTTTTACTCTTCTTTTTCACTGTCTTCCTCCATGATCGAAGAGAAGAGTCCATAGACGAATGTATCAGCGTCAAACTCCTGTAAATCGTCCATTTGCTCACCGAGTCCAACAAGCTTAACAGGGATATCGAGCTCGTGTCGAATCGCTAATACAATTCCACCTTTTGCTGTTCCATCAAGCTTCGTCAACGCAATACCTGAAACATCAGTCGATTGACTAAACTGTTTCGCCTGGCTCATCGCATTTTGACCAGTTGTTGCATCAAGCACAAGAATTACTTCATGCGGTGCGTTCGGTATTTCTCTTTGAATCACGCGCTTAACTTTTTCAAGTTCATTCATTAGGTTCACTTTGTTCTGCAAGCGGCCCGCCGTATCACAAAGCAAGATGTCGGCTTTACGTGATTTCGCAGATTGAACAGCATCAAACACAACAGCCGCTGGGTCCGAGCCTGCCTGGTGCTTTACAACATCTACACCTACGCGTTCTCCCCATACATCAAGCTGTTCGATCGCACCTGCTCTAAACGTGTCACCCGCTGCTAAAAGAACCTTCTTGTTCTCTTGCTTAAATTTATGAGCAAGCTTTCCAATCGTAGTCGTTTTACCTACTCCGTTTACGCCCACGAACAAGAAGACAGTTAATTCATCTTCTTGCACATTCAACGTATTGTCTTCATCTTTATGAAGAAGCTCAGCAAGTTTTTCAGAAATTACGCTTTGTAGCGCTTCTGTGTCTTTGATGTTTCTTGTTCTTGCTTCATCCTTTAACACATCGATCAAATCCATCACAGTCGCTACACCAACGTCAGCACTGATCAGAAGTTCTTCTAGTTCTTCAAAGAACTCTTCATCAACTTTCCGATAATTTTTTACTAGATCATTCATCTTAGTAGAAAAAGAGGTTCTAGTCTTCTCGAGTCCGTCTTTAAATTTCTCAGATACATTATCCGATTGCGTCGTAAACTTGTCCTTTAACTTTTTGAAAAAGCTCATTGAAATACCCCCACTGTCTTATTGCGAAATTAATTGTTTTGATTCTTCAAGCCTAACTGATACGAGCCTTGAAACACCCGACTCTTGCATGGTGACACCATAGAGTACGTCAGACTCCTCCATGGTACCTTTACGGTGTGTGATTACTATGAACTGCGTTCTCTCACTGAATTGCTTTAAATACCTAGCGAATCTGTTTACGTTGGCATCGTCGAGCGCAGCTTCTACTTCATCTAAAACACAGAATGGAACAGGGCGCACTTTCAAGATTGCAAAAAGCAGGGCGATTGCAGTAAATGCCCGTTCTCCGCCAGAAAGTAGCGCAAGATGTTGAAGCTTTTTACCTGGTGGTTGAGCAAGGATATCGACACCAGTCGATAAAAGGTTTTCCGGATCTGTCAATACGAGATCCGCCTTCCCACCTCCAAATAATTCTTTGAACACTTGTTGAAATTGCGTACGAATCTTAGAATACGTTTCTTCAAAACGCTTCTTCATTTCCTGATCCATTTCATCTATTACAGTATATAGTGTATCTTTCGCCTGTAACAAATCCTTCTGTTGTTCTGTGAGGAACGTGTAACGCTCATTCACGCGATCAAATTCATCGATCGCTCCAAGATTGACCGTACCTAGTTCATCTATTTCTAACTTGATTAACTTCAACTTCTTCTTTGCTTCATCCGCTTCTATGGTAAGCACATGCTTATTTTTCGCTGCTTCGTATGTTAATCCATATTCTTCGCTTAGCATCGTTAGGCGATTTTCAAGTTCTACATCAAGGCGGTTCACTTGTACTTCAGCAGCTTGTAACAGCCCAGCTAACTGCTTTTCTTCAGCTATTAATGATTCATGAGCAGTACTAACTTTCTCGATGTTCATTTGACGAGATGTTTTCACTTCTCTTTCATCTTGAAGTGACGTCAACAGCCCATCCTTTTCATCTCTTAGCTTTTGTATATTCTCATCGAGCTTTTCTTCGCCTGTTGAATTAGAAGACATTGCCTCATTGAGAAGTTCGTGTTCTTCCATCGTTTCATTCAACTGTGCCGTTGTATCCTGTTGTTCTGAAGAAAGCCTATCGAGCGTTTCTTTCTGGTTTTGGAATGACTGCTGATGTTCAGCCACCTTCACTTTTAATTCCGTGATTTCCGTTTGGATCGTTTCTTTAGAAGTTTGTTGAGATTGCTTCTTGAGTGTTAATGCTTCAATTTTCTTCTCAAGCACTTCTGCTTGCTCTGTGATTGCTTCGAGGCGTTCTGATAAGAAGTAACTACGCTTTTCATGGCTTTCTTCTTCTTCCACAATCGCACTTTTCTCACGGTCATACAATTGAAGACGTTCGTTCGTGTTGCGTTCTTCCCCTTCAATTCCTCTATAATCTCCTAGAAGAGACTGTTCTTCTAAACGAAGATTTTCACCATGTTCTCTCATCGATTCAAGCTCAGATTCAAGCTTCTCAAGTTCAGCTTTATCTCGTTGAATTTCTTTCTCAACGCCTAGTGTTTTCTTCTCCATCTCAGCTAACTTACTTTCTAATAGATCCAGATCACGCTGCCTGCTTAGAAGGGAAGTCGACTTCTGCTTCACGCTACCTCCACTCATCGAACCGCCTGGGTTCACAACGTCGCCTTCGAGAGTAACGATTCGGCTTTTGTACTGAACTAGTTTTGCTAGTTCGTTCGCACCTTTCAAGTCACTCGCTACGAGGACAGATCCTAACAGGTTTTCCAATACGTTCGAATATTTCTCCTCGAATTGGATCAAATCCGATGCTACACCTACAAACGCGTCATGTTTTTTCACTCGTTCTAAATCATAACCAGAAATTTTTCTAGATTTAATAACTGTTAATGGTAGAAAAGTCGCTCGTCCAGATCGATTTTTCTTTAAGAATGCAATCGCTCCTCGACCAGCTCTTTCATCAGAAACTACAACGCTTTGCATTGCTCCACCAAGAGCTGTTTCAAGGGCAGTCTCAACTTGCTTAGGTACCGTGATCAGTTCAGCGACAGCACCTTCTATTCCTTCAATCTCTTTTCTTGCCTTCAGTACTTCTTTTACACCTTGATAAAACCCAGCATAATCTTCCTGCATTTCTTCAAGCATTTGCTTCTTCGAGCGGTGCTGTTGAATATATTGATAAGCTTGATAGAGCTTAGACTCTTTTTCACCGAGAGCTTTTTTCTTTTCTTCAACATCATGCTTGCTTTTATAAAATGAAGAAACGTGCGCTTCAAGTTTCTTTTTCGAATCCTTAAGTTGATTCGAAATCTCTTTCTTCTTATCATCAACATCTGTTCGTTGTTGAATGAACTTATGATTATCATCATCCAAACGTTTCTTACGCTGCGAAAGAACAGTAAGCTGATCTTGTAGGTAACGATTTTCGTTCCGAATCGATGCTTGCTCGTTCAACAGCTCGAAGTAATCTGACTTCATCCGGTCTAGCTCTTGTTCGATGTCTTGTTCTACATCTGCAAGAAGCTCAGTTTCTTTCTTTAGCTGATTTTTCAAATCGGCTAACTCACTCTTCTGTCCTTCAAATCGACTCCTGTGCTGAGCGATTTCTTTCTCATAATAACGTTTCTTTTCTTGAAGAAAACTAATTCTTTCTTTAAGGTTCTCTCTGTTTTGGTGTGCATTCTTCTTGCGTTCTTTCAATACTTCTCTTTTACCTTCTAGCTTTTCAAGCTCTTCGCTTGTATCTAAAAGGGTTTGTTGGTAACGTTCGATGTTTGTTTCGGCAGAAAGAAGTTCTTGTTTCGCTTCTTCAAGTTCTTGCTTCTTTACTTGAACAGATTCTGAAACCTCCAGTTCTTTCTGTTTCAGATCGTCCAATTCAGCAGATTTCTTCTTCCATGCGCCATGAAACTCCTCAATCTCGTGAACGGTAAGAGCGGCTTCGATTTTCTCTAGTTCTTCCCTTTTCTCAAGGTAGTCTTTTGCAATCGACGCCTGAATTCTTAAAGGCTCCACCTGATCTTCTAGTTCATAAAGGATATCTTCCACGCGATAAAGATTGTCCGCTGTTTCTTTTAACCTTGCTTCCGCTTTATGTTTTCGAGTCTTGTATTTCAAAACTCCTGCTGCCTCTTCGAATATTTTTCTTCTCTCTTCAGACTTACTGCTTAGGATTTCTTCAATCCTTCCTTGTCCAATAATGGAGAACGATTCTTTCCCGAGACCTGAGTCCATAAATAATTCGATGATATCTTTGAGTCTGCACGTCTGGTTGTTCAACAAATATTCACTATCACCAGAGCGGTAAACTCTCCTTGTTACGCTAACTTCGTTGTACTCTATAGGAAGGTATTGATCATGGTTATCTAAAGTTAAGGTTACTTCAGCAAGGTTCACAGCCTTACGTGATTCACTGCCTGAGAAGATGATATCTTCCATCTTCGATCCTCTGAGTGACCTGGCTGATTGCTCTCCCAGCACCCATCGAATGGCGTCATTTATATTACTTTTGCCGCTCCCATTAGGACCGACAACTGATGTAACTCCTGGAACAAACTCAACTGAAATTCGATCGGCAAAGGATTTAAAGCCGACTACATCTAATCGTTTGAGGAACATCAATTTTTCCCCCTCATCTGTTTCATATCTATGTAAGTATAATAGTTTTGCTATGCCTAGAACTAACTGTCTTATTTTATCATAAATTCCGATAGCCTACGATACTAGGCCTTATCCATGTTACAATAAGAAAAGCTCAAAAGGACCTTCTCTTAAGAGAAGGGAGTAGAGCAGACAGATTGTGCAAAAAGGCAGGTGGTACGAATGGATCTATCTAACAAGACAGAAGAAAACCTGGCGTTCATGGTTGAAGGCATTAAGGAGAAGCTTCAAGTTATTAACTCCTCCATGATCAAACCAGAATCTTTTGACCTCTCTACTTATGATGACATTCACGAAATCTATATGATGGTCAATAAGAAAGATTCCTTAACACCAGGTGAAATGCAAGCGCTACTAGCAGAACTAGGCAAACTACGTACTGCGTAAATTGAAAACAGCACATAAGTAAAAAGAATCCTGTTAATCAGGATTCTTTTTCATTTCGTTCTTTTAAGTTAAGAAGCGCTTGTTGTGCAGCCTTTTGTTCAGCTTCTTTTTTCGAACGACCTATACCAAGTCCCAGGTCAGCTCCGTTAAGAGTTACTTTGGACGCAAATTCACGATTATGTGCTGGTCCTTTTTCATCTGTAATAACATAGTCTATAACCCCAAGGCTTTCACGCTGAATGACTTCTTGTAGTTGACTTTTATAATCCATCACATGAGAAAAAGCACCGGCGTTAATCTTCGGATAGACGAATTTCTCTAGAAAGTCAAAGACGACTTCTATGCCTTGATCAAGATACAATGCACATACAAATGATTCGAACACATCGGCAAGAAGTGCTGGTCTTGCTCTGCCACCCGTCATTTCCTCGCCCTTACCTAGAAGAACAAGGTGTCCGAAATTGAGATCGTTAGCGAACTGAACGAGCGATGGCTCACACACGATGGCAGCTCTTAGCTTCGTTAATTCTCCCTCACTCATATTCGGATATTTCTCAAACAGGTACCGTGATATTGTAAGTTCAAGTACAGCATCACCTAGAAATTCTAGACGTTCATTATCCATCTGCGGATGCAGTCGATGCTCATTCACATACGATGAATGAGTAAATGCCTGGTAGAGAAGTTGTTCATTGTTAAAGGAAACGTCGATTTCCTTAAGAAACAGAGCGAACTTTTCTTTCTCAGTGTCCCCAACCACGAGTTGTCGTGAATGCTTAGGCTTAAAACGTCTTTTGGTTTTATGTGAATGTTTGTGTGATTTGGACATAGATACCTCCACGACTAATCAAAATCTTCTAAATACAAAGGGAATAAAGCCCCGCATATACGAGGCTTAATCCACAAGTCCAGGAAGCCTGAACATTAATTTTGGCTATTTATGTAATCAATTACATCGCCAACTGTTACGATCTTCTCAGCGTCCTCGTCTGAGATTTCCATGTCAAACTCATCTTCAAGCTCCATAACTAATTCCACTACATCCAGGGAATCGGCACCAAGGTCATCTTTAAAAGAAGCTTCAGGCTTAACTTCAGCCGCATCAACTCCAAGACGATCAACGATGATTTTTGTTACACGCTCTAGTGTATCTGCCATTATACTCACCTCCCCTCAAGCTATTATAGGATATATAAAGTAAAAAAACTAGATGTACAATTTTTCTCTTACGTTACATCACCATTCCGCCATCGATATGAAGAGTCTGACCGGTGATATAGTTTGCATCATCTGAAGAAAGAAACTTAACGGCTTTTGCAATATCTTGTGCAGCACCAAGTCTTCCTAGTGGAATTTGGCCTTTCATTCCACTCTTCACTTCTTCTGATAAATCGTCTGTCATATCTGTTTCAATAAATCCAGGCGCAAGAGCATTAACTGTAATGTTACGACTCGCAAGTTCTTTCGCCGTCGTTTTCGTCAATCCAATCACTCCAGCTTTCGCAGCTACATAGTTAGCCTGTCCAGCATTTCCTGCAACGCCAACTACAGATGCCATGTTAATGATGCGACCATAACGTTGTTTCATCATTTGGCGAGTAACGGATTTCGTACAGTTAAACACACCTTTTAGGTTTGTGTTGATTACATCATCCCACTCTTGTTCCTTCATACGCATCAACAAGTTATCCCTCGTAATACCGGCGTTGTTCACTAATACTTCGAGGCTTCCAAATTCAGAAATAACTTCCTTCACCATACCCTGTACTTCATCCATATTACCAACGTTTGCCTGGATTGCAATGGCATTGCCTCCAGCTGCTTTAATTTCGTCTACAACTTCGTTTGCTTTCGCTTCACTTCCAGCATAGTTCACAGCTACATTCATCCCTTGGGACGCGAGTTCAAGCGCAATTGCACGTCCGATCCCGCGAGAGCCGCCTGTTACAAGTGCCGATTTTTTCTCTGCCATATTTATTCCTCCCCTAGCTTTTCTACTAATTGATCAAGTTGTTCCGGTGTACTAACAGCATGAACAAAAGCGCGACGATTAACTTTCTTCACAAGGCCTGACAATACGTTCCCAGGGCCTACTTCAATAAATCGGTCCACACCTAAATCCATCAATTTACGAACCGTATCTTCAAAAAGAACTGGTGAATAAATCTGTTGCAGTAAATTGGTTTTGATTTCTTCAGCTGATGTACTAGGTTCTGCAGAAACGTTTGCAATCACTGGAACTGAAGCATCTGAAATCGTAATAGAATCAAGGATTGCAGACATTTTATCAGCAGCAGGTTTCATTAAGCTCGAATGAAACGGTCCACTTACTTGAAGAGGAATTACTCTTCTAGCTCCTTTTTCTTTCGCTACTTCTGAAGCCTTCTCCACGCCGGCTTTTGCACCAGAAATAACAATTTGTCCAGGGCTATTCAAGTTTGCTAGCTGAACAGTGTCTGTCGTTTCTGATACGTTTTCTACGATTGCTTGTAGCTCTTCACGATCCATACCCATAATGGCTGCCATAGCACCTTCACCAGCAGGAACTGCTTCCTCCATGTAAAGACCTCTGTTTCTAACGGCATAGACAGCATCAGAAAACGATAGCGCGCCAGATGCTACAAGAGCTGAATACTCACCAAGGCTATGACCAGCGGTGTAATCTGCAGTAACCCCTTTCTCTCGTAGAGCTTCTAAAACGGCAATACTAGCTGTTACGATCGCAGGCTGCGTGTTCTCTGTTTTCGTTAAGGTTTCCATCGGTCCATTCATGATTAGCTTTGTTAGATCATAGTCAAGGCGGTTGTCTGCTTCTTTGAAGATAGTTTCTGAAGATGAATACACTTCACGGAATTCGCTCCCCATTCCTACCGTTTGTGCTCCTTGACCTGGAAATAAAAATGCTGTTTTTCCCATTACTGATCTCCTTCCTGCTTCTCTTCAAGAGAAGATTTAATTTCAGTTACGACATTCCCTGTTACCATCATTCTAGCCTGTTTTATTGCACTGAAAACTGCTCGTCCATTTGATGAGCCGTGCGCTTTAATCACAGGAGCTCGCAGGCCAAATAAGCCAGCTCCACCATATTCTGAATAGTCGAGCTTATTCTTAAGGTTTTTCAATTTAGGTTTTAGCACTCCTGCCGCCATTTTACTCGTGAATGAGCTTGTAAGCTCTTCTTTCAGCATCGTAAACATGGTTAATGCCGTACCTTCAATTGTTTTTAAAACTAGATTTCCTGAGAAACCATCGCATACTACAACGTCAGCTGCATTACTTAGAATGTCTCGAGATTCAACGTTCCCAACAAAGTTCAATCCACTATCTTGAAGTAACGCGAAGGCTTGTTTACTTAATTCATTCCCTTTACCTTCTTCTGTTCCGATATTCAATAGGCCGATACGCGGAGAATCGATTCCGCGCACTTTCTCAGCATAAACTGCACCCATCTGTGCATATTGAAGCAAGTGCTCAGGCTTAGAATCCATATTTGCCCCAACATCGAGTAGTAAGAATCCTTTTTCATCGATCGTTGGAAGGGTAGGGGCAAGACCTGGCCTTTCGATCCCTTCAATGCGACCAATATACAATAAACCAGCTGCCATAAGAGCTCCTGTATTTCCTGCAGAAATACAAGCATCTGCTCTTCCTTCCTTCACTTCATTTACTGCAAGTACCATCGATGCTTTCTTCTTTCTTCTAGCAGCACGTACTGGTTGATCTTCTGACGTTATGTATTCATCTGTATGTAATACGGTTAATCGCTCTTTACTGTCCGTAAGTAAGGGGTTGATTTGATTTTCATCTCCAACGATGGTGACAGATAGATCTTTATACATTTCGAGTGCTTCATGTACACCATCGATGATTGCTTGCGGGGCGTTGTCCCCACCCATCGCATCTATTGCAAGTCTCATGTTAGTTCAGCATCCTTTCAGGGTTTGGTAGAGCGATACATTACAAACTCACCGGAAAATACGGTTTCGTTTTGAACGAAGCTGTTGACCTCTACTGTCGTTCTGCCTTTACTATTATCTGATACGCTTGCTTTTGCTACAACTCGCTCTCCTTCGTTCACCTGTCTAGAAAAACGGATGTTCGCTTTCGCAGTTAAGGCAAGTTCGTCGTTAATAATAGCGACTGCTAGTGAATTCGCTTGCGCAAACAGATGATGACCTCTAGCAATCTTGTTTCTAGAAAAAACATGTTCTGGTCGAATATCCAGGATCGAAATGGCACTTTCATCAAGCTGCAAATCAATAACCTGACCAATCACTTCTTCCATAGGAAGAGCTTTAACTTCATCTAATTGCTGCTGTGCAACATACTTGATTCGCTCTCGTAATTCCGGGATCGAAAGCTCAAGTCTGTCCAACCTTATCGTTTGAATGCTCACACTAAACTTATCAGCTAGATCTTCATCCGTAATAAACGGTGTGTTTTCAATGGTTTCTTTCAATAAGCTTTGACGCTCTCTTTTGCTCCTTTTCATTCTCTACCGCCGCCTATCTAGCATTAATAAACGGATAAAGAGGATCGAATGATCCTCTTTATCTCAGTCTTATGACTAGGTCCTAAAACGTAGTATATAATGCTAGGCGTGATTTTGCAAGCTAATCAAGTTTTTCCCCACTCAAAACCCCTTCATTCATTAAATAGGTCCTAAGACGACGATAAGCATCATCCTCCCAGAAAGCAGTAGATTCAACAAGAGCACTCGCATCGTTACGAGCAACTTCAAGGACACGATAATCATGAACGAGATCTGCTACCTTGAATTCAGGTAGACCACTTTGTTTTCTTCCAAAGAAATCTCCAGGCCCTCTGAGTTCAAGGTCACGCTGAGATAGAACAAAACCATCGTTCGATTCAGTCATAATCTGCATCCGTTCCTTCCCTACTTCGGATTTCGGATCAGCAAGTAAAATACAATATGATTGATCTTTTCCTCGACCGACTCGCCCACGCAGCTGATGAAGCTGAGCCAATCCAAATCGTTCAGCATCATAAATAACCATAATTGTCGCATTCGGTACGTTTACACCGACCTCCACGACCGTTGTGGATACTAACAGCTGCACGTCATTTTGACTGTAGGCTTCCATGATAGCTTCCTTTTCATCAGAAGTTAGCCTTCCGTGCATTAATCCTACCTGATAATGAGGCAATGCCGTTTGCATTTGAGCATGGACATCGATGGCATTTTGGACGTCAAGCTTCTCTGATTCCTCAATCAGAGGACAGATTACATAACCTTGACGACCTTGATCAAGTTCTTTCGTTACAAAATCGAGCACGCGCGAAAGCATATCCGGTTTCGCCCAGTATGTCTCGATCGGCTTTCGGCCAGCTGGCATTTCATCGATCGTCGATACATCCATATCTCCAAAAACGGAAATCGCGAGCGTTCTCGGTATCGGTGTTGCCGTCATATATAGGACATCAGGGGTCAAGCCTTTTTCTTTTAATACCCTTCGCTGCTTAACTCCAAAACGATGCTGCTCATCAGTGATGACTAAACCTAGGTGCTTAAACACTACTTCGTCCTGTATGAGCGCATGTGTACCGATCAATAGATCAACCTCACTTGTTGCTAACCGTTCAAGTAGCTCTCTTCGCTTCTTCCCCTTTACAGATCCAGTCAATAGCTCTACGTTCAGCGTGTTCCCTACAAGATCCTCAAAAGACTCAAAGTGCTGTTCTGCAAGGATTTCTGTAGGTACCATCAGTGCCCCTTGATTACCAGACAAATACGTAGCATACAGCGCAATCGCCGCGACTACAGTCTTACCTGATCCAACGTCACCCTGTAGCAAGCGATTCATGCGGTATGGACTTTCCATATCTTTCAAAATTTCTTCTACGACTCGATCTTGCGCACCGGTTAAAGGAAATGGAAGACTACTGATAAACTCATCTAAATCACTTCTTTTATATACGTGAGAGGAGCCCTTTGTGTTTTCCCTTTCTCTCTTTCGAAACAACTGCATTTTCAACTGAAATTGAAGTAATTCTTCGTAAACAAACCTTCTTCTCGCCTGTTTCAAATGATCATGTGATTGTGGAGCATGCATCGTTTGAACAGCTTCTCTTTTATCCATAAGCTTGTACCTTTCAAGCATCTGAGGTGGAAGGGACTCTTCAATTTCATTCGCGAATTGTTGAAGTGCAAGTTGGATATACCGTTTGATTGCTTTTACAGTAATGTCTCCACCAACTGGATACACCGGCTCGATTGTACCTTCCGGGTCATGACTTGCAAACGCAATCTCAGAAGCAGAAAGAGTCATCTTATGCTGGTCCCACTTTCCAGTGACGGTAACTGTCTGGCCCAGTGAAAATTGTTTTTTTAGAAATGCACGATTAAAAAAAACGGCTGTAATGAGGAACCTTCCCACTAACAGCCTTACAGACAGTCGAGATTTCTTCTTTCCATAGTATCGAACGACAGGTTCACTATGAACTTTCCCTTCGAGCGTAGCCCGTTCTTCATGCTTAACGTCAGCTAGATCTTTCAATTCATAGTCTTCGTATCGAAAAGGGAAATACTCTAGTAAATCGGAGACGCTATTGATCCCGATCGATGATAGAGAAGCAGCTTTCTCATCACCTATACCTTTTATTTTTGTGACTTCGCTCACTATCCTTCACTCATTTCTTATCTAGAGATACTCCAAAAATCCTGGCTTCTAATTCTCTTCCTGTCGGGGTTGCTGCTAAGCCTCCTTGCGCAGTTTCACGCAGCGCAGATGGCATCGTTTGTCCAATCTTATACATCGCGTCGATCACTTCATCACAAGGAATACGGCTAGTTATACCTGCGAGTGACATATCCGCCGCCACAAGAGCGTTCGATGCTCCCATTGCATTTCGTTTTACACACGGCACCTCTACGAGACCAGCTACTGGATCGCACACTAATCCAAGCATGTTTTTAAGTGCAATAGCAAAAGCATGTGAAGACTGCTCAGGAGTACCGCCCATGAGTTCAACAATTGCAGCAGCGGCCATCCCAGTTGCTGAACCTACTTCAGCCTGACATCCACCAGCTGCTCCTGAAATGGAAGCATTGTTTGCAACAACGAATCCAAAAGCACCTGATGTAAAGAGATACCGAACCATTTGCTCTTTTGTTGGGTTGATTTTTTCTCTAATCGCAAATAATGTTCCTGGTACAACTCCCGCTGATCCTGCTGTAGGTGTTGCGCAAATTGTTCCCATCGCAGCGTTCACTTCATTCGTTGCCATCGCTTTACTTACTGCGTCTAACATCGTTTCACCTGAAAGTGACTTTCCTGACTTCAGATAAGTTTGAAGAAGAACAGCGTCTCCACCTGTTAATCCAGAATGTGAGCGAACGTCTTCAGTAATGCCTCGCTCAACCGCTTGTTCCATAACCTCCAGATTTCTTTCCATCTGACCAACGACTTGTTCACGAGTTGAACTTCTTACGTCCATTTCTTGTTCAATCATAATTTCTGAAATTGGTACATTTCTAGATTGGGCAAGCTCAACTAATTCTGCTACATTACGAAACATAACTATTCCTCCTATACAGGTTATTCGCTTATTTTTGCTACTTGAATAATATTTGGAAGCGATTCGACTTCATCAAGAACGACTTGAGGAATGTTTTGGTCAACTTCAATCGTCATGAGGGCTTCTTTCCCTTTCTCTTTCCTTGAAACATTCATATGACCAATATTGATTTCGTGCTTCGCTAGTAAGTTTGACACTCCTGCAATTGCCCCAAAACGATCATTATGAACGACGAGTATCGCAGGACTATTACCAGATAAGCCAAGTGCAAATCCGTTTAATTCGATTACTTCTATTTTCCCTCCACCGATCGAGATCCCTACTAGTTCGAGTTCACCCTTCTCGTCTTTCAAATGAACTCTTGCAGTATTCGGATGATCAGTGACTGCATCTTCTTCAATGAACCGTACTTTTATCTTTTTCTCTTTCGCTATTGTAAGCGCATTCACAATTCGTTCATCAAACGTATCAAAATCAAGTACGCCACCTACTAATGCCACATCTGTGCCGTGACCTTTGTATGTTTTTGCGAATGAACCATATAAAGAAATCGTAATACTTTCTGGCTCTCGACCAAAAAGGTGTCTAGCAACTCTTCCGATTCTAGCTGCACCAGCTGTATGAGAACTTGAAGGGCCAATCATTACTGGACCAATAATATCAAAGACGCTGCGAAACTTCACATCGACTCCACCTTTCATTATGTACACAGTGTGAACACGTTGTTCATAGATTACAGAAAAAGAAAACCTGGCATCTGCCACGTTTCTTTTTCTGATATATTGAGATTTGCTCTATTCTACTGAAACAATGTAAGGATAGATTGGCTGCTTGCCTTCATGAAGCTCAACTTCCACATCTTCATAGTGCTCTTCAATGAAAGTAACAAGACTTTCAGCTTCTTCCTTATCAGTATCTTCTCCATAGATAATCGTAATGATTTCATCATCTTCACCGATCATTGATTGAAGGAGTTCTTTAGCTACTTCAAATCGAGATGATTCAGATACCATGATCTTTCCATCAAAAATTCCCATAAAGTCATCTTTGGATATTGAAACCCCATCAATTTGAGTGTCTCTTACCGCAAACGTGACTTGACCTGATTTCACTTCAGACATGCTATCTTTCATCGCTGTGCCGTTTTCCTCAATTTCAGCTGATGGATTGAATCCAAGTAAGCTTGCGATTCCTTGAGGAACTGTTTTAGAAGGGATGACTACAACATTCTCTTCAACTACTGAAGCAGCCTGTTCTGCTGTCATTACAATGTTACTGTTGTTCGGCAGAATGATAATATTATCAGCGTTTACTTCTTCGATCGCCTTTACGATATCTTCTGTACTAGGGTTCATCGTTTGACCGCCAGAGATTACATAACTTGCGCCTAGACTAGTGAACAAGTCTGCAATTCCATCACCCATAGAAACCGTAATAATGCCATACTTCTTCCGCTCAGCCGGAACTGGGTTAGGAGAAGATTTCTCTTCGTTAAGAATAGCAGAATGTTGCTCACGCATATTCTCTATCTTAATTTTGATTAAGCTTCCGAAGTTCTGTGCATATGTCATGATGTTACCAGGGTATTCCGTATGCATATGTACTTTGACAAGATCTTCGTCTGAAATGACAAGAAGAGAATCTCCATGTTTGTCTAATTCATTTCGAAACGATTCTTCATCGAAAGGAGATTGTTTGAGTTTAGAATCTTCTAGATGCACCATAAATTCAGTACAATACCCGAATTCGATATCTTCTGTTTTCATATGGCCCTGAGCGCCTTTATGATGTTCAGCACGAACAAGCTCGTCCATCTTTTCTTCTTCAAGTGAAACATCAGGAGCTTCTTTGCCTTCAAGTACAGCAAGGAATCCTTCATAGATAACAAGTAGGCCTTGACCACCAGAGTCAACAACTCCAACTTCTTTTAGAACAGGAAGTAAGTCAGGCGTACGTTGAAGAGAAGCTTTTGCTTCTTTCACGACCACTTGCATAAACTCGATCATATCTTCCGTTTGCTTAGCGGATTTTACTGCTTTTTTGGCAGCATCTTTCGCTACAGTTAGAATTGTTCCTTCAACAGGCTTCATAACGGCCTTATAAGCCGATTCTACGCCGTTGTCTAGTGCCGCAGCAAATTCTACTGTCCCGATTTCACTTTTGTTATCGATCGCTTTTGAAAACCCTCTGAATAATTGTGAAAGAATTACTCCAGAGTTTCCGCGCGCTCCCATTAACAAACCTCGTGCAAATAAAGATGCGACATCTCCAACTTTCAGAGAGCTGCTTTTCTTTACCTCGTTTGCACCAGACGTAATGGTTAAATTCATATTCGTTCCCGTGTCACCATCAGGTACAGGGAATACGTTTAGGGCATCAACCATTTTTGCATTCTTTGATAGGTTGTTTGCACCTTCAATAACCATATGCGCAAACCGCTTACCGTCAATCCTCTTAATTGTCACAGACTGTTCCTCCTAACTCCACTTAAGGGTTCGTAACTCTGACCCCTTGTACGTAGATGTTTACAGAATCTACAGATAGTCCGAGCATTTGGTCAAGCTGGTACTTTACTTTTGTTTGAACGTTATGAGCAACTTCTGAAATTTTTGTACCATAGCTCACGATAATATACATATCGATATTTAGTTCCTCTTCTTCTCTGCGAACTACTATCCCTCTGCTAAAGTTATCTTTTCCCAACAATTCTGTAATACCGTCTTTTAATTGCTTCTGCGAAGCCATACCCACGATACCATAACAATCTATTGCTGCGCCACCTGCAATTGCAGCGACGACCTCAGTAGAAATATCGATTTGTCCATATTGGGTTTTCATTTCGATTGACATATTTGTTCCTCCCTTAGCGATTTGGGTGCTGACCAATGTTCCATTCTATCTTTACTACTAACTCTTGATGCTAAATTATTAAAGAATACATCCAGTATAGAGCTAATGTTATTTTACTACAATATTACTTAATTTAAAAGTTTATCCTTGTAAAACACTAGTATCATCACACTTAGGTGTTAAGTTTTTTTCTTGATAACCCTTGTTCTTTGTCTTGCATTCACTACACCCTCGTGATACTATAGTGGAGGATTTATCCTGCACTTCTTGTGCAATGTAGGACAGTAAGGAGGTTGAAATAATGGCTAAATGTGCAATCACTGGCAAAAAGACTGCGTTTGGTAACAAGCGTTCTCACGCGTTGAATACAACAAAACGTAAATTTGGTGCTAACCTTCAAAAGGTACGCGTCATGGTTGATGGTAAACCGAAAAAAGTATATGTTTCTGCTCGTGCCCTTAAATCAGGGAAAGTAGAACGCGTATAATTGACACAAAAAAGCACCCAATCGGGTGCTTTTTTTGTTTCCTATTCATTTTTACGAAGAGATCCAAGAATTGCCCTAACAAACCCACCAAGAAACTTAGGTAGTTTAATCGTATAGAACTTCATACTTCCCCCTCCTCAAAAGTCAAAAATGGAGCCCAGGATAAAACAATATGAGATTATAATATTCTTTACTATTATATTCGCCGAAAATAAAATATACCCTAATCCTGGTGTTCGGCGTCCGAACTTCTTACCACCATAAGTATGCCTTCAGTAAATGAATAAGACCCATTTTCCTCGACCAATTCATTACTGATACACAAACTCGAACCCCATTTCAATCTTTTATCAGTTAGCGGAAACTTAAAACCTTCAAGCGTTAAACCTTTCACTTCAGGAGTGAAAGATAAAAATGAAGCATATGGGTAACGCACTTCTTTTTTTAATGAATAGTGACCTGGTGCTTTTAGCTGAAGTCTGTTCTGTCGATCTTCAAGCTTCACGCTTACACCTGTTTTCAACCCTTTGATCAACATCTGTACATTCATCCAACTATGATCTAACCTTCCACCGGTAACTCCATACAGAATGATTTCTTTCGGCTGTTGATCAATCGCCCAATCAAGCGCAAGCTCAAGGTCCGTATGATCCTTCTCAGAAGGATATACATTAAATGAGAGGTTATGAGTTTCCATCCACTCTCTTTCACTGGGGCTCACAGAATCAAAATCCCCAAAGCCTTGTTCTGGAATAACACCGTGCTTCAATAGCGTATATACTCCCCGATCAACTCCGATCCATCGAACGTCGGGGTTATGTTTAAGTAGATTTTGTGGCAAGTCAGATAAAGGCCCACCCGCTACTAGATAGATAACATCATTCTTCATGGATGATGAACCATCTTTGGTGAGGTCGATGATAATAGTGCTAACACGATGATCGATACAGCTGCAGCTGGAAACAGGTAAGAAGCATTATAAAGAAATGAGTACAGTGCAACGGGCGTTCCTTCTGGCGCCATATCACCAAACCAAATGACTCCTGAAGTGAAATGGGTTACTAACCTGAATAGTGATCCAATGAAACAACCGATTGCAATTTTCACAATTCGTTTTTTCTTTGCTTCATCTACAGATACACTAAATAGTCCAGCTAAACCAACAACCATGAAAGCAACAGGGTAATCTAATAGAAATTGAATTGGATGTACGTAGAAAGGCGCAACGAGTAAAGGCTGCAACAACCCTACAAGTAAGCCTGTAACAACACCCGCTCCTACACCTCTCCTAAATGCGATTAAAAAGATTGGAACCATCGCTAGTGACACTGAACCACCATTTGGCCATAAGCGAATAGAAAACAAGTCAAGGATAACCCCGATGCCTGCCATAAGGGCAATCTCAAGAAGTAAAACAAGTCGATTATGATTCATGAACATCTACTCCTACTAAATAATTCGTTTATTCTCATTTTACAAAAAAACAGCGGGCGTTGCGCCCGACTGTTTTATGATTGACGAAGCTTATCGATCGCTGCTTTTCGATCTTCTTGGTTGTAAACGGCTGAGCCTGCAACAAGTACAGTAGCACCTGCTTCGATACACTTCCTTGCTGTCTCGGCGTTCACGCCACCGTCGACTTCAATTTCAGGAGAAACTCCTAATTCGCTCGCAAGCTTTGCTGTCTCAGCAATTTTGCCAACCACTCTTTCAATGAAAGCTTGTCCACCAAATCCAGGATTAACCGTCATTAAGAGAACAAGGTCTACGTCTTCAATCACATGTTTGATCGCTTCCACTGGTGTTGCTGGGTTAATAACAACTCCTGCTTTTACCCCTTTACTCTTGATCAACTGAATCGTCCTGTGAAGGTGAGGGCATGCTTCAGCGTGGACAGTAAGAATGTCTGCTCCCGCATCTGCAAACTCTTCAATATAGTTATCAGGATTTTCAATCATAAGGTGAACGTCAAGCGGTAGATTCGTTACAGGTCGAAGCGCTCGAACAATCGGTGCTCCTATCGTAATATTTGGAACGAAGTGTCCGTCCATTACGTCTACATGGATATAATCTGCTCCACCTGCTTCAACATCCTTCACTTCTTCTCCGAGTTTTGCAAAGTCTGCAGAGAGGATTGATGGTGCAATCTTTATCATATTAATACCTCCGTTTTTGATCCTTAATCTCAGTGAAGAATGAGGAATAATGGTCGTAACGATACGCCTTTATTTCTCCATCCTCTACAGCGGCTTTTACTGCACATCCAGGTTCTTTCATGTGGGTGCAGGCTCTAAATTTACACTCGTTTGTTTTTTCTCTAATTTCAGGGAAATAGAGCCATAAATCATCTGCTTCGATCCCTCTGAAATCTAGAGAACTAAAGCCAGGCGTGTCAGCAACTAATCCAGAACCAAACGGAATTAACTCAACATGCCGAGTCGTATGCTTTCCACGACCGAGGTGAGTCGAAATATCACTTGTATCTAAGTCTAATTCAGGATTGATCGCATTGAGGAGCGAAGACTTACCAACACCGGATTGTCCCGCAAACACAGTGACTTTATCAAAAAAGTGTTGTTCGATTTCTGAAATTCCCGACAAACTCTGAGCCGAGTTCATCAATACATCATAACCGATATCACAATAGTCCTTGCTGTAATTCTGTATTACTTCTTCTTCAGATTCTGAAACAAGATCCATTTTCGTAATGCAGATGACTGGCTTTATATCACTCGCTTCGATGTGAACAAGAAACTTATCAAGTAGCTGTGTATTGAATGTAGGTTGTGTAGCTGAAAAAACGAGAAAAGCCTGATCGATATTAGCTATTGGTGGTCGGACTAGTTCATTCTCTCTTTTCTTTACTTCAAGTATATAGCCATCTGTTTTATTCTCCGCTTCGTATACAACGTCATCTCCAACTAAGGGAGTGATTTTACGTTTTCGGAAATTCCCTCTACCTCTGCACTGATAGATTTCTTTGTTCACTTCATCCTGCACGTAATAAAAGCCACTTAACGCTTTAATAATTCTTCCATCTGCCATGTAGGACTCCTTACTCATTTTTTGCGTATTTTTGTTTTGCTTCATCATACGTAATATTCTTTGATTGGACTTCTTCTCCATTATCAAAAACTTTATATGAAGCGTAATCTCCAGGATTAATCGTCAATTCAAATTCAAACTTACTATTTTTCGTAACTTCTTCAACAATTTCTGCATTCTCAGTTTTCGAGTCTCGATAGATAATCTCAATTTGATGTTTTTCTTTGTCCTTCACTTCTACTTTCACTTCTTCAGTAAAAACAACCGGCTCTTCTTCTGGCTCAGGTTCAGGCTTTGGCTCAGGACCTTTAGATAGAGTAACGGTAACAGTTTCACCCTCTTCTATGCTAGTTGCCGTATTTGGTGATTGATCCATGACAAGGCCTTCCTTTACCGAATCACTGAACTGAGCCTCATTATAGGCAATTTTCAAATTTTCGTTCTGGGCGAAAGCTTCTACTTCTTGTTTCGTTTTGTTCGTTAGGTCTGGTAATACAACGGGCTCAGGTCCCTGGCTATACCAAAGGACGATACGATCTTCTGTTGGAAGAACCATCTTCCCAGCTTCAGGACTCTGATCATAGATTTCCCCAGCGGGTTCATCACGAAACTCGTCCTCAAACTTAACATTTTTGAAACCAAGTTTTTCTAATTCAGCTTCCACTTCTTTCTGCGATTTACCTATATAATTACCAAGCTCGGTTTTTTCTGCGCCTTTACTTACATATAAGGTGACCTTACTATTTTCTTTCACCATCGCTCCTGATCTAGGACTTTGATTGATCACGTCATCCTCATCCACATTTTCGTTAAATTGCTCTTCTTTCACTGCATTGAGGTTATTTTCAATTAGGGTTGTCCTAGCATCTTCGTACGACATTCCAGAAACATCTGGCACTTCAACATCTGGCACATAAAAAAGATCCGGCATAAAAATGAACGCAAGTGCTCCTGCACCACCTAAAAGAAGTAAGATCAAGAATACAATCATTAGAACTTTTCTAGCTTTCTTCTTTTTCTTTTTCGGCTTAGTATCTTTGTCTTCACTTTCACCTGTAGGCTCAGGTTTCACATTCTTACTCTGTGAAGGTTCATTCGGTACAACTGGTGCTAAAACTTTTGTTGCTTCATCATCTTCATTACGAGAAGACAGAGGCGCGTCATACACTTTTGTCGGATCAAGCGCGTTGTCTAAGGCATCATATAACTCATGTGCGTTTTCATAGCGCTGATGAGGTTCTTTCGCCATTGCTTTCAAAATGATCTGTTCAACATTTTTCGGTAAGGATGTATTGATTAAACTCGGCTTCGGAAAACGATCCTGTAAATGTTTCAATGCAACAGAAACAGGTGAGTCACCTGAGAACGGCAAAACTCCTGTAACAACTTCATAAAGCACGACCCCAAGGGAATAAATATCTGACCGTTCTGTAGCAGCTCCACCACGAGCCTGTTCAGGAGAAAAATAATGTACAGAGCCAAGAACAGAATTGGTATGTGTAATGGTAGCTGATGTCATAGCCATCGCTATTCCAAAATCTGTTACTTTCGCATCTCCGTATTCATTGATCAAGATATTATGAGGTTTAATATCACGATGGATGATCTGGTTATCGTGTGCATGTTCGATCGCTGAAGCAATTTGCTTAATAATATCAATCGCTTCTACAATTGGAAGGGCACCTCTGTCGCGAATGCTTTGCTTTAAGGTTTTTCCTTCCACATACTCCATCACGATGTAATGATAATCTTCATCTTCACCTACGTCGTAAATCGAGACAATATTTGGATGATCAAGGCTTGTTGCGGATTCTGCTTCTCGTCTAAATCGCTTAATAAATTCGTCGTCCTTTGAGAATTCAGGTCTCAGCAATTTCACAGCTACAATTCGATCTAGAATTAAATCACTAGCCTTATACACGATTGCCATACCACCATCACCGATGACTTCTAGCAATTTGTAACGGCCATTTATATGTTTTCCTAGCATCAGCTTTCACTTCCTGAAGACATAGAATTTTCTATGACTGCAACTGTAATATTATCTTCACCACCTGCTTCATTCGCAAGCGTAATGAGTGTTGTTGCTTTCTCCTGTAGTGAAGTGCCAGAAGACATGATTTCTTTAAGCGTTTCATCTGATAGCTTATTCGTTAAGCCGTCAGTACAAAATAATGCAGCTTCGTTCTGAGTCCATTCAAATGTATGAATATCGACTTTCACTTTATCATCTGTACCTAATGCACGTAGTAATACGTGCTTTCTCGGATGGTCCTCTGCCTCTTCTGCTGATAATTGTCCATTCTTCACAAGTTCATTCACGAGGGAATGATCGCTTGTTTTCTGATTGAACTCTCCATCTTGAATCAAGTATGCCCTGCTATCACCAACATGTCCGATTGTTATAAAATCTTCTGTACATATAGCAGCGACTAACGTAGTTCCCATGCCTGCATACTCTGGGTTGTCGTTCGAATAAGACAATATCGTTTCATTCGCTTCTTTAATGGTATGTAAAAGCCAAGCTTCCGCTCTTCCCGGACGAAAGCTTGCTTTCTCTTTTTGCCAATTAGTTTGTAGGCATTCTACTGCCATAGAGCTGGCAATATCCCCTGCACGATGGCCGCCCATCCCATCTGCCACAATCACAAGGTACTCACCAAGATTATTTTGTATAGCATTGGTACTGTCTTCATTGTATGTTCTGACCTGTCCGCGGTCTGTCAATGTTACAGCTTGCATGTGGTCACCCCGTCTCTTTTATCCACTTAATAGGTTTTCATACAGCAAAATGCCTTTAGCTATCTTTAATCAAAGTTGCAATATAGAAACCATCTGTTCCAAAGTAATGAGGTAGTAGTTGGAGCTCCCCTCCATCAACATACGGCTCTACTCCATTTGGAAGTCGTTCTATCATTGTGTTATCCATCGAAAACTCTGGATGGTCTTTAAGAAATGCAGCTACGATTTCCTGATTTTCAGCTTCTTCTATTGTACACGTACTATAAACCAATTTTCCACCAGGTTTTACAAGAGAAGCCTGCGAATCCAGAATTCCCCATTGAACAGAAGTGATTCTCTCGACATCCTCAGGTTTTTTTGACCATTTTATATCCGGCTTTCTTCTCAGTACACCAAATCCGGTACATGGGGCATCAACAAGAACGCGATCAAACGAGTTTTCTTCGAATTTGTCAGTTACAAGACGACTATCGAGTGCCATTGCTTCCACATTCGTAAGTCCTAGACGTTCTGCTTGTTTCTTAATAAGCTTGATTTTATGCTCATGAAGATCAAGCGATTGAACATACCCTTCTCCTTGCAAACGTTCAGCGATATGGGTAGTTTTTCCTCCTGGAGCAGCACAAGCATCGAGAATTGCTTGACCAGATTCAACATCGAGCGCTCGCGCCACTAGCATCGAGCTTTCATCTTGAATCGTTACTTCCCCACTTTTGTATACATCTGTTTCGATTAAATGACCTTGAATCACTTTAATCGCATCTTCAGAAAGATCTCCCTTAATGACATCTAAACCTGCTTCAGATAACTCATGTAACACCTGCTCAACTGTCGTCTTCATCGTGTTAACTCTAGCTGTTACATAAGGTGCTTGAAGGTTCTCTTCACACATCGCTTCCGTCTCAGCTAGTCCAAATTGCTCGATCCATCGCTTGACTAGCCATAGTGGATGGCTTTTCTCTATTGAAACTCTTTCAGCACTATCTGAAATGGAGCTGAAATCTTTAAGACCTTTTCGCTGAACGTTACGAAGGACGCCGTTCACCATACCTGTGATTCCTTTATGCCCTCGTTTTTTTGCAATTTCTACCGCTTCATGAATGACCGCTCGATCTGGAACACGATCAAGATAGATCATTTGGTAAAGTGATAAATGCAAAAGGGAAATGACCCATGGTTGAATTTTTTTTCGGTTCGTTAAAAAGTCATCCAGATAGAAATCGAGCGTTTTCTGGCGCTGAATCGTTCCATACACAATCTCAGTGAGCAGCCCGATATCCTTTCGAATCAACTTATGCTTGTTAATGGTTTCATTCAACAGTAAGTTACTGTATGCCTGGTTTTTGTTAATCTTTTCGATGACGTCTAGTGCCGCTTCTCTCACATTAGTCATGTTGCTCACCAAATAGAGAGCCTTTTTCAAACGTTCGACCTTGTAGATATTGTGAAGCGGTCATTCGCTTCTTACCTGCCGGCTGTATTTCCGTAAGTTTAATTGCAGTCGAATTTCCAGTTGCTACTACCGGCCCATCAGCATCAGTATAAAGAACTGTTCCTGGAGTTGCTTGCTCATCAGCTTCCTCTTTCTCGCCCCACCATATCTTCATCACGTTGCCTTCGTATTGTGTAAATGCCACCGGCCAAGGATGAAGTCCACGGATCTGGTTATAGATTTCTTCACCAGGTTTATGCCAGTCAATTCTTTCAAGATTCCGTTTAATATTTGGTGCAAACGTTGCTTCTTCATCGTTTTGTTTAACTGGAGTAATGTTTCCTTTTAATAACTCAGGAATCGTTTCTTTCAAGAGCTGTGAACCTGCCACACTTAGTTTATCATGGAGGATACCAGTATGATCGCGTTCTTCAATCGGTACAACAGATTGCGTAAGGATATCTCCAGCATCTAATTTCTCAACCATATACATGATAGTGATGCCCGTTTCCTTCTTTCCTTGAAGGATGGAATAATGAATCGGCGCACCGCCTCGAAGCTCAGGTAATAACGATGCATGCACATTGATACATCCGTGTTCTGGTGCATCAAGCAACTCTTTCGGTAGAATCTGTCCGAATGCAGCAGTTACAATTAAATCCGGCTTTAGTTCAAGAATTTCCTTTAGTTGATCAGGTTCCTTTACTTTCTCAGGTTGCAGAATCGGCAATCCGTGTTTTTCTGCAGCTACTTTCACAGGGGGTGGAGTCAGCGTGCGCTTTCTTCCTTTTGGTCGATCAGGTTGGGTAACAACGCCTGAAATGGTATACCCCTCTTCAACCAACATATTTAAAACAGGTACTGAAAAATCTGGTGTTCCCATAAAAACGATATTCATACTATTCCTCACTTCCTTCCGCCTCTAAATCCACGTATCTTATCACTTTTTCAGTAAATAGAACGCCGTGAAGATGGTCGATCTCATGCTGTATGGCTCTCGCAAAGAAGCCCTCTGCTTTTAGTTTGAATTCTTTCCCGTTTCGATCCTGCGCAGTTAGAACGATGCGATAAGGGCGTTCCACTTCACCGAACAACCCCGGAAAGCTTAGGCATCCCTCGAGACCCACATCGCCTCCTGTTGCTTTTTGAATCACAGGGTTTATGATTTCTAACGGCTCTTCTTCCCGAGTATCAATCACTGCAATTTGCTTTTCGATGCCGATTTGTGGTGCAGCAAGTCCGACACCTTCTGCATCGTACATGGTTTCAAACATATCATCTAATAGGTAATGGAGATCCTCATCAAACGCTTGGACAGTCTCACATTCTTTTTCTAGTACTTCATTTGGGTGTAATACAATTTTTCTTATAGCCAATTTTTTTCTTCCTTTCGAACATTTCTACATCATCATGTAGGGCTGTGTATCTATCGTAATCTGAAGCTGCCCGCGAGTTATTTCTTTCGCATAATGCTTTTGAATTTCTTTTAAAGTGTGATGCAAGTTTGGTTCAGTTTTGTATTTTATCATGCATTGATAGCGATATCTATCTTTGATCCTTGGTATAGCTGAAGCTACAGGGCCTAGAACAACACTTTCTTTAGACAGGTTTGATTTAAGAAAGTCCGATATTTTTTCTGTTACATCGACTGTTTTTGTTAGTTCTTCATGTGACACGTTTACCATCGCAAGGAAATAGAAAGGTGGATATCCATATTGTTTTCTCATAATCATCTCTCGCTGGTAAAAAGAGTGATAATCGTGTTTGGAAGCTAATTCGATACTATAATGCTCTGGCGTGTAAGATTGCACAACAACTTCCCCAGGTAAAATATGACGTCCAGCACGACCACTTACTTGAGTAAGAAGTTGAAAGGTTTTTTCAGATGCACGAAAATCTGGGATGTGGAGCATAGCATCTCCCGCTAAGACACCAACGAGTGTCACATTAGGAAAATCAAGTCCTTTTGCAATCATTTGTGTTCCGAGCAAAATATCGGCTTTTCCTTCTCCAAAATGCGTAAGAAGCTTCTCATGAGAGCCTTTTCGCCTGGTCGTATCAACATCCATCCTCACTACACGTGCTTCTGGCAAGATCTTTGTTAGTTCCTCTTCCACACGTTGCGTACCTGTCCCAAAAAAGCGAATATGCTCGCTTTCACATTCCGGACATGATGAAGGCAGTGGTTCTTCAAATCCACAGTAATGACAACGCATCGTCCCATTGATCTTATGATAAGTTAAACTGATATCACAGTGAGGACACTCTACAACAAATCCACAGTCGCGACACATGATAAAGGTCGAATATCCTCGCCTATTTAGAAAAAGAACACTTTGCTCTTTCTTCATCAGTCGATCTTGCAATTTATCAAAAAGCTCATTAGAGAACATAGATCGATTACCTGATCTGAGCTCTTCTCTCATATCAACGATCGATACTTCAGGCATTTGTTGATTATTGACGCGATGAAGAAGCTCAAGTAAAGAATATACTCCCTTAGTCGCTCGTGCATATGATTCAAGTGATGGTGTAGCACTTCCTAATACAATCGGGCAATTATGATTTTCGCCACGTTTAATCGCAACATCCCTCGCATGATACCGAGGGTTTTCTTCCTGTTTGTAGCTTCCCTCATGCTCTTCATCAATAATAATGATACCGAGGTTTTTGAACGGAGCGAACACAGCAGATCGCGCACCAACGACTACTTTTACTTCACCACGATGAATTTTCCTCCATTCGTCGTACTTTTCGCCTCGAGACAGCCCACTGTGCAAAACCGCAACATTGGACCCAAACCGACTCTTAAATCTATTTACCATCTGTGGGGTAAGTGAGATTTCAGGGACTAGCACGATCGCTTCTTTTCCATCATTTAGGACTCTGTGTATGGATTGAAGATAGATTTCAGTTTTCCCACTACCCGTAACACCGTGAATTAAGAACGTGCGATGCTGATTATTTTCGATGCTGCTTAAGATCGGTATGATTGCTTGTTGCTGTATATCAGTTAATTCTAACGGTTTAGAAGGAGCAAAGCTTCTTCCTTCATATGGATCTCGATAAAGCTCAACTTCTTCTTCTTTAAGAATGGCTTTTGAAACAAGAGCTTTGATGGTTGAACGAGTTGTATCCAACGTCCCCATAAGCTCCTTGTAGGAAACGGCTCCTTTATGATCAATAAAATATTGAATAATTTCTTGTTGTTTTAACGCTCGGTTACCCATCTTTTCTTTTTCGATTGTTAGGTCATCCCCACTTAATTGAGCGGAAATAGCTAATTGTGTCTTTGGGGCCGTTTTTTCTTTCACATCATACCTTACTTCTAGCTCATCCTTTTTGATCGCTCGATTTAAGTCTTTATGAGTAAAGTGAGACAAAAACGCATCCCATTTCATTCCCTTTGAGGAGGTGAACATTCTGCCCCAGGCTGCTGATTCGTCAAAGTTTTGACCCGGAACAACTGATTTCGTTACATTAGCTTTCATCGCTGCTGGCAACATAGCCTGAAACGCAGAAACAGCATAACAAAGTGTTTTTTCTGTTAACCAAAACCCTAAATCTAAAAGTTCTGGCGTTAAAACAGGTGTAACGTCTTTTATTTCATCTAATTCTTTTAGTTTGTCCAATTCCGATTCCTGTTCAACGCTAATAACAAACCCTTGGATTTTTCTTGGTCCAAATGGCACGACCACTCTCATCCCAGGTTCAATAAGGTCTTCTAACGCTTCGGGAATCGCATAATCAAACAGGCGATCCGTTTGATTGGAAGGAACATCGACAATTACCCTTGCAATCATTTAAGCTCGCCATCCAGTCGTTTCGCTTCATCGAGAATTTTGTTTGCTACATCATGTTTCGATTGGAGAGGGAGATGAATATGTTCACCGTCTTTTCTAATCAACGTCATGATGTTGGTATCTTTATCGAACCCAGCACCTTCGCTCGTGATGTTATTTGCACATACAAGATCGAGGTTTTTCTTCTCAAGCTTCTTCCAAGCGTATTCCTCGACTTTTTCTGATTCAGCTGCAAAGCCAATAAGCACTTGATGGTCTTTCCTCTTTCCTAATGAAGACAATATATCTTTCGTCCGTTCCATCTCGATCGCAATCGAGTCGTCTGATTTCTTAACTTTCTCTTTTGATACCATAATCGGTCGATAATCAGCTACGGCTGCTGCTTTAATAATGATATCTGCTCCATCTGCTTCTTCCATAGCAGCTTGATACATTTCTTGTGCAGTTAACACATCGATTCGCCTCACACCTGAAGGCGTCGTAAGCTGCACAGGGCCTGCGATTAATGTAACTTCCGCACCTCTTTTTGATGCTTGTTCAGCTAGCGCAAAGCCCATTTTTCCAGAAGAATAATTAGTAAAGTACCTTACCGGGTCAACAGGCTCACGTGTAGGACCTGCAGTGATTAGGACGTGCTTCCCAGTCAGGTCTCGTGTATCTTCATTAAAATACATTTGTAGTGTAGATAAAATGTCCTCAGGTTCTGCCATACGTCCTTTACCTACATACCCACAGGCTAATAACCCTTCACCAGGCTCGAGAAAATGACAGCCAAATTCTTTTAATACATCCATATTACGTAATACAGCGGGATGCTCATACATATGTACATTCATTGCTGGCGCGACAAAAATCGGAGCCTGTGTAGCTAACAGGGTTGTTGACATCATATCGTCTGCAATTCCATTTGATAACTTTCCAATTATGTTTGCTGTTGCTGGTGCTATGAGAACTAGGTCTGCCCAATCAGCTAGGTCAATATGAGCAACAGAGGATGGATCTTTTTCTTCGAACGTGTCGTTATAAACATCATTCCGGGATAGGGTTTGAAATGTGAGAGGAGTAACAAATTGAGAAGCTGAATTTGTCATCAAAACCTTTACCTCTGCACCTTCCTGATATAGTTTGCTCGTAAGTGCAGCTGCTTTAAAAACCGCGATGCCGCCACTCACACAAAGCATTATTCTTTTTCCTTTCAGACTCATTCCATTTCACCTTCCAACATTCTAGTTAACATAATAATGTTACGGTATATTAATGATGTTTGTCATCTTTTATGAAAAAAATAACAACCTATTCTCATAGGTTGTTACTTCTACTAGTCGTGTATCATTCCATCGGCTAACAATTTGCCATCCATTACTTCTTCTAGCGCTTTACCCACTGGTTTCTCAGACTTAGGGTGGTCAACATAGACATTCTCAGTTTGCTGAATGATACGAGCTCGTTTTGCCGAAAGGGTTACGAGCGTGTATTTGGAGTCAATTCTCTCCATTAATGAGTCGATTGATGGATATAAGATCATGTTTATACCTCCGTTACATTTTTGTAATTGTGTGCAATTCGATCACGTCTTAAATGCTCTGCAGTAATGATTGCTCTCATTCTCTCACAAGCGAGCTCAACGTGATCGTTTTCGACGATGTAATCGTACTGATCAATCAGTTCAATTTCTTCTTTCGCAACGCCCATTCGATTGTTTATCACATCATCTGTTTCTGTACCACGATTGACAATGCGATTTCTAAGTTCAGTAAGACTCGGTGGCATTAAGAAGATAAAGGCACCTTCAGGAAAATGCTTTCTTACCTGCTTGGCTCCTTGAACTTCGATTTCTAGTAATACATCTTTACCAGAATCAAGCGTTTCTTCTAAGTAATCGACAGGCGTTCCGTAGTAATTGTCTACGAACTGAGCGTATTCAAGTAGTTTATTGTTTTCAATCATCTCTTCAAAATCGGAGTGTGATTTAAAGAAGTAGTCCACTCCATCCACTTCGCCTTCACGCGGTTTACGAGTCGTTACAGAAATTGAATACTGCACTTCCTCTGCATCCTGCATGAACGCCTTTCTCACTGTTCCTTTTCCAACTCCTGACGGGCCAGAAAGAACAATTAGTAATCCGCGATCTTTATTCATACTAACCTCCACTTTCTAAATCCTACTCATCTGATAGTTCGTCTTTGTTTATCAGTCGTTGGGCTACTGTTTCTGGCTGTACCGCTGATAGAATAACATGGTCACTATCAGAGATGATAACTGCACGTGTTCTCCGTCCGTATGTTGCATCCACCAACATATTACGATCTCTAGCTACTGTAATAATACGCTTAATTGGTGCTGATTCTGGACTAACGATTGATACAATTCGGTTGGCGTTGACGATATTGCCAAAGCCTATGTTAATCAGTTTAATACTCATTGTCTTTCCTCCCGGGAATCACGATTCTATTTTTACACAGTTCATGTGAATTTAAACGATGAATATCGTGCAGACTATTCGATATTTTGAACTTGTTCACGAATCTTTTCCACTTCACTCTTCAGGTCAACCACGTACTGACTGATGCTATGATGAGTGGATTTGGAACCGATCGTATTGAGCTCTCGATTCATCTCCTGCACTAAGAAGTCAAGCTTTCTTCCGATTGCACCATCTGTAGTAAGAATATCATGGAACTGAGTGAGATGACTACGAAGTCTTGTAATTTCTTCATCGATACTTGCCTTATCGGCAAGGAGTGCTACTTCTGTTAAGACTCGTCCCTCATCTACTTTCTCTAGTTCATTAAATTCAGCTAATTTATGCCGAATTCGCGCTTCAAAAGCTTTTGTGACATCGTTAGTCATTCCTGATATCAGCTCTATTTTCTCCTTCATCTCATTTAACTTCGAATGAATATCTTCATTCAAGGTGAGTCCCTCAGAGCTTCTCATAGAGAGTAAAGCATTCACAGCTTCTTCAAGAGTACCAATTATCCCCATCTCTACTTCATCTACAGTTGTTTCCCGTTGTTGCACATGAAAAACATCCTCAAGTTTGATTAGTTGAGAAATAGAAAGGTCATTTTTTAACTCGTACCGTTCACCGGCTTTTTTTAACAATGTTATGTATTGATCAAGTAACTCCCAATCAGCATGCAGCTCATTTGAATTCATAGCGGAGCCTTCTAACTGGATGTACACATCTACTTTACCGCGATGAACATTTTGCTGCACTATTTTCTTGAGTGTTGCTTCCATTTGCAGTAGAGATTTGGGCATACGAAAGGATACATCGAAGTATCGATGATTTACAGATTTTATTTCGACAGTTACTTGAACACCGTTACATTCTGTAGATGCTCTTCCATACCCTGTCATACTCATAATCATAATATCACTTCCAATAGCTATTCTATCCAATTGTACCACTTCATAAAGCTGAAACAAAGTCATAACTTCTTCTCGATTTCCGATTCAAGCATTTTCGATAAATGACAGTAAATTCAATTAAAAAACAGAGGGATGAATCACCCTCTGTTCAAACGGATATTTCTTTTGAAGAAAACTGAACCTGCAAGGAGAAAGGTCGGAATACTTGAGAAAACAAGAATGAGCATCCACTCTCTCATCGATAGATATGTTGTATGGAAGATCGGCTGTAGCGGCTCGTAATAAATAACCGCAAGAAGCAAACCGACCGATGATAATACTGCTAATACGAGAGCTTTGTTCTCGAAAGGATTTCTATGAAACACAGATCGCTCGCTTCTGCAATCGAACACATGTATTAGTTGAGCAAGTACAAGAGTAGAGAATGCGACTGTTTGAGCTTTTACAAGGTGATCTGGATTTTCACCGTAGCAAATCATAAACGCAGCAAGAGTACAGATCCCAATCATAATTCCCCGTGAAATAATCTTCCAACCTAAACCTCTTGCAAAAACCCCTTCCTTAGGGTGACGGGGATTTCTCCTCATCACATTACCTTCTGCTGGATCAAGACCTAACGCCATTGCTGGTAGTCCATCCGTAACTAAATTCACCCACAGAATCTGAATGGGCACTAACGGCAATGGAAGTGCCAGAAGGATGGCAAACAACATGACTAGGATTTCTCCAACGTTTGAAGCAAGAAGATAGCGAATAAACTTACGAATGTTCTCGTAAATATTCCTACCTTCTTCAACAGCTGCGCGAATCGTTGCAAAATTATCGTCACTCAAGATGAGGGATGATGCTTCTTTTGCTACATCTGTACCGGTTTGCCCCATCGATATCCCGATATTCGATGCCTTTATAGCTGGAGCATCATTCACCCCGTCTCCCGTCATTGCGACGATATGCCCCTTCTTTTGAAGAGCTTGAACGATTTTTAACTTATGTTCAGGAGATACTCGAGCAAATACGTATATTTCTTCAACGATACTTTCTAATTCTTCAACTGTATAAGTAGATAACTTACTACCTTCCATTACCTTACCATCTTCTGGCATGATGCCAAGGTTCCGAGCGATTGCAGTAGCTGTTGTAACATGATCACCCGTTATCATAACCGTCTTGATACCTGCTGCTTTACAATCTTCTACTGCTTGCTTCACTTCTTCTCTCGGAGGATCAATCATCCCTTGTAAGCCAACAAACGTGAGCCTTGATTCTGCCTGTACGCTATGTAGAAGCCTCTCTTCATTTTGAATCGGCTTAAAAGCGACGGCAATCGTTCTGAGTGCATTGTTTCCAAACGAAGCGAGTTCATCTTGTATTTGCTTTTCATAGCTTTTTCGAAGTGGTGCCTGGCGTTCATTCCAAAGGACAGAACCACATTGCTTTAACACGATATCAGGTGCACCTTTTGCAATGACATATCGTTTCCCGGTTTGATCTTCTACGATCACACTCATCATTTTACGATTTGAATCGAATGGAAATTCCTGAATGATCGTAAATTCCTCTTCTCGAATTTCTTCGGTCAAACCAGCCTTCATCGCAGCCGCAACAAGTGCTCCTTCAGTAGGATCTCCATCCAGGTAGTAGTCTCCATCTTGTTCATGGACTCGAGCATTGTTGCAAATCAGTCCGAACGTTAAAAGCTGTTTTAAGGATTTTTCATCATCAGAATAAACCCTCGTATCCCCTTTGAAAAAGTCTCCATAAGGAGAATAGCCAGATCCCGTCACATTCCACGTTTGGCCACCAGCCCAGAGCTTTGTTACCATCATTTTGTTTTGAGTTAATGTGCCTGTCTTATCCGAACAGATGACCGTTGCACACCCTAACGTTTCTACTGAGGGTAATTTTCTCACGATTGCTTTTCGTTTGATCATCTTTTGCATACCTATCGCTAAGGCAATCGTAACAATTGCAGGAAGACCTTCTGGAATCGCTGCAACAGCTAGTGATACACCTGCAAGGAACATGTCATAGACGTCTCGTCCCTGAAAAATACCCAGCAACACGACGATTGCAGTTAAGAATAGAGCTCCCGCAATCAGAATTTTTCCTAGTTGCTCCAATCGATGTTGTAACGGTGTTTCAAGGGTATCAGCAGTTTGGATCAAGTGAGCGATCTTCCCCATCTCTGTATTCATACCTGTAGCTGTAACGATACCGATTCCTTTTCCCTTCGTGACAAGGGTCCCCATAAACCCCATATTCAGCTGGTCACCTGGTCCTGCTCCTTCATCACGTATAGGCTCAGGGTGTTTGTTAGATGGAACCGATTCTCCTGTTAATGCTGACTCTTCAATCTGAAGCTCCTGGCAATGGATGATCCTGAGATCTGCTCCGATCCGGTCTCCACTTTCAATTCGAACAACATCACCTACGACTGCTTCACGAGCAGGTATTGAAATCCACGAAGCATCACGCAACACTTTCATGTGTGGAGATGATAGTTGCTTCAAGGCTTGTAACGATTTTTCAGCTTTTCGTTCCTGGACAAACCCGAGAATACCATTAACCAGTATAATGAGGATGATCGCGATCGCATCCAAGTATTCTCCGAGAAGTCCCGATATTAGCGTTGCTGCAAGCAAGACAACGACCATGAAGTCTTTAAACTGCGATAGAAATATGAGAAATAGTGATGGCCGTTCTGCTTCATCAAGCTCATTAGGACCAAAGACTTTACACCTTTCGATCGCATCCTCTTTGCTGATACCTGTTTCAACATTCGTTTCTAATTCTTCTGCCACCTCTGGTTCTGTCATGTTATACCAACTCATGTCCAACACTCCGATCCTGCACAATGTCACTCTAATAGTCCATCTATATTCAGACAAGCCACAAAAAATGCTATACTGTACAAGATGTCTATTGATAGAAATGTAGGTGAACAGTATGTCATTTGACGGTATGGTCACAAGAGCCGTAGCGCATGAAACAAATGAAGCTTTAAAAGGAGGTAGAGTAACAAAAATCTATCAGCCTTATTCAGCAGATTTACTCCTAGTCATTCGTTCAGGAGGTAAGAATCATCAGTTATTACTATCTGCTAATCCTTCGTATGCAAGGGTTCATATTACGGAAGAATCCTATGCGAATCCTAAAGAACCACCGATGTTTTGTATGCTATTAAGAAAACATTTGGAAGGTAGTATTATCGAAGAAATCAATCAGGTTGAAAATGAGCGAATCATCCATATTACGTTCAAAGCTCGTAACGATCTAGGAGATATGACAACTAGAACGCTCGTGGCAGAAATTATGGGGCGTCATAGTAATGTGATGCTTCTAAATGAAAATTCGATGATCCTTGATAGTATCAAGCACCTATCTCCTTCGGTAAACAGACATAGAACTGTCATGCCAGGGCAGGATTACGTTGCACCACCTGAACAAAATAAAGTTTCACCATTTAAGTTGTCTGAAGAAGATTTTCTTAAACAGATTGATTTTAATGCAGGAAAACTCGGAAGTCAGCTTGTGCAAGCATTCTCAGGAGTTTCTCCTTTGATTGCAAACGAAGTTATGCATAGAGCTGGACTTGCCACGAGGTCTACACTACCAGAAGCATTTCGTGCTATTTTTGAAGAGTTCTACCACCATAACTACACACCACAAATGGTCTTGTCTTCAAAAGAAAACTTCTCTGTCGTTTCATTGACCCATATTAATGGCGAAAGCAAATCGTTCCAGTCAGTGAGTGAGCTACTTGACCGTTTCTATTACGGTAAAGCGGATCGAGATCGTGTCAAACAGCAAACGAATGATCTAGAGCGTTTTCTCTCGAATGAGCGGAAGAAAAATGAAAAGAAAGTTAAGAAGCTATCAAAAACGATTCAAGAAGCAAAATCGGCAGACAAGTACCAGCTGCTTGGAGAACTATTAACTGCTAACATGCATATGGTGAAGCGCGGTGACGCCGAAGTCGAAGTTCAGAATTACTATGATGAAGAAGGCGGAACAGTGACGATTGAGCTAAACCCTCAAAAATCACCTTCAGATAACGCGCAGCAGTACTTCAAAAAGTACAACAAAGCAAAAAACTCAATTGAAGTTTTAGAAGAACAAATCGTGAAAGCACACGAGGAAATAGCTTACCTCGACCAGCTTCTACAGCAACTGTCTTCCGCATCTCCACGTGATATTGAAGAAATTCGTGAAGAGCTTGAAGAAGAAGGCTATATTAAGAAGCGATCTAGAAAGCAAAAGAAAAAGAAAAATTCAAAACCTCAATTAGATACGTATGAATCCACTGATGGCACTGAAATTCTTGTTGGGAAAAACAACAAGCAAAATGAATATTTAACGAACAAATTGGCAGCAAGAAGTGAAACGTGGCTTCACACGAAAGATATACCAGGATCACATGTTGTGATTCGAAACAGAGACTATTCTGAGCAAACACTACTAGAAGCAGCCAACCTTGCAGCTTACTATAGTAAAGCAAGAGAGTCTGGATCTGTTCCTGTCGATTATACTGAGGTACGGAACGTGAAGAAGCCGAATGGAGCGAAACCCGGCTTCGTGACGTACGATCATCAGAATACGCTATACGTTACACCAGATGAAGATCTTATTTATAAGATGAAGAAATAAACAAAGCGTCACGCCCATATTGGCGTGACGCTTTCAATTTGTAGAGTGACTCTAACTATTTCGCTCCCTATACCGCAGGAGAACACCGCTTGCTTTCATGTGGAAGAACACCCGTTTTCCACGGGAGGCAAGCGGTATTCACTCCTACTAGGTTGCAATCAATCGCAGCAAACTTTCCGTCAGATTATTATCTAAGTAGGCATCTGCTTTCATTCTCTATCCGTTGTTTTAAAAAGCTTTGTTTTTTGTGGTAATCATACATGTAATGTAGATTGGAGCGGAAGGATGCTCGACTCCAGCGGGATGTGCGGGACAGGTGAGACCCCGGAGGCGCAACGGTTTTGTGCGCTGAGAAGGCTCACCGCCCGCCCCGCGGAAAGCGAGCATCCTGGAGCGGAAATCGCCACTATAACCGTGGCAGATAGTCCTGAGCAGCTTAACTAAGCTGTTTTTACCATCATTTTATAATTGTGCAACAGTAATAATTGCAAGACCATCTAATACTTCTATATGGTTTACTTCATTTGCTCCAAGCGTCTTTAACTTCTCACTTAACTCCTCTGATGTATAACGATGTCTCTTCGTAGAAACATTCGACCACTTTAGAAGTGATGTTTGTTCAAACCCACTCATTCCGTGTTTTTTTGCATACGAAAAAGCAGCTGACTGATCCATTCGAAGTGAAGGATTCAGCATTACCATTTTTCCTTCGGGCCTCGTAACACGAATCATTTCTTTCATACCTTCTTCTGGCTCTGGTAAAAGGAACATTACACAGGTAGATAATGAAATATCAAAAACATTACTTTCGAAAGATAAGTTACAAGCATCTTCTACTGAAAAATGAGTTTTCTCTAACCGATTTAGAAAGAAAAAGTTCTGCTTGCTTGCTTTCAGCATTTCAGTGGATAGATCGACTCCCGTTAGCATAGATGCTTCTTCGACACCTCTTAGTAATAATCTTCCTGTACCACACCCTACATCGAGAACAGCTTTCCCTTCCCAAGATCCCGAAGCAAGTTTCAATTCATCATGTATACCACCAAGCCATTTTGTCCGTGCCATATCATCAAAGAATGAAACGAGTGAATCAAATTCTTCACCTTGCATTTTTCTCATAAGAACCCTCCATTATTTAACGGAGAGATTTTTTAACTGCTTTACCCATTCTTCTGAAGACGGGTTGGCGCGCCAGTTCAGCAGTGATTGAACCTCTCTTTCCTTAATCATACCGGTTTCTGTCGCGCATGTTAACAATTCATCAAAATTCGTTAACGTGTGCGATTCAATGCTGTGTTCGGAAAAATTCTCCGTCCCCTTCTCCAGGCCGTATGTAAATATCGCGACAACCCCTAATACTTCAGCACCTGCACTTCTTAATTGAAGAGCGGCATCGATCGCACTTCCACCAGTAGAAATAAGATCCTCAATCACAACAACTTTCTGACCCTCGATTATTTTCCCTTCAATAACGTTACCTTTCCCATGTCCCTTCGCACTGCTTCTTACGTAGATCATTGGAAGATCCAGCTTTTCACTCACCCATGCAGCATGAGGTATACCTGCAGTTGCAGTCCCAGCAACCACATCAACATTGGGATAATGAGTTTGAATCTTGCTCGCAAGACCTTCCGCGATTTCCCTTCGAACCGCAGGATAAGAAAGGGTCAGCCTGTTATCACAATAAATTGGAGATAGTAGACCTGATGACCAAGTAAATGGATCATTTGGTTTTAAGGTGACAGCTTGTATATCCAAAAGTGCACTAGCGATTGATTTCATGTAAAGTCCCCCATTCTGATTTCAATTTCTCATACGCGCTAACTGGGTTCATAGAAGCAGTAATACTGCGCCCAACCACAATATAGTCACTTCCTAATTTTCTAGCTTTTGATGGTGTGCACACACGGTTTTGATCTCCCGCAAGATCACCTTCTAGTCGAATTCCAGGTGTTACAGTTAAGAAATCATTTCCACAAGATTCTTTTATTAGAGGTACCTCTAGAGCTGAACTAACCACGCCATCTAGACCGCTATCTTTTGAAAGTCTTGCTAGAGAAACGACACTCTCCTTCATGTTAAGAGCAATGTTCAGTTCTTTCTTAATCATTTCTTCTGATGAGCTTGTTAATTGTGTCACTCCGATACATAATGGACGATTTTTCCCAAGTGGGGTACCAGCTTCCAAACCTTCCAACGCTGCATGCATCATTCGTCTACCACCACTTGCATGTACATTGATGAGATCTACTTCTAGTGAAGCAAGACCTTTCATCGCTTTACCGACAGTGTTTGGAATATCATGTAACTTTAAATCTAGAAAAACACGGTGCCCTTGTTCTTTTAATCGTTCGATCAATCCTGGACCGTATTGAAAATAAGCTTCCATTCCTATTTTCACAAAGAGCCTTTCTTGCTTTAACCGATCTAACAAGTGATCTAATTCTTCTTTGTTCGAGTAGTCTAACGCGATGATGATTGAAGTGTCCACTCTGTTTTCCAGCTCCTTCCTATTAATTCATTAATATGATATACGCCGAGTTCATCTAATAGTGAAGGAAGATTCTCAATGATCGTAGGACAACAATATGGATCTACGAAATTTGCGGTTCCAACCGCTACAGCGCTTGCACCAGCTAAGAAGTACTCAACTACATCCTCAGCAGTCTGAACGCCACCCATGCCGATGATTGGAATGGAAACTTGTTGACTAACCTGATGAATCATTCGAATCGCTACGGGTTTGATCGCTGGCCCGGATAACCCTCCAGCTCCGTTTGCCAATATAGGTTTACTTGTTTTCAAGTCAATTCTCATTCCTAAGAGCGTATTGATCATCGTAAGCCCGTCAGCTCCCGCTTTCTCAACCGACTTTGCTATCTCTACAACATCCGTAACATTGGGAGAAAGTTTCACATACACAGGAACGTTCGATACGTTCTTTACTGCTTTTGTGACGTCAAACGCAGTTTCAGGTACAGTACCGAATGCTAAGCCACCTTCTTTAACATTTGGGCACGAAATATTCAGTTCGATCGCATGGACATTTGGGGCTTTAGTGATTTCCTTCGACACGGCTACATAGTCCTCTATCGTTGAGCCCGCAACATTTGCGATTATAGGGACATCAAATTGAGAAAGCCATGGCAGTTCGGAATGAAGTACTTCGTCTAGCCCAGGGTTTTGCAACCCGATCGCATTCAACATGCCTGATGATGTTTCAGCAACACGAGGTGTTGAATTCCCAAACCTTGGTTCAGCGGTAGTCGCTTTCACCATAATAGCTCCTAGTTTCTCTAGGTTATAGAACTTGCTGTATTCACGCCCAAACCCAAAGCAGCCAGAAGCAGGCATGATTGGGTTTTTCAAAGATAAACCAGGTAACTCGATTTGCAAACGACTCATAATACGACCTCCCCTGCTTCAAATACTGGTCCATCGCTACAAACCTTTCGATATTTCAGTGCAGTCGTATCTCCTTGAACATGACACACACATGCGAGACACGCGCCAATTCCGCAACCCATTCTTTGTTCTAGAGATAAAAAAACTTTTCCTTTTGATCGATATGCTTCAAGTGCTCGTAACATCGGCGATGGTCCGCATGCAAAAAGATAATCGAAAGACAGATTGAGCTGGCTCGTCACAAATCCACTTTCACCGTAACTCCCATCTACCGTGGTGATTGTGACAGGACCAAACTGTTTGAACTCATCCTCATAAAAAACACTTTCTTTTGATTGAAATCCATTCACATGATGAACGTGAACGCCTCTTTCCTTTAAACTCTCTGACAAGTAGTACAGTGGGGGAACGCCAATTCCTCCCCCAACGAGCACTGCTGTCTCTCCCTCACTTAGTTCATCGACTGGAAAACCATTACCAAGAGGGCCGAGAATATCAATTATTGCTCCAGAAACTTCATTTTTTAAAAGGTTTGTTCCTTTGCCTTCTGCACGATAAATCATGGTGAGGAGATGCTTTTCAGGTTCAACGTGACAAATGCTGATCGGTCTTCTTAACAATGGATCAGATCCTCCTCCGGCTTTCACGTGAACAAATTGACCTGGCTTAAACGATTCGTCGATGGATTCATGGTAAATAATCGCTTCATATATTGACTCAGCAATCTGTCTTTGTGAAACAAGTTCAGTCTTCAACTGGTTCATGTATGAATCACTTCTTTTTGGTGAAATTTCGGCATGCTATTGCTCGAAAACGTCATCGTTTCAAGAACGCTAAGCAGCGCTTTCGCTGTATCTAATGATGTGAAACATACGACACCGTTCTCAACTGATTCGCGACGAATGCGGAAGCCGTCTCTCGCTGGCTGTTTGCCGCGCGTTAATGTGTTGATGACAAACTGAGCCTGACCTTCACGAATCACGTGCAAGAGATTTGGTTTTTCAGCCCCAATCTTATTTACTGTTGTGACCGGTATTCCTATATCTCGAATTACCTCTGCCGTACCTTCAGTCGCCAAGATATGATAGCCTATTGAATGGAATCTCTTCACAAGATCCACTCCCTCTTCTTTGTCTTTATCTGCAATCGTGAAAAGCACGGATCCATGAGTTGGAATGTTCATCCCTGAAGCGACTAATCCCTTATATAGAGCTTTTTCAAGAGTACAATCTCTTCCCATTACTTCTCCAGTTGACTTCATTTCCGGCCCGAGTGTAATATCCACTCTTCTTAGCTTCGCGAATGAGAATACTGGAACCTTCACAAACACTTCCTCTCTTTCTTCTCCGTAGCCGGTTTCGTAACCAAGTTGCGTTAGTTTCTGACCAAGAATGACCTTCGTTGCCAAGTTAGCCATCGGAACGCCAGTAATTTTACTTAAGAACGGTACAGTCCTACTTGACCTAGGATTCACTTCAAGTACGTAGACATTGTTCTGCTGGATAACGAACTGGATGTTGAGAAGTCCAACGATATTTAGTCCTCTTGCAAGTTTAATCGTTTGATCTATAAGCGTTTCCTTCACTTCTTCTGTAAGACTTTGAGGAGGGTACACAGCGATCGAATCTCCTGAGTGGATACCCGCTCGTTCGATGTGTTCCATAATACCTGGAATATAGACTGTTTCTCCGTCAGATATCGCATCTACTTCGATTTCTTTCCCCATCAAATAGCGATCGATCAACACGGGGTGCTGAGGATTTACCTTCACCGCATTTTTCATATAATGGAGAAGCTCACTTTCTTTGTAGACAATCTCCATCGCTCTTCCACCTAGTACATAAGATGGGCGAACTAATACTGGATACCCTATTCTAGTGGCTACTGAGACTGCTTCCTCAACAGAAGTTGCCGTTTTTCCATCAGGTTGAGGTATATCTAATGCTTTCATGGTTATTTCGAATTTATCACGATCTTCTGCTTTATCCATGTCCTCTAGCTTTGTTCCTAGTATTTTCACACCTCTTGCTGCAAGTTCGTCTGCAAGATTGATCGCTGTTTGTCCTCCAAACTGAACGATGACGCCAGTCGGTTTTTCGAGTTCGATCACGTGCATAACATCTTCTACTGTTAACGGTTCGAAGTAAAGTTTGTCTGAAATACTAAAGTCAGTAGATACTGTTTCAGGATTGTTATTAATGATGATTGCTTCGTACCCAGCTTCACGAATTGCCCATACACTGTGAACGGTCGCATAATCAAATTCGATACCTTGACCAATCCGAATCGGTCCAGAACCAAGTACTAATACGCTTTCCTTCGGAGTCCTAGTCGACTCATTCTCTTCTTCATAGGTAGAATAATAGTAAGGCGTTTCTGATTCAAACTCTCCTGCACATGTATCTACCATTTTAAAAACTGGAACGATTCCTTCTTCCATACGAAGAGCGTAGATGTTCCGCTCGTCATCACCCCATAATTGAGCGATAAACTGATCTGTAAACCCTTTTTCCTTTGCTTCTCTTAATTGTTCAAGATCGCCTTTGTTCGTTCTCAACGTTTCTTCAAGTTGAATGATTCCTTCTAACTTAACGAGAAAATAGTAATCGATCGCACTCCACTCGTGAATATCTTGAATCGTTCTCCCTCTTCGTAACGCCTCCGCTATTACGAAGATTCGCTCATCATCTGCAAATTTGATGCGCTCTTCGATTTCATTGTCACTCAACTCATTCATATCGGGGATTAAGAGGTGTTCAACATTTGATTCGAGTGAGCGGACCGCTTTCAAAAGCGATTCTTCAATCGTTCGACCAATCGCCATCACTTCCCCAGTAGCTTTCATCTGTGTGCCGAGACGACGATTGGCACTTTCAAACTTATCGAAAGGCCACCTTGGAATTTTTGTTACTACATAATCAAGGGCTGGTTCAAAACTTGAATACGTCTTCCCAGTAACTGGATTTTCCATTTCTGAGAGCGATAAGCCTACTGCAATTTTTGCTGCTAGCTTTGCGATTGGGTATCCAGTTGCTTTTGATGCTAGAGCAGAAGAACGGCTAACGCGCGGATTCACTTCTATGATGTAATATTGAAAGCTATATGGATCAAGAGCAAGTTGAATGTTGCATCCCCCTTCAATCTCTAAAGCTCGTATCACTTTTAACGCAACATTCCGAAGCATTTGATAGTCTCGGTCAGAAAGCGTTTGACTTGGGGCAACTACGATCGAATCCCCCGTGTGAATCCCGACAGGATCAATATTCTCCATATTACACACGACGATTGCCTGATCCTGACCATCTCTCATTACTTCATATTCGATCTCTTTGAACCCTGCGATGCTTTTTTCTAACAAACACTGTGTTACAGGGCTATACTTCAATCCACTCGATACGATTTCTTCTAGTTCTTCATCACAATGGACGATCCCCCCACCTGTACCGCCAAGCGTATACGCCGGACGAACGATGACAGGATACCCGATCCGTTTAACGAATCTGTAAGCTTCCTCTAAGTTGTGGATAATATCGCTTTCTGGAACAGGTTCGTTCAACTTTCTCATCAACTCTCTAAAGAGGTCGCGATCTTCAGCTTGTTGAATCGCATCAAGGCTTGTTCCGAGTAGCTCAACATTGTATTCGTTCAGCACTCCCGCTTCCGATAACTCCATAGCAAGATTTAAGCCAGTTTGTCCACCAAGCGTTGCAAGAAGGGCATCTGGTCGCTCTTTTCTAATGATTTTACTAACGAATTCTAGGGTGAGAGGTTCGATGTACACTTCGTCTGCAATCGTTGCATCTGTCATAATCGTAGCCGGATTGGAGTTTACTAGAATCACTTCATAACCTTCTTCTTTTAGTGCCTGACAGGCTTGTGTTCCCGCATAGTCAAATTCAGCTGCCTGACCGATCACGATTGGACCTGAACCAATCACGAGAATTTTTTGGATATCTGTACGTTTAGGCATAAGTTTTCTCCCCCTTAGTTGCAGTTATCATTGCAATGAACTCATCGAATAACTCATTTGAATCTTCAGGTCCAGGTGAGGCTTCTGGGTGATATTGGACGCTGAACGCAGCATGCTTCTTGTGCTTCACACCTTCAATCGTTTCATCATTGATCGCTTTGTGAGTAATCTCTAATTCGGTGTTCATTAATGTTGCTTCTGAAACGGTATACCCATGGTTTTGAGACGTTATCGCCACTTTACCTGTGCTGATTTCCATAACTGGATGATTCGAACCTCTATGTCCAAATTTCATTTTTTCAGTATTTGCTCCACAAGCGAGAGCAAACAGCTGATGACCGAGACAAATTCCGAACAATGGTATCTTACCGAGCACCCCTTTAATCATGTCGATCGCTTCAGGAACATCCTTTGGATCTCCAGGGCCGTTACTCAACATGATGCCGTCCGGATTCAGCCTAACTATTTCTTCTGCGGAGGTGTGGGAAGGTACTACGACGACATCACATTTTCGTTTCGTAAGTTCACGAAGGATGCCGTGCTTCATACCAAAGTCAACTAGAACAATTCGATACCCTCTGCCAGGACTTGCATACGGTGCTTTAATGGAAACTTGTTCAACCTGATTTCGTTTAAGAGGTGTATCTCTTAAATTTTCTATAATTTTGTTCGTATCAACTTCCATATTACAAAGTTTTCCTTTGAGAGTACCATTCGCACGAATGAGTTTGGTTAATTTCCTTGTATCGATGCCTTCTAGACCTGGGATTCCTTTTATTCTTAACAACTCATCGATCGTCATCTCATTTCTCCAATAGCTTGGAGCTTTTGTCGCTTCTTTTACGATCAAGCCGTGTACAGATGGGTTGATCGACTCAAAATCATCTCGATTGATTCCGTAGTTCCCGATAAGAGGATAGGTGAGTGTCACAATTTGAGCACAGTACGACGGGTCTGATAAAATTTCCTGATAACCTGTCATTCCGGTGTTAAAAACAACTTCACCGCTTTTCTCCAAATCACTTCCAAATGCTTTTCCAATAAAAATCGAACCGTCTTCAAGTATCAGCTGTCTTTTCATTCGTGATCGCTCCCTTTCTCATAAACCTTTTTTCCATTCACATACGTGACCGTTGGCCATCCTTTGCAATTCCATCCTTTAAAAGGAGTGTTCTTACCTTTCGATACAAATGTATCTGGGTCGATCTGTTCTTCCCTATCTAAATCTACTAGTGTTAAATCTGCCTCCACACCTACTTGAAGTGTTCCGTGAGATAACCCAAATGCTTGGGCAGGCTTTGCTGTTAGCCAATCAACTAGCTGTTTCAGTGTGAACGTTCCTTTTTCTACAAAGTTTGTGTAAAGTAGTGGGAATGCCGTCTCAAGTCCTACGATTCCAAATGGTGCTTTTTCCATCGATGTTGCCTTCTCTTCTAATGAGTGTGGCGCGTGGTCTGTTGCAATGAAATCGATCGTCCCATCAAGTAGCCCTTCGATGAGTGCCTCCTGGTCCTCCTTAGAACGTAATGGAGGATTCATTTTGTAATTAGTATCAAGACCTGGTATATCCTCTTCAGAAAGAAGGAGATGATGAGGCGTTACTTCTGCAGTCACATTGATGCCCGCTCGCTTTGCGTCGCGGACAGTTCGCACGGACTCTTTTGTGCTAATATGGCATACGTGGTAATGTGCTCCTGCTGCTTCAGCAAGAAGGACATCTCGAGCTATATGTACAGATTCACAAGTGGAAGGTATTCCATTTAAATCATGTTGTTCTGAAAAACGCCCCTCATGAACGCTACCTTTATTAATTAACGTATTCTCTTCACAATGTGCGACGATTGAGACACCAGCGGATGCGGCACGCTTCATTGCTTCTAACATCATTCCAGCGTTTTGAACGCCTACACCGTCGTCAGTAAGAGCGAACGCGCCAGATGAACGAAGATCTTCAAAGTTTGTTAATTCCTCCCCTAGCTCTCTAACTGTTATCGATCCATACGGCAGGACACGGACGTGAGCAGTCTCTTCTATTCTCTTCATCAAGTCTGACATGGTGACGCGATGATCTGGTACAGGCCTTGTGTTTGGCATTGCAGCAATCGTGGTAAACCCACCTTTTGCCGCTGCTTTCGTTCCCGTTTCAATCGTCTCTTTGTGTTCGCCTCCTGGCTCTCTTAGATGGACGTGTAGATCCACAAGACCCGGGATAAGGAGCATTTTTTTCGCATCGAATACTTCATGCTTATCAGATTCGATTGACGTGGATATTCTTTCGATCTTTCCATCTTTAGAAATAAGAACATCGAAGTTTTCTAGGTTACCAGATTCATTTAAAAGCTGAGCATTTTTGATAATCATTACACATACATCCCTTTCTCTTTGGATTGAAGTACATGGTTCAAGACAGCCATGCGCACGTAAACGCCATTTTCCATCTGTTTGAATATGCGTGAGCGTTCACATTCTACTAATGATGAATCGATTTCAACACCTCTGTTTACAGGAGCAGGATGCATAATGATGCTGTTTGTATTCATTCTTTTCTCACGATCGACAGTAAGACCATATGCGGTTAAATATGACGATGGCTCTACACTCTTCCTTTCATGTCGTTCATTCTGTATTCGGAGTAGCATCAATACGTCTGCTTCTTCTACTGCTTCATCCATCGTGATGTAAGGAAAACCTCCGATCGACTCGTCTCGCCAGGCTTCTGGACCTGAGAAGGACACTTCTGCACCGAGTTTTGTTAGGACACGCGCATTCGACCTTGCGACTCGACTATGTTTGATGTCACCCGCAATAACTACATTTAAACCTCTGAACGTATTAAACTCCTGCTTGATTGTGAGTAAGTCTAAAAGTGATTGTGTCGGATGATGGCCACACCCATCTCCAGCGTTAATGATCGATAATGACGTATTTTCTACTAATGACTCGAAGTACTTTTCTTCCGGATGTCGGATTACAACTACGTTTGCCCCGATTGCTTCTAACGTTTTTATCGTGTCATAGAGGCTCTCACCTTTTTGGACACTTGAGCCTGCTGCTTCAAAATTCAATGTATGGCAACCTAACCGCTGTTCAGCGACTTCAAAGCTAAATCTTGTTCTTGTTGAAGGTTCAAAAAACAAATTTGCTACCACGGCTAAAGGGTACGCTATCTTCTCATCACCTAAGCGGAGTTGTTCAGCTTTCTGAAGGATCGTTTCTATTTCTTTTTGTTCCATCGACAACAAATCGAGTAAATGCTTCATTTCACCACTCCTTCAATTTTTTCACCTTAAACCCTGGCATAAAAAAACACCCTGAGCAGTCTCAGGGTGTAGAAAAGTTGACGCGATGGTATTCTCGCGCCTGTTTCTCACCCTTTTAGGTCTCTCTGTACCTTTTTAAAGGATGTTACTATGCAGCTGTATGATCTTCATTACTCTCTTCAAACATACTTTCAATCGATTCCTTCGTGTTTCCTCCAGGAAGGACGAGGTTCAAGATGATTCCAATAATCGTAGCAAGCGCCATGCCAGCGATTTGAAGCTCCTCAGTCACCTGAATAAAAGCCCCACCAACACCTATTACTAAAATGACGGATGAAATGATTAGGTTTCTTTTCTCACCTAAATCAATTTTGTTATCGATTAACATTCGTAGTCCAGAGGAAGCGATGATTCCGAAAAGGAGGATAGATACACCGCCCATAACTGCTGTTGGAATCGTGGAAATGAGTGCAGACACTTTACCTATAAACCCGAAGATAAGCGCTAGTACCGCTGCACCTCCGATAACAAACACACTGAACACTCTTGTAATTGCAAGAACTCCAATATTTTCACCGTACGTCGTATTCGGGGGTCCGCCTAGAAACGATGCAATCATTGTTGCTACACCATCTCCTAGGATCGATCTGTGTAGCCCTGGTGTTTTCAAGAAATTTCGACCAGCCACTTTACTTAACACCATTTGATCTCCGATATGTTCTGCGATTGTTACCAATGCAATCGGCACCATCACGAACAGAATTTCCCAGGAAAACACTTGTGCTGGATTGTAGTCTGCAAATGGTATGATGAAATCAGGCACCTCGAAAAATGATGCATCTCGAACTGGAGTAAAATCGACGAGTCCTACAAAATATGCGGACGTATAGCCAGAAACGATTCCGATTAAAATCGGGATGAGGCTTAAAAACCCTCTTAAGAATATGGAAGCCGCAATCGTAACACCTAGCGTTACGAGCGCTACTGTAAAGTGAAGACCGCTATAAGCTTCAGTTTCAGGGTTGTTCATCGCCATGCTGATGGCAGTGCCTGCTAGGCCAAGACCAATCACCATAATCACCGGCCCAACCACGATTGGCGGTAAGAGTCTCAATAACCAATTTAGCCCTGCTGCCCGGATGGCGATGGCGACAACACCGTAGATGATTCCAGCGAAGAACGTTCCGATCATTGCCCCTTCAGGTCCACCGAGTGATACAGCTGAAATAATCGGAGCGATAAAAGCAAATGATGAGCCAAGATATGCTGGAATTTTCCCTCTTGTAATTAGTAAGTATGCAAGTGTTCCAAGGCCGCTTGAAGCAAGTGCGACCGCTGGATCAAGCCCTACCAAGAACGGTACGAGAATAGTTGCCCCGAACATAGCGAAAAGATGCTGGAGACTTAATGTAACCCATGTTGTAGCTTTTGGTACTTCACGGATGCCTAATGCTTGTTTCATAGTCTTTTCCTCCTTGAATGTGCGTCCCGACTAAGCTTAAGGTATAAAAAAACTCCTTGCTTAGCCGCAAGGAGGTACACGCGTGTCCTGATTGAACAGCGTCTCCTCCCTTGGCTGTCTCTCTGGACTACCTTAAAGGGAGCACGTTATTATGTTTTATTATGAATGTTTAATGCTAACTTGATCGAATTCATCAACCTCTGTTAAAGCTACTTCGATAATTTCTTCTTTCGATGTTGGAACATTTTTACCAACATAATCTGGGCGAATTGGGAGCTCTCTATGCCCTCTATCGACGAGTACTGCTAGCTGAATTTGTGAAGGTCTGCCAAGGTCCATCAACGCATCCATAGCAGCTCGAACGGTGCGTCCAGTGAACAGAACATCATCTACAAGAATGACTTTTTGATCTGTAACATCGTTTTCAATGCTAGTCCCTTTGATTTTCGGGTCCTGATCTTCATGCTTTAGAGATAGATCATCTCGATACATCGTGATGTCAACTTCTCCCACTGGAATCGTCGAACCTTCGATTTGCTCAATTCGTTCGGCAAGGCGCTCTGCTAAGTAGATCCCTCTTGTTTTAATTCCAACAAGCATCGTATTTTGAATACCTTTATTTCTTTCTAAAATTTCATGTGCGATTCTCGTTAATGCTCTCCGGATCGCTTGATCATCAAGTAATACTCTCTTATCTTCCATATGTCTCTTCCTTTCAACTGGACGGCTTTGCACTTCGATAAGCACGGGTCCTAAGTCAATAAAAAACCCTCTTGCCATGAGAGCAAAAGGGTTTTAGGCATACGAAACGTACGTTCAGTACATAGCCTTTGTTCCTTTGCAGTCTCACGGGACCATCGTTAAAGGATTTGCTATATTGTCTACATGTAGTATGGCAGAGCTCTGAAGCCCTGTCAACCGCTTATTATCGTCTTAATCGCTTTAAAAGCTGTTCCATGTCTTCCGGAACTTCACGAGAAAACTCTAAGCCATTCACCAGTCACTGGATGTTCAAAGCCCAATACTCCGGCATGTAATGCTTGTCCATCGATCGGTAAAGATTTCTTTCTTGGACCATACTTTGGATCAGCCGCAACAGGATGATCAATGTATTTCATATGAACGCGAATTTGATGCGTTCGTCCTGTTTCTAGCTGACACTCCACATACGTGTAGTGATCATATCGTTCTAGCACTTTAAAGTGAGTGACTGCATCTCGGCTTTGCTCATCCGTAACCGTCATTTTCTGACGCTCCTGTTTGTCACGACCAATCGGTGCGTCGATCGTACCAACATCGTGTTGAATGTTTCCGTGTACGATCGCCTTATAACGGCGATTCACCGTTTTTGCTTGAAGTTGCTTTACAAGCGATTCATGAGCGTTGTCATTTTTCGCAACCATCAATAAGCCAGAAGTATCTTTATCGATTCGATGAACGATTCCCGGGCGGATTACACCATTAATCCCGCTAAGATCCTTGACCTGATGCATCAATCCATTCACAAGTGTTCCGTTCGGGTGTCCTGGTGCTGGATGTACAACCATCCCTCTCGGTTTATAGACCACTAGTACATCTTGATCTTCATAGACGATGTCTAAATTAAGATCTTCCGGAACAACTTCAAGTGTTTCTGGTTCAGGTACCATCACAATGATTTCGTCGTTCTCAGAAACTTTGTAGTTTCCTTTGACGGATTCACCATTCACTTGAATGTGCTCATCTTTAATCCAGGTTTGAACCTGGCTTCGAGACCACTCTTGATCAAATGTTGGAATCAACTTGTCAATACGCTGACCTTTATTCTCTGTGCTTACTGTAAATGTGAACTTTTCCATTATTTATCCCCTTCAGCTTGCTTGCTTTCAAAAATAGTTCCGATAAAAATGAGGATGACCCCTATAACGAGCGAAGCATCCGCTACATTGAAAATCGGAAAATCGTACGAGAAGATGAATGTGTTAACAAAATCCACAACTTCTCCTCTAAAAATACGGTCAATGAAATTCCCAACTGCCCCGCCTAAGATCAAGGCAAGAGTAACACTGACGAAACGGCTATGTTTATATTGCTTCATATAATATAAAACTGCGACGATCACAACAACCGTTATAAGGTAAAAGAAAATCATCTGACCTTGAAGAATCCCAAATGCAGCTCCTCGGTTTCGATGTGAGGTCAGATAAAGAAAGTCGTTGATAAGTTTTATTGTCTCTCCATACTCCATGTTTTTAACAACAAGCCATTTGGTCCATTGATCAAATAAAATAATGCCAATGGCTATTAAATATTTCCACACGTGCGCTCCCCCGATCAAATGATACTTCCTATGAAAGTTTAGCACAGGATTCATTCCTGTACAATGTGAACGTCAACCGTATAAAAAGCGCTTTGCATTTTGCAAAGCGCTTTCTATCTTAATAATGGTTTTTTACAGTTTCAGCACAGTCTACGCATAGGGTAGGATATGTTTCATCTTGTCCAACTGTCTGCGTTACTCTCCAACAACGTTCACATGTTTCGCCTTCTGCAGGTGAAACCATGATCGATAGTTCGTCGTAATTCTTCGCTTCTGTTGGAGCTTCAGATTTACTACCTACAACAGATGCAGCAGATACGATTAGAAGCTTATCAAGGTTATTGATGCTTTCTAGAAGCTGTTTCGCTTCACCGTCTGCATAGATATGAAGCTGAGCTGTTAAGGACTTACCAATTTTCTTTTCGTTTCGAGCTTCTTCAAGAGCTTTTAGAACTTCATCTCGAAGGTCCATGACATGATCCCATTTGCTTTCAAGGTCAGAAGTTCCTTCGAAGTTCTTCACTTCAGGCATATCAGAAAGCTGAACGTACTCTTCTTTTTCACCAGGTACAAACTGCCATACTTCTTCAGCAGTATGTGGAATGATTGGTGAAAGAAGTTTCGTTAACGCTACAGCCGTTTGATATAGAACCGTTTGAATCGCTCGACGTTTAGGATGATCTTCATGCTCAATATAAAGCGTATCTTTTGCGATATCAAGATAGAATGAGCTCATCTCTGTTGTAAAGAAATTATGAATCGTATTGTAAACAGTTAAGAACTGATACTCATCATAAGCTTTCTTCACTTTCGTTACCACGTTATTTAACTTCACAAGCATGTATTGATCGAGCTCACTTAGATTCTCATAAGAAACGCTGTTCGTAGCTGGGTCGAAACCTTCTAAGTTTCCTAGCATAAACCTGAACGTGTTACGAATCTTTCTGTACACTTCCGCTACTTGCTTAAGAATCTCATTCGACACACGTACATCAGCCTGGTAATCAGCAGAAGAAACCCAAAGTCTCAAGATATCGGCACCGAGCTGCTTCATAACATCGTTTGGTACCATCACGTTACCTAATGACTTACTCATCTTCTTCCCTTCTCCGTCAAGTACGAACCCATGACTGAGCACTGCCTTGTATGGTGCTTTTCCTGTAACTGCTACAGAAGTCGAAAGAGATGAGTTAAACCAACCGCGGTATTGGTCAGATCCTTCAAGGTACAAGTCTGCAGGGCGCGCAAGGTCGCTACGCTCTTCAAGTACCGCTTGATGAGATGAACCAGAATCGAACCAAACGTCCATGATATCCATTTCTTTACGGAAAGTACCGTTAGGACTATGTTCTGAAGTGAATCCTTCTGGCAACAGATCTTTCGCATCCCACTCAAACCAGATGTTTGAGCCATGCTGTCTGAATAGCTCTGACACATGGTCGATTGTTTCATCCGTTAGGATTGGTTCATCATTCTCACCGTAGAAAACTGGAATCGGAACGCCCCATGCACGCTGACGTGAAATACACCAATCTTCTCGGTCTTTTACCATGTTGTGAAGGCGAATTTCTCCCCAAGTTGGGAACCACTCTACGTCCGCAACTGCTTGTAACAATTCAGGGCGGAATTGCTTGATTGAAGCGAACCACTGTTCAGTCGCACGGAAGATGATTGGCTTCTTAGTACGCCAGTCATGCGGATAGGAGTGCGTAAAGAATGAAAGCTTGACTAGCGCATCAGCTTCTTCAAGCTTCTCAGTGATTGGTTTGTTTGCTTTATCATAGAACAAGCCTTCGAATCCTGGAGCTTCGTTCGTGAAGACACCTTTCTCATCTACAGGGCAAAGGATTTCAAGATTGTACTTTCTTCCGATTGTATAATCGTCTTCACCGTGACCCGGAGCGGTATGAACGCAACCAGTACCAGCATCTAGCGTTACATGATCACCTAGAATAACTAGTGATTCACGATCGTAAAGAGGGTGTTGTGCGGTAACATATTCTAGTTCGCTTCCTTTTAGGCGCTTCATTTCTTTGACGCTATTCCATTCAAATTCTTCTTTAAGTTGATCGAGTAGTTCTGAAGCGACGACGAATTTGTTTCCATCTGCTTCGACCACGCTATATTCAAACGACGCATTCAATGCGATCGCAAGGTTTGATGGAATCGTCCATGGAGTTGTTGTCCAGATGATGAACTTCTCTTCTCCATCCAATACACCTTTTCCATCCTTTACTTGGAACGCCACATAAATCGAAGGTGAGCGTTTATCCTGATATTCGATTTCAGCTTCGGCTAGAGCTGATTCTGAAGTTGGAGACCAGTAAACGGTTTTTTTATCTTTGTAGATATAGCCACGTTTCGCCATCTCTCCAAATACTTTAATCTGCTGAGCTTCATACCCTTTATTAAGAGTGATATATGGATTATCCCAATCTCCTCGAACACCAAGACGTTTAAACTGTTCACGCTGGCGATCAACTTGCTTAAGTGCATATTCTTCACACTTCTTACGGAATTCCGCTACCGTTAATTTCTTACGATCAACGCCTTTTTTCGTTAGGGCCTGTTCGATCGGTAAACCGTGAGTATCCCAACCAGGGACGTACGGTGCATTGAAGCCATTCATGGATTTATAGCGCACGATCATGTCTTTCAGTACTTTGTTTTCAGCATGACCGATATGAATATCCCCGTTAGCATATGGAGGGCCATCGTGCAATACGAAAAGAGGACGATCTTTCGTTCTTTCCTGTACTTTCTCATATAGATTTTTTTCTTCCCATTCTTTTTGCATATTAGGCTCTTTGTTTGGCAAATTGCCGCGCATTGGGAACTTTGTTTTTGGCATCAGTAGTGTTTCTTTAAAGCTCATGTCCCTTCCTCCTTCAAAATCGAACTCCGCTTTCTGTCTCCGTGAACATAAAAAAACCTCCTCATCCCTAACATAGGGACGAGAAGGTTTTCCCGTGGTACCACCCAACTTAAGCACAGTGCTGTGCTCACTTTGCATTCGTAACGTGAATGATACGCCGGGGCTTACTTATTGTTCAGCTCGGGACTCAGGGATGATCTTCACTGATTGCTTAACACCGGGCTCACACCAACCCCAGCTCGCTTTGTTAAGGTGAAACAGTTACTCTTCCCATCGCAGTCGTTCTTTATCACTTATTTGTAAGAAACAGTATCGTCCATTTCTTAATCACTTATGCTTTTGAAATGCAATGTTCATTCTTCTTAAGAAACTAACATTCTTTAATGTATATCAAAAGTATAGTGTATTCATTTTTGATAAGTCAAGAAAATGCGAAAGAAATGTTAAAAGATTGCGTTATGCTTTTTCTTGAATTTGCTCTTCTTCTTCATCAAAACGTGCAGCGAGCCCGTCCCAATCTTCATTTGTTAACATTTCTAGTTGAGCTTCAACAAGCATGCGGAAACGTGTACGGTAAACAGAAGCTTGTTTTTTCAACTCTTCGTTTTCCATCGATATCTTTCTCGCTTTAGCTAGAGAATCGTTAATGATGCGGTCTGCATTCTTCTCTGCTTCCTTTAGGATCAAACGAGATTCTTTCGTTGCACTCTGCTTTACTTCTTCTGCAGTTTCTTGCGCCACAAGAATCGACTTGTTCAATGTTTCTTCAAGGTTTGAGAAATGTCCTAGTCTTTCTTCAAGAATCTTAACTCTCTCATTAAGCTCCTTTTTTTCCCTAATAACAGTTTCATAATCTTTAATGACTTGATCTAGAAACTCATTTACTTCGTCTTCATCATAACCGCGGAATCCGCGAGTAAACTCTTTGTTATGAATGTCTAATGGTGTTAAAGGCAATTCAGCCACCTCCGGTTTGCTCTCTTTTATGTCCCAACTCGTAATTCGACAATCCTTTTGGACAATCCTTCTAATTTTGACAAATTATTTTCTTATACTATAGATAATTCGCCATTTATCTTTCTTTGTTTTTCCTTCAATCGTATTGATTTTGCTTCTACCTGAACCTCTAAGGGATAAGTAATCACCCGCTTTTACTTCGGTAGAAGGCTGATCAACGACTTTCCAATTTAGTTTGGCACGCTCATGCTCAATCATCGGAGTTACTTTAGACCGAGAGAAGTTGTATACTTCAGCTAAAACAGCATCGAGTCGTAGACTACTTACAGTACCAGTTTGTTCTTCCCACCTAGTCGGTGGAACATTCAATTGTGAAAGAGGAATCTCCTCAGGAGATATCGACGCTTTCCCAGCCTGGTTTAAGTTCATCTTAATATAATCCGATACTTCCTCTGCAACGATTAGCTGCGCGTGACCATCCAACACATAAATATCACCGAATTTTTCCCGTTTCAATCCTAGTCCCATCAATGCACCAAGAAGATCTGGATGCGACAATGAAACGAATTTAGAAGGATATGTAATTTCTAGAGCAACTACTGCATAATCTTCTTCGGTTGCTGTTAGATAAGGGGGTAGAAGCAGTGCACGCTGCCGTTCAGCTCCATCCACTGCGCCTGAGAAAGACACTGTCACATCCGGATGATTTCCTATAATTTGTGTTACGATATCCTGCTCTCTTGGATCCAGAAAATCCGTCAATTTTGGAGTGTATCTTTCTTCTACTTCACTTTGCCATTGCAATACTCGATCAACAAACGTGCGTTCTTCAGGACGATAGTGTTCGTAAATTGACATAGAATTACAGAATCATTCTGAAGAGAGCAACGATTCCATACTGTGCGAACTGAAGTGCAAAAATAGCAACAATAGGAGAAATATCTAGCATTCCACCGATCGGCGGTATAATTTTGCGGAAAGGAGCAAGATATGGTTCTGCAACTCTTGCAATCATTTGTCCGATTGAGGACTCTCTAGCATTTGGAATCCAGGACATAAAGATATAAATAATTAATACCCAGGAGTAAATCTGTATAGCTTGTGCTAATAAATAAGCAATTTCCAAATTTTTCACCTTCCTTAGAGGCTAATCTTCAAATATTTCATCGGTAATGTTACCAGAGATTTCAACATTATCCGGAGTACACATGAATGTGTCAGGACCGAGCTTCTGAATATCTCCGCCAAGAGCATACACTGTGCCACTTAGGAAATCAACGATTCTCTTTGCTTGGTCATGTGGAATCTGCTGTAAGTTCATAACTACAGACTTTCGATTTTTAATATGATCGGCGATATCCTGAGCTTCAGCATACACTCTAGGTTCAACAAGTACAACTCTCGAGTTCTTGTGAATACTTTGCAGACTTACTACATTCTGATTCGATTGATTAGAATTTTTTTGCTTGTTCTGGTTACGGTTAACTCTAGAATTCTCCAATTCATCATCCTCAGCATACGGTGTTTGAACATCGTCCTCGAACTCTATTGGTTCATCATCGAGTTCAAAGAACTGCTTAAACTTTGTCTTAATTCCCATTCCCTGCACCTCCGGGAGTTGTTATTTTCTTAACCAACAAGAGACGATCCGATACGAACAAACGTAGCACCTTCTTCAACAGCAATCTCAAAATCATTAGACATTCCCATAGAAAGTTCTTTACATGGTGCGTGTTCAAACGATTGCTTTTGTACAAGCGTTTGAAGTTCTCTCAATTGTTGAAAGACTGCTCTGATCTCATCTGCATCCTTAATATGAGGAGCCATGGTCATCAAACCAACAACTTCAATATTTGGGTAGTTTTTTAGGGATTCAACAAATGGCATCACTTGTTCAGGAGTCAGTCCATGTTTCGATTCTTCTCCTGAAACATTAATTTGCACAAAACATTTCATCTTTTTCGTCGCTCTCTTATTGATTTCTTTAGCAAGAGATCGACGATCCAACGAGTGAATATAATCCACGTGGGCAATGATTTCCTTTACCTTACGAGATTGTAACGTTCCGATAAAATGCCATACTGGCTGTTCTTCAAACGCTTCGACCTTCTCGATCAAGCCTTCTTGTCGATTTTCTCCAAGATGCGATAACCCTGCACCAACAGCTTCCTTTGCACGATCGATACTAACATATTTCGTTACTGCGATAATGTTTACATCTTCAGGGTTTCGATTCGAGCGATGTGCAGCAGATTCGATCTTCGAAACGATTTTCTCTAAATTTGTTCTTACTTCCACTTCCCTGTTAAACCTCCTCAAGTCCAATGTAACCCATCATTCTTCCAGTCTTACCATTTTCACTTCTATGAGAGAAAAACAGGTTACTGCAGCTTGTACAATAGTCACTAACAAAAATATTATCCTCCAGTACGCCTGCTTTTAGGAATAAGTGTTTATTCACAGCTTTTAAATCGAGCTGATAAGTATGATTGTTGTTTGGTGTGAAGAATTGTTTAGATTCAAATGCAACTTGAATGACACTCGCTATCACCCTATCGTCAACTTCATAGCAACAACTTCCAATCGAAGGTCCTATTGCTATCAAAATGTCCTTAGGGTCAATCCCATCTTCTTGCCACTTACGAATCATCTCTCCAGCAATATCCTTCGTGGTTCCTTTCCAGCCTGCGTGGGCAATTCCAACCCTTTCGCTGGATGGTGAGTAAAAAAAGAGCGGAACACAATCAGCATAAAGCGCAGCTAACATGATTCCCCTTTCATCCGTATACAAACCATCTTTATTCGGTATGGCCGTATCATGATCGGTAGCACCACGCCCTATATCATTTGAACCGATACGTGCAATTTCATTTCCATGAATTTGCTCTCCAACTACCCAATCTTCTAGGTGTGTGCCTATCGATTTGCTTAGAATTTTTCTATTAGTTAGAACATCTAATGGGTGATCTGGCACATGGAAACCGAGGTTCAGACTAGCATAAGGATCCTTGCTGACACCGTTATATCGAGTCGAAAAACCCGCTTTAAGTTTACTTGTAGAACTAGCAACGTCTCTGAAATGAAGTGCTAGTGAAGTATTGTCAATCGTATCTTGAAACAGTTCTTTTCTCACAGCTATATCCCTTCATTTCTATTCAAGTTTACACTCTATTTTATCATATTATGTTGAGAAGAAGGGATATAGATTGTGAGATATTGGCTATTCATGACTCTTTATGAAAAGATTCTGAATCTGATGAATCATAATGTTTCACTAAAATTACATCTGACCCAATCTTCACGATATTACGCCATGGGATTACGAGGTCACTTTCCCGTGCAAAAAAACCCATCATCTTTCCTTGCCCTGGGATGACGATCGCTTCAATTTTTCCAGTCGTCAAGTTTATTTCAAGGTCCGCTATATGTCCAAGTTTTTTACCATTAGAAACATTCACAACATCCTTAACCTGAAATTCAGAGATTTTTATCATCACACCCCCACCTTTCCATTTTATTATATGAAAAGTGGGCAATAGAAAAGACCTGTTTAACAGGTCTTGTTCTAACTTTGTATATTTTTGTTCATTTGCTGGATTGCTGCTTTTTCAAGACGTGAGACTTGCGCTTGAGAAATACCAATTTCATCAGCTACTTCCATTTGCGTCTTTCCTTGAAAGAATCGCATTTGAAGAATCATATTCTCCCTTTGGTTCAGCCTCGTCATCGCTTCTTTCAATGCAATGTCCTCTAGCCAATGAAAATCTTTTTGCTTATCATCACTAATTTGATCCATTACGAAGATTGGATCTCCACCATCATTGTATATTGGTTCAAACAATGAAACAGGGTCCTGGATGGCGTCGAGCGCGAATACAACTTCTTCTTTCGTTACACCAAGTTCCTTAGCAATTTCTGTTGGATTCGGCTCTTTAGAGTTTTTCGTCATCAATTTGTCCCTGATCTGGAGGGATTTATAGGCAATATCTCGAAGCGATCTAGAAACTCTTATCGGGTTATTATCCCGGAGATACCGTCTAATTTCACCGATTATCATCGGTACTGCATAAGTTGAGAATTTCACGTTTTGCGATAAATCGAAGTTATCAATGGATTTCATTAATCCAATACATCCGACCTGAAAAAGATCATCAACGTATTCACCACGATTATTAAATCGCTGAATAACGCTTAAAACGAGTCGTAAATTTCCATTCACTAGCTCTTCCCTAGCAGAAATATCCCCTGCCTGCATCTGTTTGAAGAGCACTCTCATTTTCTCATTCTTCAGTACCGGAAGTTTGGAGGTATCTACTCCACAAATCTCGACTTTGTTTCGTGTCAACTCTTTCCCTCCTCATCGGAGATGCTGTCAAAGTAAAGTATCTCCGAGAGTGGGAAAATTATGCATTTATCATTTCAAGAAACTTAGACCATCTTGTTAAATTCTTTGCGGAGCCTTTTGATGATGCGCTTTTCTAGCCTAGAAATATAGGATTGAGAAATTCCGAGAAGATCAGCAACATCCTTTTGTGTTTTTTCTTCATCTCCAGCAAGACCAAACCTTAATTCCATAATTTGCTTTTCTCTTGGGTTCAGGGTTTCGAGAGCTTTCACAAGCAACTTTCGATCTACGCGAGCATCGATTCCCTTTGTGATGATATCTTCATCAGTCCCGAGCACATCAGATAAGAGTAACTCGTTTCCATCCCAATCCACGTTAAGAGGCTCATCGAAGGAAACCTCGGAACGAATTTTGTTATTTCGACGGAGAAACATGAGAATCTCATTTTCAATACATCGAGAAGCATAAGTTGCTAGCTTTATTTTCTTCTCTGGGTTGAATGTATTTACAGCTTTAATTAAACCAATCGTCCCTATACTGATCAAATCTTCAATATTGATTCCCGTGTTTTCAAATTTCCTTGCGATATAGACAACGAGTCGCAAATTTCTTTCGATTAAGATCGAACGAGCAGCCTTGTCACCTCCAGGCAATTTGATTAAAAGATGGGCTTCTTCTTCTTTTGTTAAAGGAGGTGGGAGTGCTTCGCTTCCTCCTATGTAATAAATTTCGTCAGGCTTTATGCCGAGTTTCATAAGAATACGTTGCCACCAGAGTACAACTTTTATCTTTAATTTCCCCATGCATGTTACCTCCCCAATCTGTTTTATTACTTCTTATTAAGAAGCATTCGCCTTTTCAGCCAGCATTTTTGGATGAAGGATACAACTGTACTCTTTCTCCCCCGACAAAGATTGGAAACTAAGGCCCACGAGAACCTTTTTCACAACGAGGGTTTCTTCTTTCGTTGTTATCTCTACCTCATCAGGCTTTAGTGCACATAAAAATTGATGATCTTGGCCGACGGCTCGAAATGGAACGATTCTAAGTCTATGCTCCCACCTGTCCACCTCTCCCTCACTTTGAAAATCAGTTACATTCTTTGCTTTTTCAAGAAATTGATCTGAGAACTGTTCTGAATGGATGGTCATGTCGAGAATCATTACGGGTGCACCGGATAAAGGGTCTCGAAGCTGGTTTCCACTGTCGATCAGGGCGGCTGCCGTTACAATAACATCATCAATCGTAATCTTTACGGTGGCAATTTGATCATAATGAATTTTCTTCGCCTCGATTTCACTTAATCTTTTCTTTGAGAACAGCCATATGACCGGAAAGCCAACGAGAACAAATCCCCAGCTGACTGGATCACCAAAACCAGTGCCTTGTGTGGCGATCGCCCCGTTATAGACACCTACATCCTGTTTGAAGAAATAATGTGCTCCTAGCATTCCTCCACCGATCATAAACGTAACGAAATAGAACAACAGCCAACTTTGCAAGAAACTTCGAAACCTAGTAAATCCAAATGTCATGCTCACAATGATTAAAGAATAAAATAATTTCACTAGAGGGTTAACCATGAATTCCATTCCAGGAATGAAAAGAAAAATGACATAAAGGGAAGCAACAAGAGCGCCAGCAGCAAGTCGTCTTTTACGAACATGACGCTTTAGCAGCAAACTGGTAAGCATCAATAGCATGTAGTCAAAACAGATGTTCAACAGCCATATTACATCCAGATATACAGCCACCCGCTGGCTCCTCCCTAACGAATTTGACCTTTAGTATAGACTAGTTTGAATTGAAAGACTGTCAAATCATGCCGTTAATACCAAGGTTATTTTGGATAATTACCACTATTTTTGTCAGTATGCTATAAAGCAAAAATAATAGCCGTCCATAAATGGACGGCTATTATTTAATTGATTACCGTTGTACCACATCGTTCAAAACTCTCTCGACTCCTCGATTGGTAGGTAGAAGTTCGAGACACTCATATTCCAGAAAATTTTTCTCCATTACGGCTTTTAATTTTCCAGCTGTACCGGGAGGCGTAAATAGAAGCAAGGTTGGACCCGCTCCACTAAGTGCTGCCCCATAAGCCCCCCATTCTATCGCAAGAGATTGAACGCGTTCAAGATCTGGAACGAGATGCTTTCGATATGGTTGATGGAACAAATCCTCTTTCATCAACTCTCCAGCCAGCTGCCAATTGTTCATAACTGCTGCTGCAGTTAAAACATTTGCGATACTACTCGCCTTCACTGCATCTTGATAAGAAAGATTCACTGGAAGTACGGAACGTGAATCAGTCGTTTTTAATTTCCTCTCAGGAATCAATGCAACCATCTCAAGATTTTCAACTTCTTGGACGATGGTGTCAATTTCTCCTAATCCTGATGCGATAACAAGGCCGCCATAGATCGAGGCAGCAACGTTATCAGCATGGCCTTCAAATTTAGAAGCAAACATTACCTTTTGTTTTGAAGTTAAATGAAGATTCATAATACGATCTGCGATTTCTACTCCAGCAACAATTGCAGCTGCGCTGCTACCAAGTCCCCGCTCTAAAGGTAATTCGCTTGTCATTGTAATAGCCTGTGGTTCTGGAGTTTGTAACATCTCATCTGCAATGGATTCAATAACTTTATAGATAAGATTATCTTTACCAGAAGGAAACTTTTCTTGAAAATCAATATAGTGAAATTTCCATTCAGTGGAAGGTTCAAACTTAACGTAAAGGTAACGGTTGACTGCTAACCCAATCGAATCGAACCCTGGTCCTAGGTTTGAAGTACTTCCTGGTATTTTCAAAGAGACATGTTGTTTCAATGACTTACACATCCCTTAAGCTCTTCTAAAAACTTCCCTTTATCTGCAGCAACGACGCGCGGTTTCACAAGCACAGTCTCCATTGCCGTTGATGGGTCTTTCAAACCATTTCCAGTCAATACTGCTACAATCGTGCTACCTTGCGCAATTTCTTTAGAAGCCACTTGTTTTAACACGCCTGCGATTGAAGCACAAGAAGCAGGTTCTGCAAATACTCCTTCTTTTTTTGCAAGTAGCTGATAGGCATTCAAAATTTCTTCATCCGTAACACTATCAATCTTCCCATCTGATTCAACTACTGCTTCTTCAGCAAGTTGCCAACTAGCGGGGTTACCAATTCTGATAGCTGTAGCGATCGTTTCTGGATTTTGGATGATCTTTTTCTTTACGATCGCTGCTGATCCTTCCGCTTCGAACCCTCTCATCTCGGGTTTTCGCTCATCAGAAAGGTATTCCTTAAATCCTTTCCAGTAAGCTGAAATATTCCCTGCATTCCCTACAGGGATCGCAAGAACATCCGGCGCTTTACCAAGCTGATCACAAACTTCGAAAGCGGCCGTTTTCTGACCTTCTAAACGATACGGGTTAACTGAATTCACAAGTGTAATAGGCTCTGTTTCAGCGATCGATCGTACCATTCGGAGTGCTTCATCAAAGTTTCCATCGATCTCAAAGATTTCAGCACCGTAGATCATGGCTTGCGCAAGCTTTCCTAACGCGACCTTGCCTTTTGGAATAACGATGATGCAACGTAATCCAGCTCTTGCACCATACGCCGCTGCTGCCGCTGCTGTGTTTCCAGTCGAAGCACAAATAATCGCATTGCTTCCTTCTTCTTTTGCCTTCGCTACTGCCATCACCATGCCTCTGTCTTTAAAGGAGCCAGTAGGATTGGCTCCTTCAATTTTCACATGTAATGAAACGCCTAGTTCCTCAGAAAGCGTGTTTAATTTTAATAAAGGTGTATTCCCCTCATTTAAAGTCAGTGAGGGAGTTTCTTCAGTAACCGGCAAATAATCCGCATAATGCTTTAACAATCCATTCCAGACAGACATTACATTCCCTCCACTCGATACCTGCTTTTCACCTCCACCACCACATCCAAATCATTTAATTGACTATGAACGTCCTCGAACGCTTGTTGATTCGTTTCATGTGTGATGATAACAAGCTCAGCAGTTCCATTATTAATAACTGGCTCCTGGATCAACTTCTCAAGACTAATTCCGTGATCCTTAAACAAATGAGAAATCTTTGAAAATGCACCGGCTTCATCTTTTACAAAGAGTCTGATAAAGTACTTGCTCTTAATTTCCTCTTCCTTCTTCAGCTTACGTTCATGTTGAGGAAGGATGACACTCTTACCATTTACACCCAAACGCATGTTTTTAATGACCGCGACAAGGTCAGAGACAACAGCAGTAGCTGTAGGAAGTTGTCCTGCTCCTGGACCGTAGAACATTGTTTCACCCACAGCTTCACCGTAAACATAGACAGCATTGTATTCGTCATTTACTGAAGCGAGAGGATGACGGGATGGCAACAAGGTAGGCTGTACAGAAAGTTCGATCGAGCCATTTTCTGAGCTCGCGATCGATAGAAGTTTAATTGTATACCCTAGCTTCTTACTGTATGAAATATCCTCTGCATCAACCTGAGTGATTCCTTTGATCTTGACATCATCCAGTCCTACTTTCATTGAAAATCCTAATGTACCAAGGATGACGATTTTACGAGCTGCATCAAGTCCGTCAACATCAGCAGTTGGATCAGCTTCAGCAAAACCAAGTTCTTGTGCCTCTTTCAAAACGCTCTCATAAGGCACGTTATCCTTAGTCATCTTTGTAAGAATATAATTCGTCGTACCGTTCACGATTCCCATCAATTTAGTGATTCTATCAGAAGATAGACCTTCTACTAAACTACGAAGAATAGGAATACCACCAGCCACACTAGCTTCATAAAAGAGATCACAATCATTGTCCACTGCAGCCGTTAATAACTCTCTTCCATGCAAAGCCATCAAATCCTTGTTTGCAGTTACAACATGTTTTCTATTTTTTAACGAAGCGAGGATATATTCTTTCGCTTGATCGATTCCTCCCATCACTTCGATAACAACATCCACATCAGGATTATGAATCACCTCATTAGGATCTTGTGTTAACAAATCTTCGTTAACAGCCACACCTCGGTTTTTTTCGATATCTCTTACAAGCACCTTACCTACCTTCACAACACAACCAACTCGCTGTTGAAGCTCCTCTTGGTGCGACTCGATCATATGTACCACACCACTACCAACAGTCCCAAGCCCCAACAGTCCAATCGATACGCTATCCTTCATAATCTCCACTCCCTTATGTCCTTCTATCAAGGACTTTTGTTTTTATATAATGGACATTATACGTGTCACACTTCACAAACACAACAGTGTTTAGAGAAAAATTTGAATAATTTAATAATAAAGGCGGAAGTGGGCGTTTAGGCTCGACAAGCGCTGGAGCCTTTTCGATTGAACACGTTCTTTGTGTTCTGTCGAAAAGGTGAAGCGATCGAGAGCCTGCCCACTGGAGCTAGATATCAATAAAGGCGGAAGTGGGCGTTTAGGCTCGACAAGCGCTGGAGCCTTTTCGATTGAACACGTTCTTTGTGTTCTGTCGAAAAGGTGAAGCGATCGAGAGCCTGCCCACTGGAGCTAGATATCAATAAAGGCGGAAGTGGGCGTTTAGGCTCGACAAGCGCTGGAGCCTTTTCGATTGAACACGTTCTTTGTGTTCTGTCGAAAAGGTGAAGCGATCGAGAGCCTGCCCACTGGAGCTAGATATCAATAAAGGCGGAAGTGGGCGTTTAGGCTCGACAAGCGCTGGAGCCTTTTCGATTGAACACGTTCTTTGTGTTCTGTCGAAAAGGTGAAGCGATCGAGAGCCTGCCCACTGGAGCTAGATATCAATAAAGGCGGAAGTGGGCGTTTAGGCTCGACAAGCGCTGGAACCAAGAAACTCACTTATGATCCCTCCTAAAAAAGATATTAAAAACAAAAAAACCAGCTCATCTTTGAGCTGGTTTTTAAAGTATTATCTTCTGCGCTTACGATTACGAAGGAAAGTAGGAATATCGAGTGTTTCATTGGATTCCTCAACGCGAGAACCAAACTTAGAAGGTTCTGGCTGTTGTGTTTCTTCCTCTTCATGCTTTGGTTGCTGGATTGGAGCACCCTGCTTAGATTGAGAAGAAGGACGAGGAACAGATTTTTTCTTGTTTTCATTCTCGTCAAATCCAGTTGCAATCACAGTCACAAGAATTTCATCTTTTAGTTCTTCATTGATAACAGAACCAAAGATCATGTTGACATTTTCATCAGAAGCTGAAGATACGATATCTGCTGCTTCATTCACTTCATAAAGGCTTAAGTTAGATCCGCCTGTAATGTTCATAAGAACGCCTTTTGCTCCGTCGATCGACGTTTCAAGCAATGGGCTGGAAATCGCCTTTTTGGCTGCTTCTGAAGCACGGTTCTCGCCTGTAGCGATACCGATTCCCATCAATGCAGATCCTCTTTCAGTCATAATGGTTTTAACGTCTGCAAAGTCAAGGTTAATAAGACCAGGAACCGCAATTAGGTCTGATATACCTTGTACACCTTGACGTAAAACGTTATCCGCTTCACGGAATGCTTCTAGCATAGGAGTGTTCTTGTCAACGATTTCAAGTAGACGGTCGTTAGGAATAACGATCAACGTATCAACTTTTTCTTTCAACATCGCGATACCAGATACCGCTTGAGTTGAACGCTTTCTACCTTCAAACGTAAATGGACGAGTAACAACACCAACTGTAAGTGCGCCTAGTTCTTTTGCAATCTCAGCAATAACGGGAGCAGCACCAGTACCAGTTCCGCCTCCCATACCTGCAGTTACGAATACCATATCAGCGCCACGAAGTGCTTCTTCGATCTGCTCTTTGCTCTCTTCAGCAGCTTTCTTTCCGATCTCCGGATTCGCGCCTGCACCAAGACCTCTTGTTAACTTGCCACCAATTTGCATCTTTACTTCTGCTTTCGCAAGGTTCAATGCCTGTGCATCTGTATTTACAGCAATAAATTCTACACCTTGAACTCCGTTTTCAATCATTCGGTTAACAGCATTGCTTCCGCCACCGCCGACACCGATTACTTTTATTTGTGCTAATTGTTCCATATTCATATCAAACTCTAACATCTCAGGTCCTCCTAATCTTGTAATGCCCTTTATTCTACAAATAAATTAAAGAAATTCTTAACTTTTTCTTTCATACCTGGAGAAGATTTCTCTCCCGACTGAGGTTCAGGTTTGCTTTTACGCTTGGGCTTCACTTCATCCTCAGGGTTTAAGGAAGCAGCCACTTCTTTCCCCTGAATTTTTACGTTCTTGTACGTAAATTGGATTAGACCAATGCCAGTAGTATATTGGGGTTCACGAACTCCAATATAATCAGGAACTGCAACGCGCACATTATGTTGGAGTACGTCCCTTGCAAGTTCGAGGATACCATCCATACCTACCATTCCTCCAGTAAGTACAAATCCACCTGGCAATTCGCGTATACCCAAACGCCTAATCTCGTCTTCTATCAATTCTAACATCTCTTCGATACGAGGTTCTATAATATGAGCCAATTCGAACTGATTAAATTCTTGTTCAGCTGAACTACCTATCGTAGACACAGTAAATGCTTCTTCTTCAGATGCAAGGTCTACAAATGCATTACCATGCTTTATCTTAATACGTTCAGCTTCTTCAGTAGTCGTTCTTAGACCTATAGAAATGTCTTTCGTGACGTTATCTCCCCCGATAGGAAGAACTGAAGTCGCCTTGAGAGAACCTTCTTCGAATATAGAAATTGTCGTCGAACCTGCTCCCATGTTCACAAGTGCCACTCCAAGATTTTTCTCATCCTTCGAGAGAGCCATTGCGCCACATGCTAGCGGCTGTAGACAAATATCAGCAATTTCAAGGCCTGCTTTCTCAACACATCTCAATAGATTATGTAATACGGTTTTTGAACCAGTAATGATGGTGCCTTCCATTTCAAGACGTACACCAATCATGCCCCTTGGGTCTGTAATGCCATCTAATCCATCTACTACGAATTGACCTGGGATTACATCAATAATTTCACGCTCAGGAGGGATAGAAACAACCTGTGCTGCATCAATTACTCTCGCAACGTCTTCATCATGAATTTCGCGGTCCTCACTAGAAACAGCCACTACACCGTGACAAGGCTGAAGCTGAACGTGATTCCCGTTAATTCCAACAATGACGGAACGAATCGATAATCCTACCATTCTTTCTGCATTTTCTACTGCCTGTTTAATTGAACGAACAGTTTCATCTATATCCACAATCGATCCTTTACGAATTCCATCGGACGGCGCACTGCCTACCCCGAGGATATTCAATGAATCGTTTGTCATCTGGCCAATGATTACTTTCACATTGGATGTACCGATGTCTAGACTCACATAAACTTCGTTGCTGTTCATTCTCCTGGCACCTCCTTCGAATTGCTACCTATTTCAGGTATTTGTATATTCTCTATAATAGGGTCGAATAAACCTCCAACACCTTTATATTCACAACATTTTCTGTTAGTAAACTTCATTTTAACAGAAAAGTACTGATCGCTATAAGAATGCGATATAAGGACACTATTCCACAAATCCGTTAATTTCCCTTCTTTTGACCAATATTTTATAAGTTTTTTTAGTTGTTTGACTCAAAAATTTGATTCAATAGATTATAAGTCTTTCGTAATAGATAGAAAGAACATACGTATAAGTCTACACCATGAAGAACATGGAGAAAAGACAATGATTGATTCATACGAAAAAAGCTTAATATCGTTCCATATTCGGAAAGAGAAGTGTCATACTCCCTGAATCATAAATGTTCGTATAAAAAAACTCATCCTTGTCCATTAGGAACATACTCATAGGTAATTTCTCGCTTATGATTCCTTTTTCTCTTCTACCACTTTTTCATACGGTTCGAGCCAGCTACCTTCATTCAAATATAGAATACCTTTTGGCTTATCTTGTAGTTCCTTAACAATTAACGGATATGCATTTATTCTTTTTGCAAAACTACTAATGCTTGTCCGTACTTCATAGCCATCACTCATGAATAAAGTTAGATTAAACGCGTTATCTTCTTTCGGTTCGTAGTGAATTTCAGAAATACGATTAATCACACTCATCTTAACTTTCCTTAACTCTCCTGCCATTTCAGACAGTTCTGTGCTCTCGTCCCATTGCAGAAGAATCGGTGCATTGACTGGTGTCTCACCTTTCTTCAAGGCATCCAGTATCGTTCCTGTTTGAAGTATTGGGAAAAACTTACTTCCCTTCTTCAGATAGGCTACTCGCTCATTTTCAGTAACTGCAATATTCACCGTCGCAGGAAACTGTCGAGTAACGTTTGCGCTAGATATTTCTTTAGAGCTTTCGATTTGAGATACTACTTCTTTTTTATTAATGTTCCAAAAGCTTACACTTTGATCAAGACCACTCATCTTTTCAATTTCATCCGTAGCAATATAATGATTGCCTGAAATAGTGATAGTCCGAATGTGGCTCAAAGAAGATTGGAAGTAAATAATCAACAAAATTAAAAAGAAGAAGATTGATAAATAGACGATCAGTCTTCTATTTGCGCGCTGTTTACGTTGCGCTTTTAGTGTCGGAATCCGATCTTCTATCGTTACTACTTTGCGATCTTCCATCCTTTTGCCCCCGTCTTGAAATAATAATTCTTCAAAGTGCTCTATTTCATATCATGGCAACCGAACGGCATGATAAAGAAATGCTGCTTATTTTCACCATTATAGCATATTTTTAGGGCTTTTTATCCAGACAAGAAAAATGTTTTCTTAGTCAAATATCGACTAAATTAGCCTTTTGTTTGAATTAAAAAGAATATCAATATAAAAAACGCTCCAGCAATTGGAGCGTTTTATCTGTCAACTATTTCTACTTCAGTGTGAAGGTCAATTCCGTACCTACTTTTCACGGTGTATTTCACAAGAGCAATCAGTTCCTCAACATCTTTTGCTGTAGCTCCACCTACATTTACGATGAAGTTACCATGGAGAGTTGATATTTCAGCTCCACCTACTCGATGCCCTTTTAATCCTGAAGCTTCAATCAATTGGCCAGCATGATCTGGCAAAGGGTTCCGAAAAACACTACCACAGCAAGGCTCTTTCCATGGTTGCGTGTCAGAACGGTAGTCTTTGTTTTTTTCCATGTGAGCAACGATTGACTTCTGGTCTCCCTTTTGCAATTCGAAAACGGCCTCGACAACAATCCCCGGTTTCTCTTGCAAAATAGAAGTTCGATAAGAAAACCTCATCTCATCCCTTGTAAGCCACCTTAGTTCTCCTCTTCGAAAGAGAACCAGCACTTTCGTTAGTACAGTTGATATATCAGACCCATGCGCGCCAGCGTTCATGTATATAGCTCCACCTACAGAGCCGGGTATACCGCCAGCAAACTCGAGACCAGTTAACCCTTTTCTGGAAATGAGGGTCACTAATTTGATTAAAGAATATCCCCCACCAACTCGCAGTTCGTTATCGTGTAAAACGAAATCATCCATACCTTTAGAAAGTTTGATCACGACACCGGCTATTCCATTATCATTCACTAACAAATTTGACCCTCTGCCAATCACACGCCACTTAACATCGTTTTTGTTAATAATGGCAAGGATTTTTCTTAGGCTTTCAATCGAGTTCGGTTCAACCAGGATGGCTGCAGGGCCACCAATCCGAATCGTGGTATGCTTCGACAGCGGCTCATTCACGCGAACTCTACCAACATCTGCTCTAATTAATGCATCTTCAACTTGCTTTAGCTTGTTCATATCATCCTCCTGACTTCCTCCACTACTATCCTATTGGGAAGAGGTCGCTACCATGTGACGGAAGAAGAGTATCTGAGAGCTAAAATTTGGCATATCGACTAATGTTTAGCAATACCCCCATCGCTACTAACATGAGCGTTAACGAGGAACCTCCATAACTTAAGAACGGAAGTGTGATACCTGTAACAGGCATTAGCCCTGTAACAACACCAATATTGATCATCACTTGAATCGCGACCATCCCAATAATGCCAACAGCGAGTAAACTACCAAATAAATCTGGCGCGCGTAGCGCAATTCTGATTCCTCTCCAAAGGAGAAGTGCAAATAACAGAATCACGAAGCTACCACCTATAAATCCAAGTTCCTCAGATAAAATAGCAAAAATAAAATCAGTTTGAGGTTCAGGTAAGTAATAAAACTTTTGCCTACTTTGCCCTAGGCCAAGACCCATCAATCCTCCTGGTCCAATTGCATACAGGGACTGAATAATTTGAAAGCCACTGCCAAGTGGGTCACTCCAAGGATCGAGGTAAGATGTAATTCTTGCGATTCGGTAAGGTGCAGATAAAATTAATCCTACAAAGCCTGCAATACCAAGCAACCCTAACCATGCGAAATGCGAAATTTTTGCACCTGAAATAAAAATCATTACAACACATGTTCCAACCATAACCGCTCCTGTACCAAGATCCGGCTGGAGCATGATCATTGCAAATGCTACTAAAACGAGACCGAGCGATGGAACAAGTCCCTTTTTAAACGAAGTGATACGCTTTTGGTTTTCTGATAGGTATTTAGCCAGAAAAGCGATCATCGCTAATTTTGTAAATTCAGAAGGTTGGATCGAAAACGCCCCAACACCTAACCAACTTCTCGCTCCTCCTCTAACTAATCCGACCCCAGGGATTAAGACTAGTATTAGAAAGATAAAGCAAATCAGAATTCCTAACTTAGACCATGTCCTCCATGTCCAGTATTCCACGTTCATTACGAAGAACATTGCAACGACCCCGACTCCCGCAAATAGAAGCTGTCTTTTTGCAAAGAAGAAGGCGTCATCGAATTTATAAGAAGCCCATACTGCACTAGCACTATAGACCATCACTAATCCGATTGCTAGTAGAGCAAGTGTCACAGTTAAAAAGACCAGGTCTGGCGTTGATTTTGTTTTCGGCAATGAATCCACACCCCGTTATCGTCGATTTACTTATCCATTAAATCGGATAAGCATGACAACCTTTCATTAGAGTTTATGCATTGCGTCAATAAAAATGTCACCGCGCTGTTCAAACGTTTTATATTGATCCCAACTTGCACATGCAGGTGATAATAGGATAACGTCACCCTCATTTGAAAGATTGAAAGCTGTTGGTACAGCTTTTTCTACATTATCGACAATTGTAACGTTCTTCAATCCTGCTTTGTTTGAAGTATTCTGAAGTTTAGGTGCAGTTTCTCCAAATGTAATCAAATGTTTCACTTTCTCTTGAAAATATGGAATGAGATCATCAAAATCATTCCCTCTGTCCAAACCTCCTGCTAATAGGATAACGGGATGATCGAATGAGTCGAGAGCCTTCTTAGTTGCGATAGAGTTGGTTGCTTTTGAATCGTTAAAGAACTTTCGTTCCTTTACTTCTCCAACAAATTGCAATCGATGTTTCACTCCATGAAAATTCGTAAGCTCTTCATAAATCTTTTCATTCGTAACACCAGATAACTTAGCAACTGCAATAGCAGCAAGCGTATTTTCTATATTCTGCTTCATTGAAAGATCGGCGATTTCGATCACTTTTTCACCTTGATATGTGATGACACCACCCACTATACAAACGCCAGCTTCTACCTGCTTTGTAGCAGAAAACGGAATGAGAGTTGCGCTTGATGCCCGTGCGAACTCCGATACTATCGCATCATCCGCATTGTAGACGGCATAATCTTCAGATGTCTGATTTGCAAAGATTCGAGCTTTCGCCTTCGCATAAGCTTCTTTTGAGCCATGATAATCAAGATGAGCTTCATAAATGTTAAGGAGAACAGATATGTGCGGGTGAAACTCCTCCGTACCCTGAAGTTGAAAACTAGATAGCTCCGTAACAAGCGTTTGATCTGGAGTTGCCTTAGCAGCAACTTCACATACGACTGTTCCAATGTTACCAGCTACGACAGGGTTCGAGCTCGTCCCACTTAGTAGCTCTCCAATTAGAGTCGTTGTAGTTGTTTTCCCATTCGAACCAGTAATCGCGATGAACGGCGCTTCAGAAATCTTTCCAGCAACCTCTACTTCAGTAATAATAGGAATTCCCTGTGCTTCTGCCTCTTTTAAAAGGGGATTGTGGTATGGAATCCCTGGGTTTTTCACGATTAAATCAATACCCTCAAGTAGTGAGAGCGGGTGCCCTCCTCCTACTACAGTAAAACCATCCTCACGTAGCTCCATCGCTTGTGGGTTGTTTGAAACCTCTTCACGATCATTCACGACTACGTTAGCACCAAGAGAGCGGAGTAGCTTTGCAGCTGCATAGCCACTCTTTGCAATGCCCATCACTAACACTGAACGTTGTTTGTAAACATCTTGATTCTTCATTACAACCACACCTCAAGATAAATTCCTAATGCCGCACAAATCAATCCCACTGTCCAAAATGTCGCTACAACACGCCATTCCGTCCATCCAGACAATTCATAATGGTGATGGAGTGGGCTCATTTTAAACACACGGTTACCTGTTGTTTTAAATGAAGCTACTTGGATGATAACGGATAACGTTTCGATAACAAATACGCCACCGATCACAACTAACAGTAATTCGAGCTTCGTCATAATTGCGACTGCCGCTAAAGCTCCACCCAAAGCCAGGGAGCCTGTGTCACCCATGAATACTTTTGCAGGATGTGCATTAAATACAAGAAAACCAAGCACTGCTCCTACAACACTGACAGAAAATATTGCTACATCGTACATGTATGCAGCCGCTGCTAGAATTGCAAATGCACCAAATGCAATCGCGGCTGTACCTGCCACGAGTCCGTCGAGACCATCTGTTAAGTTGACTGCATTAGAAGCACCAACAAGCATGATGAAAAGCAAAACAACATAGCCAATACCAAGATCAAAACTAAAATCAGTACCTGGGACATGAATGGCAGTATCAAAACCAATCGTCCTTAGTCCGAAATACACAAGAATAGCGATAAATACCTGACCAAGTAGTTTTTGTTTGGACGTTAATCCAAGGTTGCGTTTTTTCACAACCTTAATAAAGTCATCAAGAAAACCAATTAACCCATACCCAATCGTTACAAAGAGCAACAGCCAGATTTCCATAGAAATTTCATCGTATTTTAAAGCAATTGCTACTGTACCAATTATAATAGCAAGTATGATAATAAGTCCGCCCATCGTCGGGGTACCTGATTTCTTCTGGTGCGACTTGGGTCCTTCATCTCGTATACTTTGACCGAATTTCAATCTCCTTAAGAAAGGGATGAATACGGGTGAAACCAATACTGCAATAATAAATGATGCTAATAAACTAAAGATTAATAAACGTTCAATCAATGTCCTGCCTCCTTAAAAATTAATTCCCTATTGCCTTTATGATCGTTTCAAGCCCGAGGCCTCTCGAAGCTTTTAATAGAACTGCTGTCTCTTTATCAAGGCGGTCCTTTAGATATGATGAAGCCTCTTCTTTCGTGGCAAAGGAAACAGCAGGAACACCAACTGCTTCATTCTTTTTCATCTCATCGTAGATCCATTTACTTTTCTCCCCAACAGTAACAACCTCTGTTATTGGATTCCTTATTGATTCAGCAATTTCACGGTGCAGCTGTTCTTCTTTATCACCAAGCTCATACATGTCACCTAATACTGCGATCTTCTTCTTATAACCTTCAAGCTCACTTAATGTATCAATCGCTGCCTTCATAGAAGTTGGGCTTGCGTTATATGCATCATTGATGATCAACGCCCCATTATTACTCTTAAACTGTTCAAGCCGCATCCCTGTCAATTTCAAAGAAGAAAGTGAAGCCCTGATTGCACCTTCTTCAATACCGAGCTTTCTACCTGCTGCGATACTAAAGAGCGCGTTCTTAACATTATGCTTCCCTAACAAGTGTATTTCGAACGGCTTTTCTTCATTAGCAAGCGTAAATGTAAAACCCTTCTCGAGTTGGGAAACTTCACTGATTTGAATATCGTTCTCTCCTTGATAGCCACACGAGATTGCACGACTCTTAACCGGGGATAATAACGGTTCATCTCCATCAATAATAAGTGAGCCACTTTTTTTCAACCCATCTACGATTTCCATCTTCGCTTTTGCAATATTTTCTTTACTGCCAAGCTGAAGAAGATGTGACTCACCAATGTTTGTGATGACTGCCACATCTGGCTTTGCGATCGATGAAAGAAGTGAGATTTCCCCCTGGGAGCTCATGCCCATTTCTAATATAAGCAGATCCGTATCTTCAGGCATCCCAAGGATTGTCATCGGTAAACCCCAGTGATTATTTAAATTCCCTTGAGTTTTATATGTTTTATATTTCGTACTAAGAACCGCTTCCAACATATCCTTTACAGTGGTTTTACCGTTACTACCTGTAACACCAACAACGTAAGGCTTATGCTTATCTAGAACGGCTTTCGCAAGGTTTTGTAAACCTTCTGTCGTGTCTTTCACATAGTAAACTGCAATTCTGCCATCAAGGTCTTTCGGGAACGGCTTCGATTCATCCCAAAGCGTCCCAGTCGCACCACTTTCTATTGCCTTATCAATAAAGCGATGGCCGTCATACACTTCACCTACGATCGGTACAAACAATTGGTTTGTACAATCTTTTCGAGTATCCGTTGCAATGCCATCAAAGATGACATCAGTCTTCATTGAAACTTTCGAAAAGTTGTCTAGTAACGTTGAATGAAACTTCATGCTTTCTTCCCCTTTATTGCCTGACGTGCTACGTTACGATCGTCAAATTCATGAACGTTTTCTCCAATGATTTGGTACGTTTCATGACCTTTACCAGCAATTAAAACAACATCACCTTCGCTTGCTTCATTAATTGCATGAGTGATCGCTTGTGCTCGATCAGTTATTCGAACGTAGTGCCCATCTGCACCCTCTACCATATCGTCTAAAATTCTTTCTGGGTCTTCACTTCTTGGGTTATCAGAAGTGATGACTGTTGTATCTGCAATCTTTGTTGCAATCTTTGCCATAAGAGGGCGCTTTGTACGATCGCGATCTCCTCCACAACCAACAACTGCAAATACGTTTCCTTTCGCCATATCCTTCACGGTAGTTAGAACATTTTCGAGACTATCGGGCGTATGTGCATAATCAACGATAACGGGGAAGTTCTGTCCCTCGTCGACCAATTCAAAGCGTCCTGGAACGCCCTGAATTCCTTCTAGGCTTTTCAGGATATCATGTAAAGGTATGCCCGCAGCCTTACAAGCAGAGATGGCAGCAAGAGCATTGTATACACTAAATTTGCCTGTAAGCTTGAGCTTAACGTCTTCTTCTCTTTCAGGCATGATTAGTCTAAATCTTGTCCCATTAGCTGAGAATGAGATATTATCAGCTTTAACATCTGCTTCATTATCAATCCCGTATGTGAAAATATGCGCAGAAGTCATCTTTTCGTAATCAGCACTAGCAGGATCATCGGCATTTAATACAGCGATCTTCTTACGGGCTGGATCATATGTATTGCCTAATTGAGAGAATAAAAGACCCTTAGCCTGACGATACTCTTCCATTGTGCCATGATAGTCTAAATGATCCTGAGTTAAGTTCGTGAATACCGCGATATCATAATCACAGCCCCGCACTCTTCCGAGCGTTAATGCATGAGAAGAAACTTCCATCACAGCCGTTTCAACGCTTTTCTCTTTCATGTTCGCGAATTGCTTCTGCAATAAAAGCGGTTCAGGAGTAGTGTTTTTTGTTTCAAACTCTTCTTCTCCAATTTTGATATTAATCGTTCCGATCAATCCTGTTTTTTGATTTTGATCACGGTGAACTTTCTCGATCAGATGGGAAACGGTTGTTTTACCGTTCGTACCTGTTACTCCGATCAGAGTAAATGCTTCAGTCGGATTTTGATAGAAATGATTCGCTATTTCCGCTAACGAACGATGCGTATCTTTTACAACGATAACAGGTACATCAAGATCAAGTTCTTTTTGAGCGATAATTGCAACCGCTCCTTTATGAACTGCATCCTCCGCAAAATCATGCCCATCTACCGTATAACCAGGAATGCAAACAAACAAGCTCCCTTCGGTTACATTACGATTGTCGCTTTCAACTGACGCAATTTCTGGATTACCACGTCCAAACTTCTTATATGTAAATAATGCATGAAGTAGATCATCTAATCTCATCTTTGATCACCTTTCTAGTTTGCTGACTTTTTTCAGAAAACAAGCCAAGAGCATATGCCTTGGCTTGTTTCATACTTATTGTACTCACAGAGTGCCTATTTGTCACCCATATAAAGTCTGATTTCAGAGCCTGCAGGTAATTTTACACCCGGATCAGGTGCTTGTGCAATAACTGTATCACCATCACCGCTTGCTTCAATTTTCAAATTGTACATTGCCTGCCTAATTTCTTTAGAGGTCATCCCCACAAGATTTGGCATTTCGATCGTCTCTTCATCTAACCAGGTTTTCTCTTTCTCAATTTGATTTTGCCTCTTTGGGACATCCATAACCGTCAAACTATCATTAATTATATTTCCAACTATTGGAGCGGCTACAACGCCACCAAACTGCAACGTGTCTTTCGGATTATCAATCGCTGTATAAACTACAATTTGCGGGTCATCAGCCGGAGCAATACCAATAAATGAGACGATGTGATTATTCTTTAAATAAGCACCATCTTTTGCCTTCTGAGCTGTCCCTGTTTTACCACCGACCCTATACCCTTCTACAAATGCATTCTTCCCAGTACCAAGTGCTACCACTGTTTCTAGCGCATGCCTTACTTCTTTTGAGGTTTCTTCAGAGATAACCTGTCGCTTCACTTGTGGTGTATTCTTACTAATTACCGCACCAGTATCTGGATCGATCCACTCTTTCGCAATATATGGTTCGTATAAGGTTCCACCGTTAACAGCAGCTGAGACGGCAGTTACTTGTTGGATTGGCGTGACAGAGACGCCTTGACCAAATGCAGTAGTAGCAAGTTCTAAAGGACCAACGTTCTTAACATCGAAAAGGATACCACTTGCTTCACCTTGTAAGTCGATTCCTGTCTTTTCTCCAAATCCAAATTTGTGAATATATGAAAAGAGCTTTTCTTTTCCTAGTCTTTCACCGAGCATAACAAATCCGGGGTTACATGAGTTCTGGACACCTTCCAAAAATGTTTGGCTTCCATGTCCGCCACTCTTCCAACATTTCAGCTTACGTCCAGCTACCTCTATACTACCTGGATCATGGAAATGATCTTTTTCAAGGTCGACCTTTCCTTCTTGTAATGCAGCAGCAAGCGTGATGATTTTGAACGTTGAGCCCGGCTCATATGTGCTCCAGACCGGCTTGTTTTGATTCCAAATATCTGGAGAGAAATCTTGAAAATGTTCTGGGTTGAAATCTGGACGGGAAGCCATACCGAGGATTTCTCCCGTATTCGGGTTCATTGCAATTGCTACAGCACCATCAGGATTATATGTAGCTTCTGCGATATCAAGTTCTCGTTCGATAATCGTTTGAACCTTAGAATCGATGGTCAAGCGCAAATCCAGGCCATCGATCGGTTTTGTATAGTCATCAGCAAGAGAAGGCATCCTTTTCCCTTTTGCATCAGCATAATATTCTACTTGACCTTGTTCACCGCTTAATTCTTCATCATAATATAGCTCGATACCCGTTAAACCCTGGTTATCGATACCACTAAACCCAAGAACGTGCGAGAGGAAAGACCCATTCGGATAATGCCTTTTGTTGTCTTCAGCAATATAGACACCAGGAAGGTTCATCTTACGAATTTCATTCGCTTTCTCGTTCGTCATCTTCTTACCTTCAGGACGTATCCAAACCATAGATTGCTTCTGGGTTATCGTTTCATAGACTTTCTCTTTACTCGTATTCAATGATGCTGCGATGGATTCCGCTGTTGTAGCAGGATTCTGCACCTGTCTAGGTACAATCAAAACGGACGGAGCACTAATATTCGTAGCCAATGGAACACCATTACGATCAAGTATTTCTCCTCTATTCGGTTCGAATGGAATGTTTCTGCTCCAAGAGTCTTTCGCTTTTTCACTAAGCCAATTCCCCATCACCAGTTGAACGTAACCAAGTCGTGTTACGATCACTGCGAATATAAACAAGCCTACAAGTAGTGCAATAACAAGTCTTCTCCTAACAGTGACATTGGAAACGCGCATAAGCTCATCCTCTCTGATTATGCTCGTTTCACTATATGTCACTTTCCTATCTAATAGACCTGCTAGTCCGTGATCGGTTCTTCTGCTGTTTCTTCATTTTCTTTGTTTTCATCGGTAGGTTCCGGAGTCGGTTTTTTCAGCTCAGCTACGAGATAATCTCCTTCTTTAACAGAGGCACCTTTGGCAATACCTTGCTTCGTCACATAGCCAGCACCCATGATGTTCGGTTTCAATTCCATTAATTCAACAAGCTTCATCACATCAGTAAGAGACCAGCCTGTAATATCAGGCATCGATACGTCACCATTCGTTCGTAATAGAATGCGTTCCCCTTCAAGAACTTCTGATTCTGGATGAGGAGATTGTTTGACCACCTCTCCTGAACCTCCTAGTACAGTAACGTTAAAGTCGTCTTCTTTGAGCTCTTTCTCTACTTTCTTGATATCCTGCCCAGAAAAGTCTTCTATTTTCTTAACATTTTCGTTTGCACCTTCAGACTTTCCTTTCGTTTCTTCTTGTAATGGATCAATGTTTAAATACTGTAAACTATTTTTCATAACCGTGTTAAATATAGAAGCAACAGGATCGCTTCCTAATTCAGGGTATTCTAGATCTGGGCGATCTACTGCAACGTAAACAAGTAATTCAGGATCTTCAGCTGGTGCCATCCCAATAAATGAGAAGATGTTGTTGCCGTATCCGCTCATGTACCCTTTTGCACCTTGTGATATTTGAGCTGTACCTGTTTTACCAGCAATCGAGTACCCTTCGATATCATAAGGTGTACCGGTACCATCCGTTACAACCGTCCGTAGAATATCTCTTGTTTGCTTTGCGGTTTCACTTGATATTGGTTCGCCAGCCACTTCCGGCTCATGATTAAGCTTAACGTCTTTTGAGTCAGGATCAACGATTTTCTCGATCACATAAGGCTTCATCATTTTCCCGCCATTTGCAACCGCAGTCGCAGCTTGAATCTGTTGAATCGGAGTAATGGTAGAACCCTGACCAAAACCTGTTGATATTCGTTCAAGGTCTCCACCGTAAATAATTCTTGAAGATCCTTCACCAGGAAGATCAATTCCGGTTTTCTTATCAAAAGCAAATTTAGAAAGATAATCTCTATACGTGTCATAACCTAGTTTTTCTTTTACTAGAATTGACATCGCAACGTTGGAAGACTTTCGTACACCTTCATCAAAACTAATCATTCCCCACCCTTTACCATAGTTATGGTCGGGAACCGTACCTCCTGGAACGGCGTATCTACCAGATTGATAGCGTTCATCACCGTTATATACTCCTTCTTCAATTGCCGCTGCAACTGTGAACACCTTCATCGTAGAGCCTGGTTCATATGGTGAAATAGCCATATTCGTGTAATCTTTGATGTTTTTTTTGTTTGGATCAAAGGTAGGTCTCGTACCTAGCGCTAGAATCTTACCAGTGTCTGGATCTGCTACGATCGCAGTCATTCGTTCTGGGTTATATTTCTCCTGCGCCTGATCCATCGCTCGCTCAACAAACAACTGTATCTTCTCGTCAATCGTTAAGTACACATCGTTCCCTCTTTTGGAGGGTGAAATGTTGTCATTACCGTAGGGGAGCTTGTACCCCTTTCGATCTGTCTGATACGTTTCTTTTCCTTCTTGAGGTAGAAGGTACTTGTTCAATTGTTTTTCAAGGCCAAGTAAACCTTCTTGCACACCATCATCGTTTTCATTTGTAAAACCTAATACATGAGAGGCAAACTCATCATTTGGATACAACCTCGTTTTTGATGGTATGAATCCAATACCGGGGAGATCGAGCTTTTCTATCTTTTCTTTCTGAGTTAAGCTTAAATCTTTACCTTCAGCCCCGAATTCAACCTGGAAAAGACCTTCTCTTGATAAGCGTTCTTTAATTTCTTTCTCACTCATATCTAGGATGTTAGCAAGCTCACTCGCAGTCTTATCTACATCTTCAACATGTTCCTCATATCCTTCGCTTAGAATGGCTCTTAGAGTAAAAGAAGGAATATCCATTGCGAGCGCTTTGTCTCCAGTACGGTCGTAAATCGTCCCTCGATCTGCATGTAAAATCTTGCTTTTTGTCCACTTTTCTTTTCCTAGTTCCGTTAAATCTACTTTTTCACCATCTTCTCCTGAAACAGCCTGTGTCCATTCGATATAGAAAAAACGTCCAATAAAAGCAAAAAAGAGCAGGACGAAAAGTGCCATCAGTATCCCTGCTCCTCGATTAATATGTGGGTTCTTATTTGTTTCCTTCATTTCAGTGCAAACCTCCGAATTTATGATCCTCTGTTGATCACTTCTACGTTTTGATCATTCAGCTGCATGCCAAGTTTTTCTTCAGCAATATCAATAATTCGATCTGGTGCACTTAATTCTGTCACTTTCACCTGAAGCTCTTCGTTTTGTTTCATCTGAGCCTGCTGCTTCACTTCAACCTGTTGAATACTCGTATTGATGTTATAGATCGATGCATAATTAGAAATCATTATGATTGAAGCTGCTACAACTGCAATACTAAGCATCATCCAGAGCAGTTTTTCCCCTTTCGTGATTCTTCCACGTTGAACATAAACTGCTTTTTTCTGTGCTTCAACTTGTTGCTTCTCTGAATGCTGCTGTTGATACTTATACGCCAGGTTACTCATTCTTTTCCCCCTAACACTTTCTTAAAGTTTTTATTTATCTTTTTATAGTTATCTTTTTTATATCTTCTCCGCAATGCGTAGCTTAGCTGAGCGTGCCCGACGGTTTCCTTCTTGTTCTTCTTCAGAAGGAAGGATGGGTTTTCTTGTAACCAATTTCATTTCCGGTTGATACGCATCCGGTATAATCGGCATGCCTGGCGGTAATTCTGGTCCTGATGCTGCTTCCTTCATCGTTGTCTTGCAGATTCTGTCTTCAAGCGAGTGGAATGTGATCACGCTGATCCGTCCACCTGGGTTTAAAATTGACATTCCATCAATTAACGCTTGCTCAAACACCTTAAGCTCATCATTCACTGCAATTCTTATTGCCTGGAATATTCGCTTAGCAGGGTGTCCCCCTTTCCTTCTCGCTGGAGCAGGAATGGCATCCTTAATGATTTCTACAAGTTCAAAAGTGGTTTCAATCGGCTGTTGTTCTCGTGCTTTTTCAATTTTGCGAGCGATTTGCTTCGAGAATTTCTCTTCACCAAACTTGAAAAAGATTGATACGAGACGTTCGTATTCCCATTCGTTCACTACCTCATAAGCTGTCAATTCAGATGATTGATCCATACGCATATCGAGCTTTGCATCGAACTGGTAGCTGAACCCGCGTTCTCCTTTATCAAGCTGTGGAGATGAGACACCAAGATCGAACAGAATTCCGTCTACTTTTTCTACTCCAAGATCTGAAAGGGCTTCTTTAATATAGCTAAAATTACGTTCTACAACAGTAAGCTTGTCTTCATAACCGGCTAACACTGTTTTCGCATTATCGATCGCCCACTGATCTTGGTCAAATGCATAAAGGTGCCCTGTACTCAATCGATCGAGTATCGCTTTAGAATGACCTCCTCCACCGAGTGTACAATCTACGTAAATGCCATCTTCTTTAATGTTGAGTGCATCGACTGCTTCTTCTTTTAAAACTGTAATATGTTCAAACATGTTTACACCTTAACCTTCACTGCATATTAACCTTCTACATGTCAAAATCCATCATGCTTTCTGCAATCTCAGAGAATGATTCTTCTGAGGCATTGAAGTAGTCTTCCCAAACCGGCTTACTCCAAATCTCTAACCTGTTTGAAACACCAATCACAACGCATTCTTTCTCGAGCTCAGCATATTGTCTAAGCGTCCCAGCAATATTCACTCTGCCTTGCTTGTCCAACTGACATTCTGTAGCACCTGAGAAAAAGAATCTGGTAAAAGCACGTGCATCTTTCTTTGTAAAAGGGAGTGTTTTCATTTTTTCTTCAAGGGCTTCCCATTCTTCCATAGGATAACCAAAAATACATTTATCAAGCCCACGAGTAAGGACAAATGTGTCGCCAAGTTCATCACGAAACTTTGCGGGAATAATCATTCTACCTTTTTCATCAACAGTATGCTGATATTCCCCCATGAACATTGGCTTTCCCCACCTTCCCCACTTTCTACCTTTAAGTTACCACAACTCCCCACTTTTCACCACTAGAAAATGTATTCGTGCACCAAAAGAAAAATCCTGCTGTGTTCAGCAGGATTTTTTGAGAAAATTTTATTATTTTTACAAATAAACAACTTTGTGATTTTCGTTCAAGGACAAGTCTAACTTCATTACGCGATCGATGAAATCAGGACCGTACCAGTTCAAGTAATACACAACGTTCCATTTTCTTTCCTGTGGAGCACCATTTGGTTTTAACGCAAGTCCGATTTCATCAAACTTCCGCAACGTATGATCGTGTCGCTCTAAAATCGTGTTTTGCAATTTTTCTTGAAGAAGTTCAAGCTGTCTATGGATAAACGCTCCATTTTTGTTTGAATACCTCTCTAACCCTTTGTCGACCTTACTCGTTAACTGCCGTAGATCTTCATGAATACTTTCGATTTTCTCTCCAGCACTAGAGAAAGCTTCTTCAAGGCCATAGTGATCAAGGTTTTGAACATACAGCTTTCGATCATGAAATACGCCGTTCTTTACAATATTCTCGACATTCAATGATAGCTCGGAAGCATTTTTTTGAATATGACGTTCGACAAACGTAAATGACATTCTCGGAACAATAACAGGCATCTTAAAATCGATGGTTCGAAAAGCTGGCTTCAACAATGCCCAATAAGCAAGTTCTCCCGGTCCACCGATAAAGGCAAGTACAGGAAACATCGCATCCTGCATTATCGGCCTTGTGACAACATTATTACTTAACTTCTCAGGTTCTTCTTCTGCTAGTTGAAGCATTTCTTCCTTTGTGTACGCTACTTCCCCGGCTTTTCCTCTGAACATTGAGCCTTTACGTTCTAGTAGAACTCTTTCACCATTTACTTTCACAAATAAATGAGCCTGGTTTTCCTCAAGGTCAACCTCTACTGGATAGTCAAGCTCGTGCAATGATGCAGCTTGCTCGAGGACGCCTTGGTTAATGGCTTCATTGTCATTGATGATTTTCTTGAATACGTTTGTTTGATGCGCTCGGAACGCTTCATTACCGGAATCAACGAGAACAAGACCATATTTCGAAAACAATTTCGTTATTATATGACAAAAGTGGTCGACAAACGTTTCAGAGTTGTCTGAAATGCTTTCTAGCCACTCTCGAATGTCACTTGTATACGTTGTTTCACCAAATTCGTGAAGGATTTGGTCTGTCCATTCTTTCATGTCTGCCTGATCAAGTTCAATATCCGATAGCGCTTGTTTGCGATATTGTTTTTGAGGTACTGCTGCTTTGTTTTCTTTTTCACTGAACGTATACACATGGTTTATTTCATGAAAATCATGATCCTCACCTGCTATCCAAAATACAGGGATAACTGGAACTCCTAGTTCATTTTCTTTTTCTTCAGCAAGTTTTATAACAGATATTGCTTTATTGATCGTATAAAGTGGTCCAGTCAATACACCAGCTTGTTGGCCACCAACAACAGTTACAGCGTCTTCACTTTTTAATCTTTCAATATTCTTCAATGCTTTCTCATCAGGATTATAAACGCGATTGAACGCCTCTAGATGATCTGCTAATTTTGCACGGTTAAAATCACGCCCCATCAACTCCTGGTAGCGCTCTTCGTATGACTCGAACGTTTGATATGTATAGTCAAAAAAAGCTGAGATGCTTTTTTTCCTCTCAATGTAATCTGTAGCAATTACATTTGTTCCCGGAAGGAAAGTTTCGGTGAGTTTCATTGCTATTTCTTCCTTTCTCGACACAAATACGATATTCCACCTGCATAATCCTTAGTTAGTATATCAAACTGTTCCCACTGCTACCAAAAAAAAGCTTATGAGTTACACCGTAGCAATACGGTGCGCTAACCCAATAAGCAGTAATAAAACATATCCTGTTGAAAAGACAAGAAAATTAAAGCGCCAGGCACCTTTCATCACTTTTCTAATACTGATATCTTCCTTCGTCTTCCAATGAAGAACAGTGAAAGCTACTGCAATAACAAGCATAAGGATGAAGATAATCCATAGATACGAACGTTGAAATAACTCTACGCATATGAAATGGACGCTTAGTATAAAGAATAACGTTGATAAATCAGTTGCAAGCCTGACCGAATACTTCTTTTTCTTCGTAACTTTAACAGTAATAATATAGACGATGTACCAGGCTAGAAGCGGTGCTGTTACAGCTGTCGCAACAATGCCAACTAAGACATCTCCCATTACATCCTCTCCTCCATCATTAATTCCAAACCTTTAATCGCATCGAACACAAATCGGGTAAATGGTACATCGACACCTTTGAAAGAAGCTTCTTTCAAAACAAAGCCTGATATTGCATCGATTTCGGTTCTTCGGCCCGCACTAACATCTGCCAACATTGAGGAAGTATTCGCTGCTGTAAGCTTACATACCTGTTGAACCCGGTTCCATGACTCTTCAAATTCAAGATCCAGCACTTTACTGGACTCTTTTATTAATTCTCTCAAAAGTCCGAAAAACCTCGGGTTCGTTAGCAATTCCCCATTTGAAATTTGAAAAAGAGCTGTTAAAGGGTTAATCCCACAGTTTATGATCAGCTTCTCTGCCAATAATTTGTACCAGTTATCTTTAAATTCAATCGACAAACTATCTTTAAGTGCTTCTATAAATGGAGACCGCCCTGAGTAACTGCTAACCTTCAGGCTCCCCTCTCCTGTGTGGAGGACCGAAATATCATTTCGCTTTTTCGCCCCATGCTCGACAGTTCCAACAGAAACTGGTTGAACCAATGAAGTAAGGTAGCGGACATGCTCCATTCCATTTTGAATGAATAATAGTTCAGGTGTCATTCTAGCTGTATATGTATGTGTGATAGAAGAGATAACTTCTCGAACGGCGTGTGCTTTCACTGCAACGATTACAAGATCAGTCTGTGCTGATAGTGATGTAGATGCGTTTACCTCGTAAGTCTCTTCTTTGTTACCACTCCTATACCGAATACCTTTTTGTTGAAGTTCATATGCTTGGTCTTCTCGACGTGTAACCATCGTGATCGTATGTCCAGATGAAGATAATTTAGCTCCCATGAGAAGGCCGATCGCGCCCGCTCCAATGATCGTGATATTCAACAAAATACACCTCTCAGCCCTAATAGGTCAAATGCACTACTAACATTGCTAGTTTAGCACAATTTTCATTTTTCTGATCAAAAAAATCCCTTAACAGTTATGTTAAGGGATTTTCCACTTCTATTAAACCGGATAAACAGGATGTTTCTTATCCGGTGCTCTCATTTCTTTGGACTCATAATAAGACAGACGATCAACAAGCACTTCACGTAGTTCACTACCCGGCACAATATCATCAACAATTAATTCTGAAGCAAGTCTATAAATGTCGATATGCTCTTTATATTCTTTATGCTTCTCTTTTACATATTCGATGCGTTCTTTCGGGTCTTCTATTGCGTTGATTTTGTTCGCGTAAACTGCATTAACGGCAGCCTCAGGTCCCATTACTGCGATTTGTGCAGTCGGTAATGCGATACAACAGTCCGGCTCAAACGCAGGTCCCGCCATTGCATAGAGGCCAGCTCCGTATGCTTTTCGAACAACTACAGATATTTTTGGTACTGTTGCTGAACTCATTGCTGCGATCAGCTTTGCACCGTGCCTAATGATACCTGCACTTTCAACTTTTGTTCCGATCATGAATCCAGGAACATCCGCAAGGAATACAAGTGGGATATGATAAGCATCACAAAGCTGTATAAACTTAGCTCCTTTATCAGCTGAATCAACGAATAAAACTCCACCTTTAACCTTCGGCTGGTTGGCAATCAGTCCAACAACCTTACCGTCGATTCGTGCAAATCCAGTGATTAATTCAGGTGCGAATAGTTTCTTCATTTCAAAGAAGCTCTCACCATCTACTAATGCATCGATCAAGTCATACATATTGAATGGCGCATTCTGATTTTCAGGTGCGATATCAGTAATAGATTTTTCTAATGAAGGAAGTTTCCCTTCTAAATCAGGCGTTCTTTTGTGAAAGTTACCTGGAAAATAGCTTAAGTAATTACGACCAAGTTGGATAGCATGCTCTTCATTTTCAGCGAGAACATCGCCGCAACCGCTCGTGCTACAATGCATTTTCGCACCGCCCATTTCCTCGAGCGACACCTTTTCTCCAATAACCTTCTCTGCCATACGCGGAGATCCAAGGTACATTGAGGCATTCCCATCTACCATGACCACGATATCACAGAAAGCTGGTATGTAAGCTCCTCCTGCTGCCGATGGACCAAACAATAAACAAATTTGTGGGACCATACCTGACATCTTCACCTGATTGTGAAAGATTTTACCTGCTCCCCTACGATTTGGGAACATTTCTAGTTGGTCAGTGATTCTTGCACCAGCGGAGTCAACAAGATACAAGATCGGAACTTTAAGGTTCATTGCTGTTTCTTGAATGCGAATGATTTTCTCCACTGTTCTTGCTCCCCAAGAGCCGGCTTTCACAGTAGAATCATTCGCCATCACACATACTTTCTCACCGTTCACTTTACCTACCGCGGTAACAACACCATCAGCAGGCAAGTCATTCGCAAGGTTATTTGCGAATTTACCGTCTTCGGTATACTGACCATTATCAAATAATAGATTCAAACGGTCACGCACAAACATTTTATTCGTTTCTTTAAGCTTCTGATGATATTTTTCTGCACCACCAGATTCAATTTCTTTGGATTTGTTTTCTAGAAACTCTTCAAGATGATTCATAAGGAACCTCCTTTAGTTCTTTAGATTGAGCGCTCGTTCAGCGAATGTACTTACTTGACCGTTACGAGAACATCGCCTTCATTTACAAAATCACCGATTGTTACTTTTACTTCTGCTACTGTTCCATCTTCAGTTCCTTCTACAGGAATTTCCATTTTCATTGATTCAAGCATCACAAGCTCTTGTCCAGACTTAACGGAGTCTCCTTCTGATACCATTACGTTCAATACTGTTCCTGCCATAGATGATTTGATTTCGTTCATTGCTGCCATACCCCTTTGTTAGTTATTTTTTGTGAGCAAGTTTCTTTGTTAAGTATGCGGTTGTGTAGTTACCATTCTGAAAATCAGGTTCTTGTAACAGGTCCTCGAACAAGGGTCCGTTATGTTTTATACCTTTTAATTGAAATTTACTAAAAAACTCTCTTGCGATCTCTAACGACTCATCACGGCTTGTGCCTGTTGCAATGATCTTCGCAATCATTGGATCGTAGAACGGCGAAACCGTAGAACCACTTTCATAGCCACCATCAATCCTGATGCCATCTACTTCTGGAAATTCAAGAGACTCAATCTTCCCTGGGGAAGGCATGAACGTATTCGGATCTTCGGCATATAAACGGAACTCAATACTATGTCCCCTAGGAGAAATCTCCTCTTGTGTAAGCGGAAGATCTCTGCCATCAGCAATTAATAATTGCCATTCAACAAGATCTACCCCGTTCGTCTCTTCAGTAATTGGATGTTCAACTTGAAGTCTTGTATTCATTTCAAGAAAATAAAAGTTCTCTTCTTCGTCCATAACGAACTCAACTGTACCTGCATTCGTATAGTCGACGTGTTTAGCAGCTTTTGTTGCTGCTTCACCAATCAAATTGCGCGTTTTAGCAGAAATGAATGGAGATGGCGTTTCTTCGACGACTTTCTGGTTTCTTCGTTGAATAGAGCAATCTCTTTCATACAAATGAACGATATTGCCATGGTGATCACCGATAATTTGCACTTCGATATGACGAGCATTATCAATAAACTTCTCTACAAACATCGCACCATTTCCGAAATAGGCCTTCGCACGGTTTTGACTTGATGAGAATGCTTTTTCTAAATCACTATCATTCTCACACCGTTGCATACCGATTCCACCACCACCTGCAGCAGCTTTTAGCATAACGGGGTAACCTACTTCATTCGCATAGACAATCGCCTTTTCTACATCTTCAATTTCAGTGCTTCCTGGTACTACAGGGACACCAGCTTCTATCATCGTTTTCCTAGCAGTGATTTTATCTCCCATCGCTTCTACAACGTCTGCCGATGGACCGATAAACGTGAGGCCCTTTTCTGCTATTCTTCTCGCAAATGGGGCATTCTCGGATAAGAAACCATATCCCGGATGAACTGCATCTACATTCTCTTCTAGTGCAACTCGTATAATTTCATCTTGATTCAAATATGATTTTGCTGCCGGAGGATCTCCTAATCCATGCGCTTGTGTAGCCAATCTTACATATGGCATATCTTTATCAGCACTGGAGTACACAGCGACCGTTTCGATTCCAAGTCTGCTGCATGTTCTTATAATTCGTTCTGCAATTTCACCGCGATTCGCTATCAATACTTTCTTCACAATACCTCTCCCTTCCCAGCACAATATACAGGTTGAAAACCCTTACATTAATCATATCATTAATTCACCGTCACGTTTCAACAAATATTCAAATAATTCCTTTTATATTTTGTTTTTTGAAATGAAGAAAAGTTTTGTGTTTTCGGTTATAATTAGGAAAAGAACCTTTTCTTTTAGAAAAAAGAGAGGAATTTGTCACGATGACGGAGGGGAACAATGATGGTAGATTTAACAGTACGACCACTTGTGATCAATTACAAAACTCTAGAAGAGTTTAAGAAATTTAAAGAGTATGGGGTCCAAGAGCTTTCTATGATGGAAGACTTGCAGGATAACATCATTGAAAATGATAGTGAATCACCTTTCTATGGTATCTATTTTGGTGACAAGCTCATTGCTAGAATGAGTTTGTATCGGATCGATGAGAAATATGATCGCTATTTCGATCCACCTCAAGATTACCTGGAGCTTTGGAAGCTAGAGGTTTTACCTCAGTATCATGACCGCGATTATGGTTCAACGCTTGTGAACTTCGCGAAAACATTTAACTTACCAGTGAAAACAAATGCAAGACAGGGATCTAGTCAATTTTGGGAGAAGATGGGCTTCGAGGCAGTCACATACAACCCAGAGCGTGACCGCGGAGAAAACCCATATGTTTGGTACCCTGAAGGAGTTACTGAACAAGATGTATAAAAAATAGGAACAGCCCTAGTTGGCTGTTCCTATTTTTTTACTTTTTCGAGATTTCCATTTGAATCCATTTGAAAACGTATATTGCTCTGATCTTCATCTTTGAACACAACCATTTTTCTTGCCCGTTCCATGATTTCCAATAGAGATTGGTAATCTTCTTGTACCATGACGTATTCTTTTTCGATCTGCAAAAGCTGTTGCTTCAATTGTTCATTTTCCAATAGAATCTCTTTATACGACTCTTCTAATTCACTCACATTCGAAATACAAGACTTCGTTTGAACAAGGATTCTTATCGCTTCATCGATCATCGCGATGTTGTCTTGGTCATCCGTCTCATAAGTCTCTCTTACTCTTTCATTGTAAAAACCACTTCTCTTCTGTTCTTTCCGATGCTTCTTGGCAAGAACGATCGCAGACTCATATTGCTTTCGTATAAGTGAGTTCCATCTGAATCCACAAGCAGCAGGAGTCCTCGATAATTTCTTCCCTACCTCTTCAAACGCAGCAAGCTGTGTACTTGCTTCTCGAATATGTCTTAAAACAACTTCAGCAAGTAGAACATCTTCATCCTTCGACCATGCATCTTGACGAATGGGTACCAAACGCAATCCCCCCTAAAATAAACTTTTTACAGTCATCTTATGCGTCTGATAGATATAGTAGAATTTTAGAAGCTATAATTTTTTTTGATTTCTTAGTCAGGTGCTATCATTTGTTTAAGAATCTTTCTACTGCGCTATGGTATTCCTCAGACTCCCAGAGTTCAGAACATGACGTTATCTCTCTCTCAATCCGTTCTGTAATCAACGATCGATCGAGTGAATCCAACCAATGTTTCTTATATGTCTGTAAGATAGTGGAGGAATGTGGTAGAAGGGTTTGAGTGACTTTCTCAGCATCCTCTTCCCACCGATCTTCTTGTACTATGTATGTTAGAAACCCAAGTCCTGACGCTTCTTCAGGAGTATATCGTTTGCCACTCATCAACATTTCCATGGCCTTAGTTGAACCCAGCCTTTCCATTGCATAAACAGTTCCACCCCATCCGGTAGTAATCCCAATCGATCCTTGAATAAAGCCCATTGTAATACCACTCCGCGCAATCCGATAATCACACGCAACGGCTAGTTCACATCCACCACCGACAGCATGCCCGTTCAACAACGCAACAGTAGGCTTCTTACAAAAAAACACCTGTTCAAGAACATCCCCCATTTTTCTTAGCATCGGATACGCATCTTCTTTTGTTCGAAGATGATGAAAAGAGGCAAGGTCCCCTCCTCCACAGAACGCTTGTTCTCCGGTTCCCGTTATAATAATATAAGAAATTGACTGATCTTCTTCAGCAGCTTTAATCGCATGACTGAACTCATCCATGACGTCGTAATTTATTGCATTTCTTTGCTTCGGTCGGTTGATCGTTAAAATTGCAGCACCGTTTCTCTTTTCATAAAGAAGACTCTTCATTGCTCTCCACTCCTAAATTAAGGTATAAAAAAAACAGAGAGATTTCTCTCTCTGTTCCAAGCGTGTTGAAAGCTTACTTGCTTACAACGTTTTCACCTTTATAATTCCCACACTCTTTACATACACGGTGAGAAAGTTTGAATTCGCCACAGTTAGGGCATTTCACCATTCCTGGTACTTCAAGTTTATAATGAGTACGACGCTTGTTTTTACGTGTTTTAGAAGTTCTTCTAGCTGGTACTGCCATCGTTTCCACCTCCTTAAAAAATTAAATCGTGCTTTGAAAGTTGTCCGGTCTATTTATCGTTCTTTTCATTAAAAAGATCAGCTAAACCGGCCAGACGAGGATCAATCTTTTCTTCCGTTTCCTCGTGTGTGACAACTTCCCATCCTTTGCCGGATTTGTTTTGCATTTCATCGGATTCCGAACTGTGTTTAACAACACGGATAGGAATCTCCAAAAGTATATTTTCCTTAATATACGGAACTAAGTCAACCGTATTTGAAGAAACTTGATGAATTTCTTCATCTTCTTCTTCAAAATCGACCCCAGATGTGTTCGGTTCGAGCACAAATGTTTCCAATGGATGAAGTACGAAAGGGAAATCAACATCTTCGAGCGTATTCGCACACGGAAGGATCATCTTGCCTTTCAGGGTAAGATGAAAGGTAACTTTATTACCGTGAAAAGAGGTTTCACCGGTAACGTGTACGGGTGTAATTTCTCGAATCTGTGTTTCTTCGTTCTTTAGTTCCTCTACATTAACTAACTCGTCAATTGTAAGCCCCTTCTGTTTGAAGGACTTCAACTGATCTACTGACCATTTCATCTGTCTATCACCTCAAGGCAACAAAAGTATTATAGCTACAAAATACATAAATGTCAATATTTTTTCTTTACACCACTTTGTATGAATCTCAATAATGGTATAATGTTAATCATACCAGAGAAAAAAGCTTAAATTCAACTCATACAACTATGATCATTTTTTATAACTGATGAAAGGAGCTTTATCATGAAAACAGCAGGTGTAGTTGTCGAGTACAACCCCTTCCATAACGGACATCTGTACCATTTAGAAGAAACTAAGAAAACAACCGGTGCAGAGATTGTCGTTGCGGTTATGAGTGGATCTTTTCTACAGAGAGGAGAACCTGCTCTTGTTGATAAGTGGAGTAGAACCACGATGGCGCTTCAAAACGGCATCGATATCGTAATCGAACTTCCATACGTATACTCTACCCAAAAAGCAGAAGTTTTCGCAAAAGGTGCAGTATCCTTATTAACCGCAATTGGAGTGGATGAACTTTGCTTCGGCAGTGAAGCGGGCCGTATAGAAGATTTTCATAAGACTCTTTCTTTTATCAAAGAAAACGAGAAAGAATACAATGAAAATATTCAACTCTACATGAGCGAAGGAAATAGCTATCCAAAATCTGCATCGCTCGCTTTTCAATCCCTTCAGGACCATGAGAACGTTCTTGATTTATCATTACCGAATAACATTCTTGGCTATCAATATGTAAAAGCAATTGATGATCAGGCATCGCCCATGCACGCAGAAACCATTTTAAGAACAAAAGCCGGTTACCACGATGATACGTTTCAAGACAAAAAGATTGCGAGTGCTACTGCGATTCGAAAAGAGCTCATGAATCTAGATCCTAAAAGCGTTCATTCATTTGTTCCAGAGCCTTCGTTTCAAGAATTAGAACGTTTTTATAAGAATCATCGTAAGTTCCATGGCTGGCAAAGTATGTATCCCTATTTACGTTACAAACTATTAACTAGTTCACCAAAGGACTTAAAAACGATTTATGAAGCTGAAGAAGGACTTGAAAACCGTCTCGTTTCAGCAGCTAAAAAGTCACCTGATTTCACTTCTTTCATGGAAGCGATTAAGACAAAACGTTACACTTGGACTCGCTTACAGCGATTCGCTCTACATATTTTAACAAACACACCGAAAGACGATATGAAACCAGCTCTAGAACGTTCTGAAGTTCCATATCTTAGATTGCTTGGTATGTCTAGTGCGGGGAGAAAATATTTAAATCACATAAAATCCTCCTTAACTGTTCCCCTTGTTGCAAACGTCAACCAGTTTGATCACCCCTTCCTCACAATCGAAAAAAGAGTAAGCGAAGTATACGCTTTAGGGTTTGAAGGAGAAGCAAAAGAAGAATTCCTCAAAAAAGAATATCAGTCATCTCCCATTATTTTGTGATCGATGATCAGATAAACGCTAAAACAACCTGTCGAGACGTCTCGACAGGTTGTTTTGAATCGTGGAACTAGCTAGAAGCAATACTTATGATAGACGGCCAATAAAAGCCACTATTTTTTTTCAAGTTGTTTTAAAAAGTCTGATGCGTCCTTAAAGGTTTCGACAGGGACGACTTTCATCTTTGTCTTAATGTCTTCTGCTGCCTCCAAAGCATCTTCATAGTTTGAATGAGCTACAGGTGCGAAGAAAATGTCGGCACCAGACCCATCTGCTGCCACAACTTTCTGTTTGATTCCACCAATAGGGCCTACTTCCCCGTCCTCTGTAATGGTACCAGTTCCTGCAATCTTATATCCTTTTGTCCAATCTTCTTCTGTGAGTTGATTGTATATTTCAAGAGAGAACATCAGTCCCGCTGAGGGTCCGCCGATTTGATCGGTATTAATATCGATTGAAGGCTCCGTTTTGATCGTCTTCGCCGTTACTGGACCTGTGATACCAATGCCTACTTTTCCGTCCTCGGTATTAAAACGCTCAGGAAACGCTGAAAATCCTAGTTCGATTTCTTGCTCTTTCTTATTTCGTTTAAACGTAATGACTACTTTATCTGATTTGCTATACTCACCAAGTACGTCAAGCAACTCTTTCGTCTTCTCGATGGATTCCCCATCTACTCCGGTAATCAGGTCGCCTGCCTGGAGTTTCCCTTCTGCAGGCATACCTTCTACGATTCCTGTAACGAGCACACCCTTATGATTGATTGTAATTGACCGCTCTGCTGCCTGATACGCTACGATCGTTGCGTCCGTCTGTGAGCCTGCCATTACCTCTAGTTGACGTTCATGGTACTCTTTATCTGACTCGCCTTCACGCTTAATCATATCTTCAGAAATCAGTTCATGATATTGATTAAACTGCGCCCAAACATATTGTATGATGTTTGCTTCTCCTACCCTTACAGTTGTGAGCATGAACTCCCCTTTGTCAGGCGAGCCTCCATCAACTTTGATCACATCATCAAGCTCTCTTGCTTCCCCAGGCGTTGTCACATAGTACGGCAAATCGATAAACGTAAATGCTGCAACTAATGTAATGATTACAGCCCATACAATTGTAAATCTCTTGGTAGTCCGGTTCATTTATTTTTCTCCTTCCACTCTTCCACCGCTGCATGAATCTCATCGAGGTGGCGAAAAGCTTCTTCCTCCCCAATTTTGATAATGTCCTGTATATTCGTGAACGAACGTGAATGAAACGTTTCGAGACGAGGTTTGATCATCACATCGGCATTGATTTCGTGAAGACGAACCATCTCATTCTGCATGATATCGATACTCTGCATAATTACATCAAAGATCGATGTTACATCCGACTCCTTTTTCACCTCAGAAACATCGACTGCGATCACAAGGTCAGCCCCCATTTCTCTTGCGACTGAAACAGGAACACGGTCAATCACGCCCCCATCGACAAGCAATCGATCACCGATCTTTTCTGGTGTGAAAATTCCAGGAATCGCAATACTTGCACGTACGGCTTCAGCAATCGGTCCAGATCGATATACGACTTTTTCGCCTTTAATCAAATCAGTTGTCACCACTGCCAGAGGAGGCTGTAAGTCTTCAAGTTGTTTTCCATGTGTTAATGTTCGTATGAGATTCTTCACTTTGTTGCCAGTTATGAAACCCATTTTTGGCACTGTAAAATCAAGATAGTACTTCCTTTTAAAAAGAGACGCCATCTTCTCCATCGTCTCTACTTTATGTCCCGATCCGTAAATAGCCCCAACGAGTGAGCCCATACTACTTCCTGCTATATAATCGATCGGAATCCCTTGCTCAACTAGTACTTTGATAACTCCAAGATGCGCAAAACCTCTTGCTCCCCCTGAACCAAGAGCCAATCCAACTTTAGGACGGTTCATCATGAGATCCTCCCGTCTATTCCTGCTTAATCATATGGTCTAATTGTTCCACAAATACGTATATTTTAACTAGCGGACAGGTTTTATTGCACATTCTTACATATACGACTCGGTACGATGGTCATTACTTGGGGGGATGCTTTAGTGAACATACAAGTTCTTAAAACAATATTTCTAGCTTCTTCAATGACTATCATCGCGTTGTCGATCATTTTGCTACCCGAACATACACTCGACGCTTCTAAAAGCGGTCTTTCCATGTGGTGGAACATAGTCTTTCCTTCATTATTACCCTTTTTTATCATCTCTGAACTATTAATAGGTATTGGCGTTGTTCGCTTTATTGGTGTTCTCCTTGAGCCGCTTATGCGTCCTCTTTTTCGTGTGCCAGGTTCTGGTGCTTTTGTTTGGGCTATGGGCATCGCTTCGGGTTTTCCTGCAGGTGCAAAATATACAGCGCATCTCAGACAAAATAATGATATTACTGCGATTGAGGGAGAACGACTCGTTTCATTTACGAACTGTTCGAACCCACTGTTTATTTTCGCTGCAGTAGCTGTTGGATTTTTTCATAACCCTTCACTTGGCATTATTCTTGCAGCTGCGCACTATATAGGTAATATTCTTGTTGGGCTCGTTATGCGTTTTCATCGTTCTGAAGACCGCTTTACGAGAAACTATGAACGTTCACCGTTAGGAAGGCTCCCACGAGCATTTAAAGCCTTGCATGAAACCCGTCTATACGATGATCGACCTTTTGGAAAAATGATGGGAGACGCTGTCCACTCTTCCATCAAAACGTTATTAATGGTTGGAGGATTTATCATATTGTTCTCTGTTCTTAACGAGCTACTAAGCGTAATTGGTTTTACTGGAATGGTAGCAAACATTGTGAATGTGATTTTGATTGCCCTACACATTTCTCCAACGTTAGCTACTCCGCTTTTGTCAGGATTGTTTGAAATCACTCTTGGTAGCAGGTTGATCAGTGAAAGTAGTGCTCAATTAATGCAGCAAGCTATGATTGCGAGTTTTGTACTTGCATTCAATGGCTTTTCAGTACAAGCACAGGTCGCAAGTATTCTTGCAGACACGGATATACGTTTTAAACCTTTTTTCTTCGCAAGGTTATTACACGGCGTCTTCGCAATGGGCTTAACCCTTATCCTATGGAAACCACTATACGTAGAGTGGTTATCGTCAGGCACAAAGACATTACCGGTCTTTCACACGGAAAACTCTACTTCCATCGTCGACCTGTTATATGGTTTTTTTGAACAAACAGGACCCTGGCTTACCTTAATTGCTCTTATTGTATTCGTCATTCTCTCCATACGCCGTATGCGCATTCAACTTCAGTAGAAAAAAGCCCCGTTACTCTAACGGGGATCCTGCATACTTTTCTCTTAGTGCTTCTTGCACAATTTCCGGAACAAGATCTGAAACAGGTGCATGGTATTTTGCAATTTCTTTCACGATGCTTGAACTTAGGAATGAATACTGATTATTAGTCATCATAAAGAACGTTTCAATTTCATCTTCAAGCTTACGATTAATCGAAGCAATCTTCATTTCATATTCAAAATCAGATACAGCGCGAAGCCCACGGAGAATAGTAGAGGCACCAACTTGTTTAGCATAATCGATCAATAAACCTTGATACGAATCAACAGTGACGTTCTCCATATCCTTCGTTGCTTCCTTTATTAATTCAACACGCTCTTCTACTGAAAATAATGTAGATTTACTCTGATTATTAAGAACCACGATTTTAATATTATCGAATACTCGGGCTCCTCGCTTAATAATATCAAGGTGGCCAAACGTTACAGGATCAAAGCTACCTGGACATACTGCAATCTTTCCCATGACTATTCCTCCCTCTCACCATCCGACTGGGTATATGTATATATTGAAATAGTTGTTTTTCCACTGTATGTTTCTCTTCTCGTACATGTTAAGTTCGCAAGCTCATCGGGCAGGTCTACGTCTTTAAGATGCTCAACGACAATGGTTGCGTTCTCTGTAAGCAGTCCATAAGACGATATTTTTTCAAGATCATCAACGATTTTCTCCTTATGGTAAGGGGGATCGAGCAATACGAGGGAGAATGTTAACTCTCTCTTTAAGAGGGCTTTCAAGGCTCTTTTTGAATCGTTGCGAAACACTTCGCTTGAGTCTGTGAATCCTGTTTGCTCAAGATTCCACTTGATGGTTTCAATTGCTTTATTGTCACGGTCAACAAAAATACACGTTTCTACTCCTCGGCTTAACGCTTCAATACCTAGAGCACCACTACCACCATATAAGTCTAGCGCACGTCCACCTTCAAAAAAAGGACCCACCATATTATAGATGGCTTCTCTAACTTTATCTGTTGTTGGTCTAGTAGACATGCCTGGAACAGGCTTTATATGCCTACCTTTACACGTTCCTGCTATAATTCTCATCTCGTTCACAACCTTATCCTTTCCATATTCCTAACTATCCTACCATAAAAAAAGTGAAAGCTAAAATTAATGTATAAACGAATAGTGGATGGCGATACTAACTATAACAGCATCTTACCAGGTTAATGATGCTGTCAACCGCGGAGAAGACTTACGTTTCCCCATAAGTTCTTCCTCCGGTTTCTCCTCTCCCATTTGCCTTAACCATTTGGTTTAAGGCACCCGCAGGAAGTATCTTCCTGCGGGTATTTTTATGCCCTCAACCTGGATCTAAATCAAGTGGTATATCGATTGCCTGAATGCCATCCCAGTCATGATGGATCCACTCTCCAAATTCATCTGTTGTTAATGTTGAGTTCGTAAGCACATAATCTTCTACTTCCGATAAAGAAGAATTAGATAAAAAATCAGCTTCTGCACTCGTTATCACACCATGAATGACCAGTGCTGCTAGAATATCAGCAATGATGATTCCTTGGATGAGGTTTTTATCGATGGTTTCCTCTTCAGCATTTCTACCTTTCCAGTATAAATAGAGCAATACCCCTATTACGATCGCAAAGAGCAGAATAGACCCCATGGAAAAACCTCCTTTCTTCTCATTTTAATGGAAACGCTTCATCCTTTCCATCATTTAAATTTCATGCTACATTATGAGAGGATTTCTAAGACAAGGAAAGGAGTAACAATCATGATCCAACGTTTCATAGAACTTGGGGAAGGCTATTCTGATATTTATGAGTTAGTCGAACTTGCAAGAACAAATTCACATCGCATTCACCGTCTTTTGTTATTACATACAACGAAAAACGAGCTCCCTGTCGTCTCACCTGTTGTCGTATTAAAGACTGCTGGCGAAGGAAACCTTCAGCCTCTTTATGTGTGTAGAGAAGGAATACCGGATAAAGAGCCTTCAGTAAAGCGACTTCAATTATTTGAAAAAGTTAGTGAAGAATTATCTCTTCCGATTATCCCTCTTGAAGTAAAGCCCTCAAGTGACTTTAACGAAGTTGAGCTTTACTATAACCACATCATTGGCATCCTACGTCTAAACCACCTTATTCCACCGATGCAATAATAAAAAGCAGAAACCTGAAGAGGTTTCTGCTTTTTATGTAAAGTGACCTTGTGCTCCCTATACCGTAGGAGTTTTAATTCCTCTTGATTTCCTGGGGGCGAGTCTGCTAGCAAAAAACGTTTGCTACAGGAGCACGATTGCCCGGCTTCCGCTGGAGTCAAACGACATTCACTCCTATTAAAACAGAACGTTCAGTCTTAACGAATTATACTTTACAAAGATAGTAATACGTTGATTTGTTTTCAAATCTTTAGTTGATGGTGTATTAAATAAATCTTTTACACAATTACGTAGATTGGAGCGGAAGGATGGTCGACTCCTGCGGGAGGTACGAGACAGGTGAGACCCCACAGGAGCGTTTTTCAGCGACGAGGAGGCTCACCGACCGCCCCGCGGAAAGCGAGCATCCTGGAGTGGAAATCACCACCACATTGGTGAAAGCTACTGTTCAAAAACAGCTTAGGTAACATTTCTGCTTTTTTTATGATGGTATTTCCTTCGTTTGATAAATGTGATGTTTTCGATTTAAAATAGGCAACACTCTTCGCTTCACGTAGACCACACTTACTAATAAAATGAATCCTGCAAATAAGAAAAGTCCTCTAGTACCAAATCCTGCGACGATCCACCCACCTGTAATTGGACCAAGAAGGTTTCCAAGGTAGATGGCACTATTTGAAAAGCTGTACGTTCGGCTCTCCATTCCAACGGGTGATAATCCTTTGACGAGGGAATTAACAGATGGCAATAAACCGCCAATACAAAGACCTAAAAGGAACCTTAGCGCGATCAATTGCCATAACTCTTGTACAAACGCTTGTGGAATCGAGAAGATTGCTGCACCGATCAAGGAATAGTACAACACATGTTGAGATCCTTTCACATCACCCATCTTTCCAAGTTTCGGTGATGCAACCATATTCGCAATTCCCATCACAGATGTTGCGATTCCAGCGAATAAAGCAACGTTTTCACCTGAAGTAAGCTTTTGTACAAACAGCGGAATTAACGGATTCATACCTAACAAGGCAAATTGCACGAGAAAGCCCACGATGAATAACGACATCATCGGTGAATGTTTCGTAACCCTTTTAAAATCTTTAATGGCGTTACTTCTTTCCACTTTGGCTTCCGAACCTGGTTTGGTCTCCTCTTTCACAAGGAACAATACAACTACAGCCGCTAACAAGATACAAAGTCCAGTTATATTGAAAATCATTCGGAAACCAAACGCTTCCGCCATAAGTCCTCCAAAAAGAGGTCCGCAAATAGCACCTGCTACCGCCCCTGAGTTAAGGGTGCCAAGCGCATAGCCAACATGTTGTTTTGGAGTATTCGTAGCAACGAGTGCAATGGACGCAGGGATAAACCCAGAGACTACTCCATTTAGTAGTCTGAGTCCAAGAAGTTCAAAGGGACCTGTGGCAAATCCGGTCAAAATGATGACAACTGCCATACCGAATCCTGAACGAAGCACCATAAGCTTTCGTCCATGTCGATCTGCCACACGTCCCCAGAAAGGAGAAAATAAAAAAGCAGTTAAAAAGTTTGCACCAAAGATGATGCCGGACCATATACTAATTTGCTTTTCACCTTCCACACCGAGTTCTTGAAGGTAGAGCGGCAGGAAGGGCATAATCATTGTCATAGCACCTAGGACTAGGAATTGACAAATAAACAAAATCCAAACATTCCGCTTCCAATTATTCATGCTTACACATCCTTTAACTTGACCATTATAAACTTCGGCATCCGAAACAATCAACACATATGCTCTTTTACGCATACAAAAAGCCATCCACTGAGGGATGACTTTTTATAAACCCATTTTATAATCGTATTGTTTTGCTTTATCAGGCTTAGCATTTTGGTATTCAGTGCGTACTTCAGGCCGCTTAGAAGGTTCTACACGCTTGACGAAATGAAGTGACTGCAACCGTTCTTTCGTGCTCTCGAGCTGATCATAGTTTATGTATAGCACGACATATTTTTGTTTAGAGGAAACATAGTGAACATTTCCAAACCTTCTTAATTGCTTCGCATGCTTTAGCGATTGAATATAAACTGCTAAGCCAACTCGTTCTACAAACATAACGTGCTTCCCCTTTGCTTTTAAATTCTTGTATCAAATCTAGCACGGATAACGAACATCCGCAAGATTGGACAATATGAAGCTCATTTGGATATTCTAACAATAAGAAAGGATGCGATCGTGTGAATCTTACAGAAACATGGGAATCATTTTTAGATTTATTATCAAACGAAGAAGCTATCAATTTTGTATATAAGCAGTCAATCACAGGCATTCCTTTTCTATATATTACAACAAACCCAACTGAGAGCAAAGGAACGATAGAAGCATCAATCAAATTATTAGCAGCTAAAGTGATGCGTGGAAAGCGACTCCAGATGGAATACTCTTTCGTCCGCAATGACGGAAACTTACTTGTATACCGTGTTCGCTTTCTCGTTCCTCAAGAAAAAATGTTTTGTTGTGGGAACTTATGTCCTGACTGCATTCGTTTTCGAAATTGAAAAACCAGAGCATATGCTCTGGTTAACCACATCCGCAGCTACCGCCTGAACCGCAGCCGCCGCCACAAGATTGATTGTCGAAGAACGGATTCCCTGAAGGAACTTTAATGGAAGGAGAAACTTCACCAGCAAGAAGCGTACACACTTCAACGAGGAGGTCCTCAAGGTTTCGTTCTGCTTTCTTAAACTCAGAAACGGTTTCATGAAGATCCATATCTCGCTTCGCTTCTCTTACCTTAACAGTAATCGACATATAGTCTGGATGATACCTTCCGAAACGCTGAACTTCATCGTAAAGGTCTTTCATCTCAGAAAAATGCTTGATCAACCGCTGAGCATCTCTATCTTTTTGAAGCGCTCTACGGGCTTCATTATACTCGTGAGCAACTTCGGAATCTTTTATCGATAAACCAAGGTCTTCAGCCTGGTCTAAAATCATTACACTATCAAGAGTAGCAATCATCGTTACACCTCCGCTTTCATTCTACCACCTATGGGAAGGGCATGACCAGTGCTCTATTACAAATCCCTTCTATATTTCCTTAAATTAGGTATTGACTAAAAGTGGTTATAAATCTATAATTTTCTAGATTTATGTTTTTTCAACTTAGAAAGGAAGAAAAAGAACAAGTGAAACTTTTAACATTTAATCCTTTTCGAACACTCGGCATGCCAGGCATTTCTTATATTAAACCAGATCATATGTTTAAAAGAATCGATGACATTCGAGCTGCTGATATCTTGTTATTCCCGGAAAACTGGCAAGTGAATTCGCTCGTCTATGGCTTACAAAAAAATATTTTCCCTTCCATACAATCCATTCAACTTGGCTATGACAAAATCGAAATGACTAGAGCATTTTGGTCACTAGCTCCAGATCTCACCCCCTATACAGAGATCAGAGGGCGATCAAAAGACTCAATCGAATATATATTAGACACGTTTCCTTTCCCATTTGTCGCGAAGGAAGCTCGAAGCTCTATGGGAAAAGGTGTGTTTTTAATACAAAACGAAAAAGACTTTCTCTCCTATTGTGAAAAAAATGAGGTTTTGTATGTACAGGAATATATCCCCATCGAAAAGGACTTACGCGTTGTGTTTGTAGGAGATTCAATCGTATCTGCATATTGGCGTATAGGAGAAAATTCATTCCATAATAATGTTGCTCAAGGTGGTAAACTCGCATTTCATGGCATTCCAATTGAAGCACTTCAACTTGTTGAAAAAACAGCTAGAGCGCTCGGAGTCAACCATGCCGGATTTGATTTAGTTCAAGCTAATGGGAAGTTTTACTTCTTGGAATTCAACTGTTTATTTGGCAATCAAGCACTCAACCAGCAAGGGATACGTATAGAAAGCATCATCTACGATTATTTGAAGGATCAATTCACACCTGTTATTCCACCGACTAACCCATTCAAACAAATATCATAGGGTTCATTCTCGACAGTCTTAAGAACCATCTGCCACGCTAAGTAGGTGACTTACGCTTCAAGATGCTCACTTCCGCGTACCTAGCGGGTTTCTCTATGCACTGTAAGCCTCTTTTAAGAGGCTTATTTAATTTCCACCCTTAGTTCCTCTAAAGTTAAATAACGTCCTCCATCTGGTCTCATAATATCAAACCTTATAACATGTCTTCCTTCCGATAAATCTTGTACGATAAAGGCTGCCTTGTGCTCGGTTTGATGCTTCTTTCCGTCTACATATACATCTATATAGCCTTTATGCTCGGTAGTCTCTTTCCGGTCATCGAAAGTAAAGTTTGGAATTAAACACTCAATAAAGACGCTCGAACCTTTTACTTTATGATGAACGACTACAGTTTCTGAGTCTTTATGATTTTGAGCCGGTTGTTGATACGATTGGCCAAATCCTACGACTGGTATACAGCAAAGAACCATAAACAATATGAAAAGTGCATGTCTTCCATAGTGAACTACATACTTCAATCGAAACACACTCCTTTGGTTAAAGTGTGCCCAACTTAAGTGATTTCATGATAAAAAAAAGACCCTACTGATTTCGCTGGGTCATCAAAGCTAACATCGTGTTCACCATATTCAACTGATTTTGAAACCGGTCTACTTTTTGCGGAAAAGTTTGCCCAAAGAATTGTTTTGAGGCGATCTCACATTCTTTCAAAGCATAAGGCTCTCTGCTTAACCTTCTATACCAAACTGGTTGATTGCGAATAAAAAAGAGTAAATCCTGTCTTGTTGAAAGATATGCTTGCACTTCTTCACGCATATACGTACCTCCTAATCATGTCGGAATGGAAACGGAGATTGATGATGAATGTACGGAGGTTGCTTCGGTTTCGATTGAAACTGTGAAAGAACTTCTTGTATTGAATACACAGCACCGCTGAATTGCTCGATGTTCCTTTGGACCTCATCGAATTTTAACCCTTTGATCATGTTCAGTACATTTCCGATTGTACCTTCAGATTTTGCAGTTGTTTTTTCTTCTGAATCCGTTTTTTCATCACCATCAGAATCAGACTCGGAATCCAACCACATCTCATCGTCTTCACCGAACAATGCCCATTCCTCAAAAAGATCCTGTAATGTTTTATCACCACTTTTAACCTTCTTTAATACGTGAGGATGCGCTTTGACGAATGTTTTGAATTCCTGAACCTTTTGGTTAGGCTTATTCTTTGCTTCAGGCATATTCGTCCCCTCCCTTTCTTACACGGCCTTACTACATCATAATTAGACTTTTCATAAATGTGCGCCTATTTTATTGGTCTGTTTCATCATTATTGATAAGATGGGTAAGTACCTTAGTTAAAGGAAAAGAAAGGGATGTCAGATGGACAAATTGAATGAACAACTTCACTCAAAACTAAACGCAATCTTACAACATAGCACTGAATCGAAACAAGAATTGCTCTCCTTATTAGAGGGAGTTGAGCTGAAACATAAAGGGCATTACAAAACATATCTCGCTGCTTTAATGGGCATCAGCAGTCGGTTGATCGATGAAAATACATATGAGAGTATCATTCCGAACCGAGAACTTGTACACAACCCTCTCAGGATCACGCACGGGGGAATTACTGCCTCTCTTATGGATATTGCCATGGGATCATTGGTTCATCAGTTCCTCCCCCAACAACAAGCTGCTGTCACTTCCGAAATGAAAATTCATTTCCTCTCTAGCGGAACAGGAAATGAACTTAAGTGTCTGGCTACCGCCATATTTAAAAGTGATACAAGGTGGGTCGTACAGGCGAATGTTTATAGAGACGACAAGAAGTTAGTTGCTACAGCAACTGGTACGTTTATGATTATTACTAAAAGGGCTTGATGAAGTTTTGGGTGTAATATTCTCTGAACACTCCGACGCCAATCTCTGTAAACTCTTTATTTAATAGCGCTTCTCGATGTCCTTTGCTATTTAGCCAACCGATCATAGCAGCGCCTGCATCAGGATATCTTGCTGCGATATTTTCGCCAGCATAGCTATAGAGAACGTCGCCCTTTTTCAAACGGTCTGATAATTCACCTTTCGTTGGCGATGTATGTGAAAAATACTCATTGTCGTGCATATCCTTACTGTGTTTCAGAGCGACTTCAGAAACAGCATCATTGTAGCCAAGTGGCTCTATTTCAAACTGATAACGAAGGACATTTGTCATAGCATAAACCTGTTTTTCTCTTGCTAGTTGAACTGCTTGCCACTGTTCCTCAGACAAACTTTCTGTTTCTAGTAACTCTCCTCGGTAGGAAACAGCATAGGGTCGCTGTGTAGCAAGAACTTCAGGATTTGCTAGTCTAACCGCTACAAGTTTGCCATTGAATTTATCAAAATAATATTGAGCAAAGAGGTCATCACTTATCTTAACAAGTGGCTTCAGTGATTTTTCTTCCTTCGTTAATTGAAACCGATACACGCTTCCCTTTGCATTTAACGAGACTTCATCTGTAGGTGAGCGATCTTGAAATACTGTTTCTTCTTGTTCACCTATAGGATATTGTTCTCCCGCCTTACTATCACCCATAAAGAACACAGAAACAACCTTCTCATCCTGTACACCTACTTGAAGGTATGCTGAACTCGACTGTTCATAAATCCACCAATCATATCCATAGGGACTAGGGTCTACTCGATCTGGTTCTCCTAACTCACCTGTAATGGAGGTTGCGTTCTCTCCCATCCATGTTTCTACGCCAGTAAGTTCGATAGGTTCCTCATTCACGTCCTTCTCAGGGACTGTTTCTTCAAGCACAAATTTCTCTTCCGTAATAAACCGATCAACTTTCGGGAGCACACGATCCCAATCTATCTTGTTATAAGCATCGACCGTGATCACGACTATGACGATCAATAATACGATGCGAATACCATTTTTCATCATACCGCCTCCAATTTATTGTACTTATTATGCATCAAATGGCGTCTATTTCGCAATATTATTGCTTTCTTCCTTTAATCCTCGCTATAATCCACGCTAATTAAAAAGAAGAGCCCTCTCAGGCTCTTCCTACATACTTATGCGTTAATGTATTCTTTAAGATTAAAGTAGGATACGATTCCAATGAATTTCTCACCTTCAACAACTGGTAGTTCAGTTAAACGATGATCATTCATGATTTTCGCAGCTTCCTCTGGTTTCATTTCTGGAGTGAGCGTCATTGGAGGGTTTTCCATTACATCTTCAATCTTAGATGAACCCGCCTCTTTATCAGCAATACCACTCACTGCAATTGCACGGTCTGTCACGATTCCAATAAGTCGACTGCTTTCATCTAACACTGGTACGATCGTAACGTGCTCATTCTTCATGATCGACGCTGCTTCATTCATGTTATCATCACGCTTACATGCTGTAACATGCTTTGCAACCTCTGCAACAGATACCATGCTTTTCTGGAGAGCAGAACCTAGCTCATCACGTAGCAAATCAAGTTTCTTGTAGCATGTGTTCAAAATGTTTTTAGGGAATTCTTCGTCATACTCTACGCCATGAGGATAATAGTGCTTGCCAAGATAAGGCTTGCCTAGCTTAATGATCGCATGAGCAGATTCTACTTCGCCTTCAACAGCTACTCCAGGCACTCTCAGATAATAAACGTCTCCGTTTGTCATATCTTCAAATTTATAATCGTATGTAACTCGTTCATAATCCCACTGTCCCGCAAGGACTAAACTATTTTCATGCATGATGTGGTCTAAAATAGAAAACTGAACGATAGTGGACTCAAGTCCTGTGTTATCGAATTTCATGATATATTTGCCTCCTTTAATAGTTCGCAACCCTTCCACACTCTAATAATAGTATAACGGACTGTGTCGGTGCAACGTTTACTTAGCTCTAAGCATTATACCAGATTCTTTATTAGTCTCTCCATATAATTTGTATATTTAATATTTTTTTCGAAAAGTTGATAACAATCCATGGTATTATTCCTAATTTTGGTCACACTACCTATTGAAAGGAGATGACACTCATTATGAAACGATATGTATCAGTAGCAGTGTTCCTCGTACTCTTCCTAGCTGCTGGGATCTTTTTACCGGATACTGCCTTTGGGCAAACTACATACACGGTTAAATCCGGTGATACGCTTTGGAAGATCTCTGTACGCTACAAAATAGGTTTGAGTGAAATTATTAGTGCTAACCCTCACTTTGAAAATCCTGACCTTATTTACCCTGGTGACAGAGTAAATATTCCAACCGGAAATCCGTCGATTAACGAATCGAAAGATGTTGGCCAGCAAGTGATGGACTTGACGAATCAGGAACGTTCTAAGCATGGCTTAGCACCTCTGAAATGGGATTGGGAAGTCGCACGTGTTGCTAGATATAAATCAGCAGATATGCGAGATAAAAACTACTTCTCACATACGTCACCGACTTACGGCTCACCATTTCAAATGTTAAAGAACTTCGGTGTTTCATATCGTAGTGCAGGTGAAAATATAGCCGCTGGTCAATCAACTCCACAAGAAGTTGTTACAGCCTGGATGAACAGTGAAGGTCACCGTAAAAACATCTTAAATCAAGGATACACCCACATCGGTGTAGGATATGTTTCAGGCGGCTCTTATGGTCACTATTGGACGCAGATGTTTATTTCAAAATAAAAAATAAAGCCCCCCTCATCAGATACTAGCTCCCTAAGCTTAGTATTTATGAGGGGGGTTTTTATATAACTTCTTTTTCTTCTTCCATAATGAGAGTCGACACAACGATATTAATTTCATTCACTTGAAAACCAGTCATCATTTCGACTTGTTGCTTAATTTTCTCCTGTAGCGTATAGCAAAGCACTGGTATACACTCACCGAACTTAATTCCTATTTCAACACTGAGTGATAATCCTTCATCTTCTTCAAACGTTTCATCTGAGTACATTGATTTCCGTTTACCAACGATTCGTTTCAACGTGCGCTTTACATTTGATTGAATTTGTTCAACTCCTTCAGTTTCAGAGACCACAACATCAAGGATGAAGTCGAACACTGTTTCTGAAATAGAGAGGGTTCCGTATAAACTGGGTTTCTTCATGATGAAAACTTCCCCCTTTTTATTATTCTCTACTTATTTATATGTGGACTACAAAACAAAATATGCACTATGAAAATTCACACCTCTTACTGGTAAAGGGAACCCTTCCGTACTATAATAAAGTAAGATGGTAGGTCTAGAAAGGAGAACAAGATTGCCAAAGTTCCTCTCAAAACGCTTCTTATTAATTTTATTATTTATTGCAATCGCTGCTTTATTTACGTTCTGGATCTTGCCAGTATCGATTCCTTTACTACTAGCATTCTTTACTGCCCTTGCTTTAGATCCAGCTGTTCGCTTAATTAAGCAACGAACAAAATTTAAAAGGTATCTCCCTGTTACGATTGTTTTCACTCTTTTCGTGATTATGATTTCGCTCATCAGTTACTTCCTTGTAACAAAGGTAGTGACAGAAGGCATCGACATCGTTGAAAACTCCCCTATGTACATACAAAACATCAATCACATGTGGGAGAGCGTCGAAGCAAACATGTATAGCGTATCAAAAAGTTTCCCGCCAGAATTTGTTCAGGAATTCACTTATCAAATTGAGCAATTTCTCGAAAACTTAAAAGTGAAAATAAGCAGTATCGATTACCTTAAAATCATTACGATCTTCGTAACTGAAATACCTAACTATCTCGTAAGTATCCTAGTTTATCTCATTGCATTGTTTTTATTTTTAATGGAACTACCAAGACTAAAAAGACAAGCTTATTCATATCTCTCTGAGCAAACTGCCGAAAAAGTTCAATTTATGACAGGCCGTTTGTCTTATGTGATTTTTGGCTTTTTTAAAGCCCAATTTTTAGTGAGTATTATTATTTTTGTAGTAAGTTTAATCGGTCTTTTGATGATTGCACCAAAAGTTGCTCTACTGATGGCATTTATCATCTGGCTAATCGATTTCATCCCTATTATCGGATCAATTGTCATCCTAGGTCCTTGGGCTTTGTACTACTTTATTACGGGTGATATTTCAATGGGTACGCAATTAGCTATCCTTGCCGTCATTCTTCTTGTAATACGCCGTACAGTTGAACCTAAGGTGATGGGACAACACATTGGTCTGTCTCCCCTATCTACTCTTATTTCGATGTATATAGGTCTCAAGCTTCTTGGAATCATGGGCTTTATCATTGGGCCAATCATTCTCATCGCATTTAACTCTGCACGAGAAGCTGGTCTCATCAAAATCAATTTCAAATTATAAAAACGCGGGTTTACCCGCGTCAGTTTGTAGAGCAACCTTAACCTGTGCTCCCGAGGCCGTAGGAGTTTGAATACCGCTTGCTTTCCTGCGGACGAACGCCCGAGCCTCCGCGCGAAAAAAACGTCGCTGTGGGGTCTCGGTCGCTCGTTCTTCCGCGGGAGTCAAGCGGTATTCACTCCTACTAGATGGCGATGAAGCTAAGCATAACGACCAGTTCTATTGAATCCAATTAAATAAGAAAAATCTTTCTTTCCATTTTTATCAAGTTAATTATTAAAGATTCTTGATTTGATGAAAAATGATTTAATTTATCTCACAATAACGTAGATTGGAGCGGAAGGATGCTCGACTCCTGGGGGATTAGCGGGACAGGTGAGACCCCACAGGAGCGTAAGCGACGAGGAGGCTCACCGCCCGCCCCCCGGAAAGCGAGCATCCTGGAGCGGAAATCCCTCTTACTTATTGCTAAAGGTATACAGAAAAGCTGCCGAGATTTTCTCGACAGCTTGACGCGGGTTTACCCGCGTTTTTATATTATGTAAAAAAAAGAAGCTGCTCATTACGAGCAGCTTCTTATCTTTGTTTACCAGATCATTCCCATAAGCGCTACAACTGCTGTACCTGCTACGAATACTCCGAAGAATATTCCCCAAGCAGGGTACTGATGCCCTTTGTGGCTTAAGTGCATGAACATATAAAGTTGGAATACTAATTGGATTCCAGCGAGAATCATAATGAAAATAATTGTAAATCCATCTGAAATCGCGTCACTTGCTACAGCAACGAACGCAAGCATCGTGATGAAAATCATCATGACAAATGATACGATTTGTTGCTTAAATTCCTTTTCATGAGCAATCTTATGGTGAATATCAAGGTGACTCTGATCATGTTCTGAAACGTGTTCAGTGCTTTCATGAGTACTCATTGACTTAACCCACCTTTCCCATTAAGTAAACGACTGTGAAGATAAAGATCCACACAACGTCGATAAAGTGCCAATACAGAGCAAATAAGTAAAACTTAGGTGCTGTGTATAGATCCATACCACGACGCATGTTACGGAAGATCAATAGAGCTATCCATATAATACCAGCAGTTACGTGGGCACCGTGAGTTCCAACTAGTGTATAGAACGCTGATCCCCAAGCACTACTTTGTATAGTATGTCCATATTCGTGTACATAGTGGTTAAATTCATAAATCTCAAGTCCAAGGAATGCTAGGCCAAGAATAGCCGTTACAACAAACCAACCAATCATTCGCTTAAAATGATTTGTCTTAAGTGCCATCGTTGCGAACACGGACGTTAAACTACTTGTAAGTAGAAGCATTGTGGCAATAAATACGAGTGGAAGTTCAAACAATTCATTTGAGGTTACTCCACCGTTTGTAGCGTTTCTTAGTCCTAAATATACCCCAAAAAGCGAGGCGAAAAGTACTGTTTCGCCTCCAAGGAAGAACCAGAAGCCTAGAAATTTATTTTTACCATCAAGTGTCGCCCGTTCTGGATTGGCAGGCAATTTGCTCATTGTTTCTTTAGCACTCATTTGCCTTTCCCCCCTTCAGCAGGCAGATCTTCTTTGTGAATGTGATACCCATGGTAGTCAATGACAGATCTTAGCACCATACCTACAACTGTAAGTAAAAGTCCACCGATCGCTATAAACCACATTGAATAGATTGCAGATAAACCAGCGATAAATAGCCCTAGTGACATGACCAACGGAAGAATGGATGCGTCAGGCATATGAATATCATCCAATGGCTCTGCAGGAACCATTTCTTTATTACCAGCACGCTTTTCAAGCCACCAAGCATCAAGACCACGTATTAATGGCGTTTGTGCAAAGTTGTATTCAGGAGCTGGAGAAGAGATTGCCCATTCAAGCGTTCTTCCATCCCATGGATCGTTTCCTGCTTTTTTACCTTTAACTGCAGTTTGAATAATGTTCCAAACCATTACAATCGTTGCGAGTCCCATCAAAAATGCACCTATGGTTGCCGCAAAGTTTGCTTCATCAAGACTTTGCCCTGATAGATATGTGTAAACTCGACGTGGCATTCCCATTAGTCCTAAGAAGTGCATTGGGAAGAATGTTAAATGGAATCCAATAAAGAATAACCAGAAATGAAGCTTTCCTAGGAATTCATTTAATACAGTACCGAAAATTTTCGGCCACCAGTAATAGAATCCTGCGAAAAGACCAAAGATTACCCCACCTACGATAACGTAGTGGAAGTGAGCAACTACGAAGTAGCTGTCATGGTACTGATAGTCTGCAGGTGGAACACTAAGCATTACCCCAGTCATACCACCGAGTACAAATGAAGGAATAAATCCAACTGCAAATAGGTTTGCTGTTGGGAAACTTACTTTTCCTCCCCACATCGTGAACAACCAGTTAAAGATTTTAACACCAGTTGGAACGGCAATAAGCATCGTTGCAACGGCGAAGATTGAGTTTGCAATAGGTCCAAGTCCAACCGTAAACATGTGGTGAACCCATACCATGAATCCTAAAAATCCGATTAGTGCTGTCGCAAATACCATTGCAGAATAACCAAACAGTCGCTTGCGAGCAAATGTAGCAATGATTTCAGAGAACATACCGAATGCCGGTAGTACTAGAATATAAACTTCCGGGTGCCCGAAGATCCAGAAAAGATGTTCATAAATAATCGGGTTACCGCCTGCTTCAGCTGCGAAGAACTGAGTACCAAACAAACGATCGAACATAAGTAGTGCAAGACCGATTGTAAGTGCAGGGAAAGCAAATAAAATAAGACCAGATGTAATAAAGCTTGACCACGTAAATAGTGGCATGCGCATAAATGTCATTCCTGGTGCACGCATATTGATGATGGTAACAAGGAAGTTAATACCACCGATCAGCGTACCGATACCAGAAATCTGTAGTCCTAATACATAAAAGTCTACCCCGTTACCAGGACTAGTTGTTGATAATGGTGCATAACCTGTCCAACCCGCATCAGGAGCACCACCCATAAACCAACCAAGATTTAGTAGGATACCTCCGGCAGTAAACAGCCAGAAACCAAGTGAGTTTACAAATGGAAAGGCAACATCCCTTGCTCCGATTTGGAGTGGAATAATCGCATTCATAAACCCGAAGATCAGCGGCATTGCCGCCAAGAAAATCATTGTTGTACCGTGCATCGTAAGCAACTGATTAAATGTTGCTGCGCCTACGAAATCAAATTCAGGATAAAGCAACTGCACCCGTAGTAGGATTGCTTCTAGACCACCGAGGAGAAAGAAGAAAGCCCCGGAAACGAGATATAGAATCCCGATTTTTTTGTGGTCAACGGTAGTTAGCCAATCCCAGACAGGATTTTTCTTTTTATAATCTGACACGAATTAAACCTCCTTATTTCCGTTGACTATTCTTCAACCTTAAGACCATTGAGATATTCAACAAGAGCGTCAAGCTCTTCATCATTTAGCTGTTTGCCAAATGCTGGCATGTTGTTACCAGACTTGTACTCACCAGGATTAGAAATCCAGGCCTTGATGTTCTCATCTGTATGTTCAAGAATACCCGCAACCATTTCACGATCGCCAAAGTTTGTTAAGTTAGGACCAGTGTTTCCGCCTTCACCACCGACAGCATGACAGCCGATACAGCTTTTTGCGAAAAGCTCTTCCCCTTTTTGTGCCTGATCTGTTGCAGCTTAAGAGGATGCGTTCTTCATCTTCTCAGCCCAAGCATCGAAGTCTTCTTTTTCTTGAGCAATAACTTTAAAGTCCATCAAGGCATGGGATGGTCCACATAGCTCAGCACACTTTCCAAAATATGTACCTGGTTCATTAGCGTTGAGCCACATTTTGTTCACAGTTCCTGTGTTCGTATCCATTTTACCTCCGAGTGCAGGGACCCAGAATGAATGGAGAACGTCCTTAGAAGCAAGTTCAAAATAAACTCTTTCACCAGTTGGCATATACAAATCCTGAGATGTTTTGATATCAAGATCTGGATACTCAAACTCCCACCAATACTGATGTGCTGTAACCTTGATCACTAGTGCATCTTCAGGAGGATTATCCGTCCCTTCATCCAATGCAAACGTAGTCATAACTGTTGGAACAGCTAGGATCAGAAGTAAAATAATAGGAACAACAGTCCATAAAATCTCTAGAACTACGTTACCTTCTGTTTGCTCAGGAATTTCATTGTCATCTTCACCACGTCTTCTGAAGCGAACAAGCACAATCGTATAAATAAGTGCTACTACAACGAAAACTCCAATCATGATGTATAGACTTAACATCATGAGATTAAATTGCATTTCCGCCCCTTCCCCTTTAGGGAGCATAGCAGTCAACTGCTCATTACCGCAACCAGTAAGCGTTAACGCAATTACCGATAGAAGTGGTAAAAAACGCCAAACATTTTTCCAACGTTTCATTTGCACCTTAAACCTCACTTTCTTAATAGCTTTTAATCAATTTGAATTATAGGAAGACGAGGCGAGAAATTACTTTCTCGCTTCGTCTGACCATACTTTTTTAGTATCCCTTATCTGTTAATATTCACTGCAATCATAACAATAAACAGGATTGTAATATAATTTAGTGAGTATACGAACATAATTCGTGCCCACTTTATATCATCTTTCATGAAAAATCCTGCTACACCAATAGCCAACCATCCAAAACCAAGGATTGATGCGACTGTGATGTAAACTGGTCCGAAACTATAAAGTAATAGCGAGACCGGTACAAGCGCAGCAGTGTACAATACGATTTGACGCTTAGTCATTTTGAATCCTGCAACAACAGGAAGCATTGGAATTCCAGCGTCGCGATAATCATCAACCCGCTTCATAGCAAGCGCCAAGAAGTGCGGCGGCTGCCAGATGAACATGATGAGGAACATTCCCCATGCTACTGGACTTAAATTCGGATCAATGGCTGCCCAACCAATAAGTGGTGGCAATGCACCAGAAAACGATCCTACAACCGTATTTAGAGAGGTTGTCCTTTTCGTCCACATAGTATAAAGCACTACGTAGATCACGAGCCCGAGCAGTCCGAGTAAAGCTGCCATCGGTTCTACAATAAGAAGCATAATCGAACCTGATATCGATAATCCAAGTCCAACGAATAAAACCTGATTAGCAGGGATTTTCCCCGTGACAGATGGACGAGTATTTGTTCGAGCCATTACCTGATCGATATCGCGGTCAATATAATTATTTAAAGATGTTCCTCCGGCAACAACAAACGCGGTACCTAACATCGTTAAAATCAATACTAATGGGTTCGCGAAGAGATCAAAACCTGAAGCAACAGAAGCAACCCATAACCCCGTAAATGCGGTAATTAAGTTATCAAATACAATTCCAAGCTTCGTGAGCGTTAAAAAATCTTTCCAAGTCCCAGAAGGATTAGCTTCTGAAAGAGGGCCTGGCTCCATCACTCGGCTTGATGCCTCGTAAGCAGTTCTAGTCTTACTCATACGATACACCTCCTTTTCGTTCGGCTAATTGAATAGCCAGTGCATCATTCATGTTAAACAACCTCAAATTGAGATTGTATAATCTCTTTGTGTAAGCAATCATTAGGTATACTCCCCCAGGATTCTTACCTGCTACTAAAAAGTGTTATGCAATTTTCACAAGTTATCATGATAACACTGTCACAGCTATGGTAAGATAATGTTGGTTTTGTGAGAGGGTGCAGTATCCGCAATCCTTATCCATTATAAACGAATCTACTAGTTTTGTATACGTTGTTTAAAATTAGCTAAATTTGCTTTATTTTGTAGAAAGATAGGTGCTCTCTGCTCTTCTCACATTTATTGTACTATGTTTTAGAGCCAATTTGATAAGAAGGTGGTATTTGTGAATAAATTGTTGAAATTATTCGGAATCATAACGTCACTTGGTATGCTTCTCGTGCTTTTGATGGGCGCAGTCGTCACCAAAACCGGTTCTGGCGACGGATGTGGTAATTCATGGCCATTGTGCTACGGAAAAGTTTTACCAGAAGCACCAGAACTTGAAACGATTATAGAATTAAGTCATCGAGTCGTTTCGGCCGCTCTTGGCTTACTCGTTATAATTTTGGCTATATGGTGTTGGCGTAAAATCGGACATATGAGAGAAACAAAAATTCTAGCTATTGCTTCGGTGTTTTTGATTGTATTTCAAGGTCTTCTTGGAGCAGCTGCAGTGGTATGGGGACAATCAGATATCATCCTCGCCTCTCACTTTGGATTTTCACTTGCCAGCTTTGCGAGTGTGGTTCTTCTAACCGTTCTTGTATTTGAAGCCTCAGGAACGTTACGAAAACCAATTGTTCCTAAGAAAATAAGAATTCATCTCTATGCGGTTACGATTTATTCTTATATCGTGGTTTATACTGGTGCTCTCGTAAGGCATACAGGCTCAAGTATGGCATGCAGTAACGTACCATTTTGTAATGACGGGCAGCTTCTTGCCTTTTCAGGACAGCCAGGTATTCAAATGCTACATCGCACAGCTGCCATATTGATTTTCGTTTGGATCCTCTACATCATGATAAGGGGACTTAGAGAGATGAAGGAAGAAAAAACGATGAGAAGAGGGCTTATCCTTTCATTTATTTTCGTTTCTTTCCAAGCACTTAGCGGAATTCTTGTAGTTGTTACAAAACTAAATCTTTTTCTTGCACTATTTCACGGACTATTTATTTCAGGATTGTTTACCGTCCTCCTCTATCTCGTCATGCTTTCACTTAGAGGAGCAAGACATTAGAAAGAAGCTGCGCATATCCGCGCAGCTTCTTTTATTATTCCTGTAATTCAATTAATAAGTCTCCTGGCTCGATTCCTTCGCCATTAGATACATGGATATGTTTGATCACACCACTTCTTGGTGCTTGCACCGTTGTTTCCATCTTCATTGCTTCTGTAATCATCAGATGGTCACCTTTGTTGACCTTTTCGCCATTTTCAATAAGTACCTTGATGACTGTTCCAGGCATAGTAGCGCCAATATGATTTGGATTGTTTTTATCTACTTTCGGTTTTGCAGCAACAGATGTTTTAACGTTCTCGTCCTTAATCACAACCTCACGAGGTTGACCGTTCAACTCGAAGTAAAGGGTTCGCTTTCCTTCGATGTTCGGTTCTCCGATCGAGACAAGTTTCACGATGAGTGTCTTACCTTGTTCAATTTCGACTTCAACTGATTCTCCTAACCTCATCCCATAAAGGAATGTTGGTGTATCTAATACGGATACATCCCCGAACATGTCCTTAACATCTTCGTATTCTAGAAATACTTTAGGATACAGTGCGTATGAAATTAAATCATGACTTGTGACTTGTCTGTTTAATTTATGATAGAGCGTTTCTTTGAGATCTGTAAAGTTAACAGGTTCTAATAGTTCACCTGGACGAGTTGTAACAGGCTCTCTACCCTTCAAGATGATTTGCTGAAGCTCTTTCGGGAATCCTTGATATGGCTGCCCGAGATATCCCTGGAATAATTCAACTACTGAGTCCGGAAAATCAAGTGACTCGCCTCGTTCATAAATGTCATCTTCATTCAAATCATTTTGAACCATATAAAGAGCCATATCGCCTACAACTTTCGACGAAGGTGTTACTTTCACAAGATCACCAAATAATTCATTGACTCTACTATACATTTGTTTCACTTCATCCCAGCGTTCTCCTAGGCCAACCCCTTTTGCCTGCTGCTGGAGGTTACTGTACTGTCCACCAGGCATTTCATGCTGATACACTTCTGTGTGAGGAGCAGACATGCCACTTTCAAAGCCACTGTAGTATTTTCTTGTATCCTCCCAATAATTCGAGAGTTCTTCTAGCGCTTCAATATTGATGTCAGGCTTACGGTCAGAACCTTCCAACGCATAGTAGAGAGAGTTCGCACTAGGCTGTGAGGTTAAACCAGCCATTGAACTAACGGCAACGTCTACAATGTCGACGCCTGCTTCAATCGCTTTAGCGTATGTATACACACCGTTTCCACTTGTATCATGAGTATGAAGGTGAATTGGGATAGAAACGGTCTCTTTCAAAGTAGAAATCAAATCATAGGCTGCTTGAGGTTTCAAAAGCCCAGCCATATCTTTGATCCCTAGTATATGTGCACCCGCACCTTCTAACTCTTTCGCTAACCGTTGATAATACGCTAAGTCGTATTTCGTTTTCGAAGGATCTAGAATATCTCCTGTGTAACAGATGGAAGCTTCAGCAATTTTATTCGTTCTACGAACTGCTTCAATCGCTTTTGTCATACCTTCTACCCAGTTCAAACTATCGAAAATTCGAAACACATCAATCCCGGCTTCTGCTGACTTTTCTACAAACTCATTGATCAAGTTATCCGGATAGTTCTTGTAACCAACTGCGTTTGAAGCACGGAGAAGCATCTGGAACATCACGTTCGGAACTTTCTCTCTGAGTTTAATCAGGCGATCCCACGGGTCTTCTTTAAGGAAACGAAGTGAAACATCGAAGGTCGCTCCGCCCCACATCTCCATTGAGAACAATTCAGGTAACATTTTAGAAGTAGGCTCAGCGATGTGCGTAAGATCGGTCGTACGTACGCGCGTTGCTAATAAGGATTGATGTCCGTCTCGAAATGTTGTATCTGTGAGCAACGTCTTGTTTTGATTCTTCACCCAATTCACAAGTCCATCTGGTCCTTGTTCATCAAGAATTTGTTTCGTTCCTTTGGGAGTTTCTTCACTATATGTTAAGTGAGGAACCCTACGTTTAGGGAAGGCTGGTTTTTTCTTTTTGTCGAGACCAGGAAAACCATTTACTGTGATGGTTCCAATATAAGAAAGCATTTTCGTACCCCTGTCTTTTCGTTTAGGGAAAACAAAAAGTTCAGGCGTCGAATCAATAAAGGATGTATCATATACACCGGTTTTGAAGCTTTCATGTTTGATTACATTCTCAAGAAACGCAATGTTTGTTTTAATTCCTCTGATTCTGAATTCTTTTAAGTTTCGCACCATTTTTGATGCTGCTTGCTCAAAGGTTAAAGCCCATGTAGAAAGTTTAACTAACAACGAATCATAATAAGGTGTAATAACCGCTCCCTGATACCCGTTACCTGCATCTAAGCGAACGCCAAATCCTCCACCTGAACGGTATGCCATCAGTTTTCCTGTATCTGGCATAAAATTATTCTCAGGATCTTCAGTCGTTACTCGACATTGAATGGCAAATCCATGACAATCGATCTTCTCTTGAACCGGTAAACCAAGGCGACTACCGTGAAGCTTCTCACCTTGTGCAATCATGATTTGAGATTGTACGATATCGATTCCTGTAATCATCTCAGTAATCGTATGCTCAACCTGTACTCTTGGGTTTACTTCGATGAAATAGAACTTCCCTTGCTGATCCACAAGAAATTCTACTGTACCAGCATTCACATACTGTACATTCTCCATCAATCGAACTGCTGCCTCACAAATTTCTTCTCTTGTTTTCTCATCAAGTGAAACGCTCGGTGCAACTTCAACTACTTTTTGGTGACGTCTTTGTACGGAGCAATCGCGTTCATAAAGGTGAATCGTGTTCCCGTGTTTATCACTTAAAATCTGTACTTCAATATGTTTAGGGTTTTCCACAAATTTTTCTACGTATATTTCATCACGACCAAAGGCAGCTTTCGCCTCAGACTTGGCTCTATCGTATGAGTCAGCAAGAGCCTGTTCGCTCCTTACAATTCGCATTCCTCGACCACCGCCACCAAGTGCAGCTTTGATCATTAAGGGGTATCCATGTTCTTCAGCGAATTGTTTTACTTCACTTAAGTCTTCTACTGGGCCATCAGATCCGGGTATTACTGGAAGATCAGCTAACACTGCTTGTTTCCTAGCCTCTACCTTATCTCCAAACATTCCGAGATGTTCTAATTCAGGACCAATAAAGGTGATGTCTTCCTCTTGACAGCGTTTTGCAAAGTGTGTGTTCTCAGAAAGAAAACCGTACCCTGGATGGATGGCATCTATGTTATTGGTTTTAGCAATTTCGATGATTCCTTCAATATCGAGATAGGCATCGATTGGTTTTTTGTCCTCACCTACAAGATACGCTTCATCAGCTTTGTACCTATGGTAAGCACCACTGTCTTCTTTTGAATAAATCGCAACAGTACGAATATCCAGTTCAGTACATGCGCGAAAGATCCGAATTGCAATTTCGCCTCTGTTTGCGACGAGTATTTTTTGAATGGCTTTCAAGTTAGTTCCTCCTCTTACTAAGTCAGAATTACATTGAAACGGTATTTTCATTTCGGACATAATCTATTTTTTTTGCTTTTCGAATATTTACGAATGCTGATATATTGATTAAGATCCCCACTGACATCATCAGTAGAACCAATGAAGAGCCACCATAACTAATAAAAGGTAGTGGGACCCCCGTTACTGGTAACCATCCTGTTATAGCACCAAGGTTTACGGCAGTTTGGACACCGATCATACCTGAAATTCCAATTGCTAGTAAGCTACCAAATGTATCTTTGCATCGAATGCCGGTGACAAACCCTTTGAATACGATGTAACCAAGCAGCCCAACCACAAATACGACACCAAAGAGACCTAATTCTTCTGCAACGATCGCCATGATAAAATCAGTGTGTGGTTCTGGTAAGAAGCCATACTTTTGGATACTCTGTCCAAATCCTTGTCCAGTGATTCCACCTGAAGCGATAGCAATATACGAGTTAATTAAATGAAACCCGCTATCAGTTGGATCCGAAAATGGATGGTAGGCACCAGTAAACCGTGATAATTGCTCTGCTGATAACGTTAACCACGCTCCAGCGAAAAGGAGTACCCCCACCGCTATCAAACTCAATAGATGTTGCCATTTCATTCCGGAGCATACGATTACGATTCCTGAAGTTAATGCTATGATCATCGCAGTTCCAAGATCTGGCTGGGAAGCTACGAGAGCAAAAATCACTCCGATGACCATGATAGGAGGTAAAGCCCCTCTTAAAAAGTTAGAAATATAGGCTTGTTTTTTAGAGTAAATAGCAGCAAGATAAATAATTAAACCCAACTTAACAAATTCAGACGGTTGGAAACCGATTGGACCAATATAAATCCAGCTCTGAGCATTGTTTGTAGTAGAACCAATTATTTTTACGAGGAGCAACCCAATTACCGATCCTCCCAATATCGGTATAATGAATTTTCGATATGCTTTGTAAGGAAACATCATCGTTCCTAACAAGACACAAAAAGAAACCACTAACCAGATTATTTGCCTATTAAAGAAATAAGCGCTATTGGTTTCATGTCTCATCACTGCCCATACCATGCTAGCGCTGTAGACCATCACAAGGCCGAAACCGCACAAAAGTAGCACACTAATGATGAGTGAATAATCGTAATGCTTAAATAATTTTTTAATCATAGACGTCATCCTACCTATTTATTTACTCTGGATTGAAGAACGGCACCGATCGATTACGTTCAACACCGATGATTGTAATGCGTTTGAAGTATGTATAGCATTCGATGAGTTTTCACCGAAACCTGCCTGTCCTAGATAAATTAAGACTTTTCACGAATTACTTTTAGAATTGTCCAGCCGTCAGACTCTTTTCCTTTCCATTTAAAAGGAATCAAGTTCGTAATACAAAGCCAGAGATTGAAAAAGATTGTCAAGGCAACGATGTGAAGGGGTAACGGAAGTAGCAGTGCGAGAAGTGCAGCACTCAAATTGAAGAGTGGTCCGCTCAACGCTATGATCACTTTCCCGAATGCATTATCAGGCTGACTACTAATCGTCATACCGCCCGCAAAATAGAAGGCGTTAATCGCTAGTTCTCCTCTTGCATGTTTCCAGGTAAATAATCTCGGCCCTACACCAAGGTGAAGCTTTACACTTGAAGACGTTAAAACGTTCGCTGCAAGAGTATGACCTGCTTCATGTAATAGTAAACTGAGAGGGGAAATAACAAGAATCACCATGAGCAAATCATACATTCTTATCTACTCCTACTATCTATACTAGCCTTACACTCGTATTCTATCATATTTTCTTCCTAGCTTCGTAAAGCAAAACAAAAAGCTCAAACTATCTAAAAATAGTTTGAGCTCGTTATTATTTCTTAATGCTAGCTTCATGAAGTGCTGAGAGCTGACGTTCGAGAGACTCAAGCAATTCTTTGCCATCGTCTTCGTTCACTAGTCCCAATCGAACAGCGAAGTCTATTTCACGTGATAAACCAAACATTTGAGTATCAAGAACCTCTTCATAAAGAGGACATTGAGGCATTGTTAAATTCTCCATTTGAACTTCAATGAGTTTTAGGATCTTGTGCGCATCGGCCTTCAACAGCTCGTATGCTTTTTCACGATGTCCTGTTGCCATCCCAGTTGACAAAACTGATCCCTCCGTTCCCTTTCCCATTCCTCCTATAATCATAAAAGCTAACCCGATAAATTGCAAGAAAAACCAGTATATTTCGCTCTAGAAAATGCTTAATTCATATTGAGAAGAAAAGTTCTCGAGGAGCTTAATGCCAGCGATACTATTTCCTTTAGGATCTAGTGGCGGGCTATATACTCCGATTCCCATCTGATTAGGTACGAGGCTTAAAATACCACCTGAAACACCACTCTTCGCTGGTATAGCCACATTGATCGCAAATTCGCCTGACGCATTATACATGCCACAGGTTACCATGAACGTTTTGACAATCCGAGCAATGTACCTTGGAATGATCTTTCGTTCTGTTTCCGGATCGCGACCTTCATTCGCAAGCACCATTCCAATCCTTGCGAGATCCTTACAGTTCACTTCGATGGAACATTGTTTTGTGTAAGCTTCAAGAAGCATTTCTACATCATTATCGATCAAACCATGTTGCTTCATAAAATAACATAGAGCACGGTTTAAATGGGCTGATTCAAATTCTGAGTCAGCTACTTCATAATTAATCCCTATGCTAGAGTTATTCGTCATATCATGGATCAGTTGTAAAATACGGCCGACCTTTTCATCTGAAGTCACTCCGTGGATCAAGTCTGTAACGACAAGAGCACCTGCGTTAATCATTGGATTTAACGGTTTTGAAGGAACTTGTGACTCAAGCTTCGCTATGGAATTAAAAGGATCGCCTGTCGGCTCCTTTCCAACTCGCGAAAACACTTGATCCTCTCCCGCATCCATAATTGCTAATGCGAGCGTAAGTATTTTTGAAATACTCTGTAGAGTGAACGTTTCTCCTACATCTCCAGCAGATAAACAACCACCTTCTTTCGAATAAATGGCAATGGCTAGTTTATCTGGGTCTGACTTATGAAGGGCAGGGATGTAATCAGCTACCTTCCCATCCTTAGTAAATGGCTTGCTGCGCCTCACTAGTTCGACTAGTTCCTGTTCTGTGGTACATTTCATGTTTCCGTCACCCACCTCTGAAGAATAAATTATGTCACCATACTATTCCCCAAATGTGACAAAAGCAAGCATAACCGGTATACTTGTTTTGCAAAAGATTTAGATTGCGGGGTGCAAGGTATGGAAACAATTATTCCAATTAAAGGGAAGGTCACGTATCCTATCACGCTGGACGCGAGCGTATGGATATTTGACGACAGAAAGATTGAGCTTGATGAATTTCTGAAATTCAATAACACTTCTGAAGAAAATGAGAACGATTACATCAAGGCTCAATCAGAACGCTTTGAACAAGAACGCACAGGTATTAAACCACCTATTAATCAAAGTATAAAGCGCTTTGAAAAAGAAAAAATTCTAAAAGGTAGCTACGTTATACCTCTAGAACCGTTTATTTCAAATTCTGAGCCTTTAGTGGAAGGCAATCAAGTTCAGTTAGAGACGAATAACGGCGAACATGTTGTTCTTTCCATTGAAGAAGCTTTGAACGGCTTTCTAGGGTTTGCCCTTAACGGAAAGCCGCTCAAGGATGATGGACCAGTACATTTTTATTATGGTGATGGTTCAAATGCTTCATCACCATATAAAAACATTTCAGCAATCACCATCATTTAAAGAAGATCTGCCGCAAGTCGGGCCAACTGAGAACGTTCACCTTTCTCAAGTTTTACATGTCCACTTAGCGGCTGGTCTTTAAACTTCTCTACAACATATGTGAGCCCGTTTGTATATTCATCCAAATACGGGTGGTCAATTTGTTGTGGATCTCCGAGAAGAACGATCTTACTACCCTCACCGACCCTGGTAAGTATTGTTTTCACTTCGTGCTTCGTAAGATTCTGCGCTTCGTCGATAATAATGTACTGATCCGGCAAACTTCTTCCACGAATATACGTGAGTGCCTCTACTTGTATTGATCCTATACCTGCTAATATCTTTTCTAGTTCACCAGTCTTCTTAACGTTAAATAAATATTCAAGATTATCATAAATCGGTTGCATCCACGGCTTTAGTTTTTCATCTTTTTCACCAGGTAGATATCCGATATCTTTACCAACAGGCACAATTGGCCTAGCGATGAAAAGCTTTTTATATTGATTCAAATCCTCCGTTTGCATTAACCCAGCAGCTATCGTAAGGAGCGTTTTCCCTGTCCCGGCCTTTCCAACTAGTGTAACGAGCGGGATATCTTTTCTAACGAGTAAGTCAAGCGCCATCCGTTGTTGAACATTCCTCGGTCCAATTCCCCACATATATTCTGTTTCCATTGCAGTCTTTTCGATCCGCTTCCCTTTCTTATCAACCTTACCGATTCCAGATGAAGAAGGATGTGCAGGATCTTTCAAAATCACATATTGATTCGGATAGAGCTGCTTTCCTTTTAAGGCTTTCTGATCGATATAGTGATGTTCAAAAAAGCTATTCAACAGCTCACTCTCAACATAACATTCTTCATATCCTGTGTAGATCTGATTGAATTCAACTACCCGATCACTTAAGAAATCTTCGGCTTGAATGCCTAGCGCATCAGCCTTTACTCTCACCAATGCATCTTTGCTAACAAGAATGACCGTTCGACCAGATTTCTGCTTGCCTTCCTCCAAAAACAGGTTCAATGCTACAGCCAATATACGGTTATCATTCGTTTTCTCAACAAACTTATCTTGAAAATATTGAAACGACCGATGATTGAGCTCGATTCTGAGCGTCCCCCCATTTTCTAAAGGAATCGAAGAATGAAGTTTCCCTCGCTCCCTGAATCCATCGATCATGCGTGAAATGTGTCTTGCATTCCTCCCAATTTCGTCCATATATCGCTTCTTAGAATCAACCTCTTCTAATACAACAGCAGGAATAACGATTTCATTCGTATCAAACGAATAAATGGCATTTGGATCCTGTAATAAGACGTTTGTATCCAGGACGTAAACCTTATCCAACGTTTCGCCTCCCGAGTGATTATAGTTGGTGTGACTGGTAGCAAATGACAGTTGGGACTATCTACGTTTGTATAATCTATGAACTCTTGCATAAAGTTAGACGGTTATTCAGAAAATAAATAACAAAAGAATTGAATGAAAGAATCGATCACATACCTCGGAGGAATTAATATGAGAAGTAGTAAATGGTTGTTGTTAGGCTTCATCCTGCTTGCAGCCTGTCAATCTAATGATGAACCAGTTGCAGAGAAGCAAGAAAAAGTTGAATATGTGAAGCAATCTGTCCGAACGCCTGAGAATGAGAAACGTTCTGCGACCCAAATTGCCAAACACCTTGTAACTCTGGCTAAACAAGTGCCAGATGTGAATGATGCTACCGCAGTCGTTACTGGAAAGTACGCAGTGATCGGCATCGATGTAAACGAAAAGCTTGATCGATCCCGCGTAAGTTCGATCAAGTACACTGTTGCTGAAGCCCTCCAAAAAGATCCATACGGTGCGAATGCGATCGTGACAGCTGATGCGGACACGATTTATCGTTTGAAGAGAATGGCGACAGAAATTAAAAGAGGTCATCCTGTAGGTGGAATAATGGAAGAATTGGCTGATATAGTTGGTCGACTTGTACCTGAAGTTCCTGGAGACATCAATAAATCAGAACGTGAACCAACAAGAGCAAATGACAAACACCTTCCGTCAAATGAGAAACAACAACTTAAAGAACAACAAGAAAAACAGGATTTAGACAAGTAAAACCGGCTCATGCCGGTTTTATCTTGTTACTCCTGTTTTCTTTAATTCAGCCATGACAGAGCGATCTAATTTTGCAGCTGCCTCCGGATCATATGTTTTCTCATAAGCAGGTTCAACTGACATCTTAGCGCCATAAAACATAATGTCGCGCACTTCATTGATCGACAAAGTAACTTTTGCAAGCTTTAATGGTACACTATTCATCGGTTCTTCATCGATTTTAGTAACTCCTGAGATCGAATACGTACTTTCATTTCCAATTAATGTGATGGATACTTGATTGTTATCTTTAATATTCTTTACAATTCTCGATTTAAGATCTACCGCAAAGACTACTGTGCGATTATCAACTGCATAAAGCCACGATATCGCACTCACGTTGGGTCCTTTTGTCTCATGATCAATCGTTGAAAGAAGAACATACTGCTCTTTTTTCAAAATCGAGAGTAGGTCATTCGAAAGCGTATTCTCTACCTTATTTGGCATACTTGTCCCTCCAGTTATTAAAAAGTTCTATATGCAATAGACTGCAAAACCTATCCTCTTTCATGCTATACTAGCTACATGAAATGAGAGGTGTTAGAACGTGCGTGTAAAATGTGTTTTATGTGACAAAATTGAAAAAATTGATAGTGGTAGCCCACTAGCTAAAAAACTTCGAAACAGACCGATTCATACCTATATGTGCGACACATGCCATGAACGGATTGAAGCTCGCACAAATGAAAGAAAAGAAAGCGGAGATTTTAAACTTTATCACCAAGAAGAAACCGATGACGAATGGTAAGATTAAGCTAGGGCTGATTGCTGGTACGATTTCTGGTATCGTCCTAGGCTTCCTTTTGAAAATAATCGAAGCCTGTACAGGTGTCCTTGTGTATACGTTGCTATTAAATATAGACTTCATTCCAGTGATCGGTAGCTATAAATGGCCTGAATTTATGGAATTCACCTTCCATGTTATCATCTCGCTCATCATAGGAGTTGTATACAGCATCATTAGTTATAGATACTTGCATAAACGAAAGGTAGCGCAATTGATTTTCTCTTATCTACTAACGCTTCCAACCGTATTTCTATACTTTCCTCTAACTTATTTAGCTGAGAAACCCACTCCTCCTTTGATGGATCTTGTGGCAATTGCATATTGGACGCTGGGACATATCGTCTATGCTACTGTGCTATTCGGTGTTTATACAATTAATGAAAAGTAACTTTTAAGAAAGACGTGCTGTGAGCACGTCTTTTGTTATGTTATTGATTGTATTTCGGCTCATTTTGAATGGATGTTAACAGAGCATCGATCAATTCAATCGGGAACTTCATATTTTTGGAATCATTCCCTTTCATGTAATGAACGATATAATAAGGATTTTCCACCTCAATATCTATTTCAGATACCCCGTGGTCTTCGATCAATATTTCCTCAAAAAAAGCTCTCGTATCTTGGGCAGCATCGTCACTTTCTCTCTCATCGGCTACTTTTTTTATACTTAGCCAATTATACATCGCATCCTGAAGGTTCACTGCTTCCCCCCGCATGTTTTGACGTTAGCCCGCCTCGTTCTGGTTTTTCTTAGATTGTTTCAGACGAACCTTATATATAATTAATACGACAGCAGCAGCTACTAATCCTTCCGCAACAGGAAGCCCAATCCCAAAAAAGGTAAGTGGTAAACAGCCAATGATCAACGTTATGTAAATCACAGCATTTTTAAGTATTGGTAACTTCTTTGCAAATCCTAGTCGATAAACAACAATAGAAAGAATTACAATTATGGCATAAAGCAAATAAAAGCCTAGTACCGTATTCTCTTCAATTCCAACTAGCCTTGCGAAAAATGATAAATCACCTGATGGAACAACTTCATTGTTCACGTTGACACCTCCAAAAATCTACATAAAAAAGCGATTCAAAAGGATGCCCCTTTTGAATCGCCATAGACACCCTTACTGGGCTAGCTTGTTCTTTTTCGCTTGCTTTTCACGTTCGTTCTTATCAAGGATCTTCTTACGAAGACGGATAGATTCTGGCGTGATTTCACAATACTCATCGTCATTCAAGTACTCAAGTGCTTCTTCTAGAGTAAGAACGCGAGGTTTCTTCATTGAAACCGTTTGGTCTTTGTTTGCTGAACGCATGTTTGTCATCTGCTTAACTTTCACGATGTTAACAGTGATGTCGTTCTCGCGAGTGTGCTCTCCAACAATCATACCTTCATAAACTTCAGTACCAGGTTCAACGAAAATCGTACCACGATCTTCTACACCCATGATTCCGTATTCAGAAGCTTTACCTTTTTCCATCGATACAAGTACACCTTGACGGCGTCCACCAACGCGTCCGCTGATTAATGGCATATACGTTTCAAACGTGTGGTTCAAAATTCCGTAACCGCGAGTTTGCGTTAGGAATTCTGTTGTATAACCGATTAGACCACGTGCAGGTACCATGAACTCTAGGCGAACTTGACCTGAACCGTTGTTAACCATGTTAACCATTTCACCTTTACGCTCACCAAGTGATTCCATTACTGAACCTGTGTAATCATCAGGAACGTCGATTTGAACGCGTTCAACCGGCTCACTTGCAACGCCATCAATTTCGCGTACGATAACTTCTGGCTTAGATACCTGAAGCTCGAATCCTTCACGGCGCATGTTCTCGATTAGGATAGAAAGGTGAAGTTCACCACGTCCTGATACGATCCATTCGTCTGGAGAATTTGTATTTTCAACGCGAAGACTTACGTCTGTTTCAAGCTGTGCTCTTAGACGTTCTTCAATCTTACGGCTTGTGATATATTTACCTTCTTTACCTGCAAATGGACTGTTATTCACTAGGAATGTCATTTGAAGGGTTGGCTCATCGATACGAAGGATCGGAAGCTGATCTTGGTGATCGTAAGGACAAACTGTTTCACCTACGTTGATTTCTTCCATTCCTGATACAGCAACAAGATCTCCAGCTTTTGCTTCTTCGATCTCTACGCGTTTCAAGCCGATAAAGCCAAATAGCTTCGTTACTCTAAATTGTTTGACTGATCCATCAACCTTCATTAGAGCAACCTGTTGTCCTACCTTCATTCTTCCTCTAAAGATACGACCAATACCGATACGTCCTAGGTAATCGTTGTAATCAAGAAGCGTGATTTGGAACTGAAGTGGCTCCTCACTATTGTCGATAGGTCCAGGAATATTATCAATGATCGTATCCATTAGTACCTTCATGTTGTCATCTTGCTTTTCAGGATCAACGCTTGCAGTACCGTTAATTGCTGAAGCATAAACAACTGGGAAGTCCAGCTGATCTTCATCAGCGCCAAGATCGATAAATAGATCGATGACTTCATCAACAACTTCTGCTGGTCTTGCAGCTGGGCGGTCGATTTTGTTCAATACTACGATTGGTGTAAGCTTTTGCTCTAGCGCTTTCTTAAGAACAAAGCGTGTTTGTGGCATACAACCTTCATATGCATCAACAACAAGTAGAACACCGTCTACCATTTTCATGATTCGTTCTACTTCACCACCGAAGTCTGCGTGTCCAGGTGTGTCCATGATGTTGATTCGCTTGTCTTCATAATTAATTGCAGTATTTTTAGCAAGGATCGTAATCCCGCGTTCTCTTTCAAGGTCATTCGAGTCCATCGCACGCTCATTTACTTGCTCGTTATCACGGAATGTACCTGATTGGTGTAACATCTGATCAACTAGTGTCGTTTTACCGTGGTCAACGTGAGCGATAATCGCTATGTTACGAATATCTTCTCTAATTTGCATTAAACTCTCTCCTCGTATTCTCGTCCTATCCATGACGATAATCTCAATAACTAGTCCATTATAACACAGTTATCCCAATAGGAGAAATATATGTCCTTTCAGGATTATAATCTTTATTGTACACTATAGGTAGACAAGGGGGCTTTCGAATGAACAAGCATAATTTCCTTTTACTTTTAATGGCCATATTGGCAGTCACTAGCATGTGCGCAATTGGCGTTTCGATAGCTGAACAGAGCTGGATCGGTACATTGCTTTCTTTTGTTGGTGTAGGATTCTTCATGGGTATGGGCTTTCGAATCAAACGAAAAGCAGAACAGTAGTAAAAAGAGTTGTCTTTGAGACAACTCTTTTTTAAATAGTTGAGAGAGTCTCAACATTTGTATTTCTGGGAGTTAATCTCCGCTCCAACCGATCTTGTTATGTGAAGATCTAGATACAAATCATAAAAAGAAAATCAAAAAAGATTTAGAGAAATCAATTTAGAAAAGTATACTTGTGTAATTAATTTAATGGACGAAGCCTTCTTTGATCTTGTGATCGTTACGTTGGACATACCATGATCAGATATTCTTTTCCCTCATCTTCTTCTATTCCGTATTGTTCAAACCCGCATTTTCCTAGAAAGATACTCCAGTTGATGCACTCATATGGAAGACCAGCAAACAATACGTTATCCATCGTTTGAAGGTGTCTAGCGATAACGGCTTTTCCGATTCCTCTTCTTCTCAATTTCGGGTTTACCACAACCGTACCAAGCCATGGCTTCTTATTGGATGGGGCACTTGGATGCACACAGCTCACTGCAACTGGTTCACCTTCTTGCATCCATTTCGTCCATTTACATCCGAAACCATCATACGTTTGAATATAGGAAATCAATTCAGATTTCGTCGGTTGCCTACCTAACTCTTTTACGTACCATGCTTCATCACTTTCCGTCCATTGGAACAGCAACTCAGCTTGTTCATTTCCGAACGGTTCCTCTTTCAACATTACGATGATGGTTTCTTCAGATAGAAATTTTGATCGATCGCAGGCTGTATATAATTCTTTTGTACATGCGTGTGAAATGATTCGTTACCAACGAATATTGTGTTTTTCTTAAGAATATCGATCGGCTTATTATCTACAGTTGTGCAAATACCGCCAACTTCTTCGATAAGGATTTTACCCGCTGCAAAATCCCAGGGAGCGAGTCTTAATGAAACATAACCATCTAATCTTCCTGCTGCTACATATGCCATTTCAATCGCTGCGCTTCCATAGGACCTGGTCCCTCTGATTTTCTTTAAGAGGGGTGAAAATGTTCGAGGATCAATTCTGTGATTCTCTGTTACCCATGTCGCGTTGATGGCAAGTAAAGTCTCAGATAGTTCTACTGGATTTAAAGCTGCTTGTTTCTCATCGTTTATGAAAAGGCCTTCACCTTTTATACAATGGTAGAGCTCGTCCTTCGTAACATCATAGATAAGAGCTACTTTGCCGATTCCATCTTCATATATTCCGATCGATATTGCAAAGTTTGTTTGTTGATGAACAAAATTCATCGTCCCATCGATCGGATCGAGGAACCAAATAATTCCGCTTGTATCCTCAACTTGATCACCAAAACCTTCTTCACCCATGATTCGATGATTTGGGTAGTGGTTATTTATTTTTTCAATGAAGAATTTCTCAGTTTGTTTATCAATATCCGTCACAAGGTCGTTTGGATTGCTTTTTGTATCGATGCTGTAGGAAGTTTTAAACGAGGCAATAATATCTTTACCGGCCTCACGAATCCAGCGCTTCGCATCTTGATAAATGTTTTCCATATTCGTTTGCTTTGTCATGATTCGAACTCCTTTTAGCTTTGTCTATCTCTTATTATGACAGGAAAAAAAGAAAAAACGAACCTTTTTGCAAGGTTCGTACAATCAAGCTTCCAGTCGAATCATTTCCTGCCTTAGTTCTTCTAGCTTATCTTTGCACTTAACCATTCCATCCTTGTCGCTTGCAATCATCGCATCGTGTAGTGTTGCCAACTCATAATCAATTTCCATCTTCAAAACCGGAATACGCTTCTCTGCTTCATTTCTCTGCAAAGATTGAATCACCTGTTTCATGGTAACCTACACCCCTCTCAAAGTTTTCGTCAAAGCAGTAGCCTGTGACTGTCAAGGTACAAGACTGAATATTCTGACTTTTCTGCTTTTGCTTACTTTATCTTATGCCTCAAAGGCAAAGTATGCAACCTCTTTATTTAGTACTATTTTTCCTCTTTCACCTATCTTTCAAACCTTAAAGTGCGCACAGTTCGTCATCTTTCATACACTTTGTCGTTTTATGGTACACTATTTTCATAAAATCTTGGCTTATTGGAGGAAATTATGTCATTTAAAGGTTTTTCAACAGAGGATTTTGAGACGTTTGATATAGATGGTCTCCAACCACGGATGGAAGCCATCCAAACTCGCATCCAGCCTAAGTTCGAAGAAATAAGCAATGAACTAAAGAGTGACCTTGAAGTTCTTGTAGGAAATGAAATGCACCTTCATATCGCGAGACATTTGAGGAGAACCAAAAACCCACCAGCTGATACATGGATGGCCTTCTCTCACAACAACCGTGGGTACAAAAAGCATCCACATTTTCAAATCGGACTTTTCGATGATCATGTATTTGTGTGGTTAGCTTATATTTATGAGCTTCCTGGCAAAAAAGACATGGCATCTATGTTGCTTTCAAATATCGATCAATTGAAAGAAACGATTCCTACTTCCTATATGGTTTCAACTGATCACACAAAGAAATCAGCAAGCAAACCTATTCACGATGTGAATCTTGAAGATGCGTTAACACGATTTAGAGACGTAAAAAAAGGGGAGTTTCTAATAGGAAGACATTTCCGAAGTGATGACCCTCTATTAAAGGATGGAGAAAAATTCATTCAAACCATCAAAAATACATTTGAAACACTAGTGCCGATCTACCACATGTCAATGAAGGAAGAAATAACAAAGGAGGGGTGAAAACCCCTCCTTTACTTATTCATCAAGACCTTTTCCCGCTCTGTTTCTCTTGCTTCCTTCACAGTATGATATGTTGAAAAGCCTGTATCTTTATCAAACTGCTTAAACATTTGCTTCTCTTCTGACTTAGAAGGAACAACCTGTTTAAAGTCTGAATAAGTATTGAGCACCTCCCCTTTACTCACACCATTATCGTATGCTTTCTCTACCGTCTGAAAGAATTGAACTACCTTGATTACTTCCTCTTTGCTCCAGTCGATCGATATCGGATATTGCACGTTCATGTTTTGACCCCTTTCTGCTCACTCCATTTTTCAACTACCTTACTTGCCTCATTATCAAACCGTTCAAATAGCTCACCTACTGTTGGAACATCGTGAATCGAGCCAATCACTTGACCTGCCCAGGCAAAACCATCTTCTTCCTTACCATCATAAATAAAACGTTTGTTGGCTTCACCGCTTATGTATTCTTTAAGACTCTCATAACCCTCTGCCCTCGACTCTATCTCTTGTATACGATCAGAAAATTGGTTTCGAATCACTCTTGCCGGGGCACCGAGACTTCTTTTAATAATAACAGTATCTGTTTCTTTACTAGTAATAATTCGATTCTTATAAGACTCATGGGCATGCGTACATTCCTTCGTTGCTATAAATCTAGTCCCCATCTCTACTCCTTCTGCTCCTAGAGCAAGTGCAGCCATCAGCCCTCTTCCATCTCCAATACCGCCGGAAGCTATAACTGGGATGCTTACTGCATTTACAACCTGTGGCACAAGCACCATCGTACTCGTGTCATCTTTGCCTAGGTGACCTCCACCTTCTTGCCCAACGACCATAACGGCGTCAGCCCCAAGTTCTTCCGCTTTAACAGCTTGTCTTTTCCCGGCAGTCAAAACGAGCACTTTCGTATTCGTTCCCTTCACCATATCGAATACAGGCTTAGGGTTTCCTCCTGTAACAGAGATGATGTCAATTCCTTCATCAAGTGCGGCTTCTACCATCATCTCAAATGGCCTGCCGTGCTGACCAATCGCAAAATTCACGCCAAATGGGTTTGAGGTTTTGCTTTTTGTAAGCCTTATTTCTTCCTTTAATAATTCAGGTGAGCCCATGGACATCGCCGTTAGCTGTCCAAGTCCGCCTGCATTACTTACTGCAGAAGCAAGTTCATGATAAGCTAAATACGCTAGACCCCCTTGAACAATCGGTCTTTCAATACCAAGTAGTCTTGTTAAACGAGTATTCCAATTCACTAGCCATCTCCTCCTTTTCTAACAATGTTCTAGAATTTATTTAAAATCCCTTTCACAAAAGGATAGGAGATAGGTACTCAAAATAAAACTTGCAAATAATGAGTTATGTGATTATACTCAGTTTGTTTATGGTATTTATTGTTTTTTTCGTAAGAATTCCTTGTTTGTATCTTTCATCAAGGAACCCTTCGGTACAGAGTATAGATAAAGAGGTGCTTGATTTGCAACAAAACGAAACACCATTATTCTCAGGATTATTAAAACACGCTAACAAAAACCCAATTCAATTTCACATACCTGGACATAAAAAAGGAACCGGAATGGATCCTGATTTCCGGGCTTTTATTGGTGATAACGCTCTTTCGATCGACTTGATCAATATCGGTCCTTTGGATGACCTCCACCACCCACACGGAATGATCAAAGAAGCCCAAGACCTGGCGGCTGAAGCATTTGGTGCTGATGCTACATTCTTTTCAGTTCAAGGAACGAGCGGTGCAATCATGACGATGGTGATGGCCGTTTGTTCACCTGGAGATAAAATCATCGTTCCTAGAAATGTTCATAAATCAGTTATGTCAGCTATTATTTTCTCAGGTGCCACACCTGTCTTCATCCATCCGGAAATCGATCCGAAGTTGGGCATTTCCCACGGTATCACTCCTGAAGCTGTTAGCAAAGCGTTAGCACAGCATCCAGATGCTAAAGGCGTTCTTGTTATCAACCCAACATACTTTGGTATTTCTGCAAACCTTGAAGAAATCGTGACCATCGCACATAACTATGAAGTGCCAGTACTCGTGGATGAAGCACACGGCGTTCACATTCATTTCCATGACCGTCTCCCGCTTTCAGCTATGCAAGCTGGTGCTGATATGGCAGCAACGAGTGTGCATAAGCTAGGAGGATCGATGACCCAAAGTTCCGTACTCAACGTAAAGGAAGGTCTAGTCTCTGCAAAACGAGTACAAACGATTATCAGTATGCTTACGACAACATCAACTTCTTATCTTTTACTTGCTTCACTAGACGTAGCACGAAAACGGCTAGCAACTGAAGGTTACGAGCTCGTCGAACAGGCTGTGCGTCTTGCTGAAAGCACACGTGATCAAATCAATGAAATTTCACCTCTATACTGTGTAGGTGATGAAATAATAGGTACAAATGCAACATTTGATTATGACCCCACAAAGCTAATTATTTCTGTACACGACCTTGGTATTACAGGCTATGAAGCAGAAATTTGGTTACGTAAAGAAGCGAATCTTGAGGTTGAGCTTTCTGATTTATACAACATTCTATGTATTGTCACTCCTGGAGACAATGAAGAAACGACTTCAGCACTCGTTCATGCTCTAAAAGACATGGTCGAAGCCTTTAGAGAGGCTGTTGGGTCCAATCCAAAAGTATTCGCAGTCCATGTCCCTGACATTCCAGTGTTAGCCGTATCACCAAGAGATGCCTTCTACGCTGACACAGAAATCGTTCCGATTGAGGAATCAGCAGGTAGAGTAATCGCTGAATTTATAATGGTATATCCTCCGGGTATTCCAATCTATATTCCTGGTGAAATTATAACGGATGAAAACTTAAAGTATATCGAAGAAAACATCGAGGCTGGGTTACCTGTTCAAGGTCCAGAAGATGATGAATTAAAATCATTACGTGTCATTAAAGAATACAAAGCAATTAAATAAGGAAGAGGTGGCGGTTGCCACCTCTTCCTTTTCGATTAAACGCTTATTTTCGATCCTTCTTATTGCACTCTGGACATCTGCTATACAAAGTACTCACTTTGTCTTCAAGTACATGATCAATCGTTTTTTCGCACGTCTGGCATATGATGATTCCCATCTCTAACACCCCTCAAAGTATGTTTTGAAAACGCTTCCGTTTTGCTTATCTCCATAATAGTGTGTCACAATTGATTTGTCAATACTATATTGTATATCACATTAATAAGGTTTGTTCCAATTTTTAGTGATATTAGGCGTTCAAAAAAAATAGGCTATACTTATTATGAGAAATCAGTCCAAACCAATTGTCAGAAAACTAATACAAAGGTAAACTATACCTATTAGAGAGGGGGAATCAAGCTTGCCACAAAGTGCCTATATTGCTCCTGAATCTCACGATGACCTAGATTTAGATACAATAAAAACATTTCTCACCTATTATATGGAAATAACTAAAAAAACAGGAGAACAGCTTTCTTGGGATTATGGCGCTTCTGCATTTCCGTATAACATAATGGATCAAACAACTGAAGAATCAGATAGCTGGTTTTACTTAAAAGGAACAACAGAGGAATATCGAGGAATGGTGATTGGATTAACTACTGATGCTATTCAAATCGTCTTACCGGATTATTCAACACATGGAGACAAATCGAAAGCAAACGAGATCTGTAAATTTCTTGCGAACAAACTAAATGGTGACCTAACATTATTTAATGGAAGAACGATGTATCATACAAAAAAGTAACCAGCCATGTATGACTGGTTACTTTTTTATTTTAATTAAAATAGTTTACCTGGCTAAGCAGGTAAATTGAACACCTGTCCATGTCGGCGAGCTCCCCATTACGATTAACGCTTTCAGCCTACGAAAGCGTTAGTTCAGCGTTCATCTGACGGAAAGCGATACAGCTAGTTTTCAATGATTTTATATCCTGCTATTTCAACTCTGTATCGATTGTCTCTGGATCAATCATGCTATATCCTTTGTCTCTTAAACCTTTCACAATATCTGAAAGTCCAGCAGCAGTCCAGTCTCGATCATGCATTAATAAGTTTGCACCGTCTTGAAGCAGCGGTGAATTCACCATGATATCTGTAATTGCAGCTTTGTTTTGGTATTCTTTGTTCCAATCATACCCGTAAGTCCAGTTCATCAAAAGCATGCCTTCCTCTTTTACTAACGCTTTTGAAAAGTCGGTATTAGAACCGAAAGGAGCTCTGAAAAATGTCGGGCGCTCCCCGATGACTTCCTCGATCATATCATTTAACTTTACGATTTCCTCGCGCTGTTTCTCTTCAGACAGGGATTTCAAGTCTGAGTGGGTCATCGTATGATTTCCGATTTCAAACCCCATATCATGAATCTCTTTAACCTTCGCTTTTTCTTCTTCAGTATCCATAAAGTGACCATTCACAAAGAATATAGCAGGTGCATCTAATTCTTTTAGCGTTTTTGCCATTTCAACCGCGTGCTCATCTGGAGCATCATCAATGGTAAGAAGTACAGCATCTGACTTAGCTTCGCCGATCGGTTCAAAACCCCAGAAAGCTGGATTTAGCGTATATTTCTTTTCTACCTTTTCCTTAGCTTCAGGCTCTTCTTCTATATTTTCATCTTCTTTATTATTCTCTTCCTTATTATCCTCTTTGTCACCTTCTGAGCTCTCAGTTTCTTCGTTTGCTGTAACTTCTTTCTCTTTATTGCTTGTGCTTTCCTCCGCGTTCGAATTTGCATCAGTTGAACATGCAGCAAGCAACATGATTACGATGACTGTTAACATTTGAAATGATTTCTTCATTCTCTCCCTCTCCCCTACATCTAGTCTTTTCTAATCATAAACGAATGGTTAGAAAGTAGAAAGAGAAGAATGTCACATTTAACCAATTATATTTTTGTAAATTCCGGCATTATTCTGACTAATCTTCTGCCATGCCAAAATACTTTACAAGCTATTTCTCAACCCATATACTAGAGAACGTGCCTTTTTTCGTACTGTATAGTGGCGAGGTAGAATTAGGGATCGTGTTTATCGTTCGCATATTTTCCTGAACCCGGGGGCAACATTTAGTACACATAGTTTTTATTTATCTCTTACATTACCCGGCAGATTCACGATGGTTGAATAACAATTTAAAAGTATTTATTGAAAGGTGTGATTTACAATGAATAAGCTTACGAGAGTATTTATGATCTCTGCTGCATTGACCCTCATCTTCATTATTTGGGGTACAATCGCTCCAGAGTCTCTAGATTCGTCCACCTCCTCTCTTCAAACGTTTTTACAAGTGAAGTTTGGGTGGTTCTATTTATTAGCAGCTTCTGCATTTCTTATTTTCGCGATCTACCTTATCTTTTCTAAGTTCGGTAGAATCCGTCTAGGTAAAGATTCTGACCGTCCAGAGTACAGCACGATTACCTGGTTCGCCATGTTATTCTCAGCAGGAATGGGAATCGGTCTTGTCTTCTGGGGTGTAGCTGAACCAATGTTTCACTACTATACACCACCAGCAGGGGCTTCTCCGGAATCCGATGAAGCTGCAAGGCTTGCATTCCGCTATAGTTTCTTCCACTGGGGCTTGCACCCATGGGGCATTTATACAGTAGTTGCACTTGCTCTTGCCTACTTTAAATTTAGAAGAGGGGCTCCTGGTGTTGTGAGCGCTGTGTTCCAACCATTACTTGGTGACCGAGTATACGGTCCGATCGGTAAACTAATCGATGTGATCGCTGTTTTCGCTACAGTATTTGGCGTTGCAACGTCACTAGGGTTTGGGGCATCTCAAATCGGTGGCGGAATTTCTTATTTAACTGATATAGAGAACTCATTTACCACACAACTCGTGATCATTTTAGTTGTAACAGTTCTTTACATGATTTCTGCCACAACTGGTATTTCTCGAGGGATTAAATATTTAAGTAACACAAATATTGTCCTCGCCATTTTGCTTATGTTCTTCTTGCTATTTGCAGGACCTACAAACTTTATTATGGATTTATTCACTTCAACACTAGGTTCTTACATTCAAAACCTACCAAGCATGAGCTTACGCATGCGTCCATTCGAAGGTTCATCTTGGATTCAAAGTTGGACAATCTTCTACTGGGCTTGGTGGATTGCATGGGCTCCATTTGTTGGTACCTTTATCGCCCGCGTTTCAAAAGGTAGAACGATTCGCGAATTCGTACTGGGTGTACTACTCGTACCTACAATCTTCGGAGCACTTTGGTTCTCAGTTTTCGGCGGTTCTGCGATTTCGCTAGATATGGCTGGAACAGGCGTTTACGACATTATTAGTAACCAGGGAATGGAAGTTGCATTGTTCGCTGTTCTTGAACAGTTCCCACTCGGTACATTCATGTCAGTGATTGCTATTTTGCTTATCAGTACGTTCTTCATTACATCTGCAGACTCTGCTACGTTTGTTCTTGGAATGCAGACGACCAACGGAAGCTTGAACCCATCAACTGGTGTTAAGCTAACTTGGGGCGTCATTCAGTCTTCTGCAGCTGCAGTACTGCTATGGTCTGGTGGACTCGGTGCCCTTCAAACGGCTTCCATTATAGCTGCCTTCCCATTTGCAATTATTATAATCGGTATGGTCTTCTCATTACTGAAAGCATTAAAGGAAGAAAAGCTTCCATCTCGACCACCAAAAAAAGATGAATAAAGACATTAAATCCCTCACCAATTCCGGTGAGGGATTTTTAGTGTTTCGAGAACGTCATAAAAACCATCTGCCACGGTGAGGTGGTTATTTCCACTCCAGGATGCTCGCTTTCCGCTGGGCGGGCGATGAGCCTTCTCAGAGCAAAAAAACGTTGCGCCTCCGGGGTCTCACCTGTCCCGCACATCCCGCTGGAGTCGAGCATCCTTCCGCTCCAATCTACATTAAATGTAGGATTTCGAGAAAAACAAAGCCACTAAAACAACGGATAGAGAATGAAGTAGCTGCCTTCTTAATCAGGATCGATCGGATCGTTTGCTGTGATTGATTGCTACCCAGTAGGAGTCAAACAATATTCACTCTTACAGTAGAGGGAGCACAATAACCAGAGTGTCTCTGAACACTATAAATCCCTCACCAATTTCGGTGAGGGATTTTTTATATGATATGGCATAACGTTTGGATAAGGATAAAAGCAAGTGTTGAAGCGCCTGTAACGAAAGCCACTGTTTTCATTTTTGGTATAACTCTAATTGAAGACGCAACGATTACATATAAAAACATGACGACCATGATGGCCTTAAAGAAAAGTCGATCATGAGATGAAAGTTGTAAGACTACGACTAATGTACTCCATGCCGCAATGTGAAAAAGTAGAACGATTGCCATTCTAGCCAAGCCCTATCACCCCCACTTTACCTATATGCTCTACAAGCAATGGGTATGCTCTTCTAATCATACAAAAAAGCCCTGGTTCGATGACCAGGGCTTTCCTTTGATTACTTATGCAATGTGGATTGGTGTTCCAATTGCTACTTCTGCAGCTTCCATAGTGATCTCACCTAGAGTTGGGTGAGCATGGATTGTAAGGGCGATATCTTCAGCTGTCATACCAGCTTCAATTGCAAGACCTAGTTCTGCAATCATATCAGATGCATTAGGACCAGCAATTTGAGCACCGATTACAAGACCATCTTCCTTACGAGTGATGAGCTTCATGAACCCTTCGCTGTCGTTTAGAGATAGCGCACGGCCATTTGCACCGAATGGGAACTTAGATGCTTTCACATCGAAGCCTTCATCTTTCGCTTCTTGCTCTGTATAACCAACTGAAGCAAGTTCAGGTTCAGAGAATACAACAGCAGGAATAGCAAGATAATCGATTTCAGCAGCTTCACCGCTGATTGCTTCAGCAGCAACTTTACCTTCGTAAGAAGCTTTGTGTGCAAGTGCTGGACCTTCAACAATATCACCAATAGCGTAGATGTTATCGAAGTTTGTACGGCACTGCTTGTCGATCTTAACAAGACCTTTGTCAGTCATTTCAACTCCAAGTTCTTCAAGACCAATTTCTTCTGTGTTTGGCTTACGGCCAACAGTAACGAGTACATAATCAGCATCAAACGTCTTCGTTTCACCTTTGATTTCAGCTGTAACGGTAACGCCTTCGTCTGTTTCTTCAACGCCTTTAGCCATTGCTTCAGTAATGATTTCAACATTACCTTTCTTCTTAAGACGACGAGAAACAAGCGTGCTCATTTGTTTTTCGAATCCAGGAAGGATCGTCTTCGTACCTTCAAGGATCGTTACTTCAGTACCAAAGTTAGCATATACAGAACCAAGTTCGATTCCGATGTAACCTCCGCCGATTACAACCATCTTCTTAGGAACCTCATCTAGCGCTAGAGCTCCTGTTGAAGAAATCACGCGCTTGCTCCATTTAAAGCTTGGAAGTTCGATTGGACGAGAACCTGTTGCAATGATGCAGTTGTTAAATGTATACGTTTGAGAGTTCTTGTCATCCATAATACGAACAGTGTTCTTATCTACAAAGTAAACTTCACCGCTGATCACGTCTACTTTGTTAGCTTTCATAAGACCTTCTACACCACCAGTAAGCTTGTTAACAACGGAAGATTTCCATTCTTGTACTTTCTTCATGTCTACTGATACGTTTTCAGAAGTGATTCCGATGTCTTCGGAATGCTTAGCGTCTTCGTATTTGTGTGAAGCATTGATTAGAGCTTTTGAAGGAATACATCCAACGTTTAGGCAAACGCCACCAAGAGTTCCTTTGTCTGCGATTGCAACTTTTTGACCAAGCTGTGCAGCACGAATAGCTGCTACATAACCACCAGGTCCTGCTCCTACTACAAGTGTGTCTAGTTCGATTGGAAAATCTCCTACTACCATAATTTTACGCCTCCATCATTAAGAGTTGTGGATCGTTCAACAGACGTTTGATGTGATTAAGTGCCAATTGAGCAGTTACTCCATCGATTAGTCTGTGGTCGTAACTGATTGATAGAGCAAGTACTGGAGCTGCAACGATTTCACCATCGATAACAACTGGCTTCTCTTCAATACGACCGATTCCAAGAATAGCAGCGTCCGGGTTGTTAATGATAGGCGTGAACCATTGTCCGCCTGCAGAACCCAGGTTAGAAATTGTGCACGTGCTACCTTTCATGTCGTCCCCTGATAGTTTACCATCGCGAGCTTTTTTAGCCAACTCATTAATTTCAGAAGAAACATTAAGAAGTGGCTTACGATCTGCATCTTTCACAACAGGTACAACTAGTCCAGCGTCTGTGTTTGCAGCGATTCCGATGTTGTAATAATGCTTGTGTACGATCTCATCAGTTGAATCGTCGATAGAAGCATTAAGCATTGGGAATTCACGAAGTGCAGACACAAGAGCTTTCACTACGTATGGGAGATAAGTTAACTTAACGTCTTTATCAGCCGCATATTGCTTGAACTTCTTACGATGAGCAACAAGATCTGTAACAACAATTTCATCCATGTGAGTTACGTGAGGTGCAGTATGCTTGGAGTTTACCATCGCTTTAGCGATTGCCTTACGCATACCTTTCATCTTCTCACGAGTTTCAGGTTGTGCTGATGCCGCAGGAGCTGAAGTTGCTGATGCTGCTTCTTGCTCTTGACCTTTAGCTTCTGTTTTCTCTTCTTCAGCTGGCGCTGCTGCTTCTTGGCCACCGCCATTGATGTGAGTATCGATATCCTCTTTAAGAACACGACCGTTCTTTCCAGAACCAGATACTTTAGAGATCTTCACACCATTTTCGCGTGCATATTTACGTACTGCAGGCATAGCGATAACGCGCTTAGTCGGATCTGCATCTTCCTCGTCATCTTCTGCAGGTGTTGATTCAGCACTTTCACTCTTAGGAGCTTCTTCTTTCGGCTCTTCTTTTTCTTCAGCCTTTGGCTCTTCTGCAGATTCTTCTTCAGAACCGTCATCATAACCTTCAGCGTCGAATGTGATGACTACATCTCCAACTACGACTGTAGCTCCTTCTTCAGCGTGAACGTCTTTAACCGTGCCGTCTACTGGAGAAGGGATTTCTACAACAGCCTTGTCGTTTTGTACTTCAGCAAGGATGTCATCCTCTTTTACTTCGTCACCCTTTTTAACGAACCATTTTACGATTTCACCTTCATGGATACCTTCACCGATATCCGGCATTTTGAATTCATATGCCACAGGACTTCGCCTCCTATTTGTAAAAAAAATTAGCTTTTATAATGTCTGAAGCGAAGCGCAAATGCACTTCACTTCATTATTTTTTATTCTTGTTAACTTTAATTAAAAGTTAACGACTGTTTTTGCTTTTTCGATAATATCAGTATGATCCGGAAGCCAAACATCCTCTGCAGCAGAGAAAGCAAACACTGTATCAGGTGCCGTAACACGTAGTACAGGAGCTTCTAGGCTAAGGATCGCGCGGTCATTGATTTCAGCAACGACACTTGCAGCAATACCTGCTTGTTTTTGTGCTTCTTGTACAACGATCGCACGGTTTGTTTTCTCAACAGAAGCGATAATTGTATCGATATCTAGTGGGCTAACTGTACGAAGGTCGATAACTTCAGCATTAATGCCCTCTTTTTCAAGCTCTTCTGCAGCTTTTAGAGAAGCCTGAACCATCGCACCGTACGTTACGATTGTAACGTCTGATCCTTCACGTTTCACATCAGCTTTACCAATTTCAATTGTATATTCTTCCTCAGGTACTTCTTGACGGAAAGAACGGTACAATTTCATATGCTCAAGGAAAATAACTGGATCATTATCACGAATCGCAGAAATTAGAAGTCCTTTTGCATCATAAGGGTTTGAAGGGATAACGACTTTAAGACCAGGCTGTTGAGCCATAAGTCCTTCAAGGCTATCAGCATGAAGTTCTGGTGTTTTAACACCGCCACCAAATGGAGAACGAACCGTGATTGGCGCGTTGAAAGAGCCGCCAGAACGGTAGCGTAAACGTGCCATTTGTCCGGAGATTGCATCCATAACTTCGTAAACGAAGCCAAAGAACTGAATCTCTGGTACCGGTCTAAAGCCAGTTAGTGCAAGACCGATAGACATACCGCCAATTCCAGATTCTGCTAGCGGCGTGTCGAATACACGATCCTCACCAAATTCTTTTTGAAGTCCTTCTGTCGCACGGAAAACGCCGCCGTTTTGTCCTACATCTTCACCAAATACGAGTACGTTCTCGTCATTCTTTAACTCGATACGCATCGCATCAGTGATTGCTTGAATCATTGTCATTTGCGCCATAGCTTACTTCGACTCCTTTGCACTATATTCTTCGTATTGCTCGCGAAGGTTCTGAGGAAGCTCTTCATACATGAGACCCATTAGATCTGTTACTTTTTGCTTCGGAGTTTTGTCTGCTTGTTTAATGGCAGCTTTGATTTCTTCCTTCGCCTTTTCAACTACTTCATTCTCTTTATCTTCAGACCAAAGGTCCTTGCTTTCAAGATACTTACGGAAACGAACGATTGGGTCTTTCTTCTCCCATTCGCTGTCCAAGTCTTCTGAACGGTAACGAGTTGGATCATCACCAGCCATTGTATGTGGACCATAACGGTAAGTCATCGTCTCGATAAGAGTCGGACCTTCACCGTTGATTGCACGCTCACGAGCATCCGTAACTGCTTTATAAACAGCTAATACGTCCATTCCATCTACCTGAACGCCATAAATTCCAACACCCACTGCTTTTTGAGCAATCGTCTTAGCAGCAGATTGCTTTTCAACAGGTACTGAAATCGCAAAGCGGTTGTTTTGAACAACAAAGATAGCAGGAGCAGCATAAGCACCAGCAAAGTTCATTCCTTCGTAGAAATCACCTTGTGACGCACCGCCATCACCAGTGTAAGTGATTGCAACGTTTTTCTTACCTTTTTTCTTAAGTCCAAGTGCAACACCAGCAGTCTGAGTAATTTGAGCTCCGATAATGATTTGTGGGCTCAACATGTTAAGTCCGTCAGCCTGGTTTCCTACAAAGTGTCCACGAGAGAATAAAAACGCTTTATATAGAGGAAGTCCGTGCCAAATTAGCTGTGGTACATCACGGTAACCTGGAAGAATCCAGTCTTCTTTATCAAGTGCAAATTGGCTTCCTAGCTGAGAAGCTTCTTGTCCTGCAGTTGGAGCATAGAATCCTAGACGTCCTTGACGGTTCAAAGAGATTGAACGTTGATCAAGAATACGTGTATAAACCATGCGGCGCATAAGTTCTTGAAGTTGCTCGTCAGTTAGTTCTGGCATAGCCTCTTCATTAATAATTTCGCCGTTTTCATTTAGAATCTGAAACATTTCGAATTGGCCTTCAATGTTTTCAAGGGTTTTTGTCCCCATACCTTTCACCTCATCCTTTCATTCATAAAGAGATAAATTATTAAATTGCATAGTGCAATTATGAGTGGGTCGTTCAGTTTTCTGACATATCTAGCATGTCCATTTAGCCTTTATTAAATGACAGTTTGTTTCAATAAATTTGTGCCACTAAAGACAACACTCAATTTCATACCCTTATTTCTGAAGAAATAACCCCTAGTACTATGTACTACTGCGTTTTTATAACTGTATCAGTAAATATAAGGGAGTGTTTCTCTTCATGAGTAAGTTCGTTTTTTAGTTTACAATACAGTATCTATATAGTCAATTATTAGCTTTTAAAAATACCCTTTTAAGAAACACACAAAACTGTTATAACCTAAAAAGTGAAACTGTATCAGTACAATCAATTGTGTTTTATAACGATACATAGAAAAAACAGCTAAACTATTTGGACTGTTTTCAGAGTGTCGACAAAGTCTTAAGGACGATCTGCCATTGTTATGGTGGAGATTTCCTCTCCAGGATGCTCGCTTTCCGCGGGACGTGCGGTGAGCATCCTCCCGCTCCTATCTAGATTTTGTGTGATGCCGATACAAAAGCAATTGAAAACGGATAGATTGAAAGCAGACGCCTACTTAATCATAACCACATGCACCACAGTCTGAGTCAAGGTGTGTTCTCCTACGGAATTACGGCCAACTAATCAAGGTTTCCAAACAAGCCGAAAGCCGCTCAATTATTTGAGCGGCTTTGTTTTATTCACCATAATTAACGTTTAAGTCTGCAGCTTTATAAAAAGCTTTTTTTGCTTCGTTGAATTCAGTTGTATACTTATTGAACTCTTCTTTTTGTTTTGAGACTTTTGTATATTGTTCGTTTACTTTCTTGATTTGCTCTTGTAGTTGCTCAAGCGTTAATTCTTTATCTTGCAGCATCGTATATAGCTTCTTATCTAATTCAATCGCTGCTTTGTATTCTTTATAAAGACTTTGGTACGCGTTGTAACGCTTATCCATCTTCTCGATAAGTGACTTAGCACTTTCTTGAACCTTTTCACCTTCAAGGTCATCACGTAAGTCTTTCGTATCTTTAAACTCTTCGTATGCCTTGTCAATGCTTTCCTTTTCATTGTTCAAGTATTCCAGTCTCTTCTTAGTGAGAGCTTCAGCTTCAGTTGAAAGAGATTTGATCTTATCAAACTCATCCATGCTCAGTGCAACGATCTCATCATAAAGGGCCTGTTCTTTCTTTTCAGCTTTCGCTAGTGGTGATTGCTGTTCTCTAAATTGGTCCTCTAGAGCTACAGCTTCTTCTAAATGGTTATACATCTTTTCCTCAGTACTCTCACCGAACTGACAACCTACCAGGATGAGAAAACAGAAAAAAAGAGAAATGATTCCTACTCGGTTAACTCTCGACAACAATAGTCCCCCCACATCTCCAATTAATACCAATGATTTCATATCTTTGATTACTATACCATATTCTATCAGCCAATAGAACAGTCGTTTTATCACAAATTCATCGTATTAACATATCCACTGAGACTGATTATTCATCAATTTCTAGCACACTGATCGCGTTAGGAAATATGTTATCATGGTAAGTCGTATGCTAAACTAATAGTTAGAAGGTAGATGTTGTTTGTACACACATCTAAGTGAATTCAGTATACTTAAATTGTGAGAGTCCGTGATGATAGGAGTGAACATGAATATGTTAACAATGAAAGATATACGTAGAGAAGGAGATCCCATTCTTACTCAAGTTGCACAAGAAGTTGAACTCCCTGCTTCAGAGGAAGAAAAGCAGATACTTAGTGATATGCTTCAATTTCTAATCAACAGCCAGGATCCTGAGACTGCTTTAGAGTATGAGCTACGATCAGGTATCGGCATCGCCGCACCACAAATCGGAATTGGCAAAAGAATGTTTGCCGTTCATGTGACAGATCATAGAGGAAACCTTTATAGTTATGGAATCATGAACCCTAAGATTATCAGCCATTCGGTGGAAAAAACATACTTAGAAGGTGGCGAAGGTTGTCTTTCTGTGGATCGAGAAGTGCCTGGAGCTGTACCTCGTTATGCGAGAATTACAGTAAAAGGATTTGATATAGAAGGAAACCCGCTTAAATTAAGACTAAAAGGTCTACCATCAATCGTTGTACAGCATGAAATCGACCATTTAGATGGCGTCATGTTTTATGACAGAATTAATGAAGATGAGGCAAAAGAAATCTCTCCTCTTCAACGATAGCAGCAAAAAAAGAATCGCGCCTAGGCGCGATTCTTTTTTTTACAACAATCCTGCTTTTATCAAACCATTCCGAATCCCATCTTCATCTACTGGGTCCGTAACAAAATCCGCTGCATCTTTTGCTTCTTGATAGGCGTTCCCCATTGCGACACCAGTTCCTGCATACTTAAGCATCTCAATATCGTTTAGGGCATCTCCAAATGCGTACGTGTTTTCTCGTTTAAAACCAAGGTGAGAAATCATCGCTTCAATCCCTCGTGCTTTCGAGCCTCCGGGAGGGATAACATCCATCGAGAAGTCATGCCAACGAATGAAATCAAAATTACCGTATGCATCTCGATAATTCGACTCTTCTTCACTTTGACAGAACAATAATGCTTGATAGATTTCACGGTCATGGTAGTAGGTAGGATTAAACCCTGGATAATGCATCTTCAGGTCATCCATGCTTTTCATAATATGAGGGTGCTTGTCGTGATTGCTCATCATTGCTTCATGGTCAAGAAACACCATAGGATGTCCGTTTTCCTTAGCTGCTTCTTCAAGCGAAATAATTTCTTCTCTGCTAAGAGGGTTCGTTTGTACAATGTCTTCTTTATGCTTAACATACTGTCCATTAAAACTAATGAAGGCATCGACCGCTAACTCCTCTCTTAGGTCTTTGAACATAAACGGAGCTCTTCCTGTCGCTATCGCTACAGTTACACCTTTGTTCGTTAACTCTTTAAGAGCCTCTCTTGTAGAAACTGGAATTTTTTTGTCGTGATCTAATAATGTACCATCTATATCGAAGAAAACAATTTTATCATTCATCATCTCTCTCACCTATCTTTTCTATTTATGCTGTCTTTCTTAGATGATTCCGTTCCGTCTTTGTCTTCCGGCCTGATAAATATACCCCGGTAAAAATAAATAACAATCCAACAATCATAGGGAGCGTCACAGCCTCACCAAGGAGAGCACTTCCCCAGAACAATGCGGTCACAGGAACAAGGTATGTTACTAGCGTAGCGAACTCTGCAGTTCCTTTTTGAATCATATAAAAGAAGAGAAGATAACCTATACCAGACCCAAACACTCCTAGCCCTATTAGCGATAATAGGATATCACGTTCGATGATTGGAGTAAATGAAGGAGCATCTCCTGTAATAAGCATCATGATCGCTCCTCCTACAGCACCGACTGTTAGCGTCATGATCGCCATGATATCCACCGGGACGTTTGCTAGGTTCTTCTTCGCGAATTGTGAGGCATAGCCATAGCATGCAGTGGCAACTAGCATCGGGACTATTCCAACCCAGTCCTCTTGAAAGAAAGAGCCCACATCAAACTCAATAAGAAATAGAATGCCAATAAAGCCGATAATAACACCTGACCACTGCCTCGCCTTCAGGACTCGTGAAAAGAATAGTGCTCCTAGGATTCCTGTAAATAAAGGAGTCGTAGCATTTAACGCTGCTGCTAGACTGCTCGAAATTCTCTCTTCACTAAAAGCGATTAACCCCCATGGTATAAGTGCATTCAACATTCCAACTAGAATCAAGCTGCCCCATGGGAGCTTTTTAAATAAGTTGCTGACCCGCCCTTTAGCAATGAGATAAACCAATATTGCTATTGCACCGAACAAACAACGATAGAATACTACGCCCATCGGCCCTACAGCTGGAACGAGTATTTTGATAAACATAAAAGACATTCCCCATATCAAGCTTAGTGATAACAGGGCGAGAAACAGCCTCATTCATTCTCCTCCTCGTTCGTTTTGTACCATTCCATCTTACATGAATAGGGTACTCTTGTCTCTTCATTCATTTCCATCTGTTTCCTAACTATTTTTTTGGTTCAATACGAATAATAAAACCACTAGACCATCAGGAAAGGAATGAAGAGAATGTACTCAAAAATGAAGAAAAAAATTAAAAAATCGCTAAAAAACATCTTTTTTCCTCAATCACCGATCGTATCAGAATAAGAATTTTTCCTTTCATGACGCGGTAAATCTCTATTTTTATTATGGAAAATCTATTTGAAACATGAAAAAGAAACCAATTTCCTATATAATAAATGGAGATGCACACAAATTGTCTTGGTTAAGGAGAGATTTAGAATGATTTATAAGGTTTACTATCAAGAAACAAAAAAGGAGGTTCCTGTAAGAGAGCGAACAAAGAGCCTGTACGTTGAGGCTAATTCTGAACGGGAAGTTCGCTATAAATTAAAGGAACGAAACTACAATATCGAATTCATTCAAACAGTAGAAGATGAATTTCTAGAATTCGAGCAAAAATCAGAGCACTTTGAATTGGAGAATGTATAAACTATGAAATTTGTAAAAAATCATCAAACAGCCGTTTTTGCACTCGGTGGACTAGGAGAAATCGGCAAAAACACGTACGGTATTCAATTCCAGGATGAAATTATCCTGGTTGACGCAGGAATAAAATTTCCTGAAGAAGAGTTACTAGGAATCGACTACGTTATTCCTGACTACTCTTATCTTGTGAAAAATCAGGATAAGATTAAAGGACTCTTTATTACACATGGTCACGAAGACCATATCGGCGGTATTCCATACTTACTTCGTGAACTTAACGTTCCGATTTTCGGTGGTAAGCTTGCATTAGGATTTATTCGCAACAAACTTGAAGAACACGGTCTACTAAGAGGGGCTTCCCTTAACGAAATCACAGAAGACGACATTATTAAATTCAGAAAAACGTCAGTTGCGTTCTTCAGAACAACACACAGTATTCCAGATTCATTCGGTGTTGTTGTCAAAACACCACCAGGTAACATCGTACACACAGGAGATTTCAAATTTGACTTTACTCCAGTAGGTGAACCAGCAAACCTTACGAAAATGGCTGAGATCGGTAAAGAAGGCGTTCTTGCTCTCCTTTCTGACTCAACAAACAGTGAAGTCCCTGGCTTTACAATGTCTGAAAGCCGCGTTGGTGAAACAATTCAAGATATCTTTAGAAAAGTTGATGGTCGTGTAATCTTCGCGACGTTCGCATCTAACATTCATCGACTTCAACAAGTTGTAGAAGCTGCGGTAGCGAACGGACGTAAGGTAGCTGTATTCGGACGTAGTATGGAAGCAAATATCACGATTGGACAAGAACTCGGTTATATTCGTGCGCCTAAGGATACATTTATTGACGCACACCAAATTAATCGCCTTCCAGAAAACCAGGTAACAATCCTATGTACTGGAAGCCAGGGTGAACCGATGGCAGCTCTTTCTAGAATTGCTAACGCTACTCACCGTCAAATTCAAATCATCCCTGGTGACACGGTGGTCTTCTCTTCCTCACCTATCCCTGGGAATCAGGTGAGCGTATCGAGAATCATCAACCAACTTTCTCGTGCTGGAGCTGACGTGATTCATCACAAACTTAGTGATATTCACACTTCTGGACACGGTGGTCAGGATGAGCAGAAATTAATGCTTCGTCTCATTAAGCCGAAATTCTTTATGCCTATTCACGGTGAATATAGAATGCTTAAAATGCATACGAAGCTTGCGCAAGACTGTGGCATTCCACAAGATAACTCTTTCATCATGGATAACGGTGAAGTCCTTGCTCTTAGCGAAAATGAAGCTTCAATCAGTGGTAAGATTCCATCTGGTTCTGTTTATGTAGATGGTAAAGGTATCGGTGATATTGGTAACATCGTGCTACGTGACCGTAAGATTCTTTCTGAAGAAGGTCTTGTTATCGTAGTTGTCAGCATCAACATGAAAGAATTCAAAATCCTTTCAGGTCCTGACATCATCTCTCGTGGCTTCGTATACATGAGAGAATCAGGCGATCTAATCAATGACGCTCAAGATCTTCTATCGAAGCATCTTAATGGCGTAATGGAAAAGCGTACAAGTCAGTGGTCTGAGATCAAAAACGAAATCACAGATACTCTTGCACCATTCTTATATGAGAAAACAAAACGTCGTCCAATGATCCTACCGATCATCATGGAGATCTAATAAACGAGAATGCCCACCTGTCATCTGACAAGTGGGCATTTTTTTGTTTTTAGATATGTAGTATGTATGGTGCTTCCCATGCCGTAGGAGCTTGAACACCCCTTGCTTTCCTGTGGACGAACGCCCGAGCCTCAAAGCGGATAACACCATTCCGCTCCGAGTCTCGAACGCCCGTTGGACCACGGGAGTCAAGGGGTGTTCACTCCTACTGGAAACATTTAATACGAAATTAAACTTTCCGTACTATTAGGTTGACTACTATTAATTCACTTCTCGGATAAATAAAGGCCCACCTGTAGCTTAACAGCTTAACAGGCGGGCCTTTCTGATCTAATCTCTATTAAGTAACTGACGCTCTAAACGGTTGATATCTTGATCTGAACCGATCACGATCAAAATATCCCCTTTGTAGATCTTCTGATCTGCTTGAGGTGAAACGATGATATCATCACCATTCTTAATCGCGACGATATTAGCACCGTATTTGGCACGAATATCTAATTCAATAATTGTTTTATTGTCCATTCTTGAGTTTGCAATCAGTTCGACGATACTGTGCTCATCAGAAAGCTCTAAATAATCAAGTACGCTATTTGAGATGATATTATGAGCAATTCTCATCCCCATATCTCGTTCTGGATGGACGATTTTATCAGCACCGATTTTGTTCAATACTTTTTCGTGGTAATCATTTTGAGCTTTTACAGTGATATTACTAACGCCTAGCTCTTTCAGAATCAATGTTGTCAAAATACTTGATTGAATATTATCTCCGATCGCCACAATTACGTGATCGAAATTTCGAATACCTAAGTTTTTAAGTACGCTCTCATCCGTTGAATCTGCGATAACAGCGTGCGTTGCTACGGAGGAAAATTCATTAACTTTGTCCTCATCCATATCAATTGCGAGAACTTCCATCCCCTGTTGACTCAATGATTTGCATATACTACCACCAAAACGGCCTAATCCAATAACTGCAAATTGTTTTTTCAACGTACACTCCTCCTACTTATCTCGGAAAGAAACGTGCCAGCTGTACGCTGCCACGTAATTCTATCCTATCACGATGTACACCCGTGTCAATAAGATCTCTTTATGACTTATTTCCTTTTACATATTCTGCATCAAAGAGGAACAACCTCATCAATAGAAAGAGTGAAGGAACAAGCAAACATAATCCTGCTACGAATGCGATGACAAGGTAAACCCCCATCGTCTCGTTCGTATAACCGGAATAAATTGTAATATAATCATATAGAATCCACGGAAGGTGTGAAACTCCATAGCCAAAGAAGGCAAAAAAGAACTGTAGCATTACGAATATAAAAGCTGTTCCGTACCTTTTCTTATGAAAAATAAGGTATGTTGCAGCTAAAAAGCAAAACAGCGATGCAATAAAGAGCCACGCGTAGTCGAGAGTACTCGCGAAATGCTCAGGATTATGTTGTTGTAGAGCAACGAATACCATAATACTAGCAAGAATCGTAGGCGCGCTCCAAAACAGAGCATACTTTCTTAAAAGCTCGAGTGCTGGTGTATCATTTGCTCTACTCGCATAGAACGTTAGAAATGCAGCACTAATGAATAATACAGAAACGATAGCCAGTATAACTACAGACCAAGAATAAAAGCTTGAGAAAAGCTCACCGGCAAGGAACCTGACGTTCCCATCCACTTCCTCAATAAAGCCACCTTCAGATAAGGTAAGTGCCGTTGAGAGCGAAGCGGGAATCAATAGCCCTGTTACACCATACAGAAACGTATACACTTTACTTTTCTTCGCACCATAGTTTCCAAACGCATAGAATGATCCTCGTATTGCTAACAGTATAATTGCTATACTTCCAGGCACGAGCAATGCTGTACCGAAATAATAGGCCGTATCTGGAAAGAACCCAATTAAGCCAACAAAAAAGAAAACGAAAAATACGTTTGTGACTTCCCATACGGGAGATAAATACCTGCTAATGATTCGATTAATAATGTGCTCCCTTCCAGTAAGCTCACCATAATAGGCGAAAAAACCAGCACCGAAATCGATTGACGCAGTTATCAAATAGCCATATAGAAAAATCCACAAAACCGTGATTCCTAGTAATTGAATATCCATTCTATCACCCCTCTTTCCCTTTCACTTATCTAGCTTTTGCTATTTCTTCAAGTTCGTTTTCAGCTGGATTTGAATGAAACATTTTTCGAAGAACAGTGACACAAAGCGTTCCGAGTACGATATATAATAATAGGAACAGAATCAGCATCAGGCCTACATGATCTGATGTTGTTGCTGCATGACCCGTACGGAGGATATCCCATAGTATCCAAGGCTGACGTCCAACTTCAGAGAAAATCCACCCAAATTCAATCGCAAGCACTGAAAGGGGGCCTGCAAGAACGATGAGCCACAGAAGCCACCTATTATTAGGATTGAATCGCTTGAATCGTAAAGCAATCATGAAGAAAAACGTCAATGCTGCTAAGAACATTCCGATTCCAACCATTCCATCAAACAGATAATGAATAAAGAGTGGTGGTGTTTCATCCTCTGGCACTTGATCTAAGCCCATTACTTCTGCATTCGGGTTACCATGCGCCAGAATACTCAAGAAATTAGGTAGTACAAGACCATACTTCACCTCTTCATTTTCTTCGTCCAGTATTCCTCCAACAATTAAACCAGCATTGCCACTGGTCTCAAAATGCCACTCAGCTGCTGCAAGCTTTTCAGGCTGGTACTCTGCAAGAAACTTACCAGCGAAATCTCCGACCATTGCTGTTCCGATCGCAAAAATAAAACCTGCCGTCATTGTAAGCTTGAGTGCTTTCTTGTAATACGTACCATTCTTCCCTTTCAATATCTTGAAAGCTGTAATGGCTGCAAGCACGATCGCTGAAGTAAGGTATGCTGACATCACGACGTGACCTACCTTTGTCGGTGTTGCAGGGTTAAACATCGCAACGAGTGGTTCGATATCTGTTAATACACCATCGACCATCGTGAACCCTTGTGGTGCATTCATAAACGCATTCACTGTCGAGATGAAGACCGCTGACATTGTTGAACCAATTACGACTGGAATTGAAATCAACCAGTGGTAGATCGGCTTTTTAAAGCGATCCCATGTATATAAATAAATCCCTAGAAAGATTGCTTCAAAGAAAAAAGCAAACGTTTCTAAAAATAATGGCAAACTAATAACTTGACCTGCAAGCTGCATGAAATTCGGCCATAGAAGTGAAAGTTGTAATCCGATAGCTGTTCCTGTTACGACTCCTACGGCAACCGTAACAACAAAGCCTCTTGACCAACGCCTTGCTAGTAACGTGTAGTAAGGATCATTGCGTTTAATTCCAATCCATTCGGCTAAACTGATAAGCAAAGGTACTCCGACACCGAGGGTTGCAAATATAATATGAAACCCTAGTGTTAGGCTTGTTAAAAGCCTGCTTAGCATCACTGAATCCATTTCCACCATCTTCATCCCCTTTAATCACTCAAAATCTTGTTACTATTCTTCCCTTATCACCTTGATCAAAAACAAACAAACGTATGAAGTGTTCTACACTTCTATTATGACTCAACCGAGACTTTGTGACAAGTATCACAAACTATCAATAAAATAAGAAGCCCATAATGGGCTTCTCTATTATCCTACATCCATCATATTAAATTGCGACTTTACTAATTCGTAATAAGTTCCGCCTTTACTCATCAGTTCGTTATGGTTACCTTGTTCTAGAATTCTACCATGATCTAGAACAATAATATTGTCCGCCCCACGGATTGTCGATAATCGATGAGCAATCATGATAGCTGTTCTACCTTCAAGTACAACATTAAGCGCGTTTTGAATCTTCAATTCTGTCTCTGTATCGATACTTGCTGTTGCTTCATCAAGAATAAGGATTCTCGGATCTGCTAAGAGCGCTCGTGCGAAGGATAATAATTGTCGCTCACCTACCGAAAGAACGTTCCCTCTCTCTTCGACCTCTGTTTCGAATCCGTTACTCAGGCGCTTAATAAATTGATCAGCTCCAACCGCTTTTGCCGATTCAATAACCTCATCGTCAGTAGCATCCGGCCTTCCGAAGCGTATGTTTTCCATAATCGTTCCTGAGAAGATGAAAGTATCCTGAAGCACTACACTAACTTGCTGGCGTAGACTATCTAATTTGACGTCTCTTAAGTCGACCCCATCGATCTTAACCGAACCTTTCGTTGGGTCATAGAATCTACTGATTAGATTGGCGATCGTTGATTTACCCGATCCAGTATGCCCAACAAGTGCAACGGTTTCTCCTGCATTCATCTTCAAACTCATTTGATGAAGAGCTTTTCGCTTCTCATCATATGAAAACTCTACGTCCTCAAACGTTATTTCACCTTTTATCTCTTTAAACTCAAGCGCATTCTTTTTCTCTGGTACATTTGGTTTTTCATCAAGGAATTCAAATATTCTCTCGGATGAAGCCATCGCTACTAGAAGCTGATTGTATACTTGCCCTAATCTTGAGATTGGTTCCCAGAACATCCCTAGATAAAAAGCAAACGTAACAAACACACCATAATCAAGACCATTCTGAATTAAATAGACGCCGAACCATATTAATATTGCTGTTCCAATCGCATTTGACATCTCAACGAACGGACGGAACATTGCACTTTTCTTCGTTGCGTCCTTCCAGCTCGAATACGTCTCATGGTTTACACCTTCAAAAAAGTCCATGTTTTCTTTTTCTTGTGTGTAAGACTGCGTGACTCGAACACCTTGAATGCTCTCATTTAAATGAGAGTTTAATTTCGCTTGTTTAATTCTAACTTGTTGCCATGACCTTCTAATTCTTCTCCGTAGTCTTGTTGAAATCAAGAACATGAGTGGAAGAATAATCATGATTGCAAGCGTTAATTGTGGACTTAAAATAAACATGATAACAAGGATACCAAGCAAGAGTACGATATCCATCAAGAGATTAATGACACCATTCGTAAAGAGCTCTTGCATAGAGTTAACATCATTTATTATCCTTACTAGAATCGACCCGGCAGAACGTTTATCAAAAAAGCCGTGTGAGAGCTTCTGAATGTGTTTAAAAAGCCCTTGCCTGATGTCATAGATGATGTATTGTCCAAGCTGATTCGTCCATTTGATACGGTACGTGTTCGAAACCCATGAAATTAAATACAGCACTCCTATTCCGATGATCAACTGTATTAATAGGTTTTCATCTTTATTTTTGATCGCATGATCAAAAAGTAATACCCCGATAAAAATCGGCACGATCAATCGGACTGCTGTTGAGATAAGCATTGTAATGATTGCTTTTGGAAGTAGGCTCTTCTTGTATGGTTCCATGTATCCGAGAAGCCTCGTCATTTGCTTCCAATTAAACTGCTTTTCTATTGCTGAATCCTGAGAATAATGAAATCGTTGTCTACGATTTTGTTTCATTACGCTTCTTCCCCTCCTTTCAAACCGTCTGTCTCTCCATGATTTCTTTTTGATCTTGATATTGAATATCATAGATACCTCGATAGTAGCCTTGCTTTTTGATTAACTCATTATGATTCCCACGCTCAACTATTTCTCCTTTATTCAATACGAGAATTTCATCAGCATGCTTTAAGGAAGAGATTCTGTGCGCGATGATGAACGTTGTTCTACCCTTCATGACTTCCTCAAAAGCTTTTTGGATCTTAACCTCAGTTTGCATGTCAACTGCGCTTGTTGCATCATCAAGAATCAAAATGCTCGGGTTCGTCAAAATAGCCCTAGCGATTGCGATTCTTTGCTTTTGACCTCCTGAAAGCCCCATTCCTCGTTCGCCTAGCACCGTGTCATACCCTTCAGGTAACTCCATGATAAATTCATGTGCTTGTGCGCGCTTCGCTGCATCCTCAATCTTTTCAAATGAAACATCCGGGTCTCCATAAGCAATGTTATCTCTTATCGTTGAGGAAAATAGGAATGTTTCCTGTAGAACAACCCCAATATTCCTTCTGAGAGACTTGAAGGTGTAGTGATCAATCTTCTTTCCATCTATTAGGATTTCTCCACTATCTGGCTCATAAAAACGTGCGATCAGCTGAGTCACAGTCGTTTTACCTGAACCGGTTGCTCCAAGTAAGCCAATCGTCGTACCTTTTGGTGCATCAAACGTAATGTTTTTTAACGCTTCGTCATCTTCAGAAGCGTATTTATGAGTTACCTGGTTGAACTGTACGTGACCTTCTAAGCGATCAACATCGACCGCATGTTCTTTGTCATAAATATCTTCTTTTTCATCAAGGATTTCAAGGAGACGTTCACCTGAAGCCTTTGATTGTGAAAAAGTGTTAATTACGAAACCGAGGTTCATAATTGGCCAAATAATGTACCAGACAAGACTAAAGAAAGCTACGAGTTCACCTGGCTGAAGTTGATTTTGAAAGACAAGATAACCACCGTAAGATAGTAAGAACACAACACAGAGGTTTCCGATAAACTCCATCATTGGGAAGAACTTTGCCCAAATATTCGAAGTAGTTAAATAATTATCGCGATAGTCAGTGTTACTATTTACGAATTTCCCAATTTCGAAATCTTCTCTTGATAATGATTTAACTGTATTGATCCCGCTTATATTTTCCTGAACCTTCGTATTCAGTCTAGCCATCGATTTTCTGATACCCCTGAATGCTGGGTGGACGTTTTTATCAAATCGATAGACTGCAATACTAAGGAATGGAAGCATACCAAGCGTTACAAGTGCGAGTGGAATGGAATAGTTAAACATAACTGCTAAACTAAACGAAATGAGTAGCAAGAAGTTAATAACTTGTGCGAATCCAAAAGAAAGGAAAAAGCGAAAACCTTCAACATCAGCTGTTAAGCGTGACATTAAATCTCCGGTCTTCGCATTATCATAGTATCTAAAAGGCAAATACTGAAGCTTTTTGTAAAGCTCTTCTCTTAGTCTATAAACTGCTGTTACTCCAAAGAGATCTCCTAAGTACTGATGAAAGAATGTAGCAATTCCTTTAAATACCATGATTGCGATAAACCCAAATGCTAGATATGGAACCCACCGATACTCCTGTTTGAGAATAACTTCGTCAATCGTAAACTGAAGAACCATCGGGTATACCACCGTAATTCCGGTTACAAAAAACAATGAGAACACAGACAGTAAGAACATTTTCTTATACGGCCAATAAAATTCTTTTAATCTCTTAAACGTATCCAACGCGACACCACCTTTGACTTTAAATAAATTGTAAAATTAGTGACAATATACATAATATATCGGATTTCGAAATAAATAACCACCAATTACAACTATTTAACAAAAAAACTCTTGGATTAGTTTCCAGAAGAGATTACTCACTGCTTCATACACTGCAGGCGATACAACTTACTGGCTTTCTGCGGACGCCCCCTCAAGCTTCCACATAAAAACTATTCCGGGTTCTTGCTCCTCCGTTTTTCCACAGGGGTCAAGCGATTTTCTCGCCTACTAAGGTAGTAATAATACATAAATTTTGCAGTCGCATTAAGGTTTCCTACCATTGTTCAGGCAAAATCTTAAGGGAATTCATTGATGTAATATTTTATTCACCCAATAAAATATGCTGAATACGCTTCTTGCTGGATTTTTTAAACAACTAAAAAACCCCCAGGATTTCTCCTGGAGGTTTTGTCATAAGCGTTTCGCTTTATTATACGTTTAGTGTTTCTTGACCTGGCTTCCAGTTTGCTGGGCAAAGTCCACCAGTTTGAAGTGCTTGAAGCACGCGAAGTGTTTCATCAACATCACGGCCAATGTTGTTGTGGTTAACAACAGCGTACTGAAGTTCACCTTCAGGGCTGATGATGAATAGTCCACGAAGTGCTACACCTTCATCTTCAATAAACACGCCATATTCTTTAGATACTTTGTGGTTCGTATCTGCAGCTAGTGGATAGTTAAGCTCACCTAGACCATTTTCATTGCGGTCAGTGTTAATCCACGCTAAGTGTGTATGGATTGTATCAGTTGATACTCCGATTACTTCTGCATCTAGATCGTCAAACTCTTCATAACGGTCGCTTAGTGCAGTGATTTCAGTTGGGCACACGAAAGTGAAGTCCATTGGATAGAAGAAAAGCACTGTCCATTTATCGTTCTTCATGTTTTCTTCAAGACTTACCTTACCGAATTCTTTGTTACTCATAACCGCTTCCATATCGAAGCGAGGTGCTTGTTTGCCTACCATGCGTTCTGCCATGTGTAAATCCCTCCTAGAAAATATCCTGCGGCTTTCGCCCACGTTTGTCATTATAGTACAACCATTATTAATAGTCAATATTAAGTAATAATGAATTTAATGTAATGGAATATGACGTACTTACTTATATTGCCCGTGTATTCCCTTCGTTAAACAATGTCACGATAAGTATACCGAAAACTTTTTCTTACGTCTTCTATAACACTTCACTTGAACCTCACCGACATTTTTCGCTATACTTTGTCAGTAAGGTACATCTTGTATTGGTGAAGGAGGAAAAAAATGAATTTTATTGAAAATATCGGCTGGGCTGGATTGCTCGTTGATACCGGACTTCTAATTTTACAATTGATTGCAATTTTTATCGTTTATGCGATTGTGAAATCATTAGGTAATCGATTTATTGAAAGATCATTTAGTGAAGTTAGTACGAAACAAAATATGAGCCAAAGCAGAGCAGACACGCTTAAGAACTTAACTATGAGCGTTTTCGCTTATGTGCTAATCTTCATCGTAGTAGCTGTTGTGTTTGATACGTTTGGATTTGATATTAAAGCATTAATTGCTGGTGCTGGTATTATCGGTCTTGCAGTAGGTTTTGGTGCTCAAGGACTCGTGAGCGATGTTGTCACAGGATTCTTCATTCTACTTGAGAAACAAATGGATGTTGGTGACTATGTAACGGCTGCTGGGTTCGGCGGAATCGTTGAAGATGTTGGTCTTCGTACGACTCATATCCGTTCATTTGATGGCACACTGAATTACGTTCCAAACCGTGAGATCAGTTCACTAAGCAATCATTCTAGGGGCAATATGCGTGCACTTGTAGACATCGGTATTTCATATGATGATAATATTGATGAAGCAATAAGAGTGCTTCAAGATGTTTGTGAGAAAGTGGCAGAAACAAACGAAGCAATCGTCGACGGACCAAATGTTCTTGGTGTTCAAAACCTTGGCGATTCTGATGTTGTCATCCGTGTTCTCTGTCAAACTAAGAATATGGAACAATGGGGCGTAGAGCGTCAGTTGCGTAAAGAAATTAAAGAAGCGTTTGATGCGAATGGTATCGAAATCCCATTCCCACATCAAGTTTACGTAGAAAAGAAAGAGCAGTAATCGTTTAAAGAAAATTACCACTGGGTAAAGTAATGGCAAAGCGTTAAAGGAGAGTGACGTCATGCCTTACGATTCAAGAAATGATCTCCCAGACCAGGTTAAAGATAATCTTCCGGCACACGCTCAGGATATCTTTAAAGAAGCTTTTAACTCTGCTTCGGAGCAATATGACAATGAGAAAACAGCTTTTAAAGTAGCTTGGAGCGCAGTGGAACAAAAGTATAAGAAAAACAATAATGACAACTGGGTTAAAAAAGACGATTAAATTAAAAACAGGTGCCACCAAAAGTTAGACTTTTGGTGGCACCTGTTTTTGTATGTTATTGCTGATACCTGCTATCTACTTGCTCACAAACCTGATCTGCAGTCATGCCATCAGCGTTGATGACACTACCTTGCGTTGTTGCATCTTGCATTCCCATAACATTCTGATCTTGACCAGACACAACACAGCAATCACAGCCATCCCCATCACTTTCTTGCTGAAGGGAAACAACTTCATACCCTTTTGCTTTAAGCTCTTGAGCTACATCTGAAAGCGTATCTTCTACAGCGATTCTTCTCATGCTTTTCACTCCTTCCCCACTATGTATGTATTGGCACTACTTGAGTTAGGGTAACCATCTTTTCCAAAAGTATACGGCACCTAAATATAAAAGCCCCGAGCTTTCGCTCGGGACTTTACCTTAAACTGTAATAGTATCTATATAGTTTGTTAGCACGTCGAATGCAACGTCGATCGCAGCTTCATCTGGCTTCAATGTAGAAGAATGTAGACCAGATTCTGAGTTAACCCCTAGCCAGAACATAAACCCTGGTACATCTCGTAAGAAGTACCCAAAGTCTTCACCGGTCATCGCTTCTCGACATTCGACCAAAGATATGTCCGTAAGCTCTCCAGTCACTTCCATAAATCTTCCAACGAGTTCAGCATCATTGAACACCTGGTAATAGTTGGAACCATAATCAATAGATGCTTCACATTCAAATGAAGTTTCAATCCCTTTAACGATTGCTTCGATGCGATCTTTCACAAGAGTCATGGACTCTGCAGAGAGAGATCTGATCGTGCCTTCTAACCGGGCCGTTTCAGCAATAATGTTTTGCTTCGTACCACCCTCTATTTTCCCTATCGTGACGACTGCAGAATCAAGAGGGTCGATATTCCTCGCAACGATCGACTGAAACTGTGTAACAAGATGGCTTCCCGCTACAACCATATCACATGTTTTGTGAGGGTAAGCGGCGTGTCCACCTTTACCAACCAAGTCGATAAAAAGCTCTGAAGTATTTGCAAATAATAGACCTGGCTTCGTTGCGACTGTGCCTACAGGATACTCTGGCGCGACGTGAAGAGCAACCATCTCATCAGGCTTCCAGGTTTTAAATTCTTCTGATGCTAACATCGGAAGAGCTCCACCTGGTCCTTCTTCTGCCGGTTGGAAAATAAAAAGTAGATTGTCCTTCACTCGGCTACCGGAGTAGTGTTCAAGTAGTGATAGAGCAATCGTCATATGAACGTCATGTCCGCAAGCGTGCATGTATCCTTCATGTTCAGATTGAAACAAATAGTCTGTTTGCTCCTGAATGGGAAGCCCATCTATATCTGTACGATACCCTACCGTTTTTGAAGGGTTGCTCCCTTTTACAAGAACGAGAATCCCGGTTTTCCATGTCTTCACTTCTAAATGCTCTTGAGAAAGCTGCTCAATAAACTGAAGTAAATACTGCTGTGTTTTATATTCCTGAAACCCAGCTTCTGGGATACGATGTAAGTCTCTTCTTACTGCTCTTCTGTCCATTTGTGAATCAGTCGGCTTTTAGCTGACGAAGCTCTTTTTTGATTTCAGTCTTAGAGCGCGTTTGATCATCGATTTCTTTCAGTACTCGTGCTGGCGTACCGCCGACTAGAGTAAATTCAGGAACATCTTCTGTTACAATCGATCCAGCTGCGATTACTGCACCTTTCCCAACTTTAACCCCTTCAAGAACAACAGCATTTGCTCCGATTACAACGTCATCTTCGATAATAACTGGAGATGCAGATGGTGGCTCAATAACACCAGCAAGAACAGCGCCTGCACCGATGTGACAGTTTTTACCTACAGTAGCGCGTCCACCAAGAACAACGTTCATGTCGATCATCGTACCTTCACCAACAACAGAACCGATGTTGATCATTGCACCCATCATGATGACAGCATTGTTGCCGATTTCAACTTGATCTCGAATAACCGCACCTGGCTCAATACGTGCTTGAATACCTTTAAGGTCAAGCATTGGAATAGCAGAGTTACGACGATCATTTTCAACAACATAATCTTCGATACTAGAAGCTTCATTTTCAAGAACATGCTTAATCTCTTTCCATTCACCAAATAGAACACCAGTATCACCAGTAATAAACGTCTTCGTGTTACTACCGAAATCAATACCGTCTAGGTTCCCTTTAATATGTACTTTAACAGGAGTTGATTTCTCACTGTTTTGAATAAAGCTAATAATTTCGTTTGCATCCATCTGTTTCATGAATATTCTTCCTCCTTAGTTACATCCAAATAGCTACACGGCTTAGCCGCATGCTTTTCATTTTATCGTACATGATATTTTTCGTGAAGTCTAATGATTTACTAGGTATCAAGTAGTTCTAAGAATTTCTTAACCTGCTTCAATTGTAATGCCGTATCATTTGTCAAAAGCCAGGTATCTCGTTTCAATGCTTTCCCCTCTTTGTCCAATAGCGGTATTCGATGGTATTCACTCACATCTTCTGTAATACTAATCGATGGAAGAATCGCATAACCTATCCCATTTAACGCCATCTGTTTACACGTTTCAATTTGATCGACGACGATCGTTTTCTTTGGTGGTGAAAATGATTGTGTTTGCCACCATTCTTGAATTTCCTGATAATAAGTCGAATCACTTTTAAACTGTATAAAAGGTTTCTCTGTTTGTTGAAGCTCTTCGATCGATCGAATAGTTGTATCCACTAAATAGAGCTCATCTGAGAGAAGATAGTGACTTCTCCCTCTCCAATCAGGCTTACCTCTAATAATCCCTACATGGATATCATCTTCATATAAATACTTTAGAATTTCACTACTCCACCCAGTTACGAGAGAGATTTTTACGCTAGGATAATTCTCTACAAACCTCTTCAGAATGGAAGGGAGCCAGTACTGCCCTATTATGGATGCTACTGCAAGCTTTAACGTTCCATGAACTTCAGAGCTTAGTGATGTTAAAGCTTCATAGACCTTTTCTTCTCTTTTCAGAGTATCGTTCGCAAAAGCGATGATTCGCTCTCCTGCAGGCGTTACGGTTAAACCTTTTTGTGACCTAAGGAAGATTGGAACCCCCCATGCTTTTTCAATCGATTGCAGACGTTGACTTAAAGCAGGTTGAGAAACGTATAAGCGCTCTGCAGCTCTTCGCATATTTTTTTCTTCTGCAAGGATCGAAATCACCTTATATTCAGTACTCATTACATCACTCTCCATCGTTCGATCTATCCATTCTTCATCATTATACCAGCACTATAAGTTTTTCTTATGTCTTATAATCATTATTATCTAATTTCATTATCACCCATTCGATAATATACTAAGGAAAGAGATTCCAACAAATAAGAGTAAATGATGAATTAAAGGGTGATTGAAATGGAATGGCTATGGCTATTTGGAATCGGACTTATCGCAACATTCATAGGAACATTATCAGGTAGCGGTGGATTAATAAATGTACCTGCTATGATTCTCCTTGGTTTACCGATCCACTCAATTATTTCTGCTAACAAATTTTCTAACATGCTGAGTTCTTTTTCAAGCTTTTTAGTATTGTTAAGAAGAAAAGAGCTTGTGATGAAGGAGGCATTTAAAACAGGACCCATCGCATTAGTTGGCGGTATACTTGGTGGTTTATTCGCCTCATCACTATCTGAACAGGCTCTTCAACTATTTGCCGGTTCCCTTTTGATTGCAGCTCTCGGGTTATCGTTTTTCAAAAAACGACAATCTACAACTACTTTAAAAAAAGTCCCTACAAAAGCACTTCCTTTCTTAGGAGTAATCGGCTGGTATGATGGCTCATTTGGCCCAGGACAAGCAACGCTTCAAATGCACTTATTTAGACAAAGTGGGCTTTCATATCTTTTCTCCATAGGCTTAACACGTTTCAATACCTTTTTGAGCTGTACGGGAGCCGTCTCCGTTTACTTCATGAGTGGACATTTGAATATGACGATTGCAGTGCCACTTGCAATTGGCTCGATCACAGGAGCACAGATTTCAGTTCGGATCGCCGATAAGCTATCACTTTCACAAGTTAATTGGCTCTTGAGAACAATGACGATTCTGTTGATCTTACAGGTTTGCTACAGTATTTTCACTAGTAATTTCTAAGGAGGGCTTGAGGTGAAAATTGATTATCGTAGAATACATCACATACAGATTTGTATACCCGTAGGAATGGAAAATCAAGCAAGGACATTTTACAAAGATATACTTGGTTTCATAGAAATTGAGAAACCCGAGGCATTAAAGAAAAATGGAGGGTTTTGGCTCAGGGGAGCTGGCATTGAAATTCATATTGGCACTGAAACTAATATTCACCCCGGCAAACGACACCCCGCTTTTGAAGTAGGGAATATTAACGAGGCTCGAGCTAGATTAAAAGATTATGAGGTACTTATACAGGAAGAAACTCAAATCAAAGGATACGAAAGATTTACGTTCTTTGATCCGTTCAGAAATAGAATTGAATTCATTCAACCGAAATCCGACTCATGATTGAGACGGATTTCTTTTCTTTGAACCCTTAGGCATGAAGAGCACGACAACAAAACTAATGAGTGCAAGGATAACGATACCGAGAAATACCCAATTGAGGGAAACGGTTAATCCATTTTGTAAGATTGCTAGAGTTGATGTCTCAAGGGAATTCCGTTTCTCTTCGTTTAGGAGCATATTAGCTGAATTAATACCCAAGTCTGCTTCATTACGATCAAGATATTGCTTTAACCTACTATTCAATATGCCGCCTAAAAGTGCTGCACCTACTGCACTTCCTAGCGTTCTCATAAATACATTTGAGGCTGTTGCGATGCCCCTCTGTTCCCAGGCAACTGAGCTTTGAATAGCAACAATAAAGGTTGTGGATGTTAACCCCATTCCAACACCAATAAAGAAAGAACCTGTTCCTGCGAAAAGTGGTCCGAGAGCAGGCGTCATCAAGATGTAGATTGACGAACCTATAAGAAGAGAGATTCCCCCAAGGACAGATGTTGTCCGAAACCCTATTTTAATGACGAGCTTCCCTGCAATAGTAGAAGCAATCGGCCATCCGATGGACATCGTAGTCAGAGTAAACCCAGCTACGATCGGTGATCTTTCCATAACACCTTGCACGAATGTTGGTAGAAAGCTCGACACGCCAATTAAAATGATTCCCGTTGTAAATGTAACTGAGTTTGCAAGTGATATGACTGGATCTCTCCAAATTCCAAGAGGCATTATTGGTTCTTTAGCACGTGTCTCAATAAAAAAAAACGAACAGATCCCTACGATTGTAAAAATAATGAGTGCAATGATTGGTCCGGAGAACCACTCCCAGACTGTACCTCCTTGAATAAGGATAACCATAAGAGCACTAACTGAAAGTAATAAAATAAGAGCTCCTGGGTAATCAATAGGTTTCTTCTCTTTATCAACATTTTCATGAAGTAACATAAGAACCCCAATGAGAGAAAAAATACCGAGTGGTACATTCATCCAGAAAACCCATGCCCAATCGATATATGTAACGAAGAGACCACCGAGAGCAGGACCAGCAATAGCTGAAATCCCCCAAACACTCGCCAAATAGCCTTGTATCTTTGCCCTTTCTTCCATCGAATACATATCTCCTACTATTGTTAGTGCAATAGGCTGGACCGCTCCAGCCCCAACTCCTTGTATCAAACGAAAGAGGACGAGTGCTTCCATCGTTTCTGCAAAACCACACAATATTGAACCGATTAAAAAAACGATGACTCCAAAAGCATATATGGGCTTTCTTCCAAATAAGTCTGATAGCTTCCCAAAAAGAAGCACTGTAATTGCCGACATCAGTAAGTAGGATGAAAAAACCCAGCTGAATTTCGTAAAGCCACCGAGATCCGACACAATACCAGGCATAGCTGTTGAAACGATTGTTCCTTCTATCGCAGCCATGAACATACCGATCACTATTGCTGTAAGGACGAGAGGGCGGTTTGTTTCTTTATTTCTCACGCTTATTAAAACACTTTTTGCTAAACCCTTCATTAAGACATCTCCAATGATCAACGACTTCACTACCATTTTACATTTTTTTCATTTAGATGCATACAGAAAAGCCCGGTACCTTTATACCGGGTTCTTTGAGTTTATTATGATTATGATCGTTTGAACGAAGATTCATGAAGGTACCTGTTAACAAACTTCAAAAGTGCTCTTCGTGTTAAAATTCCTTTGAAAATATTTTCGTTATCCACTACACACAAAAAAGGATGGTCGATTGAAAGCTTCAGACCTTTGAAAAAACCTTCATTTTCATTAATACATGGAATGTCAGTATTCATAACATCTTCAACAACATAGTCACTTAATTTCTCAAACTCAATTCTTTCAATTCCTAGAATGGAATCCAAAATAAGTGGTTGACTGATCAATCCCTTAAGCCTGAACTGTGTATCAAGGACAGGTATAGAAGAATAACCAGACTTAATGAGAATAAGCATGGCGTGTTCGAGCGGATTGGTTAATTGAACATGAGCCACTTTCTCTGCAGAGATAATCAAATCTTGTATTCCTGTTTCGTACAAATTAGGCAATTCCATATGCTTAGCCATATACAACTTCCCCTCAAGCATGATTCACCCTGTTAATCTTCTTTTCTAATGAAGGGTCTTTATTTATAGTAACATGAAACGTGAATTAACCGAAAACGCTTTAGTGTTCATAAATCATTTTGCGTGTCATTCCACCATCGATTACAAGATTCTCGCCTGTCACAAAATCGTTATCAGGGTGCGATAAGTATAGGCATGCTCTTGCAATATCTGATGGCTTCCCGACTCTTCCGGAAGGATGCTGGAAATGATCTACGTTTCTAAGCCCTTCATAATCTGATACTTCGATCCAGCCTGGGCTGATACTATTTACTGTGATGTGGTCCTTTGAAAGAGAAATCGCCAGGGCATGCGTAAGCGCAACGATTCCTCCCTTACTAGCAGCATATGCTTCACTACCTGATTCAGACATAGACGCTCTTGTCGATGCCATATTAATAATTGAACCTCTTCTGTACTTCCTCATAATTTTGGCAGCTGCCTGAGAACAAAGAAAAACACTTCGTAAATTCGTATTTATAACAGTATCCCATTCGCTCACGCTGAGTTCATCCATTGGTTTAAATGAGGCAACACCTGCATTATTGATTAAAACATCGATCTTGCCGTAAGATTGATCCACTTGTTCCATTAATGCTTCAATAGAATTAGGATCGCTTACATCGGTTTTAATTATTTCTCCTGTTTCTCCCTTCATCATTCGTAACGTCTCTTTACAGTTTTCTACGTTCTTATCTGCCAAAATGACGTAGCTTCCTTTTTCAGCATATGTAATCGCGATACCACGCCCGATTCCATGCCCTGCTCCTGTTATGACAACAACTTCTTCCATATTTTCCACCTCTTAAAACCAATTTTTCTTTTTAAAGTACATCACCATAATCCCGGTAATAATAATCATGACGATCCAAACTGCCGGATAGCCCCAAGATAGGCTAAGCTCTGGCATGTGCGCAAAGTTCATTCCATAGATTCCAGCAATAAACGTTAACGGAATAAAAATCGTCGATACAATTGTCAGGACTTTCATAATTTCGTTCATCTTCATACTAAGTGTGGAATAATACACGTCTAACAATCCATATAACTGTCCACGGGACGTTTCGACCATGTCGTTCGCTTGGACAATGTGATCATGAATATCCTGCAAATAGAATGAAATCGATTCACTGATATACGGTACTTTTCGATTGATGAGTTTATTCACAACTTCTCGAACTGGCCAAACCGTTTTCTTTAATTGCAAGATCGTGTTTTTATATTCATTAATATCTTGTAACGAATGATTATCAGGGTCCTCCATAATATCTCCTTCTAATGTAGCGATTCGATCGTCCATATCATCCATAATGATCAAATATTGGTCAAATATGACATCCATCAATGAATAAAATAAAAAATCAGGACCCGATTTTCTTATTTTTCCTTTGTCTTCTTTTAACATCAATCTAACTGGATCAAATAAATCGCCTTTCTTTTCCTGAAACGTAACAACAGTATTGTTCAACAAAATGAAGCTAACTTGTTCGATATCAAGTTCACTATCATCATGTTCTAGGTTAATCATCTTCACAATAGCAAGTAGATGATTTTCGAAGAAATCAATCTTTGGCCGATGTTCCGTATTTAAAATATCTTCTGTTGTTAACGGATGAAGACCGACCATCTTGCTAATGGCATCAACAACCTTTACATTATGTACACCGTTCACATTGATCCAAGTAATCTTCTCAGATTCGATCATAGGTTTAAGGTCGTCCAGTGAAGCATTTTGCTTTTCTTCCACTTCATGTTCATTAAATTCAATTGTAGATATCGTCACTTCTTCTTTATGTTCATCACCTACGTAAACAAGAGAGCCAGGCGGCATTCCTCTTTTCTGTGTTCTATTTTTTATACGCGGTCGTTTGATTCTTCTTCTTAATCCCAATGTACTCACCTCATTTCTATACTAAATTACCCAAAACGAGATTATCAAAAACCAGCTTCCTCCTATCAGACCGTTTCCACTCAAAATAAAAACCCGCAATGCGGGTTATGTGTACCAGTATTTCACAAATGATTTTCGCTTCATCTCACGGTGTATTTAAAAAATGTCAGTTACGCCTATAAGGCTTTCTCTTTTTCTATAATCTCTGTATAGTTCTCCCACAAAAACTCAAGGTCATGTTTTGCTGAGTCTACAATGATACCCCTCCAAATAACGGCCATAAATAACCCTAACCCTAAAAACATTGCGATTAATCCGAGCATTACTTCAACCATCTAATCATCCCCTCTCCTGTTATCTACGTTATGCTTGTCCTGTAGGTAAAATGTCAGAAAAGGCTGTAAATTGCTTGATTCTTACTGAAATGTAGGGTATGGTACGGGAAAGGTATTTATAGAGGAGGAAATCCATTTTGGATCGTTCGAATGAAGAAATAAGACAGATCGAAGAAAAAGCCAAAGAAGAACAACGCCGTGCTGAAGAAGCAAAAAAAGTTGTAAAAGAGGCCCAAAAAGCCGCTAATCCTCAACGAGAGCATAACGAATTTCAAAACAAATAAAGAAATAAAAAAGAGCCCTCCTATGAGCGGAAGCAGATATTTGCTCCATTCTTAGGAAGGGCTCTCTTCTATTGCTCCGTATTTAATTCGACCAAGTTCCCATCAGGATCTGCTACAAATATTTGTGCGAATCCACTTCTACTCGTTCGATTCTCATAGAACTCTACCTCTTTTTTTGATAACCATTTCACGCATTCATCATAATCCTTAACACGAATTGCAAAGTGGCCTACTTTTGAATCTAATTCGCTCGTATTTCTAAGAGAACTTGATGAAGGGTATTCGATTAGATGAAGCTGTTGGTTTCCAACTTGATACCATGCTCCTTTAAAACCAAAATCAGGACGCTCAATTTCTTTAAGGCAGATGATGTTGCTGTAGAACGCTTTTGCATTAGCCAAATTAGTTACTGACAAACTAACGTGATGAATATTTTCTGCTTCAATCATTTTTTCTCACCTTCTTCCGACCCTCTCGCGTTACTTCGCTGTATTTCTATGGCTGAACGGTTACAGTCTAATGGTAATCCAATAATAAATCGTGTCCCAATGTTATCTTTACTCGTTACGGTAATCGATCCACCGTGCTCTTCAATCACCTTATAACTCACCATCAAACCAAGCCCTGTTCCTTTATCAGATGTATGGTAATAGGGTTCACCCAACTTGTGAATGATTTGATGAGGGATCCCCGACCCTTCATCAGCAACTTCTATCATGGTCGTCTTCTCGTCATTGACCGTGATGGAAATCGCCAATGTTCCTCCATCTAGCATAGATTCTATCCCATTTTCAATAATGTTAAATAACGCTTGTCTAATGTGAGAACGGATACATATACAGTTCACATCTGTATCGCTTTTCGTAATGATGTCAACGTTGTGTTCGGCTGCTTTATCTGAAAGGCTTGAAGTAATATGGGTAAGTAGCTCTGTTAAATTCACCTGATCATACGAAACCACTTCACGCTTAGAGAGTAGAAGAAACTCATTAACGAATTCTTCAACTTCTTTCATTTCAGTTCCAACCACCTCAAGAAGGTCTTGATTCACGGAATCATTCCCTTTCAATAGCTGCAAAAAAGCCTTTATCGATGAAAGTGGGTTTCGAATTTCATGTGCAACACCTGCCGCAAGCTCAGACAATACATTACTTGTCTCTGTCTTTCTTGCAATCTCTTCGGATTCTTTAATTTTTGAAACATCGCGAACAATCACTAGATGATGATTCGGATAAATGTTATAACTCAACGTAAAGCTATACGTATGCACACTTCCAGTTTCTAGATTTCTACGCTTTCCTTCTCCACTTCTCCCATTAGGTGAATGAAGATCCCAGGTGATGTCACAACCGCCTTTAATGGCGTTATAGTGAGTGCCAACCAAGTATTCCTTATCATAATTCACCATCTTAACAAAAGCGTGATTAACATCTTTAATTAATCCGTTCTCATGAACGATCGCGATTCCATCTAACGCTCCTTCGAAGAGCTTTCGAAAGCGTTCTTCGCTTTCTTTTATTTCAGCAATCATTGCTTTTGTTTCTGTAATATCTCTGTAGATGGTCATGTAGAGATCGCCATGTATACTCTTCTTTGAAGTAAATTCCAAGAACTTCTTCTCTCCACCTGCCATCGTAAACTCTAAATCAGCTCTAATTTCTCCCTTTTCTTCCAGCTGGTTCTGAAACAATTTTCCTGTCGAAACACTGTTGCCTTCTAGAAAATCGAATAGATTATAGGTTTTTATTTCTTCTGACGTTAAGTTAAATAATTGACATGCAGCTGGGTTCGCGTCAACAATCATCCGCTCATTATTCCAAATCAATATGCCGTCTAAAGCATGTTCAAAAATGCTATTGAATTTTTCTTTGTTTTCCATTAATTCTTCAAGTAATGCACGTTCAGAGGTAATGTCCCTAATAATCGATAAATTTAAATCTTTGTATGCATTCGAAGTAATCGATAACTCAATAACCTTTTGCTTACCATTTGCTAATTGAATTGGAAGCTGTCCTCGCACATATCCAACTTCTTTACGTTGGCTCATCATTTCTTCAAACTGTTCTCTAGCCTCAGGTTGGATATGATGACCTATTTTCTTGTGAAGAATCTCTTCTTTCGTTATCTCAAATATGTCACAGCAAGCTTGATTTATTTCTACCAAGTCATTGTTTTGATCAAATAACGTGATTCCATCTTTTGAAGAACTAAAAATATGAAAAAGTTTTTTGCTTTTTTCAACTAACTCATGACGAAGATCGCTTTCTTTTTGAAACGAGTTTTTTTCTGTATTTAAAAAAAACAAATCATTTTCCCATCGGTTCATAAGCGTTCTCCTTTTTAGTATCTTTGCAACAATTATAGCATGCTGACAGTAGGAGTCCTATATTTATAGGAATACTCCATCAAGCAATGTGCAAAATAATGGAGATTCTAGTTAAACAAGGGGTATGAAGATGAAGTTCCTTATTAAGATAATGGTTATTTTCTGTTGCCTCTATCCTTTAGAGACAAGTGCACACACACACGCGACCCCTCCCATCGATCATAAAGTGCAGCTCATCTCCTGGAAAGAAGTAGAGAAAATCATTCCTAGAGATGCCATCTTTTCAATTAGAGATGTGGAGACAAGTAAGTCATTTAACGTACAGCGCAGAGCAGGAAGTGATCATGCGGATGTACAACCATTAACGAATAAAGATACGAAAATCATGAAGTCGATTTATCGAAAATGGAGCTGGAAACGTCGGGCAGTCATCGTTTCCATCGATGGACAGTTTATCGCTGCCTCGATGAACGGGATGCCTCATGGTGCGGGAGCATTGCAGAACGGGTTTAACGGTCATTTTTGCTTACACTTCTTAAATAGTTCAACTCACCGCTCATCTGAACCTGACCCCGCGCACCATCTCATGGTATTAAAAGCTGCAGGTAAAATTGATGATTATTTAGGAAAGAAAACGCCTGAAGAAATCGTAGATGTTGTGATGATTGCAATAAACAATACGGATCAAACGATGTTAGAAAAAGTAGTTACAAATGACTCACAAAAAAGCATGAATAAACTTTCTAAGATGTACGTGACTAATTGGAAAATACAATCCTCAGAAAAAGATGAGAAAAACCCGTTTGTTCGTCATATCCAAACGAAACTAGAGATCTACATTTCAGAAGCTGGAACCATCACAACCGTTCAATCGCTCGAAGCAAAAAGAGATCCTCTCACGAGTAAGTGGAAGATCGATACAAAACCATTACTCAAGATCATTGATTAGAAAGGAGCATGCGAAAATGGATCGTTATGAAAAAGCATATGAAATTTATCGGCAAGAACGGTTAAATGAAAGTTCGCACCCTGAGACATATATTTCAGCAGTAAGGAAAAATGAAGACGGTGACCTTATTGCCTTTAAGACAAACACTGGTGAAGAATTAGACTATCTCCAAGCATTAGAAGCAGCTAAAAACGGAAAGTTAAGTGGCGTCGATATCTTTCAAAAGTATGGACGAGACATTATAAGAAGCGAGCCTGATGGTATAAAGGAAAACAACTTTGACCACCTGCCAGAATTTTAGAGGAAAAAAGCGCGACCTTTGTAAGGTCGCGCTTGGTCGTTTATGTATGGTGATCCGTACTGGATTTGAACCAGTGACCCCTTGCCTGTCAAGCAAGTGCTCTCCCGCTGAGCTAACGGATCAATTCGTAATGGAACATTTAATAATATACATGAATGATTAAAGAACTGTCAATACTTTCCGCGGAAAGTGTTTAGGAGTCTCATGCCACATGAGACTCCTACCTTATTAACCGATTCGTTCCTCTTTATCTCTTTTCTCACGTTCTTCTTCATCTAATGCTTCTTCACGGTCACGCAGTCTATGAGCCAAACGACTTGATGCATTCGATGCGATGCTCGCAATGAGATCATCTAGAAACGTATGAACGCCATTTCCGGATTTCGTATCAAGCTTCTCGATGATCCCAATCTTTTGTTTATCGAGATGACCATACGTTGTAACAGCTATGCTTCCGTAACCAAATACGGCTCCAAGTGCAATCGTTTCGTCTACTCCAAACAATCCTTCATCCATTTCAACAATTGACTGTAATGGCTCTGAAAGCTTACCCTGTTCAGCTAGCTTATCGAGCTCGATTCCAACTAGAACAGCATGCTGGATTTCACGTTTCGTGAGAACGGCCTCTACACTTTCTGTACAATCCTCCATCGATAGATCATCGACATAAGGAGATTGCATCTGAAAAACAATATCAGCAATGTCCTGAATCGTTACACCACGTTCTTTTATTAATGCTCTTGTTGCCGCTTCTACTTCTCGACTATGTATCCTTTTCTTCATGTTAGTTCTCCTCTCTATGACCCCAAAAAGCAAGTATGTTAGAATCATTATATCACTTTGAAAAATTGGAATGTCAACTAAACGAACTTTCCCAACTACACAGGAGGCTTTGAAATGAATAGAGGCACATACCAGGACACTTCACTTTATAGCGAATATTTGCAAGAAGAGATTCCACTTCAAATTTATTTGCCATACAATTATTCTCCGCTTTATAAATATTCGTTTTTAATTGCGAATGATGGTAGCGATTACTTCAAGCTAGGACGTCTAGGACGTACGGCTGATGAACTAATTGAAAACGACGAGATCGAAGAGTTGATCATTGTAGGAATTCCTTACAAAAGCGTCGAAGACAGAAGAAGGAAATACCATCCCGAGGGAGAACAAAGCGAGGCTTATTTACGCTTTCTCGTTAATGAACTCGTTCCATTTCTCGATGAAGAATACGCAACGTTCCATTTAGGTTATGGTCGTGCGTTAATTGGAGACTCACTCGCTGCTACGGTTGCGCTTCGTGCAGGCCTTGAGTATCCGAGAACGTTTGGAAAAGCCATTCTGCACTCTCCATATGTAGATGATGACTTGAAGGAGAAAGTACAGAGTTTCAAAGAACCTGAACTTCTTTCGATCTACCATGTTATTGGTACCGAAGAAACAGAAGTACCTACAACAGATGGTCAAACAAAGAACTTCATTAACCCAAACAGAGATTTAAGCAACATTATCAAAGAAAGAGACTTCGATTATTTTTATGATGAATTCGAAGGTGGACACCTTTGGAAACACTGGCAACCAGACATGAAGAGAGCTCTTCTTCATATGTTTAAGCTATAAAGCATATTACCATTTCTTATTTTTGAATTTTTGGTATAATTAAGAGTGGAAATGAATAAGTCACGTCCATGTAAGCCAATGGAGTAAATTTAATGGGAGGGATTATAACATGAAATACGGCATTGCAATATTCCCGTCAAAGAAACTACAAGACATCGCTAACTCCTACAGAAAACGTTACGATCCACACTACGCTCTTATCCCGCCACATCTGACGATCAGAGAGGCATTTGATGCGACTGAGGAAGAAATCAAGGAGATTACACCTGAGCTTCACAGAATTTCTGACGAATCAAAACCTTTTACGATGAACGTTTATAAAATTGGATCGTTTCATCCAGTGAATAACGTGATCTATATGAAGGTGAAAGAAAATGAAGTACTAAATGATTTATATCGTCAGCTTAACCCTGAGGAAGTAAGGACTGACCGTGACTACAAATTCGTTCCTCATATTACCATCGCTCAAAAGCTATCTGACGATGAACATTCAGACGTATACGGCAGTCTTCGTATGATGGATGTCGATGCAGAAGAAATGATCGACCGCTTTCAACTTCTCTATCAACTTGAGAATGGCTCGTGGACTGTTTTTGAAACATTCCACCTTGGTAAAGTCCGCTAATGTTGATTAAAGCAGTTGAAACACAGAACGAAATGGAAGATGCGTTAAAAGTAAGACATCGGGTCTTCGTCCAAGAGCAACAGGTTCCTGAAGACCTCGAGATCGATCAACATGAGGACGAAGCGATTCATTTCGTAGCATATGATCACCATACACCTATAGCAGCAGGCCGATATAGAATGGTCGAAGCCTTTGCTAAAGTTGAGCGAATTTGCGTTCTTAAGGAACGCCGTGGATCAGGAATCGGTAGACTCTTAATGAATGAAATCGAAAAACAAGTGAGCAAGAAAGAAATAGGCGGATTAAAGCTTAACTCGCAAGTTTCAGCAATCGATTTTTATAAATCTTTAGGATATGACATTACATCAGAAGAATTTATGGATGCTGGAATTCCTCACGTAACAATGATCAAAACACTTTGACACAGGTCTTTGACCAGTGTCTTTTTTTTGCGCATTTTTCTAGATAGAATCCGTCGTGAAGGGTATTTTGATAGCCAATCGCACATGATAAGAAGGATGTCACGTGAATGGAGGTAAATGAAGAAATGGAATATGGGTCAATTTTCATTGAGCTGATCGTTGGATTTCTCGCACTGCTCGTACTAACAAAAATGCTTGGTAAGACACAAATTACTCAGATCACACCATTTGACTTTATTTCCTCCCTCGTCCTTGGAGAATTAGTTGGTAACGCGATTTATGATAAAGACATTACTTACATCACAATCATTTATACTGTCGTTCTATGGGGGATGCTCATATACGTTATCGAATGGATCACTCAAAAATTCAGAGGAACGAGAAAGCTCTTAGAAGGTAGCCCCTCAATCGTCATCCATCACGGCAAAATCAATCGTGCCAACCTAAAGAAAAATAAATTAGACCTTGATCAGCTACAAAATCTCATTAGACAAAAAGGAGTATTTTCACTACGAGAAATAGAATTCGCGATTCTTGAAACGAACGGGAGCATAAGCGTCCTTCAGAAATCAGAGTATTCACAACCCACTAGAGAAGATTTTAACCTTCGGCCATTTAAAGAACAACTTTCAACTACCATTATTTCTGATGGCAAAGTAGATTGGGGTAATTTAAAAGAAGCAGGTTTTAATGATGTATGGCTTCATAAGGTGCTTAAGGAGCATCATATCGACCATCCTGAAGAAGTCCTCATACTTGAATGGAAACAGGATGAAGGTGTTTTCCTCCATCCGATGGATAATAGATAGCGATGCATAAGAAAAGAGCAGATGATGATCTGCTCTTAAAACCATGAAAAGCCTCCTTGTGAATCATCACGATTCTCTTCAGAATCGTCATGCTGCTTTTCCTTATCCTCACGATCATCGTTGTCTACTTGATCCTTAGATGGTTCACTTCCGAAGAATCCCCATGGATCTCTTCTATCCGAATCATGGTCTTTATGCTTCTTGCCATGATCTTCAATGATGACCTCATCAGCTTTAATGATTACTTGTTTCACATGAATCACTTGTGGCTTTCTTTTTTTCTTAGACATAACTTGCCCCCTCTTCTACTCGATATCGCTATACACTGCTATCGTATGCAACAACGAGATAGTGAGAGTGGGCGAAAACTCGATCGCTTTAATAACTGATGGCGATTTGATTCGATGTTTTGATTTTGTAATCTTGTTCATAAAAATAAATGAATCCTTCCACGACAAACGGTTCATGTATCTCGGATTTGAACGGAATTTGAAAATTATCGATTCCGATTTGACCTCCAGGTTGAATCGACACATCGCCAAGCGGCGAGACCCATATCTCACCTCGATCTCTCGCTTTCGACATCCAGTCGCTGTCCATGAACGTCCATTGTGTTCCGCTCGTTGCCCCTCTCGTCTCCGCTTGCTCAACAGTTAGGATTTGACCCTTGATAATTGCTGTCTCAGCAGGACGAAAACGGAAACACACAACAGGATTCTTCAACGTCATACTTCCACTGTTCGCGATCTGAAGGTCTCCTCTAACAATGAACGATTTCTTATCTTGTACGATGATGGAGTAGTTGAAATACGCTAACGATTTGAGTTTCTCAATGGTTTCGGTCGATTGTGTATTATTTACCTCATTGCCCTCTGTTCGATATTTCATTCGTCTTTCGTAATCTTTCACCTTCGTTTTGAACTGTTGAATTTGTACTTCCTTTTCATTTATGTCATTTTGCATTGTTGTGAGAAGCTGTTCGTAATTTTTGATTCGCCCTTCTGAAACTGCTCCCTGGTATTTCTTTTCGAGAGCTTCAAGCTTCACCTTTAGATCGTTGGAAGTCTTCTGTTTAACGCCGATCTCCTTTTGGGCTTTTTCAAGGTCAACTGTTAGACGAGTACGTTCCTCATCTAACGTCTTGATTTTTTGATGTGCATCATTTAATTCTTTCTCTAATTCTTGCATCCTTCCTTGCGCTGCTTCAAAAGACTCTCCTTTCGCATCATTTTCGTATTGTAATTCCTCCATTTTCGTTTCGACCAACTGGAGATGATCTCTTACAAATATCAGTTCCTTTTCAAGCTCTAGTGATTTTTCTTGAAAGTATTTTGTTCTGGTAATCAATCTAGAGTAGCTTAACTTTTCATCCTGTTTCACTTAGCTCCCTCCCCTCCCTATTATATGTATGAACTTATGACCCCTGTTCATAACAAAAAGGGCGAGATCTCTCTCACCCTTCTTATTGTTCTATCTTAGTGATGCTTCTTGTACTTTATGTCATCGAAATTAATACAGTTGTCGATTGTTAAAGCGCCAGTTTCTGCTTCAACTACACCAGAGTTGAATACAGTGTCGCCTCTACGGTCGTACAAGTGTACTTCGAAATCGTTTCCTTCTTCTGTATCGACAACAGCTAGCTTGAACTCACATCTGATACCATTCTTCATTCTTCCTGAACCGTTGATCATGAATTTCACACCATCATCCCCACATGGTACGCAAACTAGGGAATCTTGATCAAATGACTCTGCTGTAAATGAAAAGTCCATCGTACCATCTTCCATGTTTGAATCATTGAATGTAAATGACATATTGCTTCCTGTCATACTGCAATCAGGGCAAATATTCAGCTTCATTGAGATGTTTCCTTCATATTCTGGGTTACCCGTTGATCCGCTAGCTTCACCTGCTACAGTACAGTCGCAGCTTGGTCTTGGGAAAATATCTGGACACTGCTCAGGGAACGTTACTGGTGGACACCATTCGTCAACATCCTCAGGAGCAATTAAGTCGTTATCTCGTGGTGAGCAGAATTTAGCAAGTACTTCAAGCTTAACTTCTGCTTCAACTTGAATATCTACACAGAAAATGACTTCTAGATCAAATGATTGAGGTACAGGACAATTCAACAAAATTGTTCCAGATGGAATGCGAGCAATGATTTTTGTGATTCTGCAGTAAAGGTCTGTTCCGTCCGGATAACATAGAACGAAAGATTCTAATACAGAAGCGTTACAGTTAACTTCTGTAACAGTCTGACCATGACGGTCAACGACCTTTACTTTCACGTCGGAAGTGAAGAGTAAATCGACGAGCTGAGCATCAGCATAACCTCCACCAGGTAATACGACGTTCACATCTCGTTTCTCTCCAACCTGTTCGCAAAGAAACTCCTCACAGTGGTCGCTATCAGATAGCGGAAATAATGGTGGCGCCTCGGGTGTTTGTGCAACGATCCTAAGTGGACGTCGACTAGGATCTTCCATTGCACACTCTATCTGTTCTAACTGATCGTCAGAGAATTCAATATTCTTTGACACCATCAGTTGGTCCGTTACCCAGTCGTAAACTTTTTGAACGCGAATACATTCATCTTGCAAACTGTTTGTTGCAGTTGGAATGGATCGGTTCGGATTAGGCTTGTGACCCATATAGTTCATTCCTTTCTTCACATTATAGGTTGATTCACTACATATTATGGAATTAGGAGAGAAATGCAACAGTAAAGGCTGCCCAAATTTCTTTTCACTGGCAATCTTGAACGTAAGCTTTGAATCCAAATCCGTAGAAGGAGTGTATTCATATGGAACAACTCTATTGGGAAGAGAGAGCGATCGCGACACTAACAAAAGAAGAAAGCAGGCACCTTAAGACTCTCTTGCCGTACTTTGGACTTTCGGTAGATCCAACTTCAAGAATAGTATCAGGTGCATTTGAGCGTATGGTGGTTAACATCATTGGGGCGAAGGATGATTTATTTCAAACACTGAAGAGGAACCTTACTCATACTGGGGTGCTTCTAAAACGAAATACGAACGAGGTGTGTGATTTAACTATCTCCGTTGAGAACCAAGACGGTGGTCCTCATCCGATCACACTAAGAGTCAACAATATGAACTACTACCTTAAACCACTCCAAATGATGACGACTCACGTTCAAGACCAACTCCACAAACGATTCTGGCTGCCTACCGTAAGCTACTCATTAGCATTTCGGTTTCAATCTTATGTATCGCATAACGTAGCTGAATGGCTAAGCTATGCGATCATTCAATCGTTTCATAGAGAAGAACTACAACCTACCTCAAATGTAAGCTTTCAAGAATATCAAACGATCGTAAAAAAAGTCCTTCTTCCTATTAACAAGTCTTTTGCACAGTTTCAGTTACAGGAGTCAGAATCTGACTGGCCGGATCTGCCACCAGAACTTTCTTCCTCTAATCAAACGAAACCTGCTCCGGCTAAGAATCAGAAAAAGAAGGGTCTCCTTCAGGAACAACCCGTTTTAAGCCATCAGATCGAACCATTTAAAAACTCAAAAACGAATCAGCATACACAAACTTTTAATCCATTTAAATTCCAGAACAGGGAAAATCGGCGCTCCATTATAAATCCCTTTCAAAAAAAGCGTTAAATGCCTATACCCAGTCCTTCTATTTTGAATAAACTAGATCAAAACATCGATCGCGTTTTAATAGGAGGATTACTATGTTAAAGAAAGATATACAGGATTTATATAATAAAGCAAAACGCCGCCCTCGCGGAAAAGCTCACCCTTCAGCACCAAAGAAATCTGGCTGTAAATCGTGTGGGAAAGTAACATGGAAACCGAATAAATAGCTAATAAAAGCCACCTACCAATATTTTGGGAGGTGGCTTTTATATGAGCGGCCAGAAGATCGGGATCAAGTACAGTGTTGTACACATGACGATGAGCTTTACTGGTAACCCTGCTCTCACAAAGTCGAAAAACCGATACTGGCCTGCTTCGTATACGATTAAATTCGTTTGATAACCGAAAGGGGTTAAGAAGCTCGCTGATGCGGCAATGGCGATTGCAATCGCGTACGGCTCAACGTTGAATCCTAGTTGTTCCGTCATATACAGCGCGATAGGAAAGACGAGGGCTGCTGCTGCGTTGTTTGTAATCAATTCCGTAATGACAGAGGCTACGATATAAATTGCGATTAGAAGAGGGAAAGGACCGAATTCACTTAAAGGCAGGATAAACGTATTTGTCATCATATGAGCTGCACCTGATTGCTCAAGTGCTACAGCGATTCCAAGAGCAGAGCCGATGATAGCAAGCAGTGACCATGGTATTGAGCGGAAAGCTTCCTTGACCGAGACAACTCTGAGTAAGAGAAAGATGAGGCACGTAATAAGAGCTCCGTTCGCCATTGAAATCCATTGCAAACTAACACATAACAACATAATGAAAAATGAAAAGTATATAAAGGATTCTCTTTTTGAAACAGTTAATTTCTCAATTGGCCGAGGAGGAGAATCGATCTCTTCATATGGAATTTCAGGTAAAACTTTATAGCCATACACACTCATATAAATGATAACTGCAATCGTGCTTGGTACACCTACAAGCGCAAGTTCAAACATAGTAAATCCGCTATAACCATTCTGCACGAGCATAGAATGAACCAAAAGATTTGTTGACGTTCCAATCAATGTACACATCCCGCCTAAGATAGCAGCATAAGATACGGGAATTAAGTATTTCGATGGATAAAACTTATTTGCAATCGCCCATTTCCTTACAATTGGTCCGAGTAGAAGAACAAGTGGGATATTGTTCAGGAAACCAGACATGGCTGATACAATTGCCATAAGCTTCATATTGTTATTTGATCCTTTATTCGTTGATCTAGAAATCTTACTTGTAATATAAGTTATAATGCTAGTCCTCTGAATGGCCGTAATAACTACAAATAATGCACCTACCGTTATCACGCTCTGATTAAGGAATCCTGATAAGGCCTCTAATGGAGAAATTACGCCAATTAGGAGAAGGATGATGACGGCTGAGATAAATGCTACATGTGCTCTTACCCACTCGCGCATCAATACGATAAACATAATAATAATGATGCTAACCGTGATGAATCCATACATGGTCATGATGACAACTTCCCCACTCTCCTGTTCTATCTTTTTTTGCAAGACGCCTTTCTACCGGCGCCTATTTGATTTAATTTCATTAATAATTTTGCGGTTCATATTACGAAGGTGTCTCCGTCGAACGATTTGGATTTCTTTTCTAATTGCAGCCTCATTTTTTTTCGTTCCCATTTCCTCATGGACCCGATAGCGTACGAGAGGTTGATTTAGAAAATAGAAATCATGCTTTTGCACGATTCTTAACCACAAATCATAATCATGCGTGAAGGGAAGCGATTCATCGAATTGTCCTAGCTCGCTAAACAGAGACATTTTCATCATGATGGTGCATCCATTAATCGGACAATTGACTTTAATCTTTCGGTAAAACAATAGCCGATTTTGGAAATGAACCCCGATCTGATCACTCACGACTGTACTATTATGATTCATGAGAACGTAAGATGAATAGCTGATAGCCGCACCTGTTTGTTTCATGAACGCCATTTGTTTCTGAACTTTATCAGTTTCATAACTATCATCTGAGCTTAACCAACAGAAGTATGTGCCTGTGGCTCTTTTGATTCCTGCGTTCAAAGCGGTCGCCGTTCCTCCATTTTCTTTTTCTATATAAGTGATCGATTGTAAGTATGGAGTAACTTTTTCTTTGTGTTTAGTAGACCCATCGTTTACAACAATGATTTCAATATTTTGATAGGTTTGATTTAGAGCACTTTGAATAGCCTCACCAACGTAAGCGCAATTGTAAAACGGAATGATGATCGAAACCTTTTCCACCGGTCTCCCCCCTGGATGTTCTTATTCTTAATAAAATATGCAATGAGTGACATTTTGTATTGGACATTCCTCTATCTCAAGCAATTTGTGCAAAACACTATGTATGAACCGCTTATTAGTGAGACCAACTCATTACAAACGCATAAAGTAATAATAAGAGACTCCTAGAAACCATGCAGAGAGGATTTTTACGTTGACGAACAGCAAGATTAAACCTTTTTTTGCAAACTCAATTGCTAAGAGCGGAACGCATTTAATGAAACAACTCTTGGAAGGTCACCCCTCACTTAACCACAGAGCTTTCATCTATCCCGGACATTTAGATCAGCTACAAGATCATAAAAAGACGTTATCCTCATTAACACAAAATTCATTTGCTAATGGCCACCTCTTCCACTCCAAGGAGTATGTAGCGCTTTTTAAAGAATTACAGCTGAAACAACTCTTCTTATACCGAGATCCGAGAGACATCATTGTCTCGTATTGCTACTTCTTCATGAGATTCCCAGACCACCCTTATCGTCGGTATTTCTTAGAAAACAATCTTTCAATCAAAGACAGATGTCTGCTATTCATTAATGGAATCGATTCAGATACAATCAGAAGGCCAAATATAGCAGCTTGGTACACCAAGTTCCTCGGTTGGAAGAATGAATCCAATGTTCTACCCGTTTCCTATGAATCCCTAGTGGAGTCAGAGGAATCACAGCAACAGCAGTTAGAGAAAATAGTAAACTTTTTTCAGCTGGAATCGAATCCAAGGGCAATAAAAACACGTGTAAAACAAATGCAGGCAAATGTAGATACGAAAAAGTCGATTACGTTTCGAAAAGGTCAGGCAGGAAATTGGAAGCAAGAGTTTGATAAAGAGGTAAAAGATGCTTTTAAAGCGGTTGGAGGAGACCTTATTATCCAATTAGGTTACGAAAAAAATAACAATTGGTAAAAGTGGAAGAGGGGACCCCCCTCTTTCACTCATTTACTTTTTAAAGGAAGTAAGTGCTTGTTCAAATTGATTCACACTTCGATTCCATGTCCATTTTGCAGCTTCCTTTCCTCCTTCTACCCTGAGCTTGTTTCGAAGGTTCGGTTGCTGAATCAAAGTCGATACATCTCGAAAAAGTTTATTTTCATGACGGTAGGATAATAAGCAGTTCTCTCCATTTCGGCAATAATCCATATTGCCCCCAGAGTACACTGTTGCAAGAGCTGCCCCACACTTCATTGCTTCAAGCCCCGGCAATGAAGCTGTATCGTACGTAGACGAGCTCACAAAAATATCCGACCGATTTAAAAACATATTAAGTTGCTGATCATTTAGCGGTGTTAACGATTGGAACAATCGGTTTCCATGAACTTGTTTAAGCCACCTTGAAGATTTCAGTTCGGAAGGTGGAGTGATTAAATTAATCTTAATAGCGGGATAGGTTTGCTTCAGCTTTGTGAATACGCTGATTAAATATTCCTGCTCTCGATGCCACGAGTATCCTCCTTCTGTAATTCGAACGATCCCGCTAACCTCAATTTGTTTATTGTCTTTTCGGATATTCATATTTTTGAACACATCACTGACCCCAACAGGTACGATTTTTCCTTCGATACCGTGATTCAGTTTGATGAGTTGTTGCTGCCAGCTTGAGAGTACGATTAGATTTTTACTAACGTGATAGCTCTTGAAGGATGCTTCATGATCATCTAGAAAAACCGGTTCATAACACAGACTGATACGTACATGAACGCCTTTTCCCGCTAGACTAGCCTGCTCACATACATTTGTTAATGTATAAAAGTTCGATACGATTATATCGCTCACCGGGAAGTCTTCTGCTTTGATCTCCGCTCTCGGAGTACGGATAACCTGTACTTTATTCGGGTATTCAATAACCCCTCCAGGAGGCATAACGAAAGTCACATGATGCCCTTTGTGTGCTAAACCATTCGCTAGTTCAACTAACATCCTTTGTGCCCCGCCCTTACAGAGAGTTATTGCAGCAAACGTGATTTTCATAGCATTGTTCCTTTCAACTTATTTTTGTTTACAGCTTCTCTAATCGATCAAAACATTCTAGAAACTTCGTAAACTCTTTCTTCTGTCGAATTATTTCAAGCTCTTTCTTCAGTTTATTCATTTGTTCCATAGTCAAATATGTTGGAATCAAGCTCTTCAAAGCTTCTTTATTTGAGCATTTCTTTCCGATATCGCGTAACATCTCACGAAAAACTTTTTTTGTTAACATGAAATCATTCGGATGTGTTTCGCATAGCTTTTGATAATTTATCAATATTAGATTGACCTCATGTAGATTGAATGGGACAGGTAAGAAGGTAAGGCTAATAATCATGCAGTCAACTGATCGATATGTTTCTTGGAAACGATAATAATTTTTTTTCGACTCGTCTGTATTGTGAGTTGCTACAGGGTGTTCCTGGTGATAGCTGATTAACCTTGGGTCAGTAAGGTATTGCGCCCCATTCTTATACAAACGGTAGCCCATTTCACAGTCGTCCCATCCATATCCTGGATACTCCGAGAACAATCCCACTCGATGCATCGTTTCTTTTGAAACTGAGACATGTCCAGTCCCAAAGAGCTGCCAAGGGATACGGTAATTTTTTAACTTATAGCCATAGTTATCTAGGAGAATGCGTTGATAAAATACTTCGTAATGGGTAGGTAATGTAAGAGTTTCGTAGGTTTGATTATAAATGTCCGCTCGATTGATCAATGGTTTTCTGCCTTGTGCTAGTTGGAAATCCTTCACTTTGGCTTTCAAATCTGGGCACGCGTTTGTTAATTCATAGCACTCCTCGAGCTGATAATCTGAGAAGTCTTTAAACAAGACAGAGTAAAGTCGTTTAATAAACATGATACCTGTGACAACAACGTTTTTATTCTGCCTATGATAGTTGTAATGAATCATTAAGAAATTAGGTCTAACCATGATCTCTGCATCAAGAAAGATTAGTACTTTCCCTTTCGCTTCCTTCACACCTCTATTTCTCGCTGCTGCTCTCCCAATATTTCTTCCACAATCGATATACTTCAGATCAAATGAGAAAGAATGATGATTCATTATTTCCCGCGTTTCGTCCGTCGAACCATCATCGATTAAGAGGACTTCTACTTTTGACAAATCAAAGCTTTGGTTCTGTAATGAAATAAGTGTGAATAAATTTTGAGGAAATTTATTGTAAGTGGGGATGATGATACTAATCTCAAACTCTTTGTCAGTCTTTTTACTTTCAACCATGAACTCACCTCGCTCTTTCACATCATTCAATGATGCTTCTTTTTTGTTCCTCTACAATTAATTCATCGATCACACTTTTGTAACGGTTCTTCAAGGTCTCAATTTCAATCATCTGTTCACCACTATAGAGTTCAGAGCCCATTTTGCCATGCTTTCGATAGTATAGTAGGGTTTCATCGTCCATACTTTTTATACGAGCATGTTTTGCGATGCGAATCCACATATCATAGTCCTGGGTGTATTTTAACTTTGGATTAAATAATCCTGCTTTCTTGAATATCTCCTTCTTCACCATTACAGTACTTCCGTTGATCGGACAGCTATTTCGCAAATGATTGAGAAAAGCAATCGTAGTCTTAAGCCTTGTTCCTACACTTTCTCTAAACACTACGTTATTTTCATCGATTAAACTAAAGTTGGAATATACTAAATCTGCACCCGTACGCTTCATATACGAGACTTGTTTTGCTATTTTCTTAGGTAAAAAAAGATCATCGGAACTTAACCATGCGATCAACTCACCTGTCGCTAGACCGATACCACGGTTAAGCGCAGTTGCGGTTCCACCGTTCTTCTTGTACACATATTTAACCTGTGATAAATATGGGAGAATGAGTTGTTTGTGCATCGTTGATCCGTCATCTACGACAATGACTTCTATATTTGTGTAAGTCTGATTCAACGCACTTTCAATCGCCTGATTCACGTAAGCACAGTTATAAAATGGAATGATAATACTTACTTTTGGACTTTCGTTCACTGTCTCCAAGCCTCTTCTCACGTTAAATTATCTTATAAAGTACCTACAACCTTAACTATCATTATTCTATGTTTCGTTTGTTTGTCCGACTAGACACAAACCCATGATTTTCCATAAACAAACAAAAAAACGGCACTTGTCTACAAGGCCGTTTTCGATTACCAATTTGAATTTATTTCATATCCCAGTGATGCCAAGAGATTGCCGCTCTCTTTCTTGAACAGCTTTTTTAATTCGTGATCGAACTCTTCTTGCCAGCCACCTATCGTTCCTTTTCTAAATGTGGGTGATGTAGCAGGATCAATGTTGTTAATCATGTTACCAACCATCCACGCACGAGATTTCGGTACTCCGTTTTCTCCCCAAAGGAACTTTACTAAATGATGAAGAACAAGGTTTCTACTTTTTTCTGAAGAAATGAGGTCTTCGAACCGAATGGTGAATACATCTGGACGATTTTTCCATTCTGAGAAACTTTTATACCATTCCTCTACATTCGGCTGATATGGCTTCTTCGGCGTGATCGGCTGACCACCCTCTATCAAGAATTTGATTCGATCTCGATGCGTGAATCCCTTTTGTGTGAACGTTTCATACAAAGGATGAATTGGTAAGGTTGGAATAAAATACGCATAAGAAACAACAACGTCACGTGGGTCTCTCATCACAAATATCTTTTTCATATTTAACTTTGTAAAAAACGCATCCCAATCATCCGAACAGAACACATGTCCATTCACAAATTCGTTCTTTTCTAGACTTTCAGTTCTTGAGAGCTGAAGCTTGGGTTGATTGTTAAAGTGGCCAAACATCCCTTTATCAGGATAATGTTTCATCCCAGGAATTCCAAGCAAAATCTGCTTTAACAAATGTGTGCCACTCTTTGGAATTGAAATCATAACGAAGGGATCTAACTCTATTGATTTAGACAATGTCGTTCCTCTCTTTCTTGTATTAGTAGTACCAATGGCACTTTAGCAATTTTGACTCCGAAAATACGCTAAGGTATCTGTTAGGCTTTGGTGAAGGGAGTAACTCGGCATCCAGCCAAGATTTCTCATGTGTGAAACATCCGTAGGTTTCACTACCTCTACTTCGCTAACTTTCTTATCGATTACGAAATTGGGTACATTTGTCAATGACTGAAGTTCACCAACTACCTCTCGAATCGTCACAAGCTTTCCTGTAGCTATATCGTATGTGCGGCTTCTTTCACCAAACAAAAATAATTTCTCATACGCTCCTACTGCATCCCTAACATCCAAAAAATCTCTTTTTGCAGCGAGGTTCATGATGTGAAATCCATCTATTTTCTTCTCTCGTTCCATCTGTACGATATGATTCGTGATCAATGCACATATACCAGACGATGGTCCAGGACCTATTAAATTCGTTGGTTTAGCAAGTACAATGTCCAGGTTAAATAAGTCTCCCCAATGGATAGCGACCTGTATTTGCACTGTTTTACTAAGTGCATAAGGATGATGAGGCTTCTCCTTGAGCTCAGGGTTATATTGAAGAGCTGAGCCAACCAATACTATTTTTGTCGAAGGTGATGATGTTCGTACAGCCTCTAACAGATAAATCGTCGACAATAGATTCGCTTCCATCGTCTTTACTGGATTTTCCCAAGATGACTGAACAGAGTTCGATCCTGCAAGGTGAAGAATATAGGTTGGTTCCTCAACTCTTATTAAACAATCGACTGCTTTCTTATCCGTTAAATCACATTGGATGACATGAATTCCTTCGCAAACAAAACTGGTTTCTCGAACAACCGCTGTAACGTTCCAACCCTTTTGCTGAAAGTGTCTACATGCTTGCTGTCCAGTAAAGCCAGCAGCTCCAGTAATGAGAATGGAAACGTCATCACTCATCTTTCCATCCAATCCTTAAGTTCTTTCATCATCGTTTTATAATGAGGCGGTGTATATTTGAAATCTTTCCGCGTATTTACGATTGTCCGATCTAACACCACAGCTTCATCTGGAATAATCTCAACATCCTTCTTATGAAACGTTTCCTTAAACAACTGAAGCAGTTCATATTTAGATATCTTTTCATCGACACACAGGTGGTAAAGGCCCGTCACGTCATTCTCAAGCAAACGGTCGACCGCCTTCGCAAGTTCCAGTGTTGTAACGCCGTTCCACATCATATTCTTAAACCCTTTTATTTCTCCTTTTTGTTTCATAAACCATAGCAATAGACCGATGCCATCCTTCTTCAGCTCTGGTCCAACGATAGAAGTACGAATCGTTAATGAACTGTCATCATTCACTTCTCCCATTGCTTTTGTCTTTGCATACACAGACGTTCCATCTTTCGAATCAACCTCTGTATAGTCACCTTTTTCTCCAGAAAAGACACAGTCTGTACTAATATGAACAAGCTTTCCTCCATACCTCTTCGTTAACTTAGCAAGCTGATGAGGTAACAAACTATTCACTTGAAACGCTTCTGTTTTGTTTATCTCAGCATGTTGATTCAAAATACCAATCGCATTGATCACAATGTCAGGTTTATGGTGATCGATTAACTCTTCTACCTGACTCGGTATCAACACATCTAAATAAATTCCTCCATCACTATTGCTGTCCCGGCAAGTATAGGAAACATCCCATCCATCTTTTTGCCGGAAATAATCTACGATCATATGTCCGGCCATTCCTTTTCCACCTAAGACAAGTAATTTCATGAAATGAATCCACCTTTTTGGAGCAGTTTCTTCAATTCATCTTTCGACATTAAGTTTTCACTAGAATTATAGTTTTCTAACTCAACTTGTTCGAAATTAGCGTAATATTCCTGAAGCCCGTCTACCGTAATGGATGGAAGAATGACAAAATACTCTTTGTCATAGTAAACGGTACTTTGACTCTCATATTCTGAGAATAAGAGCTCGTGCAACTTTTCTCCGGGTCGAATACCTAACACTTCAACACCTACGTTCGATTTACCTGATGCTTCAATCAATACGTCGGCAAGATCAACGATTTTACAAGTAGGCATCTTCATAACGAAAATTTCTCCGCCCCTGCTTTCATATGTCGCTTTGAAAAGCAGCTTGATCGCATCTTCAAGAGTTAAGAAAAATCGAGTCATCCGTATATCAGTAATTCCGATTTTCCCACGTTCTTCAATCTGATTCTTAAACACATGGATAACGCTCCCATTCGTACCTAGAACGTTCCCACCTCTCACGCACACAAATGTCGTATTAGACTTCAGCACGTTTGCGTGAATGATCAACCTTTCACCCATTGCTTTCGTGAATCCGTAGAAATTCGAAGGATTTGCTGCTTTATCCGTTGAAATATAGATTACTTTCTCAACGTTATTGAGGATTGCAGCATCGATCACATTTTGAGTACCGATGACATTCGTCTTCATCGCTTCTAAAGGCTGATCTTCACAAACAGGCACGTGCTTAAGTGCAGCAAGATGAAAAACAAAGTCTACACCTTTCGTGGCCTCGATCAATCCGTCTTTCTCTTTAATATCGCCAATAATAAACTTCAACTTTTTTTCTTGATGAAATGCTCGTTTCATCGCGACTTGACTGGACTCATTTCTCGAGAAAACCCTTATTTCACTCGGCTGTTTTTCAAGCAGCTGTTTAACAAGTTCATTTCCCCATGATCCAGTTCCCCCAGTTACCAATATCGTTTTATTGTGGAACAACATGTAGCCCTCCCATTAAAAATTTCACCACTTTATCTGAAACTGCAACGTCTCCATACCCTTCAGGAAGATCCCATTCAGAAGGTTGACTCACCATCACGTTTACCGCGCGCAAAATATTTGTTGCATCTAAGCCCGACACAATGTTACTTCCACACGCAATCGTTTCTGGTCGTTCCGTCGTTTTACGAATCGTAACGGTAGGAACATGAAACAAACAACATTCTTCCTGGACCGTACCACTATCCGTCAACACACATATTGCGTTTTGTTCAAGCTTTACGAAATCAAAGAACCCGAACGGCTCATGAAATTCGATGAGTGGATGTAGCTCGATCCCTTTCAGATGGGCTAAACGCGACTTTGTGCGTGGGTGAACACTGCAGATCATTCGTTTGCCATGTGTTTTTGCAACATGGTTGATTCCTTGCAAGATTTCCTTTAGATTTTCATCATTATCCACGTTTTCCGCTCGATGAGCAGTTATGAGAAAATAATCCTTTTCCTTCAGCTGAAGATCCTTGAGAATCGTACTTTCAGTGATTTTTTGGCGATTATGTCTCAAAACTTCATTTATTGGATTTCCAGAAACATACACTCGGTTTGTCGCTATACCTTCACGAAGAAGGTTTTCTTTGCTCTGAGGCGTGTACGGAAGATTAAAGCTAGAGATCGCATCGATCACACGACGGTTTTTCTCTTCAGGTACAGACCAATCAAAGCAGCGATTTCCAGCTTCCATATGCACAACTGGAATCCCCATGCGCTCTGCTAAAATAGCGCTTAACGCACTATTTGTATCTCCTAACACCAAAACCTTATCAGGCATTTCTTTTTTGAATATGATTTCAAGCTCTCGATACATCGTCGCGAGCTGTTCTCCTAGCGATTGTTGCTGATTGAATAACATATAATCAGGATCTCGTATACCGAGCTCCTTAAAGAAGATGCTGCTGAGGGTGTTAGTGAAATTTTGCCCTGTATGGATAAGTATGTGCTTATCTGCCAGTTGATCGAGCTTGTTTATAATCAAACTCAACCGTATGATTTCAGGCCTTGTACCTAAAACTGTAATAATTTTCATCGTTCATTCCCCCTCCTGCTAGAATTCTAGGACAGCTTACTGATAGGTTATGTAAGTTATTAACAGTTTGATATGGTTAGCACACTATATTTGTAAAAAAACAGCATTCAGCTTTCCTATTTATTTCTTATTAATAATTAGAGACTTGTCCATTCAAATATCTTTTCGTTGAATACACTATGAGTAAGTAAGGAAAGTAGGTGATACCATGATTAAACAAACAATTTATGATTTTAAAGCGAGTGTCCCAACCTCAGGGAGTGAAACATTAAATCGAAACATTCCAACATCTCCTTCGTCTATCAAACTTGCTCAGTTCGGACTTTATGTTCCTGCGCAAGCAGATTTTGTTCAGCTTCATGCAACTGTGGGTGTAAGAGCAACCGCACTAAATCCAACCGTTTTATTTAAAGTTTTCAGAGATACAGGCGTAATATTTTCAACTAGACATTCATTAGACCTGGACCTTTTTGACCTCCAAACAGTTTCATTTCAAGTGATTGATGATAATCCTCCCGCAGGTGCATATTCGTACTACATTACTGCAGAACTAGATGAATCTATTTTTCTAGATAGCGCATCTGTCGTCGGACCAATTACGTTTACTGGCTATTCGATCGGCAAGGTTTAATACACAAAAAAGACGTAAGGGAAGCACTATCACCCTCGCGTCTTTTTGCTATCTGCAATTACTTTCTCGATGTGTTGCATCAGCTCTTCTGCCCTTTTGGATGTTGAATGGTTCGCTTGAACCATCTCATGGCCTGCTCTCGCAATCCTTATCCGTTCTTCCTCGTGCTGGAGATAATATGCTGCTTTTTGAACTACATTATGTTCGTTGACTGAAACAAACGTTTTCCCATCAATAAACCCAAGGTCCGTTAATTCTTTTGAAGATGATGCCAATAGGAGAGTATTACAAGCTGGGGCTTCAAAATATTTTAGAACAGGATAGTGATAGATCGAGTCACAAGTAAGGAATATCTTCGCGCGGTTTAATTCCTTCGCATAAGCTTCACCTGCTAAATGACCTTTCGCAATTTGTTTATAGCCAGGATGTTGATGGTATTTAAAATTCGAAGCAGACTTCAATTGGTTATACATACTCGCTCGTAGTGGATAAAAGTTTGGAAACAAAGCCCCCATCATCAAATAATCGATACTCTTTCCTATCTGGTAATCTTTAAAGATCGTTGTTTCTACATGATGAGGAAGCCATACGAAACGATTATGAAATTCCGGATACGACTCCATGAACGCTTCACGATAGTAGCCAAAAACCACCGAGACATTGCCCTTTTCAACAAATCGTTTTCGCCTCAGTTTATGATAATGAAGATCATGCATGAAGATACCCACAGGAATCGTTGTTGACTCAACCCCTCTTATATATGGACAGTAAGTAGGATGTAAATCGTTCAATAATATAAAATCAGGTAAGCTTGAGATTTGTCGTATGATGTCCGATAAGTTCCCATGCTCGTGCCAAGTGATGACGTTCGCTCTTTTTTGCAACTCTCTTACCAAGTAAAAGCTGCTTCTTTCTACATGCTTAGACAGGTCCTTTGTTATAAATAATATCGTTCTCTTTTTTTGCATAGTCCGCACCTTCCTTTCTAGCAGAATATAAAAAAGGTTTCACATATGTGAAACCTTCCTGAGAACACTATTACATTTCGATGGATACTATCTGAGCTGTACAAACAAGCAATTCATCAGCCTGTCCTGAAGTTCCAACTGGAGTGAATATTACATAGTCTGCACCTATTTCTTTAATTGTCACACCTGCAAGATCTGGTGTTCCATCCCCATTTTGAGAACCTTCCACATAAACCATCGCAATGATCGCATTTGAATTTTTAATCTGGTATAGTTTCGAAATCAATGTTCGCATACCATATCTCCTCTCACTATATATTCTAGGTTTGTTCAACCTACTTTAATATAAGTATGTATCCAAAAAATGGTTGTTTGGACAAATATCCTTTTTTCTGAAAATAATTTCTAAAAGCTATGAATTTGAACAGTTAGATAACTATTTTGTTAAAAAATGGTTATATTGCTCATACACTTTGTACCGGCTTCTAATACATTATGGTAAGCCTGAAAAAAAGTCAGGTTGATCTTTGTAGAAGGAGGAATAAATATGAGAAGTCTTTTTGACGATTCATGTTGTGGTAGAGTAAGACCAGCATCAACTTGTAAAGGCTGTGTATGTAGCGTGTTGAACCGCCTTGCAAACAGCAATAACTGTGACGTGCTGGCTGACACAAGAACAGTAGTGAACCTATTACCAAAAGGCCAAGCTGGGTATTTATTTATGGATGGAGCATTTGATCCAACGCCATTTACCTTTTTGGGCTTTGAACAAAACAGCTGCTGTGCACGATTCAGTTACGAACCAGCAGATGGAGCTACAGGAACTAGAATGGTTATCATCGACTGCAATACACTTGCAGGAATCTCTCGCGTTCCACAAGTACAATAGATTTTCTTCATCGATGAAGGTTGCTGAAAAGCAGCCTTTTTTTTGAAAAGTAAAAAAGCCTCAAAGTGCTAGAAGCTTTTCATTCGTTTTGTTTATGCTTGATTAATCGATTGAATCAACTTGATATACTCCTCTTCTTTCCCAATATCAAATCGCTCTCCAGACGAAATTCTCGCGAGACACTTCTCACTCCCCAAAACATCACGGATCGCGTCGGTTAATTGAATCTCCCCTCCTGTTCCAGGATGTAGGTCATTTAACTTCCGATAAATGCTGCTCGTAAAAATGTATCGCCCTGTCACAGCCAGATTAGAAGGAGGATTTGAGACAGGCTTTTCAACGATATCTGAAATATCATACACACCGTCTACTGTAAGCCTTCCTTTAATAACTCCGTAATCTTTGAGATGTTCAGCCGCTACTTCTTTCACGGCAATCACATTCGAATGATGTTTCTCATGTACCTCCATCAACTCAGATAGTGCTGGCGTCCCTAAGAAAATGTCATCTGGAAGAAGTACTGCAAACGCTTCGTCTCCTGTGAACGGTTTTGCGAGTGAAATTGCATCACCTAACCCCTTCGCATGAGATTGTCGTACATATTGGATATGGACGTTAGGAACCTTTGTTTTCTTTAACAAGTGTGTTTTGTTCACTCGTTCGAGGAATGCTTCAAGCTCTAACGAATGATCGAAGTAATCCATGATAAGGTTTTTTGTTCGTGAGATGACGATCAGAATTTCCTCTATACCTGAAGCAACAGCCTCTTCTACAACATAATGAATGGCAGGCTTTCCACAGATTGGGAACATCTCTTTTGGTATCACTTTTGTGATGGGTAGGCTCCTTGTACCATACCCGGCTGCAGGAATCACTGCTTTCTTTATCATACGTGCTCCCCTTCCCCTAATGATCTATTTAATACCTTATTCAATATAAAAATCACAGTAACTTGTCTACGGAAAAACAGGCGAAGAGCAGATAGGATGAATGCCTATTTATGACCAACTCACGCATTTTCATCACACCAACCCCTTCAAGCCTAATACGATATAAAGTAATGTGATTGCTATTGGAGGGAACACTCGCATGGATATATGTATCGTTGGTGCTGGCTATGTTGGTCTAACGACAGCAGCATTGCTTGCTGATCTTGGACATAACGTCCATTGCATCGATAAAGATATAAATAAAATCGAGAAACTAAATCAAGGAATTTGCCCTATTCACGAACCTGGGCTCGAGGAGCTGTTACAAAAGAACACCCAAAACGGACGCTTGATTTTCTCTGATGATCGTGAAGCATGTATGCTTCATTCTCCTATCATTCTCGTTGCGGTAGGGACGCCACCGAAACCGAACGGGGATACAGATTTAACAGCGTATAAGAAGGTCTTTCAACATATTTCTCAAAAGATCACCTCACATAAAACCATTATCACAAAAAGCACTGTTCCTCCTGGTACGAATGAGTGGGCACATACCTTTTTAGTTGATAAAGGAATCGATGACAAGCTGTTCGATATTGCATCAAACCCCGAATTTTTACGTGAGGGTTCAGCTGTTTACGATTCTTTTCATCCAGATAAGATCGTCGTCGGTGCAAAGTCTTCAAAAGCAATAAATATAGTGAAGGAACTCTATAACGAGCTGTCAGCTCCAGTGATTGAAACGACTCTGACAGGAGCAGAATTGATGAAATATGCATCTAATGCGTTTCTCGCTACTAAGATTTCGTTTATAAACGAATTTGCTAGAGTTTGTGATCAATACCAGGTCGACGTCACGGACGTTGCTACATCTCTCGGAGTTGATCCGAGAATCGGCCCACACTTTTTGCAATCAGGTCTAGGATATGGGGGCTCGTGCTTTCCGAAAGATCTTGATGCACTCGGTCATGCAGCACGGAAGAAACGCCTTTCCACTCATCTCTTAACTGCCGTTAAACAAGTGAACAACCAGCAGGTCGATTATTATCTCAAGAAATTAGAGAAGAAGCTAAAAGGTCTTCAAGGCAAAAGGATATCTGTTTGGGGGCTTTCCTTTAAACCGAACACAGATGATATAAGGGATTCACCATCGATAAAGCTTTGTCAGAGACTAATACAGAGTGGTTGTTCTGTCTTCGCATTTGATCCAAAAGCAAACGCCGAGAACTTATTCATACACGAAACAACTAACATGTATGATGCGTTATCTGGTTCTGATGCATTGATTGTTGCCACCGACTGGCCTATGTTCAAGTCACCTGATTGGGAGAGAGTTCGGAATGAAATGAAAGGAAGAATTGTAGTGGACGGTCGAAACTTTCTTAACCCTGAAGACATCAAGAATGCTGACTTAACTTATCTTGGGGTTGGGCGATCATGACGATTCTCGTTACTGGTGCTGCTGGATTCGTCGGTTCTCATTTGTGCGAACAGCTCCTGAAAACATCAGAAACCAACGTGCTCGGAATCGATCTCAACATAGAAGGCAATCAAACAAAAATGAGAAACGTGAAAAACCTGCTCAAACACCCAAATTTCAAACTATATGACATCGACCTTTTGAAAGAAGACCTTTCAGCGTTCATGAAGAACGTAGGTGTAATCTATCACCTTGCAGGAATTCCTGGAGTAAGGTCGAGTTTTGGTAGTGATTTTGAAACGTACATCCTTAACAATGGGTTAGTCACACAAAGACTTCTAGAAGCATCTCGTCATTACAATATAGACAAATTCATCTATATCTCCACATCGTCCGTCTATGGTGAGAAAGCTGGAATAGTCTCTGAAAACCTATCAACAGTTCCTCTTTCTCCATATGGCGTTACAAAACTCACCGGTGAGCAGCTTTGTCACATCTATCATCTTTACTTTCAAGTACCGACCGTAGTTCTACGATACTTCACGGTGTACGGACCAAGGCAACGTCCAGATATGGCGTTTCATCGATTTATCAAGCAGATGCTAGAAGATAATCCTATTACAGTCTATGGAGACGGTTTGCAATCAAGAGACTTCACATATATCGATGACTGTGTGCAAGCGACGGCGGCCGTCAAAGATGCTGAATGCGTTATTGGAGAGACGATAAATATTGGTGGAAAAGAGCGAGCAACCGTACTAGAAGTCATCTCGATTATTGAAGAGCTACTCGGTCGAAAGGCTAAGATTGATTTTGTTACAAAAGCAACCGGCGAACCTATGCATACCTGGGCAGATATTTCGAAAGCACAAAAACTTTTAAACTATCGTCCAAGCGTTGGATTGAGGGAAGGCTTAATGAACGAAATCATTGACTTGACTGATCTATATGATAGAAAGGAATGAACATATTGAATATCGCCTACGTTTGCACAGAGAAGCTTCCATCTCCCGCTGTAAAAGGTGGCGCGATTCAGATGATGATCGATGGTGTCATGCCCTTTATAAAAGAAAACCATTCGATGACCGTTTTCTCTGTTCAGGATCCAGAACTCCCTGACTATGAAGAAGTAGAATCCGTCACCTATATTCGAGTTCCTCGCGAAAACTACAGTCAAAACGTCGCAGAAGAATTAACGGATATGGATCCCTTTGACCTCATCCATGTTTTTAATAGACCTAAAGCAGTAATCCTCTATAAAAATGTGATGCCAGAAAGTGAGATTGTTTTAAGTCTTCATAATGACATGTTTACTGAGCGAAAGCTTAGTGATGAAGAAGGGTTAAAAGCCATTCAAAGCGCTTCACAGATTATGACAGTAAGTAACTATATAAAAGGGACCATCTTGAACCGCTTTCCTGAAGCTGATGACAAAATTCAAATCGTCTATTCCGGTGTCGATCTTACTCAATATCATCCATCATGGACGGAAGAAGGAAAAAAGATCAAACAAAGATTGAAGCATAAATATCGTCTATCGAATCGAAAAGTCATCCTTTTCATAGGCAGACTCAGTAAAACAAAAGGGCCGCATCTCCTGATCAAAGCGATGCCTGCCATTCTTAAAGAACATCCTGATGCGGTTCTAGTGATATGCGGTGGGAAGTGGTTCAGTGATAATCGTATGAATGAATACGTATCCTATCTTTACAAGTTAGCTGAGCCTTTAGGAGATCACGTTAAGTTCACGAAGTATATTCCTCATGAAGAGATTCCCAAAGCCTTTTTGCTCGGCGACGTTTTTGTTTGTAGTTCCCAATGGCAGGAACCTCTTGCACGCGTTCATTATGAAGCTATGGCTGCTGGCGTTCCACTTATAACCACGAAACGCGGGGGAAATGCTGAAGTTGTGACACACTTGCATAACGGTCTTGTTGTTGGAGCTTATCGACGTCCTTCTTCCTTCGCTAGAGCTATTTGCGACTTGCTAAACCACCCTGAGAGAGCCACTGAGATGAGTTTAAACGGACGTAAAGTGGTCGAAGCAAACCATTCGTTTCATCATGTAGCAGATCGGTTAGAAAACGTTTATCAAAAAGCCTTTCGCAAAGATGAGCCTCAGCTAATACTAGACGAAGAGCATGTTTCTCCAATGTATTCACCTGAGGATGCTGAGGTTGTGCCGATTGATCCTACAGGAGCGAATAAGAAGGAACCTGAGAAAGTAGAACCACTATGGATCTTCGATAGAAGTTACAGAAATAAAAAAAGATAGAACCGGTCAATAACCGGTTCTATCTCTTTTTTTATTCGTCTTCCTCTTCGTCCTCTTCACTCAATTCATCTTCTTCATCATCTGCAAGAATCTGAGTTTCAGCTATTGCTTCTTCTTCAGCTTCTTCTTCCTCTTCGTCATCATCGAGGTCAAATTCAAATGAGAATTCTTCCCCATTCACCATCTCAAACGATAGTTCAACCTCTTCCACTTCTCCTCCTTCTAGCATTTCTTGCAGCTTTTTCAATATTTCATCGTGCTTCTCATGATGCGCCATCATTATTCCCCTTTGTTTTTTTACTTGTATTCTCGTTAAAGAATTCTTTATAGATTATGAGATTCAGAAGATCTTGTATAGGACAAATGAATCTATTTCATCTAGAAAGTTAAACCTATTTTTAAGCCGGGACCCATAGAGATGATCGTTTCATAGGAATATCGATGATTCGAACCTTTCCATCCCAATCTAGCTCATCTTCGTCTTCGTCCTCGTCGTCATCATCTTCACAGTCAACTTCTTCATCATTATCTTCAATATCCAGCTCTGGCGCATCTTCGTCTTCACATATGACGATCACTTCTTCTTCAGTTTCTTCCATTTCACCTTCTTCAGCAACTTCCATCAAAATAGGTTGCTCACACCCACAATTTTCATTGAAGAAGTTATCCTGATTTAATACTGCACAGCGGAACCTGCTTTTCCCTAAGTTTCGAGGACGCCCTATTTCCTTCACGATAAGTGAATATTCCTCGTTTCTACCACCCATCTCTAACTCAACGCCCTCAACGCTCGTTTCCTTCGCATCCACGCTCGGTTTATTTACAAATTCTTCAACTTCAACCAATTCACTTGCGCCTTCTAAATGCTCACCAGGAACAGGGTTTGGCTCTTCCACTCCTACTGTTACGTTAGGAATGTCGATGATCGTTCCATCTCCATGGGGCAATTCTTTAAGGGTTGTGCTTGGGATCGGAGGTGAAGTGAGTGAAGAGTTTGTATCCACTTCTAACGCTTGTTGCCCACTATCGATAATTTTCTCGTATTCTGCATAGCTCCACCCCATAGAACCAGGAGGAGAAAATCGGAATTCTTCCAGTTCTAATTTAGGAATCGCTTTCTGCTCTGAAACTTGTTTCATCGTTTATGACACCTCCTTTGATCGCTTTGAAAATCCCATCAAAATTCATAAGAAACTCTTCTTTCGAATTCTCAACGGCTATAATATTTCGAATATGCATCAAGTATTTTTCATCCGACCATGAACGCTTCTGGCTAAGATAATATTTATGAGCGATTGCACAGAAAAGGTGAGGAAACTTCAAATCTGTCCACAAAATCCGATACTGCCCTTCTGTTAATGGATGGATTTGATCATAGTGAACGAGCATTTCTTCAGCAAGCTCATGGTCCCAGACAGCAAGCTTCTTCATTACCTTATTCATCAATATACGAATATCTCGAGACGGCAAATCAGCATTAACTGAATGAAGGTCTCTCATATACGCTGCACCATCTTTCTCGATCAAACGCGCCATAGTGAAGTCCTGCTGACAGAACATCTTCGACTCGAACACTTCGTTCGTCCATTTAGAAAACTCCGGATTGTCAAGTTCAGCTAAGGCTTCTTTCGCACGTTCTAGCATCAGATCCACCTGCTGAAGAAATAAGATCGAGAATTGATCCGTCGTATAGTCTTGAGCAAGTTTCTTATACCCTTCTAATTCTTGAATTTTCCATCTGTATAACTTATGCCACTTGTCTATCCTGCTTCGCTTTTTACTTCCTTCAGGCTGGACATACCCTTTTGACGCATTGTGAAATTGACCAATAAACGCCATCGTCTTCTTCGTTTGTTCCTTATCATAGTAAAGCATCGTTTCGCCTTCTATATCCTCATACAATACGTAAGCGTGATCTTCACCAGCAAGGATCAATCCATTATTTCGAGTTCGTATTAACTTTGCAATCGGCATTCCTTTTTCTTGGAGATGCCAATGTGCACCAGCAATATACAACATTCTGTCAGGTCGAATAAACTCCTGACGCAGCATCATCGTCCCTTGCTTCGTTTGCACGCGCCACTTCGTTCGCCCTTGTCTACTGAATATCAAATGAACGCTAATTGGTTCAACTGGATAGTAACGAAGGATTTGCTTCAGTTCTTCTAAGTTAGCCGTTTCATGCGCAAGAGAAAAATCACCATCGTCAGCTAAGTCTTCCATGTCTTCGTTTAAGTCATCGATCTCCTCAGCATCATCAGTGTCCTCAGTTACATCTTCTGCTTCTTCATCAACTTCCATGTCTTCTAGCTCCTGATCAAGATTCCATTCTTCTTCCACAATCATTTCCCTCTCTTCCTCTACCGTCTAGCAGCATGTTCATAAACGGATTTTAAGTTAGATGCGACTCGATTCCACCCGAACTTTTCTTCCACAAAACTGCGACCAAATTTACCATAACGATCGCGCGTTCCTTCGCTTGAAAGAAATGTATGGATCATCGTTGCATATGCATTCGGTTCATCAAATTGATGAATCACATTTCCATTTTTCCCCTCAACGATCACCTCAGGATTTCCTCCACGGTCACTCGTTAATACAGGTAACCCTGCAGCCATCGCTTCATAATGAACACGAGCAAGTGGCTCTTGCCATTGAGAACAACAAACAAATACATCCGCCATTGAATAGAGCTTAGGTATATCTTTTGGCTCTACGAATTTAATGAACGTAATGTTGTCTGGGTACATGGCTCCAAGGGTATAGAGGTGCTTCACATAGTTATTCACATCGTTCTCACCGAACCACTTTGAACCGATAAACACCATATGCGCATCTGGGTGTTGTTCAATAATCTTTGGTAAGGCATGGAGTAAGATATGAGGACCTTTAACTTTGCTCAATCTCCCAACAAAGAGAATGACTTTTTTGTTTTCAATATTGAGCTGAGACTTGATTGAATTTCTTAACTCCCTCCCCTTTGAGGTCCATCTCGGGTGATAAGCATTTAAGTCCACACCTGAATAAACTGTTTGCACTTTCCCACGTGCTGAAGGAAAGCGATCTGTGATCGTTCGCCCGATATAGTCACTTACGGTTACGATTTTAGAAACAAGTGAGATACACGTTTCTCCTTCTTCGTCTTCCATTTTCCCTTGTGCAAACATCTCATTATGGACACTTAGGATAAATTTGCTAGTAGGTGATGCTTTCTTTAATCGTTCAATCCATGTCGGGCGATTACAAACATGGATCACATCAAATTTTTGCTCACTAAGCTCTTGAATAAGCCCCTCTAAATAATCCTCCTGACTGATTCGAATGTAATGGACACCGTTACTTCTTTCCCTTGATTCCAAATTAACGTCATCGATCGAAATCACTGTTACATCATGATGGTTTGCTAGAAGCTTTGAAACAGCTTCTAAATAGATCTGGATCGCTCCACCTCTAATAGCTGGAACTGGCAACTTTTCTGTTGCAACTAAGGCTATTTTCATGTTCACCCTCCTTTATATCTTTTAAAAAATACCGTATTCGAACGCCGCATGACGTCTAGCTATTGAACGATAAGCGGAAAAAGACACGATTTAAAATGCTGTTTATAAGCATGATACGAAGGAACAGAAAGGTTGTGCGAAATCCAAATCGTAAAACATAAAAAGGGCTTTGCCACCTCCTTTATCCACCTATTTTTTCAATAGAATAGATGAAAATGGTGACGTGGCTATCCCTATCTCCATACCGTATTAGGAACAGATATGATAGGTAGGTGAACTTATGGAAACTTGGCACAATAAAGTGGGACCTTCACAAGAAGAATTTCGAGGACCGAATCAGGTTGTATTTCGTTCGGGGAAGGAAACGGAAAACGTTGATAAACCAACTATCAGCATTGATACAAATGCTCATGATTCTTTTCAAAGAATCGAATTAGCTAATGTTGTGGATGAAGAAAAGGAGGAAGAAGGAACTGCGCTCACACCTGAAATGCAGGAAAAGTTAACAAAGCTCGCAGAACTTCTACTCCCAAATTGGGAATTTAATGTACAGAGTGTCGAAGTGATACAAGGCGGTCAGATGGCTCTTGTGTGGAAATTTATGACAGACGAGGGACCGAAGTGTTTGAAACGAATCCACCGTCCTGAAAAGAAAGCATTATTCTCGATTCATGCACAGGACTATTTAGCAAAAAAGGGCATGCGTGTGCCAGCTATTATCCCAAATAAAGATGGCAGCCTTTATACGAAGCATGGGCCGTTCTTATTTGTTGTGTATGAATGGATCGAAGGAAGACCGTTCAACTTAACCGTTCCAGAAGATTTGCAGTGGATGATGAGAGGTCTCGGATATTATCATACTGAGTCAGTGGGTTACGTCCCTCCTCCAGCGACACCAATCTTCTCGAAACTAGGAAAGTGGCCGAAACACTACATTAAGCGATGTCAGCAGATGGAAACATGGAAGCTGATCGCAAAGCGTTTTCCAGATGACCCTTTTTGCCAACTTTATTTAGCAGAAATTGATCAGTTTATTGCAAAGGGTAGAGAAATCCTAGAAAAGCTTCGAGCTTCTCATTATCCAGATTGGGTAGCAGCTTGTAAGAAGAAACCGAATCTATGTCACCAGGACTATGGAACTGGAAACACGCTTCTTTCAGAAGATCAGATCTGGATCATTGACTTAGATACGACGACTTTCGACTTGCCGATTAGAGACTTGCGTAAAGTGATCATTCCACTGATGGGAGATACAGGAGTCTGGGATCATCAGCTGTTTGAACTGATGTTAGCCGCTTATGAAGAAGTTGCACCGCTAACAGCAGAACAAAAGAACGTCATGTATATCGATATGCTTTTCCCTTACGAACTTTATGAAACGGTTAGCGAACGGTTTGGAAGAAAGAACGACATTATGCCAGAAGAATTAATGGCTGCTTTTGAATATGAAAAAAGGAAAACAGAACAGCTTTCAGAGCTACTATAAAAAAACGCCCCGGAATGAAGTCCGGGGCGTTTCACTTATGTTGCAATAATGTTGAAGCCGCTGTCTACATGAATCATCTCACCAGTAATTCCACCAGAAAGATCACTCATCAAGAACAATGCAGTATTTCCTACATCTTCTTTCGTCACAGTACGACGAAGTGGTGCTTTTTCTTCAATCTCTTTAAGAACAGAGTTAAAGTCACCAATGCCTTTTGCTGCAAGCGTACGAATTGGTCCAGCGGAAATCGCATTTACGCGAATGCCATCTTTTCCAAGGTCGTTCGCAAGGTATTTCATACTTGCGTCAAGTGATGCTTTTGCAACACCCATGACATTGTAGTTATTCACGACGCGCTCTCCACCAAGATAAGTCATCGTGAGGATGCTTCCACCTTCCGTCATCAGTGGACGAGCAGCTTTTGCAACAGCTGTTAACGAGTAAGAACTGATGTTATGTGCCAACATAAATCCTTCTCTCGTCGTTTCGAGATACTCTCCCTTAAGTTCATCCGTTTTCGCGAATGCGATGCAGTGAGCTAGACCGTGAATCACACCGACTTCTTCCTTTATCTTTGCAAAAGTCGATTCGATTTCGTTATCATCCGTAATATCACAAGGTAAAATAACAGAATCATCACGATCAAGCGTTGCTGCAAGATCGCGAACATTTTTCTCCAGGCGATCTCCGGCGTATGTAAAAACTAGTCTCGCTCCTGCATTACTTAGTGCTTGAGCAATCCCCCAAGCGATGCTGCGTTTGTTCGCAACACCCATTACAACGTATGTACGATTTTCAAGAGACAGGTTCATATCCATGCTCCTCCTCGATTATTTATTATTAGTTATTAGCACCACGTGCTAATTATAACATGCTTTATGGAACCTGTACCATCTTGAATTCACTAGCCTTTGCTCGTTTCAATATTTCTTTTCTCATACCCGCAATAAGGGCAAGCAAATATAATGTTTTGATTTGATTGAGCGGTGACGGTGTTTTCCAATTCGCTTCTCTTTTGACAAGATGGACAAACAACTATCGGTCCCGAAGAATAATTCATATTCATAACCTCCTGCTCGTAGTATCACCTCGAAGGTCTATTTCATTCTAAAAAAAGCTCCCGGCACCTAGCCGGAAGCTTTTTCTAATAGCTTAACAATGTTCTTACTTCTTCTACACTCTCACTACTTCCTGTAACGATTAGTCGATCGCCAATCCGAAGCTCGGTGTCACCGTGAGGAACGATCGAGTCCTTCCCACGGAATATACGAACGATGATCGTGTCACCGAGATAAGGGAAATTACGAAGAGCAACACCGTTGTACTCCACGTTGTTCATGTTGATTTGGTAAAGCGCATTTTCTTCTCTCGTAAAGATATTGACGACTCCAGGTGATTCGATCAATGCTTTGAGTAACGCTTTAGTAGAAAAGAATACGGAGAATACGTCGATATTCAAATCACGTAACTGATCAGCAATTTCAGTTAGTTCAATTCTTGCGATCACTCGTTCCGTCCCATACTCTCTAGCGAAAACGGCTATATCTGAGTTTGTTTCATCATCACCGGTTGAGATCAATAAGATATCTGCCTCAAATACTTCACTGTTTCTAAGAGTATCGATGCTATAATCCGCAAGCTCAATCACGCTAAAGTGACTACTTTGCTTTTCTGAATCAACTTTTTCTTGTTTCGTATGATAAATCGATGTTTCATAATTAGCAGGATTAAGCTCCAGAGAAATCGGTAGTGTAATTTGGTTTGCGCCAATAATCGCGAGTTTTTTGGCATCTACCCGCTCTTCTGGTTTAGGCATGACTTTTCTAAATACAATTGGTGCAACGATACAGCTTATCACTGCAACAAGAATTAAAGCAGATGATAATTGTTCATCGATGATATCGATACGCTCACCGATTTCTGCAGCTGCAATCACAAGAGATAGCGTTGAAGTCAAGAGAATGCCTGAACCGAGCACGGTTTTGATGTCATACCAGCGTTTTAAGACGATGACAGGTACGAGCTTTGAGATAAACAATGCGATGACAAGTAATGGAATCAGCACAAGTACCTTTGGATCCTGAAATAGGGACCAAACATCTAGCTCTACCCCTACCATCACAAAGAAAATCGGAATCAAGAAGCCATAACCGAACGAATCGAGCTTCTGTACGAGCTCCGTATTTGGTGAAAGGAGCGAGACAAGAGCTCCTGCCAAGAATGCTCCAAGAATATTCTCTGCACCTACGGTCTCTGATAATCCTACCAGTACGATAATTAACGTAAACACTGCTCTCGTTCCAATTTGGATCGTACCTTTTGACATCGTTTCAATAAAGGAAAGGTGTCTGAAATAGGCTCCCATGAAATAAAGGAGAATCCCTGCTCCAAACAAAATTAACAGTAGCCACATGTTCCCTTCTCCACCAGAATTCAGAGAAACGAAGATTGCTAACAAAATCATAGTAGCAAGGTCGGCTATTACTGCTATCAATAAAATCGTCTGACCAATGCTTGTTTTGAGTACATTTGCATCTTTTAAAGTTGGAACAACAACTCCAAGGGAGATTGTTGAGATAATTAATGTCATGAAAAAGGCATTATCCGTATACCCAAGTAAAACAAATAATAGTGATAATCCATAAGACACAATAAATACAAAGACAAAGACTATAAATGAAACAAGAACACGGTTCGGTTCGATTTTTCCGCTTGGAAGCGTCACTTTTTTCTTTTTACTTGCAAAGACAGAGAAATCAATCTCAAGTCCACTTAGAAACATTAAGAATATAAAACCTAATGTTGAAAGTGTGTCTAGCCAAGTGTCAGCTTCTACTAAATTGAAGCCACTCTGTCCGATAATAATACCGGCAATGATTTCAGCTACTACCACAGGAAGAATGTTCAATCTAAAGCGGTGTAGAATAAATGGAATTAGAAATGCGATAACTACTACTATTACTAAGGATGATACTGATGCGCCGTGTTCCATGTTCTTCCTCCTTCAAAACGAACACAATATTCTACTAGATCAAATAGCTCATAAACGCTGTAGCCATTCCAAAGTAGATGAGAATACTGATAATGTCGTTGATCGTCGTAATAAACGGGCCAGAGGCCACTGCAGGGTCAATATTTAATTTATGCATAAGTAATGGTACAAGCGCACCTGCAAGCGTTGCGACTATCAGAGTACATAATAGCGAAAAACCAACTAAAATTCCAAGAAAAAAGGTTCCTTGCCACAAAAAGATAATAATCGTCACAAGAATCCCGCATGTTGACCCTGTTATTAACCCTGTTCCTGCTTCCCTTAAAATTAAGTTCCATTTACTATGTTCTTCAAAATCTCCTGTTGCAATCCCACGTACAACAACTGCAAGCGCCTGTGTACCTGTATTCCCTGCCATTCCTGCAATCAACGGAATAAATACAGCAAGTAGCGCAACTTTGTCGAGAGTTTCTTCAAATTGTCCGATCAAACTTGCTGTCATCATTCCTAGGAATAAGAGGATAACTAACCATGGCAACCGTTTTCGCGCAGATGAAAAAGGATTGCGATCTAGCGTACCGTTGTCTGATATCGCAGCAAGCTTAGAATAGTCTTCTGATGCTTCTTCTTCAATAACGTCAACAATATCATCGTGCGTAATAATTCCGAGTAAGTGTTGTTGAAAATCGAGTACAGGTAGAGCAAGAAAGTCATAATCTCTCATTAACCTTGCTGCTTCTTCTTGATCTTCGCCTACCGATATTGAAACGACACGTTCATTCATTATATCTTCAATCAAGACATCTTCTTCTGCAATAATCAAATCTCTTAAAGATATGACACCTACCAGCCTTTTTTGTTGATCAACCACGAATACATAGTAGATGGTCTCTGCTTCAGGTGCTTCTCGCCTAAGAATTTGCATGGCGCGTTTTACCGTTTGGTGTGCCCGTATTGCAACAAATTCTGTCGTCATGATACTTCCAGCTGTTTTCTCTTCATAATGCAACAGCTCTTTGATCTCGTCAGCTGCATCATCATCCATGATCGTGAGATAGCTTGCGATCTGTTCAGGATTAAGCTCATTCAAGACATCGACGGCATCATCCGCATACATTTCTGCAAGCATTTCGGCAGCATATGGAGGCTCCATCTCAGAAATAAATTCTTCTTGTTCTTCTATTTCGAAGTTCTGGAATATTTCCGCCATTTCACTCGGCGATAAATACGTGTACACCAGCAATCGAACATCTTCTTCAACCGTAAGGAAGAATTTTGCCTGGTCATAAGGATGTATATCGAGAAACAGGTCGCGAAATGCCTCTATTTTTTCTTCAGCTAAGTATTGGATAAGTGCATCATAGATAAGTTGGATCTCTTGTTCTGAATGTGCCACCAAGCACCCCTCCTTACTACTATTTTCTATGTGTCCAGAAGGATTTCGTAATAAAATGGACATAAATTACATGGGAAGTCTTGTTTAATTCTTTAAGTAGCGTACAATCTCATTTATACTATAATAAGTAAAATTACCTTCCTATCTTAGTCGGAACGCAGTTATTTTGTCAAAACAAATTCCGTTTTCAGATTTGCAAAAAGGTTTTTTTTAGATAAGATAGGTGATGTGCTTAGAACACGTCTCCAACGCTTTTCTTTAGAAAGGATTATATCATGAACAATGACAATCAAACACCTTGGCAGCAGATAGATTATACGCTACTGTTCTTTATATTTCTTCTTATGTGTGTCAGTACAGTTGCCATCTATTCTGCTCAAGCTTCACTTCCCGGAGAATTAAAAAACGTAAACTTCGCTGGAAAGCAGCTGACGTGGTATTTCATTGGAGCATTCGTCTTATCGCTAACGATGGTAATCGATTTTGATCGCTTCAAACAGCTCTCTTGGTACCTTTTCGGATTCGGTATTTTCCTTTTGCTATTGCTTCAAATCATGCCAGAGTACATAGGGAGCTACCAGATTGCTCCGATACGTAATGGAGCAAAAAGTTGGTTTGTTTTGCCTGGGCTTGGAAGCGTGCAACCTTCAGAATTCATGAAGATTTTCTTGATCATTACCATTAGTTCTACGGTAGTGAAACACCATGAAACCCATGGAGAGAAAACAATTCGAACTGATTTAATCTTGCTTGGTAAAATCTTTGGCATATCCGCTATTCCGCTTGCAGTCGTTATGAAACAGCCCGATCTTGGAACCGCGATGGTATTCACAGCAATCGTAGTGAGCATCACTCTCGTATCTGGAGTCCGCTGGCGTCTGCTAGCATTGCTCACGTTGACGGGCATAGCAGGTATTTCTGCTGTTGTGTTTACCTTTTTCAAATTCCCTACCTTTTTTAAGGAGTACATTCTTGATGAATACCAGCTTGCCCGTTTTTACGGATGGTTGGCTCCTGAAGAATACACCGACGCAGGGTATCAAGCAACGAAAGCGATTCTTGCTATCGGCTCAGGTAAGCTTGAAGGGAAAGGCTACTCTGACGGTACCGTCTATTTCCCTGAAGCTCACACAGACTTCATCTTTGCAGTAATCGGAGAAGAGTTTGGATTTATCGGTGCAAGCATCACCATTTCAATTTTCTTCTTGCTGATTTATCGTATGATTCATACAGCATTAGAAAGCAATGAATCGTTTGGAAGCTACTTATGCGCAGGTGTCATCGGTATGTTAACGTTCCAAGTGTTCCAGAATATCGGAATGACAGTTCGCCTACTACCGATTACAGGAATTCCTCTTCCCTTCGTAAGTTATGGTGGGAGTGCGCTCCTGACGTATATGATTGCAGTAGGATTAGTTCTCAATGTAAGATCTCGTACAAAAACATATATGTTTGAATAACCTGCCGCTCTGGCAGGTTATTTTACATCGATAGAAGAATTCCCTTAATGAAAATAGGGAATGGATAATTGCATAAAGGAGGAAGGTTATTGTTTGATATTATCGGAGATATCCACGGTTGTTATGATGAATTTGTGAAACTAACTAAAAAGCTAGGATACGAGTGGGTGAACGATATCCCTATCCACCCTAAGGAGAGAAAAATCGTTTTCCTCGGAGACCTCACCGACAGAGGCCCTCATTCATTAAAAGTGATCAACGTCGTCACAAGACTTGTAGAAGAAAACCAAGCCTACTATTGCCCTGGAAATCATTGCAATAAGCTATATCGTTATATGATTGGAAGAAACGTTCAACAGAAGCATGGCTTAGAAACCACAGTTGAGGAACTTTCGCAGTTATCAGACGATAAAAGAAATGCGATCATAAGTAGGTTCACTACTCTCTATGAGAAATCACCACTTTATTTAACGTTAGATAATGGAAAACTAATTGTCGCTCATGCTGGAATACCTTCAAAATACATTGGTCAATCTGGAAAAAAGGTAAAGACCTTTGTTTTATATGGAGATGTGACGGGTGAAACGCATCCGAACGGCATGCCAGTAAGAAAAGATTGGGCAGCTACCTATTCTGCACCTCCCCTCGTTGTCTATGGACACACTCCTGTACATGAACCACGGTGGATTAACAGAACTGTAAATATCGATACAGGTTGCGTATTTGGAGGCAAATTGACGTCCGTAAAATATCCTGAACTTACCACAGTTTCTGTACCGTCCTCTCTTCCTTTCGTTAAAGAAAAGTTCAATTCGTTTGAATAACATCCAACATATCTTGTTCTAATTCAATAGAGAAAGTTAACGTTTTTTCAAGAAAGGGGTGATAGAATTCAAGGCTTTTACTATGAAGTGCCTGACGATTTATCCCTTCCTTTCTCCCTCCATAAAGATCATCTCCAAGTAGAGGGTGGCCAACAGAAGACATGTGAACACGTATTTGATGCGTCCTACCGGTCAGAAGCTCAATTTCAAGAAGACTATTGGCGCCACACTTTTGTATCGTTCGATAGTGTGTAACTGCACCCTGACCATCTCCCCTAACTGTCCTCTCGATAATACTGCCTTCTTTTCGTCCTATTGGCCGATCGATGACGCCTTCTTCTTTATCTAAAGTGCCATGTACAATGGCATAGTATGATCGTTTCATCGTTTTATTTTGTTGTTGCTTGGAAAGGAGATCGTGTGCAAAACGATGTTTTGCAAATAGGACAAGGCCAGAAGTGTCACGATCCAGACGGTTCACTGCGTGAATCGTACGATTTAACTTGTTCTCTTTATAGTAAGCGAGAACTCCTTGAGCAAGAGAACTTTCTGAGTGTCTTGAAGGAATCGTTGGCACGTTTGATGTTTTGTTGATCAGTAAATAGTGGTCATCCTCATATATGATTCTAAGGGGCATCGTGATCGGTGACATACTCTCACTTACTTCTTCAACCGGAAACAGGACTTCCACTATGTCCCCTTTCTGTAACGTCGTACGAACATTCTTCACTTCTCCATTGACTCTGAGCTCTCCGCCCTTGAACTTGATATCTGTCAACATGCTTCTAGACAGCGTCTTTTCTCTTAAAAGAAACTCTCTCATCAGCATTCCATCCTGGAGGTCTCCTACCTCCCAGGTAAACCTTACATCACTCATCCCTACAAGCCTCCACTTCTAGAATTAGATAGAAAAACAGCCCAGCTCTTGAAATGAACTGGACTGCTTCTTTACTCATCGTCTACGAACGATTCCTTAACTCGCTTCCAAAATGGAAACGGGCGGAACCTAGCAAATCTAATCTTTTCTTCAGCCACTCGATATTGAATGGATTTCACGTCTTTTTGAAGTAAGAAAAGGTGATCGATCGTAATCTGAAAATCAACATCATTAACGGGTCTCAACAAACATGTATGATGCTGTGGTAAAACGAGCGGAGAACCAACCGTTCGAAATACACGATTGTTAATCGATGCCATCTCAGAAAGCTGAATCGAAGGTAGAGCGGGATGAATAATAGCGCCACCGAGCGCCTTGTTGTACGCAGTACTACCTGAAGGAGTAGAAATGCAAAGTCCATCACCCCTGAAGGTTTCAAAAAGGTCTCCTTTTATATCCACGTTCATCACAAGAGATCCTTCTACACTTTTGACAGTACATTCGTTTAATGCAAGGTACCTGTTTTCTTTCGTGCTATCGAGATAGCGAACAGTCACTTCAAGAAGAGGATATTCAACAATTTGAAATGGCGTCCTAGCAATGTGAATAACTAGCTTCTCCACTTCCTCAGGCACCCAATCTGCATAAAACCCAAGGTGTCCAGTATGTACGCCTACAAAAGCCGTTTCATCTAATCGATCTTGATAATGATGAAACGCATGAAGCAACGTTCCATCTCCACCAACAGAGATAACGATGTCTGGCTCTGCTTCATCGTACTCAAGATCAAAATCGCGCAAGTAGTTCTTTATACGTTGCTGAAGCTGGTTTGACGTTTGATCCCCTTTCGACTTTATAGCAAATTTCACTTTTGGCACCTCATCTACTTTAATTTTCTGCGTTTTTCTTTTCGTTTTCCTTCTTCTGCATAAACACTTTTTGGGCTTCTTTTATTTCTACCCTAATCTCAGACATTTCATCATCCAGCTTCGATGCAGCTTCAGCTGCTCGCTGGAGTCGTCTTTGGATGTTGCTTGGAATCTTTTTGTTATATTTGTAATTAAGAGAGTGCTCGATCGTTGCCCAAAAATTCATCGCGAGAGTGCGAATCTGAATCTCTACGAGCAGCATTTGTTCACCACTAATCGTTTGCACTGGGTAACGAACAACCACATGATAAGAGCGGTATCCGCTCTCTTTTCGATTCGTTACATAATCTCGCTCTTCAACGATTTCAAAGTCACGCCTGTTACGTAGATGTTGAATCACACGATTAATGTCTTCTACAAACTGACACATCACACGTAATCCCGCAATATCATGCATTTCCTCCCGAAGCTTATCGGTGGGAATATCTTTGCGTTTTGCTTTATCAAGTATACTTGGAATCGGCTTTACCCTTCCTGTAACAAATTCTACAGGTGTATGATCATCAGACTTTTCAAACTGATCTCGTATACCTTTCAGTTTCACCTTAAGCTCATTCACAGCTTGCTTATACGGCGCCAAAAACTCTTCCCAACTCATCCTACCACCACCAACGACGATATCTATGAAGTTGCTGTTAGAAATACGCTTTCTACAGCTTGATTCATTTCTTTACCATAATTCGAATTCCCTTTAATGTTCTCTACTAAATAAGCGAGCTCTTCTTTTATTTCGACAAGCTCTAGCTTTTCACCTGTCTCATCAACAAGCATAACTGGTAAATCTTTATCAAGAACTTCTTTCAAAGAAGACCAAATGTCTTCATTAAATCGAATATATGTATATCCTTCATCTCCATCTAATAAATAAACGAATGAGAGGTTGTCCGAATCAACAAGCATATTTCCTGTTGCTGAATAGCTTGCTAAATTAGCTTTCTCATCAATATGGAAGGTTGTAGACTCCTCTGTAAACTCTCCTCTTGTTACCGGGTATTGTAATGCCACAAATACCTCTCCTTTCCTCATCAATGCTATATGTACCACCATATAGTTTATCATAACGTATGGGGTAATTTCATTTCTGTTGTTCTAAACACCTACATATGGCATAATTCACGATATATACAGACTTTTCCTTAATGGAGGCTTAACCAATGGCTCAAGAAATCGAAATCGAATTTAAAAATATGATTACTGTTAATGAATATCATTCATTATTAGCTTCTTATCAACAATCATCTAACAATATCAAAACACAAACAAATGATTATTTTGATTCCGCACAATTTGCACTTCGTGACAAAGGTGCTGCCCTACGTGTTAGAAAAAAGAAAGACGGTCTTGTACTAACTTTGAAAGAGCCCGCACAAAAAGGGTTATTAGAAACGCATCAGGTTATAACTGAAGAAACATTCCATTCCATTAGAGAAACTGGAGTGTTACCAGAAGGCGACGTTTCAAAACAAGTGGTGAATCTTGGTCTTACGGACAACCTTCTCCATTTAGGCTCATTGACAACTCATCGTGCAGAAGTGAAACTAACTTCTGGCCTCCTCGTTCTTGATCATAGTGAGTATCTGGGGCACGAAGACTATGAATTAGAATTTGAAGTAACTGATTATGAACAGGGCGAGCGAGCATTCCATCATCTCCTGAGGGAACATGGGATTGAGATTAAAAAAGCGAAGAACAAAATCCAGCGGTTTTTCATAGCAAAACAGAAGCAAATTTAGAGCTTCTGTTTTTTTATGAGAATCGTGACGAACCAGATTATTTGCTGTTACATATAGAGGTTGCTAAAATAAAACTGTAATAAGGTTCTAATTTCCGAAGGGGAAGAGCAATATGAAACAAAACATGTATGAATTAATTGGACGTTCACAGTTAGACGAACTTGTGAATGCATTTTATAGCCGTGTTTCACAACACCCAAAACTTAAACCGATATTTCCAGCTGACTTAGATGAAACAGCTCGGAAACAAAAACAATTTTTGACACAATTTCTCGGAGGCCCTCCTCTATATTCTGAGGAACATGGGCATCCTATGTTAAGAGCAAGACATTTACCATTTGAAATAACTCCTGAGCGAGCATCAGCATGGCTTTCTTGTATGGAAGAAGCGATGGACGAAGTCGAGTTAGACATCGAGCTCAAAGAACATCTATTGAATAGACTTACATTCACTGCCCATCATATGGTAAACACGGGTAATCCGGAAGAGAAAGGAGAATCGAATTGACACCGAATGTAACAGGTTCCTTTTGCGATTCTTACAATCCAAACGGAGATACCGATACTACCTGTTCAACTCTCTCGCAGAAGAGCAAACCGATCGAGATCTATTCTTTCATCGATCCGTTATGTCCTGACTGCTGGGGGCTTGAACCTGTCATAAAGAAACTACAATTAGAGTATGGACACACATTCAGAATAAGACACCTTGTTGGCGGAAATGTAGAAACGTTTAATTCCTTCAAAAGGAAAACAGAAGGTATCAAAACCCACGCAGACGTTGCAAAACGTTGGGAACGCACTGCCACTCGTTCTGGCATGTCATGCGATGGTGACCTCTGGTTTGAAGATCCAATCGACACACCCTATATCGCATCGATCGCTATTAAAGCTGCAGAGCTTCAGGGAAAGTTACAAGGACTTCGTTTTCTTCGTAAAATGAGAGAACTCCTGTTTATTGAGAAGCAGAACATGACGAAACAAGAGAACCTTGTGAACGCTGCAAAAGATACTGGTCTCGATGTGGAAGAATTCAAAAAAGATCTTCAGTCTCAAGCATCCATCAGAGCCTTTCAATGTGATTTAAAGATTTCAGCTGAAATGGAAGTAAACGAGCTTCCCACACTTGTTTTCTTCAATGAAAACATCGAAGAAGAAGGATTGAAAATCACGGGACTTTACGATTATGAAGTGTACGTTAGCATTTTACATGAAATGCTAAAAGAAGAACCAATACCCAAGCCACTACCTTCGATCGAACACTTCTTACAACGTTATCAGTTCGTTGCAACGAAAGAAGTGGCAGTGGTATATGACATGAGTTTAGAAGAAGCAGATGCTGAAATGAAGAAACTAGCACTTAAACAAAAAGCCGCTCAAGTACCGGTGAAACACGGATGCTTCTGGCGCTCAACTGCTCAATCATAAGGAACAGGGAGAAATTCATCCCGTTCCTTTTTTTACGGTCTAAAATCGAAAATGTTTCATATTAATTTTATTGAGGAGGAGTAAGTATGTCTTATTCTGTGATAATCGGATTGATTCTAATAGCAATGAGTTTCGGGGTATTTCTTATGGGGCTATTGAAATTCATCCCTTCTATCGTTGGAATTCTTCTATTGTTCCTGTCAATTCTCTTTACAGTAAGCATGTTTAATAAACGAAATCAGTTTAGAGGTTTCCATTAAGAACCCGCCTTCTGGGAAGAAGGCGGGTTCGTTAGTTTATGAGAAGAGCAAGCTCTCCATCTCATCAAGAATTGATTCAAATACATCCAAAGCATCGCTGATTGGTTTAGAAGACGTCATGTCTACGCCAGCCTTCTTCAAGACCTCGATTGGATAATCCGAGCTTCCCGCTTTTAAGAAATCGATATAGCGTGAAACTGCTGGCTCTCCTTCGTCGAGGATTTGTTTAGATAAAGAAGCAGCTGCACTAAAGCCTGTAGCATATTGGAAAACATAATAGTTGTAATAGAAGTGAGGAATTCTTGCCCATTCAAGTGCAATATCCTCATCGATCACAAGGTTTTCACCGAAATACTTTTTGTTCAATTCATAATACAGGTCCGAAAGTAAGTCTGGAGTCAACGGCTCTCCGTCCTGAGCTTTCTTATGAATCGCGTGCTCGAATTCAGCAAACATGGTTTGACGGAAAACAGTACCTCTGAATCCTTCTAGATAATGATTCAACAAGTAGAGCTTCTCTTGTTTGTCGCTCGTGTTTTTTAATAAATAATCATTCAAAAGAGACTCATTTGTAGTTGAAGCAACTTCTGCTACAAAGATCGAGTAGTTCGCATATGGATAAGGCTGGTTCTCTCTTGTGTAATAAGAATGAACTGAATGCCCAAATTCATGTGCAAGTGTAAATAAATTGTTCACATTATCCTGCCAGTTCATCAAGATATATGGGCGGGTTCCATAAGTACCAGATGAATAAGCACCGCTTCGTTTCCCGACGTTTTCTTGAACATCTACCCAACGATTTTCGAATCCGTCTTTAAGGATTGACTCGTATTCGTCACCTAATGGGGTTAAACCTTTTAGAATATAGTCTTTTGCTTCATCATATGTGACTTCCATCTTCACATCTGGTACAAGAGGTGTATAGAGATCATACATATGAAGTTCGTCTAGTCCAAGCGCCTTCTTGCGAATATCAACATAACGATGAAGCAAGTCTAGACGGCTGTTGACTGTTTCAACAAGATTATCATAAACCTCTTCAGGAATATTGTTGTTATCGAGAGCTGCTTGACGTGCAGAATCATAATTTCTGACTGAAGCATTATAGTTATCGCGTTTAACTGTTCCGCTTAACGTACTCGCAAACGTATTCTTAAATTTACCATACGTGTCATAAACTGCCTTAAATGCGTCTTTCCTTACACGGCGGTCACTACTTTCTAGAAAACGAATCAACCTGCCGTGAGTAACTTCCACCTCTTCCCCATTCTCATCCTGAATGGTCGGGAACTTCATATCAGCATTATTCAACATTCCGAACGTGTTGCTCGAACTATTCGTCACATCGCTAATTCCAGCGAGGATCGCCTCTTCTTCTTTTGAAAGAACGTGTGGGCGTTGACGGTTGATTTCATCAAGAGCTTGGGCGTATAGCTTGAGATCCTTATTTTCTTTCAAATAGGATTCGATTTCCTTCTCAGGAATACTCAAGATTTCAGGAACAACAAATGCGAGAGCGCTGCTTACTTGTGTTGCAAGATTAGACGCTCTGTCATTCAATCCTTGGTAAGTTGAGTTCGTTGTATCTTGATCGTAGCGCATGTGTGCATATGTAAACAACTTTCCAAGTTTCTTTGTAATCTCATCCTGCTGGTGAAGACCTGCATACAAAGTCTCTGCAGATTCACTTAGTTTGCCTTTGTATTTCTCCATCTCTGGAATAAGCGCTTTGATTTCTTTGAATTCTTCTTCCCATTTCTGATCATTTTCATAAATCGCTTCTAAATCCCAAGTATCTTCTACGGGAATATCTTCACGTTTCGGTAAAGCGTTCTTCGTCTTATTTTCCATCTATCTGACACCTCCATCTAATAGTCACATTACACTATTTATCCTACCATATTTCTCTTATTATTCTTACTTTTTCGCTCGACAATACTTGCATGCTATAAGAGATCTAAAATAATTTTTTTGTCCATAACAAGAGCTGTTTCCAAACGGTTATTCATCAAAGGTTGATGAACCTTTTCATACCGATCTCCTCTCTCTTTAATGACGTTTAACCGTTTAAGCTGCTCTAGATAAGCATGAAGAGCCATGTTAACACCCATTTCGAATGAATTCATCCGCAATTTGAAAATTCCTCGCGAAATAAGTTCTTTAAATGAAGAAGTTAATTGAGTAAAGGTAAATGTCATGTGGGGGTGTAGCTTAGGAAGAAAAACTAATACGATCCATGCTTGCCATAAATACGAGGGAGTTTCGATCCAATAATTTGAGGTGGATGGGATTCCTACTTCAGAGGGAAAGAGCCTGATTGCTTCCCCCTTTTCATAAAGGAGTTTCCTTATATAATAATACGCATAACTTTTTTCACCATGAGGATTTGTTCGCCAAATTTGCTTTTGTTTAAGCCAGATCGAATTGCGTATAGGGTGGGATAACGCTGTTAAAGGGGTTTTTAAAATGAAGGCTAATGAAGTTTTATCCGGAGCGATAGCAGTGGTGGTACAAATGATTTTCGTTGAAGTTAAACTATACTGAGGAATGACGATGTAAAAGAGGGTTTCAAGAGGACAATAATAAAACAATACAGGAGTTTGATTCACTATTCTTGTGCTGGCCCACTCCATGGAACTGATGGAATGAATAAATCGGTATTTGCTTTTCAAACGGCTTTTACCCAGGATCCACCATACATCAACACCACTTTCGAAATAACTGTCTGTACGGTGCTGTAAGAGGTTTTCTTCGATAGGGGAGCATTGATACTCAATAGCGAGGTTTCTTGCTTGTAGAAAGAGGTCTGGACGCTTCTTCGGCTGCTGTAAGTAGGTTTCGACTTCTACATCGCGATGTTCTTTCCTTAACCAATTGTAAAGCTGCTCTTTTCCTGAAAGGTGATAACTAGATTCGGCTTCCCAAGCATCCACACATGGTGCGTGTGAATGATGAGCAAAGTGCCACACTTTCTTCTGACCAAGCCTCATAACGACTGAGCTATTGCAACTCGGACAATAGAAATCTGTTGTTTTCCGAAGTTCCTTAAGAGCTACTAAATCCTCTAGATGATCAGCGAAATTCAAAACAGTTCCATTTCGCGATACAGCTTTCAACATCTTACCACCTCAATTTCATTTAGATGAAATAGTATTCTTCTAGGCGGCACAAATTCCCTTTAATTTATTACAATAATGCTCTGCCTAAAATAAAAAAGCCGATTTCCTATTGAAATCGGCAATGGTTTATAAGAGTGGGAAGTGTACACGGAGCTGCTCAAGAGCCTGTTCAGAGAGAATCTCCTTACCGTATTCCTGCATTCTGTGAACCGTTAGATCTGATTCATAACCGTACTCTAATAACTGGCTCAAACGGTTATCCTGATCATCTTCGCTCAATGCTTCGTCAAAAACAACATGAAGGTAATATCTGTCTTCAAAGTTGTACAGACCGTTAACAACTCCATCTGCATCAAATCCGTGAGCTAAAGAGATAACGTCCTCGAAATCTTTAAATCCAATAGTAAAGGTAAGTTCTTCCTCTTCAAGTTGCTCTGCTTCCTCTGTCTCCTGGCTATTCTGAATCGTAAATTTGTCATCAAGAATTTTATCAATATTCTCATCGATTGGAAGATCCAATTGTTTATCTTCAGAAATAGGTAATTCAAGTTTAGAGCCGTCGTTGGACATCTGCGCGCGAGTAACAATGATTTCCAAACCTTTTTCTAGGGCCTGTACTTGTATCCAGAGCGGACCTTCCAGCGAAAATTGTTCTCGCTGGTGCGCTTCATCCATCATTTCCCAGAATAACTCTTCTCCTCTTTCTCGATCGTACCAAATTTCTTCTCGATCAAATCCTCTATTTTCAATGTCCCTATACGTGATAAAGAATTTTAATGTATTTGCGTTGACTCGTTCAATTTCCATCCGTTTTCTCTCCCTCCTGTTTGTTTAACCGGAAGGCTATTCCCTCTGGGATACTCCTTATTGTTTCATTCCCTTAAGCGATTAAACCAAACCGCTTTTCTCTTGTAATACCATTCTATGATAAAACATCAAAGAATGGAAATAAAAAAACGTTTGTTTTTCACTCATATTAAAGCATATACACGATATAAATATTTATGTGTATAGCTTGCCCCTGTATGCTCCTGTCATGATTGTAAAATTTAACTAATTCCGGGAGTTGGCGCCTTTGTTTGAAACAGAAATCATCACATCAATTTTGTTCATTATTGGGATCGATATCGTTCTTGGAGGTGATAATGCCGTCGTTATTGCACTAGCTTGTCGAAATTTACCTAATTCCCATAAAGGTAAAGCGATCATCATCGGCACAGCACTCGCTGTAGGATTAAGGATAGCACTAACCATTGTTGCCGTCTATTTATTAACACTACCTTATTTATTAATCATTGGTAGCTTATTTTTACTACTCATATCATTGAAACTTGTGAGGGAGGATGATAGCCCAGAAACGATTGATTCCAAATATTCTTTCTGGGGAGCAATAAGAACGATTGTAGTTGCAGACCTTATCATGGGTCTAGATAACGTGCTCGCTATTGCTGGTGCTGCCAACGGACAACTCTATCTCGTCGTCTTCGGATTACTCATTTCCATCCCGATCATCGTATGGGGGAGCAGAATGATTCTTCATGCCTTAAACCGATTCCCCGTATTAATTTATGTAGGTGCTGGCATTCTCGCTTTAACTGCAGGGAAAATGTTCACGAACGCCCCTGAGCTTAAAACGTTTTACTACACGTATCCCTCATTGGAGATACCTACTCATTGGCTCTTCTTATTCATAATTATTGTCGGAGGTTGGTATTATAAAAGGAACGCTTACAAAACACATGGTGCTAACTAAAAAAACTTCTACAGGGTGCCCCTGTAGAAGTTTTTATTAATTTACAAGACGCTGAGTTGCTTCTTGAAGTTGAAATGTACGAACTTTACGCGGAAGGAAACGACGAATTTCGTCTTCATTGTAACCTACTTGTAAGCGCTTCTCATCTAAGATAATCGGACGACGAAGCAATCCAGGGTATTCACTAATTAACTCAAATAATTCTTGTAAAGAAACAGTATCTAAGTTCAAGCCCAATTCCTGGAATGTTTTTGAGCGAGTTGATATAATTTCATCTGTTCCGTCCTCAGTCATACGAAGAATTTCTTTAACCTCTTCAATAGTGAGTGGTTCAGCAAAAATGTTACGTTCCGTAAATGGAATATCGTGCTCCTGTAGCCATGCTTTTGCTTTTCGACAAGATGTACAGCTTGGAGATGTATAGAGTGTTACCATAAGGATTGGCTCCTTTCTATAAATAAACATTATTCTTTATTTAGAAACATTATCTTCTCACAATTTATATTATACTACAGTGCGTATAAAATAACTAGGGTGATGACAAAAGTTGTAATTAAGTTATACAATTAGTGTACAACAGTTCCGTCTTCTATCTTCTACTTCCCCCATCATTACCCTTCTAAACATAAATTGTTTCAAAATGTTTTATTTTAATTCAGCAACATACTTTTCCACATGATAGTATTCGTAAAAGAGACACTACTTTTGAGGTGAACATAATGAAGAAAGCGATTTATTTAGCAGGCTTACTTGTCTTGACCACAGCCTGCAGTACGCCAGAAATTACTAGTAAAGAAACGAACGACCAACCCATCCCTGTAGAGGTTGCTGACGTAAAGAAAATCGAGCTCTCCGATGAACTCGAACTAACAGGACAAGCTATTCCAGGTACGACTATTCCTCTCATCGCTCCTTCCCCACTCGAAATTAAAGAGCTAAATGTTAAAGTAGGGAGCACAGTTGAAAAGGGAGATTTAATCGCATCCTTAGATGATACGGCTGCAAGACGCAATGTCGCAAACCTATCGAACGCTGTCGATGAGTTAGAAAAAGCAGTAACTCAAGCAAAACAGCTTTCGAGTGAAGCTGAAAAAAACGCGCAGGAACTAAAAGCAATGCAAGAAGAGTTAAATTCCTCATTACAACGTTCTCAAACGTTGCTGAAGCAAATTGATACTGAAGACGTAAGCACTTCTGATGTACTGAAAGAAAGTCTAGAAGTCGCAATTAAGCAAGCAGAGCTATCACAGGCCGCAGCCTCTATGCCATCAATGTCAGCTGGAAACGTAACTCAGCTAGAATCACAGCTCGCAGAAACGAAAGCAAGTCTGAATCAAGCGCGAGATGTTCTAAATGCAACAACGATAGAAGCTCCAATCACCGGAGTGATCTCTCAAATTAATGCTGAAGAAAATTCTACAGCTGTTCCTAACTCTCCAATTGCAGTTGTCGTAAATATGGACCCTGTCGTAGCATCCTTTCAAGTAAACAGCTTTCAAATAAGCAAGCTTTCAAAAGGCCAAAAAGTAAAAATCTCATTTGACGGAATCGACGGAATGTTCTCTGGTGAACTTAGTGAAATTCCACCAACAGCAAATGAACAAACGGGCTCTTTTGTTATCGACATCGAACTTGAAAATAAAGAAAATAAAATCAAGGGTGGAATGAAAGCGACCGCTCGTATCAAAACCGACGTAATCAAAGATGCGATCGTTGTACCGAAAGAATCGATCGTATATGGCGAAAAGGAAACATACGTCTTTGTTTCTCAAGGAAAGAAAGTAAAAAAAGTACCAGTAAAAGTAGGAGCAGAATCCAATGAAACCATCCAAATAACAGATGGATTAACGACAAAAGATGATGTGGTTACAAATGGTAAAGATCGTCTATCTGAAACATCTGAAATACAGGTACAGAATTGAGTTGAAATCACATGAATATTGCTAAGCTTTCTGTTTTCCGCCCGATCGCAATGGGAATGGTCATTGTTTTCATCCTTATCATCGGGACGGTTTCATTACGAAACATGCCTGTAGACCTTTTCCCAGATTTAACATTCCCCGTTGCTGCCGTAACGGTTACATATGAAGGTGCAGGACCTGAAGAAGTTGAAAACTTACTCGCTTCTCCTTTAGAAAACGTAATGGGTACGTTGCCTAACGTAGAAAGCATCTCTTCCATTTCACGGAACGGGGGAGCATTGATTCTGATCTCCTTCGAATGGGGGACAGACATGGATTTTGCCACCCTCAACATGAGAGAACAAATTGATGCTGTAAGAGACTCTCTCCCTTCGGATGTTCCGATGCCGAAAGTGTTACGTTTCAATCCAAGTGACATTCCAATTATGCAGCTCGGTGTTTCAGGCTCTGAAGAAGAATTAACTGAGATTAAGCAAACCATCGAAGATCAGATCAAACCTGCTCTAGACTCAGTTCCAGGAGTTGCAGCTGTAACCATCGAAGGTCAGCTCGAAAAAGAAATTCGATTAACAGCGGACCCCGATCGACTAAGCCAATATGGAGTAACCTTAACAAATCTCCAGCAGCTCATTGGTTCTGAAAACCTCAATATTCCGAGTGGTTCAATCGAAACTGAAAACAAGAATCTCCCCCTTCGTGTAACAGGAGAATTTGAGTCTGTTGAGGATTTGAAAAACCTTTCCGTACCAACGGAAAGTGGCCCGATAAAATTGAATCAACTCGTAACAATAGAAGAATTGATGAAGCCTTCTGCACAAGAAAGCTATTTAAACGGAGAACCTGCAATCGGCTTCTCCATCCAAAAGCAGTCTGGATCGAATACTGTGAAGGTCGTTAGTCAGATTAACGATAAATTAGAAGAAATACAGCCTTCACTCCCTTCAGATATGGAGATCAAAACCGTATTTGATCAGGCAAAGTTTATAAACCAATCGATCCGCGCCGTTGTATGGAATATTATAATCGGTAGTATACTTGCAGCTGCTGTTCTTTATCTCTTCTTAAGAAACATCCGAAGTACTTTGATTATTGGCCTTTCGATACCGATTTCAATCGTCGGTGCCTTCATCTTAATGTACTTCTCAGGTCAAACGATTAACCTCCTCACTCTCGGTGGTTTAGCCCTCGGGGTTGGGATGATGGTGGATAACTCCATCGTCATACTCGAAAATATTTATCGTTTGAGACAAGAAGGAAAATCGCTTAAGGATGCGGCAGTAGAAGGAACAAAAGAAGTAGGCAGTGCGATCATCGCTTCGACTATGACGACTGTCGTCGTGTTTCTACCGATCGTTTTCGTAACTGGATTAGCAGCACAGTTATTTAAGCCACTTGCATTAGCAATTACGTTCTCTTTACTCGCATCTTTATTTACAGCGTTGATAATCGTACCGTTGCTTTCGTCTCTATTAATGAACCGGAATGCTTCGAAATCGACGTTCCAATTACGTTTCGAGAGATTGAACGGCTGGTACAAACGTCTATTGGATAAATCGCTTCGACATCCTAAGAAAACATTTGGATTTACGATTGCCCTATTGGTCGTATCAGCTGCCGGAACGCCTTTCATCGGTACAGAATTTCTACCGGCTCAGGACCAGAGTTTTGTGAATATATCTGCTCAATTACCAGCAGGTAGTTCGCTCGAAGCGACAACGAATGTGACTGAGGAAATCGATACTGCATTAGAGGATATTAAAGAAGTGAAACTCTCGTATCTAACTGCTGGAGGAACCGATAATTTCAGTGTTGGGGCAGGTAGTCAGACCAACCGAGCTACCTATAGTGTATTACTCGTTCCAATTGGTGAACGAAGCAAATCTGACCTTGAAGTAGCTGAAGACATCAGATCAAAACTAAAAAACATCCCTAATGCCAATATTATGGTTTCGGCAAGTGATTCAGGATTTAACGCCGATCCGATCGCGATAAATATTATTGGACCGGATCTTGAAATTTTGAAACAACTATCAGATGATGTCATCGAAAGTATTTCAGAAGTTGAAGGCGTCAGAGAACCCACGTCTAGTATTGAATCGAATAACCCTGAGGTACAGATTTTGATTGACAGAGAAAAAGCGGCAAGCTATGGCGTTGGAAGTACACAGATTTCAACCGCAGTATCGAACGCCACGAATGGGCTTGTCGCAAGCAACCTTGCTAGGGACGGAAAGCAGCTCGATATCAGACTAACAGTTGAGGAAAAGTATACAGACTCTCTCAATTCTTTATCGACCTTATTAATCGAAACGCAAACTGGCCAAAAGATCCCTCTTTCGTCTGTAGCTGAAATCAAAAGAGGACTCGGTCCTTCAGAAATTACTAGAACGGATCGTTTGCGTCAGGTTGAAATCACTGCAAGTTTGTTGAATCGAGATCTTGGTACAGTAACGGACGAAATCCGCGAAAAGCTTGTTAAGGACGTTCCACTTCCAAGTAATGCATACAAAATTACTTTTGGAGGACAGGACGAACAGATGAACGATGCCTTCTTCAAGCTCTCTGGTGCTCTTGCGCTAGCAATTTTACTCGTATACATGGTTATGGCAGGTCAGTTTGAGTCCTTCCTATACCCGTTTATTATCATGTTCTCCGTTCCGTTAACTGCGATCGGAATCATAGTCGGTTTACTCGTGACGTTCCAACCTCTCGGGGTTGGCTCACTCGTAGGTATGCTGATATTGACCGGAATCGTCGTTAACAACGCGATCGTGCTCGTTGATTACATTAACCAGCTTCGATCTACAGGCATGGATACTCGCTCTGCGATCTTAGAAGCAGGCCCTGTACGATTACGTCCAATTCTAATGACGGCTCTCACAACCATCCTTGGCCTTGTACCACTGTCTCTTGGATTTGGTGAAGGTACTGAAATTCAGCAGCCGATGGCAATCGTAATTGTGTTTGGACTAACCGTAGCAACATTTATTACACTCATTTTCATTCCGGTCGTTTATTATCTGATCGATCTGAGAAGACAAAAACGTCTCGATAAGAAACGAGAAAAACTCGAAGAAGCATAAACAAAAGGAAAGCCAATTGGCTTTCCTTTTGTTATGCAGACGTTTTTGTATTAGAGGCAGGTGACTTTGCAGGACGTGGATTCCATTTTTTTATGCGCTTTTTCAACATATCTTTCAGCATCTCACGCTTCTTTTTCTTCTTCTTATCCCGGTTTTTCATAGAAGCTTCCTCCTCGTTGAAAAACAGTCTTCTTATTCCTCTACAAGTTCCTTGTCAGCTTTCAAACTTAGTACTTCATCAACAGGCATGTATGATTCACCGTATAATTGCTTGTCTTTATAAGTATGAATTTCTTGATACGTATGCTTCATCGCTTCATATATTTCTTTTTCACCAGCTTCTTCAGGTGACCAGTACAAAATTTCCATTTCGTTGATTTCGTTTGTTGCAAGTGAACGTCTCCGGTAACCGATTGACTTCGCGTGCTTGAAACCTTCTCTCAAGTAGAAGCGTTGTCTTTTTTCTGTATCAGTATCTTCGTAATCGACAGGTTCAACTTCCAAAATAATCGGTTTGTTTTTTTCTTTAAGACCATTGATCAGCTTTTTGCCAAGCCCCTGACCTCTGGCATCACCGGAAACAAAGATATAATCCACAAAGATGAAATCTGGTAGGTTGGCATACATTAATACATGATTCGGTCCCTCATCCTTGATGTAAATGTCACTTTTCTCTTCAAGCAACAAGTCCATGTGTTCCTTTGATTTCATTTCTTCAATAGGAAAATATTGCTTCAATTTCTCATACCAGTTCATTGATCTACTCCTTTTAGTAAATTAATCACTATTAGTATAACATATTTATACAGTACGTAAGATACATGGTAAGGCTTGCAAGCAATAATATTCCCTCTTTTCAAAAAACTAAACATTCGGTAAACTGATAAAAAACAACGACTGGAGTGATTTGAATGCCTCTTTTCCTTGAGTTTACGTTCTTCGCCATATTTATTATTGGTTTGACAGCATTCTTGGCGATGATCATGCATGAATTTGGGACTGGGCTTTCTAAACAAAGTAAATCTTTCACTCAGCACCTCACTGCAAATAAACAAAACTGGAGAGGAATCAAACGCGACCATTAAAAAAACAAGACCGCTTGTAATTGGCGGTCTTGTTTTTTATGGTGTGTAGTCTACATTGTTCGTATACTTGTTTCCTGCATTCCACAATAAATATTCATTGATGTTATTCTTCTTAAGTGCTTTAATTTGAGCCTCTACTTCAGCTTTTCCATAGTTCAGGTAGTTTCCGCCACCAAGATAGCTTGCGGTGAAATCTTGAATCCAAGGTCTGCTTGTAGGCGGCGTATCTAACGCTTGCAGCACTTTGTTCTCGACTTGTGCATATTCGTTGATGATGTTATAAGGCTCAAGATCCGGCTTAGAGATGCCGAAATATGGACCCCAATGACTTGGATAGATCATTGATGAAATAACGTCAACATTTTCAGAGATCTTAGAGAAGTTTTGACCGATTCCTGGTGCTTCTGGAATCGTTGCAGAATAGCCAAAGATATCAACAGAAACATCAACACCATAAGGTTCGAGTTTCGAGTTTGCATATGCTACGAAATCTGTTACTGCAGATACTCGCTTCTGTACGTTTTCCATCTCTAGGTCTTTGTAATCACCCATTGTGTACGTAAGTGATGTATCTCGTTTCTCAAATCCTTCTGGGAAACGCACATAATCAAACTGAATTTCCTTAAAGCCCATTTTTGCTGCTTCGATCGCAATTTCCACATTGTAATCCCATACTTCTTTACTGAAAGGATTTACAAAGGCTTCTCCTCTTCCGTTCTTCCAAAGTGAGTTACCATCTTTATAAGAGAGCTCTGGTCGTGCTTCTGCTAAAACGGTATCCTTAAAAACTACCACTCTAGCAATTGGATAAATCTCATTCTTCTCAAGCTCTTCAAGAACCTTCCGTGGTTCTTTGATATAAGGCTTGCCGATATCGAATTGAGCTAGTGGAGAATCTTCTGTTGGTTCATATGTAAGATTACCAAAATCATCTTTAATATCGATGACCATCGAATTCAATTCAGTGGAATTCACAAAATCGATAAGTTTATCAAATTTTGCTCCACCTGCTGAATGCCCTGTTAGGTAAATTCCTCTTACTGCGTCCGGATATTTAAAATCTAAACCAGAATCGTAAACGAAACGAGGAAGCTTATCAGGCAGCTTCAATTCTTTTTCTTCAACTTTAACTCCATCATGATCTTTAGCTTCTAGAGATGATTCTTCTGCAAGAGCAGGTTGTCCCATTACAGAAAAAAGCAAAACAGTTGCCACCAGGTTTCTCAACCCAACTTTGAAAATACGCACAGCTTCTCTCTCCTTTATTAATATGCCTACTCTATTATAAGACGTTTTTTACCACTTTGAAAGAACTTCCAGTAAATTTCATACTGACTTTTTATGTCTTTTTAGTGAACGATATAAGTTGATTTCATTTTGAAGACATGGTATGATTTCTAGAAAAACATTTAGGATAGCGAGGAGGCAGTTAACCATGAGAAACGTTACACTTACTGATATTTTTCAATTACCTTTTGCTAGAAAGTATTTGAAACGAGCTGGACTTGCACATGCAGTAACAGTTACTCAAAAAGCATACGACCTTGCATGCAAGGAGGCAGTTAATACGGATCTAGCGACAAAAGCAGCTCTTCTTCACGATATCGGTCATTATACATGGTACAGAGATGGCGAATGGGACTTTGATCTCTATAAACAAAATGACATCCATGCGATTAAGGGTGCAGAACGGGCGCACAAGATGCTCATCAGACTCGGGGAAAATCCTGAAGCTGCGAAAGAAATTGCTGTAGCCATTCTCTTTCATACCGACTCCTATTTTCAAGGAACTGTTCAAAGAACTTCACTCCAGGAAGTGGTGGCTCAAGCTGATGAAGCCGATGAAGAACCAAATGGTAATCACCATTATAAAGTGATCTCAGAATCAGAAGCAGCAGAGATGCTTGCGGATTTAGATGATATGATCGAAAAGCAATGTCACTCAAATACCCATCTACAGCAAAGCGTCTAACTTCACGAACGATGGTTGATTTGGAAAGGAATCTTCACAATGCTCTCTTCTATCTTCCTTTCCCTTACCTTCCCTCCCCATTTTTCAATAAATTCTTCTTGCCTTCCTCCACTCGGTACCTTCATAATTAAACTTGTCTTACCTTGTTTTTTTGATGTTTTTACAACGAAATCATAAAGCCCCCATTTCTTAGTATCATTTCCCACAAAATAAAATTCAGCCAGCTCAACATGATTAGTCATCAGCTCAATCCAGATGTAGCCGATTGTAGTATCGTTTGATTCTAGTAAATAAATAATCGATTCTTTTGTCGGTTCTTGTGAACGAAGCTCAGGATTAAGATTTCGTAAGTTATCTAATGATTGCTTATCGAATTCAGGGTTATACGAATAAAAAATCATACTCTTCCCCCTTTTATAATTTATAGATAAGGAGTCTCCACCATGAAAACAAAAATAGTGCTACTTGCTTCGACATTACTTTTAATAATAACGATTTTACTAGACTATTCTACTTCTATGAACTTATCCCTTTTTATTAAAGGCATCCTTTTCATAACGATTGTAATCTATATTGTATACATAGCGCTTAAATACAAGAAAAAGAACGAAGAATAAAGAAGAGGCTGCATTTCAATTGAAATGCAGCCTCTTTTCCTTGTTATACAGTAACGCTGTTCTTAAGTTTGTTGTACTCTTCTTCTGTACAAGCTACCCAATGGCCTTCTGTTACTTCGCGAAGCTGTCTTTCTTCACCATTCTCAGGCTTATGCTTCTCAGGATCATAGACCATACGCTTTCTTGAACGCTCATACTCAGGATCCGGTAGAGGAATCGCTGAAAGCAACGATTGCGTATACGAATGAAGAGGATTACGATAAAGTTCTTCACTTTCTGCTAACTCAACGATTTGTCCGCGGTACATAACACCAATTCGATCACTGATGTATTTAACCATAGAAAGATCGTGCGCGATAAACAGATAAGTTAATCCTTTTTCGCGCTGAAGTTTCTTCATCAAGTTAACAACCTGTGCTTGAATTGAAACATCCAGAGCTGAAATAGGTTCATCGGCAATGATGAATTCAGGATCAACAGCAAGTGCACGAGCAATTCCGATACGCTGTCTTTGTCCACCACTAAATTCGTGAGGGTAACGGTTCGCGTGCTCTTTGTTAAGTCCTACAGTTTCTAGTAAGTCATGAACTTTATCCATTCTAGCTTTCTTAGAATCTGCAAGTCCGTGGATATCGATGCCTTCTGCAATGATATCAGCAACAGTCATTCTCGGGTTAAGTGACGCATAAGGATCCTGGAAAATCATCTGCATTTTACGATTGAATTTCTTCAATTCTTTTGCGGATTTCTTTCCGTGAACGTCTTCCCCCTTAAAAATAACTTCACCATCTGTTGCATCGTATAAACGAATGATCGTACGGCCTGTGGTTGACTTACCACAGCCCGATTCTCCTACAAGACCAAACGTTTCACCTTGATAAATATCGAATGTTAAACCATCAACTGCTTTAACAGTACCTTTACCAACTTTAAAATGCTGTTTTAGGTTTTTGATTTCAACTAGTTTTTCTTGGTTAGACATTTTTTTCACCATCTTTCGTGGCAATGATCGGCTCATCGGGAGCCATGCCGCGCAAGCGTTTCTTGATAGCTTCTGGCGGTTCTACTTTCGGTGCTTTTTCGTGCAACAACCATGTTGCAGCATAATGAGTATCAGATACTTTGAAAAGAGGTGGCTCCATCTCAGTATCGATCTTCATCGCATATGGATTCCGTGGAGCGAAAGCATCGCCTTTCGGAGGATCCAATAAATCTGGAGGTGAACCAGGAATTGCGATCAAGTCTTCTTCAGATGCTTCTAGACTTGGCATGGAACCAAGAAGCCCCCAAGTATATGGATGTTGTGGATTATAGAAGATTTCATCTACAGTACCCGTCTCAACAATTTTACCAGCATACATTACTGCAACACGGTCAGCGATGTTAGCTACAACGCCAAGGTCGTGCGTGATGAAGATGATTGAAGTACCCATCTTTTCTTGAAGATCTTTCAATAGCTCCAGGATTTGTGCTTGAATCGTTACATCTAGTGCAGTCGTTGGCTCATCTGCGATCAGAACTCTTGGGTTACAAGCAAGTGCGATCGCGATTACAACACGTTGACGCATTCCACCAGAGAATTGGTGAGGATATTGCGTTACTCGACCTTCAGAATCAGGAATTCCTACTAGTTTTAATAGTTCGATCGCACGTTCTTTTGCTTCAGACTTGTTCATGTTCTGGTGTTTGATCAACCCTTCCATGATCTGCTTACCAACTGTCATTGTTGGATTAAGAGAAGTCATAGGATCCTGGAAGATCATCGAAATTTCAGAGCCGCGAAGCTTTTGCATTTCTTTCTCGGAAAGCTTAGAAAGGTCACGGTCTCCAAACTTGATTTCACCTTGCTTAATGCGTCCAGGAGGATCAGGAATCAAGCGCATTACTGCTTTTGATGTAACGGACTTACCAGAACCTGATTCTCCTACAATTGCTAATGTTTCACCTTTATTTAAATGGAAGTTTACTCCGCGAACTGCTTTGACTTCTCCAGCAAACGTATCAAAGGAGACATGCAGATCGTTTACGTCTAGAATTCTTTCCATCATAATCCCCCCTATTTACGTAGCTTTGGATCAAATGCATCTCGTAGCCCATCACCAACAAGGTTGAAGGCAATCATGATCAAGGAAATAATGATCGATGGCCATAAAACAAGATGCGGATAGATTTGAAGGCTTGAGAAGCCATTGTTAATGATTGAACCTAGTGAAGCTTCCGGTGGTCTAATTCCCAGACCGATAAAGCTTAAGAATGCTTCGAAGAAAATTGCTCCAGGAATCGTAAACATCGTCGTAATGATGATCTGCCCTAGTACGTTAGGTATCAAGTGCTTCCCGATTACACGGCCACTTGTAGCTCCAAGTGTACGTGAAGCGAGTACGAACTCCTGAGTTTTCAATTTCAATACTTGTCCACGTACGATACGTGACATTCCGACCCAACCGGTTATAGAGAGTGCCACAATAATCGAGAATATTCCTGGTTCAAATATTAAAATCGCCAGAATAATCAAGATCAAGTTTGGAATACCAACAAGAACTTCAATGATACGTTGAAGCACATTATCCACTCGTCCACCGTAATAAGCTGAGATACCACCATATGCAACACCGATTACGAAGTCGATGAACGCTGCTGCTGCTGCAATGAATAGTGAAATTCGCGTACCTTGCCATACTCGTGTCCATTGGTCACGGCCAAATTCATCTGTACCAAACCAGTAGTACTCATTTTCGTAGCCTTTTGCTTCATATTGATCAACGCCACGAATGTCTACACCGTTTAGTCCAAGGAATCCAACGTTTTCTAATACAGGTACCTTAGCAGGCAATTTCGCTCTAGTTAATTCCTGCGTTCGATAGTCATGTTCATTCATATATGGCCCAAAAATAGCCAGGAAAGTTATTAAGATGATAATGATCAGCCCGATAATCGCACCAGGGTTTTTCTTAAGACGTCTCCATGCGTCTTTCCAAAAGCCAGTACTTTCACCGGCAATAATCTCACTTTCAGAATCATCAATGTTAGCGGGGTGAAACATATCATCTGTAAGGTCATGTAGTTTCTCTTGTTTCATACTCATTACTCTTTCCCTCCCGCTAAACGAATTCGAGGGTCAACAATTCCGTATAAGATGTCAACCAATAATATTACAAAAATAAATAGTAAACTAAAGAATAACGTCGTACCCATAATGATTGGGAAATCGTTTGTCAAAATGGAGTTAACGAATTTTTCCCCAAGACCTGGAATCACGAAAATTCTCTCAATAACTAGAGTACCTGTCATTAGACCTACAACCAGTGGTCCCATTATTGTAATGATAGGTATAGAAGCATTACGGATTGTATGTCTAATAACAACCGCTGTACTGCTCAAGCCTTTTGCTTTCGCTGTTACGATGTAATCTTGTCCAAGAACTTCAAGCATTTCTGTTCTCATAAATCGAGCGATTGTCGCAACAACAATTGAAGCAATCGCAATTGTTGGCATTATGGTATAAGCGAATCCATCCCAGTACGCAACTGGAAGCAGCTGCCATTTCACACCAAACCAATACTGCATTAGGCCAGCGATTACAAAGCTTGGTATTGAGATACCTAGTACGGCAATAACCATTGTTCCATAGTCCCAAAACGAATTATGTCTTAATGCTGCAATAATTCCTAAAAACAATCCAAGTATTGTACCTACAACAAGTGATTGGAATCCTAAGTATGCCGAAGGTCCAATACGCTCACCTATAATAGTAGATACTTGACGGCCATCCTGCTGGAAGGATACACCAAGATCCCCTGATAATAAGTTTGTCATGTAAGTAAAGTATTGTACGGCTACTGGATCATTAAGACCATACTTTTCATTTAGCTGTACAATTTGTGCATCACTTAGCTTTTCCTGGTTATTAAAAGGTGTACCAGGGAGAAGCTTCATTAGGAAAAACGTTAGTGAAGCAATAATAAGGAAGGTAATTACCATTGAAACTACCCTTCCACCGATATAACGTCCCACTACAACCAACCTCCTCGAGAAATACCTGCCTCTTTTAATTATAAGTCGAAAAAAAGGGAATAACCAGTTAATATTTTGTCTATTCTGATTATTAAGCTATATTTCGACATATTTTTTCTTTACAGGTAAAAAGAGAGTATATGTCAGGATGACATATACTCTCCTGAAAAGCTTAAATTATTTACCTTCGATCTTAATCCACTTGTAAGATGCATCAGCACCGAATGGGTGTACATAGTAGTTCTGAACATAATCCTGTTGAAGGATAGCCAGACCGCGTTGGTAAGTAGGAACAATCGCGATGTCCTCTTCCATTAGTACCTTTTCAGCTTCTTGCATCATTTCCCAACGCTTAGCATCGTCAGATTCTGTCTTAGCATTTGAAACTAGCTCGTCATACTTCTCACTTGAGTAACCCATGCGGTTGTATGCTCCATCAGTCTCAAACATGTAAAGGAATGTCATTGGATCTGGATAGTCAGGTCCCCAACCACCAGTTGAGATATCAAAGTCTCCGCCATCTTCAAGCTCAAGGAACTGCTTCCAAGGCTGCTTGTTGATTGTTAGAGTAAGTCCATCTAGCTTAGACTCATACTGCTCTTTTGCATACTCTGCAATTTTAGAAGCAAGCTCAGTGTCAGTAGTTAGGAACTCAAGCTCTACAGAGTCTTTTCCTAGCTCTTCAAGTCCAGCTTTCCAAGCTTCTTTAGCTTCTTCTTCGCCCATGTCAGCGTGGAAGCCTTCTGGAGCGAATTTACGGAAGTCGTCACCATTTGGTCCAGAAACGAAATCAGATGGTACAAAGTATTTTGCTGCGATTGAACCGTTGTTAAGAAGAACATTTACTAGTCCATCACGGTCATACGCAAGGAATAGAGCTTTACGTACGTTCTTGTTAGCAAGAGCTTCGTTCTCCTGGTTCATACGAAGGAAGAACATTGTAGGCTCAAGAATTGTATTGAAATCTTCTCTATCTTTGAACTGATCTACGAAGTCTGAATCAAGTGTAGCGCGATCGATTTTACCAGTTTCGTAAAGGTTTACTCTTGTTGCTACATCTTGTACTACTTTAACTGAGATGTTTTCAAGACTTACTACATCAGCATCCCAATATTCTGTATTCTTTTCAAAGCTCCAACCTTCACCATGGTTCCATTCAGAGAATACGAATGGTCCGTTGTAAAGCATAGTGTCTGCTTCAAGAGCATACTTGTCAGCTTTCTCTTCAGCAAATCCTTTTGGCTGTGGATAGAAAGTAGCGAAAGTTAGTAGAGACTTGAAATAAGGAGTCTTGTTTTCAACTGTAATTTCAAGTGTCTTTTCGTCTACTGCTTTAGCGCCTAGTTCTTCAACCTTACCGTACATAGGATCGCCTTCAGTAACGATTGCGTTACCGTTCTTGATTCCTGCAGTTCCAAACATGGAAGCGTAAGGAGAAAGTGTATCTGGGTGTAGTGCTTTGTGCCAAGCGTAGATGAAGTCTTCTGCAGTTACTTGAGAACCGTCAGACCACTTAGCATCATCGCGAATTGTAAACGTATAAACAGTTTCACCGTCTTTTTCTTCTTCTTTCGGCTCTTCAGCCGCAACACCTAGTGTTGGTTCATTGTTTTTGTCAAGGCGATAAAGACCTTCAAAAACTTGGTTCATTGCGTTGAATGAAGTAGAGTCAGTTGCCTGCGTAGTATCCATTGAAGGAATCTCTGCAGATGCAGTTAGGTTCAGTTCTTGTTTAGCTGAATCAGAACCACCATCGTCTCCCCCACTATTTCCATTACCACCGTTTGAGCCTCCACCACCGCAAGCGGATAGGAACATGCTCAATACAAGCACAAGAGATAGGACAAGAGTCCATCTTGATTTCTTCATGCTGTGTGACCTCCCTTAAATTATGTAGCTATTAAGCCATATACTTGCGAAACGAAATTCATCAAATTATCTAAAAATTTGACTCGTTCCTTCCCACAACTCGTATTATACAAGTTTTCGAACTATTTTGCATATGAATTTTTTACGGGAATTTACAAAAACCGCGTCATCATTACGTTTGAGTAACAAAAGATAGGCACAAAGACCTAGTATGTAATATGGGTTTTTGGGTATAAGTTTGTACTTTTGCACGTATTTGCATGAAAATCTAACTAGTCCTATGTATCTAAAAGTATGTAGTGCTTTAAAGTGTATAGAATATGCATGAAACATAATTTTCAAATAAATTACTTTCAGATATTTGAACATCTGTTATTGTTCTTATCGTTTACAAATTTTATACTTAATAATGACAAACTATGACGGGGGTTCACATGAAATCATTATTGATACGTTCTGGAGTACTCATTGTACTCTCCTTTATTGCCGCGATCATTTCCTCTATCCTATCCGATAGCGGATTTTCGATCCAAAGTGCCTCTGATATTCTCTTTATGATTGCACTCGCTATGCTTTTGATTGGTGCTGCGCTCCATGTCATACAGACTGGTTTCTTCGATGGTATCGTCTATTCCTTTAAGAGATTTTTAAGAAATTCGACAAAGCATCAGATGATCGAAGAAGATAAGTCAGAGCTTTCTTACAAGCTTGAATATGATAATCCAGTTACTTATCCTATCCTAATTGCTGGTGCCTTTTGGACAGTCATTACGATCATTATTGCACTGATTATTACAAATAGTTGATTTGTTGCATCATGGGGGATTTGTAAGATATAATTACGTTACTAATAGGATACGGAAAATCGCTATGACGAAGAGGAGTACAATCAGCTGTGTTTTAAGAGAGCCTGTGGGTGGTGAAAACAGGTATCACACTGTTTGGAATGGACTTTCGAGCACCTTTGCTGAACAGATTAGTAGGTAAAGGCGTGAGCATTCACGTTATCACCAGGTTTACTAGCTAAACCACAAAGTGATCCATTTTTTTGGATAAGCAGGGTGGCACCACGGTCCATTCGTCCCTAGCAATAAGGGATGAATGGACCTTTTTTGTATTCTATTGATAAAGAACTTTTGGAGGGTGAAAAGAATGAGCGTTATTTTTTCAGGTATACAACCGAGCGGCACATTAACAATTGGAAATTACCTCGGTGCAATGAAGCATTTTACAGAGTTACAAGAGGAGAATGAGTGTTACTTTTGTGTCGTCAACCAGCATGCGATTACCGTTCCACAGGAAAAGAAAGCTTTAAAAACCAACACAAAGAGCCTTGCAGCGCTTTACTTAGCATCAGGAATCGACCCAGAAAAGTCTACGCTTTTCATTCAATCTGAAGTGGCAGCACATGCTCAGTTAGGGTGGATGTTGCAGTGCGTCTCTTATATAGGAGAACTAGAGAGAATGACACAATTTAAGGATAAATCGTCTGGAAAAGAAGCTGTTAGCGCTGGTCTACTAACATACCCTCCACTTATGGCAGCAGATATCCTGCTTTACGGTACAGAAATCGTACCTGTTGGAGATGATCAAAAGCAACACATCGAGCTAACACGTAACCTTGCAGAGCGTTTCAACCGCAAGTATAACGACATTTTCGTAATGCCCGAACCTCGTATTCCTAAGGTTGGAGCACGTATTATGTCCCTTCAAGACCCTACTAGAAAAATGAGTAAATCTGATGAAAACAAAAACGCGTTTATCTCGATGCTAGATGAGCCAAATACGATTATTAAGAAAATTAAGCGAGCTGTGACTGATTCTGATGGAATCGTCCGATTCGATAAAGAAAACAAACCAGCTCTCTCCAATCTACTTACGATCTACTCACTTTGCTCTGGGAAATCAATCGAAGAAATCGAGGGTATGTATGAAGGCAAAGGATACGGAGACTTCAAAGCTGAACTTGGAGAAGTAGTCGCAGAAACACTACGCCCAATCCAAGAACGCTACAACAACTTGATCAACTCAGAAGAACTAGATAACATCCTCGACCACGGAGCTGAAAAAGCAAACCGCAGAGCCAATAAAATGCTCGCAAAAGCCGAAAGAGCCATGGGACTAGAAAGAAGGAAAAGGTAAATAGAAAAGCGAAGGCAAGCGTTTAGAAACGGCGATATTGGAACTCTTGAAATGGAACACGCTTTTTGTGTTCGGTTGAAAGAGTGATAAAGAGCCCTCCCCAAATCTGGGGAAGGGCTCTTTTATTGTCCGAAATTTCTTTATGAGCTAAAATCAAGATTTATTGTCCAAAACGGCTACTTTAGTAGCCAAATTCCAATTTTACTGTCTAATTGTACGTATTCTAATTTTCACGGACGAAACACCACCACGAAACCAAAAAAGGTCGCCATTCCGGCGACCTTCTGTATTCTATTTAATTCACATGTGTTCCCTTTTCTAACTCCCATATCTTCTCAAAGTAAGGTTGACCCTTGATGATGCGTTCGCAGATTTGTTCGTGCTTATGTGACCAGCCTGCTTTCACTTCATGATAGAGCCCTTCCCACGCCTCGTCCATTTCCATGTTTTGAATCGTCATGTATTTCTTTGGTTGGCACTCCGTTAACCAGTATCTGATCTCTGCCGAGTTACCACTTGAGTAGAGTTGATCGAGCGCCATGAATAATAGCTGTTTAAGCTGCCGCTCTTTTCTTGTTAGTCCTCTCATCACGTCAGGTCCTGGTGAAAGAATGTGATGCTCTTTCACTGGGTTTTCTTCTGTAAACGGGTAGATTGTTGCTTCAACGTCTGCCACCATTTCATAAACGGCCTTTTCCTGCCTAGGGATGACTCTACTCTTCCGAATAGGGATTTTGTATCCAAGGGTATCAATGATGATCACGCCTCTACCGTCAGTTGCAAGGAAACAATATTCTAATGGAGATCGCTCGTTATTTTTACGAATGTAGCTTTTCTGAAAAATATCACTCAATAAACTTTCAGGAAGCTCTGCTAGGTCGTTCTCGATGTAGTGATATAGAAGTGACTCTACTTTTATGACTGGTACTTGATCTAACAATTCAATAAAGTCGTCTTTTCTCCATTCGTGAAAATCACAAACGTTATATCCGTTCTCTTCACCTTCAAACCAATTCACCCATACATCTCGCAAATATAACATTCGGTTACCCCTCACTTCGCTACTGTTTGTAAAAACAGTATAGTCAGGAGTAAGTTAAAATATTCCATGATCAGCATATTCTTCAGAAAAGAGTTTTATGACAAAGAAATACCTCCGGTTTGCCGGAGGTATCTTGATTATTTTACATATTTCTTGAAGATCAGTGTTGCATTATGTCCACCAAATCCAAGTGAGTTATTTAAGATAGCTTGTACATCGGATTTACGCGCTTTATTTGGCACATAATCAAGGTCACAATCAGGGTCTGGTGTTTCATAGTTAATTGTAGGAGGCAAGATGCCTTCTTCAATTGCTTTCGCACAGAAGATACTTTCTACTGCTCCTGCAGCACCTAGTAAGTGACCCGTCATAGACTTCGTTGAGCTAACCGCTAGCTTATAAGCATGGTCGCCAAATACTGATTTAATCGCAGCCGTTTCATACTTATCATTGTATTCTGTACTCGTTCCGTGAGCGTTGATGTAATCGATATTCTCTGGAGAAAGTCCTGCATCATCAATCGCTTGCTTCATAGACCTAGCACCGCCTTCACCTTCTGGAGCTGGCTGTGTGACATGGTAAGCATCACCTGTTGAACCATATCCTACGATTTCACCGTAGATTTTCGCACCACGTGCTTCAGCAGATTCTAGACTTTCAATAACAAGAATTCCAGCTCCTTCACCGATTACAAAACCATTTCGATCAGCATCGAACGGTCTGCTTGCTGTTGATGGATCTGGATTCGTTGACAATGCTTTCATTGAACTAAATCCTGCTACGCTCATGTTCGTGATCGGCGCTTCAGAACCACCTGTGATCATAGCGTCCGCATCTCCACGCTGAATGACTTTGAATGCATCACCAATCGAATTTGTTCCTGACGCACATGCCGTAACAGTACAAGAATTGATGCCCTTTGCACCTAGCATGATTGAAACTTGGCCAGAAGCCATATCAGGAATCATCATTGGGACAAAGAATGGGCTGACGCGGCGAGCGCCTTTGCTTAAAAACGTACGGAATTGAGATTCATACGTCTCCATTCCACCGATACCAGACCCAATCCATACGCCGACGCGCTCTGCATTGTCATCCGTAATTTTAAAGTTAGCATCATCTACCGCCATTTGAGCAGCTGCAACAGCAAACTGTGTAAAGCGGTCCATCTTTCTTGCATCCTTTTTATCCATGAACTGTTCAGGATCGAATTCGAGTGCCTCAGCTGAAACTTTCGCTGGAAACTCATTTACGTCCAAACGTTGTAGAGGGTTCACACCTGAAACACCGTTTAAAACGTTATTCCACGTTTCTGAAACAGAATTTCCTAGAGGTGAAATCGCACCTAAGCCAGTAATTACAACTCTTCTATTCATTTCAAACAACTCTCCTTTTTCAAAACTACATGTTCAATAAGCTTATTTTCCTAATTTAAGTGCTACAGCACCCCAGGTCAATCCACCGCCAAATCCTACTAATACAACAACATCATCATCTTTCACTCGTCCTTCACGGACCGCTTCAGATAGGGCGATTGGAATTGTTGAAGAGGATGTATTACCGTATTTCTTCACAGTCGTTGCCATGTTTTCCACAGGTAATTCAAGCTTTTGTCGCGCCGCTTCCATGATTCGGATATTCGCTTGGTGAGGAACTAAGTAATCGACATCAGCCTTTGTAAGTCCGGCTTTATCAATCACGTTAACTGCAGATTGCCCCATCTGCCTTACAGCAAACTTAAACACTTCTCTGCCGTTCATTTCCATAAACCCTTGAGGTTCTTGATAAAGGTGTTTTGAGCCTGAACCATCTGAACCGAGTTCAAATGACAGGATGCCTCTTCCTTCCGAAACAGGTCCGATAACGGCAGCTCCCGCTCCATCCCCGAATAGTACCGCTGTATTACGGTCATCCCAGTTCGTGATTTTAGAGAGCTTTTCAACACCTACAACCAAGATATTTTTATATGTGTCATTATTAATAAATTGCGACGCTGTAATCATACCATACATAAACCCAGCACACGCAGCACTCACATCCATTGCTGCAGCCTTAGTTGCTCCTAGTTTATCTTGCAATAGACAACCTACGGATGGGAAGGGAAAGTCTGGTGTTACGGTAGCGACCAGAATAAGATCAAGGTCTTCTGCTTTTATATTTGCATCTTCTAGAGCTTTAATAGATGCTTCATAAGCCATGTCCGATGTATTCGTATTATCATCAGCAATTCTTCGCTCTTCAATACCTGTTCTTGTGCGAATCCATTCATCTGATGTATCAACCATCTTTTCTAAGTCATGGTTTGTCAAAATACGTTCCGGTACATAATGGCCAATACCCATTAAACCTGCATTCATATTAATTGCTCCTTTGTAGGAAATTTTCTATCTTCAGTTACCACCAATCTTTAGTAGCTGGTACTAATTTTAATTGAAACAGAATGATTTGTCTACACTCTTGCTCGATGTATCCAACACCATTCATGAGTAATTACATAAAATAAACATAACGAATGAGTGAAGGAGGTCTATGGATGTATAATCCGTACCAACAGCCCCATCCCCCTCAATACTATACACAACAGCAAGTTCCCTATCAGTCGTTCCAGCAACCACAACAACCAATGGCTCCAGGATATCAGCCATACTATCCCCAGCAGTCTCCTGCCCCTCAACACTATTCTGGTTATCCTGGAGTATCTGGATATCAGGGAGGTTCAGGTTATCCTGGAGGCTCTGCGTATTCCAGTCAACCTGGCTACCACAATCAATTTGGCTATCAAGGACAGCCTGGGTACCCTGGACAGCCCGGATATCCTGCAGGGCATCCTTACCCCGGATATCCTGCAGGGCCAGGAGGATTTATGAATAAGTACAAAAAGCCAAATGGAAATTATGATATGCCTAAGATGATCAATTCCGCTAACCAGGTGATGAATACATTTAAACAAGTCAGTCCGATGGTAAAACAAATGGGATCACTAATGAATTTATTCATTAAATAATTGAAAAGACGTGAATCATCACGTCTTTTCACGTTATTTAGAGTACAACAAAAGACTACCCACAGTTACTAATAATAGGACACCGGAAATGACCATAAGACCAAAACTTCCTATTAAAATTCCTAATAATAGTCCAATTAGCGGGATAAACCAGATCCAGTATGCTTTCTTGGTCATTGCTCTCTCTCCCTTATTCCTCGGCGTCCTGCTTTCCAAGTTCATAAGCATCTTCCATCGCTTTTAAGAATAGTTCGAGTAGCGGTTGCATGTTATCAAGATCTAACTCGATATCCTGCTCGCTAAGAGACTGTTTCGCCTCTGGAAAATACTTCATCGCAATTTGCATAAATCTCATATTTTGTTCCAATACATTCACCCCTATTATTCTTTCGCCAATTTAGGCTCGGTTCTATTATAACGACAAATAGGGTGTATTGAAATGCTCCCATTGTTCTCTTTGACCGGAAACCATCTTAAGTACCATCGCTGCCTGTCCTCTATGATATGCTTCGTGATCGATTAGATGACTGATCACCCACTCTGGCGAGTAGGCATGGACCTCACCATTAATTTCTACTTCAGGGCCAGGCTTACGATAATCAACGTCTGACAGGTTATTATAGAATTTCCTGCACATTTCTCTTACTTCAGCAAGTCTAGCGAGAAACCAGGACAAGTCCTTTTCCTCAGGTGCAGAGATCACTTGCTCTTCCTTAAAGAAAAATCGCTCTTTCTCATCCTCAGTAACTTGCTCACCCATGAGCGCATTTTTTACCCACCATAGCTCGATTTGTGCGATATGAAGCAAGTAACCAGCAACTGTTGGGAATTTGGAATAATGATAGTGAAGCTCCTGGTCTTCTATTTTACTAACCATGTAAAGTAGCTTTTCTCTTGTTTCTTTTAGAGCCTTCATCCCGTGTGAAGAATCATGAACATCGTAATTTCCTAGTGTCTTTTCCAACATAATGATCGTCCCTTCCTACTCATTCAAGTTGTTGTGGATAAAAATCAGGATAAAGTTGTGTTAATTTCTTTAGATGATTACGCTGCTCTTCTAGCCCTTTTTCGATTGGAGTAAGGTTATTAAATGAGAGCTTCTTGACACATTCCTTATTCGACACTGTACACGTCATACTTGAGTTTTTTCGAATTTCTACTTTATCTCTTATTAACCATTCGACTCCTTTTTGCCATTCTCCTTCTCTGCCACTAGACAGATTGAAGGTTTCAGAGCTTTCCTTTCGTTCAGCAGCTCTCACCAAGCCTTCACACACATCTTTCACATAGAGCGCATCAAAGTGGCACCTTTCACCTTCTAACAAAAAATTCTTCGAAAGTTTACCTGTTTGCAAAACATGTTGAAAAACATGATCATCACGTTGCCATGGACCATAAACAAGTGGCAAACGAACCTTCTTTACGATTGTTTTGCTGTCTGAGCAATCGAGAACTACTTCTTCTGCGGCTTTTAGTTTCCCTAGAAGAGTAGAAGGGTTTAAAGGCGTTCGTTCCGTTATTCTTCCATATCTTCTCCCGAAAATTTCAAAAGATGAAGTGTACACAAGGCGTTTTCCAGAACAAGCAGATAGAATTTTCTTTGTAATTAAAGTGCCCTCTTCAACCAAACGACCAGATCGTTGTCCATCGATTTGAGGAGGTACACTCAAATGAAAAACTACATCGCAATCGCTCACAAGCGAGTCTATGGAAGTTTCACTCAGCAACGCATCTACATAGCTATAGTTAGAATTTCTAGCAAAAAGCAGTTCTTTCTCAGAGTATTCAATCTTCCGACTTCCATCCACTTTCCCATCGAGAGCAACAACTTCGATACCTTCATCAAGAAGAAACTCACTCAAATGAAACCCAATAAAACCAAGCGCACCAGTCACAAGCACTTTCCTCATATTGCTCCTCCTCCAAACTTGAATAATCACCCGAATGTGAGCGCAGTCTAAGAAAATAACTTTATTACGGAAGGGAAATTGGACATGGACCTCCATTACGGCAAACCATTCTGGCCAACATTACATCAAGATCAAACAGGTTTCCCAAAGCTCACAACCTCCATTTCATGCGATGTATTGATCATTGGTGGCGGCTTTGCAGGTACGATGATGGCTCGCATGCTTTCAGACTATCAATTAAAAACCGTCTTGCTTGAAAAAGACGAGATCGGTTCTGGAAGTACTGCTGCTAATACTGGTTTATTGCAATTCTCTAACGATGAATTCCTTATCGATCTTATAGAGAAAATCGGTGTAGAGAAAGCTGTCTATTTTTATAAACTTTGTTTAAAAGCTCTCGACGAACTAGATAAATACCATTCTTACTTACCAACACCCGCTGACTTTCAGCGAGTGGACAGCTTCTACTTCGCAAGTTCCGATCGCCATGCTAAGAAACTTAAGAATGAATTTGAAGCGCTCCGTAAATACGGATTTTCTGCTGATTGGTTGGATCAACGAGCGATAGAAGGTCTTTACTCCTTTAGTGCTCCATGTGGAATTTATACGAAAAATGAAGCTCAAGTAGACCCATATCAATTCGCGCGATCTCTTGCGATGAATTCACAGGAACTTGGAGCTGATCTCTATGAACACACGGAAGTCCTCTCTCATAGGTTCACAGATGACATGCTTCATTTTGAAACAGAGCATGGGGAAATCACGGCAAAACATGTAATCTATGCAACAGGCTATGCGACTCAAGAGTTTGCAAAAACAAAAGGCGCTCTACTTGAGCGCACTTATACAATTGCTACTGAACCTGTCGAAAACTTCGATGGGTGGCACAATCGTTCTTTAATCTGGGAAACAAATCGTCCATATTTCTATTTAAGGACCACCGCTGATCATAGAATCCTGATCGGAGGTCTCGATAAGGCATTAACTAAAGAAGACTTGCTTCCATCTTATAGTAAGAAATTGTTAGAGAAACTTCATTCCATGTTTCCAACTATCCAAACATCTTCTGCATATGAATGGAGCTCCGTCTTTGCTTCAAGTAAGGATGGTTTACCGTTCATCGGTCAGCATCCAAAATACAATGGTGTCTATTTCATGCTAGGGTACGGTGGCAATGGAACTGTTTATAATATGGTTGCCGCTGAAATGTTAAAGGATCTCATTCTTTACCGGTACCACCCTGCAATGGCGATTACATCCTTGAAACGATAAATGTTAAAGACTGCTCTCTTCAGATTGAAAGAAGCGCACGATTTTTTTTCCTAAAGATTGATAACTGTCACTTAAGAGTGTTAATTCAATCGGTGAACCCGCTTTTTCCTGCAGCTGTTCGTATTCCCTGATCTTCTCGAGGGAATATGGACTATTTATCGAATGATGCCAGATCTTAATAGGGCATCGAGCGATTTCGATTTCTTTCAATTCCAGTGTTTCTAATACGTTCTCACGATCGATTCCATAAGCGAGACCGATCTCTTTCATTAATCGTTTATAAAACAGCTTATGCTTTTGTTCTCTCAGAATTAGATCTTTCACATTCATACAAGGATTCAAGTAAGCAGCTGATCGAATTCTGCTGCTCTTATTATGTTGAAAAGAATTAGCAGCGAGAACCCCCATCCCTTCAGCTAGAATATGAATCTTATCATTTAAAATTTCCTGTTTATGAACGAGTTTATAGATCCGTTCTGCTAATCTGACTGCCCCTTCAGAACCCCAGTGACGTCCATATAAATTGCTCGTATAAACGGTATAGCCTGCATGAAGGAGTTCCCCAATAATGCTCGCACGCGTGTGGTTTTGTAGCCAAAAACTAGTATCGGCATCCACAAAGTGTGAGACGTCTCCGAAAATGAACACGCCGAAACCGTTAGGCTTTTCAGGGACAAGAACGATCGTCCACTCCCCGTCTAATCGATAGACTCGTTTACGAATACACATACTCTCCCCTCGCCCTTTTTCCATCTTTCTGTATACACTATGCAGGATAAGCTTAGAAGAAAGGGAGATGTGCCTATTTTATAGTCTTTTTATATGGAGTGAATCATTATTTTTCAAACGTAGCCCCCTTACTTCATGTTATGCCATTCCTATTCCATTCATGATATGGCTTCTTATTCGCTCATTGCTTTTATCTGTTACGACGCTTGCTTTACTTTTCCTCACATGCCCACAACAGAAGCTTTGGGGGTGGCTACTCGTTCTTCATTTCTTATGGACGAGCTTTACAACGTATCTTTCATAGGTTTTATGTCATGAATCGCTAAAAATGTAGGTGTCGAAAATCCGTGTTTATGGTATGATGTTCGGTAGAATACGTTTACAAATGGGGTGAAATACTGTGCGCTATATTTGGGCAATTATCTGGGGATTCCTGCTTAGCAACATGATCTTCTATGTACTTGCATCTATGCAGGGAGGCCATTTCAATTTTCCGGCTGCAATTATTTTTGGGGTTATCATCTCAGGAGCTGCAATCGTCTTAGGTGATGGAGTCATCACTGATTCAGCCGAGCAATAGAGACAAGCGCCTGACTGGCGCTTGTTTTTTTAGTGGTGGGGTTTAGGCTCACGTGCCCACTTTCGATTCTGATTGGAGCATTGAGGAAAAGCCTCACCAGCTTTGAGCTTAACCTGCTGAGGATCTTTCACCATCGTGCCGGTCTCACCAATTTCAATATACATGCCATTGTTCGGAGCTTTTTGCCCTGGTGTATAATGACGATTTTCTCCGCCCATCTGACAGCCTCCTTCCTCTTATGAATACCGCCCCCTTTAACAGCATTCAACACCGAATAGTATTTTATGTAGAAACAAGGTCTTTACAAAACTGGAAACCCTGGTGTTTAATGGATACATGTGTCAAACAGATAGTGAACGTTTAATTATTGGAGGAAAGAAATCATGGAACTGTGGGTACTTCTAAAGTACGCATTACTTGGACTGCTTCAGGGGTTTACAGAACCCATCCCTATTTCATCGAGCGGTCACTTAGTTATTGCAAAAGAATATTTCAACTTAGAAACAAAGGGCTTAAGCTTTGAAGTTCTCATGAACTTCGCTTCACTTATCGCTGTGCTGATCATCTACCGACGTGATCTGTTACGCTTAACAACGAATGGCTTAAGTTTCATAACAACAAAGAACAAAAGTGCTAAAGACGATTTTATGTTCATCGTATACTTAGTAATCGGTACGGTTCCTGCCGCGGTGCTTGGCATCCTTTTCGGCGATTTAATTGGCGAGAAACTCAGCCATTACAAAACTGTTGGAATCACACTCATTATTACGGGAATCGCGCTTTGGTTAATTCGCAACCTCCGTGGAGGAAAAAGCGATCAAGACCTTAATCTAAAAGATGCCCTTATCGTAGGCTTTGCTCAAGCAATCGCATTGATCCCTGGGATCAGCCGCTCCGGAGCAACGATCGTTGCTGCTATGGGCGTTGGAATGAAGCAAGAAACTGCACTAAGGTTCTCCTTTTTACTGTTTATCCCTGTAAGTGTAGGTACGATGGTGTTCGGAATCGGAGACATACTAGCCGATCAACGCTTACGTTTAGATGATCTTCTTATTCCTTATATCGTAGCTTTCTTACTATCATTGATTGCTTCTTACTTTTCACTAAAGTGGTTCATGAACATCATGGCAAAAGGAAACCTAATTTATTTTGCAATTTATTGCTTTATTGCAGGCGCACTTGTTCTTATTTTCTAAACCAGTTAAAAAAAACACCCGTGTTGGGTGTTTTTAGTTTGTCGAGAAAGTCTTTAGAACCATCTGTCACAGACTAGTGGTGATTTCCGCTCCAGGACGCTCCAATCTACATTAAATGTGTAATTCGAAAACAAGACGAAAGAAAAGCTGATAATATCGACTTGAGAAATAAAGCAGATGTTCACTTAATGTTAACTGATCGGAAAGTTTGATGTAACTAACTGCAAGCTAACAGGAGTGAATACCGCTTGAATAACACCTACAGCATCGAGAACGAAAAAATCAGGGTTTCGCAACAAGCTAAAAAACACCCCCGTTGGGTGTTTTTTCTTTATCCTCCACTCACTGGTGGAATAAAAGCGATAACGTCATTTGCTTTTACAGTGCGGTTCTCTTCCTCTTCATATTCCTCATTGATTGCAGTCATCGTTTGATGAAGCTTGAGAGAAGGATACTCCGAAAGTAAGTATTCTTTCACGTTTTGAACAGTCATCCCTTCACCTTCAAACTCCAACTCCTCTTTCCCAACTTTCTCTCGTTGATCAGCGAAAAATAATATCTTCACCATTATGATTCCTCCTCTGGTCGACCTGTTGGATAGGATGTTTGTTCTAGCTGATCGCCAATCCACTCTTCTCCATCGACCCAGTATTCCTTTTTCCAAATCGGAACGATTTCTTTAATACGTTCGATTGCATATCGACTTGCTTCGTAACTCTCAGCCCTATGTGGTGAAGCGACAGCGATGACGACGGCAATGTCACTTATCGCTAACTTTCCTGTTCGATGGACGATCGATGTTTTCACACCGGGCCAACGATTATTGATTTCAGAACCAATCCGTTGAAGTTGCTTTTCTGCCATTGAAGGATAGGCTTCATATTGCAATGAAACCGTCTGTTTATGTCCTGTAAATTCACGAACAGTTCCAATAAATGTATTCACAGCACCTGCTTCGGGGTGAACAACGCTCGAAACAACGTCATTTACGTCAATTTCTTCCGATGTGATTTTATAATACTCCATTTGTAAAATCCTCCAGTAACTGATTGATGCATTCATCGATATTCTTTGCTTGATAACTTGGTTCAACGTTTGGAAGGTATGAATCTTGTGTAATAACGGCTTTGACCATCGAATCCATTAGCAATCCTTTATCTTGGTGATCTCTTACCATGATGACACGTGGATAATGGTAATCCTTATACCCCTCAATCAAAATGATATCAAGATCAAACGAAGAATAGAGGGTCATAAGGTGTGGAAGCTCCCAATCCTTTTCATTAGTAGCATGGATTGAAAGAAGGCCATCCCCACTTACTCCCGTGACGATAGCGCCAGCTTTACGATGACGTCCTGTATCCTTCTCATCATCATAAACCTCTGGTTTCCCATGGCCATGATGCTTAATCACGCCTACCTTCAGTCCTTCTTCTGCTGCACGACTCACAAATTTCTCAACAAAAAAGGTCTTACCGCTGTTCTGGTAACCAATGACTTGTAGGATAGCTGGCATCATGGCTGAATGGAACCTTCTTCTCTTAAGTGTAGAATATCTACTACGTCTCCTGCTTTGAAGCCCCTCGTTCCTCCTGGAAGAACAGTTAGTGCATTCGCATCAGCTAATGATGTCACACTTCCAGATTTGTCTAATCCAGTTGGAATTACTTGAATATGTCCATCTACTTCTTCTGTTTTACTACGAACAAATCTTGTAAAAGGATTCGGTTTTGGAAAGTCTTTCTGAAGAACCGCCTTACTCTTCAATCGATGAGGAGTTTTTGAGAAAAGAGCTCGTTTTAGAATAGGTCTCACGAAAAGTTCAAATCCAACAAAACAGGCAGACGGATTTCCTGATAATCCGAATAAAATCTTTCCATTCCATTCAGCAACGGTCGTCACACTACCTGGCCTCATGCCAATTTTATTAAATAAGACAGTTGCCCCTAACTTCTCGTAAATCGCAGGCAAATAATCATAGTCTCCGACTGATACGCCACCAGTAGTAATGAGGATATCAACGTGTTCAAGCGCTTCTTTCACTGTAGAGTAACACTTCTCAAAGTCATCTTCGAGAACACCATAATACGTTGGTGATCCTCCTGCTGCTTTGATCTGTCCTTCGATCATTGGTGAATTACTGTTACGAATCTTTCCAGGTTCTAAAGCGTCACTTGGATCTAGAAGTTCGGTTCCTGTAGCAAAAAGGCCTACTTCAGGTTTCTTTACTACTGGTACCAAGCCATATCCAAACGTGGCTAGAAGGGCTTTTACGCCAGGCGTAATCATTGCGCCACGCTCGACGAGCACTTTCCCTTTTGGAGCATCTTCACCTTGCTTTGAAATGTTGTCTCCTTCTTTAACCTTCCGCTTTATGTATATATAAGACGAGTCTTGGCTGCTTTCTTCACGAACAAGTTCAAACATTATGACGGCAGTTGCCCCATTTGGTATCGGTGCGCCTGTCATGATTCGAATCGCCTCTTTGCGCTTGAGTGTTTTCTTGGCCACTGTTCCTGCACCTATTTCTTCAATCACTTTCAATCGAACTGGATTCTCTTGATTCGACTCATAAGTATCTTCAGCACGAATTGCAAAACCATCGTATGGTGATCGATCAAAGGGTGGTACATCATGATCAGATTTAAGATCTACTCCAAGATATCTACCGTCACTTTCTGCGAGCGGTAGCATTTCGATTTGGCTCTCGTAGGATAACTGCATGACTTTTTTTATCGCATCTTGGACCGGTAGTGGTTTTCTTCTCTCAACCATCTTCATCTCCACTCCTTCTTCTTTATCTGTTTTCATTGTAACAAAGAACTCACAGAATCATGAAAATAAACGTTGAATGATTGCCCATTGCTCTGAATAGATTGATAGTGATGCAACTTATATGTGAATGGAAAGGAGTGATGAATATGCCTGAGAACCACTATATGGTTAAGCCCGGTGATACGTTGTTATCAATTGCAGATTCCTACAACCGTTCTGTTAGCGACATCAAAGATAATAACGCATTGCCTTCGAACATCATTTATGTTGGACAGATGCTTCGAATCCCCTCTGATTCCACGGCTTATGAAGTACAAAGAGGAGATACGCTATTAACAATCGCTGAAAGATTTCAGATTCCCGTTGAAGAAATCAAGCATGAGAATCAGCTCAGAACGAATATCATCTATGTTGGTCAGCAGCTCGATATCCCGAATACATCCAATCGTTCTTACCGTGTTGAGTATACGGTAAAAGCGGGCGACAGTCTTTATCAAATTGCGAACCAATACAATACAACGGTAAAAAGTCTACTCACACTGAATGAACTTGAAGCTGATTCATTAGCAATCGGTCAAACGCTAAAGATCCCTAGTTATACGGAAGTCGTCACACGAACCGACCGTGCAAATATAAGAACGGGACCTGGGAAAGGGTATAACATCATTACTCAGATGCGAGCCGGTGCAAGACTTGCAGTCAAAGGCATACGTGACAGCTGGTACAAAGTAGAGCTTTATGATGGAACGGAAGGATGGGTTTCTGATAGTATTGTCGAATTCAAAGTATATGGAGATGAGAAGCCTGTATCTCGAATTATCGGCTATTATACGCTTGAAGAAGGTCCACAGCTTCCTTCTTCTTATCAATCTTTTGTTCAACACCGCCCTTCTTTATCTCAACTTGCGCTGTTTTTGTTTCGGATTAGTCAGGCGAATCCAACTAAGATCGAAAAGTTTGGGAAATTTACCGATAAAGAGATCGCGAAACTCGTCCAGCTCGCTCATGAACAAAACATCAAAATCATCCCTGTCGTTCATAACCTTTTATATAAAAAGGGAGATACTGAACCAAGCAAGAAGGTTGTTCAAACCCTTGTATCAAGCGAAGAAAACAGAAGAGCTTTTGCTTTGAACCTTGTGAAGCTTATCGAAAAATACAATTTTGATGGTGTCGATATTGACATCGAGGATGTGTATATTGAGGATTCAGAAAAGCTATCGCTTCTTTACAAAACCATCGGTGAAGAAATGAACAAAAAAGGATACTTCTTTTCAGCAAGCGTCCCTTCACGCGCTTCTGATGAGCCAGTTAATCCTTTCTCAGATCCATTCGACTATGCTGCAATTGGGGGCGCTGTTGATCAATTTATCGTCATGCTCTATAACGAGTTCGGTTGGCCAGGAAGTCCAGCTGGACCAGCGGTAACGGCAGGTTGGATGGATAAAGTCATGAAGTATGCGAAAACAAGAATCCCTCCAGAGAAACTCGTAGCAGCAGTCTCTGTCTTTGGATTTGACTTTAATCTAGATAAAGATAAAAGCACGTATGTAACATATGATATGGCAATGAAATTAAAGAAAAAATACAAAGCAGAAGTTAAATTTGACGAAGAACGTAAAACGCCTTATTTCACTTATACAGACGAGGAAGGCAGCAAACACGAGGTCTGGTTTGAAAACGAAGAAAGCATTCGGGCAAAGGTTAACCTTGCGGACCAGCTCGGAATACAAGGTGTGGCACTTTGGAGACTCGGCATGGAGGACCCTGCCATGTGGACGATGATCTCTGATGAAGTCGTTGTCGAAAGAACAGAATAAAAAAAAGGAAGAGGTTGCCCCTCTTCCTTTTTTCGTATGATCAAGTGATGCCTAGTGCAATTTTTGCATAACGAGACATCTTGTCTTTTGTCCAAGGTGGATTCCATACGATATCTACCTCAGCGTCATTTACTTCTTCTACGTCTGATAGACAACGTTTCACATCGTTAACGATTGTTCCTGCTAGTGGGCATCCCATTGCAGTTAGCGTCATCGTAACATCAGCTTTACCAGTTTCATCTAAGTCTACGTCATAGACAAGGCCTAGATTTACAATATCGATACCTAACTCAGGATCGATTACGTTCTAAGAGCTTCCATCAATTTATCTTTCGTTGCTTGATCTGCAGCCATGTTCATTCTCCTTTCATTCTACTTCCACATTCTATTATAACAAACTGAGTTTCAACTTAAACCGAAAAGCACTGATTGCTACAAATGAGTCTTAAACCATTCCACAAGTTCGAGAACTGCTTCGCGAGAAACTTTGTGACCAGACGTCTCATCTTTAACAAATTTTAAGTTCTGTTCGTTCCCTTCATAGCGGGCTTTAATTTGATGATAGAAATCATAAGTAAGAGTATACGGAACCACTTTGTCCACCGTACTATGCCACATTAGGAGCGGACGGGCGTTCAATGTTTCTTCTTTTAGTGAAAGATCATATTCCTGTAATCCTTCAATCTGCCTTTTCATTTCCTCTTCTGAAATAGGAAGACTAAACCCTTCTTCTTTCAAGTAATGGATTTGAGCATTAGCAAGTTTAAAGTATGACGGCGACCCCATTAATGATACAGCCGCTTTGATCCAAGGGTATTGGGTTAACGATCCAAATGTAAGGATTCCCCCCATTGACGTGCCTGACATGCCAATTCGATTTTCTTGTACAAGGTTTCGACTGATTAAATGCTGCCTTATATAATCAAGTTCATTCAAGCTTTGAATGACAATATCCCAAAACACATATTGTCGCTTTTCCTCGGAGAGGTTCTTTTCACGCTCACCATGATGGACGGCATCCGGTAACACAACTCGGAATCCCTCCTCAGCAAGTAAGTACGCAATATGAAGGTTATGTTCTTTTGCACTAGTAAACCCATGCTGAAACATAACCAGTGGGAGTTTTTCTTTAGAAAGATTTTCATCCACTACATGTAGCACTGGAATGTTTTCCATCAACTCATTTTCTATCGTAATCATGTGCATGGCCCCTTTTACATTCATCTACCATAATCGTACCATTCTAAGAAAGTATTAGTAAATTTAGAGCACCTCATATTCATAAAAAAACATGCAGGCTGGTTTAAGCCTGCATGTTTATCTTTATTTATTTACTTGCGTTTCGTTGCTCTTTTCAACCGATTTCATGTTTTCTAACTTGTTATAGTACTGTGTCGGAAATTGAGAACCTTCATAAACCATCTTGCTATCTCCACTATCGTTTGATTTATCAGGAGGTGTTGGATTTCCTGCCTTTTCTACAGGAAGGCCATCACTGAATTTCTTTGAGACTTGGTGGCGAATGTCGTTTGCTTTTGTTTTCAACTTCTCTCTCTTCTCTGGGTCTTTCAATAAATAAGAAGAAATGCCGATTGTGCTAGCGGCTGCAATGCTTGAAATGAGTACCGTTTGTTTTTTGGTCATAATCGACTGCACCTCCAATAGAATGTTAATAATGGTTTACCCTGGTTATTCTATTCTCAAACGGGCAGAACCTTCTTTTTAATTTTTTGTAAATTTTGTAATATAATTAGACACGTGTTTTGGAGCATTGTACAATAATCAGTATAGCCATAATGGCTTAAACTAATGACAATTTCAAAGGAGCTTCTATGACAACAAAACCGCATCTTATCGCCATTGATCTTGATGGAACGTTGTTAAACGGAGAAAAAAATATTTCTGAACGCTCAAAGGCGGCCATCCATGAAGCACGTAAACAAGGACATCATGTTGCGATCGCAACGGGCAGACCGTTTCGAGCTAGCGCCCGCTATTATGACGAGCTATCCCTCGATAGCCCAATGATTAACTTTAATGGCGCATTTGTTCATCACCCACTCGATCGATCATTCGGTACTTATCATACACCGCTTGATTTAAAAACAGCGCATTCGATCGTTACTTCCTGTAATGAAATTAAAGTAAAGAACATCATGGCTGAAGTAATCGATGATGTTTACCTACATGAACATGATGATCAAATCGTCCAAAATATGATAATGAAGGAATCATCCATTATAACTGGAGAAATCCTTAAGAACCTGAATCACGATCCAACATCACTTTTAATTCTTCCTCACGATGAACAGTTAAAAGAGCTAAGAGACACGTTACACAAACACCATGCCGAAACAATCGAGCACCGTGTGTGGGCTGCACCGTGGAATATCATCGAAATCGTGAAGATTGGATTGAACAAAGCTGTTGGCCTCCGTCGCCTTGCCGAACACTTTAATGTACCTCAAGAGCGAGTTATTGCCTTCGGAGACGAAGATAACGACCTCGAAATGATCGAATATGCAGGTACAGGTGTCGCGATGGGGAATGCCATTGAACCATTGAAAAATATTGCGAATGAGATCACCGTTTCTAATGATGAGGACGGAATTGCAGTATACCTTGAAGAACGACTTAACTTATCCGTACAACGAACAGGACAGCTATCATAAGCTGTCTTTTTTTGTATATTTAAGTAATTAACCACTGCATAATAACAACCTAAGGGACTCATCCTAGTATCAAAGGGAGGGATTTCTTTTGGGTAAGAACAGTAAACAAAAACAGCGAATGGCAAGAGAAGGAGCAGATCGTGCTGTCTCACAGATGGATCAACGTGATTTGACGAGTATGACTAGTCAAGAACGCAAAAAGGTAGAACAAGAACGTCTATCGGGTGGTGAGTAAATGGGAAATCGATACTTTCAGCTTGCGAGAGAGGCTATTGAAAATGCCGAACAATTGGCATCAACTGGTCAACATGGCCTCCAGCAACAAATTGAAGTAGCGAAGAACAACTTATCAGCTGCCTTCCATCAATCATCTTCAGCAGAAAAAGAACAGCTTACTGCGTACCAACAAACCATTCAAGAACTTAGTCAAGAATCTTCCAACAAACCCTTTTAAATCTCAACAAAAAAACCCGGCGCCTGCCGGGTTTTCTGCATTAGAATAATTTCAGTGCTCGTCTAAAAGAAGATTTCACACCCAATGCTTTGAACAGTTCTTTTGTGATGAGCTTGTAACCTTTTTGACTTAGCTGAACACCATCCTTCTCATAGAGAGACTCTTGCGATTTGTGCTCTTTAATAATAGACCAAAGGTCGATGTGTTTCGTACCGAATTTTTGTGAGAGGCGTTTCACACGGCCAGCATACCCTTCGATCTTATGATTGGTAAGGGACGTATTTTCTTCGTCTCTAATTGGAGACGGTGAAATCAAAATAACCCGTTCTTGTGGTAGGTTATTTAGCATGTAACCAATGTTCTTCTCGAATTCCGAAAGATTGTCTTCCTGATTTATGCATGCTTCCTGGGTTCCAAATAGAATCGTTACAAAATCAGGTTGATAACTTAGAACATCCGTTTGAAATCGTGAAACACCCTCCCTCGAAGTTGGCGAGGATCCCGCGTTGATTACGATCCACTCTTCCAATTCATTTCTAATCAGAGAAGTTAATCGTTCATTTCCCTTTTCATCAACTTCTTTTGCTGTTAAACAGTCTCCAAAACACACGAGTACTGGCAATGATAACGCCCCTTTCTATACTGAATTTCAATATAATTTCTTCTATTTGAGTAATGCAGTTATGTATGGGTACATTTCTTCGGTTCCCTCTATTGTGAAAGACACAGCTTCGTTGAAAATTGGTCCATCATATACAAACGTATGAAATTCCCCATTTTCGCCACAAGGATCCACTTTATCATTGAGGCTATTTAGAAAATGTTGATCAAACTCTCGCCCCAACCAACAAGGGTCAATTTTTGTTTCATCGACTGTAGTAATAACTGCTTTGAATCCGTTATCAATAAACCGTTCTGCCGTATCGATGGTTGAATTTCGCCATAACGGGAACACACCCTTTAGACCACTTTTCTTTAGATGCTGTTCGCGATACTCACGTATCTCTTCTACATATAAGTCCGCAAAAGCAATGCCTTCGATTCCGTCGTCAATAAATTTCTGATAAGACTCTCTCATCACCAATTCATACTGGTTGTTTGAACAGTTATCTGGTAGATTTGTTATCGTTAGCGGAATTTGTAACGCTTCAGCTTGCTTCTTAAGTAGACTTACACTTACACCATGAAACGAAATACGATCGTGAGGAACTGTAATAGTTGTCCAAAGGCCCGCTAAGTCGATATCGTTGTTTGCAAGTAAGTCCTGAAGAGCCAGAGCGCTATCCTTTCCTGAGCTCCAAGAAAAAAGAAGATTCATCATTTCATTCTCCTCTCTCCTTTATAGACGAATGAGAATGCCATAATGTTTCAATTATTTAGAATTTGTTTGTAATAATATTAATTTTTTTAAAAAAGGGTTCGATAAGGAATTAGTCGAAACAATTATCACGGAGGTGGATCGGGAATGAACGTATATCAGTTGTCTAGCCAGGTCGAGGATGATGTGATCGATAAAGTCGCAAAATTACTAATGAAGCAGATCACACATGCTGATCGTGAAGGAAGCTATGAGAAATTAATCGCAGGAGCAAAACTTGCTACAAGTGAAGAGACCGCTTCAAGAATTGTAGTCGCTGAAGATGATGGCGACATCCTTGGTGTTGCGTTCTTTAATATTGGAGTGAGCGTCGCGAATGGCGGCCCTTATATATGGTTGAACGAATTGTTCGTTGACCCTGATGCAAGAAATAAAGGAATTGGTAGAAAGCTTTTGTTACATGTTATTTATTGGGCTGAGAGAGAAGGTATCACAGGAATTGAGCTTGAAACCGGAATAAACAACGCTGTTACGAAACATCTCTATAATTCACTTGGCTTCCACGATATTATTTCTAAACGTTACGGTTTCACTTTCTCTTCTTAATTGATTTATGCCTAGAGAGAATTTTGGTACACTAGTAGGAGTTAAGAAAGGAGGCTTCAATATGCAACTACGAGTAGATCACACACCTAACCCAAATGCGATAAAGATTACAGCTGACAAGAATCTTTTTGAAGGTTCATCCAGCCATTCTTTCAAAAAAAATGATACCCCTGATCATGCAGTAGCAGCTGAACTACTGAAATTAGAAGGTGTCGACAATGTATTTGGCTATCAGGATTTCATTACTATTAACAAAATGCCTGAAGCAGAATGGGACAGCTTGCTCCCAGAAGTTAAAGAAATCATTACAAATAACGCATAAAGAAATTCCCCGGGGATATCCCCGGGGAATTTTGTTTAGTCATCTTTTCGGAAAAAGCCGAAGATGCCTGCAGTATTGACGATGTTCGTAAAGGCGTGTGGATCGATTTCATTGATGATATGCTCAAGATCATAAAGCTCATAACGTGTCACAACCATCATGAGCATCTCCTTGTCCTCTCCTCGGTAAGCACCCTTTGCAGGTAGCTTCGTCATTCCGCGAACAAGTCGGTCATGAATCGCTTTTTGAAGATCATTTCCTTTTGATGTGACAATCATCGCTGTTAGTTTCTCATGACGTGTATGAATAACATCGATCACACGAGAAGAAACATACAGTGTCACAAGTGTGTACAGTGCTTTTTCCCAGCCGTAGAGCATTCCTGCAGTTAGGATAATCAATGCGTTCAAACTGAAAAAGTACGTCCCGATTGGGCGATCCTTCATCCTTGAGAGAATCATTGCCACAATATCCATACCCCCAGTGGAAGCACCCCACTTAAGTGTAAATCCTATTCCAATCGCAGCAAGCGCCCCTCCAAACACAGCGTTTAGGAGGATATCTTCAGATAGAGCCTGAACCGGAATGATTTCAAGAAAGAATGTGGTAAGACCAACACTGATCAAACTGTAAAGAGTGAAGGCTTTCCCTACCTTCTTCCAACCAAGAATGCCAACAGGAATATTTAATAAGAAAAGCAAGATACCAGTTGATATATGAATTGGCGTATAATCATTCAATACACTTGAGAGTAGCTGCGCCATACCGGTAAAACCGCTAGCGTAGACGTTTGCTGGGATGAGAAATAAATTTAGTGAAACAGCTCCTAGGATGGCTCCTAATAAAATAATAATGATTTTTTTGAATTCTTCCATGATAACACCCTTTTCTTTTAAAGCCTCTTCTTGATGAAAAAGGACGATGTATTTTTAAATTAGTTAGCAAGAACTTTATTGTAAGGCTTTCGGCACAGTTCGACAACCTCAAATTTTCGCATGAAAAATTTCTTATATAGAAAAAAGTCTTCGTGCCCTACCTTTACGATATAATCATTGATTTTAGGCAATTGTAGGGATAAACTTTAAGAAACTAGCCTGCATTATAATGAAGAAAGGACGGTTTGTTCATGAGAGTACAAATTATAACCGACAGTGCCTCTGATCTCTCTGAGGATTTATCACAAAAACATCAGCTTGAGGTCATGCCTCTCATCGTTATTCTTGAAGAGAAAGAATATTACGATCGAGAAGAAATCGACTCCAAATCCTTATACACTGCTTTACGAGAAGGAAAATTAGCGAAAACCTCGCAAATCCCTCCAGCTCGTATTAAAGAAACGTTTACAAAGTTTGCAAAAGAAGGACAGCCCTTCATCTACATTGGTCTTTCCTCTGAAATATCCGGGACATACCAATCAGCTGCCGTCATCAAAAATGAAGTTCAAGAAGAATTCCCTGATGTACAGATGGAGGTCGTTGACTCAAGAGGTGCATCACTCGGTTACGGATTAATGGCGATCCACGCTTCAAAACTTGCTGAGCAAGGGAAAAGCATTGAAGAGATACTCGAGAGCCTTAAGAGTTCCTACATCGAACATATGGAACACATCTTCACTGTTGACGACCTCGATTTCTTACAAAGAGGTGGACGGGTCAGTAAAGCTTCAGCATTCTTTGGTGGAATGCTGAAAATCAAGCCAATTCTCCATGTTGAAGATGGGAAACTTGTACCGATCGAAAAAGTCCGCGGGAAAAACAAAGTATATAAGCGTATGGTTGAAATTATGGAAGAACGCGGGGTAAATCTTCAATCACAGCTAATCGGAATTTCCCATGGTGATGACCTCGAAAGCGCAGAAAAACTCAAAGAAGCCATTCAAGATAAGTACGGTGGACAAGATTTCGTCATTACTGAAGTTGGAGCTACGATTGGTTCTCACTCTGGTCCTGGTACACTTGCATTATTTTTCCTAAATAAGTAAATAGTATGCTACATAGTATCTCCTTCAACTGTGTACCCTAAAAGTAGTGAATTAAACTATGGGTACAGGGAGGTCTTTTATGTCTAACACAAAAGACAATAACAAGAAGCCAGTGGATCATAATGCAAAGCGTATGCTGAAAAATAATCAGAAAGAAAAGAACCGTGAACAAGGGAAACATGACTATTCAAAAAGCAGTGATCATCTCTAATATAAAGGAAGGCTGGAAATCCAGTCTTCTTTTTTGTAGGAAAAGTTCTTCTCTCAACAGGAGATAACAATTGTAAGTACCGCTCCAAAACAAAATAAAACTGCCGATATGCTTCTCGGCAGTTAACCTCTTCTTTTACTTTCGGACATCCGTAACCGCATAGGTTGGAAACTCTAGTCCCAGCCATATTGTTACGCCTACTCCAACAATCACATACATCACAAACAGCAGATCAAACTTTGATAGGCGGGTTTCGTAATAATACGTACGCTTTCCATTATGGAACTGTTTGGATTCCATCGCTACCGCTATCCTGTGCGCTCTCCGAATACTTTGCGACAGTAAAGGCACGGCGTACAACTTTATGGACTGCGTTATTCTCTTAAACCCTTTTTCTTTCTTCACGCCTCGAATAAGGAGAGCTGTTTTGAGCTGTTGAAACTCTTCGACCATCATCGGTAGGATTCGTACAGCTGCCATAAAGCTATATGCGAACCTTGGAGGTACTTTAAGCTGCTGAGTGAGAGAATAAAACAACAAGACTGGTCTGGTAGTAAGTGCGAAAATCAAGCCGAGCAAGGCAAAGTTCAATGCTCTGAACCCGACGTGAAGACCTCTATAAAAGCTTTCTTCCGTAATGTGAATAAGTCCCCATTTCCACCACGTTGTTGATCCCTGTCCAAAGAAGATCATGCTTGAAGCACTAGAAAAAAACAATAGCAGAAATGGAATCATTAAGATACCTAACAGTTTCTTTTTATGTCCTGTATAAAACGCTACAAGGACAAGCGGAATCATTGTAATATAGGTAATCACGTTGGGATTATGAATAAACAACAGTCCTAGAAACAGCACGAGGAAAAAGACGAGCTTGAATGCAGGGTTCATTCGATGCAACCACGTTTCGTGATAATTAAGAGTCCACTGCATGAAAGATAGCCTCCTCTCTACTGTTCAAGCTGCGATCACAAATCAATTTCCCTTCTGAAACAACCCATTCTCTCATAGCGTACGTTTCAACGATATGACGATCATGAGTGACCATCAGAATGATCGTACCTTTTGATCTTATTTCTTCAAAGTACTGTAAGAGTTTAAAGGTATTCTTCGCATCTTGACCAAACGTTGGTTCATCTAACAACAACACCCTTTGGTCACCAAACAACGCTGTGCCGACACTAAGCTTTCTTTTCTGACCCGTCGAAAGTTGGTAAGGATGCTGATGTTGAAGCTCTAATAAATCATACTCTGTTAGCCAATTCGTTACCTTTTCATGAACATCATTCGAAATGGAATAAGCTAACTCATCGTAAACCGAATTTGTAACAAACTGAAATTCTGGATTTTGAAACACAAAAGCAAGCTCTTTCCTAGCTTCTTTAATAGAATGCAACTCTTCTCCATCCACACACACGAGACCTGTTGTTTTCAACACTCTCATCAAGCTAAGGAGCAAAGAGCTTTTCCCCGCGCCATTCTCACCCGTTACGACGATCCACTCGCCTTCATGTATCGCTAATCCAGGAATGTCGATCAGACAGTTCTTCCCTCTATATCCTTTTAGATTCTCTACTGTTACTAACGGTGTCGTTTGGTTAGTACTTCTTTTCAAAGTAAGTGCTTGTTTGTGTTCATCCCACACTCCCGGATACCAAATTCCATATTCCTTCATCTTATCCTTATAAAATGAAAGGATGGACTCAGGATCAGCATCTGCTAGGATGTTCCCATCGTGGTCAAAAAGAACGACACGGTCGACAAAGTCGATGACATTATCAACTTTATGTTCCACAATGACCATTGTTTGGTTTTCATCAATACGTTTAATTGTTTCCCAAACGTCATCTGTTCCCTCAGGATCTAGAAGTGCAGTCGGTTCATCAAGGTAAAGCACATCTGGCTCTAAAGAAAGAACAGAAGCGATTGCAAGTCTCTGCTTCATCCCTTGAGAAAGAGACGAAATTTCAACATGCGGGTTTTCAAAGTTCAGTCCTACTTTACGAAGGTTCTTTCGTATTAATTCGTCCATGTGACCTCGTGAAACGCCACGGTTCTCAAGTACAAATGCCATCTCTTCATCAACATAGGGCATACAAAATTGAGCATCAGGATCTTGAAATACGTACCCAGCCGACTCCGCGATTACCTTTTCTTCTACTTTCATTGGAACTGGTACTGCAGCAGGGATAAGTCCTGATAGTACTTGGAGTAGCGTTGATTTACCGCAGCCACTCGGACCTAGTAACAGTACTTTTTCACCTTTTTGGATATGAAGAGAAAGGTCTTTAAAGAGCAACTCAGAAGAACCTGAATATTTCACTCTTAAATTTGTCACTCCGACTTTCATAAAACTCCTCCTTACTTATCGAGTGCGTTGAAGTCCTCGTCACTTGCTGGTCTTACAAGGCTCGTCACTCCTGTTTTTTCGAGAGCCTCAACAAGGAAATAAGCAAAGATCCCAGCGATGAGCAACCCACCAAGTACCCTCGCAGAAATCAGTAAGATCAGATTCCATAGAGCGAGATCCAAAATATACCCGTAAGCGACATCCATGATCAGCGAGCCCGCTGCTGCAGCAATTCCACTTACTGCTGCTACAAATGCTGTATAACGCTTGTAGCCAAACAACATAAACACTAACTCTGTCCCAAGACCTTGCACAATTCCATATAACAAAACAGACAACCCGTACTCTGAACCTACAAGGAATTCACCTGATGCTGCAGCTGTTTCTGCAAGTAAAGCAACTCCTGGCTTTCTAAGAATAAGCATTGCTACCGTTCCAGCAATAAACCACATGCCATAAGCAACATCACCGATATGAAGTCCGAATGGTTTGACTAAACTATAAACCGGTCCCCAAAGCTTATAAATAATCCCAAAAACAAGGGCGATTACAATCGTAATAAGAATATCTGAAAGTTTTAAACGATTCATATCCGCTCACTCTCCATCATTGGAACTGGCCATTGCTCGATCGTATAGGCCATCTCCCAAAATCCATACTCAAGCTGACAGCTTCGAATATAGTAATCTCTCATCCGTTGAAGTTCAGATTCAGTGGCTGTTTTTGCTCGCTCGTCTACGATCACCCTTAATTTTTCTGTAACGGACGCCATCTCTTTTTCGCCATAAAACGTGATCCATTCATAAAATGGATGATCGCTATTTGGGGCAATGTCTTCCATAAGGCGCTGGCCGATTTCTTGATACGTCCATGGACAAGGAAGCAATGCTGCCGCGATATCGCCCAATGAACCAGTATGAGCCGCATCTAGCATATGCCTCGTATAATGGTGTGCAGTGGGAGCGAGCGGAAACCCTTGTAACTCCTCGTATGTCACGCCTGCTGCATTACAAAAATTCGTATGTGGGTGTACTTCGCTAGTTAAAACAAATGAAATTTGTTCATTAAAGAACTCCATCTCTTCTCTCTCTCCACACTTCGAAAGGGCGATTCCATAAATACGCGCGAACGTATTTAAATACTCGAAATCTTGTTTCACATAATGAATGAGCTGTTCTTTTCCTAGATGACCTGTCGCGATGCCCCTAACGAATGGATGCTTGTAAATCGCCTCAAAGATAGGGTCTGCTTCTCTTCTAATTTGATCTGTAAATGACATATAAAAAAACTCCTTCCCGCTTATCATCCACCTGATAATGAGGAAAGGAGCCCACATGCACGAACATCTACATTTCTGAAGCATACTAAAAACCGCTCCAAAAATGGAGCGGTTGCGTTTGCATCCGTCTCCACTTTCCTACGCTGGCGCTAACCAGATCAGGTTCAAAGGGTCCAGGTATACCTGTCTCAGTCATGGTCACATGACTCCCCTAGTGGACTTATAAGCATTTCATATGATTATCCTTAAACTACTATTCCTTTACTATTCTGTCAACTAGTATGTGGAAGTTTAATAATGAAAGTCGTTTCATCTTCATCCGAATGAACGGTTATCGTTCCATTGTGCTTCTCGATAATTTGTTTACATACTGAAAGTCCAAGGCCTGTTCCAAGCTCTTTTGTGCTAATAAATGGTTCGAAAATACTTTCTACAAGATGAGACGGAATTGGCTTTCCATTATTAGAGATGTATGTAATAACGAAATCATTATCAACCATTCCCACCACTTTAATTGTTCTAGGCTCTTGCTCCTTCTCGTTTAACTCCTCTATTGCGTTGATCACGATATTTAGGAAGACTTGCTTTAGCTGTTCCTCTACTCCACAGACGCTTAAATCGGAAGAAATATCTGTTGAAACCTCAATATTCGCCTCCAGAAGCCTTGGATACAACACTTGAACAGAATAATGTAGCAAACCGCTCATGTTCAACTTTGTTGGTTTATCATCGATTCCACGCATCTTTGATAAAAATAGGAACTGTCGAACTTTTTCTTCAAGGTTATTCATTTCTTCATTAATAATTTCAAAATAATGCTTTCTAAGTGCTTCTTCGTAATCAGGCTGATCTTCTAAAAGTTTGAGAAAACCTTTAATTGATGTAAGTGGATTTCGAAACTCATGTGCAAAGCTCGCACCTAATTGGCCAAGTATTGTTAGTCTGTCGCTATGCATCTCTTTAATAAATAAATTCTTATCTTGTATGATGCTATCCTTTAGTTTCGTATATTCCGTTACAGAATGATAAAGGTAGGAATTAAAATAATTATTAATGATATCCAGCGCTCTTGAAAGATCGCTTCTGTTAAAGTGTGATTCATTCAAAACTGAGATGACGACGGATCGACCCGAGTTAATATTCGCAACGAACTCTCCAATGTTTACATTCGCTTGAATCCGTTCAGTTGCAATCTTTTTCGTCAACGTAACGATCCAGCTTTCATCCTCAGTCAAAATATAGTGTGATATTAACTCTACCGTTCGTTTGCCATTGTTAATGATTTCTTCATAGTATGGGTCTTCTTTAGAAAGCTTCGCAATCGTAAGCCACTTTTGAACAATGTTAGGCTGACTTTCTTTTAAGAATGTTGCTAACCGTTGTTCAAACTGTTTATCATTTTCCATCGCGTTTCCCTCACTGACTACTTATACTTTTTCTAGTTTATCATGAATTTCCATTTCCTACATCGCTGAATAAAGGTTTGAAAATGAAACAGAATGGTAATCACTACCATAGAGAAAATTTCATTGAAAGGATGATCTGATTATGCGCTCTGATAATAAACAAACAAATGGACAACCAGCTCAACACCAAAACCATCAGCCAGGTTCACAAGAAGAAATGAATCCAAAGCCATTGATCAATGACTCGGAATACAAAGGATCAGGAAAACTCACCGATAAAGTAGCTCTCATCACGGGTGGCGATAGTGGAATCGGTGAAGCTGCAGCTCTTGCATATGCGAAAGAAGGCGCAAAGCTTGCCATTGTCTACTTGGATGAAGAAGAAGATGCACACAACACGAAGAAGCTCATCGAAGGAGAAGGCGCGGAATGCCTCCTCCTCGCTGGAGATATTGGGGATGAGGCATTTTGCCAAAGCGTTATCAATCAGGTGATCGAAGCTTACGGCAAGCTCGATATTCTCATTAACAACGCTGCAGAACAACACCCACAACAAGGACTTGAAGACATTACAGCTGAACAACTTGAGAAAACGTACCGTACGAACGTCTTCTCAATGTTCCATCTTACAAAAGCAGCTCTTCCTCACTTGAAGAAAGGGAGTGCCATCATCAACACTTCTTCCATAACGGCATACGAAGGAAACGAGCAGCTAATCGACTATTCTAGTACGAAAGGCGCGATCACGGCATTCACTAGAAGCATGGCAAAATCCCTTGTCGGTAAAGGGATTCGCGTGAATAGCGTCGCTCCAGGTCCCATTTGGACACCTCTTATTCCTTCCACTTTCTCAAGCGATAAAGTAAAAGATTTCGGGACAAACACACCGATGGGACGTCCTGGTCAACCTGAGGAACTCGCATCAGCGTATGTACTCCTCGGAAGTGACGATTCTTCTTATATGACTGGTCAAACGATTCATATTAATGGCGGACAGTTTATGTCGTCTTAATGAATGAGAGACGCCTCCCTTTTCGGGGAGGTTTTTTTCGTTTCAGAAGCATCTGTGAAGTTTGGACAATAAACACTCCTCAAACCAGCGCCATCCCCCCTCGTGTTCCCTTCCGGCGCACTCCCTCTCCACCCTTTTCTACACCAGCCTGCATGCTTTACTGTTCGTGAGACATTCTAACAGTATAGATACCCTGAAAGGATGGAAAGAATCATGCATACGATGTGGAAAGGCTCGATTAGTTTTGGGTTGGTCAACATCCCAATAAAGCTTTATTCAGCAACAGAAAACAAGGATATTAAGATGCGCTATCTCCATGAGAAATGTCATACACCGATCAACTATGAAAAGACTTGTTCGCACTGTGAAAAAGCGCTTGAATCTGATGAAATTGTTCGTGGTTATGAATATGAAGATGGTAAGTTTGTCATTATCGAAAGAGATGAAATCGAAGCTCTCGCACAGGAAAAAAACAAGTCGGTCGAGATTGTAGATTTCGTGGAATTAGATGACATTGATCCTGTCTTTTTCAATCGTTCCTACTTCATCGGACCAAACGACAACGGCAGTAAACCATACATGCTCCTAAAGAAAGCGATGGAGACTTCCGGCAGGATTGGCATTGCGAAAATCACGATACGTTCAAAAGAACACCTTGCTGCTGTTAGAGTGTACAAACATGGTTTGATGATGGAAACGATGTATTTCCCAGATGAAGTTCGCGAATTGGCTCATGTTCCTGATCTACCTGAAGAAATGGATTTGAGTGACAAAGAATTGAAAATGGCTCAACAATTAATCGAACAGCTCACAACTGAATTTGATCCATCGCAGTACAAAGATGAGCGACGTGAAGCCATTATGGCGCTCATCCAAAGTAAAATCTCTGGTGACGACATAAAAGTAGTTAAAGATAAACCAAAGAAAAATGTTGTGGACTTGATGGATGCTCTACAGGCAAGTCTTGAACCAACCGGAACGAATAAGCCAAAGAAGAAAGAACAAAAGAAGAAAAAAGTGTCTGTGAAAAAGAAGAAAGAAAAGGAAGCGAACTAGAGTCACTTTTATCAACAAAACTTTCTTCAATTAAGGTGGTAAAAGCTTATGGAATTCCCCATTATCCACACAAACTTTTGGGACGCTGTTCTCGCCATTCCTGTCATTATGATCGTGACTGAGATCATCAAACTGATCTTCAAAGTGCCTAAAGCATTTGTACCAACCGTTGCTTTATGTTTAGGTGTGCTGATCTCCGTCTTTTATGCACATCCTAAGGATCTATACGCAGGTCTCTTCATGGGCTTTTTTTATGGATACGGAGCTGTAGGGAATTACTCTGCTCTTAAATATAACGTGATTGCGCTTCGAAGTACGAAAAAGCAAACATACACCGATTGATGTCGTTCTTCTGAAATGAGGAATTTGGATGAAACCAATAAAACCATTTGAACCTGTCAAATCGACGTCCATACCCATTTCGCCACATTCGATTGCACAAGTAAAATGGGATGGTGTTCGTGTCTTAGCCTATTTCGACAAATACCATTTAAAGCTTTTTAATCGATCACTCAATGAAAGGACCGCTACTTACCCAGAACTTCAAGATTTGCCTTCCTTGACTGAGAGTCCATCTTTCATTCTAGATGGTGAGATCGTCTCACTTAACGAAAAAGGCGAGCCCTCTTTTCATGATGTGATGCGTAGAGATCGACTTAAGAAACCTGAACAAATTGCAAAAGGTTTGCAAATAAATCCTATTTTCTATATGGTTTTTGACGTAATTTACTGGGGTGGCGAATGGATTAACAATCGTCCATTGATTGAACGACTTAAATTATTAGAAGAGTGTTTAGATCAAAACCAGACGATTCGTCTTGTTCAAAATCACGAGGATGGAGAACAGCTTTATTCTATTATTAAAGCAAAAGGAATGGAAGGAATCGTTTGCAAAGACCTCCGCAGTCCTTATGTGATTAATGGAAAAAGCGACAACTGGAAGAAGATAAAGAATTATCAAGACATCTTTGCACTCGTATGTGGCGTAACGTTTCGAGGAAATAACATAACTACGTTCTTATTGGGTCTGTATGACTCAAATAATCAGCTGCACTACATCGGAAGTGCTGGTACAGGAAAGTTAAATCGTGATGAGATCGCTCATTTCTCTGAAATCGTGGATTCATTCACACAACCAGCCTCACCAATCTTAGCACTTGATTCTAATCGTAAAGACGTTGTATGGCTTTCTCCAGAAATCATTGTAAAAGTAACCTATCTTGAGTGGACGGCTGATAAACGATTGCGTCAGCCTGTCGTGCAATCGGTAAGTAATGGTGATCCAAAAGCCTGCTCTTTTCAACAAAAATAGAAAGGTAGGAAATGATGTGGAACAGGTGATGAGAGAGTTGTTCACTTTTGACGACAACGTGTTTCGAGGCGATTTTATTATTTATGGTTACCATGAAGAGAGAGAGGAATTTGTCGTCTCGATTATGAAAGACGGTCATGAAACGATTGTAGGAGCATTTTCCGAAGGACTTTCTAATGAAGAATATGATAGTCTGTATCACACGATCGTTGCAAATCAAGACCATATCGATCAGAATATCAGCAGAGTTGCTCCCGGAATCTGTGTTGAACTTTCCTTCAAAGGCATGTTGAACAACGAAATCATTGATCCTACCTTTCTTTCATTTCAACTTGATACTGACTATAGAGAATGCACAGAAATGAACCTTATCCTAACCAATTTACCTTATTATGAAGTGGGGTTCCTTACGAATCCTTCAAAGAAATATTGGCCTGATGTGACGAAAAGAGATTATATTTCTTATTTACTTAACGTTTCGCCGTTGCTTTTACCAATGTTGAAAAATAAGCATTTAACTATCATTCGCTATCCGGACGGTGTTGAAAATGAATCATTTTATCAAAAGAACTGCCCCGCCTATGCTCCAGCTTTCATTCAAACAGATCGAAGCGAAGATATTGATTACATCATCTGCAATCATCTGTCGACGCTAGTCTGGCTTGGCAACCAGGGTTCACTGGAATTACATATTCCTTTTCATACGATTCAATCTAATAAACCTGTGGAAATCGTGTTTGACCTGGATCCGCCTGATGAAAAATCATTCGACCTTGTTATCTTAGCTGCAAACGAAATTAACAAGATTCTCTCTTCACTTGGTATCGTAGGATTCCCTAAACTCACTGGTAGCAAAGGAATTCAAATCCACATTCCTATGAAAGGATTGGAATTAACGTATGACGACACAAGGTTATTCACTTCGTTTATTGCGAACTACCTTGTTCAGCAGAACCCTGCCTCGTTCACAATCGAAAGAATGAAGAGAAATCGGAAAGGTAAACTGTATGTCGATTTTCTTCAACACGCTGAAGGAAAAACAATGATTTGTCCTTATTCCACTAGAGGAAAACATAAACCGACCGTCGCAGCCCCCTTATACTGGAAAGAAGTTAACAACTCTTTATCACCATCGTCTTTTACAATCAATTCAGTACTTGAACGAATAGAAAAGATGGAATGCCCATTCCAAGCATATTATCATGAAACGAACCCTTCCCTTTTAGCAATCATCGATAAGCTTCAGAAAGAAACATCATGAAAGAACTCTAGAATACAAAAGAAGACTGTCAAGAAATTCTCAACAGTCTTCGAAACCAATGCTTTACAATGTTTTAACAGACCAGCGCTCAACAAGTTTATGCGGGACACAAACTCGTTTGTTGCTTGATTCTGCATCTTCGATCTTTTCGAGTAAGCAGTTCACTGCTTGATAGCCTAGTTGAAAGATATTAATATCAACTGACGTTAATGGTGGGCTTGCGTATTCAGCGAGCATCACGTTATTAAAGCTGATGATCGAAATATCATCAGGGACGGAGAGTCCGATTTCATCAAGCTTGCTCATAATACCGAGCGCCATCAAATCATCCGCAACCACAAGTGCCGTTGGCGGTTCTTCAAGCGAGCATAATTCCATAACCGCTTCGTGCCCACCTTCCTTCAGAAACTCCACGTGCACAATATACTCATCCCTATATGTTAAGTTCGCTTCACGTAGTGCCTTCTCATAACCACTCAATCGATCGACGGTTACAACGAGGTCGAGCTTCCCTCCGACAAAAGCAATACGCTCATGCCCTCTACTGATCAGATGTTCGGTTACATCTTTTGCCGCTCGAAAATTATCGTTATCAACATGAGTCACTTCATCTGGATACTTAAAAGGCTTCCCAATAACAGTAAAAGGAAACTGTTCATCTTTTAAGAATTTCATAATGGAATCATCGATTCTAGAGTAAAGTAAAACGATACCATCCACTCTTCTTCCGTGAACCATTCCTTTCACAGCATCAAGTATTTCTTCTTCCTTCGAACCTGTCGACAAGTACAGCATAAATTCATTTTCATGCGCTTTCGTACTGATCCCTCGAAGAACTTCTGGGAAGAAAGGGTTTTGAAATACTTTATCTGCTGAACTAGGCATCACAATCCCTAGCGTTTGTGTGCTTCTGTTCGCAAGACTACGTGCGTTATAGTTTGGGTGATAGCCGAGTTCTTCCATCGCTTCACGAACGCGGCGTTTTGTTTTTTCACTGATTCTCGGATTATTTGCAATGACTCGAGAAACAGTGGATGGGGCGACATTTGCTAGCTTTGCTACATCTTTTATCGTTACTGCCACTGGTTTCCCTCCTGAACAACAGGCTATCCGCAATTGTTACGCTTTATGATTTTGTGCATAAGCCGTTGTTAATACTTTCTTATTGTAAACGATTCCAGTTTTAATGTACAAACTCAATTAAAAAAGAGAAAGAAGACGGTATACAACCTGAATCCTCTCCCTCCCCATGATGCCTATCCTTTCGTTCCTCCTGCTGTTAAACCAGAGATAAAGTAACGCTGAAGCGATAGAAATAGAATCGATATTGGAATCGCTATGAGGACAGATCCTCTCTCTCACATAACAGCCCAAAGCTTCTGGATTTCATTCCGGAAGCTTTTTTTCGTCTTTTTTCACTCTCAGTTTCTGAAAACGCAACCACCTAAACCCCATCTACGTTCAAATCATTTTGCTTTCCTTAATTCGTTAGATTACCTCACAAAGTATTTTAAATATTCTAAAAATAACCTTGAACTTCCTCGCTTTACAGCATAATATAAGCATATAGAAAGTAGCTTTTGTTAGATTAACTAACATGGAGGTGCCGGAAGGTGAAAAAAGTTGAAGCGATTATTCGTCCTGAATCATTTCAGGACTTAAGGGATCGGTTACGTGATGAAGGCATTACTGGAATGACCGTTTCAGAAGTAGCAGGATGTGGTTTACAAAAGAAACAAACGGGACTTTTCAGAGGAAGCCACTTCGAAGTTGATCTCCAACCAAAAGTGAAAGTTGAACTTATTTTTGAAGATTACCTTCTCGATCATGTTGTAAAAACGATTCGCGATGTATGTTCCACTGGGCAAGTTGGAGATGGTAAAATCTTCGTTTATCCTGTTGAAGATGTCATTCGTATACGCTCTGGTGAACACGGTCTAACTGCTTTTAAATAATAACGTAAAGGATGGTTACGTCATGAAAAAGGTATCAGTTCTATTTGCAGCTATTCTTCTATTATCAAGTGGAAAGGCTTTTGCCGCGGCAGATGACTCTGTGGTAACGGCGTTAAGTCAGTCAATCGATACGGTTTGGGTCATGATTGCAACATTCCTCGTGTTTTTCATGCATGCGGGATTTGCAATGGTAGAAACAGGGTTCACACGTTCAAAAAATGCACTTAATATCTTAATGAAAAACTTGTTAACGATGTCGATTGGAGCTGTTTTGTACTTCGTAGTCGGATATGCATTCATGTTCGGTGAATCTGCTTCCGGATTCATCGGGAGTAACGGGTTTTTCCTCATTGGACAGTCTGATCAAATCGGATTCTTTGTCTTTCAGGCCGTTTTTGCTGCTACATGTGCCACGATTATCTCAGGAGCAGTTGCTGAGCGTATGAAACTGATCAGCTATATCGCGATCACAATCGCCATGGTAGGTTTTGTTTATCCAGTAGTAGGACACTGGATTTGGGGAGGCGGCTGGTTAGCTGAATTAGGATTCACCGACTTTGCCGGCTCAACTGTCGTCCATCTTACAGGTGCCTTAGGTGCTGTCGTGGCCGTAACATTTCTCGGTGGACGTATTGGAAAGTATTCAAAAGATAAAGTGAACGTTATTCAAGGACATAACATACCTCTTGGTGCTTTAGGCGTATTTATTCTATGGTTCGGATGGTTCGGGTTCAACGCTGGTAGTACGTTATCTGCAAGTGATGCACTTATTCCTACAATCGTCGCTACTACTCTCCTAGCTGCGTCTGGAGGCGTCATTTCAAGTGCCCTTTATTCATACATTAGGTACAAACAGATCGATGCATCACTTACGCTAAACGGTGCGCTTGCGGGACTTGTTGGGATTACTGCTGGGACGGCAAGCGTCTCTCCTCTCGGTGCGATTGCGATTGGCCTTATTGCAGGCGTCATTCTCATTGAAGCTGTTCAGTTGATCGACCGTCGAGTGAAGCTAGATGATCCTGTCGGAGCGATTGCTGTTCACGGAGTATGCGGCGTTTGGGGAACCCTTGCTGTAGGTCTGTTTGCAATAGATGGTGGTCTTTTCTATGGCGGTGGCGCTGCCCTTCTTGGAGTTCAAGCTATTGGAATTCTCGCTGTCATGGCATGGACCTTCTCGACTGTAGGACTATTCCTATTCATCTACACCCGCTTCTCTTCCATTCGCGTTTCTAGAGAAGAAGAAATACAAGGACTCGACTTCTCTGAGCATGGTTCTACTGCTTACGAAGTTCGTGGAGCGATTAACTCAAGCAACAGTCTTTCTACTGGAGGTGGATTTGGTCACGGCCTTGTTGACCGATTAAATCGCTTAGAATCTCCGAAAGTGAAAGAATCTCAAACTCAATAGCACGCGAATGAAAACCGCTCAGAGCTTAAGCTCTGAGCGGTTCTTTCATGACATTGTTTTCGAATCATACTTATCGACTTTAGGAGTTTCCATCAGTAATAAAGTTTACGAAATACCCAATGAACATAAAGATAAAAAAGCTAAAAAACATCACTGTGTTTGCAATGATAAGCCACCTTCTTTTAATCAAAGCAGCAAACACAACGCCAACTGGAGCAATGAAGAATGTCACGATCCATAGTTGACTTGAAACATCGAAAATAATATTTGGCATCCAAACAAGTATACTAACAACCAAGCAAGTGATCGATAGTAGTTTTAAGGAACTGTTCTTTTCCATTTCCTCCTCACCCCAAACCATATTCTACCATATGTTGTTGACCGGAAATTAAATGAATTGGTGTTATTTAAAGCCCTATTAACCAAAAAAATGTCCTATGTTAATCCACAGGACATTCTATCATTATGAGATTTTTACACTTCAAGTTTAACTGACCACCCCTTAGTCCACGAGGTTTATCTTGTTGTGTTCTAACCAAAAATTAATCTGAGCGAGATGGGCGATGAGCTGTGGTCCTGCCATAAGCTGACCAAACCACGGAACTTTGAATGCTTTTCCATCCGTATCAAGGATGTCTTGAACGACTTTTCGATCAATCAGTTCAAGAATCGGTGCTTGCTTATTTGCAAGCGTCGCTGTTAGCCAGCTTTTCACAGCTTTGGTGTAAGCAGGGTTATATGTTTTCGGGTAAGGACTTTTCTTTCGATAAAGAACATCGTGTGACAACGCACCTGTCATTGCTTTTCGAAGTAGCCCTTTCTCTCTTCCATCTAGCATCTTCATTTCCCATGGAACATTCCAAACATATTCGATGATGCGATGATCAGAAAAAGGTACTCGCACCTCTAGACTTGCCCCCATACTCATTCTGTCTTTTCGTTCGAGAAGAGTTGTCATAAACCAATTTAAATTCAAATAGAAAAGCGCTCTTCGTTTCGCTTCAAGTTCACTCTCACCATCAAGTGTCGGGGTTTCCTTAATCGTTTCCCGATACCGTTCCGTTACATAGCTTTCGAGGTCTAATTTGTTTCGCAACTCTTCTTTTAACATTGCTTGACGTTCTAAAGTCGAACGCATCCACGGAAATTGTTCTTGGTCAAGTAGCTCTGGTTTGTGAAACCATGGGTATCCACCGAAGATTTCATCGGCGCACTCTCCAGATAGAGCCACCGTTGCTTGCCTTTTAATTTGTTTTGAAAACCATAAAAGCGATGAATCAACATCAGCCATACCTGGCAGATCACGACAGATAACGGCTTCTTTTAAATGGTGCACGAGTTGGTCGGTATCGATCACATGGTTACTGTGATCTGTGCCTAGCTCTGACGAAACTCGTTTTATCCATGGAGCATCTGAATTCGGCTGAAATTCACTGCTCTCGAAGTATTTATCATTGTCTACGTAGTCGACAGAAAATGAACGAAGAATCCCTTTTCCATCTTGTTGAAATGCCGATTGTGCTACTGACGTTATCGCACTTGAGTCGACTCCACCAGACAGAAATGTACATACAGGCACATCCGCAACCAATTGGCGCTTAATCGAATCTTTTAGAAGATCGCCCACCTTTCCTACAGTCGTTTCAAGATTATCTGTATGTTCGTTACTCTTAACGTCCCAATAACGCCAAGTCTTCAATCCGTTTTGATTAAAAATCATTGCAAATCCAGGGCGAATCTCATTTATACCCCTGAATACGCCGTGTCCTGGCGTACGAGAAGGTCCAAGCCCAAAGATTTCTTGTAATCCTTCTCTGTCGATCTCCGTTTTCACATCAGGATGCGCAAGAATCGCTTTAAGCTCTGAGCCAAACTGAAGGGATGGACCGCTAGACCGATAAAAAAGAGGCTTTACTCCTAGGCGATCTCTTGCTAGAAACAGGTGTTTCTTCAGGTCATCCCAAATGGCGAAGGCAAAGATTCCGTTCAAATGATCAACACAAGCTTCTCCCCACTCTATATAAGAAGTCAGAAGTACTTCTGTATCTGAATGAGACTTGAACGTATAGCCTTTCGTAAGGAGCACAGTTCGTATATCCTCTGTGTTATACAATTCACCGTTATAACAGATCGTATACGTATGATCACGATGCGTTCTTGACATCGGCTGGCCTCCACCAGACGGGTCTACAACAATAAGCCGCGTGTGACCAAACCCACAGTGTTTATTCATATAACAATTCGTATCATCCGGTCCTCGTTTAGACAGGGTCGCCGCCATCTGTTGAAGTACTGTTTCCTTTTGTGTTAGGTCTTGCTTCCAATCTACCCACCCTGTTATTCCACACAAAGGCATTCCCCTCCTATCCATACTCTCTTTAACGTATGCAGGAGCCCAAGTTTTGTGATAGGAAACTTCACAAAAAAAAGAAACCCTCAGCAGGGGTTCTTCACATAGCTTTTTGAAACGTTAAACAGTACCATGCGCCTTCTTTTACAATAGGCTTCATTTGTTTTAATTCAAAGCCTGCCTTCGAGGCCATATCGACCATCTCCTTGCTAGTTGGAAGCTGATGAAGGTTACTATGAGCACTCATAAAGCTATTGAATGCAGCTGAAAAAGCATGTCCGTGCTGAGACTCGTGCAGTGGGGAGATGATGATCAATGATCCGCTATCACTTGTAACCTCACTCGCTTTCTGAAAAAGCTGGTACCGCTCGTCCGGCGCAAAATAGTAAAGCAAGTTATTCATCATCGCTACATCAAATCGATCACCATCCCAGCTCCAGCTCATCATGTCTTCTGGATAAAGGTCGATCGATGATTTTAATTCGTATGGAATATGTGACTCAGCATCAAGACAAACCTGCCTGCTTTTCTCAATCCCTACTAGCTTCATATTCTCTTCCTTTGCGCCGATTCTAGAAAGGTAGCCTGCATACCCTGCTCCGAAGTCGACCACCGACTTCGCATCAACCTTTTGAAGCCATTGATATACTTTCGGAAATGCGAAGCGTTCAATAAAACTAGAAGTTGCCGCTACCGTTCCTGCGTAATCATCATCTTGATATGAAGCATACTCCTCGCCGTTCAAAAGTTCCGAGTACGAAAGGAGGATTGGAATATGTAACTCCATCATCTCTTTTAACAATACGCCTACGTTCTGATCACTACTTTTTGACATCGATTCAACCATACTCTTCTTTGATCGAATCAATCCTTTCCTGTCAATCTTCAAATGGCCGATCGCAACGCCAACCTCGGACCATCTTGTTAAGAGTAATTCATTCATTTCGCGCTTATCCGCAACTGCTGTAACAGTAGCTCCATGTTGAAATTCATCAAATAAATCATGAACATAACCTAAATGGGCATGCCACGCATAAAGGAACGGCTCATTGCTCTTCATCCATTTCCTTGCACGCCATATCTTTTTGATCTCGTTCACCCTATCTCCTCCTCACTACCCTTTGTTCCAAGGGTAATCCTCGTTTTTGTCAAAAATAACTTTATGTTCGATACCGGAAAGCTTGTTATCATTTCTCCTGGCCGGAAGGAGACCTGCTTGCTTCATACGATCCAAGATCGTAAATTTCCAAATTCCTAATCCAGATGTATTAAGCATCTGCTTGTAATGAAGCACGGATGAATGTTCTGTTTGCTGTACGCCTTTTATCCGTAGCCTCTGCCACGGGCGGTAAGGGAATGAATAAAGCAATGCCGCCTGATGACTAAGGCGTGAAACAAACTCAGCTCTTGGTTTTCTAACTTTTTCATACCATGCAAGGTGCTGCCATTCTGTTTGATTCGTCTTAAACATCCAACAAAGTAGTTCTCCGAGTATATCAGAATCTTGTATCGCAAGATTCATACCTTCTCCTGCCATCGGATGCACACTGTGCGCCGCATCGCCCGTTAATATAATATTGTCTTTTACATATTGAGAGACATTGTGTCGAACTGGAATCATGAGCTGAATCTTTTTCCACGAATCGATCTGTTGAACATACCCATCTAGTTCGGGTATCAATTCGCAGTACGCGCGGTAGAAGGAATTTAGCCCTTCTTTTCGCATTTCCTTGAATTCCCCTGGCTTGATCAACAATACACTTCTCACTTCATTATTTGGTAAAGGAAAGAGTCCAAGAAAACGATTCTGTGTCGTAATGATAGTGGATTGATCAAGGCTGTCAGGGCGAGGGAATGAGACTGTTAAGAAATGATGGTTGTATGTCGTTTTCTTCATTTGCACATCCATTGCAGTTCGCGTTGGAGACGCTCGTCCTTCAGCACCAACGTAGAACTTTGCCTCGATTTCAAGCCTTCCCTCCTTCGTTTCGATCACCGCTTTTTTCTTCGTTGCTTCTTCATCGGTAAACCCTGTAAACTTCGCAGGTTGTATATAATCAATTGAGTCATACTTTGATGCTTTCTCAAATAATAGTTCTTTCAACCGTTCATGCGGAATCATCAAAGACGTATTGTAAGGAGATTGAATGAGATCATATCGAAATTCGTTTTCACTTAATTTCTTAAGAGAGCCATTATCCAATCGTTCGAACTCATGAAATTCAATCGAAGGAAGGCTAACTCCGTTGGCTTTCACCGTTTGAAGGAGACCGATGCGATCTAGTATATCGAGACTTTTGGGCTGTAGAAGTTCTCCTTTGTATATCAAACCGCTTTTCTGATCTTTTTCTACGATAAGGGTCTTCACATTGCTCTGACCTAGCTTGACTGCAAGGGTGAGCCCCGCAATTCCCCCTCCGATAATCAAGACATCATATTGCATCTCTATCACCTCGTTACTACCCTTCTCTTCCCTTCTACATAGCCGGATAAACTGAATGACCAGCGCAAGATCTCCATCTCAACAATTTAATGCGACATACAAAAAAGCTTAGCCCAAAGGACTAAGCTGCAAAAAGTTATTTCTTTTTAGTAAATAGGATACTATCCAAGCCTGCTCCAAAAGCAACGCCAAGGGCAATTCCAAGTCCAATATTATCAAAGACGACGCCAAACACGACACCTAATGCAGTTCCGAGACCTACAAACGTTCCTGGTGCAGCTACATTCTTCTTCAGCTTTTTATCGTTCATTCTTATCCCCTCCTGCATGATTTTATTATGAATAAAAAACACCTATCAAATCAACTGGATTTGATAGGTGTAGCACACTTAAGTTGCGAGTGGAAATTTACGAGAAGTAAGGAGTTTTTCAAAGTGTTCTTTATTTAAAGGTTTACTATAAAAGAATCCTTGTGCGAAATTACATCCAAACCGTTTGACGATCTCGCCTTGCTCCTCGGTTTCAATCCCTTCTGCAACGATCGATAGATTCAAGCCTTCACACATCGTGATAACGGCTTTGACAATCGCTGCATCCGCACTGTTTTCTTTTAAGTTTCGGATAAAAGATTGGTCGATCTTTAAGATATCAAGCGGAAAATCCTTTAAATAACTAAGGGATGAGTAACCAGTTCCGAAATCATCAATCGATACCTTGATCCCCATCTTTCTTAGCTGTTTGAGCATCGAAATACTATAGTCAGTATTGACCAGCGTAGTACTCTCCGTTACTTCTAGATGAAGAGAATGAGGCGATAGCTGAGACTTATTTAACGCTTCTCGAACCGATTCAACGAACTGTTCACTCTGGAATTGACGCCCAGATACGTTCACGCTAATCGATAGGTGCTCATAACCTAAATCCTGCCACATCTTCGTTTGCATACACGCCTCGTTCAAAACCCAAATACCAATTTCTTCTATGAGTCCCGTATCTTCCGCAAGTGGAATGAACTCTGCAGGAGACACTAATCCTAACTTAGGGTGATTCCACCTGATCAATGCTTCACACGCATAGATCTTTTGTTCGTCAAGATTCACTTGAGGCTGATAGTAAAGCGTCAGTTCTTCCTTCTCGATTGCTCTACGTAAATAACTTTCTAATTCTAGTCTCTCAAATGCCTGATCATTCATTTCGTCAGTATAAAATTCAATATGATTCGCGCCCTGCTTTTTCGCACGGTCTAATGCGATATACGCATTTCGCATTAACTCATCCATACTCGCACCATCATGTGGAGAGATGCTGATGCCAATTCCTACTGTCATAAAGTATTCTACTTCATTATATAATATCGGTTCTTTCAGCTCATCGATGATCTTTTTCGCAAGACACAACGCATCATTTTCGGTATTCATCCCAGAAAGGATCATTGTAAACTCATCGCCACCAAATCTTGCTAGAACCGCATCTTCCTGTACTGCTTCTTTCAATTTCGCTGTGACGAGTTTTAATATATGATCACCCCGGTGGTGACCAAGACTATCGTTGATGAGCTTAAAACGATCTAAATCTACAAACATGACAGCAAGCATCTCTTCACGTGCTTTTAGCGATTCTTCTAAAAGATTCTCGAAAAGCAGACGATTTGGTAGTTCAGTAAGAACATCATAGTATGCAAGGTGTGCGATTTTCTCTTCAGCTCTAAGCTGCCTCATAATGTTCTTTCCGATTCCATAAGCACCTACTACTTCACCATTCTCGATGATAGGGATGTTCGTTATTGTAAAAAGAACACTTTCTCCTGACTTATGAATCAGATGCACATCATAAGACTGCGCTTGCCCTCTAAGAGCCTGATTGAATTTTTCTTTTGTTTTCGAGAAATCGCTTTGAGCTACAAAATCCAGTGAATAATTGCCCATCACCTCATCAGGCCTATAACCTAACAACGGTTTAAGAGCAGGGTTCACGCTGGTAATCTTACCAAAAACGTCAACAGAATAAACGAGGTTAGGATTTTGTTCAAATAGGGAGTTATATCGCTGCTCCGACTGCTGCAAACTAGCAGCCAACGATTCTAACTCTTCTGTTGATGCCTTGATCAAATGAGATAATGCCTTTGTTCCTCCATCCAATTCGTTCATCTCCTGCATATAGAATGATAGTAAAGATTCGATCCTCATCTTTTGTTCTATGTAATACCAACGACTTCTAATTATGTTCAATGATATCAAAAACTAAGGTATACGAATACCTTTAAAGCAAAAACAAGTCTATTACCCTATTCTATATATCGGTAGAAATATCCATTTGTTTAATAGAAAAAAACCGCCACAAATATGGCGGTTTTCGGCTTACAATTGATACAGATGTAGTACAGAGTACCCATAAAAGAAGACAAGAAAGAATGAAAACATAAACTGTAGCCAGAATGGCCAGATTGACTTTTCTTTCTTCCCTCTTACAAGAATCATCTCCATCGATGAAAGCAACCAGATTGCTAGGACCGCTTTCACGATAGAAGGTCCCCAGAAATTATACCCTGAAACGAGGATAACCCCTGAAATTAGAGTTAAGACGTATAACGTCCGAAGCACCATATGAGTGATTTTTTGGACTTTCATTTTCCCTTTTCTCATAAGAAAATAGCTAATGAGAAAGGTCAATAGCGTTAACCCAAACGCAGTGTAATGTGCATGAAGCATAGTAAAGTTCCTCCTCAGAATAATTGCAACAAATCTATCTTATCACGAAGAAGGATTCCCGCGAAAACTATCAGATAATTTTGACTCAAATGATAGGAACCTGCCAGTTTCATTGTTATAATAAGGGAGTGTGACATGAATATATAGACGGGAGTGACGGATTAACATGGTACAAACACAGGATATTATTCAAATGACAGAGCAATACGGTGCTAACAACTATCATCCATTACCTATCGTCATCGCAGAAGCTGAAGGGGTTTGGGTAAAAGACCCAGAAGGAAATCGCTATATGGACATGCTAAGTGCATATTCAGCAGTGAACCAGGGTCACAGACACCCAAAGATCATTCAGGCTCTCAAAGACCAGGCCGATCGCGTCACATTAACTTCTAGAGCATTTCACAACGACCAGCTCGGACCATTTTATCGAAAGATTTCTGAATTTACGAACAAAGACATGGTGCTACCGATGAATACGGGCGCTGAAGCTGTTGAAACAGCAGTAAAAGCGATGCGCCGCTGGGCTTACGAAGTAAAAGGTGTTGAAAAGGACAAGGCTGAAATCATTGCATGTGAAGGAAACTTCCACGGACGTACAATGACAGCTGTTTCTTTATCTTCTGAAGAAGAATATCAGCGTGGCTATGGACCGATGCTACCTGGAATCAAGCTCGTACCATACGGTGATATTGAAGCGCTAAAGAAAGCGATCACACCGAATACAGCTGGTTTCCTATTTGAACCGATTCAAGGTGAAGCCGGAATCAACATCCCACCTGAAGGGTTCTTAAAAGAAGCTTTTGAGTATTGTAAGAAACATGATGTTCTCTTCGTTGCTGACGAAATTCAAGCTGGCCTTTGCCGATCAGGTAAAAAGTTTGCTTGTGATTGGGATAACGTAGAGCCCGATATGTACATTCTTGGTAAAGCACTTGGCGGTGGTGTTTTCCCTATTTCTTGTGTTGCCGCTAACAGCAACGTCCTCGGCGTGTTTACTCCAGGCTCGCACGGCTCAACGTTCGGAGGAAACCCGCTCGCTTGTGCAGTTTCAATCGCTTCTATCGAAGTGCTTGAAAATGAAAAGCTTGCTGACCGTTCACTCGAACTAGGAAACTACTTCCAACAAAAATTAAAAGAAATCGATAACCCTGCTATCAAAGAAGTGCGCGGACGCGGTCTTTTCATTGGTGTCGAGCTTCATGAAGCGGCTCGCCCATACTGTGAGAAGCTAAAAGAGAAAGGCCTTCTCTGTAAAGAGACTCACGAAACAGTAATCCGCTTTGCCCCTCCACTAATCATTAGTGAAGATGATCTAAACTGGGCAATCGACCAAATTAAAGATGTCCTTTCTGTATAATGAAAAAGCCCCGCTGTCATGCAGCGGGGCTTCTTGTTGCTTTATAATCCGATCGAAACATATTTGGTTTCAAGGTAAGCTTCGAGCCCTTCATGACCACCTTCACGTCCAAGACCACTTTGCTTCATTCCTCCGAACGGTGCTTGTGCAGCAGAAGGAACTCCGTCATTCCAACCTACGATACCATAATCAAGACCGTTAACAACGGCATTCCCTCTCCTTACGCTTTCACTAAATACATATGCCGCAAGTCCAAATGGTGTTTGGTTCGCATATTTAATCGCTTCTTCATCAGTAGATACCTTTTGAATCGGCGCTACTGGTCCAAACGTTTCCTCATTCATGATCAACATGCCTGGTGTAACATCTTTCAAGATCGTTGGGCGATAGAAATAGCAACCATTTTCTTCGTATCCTTCTCCGCCTAGCACAACTGTTGCTCCTTGACTCGTTGCATTCTTCACGTGCTTATCAACTTTGTCATACCCATCTTTGTCGATCATCGGACCGATATCCGTTCCTTTTTCAAGACCATTACCAACGTTTAATTCTTTTGTTTTCTTAACAAATCGCTCAACGAACTCGTCGTGAACTTTCTCTTGAACATACACACGGTTCCCACAAATACATGTTTGACCACCGTTTCTAAACTTCGAGGCGATAACGCCATCAACAGCCTTTTCGATATCCGCATCATCGAGAACGATAATCGGTGCATGCCCTCCAAGCTCGAGAGAAATGTTTTTAACTGTTTCTGAAGCTTGTTCCATTAATTTCTTACCAACCTCAGTAGACCCTGTGAACGTAATCTTTCTTACGTGAGGATTACTCATCAGTTCACCTGCAACTTCAGAAGACTTTCCTGAAACGAGGTTCACGACTCCTTTTGGAATTCCTGCTTCTTCACAAAGTTCAACGAGTCGAACAGCAGTTAAAGGCGTTGCAGAAGGCGGCTTGACCACGAACGTACATCCTGCAGCAAGAGCAGGAGCTAACTTCCTCGCAATCATCGCAGCAGGGAAATTCCATGGGGTGATCGCCCCAACTACACCAACAGCCTGCTTTCGCACTTCCATCATTCTACCTTCTTTATGTGGCGGAATCGTACGGCCATACACTCGTTTTCCTTCTTCAGCAAACCATTCAACGAATGAGGCGGAATAAGCTACTTCTCCCTTCGATTCATGAAGGGGTTTTCCCATTTCTTTCGTCATTAATTCTGCTAACTCCTCTTCATGCTCGAGCATGAGTGAGTGAAGCTTTTTTAAGTATGAAGCCCGCTCGTATGCAGTTAGATTAGACCATGCGGGGAATGCGTTATGTGCGGCATCGATCGCTTTTTTCGTTTCGGACTTACCTCCGATCGGAACAGTTCCAACGAGTTCATTTGTTGCTGGATTTCTTACTTCGATTTTTTCTAAATCTTGTCCTGTCCATTCTCCGTTAATGTAATGTAACTTATCCATTTGGTAACCCTCCTGATAAACTCGAATCTGGTCATACATTTCCTTTTTTATGAAGCTGTTAAACACTTACCCTATACTTATTTCATTCTGAAGTGAGCCAATTCCTTCAATAGAAATTGTAATCTTATCACCATGTTTAAGGAATTTCGGTGGCTTGAATCCTTTCCCAACACCAGATGGCGTTCCAGTTGCGATGATATCTCCAGCTTCAAGAGTCATACCTTTTGAAAGGACAGAAAGTAATTCCGGAATATCAAAAATCAGATCCTCTGTACTCCCGTCCTGTCTTACTTCATCGTTGATTCTTGTAACGATATTGAGCTTATGAGGATCCGCAATTGCTGAATGGTGGAGAATAACGGGTCCCATCGGACAAGACTGATCAAGACTTTTACCTATAAAAAACTGTCCATGCTTTTTTTGAAGATCACGAGCTGTGATGTCGTTAACAATCGTATACCCGAAGACATGATCCAATGCCTCCTGACGAGAAATCCCTTTCCCACCTTTACCAATGATGATTGCAAGCTCCCCTTCATAATCAAGCTGTGACGAAACATCTGAAGGAAACAACAATAGCTCATTCGGGTTCGCAACACTTGTCGGTGCTTTTGTGAAAATCATTGGACTTGTAGGAATATCCTTTTCACTTCCCATCTCAATCGCATGATCTTTGTAGTTCTTACCTACACAAAAGATATTCTTTAACGGCCGTTGAATCGGCGAAATAAGCGTGATATCTTCAGCCGACAAACGGTACTTTTCTTCACTTTGTTCCATTAGGAATTCGACTTCACCATGGCAATCCTTTCTGATCAAGTCTACTAAAGTTGAAACGCTTTCACCTTTATCTTGAAAATACTCGGAACAATCAATAACTGTTTTCTCCTCTTCAAGCCATACGCCAAACCGGTTTTCACCTTTGTAAAGAAATGATATGTATTTCATCTTCCATTCTCCTTTCGTTATATGTGCAAAGAAGACCTGCAGTAACGTGCAGGCCTTCTTACTATTCTTTCTCTTCTTTACCGCTCTGCTTCTTTTCAGTTAGAAGTTCGGTAAATTCTTCTCTTGGTCTTTTCAATACTTTGTCATTCACTTTAAGTCCAGCTAGTACTTCAACAGAATTGTTCTTCATCCTGCCAGTTTCGATCGTTCTTAACTGTAGCTTCTTCTTCTCAACCACTACGACGTACGAGATACCATCTTTGTTGATGATGCTTTCTTCAGGTACGATCGGAGCATCAATATTCTGATGAAGAGGAACTTCAATCTCAACATGCGTACCTGCTGTCATCTCGCCCGTTTCTTCTATCAAAACTGTAAAGTGGAAGTAGCTTGATCCTTCTTCAATCGAATATGGACGGTTTTCCATCATCGTAATTCGACCGCTTACAGATTGTCCAGGATAAGCAGGAGCTTTAATCGTTACTTCTTGATCCACGGCAAGTAGTGGATAATCAAGTTCTGAGACAGTTCCTTGAACAGCCAGCTCATTCGAGTCTATTTTAGCAACTGCTTCTCCGTTTTTGGGAGTTCGGTTAATCTTCGTAACCGTTCCTTGTAACGAAGATTCTACCCCTCTTTCGACTTCTACACGATCAGCATCCTGAATTTTTCGATTTAGTTCTTTCTCATCTAGTTCAGCCAAACGCTTCTGATACTCCGTTTCGCGTATTTGTTCATCGATACCGAGTAGAAGTTGAATCTTTTCTTCATCTCTCAAATCAGAATTAAGCTGGATTGTCGATGCCTGGGACGCAAGGTCATCCAATTGATCATCCAACACATCGATCTGTGTTTCCACTTTGTTTTGCTCTGCTTCTAATTCAGAAACATCTATTTCCTTTTCAGCTTCATATTCAAAAAGCGCAGTTCCGATCGAAACTTCTTCCCCTTCACCGACAAGAAACTCTGAAATCTCTCCTCTAGATTGCTGGTAATAATAGACTTCTTCATCTTGGGGAACAAGCAAACCAGCAAAACTGTTTAAATCTTCAAACGTTTCTTTTTTCACCGATACCGTTTCTAGCTTCTTCTCTCCTGCAAGTACTCGTTGAATGACGAGTGTGTTCACAGTTACGAAAGCTACAAGAAGCAGACCGACACTTATACTGATCAAGAGCGACTTACGATTCAAGACGAAATCCACCTCTCATTTAAAATGCCGTCCTTATATATGCCATCATGAAAGCTAGTGCGATGTCGAGAATGATGATCCAGATAATGATTGCACTTCTTTTATGAGAAGTTGCTTGTTTGATGGCTGCATATTGCACAATGATGGCCCATACGAGAAACAACGACAAACTATAGCTGAAAAATAACCAAAATGAATCATCCACGAAAATATCGATATAGACACCGATGCTAAATGGTGAAATATATGAGGGCTCATGGAGAAAAATAATAAATGGCAGCTGCACGATCATTCCGATTAACAAAATAAATACAGCGTAACTATGTATAATTGCTAGTCTTTTAAACCCAACATCTTGAAAGAATGGCCAAAATAATAGCGCTCCAACAAGAATCATGAAGAAAAAGACAAGAATTCCTAAAACGCCATTCGATATGACTTCACTTAATACGAATAGTAGCTTCTCGCTCGACTCTAACCCTGCATACTCAGGTAACTCACCAGCATATTTAATGTTCAAAAAAGATGTTGTTGCCGTTACAACAAAAGCTAGCAAGCTGAGCAAGAGAAGACGCCACCATGAACCTTTTAACCGATAAGCCGAACTGAGCGTTCGAAAATGAGTAAAAGGCTTAACAATTCCTTTTCCTAATTTCATAGAGTGCAACATCCATGTTCCTCCTACGTTAATTACCTCAACTACTAATCATATTTTTACATAAAATACGTTATTTTGACAGTCTCTTTCATCAATTCTTTACAATTATTGTATGGATGAGAGAAAACAACAGGCTGCCGAGAATCATCTCGACAGCCTTGGATATAACTAAAGCGTTTCTAATTCGATTCTGCTTCCTTTACCTGAAGGCTCAGAAGGTGTTACAACAAGTTTCCGCGGAAGTCTTGCTCGTAACTCAGGGACGTGACTGATCACGCCGACTGAAAGACTCTCGGTTTGTAGCTTTTCGAGTGAAGTAATCACCGTATCGAGCAATGTTTCGTCGAGCGTTCCAAACCCTTCATCCAAAAAGAAGAATTGAAGAGGATGCGCTCCTCTTAGCTGAATTTGCCCTGATAGAGCAAGTGCTAGAGAAAGAGAGGTCAGGAACGTCTCGCCACCTGAAAGAGTCGAAACAGGTCGTTTCACTCCACCATTTGCGTCATCTCTTATAAGAAACCCACCAGCAGAATCAACTTCGAGTGCATAGCGTTGTCCTGTGAGATCGCCTAGTTTTTGTGAGGCATCAAGACTAACCTGCTCTAGCTGTTCTGAAGCGATGAATTCCACAAAACTATTGCCACGGAATACCGCTTGAAGCTTCCCAAGCTTTTCGAGCTCTTCACTTCTTTTCTTTCGATCACTTTCTAACTCCATGAATCGTTTGTGCCTTTTCGTGACGTCTTCTAATTGATGACGGCTTGCTGCTACATGTGAATGAGCATCGTCTCTTGCTTGTTGCTTTTCTTTGGCAGCTGCTTCTGCTTCTTTCCATTCATCCTCTGTAATCTTCTCTCCACCTAGTCTCGTTTCAAGCTCTTCGATTCCATGAATGACGCGATTCCATTCTCTCTCATACGTTTCTACTTCTTCTTCCCATTCAGAACGAGAACGTTTTGATACTTCAGCAGCCCTCACACTCTCTCGATCTGAGAATATTGATTCTTTTTGTTCATTCTCATAGGAAGATTTGGCTTTTTCTAAACGAACTTGCACATCTTTACCATAGTTTTCATCAGCAGCCGCCTGACGCTCTGCTTTCTGATAATGCTCTTCCATCTTAGTGAGCTCTTCTCGAGCCGTTTTCTCTGAAACTCTTAAATCATTCAACCGTTGTTCAACGTTTTGATACAATGATTGTGCTGAACCTTCGCCAACTAGTTCAGAAAGCTCTTGTTCGTCCCTGAGAACCTGCTCATTGTTCTGATGAAGGGTACTCTTGATTTCCGCTTTCTGAACAGTTAATGCTTGCACTCTTTCTTGTAAATGAGTAAATCGTTTTTCTTTTTCCTCGATATAAGGGATGCTTTTTGACAGCCGTTCTCGAATAACTTCCGCATCATTGTCCATCTTTTCAAGCTGCCTTACTTTCCCTTCAACCTCTTCAACATCAAGAGAAAGATCTTCCTTCATCCTTCTCTTTAATTCATCTACTCTCCCACTGAGTGTTGCCTTTTTCTCTAAGAGAGCTGTGAGATTTTCATTAACCTGGTCAATCCGATAGCTGTTCTTCGAAACAGTAGAACTGTACTCCTGCAGGTTTTTCCCTACACTTTTGATCGTTTCTTCTAACTCCTGTACATCTTGGGCAAAAGATTTCATCTCTGTTAGTAGATCCTCTGATAAATCAACAGGCTTCTGTTCCGCTTTGATTTCTCTTACACCTTCATCAAGATCAATCATAGTATCCGAAAGCTGTTCGAGTTTGTACTGAAGCTGCTTACCTTGTAAAAGGCTATCTTTCAGTGCCTCGCGCTGCTGTTCCGACCTTTCGATTTTATGCTGCCATTCGAGCGTTTGGTCTTCCCCACTTGCAAGATCAACATGTTCGACCGCTCCACAAACTGGACAAGCCTCTCCATCCTGAAGTTCTGAAGCAAGCTTTATCGCGATTGCATGAGTTCTACTATTTTCAAGTTTCTGATAGGCTTCATGAATCGTTTCACTTACTCTCGCAATTCGTTGGTCAATCGCTGTTTTGCATGAAGATACGCCTTCATAATTGCTTAATAACTTACGAAAAAGCGAACGATAGCTTTCTTTCGTTTTTTCGTAAGTTTCAACCATGTCTTTCTGGGAAGCTTCGATTGTGGATTTTTCGTTGTGAATCTTCTTTTCTTCCTCTACCGTTTCTTGCATTTGTTTTGTTACGCCTTCGTATTCTTGCTTTACCTGCTGAGCTGTCGACAGACGCTTTCGCTCTTCATTTGGGATTTGTAAGTCCTCGAGTTTACGATTCAAATCTTCTTGCAGCGATCTTGCTACTTTCAAATCATGATCGGCCTGTTCTTTCGCTTTGTTTGCTTCAACCGCTTCTTCTTCGATTAGATTCGATTTTTCAAGGTTACCGTCGCGATTCTTTTTCAAACTAGAAAGATCATTCTCAAGCTTAATTCCACGTTCAAGATCATTCAGCTTCTTGATTAGTTGCGGCTCTTCTGTCTGCTGTTTCTTTCTTACGTCGTCGTACTTTTCCTTAGCATTTTCATAATGCCTTTTCGCTTCAGATAGCTGTTGTTTCGTTCGTTCATAACGACGTTGCGCTTCTTCTTCCTCATTCTCAGTAGATTCTAGCGTATCGAGGTACGGTTTCAGTTCTGATGCGGCAAATGCTTGTTTAATCTTCGTCTTAAGCTCGTTCACTTCTTCACTTTTCGTAAGTAGGTTTGTTTTCTTATTCGTTAACTGCATGAGCTCTTGTTGAAGAGACCACGTACGCTCCGCATGTTCTCGACGCTTTTTCGAAGCCTCAAGTTCCATGTTTGCTTTTTCCGCTGATTCCTCGGCGCTTTTCAGAACTGCTTTCGCTTCCTTCAAATGTTCCTTAGAAGCATCTCCTAGACCGGTTTGCTCTGCAGTAAGCTCATTCAACACGCTTTTTTCTTGATCAACTCTCGCTTTCAGTCTGCGATTGAATTGGTCACCGTACTTCTCTAATTGGAATAGTCGTTGAAGCATCTGTCGCCGCTCCGTCCCTTTTAAAGAAAGAAATTCAGCAAATTTCCCCTGTGGCAAAACGACAGCACGCGTAAAATCATCAATTGTTAGTCCAAGAATTTCTTGAATGCGTTGCGATACGTCTCGATCTTTATCAGCTAGAATGCTTTCTTCGTTCGTAGTGATTTCTACAAGACGAGATGTGGTTGAGCGCACCGAAATATCACCAGAGCGCTTGTAGCTTCGTTCGACTCGATATTGAACCCCTTCACTAAGTTCAAATGTAAACGAAACAGAAAGCGTGTCTTCAGCATGGTTCATAATTCCCTGCGTATTGTTCGTCGCACGCTCAACTTTCCCGTAAAGTGCGAGTGTCATCGCATCAAGCAAGGATGATTTCCCACTTCCGGTCGGACCAAATATTCCGAAGACTCCTCCCTGACATAGCGCTTCGAAATCGACAACTTGTGATTCTCTAAAACTATGAAGACCTGATACAGATAAGCGTAATGGCTTCACCTTTTCATTCCTCCCTTCTTATTCATCTTCTTCACCTTGAGAAAGTTCTAAGAATAAGCGCACCAATTCTTCCTCAGGCTCTCCTCCATCTGTCTGCTGTTCATAGAAACGTTTGAACAGTTCATCGATTGGAAGACTTGAATTTGCCGTCGTATTCTTCGTTTCACTTTTATTAAAAACAGGTCTTATATGTATAAAACCATAGTGTTTACTTCGTAGTCTATGAATTTCTTCAATCGAGAGCGTATCACGTAAATGCACCTCAAGGTCGACCCATGCATCCTGATCCCTTCCTTCTTCAAGCCACGTATACACCTGTTCGATGCCTTGGTCCGCTATCCACCTCACTAGTGGTTTCCCCGACTGAAGAGGAACTTCATCAATATGTGCAAGACCACCTGGTTCTACGTCTATGAGCGTAACTGATTTTGCGTGGCTTGCTTCAGAGAAGCTGTACGCAAGAGGGGAGCCAGCATACCGCGCTAGAGCAGACCCTCTTGTGATCGTTTGTGGGCGATGGAGGTGCCCGAGAGCGACGTACTGAGCCTGTTCAGGTAATGAGTTAGCAGAAACAGTGTAAGCACCTCCGACTTGAATCGGCCTTTCTGAATCCGTCTCCCTACTTCCAGCAACATAAATATGACTCATCGCAATATGCACTGCATCATCTGGTACGTCTGAGGATAAATCGTGAAATAATTTCTCCACCCGATCATCGTATGCAAGCTGTAACAGCCCTTCTTCCTGACTTTCAGTAAGACATTCATTCAAACGAGATTCTGACGGATAAGGGAGAGCTGCAATCGAGAGTTTCTGTCCATTACGAACTGTCAGTTCAAGGCGTTCTGCCGTAGGAAAACCGATGATTGTAATACCGTTTCGATCAGCAAGAGGCCGTGATGCAGCTAGGCGATCTGGACTATCATGGTTTCCAGAAATAATGATAAGCGGTCGTTCGCCGTTTTGCGTTAGTTTAACAGCAGCATCGTAAAATAGCGTTTCAGCAGCTGCTGGCGGATTTACTGTATCGAACACGTCTCCCGCCATTAAGATTGCATCCACATTCTCATCATCTGCGATCGTGATGAGCTCTGCTAGGAATTCTTTTTGTTCCGGTAATCTGCTTCTTCCTTCAAGTGTTTTCCCTAGATGCCAATCTGCCGTATGAAGCAACTTCATCTTCTTCACTCCTTTGCAAATATATTGTGTATGTAGAATAGTACTTGAATAAATAAGCCAGCCGGACATCTGCCCGGCCAGCACATTAATCGATTGTAACCAACCTACCACCATCAAAGAAGTATAGTACCTTTTCTTTGCATGGCATGTTCCATATTTCATCGATTGCTTTTTCGTATAATCGTAACTGAGTCGAATAGCGGTTCTTCATTGTAGTTTCAACCTGTTCTTCTGAAGTGAACCGATTCTCGATAACATCCGTTTTGTAATCGACTAACGTTAATCCATCTTCCTCTTCGATAATAAGGTCGATGACACCTTGGAGGACAACCGTTTCTTGTTCGCCTTCGAAATCAGAGTAGATCCAGGTAGAATCTACACCGAGACTGAACGGAACTTCCTTATGAATAGCCTTTGCTTTCCTCATCTTTTCTCCAAGAGGTGAGTCAATAAACTGTGTAATCTGCACAGCATCGATCGCATCGGTTTGTTCAGAAGTTAACAGTTCTTTTTCTTCAAGACGAGCGATTACCTCCCTAACAGCATGCTTATCCGCAACACGTGAAACGTCCAGATGTTGCATCACGACGTGCATCGCTGTACCTCTCTCAGCCGGAGTTAGCTTTTTACTTTGCAAAAAGCGCGGTCGTTCTTTCAGAGACTGCTTAAATCCTTTGACGATCGTTGAGTCACTTCGCTCATCAGAAAACACTTCCCGCTGTCGCTTCACTTCAGTTACTGACTGCTTTGATTTCGTTTCTGTAGCACCGGTATGTGGATACGACCAGCTTAATCGATTCACGACATCTTCTTGATGTGTGCTACTTTCAGGAATCTTGTTTTTCTCACGAAGTAACCTTTCATACTCTTCTTGTTTTTCAACATCTTCAGATTCTACTTCAGCAAAGTCAGCCGCTGAGTGGATGGTAAGGTCCCACCTTGACGTGTGGTTGAACACAGGCTCTGGCTTCTTAATATCGGCTACTTCATCGATCACCTTCGCTAAATCACGGTGTCTGAGCAGGGATGGTCCGATCCAGCTTAGATAGGATTTCCCTTTTGATCGTTCAAAGTCTGAGAGCAACCATTCCTCTGTGGATGCGCCTGTCCAAGTTAATAGCTCTTTCTCCCATTCCTTCACGGTTCCGATCAAATAGAGCTTTTCTTTCGCTCTCGTTAACGCAACATACAATACACGCATTTCCTCTGCGAGCATCTCGAGCCGCATTCTTTTTTGAAGTGTAAAATACGGAAGAGTCGGATACGTTACGCGATTGATCGGATCAATGAATTTCGAAGCGACTCCTAGCTCTTTATGCATAAGCATCGGATTGACCATATCTCGTAAGTTGAACTGTTTTGCGATACCTGCAACAAACACGATTGGAAACTCGAGTCCTTTACTTTTGTGGATCGTCATCACTCTCACAACGTCTTCTTGTTCACCAAGAGCTCTTGCTGTTCCAAGATCTCCACCTTGCTCTTTCATACGATCGATAAAGCGAAGGAAACGGAACAAGCCTCGAAATGACGTTGCTTCATACTGTCTTGCGCGATCATATAATGCACGTAGGTTTGCCTGTCTCTGCAAGCCCGCAGGCATTCCACCAACAAATTCATAGTAGTTCGTTTCCCGATACAATTGCCAAATGAGTTCGCCAAGAGATGACTGTCTAGCTTGATCTCGCCACTTGTTCAGTTTCTGTAGAAAATCTGCAAGCTTGTTGGAAAGCGCATCGGATTCGTTCCTTACATACGTTTGTACTGCACCAAAATAGTTCGAATTTTTCTCATGGATTCGTATTCTAGCTAGTTCTTCCTCTGTTAATCCTATGATTGGAGAGCGAAGCACTGAGGCGAGTGGGATATCTTGATACGGGTTATCGATCACGTTGAGTAAACTCATCATGATCGCTACTTCAGTCGCTTCAAAATAGCCCGTAGCTAGATCTGAATACGAGGGTATACCCGCCTGCTTTAATTCTTCAAGAATAACTGGTGCCCAGCTTGCCGTTGCACGGAGCAGTACGACCATGTCCCTGTATTCCACTGGCCTCATTCGATCTTCTTTACGGTCGTAAACTTTGACGCGCTCCTGTTCACCCTTGCCCATCATCGTCTTGATGCGCGATGCCATCAAACGTGCTTCAAGCTGAACTTTCTCAACATCTTCTTCGGTATCTTCCACGTCTGTACTTTGATCGATCAAGTGAACTTCAGGAACGACGGATTCAGAAGATGGGTAGCTTGCCCCAGGTATCAATTCAGCTGCTTCATCATACTGAATTTCACCAACACGTTCGTCCATTATTTGTTTGAAGATATAGTTCGTCCCATTAAGAACTTCTTCACGACTTCTAAAGTTTCGCGCAAGATCGATTCGCTTTGATGGCTCGTCAGATGAACGTCCGAACGTCTTATACTTCGAAAGAAACAGACCTGGTTCTGCTAGTCGGAAGCGGTAGATACTCTGCTTCACGTCACCAACCATAAAGCGATTCCCTGCTTTATCACCACTACGACTGATCGAATTCAGAATTGTTTCCTGAACCGAGTTCGTATCCTGGTATTCATCAATCAACACTTCTGCAAACTGCGTTTGATATTCTCGCGCAGCACTAGAAGGGATAGGATTTGCTGGCGTTGACTCTTCATCAAGAAGAACCGAGAGACAATAGTGCTCAAGATCACTATAGTCGACAAGACCTTTCTCTTTTTTCAACAGTTTATAACGTTCTCGGAACTGTTTCACGAGCTCAGTTAGCGTTCGTAGATGAGGCGCTAACTTTTCAAGATCTTCCACATATTCTTCTGCCGATCTCTGGAATAATTCTTCCTGTAGGCTTTGAATCGTCTTTTTCACTTTGTCTCTCATACCTTTTACTGCATCGATTTTGGCTGAATCATACTGATCGCCTTTACATGGCTTCAGCCTACCGAAGTGAAAAGCTTCAAAGCTCGTTTTCAGGGATAACCAGGTATCATTTGCTGACTCGAGAGCAGCAGAGACCATCGTACGCTCAGTCTGAAGTGTTTCAAGATAAGGTTCCGGACCATCGGATGAAGACGCAAGATCAATCGATTTGTCCTGAAGTTCTTTCATCCCTTCAAGCTGAAGGGTCACATCCTTCTTCAGTTCCTTCACCCAAATCAATTCGTCGAATGCTAGATTGCCTGCATTCTCATACTGTACAACACTTTCATATAACCATTGATCTGGCCACGGATGACTTGATGAGAAATGATACAGCTTTTCGACAAGCTGCTGAAGGTCGATATCGCTTCGATCACTACTATAACGATCGACTAATTCAAAGAACGCCTCGTTCTTCTCGTCACTATAATGTTCCTCAAACAGCTCTTCCATTGCTTCTTCTCGAAGAAGCGCGGCTTCCGTTTGATCAGCGACTCGGAAGGCCGGATCAAGATCGATTTCATAGTAATTGCGGCGTAGAACCTCCATACAAAATGAATGGAGAGTGGAGATAGAAGCCCTATTGAGCATCGAAAGCTGTCTTCGCAAATAGAGTGAAGAAGGATCTTCCTTTAATCTCGCTTCAAGCGCTTCTCCAATTCGATGTCTCATTTCAGCAGCCGCTGCGTTCGTAAACGTAACAACAAGAATACGATCGACCTCCGCTGGATCTTTCTCATCCGCAAGTCTTCTAATAATGCGTTCAACGAGGACTGCTGTTTTTCCTGACCCGGCAGCAGCCGCAACAAGAACGTCTTGATTGCGAGCTGCGATCGCTTCCCACTGTTCGTCTGTCCAGTTTGAGCCTTCTGGTTTCTTAATTAAGTCCGTCATCATCGTCTCCCCCTTTCTCTCTCATACTTCTCAATATCGTTTCATCATCTTTTACGGGAATCACTTTGTATGAATTATCCTCCATTGCCTGATCAAACTGACAAAATGAGCGGTATGAACAAAACGTACATGGAATTTTATCTTTCATTTTGTATGGGTCTATATCGATTTTCCCATCTGAAATATCTGTCCCGATCTGTTGAATCGTTTTTCTTGTATATGAACGGAGTGCATCGAAATCTTCTCTTGAAAGAACCGAAGAGTTCTTTGTGAAATTGCCATCTTTCTTAAGTGCAGCAGGAACGATATCCGATTTATCCATCTCGATCGTATTATCCATCAGGCTAACCACATCTTTATCAGCAAGGAGCATGCCTTTCATCTTAAACTTCTTGAAGAGTTCCCTCTGTATGGCAGATTGTGTTGGAGATGACGTTTGAAGCATCGGATTATGAACATGGAAATAGAGCATTCCCGCTGCCGCTGCTTCTCTTCCTAACCAGAGATGGGAATAAGAAATCACCACATCTAAATAAGTAAGCATCTGTAGCGCTAGCCCAAAGTATACTTCAGACAGATCAAGTGACGTACCGCTCGATTTATAGTCGATAACTCTTAGAAGAAGCTGATCTTCTTTAAATGCTTGATCAACTCGATCGATTCGTCCAATCAATTGGAGTGTACAGCCATTTTTCAATTTGAATTGGATCGGCGGCAGTTCTTGTCCTGGACCGAAAGCTAACTCTAAGCCAGCTGGCTGAAAGCCACTTCTTTTTGCTTGCTGACCGAGCACGGATGATGCACGTCCAACGACTTGTTTTAGCTTTCTCATAATATAATGATAGCGGTTTGAGCTTAATAGAATCTCATTCTGTAGTCTTGGCGCCAGCTGCTCAACGATTTCACCAGAAAGTTCATAGTATTGATTCGATGAAAGCTTACTCCAGTCCCAGTCTCGCTGTTTAATTGTTTCTGCAAGCATATTTAAAGATGCATGGAAAAGCTGACCGATGTCTGGCGCTTCCAACTTAAATGTTGAGCGCTCTTTCAACCTGAGTCCATGTGAAGCAAACTGAGAAAAGGCACAAGATTGATAGCGCTCCATTCTCGAGACACTCGCTTGTATTTTCGATCCGTACAGTTCTCTGCTCGTTTCCACTGAGAGATTCGTTGCTTTGTTGCGATAGAAGAGGCTTTCTACTAATCTCAACTTACCGCTCTCTTGTTCTTTGTGGTCAACAAACCAGTTATATGCATCCCACCAGATAGGATTTATCGGATAGCCTCTATTCCATTGTCGAAGCTGACCAGTCAGCCTCCCGATCGTTTTCAAAGGATTCGTGATGAAGGATAGCTCATCGACCGCTTCTTCACCTGGTTCAGCAAACTTCAATCCAATATAGAGGTCAGGGAACATTTCTTGAATTCGGTTCATGACGATTGATGGCTGTAATCCTTTTCCTTCCTCATCAGCGAGTGGACAGCTTATCCATAAATAATCGGAAGGTGTAGAAAGGGCATGATAGATGAGAAACTCTTCATCTAATAACCGGCGTTTCAATCCAGGTGCAAGTTGAAGCCCCTGTTCTTCAAGCTTCTCTCGATCTTGCTCACTTAATAGCCCTTCATCCTGAATTTTCGCAGGTAAGACACCGTCGTTCACACCAAGTAAAAACCCACACTTCACGTTCGTGAAACGTGTACGATCGATGCTTCCGATTACAACTTGGTCAAGAGAAGCAGGAACGAGTGCAAACTTCATGCTTTCGATTCCAGCTTCAAGAAGCTTCGTAAACTGACCGATCGAAAGTTCCTGGTCTCCAATCAGTTCTACGGTTTCATCAAGAAGAGCGATTACAGCATCCCAAACCTGATCATGCTCTCTCGCTTTAGTAAGCTGCCCTTCCAGTTCCGCATGTTCTTTTAACCGATCTACCTTTTCTGCAGCGTTACAGTTTTCAAGGAAATAATAAAGAACTTCACACTTCTCTCGCACCGTTTTGGCATTTTTCATTTTTCGTTCGAATTTCTCAAGAGGATCCGCGATCCATTCCTTCGTTTCATTTAGGCGGTCTTCCATCTTCTCGATATCTTCTGAAGAGACCGTTTCTTTGTCTTCCAACTGACGGTAAATATTCGCTTTCCAGTGGTCTCCAGTTCTCCATCGATAGCCTTTGATTCCTTTTGCAATCACATAGTTTTCGAGTTCGTCCATCCGATCTCTCATTTCAGCTTTGCTATCCTCAGTTTCATCAGGGAATAACAATTCTGTTTTGACACAGCGGAATACTGCTTCATAACGCCAGTGATACTGAATTATATCCAAGCTCGATCGAATGAGCTCAATTAATGGATGATGAAGCATCGTACGTTTCTGGTCAGAGAAAATAGGGATACCATGATCAGTGAAAATCGTTTCGACCAGTTCATAATAAGTCGACATATCTCGAACCATCACAGAGATATCCCGATAGCGATATCCCTCGTCTCTAACAAGTCGAATCGTATCACGTGCTGCAGCTTCAACTTCAGACCGAATATTTACTGCATGATTAACGTGTATATGCTCAAGTTCCCCCGAATATAAAACCGGGGGGCGTTCACCATAATTTGCTTCTAAATGACGGAGCTCGTTGTTTCGATATCGTTTCTGTTCACTAAGAAGCTGAGGCGTTTCCACATTGATGACTTCCTCATTCGCAATCTCAAGCAACGTTTGATACGTTGTAGCAGGCTCATGAAAAAGATCAAGTTCATGCACAGTAGATAGGTTCATCTCGGTATCCATCGTAATCGTGAAGGTGATGTTCGCACCTTTTTTCATCAATGCTTGTAAAACGAGTAACTCCTGAGGTGTAAAGCTATGAAACCCATCGACCCATACCGATGCATTTTCTAAATAGTTAGATTCAGAGATTTTCTCAGCTAGTAGCTGCAAGTAATCTTCCGAATCTAAATAGTGACCGATCATCGCTCTCTGAAACGCCTCGTATACAAGATGAAGATCGTAGAGCTTGTCTCTCAATAAACTTCGATCGTCCGTTGTATAGTAATCATCTGCATAGCTTTTAATATGGTCTGGTTCAAGACAGTACCGCTTAAATTCAGTCACCATATCATTGAGCTGATCAATATAACCTGTTTTATCAGAAGAGCGTTGATAGATTCGAAGTTTCTGTTTATTTTCTTCAATTATATGGCGAAGCATCATGCTCGTACCAACAGACGTTAAATGCGGTCTCGCCATTCCACCGGTTTCTTGAAGCACTTTCCATGCAAGCCGTGTGAAGCTAAACACTTGAGCGCGGATCATTCCTTTTAAGCCACGATTATGTACTAACTCATACTCTGACTGAAACGTCATTTGTTCTGGAACTAAATAAATCATCGTCTCGCCTAGAGGACGTTTGGTTAACTCATTTTGAATTTCAGTAAGGCAATGATCGGTTTTTCCGCTTCCCGACCTGCCAATAACAAATTGAACTCCCATGCCTTTCTCCTCCCGTACCCGTGTACTAAGTATCTCTTCCTATTATCTCACGTTTTTGGGCAATTTGATAGGCACCATAAGAAGATATGTTCGCATCAAACACTACCAAATGTTGAGTGATTCTCCAATAGGTTTTAGGCAACACTGTAAGGGTATAGTGTACTAAGCACAACTTTTGAAAAGGAGTTTTTGACATGGAAAACAAAGAAATGGATACATTCAAATGGGAACTAAACAGAATTACGAGAGATATGACTGAATTTGTGCATAGCTATGAAAAGCTTGATGAATCACAGAAAACAAGTGTTCACAGCAACTACCCTTTCGAATTAGATCTTCATGAACTGAAAAACGCGTTAGCGAAATGGAACAACACCGTGAACAAAATGTAAAACCACCAAGCACCTCCCACTAGGGGGTGCTTTTTTTCATGTCCGAAACATCTTTTTAAAGGAAAAAACATACATCTAGTAAAGGTGACGATTCGAAAATGAGGAGGGGAACAATGTACACCAATAGGAAATATTACGAGCCTTATGTGAGCCCCTTTGACCCGTGTAAGCCAATTCGAGTGAAGTCTTATTCCACACCTCCCAATCTTTATTTAGGTTTTCAACCGCCTGGACTTGAACAGTTCTCTCCAAGAGAAGCACTCAGAGCGGGAACGCTCTGGAAAGTGTTCTATGATCCTTATGAAAAGAACAAGGAGGGATAATCGTGTCGCACAAACAGCTACCAAAGGAGTATTACGAATTACTCGAAGAGCTTCAGGCAACTGATTTTGTGCTATTAGAACTCACTTTGTACCTCGACACTCACCCGAACGACATCGATGCGATTAAACAGTTTAATGAATTTGCGAAAATGAGGAAGAAACTAAAAAAGAAATATGAAACCGAATATGGCCCACTCCTTCAGTATGGAAACAGTTACAGCAGCTATCCATGGAATTGGAACGATACACCGTGGCCCTGGCAAGTTTAATAGTGAAAGGATGAGTGCATTTGTGGGTTTATGAAAAGAAACTTCAATATCCTGTAAAAGTAAGCACATGTAACCCCATGCTTGCGAAATTTCTAATCGAGCAATATGGAGGAGCAGATGGAGAACTCGCCGCTGCCCTTCGATACTTAAACCAGCGGTACACGATTCCAGATAAAGTCGTCGGATTACTAACCGATATCGGCACAGAGGAATTTGCCCATCTTGAAATGATTGCAACAATGATCTATAAACTAACAAAAGATGCAACCCCAGACCAAATGAAAGCAGCTGGCCTTGGCGCGCACTACGCAAACCACGACAGAGCACTTTTCTACCAGAACGCAGCAGGCGTTCCATGGACAGCGAGCTACATCGCCGCAAAAGGCGACCCAATCGCAGACCTATACGAAGACATCGCCGCCGAAGAAAAAGCACGAGCCACCTACCAATGGATCATCGACCTCTCAGACGACCCAGACCTAAACGACTCCCTCGCCTTTCTTAGAGAACGAGAAATCGTCCACTCGCAGAGATTTAGAGAAGCCGTGGAGATACTGAAGGAAGAAAGGGATAAGAAGAAGTTTTATTGATTGGAAAAGCGGAGACGAGCGGTTAGAAACGGAGCTATTGGAACTCTTGAAATTGAACACGTTCTTTGTGTTCAGTTGAAAGAGTGAAATAGCGCAGTTTCTGCGAGTCGGAGCTGGAGGCTTTTTATAGCAATTTGCCGATAAAACAACCATTTCCGCTGATATATTGAAAAAAGCGCTGATATCGTACACTTTTTCGCTGATATATCAAAAATATCGCTGATATCGCTCCGTTTTTCGCCGATATCATAATTTGAGAACAACAGTTATCAGCTAAATCAAGGTTTTATTGTCCGAAACAGAGTTTTATTAGCCAAAATCAATTTTTATTGTCTAACTAAAATAATTCTAAACACGCCCCACTCCATCCACCGCCCAAAAGCCGAGCACTACAAAAGCCATGCCGACTGCCGGCATGGCTTATCTTGATTGATCTTCAACTCTAGTTTTCCTTGGTCGCTGATTCAATTTGAGTTCGATGATTTTTCCTGCTCCCCATAGCAAACCGATGGCAACAACGATCAATACCAACTGAAGCGGTTGATGGATCAGTGAAAAGACATCATGTCCAATGAATGAAACGATGGCAATCATAACCATTTTTCCAAGAAGAACAGCTAGTACAAAGTTTCTGATACTCATATTGGATAAACCCGCGACCACGTTTATAAGAGCGGATGGTGTAAATGGAAAGCACAATAATAGGAACACCATACCAAACCCGTGCCGCTCAATCCAACGCAAGGTTTTATCTATTTTTTTATGCCTTGAAATCAATCCCATGAAGCGCTGCCTAGCAAGTTTTCTTACTACTATAAAAACAAGCAATGCACCAAGAGATGCGCCTAACCACGAAAGCAATGAGCCAAACCAAAATCCATAGGCTGCGGCATTGCCAGCAACGAATAGGAATAATGGCAGTATCGGCAATACAGCTTCCAACATCGGTAGCAGGATGCCAGGCAAAGGCCCAAGTGCTGCATACTGGTTAAGCCATTCTTTTATAGTCTCTTCGTTTAGAGAATCAATTATCATTCCCCACTCCATATGGGAATCAACCTCGTTTCATGATGCGAGTGTCATGGTATGTGACAGCACGGATTACTTTTCTTAATCTTTATTAAAGCATAAAACAACTATGATAGAAAGTTGGAAGCTAGTTCATCAAGGCTTGATACACTTCCTCATCCAACGCTTTCGCTTTATCTTTGTTGTAAGTCTTTTCAAACTGTGGGTCAGCCGTAATCTTAGCTCCCCAAAACATGGACTCTAAGACTTGCTCAACTTCCACGTTTATTTTCGCTAGCTTTAAAGAAACACCATTCATGGCTTCTTCTAGAATAGAGACTTTCCCTTGTATAGAGTACACCGTTTCTAATCCGATGATTGCTAATACAACTCCATCATTTCCCTTCAAATTCTCAACCGTTCTCGAATTACTTGTAACAGAAAAACGAATGTTCTTCGAATCAAAAGCTTTTACCCATGAAATTGCCGATACATTTGGCATCCCTGTTTCGTGATCGATCGTTGAAAGCATGACGAGCTTTTCACCATCTAGAAAAGTCATTAGGTCATCGGTTAATTCAGTTACCTTCTCGTTCTTTGCCATTCGCCTCATCCTTTCACTCTCATATCTCTACTCTCTCCTAAAAGATTACCATGAATACCCTGCAATGGAAACGCTCTATAACAGTGAAGAACATGTTTTAGACCAAAAAAATTACCGTACTCATCGAGTACGGTAAAAAGGGGGAAAATCAATGTAAAACATCATTACTTAGGGGGTTTGATAATAACTATACCCGGTATGACAGTTCCGAAACCTAAAGTTTATTATTTTATTTATTTTTTTTCACCTTTGTAAGAGATGCACTAATTTCCCCTTCTGCAGGAATAATATTAGGAAGGTTCGACAGCTTCACCTGTGCTGGCGCTAAAGAAGTTACATGTCCCATATCAAGATTAATGAAAAAGCCGTTACCAGATTCTTCGATGTCGTAAATAAGAACATCATCACCATGACGATCCTCAACTGATAGAGAACTAAAGTCTTCTCGATATGGATGCTGATCTCTTTCATTTTCATTCATCAATCGAAACGTTCGAAGTTCTTCTTGATGAACAGGATATTCGCCAACAAGTTCGAGAGAAAGTGCATGGGATGCGCCTCTCTCTCTTGTACCAATCGAATAAGAAATCCCTCCATAATTTCCTACTTCCATGGACCCACCGCTTTTTAACTTTTTTAACTCTTCCGGATTAATTGTTGTTGAAACAGAACCGTTTTTATCATTAATAATGCCGGTAATTCTATAGTTAATCTCATCCTCGTATTCAATAAAAGGTTGAAGCATAATCGTATAATGGTCCTCTTCCTTATTTACCTTATATCGATTTTGAAAAGAGTGTTCACCGAACTGCTGAGTGATAAGAATATGTGAAAGATCCACTAGATCCGTTTTAAAATGCAGCTCATTCCCATGAAAATTCGCAGTGAATTTCGTAAACTGAATCGTACCTTGCCCAACCTGGACCTTTGTATCTAAATCAGCTTCAGCGAAAGGACTTTCCTTGTAACCATTGCTTAGATTCAACCTTATATCATCTAAAGGAACTTTCTTTCCTTTTTCTGTGACAACTAGTTTTTGAAGAGTAACGTATTCACTGCTATTCAACCGCGGCATATCATTTGGACTTAACGATCCAAGATCTTCAGGGGCTAAGATTGCAACTTGATAGACACGATGATCAATAACCATTGGCTTTTGAGAATTCGGGAAGTGCATCTCTTGATGGTTTACATGTTTCGATTGTTTCCCTCCATCTCCATCATCATAACTGATGAGTCCGACGGTAAGGGAGGGAAGATCGTATGGCATGTCATTTTCCTTTAACGGGAAGGAGTAGGCGATATATATGCCCCCGTAAGCAAGCTCCATCGCTTCATGGATCTTAAGCTCTCGATCCAATTTAAGGATTGGTATGGTCTTATTGTATGTATTGATTGCATCGAGCTCTTCCGCCAACTTAACTTGTGGGAATAGTTGATTCATTTTTTTATCTAGTTCAGCAGAGGATTCAATCACGTTGAATACCTTTGAATCCACTTCAAAATCAGCTTCTCTATTTTGTAAGTAATTGAATATTACAAAGAATAATACGAATGTAACCAATATTCCGATAATTTTATATGCATTTAACCGCTTCATCCCTTTCCCCCTTGCTTCTATTTCCTATAGTTTAACATAATAAGAATGTGAAATTTCTCATAAAAAAACAGCAGAAAATCTGCTGTTTTAAGGTTGAACTTCAACTGGGATGCGAAATAGAAAACGCTCTTTTTCGCCTTCATATTCGATTGGAACATTGACTTCGATTTGATAGACACCAGGATCAAGCTCTTCTGTTAATTCCGATTCCCCTTCAATCACATCTTTAGGGGAGACTTCTTCTTCAACAGTGGGGGCATCAGATTGAAATGGAACAACTACTTCATCCGATTCATGTTTTGTAATCTGATAATCCAGCATCTCATCTTTAATAACTTTGATCGCACTATTTTCATCACCGCTGTATCGCAACTTTGCAGTCAAAGATACGCGATTATCATCCGTAAGCTGACTAGTAAGTAATCCACCGACAGGAATCTTTGGTTGCGTTTCTGATCGTGAGACAACATCCTTTTGAGTCTCACTCAGAACGTACTCACTCGTGTTCATTTTGCCGTCACTCATCAAGACGTTTGCTGCTCCTACAATAACGAATACGATGAAGAAAACAATAATAAATTTTGATCCATTAAACTTAATACGTTTCATGATGACATCCTTCCATACCTGAACTCAATGCCACTAGTATAGCATTTTCTCCATCTTGTTGGACGAGTAATCCAACAAACTTTCTAAACAGTTTGTTACACTGGAAAAAATAACACTTTGAAAGGATGTCACCTATGTTATCTACAATAATGAACATATTTGTTGCCATTGGTTTGTTTTTCTTTGTCCTCTTCGGTATTTATTTAGTTGATACCTTTCGTCGCAAGAAATAATTTAAGCTTCTGGACCTGCCTTATACAATACCGATGGTGCTGGGTCTACGACCGATGCATCATATTCAGTTTGGAGCTTCGATGAAGGGATTTCTTTCATCACCCTTACAAGCTCTTCTTCATCGGGACTATATCCCTTCATTGCTAAATACTCCATGATTTCGTGTGTAGAAACTGGTTCTTCAATGTTTTTTAGATACATAAGAATTTCCTTTTCCATGTCTAATCCCCTTCCTTGTCATAATCTTTATCTGCATATAGTCATTACCCTGTCATACTAGAATGTAACCCCTTAACTGGGGAAACCCTTTCCATTTCATCAAATTTTCGCTAAACTTAAACTTACTACGCACATGGTTTTCATACGATCGGTGTTTATGTGCAAGGAGGGGGAAAAATCTGTGCGACACATTATCCTTTTACTTACTATTGTGATCGCTTTAGTTATCTCTGGCTGCCAGAATAAAGAGAATTCTTCACAGCAACCAGAAACTAACGGGGGTGAAAAGGTGTCTCAGGACGTTGAATTCGAAACCGTTCAAATGAACAATGCACCAGAGGATATACAAACAACCATTCAACAAAAGTGGTTAGAAAAATCCACATTCGCTGTTCCATCAAATGAACACCTCTATATTATTATTACGAGAGGTGAAATGCCTACCGGCGGTTATTCGATTACGATCGATAACATTTCAAAAGAAGGCAATTCATTACTAGTTTCGTACTATACAACTGATCCTAATAAGGATGAGATTGTGACACAAGCGATTACAAAGCCATTTACGATTGCTAAGATCGACCACACGAATGCGCGAATCAATTTTCAGGAAATCAAGAAAAGCTCCCTACAATGATTGGGAGCTTTCTATACTTATTGAAAGGGTGAGTAGATGATTGTATATGAACAGAATGATTCTTACGTTATGATCAGACAGCATGAACATGCTCTCCTATCAGGTCAGCTCGCAAGTAAACTTGACCGGGACTACTGGCCGGACCTTTCTTATCAACATGATGTACTTTATGCAATACACCATCATGATCGCGGGTGGAAATCTCTTGATGAAGTCCCGATTTGGAATGATGGGGACCAAATCCCATTTTCCTTCATGGATTATCCCCTTCCAATCAAACTTGATTATTACATAAAAGGAATTGAAGAGGTTCTTAAGTATAGCCCATATGCAGCATACCTATGCAGCAAGCATTACCAGTCTTTCTTCAGAAACGCTACTTCTAAAAAAGGGGTTAGCTTTTACAATAATGAAAACAAGCGTCAAAAGGCACTGTTACACGATGTTAAGATCCAGGATGACCTTTTCACCTTTCACTATCATCTACTTCAGTTTTTCGATGACCTCTCATTATATGTTTGTTTCCAAGAACCCGGTATCGACAAATCCAAAGAATTATCATGGTTCCGACATGGCTTCTCCCAGCCTTTTTATTTCCTTCCAAAAGACGAACGCATCGTTGCCAGGTGGGAAGATGAAAATACGATTGCCTTATCCCACCCACTGATATCAACAGACGCGCACTTTTCAGTTCAATTGAAACGCGTACCGAAACACTTAATAGGACTAAAAGGAATTGCTGCTGCTTATCAAGCTACTTCTTCAGAACAACGCTCATTTAAAATTTTACCCCCAAAAAGTTGAAATCTAATGAATAACAGAGATAATCAAAGAAAATAAAAGCATAAAAACCATGAGTTCGCTTTCACGCCGTTATTGGCGACTCGTCACATTCCTCTTTCCTGCGTATAATTCACTTTGTTTTGTCCGGTCTACCTTTCCGGGGAGGAAAGGAATACGTAGAAAAAAAGGAAGTGTATTATTTGTCAATTCAACAATTAAAAAGTGATTGGTTCGGAAACGTCCGCGGAGACGTTATGGCAGGTCTAGTCGTAGCACTAGCGCTTATCCCAGAGGCCATTGCTTTCTCTATAATGGCAGGAGTCGATCCTATGGTAGGATTGTACGCCTCATTCTCAATCGCCGTCGTTATTTCATTTACTGGTGGAAGACCAGGTATGATTTCAGCAGCAACAGGTGCGATGGCTGTGCTGATGGTAACTCTTGTCGCGGATCACGGTCTGCAGTATTTATTTGCTGCAACGATATTAACTGGTATTTTGCAGTTTGCTATGGGTGTATTGAAAGTCGGTAAATTCATGAAATTCATTCCTCGTTCGGTTATGGTAGGTTTCGTGAATGCTCTGGCTATTCTTATCTTTAGCTCACAGCTACCACATTTCGTCGGAGAATCTTGGCCAATGTATCTTATGGTTGCTGGAGCACTTGCGATTATTTATCTTTTACCTAGGTTCACAAAGGTTGTCCCTTCCCCACTTATAGCGATTGCCGTTATTACTGTGATCGCCATCATGACAGGAAGTGGTGTTCGAACTGTTGGAGATATGGGCGAGCTTACTCAAGCACTCCCAGCTTTCTTTATTCCATCCATTCCATTTAACCTAGAAACACTAATGATTGTTTTCCCATATTCATTAGCACTTGCGCTCGTTGGACTTCTTGAGTCGTTCCTTACAGCATCAATCGTTGATGATATGACTGATACAGATAGTAATAAGAACCGTGAAGCAAAAGGTCAAGGTATCGCGAATATCGTAACTGGTTTCTTTGGCGGTATGGCTGGTTGTGCTATGATTGGACAATCTGTCATCAACGTTAAGTCTGGTGGGAAAGGACGACTTTCAGCTCTTGTAGCAGGGTCATTCTTAATGTTCTTGATTCTTGTAATGGGAGATATCGTTAGTCAAATCCCACTAGCTGCACTTGTTGGCGTTATGATCATGGTATCAATCGGAACGTTCGACTGGTCTTCACTAACCAACTTACACCGTCTACCTAAGACAGACGCTGCAGTTATGATCGTGACGGTATTAACCGTATTGTTAACTCATAACCTTGCGAACGGTGTACTAGCTGGTATCGTATTGAGTGCGATTTTCTTCGCTGCAAAAATCTCAAAGATCCATGTGAACAGTACGCTCGATGATGCGAATAGCCGTAGAATTTATGAAGTATCTGGTCAAATTTTCTTCGCATCTGTTACAGATCTAATCAAAGCTTTTGATTATAAAGAAAAGATCGATCGAGTTGAAATATCATTATCTGATGCTCACCTCTGGGATGATTCTGCAGTAGGAGCGATCGATAAGATTCACGCAAAATTTGTTCAAAATGGTATTTCTGTTAAGTTCGTCGGCTTGAATGAAGCAAGTACAACATTGATGAACAAACTCTCTGATAGCAATTCAAACAAAATGGCATCTTAAACGAAATAAAGGCATTTCCTCTTTTGGAGGAAGTGCCTTTTTATTATAGAATGCGATCATAAGATAAAAGTTAGTCCATACACCACGACAGCAAGTGTCGCTAATGAATAATTAAAAAGGCGATTGTTTTCTTTCCAATTCGTTTCAGCGTTGAATTCTTCAAAGGCAAGGAGTCGGTACTTCGTCTCGCTTCTCAACCTCAACACATCCTTTTTATTTAACTATTCTGATAATATCTTTCTTATATTGTAAGCGCTTACTATTCCTTTGTAAAGACATTATGAATTAAAAATAAAGCGTCCCAAAGGACGCTTTATTTATGTAGATCTAATGGAAGCTTAATCGAAACGATCGTACCTAAACCTTCCTCACTCTCAAATGTGATCTCACCTTGATGATTTTGAATGATTCTTCTGCTTATCATCAGCCCAAGCCCATTCCCCTTCTTCTTTGTTGTATAGAATGGCTCACCTAGGTGAGCTAATTGATGATCGGGTATACCGGTTCCATTATCTTTCACTTCTATCAGGATGTCTGTTGAATCCATGTAAACGGACACGACGATTTCTCCACCATCTGGCATCGCTTCAATCGCGTTCTTTAGAACGTTGATCAAGACTTGTTTGATTTGATTTTCACTACATGTAATCGCAGGCACTGTCTTTATGAGTCGCGTAAAGATCTGCACATTATTTAATATTGCCTGCGTTTCAATTAAGGTAAGGACATTCTCGATGACATCAAGAATGTTCGCCTTTTCATAAGTAACAGCTTGAGGTCTGGCTAAGACCATAAATTCGTTAACGATCATGTTGATCCGGTCGAGTTCAGACATCATGATCTTTATAAATTCCTGATCACTTTCATTTGAAAGTCTTGATTTCAGTATTTGTGTGAAACCCTTCAATGATGTTAGTGGATTCCTGATCTCATGGGCGACACCAGCCGCAAGCTCTCCTATGACAGATAGCTTGTCAGACGTACTTAAAAACTCTTCTGTTTGTTTACGATTCGTAATGTCTTTCCTAATATATACATACTGATAAGGTTCTCCCTCATCATCAAGAAATGGAACAATCGTGGTATCCACCCAGAAAACGTCACCATTTTTCTTCTTATTGTTAATTTCACCTTTCCATACTTCACCGTTGCTTATTTTGCTTCTCATCTCATTGAAAAAGGATTGCGGGTGATAGCCTGAGTCCAGGATCATATGTTCTTCACCAATCAATTCCTTTTCCGTATAGCCAGACGTTTGGCAAAACTTATCATTGACTGCGGTGATCTTCCCTCTTTTATCTGCGATTGATACAAGCGCACTTTCATCAAGCGCATACTTCATATCCTCTAGCTGTTTGAGCGTTTGTTTCAATTCACGCTCTGCTTCTTTTTTCTCAGTAATATCTCTTGTGACAACAACGAGCGTCCGCTCATTGCCTGGGCCAGTCGGAATAAGCGTCGCTCGATCTTCAAGACAAAGCCATGTGCCATTTGCATGTTTTCTACGAAATTCAACGACAGCAGGCGAAGGATCAAGTGGGTCACTTTTTAGTAAATCACCTACGCTTCTCTTATCGCCTGGATAGATATCTAGCTCGATCGACCGACCTAAATAATAGTGAGGTGAATGACCAAGAATCGTTTCATGTGATGGTGAGGCATAGATCACAGAATCTTTTTCAACGTTAACCAGGCTAATTAATTCCGAGGTATGTTCAGCAATCAGCCTGTACTTCTCCTGGCTTTCCCTTAATGCCACCGCTGCTTCTCTTTCTGATGTAATATCTCTCACAATACTAAAAGCACCACTGATGTTATCGTTAATGTAGATAGGGATGGTGATGATTTCTACATCCACTCTAATCCTAGCTACATGTAAGAGAGTCGTTTGAAGCCGGGTAATTTGCCCCGCTTGTGTTTTGCGAAATTCTTCTTGTACTTTCTTCCGATCCCCATGTATGATAAATTCCGTATAATGTTTGTTTATCACACTATCTCGATTTTGCTGTACAAACTGTTCGCCAAACCCATTCATATTCGTGACTAATCCATTTCGGTTGAGGGAAAACATCATGCCAGGATAATGGGTGAAGAGAGACAGATACTTTTCGTATTCTCTATGTAATTCATGGAGTTGATGTTTTTCTATGAGAATATTTTCTGACTGTTTGACCATTATTTCCTCCCCAGTGCATGGTAAAATCGTATTATGATAAACTTTTCTACATGCTCTGGTTTTTATCCTGCTTAAAATTAGTAAAAAAAACCAACAAAAAAAGCCGTGTCTCGTTAACGGCTTTTACACTGGTTAAGTGGATCAACCTCATCTTTCCACATCTCTTCATTTCGAAGAGCGTATAACGTCCAGTCATCGTTCCCATTATAATTTGTATCATTGCATTCACGAAACTGAACGATCGATTGAAATATGTTCCCTTCAATCGATTCTATCAATTGGTTACGTTTCGGATGGTCCTGTATCCAGTCAAACAACTCTTTATTTAGAATTGCTTTAAGATCAATCTTCATAATGATTTCCTCCTCTTTTAACCCACACAGGAAGAAAAATAGTCGATCTCTAATTTCTCTAACCCGCTAGTTACGTAGTCCGGCGATGCATAAGTGCATTTAACAACCGGTCCAATTCCTGGCTGCAGCGAATCGTTTTCTCAGAAGCAAACCCGTATCGTCCTGCTATATCAAACATTTCTTTTCGTTTCTTTTCAATGATTGCCTCAAACTCATACATTCTGCATTCCTCCTCACTCGAACACATAACCATTATGCCCAATACTGAGAGGAATCAAAACGCATTCGACTAAACTTCTAATTTCTTTGCATATGCTGCTTTAATTAGACAAGCTTCGCCGCAACTATTTATCACAATTGTTAGTAGAAAGTCTTCTATATTACTTATTTGTCTTATTCCCCAATAATCTGGAATTAATGCGTTTACTAGGAAAGAAGTTTATATTAAGTAGCAAACACATCGTTTTTACTAATATGGCTACCTAAAATCGTGCTTTTCCATAGAAAAAGAGAGAGCCACCGGTTCTCTCTTTTCAAAAGGCTTATTTCGTCAACATTGCTGCTAGTAAGTACGGGTGTTTTCACTCCAGGATACACGCTTCCGCTCTAGTCTGCTAAGTGTGGTTCTTTATGCAAAAATCCTTTCAAAAAAACTATCTTATAGAATAGACCATTCCAGAAAATAATTGTTCAGACTACTGCTCAAATAGCTGATAAAGCGAAACGTCATGTTCGTGATCTGGGCGATCTGTTTCATGAATTCTCGCTGTTTCTTTTTGCTCATTTACGCTCGTTAACCAAACTGGGACTCCATTATGAAGGACTTGAATGTCATTTTTTGAAGATAAGATTTGTTTTGCTCTCATAGCATCCACACGAAACATCCTCTCGTCTTTTGTTTCAGTTTGTACGAGTGAAAGGCGTTTATTCACATCTTATTTCTTTCCTACCCACTCATCATGAAATTGTTCAAGAAAAGACTCCATAAAGGCATGCCTCTCTTCTGCAAGCTCTTTTCCTTTTTCCGTGTTCATCAAGTCCTTTAGCTTTAATAGCTTCTCATAGAAATGATTGATCGCGGTGGAACGCCCTTTTCTATAGCTCGATGCTGACAACTTATCTCTAGGGGGAAGGTCCGGGTCATACATCATGTCACCCTTTGACCCTGCGTAAACGAACGTTCGAGCAATACCTATTGCTCCGATTGCATCTAATCGATCAGCATCTTGAACGACTTTTGCTTCAAGAGATTCCACAGGAGACATCGTTCCACCTTTGAACGAAATAGTCGAGATAATCTCGATAATCTGTTTTCTCTCACCTTCCTCTACTTGATTAAGAAGCTGTTCAACTTCCTTAAAACCTTCTTCCGGATCAACGAGCTTATCATCGACGAGATCATGAACAAGCGCAGCAGCTTCACAAACGAATAAGTTTGCGTTTTCTACTTTTGCAATGGTTTTTGCATGCTTTGCTACGCGGGCAATATGTGACCAATCATGACCGCTGCCTTCGTTTTCTAGCTTTTGTTGAACATACCGACGAATATCTTGAATTATTTTTTCCATGTATTAGCACCCCTATTTATTTCATGAAAAAAGGTCAGCTTGTTTGCTGACCTAGATCATTTCTTCTATTTCTGCTTTTTCATTTAGCTCATTTCTAAGTTCTTGAACCTTTTTCTGTAGCTTTGTTTCTTCGAGGTAACTTTTGATGCGATCTTTCATTTCATCATAAGAAGGTGGGTTGTCCGCATCTTTTGTAAATTGCTCATCATAAAATGCTTTCATTTCCTCTTCTGTCACTTCTGGTGTTTCGACGTTCTCTTCAACGTATTTATCAACGACAACGATATTAGCGAGTTGACGTTCGTATTGTTCAAGAGTGATGCCTTGTGCTTTCAACGCTTCTTGTAGCTGTTCTTCACTTTCGAATTGTGATTTCACTTGACTAAGCTCAGCTTCAACTTCTTTATCTGAAGCTGTAAAGCCTTCTTCCTTAGCTTTCTGCAAAAGAAGCTCTTGACCGATCAAGTTATCCATCACTTCTTGTTTGATTGTTTCAGCTGTCTCATTCTTAGAAGGATCTTTACCTTCCATCGTATAACGAAGCTGTGTTTGTACTAACATCGTGTTATAATCTTTCCCTCTGATTTCTTCTCCGTTAACAGTTGCTACGACACTATCCGCTTCAACTTTCATAGCTTCAAGTTCTTTCTGAGTATCTTCCATAGAAACGGTATCATTCGTCGTATCTTTTTCTTGCTTGTTTTCATCACCTTCATTGTTGGAACAAGCAGCCAGCAAAAGCGCCGCTAGCAGGACTAGCAAACTTAATTGTTTTTTCATGCTGTGAACGTTCTCCCTTCAAATTGAACTCCTATGTAAATCCTATCACAAAACCTATCACATTTACGATATAGATAAGATAATTATGGAAATTTTTCGATACTTTTCTCTAAAAAAAATCCCCGCAAAGCAGGGATCTAATTTACATAATAGTAGCGCTTCTCGAGTAGTTCCTGTAAGAATGACACGCCTACGCATACACCCCAATAGATGAAGGCTACTAAAATATAGAGAGTCATAAAATCAAATTCTCGCCCACCAACAATTTGAGCATGATGGAGAAGTTCTGGCACTGTAATTACAGCCGCTAGCGAAGAAGCCTTGATTAAATCTAACATCACATTTGATAGTGGCGGAATAGCAATCCGCGTGGCTTGGGGCAAGACCACCTCTCTCATCGTCTGCCAATAAGACATACCAAGAGCAGTTGACGCTTCCCATTGACCTTTTTCGATCGAAGACAGAGCCGATCGCTGAATTTCTGCGATATACGCAGAGCTGTTTAAACTAAATCCGATCAGTGCTGCTGTTATCGCTGAAAACTCGATTCCAGCCATAGGAAGACCGAAGTATAGGATGTAGAGAAACACTAGTATCGGCGTCCCTCTCATGAACGAAATATATAACCGTGCCGGCCACCTTAAAGCCTTAACTTTGGACATACGACCAAGAGCTAGAAACAGCCCTAGAAACAGACCGAAAAGCATCCCAACTACGGCGATTAACATCGTTAATCCTAAGCCTTCGAGCACGTAAGGAAACGATCTTATCGCAAGATCTGCATCAAATAGGTTTTCAGGTTGAAAATCACCCATTTGTTACATCACCCTTCTATTTTTCAAAATCGATATCAGGCTCTACAGAAACATCTGCACCGTTGAAGAACTCTGCAGAGATTTCTTTCAGTGTGCCATCTTCCTTCATCTCTTTAACCGTTTCGTTAACTTTTTTCTCAAGCTCGCCGTTTCCTTTATTCATCACGATTGCTTGATTGTTTGGTAAATACTCGATATCTGGGTGAATCGTAATGTTCAATTCAGGAAACGCTGCAAGCGCAAGCGTCTGAAGATAATAATCATTTAGAATAATATCCGTACGTCCAGTCGCAACATCTCGTAAGTATTGCTCATTCGTTGCATTGGGATAAATCTTTTCTTCAGCACCATTCTCTCGAGCAATTTCCATATAGACAGTTGTAGATGCTCCTGCAGCAATCTTCCCTTCAAGATCATCTAATGACTCGATTCCTGATAAGTCATCTTTACGAACGATCGCTGTTCCGTAAGAATATTTAACAGGCTCAGAAAAAGTGAACTTCTCTTGGCGCTTTTCTGTATCCGTAATGTCGTTCGCTGCAAGATCTACTTGACCTGATTTAAGGCTTGTTAGCATAGCGTCGAAGCCCATTTCTTTGAATTCAACTTCAAGGTCAAGACGTTTTGCTAGTTCCTTCACCACTTCTACTTCATACCCAGTAATTTCATCTGATCCTTCTTTATAATAAGAGGTCGGGTATAGTGTGCCTGAAGTTGCAACAACCAGCTTGCCCTCTTCTTTGATTTCATCCCACTTCGAAGTGGTTTCTTCACTTTGTTCATCATTCGAACAAGCGCTTATCGCGAACACGAGAAGTCCTACAATTAACATAGGCGCAAATCGTTTTATGTACTTAAACATAATAATAATCCCCCTTTACTGTACTAAACAGTTAAAAATATATCATTGTTTTACGACAAAATGCAACAAGCAGGACTATTTTCTCGAACATACTAAGTATTCATATTCTTCAAAAATAAATATAGAGCACCCCCGATATTTGGAAGTGCTCTATCGTTTTTTCTATTGTTCTAGAATTAATGATTCGGCATCTGCTCATCGATTTTCTCATGAAGATAAGCAGTTGCATCATCCAGGTGTTTGATCGCTTCTTCAGGAAAGCGATCGATTTCTTTCGCTCTTTTCACGTGCCCATAAAGCACTAAGTCTTGTGAATTCATAATGATTTCAAGGACTTCACTACCGATTTCATCTTTTCTCTCATCCATATGAATCGCCGTTTTGTATTCACGGATAACTTCAGTCAATATTTGCAATCGTTGAATATCCATACACTCAAACTCCTTATTCATAGTCCTCTTAAAGGGTACCATGATTGTTACTCTTTTAACATCATCTTACTTCATAAATCTAAGGAGATCGCCATAGATCACGCGATCTGAGTAGTCCAGCTCATCTTGAACATGATCAAAATGACGTGCACATTTGTTTCGCTTTGTTTTCTCGGCTGTTTCTTTGTTGTAACATGTATTCTTCGTGTAAACGTACTCCTCTGTCACGAAGCTTCCATCTCTTAGAATTACAAGGTTCTTGCGATCTGGTGCTAGTAAGCTCCTACCGAAATTCAAGCTCTTTTGTTCATTCACTCCCAGAAGTTCTAGAATGGTCGGTTTCAAGTCAATCTGACCTCCGACAGTGTTGAACACCTTGCCTTCCTCACCTGGAACATGGATGAGCAAAGGAACTTTTTGGAGTTGAACGTGTTCAACTGGCCCGATCTCTTTGCCAAGGTATTCTCCGATCGCCTCATTATACGTTTCTGATAAACCGTAGTGGTCCCCATATAACACGAAGATCGAATCTTCATATAATCCCTCTGCTTTCAAGTCTTCAAAGAATTTCTTAATCGATTCATCTTCATATCGTACCGTTGCGAAATAACGATTCACCACTCCTTTACTTGTATCTGGTAAAGAGATGAGCGTATCTTCCTCTTCTAATAAATATGGAAAATGGTTCGTGAGCGTAAGAAATTTTGCAGAATAAGGCTCTTTTAGTTCTTTTAAATAAGGGATGGATTGCTCAAAGAAAGGGATATCTTTCAACCCATAATTGATCGAGTTATCATCCGTTACATCAAAGTCTTTCTTGGAAAAATACCGATCATATCCAAGCGTTTCATACATTTCTTCACGGTTCCAAAACTGACGATCATTGCCGTGAAAAGATGTTGTTAAATAACCTTCACCCTTCAATGCTAACGGAAGGGAGAGGAATTTATTCTCCGGTTTCCTAACGAAAACCGATCCACCAGCAAGTGGATATAAACTATTATCGATCATGAATTCTGCATCAGACGTTTTTCCTTGTGCTGTCTGGTGATAGAAATTAGGGAAATAAAAGCTCTCATCTTTCAAATTGTTCAAGAAGGGCATAACTTCTTTACCTTCGACTTTTTCGTCCATCATGAAAGCCTGTGTCGATTCAAGCGAAATGATAATTAAGTTCTTATCTTCAGCAACGCCGAAGTAAGGAGACTCATCAACGCTGTTCTTATCAACAAATTTCTGAATCTCTGATATATCAGTATCATCCGCAAATAAGCTGTTCAAGGACGTGATCGATTGGAATGCCACGTCGTACACATGATATGTATAAGCTCCGAGGGACTTAACAAAAAGCTCACGATCATACGATTTTTCAAATAATAAAGGATGCAAAATAAATGCAAGAGCTGCTGTGACAAGAAACATTCCCGTCGCAAAGAGTGCTGTTTTTTTCTTTAGCTTGCTTGCTAATGAGACAGACTTTAAGTTCCATCTTCTAATTAGCCAAAAGAGGACAAGTGAATCTAATACAAGTAGAGGGTCATACCAATTGATCAATTCAACTGTACTCTGACTTAATCCACCAACATTACCGAACTGAAAAAGCACGGGCACCGTAATGAAGTCTATGTAAAAACGGTAGTAAAGCACATTCGCATATAAGATAACAGATAACAAAAAATAAACCGCTAGCATTAGGCCCGGCTTTGAGTATTTCTTAAAAAGACCTATCCCCAGCAGTAAACTAATCGCTCCTATCGAATTGATGAGCAATAAAAACTCTTCTCCCGCACCTCTCATCGTTAATGAAAATTCAAATCGATACACCAAATACGTTTTTACAAACAGCAACGCTACTAGCACAAAATAGAATCGCCAGACATGATCGCTTTTTCTTTTGTCTATTTCCATCTTCTCCAACCCCTTACGTCTCCCTGAATCGTTCTATCTTATACGTTAATACCACTAAATGAGGGAGACCAAACGGCAACCCTTGTTTCTACTTTACTAGTTAAACGAACGAGCATCCTATAAAGTTTCGTTTTCAGTAAGAAAAAACAAGTGCGATCACACCAAGTGCGATGAGAAAGAGACCTGTTAACACACAAAAAAGTGTGACCACCCACCATGGAATGGAATCGAGTGCTTTTGTTTCAAGCAAAAAAAACATACTCTCTTTACGATTTGAGTTCTTTGAAGCTCGCGAATGATTGGCAGTATCTGATTTTTTTATTTCAAGCTTGTGGAACAAAACCCTTGGACTCGCAACAATCAATAACCCAAACGCCCAAAGTAGCATAGCAATCGCCCAACTCATTACAAATCCGCCCTTTCTTACTGTGTATGTACAGTAGTATGAGCTGATAAGTGAGAGAACATGCGAATGGGTTCTATCTTGGAAATAAAAAAGCTAAGAGACATCTGCCTCTTAGCTTCACTTTACGAATGAATTCGATCTGTTCGCGTATATACATTAAATCCACCGCGCCTAATAAATCCTACCGTTGTAATTTCTAGATCTTCAGCTAAGCTTAACGCCAGGTCAGTCGGTGCAGATTTCGATAAAAGAACGCCGATCCCCATCTTTGATAATTTCAGCACAACTTCTGAAGAAATTCGGCCGCTGAACGCAACCGCTAACTCAGAAGGTGGCAGGGTATTCTGTAGAATATAACCGTATAACTTATCCAGTGCATTATGACGGCCGATATCTGTTCGGATCGCTACCATCTCACCATTGCTGAAAAGCGCCGCATTATGAACGCCACCGGTCGAATGAAAAGTCGTTGATTCATGTTGTAACGTACTCATATACTCAATACAATCTTCAGCTGTCAAGGTCGGAGCGTTCATAATGGTTCGGGCTGTCCTAGAATCGCTTTCTAAATAAAAATGCCTACTTTTCCCGCAGCATGAGCTGATCTTCCGCTTCGTATACGTGTCAGTTTCTAGGGAGACGTTTGTTTCAGCTGTGACGTTAACGATTCCCTGCCCCTCATTGAACATCATTTCTTTAATTGCTTTATGAGAGCGAACCACTCCTTCTGACGCAAGAAAGCCAATCACTAATTCCTCGAGGTCTTGAGGGGTACAGACGACTGTTGCGAACTCGACGCCATTCACTCTGATCGTAAGAGGTTTTTCAAGAGCGATCGTATCTTCTTTCTCATGAAACGTTCCATCATGATAGCTAACGATCTTTCTTTTACTACTGTTCATCTCGTCACCCACCTATGAAGGACATTTCAATCTTCTCTCGATTTGCGACCTTCTCAGCGGTCCTCTCATCAGAATAGCGATCATCGCGTTTCCCCCATATAGAAGCGAGCAAATCCTCCATCTCCTGATCTGTAGCGCCATTGCGAAGTGGGTTCCGTAAGCTTTGTCCCTTTGATGAGAACAAACATGTATAAAGAGCACCGTCTGCTGACAACCTTGCACGCGTGCAGTTCGAACAGAAAGAATCACTTACAGAAGAGATGACTCCAATTTCGCCAGCTCCATCACTGTATGAAAAGCGGTTAGCAACTTCGCCATAATAGGCAGCTTCAACTTCTTCCAATGGATATCTCTCTGATATATGATCAACGATTTCTTTTTTACTAACAACGTGGTCAAATTTCCAGCCGTTCGAATTTCCCACGTCCATGTATTCAATAAACCTTACAATATGATCACTGTGCCTAAAGTACTCTGCCATCGGTAGAATCTCGTGATCATTCACACCTTTTTGCACGACCATATTTATTTTCACCTGTAGCCCTGCATCTTTAGCCGCTTGAATACCTTCGAGAACAGGCTTGATTTTCGTGCCTCTTCCATTCATTTTCCCGAACGTGTCATCGTGGATTGCATCCAGACTTACATTGACTCGATCTAAGCCAGCTTCTTTTAATTTCATAGCATGCTTCTTTAAAAGGGAAGCATTGGTTGTGAGGGCAATATCGTTAAGCCCATCAATACTAGCAAGCATGTGTATAAGCACATCTAGATCTTTCCTCAGGAGTGGCTCTCCTCCTGTAAGCCTTATTTTCTCGACTCCCATTCCAACAAACAACTTGGCAAGCCTTGTAATTTCTTCGAAACGTAGAAGACTTGCTTTCGGAAGGAATTCATAATCCGGTCCAAATGTTTCTTCTGGCATACAATATCGACACCGAAAATTACAGCGATCCGTCACTGAAATACGCAAGTCTCGTAACGGACGCTGGAAGTAATCATAGACTCTTGGCTCATGTGACATTAACCTCACTCCTTTCACTAAGTAGTAGTAAGGCTAATGTTAAAGGGTACGAGCACATTTTTCCAGTCATAACCGTTACATTCATTTTAGTTAAGTTTGTCCAAAGAAAAAAACTGACCCGCCTGGCCAGTTTAACTTATTGACTTTGTATACTTATCCGCAACACTACTTGCGCCATAAGAATATGGTTTGATACGTGCGATGTATCCTACAGCTGTCACCCAACCCACAACTTCCTGGATAATTTTACGCGTTTCACCTTGCTTTCCAACATCAAGGTGTATCTCGATCGGCCATTTCTTTAATAGTTGCGCGATTCCCTCGTCTTTCAGCGATTCCATAAGCTCAAGACTCATTTCGGTTTCTTTATAAATGCGATGCCTCAATTCGTGAATCGGCTTATGTTTCTCTCTTCGATAAAAAATCCTCGCACCCTTTCCTACACGATGAATGATCAACGCAGTCACAAATTGTGTAGTTTTACTTGTTGTTTGAGAGTCTGTACCAATTACGATGCGATACGTCGCTTTTGGATCTTCTTTCGTATATTTCTCGATTAATCCAGTAACTTGTTCGACCGTCACTCTTCCAGCTGTGGGACTAATAAAATCCATCACAGTTCCCTTCTTTCATCTAAAAGTAGTAGTTAGTACTACTATATTTATTCAAAAGCTGAAAAATATGTACGCCCGAACGAAATTTACTAGTCATTATAGAGACTTTTATCTTCTATTTCACCGTCTAACTTATGCACGATAAGCTCTGAAGGTCTATTAGAATCACAAACTTCCCTTCCATACTGATAGGCATCCTCTTTCTTTCTGAAGGTTTTAGTAGCTTGCTCCGCTCCCTCTCGTTTCACTTGCCAGTTCTCATCATTATGACTTTGAACACGATAAATAGTCTTCATGGATGAGCCTCCTTTTTGAAGTGTTAATACCACTTGCTTTGCTTTTCTAAACGCTTTGCTTTCGCTTCGAGAATAGGAGGACCTCGGCAGGTGCCTTGTTTATTTTGACTGTGATCGTTTTATATCCTTCCTTTTCTTTCACTCTGAACGTCTTACTGGTAATAGGTCGTTTAGCAGACCATTGTATGGATGAAGGATTTTGCCAGGTATCGTGTGTAATGAGCTCCTGTTTATAATAATAATGATTTCCACTTTGATAGTGTTCGCATATGTAGCGCACCGTTTGTTTTGTATGCATCCTCTTCACTCCTACTTCATAGATACAACGAACCGCAGCGGCGATCCACTGCGGTTCATTCAACCTTATTTCAGTATAATTCTGTCCATTTTCCAAGGCATTATTCAGAATTCGGTACGATATCGAAACGCACTTGTCTGAACATCAGCCCGTTTTATCGCATACAGTAACAAGAGACGTTTATAAAAAGGATGTGAAATAATGCCGGCATTAGTTGGAGCAATCAAAGTAAACAGCATCGGTAGTAGCGGAGTATTTCATGTCGGTGACGTGTTTATTGTATCTCCTATCAGTACGGCGAAAACCTTTGCTGGTGCAGGTTCATTTAATACAGGTAATGGACTCAACGTGAGCAGTTCCTATAGTGTAACCAACGTTAACGATTCAGATGTTGCAGACCAAAACGTAGTAGCAAATATCTAAAAGCGGGCTAACACCTATTATAAATTTCAGCATAGACTGAAAGTAAGATTGCCACACGGGAGTGATTGTCTATGTATCCAAACGATAACTTATATGCGATATTACAACGGATGCAAGAAACGATTGCTCAACAAGACAATCGAATAACCAAGCTTGAAAAGAAGATAAAGCGGCTTGAATTAAAAATGCAAGAACAAGCGCAATCACCTAAAACAAACATTGAAAAAGTTGAATATAAATTTGATCAGCTAAAAATAGAAAGATTAGATGGCACTCTAAACATAGGACTCACTCCAGGGGCGGGCGGAGAAATGTTAGAAGACTTTTCTGTTAACGGACAGCCGCAATCGCCTAACAATTCACCAGCTGCTTCACCTGAATCAATTCAAGCGATACAAGAGCACGTCCAATCTTACATGCAGAGAGATGCGCTACCACAACTTATGGAATTAGAAAAACAATATAACTATCCTCTTGACGATCCGTATCGTCATTTTATATTAAACGATATACAAAAACAGCTCGATCAACGAATCAATCATTATTTGAGTGAACCTAGTACCCGTTCACCTTCAGCAACCAATGAAGAGGTTACCGAAGAAATCGTAGGAAAAATCAAACGGGACGTCGTAAAGGGGATGGAAGCTTTCATTAAAAACTTACCAAAGGGGATGGAACCACAGTGAAGTACACCGTCATAAATAGAGGTCTATCAGTTGGTCAACTTTCAATCATGGCCGTAGCTAGCTCTTCCGTTGTTCTAATCGGGGATACCCAGAATATCGCATGTTCTTCAATTTATGATACACCACCTGAGTCTCTTATTGTCACAAGACCATTTGTGCCGATCACAACATGATTCCATCTAGAGCTTCGCTCGTTAACTGGATTCGAGTCGCTTCAATCGACCTTGCTGGATCCGTGCAAATCGGGGACAGTAATCAGGTCACACCTGAAGCGCGCGTCTATGCCGTTCAAAGGGAATTACCGATTTTCAATAATAACGAAGCAAAGGATTTATCCAAATTCCCTATCTATTCTCAAGAAATACCGCTTCCAGTGATTACAGAATGTGTTCAGCAAGTGACCATTCAAGAAAACCCCGTTATCAAAGTAGGCGGTATAGATATCATCGGAGTCGCTGCTTCCTCTGTCCTTCACGTTGGTTCAACACAAACCATACGGAGTGAAGCTAGGATTAAAAATATTCGCGAGTTCTTCTCTGATCCTAACCAGGATAATTAGAACATATCCCTAAATAAGACATAGTATACGGTATAACTATCACTGCAAAGGATGTTAATCCATATGCCTTCTATTGTAGGTCCAGTAAAAATCAACAGCGCAGGGGGAGTCGTCAACTTCGGCGACAGCTTTAATACGACACCTAAATCGACTGCAAAGACGTATGCAGGTTCAGGAGGATTTAATACAGGAGATTTTCATGTTGTAAACAACGGCTTCAGTATGACGAATTCCTTTGATCCTGACGTAGCTGACCAAGACATCACTGCAAATAATTAGGGAGCTGAAGAGCCTTGAATTTCTTTGTAAATCAAAACATCGTTATTCATCAGCTTAGAGTAGAAGGAATTTCAAACTCTTCAGTTCTCCAAATTGGTAGTGCAGGAGTCATCAAGCCACTTTCTAATCTTTATAATACTGGAGCGTATACAGAGCCAGCGCCAGACCTTGAAGTTCCCCAGTCTGAATTCAGCCCTTATGTACCGTTAGCACCTCCATCTTAAACCGCCTCGACGCGGGGCGTTTATTGGATGATATCAAGAAGAAACCTCTATGAGGCGAATCTCACTTTCGCCAACATAGAGGTTTCTTCATAATCTTATTGTTCTTTCTCGCTCACAGTAGACGTTTTGGTCTTTGAGCTATCGTTTGACGTATCTTTGTTTTCATCTTTCGTTTTTGAAGCTTCTTCAGCGGCTTCATTACTATCTTCGCTCGTATCACGTGAGCCTCCAGTACCTTCTTCACTTCCGGTATCATCTGAGCCTCCAGTACCTTCTTCACTTCCGGTATCACCTGAACCTCCAGTACCTTCTTCACTTCCGGTGTCACCTGAGCCTCCAGTACCTTCTTCACTTCCGGTGTCACCTGAACCTCCAGTACCTTCTTCACTTCCGGTATCACCTGAACCTCCAGTACCTTCTTCACTTCCGGTATCATCTGAGCCTCCGGTACCTTCTTCACTTCCGGTATCATCTGAGCCTCCGGTACCTTCTTCACTTCCGGTATCATCTGAGCCTCCGGTACCTTCTTCACTTCCGGTATCATCTGAGCCTTCGGTACCTTCTTCGCTGTTATCGCCTTCAGTGGTTCCTTCCTGCTCAGTCGTTTCAGAGTCACTCGGTTCACCGGAATCATTGTTTCCTTGATTACTTTGCTCGTCTTCTTTTTTATTATCGGATGATTCTTTATCCTTCTTGCTATCTTTCTTTTTATCAGCAGCTTTATCTTTTTTGTCCTTATCTTGTTTAGCGTCTTCTTTTTTAACAGGTTTTGGTTTTGGTAATTTTGCTTTCTCTGGCTCCTCACCTTCGAAATAAAGTTCCTTTATGATTTGAGAGGAAGGAGTTTTTGAATTTGCTCGCAAACCTGTTTCCTTATCAATTTTCAACTCTACTATTGAATCTGGTTTCTTGAACGATGCCGTTTCAACATCTTTTGAAACAGTTGTCATCACATGCTTAAACAATAGTTTCGCGATATCGTCATTTTTCTTTCGTATAAACGTATTAGCTGTCGTTTTGTCATAACCCGTCCACACTGCAGCTGTATAATTCGTTGTATATCCAGAGAACCATGCGTCTGACGTTCCCTCTGCATTGATATTTTCTGGTAAGTTCGTCGTACCCGTTTTACCAGCCAAATCAAGACCTGGTATTGCCGCCTGCATTCCTGTACCCTCTTTAACTACTGTACGAAGCATATCCGTGATCATATACGCGGTTCCTTCACTCATAGCACGCTTTCCTTCAGATGCTAGATCAAGCTCCTTACCATTTGGATAAACAACTTTTTCAACGCTATATGGTTCGTTGAATACTCCTCCAGATCCGAACGAAGCGTAGGCACCAGCAAGCTGTAGTGGAGAAATTCCTTTTTTGAATCCACCTATTGCATACGAAGGATACGTATGATCGATTGTGATCCCAAGGTTTTCAGCAAATGCCTTCGCCTCTTCTCCACCAACTTCCATAAATGCTTTAATCGCTGGAATGTTATATGACCATTGGAGAGCCGTTCTGATCGATACACTTCCTTGATACTCATCGTTCCAATTGCTTATTTCATCTCCATTAAATTCAAGCTCTTCATCGATAAACTGTTTATTCGTAGACCACTTATGTTTCTCAATCCCAGGGCCATAATCAAGGATAGGTTTAATCGTAGAACCTGGCTGGCGTTCAAGCTGTGTCGCATAATTGAATCCTTTTTGAACGTCTTTCTTTTCAGATTGACGATTCCCTCCAATCGCCTTGATCTTTCCTGTTTCCGTATCGATCAAGGCTATACCAGCTTTGAATTTATCATCTGGATAATGTACGGCCTTGTCTGTCGTAAGAGCGTCATCGACGACTTTTTGAGCTTCTTGGTCTAGCGTTGTATAAATCTTCAGTCCACCTGTAAACAAAGCCTTCTCAGGAATTCCTGCTTTCTTCAAGTCTACGATCACTTGATCAATAAAGGCGTCATTCGTCGTCGTAGGAGCTTTTTTCTCGACGATTAAATCAGACACCGCTTTTGATTCTGCCTCTTTTTTTTCTTTTTCATTTATAAAACCGTGTTTTTTCATCAAGTACAGCACGGTTCCTCTTCTCTCGTCAGCAAGATCTTCATGTTTGTATGGATCGTATCCAGATGGTCGTTGTGGTAATCCAGCAAGAAGTGCCGCTTCACCTGTAGTTAATTCATCTAAATTCTTATTGAAGTATGTATCTGCCGCGGTTGCGACGCCATATGCTCCATTTCCAAAATAGATTTTGTTCACATACATTTCGAAAATTTCTTCTTTTGAATACGCTTCTTCTAATTCCACCGCTAAGTATGCTTCCTGAACCTTTCGCTTCATCGTTTTTTCAGGCTCTAGTAGCATGTTCTTCACCACTTGCTGTGTGATGGTACTAGCGCCTTCAGCTCCAAACCCTTCTTTAATATTCGCAAGGATCGCACCACCAATTCGCTTAACATCAACGCCGTTATGATCCCAGAACCTTACGTCTTCAACTGCGATAAACGCGTTCACAACATGATCGGGAATATCTTCAAAAGCAACGGTTTTCCTATGTTCTTTACCGATGAGATCTTTAATTTTATTCCCTTCTCGATCGTAAAGCGTTGAGGATTGTGCCAGGTTTAACTCCTTTTCGTTGAGTTTAGGCGCTTCGTTTATATATGCATACGTATTATAGCCACCGAAAGATAAAACAAAAATCATAATAAATACCATACTTAGTGCTATGTATCTTAAAAAGGTGCGTTTCTTAGCTTGTTTTTGCCCTTTTTTCTTCTGTTTCCCCATATTAATCCCACCTTAAAGGTCTTAGTCTATATGAAGGAATACCCACATGGTATGTATTAAAAACATTAAATTTCGATGAAACAAATTTCATTTCTGATTCATATAGTAATAACGGCACATAAAGGAGGATGATCCATGGACAGTTCCGCATCGAATGAGTTGCTGATTTGGGGGAGAAAGTTTCATGAAAAGATAAGCACAAATGAAAACTACGGTTCACTCGTGCCCTTAACAGAAAACTGGTTAAAAGATCTGGAGCATCATGTAAACCTGCGAGATCCCTCTCCAAACAGTTCGTTATATGTAAGGGCAGCAGACTTATATAATCAATGGAGAACGGTCAGACGTCAAAGCGTACCAATCGGCGGGCATACCCTACCACCGCTACCATACGCATATGATGCATTAGAACCTTATATATCTGCTCGCACTATGAAACTTCACCATGATAAGCATCACCAAGGCTATGTAGACGGATTGAATAAGGCGGAAAAAGAGCTTGAAAAAGCGAGAAAGAAAGGAAATTATGATCTTATTAAACATTGGGAAAGAGAGCTAACCTTCAACGGTGCTGGGCACTATTTGCACACAATTTTTTGGAAAATAATGACCCCTCATGGCGGCAAACCATCAGGCGTATTATTAGATGAAATCAATAATAGTTTTGGTAGCTTCAAACAATTTAAAGAACAGTTTACGAACGCTGCGAATAATGTCGAGGGGTCGGGTTGGGCAATCCTTGTCTGGTCCCCTGTATCAAGACGATTAGAAATTCTGCAAGCGGAAAAGCATCAAAATTTAAGTCAATGGGACGTTATCCCACTTCTAGTACTGGATGTGTGGGAACACGCTTATTACCTTCAATATGAGAATAAGCGAAAGGATTATATTAATAATTGGTGGAATATTGTAAACTGGCTTGAAGTTACGCACCGTCTGGAAACAGCACAAAATGTAAAGTGGGAATCCTTTTAATCCAAAAAAGCAAAGACAGTGTCTTTGCTAAGCTTGTAGAAGAACCTGTGGCTCCTCTACAAGCTGAAGCGCCAGATCGGCGCTTCTTTTCATTTTGTAGAGAAGCCCTAATAATTGCTTGTTTTCATATCACACATAATAATGTTGATTGGAGCGGAAGGATGCTCGACTCCTACGGGATGTGCGGGACAGGTGAGACCCCATAGGCGAAGCCGAGGAGGCTCACCGCCCGCCCCGTGGAAAGCGAGCATCCTGGAGCGGAAATCACCTCCATACCCGTGGCAGATGGTCCTTAAGACTTTCTCGACACTCTAAGCAAAGACGTCTTTGCTTTTCCTATCTATATGCACCTTGCCAATAAGGTGATCCATACTGACTTCCATAACCGCTGTACCCCTGGCCACCCTGAGGATATCCTCCGCCTTGGTAGCTTCCCTGCCCCTGATATCCTGCTCCATACCCCTGGCCTTGATAACCTTGGTACCCATAAGGTGGGTAGCCATATCCACCTCCACCATCGTATGGAGGCCTTGGTCTCGGGTAGCCATAACCTGGCGCAATTGCACTTCCAATAAACCCACCAGCGAGCCCTCCAGCTAAGCCGCCCAGAAAAGGATAGCCGAGCCCAAACTGTCTCATTTGATGATTGTATCGATTATGCAGATGCGGATCATAGTAATTCATATGATGTCCCATATACCTCACATGTCATCTCCCTTTCCATATCCGTTCAATTGCCTACAGTATAGGTTATGGAAAGGGATAGATATTGAAAGGGACATTCGCGGAGAAAATGGGATTTCACACATTTAAAACCTAGGCCAATAAACACTCACCCAAATCACAATGATGCCGGAAGCGAATAAAAATAACTCTGGCCTTGTCGAAATATATTGTAAATACTCAAAAACCGTATGCCCGATAATAATAAAGTTTAATTCTAGAATTAAAGTGACGCCACCCGCAACAGAGAGACCAAAGCCTATAAGAAAAATGAAGAAACGAAAGATCATGTCACATGTGCAGTAACTGTCTTTTTCATTTCTGCCTGTCCCTCCTCGCGTTTTATTACTCATCATATTAACTTGTCCTTCTAATTATGCTAACAAGAGCATATATCTTTTCTTCTATCAGCATAAATGATAAAACGGAATGGAGATAGTATGATTGGAAAGGAGGAGTAAAATTGATTGAAAAAGTTGAAGAAGCAGTAAGAAAAAATTGGGTTCCCTCTTTTCGATATGAAAAGAATGAGACTACACCTTTTACACCTTTTACAAAGGATCTTAGTCAGGCAAAAGGTGCGGTCATTTCTACAGGCGGTGTTTATGTGAAAGGTCAAACACCTTTTACCGATCATTTCGGGCTAGGTGACCCATCATACCGAGAAATACCTGTATCTACAGCAAATAAAGATCTATCTTTTTCACACGAACATTATGATCAAACGAACGTGAGGCAGGACCCTAACGTCCTCTTTCCACTCGAAAGAATGAACGAATTGGTGGCTGAGGGTAGGATTGGAGAATTAGCAAATACTCATTACAGTTTTATGGGTTATATCCCAACTCCTCATCCACTTAAACAGGTGACAGCACCTGAAGTAGCACAAAAACTACTTCAACAAAACGTTGATTTCGCATTGTTGGTCCCTTCCTGACCAGTTTGCCAACAGTCGGCCGGTCTGGTCGCGCGCATCTTGGAAGAACACGGGATTCCAACAATTACACTTTCAATGTCAAAAGAAATAGCAGACTATGTTAAGATCCCCCGTACCTTATATAACAGATTTCCGTTCGGAAGTGCTGTAGGACAACCTGGTAACAAAGAACAACAACAGCAGGTTCTTCATAAAGCCCTTGATTGCCTGAAAGAAGCAACAGAAGGCGGAACGATCGTTGAATCAAACATTAAATTTAAGTAATGGAAAAACCGGCTGTATGTCAGCCGGTTTTTTACTTAAAAAGAAACATACAGTTCCTCTACAAACTGATTAGTTATATATACCGATCCTTTTAGCCGGTTTTCATCCCTAATTCGAAGTTGTAAACTGCTCTTCTTCCGTTGAGCCTTTAAGCGCTGTTGTCGAAGATGTACCACCTGCGATTACTTGAGAAACAGCATCGAAATATCCTGTTCCTACCTCTCTCTGGTGCCTTGTCGCTGTATATCCATCAACTTCACTAGCGAACTCTGCCTGCTGAAGCTTGGAGTATGCAGCCATTCCATGATCTTTATAGTCTCTTGCAAGCTCAAACATGCTATGGTTAAGAGCGTGGAAACCAGCTAACGTAACGAACTGGAATTTATAGCCCATCTTTCCTAATTCCTTTTGGAATTTCGCGATCGTTTCGTCATCAAGCTTCTTCTTCCAGTTAAACGATGGAGAGCAATTATAAGCAAGAAGTTTCCCAGGGAATTTCTCATGAATAGCAGCCGCAAATCGCTTCGCTTCTTCCAGGTTTGGTTCAGATGTTTCACACCATACGAGGTCTGCATAAGGGGCATACGCGAGTCCTCTTGCAATCGCTTGATCAAGTCCTGCTTTCGTATAGAAGAAGCCTTCAGGTGTGCGCTCTCCTGTTATAAACGCTCGATCATAGTGATCGACATCGCTCGTTATTAGATTTGCAGCATTCGCATCTGTCCTAGCGATGATAAGCGTAGGCACGCCCATGACATCTGCTGCAAGCCTTGCAGAGATTAGGTTTCGTACTGCTTGCTGAGTCGGTAGCAACACTTTCCCACCTAGATGACCACACTTTTTCTCAGAAGAAAGTTGATCTTCGAAATGAACGCCTGCTGCACCCGCTTCAATCATCGACTTCATCAGTTCAAACACATTCAGTGCCCCACCAAACCCAGCTTCTGCATCGGCAACGATCGGAACGAACCAGTCACGGTCGTGAATGCCTTCTGAATGTTCGATTTGATCAGCGCGTTGAAGCGCTTGATTAATGCGCTTAACTACTTGAGGCACGCTATTAACAGGATATAAACTTTGATCCGGATACATTTGTCCTGAAACGTTTGCGTCAGCAGCAACCTGCCACCCGCTTAAGTATATGGCCTGCAAGCCCGCTTTTACTTGTTGTACAGCTTGATTACCCGTTAAAGCTCCAAGTGCATTCACAAAATCTTCTTCATGGATGGATTTCCATAGCCTTTCAGCACCTCTACGTGCCAGCGTATGTTCAATCTGAACAGAACCTCTTAATTTAAGTACATCTTCTGCCGTATAAGGTCTCTCAACTCCCTTAAAACGATCCTCTTTCCAGCTAGCCAATATCTTCTTTCCTTCTTCACTCATCATAGTTTCCTCCTCCTATTATCAACACTCGCGATTCCGCTTCTTCCATATCTGATTACTTTCAGGCATAACGAGATTCCAGATATGTTTAACTTTCTTCATGTCGGAAGGTTTGGTAATACACATTCCGTCAAACCCTGTGATCGCTGTAGAACGTGCATCAACTTCGCTAACGTTTCCAAATTTCCATACGCAAAGAACATGAGCACCACGCATATGTCCAACGTGAATGGTGTTTTGTACGATCATACTTTCTTGGTCAAAATTTTCTATTGAAACCCTAAGTCCTGCACAGTGTTTTCTTAATTCGAATAGAATTTCATCACACTCTCTCCAATTCGATTCGTCGATAACGACTGCAGCTTTCACCGTTCCATTCACGAGCGAAAGTTCATCCTCAGCAAAACAAATCATTTCCTTCCACAGTCTTGCTGTTCGATATGAGTCGATTCCGTGTAGTAACAAATAAGGTGCTGATCGCATCCCTAAAAGGTATTCAGCGTTTCTGAACATGTATGATCCAACCGTCATCAACGTTTGAGAACTGATCGACCCAACTTGAATCATAATGGCAGGAACTTTTTTATCGAGACGTGTACTGCTCTCTTGAATAAAATGATGGATAATTTCTAATGATGAATGCACGTCAGAAGAGGATCTGTGAAAATCGATCGTAACAAGGTTCGCTCCTGCTTCAAGACTTCGCTTTATTTCTGAATGCTCGTTGGGGGTCAAACTGACTCGTTGGTCTTGCAAATCTGCTCGAACTGGCTTGATGTTCCAATACGTCTCACGAACACGTTTTGAATGCTCGTTAGTTTGTGAAATCGTCAGCTGCTCTTGGATCTGCTTGTGCTGTTCTTCATTAAACTTCTGTAATAATCTCTTTAGGAACAATGCTTCTGACTTTGCTACAGATACTCTTTCTATATCCAACGTTCCCATCTAGAGCCCCCTCCCAATCAATCCAAACGTCCATTACCACTACAGCGGTGACATCCTACGCACCCTTCTCCACGGCAATGTGAGCATTGTTCAGCCTTACGATCCTTACCATTGCAATGCGGACAAGAGAGTTCACCATTTCCAGAACAGGTATAACAATTCATTTTATCTTCCTCCTAACTGTTATAGTACAACTAACTTAATATGTTAGTATTATATAACAATAAAAGAAAAAGGTTCAACCTATTTTTCAGAAAAATCCAAATTATTATAAACACCCAAATTTAATGATGATAACAAAGGTTTTTTTGTGAAAACACATAAAAAAACCAGCATCCGGTTGGATGCTGGTTTCATTATTCCTTGAACAGTGTAGTAATCCTTTCGATACTTGCGCCAAAGGACGCCATGTTAACAAACCTTGCTTCCCTGATCGTTTCTTTTCCTTCTACGTACAAAAGTAGAACAGGAATGGTGAAAACAGAAAACTCTCCTGCCGCTTCGGGTATTTCATGGACATTTAACTTTGCATATTGTATTTCTGGATAATCGTTTAGTATCTCCTCAACTTGTGGGAGGAGCGCATGACAAACGGAACAGTTTGTTCCATATAGATATAAAAAGAATAATTTCTGATTGCGTATAGAGTCTAATGCATCTTGTAAAGAGATCTCTTTCATACTGTCACCCACCTATGAAGAAACGGTTACTCGTCTATTCTTCGCTTTTATAAACATAAATAACCCATATGCAATAAAACCAAGTGCAACGACTCCTAACAGAATCATTCCATAAGGTTGCTGAGCAAGCTCTGAAAGTGCACCGTCAAGACCTTTCGTTTTATCTGGATTAGCTGTGATCGCTGTTTGGATAAAGAAGATTCCCATCAAGGCGAATACTATCCCTCTTGCACTTAGACCAAATTGCCCTACGCGCTTTCCCCACCATTCCTCTTGGTCGTGCATGTTATGATTCTTCAAACGCTTCATAAATGACTTCTTATATGCACGAACGACTTGAGCGATACCGAAGACAATAAACCCTACTCCGATTAGTGCGATGATCCATTGACCAAATGGTTTACTCAAAAGCATAGCTGACCACGTCTGTTTTCCACCAGAAGAAGAGCTCCCAGCTCTAGATATGATCTGAACGGCATTGTACGCAAGGAACACATGAACGATTCCACTTCCAACAAATCCAATTCGCAAGAAAATTTCTTTCGTTCCATTCCCTTTCTTCTCCGGGTCTTTTATTCCCTGAATACACTTCCACATGGCATAGCCAAGCAGTCCAACAGCTAAGACCCAAAGTAGCACCTCCCCAAATGGCTTTGATGCTATCGATACGAATGCCCCTTTTGAATCTGTGGTTTTCCCACCAGAACCTATGGCGGCTTGAAGTGCTAGGATCCCAATTATTAAGTAAACAATGCCTTTAGCGACGTAGCCCATCCTCGCAAAACCTCTTATCCAGGGCTTAACATCATTAGCGGCTTGCTGAGCTTTAGCTTTTGATTCTGTACCTACATCCATCTTGATTTCTCCTTCCAACTATTTCAATCTCTCAGGTATATTCCCTAAGGAAACTCATTTCAATCTAAAAATGAAAAAAGAAATAGCCATACTTGCGAATCCAGCATTCGCAAGTATGGCACTTCAATTGAGGAGATAGATCTGTGGGTACAGTCTATCGATATGAATTTACTATACTATAAGTCTCTAAATTTTCATATAGTTTTGAATCATTTCTTCTGTAATTTATCGCGTTAAACCATTTACGAGTGTTGAGCAGATAGTGATCTTCTCGCGAGTACTTTTCCTAACATGCCATGTTTTGGAGATAAAATAAACGTTAGACCAAAAATCAAACCAGCGATTGACGCCATTGAACCTGCGATCGAAACATTCCATGTAAGAGCTGCATAATACCCTCCAACAGCAGAAACAACTCCGATTACTGCACTGATCACTAGCATGATGAGAAGGCGATCAGTTAACAAGTATGCTGTTGCACCAGGTACAATCAACATCGCAACAACAAGGATTGCCCCAACGCTATCGAAGGAAGCCACTGTCGTGATCGATACCATAGACATTAACAAATAGTGAATAAATGCTACTGGAATTCCGATTGCAGTTGCCATAGCAGGATCAAATGAGCTGATCTTGATTTCTTTATAGAAAAGAAAGATCAGCGTGAGGTTAAGAATGAGAACGAACCCAAGCATCCATACGGCCGATGGTCCTAGGTCTATTCCGTTGATCGTCAATGTATCCCAAGGGATAAACGTTATTTCCCCCATCAGCGCATGATTTACGTCAAGGTGTACTTTACCTGCGAAGGCTGATAGTAAGATCACTCCAAAAGCGAACAGTGATGTGAACACAACACCAATCGCAGCATCAGATTGAACACCGGAAGTATCGAGCACTTGCACTAGAAATGCCGTTAGGAGACCGATTATTCCTGCTCCGATGAGCATATAGATCCCTTCAAGGGAGTGACTTATGAGATACGCGAGCACGATTCCCAATAAGACGGTGTGACTGATCGCATCAGCTAACATCGCCATTTTTCTCAAAATAAGAAAACAACCAACGATTCCACATGAAACACCTACAAGAGAACCTGTAAGTATGATCCAAGCACCATAGCTCATGATCAGTTCACCTCCCTTTTTCTTTGAAACTCTGTTTGATCACTATAAATGCCGCCTGTTGCAAATAATTCCGGATCTAATTTCGGCGTTCGATCATGAATCGCCATGTATTCCTTTAATTCATGAAGTGTATTGGTGGGGATCTCCTTATAATTCCATGAATCGTTTGCAGCAAGCTGCAGATGAGCGAACTTCATCTCATACATGAGATACGTTTCAAACAATCTGTTGTTTAACGTAATTTCATAACTTTCCATTGCACCTTTAGATGTTAGTTTCCAAAGGTTATCATCCGTCTTTGCGATCAAGCCTTCTTTTTCAAGGATGACGAGATTCGCATGAAGCTTTCTGTCACTCAACGGCCTACGTTCGACAAGTTCTTCTTTAGAAAAATCGATTTCTCCTTCAGTCGTTGTTGCTGTTTCTGTTAAGTCATACAAAGTCTGAAGGACTGTTTCACGTGCTACTTCCTTACGGATTTTATAGAGTTTCAACCCTTTTGAAACCAGTCCACGCTGTGGAGCAAATACGAGAGAAAAAATAAATATTAGCGTTGCTGCTACCACGATGACTGGTCCAGTAGGTAAACTACTCGCCATCGAACTTAAAATCGTACCAAGCGTTCCTGATAGTGCCCCGATACCACCTGCTATGATTACCATCCGATCTAAACGATCAGTCCAATAACGTGCAGAGATTGCTGGGGTAATCAGCATCGCAGCCATCAAGATAACACCTACAGCCTGAAGCCCGATCACAACAGCACTCACGATCAACGTCATTAACAAGGCATTCAGCAAACCTGTCGGTAGTCCGATACCCTTTGCAAATTGACGGTCGAACGTAAACAATTTAAGCTCTTTGAACAATAGGAACGTAATGATTAATAGTGCGATTGCAACTCCAGAGATTACTTTTACATCTGTTCCTACTAAAGAGGCTGCTTGCCCGAAGATAAAATCATCAAGCCCACTTTGATTCCCATTTTCAGACTGTGCAATTTTCGTTAATAGTACGATACCAAAACCAAAAAATACTGAGAGCACCAATCCGATCGCGGTATCTTCTTTAATTCTTGAGTGATGGATGATCGTTTGGATGAAATAGGTTGCCAGCAGTCCAGAAATGGCAGCACCAATAAGAAACCACCCGATCGACTTTGTACCATAAAGAAGGAATGCGATACAAATTCCTGGAAGTGCTGCGTGTGCCATCGCATCACCGATCAGACTTTGTTTGCGAAGAAGGGCAAAGCTTCCAAGCACGCCACTCGCTATTCCAAGAAGTATGGATCCAAAGAGGACCCATTGTGTGTTTGCATCCTGTAACGTGAGGATTATGTCATTCCACATTTCTGGTCCTCCTTATCACTGTTGAACAAACGGCGGGTTCACTTGCTGATCGAGAAAAGCAAGTCGTCCTCCGTAAGTTTTCTGTAGGTTATCGATTGTAAACACTTCTTCAGTTGGCCCAAGCGCTACCTGCCGCTTATTTAATAGAAGTGTCCAATCAAAATATTCTTTAACTGTTTGAAGGTCGTGATGGACAACTAGAACGGTTTTCCCCTGTGCTTTTAACTCGTTCAATAGTGCGATGATCGCTTTTTCCGTTGCAGCGTCAACGCCTACAAATGGTTCATCCATAAAGTAAACAGTGGCATCTTGAGCTAAAGCTCTCGCAAGGAATACGCGCTGTTGCTGTCCACCTGAAAGCTGACTGATCTGTCGATCCGCATATTCTTTCATACCAACCTTATCAAGAGCCTGGAGTGCAATTTGTGTATCTTTCTTCCCCGGTCTTTTAAACCAACCAATATGGCCATAACGCCCCATTAGTACGACATCAAGTGCGTTTGTTGGGAAATCCCAATCAACGGAGCCACGTTGAGGAACATACCCAACAAGTTTTCTTTGCGCTCGATAAGGTTTTCCATATATTTGAACCGTTCCTGATGCGGTTGGAATCAGACCCAATACAGCCTTGATCAGAGTTGATTTACCTGCACCATTCGGACCAACAATCCCGATAAGCTTTCCTTCAGGAACACTAAACGTGACTTCCTGAAGTACCGGCTTACGGTCATATGCAACTGTTACGTTTGAAATATCTACCGGATTCATTCCTGTAACTCCTTTCGCCTTCTTAAGAAATTTATTTTAAAGAATTTGTGATAATTTCAATATTATGACGGTACATACCAGTGTACGTACCTTCTGGTGTTCCCTTCTCACCCATCGCATCGGAGAACAATTCCCCGCCAATTTTTACATCGTGACCCTTTTCTCTTGAGCCTTCGACCACTGCATTAATAGAACGTTCAGAAATACTACTCTCAATAAATACTGCCTTTATGTTTCGATCGACCAGCACATTCACAAGATTTTGAACGTCACGTAAGCCATATTCTGAATCCGTGCTCAAACCCTGCAGCCCCTTCACTTCCATTCCATAAGCCTGACCGAAGTACTGAAACGCATCATGCGCGGTTACGAGTACGCGGCTTTCTTTTGGAATTTCATTGATCTTTTGTTGAGCTTCTGCCTGCACTTCTTCTAATTCATTCAAATACGCTTCTGTATTCTTCGTATATTCGTCTTTATGTTCAGGGTCATACTCAATCAAACCGTCACGAACTTCTTCCACTGCATATTTCCAAAGATCGATGTTAAACCAAACATGTGGATCGACAGCTGAAGAATCAGCCTGGTCACGCAGAAGCATATCTTCTGGAATGGCTTCAGCGACCGGATGTGTTGGCTTATCTTTCTTCATCTTTGCAAAGATATCGCCCATCTTACCTTCTAGATGAAGACCATTATAAAAAATTATATCTGCTTTAGAAAGTTTACTAATATCTCCTTGAGAAGCTTTATATAAGTGAGGATCGATACCTGGTCCCATTAGTCCATCAACTTCTACATGCTCTCCACCTACATTTTTCACGATGTCGGCAATCTGTCCGATAGTGGTTGTGACAACGATCTTGTCGTTCTCACTCCCCTCATCCGTGCTACCGCATCCTGTAAGAACAAGCGCCAAGATGGCACCTAGAAATAGTCCTAGAAATTTGTTCATAATTAGTTCCTCACTTTCAATTAATTAAAATTGTATTCTTCGACAGCGAATTTGTGCATAGTAGAAAAAAAGGTGGCTCGGTGCATATTCACTATATAATCTTGGCCACGTTTATATTTTTTTACCATGGGCAAAATTTATTTTAAAAAAAGGGAGCCAAGATAAGTTCTCAACTCTTTTTTATCACACTATGCATTCGCACACAAATGTTTCCTTAGTACAAAACTATCGCGTTCCACCATCTTTGTCAATACTATTTTATTCATTTCTTTATCAATTAGAATCGTAAGCGTGAGCAATGTCACAGTTTCCTATTCAAACAGGATATACAATTGCATGATAAGCTGCTACTCACTTGTTGAATGAGAAGTAAAAACAAGACAGGGGGAGATGACGATGAACATATCTGAGAAAATTCGAAAACACCGACAAGAAAAAGGAATGACGATCGCAGAGCTTGCGGTGAAAGTTCGCATTGGAAGAGGTAGTATGAAAGCTATTGAAGATAACAAACGATCACCTGATGTGCAGACGTTATTAATGATATCGACCGCATTAGACATCCCAGCGTCAGAATTTCTAGAGCTTGATTTCTCTCAAAAAAAGCAGAAGAAAGAGTCGACGAATAATGGGAGCGAACGTAAAAAACATGAAGAAGCGCTGGCGAAAGCCAGCGCTTTAATTTACTTTTATTAAATTTTCTTGAGCTGAAGGTAAAGCAACATGTACAGTGGTACCCTCTCCCTCCCTACTCGTTAATTGTAACGTACCACCATGATTTTCAATGATATTGAAACTAACCATCATACCGAGTCCAGTTCCATTCTCTTTCAACGTGTAGAAAGGTTCTCCAATTCGCTGAAGCTGTTCAGCCGAAATCCCGACTCCCTGGTCTCTTATGCTTACCGTTGCCTCGTTCTCATTATTCAGCGTGACTTTCACTGTAATGATGCCGCCATTCGGCATCGCTTCAATCGCATTTTTGATAAGGTTTACGAAAACTTGTTTGATCTGATTTTCTTCACAGATTATGAGAAGACGATCGAATTCATAGTGCGTTCGGATCATCACATCATTCAAGATCGCTTGGGTTTTTAATAGTGTCACAACATGTCTTAGAAGGGATATCAGATCACACTGATCGAACTCCTTATCGTGTGGTCTTGCTAGGAGCATGAATTCACTCACGATCACATTGATCCGATCGATTTCAGATAGCATGATTTGTAAGAACTCTCTTGATTTCAAATCATCAGAAGACGTATAAAGAATGTGCGCAAATCCTTTCAATGATGTTAAAGGATTTCGAATTTCGTGCCCAACTCCTGCAGCCAATTCACCAACCGCTGTTAGCTTCTCAGATTTTCTCAACAGCTCTTCCGTTTCCTTGATTTCTGTAATATCTTCAACAATAACGATGACACCTTTTATGCTTCCATCAATCACATGAGGGATCATGATAAGCTTCACTTTAATCGCGTGTCCCTTCTTATGTAAGATAGCGGACTCGCACTTTTGTGGAATACCTTTCTTCACTTCTAAAAAGCACTTCATGCTTCTTTTCTTTGTTTCATAAGAAAGCATGCTATAACAATTAATGTGATTAGCTTCTTCAAAGGAATACCCTGATATCTTCTCTAGCGCAGGATTAAAGTTGATAATAGCACCTTCTAAATCAACAAGCATAATGCCATCCGGGTTGTTTTCTACTAGAGAATTATACCGGCGTTCACTCTCCTGAAGCTGCGCAGTTTTCAATGCGAGCTTCCGATCCCTTACAACACTTATCAAAAGAAGAACCGTAACGATAAAAACAGCAGTTAGAATCACGTAAGGCATCATGGAGTTCTCGCTGTATTTTTCCATGTTAAATGACGTGGATGAAGAAGCATAAGAGATGGTGAAATAATGAACGGAAGCAATACCTAATCCTAAGATGAGTGCTCCCACTACATTATTGATAAACTGTCTCTTTTCACTCCTCATCCTATATACAATCCAGAAACTACTAAAAGACGAGAACATCGCAATGAAAGTCGTCACGACTAATTGCCAAACGTTAGTAAGACTATAAGATACCCCTAGCACATATACAGAGCTTAATAGCTGAAGGGCTAGTAGCGTTACGGTTAAGGAAATGCTGCCCAAGATGATTGGAACAAGGCGGCCTTGCATTTTTGAGATTAAGAAAAACGACACGAACGAACCGATTAACGGTATTGTTAACGACATTATGATAAACCATGGTTGATCGAATTGAATAGCTACGTAACTTGAATACCCATGGAGCCCTATATAGTATAGAACCCAAATACCCGATCCAAGAGTAGCAGCACTCCCCAATGCCCACAGTTTCTTAGTCTTAGAGCAAATACCCACCGTTCGTTCATGAAAATCAAACGCTGTATACGTGTAGCTCACCACCATAAAAATCGACAATGCAACTAGAAAAAAGTGAAATGTATAAGTGAAATTCCCCATTTTATACCCCGCTCGAATTATGACTAACTACTTTAAGAAAAATGAAAAAAGTTATACTATGTAATCTATTTGACACTTTCCTGAAATACCCTTCCATAATTCATCAAAATATCCTATATTTCACATCCAGCATTGGGATGTTCACAAATGACCGAACAAAATTGTCACATGAATAGTCATGATTCGGCACATTCTCTTGAGTAATCTCTTAAAATGATGGGTATCTAAATGGGTGAGGAGGTATCTCATGGATCAATTATTATTTAAGGTACAAAAGGTCAGTCGACTTGAAGACGATCATATCCCAGACACTTTTGAAGCGAATGTAGAAGTAGAACTGATCGATCGAAAATCTGGAGACTTACTCAAGCAAGCAACCTTACCCGTCCGCTTCAATGAACACGGGGCATTCCCTTCTATTTCACATGTACTGTCATTTACAACTGACAAAAAAACACAAACAAAATTATTATTTGATATAAGACGATACATTAAAAGACTTAGACCATTTTTAGAGCCTGATCATAAGTAACTCTCATCGTATAAATACTTATAGATATTGCAGGCAACTTGAATGTTTAATAAGTCACCAGGAGAATCAAAATCGACATCCAATATCTCTTGAATTCTCTGAATGCGGTAGTTCATCGTGTTCACGTGCACGTGAAGCAATTCAGATGCTCTTCTTAAATCTTGTCCTGTAGAAAGATAGATAAACAGCGTGTGAAAAAGGTCTCCTTTCCTCCTTTTTTCATAAGTAAGAAGCGGTGATAGATAGTCTAGAGCGTATTCTGAAAGCTCCTGTTCCTCATTGTTAAGTAACAAGCGCAGTGCCCCAATCTCTCCATACCAGGAAACGCTCCCATCAAAGGTAAACCTGCGTAAGAACGTAATCGTTTTCTTCGCTTCCTTGAAGGTTACGTACAAGTTCTGAACTCCTTTTACAGGTTTACCGATCCCTATTCTATACTGGTGGTCGTCAATAACAGAACTAAGAAGCTGTTTCAGATTACATATAAAGGTATCCACTTGATTGACTACACAAGTCGCTTCTGTTTCTTTATCAAAATGAAAAAGCATGACGATTTGTCTTCCCCACTCCGTTACATGAATGTTCTTATAGTGATGTTCTATAATTGAGTGTTGAATAGCAGAATGCACGCACTGCCTTGACCACTCTTCCTTAACACCCTTTTCTTTAGGTAGATCAATGAGTCCGATTGCGTACGAACCGTTTTCACATGTATATAAGCGAGAAGCAAGGTAGTCAAAGTCAGAATCCTCACCGTCAACTGACATCATAGTGATCAAAAGCTCATTTGTAAGTCGCTGCTTTTCTTTTTCTTCCATTTCCTTTTTCATCAGCTGTAATCCCGCAACTGTGCATGAATGCCAAATTGCCGAATGCTCAAACCTTGTTAGCTGAGTTGTCGTGGATAGAATCGCTAAGTATCCCGTCGGAAACGTTAACCGACCTAGCGCAAAAAGCATAAATCCTTTTCCATTCATAACGTTCCTACCAAACCGCTTCTCCGTAGAGCGTATGTTACGAAAGATGGCATTTTTCAGATCATCCAGCACGGGTATCTCTGTCATACTTGCAGCCTTGATATCACCGAAAGGACTAAATAATACGACGGGCCGATCAATTGAATTTGCTAAGAACGTACATATATCTTGAAAAGAGTTCTCTTCCATTCCGAAATCCGAAAGTGCTTGATGCGTTTCTACCGATTTTGATAAATTTTCGTTTTGGACGAGCACCGATTGATTGAACGATTTCAGCCGCTCAACCGACGTTTTTTTGTTTTCATATAGTCCTGCATTTTCGATTGCGATAGCAGCCTGTGAAGAGATGGCCTCCACAAGCTTGATATCTTCAGCTTTAAATTGTTTCATTTCATCAAAGCTATCCAAGACAATGACCCCGGTACAAGAAGAATCTTTTTTGATTGGCACACAAACGGTGCTCATCGGTAAACGGATCGCTGACTTATTGTAAAGTTCTTTATTAAGCGATGTCATTGTCCTCATCGCCTCCGCTGCTTTGTCACTTGTAGGAAAATGCATCGTTTTCTCTTTCTCGAAAGCCATACCTGTCATCGATTCTCCAGGCGTTAGAATGACTTCACTTAAACTTTCTTTATTAAACCCAGATGAAGCCGCAACTCGCAATCCTTCACCCTTCTCATCTAAAAGAAACAGAATCCCACCCTCAGCAGCATCGATCGCAGAAACAGCTTCTTCAATCACCGATTGAATAACAGAGTAAAAATCCAATGATGAATTGAAGATCGTGGAGACTTCCATAAGTAAGTGAAGTTGACGTTTACTTAGTTCTGCTTCGTTGTAAAGTAATCCTTTCGCCATACGGTCCACTCCCTATCCTTGTAAACTATCTCTCTATAGCACTCATTTTAGACACTTCTAAATAATTTAACGTCACGTCTCCAAGTGCTTTTGCTGCGATTAACATCGCTCTTTCATCAATATCGAACATTGGATGATGATGAGGATACACCGCATTGACTTCTTCATTTCTTGCTCCTGTTAAGAAGAAGGTGCCTGGCACCTCTTGCAAGTAGTACGAGACATCTTCACCTATCATCATGGCTTCTATTTGAAGAGCTTCTGTCACATCCGTAACCTTTGCTACAGTGTCCGCAAGTAGCTTTGTTTCTTCCTCATGGTTCACAACAGGAGGGTAGCCTCGTTTATAGGTAAAGGAATAGTCAGCGCCAACTGCTTCACATGCAGCTTTGATGATTCGTTCCATCCTCTTCACAATATCTTCACGTACTTCCATATCAAACGTTCGAACCGTACCCGTTAATGTAGCTGTTTCAGAGATAACGTTGTTTGCTGACCCAGCGTTGAACGACCCTACTGAAAGCACTGCAGTCTTCGCAGGGTCAATCGATCGACTGATGATTTGTTGAAGGCTGCCTACAAGTTGACTTGCTATAACGATCGAGTCGATCGCTTCATGTGGAATCCCGCCGTGTCCACCTTTCCCTTTAATGACGATTTCAAAGGAGTCCGCTGCAGCCATCAACTCGCCAGATTTATATGCGATCGTACCTGTTGGAAAACCAGACCATAAGTGTGTTCCGAACAAGACATCAACTCCGTCGAGACAACCATCTTCGATCATCGGTTTTGCGCCACCAGGTGCCAGCTCCTCAGCAAACTGATGAATAAAAACAACTTTGCCTTCAAGGCTTTCTTTTTGCTCATAAAGGGCTTGAGCTAAATAAAGCAGCGTAGAGGTATGTCCATCATGACCGCAGGCGTGCATAACGCCAGGAACTGTGGATTTATAAGGAACATTCTTTTGATCATGGATCGGAAGAGCATCGAAATCCGCTCGAAGTGCAACGGTTTTACCAGGATGCTTGCCGTTTAGCGTGGCAACTACACCCCGTCCTCCTACTTCCGTTCGGACTTCCATACCAAGGTTTTCATAAAACGCTGCGATTAAACTAGGAGTCCGTACTTCTTCAAATGAAAGTTCAGGATGCTGGTGAAGTTCCCTTCTAAGTGACACCATATTTGGATAGAGCTCTTCGAGTCTTTTGTGTAAGGATTCCTTCATTTATAAAGCTCCTCTCTTATCGTTGAGATTTTCAATCAGACTTAAGTGTAGTTTAACAAAGAATTCTGGTAAAAAAAGGCTAATTCCATTAATTCTCATGTAAAACTAAGAATTTTCTTACTCTTCCTTAAAACGATTCGTTCGGATTCATACGTTTGTTACGGAATTTCAATTGGATTGCAATCTTCAAGGAACTTTTCTAGAATTGTGAGAGATAAGAAGGAGGTAAAATCCATGCACATTTTGCTTTTAGGCAGTACAGGAAGAGTGGGTAGTCACATTCTGAAATTAGCAGTAGAGGATGAACATGAGGTAACAGTTCTCGTCCGCTCGAAAGAGAGACTCGAAATAAAAGAAGGAATCACGATTGTTGAAGGAGATGTACGCGACGCATCTAAGTTAGATGAAGCCGCTAGTAAGGCGGATGTGATCGTAAGTGCCCTCAGCACAGATAAGGCCACAACTCTATCTGAAAGCACTCCGCTCATCATCGATACAATGAAGAAGCATGCGATCAAGCGGATCGTTACCGTTGGTACAGCGGGGATATTGAATAGTAGAACATCACCAAAATTGTTCCGCTATGAATCACCAGAATCAAAACGAAAAATAACTCGAGCAGCTGAAGAACACCGAAGTGTTTACGAAGTACTCCAAGAAAGTAACGTAGATTGGACGATTGTATGTCCTACGTATTTACCTGATGGTGAAGCTGTTGGGAATTACCGAACGGAAGAAGATGTGTTACCAGAAGACGGTAAGAAAATTTCCGTTGGGGACACTGCGAACTTTGTTTACCATGAACTTCTAAATGGACATCACCTTCATAAACGTGTTGGTATCGCATACTGATTACGGGATCACCCCAGTATCTTTCACCTTCATAACGATCGACAACGTGATCGATCTCGTTTGAAGAACAGACTTCCAACCCAATTTAATCAAAAAAACTAGGCTGTCAATTTCGACAGCCTAGTTTTACTATCAGCGCTTCTTTATTTCTTCAATGATGCCTCAAGCGCAATAACCATCATGTCTTTAAACGTCGTTTGGCGTTCTTCAGAAGTTGTTTCTTCTCCTGTTACAATATGGTCGCTTACTGTTAATACAGTCAAAGCATTCACACCGTACTTCGCAGCAATCGTGTAAAGTGCGGAAGTTTCCATCTCTACACCTAGCACTTGATAATCAGAAAGTTTCTGGAAGACCTCAGGATTATCACGGTAGAACGAATCGCTTGTGAACACATTACCTACATGAACGCTCATTTCTTTTTCTGCTGCAGCATCATAAGCATTCTTAAGTAAGTTGAAATCTGCTGTTGGCGCAAAGTCCATTCCGTCAAACTGAAGACGGTTCACTCCAGAGTCAGTCGTTGCACTCATCGCAAGAATGACGTCTCTTACGTTTACTTCTTTCTTTAATGCGCCACACGTACCGACGCGGATTAAGTTCTTAACGCCATAGCTCTGAATCAATTCGTTCACGTAAATTGAAATCGATGGTACGCCCATCCCTGTACCCATCACAGAAATTCTTTCGCCTTTATATGTACCTGTATAGCCAAGCATCCCTCTTACTTCATTAAAACAAACCACATCTTCGAGAAATGTCTCAGCGATGAATTTTGCTCGTAGCGGATCGCCTGGTAGTAGAATCGTTTCTGCAATATCGCCTTGTTTTGCTCCAATATGTACGCTCATTGTGTTTCCTCCTCGAGTTTAAGTCATTATCAAAAGTAGCATAAGATGCATAGACAATCCAGTCTGAATGGCTATTTTGTTAAGTTTCCATATTTTGCTGATGGGTATACCGTATTTTGTTGATTTGGCTAATAAAATTGGGATTTGGACAATAAAATGAGATTTCGGCTAATAAAAGTAGAAACTAGCTAATAAACCCGGAGTTTGGACAATAACCGTTGTGGGGCGGGGAAGTTATGGTCTGCAGGGCTTGGGACGAGCGGGATATCCGCTAAACTCAACTTTTATCCGTGATTCCTCTACAAAGCTCTTTCTCAAACAAAAAAAGCGCTACGATGAGCGCTTCTTAATAATATGGTGAAATCATCAAGTAGACGATGACTCCGGTCAGGCTGACATATAGCCAAATCGGCATGGTCCACCTTGCGATTTTACGGTGTTTTTCAACTTGCATATTTAGCCCACGCGTTACTGTAATGAGTGCGAGCGGCACGATTGCTGCTGCAAGTACAATGTGGGTGATCAGTATAAAGAAATAGATTGGACGAATGATTCCTTCTCCACCAAACGAAGTTGATTCTGATAAGCCGTGATACGTGACATAAGACAATAAAAACAACGCCGTCGTCGCGAATGCTGCAAAGATAAAGCGTCGATGCACTTTCACGTTTTTCTGTAAGATAAAGATCAGAGCTGCTGCGAGAAAAACAAAAGTAAAGCTGTTTAGAATTGCATTTAATAATGGAAGAATTGTAATATCGAATCCTATTTCACCGTTGTATTCTGGTAATAAAAACAGAATAACAACGAGCACGTTAACTGCGATCGATAGTCCTACAATCCATGGTGTATAGTTCCGTTGTTTTACTTCATTCATTGTGATTCTACTCCTTATCACTGTTTTCTACCTATTAAGGATAAGAAAGTTTACGAAATTGAGCAACTACTTGCAGACAACTATAGAAAACTATTTTCTTCTCCATTCACGATTTGTTCACATTACGGTGTCCACTGATCATGAACGATGCCTACAAGACGAGGTTCACCTTCATAGTCTTGAAAGACGAGCTTTAGACTTTTCCAATCTAAACCATCAAATTCTTCAGAACCAGGGACGAAATATTCAACATACGTACTGTCTGGAAATGCTTTATGAATGTTCTCAACGCTATTCGTTTGTTTGTACATAGCATCTAATGTGACAAAATCTGTTTCAAGAAAATCCACATCGTACACATACTGATCAAAATATTCTCTTGGTGTTAACCTGATCGGGTCGCCTTTCCCTGCGCTAACTCCCCACTCATACTGTTTATCCGATTCTAAAATCTTTTCGAGCTGACCTTTCATAAAGACCTGAGCTCTATTTTTATCCACGGTCATATAGGGAGAAAACAACACACCTTTATTAGGATGAACGACAGCTGCTAATTTTTCCATGTCACCGCTCTTAATCGCAGATAGCACATGGTATGATTGCTCCATCACGCTTGTTTCTTGTGGCTTTTTCGCTTCTACTTCCGTTTCATCAACGGTTGGTACTTGTTGCTCTGCATTACAGGCGACTAGTAATCCAGCAAGGAATAAAAAGAAGAATCCTTTACGCATACCCATTCCTTCTCCCTCCTTTTTATACGAAGTTTGCTTGTTGTTAACTATATTCGCCGTTTAAGTCCCCAATCATTCATATCGACTAAAAGACCGGGAATTTTCAAATAAAATATATTTGTCTGTCATCGCTTACATGTCTATGAGAATAGGTTCGATGCCCTATCATGGGAAGGGTACGAAATCTCACTATTTGATTTTAGTAGGAAAAAGCTATAAAATTTTTACTTGGGAACTCAGATAACGCAATAGTTATGGGATCGTCGCACTAATAATTAGAATTGTAGTGTTTGTTCCAGGATTAACGATACGAAAATAGGAATATTACTGTTCCATTATGAGTCCGTTCCCTCTGGAACAGCAATAATGAAAAGTGAGGTCAGAAAGATGAACCAACCATCCAAAAAGGCTTCTGTTATTGTCATATTTGGAGCTACGGGAGACCTAGCAAAACGCAAGCTTTTCCCTTCGTTGTATAACTTATATTGCAAAGGTGAACTTGCGGAAGATTTTGCAGTTGTCGGTGTAGCACGCAGAAAGCTTTCAAATGAAGAATTTCGTTCTCGTGTACATGATGCAGTGATCGATACTGCTTGCATGGACAAAGATGATAAGCATAAAGAATTCAGCAGCCACTTTTTCTATCAACCTTTTGACGTTACGAAAAGTGAATCTTACCAAGACTTAAAAGCCTTGACTGAATCTCTGGATACGAAGTTTAACATTCCAGGAAACCGAATTTTCTACATGGCGATGGCGCCAGAATTCTTCGGTACGATTGCTCTTAATCTCGATGCAGAAGGATTGATTCAACGTGAAGGCTGGAATCGTCTTGTGATCGAAAAACCATTTGGTCATAATTTCTCATCCGCACAAAAGCTTAACGATGAAATTCGCCAAGTTTTCACAGAAGATGAGATTTACCGAATCGACCACTATCTTGGAAAAGAAATGGTTCAAAACATTGAAGCGATTCGATTTGCGAACGCACTGTTTGAACCACTCTGGAATAACCGTTACATATCAAATATTCAGATCACCTCTAGCGAAACGGTCGGTGTAGAAAATAGAGGTGGTTATTACGAGAAATCAGGTGCTTTACGAGACATGGTTCAAAACCACATGCTTCAAATGGTTTCCCTGCTCGCAATGGAACCACCTGCTAGTCTATCAACAGAAGAAATTCGTAGCGAGAAAGTTAAAGTACTTCGTGCTCTAAGAGCTGTTACCCCTGAAGAGGTGAGCAAATACTTCATACGCGGTCAGTACAAAGAAGGGGAAATGAACAATTCCCCTGTCCCAGGATACCGTGAAGAAGAAAACGTAGACGAAGAATCAAATACAGAAACATTTGTTGGCGCGAAGCTTATGATCGATAACTTCCGCTGGGCTGGTGTTCCTTTCTATATTCGATCAGGTAAACGTATGGAAAGTAAGTCTACTAAGATTGTCATCGAGTTCAAGGATATGCCTATGAACCTTTACAAAGAGCAAAGTGGGAAACTCGGCCCTAACCTTCTTGTTATTCACATTCAACCTGAAGAAGGCATGACGCTTCATCTGAATGCGAAAGACACTGGCGATATGCGGAAAACAACGCCTATTCAGTTAAACTTTAATAACAAACAAGAGAACTACATCAACTCTCCTGAAGCGTATGAGCGACTTCTTCACGATGTGATGCGTGGTGATGCAACGAATTTCACGCGCTGGGACGAAGTAGCGCTCTCATGGAAATTTATTGATCCTATTTCTGTCGCATGGGCAAATGAGAAGGAACCTGCCTTCCCTAACTATGCTTCAGGATCGATGGGTCCAAAGGCTTCAGATGACCTGCTTGAAAAAGATGGTTTCCACTGGTGGCCTTTACCAGAAAACAAGTAAGTCGATTGGATTGAATACAAACTAGTAGGAGTGAATACCGCTTGACTCCCGTGGAAAACGGGCGATCGAGACCCCGGAGATGATGGCTTTTTGTCCGCGAAGAGGCTCGGGCGTTCGTCCACAGGAAAGCAAGCGGTATTCAAACTCCTACGGTATAGGGAGCACAATAATCAGGGTTTCGCTACAAACTTAAGATATGTTAGAGATATATTTTTCTAATATCCATTACATATGAAAGGAAGTGCAAAACGATGAAAATGTATGATGTTAGTGCACCAATTTTTAAAGGAATGGCTGTGTATAAGGACAAGGAAGAAAAACAGCCTGAAATCAACACCAAGACAAACGGTCATGTAACAGAATCTCGCCTTTCGCTTGATGTTCATACTGGCACTCACGTTGATGCTCCTCTTCACATGGTGAATGACGGTGCAACGATTGAAACGATCAACCAGGAAGATCTTGTTGGTACGGTCAAAGTAATCGATGTAACTAGTGTAAAAGGAGCGATCACAAAGGCTGATATTGAATCAGAGGATATTCAAGCCGGAGACTTCGTTCTCTTCAAATCTCAAAACTCTTTCGAAGAAGAATTTAACTTTGAATTTGTTTTCGTAGGTGAAGATGCAGCACGCCATCTCGCTGAATGTAGTATTCGTGGTGTTGGTGTTGATGGTTTAGGAATCGAAAGAAGCCAACCCGATCACCCAACACACCGTTCTCTTTTCGAAAAAGACATCATTATCATGGAAGGCCTTCGCCTAAAAGATGTAGACGCTGGTCAATACTTCATGGTCGCAGCACCACTGAAACTTCAAGGAACTGACGCATCACCTGCTCGCGTCCTGTTGTTTGAAGGGCTAAAAGAAGCATAACAAAAAGCCGGGGTTTCCCCGGCTTTATTTTTTCACCTCAAGCGCCATTCTTAAATATTCCACGAACATGATCGACTGCTCTTTCAACTTCACTTCTTCAGGATCGAGAATTGAGGAATCAAGAGCTAATCCATCAACAAAAGAGATGATTGACCTCGCTACAAGTTCACTGTCGAATTTCGAGCTGAACTCTCCACACTTTTGCCCATTCTGAATCACATCGTTATAAATCCTAATTCCATAATGGTAACGTTCTTTCCCATACTTTCTCCTCCGCTCATCATTTCGACCGGTAATAAAGAACTCTAGGTTTGAAGCTGCCATCGGATCCATTTTCTCAAGTTCTTGCTCTTCTCCAAATAACCTTTTCATGAGAAGATCCCAATGCGACAGTTCCTCATTCTTTAAAATCTCTTCTGTGTCCTCCATAGCCGTTTCTAAGCCTTCTTTTAGAATTTCTTCATAGACATCTTCTTTACTCTTAAAGTATTGATAGAGACCGCCTCTACTGACGTTCGCTTCTTCCATAATATGCTTCATCGTGGCATTTTCATATCCGTGCTGAATAAACACATTTTTTGCCGCTTCTAATAGCTCAGCTCGACGCTGTTCCTTGTGTTCCTTGCTCACTTTTGGAGACAACCTTCTCACTCCGTTCTATTTTTGATCGAAAAAGTAACCCAATGAATGACATGATAATAAGTAATGTACCTGTTGCGATGAACATTGGTATAACACCAAACAAAGTTACTAGTATTCCTCCTAGTAAGGGACCAATGATGGTTGCAGTTGTTGTTGTACTATTGATTACGCCAAATACTCTTCCAGTAATATGTACCGGAGTGTCCGTTTGAACTGCAGCTTGAAATGGAATAAAAACAAGTCCGGCAGAGAAACCAGCAATTAAGCCAAGACCTGGCCCCCATACAATTGAAGATTCAAGGTCCATTCCCGTAAATACAGCTAACAACCCAAAACTTACCCCCATTCCGCAAACTCCTAACAGCATGAGTAAGATCGGTTTATAGTCTGTTTTCTTTGCAAGGAGCCACCCTGAGAAAAACATCCCAAGACCAGAACCGGTCACAAGTATACCAAACAAGTCAGGAGATGCGTTCGTTAACTCTCTGATCAAGACGATGATTTGAGAATCCGAGAGTTGAAGGATAAGCAGGCTGATTGTAAGGATTGAAAGCCCCACTAGCAAGAACTGATTTCCCTTCATAAACGAAACACCTTCAAGAAAGTCTTCTTTGAACGAAATGGTCTTCCCTTTTTCTTCTACACTACCCTCATTAGAAAATACGCTTGCTGGCAATGTGATCAGCAGGACAGCAGACACGACAAACGTCGCTGAATCGATTAAGAAAACTGGATTAGAGCCAAAGGCGGTTACGAGTAAGCCACTAAGTAGCGGACCAAGCACTTTTGTTCCAGAATCGATCATCGAGGTGACCGACATGGCACTCTTCATCTGACTATCCGGTACGAGTTCTTTTAATTTCCCATTCTTTGCTGGAATGAATAACGCTGCGAACAAACCGATTCCAAATAAACACATGTAAACCATCCAGATAGTTGAAGCGAAGATTAGCATGATGACAAGCCCTGCTCTCACGAGGTCGGAAAGCACCATGAGCGTCTTACGATTAAATCGATCGGCAAATGTCCCTGCGAATGGTCCAAACAAAGCCATTGGAACTGCAAGACAAAGGATAATAAGCGAAATTTCAATAGGTGTTGCGTTCCATTTCAACCCGACCAGCGTTATGATGGCAACGATACTTAGCCAATCACCAATGCTTGAAATTAACTGTGCAATCATAAGCGTGAGATACCCTCTGTTACGTAAAAGTCTTTGCTCCAAACTAGCAACCCCCTAAAACGACACTAATGTCTTTTTTGTTATCTTTATTATATCGACACTAATGTCTTTTTGCAACACATATTTCCAGACTATAAAAAAACCACGCTTAACCTCTTATGAGGTTAAGCGTGGTTTCATTAATTCGTTATTAGATTAATCTTCAAGCCACTCTGTGTGGAACACGCCTTCTTTGTCGATACGCTGATACGTATGAGCACCGAAGTAGTCACGCTGTGCTTGTAGTAGGTTTGCTGGCAACGTTTCGCTGCGGTAGCTATCATAGTATGCAAGTGCACTAGATAGACCTGGAACAGGAATTCCACGCTGTACCGCAAGTGATACTACGTCACGAGCTGCGCTTTGGTAAGATTCAACGATTTCCTTGAAGTAAGGGTCAAGAAGAAGGTTCGTAAGACCAGCTTCACGATCGTAAGCATCTTTGATGTTTTGTAGGAAGCCTGCACGGATGATACAACCGCCACGGAAGATCATTGCGATGCTACCGTAGTCGAGGTTCCAATCGTATTCATCAGAAGCAGAGCGCATTTGAGCGAATCCTTGAGCATACGAACAAATTTTGCTTAGGTATAGTGCTTTACGGATCTTTTCGATCAGTTCTTTCTTATCACCATCAAATGGTTTTACATCAGGGCCATTAAGAATCTTGCTTGCTTTCACGCGCTCATCTTTCATTGCTGAAATGAAGCGAGAGAATACGGATTCTGTAATGATGGATAGAGGCACACCAAGGTCTAGTGCACTCTGGCTCGTCCATTTACCAGTACCTTTTTGGCCAGCTGTATCCAGGATCACGTCAACAAGCGCTTTCCCTGTCTCAGGATCTTGCTTCGTGAAGATATCTGCAGTGATCTCGATCAGATAGCTATCAAGTTCACCTTCGTTCCATTCTTTGAATACTTCGTGAAGCTCTTCAGTGGATAGTCCAAGAACGTGCTTCATCATATAGTAAGCTTCACAAATCAGCTGCATATCACCGTATTCGATGCCGTTATGCACCATTTTCACATAGTGACCTGCACCGTCTGGACCGATATATGTTGTACAAGCTTCTCCTTCAACTTTTGCTGCGATATCAGTAAAGATATCTTCAACTTCACGGAAAGCATCTGGCTGTCCACCAGGCATGATTGATGGGCCATTAAGTGCACCCTCTTCCCCACCTGAAACGCCAGCTCCGATGAATCGAATGCCTTTCTCTTTCAACTGCTCAGAACGAGCTTGAGTATCTTTGAAGAAAGCATTTCCGCCATCGATAATGATATCATCTTTATCAAGATGTGGAAGTAGTTGCTCGATCGTAGCATCCGTAGGACCGCCTGCTTTGACCATTAGCAAAATTCTTCTTGGAGTTTCTAGAGATTGAACAAATTCTTCAATGCTGTATGTATCTTGAAAGTTACGACCTTCAACTTCACTCATCATTTCTTTTGTTTTACCTTCTGAACGGTTATAGACAGATACAGAATAACCGCGACTTTCGATATTCATGGCAAGGTTTTTACCCATTACGGCTAAACCGATTACACCGATTTGTTGTTTTGACATGTTTTACCCTCCAACTTTATACTGTATTACTCTACTCGATGACTGCAAAGAAAAGTATACCATAAACGATGTTTTTTAGTATGCACACCTGTATTACAGCTACTCATAAAGCCTGACAGTATGCATTATACGTCTTTCGCACTTATGGTGCAAAGGTTATAAACTATGGTGACTAATTTTGAGGGAAATGGGAAAATAAAAGAAGGTAATGATAAAGGAGTGAATCAGCGTGAATGAAAAGAAAATAGCAGGTGAACGTGCTGCACAACTCGTTCAAGATGGTATGGTTGTCGGCCTTGGAACAGGGAGCACGGTTCACTATACAATCGTAAAACTCGCCTCCATGGTTAAAGAGGGCCTCTCAATCACTGGCATACCTACATCAAAACAAACGGAAGTTCTAGCTCAGAAGCACGGCATCCCTCTCGCCACGTTAGGAGAGGTTAAGACGATTGACCTTACGATTGATGGTGCTGATGAACTCGATGGGCAACTCACCCTTATCAAAGGTGGTGGCGGTGCACTACTGCGCGAGAAAATGATTGCATACCACTCAAAACAAATGGTCGTCGTAGCAGACTCCAATAAACTTGTAAGGCAGCTCGGTGCTTTTCCACTTCCTGTCGAAGTTGTTCCTTTTGGGTATCAAACAACGATGACCGCCCTTTCAAAACTAGGATGTCAGGCTACCTTACGAATGAGAGATGATGAACCTTTCATAACAGATAACCAGAACCTGATCGTCGATTGTTCGTTCGAAAGTATTCCTTCTCCACCCAAGCTTCACGAATGGCTCAATGCGATACCAGGTGTTGTTGAAAATGGACTTTTCATCGATCTTGCTGAGAAAGCTTTTATCGGCCGAGAGGGCGGCGTAACGATTATCGAATAAAGAAATCCCGGCTCATGAGCCGGGATTCCCTATTATTTAATAACTAGCACTGGGCAACTAGCTCTTTGTAAGACGTTATGACTGACACTTCCTAGGAAGATTTCTTTAATTCCACTAAGACCTCTACTCCCCATTACGATTAAGTCACACTGATTTTCTTCCGCATAATTCACGATTTCTTCTCCCAGATTCCCTTCGAGAACCATCGTTTTGGTGTTATGATCCGGAATCCGCTTAGATACTTCCTCACTTACCTCATTCAACATAACCACAGCGTCTTTTCTTAATTCATTTAATACGCTCGCATAGATGACAGCTGAACTGATCTGAGCAGTAGGATTAAGAGCTGTAACAATGTCAAGATGAAGGTCAGGGTTTTCCTCAGCCATCTTTATGGCCTCGTCGAGTGCCTTTACACTTAATTCAGAACCGTCGAAAGCAACCAGGACTCTATTATATTGTTTCATGAGCCATTCTCCTTTCCTGATCTGCTTAAAAGATAACAAGACTGACGTGTACGGTCTGTGATTGTTGTCACAATAGGCAACCCTTTATGATTTTTTTCTGTAAAGTAACTGCTCGGTAATAATAGCAGTGATCGATCCTAAAATTAATCCATTATTTAAAATTGATGCCATGATAGGTGGTGTATCTTTAAAAGCTTCTGGTGGAATAAACATCGTTCCAATTCCAACCATAAAGGAAATACCTATTATAAATGCTTTTCCCTCTGAGGTATCCTTCTTAAACTCATTAAACGCAATTCCCACCATTTTCACAAAAACAAGGAAGATAACGGAATATCCTACAGGTTCAGGAAGTGCGGCGAAGAAAGCCATCACGGCTGGAAAAAGACTGATCAGAACAATAAGAATACTTCCTAAGATGAACGGAAGACGCTTCTTAATTCCTGTCGTCATGATGAACCCAGCAGCTCCTGAAATCGGCACGCTCCCTACTGCTGAGAACACTCCTCCAAGCAGCTGGTTGATACCTGATATGAAACCCGCTTGCTTGTATCTGGATTTCGGTCGTTCGTTATTCAGCTTACTTAAAACCTCTTCTACTACTCTGATGCTTGCAATCATGTTCGTGAGCAATAAGAGGGTTACAAGCGCTGCGGTTACAATCATACCGGAGTCCCACGTTGGCATACCGAATGCAAAGACTTCAGGAAGCTTCAACAGCGTTTTGTCTGATAACACGACAGGTTTGGCTAGTCCGAGTATAGCGAAGATCGCCCATCCTACCAACATGAGAATAAGAATAGAATATTGTTGAATGGCTGCTGGCATTCTTCGTGAAAACCAGATTGCAAGGATAACAAGAAGAAGCGATAAGCCTGCAATGCGTAGGTCAATCCCCTCTTTTAAATAGCCCACTCCCATCATACCGTTTAGAAAAGCACCACTAAGCTGAGCAACAAGAAGAAGGAGATAGATTCCGGTTACAACTGGTGTAAACAGCTTCGAGAGCTTTTCTACCAGTCCTAGTCCACTCAATATAATGAACAGAATACCACTAGCAATCATTGCTAATTCAAGAGCTTGAAGGGTTTCGATCTCAGAGCCGAATATCGTTGCGCTTAAGCCAGCATAAAGCACAAATACGCCCCACCATAACCCTGCAGGCCCCTCATTAATCGGCAGCCTATGTCCTAATGTGACCTGTAAGATACCAGCAATTCCAAGCACAAACATGGTTCTCTGTACGAACCCTGCAGCTGCAGTAGGATCTAAATGGAATAAACTCGCGATCGCTACTGGTGCTACGATCGATCCTGCGATCATAAAGACAGCCCATTGAAGGGCGGATAACGTGTTTTTCATATCAATAAGCCTCATTTCTTAAATACGTTCCAAACTTCCTTTTCCATCATAACAAACAGGACTTGAGCGGTCATTACGAATTTTTCCACTGTGCAACAGAGCGACCAACTGTTATACTATTTTCTTGGTGATTTGATTTCGTTATCAAAGTCACGGGTGGGAGAGGGCTAAAAAAAGTAAGAAGGGAATAGAGTGAAAACGAAAATTAATTTTGATTTTCAAGCTCACGATACTTCACTGAAAAAGGAGATACTTGCAGGTCTAACGTCATTCTTTACGATCGTTTATATCGCAGCTGTCAACGCTTCGATCCTTGCAGATGCAGGCATTCCGTTTGAAGCTGGAATGATCGCAACCGTCATCACATCTGTCTTTGGTTGTTTGCTCGTTGGTTTATATGCAAACGCACCGATCATTCTTGTACCAGGAATGGGCGTAAATGCATTCTTCACGTTTACAATGGTGGAGTCGATGGGCTTGAGCTGGGAAGTGGCACTTGCTTCTGTATTCATTGCAGGAATCTTGTTCGCCATCACAGCATTCACACGTCTAGCTGGTGTGCTATCAAAGGCTATACCACGCTCACTTAAAGAAGCCATAACAGTTGGTATAGGACTGTTCCTAACCTTCATCGGTCTTCAAAAAGGTGGAATCGTGGTGTCGAGTGAATCGACCTTCGTCTCACTTGGAGATTTAGGATCGGGTCATGTTATTGCGACTCTAGCTACCTTAGCAATTGCAGCGGTTCTATTTCTTCGAAACGTTAAAGGTCATTTCTTAATCAGCATGCTTTTCGGTACTGCACTTGCTTGGAGCATGGGATTAATTGAAACAGGACAGCAAGAAAGCTTTTCCTTCAGTTCATATGGATCAGTTTTCGCAGCAATGTCTTTCGAAGATTTCTTAGTCTTACCGTTCTGGATCGCGACGTTTTCGATGGCGATGATTCTGGTGTTTGAGAATATGGGACTGCTTCACGGTCTACTACCTGATCAGTCTAAATTCTCTAAAGCTTATAAAGCGAACTCCATTTCTGCAATAACAGCTGGACTGTTTGGAACGAGCCCGACTGTATCCACAGTCGAAAGTGCTTCTGGAATTGCTGCAGGCGGACGAACAGGTATGACTTCGGTTACAACAGGACTACTCTTCTTAACGTCACTGTTTTTCATTCCTGTCTTCAAAATGATTCCTGATTCAGCGATAGCACCAGTGCTCATCATCATTGGTGGATTAATGATCACATCGATCCAAAACATTTCGCTTCAAGATTTCTCTGAAGGATTTCCAGCGTTTTTGATCATCGTGATGATTCCACTCACGTACAGTATCGTAGACGGCATTGCTTTCGGTTTCATCGCTTATCCTTTTCTAAAGCTAGCGCTTGGTAAAGGGAAAGAGGTTCCGGTTCCAATGTACGTGATCGCAAGCTTGTTTTTCCTAAACTTCTTCCTCCACGGAATATAACAGTTAACGCTCCCGCCTTAGGGGGCGTTATTTTTTGTCTAACTTTTCCATTACAGCTGTGATATTCTGGTAAAAGGTGATGGAATTGAAAAAACTTTGTATATGTTTGGCACTGCTCGTAGGGTGTCAACAGCAGGCAGTAACAGGTCACTCTACAATCGAAAACAAATCCTTCGAACGTTCTGACAAAGACCTTCCCTCGTACTCTGTTTCACAGAACAAAGAAAACGTTATATCGTCTTATAAAGATCAAAGTCCTTCAGAATGGGGAGAACGAGTTACGGGGGTAAAAACCGCATTTCATACGAAGACAGATGAACTAGCACTTACTTTCGATGCATGTGGCGGCCCATCGGGAAGCGAAATCGACCAAAAGCTTCTCTCTTATTTGAACGATCAAGGGATCCCCGCTACCCTCTTTGTCAACAGCAGGTGGATCAATGAAAACAAGGAAGACTTTCTAGAGTTAGCTGAGAATCCTCTCTTTCAAATCGAGAATCACGGCACGGAGCACAAACCGCTCTCCGTTTCAGGGAAAACAGCCTGGGGAATCCAAGGGACACGCTCTGTTGAAGAAGTTTTCGAAGAAATAACGAACAACCAATCTAAGATCACAAAGCTAACAGGCCGATCTCCTAAGCTGTTTCGGTCTGGGACAGCATACTACGATGAAGTCGCGGTAAACCTCGCTTCTGACTTAGGTATAAGCATTGTAAACTTTACGATCCTGGGAGATGCAGGTGCAACATATTCAAGTAACCAAGTGAAGAATGCGCTGTTAGAAGCCTCTCCTGGTGATATTGCTTTACTACATATGAACCAACCGAATAGTGGGACGGCTAAAGGTGTTATGGAAGCAATCCCCCTTCTAAAAGAGAAAGGTTTCTCATTTGTTACGCTCGAAAACCAAATTTTGCGTTAATAAAAGACTGGCTATGTTAATTATCATGAACCGAAAGGAGTGATCATTGATGAGTCAATCAAAAGGACAGCGCGAACGCCAATTCAAGAAACGAAAAGAAGCACAGAATCCACATGGGAAGATCAAGTCTCTAGAGGAGCTTTCTAACGATGCAGATTCTAAAAGAACGCCATAAAGTGACCTTAACCGATTAAACTCCACTCATTCCGGGTAACTACGCAAAGAGTGAACAATTTGAAGGGAGTTTAACAATATGAACGAATTGAAAGTGTCAGTTGCCGGTATGAAAGGCGACGACTGTATACAAGAAATTGAACAAGCCTTACTTTCCCTTAACGGAGTTGAAAGAGCTCTGGCTGATTTAAAAGAAGAAATGGTGTCGATCGAATATGATGAACATGCGATTGATGTATCAGTCATTATCAATACAATCGAACAAATCGGTTTCGAGCCTGCATGATGCAGGTTTTTTTCTTGCATTATAAAACAAAAAAGAGCAGGCTATCGCCTACTCTACTTAAAGAACTAGTTATTTTCTTGAAGAAGGTATTCGCGCCTACGGCAGACACGCTGTGCCTTTTTTAACACAAAGCAAGAAAATTCTCCTCACCTACACATCTAAAGACTTTCCATCACTAGGAGTACTTACGCCAATCTTCAGTTTATGAATCAATGCATTGATCTCTCCTCCAACAAGAAGAATGATGCCCGTTAAGTAAAACCAAAGCATTAAGATAATTACACCACCAAGACTTCCATACGTAGCGGAATAGTTCCCAAAGTTACTTACATAGAACGAGAAGGCTAGGGAAATAACCTGCCATCCGATCGTAGCAATTATGGACCCGATCATCACTTCTTTAAAAGGAAAATGTTTGTTTGGAGCATAACGGTATAAAACAGATAGTACTAATGCCATAACCGCTACTGCAACTACCCAGCGTAAAACTCTGAACAGGATTTCTGTTGACTCTGGTAAATTTAAAGACGTTGTCACTTCATCAATAATAAGATCACCAAACACAGGTAACACAAGCGTGACAACAAACGCTAAGATAAGTCCAACTGTAAGAAGTATTGAAAGAAGACGTGCTTTAAGAAAGGACCTCGTTTCATCTACATCGTACGCTAGATTGAGTGCGCGAATAAGAGCCATGATGCCGTTAGAAGCTGACCAAAGCGTACCCAAAATTCCGACCGTTAAAAGGCCTCCCTGCGGTTCACTTATAATAGATACGACATTATCCTGCAGGATTCCACCGATTTCACCCGGTGCATACTTCGTGATGAAGTTCACCGCCTCCTGCTTCTCTATCGATAAGTAAGGGAGAATCGATATAACCAATATGAGCAGAGGAAAGATCGAGAGCATGAAGTAATAAGCAAGCTCAGCAGCTAGGCTCGTAACTCGATCTTCTCCAATTTCTTTTCCGAGTTTCTTTACAAAAGACAGCATATCGCTTTTCCCCTTTCTATCATTCTCTAAATTTCTTACCCTGAATAACAGGTGAATAATCCTTCGAATGCAAAAAGAGCAGGCCGTTACGCCTGCTCTCCCACTATGGTAAAGGTGATGATTCAACTTGATTACTTTGCTTGCTCTTCATGGTTGAACGCATTCAAGTTATCACTCGTACCTTCAATATTCAAATGGTTCCTTAATTCCTTTTTGGCTTCACTTAAAGTTGGCTCGTCCAGTTTCAGATAATACGTTGAGCCTGGTTGATAGTTCTCTCCTGAAAGCTGAATCTTATCGATCGATTTCAGATTGGATACAAACGGATAGAGGCTAAGTGCCTCTTTGAAACTCATGCTCATCGTTAGGTTTTCACCGATTCGCTCAAGCACTCCGCCATATTTGGGTACAGACGAAAGGGAGCTTAGCTTATCGATCGAAGCCGTTATCACTTCCATTTGACGCTTTCCTCGCATAATATCTGAGTCGGCTTTACGAGTCCTTGCAAACGCCAATGCTTCTTCTCCACCAAGCGTGTTCTCGCCTACATGTAGTGATATTTCACCTTTAGACTCTTTATATAATTGATCGACGACACGTTGATTTTCTATCGAAACATCGATACCCCCAATTTCATCGATAACGGTTTTGAAAGCATCGAAATTCACGCGAACCACTTCGTCGATTGGAATGCCAAGCATTCCTTCTACTGTTTGTATAGTTAAATCGATTCCTCCATAAGCATGTGCATGTGTGATTTTATCCTTTCCTTGCCCAGGGATGTTCACATAGGAATCTCTCGGAATACTCAATAATTTCATCGACTTATCATCCTGATTAAATGTAGCGACCATCATTGCATCGCTTCGTCCCTCTGATGATTCTTTGCGATCATCTACTCCAAGCAACAAGACAGAAAAATGATCCTTACCAATGTCGACCCCTTCTTCTCGTAAAGCTGATTGAGTTCCTCGTTCAGGCTCCATCACCGATTGATTTGAAGCAGTCGATACTTTATAAAAAAGGTACCCACCGTATCCTGTAACACCTATTACAAGTAACGTTAATACGATTAATACGCTTCTCTTTATACTTCTTTTTCTTCTTTTCCTTATACGACGTTCATATCGTTCGTTCATTTTCCAAAAATCCCCTTCAATACAGTCTCATTTTGAAACAATTAGATGATTCGAATAACACACCCAAAAAAAGACGGTAGTGACTGCTTTAGTATAGTGCACGCCATGACTTTTTTGTATTTCTTGCTGTATAACTGTAAAATACAAAAGGAGGTTACATAGATAGAAAGGACGAAGCGCATTGGAGATTAAGATCAAGTACGTACCATGGATTATTACAGGGTTTTATTTTGTGTTCGGATCCCTTTGGATATTACTCTCCGATACTATCCTATATCAAATTACAGATAACTTCCTTGTGAGTAAACAGATCGGCTTGTATAAGGGCTGGTTCTTTGTCTTGATCACATGTCTCCTTCTTTACTTTCTATTAAAGCAGCTTCTTTTCTTAAACCAAAGTACGCAAGATAGGCTGACAGAAAGTGAAGAGCGCTACAGAAGACTTGTTGAATCTTCCCCGTACTCCATCGTTTTGTATCAAGATGGGAAAATCGTTTACACCAATCAAGCTGGACTCGATATGATGGGCGTTCGATCAAAGGAGTTTTTATATGAACGAACACATTCTACTGTGGTGAACCCTACTGACTTCATATATATCAAATCGATTCTGAAACAATTGCAACAAGAGCCCCAAAGTGATGCGGTCACAAAGGAATATCAAATTTTTAAAGAAGATGGAAATATGATCGAAGTAGAATCAACCTTTACACCGATCTTATTTAAAGATGACAATGCCATTATTATTCAAACGAAGGATATCACGGAACAAAAAATGGCTCTAAAGGAACTTTGGGAAGCAAAGCAAATGATTCAAGCTATCATCTCTGCTTCACCGATCGCTATCCTTACACTCGATTTAAACTCAACGATTCGTTCTTGGAATCCTGCTGCTGAAAAGATATTCGGCTGGAGTAGTCACGAAATAATCGGTCAACCAAATCCCATTGTACCAGAACATGAGAAGGATATTTCGATTGCTGAAATTGTAAAGCACGGCCACATCGTTAATAAGGAAGTGAAACGGAAACGAAAAGATGGTTCATTCGTTTATGCTGTTCTCTCCACAGCTCCTATTGAAGATGAAATGGGAGAGATTAACGGGATTATGGCAGCTTTCATGGATGTAACAGATACGAAAAAAACAGAAGAAGCCTTGCTGAAAACGGAGAAGCTCTCCGCTGTTGGCCAGCTTGCTGCTAGTGTCGCTCACGAAATACGAAACCCTCTTACATCTGTGAAGGGGTTCATTCAACTTCTACAGAGAGATGAAGAAATTGCGAGAAATGCCCCTTATCTCAGCATCATATTATCTGAAATCGACCGAATGGATGATATTATTAAAGATCTTTTAGTCCTTGCAAAACCTCAGGCTGAACGGTTTACTACGTTACTTGTTAATGATCTACTCTCCTATGTCGTTCAGCTATTGAACAGCCAAGCTTCTCTTTACAACATATCATTCAAAATGGAGCTGACAGAAGAAGTAGTAAGCATCTACGGGGAAGAAAATCAGTTGAAGCAGGTATTCATCAACCTGATCAAAAATGCAATTGAGGCCATGCCATCAGGTGGAACAGTTACACTTGAAACGTATCGCGAAGGGAGTCACGTAACGATTACCATTCAAGATGAAGGGGTTGGCATCCCAACTCATAAGATTAAAACACTCGGTGAACCATTTTATACAACTAAAGAAGATGGAACAGGACTCGGTCTGCTATCAAGCTTTCGTATTGTAGAAAATCACGAGGGCTCCATTTTCTTCGATAGCACTGAAGGCAAAGGTACAAAAGTAACGGTTATCCTCCCTCTTCCTCATCAAAATGATGAGAAAACAGAGCAATAGTAGTCGTTGCACTTCGAATTTTTTTGTCCTTCCTTCCCAATCTATGCTAAAATATCTTTCGTCTCTTATGTTCGAATAAGGTTCACCTGAAGGAGGAAGCAACATTGGATAAAATCAAACGTAATGATCCGTGCCCTTGTGGAAGCGGAAAAAAATATAAAAAGTGCTGCATGGGGTCAGAAACAGCACAGCATCAAATCGAAGAACAGCTTTATACACAGGAACTCTACACGATTCAAGCTCAACTAGTCGAATACGCGATGAGTGAGCACGATTATAAGATGGTGACACTAGCTAACGAGCTATTCATCCGTCATAACATACCGAAAGAGTTAGAAGAAACGTATATGCATGGCGTATTCCCATGGGCGATCTTCCATCAATCTGTTAATCAGTGGAATAAGACGATTGTGAAAGAATATATTCAGGGCTATACGAGCACGTTCTCAACTGACAAAGTAAAAGCAACGGTCGACAGCTGGCGCGATGCCTACATGTCTGTCTATCTTGTTGAAGAAACCACTGGGAATACGGCAATTGTAAAAGAATACAGTGCTACACAACCATTCAGTATCTTATTACCAGATGGAGCAGACCTTTCAAAAGGCGAAATCGTGGCGGGTATCATGCTCCCAGTGAAAGACGGAGCGATGCCATTTATCGAACTTCTCAAAATCTCAAACGATGCGATGAAGACGATCATCACAAAGCTTGAGCAAGAAGAGAAATCCATCCGCACACTTATGCACACAGCATTCCCTGAAGTGCTAAGTGATATCGTGAAGCTTAAAGACGGAAGAACACCAAATGAAAGTCAAGAGCTTCAATGGGCAAGAGAAGAAGATGAGAAAGTTGGATCTCTTTTCACTGAACATGCTAATGATGAATTTAGTTCTGAACAGCTTGATGACATTCTCTCATTCTGGAGAAAATACAGTGAAGAAGAAGCTCCTTCTATAAGAAAACCCGCAATTTTTGCTGCAGCACTTGAGTATTTAGCAGCGAAAGAATACGGCGTTTCAGCAAGCCAAAGCGCACTCGCGAAGAAATATGAAACGTCACCGTCTAGTATTTCAAGCAAGTATAAAGCAATGGCTGAGAAATTTGATCTTGTGCCACAATAACCTAACGAAGGTTGCCAGATGTACGCTGGCAATCTTTTTTTGTTCGACTTAAGAAAGTAGAGTAGTTCCTTTTGCATCACTTTTGTAACATTAGCGGCGATTTTGTAATGGTTATCAAAATTAACTCATAAAGCCCTATTCCGTCTCTCTTCCCTGCTATACTGTAGTCAATCCAGTTAACCTTTCTCTCAACCCGGAAAGGAACTGGTGTTAATAGGAGAAAGTAAGTGTATCCCTTTCCCCCCGGAAAAACCTCCTTATTCTTAAAGCCAGAAAGAGGCGCGTCACGAGACGCGCCTCTTTCGTTTGTTGAGAATTTTAAATTCATCCCTACGTTGATTGTAACGAAGGCACATCATTTTATATTCATGTATGATAGAAACCAGGGAGGGTGATGAAAATGAATATCGAACATATTTATTCAACATTCGAAGCGCTTAGAAATCCTGACAATGCAGAGAAGATGGAAAAGTACATGCGCAATCTTTTTCCTTTTCTCGGAGTGAAAACGCCAGAAAGAAAACAAGCCTATAAATCGATTTTAAAAGAACATGGCGCTCCTACTGATGAACGGGTCGTCCCGCTCGTTAAAGAACTTTGGAACCTCAGAGAAAGAGAATATCAATACATAGCCCAGGAACTACTTGCTCGCAAATGGGAGTTTAATAAAGATGAATATGAACTGATCGAGTATCTCGTTACGACAAAATCATGGTGGGATACAGTAGACGGACTCGCCTCAAATACAGCTGGTACTTTTTTCATTCAACATCCAGAATTGATCGATGATGTGACTGAAAGATGGATTGATCACGAAAACATGTGGCTAAACCGAACCGCTATCCTTTTCCAACTAAAGTACAAAGACAAAACAGATTTTGAACGACTGAAAAGCTATTGTTTAATACACGCAGAGTCGAAAGAGTTCTTCCTGCAAAAAGCAATAGGCTGGGCGTTAAGAGAATATTCCAAAACGAATCCTGACGCTGTTCAACAGTTTATCGAGCAGCATAACCTCGCACCATTAAGTAAGCGTGAAGGTCTCAAGGTGATTAAAAAGAAACAAACGACTTCATAATACACAAACAACACATCGCATTACAAAAAAACAAGCTGCCGAGTTGATCTCGACAGCTTGTTTCTATATAAAAATGAACACTTATTTACCAATGAATTGTTGTGTCCAGATGTTACCTTCTTCAACATGCCCCACACCGATATGAGTAAAGCTATCATTCATGATGTTCTTACGGTGTCCTTCACTGTTCATCCATGCATTTACTACTGCTTCTGGAGTTTGTTGACCTTTTGCAATGTTTTCCCCTGCAGTACGGTATTCAACACCAAACTGATCCATCATCTCAAAAGGAGATCCGTAAGTTGGGCTATTATGAGCGAAATAGTTGTTTGCTTTCATGTCTTCCGACTTAGCTTCAGCTACTTTACTAAGCTCTGTATCTACTTTTAATGCTGGCAATCCAGCTTTCTCTCTTTCAGCATTTGTCAGGTTCACAACTTCTTGTTCAAATTGAGAAAGTCCGTTTTCTTGCTTAGTTTCATTGTTTTGAGCTGGTTGTGCTTCCTCATTAGAAGCTGACTCACTTGGTGCTTGCGCATTGCTTGGTGCAGTAGCGTTTTCCTTTGGAGCAGGCTCTTGCTCTACTTTTCCATTTGAAAAGTTGATTGAATCCTGTATAGAAATATTGTACTGACTTTCAATCTGTTTAACGTATGATTGAAAATCTTCCATATTAGAAAATTGATAAGACTGTGTCTTCACGTCAATGTTGGAGTTTTGCTCAGCTCCTGTATTAGCTGAACTTGTAGATGGGTTTGCTGCCAACAGGGCTGCTGCCGCTGTGACGCTAAGCATAATAGATTTCTTCAATGATATTCCTCCTTGTTTTGGTGAAAATGTCTTGCACATTGAAGGTATCATAAGAAAAGGAGCTTGTAAGACCGTAAAAAATTCCTGTTCCGGAAATCACTGGGACACATGTAAGACATTTAACACTCCTCGAAAAAGGCTAGTTTCCTACTCCATCAAGGGTTCAACCCACTTCTCCCCCTCACGTTTGCGTGATACACGCCTGCCAAAATATCCATATTATAGGTGATTCCTACTCATTAACTCTTCTTTTCAACTATTGCAGAACCGTAACAAAAAAGAGAGAGCTGTAACAGCCTCCCTCTTTCAGTGTTAATTTGTAGATCTTAAGTCGGCAAATGGGTACCAAACCATTTCAGCTCGACCTACGATATCCTTTGTCGCAATCTTCCCGAGACCATTTCGACTATCCATGCTTCTTAGACGATTATCGCCCATTACAAATAATTCTCCTTCAGGAATTTCAATCGGTCCGAAATCCTCTGTTAACTGCATTCCCATCGTTTCTGCTTTGTTACGATTCGTGGATAGATAAGGTTCATCAAGCTCCTCTCCATTCACTAAAAGGCTGTCATTCTTCATTTCTACTGTATCACCAGGTAAACCGATCACACGCTTCACATAGTGCTTATCCATTTCTGTATCTTTTATGATGACGATCTCGCCTCTTGCAGGTTCTTCTTGGACATATGAAATGAATTTATTTACTATAAGACGATCACCGTCATGTAAGGTTGGATCCATTGACGCACCTTCAACAATATAAGGTGCAATAATAAACATTTTTAATACGAAGGCTAGAGCTACTGCAAATATTAGAGGACTTGCCCACTCTTTTACCCACTTGGTTTGAGACTCTTTTTCCATTTCATCCTCCTTAAGTGCTTCCTATTCTTCTCTATCACCTTTTGAGATTCCCAGTATATTCTAGCATGATTTTCCTATATTTTGCTAGCGCTTACCACCGTCAATCTGCCTATTTTTGAGCATTTGATTTCAATATTCGCTCATTTTATGGTGAACTTAATCTATCATGTTTTTAGGAGGGTATCTATGGAGACGATAAAAACATTCGTATTTGATGCATATGGTACGTTGTTTGATGTATTCTCAGTTACGGAGAAATGTGAAGAGCTTTTCCCAAACAACGGAGATGCAATAAGCCAAACATGGCGCAAGAAACAGTTAGAGTACAGCTATTTGAGACAAATGATGGGGAAGTATCGACCTTTTTCAGAAGTGACGAGAGATGCGCTGCGCTATGCAGTGGCCGAGGCTGGCCAAGAATTGAAACCTGAAGACGAGCAACAGCTTCTAGATGCCTACAGGCAGCTTGAAGTATATGAAGAAGTTCCTGAAGTATTGAAAGCACTGAAAGAACAAAACGTTAAGCTTGCTATCTTTTCAAATGGCTCGCATGATATGTTAGACCCACTTGTAAAACAGTCACCTATTTCTGACTACATCGATCATATTATTAGTGCTGATGATGTGAAGCACTATAAACCGACTCCTGCTTCCTATACACACGTCATCGATTCTCTTGACATGAAAAGAGATGATGTTCTTTTCATGTCCTCAAACGGCTGGGATATTTCTGGAGCAGCGAACTTCGGGTTCCATACAGCCTGGATCAACCGTAAAGAGCAGCCAGTTGAAGAACTCAATCTACACCCTTCTTCGATCTATCATGATTTAACTGGTTTAAAAAACTGGAAGTAGCTTGCCTGAGCCAAAATGGTTCAGGCTTTTTTTCATTCTTGTTTGCCCAAACCATTTATAACTTCTTACATACAATACTATTACAGATCAACAAAAGCTAGTTAAAGGAGGTGACTAGAATGGGTTACGGCTATGGCCAAGGATTCGCGCTTATCGTAGTTCTTTTCATTCTGCTTATCATTGTAGGTGCTGCTTTCGTTTATTAATCTGTAGAAAGAAGAGGGAGCTTCTCCCTCTTCTCAAGCTGTCGAGAAAATCTCGGCAGCTTTTTTATTAGCAAGCTGTTTTCAAACTTCTACCATTGATAGATGCAAGCGCTATTAGTCCTTTAAAAAGAACGGTGCTTTAGACCTAACAAGGACAAGCTAACTTCCCATATTATACCCATTGATTCTTTGATCTCTTAGCCGTATAATCTTCGCATAGCATAAGAATTCAACGAACGTAGTAAGGATGGATAATATGATGAAAGAAGATCGTTTAATCAGGAGGGAAATCATTCGTTATCAGGAACAGCTGAAGGAATTCCGAATCTCTTTCCACCAGCTCAGTGTTCTTTCACCAACGGAATCATCTATTCGTAACTGGTGCAAAGGGGTAGCCTATAAACTCATCGAATTACCGGCTCTTTCAGCTCGGGTTCTTCAAACACACAAGCTCCCTTATCGGGAGCTTGTTAAACAATACTTATTTAATAAATCGAATTTGAAGCGTTATCACAAATACATTCTAGCGATTTTCTTGTTAAAGCAAGGGAACTACCAACATTTAAGTGAGTACCTATCATTCTCGTTATAAGATTTCGTGTATGGCTTGATGTAAGTGTGCGAACGTTTTGACGTTCTCAAAATCAATTCCTAAATTCACAGTGGTTTGTGCAATCTCTGGGCGAATTCCGGTAACGACTGTTTCGATACCAGAGAGCTCAAGTATTTTCATTAACTGAAAGATTTCATTCGCTACCATCGTATCCATGATCGGAACACCAGAGAGATCAACAACTAAATGAGATAGCTTGAGCTCAGCACTCTTCTCCACTCCTCTACGCTGTATAAGAGACGCTCGATACGTATCGATTGTTCCGATCAATGGTAGGACACCTACATTCTTGGATAAAGGAATGATCGGAACGCTTAATTCAGAAATTCTCGTTTCCTGCGCCTTCATCTTCTCTTCATTCAGTTGATTTGTATAGACAGTCACTTTATGAAGAAGAAGGTCAAAGGATCTGTTCATATAACTGCCCCATTCAGCAAGCTGAGCAGCTTCTATGTTTTCATTCTTTTCCCTACTAAAATCAACCATGATATCCCAAAGAATTTGTCTCAAATACGTAAGACTGGCTACTGATTGCTGCAAAGAAAACGTATGATGCTCAAAAATTTCAACGATGCGACTCGCCCATTGCATAACATCTCGATGATTAGATTCAAGAAAAATCATTTGACGTACAAAATCTGAACAAAAAGCCTCTATTTCGGTTTTTAACTGTGAATCATTGATCACAGCTGTATCCGTTGCTTCATGTTCGCTTACTAGGTTATGAAGCCTGCCAACCCACTTATCACTTATTTCTTCCAAGTGTTCTTCGAAGAAATCGACATATCTTCGTTCAACTTTGTTCATGATCTCTTCTCCCATTTTTAGAATTTACTGTTTAATCATTGATTCCCCGTTTGCTTCATTTATACACATGAACATTTAGAATAAAGTGTAAACACGTTTGAAGAACGATTAAAGGATTCACTCAATTAACGTGGAATAGTATACTAAGGACAGTTTATCGTCATTGTTACGTTTAAAAATTGGAATCCAAGGGAAACAGTATTTTGAAAAGATGCTATGTAAAGTGATGAAGGCTCGAGCCCTGAATATAAAATCCCCCGGAGGTGCCACATGCTGAAAGAAAAACTCTTAACGAAAGAAGAACTACGACGAATCGTCCGTGATCTTCAAGGTAAAGGTGTTAAAGCACAGCTCTGTTACAGAAAAGCATAGGACACTCTGAGCGATCTTTCAAAAGGTCGTTTTTTTTTGTGTCAAAAAGCTCAAAAGTGTTCATTCGATTTGTCTTCTACACGGTATATTCATCGTTTACCTAAGAACAAACTCTCTGTTTCACACCTCCTTTCCTCGCAAACTCTTTGTTTCCTACAATGAAAGTTATATAGAATTCGAATAAAATTCTCTTACCGACGGAATTTGAGATGGGTGCACCCTCTGTGGAGAGCAGATTGTGGAGGATCATCAATTTGAATTACTTGTATCACAGTACATCCCTCTGATAAAAAGCCAGATAAAAAAGCTAAACCTTACAAGGAACTATGATCAATATGAACAGTTTGCCTTAATTGCGTTATGGGAATGTGCAACTCATTATGATTCATCAAAGGGGAGTTTTTCTACTTATGCGTATATTAAAATTAGAGGAAAATTAATCGATGAACTACGAAAAGAGGTAAAGTTTTCAAATCAATTTGTTTACTCCCATGTCATCGATCAAGTACATTCACAAACTACCCGATCAGACCATCACCTTCTGGATTATCTGTCTTTATTGACAGAAAAACAACGTAAGTGGGTGGAGTTTTCAATTGTTGAAGAACTCTCACTCAAAGAAATCGCGTTGAAAGAAGGCGTTTCAGTAGAGGCAGTCAAATCGTGGCGAAAAAGCGCGATAGCAAAGCTTAGAAACATATTAAGATAAAAAAAACACCCCGTATAATAAACGGGGTGTTTGTCATTACTAGCGGTTGTATTTCTTTTTGAACTTCTCAACACGACCACCAGCATCGTTAAAGCGCTGTTGACCAGTGTAGAACGGGTGAGACTCAGAACTGATATCAACTTTGATTAGTGGATATTCGTTACCGTCTTCCCACTCGATTGTTTCGTTTGATCCTTGAGTAGAACCAGTTAGAAACTTAAATCCGCTACTTACATCTAGAAAAACAACTTTTTGGTATTCAGGATGAATTCCTTGCTTCATTGTGTAGACCTCCTTTATCGATTGAATCATCATTTACATTTAAATGAATGGTATAACTTAAGAGCGGTTTTGACTCCATCAAATGATGAGTTCAAAACCCGTCCTTCCTAGTATATAATCTTTAGGCAATTTGTTCAAACATGAATCACATATTTTCAATAAAATTTATGAAAATGTTATGTAGAAATCTAATTAACTAGTTCAAAAGAACCAAATACCACGTCTTGTGATACGTTAAGAAAAAGTTTTTTGAAAACATTCGCGATTCTATGTGATGTTTGTGATAATATAAGCATGCCATGGAGGTTGTTGAGATGAACGATGTCGCTCATAAGGAGAAAATGCTTGTTCATAACACATCTTGTTGCAAAGAAGGATTTTGGATGTATTTCAATTGTTCAACTAGATTTTCTCAACGGACTGTCTAGTCTTGTTGGAACTGGAAACGTTGGTAAGACGTTAATAAACTATCTAATTCCTGACTACACTGCAACGTTTCTTCGTGGGAAATCCCTTTCTTAACACCAATCTCGATCATTTCTTCCTGTTTTCGTTTAATCCAATCAAGCAAAACTTCCCTAGCATCAAAGTCAACATACAACAAAGCTTGTCCCTCCTTCAATTCGTACAAATTCTATTATCCAAATATTCACATCGCTTGTGAACCCTTTCGCCAAAACTAGACAAAAACCTTTTACTCTCGCACTATAACAAAACTCTTTACATTCATTCGCACGAACTTCCAATTTACGACCATATTTTTGAAATAAAAAACAGCTTCTTGTGACGAAGCTGTTAAGAACTTACTTTCGTATTCAATACCTGTAGCTTTTCTTTCGTAAGAGATAGATAATAATAAAATAACTCTGTTGTCGAACATTCGTATAGCTGCTTTTGTTTCACTTTATATATTCCCTTCTCTAATAAGAGAGAGATAAGCTCGTCTTTCGAGCGTGTATGCTTGATCACTTTCATTCCTCCAACTGCTTTGTATCCAAATCGCCATCCTCAAAATAGTCCAGCGTTAGCTTTCCATCTGAGTGCAACTGCCCTAAATAGATTTCATTGATGTTAATTTGTTTCTCGGCGAGTTTATTTTCTAACCATTCTTTTGTCTTACCGATGCTGTTCAATACATCACTCATCACAACACCATCCATCACAACCGCTTTTGGCTCTTTCTCTTCTGGAAGGTGAAGCCACAACTCTGTAGGTCGAACCGCTCGATAATCACGCTTCAACAAAACACTTAACTCACCATCAGCTTCAAGAAGGGCAAACTCCACCTCATTTACTGAGAAGACATCTTTCTTACGTAACATCTCTAGAAGCTCATCAGCAGAAATACGCTCTTTCTTAAGGTTTTCTTCAAGGATTTTTCCGTCCTTTATGAAAATACTGGCCTTACCTTCGACCACGTCTCGAAACGCTTTGCTTTTTAGTGAGATAACGCTTATGGCAACAGAAATTCCTGCCCAAATGAACAAACTCGTTAGCCCATTGAACAGATTTGCGTCTGTATTCATCGTTAGGGTTCCAGCAATATCACCGATGACTATTCCTACTATGTACTCAAAATAAGATAGCTTTGAAAGCTGTTTCTTACCAAGTACCTTCGTTAGTAAAAATAAAACGACCAATGTAAACAATGATCTTGCGATAACTTCTAGCCATTCACTCATCTTAGTTTCCCCTTTTATTAAACTTAAAACATCCCATTAACATTTTCTACTAGTTTGCGTATTGGATTGAAATTTATGTGTTCTGTACACCTATACTCTTGTACGATAAGATAATATGGGTAACTTCTGAACTGAAGAAAGGAAGATACAATGCTCGAGCAAGCAAAACACCAGCTGAAACATTATTTTGGATACGATGAGTTTCGATCCGGTCAAAAGCAAATCATCGATAGTATTCTAACTAAGCGAAACACTCTTGGGATCATGCCAACAGGCGGAGGAAAATCGATTTGCTACCAAATACCTGCACTTATGAACGATGGATTAACCATCGTCATCTCTCCTTTGATTTCATTAATGAAAGATCAGGTAGATGCTCTATCTGGTTATGGAATCGATGCTGCTTATATAAATAGTTCCTTAACAGAAACAGAAATAAGGTCCACGATGCAAGAAGCAGAATACGGGGAAATCAAACTTCTCTACATCGCTCCTGAGCGGTTGGAAGCCCCATCTTTCCAACGAATGTTACAACGAACTTCGGTTTCCTTAATCGCTGTAGACGAAGCACACTGTATTTCTCAGTGGGGGCACGACTTTCGCCCAAGCTATATGAAAATCAGTAACATGATAAATAGCTTTTCTGAACAACCACCGATTATCGCCTTAACAGCTACCGCTACTCCTGAGGTCGTGAGTGACATCCAGCGCATTCTTACTATAACGGAAGAACAAACCTACATATCTGGGTTTGAACGAGAAAACCTCCATTTTTCAGTTGTAAAAGGGGAAAAGAAAAAAAGCTTTATCACTTCTTATTTAAAGAAAAATGCGACGCAATCTGGCATTATTTACACCGCAACTAGAAAAGAAGCTGATCAGCTCTATTCTTCTCTCGACAAGCTTGGTATCAAAGTGGGAAAATACCATGCTGGACTCTCAGAAAACGAGCGCAAAGCCGCACAGGAATCGTTTCTGTTCGATGATCTGGCAGTCATGGTAGCGACAAACGCTTTTGGAATGGGAATCGACAAGTCTAACGTTCGATTCGTTATCCATCACAACTTGCCAAAGAACATGGAATCGTATTATCAAGAAGCGGGACGTGCTGGAAGAGACGGCGAAGAAAGCGACTGTTTTCTCCTCTTTTCTCCAGGGGACATTCACATACAAAAGTTCCTCATCCAAGAAAACCAGCACGATGCGGTGAGGAAATCAGCAGAACTCGCGAAATTAAAAGCGATGGTCGATTATTGTCATACCGAGAAATGCCTTCAAGGTGCAATTCTCCATTACTTTGGTGATGAGCGTCCAGATTATCGATGTGGAAAATGTAGCAACTGTGTAGACGATCGTGAATCAGTTGATATTACAAAAGAATCTCAAATGATTTTCTCAACGATCAAGAGGGTGAATGAACGTTTTGGTAAAACGATCATTGCACAGATTTTGAAAGGTTCTAGATCTAAACGAATAAAGGAATTGCACCTTGATCAAGTTTCAACTTTCGGTCTTTTAGCTCGTCGAACTCAGCAAGACATTATCGATATGATCGACTTCCTAACCGCTGAGCAATACATTACTTTAACTGACAGTAAATACCCAACACTCATTCTTCAAGAAAAAACCTTACCCGTGCTCAAAGGACAAGAAGCGATTCATAAGAAAGTGTCAAGAAAGCCAGAGGCAATCGAAGGAAATGACGAGTTATTTGAAAAGCTCCGCATGTTAAGAAAGCAGCTTGCAGATCGAGATGGCGTCCCTCCATACGTGGTTTTTGCAGATAACACGTTAAGAGAAATGAGCGAGGTCCTCCCTACTTCACGTGAAGATATGCTTAAAATCAAAGGCGTAGGTGAAATGAAATACGAGAAGTATGGCAGTGCTTTTCTTAATTTGTTAGAATCCCTTTCCACACGAAATCAATCTGGTGAGAAGCCAAGTCACCTAGCATCCTTCGAACTATTTCAAGAAGGAAAAGAAATTCCGATGATTGCAGCGACAAGGGGATTGAGCGAATCAACTGTCGAAGGTCATCTTTTAAAAGCAATCGAGGATGGGTTACTGAAAGAGATTGATCGTATTGTAGCTCCTGAACATGAAGAACTCATTTTACAGGAAGCAGCATCAATCGGTGAGGAGAAACTTAAACCATTGAAGGAAGCGCTCCCTGAAGAGATTACGTATACACAAATTAAAGCTGTTCTAACGAAAAAGAGAAAAGTAACCACATAAAAGAGGAAGAGCGTGGAAGCTCTTCCTCTAAGTTTGTTGGGAAAGTTTGATTCGTTGTTCCCTATGCCGTAGGAGTTTGAATACCGCAAGATTCCTGTGGACGAACGTCCGTTTTCCACGGAAGTCAAGCGGTATTCACTCCTACTGGGGTGCAATTAATCCTAGCAAACTTTCCGATTGATTATGATCAAAGAGTCATTTGCTTTCATTGTCTATCCCTTTTTATTCGCTTTGAGTTTGTTTCCTAATCATTCATTCAAATGTTGATTGGAGCGGAAGGAGGATCGACTCCTGCCAGATGTGCGGGACAGGTGAGACCCCGGAGGCGCAACGGTTTTGTGCGCTGAGAAGGCTCACCGCCCGCCCCGCGGAAAGCGAGCATCCTGGAGCGCAAATCACCACCGCATTCAAGGGTGGTATCCATTCAGAAGATGGATTTCGTAACTAGCTTAACGAAAAGAGGAAGAGCATTATCGCTCTTCCTCTTTTTATATCCTATTCATAACGCAATGAATCAATTGGATCGAGTCTAGATGCTTTGTTAGCTGGTAAGATCCCAAAGACGATACCGATCAACATCGAGAACACGAGTGCTCCAACAACTACTTGCCATGAGATAAGTGAAGGCCAATCTGCGAAGAATGAAACAAGGTACGCGGTTCCAGCTCCTAGCAATATCCCGATCGTTCCACCGATTAAGGTTAAGATGATGGACTCGACTAGGAATTGCAAAAGAATCTGCTGTCTTGTTGCTCCAAGTGACTTCCGAATTCCGATTTCTCTTGTCCGCTCCGTAACAGAAACGAGCATGATGTTCATAACGCCAATTCCTCCAACGAGAAGCGAGATACCGGCAATACTACCGATGATCGTCGTCATGATCGTTGTCACCTGGCCAATTCCAGCTGCGATTTCCTCCATGTTCATTACTTGATACGAATCTTCAGTATCATGCAGACGATTGAGTACTTCTGTCGCCTGTTCGCCAGTCGGCTTTAGGTCGTCCGTATTCCCTACCTGGAGCGTTACCTGGCTATAATTAGTTGTACCAAACATATTCCTCATGGCAGACCATGGGAGATAAGTATCGACTGATCCGAAGGCGAACAATCCTGTAGGCTTCTCAAGGACACCTATAATTTCGACAGGCTGAACGCCGACACGGATGATTTCACCTATAGGAGATTTCCCTTCGAAAAGCTCTTCCTGCATGGCGGCACTAACGACTGTCACTCTTCTTCCACCTAAGAAATCTGCAGAAGTAAAACCACGTCCTTCTGCAATATTAAGCTTATTGACTTCCATGTAAGCTTGATTGATTCCTGTGATCGAGGTATCAGTCGAATCTTCACGAAGTCGCACCGTCGAGTATTCTGAAGTAGATGCTACGACATTCGTAACCTTATCTAACTTTTCAAGCTCACGGATATCGTCTGAAGTAAAGGGGTTTTGTTCCCAATCGCCTTGCTGCATCTCTTCTTCTGATGGCTGGTAAAATACTTCGATCGTATTTCCATCACCTGCGATCTGAGATTTCAGCATAGCTTCTCCGCCTTGACCGATCGCTACGACTACGATAACAGCCGCTACACCGATAATGATGCCAAGCATCGTCAAGATGGAACGCATCTTATGTGCTTTAACAGACATGAGTGCCATCTTAATATTTTCAAACAGACTCATGAAGGAAACCCTCCATTCGTAGGCTGCTTGCCGAGTAAGCCATCTCGAACGTAAATCACCCGATTGGCATACGCCGCTACTTCAGGCTCGTGTGTGACGACGATAATCGTTGTTCCTTCTTTGTTAAGTTCAACGAAAAGCTCCATAATAGCGACACTTGTAGCAGTATCGAGGGCACCCGTTGGTTCATCCGCTAGAATAAGAGACGGATCGTTCACAAGTGCTCGGGCGATCGCGACACGCTGCTTTTGCCCACCGGATAATTCATTTGGTAAATGTCCCATTCGATCTCGAAGACCAACTCGAGTCAACGAATCACTAGCGCGCTCTTCTCGCTCTTTCTTTGCCGCTCCTGCGTAAACCATCGGGAGTTCAACGTTCTTTAATGCCGTTAATCTCGGCAAGAGTTGAAATTGTTGAAAGACAAAACCGATCGACTTATTCCGAACCTTTGCAAGCTCTGGATCAGAATGAGTCGAAACATCTTCTCCTTCTAAGTAATAGGAGCCCGAAGTTGGACGATCCAAACATCCGATAATGTTCATCAAGGTGGATTTCCCTGAACCGGATGGTCCCATGATCGCGACGAATTCACCTTTTTCGATCGTGGTTGTAATACCCTTTAACACTTCAACCGTCTCTTTACCCAATGTATAACTTTTTACGATTTTTTCTAGTTCGATCATTTCACTTTCACTTCCATCCCATCCTTGAGTTTATCAGGAGGGTCGATGACTACGTTATCATCTTTCTTAACGCCTTTTGTCACTTCGATTCGTTCAGCAGTGGATGAGCCAGTTTTGATGTCTTTTCGTACTGCTTTTCCTTTTTCAACAATGTAGACGTACTGATTATCGCCATCTTGAAGGACTGCGCTAAACGGAAGCGTCATCGCTTCATGTGAGTCAGTTTCAATTTCCACAATCATTTGAAACCCAGGTTTAAGATCGAGTTTTTGGCCATCATCGATCGTGATCGTCACTGGGAACTGAACCGCAGTCGAACCACTTTCCGTTGCAGTAGCTTCTGGTAAGTAACCTACATCAGAAATCTTTCCCGTCCACTCTTCATCTGGAACTGCATCAGACGTCAGTGTTACACGTTGCCCGTCTTCTACACTCAAGGTGTCGTATTCAGAGAGCTTTCCTTTTACGACAAGATTATCGATGCTGCCTAATCGAACCAGCGGCTTTTCTCCTTGGACTGTTGGAGACTCGTTTTCGTTCACTTCGATCACTATGCCATCGATCTCACTGGTCACCGTTAATTCTGTCAATCGTTCCTTTAGACGATCTCGTTGAAGCAATGCTTGTCGAAGGTCAAGGTTCGCCATACGAATATCCATCTGTACCTGATCGAGCTCTGCTTCCATTGCTTCCTCAGCTTCTTCTCTTCCTACATCGTCGGCAAGATCATCTTCTTTTTCTTGTAATCTCGTTTTCTGTTTATCAAGTGAATTTATACGAAGGTAGAGCGATTCAATAGAAATGTCATTCTGCTCTTTCTCCATCTTAAGGTCAGGGTTCTCATAAGTTAGTACCTTATCACCTTTACTTACAGAATCGCCCTCTTCTACATGAACCGTCGTTAACTCTCCCTTCGTTTGATCCTCAAACAAAAGGCTTTCGTTTGCGAGCGTCAATGTACCTGGTGTCATCACCGTCGTATTAATGGTTTCACTTTGCAGTGTCTTTGTTTCAACATCTGCAGATTTACTAGCAGATGTTCGATACACGTTAAATCCTATGATAAGTGCTAAAACTGTTACTACTGATATTGAAATCCATACTTTCTTCTTCATTCAATTACATTCCCGTCATGCTATTAAACATAGTTCCAATTGCAGCAAAGCCAATTCCGATTAATAAGAAGACGATCGGAATAATCCATGCAAGGACTTTTGGCCAACCAGCTGTAATTCTAAGACCAATGACAGTTAAGATCGTCGTCCAGATGTTGAAGATTTCAATGCTATTCAAGATACCAGCAGTGGCACCATCTGCATTCACTAGACCACCAATACTCGTGTACATCGAACCGACTTCGCCACCTAGTAACGCCATCAAAAGACCATTTAGCAGAAGGCCGATCGAGCTAACAAAAGCAATGAAGACATTCATAGAAAACATCTTTTTGAACGTTACTTCAGAAGGTGTTGCTTTTGAAATCAACCAGTAAATAAAGCTTCCGATCAACACTCCGAACACCGGGGCAAGACCGATTGAAATTGTAGTAGAGATTTTGAAGAATGTGAGCATCCCCTCTGTACTTTCCGCACCGTTCATTCCTTGATTCATAGTTGCTTCAAAATCAGGATTCATTACCATCAACCAGCCTGCTACAAATGAGGCGAGGACAACGATAAGTAGGGGTAACCACACCTTTGGTTTCTCACGAATCCTTTCAAATTGCTCCCCTGGGCTGAAAATCATCCCTAGGATTGATGGATTTGTTGAGTTTTCGTTCATCTTGTCACAACCTTTCTAATTTACTCACCTGTATATACGCATGAGTATTTTGAAAGGTTCCCAAAATTTATAAAAAATTGTTTGTATTTCCTGTAAAAGATGCATTACTTTTCACATTCTGCAGCTTTTAGTATTTTTTCGTGGTTCGTTATCTTTCTAATAAAGCCTCCTACCATTGCCAACACTACTACCGAAACAACCGTTTTCATGAGGAGAACCTCTCCTTTGCCATTGTTTCTTCATCGTATGAGATGACCACCTTTCGGGACCTTTCCTTTTTTAAACCAAAAAAGAAGACCCTCAGCTAAGAGAGTCTTCTTTTTGGTAAGAAATAACGTGTAACAATTCATCGTAACGCTCAACAAGTTCGTCCTTAGACAGTGGAAGCACTCGGGTAAGATCTTCGACGATACGCTCATCTGATCTTAACCATGCATGATGCTGCCGTTTCACGTAACGTTCTGCATCTTCGAATGTATGGAATGTGCAGTCAACGACTTCGCCCTGTTTCATTACTTCATAAGCATGATTCACTGGCCTGATGTAGATAATCTCATCATCGTGGTTTTCATAAAATGATCCTTGATCACCATCTCGGCGGTTCAATCGATTACGATCTGCATCGCTTTTTAGTGGTTTAATCGGAAAAGGATCTGCTACAAGAAGGGTGTATGTCCGCTCGGTCAGTTCACACCCTGACGCTTTCGGGTGTCCACCTCCTCCAAATCGTCCAGCAAATTCTGATACATCGACCTCATCATGGATCGTTCGAAAGCCAGCTCGCTTGTTACCGATATTTATAATGGCAATCATGTCAAGATGAGGATGCCTTTTGTTCAATTCATTCCCTAACTCTGAATGATACGATTCCGCATGCACGATGCCTATACAGTATTCATCGATAAATGTTTGTACAATCTGATAGTTCTTTTTATGAATATACCGACTTATTTTGCGCTCCTCTAGATCAAGAATCATCTCTTCTGATTCACTTAATGAAAAGGAGTCTGGTTCTCGTGTCAATCGCCTCAGCATTTCTGCTTTAAACGTTTCCCTTCCTAGTATCGAAAACAGGTCGTTCAAGCGTTTGGCATCTGTATCGTTATCTTCTTCCCATTCCCATGTATCATATTTCCGTACAAGTTCCAGAAATTGTTCTAGACCTTCAATACGGTCAATTTTCTCTCGTTCTACTAAATAGTCATAAAACAATGTGGCTGCACACGTTTTTTTCTCACGGCCAGGCTCTACAAATCCCCACTCATAATCGTTAAAATGTAAAGCACTCGCATGGTGGTCGATCATTTGCACGTGTCCACCATCATGATGTCGCTTTTCAAGAAGGTGTTCTACTTCTTTATTCACTGATAGATCTGTAATAAAAAGTGGACTCTCGTTGTTTTTCTCCAAGAAAGATTCTACACGCTGATTTAAGTTCCGATATGTACAATGTGTGATATCTGCGCTTTTCTCGAAAGCAAGTTCTGCAATAAGCGCGCAAGCTGATCCGTCAAGGTCGCTATCTGTAAAAAGTTTTATCATCGCCCACTCCTCCTATTCCACGTTAGTATGTGCCCCGCATGTAAAATCATTACACCGCAATTCAAAAAAGCGAGCTCTTTAGCTCGCTTCTTAAGACAACGTTTCAAATTATACATCTCAAGCCTTATGGATACAACAGGGTATTAAGATGGCGTATTCGTATTCTGTTGAAACCGTTCACGCAGCATAAATTTCTGGATTTTGCCGCTTGCATTTCTTGGTAGCTCATCGACGAACACATACTTCCTCGGTCGTTTATACGTAGCTAAGTTCGGGCTATCTCTACAGTAACGATCGATAGCCTCTTCAGTAAGTGCCGCATCTTTTTTCACGATGATCGCAGTCACCACTTCACCCCATTTTTCATCTGGCTGGCCAAGAACGGCAACATCCAAGACGCCTTCATGAGCATGCAATACATCCTCAATTTCTCTTGGGTATACATTCTCTCCACCAGAAATCACCATATCATCGACTCGATCTGACACGAATAAATAGCCTTCATCATCCATATAACCGAGATCACCTGAATGGTACCACCCTTTGTATAACGCTTTTTCAGTAGCGTCTGGTCGGTTAAAATACCCCGTCATCATACAAGGTCCCTTCACAATGATCTCCCCTACTTCACCTGGAGGAAGAATCGCTTCTGGATCTGATGGCCCATCTTCAGACGGTCGAACGACTCGTACTTCATGATTAATCGCTGCACGACCGGCAGAACCAACCTTTGTAAGCTGTTCATGTTGATCGAGAAACGTAACCGCAGGTCCCATTTCTGTCATCCCGTACGCTTGAAGAAGATTGATTCCAAGCTTCTCCTTGATCGCTTTCACTAATGATGGTGCCATAGGAGCTGCTCCGTACAACCCTAGTCGCAAACTGCTGATATCATATGAAGAAAGGTCTTCCTGGAGCATCATATTCCACATTGTAGGTGCTCCAAACATAATGCTTACCTTTTCTTCCTGTATTGCTTCTAACACTTTCTGAGGTTCGAAATGATGCAGAATTACGTTAACCGCACCAAAGTGCACACGAGGCAAAAAGTTACAATGAAGTTCTGCGCAGTGAAACATTGGTGCAGCAACAAGGCCGATATCATGATCTTTCACATGCAAACTAGCACCACAGATCAAGCTTTGTTCGACCATGCTTCTATGCTTATGTAGCACGCCCTTAGGTCTGCCTGTTGTACCACTTGTGTACATGATGGCATACGGATCATTTTCATCTACGTCGCTTTCTGGTTCGTCTATAGATGATAAGCGAACTTGCTTCTCATACCTTTCAGCGAATGCCGGTGCCTCACCATCCGTTAACCAGAAAGATACATCGGGGAAATCTTTTTGTACAGCAGCGACAATTGGTTCGAGTAATTTTTCATACACAAGAACGGATGGCTTCGCATCTTTCACGATATAAGCGACTTCATTTGGTTTCAGTCTGAAATTGATCGGATTAAGGATCGCTCCAATCTTCGCACAAGCGAAAAAGAGACATGAGAGTTCAGCATTATTAAACAAAAGCGTTGAAACACGATCTCCTTTTTTTACACCTGAGTCAAGAAGAGCATTTGAAACGCGGTTTACTTCTACATTCCATTCCTCATACGTCCATCTGATGCCCTTCGTTTTATCCACAAGAGCTTCTTTCGCACCAAATTTCCTTACCGTTTGCATGAATAAAGAACCGATCGTTACGTACATGAACATCCTCCTCTTTCGAATAATGTCGATAAGCGATGATTAGTCTCGTATGTATGGGTCCATGTGTATAGTTCCATCTTCTTAGGTAAAATCCTCTCTATTTCTGAATATTTCGATATATTAAATTATTCTCTGGAAGTTGAACCATATAAAAAAGACTGCCTACAAAAGGCAGTCGCTGGTTGTAATGAAACCTAGAATTTGGTGCTCGACGCAGGAGTTTGAATACCTCTCGCTTTTCCAAGGACAAATAAAGGAGTTAAGCGATATTCACTCCTACTAGATTATAATGAACCTCTAAGTTGTTTTTTTAAAAAAGGTTGTTGGTTTGATGAAGTGTTTTTCTTTTACACAACTACGCTGATTGGAGCGGAAGGATGCTCCTGCGGGATGTGCGGGACAGGTGAGACCCCACAGGCGCGCGTCAGAGCGCCGAGGAGGCTCACCGCCCGCCCCGCGGAAAGCGAGCATCCTGGAGCGGAAATCCCTCACATCCATTGAAGCAACGGACCAATAAAATGCAGTCGCTTACAGTATTATCTTAGATTCGCTCTGTCAGATCATCCTGATTCCATTTATTCATCTTTGGTACGGAGTGGTTTTTTATCATCTCAAGTAACTGTATCGGATCTTCATGAGAGAGAAGCGGTTCCATATATTGACGAGCGAGGAAGCCTTCACTCACCATGTGATCTAGCATGTTATGATACGGAGCGTAATAATTCTTCGTATTCAATAATGCGATCGGCTTATTATGATATTCAAGCTGGTACCATGTAAAGATTTCGGTTAACTCTTCAAGCGTTCCGATTCCACCAGGTAGTGCAATAAACGCATCACCGTGATCGTACATTTTTGCTTTTCGTTCATGCATCGTTTCGACTATGATGAGTTCTGATAGTTCAACATGTTCAACATTATCGTATATTTTTCTTGGAATGATTCCTGTGACCTTTCCACCATGCTTTAAAACAGTTCGAGCTAACGCTCCCATTAGTCCAACATTCCCACCGCCATATACAACTTCTATTCCTTGAAGTGCTAATTGCTTCCCTAGTTCTTCAACAGCCTCAAAGTAGAGCCTGTCAACATTCTCACTAGAGCCACAAAACACGGTAAGTCGATTTACTTTCGTCATTCACAGCGCCCCTTTTGATAGAATCTTTCTATCGTCATCTTACTATTTAATATAAAGGAAGAATAGAGGAAATACTCACAAAAAATACCGATGAACTCTCATCGGTATTTCATTGGTATTTTCTAATTATCCTTTGTTTCCTGTGCTAATTCTGCTAAAACGTCTCCGATTCGACGATTAATCACAAGATCTGCCATCGAATCATATTTTGTTTCTTCATCATTTATGATGATAACTTTTGCACCGTGGCGTTTCGCTTCTACAGGAAAGAGATTCGCCGGAGAAACGCTTAAGGAGGAACCTAACACGATGAAAAGATCGGCTTTTTTTGTCTCTTGTTTCGCCATGTGGATCGCGTTCATAGGTAACGGTTCACCGAATAGCACGACACCAGGTCGTTTAAATCCGCCACACGCACAAAGCATGTCGTCATTCATGAAATGGTCGTTTCCCGAGGATTCTCCACAATCATCACAATACACTTCACTTAACGATCCGTGCATTTCTGCGACGTTCTTACTACCCGCTCTTTTATGCAATCCGTCAACGTTTTGAGTTAACACACAGTTAATATGGCCACTCTTTTCCCATTCTGATAAATAATAATAGCCTTCATGTGGAATTGCTTCTTGTAATTTCTCAATGCGGTTTTTATAAAAACGGACAAACATGTCCCGTTCATATGTCATTGCATCCCTACTAGCAAATAACAGAGGGTCGTACTCGTTCCACATCCCATCTAATGCCGACCGAAAATCTGCTAGACCACTCTCGGTACTCATTCCAGCTCCAGTTAGCACCACGGTATGCTTCGCTTCATAAAACCATTTTGCAAGCATTGTTTTCACCTGCCTTATAAAAGTACGAATAATTAACCATTCACATATTTGCGATGATTCAAACCTTTTTCCTTATATTCTGTCATTTCCATGTAACAAATTTATTCTTGATCAACTAAAAAAGCAATGAGGCGTAATCGCCTCATTGCGTAGATTGAATCACCACTATGACTCTGTTGGTGATGGGTTTTCTGTTACTTGCTTATCTTTCTTCTTTTCCTTTTTCGGCTTAGGACTTTTCGCAACGAGATGCTTCTCTTTCGTTATCGCTTTGTAGAAGGAGACGGTCATGAGTATCATTATGACTGAGAACGGCATCGCGGCGAGTATAAGTACGTTTTGCAATGCTTGAAGACCGCCACTATAAAGTAATACTGCTGCCATTGCTGACTGCGTAATACCCCAAGTAAGCTTCACGCTCGTTCCTGGATTCAATGAACCATAAGTTGTTTGCATTCCAAGAACAAATGTTGCGGAGTCGGCAGACGTTACGAAGAACGTTCCGATCAATGTAATCGCTACAATAGAGAGCACGATACCGAACGGATAATTCTGTAACGTTCCGAATAAGGCTTCCTCTGTTGCAAGTGATGCAATATCAGCTGTACCGTTTTGTTGAAGGTTGATCGCTGATACACCAAATGCTGAGAACCATAAGAACCCTACAACAGAAGGAACAAGTAGAACACCAACAAGAAATTCTCGAATGGTTCTTCCTCGCGAAACGCGTGCGATGAAGATTCCTACGAATGGTGACCAAGAAATCCACCATGCCCAATAGAAAATCGTCCAGTTGTTAATCCACTCACGGTTTTCTGGGTTAAGTGGTGCGATTCTGAAACTCATCGCTAATAAGTTAGTCAAATAAGATCCAATCGTATCTGTAAACATATTCAAAATGTAAATCGTCGGTCCTAGAATAAACATTGCAAGGAATAAGAATCCTGCAAGACCGATGTTTGCATTACTTAAGTATTTGATTCCTTTACTAATGCCTGTCCATGCTGAAATCATAAATAGTACTGTTACAACGGCGATAATGATTAATTGAGAGGTAAAGTTATTTGGAATTCCTGTTAAGTAAGAAAGACCGCCGTTAATTTGTACTGCACCAAAGCCTAGCGTCGTTGCTACACCAACGATCGTTGCAAAGACAGCTAAAGTATCGATCACTTTTCCTAGTAGACCGTTTACACGTTCACCAAAGATCGGGTAAAGTGTCGCACTGATCAGTCCAGGACGATCATGTCTAAATTTAAAGTAAGCGAGCACAAGGGCTACGATTGCATAAATGGCCCAGGCGTGTACACCCCAGTGGAAATATACGAACTGCATCGATTCCTTAATTGCTGCTGGTGTTCCTGCTTCTGCTGTCGGAGCATTTACAGCATAGTGATAGATCGGTTCAGCTGCTCCCCAGAATACAAGCCCGATTCCCATTCCAGCACTAAACAACATCGCAAACCAGCTTAGCCTAGTAAATTCTGGCTTCTCTCCCGGTTTACCGAGCTTAATTTTACCGTAGGGAGTAAAAATAATAAATACACAAAATAGGACAAGGAGTGTTACAAGAATAAGATAATACCAACCAAACTTATTCGAGATAAACGTTTGGGCAGTGGCCGATATAGACTCAAGACTGCCTGGAGAAATCGAACCCCATAAGACCATGAGTAAGCTGATAACCAGCGTGCTCCAAAACACTGAAGAAACTTTTCCTGTCACTGTCGTCACCTCAACTTCATTTAATTTTCTGTTTTAACATCACGATGAGTTAAAGGACAGAATGTAGTACGTTTTTACCTCTATCTATCTATACCACTACAAAATAGGTCGAAACACCGAATTTTGACTTCCTACTATATAATCACCTTTCAATTACCAGAAAACCCTTATAAGACAGTAGCTATAGCGCACCTATTTTTTTCTATTTTTTTCGTTCGATTTCGACACTCTTACTTTTTTGGTAGATGATTGCTTTTTAATCCACTTTAAAAAACGTCGGATTTGCTCATCCTCTTTTAACTGTTTTAATGTATAAAGTCTTATCGCTAACTCTCGATTGGTGTATAAGGCATGAATTTGTTTATGACATGCTACACACAAAATAGCAGTTGGCCCGAACGCCCCTCCTTCTTCTTTAGGTGTTAAATGATGAACCGTACATGTTACACCACTTCGTCCGCACAGTTCACACGTCATTCTTAACCACCCCTATCCGCTATTATTTGTTCTTTGTTAATAGGTATACCATCTAAAAGAGAAAAAGCCCCCCTGTTCCAACAGGAAGGCTCACGCATTAAATGCTTAAAATCTCTTTAATTTCCTCCTCAGAAAGGCTTGAGATCATCGTCTCACCTGGCTGGATGACCTTTTCGATCAGCTCTTTCTTCTTTTGCTGGAGTTCGTATATTTTCTCTTCAATTGTTCCCTGAGTGATCAACCTTAACACTTGAACGACTTTCTTCTGTCCGATACGGTGTGCTCTTCCGGCAGCCTGTTCTTCAACCGCTGGGTTCCACCACAGGTCATACAAAATAACCGTGTCTGCACCAGTTAAATTCAAACCAGTACCACCCGCCTTCAACGAAATAAGGAAAATTTCCTTTTCTCCGTCGTTAAATCGCTCTGTCATTTCTACACGATCTTTTGAAGGCGTTTGGCCGTCTAAATAAAACACATCATGGCCAGCGTTCGTTAGATTATCCTGAATGATTCGAAGCATGCTCGAAAACTGCGAAAAGATAAGAATCCGCTGCTTGTTTTGAATCGAAGTCGCAACGATGTCCATCAATTGCTCAAGCTTACCTGAGTATCCATCGTAATTTTCAAGAAATAAAGAAGGATGACAGCATAGCTGCCTGAGGCGTGTCAGTCCAGCAAGTATTTTCATTCGATTACGCTGGAAGCCTTCACCCGCAATGCTTTCTTTTGTTTCCTGCTGAATGCGATGTAAATAGCCGATATAGAGTTCTTTTTGCTGTTTTGTTAACTCAGATACTTGAACCGTTTCGATCTTGTCAGGAAGCTCTTTTAACACATCCTGCTTCACTCGCCTCAAGATGAATGGTCGCACCATTCTAGATACTTGTTCATGAGGCAATTTCTTAAATGAGCTCAAGTCTGGAAAGAAACCTGGCATGATCGAATGAAACAGTGCCCAAAGCTCATCAAGAGAATTTTCGATCGGTGTTCCACTGAGCGCAAATCGCTTCTTTGCACGCAGATGTCTCACAGCTTGAGAAGTTTTCGTTGCTGGGTTCTTGATTGCTTGGGCTTCATCAAGAAAGACCGAGTCAAACTGCATTTCTTCATACTGAGAAATATCCTGCCGTAACGTAGGATAAGAAGTAATCCATACGTCAGGTGCTCCCTGTGCCAATAGTTCTCTTCGTTCAGGTGGTGCACCGGCATTAACGGCAACTTTCATACTAGGAGCGAATTTCTCAAATTCTTTCTTCCAGTTATAAATCAGTGAAGCAGGTGCGATGACGAGTGCAGTCGCTTCTGGATTCTCTTTCTTTTCAGAAAGAAGGTAAGCGATACTTTGTAGCGTCTTACCTAGACCCATATCGTCAGCTAGAATACCTCCTAGTTGATAATACCCGAGTGCTTTTAACCATTGAAATCCTGTCAATTGGTACGAACGTAGTTCCGCATCTAACTCTTCAGGCAAGCTGAACTGAAGATCTTCAGGATGTTTTAGCCTCGATAACAGTTCTCGGAATGCTTCCCCATAACGAGAGCTACGCTTTCCTATCCCCATCGTTTCATCGATTTGCAACCCTCGATACAGTGGGAGCTGCAGATCCCCACGTTCGACTTCATTTTCTTTAATGTTCAACTCATCCAAAAGCTTTCCAACATGTTGAAACTCTTCATCTTCGATCGAAACGAACGACCCGTTTTCAAGGCGATAATACCTTTTCTTTTCGATCATCGCTTTCAGAACGTTTGAAATCTCGCCTTCATCGATTCCCTTCATATCAAAGCTAACGTCAAGCCAGGTACCTGTACCGTCCACATCGACTGATGTAACCGGGAGGGAACCTTCATCCAATAACCAGCTCTTTGCTGAATCTGTTAAAAGCACTTCTGCTAGTTCATCAAGTCGTGGGAGCGTCCAATATAGAAAATCAAAGATTAATGCTTCATCATCGACATACAGTTCACGACCGTTAAATTTAAGTGACGCTTGTTCGATAAGTGCCATAATCTGTTGTTCCTTCTCGCTATCACGAAGGATGATGCCACCATTATTATTTTCTAAGCGAGACGAACTGTCGAAAGGATCGATATGATCGTCCCCATATTGATACGTGACGTTAACAAGGAGGCGTTCTGCCTCTGCATTCACGTAGACTTTCGCACGAAGCTCTGGTTTTTCGATTTTCTCAGTAATGTCTTCTGAAATCGTAACGTCACCGAGCTTCTTCAAACGTGGGACAACTTGAGATAAGAACGGTTCGATTTGGTCACCGGAAATGGAAACGGTGCTTCCAGGTGCTGACGTTCGAAACTGTGCTAACTCTTTAAGCAACTTTTGCTGTTTCTTTGTAACCTTGTATAACGTCTCATTGTGAAAAACCCATCCGTACGTACTGAAGAAGGCAGCTTCCTCAAAGCCATTAAGATGAAGAATGAAGTCGGAATCAACTTGATCAACTTCAAACTCAAATGGGTGCTTATCTTTATATAGTGGAATGTTCTCATAAAGGAAACGATTAAAATCAAACCGAATCGTGCGGTTCTGGACATACAACTCTTCGAGAAATTCGTTTGCAGTCAAAGGTGGCAGGATCAACTCTCGATTGTCTGTAAACCTCCCCCAATTATCTGGGATACTTAAATAAACCAACTCATTACGCCTTACCGCTAATAGTAACTGCAACAATGGTAGATCCCGCTCATTGAATTCATGTTCATGAGGCTCATAACTAAATTTCTTTGTGAAATAAAGCGATTCCTCCGACTGAACTGCGTCTAGAAATGTGCGAATATCTTTTACGACATATAAGCGATCCACGCCTACCTTCATCTCGACCGTCCAAGGTGCGTCTCCCTGCGATCGTCTTAACGATGGATAAGCTGTTGCTTTAATCGTAAACTCCACCTGTAATCGATCCTTCTTTGCTGAAGGTATATCAGATAAATCCACATCATAATCGCTCAACGCTTGAATTAACTGATCTGTCTCAACGTAACTCTTCGTTGCAACCGGAGCCGTTCTTTTCTTTTCTTTCTTCGGTTCTTGGTAGTGTGTTTGAGAGTCACTGATCGCAATGAGAACTGCCGCGATGTGCTTACACGTTCCATACGTATCGAATGCTTCACACTCGCAAGATCCAAACCAGTTATCGCTCAATAGCTCGATAACGACTTCATAATCACTCGTTCCTTGCACATGTGCAGTATAGGACTTGTCCTCTGAATTATACTTTAGAACATGAACGCGCCCGTTCTGGTAGTAAGTGAGCCCTCTCTGATAGAAACTCACTGGAAACCGTTCTTTTATTTCGCTCTTCGAAAACATTGAGTTTTGGTTCATCTCGATATCACTTCAATTCTCATCGTAGTAGTACCCTTCATTATACAATTATCTTGGCTCTCCACAAAACCATAACCGCTCACAATCGATATTTTTTCGTGCATTGCTTCTATTTTTGCAAGTTTGGACATGTATTTAAATAGAGCCAAGCAAAAAAGGAGAATGTTATCGATGCTAGAAACTGTGGTAGGTCATATCATTCTTGGTTTATCGATTGCAGCCCCGATAGGCCCAATCAATATTGAAATCATGAAACAAGGAATTCACAAAGGATTCTGGTCCTCCCTCCTTGTAGGTGGGGGTGGAATGAGTGCAGACCTCATCTTAATGTGTCTCATGTACTTCGGTATTGCTGCTTTCGTAAAAATATCGTATGTACAACTATCTTTATTAGTTCTTGGGTGTGTAATTCTCACCCTATCAGGAATTCAAGGGTGCCTCTCATCTGTCAGTATAGACGAGGCACACGACAAAGATAAGTCGGGACTCTTTCATTCTTATGCAACGGGCTTCATGATTGCAGCATTTAATCCGATGAACCTCTTATTCTGGTTAGGCATTTACGGTTCTGTATTAAGTCAATCGTTACAACGCCCTGATAAATGGGAAGCCTTCTTCTTATCTACTCTTGTGTTTGTTGGAATCGCACTTTGGAATCTTAATATGTCGCTTACCGTACACTTTGGCAAGACATTAATGAAACCAAGGACGCTAAAAGGGATCAGTGTTGTAGCAAGTCTCGTATTGCTCTTCTTCGGCCTTCGTTTCGGCTACTTGGCTGCTGAAATGCTATTCATCGCTTCAAAATAAAGAGAGCAGCTTAAGCCGCCCCTAAATCATGTAAACATATAAGGCTATACCTGCTACCGCTAGAATACTTACGACAATATAAATCAGAAAAATCGTTACGGTCGTATTTTTCGCTTTCTTATCATAAGCAGAATCACTCTTCCCTGCGACCAGAAGGGTACCGATCAAAATCAGCACAGTAAATATAATGATTAAAATAGTTGCAACTTTTATCATATCTCTCCCCCCTCTCTTCTATCATACATCGAATCGAGAGTGGTTTTAAACATGGACTTTATCAATATTTCTACATTATCAAAATATAGGCACCTTTTTTACTTTTAACCTAATAAAGAAATATAATTTGGTTTTTTCATGTATTGGATTCCTGATTTATGACAACACTTTTTTATACAGTCGGTCATTATCTTTCATTACAATGAAGATGCTGTCAGATGGCTGGCTGTACCACAAGCAAGTCCCTTGAAAGAGCCCCTCTACTCTGAGGGGCTTGTTCCATTTTATGAGCTGTTTATAACGACATCAGCATTCTCCATAGGGGATTGTTCCATCAAGTAATAATCTTCCGCTTTCCAATAACGATCTTGAAACTTAGTAAGATTCTTCTGGGTTCGCTCACTTTCTCTTAAAAACCTTGTTCTCCGCGGGCAATCGAGGTAAATGACATAATCGAAATAATCTCGCCATTCCTTTCGTTGTAAAAACACACCTTCTATGACGATCACAGCAGCATCATGGATCGATATTTCTTCAAGAGTATGAGAATCACTCTGTTCATCATAGCGCTGAAGTCTCAATGTGGAAGCAACTCTTACCTTTTTAAAGAGTTGGTCTCGCAAATAGTGAATATCCCACTGAAGTGCGTAGTACTCATACCAGTCCTCATTACTAGTATTGTAACGCTCCTTTCGTGCTACGATATAGTCATCGAGGTGGAGAACAAGAATCTCTCGGTCGATCCGATTGACCTCGTGACGCATCTTATTAACAAACGTGGTTTTTCCAGACCGACTCAATCCATCGATTCCAATAATCACCCGCTTTTCTTTTGATAACATAAATCGAATATCTGATAGGTTCACCCTTTTCACCTCACCCTATAATGAAATGTGCTAATTTTCTACATTTTTCATGAATTCCTATTGATTTACCAACATCCTATCGATAAACTATGATTATATTCGATAAAAAGAACAGTTCTACTAAACAGGGGGTTGGATTTGTGCAGAAAGACAACAGCTTACCAAAGGATTGGATGTTTCTCGTGCAAGAAGCTATGAACTCCAACACAACTAAGGAAGAATTTGCTGCTTATTTAATAGAAATTGAGCAATCTCTAAAAAAGTCTTCATAGAATAATAAACCCAACCGAAGCTGGTTGGGTTTACCTATAGAAATAAATGTAGAATGGACATCAGACCTGATCTGCTTTCCATCTTCTTATTTAAATCAACGTAACCTTGCTCAAGATAAATCGCACGTGCCACATTGTTTTGTTCATTTACTCCAAGCACCACTTCATCAATATGTGGGAAATTAGTCTTCACATACCCTCTTACAAGTGACATAGCTTGTTTTCCATACCCTTTACCCTGCTCTTTCTCATCAATACAGAGCGCTCTTAACAGCATGGCGCGTTTGTTCGATGTAAAGTCCTTCGCACCCTCTCCGCTATGTAATACAAAAAAACCAACAACCTTTTCTCCAGATAGTATTACTACAGGATGCCGATCAGGGTCCCTCATACACTGCTCAAAGGCTGGCATAGGTAAAGAAGTATACTTCAATTGGGGGTCAGAAAGGGTGAATCCTCTGAGCGCCTCTAGATGAAATCCTTGAGTACGTACTAGCTTCACTTGTTCTGTAGTTGACTTTGTCATGATCTCCCTCTCCTTTCTCACCGTTACCATTTCTACTTCGCTAAAGAAAAAACCTTTTTTCTATCAAAAAAGCAGCATACAATCTGTATGCTGCAGTGACGGTTACTTCTCTCTTCTAGCAAAATCGACGAATCGAAATTTATCCAACCGATGGCGTGACTCTGTGTATTCTACAAGCGATGTATCACTCAAGTAGACATAGTTTCGCACAACCACCACATGGTCATAGTCTTTTAAATCCAGAAAACGCATGTCGTCTTCATGAGCTTCTTCGACCACTATTTCTTTCTTCGCATAGCTGATCGAGAGACCGAGGTCGTTCTCCAAATAATCATAGATCGAGTTTTCACACGTTTCTTTCGTTAACTCTGACACGTATTGAACAGGAAAATAATCGCGATCTAATATGATTCGCTCACCATCGATTTCTCTCGCTCTAATCACATGCCAAACCTCATCATCCGCACGAAGACCAAGCTGTTCACGAACCCAATCAGTTGGCTTTTCTTTTTCGAGGTAGTGAACGATTGTTCGAGCTGTTTGACTCATCTGTTGTGAAACTTCTTTGAAGCTCACGAGACCTGAGACGGGGAACTCATACCGATTCAGGTCAATCACAACAGAACCTCTGGCTTTTATCTTTTGTATCAACCCATTCTGTGACAAGAGGTTTAGCGCTTTTCGAATCGTTTCGCGGGATGTCCCATATACTTCTGAGAGTTCATGCTCAGAAGGTAGCTTGCTGTTTGGTTTATACGTACCATCTTGAATTTTTGCCGATAACTCTTGATAGATCTGAGCGTATTTTGTTTGTTTCATGTCACCATCACCTTATTATGATTGCTTGAAATGATAGACTACAGATTCAAATGGCTTAAGTTTCATACCATCAATCTTGGTGTGAGGAGGCTCAGAGTAATTAGAAAGAAGCAGCTCTTGCTTGAAACCATCTATTGAAATATGTGATGGAAGATGAAATTCTGCTTCATGTTCGTAAAAGTTGTTGATCACTAGTAACTTTTCTCCCTCAACTTCTCGTACATAAGCAAAGATCTGAGGATCTTCTGGCAAAAGGAGCTCATAGCTTCCTTCTGTTACAATATCAAGATTCTTCCTGAGCTCGATCAGCTTCTGATAATGTTCGAAGATCGAATCGTTTTCTTGAAGCGTGTTCTCCACATTAATTTCCTCATAGTTCTTCGCTACTGGAATCCATGGTTCCCCCGTTGTGAAACCGGCTTGTGTATCCGCGTTCCACTGTACTGGCGTACGAGAATTATCCCTAGACTTATGGCGTAAGATCTCAAGTATTTCTTCTTCACTATAGCCTTTTTCTTGAAGAATGGAGTAACTATTAAGCGACTCAACATCACGATAAGACGATAGATCGTCGAACTTCGGATTCGTCATACCGATTTCTTCCCCTTGATAAATATAGGGAGTGCCTTGCATCATGTGCATCGTTGTCGCTAACATCTTCGCTGACTCTTTCCTGTAGTCGCCATCATTACCATAGCGTGAAACGATTCTTGGTTGATCGTGGTTACACCAGAATAGTGCGTTCCACCCTCCACCTTCATGCATTTCTTTCTGCCATGTTGAAAGGATGTCTTTCAGCTTAAGAAAATCGAAATCAGCGACCGTCCACTTTTCACCGTTCGGATAATCTACTTTCAAGTGGTGGAAATTAAACGTCATGCTGAGTTCATTACGTTCAGGGTTTGAGTAGTGAATACAATCCTCAATCGTTGTCGATGACATTTCTCCTACGGTCATCGGATTATACTTCATGAACACTTCACGATTCATTTCATTCATGAACTCATGTGCGCGAGGGCCATCTGTATAAAATTTACGCCCATCTCCAGGCGTAACCGATCCATCATCGTTCGGGAAATCCTGATCTTTTGAAATGAGGTTGATCACGTCTAGTCGGAATCCATCAACACCCTTTTCGAACCAGTAAGTCATCATGTTATAAACGTCATCACGTACTTTCTCATTTTCCCAATTCAGATCTGCTTGTGTCACATCGAATAAGTGAAGGTAGTATTGACCTGTTTCTCGATCAAACTGCCAAGCGGATCCTCCGAATTTAGACTGCCAGTTCGTTGGCTCTTCCCCATCAACTGGATCTTTCCAAATGTAATAATCACGGTACGGATTATCTTTTGATTTTCGTGATTCAATAAACCACTGATGCTCTGTTGACGTATGGTTCACAACGATATCCATAATGATTTTGATATTACGATTGTGTGCTTCCTCAAGCAAACGATCGAAATCCTCCATCGTGCCATACTCTTCATAAATACTGAAATAATCACTGATGTCATACCCATTATCATTTTGCGGTGAATCGTAGATCGGCGTTAACCACACCACATCGACACCAAGCTTCTTCAAGTAGTCTAACTTCTCAATGATACCATTAATATCCCCAGTACCATTCCCTGTCGTATCATTAAAACTCTTTGGATAGATCTGATAAACGACTGACTTTTTCCACCATGGTTGCACGCTATTCAACTCCCTATTTCTTTATACAAACTACTGATATCAAAAAACGATATCACCGGAACAGCCGACTAAGACATTCCTGGTGATATCGTACGAACTATTAATTTTCTACTTTTCTTACCTTTCCGTACAGAAGTGTTAGGACGAAAGGCAGTACTAAGACAATACTCATTCCAAGGAAGAAGGCTCCCCAATATTCTTTAAAGATCGATAAGAAACCAGGTACTCCTCCAACTCCGATCGATTGTGCTTCAACACCCATGACGGTGATGACAAGACCAGCGATCGCAGAACCGATGATCGCAGCGAAGAATGGGAAACGATAGCGTAGGTTTACACCAAATAGCGCTGGCTCTGTGACACCGAGGAACGCGGAGACTGCTGACGTTCCTGCAAGACCCTTTGTTTTCTCATGCTTTGTCACTAACATCATCGCTAGTGCCGCTGCACCTTGAGCGATATTTGAGAGTGCCAGCATCGGCCATAAGAATGTGCTTCCGGTGCTTCCAATCAATTGTAGATCAACTGCTAAGAACGTATGATGCATACCAGTAATAACAAGCGGTGCATAAAGCGCACCATATACGAGTCCACCGATTGCAGGAGCTGCATCAAACAAGCCAATAAACCCATCAGTCAAGAGATTTGCAATCCAAAACGTAACCGGGCCGATCAACGTGAAAGCTAAGAACCCTGTGACAAGAAGAGCTACTGGCGCAACGACAAGCATCTGAATCGAATCATGCACACGTTTATTTAAGAATGTTTCTATTTTCGCTAGAATATAAGCGGACACAAGAACCGGTAGAACCTGGCCTTGATAACCGATCTTCTCAATCTCGAGACCAAATAAATTCCATGTCGGGATTTCCTCAGCCTCACCATAAGCCCACGCATTCAGAAGGTCAGGGTGAACTAAGATAAGACCAAGGACGATTCCGAGTAGCGGACTCCCGCCAAACTGTTTCGCCGCTGACCAACCGATTAGTCCAGGTAAAAACACAAAGGCGGTGTTCGCGATCAAATTGATGATACTCGCGAGATCTGCCCATTGAGGATAAACCTCAACTAACGGGTCACTAAAGAAAATATCTGGTGCAGTTAGAATATTGTTGATACCAAGCAACAAACCTGCTGTCACGATCGCGGGAAGAATAGGTATGAAAATATCAGCTAACGTCTTTACTGCTCGCTGAAGTATGTTTTGCTTTTCGGCAGCAGCGTTCTTCACATCCTGTTTGGATGCGCTCTCAATTTCAGTAATTTCAGCGAAGATCTTATACACCTTATCAACTGTTCCTTGTCCGATAACAACCTGAAACTGTCCATTCGCAGAGAACGAACCTTTCACAAGATCATTTTGTTCTAACGCTTCTTGATCCACTTTGCTTTCATCATGTAGAACTAGTCGAAGTCGTGTCACACAGTGCGTAGCGGTCGAAATGTTATCTTTACCGCCAATCGCATCTACGATCTGCTCGACAGATTTCCTATCAATAGCCATGCTTCTTCCCCCTATTCATAAGGTACAGGTCGCCTACGAACGACCTGTCGTTAGTTATGTGTTACTTCTTTACTTTTGTATACATAATTTCAGCTTCACCGCGAGAAGCACCATCCGTGTACTTTTTCTCAACATTTTCAAGTACATCGGCATTCGTAATGATTACTGGCGTGATCGTGCTCGCTGCTTTTTCTTTTACAAGATCAAGGTCAACCGAGATCAGTGGATCACCGACTTTTACTTTGTCGCCTTCCTTCACGTGTCCTTCAAATCCTTCTCCACCCATGCCGACTGTTTCTAAACCTACGTGAATCAGGAGTTCGAGGCCTGATTCAGATTGAATGCCAACAGCATGCTTCGTGTGGAAGAACTGAATGACCTTACCGTTTACTGGTGATACAACTTCGCCATCTGTTGGTTCGATCGCTACGCCATCACCCATCATCTTTTGTGAGAATGTTGGATCTGGTACGGTTTCAAGCTCTACAACCTTCCCGTTTAATGGAGCGAAAATTTTCTCTTCTGTTGGCGTTTCCTTTTTACCGAATAGTTTTTTTAGCATCATTTATTCTCCTTTCAAACGCTTACATTTATATGTTAACTTGTCTATACATGTTAGATACAATTCGTAGTGTACCTTGTATAGACAAGTTAGTCAACAGAAACGTTTTAGTCTTCTACTGGGGAAAGAAAGCATGTGTATTGAAGTCAATACTCCTTTTCCCTTTTACCTTCCAACTAAACGAAAACATGTTTGAACACGTTTGAAAACGTTTAATAGGTGTACGAGAACATAAGGAGGGATAGCGGATGAATAAAGCGGATGTAGAAACGATGGGGATTCCGAACAACCCCGATCTTCCTCTCCTCCTTTACCGTGGAAGTTTAGTAGATTTCACAAACACTTGTGCGGAGCAGTTCAAAAAGAATAACTGGACGAACAGTTGGAAGAACGGGGTATTTGATTACCATCATTACCACAGCAACACTCATGAAGTGCTTGGCATTGTTAGTGGTGAAGCTACCATCACGTTCGGCGGTGAAAATGGAGAGAAAGTAACGGTTAGAAAAGGTGATGCAGTAGTCATTCCAGCAGGTGTTGGGCACAAACGAGAAAGCGCATCTTCTGATTTTCAGGTTGTCGGTGCATATCCAAATGGACGAGATCACGATATGAAAACCGTTGATTCCAATGAGCGAGACGCTCTTAAAGCAATCCAACGTGTTCCATTTCCTGAAACAGATCCGATTTTCGGTGGGGATGGTCCGCTGGTTGAAATTTGGTCGAATGTGAATCAGGAGACGTGAACGCTTAAGCACGTTGCCATTATCAATGAAACACCAAAAAAACCGGCCAGAGGATTTCACCTCTGGCCGGTTTTGTATAACTATCCTTTTCTTCCAGGAACCGTTTTATCATAAAAAGGTTTGTGATCCGGATGATGTGCGAGTCTACTATCTTGATTACACGCATCGATCTCCGCCATTTGTTCACGGGTCAGTTCAAAGTCGAAAACATCAGCGTTTTCTTTAATTCGCTCAAGGTTTGAGGATTTCACGTTAAGAATCACATCATGTTGCAAGCACCATCTCAGAACGACTTGGGCTGGTGATTTTCCAACACGTTCACTAATTGCCTTAATCGTTGGGTTCGACAATACCTTCCCTCTTTTTAACGGCGACCATGCTGCGACTTGAATGTTCTTCACACGACAATAGGCTCGTAGCTCTTCTTGTATCAATTCTGGGTGAAATTCAATTTGATTGATTACAGGTGTGACACTCGAAGTTTTTGCTATCGTCTCAAGATGATGTCGTTCAAAGTTGCTAACACCGATTGCGCACACTTTCCCCTCATGATAAAGCTTTTCTAATGCCTGCCACGTTTCTTGATACAGCTCAGGAACGGGCCAGTGAATGAGATAGAGGTCGAGGTAGTCAGTCCCTAAGCGCTCTAATGAACGTTCGAATGCTTGCAGCGTTGCATGATATCCTTGCTCATCGTTCCAGACTTTTGAGGTAATGAATAGGTCTTCTCGCGATAAGTTTGATGCCTTGATCGCTCTACCAACCGCTTCTTCATTCCCATAGTAAGAAGCCGTATCGATACCACGGTAACCACATTGAAACGCATCATTAACAGATTGAACCGCTTCATCACCCTGTAGCTTAAATACACCAAAACAAACCTTTGGCATTTTCACTCCGTTTAAGAGCGTTACGCGTGATTCTATTCCCATCACCGCATCATCCTCCCCCTATGAATTAAATCAATTTCTTATATTCTTCAACAAACGAACGTGGATCTTCTTTTATCATAAAGGAAATCACACCTCTGTTTGTGTGGAGATAAAGAAACCCGTAGTTCCCTGCCGTGAAACGATAAGATACATCGAACACGTCGTTCAGCCGATAGTGCTGAAACGTCGAGCGAATGCTATCTTCATAGAGCTCTAATTCATATTCTTCTTCAATCGTACGTTGTCCTGTCCGTTCAATTTTGCGAACCATTTCTATGAACGGTTGGGAGGTAATAAACGTCATGATTCTCACTGCTTCCTTTACGAAAAGCTATTCGCTAATTATAATCTATGCCTGTTATACCATGTTTTAACCCTGTAGTAAAAATCCACTTCTACAACGAGTGTTCTAGCTCCTTCTTTTCATGTAGCTGGAACTTGAATTCGCCGATAAAACTTGTTTTTCGCTGATATACGCATAATTCCGCTGATATAATGGCGATTTCCGCTGATAAATTCAATTTACCGCCGATATACTGCCCATTTCGCTGATATCTCTACTATTCCCCTATTATCCAAACAAAAAAACATAAAAAAAGAGCGAATCACAAGGATTCGCTCTCACTCTTTATTAAACTTCTAGTGCTTCGATTACTTTGTTTGCAGCGCTAGCGCTTGATTGAGGGTTTTGCCCAGTTACAAGATTGCCGTCACGAACGGCGAAGTCTGCCCAGTTTTCTTGCGATGTGAAATCTGCGCCTTTTAGACGAAGCGTCGATTCTAGCAAGAATGGCATTTTCTCAACTAGCTGCATTTCTTCTTCTTCTGAATCTGTAAACCCAGTTACTTGTTTCCCTTGTACAATAGGAGTACCGCCATTGTACGTGACGTTCACAAGTCCAGCTGGACCGTGGCAAACCGCACCGATCACTTTGTCACTTTGTGCTTGCTCTTGCAATACGTGAAGTAATGTTTCACTATCTGGGAAGTCGAACATCGTACCATGACCACCCGGAAGGAAGACTGCGTCAAACTGATTCGCATCTTCTTTTGCTAGTGGCGTTGTAATCTTTAGCTTTTGCTGTGCTTCCGCCCACTCGGGAGGGTACTCGTTAGGAATACTGTTAGGATCAAGTTCTACTTGTCCACCTTTTATTGAAGTTACCTTAATTTCGTATCCTTTTTCCTTAAAGATATTGTAAGGAATTGCAAACTCTTCAAGCCAAAGGCCTGTTTTATTTTCCGCATCGATTTCTGTATGATTCGTTACAACCATTAGTACTTTCTTACTCATTGAAATCCTCTCCTTTATCTTCTTAACATGTATGTTTCAGCCACTTTTGTATATTACCCGCTGAAAATAATTCTAATCATAAGAATTGCTTAAACTAATACAGTACCTTTGGAATGACAAAGAACATATAGAAGACATTCAAGAAGACTGCTCCGAATACAAGCAGAGTGTTTTGCTTTTTCACTTGAACAATGTACAAAACGAACCAGATGAGAAGTAAACCGATCGGGACGAGGGCGTAGACACGATCTGCTCTTAACAGAATCACGCCTAACAACTCTAGTATCGAGTATGGCACGATAATGATTCCTAATATGATATTGATGATATGTATCCATTTCTTTTCCAATGGCTTCAATAGTATTCTCCTTTCACTCTTTCCCTACTACTATTCTCCTTTTCTAACCTCTAACAGTCAATCGATCTTTTATACAAAACCAATTTCTGGTCGTTATCTGGTTAAAATGTAGTGGTTTCCTCCATCATTGTCGTTGCTTGACGAATATTGACGAATACCTTTCTGTGAATACAATTGCAGAAAGTGAGGAAATGAGATGTTTCATAAATCTAAAATAATCACAATGTTCGTCGTTGCAGCATTCGTTATAATGGCAACACCTGCTCTTGCTTCAGCAGAGCTTGGCGATAGAACATTGAATAAAGGAGACAGAGGTTCTGATGTTGTAGAACTTCAAAACTATCTTCTTACAAAAGGAGTATTTCCTTATCACACAGCAACAGGCTACTATGGTGATATCACCAAAAACGCTGTTAAAGAATTTCAAGAATCTCGTAATCTAAAAGTGGATGGAATCGCTGGCCCGAACACGAACAGCAAGATTAAAGTACTTCGTTATGGTGATATTGGGAAACAAGTCATACATATCCAGAGTCAACTCGAAAAAACAGGTCACCACACCTCAGGACTCGATGGCGTATATGGAAATGGAACAAAAGCTTCCGTGAAAAGCTTCCAGAAAGCACAGGGACTTGAAGTTGACGGAATTGCCGGTCAAGGAACACGATCTGCGCTCAACCAAGCTGCTTCAAAAGGTTCAGCAGCCGGAAAAGAACTGACAGTTGAAAGCACAGCTTACACTGCTCATTGTGACGGATGCTCAGGCGTTACGAGAATGGGCGTAAACTTAAAGAAATACCCTGATGCGAACGTCATTGCAGTGGATCCCGATGTCATTCCATTGGGCTCCATCGTTGAAGTAGAAGGATATGGTCGTGCGATTGCTGCAGATACTGGTGGTGCGATCGATGGTAATCGAATCGATGTCTTCATGGATGACCAGGACGATGCGTTGGCTTGGGGTCGAAAAGACGTAAAGGTAAAAGTAATCAAATAGTCGAACAATTCGTACCGCTTCCTAAGATTGGAGGCGGTATGTTTTTTTATAACCAAAGCTAAGCATGACTGTTGAAAAAGAACCATAATTTGAGAAGTTTCAGTGTAGAAATGAATAGTGTAGTCAACTCCTATTTTCGAAAGATCTCCTCTCTCAATCTCTTTGTTTTGTGAATCCTCCTTCAAAAAACCTACACGATATCCCTGATAACTCTCTAACATTTTTTCAACACAACACTAATCTTCAGTTGGTTCGTTAAGATGTTAATTCTTATTCACTAAAGGAATATACAAAAAACGCCCGGAATTCACCGGGCGTTTTCACTATCATTTTATCAACTTAATTACCGTACCAAGCTTTGTTCGCTTCGATCAGATCATCGTGGTCTTGATCCCAGTAATCAACGCTATAAGAATAATCGTAGTTCATAATGCACTTGATTCCGCTTCCTTGAGCGTCATGGCCAAGGCCATAGTTATGAGAGAACTCATGTTGAGCTGCATGCCATGTGTTTTCTGCACCTTGGTCAAGGTTGACAGAAACTGCACTCTGGTAAGGAGCGTTAGGATATACGTAAGCGATTCCGCCAGAGTTGAAGTTCGAATCACGCGTGAAGCCTACCAAGAAATCTTCGCCGTTTCCATTCCAGTCTCCATCTAAGTCTTGAAGGATTTCAGAAGCATTCGCACCTTCTGAGCTCCACTGAGCAAATGTTTTCACTTGAAAATCAATATCATGGTCTCGAGTAAAGCCATTGTCTGCATTCTCTACAATGTTTTGAGTGAGTGTTTGCCAGTCGCTATGTGCAGCGCGGTATTCTTCATCAGCTGCAACAATAACCGTTACGACGCGAGTAGCTTCATCTGCGGAACCATTGTCATCACCAGATCCATCATCGGATCCACCACCACAGAACAAGCAAAGCAGCTCTCCCTCTTTCGTATTGTTCTTCGCCATTTTCTTATCTTCTTTCTTTTGTTTCTTATCAGCGTTCTTCTTGATTTTCTTTTCACCGATCTTCTTGCCTTGTTCGTTAACGATCTCAGCTACTGAATCGTTTTCTACCTCTGCCACTTCATCAAAGGTTTCTTTCCCCTTATTCTTTGCCTTTGGAAGTGCTTCGATTGTTACTTGATTTCCAGCAGAATCTACAGTTGGTGCTTCATTACTAGAAAATCCTGGTGCGATCGCTAGCGTGAGTGCTAGAGATAATGCAACAAACCCTTTACGTTTCATGTGATTTTCCCCCAAGTTTTATTATTTTGAATCGAACAACTATTAATCTAGCACAAGTAAACCTGTCATTTCAGGGGGCTATTGGTCGAATCTAAAAAGTTTATGTCTAAGAACAAAGAACTGGTTTTTTTAACAAACTGTTAATAAAAGTCCCTTTTCAAACAAAAAAACTCTCCTCAATGGGAGAGTTTTTGTTTAGTTACCGCTATGTTTACCACGCTGCTGAAGCTTTATGAGTCGATAGGTATGGGTTGCGATCACCTTCAAAACCGCATAGGTCGGAATGGCTAGAATAAGCCCGAGGAAACCTGCTAAACTACTCGCAACGAGTAGCAGAAGAATGATTGTCAAAGGATGGATATCGAGTCTTCTTCCCATCACTTGAGGTGAAATCAAATTACTTTCAATTTGTTGAATCACGATGACACCGATAATAACATACACAGCTGTTAATGGAGATTGAATGAATCCAACGATTACCCCAGGCGCAGTACCGATGATTGGCCCGATAAAAGGAACGACGTTCAAGAAGAGTGCAATAAATGCCAAGATTAGGGCGTAATCAAGTCCAATGATGACATACCAGACATACACGAACGTACCTATAAAGAGACTCACGATCAATTGCCCCTGAATGAATCCGCTCAACGCATCGTCCATATCTTCAAGAATCTTTGCGCCTTCCTCTCGGTGTGCACGAGGGACGAAGCGTAACATAGATGGCATTAGCTTCTTCCCATCCTTTAGCATGTAATAAAGAATGAAAGGTAGTAGTACAATTCCGACTACAACATCCGTTACGATGTTCAAGAAGGATAATAAGTAGTTTCCAAATGAAGAGCTGATATCACCGATTGAGCCGGATATGCGCTCTGTCAATCCATCGACTGAAACCATGTCACTTTGTAATAAGTTTGCTATGTATGGGTTGCTCTCCCACCGCACAAGTGCATCTTGAAAGTCTGCCACAAGTGCTGGAGCCCCTTTTGCTAGACTATTAAACTGTTCTGTCAAAATTGGACCTATGCTGAATACGAGACCTGTTACCCCACCTGCAAGTGCGAGGTAAACGATTAGAATTCCGAGCGGCCTCGGTATCTTTGCTTTCTCAAGCAACGCGATGACTGGGCGCAATAAATAATAGAATACACCCGCTGCGATGATTGGGAAAGCAAGCGTCGTTACGAGAATGACGATGGGTCGGAATAAGAAACCGATTTTGCTACCGACCCAGATGACTGTGAAAATCAATAGCAACCATATGAGAAATCGAAACATACTTGATCTTTCAATCATGGACTTCCCTCACTTTCCTTTGTTTAATTTGATAATCCCCTTTCGATATAACCGAATGACCGTTTCAACTACCCATACCGGAACTTTCCTTGGAAAATAAGCGGTGCAATAGATTGTATTGTACGCCGTCTTCAGATCCTCCCAGTGACTACATTCCTTTGTTTGACGAAAGCGTACGACATCGATCACCCGTACTTCTCCGTTTTTTAATAGCATCACATTTTGCAAATGTGTATCTGAAGGGTTCAGCCCTTTACGTTTGGCATAGGAAAGTGCGTCATCCACGTTCTGAACCATCTCTCTTGTGATCTCAATCCCTTCGATCAAGCAATCATAGAAGGTGACCCCATCTAAATATTCCAGAATCAAATAGCCCTTCCCTGCCTCATACAGCTTTGGATAATAGACGTCATTATCAAGCTCTTTATAAATATCAGCTTCTTGTTCAGCTAGATGATGAAATTCAGGATAAAAGACTTTTAATACTTTATTTTCGAGAGAGAGTTTAAACACCGCTGCACTTCTTCCTTTACCAATCGGATGAAGGCTATCTGGATAATTAACGATGGATTCCCCTTCAAAACAAATGTCGTTAACGAGATCGGTTGCTGTTGTCATAGGGTCTCTTCCTCTCTTGGTTCTGCCGTTATTTATATTATATATGAAAAAACCACTACCACGATGGTAATGGTTCATCCGACAGCTACCACATTCATTGCATACGATTACTATCTTATAAAAGTTTCATAACATGTAGCTAAAATGACTCTCCCGTCATGACTTCCATAAAGTTCCGATAAAATTTGAAGTATTCCAGACTAACTGCAACATCTTGAACTAACCTTCCATCACATTCGTATTGCGCAAAACTTTGTCTGAAGTCTCCGATGCTTAGTCCACGAGCCTCTCCATTAATTTCTAACGCGACCGGGGTCTTATAGAACGTAAACATCTCAGGGTGAATAACCGCCATGATTGTAACTGCATCGTGTACAGGTGATCCTTCTAAACCAGGTACCTTTTTCTGGTAAAATCCAAAGTAATAGTAATCAAGTAGCGGTTTTATAAGAGTAGACTTGCCTTTAAAATGAATAAAATCAACCATTCCAGGTGTAACGATCGCATGTTGTGTGACGTTCAGTGGAAAAAGCTTCACATTCTTCGCATACCGCATAACGATATTCGCTGCTACAGGATCCGCGTGAAAATTCGCCTCAGCACTCGGGGTCACATTACCCGGTACGTTAAAGGCACCACCCATCACATAAAACGTATGAATTCTCTCCATTTTCTCAGGGTAAAGGAGAAACAGTGTTGCAAGCGTCGTTAATCGCCCAACGTTTACAATAACAAGGTCGTCATACTGATCCAGTAACGGGATAACCTGAAAGAAATTCTCCAGTGAAGCAGATTGGTCCTCCGTTGGGGTGATGGGTCCCAGTCCGTCAGGACCATGCACATCAGGATAAAAAACAGGAACTTCACCGGTCATAGGTTTTTCGGCACCACCCATCACCGGAATGTCCGTACGCCCAACTTCCTTAAGAATATATCGAACATTATTCGCAGTTTGTTCTTTCGGAGCATTCCCATAGCAAGCGACGATTCCAACCACATCGATCTCACCTGAAAAGTGAGCATATAGAAGTGCAACCGTGTCGTCGATCCCAACATCACCAAAAAACAAGACCTTCTGTCCCATCCTCCCACCTCATCCCCATTAATCTTTATGGAAATTTATTCAAAGGTATTCGAATGTAGACGTATTCAAACAGTCTAATAATGTAAGAGGGGCGAAGAGCCGGGAACCCTTGAGTCATCTGAAGATATGAAACTAGTCAAAGAGCAGTATTCACTTACTGCTTTTTGACAAACATTGTAAGCTCGTTATGCAATGTTTTCGCTTCGAACGGAAGAGGAAACCCTTCATCACCATCAATATTTACGACGAGGTCTTTTGAAGATTTCACCTTAAGATTTGTTGCTGGGAAATATTCGATTTGATCGTTACTTTGAAGCTTTCCATTAAAGAGATCTGGAATCAACTTGATCACATGCGGAAGTGAAAGCTTTTTTAGGAGAAACACATGAAAATAACCATCGTTTACTTCTGCATGTGAGGCAAACGATTCGATTCCACCTACAGAATTCGTTAACGCCACGAGCATCAAAAAGCATTCACCGCTCCACTCCTTGTCATCATATGTAACCGTCAATTCGAATGGCGTTTTGTCTTTCAGCGCTTTACCACCTTCAATGAAATAAGCGAGCGGTCCGAAACGTGACTTCTCTTCAGGGCTCACATCATAGACAGCTTCTGCAATCGCGCCAACTGCGAGCACATTCATGAAGTATTGATCGTTGATTTTCCCAATATCGACGGGTTTCGTATGTCGTTCTCTCAAGACATCAAGTGCTTTTTCTGGCTGCATCGGAATTCCAAGCGCTCGCGCAAAATCATTTACCGTTCCAAGCGGGATAAATCCAAAATCAGGACGGTCTTCTCTCTCAGCAAGTCCATTGATACTTTCATTGATGGTGCCATCTCCACCAAGGGAAATAAGTGTTTCGTATGTCCCTTCACACGCTTCTGTTGCAAAACGCTCAGCGTCGCCTGCTTTCTCAGTGAAGCGAACCGTCACCTCATCGTGATTTTCTTTAAGAATCGCTACAACGTCTTCTTCAAATTCGATTGCCTTCTCTTTTCCGGAAGAAGGGTTCACGATCAACATCGCTTTTTTCATACAACATCCCCATTTCTCTAACAAAGTGATAGCTAGAAATCTATAATTCTTTTCCCTCTCTAGCAATTGATGAAACAAGATGCCTGACACGTGAAACTTTATCGTCATCTCATCCGTATATTAATAGACAACGGAATTTAACTAGGGAAAGGATGAGCATCATGTTCAAAAAAGTAGCTTCAGACGTACTAGGATTAAGTGATGTAGGAAGTGTGATCAAACCTGTCGATTATGACAAGGTAGATGCAGATGATTACGTTCTTCATGAAGATGGGGAAGAAATCTATTTTCTTATTAAATCGAAAGCTGATGAGTATTGCTTTACGAATCTCGCACTTATTCATGTTGACGGAAAGAGCGCGTCTAGCAGCAAACGCACGTTGAGAAGGTATGAATATAGCCACAATAAATTCACAAACGTAGCTCTTGAAACCGCTGGAACGGTCGACCTTGATGTTGAAATTAAATTCCAGTTAGGAAATGAAGTATTCTCGATCGATGTACATAAGAAATTTATCGAGGAGCTAAAAGACCTCTATAAATCTCTCATCCGCATCGCAGAGCTGACACGTGAGAACGAAACGTATTACGACTTCTCACGAAAGAGTCTTGACTTAGCTTCTTCAACTTTAACAAGTATGCGCCATAGTAATACAAGTCTTCATGAAGAATTTAAACAGATCAACGAAATTGCTTTCAATTGGCTTGAAGAATCAAAGAAACACTATACGATCAAAGACTTCGGAGATGTATTCAAACGCTATATTAATAATTAATGAACAATGAACGAATGGAAACCATGATTATTGTGCTCCCTATACCGTAGGAGAACACCGCTTGACTCCTAATGGGTTGAAATCAATCACAGCAAACTTTTCAACCCCGCGAAAAGCGAGGAACCTGGAGGAGAAATCACCACCTTACCGTGGCAGATGGTCCTTAGGACGTTATCGACACTCTGAGGGATCAGGCATATGCCTGATCCCTTATTTTTGAGCTTCTACCGTTAAACCTTCTCTTGCTAGAGCATAGTGGATTCCGTGCTTTAGAGTCGAAAAGCACATCAGTCCCTCGAGTTCTTCACTGGATTGAACGACTTGCATGCTTAGCTTTGGTGAGATTCCTACTAACAGACATGAAACACCTAACAGCCCCGATGCTTTTACCATGCTATGTAGTAAATCGATCGTAAAATCATCTACTTCATAGATCCCTGTTAAATCAAGGATGAGCGTATTTGCCTTATAATCAGGAAGCTTTTGGAGTGTTTTCGCCATGAGCTCGTCCAAGCGGTTCTCGTCGTATCTCCCGATCAAAGGGATAACAAGAATATGATCCAAAACCGGAATGATTGGTGCCGAAATTTCCTTGATCATTTGTTGCAGTTCTTCTGTACGTTCCGATACTTTCTTCTCTAAATCAACGAGTTCAAGTCGCTTTTTCTCTTGAATCATATCGTGAATGTTTTCATTTGGTGTAATGGAAGAAGGAGAAAAAACATACTCCGAATACTCATCGCCTTTTATTTGGCTCTTTCTGACTTCGTACCAAACTTTCTCTCTCAATAGACCACTAAAAACCCCTGCCCAGTGGCCAGGAATAAAGGTCCCTTCCTCTTGTTTCTCTTGTTCACCATTAATCTTGTATTCCCAGCTGTTCTTAACCCTTACGACCGCTGTGTTTTTCTCCTCTTCCACATCGACAATCGTGGTTATTCCCCAGCCTGCTGTTTTGTACGTATTAGGGAGACTACTCACGATGTTTTCTACATTCCCTATGGTTTCGTGATAGAAATCACTTACGATCTCACCTGTGCGATACCCGGCAGATTCTAACACAAGCGCCGTCTCGTCTTCACCTGCAATTTCTTCGATTGAATCAAGAAAGACTTTAAATGCGGTGTTGATCCAGAATACTAGGGCACCGTCGCCTTCAAACTTAAAATCGCCTTCATCTGTATTCCATTCGAAATGAGAACCATTCACATCAACTTGATGGTAATTCGTGCTTAAGTTATTCCCCATTAGTAAACCTCCTGAAAACGGGGTCAGGCACGTGCCTGACCCCATTGATATGCATTTCCAGAGAAATAAACATCTTCATTATCTTTAAATGTATAGACGACTTCTTCGCGTTCGGGATGGAAGTAGACGATGAGAAAGTCACCACTCTGATCTTTCATTCGCTTACCACAATTATACATCGGATAGTCGCCGATTTGTAAAGAATCGCAATTTAATTCTGACGTGATCCACTCCATCACTAATTCTTTCTCATCCATAACTGCCCCCTATACCTGTTTCTTCTTAAGGCTCCTTTTCCACATTTTGGGTGTGTTGAAACATGAAATTATTATATCTCGATCTCATCAGCCTCAGGATCCAACTCCCTAACTTTCTGTAAATAGTTTGTGATATTCATTTCTACTTCTTTCGGACATTCAAACCCAAGCTCACTTCCAACATCTCTACATAATTCCATGAAGAATTCATTCATGTTGATGAGGGCATTCCAGTTCTCCTCAAGATCAGCTCCTGCATAAGTCGCTTCAAGCTTTTCCCATGTTTCTGCATCGAGATAACGCTTGAACCACCTTCCGCATTTATTGGGGTTTACTTCCCAGTTAAATCTAATCCCTAAGGACCATTCGAGTATTTTCTGTAAGTATTGAAATCGCATCACATTATCGAGCATGTATTTCGCAAAGAACAATTCATCACGCCATAGGCTTTTCGCAACATACGTGGTGTCCCACCAATAACTATTGACCAGTTCCTGAAATTCATCTTGCGTTGGTTTTTTGACAAGAAATGCTTTGTTACTTGGCGTCATCATTCCTTCTACGATCTGGTCCTTATCTAATAGAACCTTATAACCCAAATCGTAGTGAGGTGGCAACTCCTCAAGCTCAGCAATTTCTTCCAACGATTCTGTGGTAGAAATTTGGAAATCGACTCGCGTTCCATCCATATACATAACAAGTCTCGTGATCCATCCTTCATTCTCCCTCGGAATAAGCGGAACTGTAGTCATACTTTCACCAAAACGTTTCATCCATGTGTCATCGCTCAAAAAGTAATCCAGATCCTCTACAAACACTTCAATATCATAGTCTGTAAACACATCCCGATAAGCATGAGGATTCGCACGAGAACTTGTCATCAATAATGCCCGAATATTCTCATTTGCGGTCCCCCATTCCATAAGATCCATCAACATTCTTTTTTGATCTTTCACCTTTCTTTCACCCGCTCCCTTATTCTTTTGCAAAGCATTATGTACGAAAATCCGAAGCTCTTGCTTCGGATTTCCGACTTAGAATAGTAATCCAGCTATTGCACCTAATACACCCAAAATAATCACAAGGATAACCCAGAAGATCGCAAAGATTACGATAATCCACCCTGCTAGCTTTCTACCTGTTTGGATTAGGTAAATACCAAGGACTAGCGGACCGATGATCAAACCAAGAATTGCCCATACAAAGGCACTTTTGTCTCGTTTTTTTGCATCTACATATAAATAAATAGCAATAATGATATTAATGAGTAAACCGAATGATAGTTCCATGTCCTCACCTCAATTCTCTCTGTTGGTAAAATGATACCCCAAAGAAAATTCGATTAAACAGAATAAGACTTAGGAAGTTTCGCTTAGCACTAAATTTCCACGTTCAACGTGTCATACGCAAAGGAAATCATTTTGCCCCTTTCCTGCATCTTCTTTTCCAAGGTTACAAGTTCGTCATACCCCAACTGATCAGGCTCTTCTACGTGCGTTAAATAAACTTTTTTCACATTCAGCTTATCTATGATTTCAAGCGTTTGTTCAAAAGTCGCTTCCTCACTTAGAACAGGATGAATTTCTGAGATTTGTCTCTCCCCAGTGAACGGATTGAATTCAAACACCCCGGTCGGAATAATAGCAAGATCAAGTTCACCAAGGTCTGGTGGATTCCATCCATATAACTCATCCGGCGCAATTAGGATTCGCTGCTTTCCATCCTCGAATAAAAATGCGTACACATAATCCTCTGATAGTCGAAATGGTGTAATCGTTACACCATTCAACGTAATTGCTTCCCCATCCGTTAGATGGTTTATAGCAATATAATTCTGACTTTCAAAAAAAGCGAGATGTTCACCTGATCCTAACCTCGTTTCAAAGTCGATCCCTACTTGTTGAGGTAAATACACATTTGTTGTTGTTCCCTGAGGAGGATAATTGATCCAATCAGCATTAATCGTTTCAAGCACTCTTCTCCCCATCACATGATCTGGATGCCAGTGAGAATAAAGCACACCATCAACCTTCTCCACGTTCGAACGATTCAATTGCATATAGCTGTCCTCAGGCGTATCGATCAAGACATTCGGACCATGAACAAACAAACTAGGTCCAGATCTGCTGTAAGGAATTCCTTTTTCTCTAGCTTCTTTACATACATCACAGGTACATAGTGGGCGAGGGGTAGCCATTGCTCCACCAGTCCCTAAGAATTCAATCTTCATTTTCCCACTCCTCTCTTTTCAATCAGTCTATCGAAATTCCTAATGGAAAAAAAGAGAAATAGTAGTAAAGTTTTACACAAGATTCATTACGTATTACTCAGTTTACTTCTCAGCAACTGTGGAAAATTCGTTGTAGAACGCATTAAAGGAGGATGAAGAACACGATGTCTGAAACTGAAACCACCTACCAGTTACCAAGAATCGGATCACCCGCACCAGACTTTTCTGCAACAAGCACGCTCGGTAACATTTCTCTCGAGGACTACAAAGACAAATGGTTTATTTTATTTTCTCATCCAGCGGATTTCACTCCTGTATGCACAACGGAATTCGTTGCATTTCAGGAGATTTATCCAGAGCTTCGTGAACTCGGGGTTGAATTGATCGGTTTAAGCGTTGACAGTGTCTCCTCACACCTTGCCTGGATCCGAAATATTGAGAAGAACTTTAACAAAGAGATTGAGTTCCCTGTTATTGCAGATCTTGATCGAGAAGTTGCCACTAAATACGGGATGATCATGCCAGGTGAAAGTCAGACTGAAACGAGCCGAGCTGTCTTCGTAGTGGATGATAAGCAAGTGGTTCGTTCAATCATTTATTATCCTCTAACAACCGGCCGTAACATGAAGGAAATCTTAAGACTTGTAAAAGCCTTGAAAACAACGGATGACAAAGGCGTTCCTACTCCAGCAAACTGGGAACCAGGAGACAAAGTACTCGTGTCTCCGCCTAAAACGGTAGAAGCGATGAACGAACGGAAGATGGACCCGAACCTTGAGTGCATCGACTGGTATTTGTGTCAAAAAGAATTGAAAGAGTAATGATGAGATAACAACTTAAGCAAAAGATAGAGGCCACTCAAACGAGTGGCCTTTTCGTATTTTCAACACTTCCTTATTTTTCATTGATCAGCATATTAATGACCGGATTGCACAAAGTAATGCTATATACATAAATCGAAGGAGGTGATGGCAATGTTCAATTTGAGAAAGAAGGTTTCCTTTCAAACACGGCTCGAAAACATCAAAAACACGTTCGGACAACCTGATGATTTAATTTGCCACATTGTTGAAAAAGGGACTATTTCTCTTGCCATCATCTATTTCAAAAGCCTCGTGGAACAAGATGCGCTAAAAAGGGGCGTTGTCAAGAAGATTCAAGCTTGTCCAGACGATGAAAACATACTGGAAAATTACCAGAACATCGTTACGTCGCCTACCTTCCTAAAAGAGTCAGAAGGAGAATTATTAAATGATATTTTAGAGGGAATGGCCGTTATTCTCTTAAGCAACACCACATCACACATCGCTTGCGATGTATCGTCTACTGAAGGCAGGGATATCGTTCCCTCAGAGACTGAAATAAATATAAGAGGACCTCACGAAGCATTTACCGAAAGGCTCGACAAAAACCTTGGCCTCCTTCGCATGAGGGTTAGAAATAAGGATCTTCGCTGCATCACCCTGCAGCTAGGGAACTTAACTAAAACAAAAGTAGTGGTCAGCTATATTGAGGGAATCGCTCCACAAGAGATAATTGAGGAAGTATTCAACAGACTCAACAAGATCGATATCAACATCATACTTGAATCACAGATGATCGAAGAAACGATCGTGGATAGTAAGCTTTCCCTTTTTCCTACGATTTCGAATACTGAGCTTCCAGACAAAGTAGCATCGAGACTCATAGAGGGGCGTATTGCTATTCTCACAGAGGGCACTCCATATGTATTAACTGTCCCATCTCTTTTTACTGAGTTCTTCCAAGCTCCTGAAGATTATTATCAACGTTGGGACGTGTCCTCTTTACTTAGAATGTTACGATTCACAACGTTTATCTGGGGAACTCTCGTACCTGGCCTGTTCGTCGCACTTACGACTTATCACCAAGAGATGATCCCTGGCCTCCTCTTATACAGTTTTGCAGCACAGCGCGAAGGTCTTCCATATCCATCGCTCGTTGAAGTACTGATCATGGAATTTATCTTTGAGGTTCTCCGTGAAGCTGGAGTTCGAATGCCTGTTGCGATCGGCTCAGCCATTTCGATTGTTGGAGCCCTTGTCCTCGGACAGGCAGCAGTGCAGGCTGGATTAATTTCAGCTGCTGTTGTTATCGTAGTGTCACTCACAGCCGTCGCAAACTTTGTTACCCCCGCCTATAATTTTGGAGTAACCGGAAGAATCCTTAGATTTGGCTTCCTCTTCGCAGGTGGAATCTTGGGATTCTATGGCATGTTTTTCTTATTTTTAGTCGTTCTAATTCACGCAGCTTCCCTTCAATCCTTTGGAGTTTCATATCTTACGCCTTTCGCACCTCTGAATTTAAGGGACTTAAGAGATACGTTTGTTCGTCTCCCTGATAGCTGGGTGAAAAACCAACTACCTAAAGGGATCGAAAGAAAGGAGTAGTGAGATGAGAAGAACAGTCGCTCCTTTTTCATGGATTCTCATTCTGCTTCTTCTTGCTGGATGTTGGGATCAGAGTGATATTTCAGAACTGGTTATCGTGGATATGATGGGGATTGAGAAAGATCAAGACACAGATGAATTCATCGTGTATTTTCAAATTGTAAATCCAACTTCGTTTGCAACTCAGGAAAAACGAATGGATTCCAGCCCTGTCTATACGTATGTTACCAAGCATAAATCGTTAAAAGCTGCAGTAGATAAAGCAAGTTTGAAAGTACCGAGACACTTGTTTTTTTCAAAAACAAAAGTCCTTCTATTATCGAATGAATTGAAGGTTTCTGACATGGAAGAAATCTTCAATTTTCTTGATCGAAATAGCGAAACAAGAGCACCAATTCAAACAGCGGTCTCTCTCCAACCACTTTCTGAAACAATGTTTAGGTTAACAAAGATAAATTTTCTTCCGGGACAATGGATCTACGAGAATTTCCAGGCCTCAAAGAGGCATTATACTGCGGTCCATACACACTATAGGATTCGAGATAACGTCGAAAAATACTATAGAGATGGAAACCTGTTATTTCCTGCGATCGTTTTCCTTGATGAGAACGGAGAACATCCGGATTTCCTTAAAGAAGTAGATACAAGTAATGGACATGCACAGTTTGTGGGTGGGCTCGCATATCAAAAAAATGCAGACCCCGTTTCACTTAATAATGAAGAGATGGCACTCTATCATCTTCTTACTAATCAACTTAACCAGATGCCACTGACAGTAATGAAGGATGAAACAGCAGCACACTTTTTAGATATCAACAAATGCAAAAGCAAGAAAAGAACAATAGGAAAGAATCCTCATCGCTTTCAATTTAAAATTTCATGTAAAGCTGATTTTCTAAATAGTAAAGTCACAGAGGCTTTGACGATGAAAGCAATCGAAAAGATTCAGAGTGAAGCTGAGAAAAGTCTTGAGAAGAAGCTTATCGCGTTGACAGAGAAGCTTCAACAAGAACAGCTAGATCTACTGGGCTTGTTCTCGAGATACTCTTCAATGAGTAACGATGAGAAACGAACAGCATTTAAAGGAGCTACCTTAACATATGACCTCAGCATCGTCGTGAATGATGTTGGAAATATTATTAATCCATATAGCGAGGAGGAATAGAGATGAAGGATACAACCTACAACCATTTAACAACGTGGCAATTCTTCTTGATCGCAACTAACTACTTGATCGGACCAACATTTTTCGTCCAGATGAGCGGATTGATAGGTGCGACGAAGCAATGGTCCTGGATTCCTCCTATGCTTGCCTTTCTCCTTAGCCTCGGAGTCATATGGCTTTGGCTGCACCTCTTAAAAAGACATCCAGGAAAAGATCTCGCAGAAATTACAATTAGTCTACTTGGTCAGAAATTCGGATTTCTTATTTCATTGACCTTTATTTATTTCTTCATTCTAATCGCTTCTCTTGCTACAAGGAACGTTGGAGATGTTATAACGACGGTCTCCATGGACTTCACTCCTACCGTTGTTTTCAACCTCCTTACAATTACAGTCGCCATCTATTTGCTTTCGAAAGGACTAAGAACGATGGGGCGAACCGTCGAAATCTTAACGCCCTTTCTCTTCATTATTTTCTGGGGTTCTCTCTTGCTCGTTATAGGAGAGTGGGATACAGAGAGAATCATCCCATTACCAGGATCATTTGATATGAATGCCATCGGAAACATGACGATCGCTTTTTTCAGCTTTCCTTACCTTGAATTTCTACCGATTATCATGCTGATTCCACTTACAAGAAACATCAAACGAACAAGAAAAAGCGTCTATCTTGCAAGCTTTGTCACTACTTTATCAACGATCGGTGTAGTTTTCATACTGCTCGGAACGATCGGTGATACGAGAATTTCAAATTTAACGTATCCAACGATGGCATCCGCTCAAGAAATTAGTCTTTTTCGAACGATCGAAAATCTCGATGTTTTTGTATCGGCTATACTGATTACGACTGTACTTATCAAAGTCTCGATTCTCCTATATGCAGCATTTGTTTTTATGAAGCACGTCTTTCGCTTTCCGTATAAGATTCCGCTCTTGATCCTGCTGCTATTTACTACGACCGCTTTCTCAATGGGAGCACACGACAATATCGTAGAAAACATCGCATATGCGAAAACACTCGTACCGATCTATTCCGTAATCCTCGGCATTCTCCTGCCGTTACTACTGCTCGGCATGTCATATATACGAAAAGGTGCACAGTCATGAACATCTTCATATTTCTTCCTTTTCTACTATTCTTCCTCACCATGACGATCTATTTATTAGTAAAGAAAGATCGTCTTAACTTACTCAAATTCTTATTGATGTCATTCGTAACAGGATGGATCTGGTGGACGTGGTCCATGGACAAGTTAATCGATCCCCTTTACCCAGTAAAGCTACTTGCCAAAGGCCTTCAAAGCCTTTGAGAACATATAACAACAACCCCTAGCGCAGACCAGGGGTTGTTATCTACCTCAAACTTTTTGAAGAACAGTATCGATTTTCGCATGATCTTCCGGCGACGAATCAACATGGTGCCAGATGAGCTTTCCTTTTTCGGAATATACGTATGTTCCACCTTGTATATAAACATCTGCTTTTTTCATCGAAGTTAAGACTACTTTCTTCTGACGTTCATCGTCCGGGATGAAATTCTTCACCTTCCCAAATATGAAACCAACTACAGCTTGTGAAAGGAGTTTCCATTTTGGTGAAGTTTTATGACCAAGTTGAGTATAAGCCTCTTTGGTAGGATCTCCTAAAATAGGAAATGGAAACGGACCGAATGCTTCAAGAAATTTCTTTATGAATTCAGCATTCGATGGCGCGATGGCGTACACGGTAACGCCTTTGTCTTGAAATTCATCAATTCGCTCACGCAACTGCGTAAGATAATCTCGACAGATTGGTCAACCGAGATGACGAACGAAAACCACCATAGTTTTGTTTTTCTCTTCGATCATCTCATCAAAAGACATGGCATTGTTAGATTGTGTTTCGAACGATACGTTCACTCTACATTCCCCCAATCTCACTTATTGTATCGATGTTTACGCCCCCTTATCAAGAAAACAGATCTCCTCTCCCTCCATATATTAATACGTAAGTAAATAAATTGAACGGAGCTCGAATCTTCAAGCTCATTTTATTTTCACGAAACTTTTTGTTACAGTCACTCGTAAATAAGACAATTCCATCACTAAGGAGGACAACTATGTTTCGAGTTGGCAGTATTTTCATTCCTGTAACAGATTTGGACAAATCGATCGAATGGTACGAGGATAACCTCGGTGTGACGAAGATTGACAGCTGGGATGGTGGTGTCGGATTCTATTTTCCAAACGACAATACACAGCTAGCCTTAATTCAAGTGGATGAGCCGCAGCCCTCTGAATTTACGGTTAGTCCCAATTCGAAGAACGGATATTTCAATTTCCTAGTCGATGATATTGAAGAAGCTTATGAGAAACTAAACGAGAGCGGTGTCGTCACAACTGAAATCGAAGCCTTCGGTGGCATGAAGGTGTTTGATTTCTTTGACTTAGATGGTAACCCGTTTAGCGTTGTGAATGAATGTAAGGACTCGCCTTATCATCGTGAAGAAGTTCGAAAAGCACAAAAAAGTACATCGTTTTAACGAAAAGAGCGCCCCAGTTATGGGCGCTCTTGTTTTACCATTCATTATTTATTATCGCGTATACTTTGAGATCATAAGGCGATTTCATAAATCCTAGCTTCATGAGGTCTAAGAGAGGTATTCTTCAACACATCTTTATCCGAAACATCATTGTAATTTGCAAGAATCAGCCGCTCGTTACTCTCATCGATCGTTACATCGATATCAAAGATCGTATGATCGTCACTGCAGTTTAAGATAATGAGCCAACGTGTGCCTTCAAACTGTCTCGTATACACATACAGCTTTTCTTGCCCCTTCGATAAATCTGTATAATCACCATAAATCATGACCGGATGCTCTTTCCGGAGTGCAATTAAGTCCTTATAGTAGCTAAAGATCGAGTCTTCTTCAGAAAGCTCACGCTTCACATTGATCATTTTATAGTTCGGATTCACATTGATCCACGGTTCACCTTCTGTAAAACCAGCCTGTTCGGTTTCATCCCATTGAATTGGTGTTCTAGAATTATCACGACTTAAAGGCAATAAGCTTTCAAACACTTCTACAGGATTGCGACCTTTCTCCACTTCTTCTCTATACTTGTTTTTCATGGCGATATCATTGTAGTCTTCGATTGTATCGAATCGAACCCCGGTCATGCCGATCTCTTCACCTTGAAAAACGTATGGAATACCAGGTAGTGTATGAATCATCGTCGCAAGAAGCTTGGATGATTCTTTACGGTAACGGTTGTCATTCCCATATCTCGATACCTGACGTGTGTGGTCATGGTTATTCAAAAACTGTGAATTCCATCCTTTTCCATAGAACGCTTTATGCCACTTCTCCTGGATCTCCTTGTATCTCACCATGTCCCATGAAGGCATATCATCTGCGACTTCAAAGTGGAAGAGGGTTTTTAACTCATTCCGATCTTCTGCTACGTACTTCAATCCTTCTTCAGGCGTAACAAATGGGATTTCTCCAACGGTTAAGATGTCGTAATGGCGAAGAACCTTTTCGTTCATTTCTTTAAGATAGTCATGAATTCCAGGGTTGTTTGCTAGATAATCCGTATACTCAGGATTCTCCGCATTTGGAAAACCATCGATCTTAGCAAGAAGATTAATCACGTCCATACGAAACCCATCGATCCCCTTATCGAGCCAGAAGCGCATCATGTCATAAATCGCCTCACGCACTTCTTCGTTCTCCCAATTGAGGTCTGGTTGCTCGACGGCAAAGGAATGGAAATAATACTGACCAGTTCCCACGTCGTATTCCCATGTGGATGGGGTGAAATAAGAACGCCAATTGTTTGGTTCACTCCCATTCACCGGATCTCTCCATATGTACCAATCTCTCTTTGGATTATCGATCGATGATTTGGACTCTAGGAACCACTCGTGTTGGTCAGATGTATGGTTCACTACAAGGTCCAATATAACTTTTAGTCCCCGCTTATGTGCTTCATCTAACAGTTCTTCGAAATCCTCCATCGTGCCTGCCTTTTCCATGACCGAGTAATAATCAGAGATATCATAGCCGTTATCACGATCTGGGGACTCATAAAACGGATTGAGCCAAACAACGTTCACACCAAGTTTTTCAATATAATCTAGCTTTTCGATCACACCTCGTAAATCGCCAACGCCATCTCCACTACTATCATAGAAACTGCGCCAGTATACCTGGTATACGACCGCTTCTTTCCACCATGTTCGTTTCAAATTAGTTCCCCTCCTTGATGACTTTCCAATTCTGCTTAATGATGCTAAGTATGTATTCGGGCTGATCCCAATGAAGCATATGCGTGCTTTCAGGGATTTCTTTTACAATCCCGTTTGTGCTTTCTTTGAAAATTCCAGCCATCCTTTTTCGCTCTTCCTCCCGATTATGAGGAAGAGTGGCTCGTAATAACAGAATCGATGAAGGTAGCTCATGATAGAAATCAACAACCTCATGTTTGTGCATCGCTTTTATGATACTGCTCCCCGTATAACCCCTTGCATGCCAGTAATACTTACCGTCTTTCTTCCATACTAAATCTTCGGCAGCTCTGTCTAAAGCAGCAGACCTTCTCGATACTGACCCGTATACAGCATGCGCTTTAAACTCTTCCCAAGTGTCAACACAGTCTTCAAAATCCACTTCATAAAAGGCAGCTTCTTCGTCCATCGATTGCATGGACTCTCGCTTACTCTGATACCCTCCATCTAGCAGCATCGAACCTATTACCTTATCCCTATAATTCTTCACATAAAAAAGCGCAACGAAACTTCCCCAGGAATGTGAAAGGAAATAAAATCTCTCAATGTGTAGAGAATCGACCACTCGATCTACCCACTCTACCATTTCTGGCATCTCATAGTCCTCTTCTCGATCGAATGGATCAGTTTGCCCGTGACCTGGTGCATCTACTGCGAAAACGTGGAAATCGTCCTCTAACCCTTCTGCGATTTCAATAAAACTTAAACTCGTGCTCCCGAGGCCATGTAAACAAAACACGACCGGGTTACCGCTCTCTCCCCACTCCGTAACTCTGACATCTTTGCCGCCTATCTTTATGCAATAACGATTCACGTGCTTCTCCCCCAACTCAGTACCTTCACATATTCTACCCATCATTGTAACAGATTGACAATTCGTAACGGGAGGTTGCTTTTTCATAAACAAAAAAAGAGCACGAAATCATTTCGATTCCATGCCCTCATCTTATTGGTCATTAGTTTACCGTTCCACCTGCTTGAATATATCGTGCGTTGAACTCCTGTACAAATTGATTCGTAATCGCATCATCGTGGATGATCAGCATATTTTCGTCATTCACGTCGTTACCGTTTGTGCTCCAGTTTGTAGAACCAACAATGACTGTTGGATCACTGTTTGTATCAGCATCAACTAGCATCGTTTTACTATGAAGCTTACGTGCTTCAGCATCCTTGTATACAGGAGCTGCATTAGCCCAGCGAATGTTGGGGTTGTTTTCACTTCCAGTTACGGTACGTCCTGTCATTTCAACACTTGCAGACCACCACTGGTTCCAGAAGTCACTTGAGAATACACCTTTTACATCAAAGCCAGTACGTGTTCCCTGCTGGTCTTGGTAAGAACCTTCCCACTTATACTTCAACTCATCTACAAGAGTTTGATCACTCCAAGCGAAGATTGTGAAATAGGTGTTGAGGTCAGCTTCTGTTTTTACGAGTTCAGCCATCCGACCGACCGCATCGTCTCCAGCGGAGAAGTAAACTTCAACCGTTTTACCGCCGATCGTAACTTGATGGGTTGTGTTATCTACTTTACGCGGACCAAAGTTAGCATTAGATGTACTTGGTGATAAAGTAGAGGTCCCCCACATTTCGTTAAACTCAGTTTCATAGATTGAAGACAACTCTGAAGAATTCACTTCTACGACATGCTGTTGGTTACCATCAAGAACGCCGTTTGTCATGTTTTCTTCAGAACCATAAAGACCTGTTACTGTAAAATTCCAGCTTCCAGTAAATACCCATTGGTCATCAATCAGTGCAAATTTATTGTGCATCTGGTTATCAGGAGAATAATACGTTCCGTCTGATTGTTGCTCCGCTTCTACAAATAAATAGCCAGTCATCTCAGTATTCCCAACCATAATCGTACGCTCTTTGAAATCATCAGGTGAAGAAGGTAGGTTATGATCCGCACGTAGATTTGTATCTTCAACTGCTAGCATTGGAGAATCAGAGAATACGTGAATATCGTCAGCCGTTCCAACAACCATATCTTTTCCTCGAACCATTTCTTCAACATACAGTCGCATCGTCTTAAAACGGTCTACATAGTGAGGGTCCGTCGCGTCTTTCGAATCAGCGATCACTCGTACGTCAACACCTTCAGACGCCTTCTGGATCAAAACATCAACTACTTTTGGCAAGTTGATCTCATATGTAGCGAAATCGATGCTTGTCGTCGCAGCGTTAATACGCTTTAACAAACGATCTTCAAGGTTTACATTATAGTTAGCTTCGTTTCCTGCATCCGCATATTGATTCATCGCACATTTATTGAAGTAAACGTTGATTGCGTCAGGTGCTTCAGATACTTGATTAAGGTGCTCAGTCGTATCTGTACAAGCTTCGCCCCCGCCAGAACCACCGGATCCACTTGTGTTAGATGAAGATGGTGTTCCTTTTCCTTCACTGTATGAACCAGTCGATGTTACCCAGTTAGAAGCATCCGATCCAGCTACTCCTGGATCCTGACGCTCCATCGTCGCCTTCGTATCGTTGTCACCCTCGTGCCACGCGTCAACGTTATCGATCAATGCCCCGTTATCATCGCGAAGATTCATATTTTCGCCAGAGTTGCTTAGTGCACCACTGTAAATATGATCAGCCGTAACGCCAGAAATCGCATTATCATCTGTTCGTTCAAGTATGTAATAACCATCTGCTGGAATACTGCCAGTCAAGTTTATTGAAGGACTGCCATCTGTTGCGTTTAGCGTCCAACCGTCTAGTGAGATAGCGCTACCAGTATTGTTATAAAGCTCGATCCACTCATCGTTGTAATCTACTGTCGTGCCCATCCATGCGACTTCATTGACAACAACGTCCCCATTCGTCGCTGCATGAACCTCGTGTGGCGTCATCGATGGGGTAATAACAGTTAGTACCATACTGATGGACGCTATGATCATTCCCAATTTCTTCATCGTGTTTTCCTCCCTGAGATGTCCTTTGTGTAACGCTTTCCACACTATCCTACAATTTTCGACGAATTTTTAATATACTTTTAATGAAAATATTTTGTAAATTTCTAATTTACATACTACGCACTAGTGCTAATAACTCAGGCAATAGTAAGGCGCTTACATTTTTGCCAGTAAGCGCTTTTGTTTGGTATTATTTTGACACCTTCATACATCTTTTAGAATATCAGCTCTATGTTGAGATGTTCATGGTGTATGAAGAAAATCAAAGATAATAATTCAGTACAGTGAACAGCGTTATCGTAAATCTTCTTCTTCTAGAATAAACACATCTTCTATTCGCGCATCTAGTTGTTTAGCAATCTTCATAGCGAGTTTAAGAGATGGATTATACTCACCTTTCTCAAGAAATACGATTGTTTCTCTTCGTACATTTACTCTTCTTGCCAGTTCTGCCTGCGTGAGCTTATGCATTGCTCGTAGCTCTTTCATTCTTGTCAGCATTTACTGAAAGCCTTTCCTTCTAGCGAATAACCAGTTTACTCCGAAACTCAGGATCATGAATGCAAGCCCTAACATAATCAGGTCGTCCTTCTGAATGTAAGAATGGAACGCAAACAAGACAAGCCAGAAGATAAGAGAAGCATAATATGAATATCCTGCTGCAAACATTTTCACCTTTTTCGAGAGTTCATCATCGTGTGGTAACCCAGCCTTCACATCTTTTCTAAGATTTAAAAAGATTGGAATTAAAATAAGCATGGTCACCATCATCGCGATCGTCATCACTAACTCAGATGTTCCTGTCGCACCGGTCCGAAACAACATGACTATCTGAAATAGAAGACCACCAATAAGAGCAACTGACAAAACAGAAAAAATCGTTAAGGCAATTTTGGAATTCAATTCACTTCACTCCCTTTGTTAGAAATAAGTAACCTTATGTTATAAATATATAACATTCGGCTACATTGTGCACCTTTTTCTTCAAAAAAGTAAAAAATAATATTTCACGTTGGTTTGAACTTGATAATTATAAAGGCATTCCTGGTGCAAATCACCGTGAAAGAAACAACCCCGCACATCTTCGTAGTGATGTGCGGGGTTACTAAGTATTCGGCTCTATAAATCGTCCTTTAATCTTCTACACCTTCTGTAAATGTGTAACCTTAAAATCCTCTGCTGACTTTAATCCATAACCAATCATGCGATCCATTCCTATATGAGCTATCCAAATGAGCCCAATAGCTATTAAAAGGGTTTGCTCACCTATCAAACTAACTAGAAGCATGGCTAATGGTAGACTATATGTGTGTAAAACGTTATAGGCATAGGAGCCTACTTTCATTCCGAACAGATATCCCACCATCGCGACATCAGGAGCGAATAGTAACAGCAGGAATAGCCACCAACTCACATTCGTTTCAGAATAACAATAAATAGACAAGATCAATACTACGAATCCTTCTACGTGTAAAAAGAGTTTCGTCAATTAGGGATCACCTCAGAATGAAAAGCTGATGGAACGTCGTAACAAACCTTAACGCTACACAACACTTTCGTATTACTATCATACGTAAGAACTTCTTTTGTTTGCTCTTTACTATATTCTTTCATAGCTTCAGAGGTTTGGAGAATAATGGTGTAGTCAAACGATTCAGCCCTGCTCTTACTCTCTTTGGCCTTTTGAACGAGCTCCAAAAACTCTTCCGCTCCAAATACTGCAAGCGTTTCTTCTTTTTGTCTCACGATCACTTGATCCATCACACCGAATTCGGTACCGAACATCTGGTTAACCGCTACTTCTATATTGGACCTTAGAGGTGAAGGATCTGCACACCCTGTGATGAATAGTAGAAGTACCAAAAGCCCTAAACTAAACCGAATCACTTATCACTCCACCTGAAGAACCGTGAAGCAAGGACAGTAGAAACTACCGAAATACCAAGTAACACACCTACTTCGAGTCCGTAGTCTGTGATCGGTCCATTATTCCATGTTCCACGAAGCATTTCCACCACATAGTAAAGCGGTAAAGCTTTGGCAACATTTTGTAGGATAGTTGGCATAAATTCCAGCGGGAATGCAGCGCCAGATAAGAAGAGCATGATATTTAAACATAGCGAGCTGATCGCAGCAGCAGCCTGTGTGTTTTTTGCAAGAGAAGTTAGGAACAACGCAAACGGGAAGAAAGCAAGAATACTTACTAACAATGCAAGCAATGTGCTCCCGATGTATACAGGTAAGGTCAGATCATACATCAACATTCCAAATACCATGAGCAGCAATGCAGACACCACAAAGATGACAGAACCCTGGAATGTATGTGCAGCTAGAATCATCCATGAGCGAATCGGCGTTGATTGGTATCTCCTTAGAACACCAGTCTCACGGTAGCCTGTTAAGACTGTCCCAAGTGTAAAGAACGAGATCGTCACGATGTTTACTCCAATCCATGAAGGAACAAACATTTCAGCAAATGAGAGACCGTTCAAATTGTTTTCTCCAAACATAGATCCGAAAAGCCAGATCATGAGGACTGGAAAGAGAAACGTCCAAAATACACTGAGTCGATCTCGAAAGAACATTTTCGTTTCCAAACTTGCAAGCTTCATCATCGCAGTCATGCTGTTTCCTCCTTTTCAAGAAAATGAACAAAGAGATCATCGAGTGACCCTTTTTCAAACCTGAAGTTTTGAATTTGAATGCCATTGTCATAGCAATATTTAAAAATATAGTACGCTGTCGTCTGTTGATCTTCACTTAATACTTTGTATGAATGGTTCTCGACTTCAACGCTGACTACGTTCGGTAGAGAGATAAGGAAATCATATTCAAGCTCCTCCGAATCGAACGCAAGATAGTGGACAGGGATTTGATTCAACAGCCCTTGTGGTGTATCTAACGCTCTTAACTCGCCGCTATAGATCATCGCAACACGATCACATAACTTCTCAGCTTCCTCCATGTAGTGTGTTGTCAATACGATCGTACACCCTTGTTCTTTCAACGCACCGATCAATCCCCAAAGTTCTCGTCTAGCATGTGGATCAAGTCCCATACTTGGTTCATCGAGGAAAAGAATTTCAGGTTTATGAAGAGTTGCAAGCGCAAGCGTCACTCGCTGTTTCCAACCACCAGACAAGTCATCGAACATCACATTCATCTTTTCATGAAGTCCCAAAAGCTCTATGAGATGATCCTTCTGAGTAGTTGGATAAAAAGATGCAAACAGATCGATCGCTTCTTTCACCTTCATCTTCTTCTGAATCGCCGTCGCCTGAAACTGAACACCAATCCTTTTGTTCAATTCACGTAATTGTTTGTGTGGAGTTAATCCAAGCACAGAAAGCTCACCGCCATCTGGCTTTCGAACCCCTTCAAGCATTTCGATGGTAGTCGTTTTCCCCGCTCCATTTGGACCAATGATGCCAAAGATCTCGCCTTTCCGTACACTCAAAGAAATATCTTTCACTGCATGAACATTGCCGTATGATTTTGATAAATGATCTACTTTGATTACCTCTTCCATTACAAGTCCCCCCAACATGAATTTCACGGACATAAGCTTCCAGTTGATTGATATGATAGTCTTCAACTTCTAATACGTTAATCCTTCACAATAGTTTCAAATCTTTATGAAAAAAATGGAAGAATGGTCATTTTTTCTTTTATCGGCGATAGTTAGCATATATCAGCGATAGTTTGATTTTATCAGCGGAATAGAGATTTATATCAGCGAAAATGGCCGTTTTATCGGCGATACTTTGTTTTTATCGGCGAAACCGCAGTGATCTCTTATTGCAAGAGGAGAGCCCCTCATTACCGTCAGGGCTTTGATGATTCATAAAAAAAGCTGCCGAGATATTCTCGGCAGCTTTGGTCTACTACTTCATTTCATCATATTGCTTTTTAATTAGCTCAAATAGTGGTGAACCTTCTTCAACGTCTGTGAAGGTTGTGATGGCTTTTGAAAGTCCTTCATTCTGAATGACTTCCTGGATTTGAACTGCTTCTTCGTCCTCTTTTGGATCGAATAGAAGAGCGGCTGCTATTCCTTTTGCTAGGAATGTTGGCTCTGTACCTATTTCCATCAGTTGACTTGCGGGTCCTGTTAGACGATCCTTTGGACCGATTTTACGGATTGGAGCACGTCCAACTCGTGTAACTTCATCAACAAGATGAGGGTTCTCAAATCTAGCAAGAATCTTCTTGATATACGTACCATGTACTTCAGGGTCAAAGCTATATTTATGCTGAAGCAACGCTCCTGTTTCTTCTAAAGCACTCTTTACATCACTGTAGATGCTGTCATTTTCAAGTGCAGCTTTGATTGTATCTGCACCTGACAAATAGCCAAGGTACGCAGTCATCGCATGACCAGTGTTAACAGTGAATAGCTTACGCTCGATATATGGAGCAAGGTCTTCAACGTATGTGATCCCTTTGATCTCTGGTACGTCTCCTACCATCATCGTCTTATCAACAGCCCACTCATAAAACGGTTCAACCGCAACTGTTAACGGATCTTCATGAGTTTGGTTCGGTACGATTCGATCGACCGCTGCATCTGGAAAACCAGCATATTTCTCAAGAGAAGAACGCTGGGTTTCCTCCATTTGGGATGCGATCGCTTCTTTTAACAGTGTACTTCCACCGATCATGTTTTCACACGCAATGATGTTGACTGGCGCTTTCTCAGAATCGATGCGTTTCTCAATTCCATCTTTTATGCTGCTTGAAATAAGCTTAAGAACAGTTGGTCCAACTGCTGTCGTAATGAGATCAGCTTCAGCAATCGCATCAACAACACCTTTTGGATTCGCTTTACTGTTGATCCCTTTAACTTTATCCACTACGATTTCTTCACGCTCTTGGCCAAGAATTTCAACCGTGTACTGCTTTTGTTGATTCAGTTCATCGATTACTGTTTCATTAATATCTACAAAACAAACATCATAGCCTGATTGTGACAATAGCTTGCCAATGAACCCTCTCCCGATATTTCCAGCACCAAAGTGAACAGCTAGCATGATTAATTCACCTCATTAAACATTGAGATAAATGTTTCTTTATCTTCTGCTTGAATGAGCTTCTCTACGTTCTCTTCTTCAGAACAAACGATTGCGATCTGAGACAGGATTTCAAGGTGCTCGTTATCTTTTCCAGCGATTCCGATGATGAGCTTTGCGATATTACCATCGCCAAAATCTACGCCTTCACGTAGTTGCACGATTGATAAACCTGAATGGTTTACTGCTTTCTTCGCATCTTCTGTACCATGAGGGATCGCTACGAAGTTCCCCATGTATGTTGTCGTGATTTTCTCACGTTCAAACATCTGGTCAACGTAACTTTCCTCAACATACCCTTTGTTCACTAGAATATCTCCTGCAAGACGAATGGCGTCTTCCTTTGTTGCTGCTTTCTCGTTTAGTACAATATTTTCTTTAGATAGAATGTCGTTAGCCATTATCATTTCTCTCCCTTAATACTTAATTTGTCAGTAATGAATTCTCTTAGCTTTTCTGCTAAAAAGATCTGTATGCGTTCCTCATTTTCTTCTTCAAACAACGTGATCGTTTCACTAGTTTCAATGACGACTGTGCTAATAAAACTCATAATCTCAATTTGCTCTGAAGTCGCTTCTTCAGGTGCGAGCTGAAGCAAAATCGTGTCCATGTCGATTTCAGTTTCATCCATTGCCTTCCGTTTAACAGGTTTCTGCAATCGGATAATAGAAAAGGTCGGCTGAAGAATAGCTGGCGTACGTGTATGAAACAACGCTAGAGACGATTCCGGAATTCCAACGCCGCCTAGTTCCTCACGCTTTAGAAGTGCTTCAGTAACTGCGTCGGAACTCGTAATGGTATTACCCTTTTCAAGACGACTACACTCTTTTTTCAGCAACGCCACTATGTCTTCTTCGTCACCTTCAGTTAAGGTTAAGTGCTTCATAATCGAAGAAGCTGTCTCGCTGTATGCTGCTGACCTAGTAAACCAGTCCGCTGCCTGATGTCCAGATTGAAAGCTGCTTTCCTTCTCTTTCAACGCATTCTTCCTACGTGTAACGTTGGACTTTTGAAGTACAGTACGGATCCCTCTTGCTTCTTTCTCAGATAGAAATGGACTCACTTCAATATATTCGGCATCAATGTCACGTAAAGGAATCGTTGACACGATAAGATCGAAAGCATGAAGATCTTCTTTCTCTAACTCAAACAGTGACACACTCTTTACATCATCGATCTCATGAAATTCTTGCTTCAACCGCGTTGCAAGCATTTTGGATGTTCCGATTCCGCTCGAACAAACGGCAAGAATACGTAAGTTGTTCTTTTTATTCCAGCCTTCAAGTGCAGAACCGAAGTGAAGAACAAGAAAACCAACTTCTTCATCCGGAATCGTTACACCGTTGAAGACATTTCCAACCGCCTCTTTGATGACCTTGAAAAGCTCGGGGTAGTCTTCCTTAATCTTCGTTAAAAGCGGATTGTGGATGCTCATTTTCTGATTAAGGCGATGAGTAGCTGGACCTAGATGAGTGACGAGCCCCTGAAACAATGAATCGTTCGATTCGAGCTCGACGTTAATGTTGTCACTAACTTCTCTAATCAACTGTCTCGCCTTCACTGTGATCGGGTAATTCGATTCCTCTAGATAATAACTACTAGAACTTCTGAGCTTTGCCCCTCGCAAGTGCATGGTGATATAGCCAACCTCTGCTTCTGGAATCGGGATTGAGAAAAAGTCCGCCATTCGTCTACTAATCGTCTCAGCTGAATGGAACTCTTTCGTCTCTTTTAGTGACGAGAGGTAATCCGACTCCATCTCGATCTTCTCACCTTGCTGAATCCGTTCAATCGCAAGTGTTAAGTGGACGATAAGCCCAATATAAGCACTATCCGCCATCATATAAGGAAGATTGTTGTTCACTCCCCCTACGATTGCTTCCACTTGATGAAGCTTCTCGCGATCGACCAGACCAAGAAGTTGGTCTGAAGCAGACTCCATCACATCGCCTTTTGATTTCTTTTGAATCGATTGCTTCAATAATGTAAAGAAATCAGAATCATTGTATTCTGTCGTAAGCAAGGAACTGATCGCGTGTCGTTTCAACGCTTCTGCGCCTTCGACCTGTACACCGTAGCCCCGCTTTCGAATTAACGAAAGTTGCATACTGTGGAGCCAGTCTTCCACTCTGTTCAAATCGTTGCTGATCGTCGCAACTGTGACTCTAAGGTCATTTGCTAACCCAATGAGTTTAATCGGCTCATGCGATTCTAACAGCTTACATAAAATCAATGTTTCTCGCTCATTTTGTGTGTACTCGGTAATGTCTAAGTTATACAAGTACCGTTTGAGTTCATCACGCTGAGAAGGATGTCCATCAAACTGGACACCCACCCCCGCTTTTTTCATCAGTTTCAACTCGTATTCGTTCACAACATCTTCAAGGCCCGATAGGTCTCTATGAACAGTGCGTTCACTTACTTCGAGTTGCTCTGCTATTTCCTTTACGGTATAGAAATCGTCCGTTTCAAGCAAAAGTTGTAAAATACTTCTTTCCCTTGCAGAGAGTAACATACGATTCCACCTCTATCCTTCAGTTAACGATTCGTTAATGTACTAACAAGTTCATCGTACTTAGGACTATTCATAAAGTTCGTAACGGAAATGTGCTCAGCATCTGGACGCTTCGCTTTCGCACGGTCAGTCAAATCTTTGTGCGTAACAATTAGGTCAGCATCGTCAGGAAGGTTATTGATCGATGTATTCGAAACATCGATATCTTCAAGACCTGCTTTCTTGAACTTGTTACGAAGTACTGATGCGCCCATTGCACTTGATCCCATTCCTGCATCACATGCAAACACAACTTTTTGAACGTCTTTCTTGATAGTCTCTTCACTTTCGTTCGTGCTCGTCGCTTCTTCTTCCTGCTTATCGCCAGAAAGATCACTTACAAGCTCATCGTATTTCGGGCTGTTCATGAAGTTCGTTACTGAAATATGATGCGCGTTCGGAAGTTTCGCTTTTGCACGATCTGTTAAATCTTTATGCGTGACAACAAGGTCAGCATCATTCGGAAGATTGCTGATCGACGTATTGATCACTTCGATATGCGCAAGACCTGCTTTTTTGAATTTATTCTTCAGTACTGACGCTCCCATTGCACTGGAGCCCATACCAGCGTCACATGCGAATACGACTTTCTTGATCGATTCGTAATTCACTGTGTTACTTGGCTCAGTAGACGCTTCATCTTTCACTCCTAGTGAGGATCGAACGCTACTCTTCTTCCCTTTCATCGCTTCCATTTTCTCTGCAGCTTCTTCAAGCTCTTCTCCAGAGTCACTTGATCTCTTAAGAATGAAGGATGCAACAAGGAACGATACGAGTGTTGCGACAACAACACCTGCGATAACGCCAAGGTATCCTCCACGAGGTGTCATAATCATTAGTGCAAAGATACTACCAGGTGACGCCGCTGCAATCAGCCCAGCATTTAGAATACCGAATGTGAATACCCCACTCATTCCACCAAGAATAACCGCGAGGATTAAAGCAGGTTTCATCAAGATGTACGGGAAATAGATTTCATGAATTCCACCGAAGAAGTGGATGATTGCAGCACCAGGTGCTGATTGCTTCGCTGAACCTTTTCCTGCAAACCAGAATGCTAGAAGAATCCCAAGTCCTGGTCCAGGGTTTGATTCTAGTAAGAATAGAATCGATTTCCCTGCGTTCGCTGCTTGCTCAATCCCAAGCGGGCTTAAGATACCGTGGTTAATCGCATTGTTTAGGAACAATACTTTCCCTGGTTCGATCAAAATGCTTGCTAGCGGCAGAAGTCCCGCAGCCACGATGACTTCTACACCTGCTGCAAGTGCTTTGTTCAGACCTAGTACAACTGGCCCAATCGCTAGTGATCCGAGAATCGTTAATAAACCACCGATAATACCTGCTGAGAAGTTGTTAACAAGCATTTCAAAGCCGGATTTAATTTTCCCTTTGATCGCTTCATCAAATTTCTTAATGGCATAACCACCAAGTGGTCCCATCGCCATCGCACCAAGGAACATCGGGATATCCGCCCCGACGATAACACCCATCGTCGCTGTGGCACCGACTACTCCTCCTCGTGCGCCGTAAACAATTTTACCACCAGTATAACCAATTAAGAGTGGTAATAAGTAATTGATCATTGGACCAACAAGCGCTGCTAGCTGCTCATTTGGAATCCAACCATCTGGAATAAATAATGCGGTAATAATTCCCCATGCAATAAATGCACCAATATTCGGCATGATCATGCCGCTTAAATAGCTACCAAACCGCTGAATCTTCACTTTGAAGCCGGATTTTTCCTGGTCGCTCATGTGTCGTTCCTCCTATTCTTCCGCACGTATGTAGCGACTTGTTGACAGCATTTATGAAGTGCTGTCTTCCATTCGGTCACTACCTTTGCCGTGCGATATGTTTTTCTTTGTTAATTCCAATAATAAGGGCGTAAGAAAGCGTTCGCAATGAATTCCAAGTTCAAATTCGTCATAAGACTTGTTGACATTATTAAATTACACAATGACATACGTGATAGAAGAGAATGGCCATTCAAAGATGGGCACAAATCAACAACACTCCTAGGTAGAGGAATAAAAATAAGCCACATTCTAATTCCAATGGAATAAGGATGTGGCTTAGCTAACAGACCGGGGTTTTAGCTTCTAACCTAGAATTAATAGTGTTCAGCTTTTTTGAAGCTCACTACTGCAGACACAAAAAAGATAGCGCTTAACACGATTGTAGAAGAAATCGTAATAAGGAAATCGTCTTGTGCAGGTTGCCTCATTAAAAGATTTGTTGCGTGTTCGATTACATTCACTGGGCTCCATGCCATAAACTTTGGAAGTAATGTGGTTAATAGCGACAATAGCGCCAAAAACGAGATGGTTATCCCCGCAATTGCTCCATTCCCTTTAAAGATTGTTCCCATCCAAATTGTAAAAGACACAATGTAGACAATCCACAAACTATATATGAGAAGACTTTCAAGCACAAGTACCCAATCTACCGATGAGAACAATAAATTCGTATAATACCAAGTTAACAAATAGCTTGCAAACAATGAAGAAAGTGTTATGATAAGCTGCCCAACCCATTTGCTTGAAACATATTGGAATGGTGAAACAGGTCGAACCATTACTAGTGTAATTGTGCCATTCGACTTTTCATTCGAAATGACCCCCATTGTTGCTAAAACAAATAGCAGCGTTCCAATTGTTCCAAGTTGAGACAGCGTACCTGCCATCACTTCTGATCCTTTTGGAGTTGGAAATGTGAAAGATGCCCCTTCTGGAAGATTACCAGCGTGTTCAATAATTTGGGGCATATAGTAGTTTGTGATTGGCTGTGAAATACCTATTATGATGATTGCGATTGGTAACCAGATCCACTTTCCGCTTTTGCTGCTCTCCATCATTTCTTTTTTTAATAATACGTAAAGATTTCTCATTGCTCCATCACCTTCATATAGGCATCTTCTAACGAATCCTGAAGTTTCTCGAATCGATTGATCGTTAACCCTTTTTCAATAATGGCCGACAACAAATCATTCGAGTTTGTTGCGCCTTCATTAACGAACAGGATGATGCTTCGATCTGTGACCATCTTTATTTTCTCAACATGGGGAAGTTCAGAAAGGTGATCATGTATAGGTTCCTCTGTGTCTACTTTGACTGCAGAAGTACGGAATGCTTTCCGTAATTCTTCTAGCGTGTTATCCCATTTGATATCTCCATCTTTCAGCATAATGACTTTATCACAAACCTGCTCAGCATCATGCAACACATGGGTGGAGAAAAGGATCGTCATGCTTTCCTTCAATTTAGTTATTAATGATAAGACGTCTCTTCGTCCAGCAGGATCTAATGCAGAGACTGGCTCATCTAATAATAGTAATTCAGGATCGTGTAATAACGCTTGCGCTAAACCAAGTCGCTGTTTCATCCCTCCAGAAAAGCCACCAATTCTTTTCTTCTTAACATCGGATAAGCTTACAAACTGTAGGACTTCATCGATTTTCTTTTGAAGTTGTTGTTTTGGAATATGAGATAGTTCGCCTGCAAACTGTAGAAATTGAGTCGGTGTCATCCAGTTGAAAAATGAAGGATGCTGCGGTAAGAATCCGATTTTCGATTTGTCATATTTCTCTTCAGATTGATGAAACTGAATAGAGCCGCTTGAAGGTGTTAATAGTCCAGCTAACATTTGGAGAGTCGTTGTTTTACCAGCACCGTTTGGTCCGAGTAATGTAATACACTGACCTTTCTCAATTTGAAAAGAAATTTTCTTTACAGCAACAGAGCTTTTATACTTCTTTTCAAGATCGTTCACCTGCAAAAGCATGACGCATTCCCCTTACTCATTTTTTCTTCCCACAACAAAGTAAAGAATAGGACCTATCGTCCCTACAAAAATAATCATTAACAGCCAAAGCCACTTTGGTCCGTTCGTTTCACTATGTCGAAAACAACTCACTAATGCTGTAATCATTAAGATAAGTTGTAACGCGATCAATGGCGCAATAATCCCCCAGTTAACTTGTAGTAACTCTTCCATAAAAAAATCAATCCTTCCTTAATCGTTTTTTTTGACGTCTTATAACAAAAAACCAATAAAAAATAGTTGGTAGCGGAAATTGAAACAATCCCCAAATCCCCCAAAACCATGCATAGGTGTTCCGTCTCTTTGCATCAATAAAAAGAAAGATACTTTGCGCTAATAAAACCGGAGAGAAAAAAAGTAGGATGAGCATTTCCTCATTCGTCATAACCTTACCTTCCCTTCACGCGCGGTAAGGAAAATAGATATCACAGGTCCCAATAGTGCTGCACATACTTGTATGTACAGTATGGTTTGCACACTTTTCATCAGGGTAGTAACGAACAGACCTAAAATGAAAACGGCTGTCAAAATAAATAGAGATAATTCCCTTCGGAATGTTCTTTTTCGATCTAGTTTATATCCATGAAGCTGCTCTGCGATCTCATGCTGCGAAATCTTGGGATCTCCAGCTATCGCATCAATCGTTTCCCAATCCTTTTTCAACATCTTCGTCTTTTCGATCTCTTTATCGTTGCCCATCATCGTTCCACTCCTTTCGTATCAATTTCAACCCATTATGGACTCTTGATTTTACCGTTCCTGCTTTTACACCAAGCATGGTGCCGATTTCCTCATACGTATATCCATAATAATGTCGAAGTAAAATAGGGATTCTAACGTCTGCATCAAGTTTGTTGAAATCCGCAAAGTGATCGCTCCATTCGATGCCTTTCGATTGAGCAGCCCAATCTAGTTGTCTTGAGAGCGATGCTTTCACTTGTTTATACCATTTCTTTTCCCTTTTCTTCTTACGCAATGAATCAATATATAATCTAGATGCGATCGAAATCATCCAAGATGAAAATTTACTTTCTTCTTTGAAGGCATGCAAATGGTTATAGCATTTTAACATTGTATCTTGAGTGAGATCTTTGCTTAATTCTTCTTGTAAGGACAGCTTTAACAAGTATCTATATAAGAACGGGTAGTAATGCTGATACAGGATAGTAAAGGCTTTATCATCACCACGTTTTGCGCTCTTAATCAGTTCATGTTCCTTGTCTTCATCCAACTTCATGCCCACCTCCTTTTTCTCTCTGCTATAAGACGTTTTAAACAGTTAAACCGTTCATTTTTTTTTATGAATGGCTCTTTTCATAAACATTGTTTCTATAAAACTATGTAAAAGTCTATCTATCAATCAAAACAAAACCACGAATTACGTAGCAATTCGTGGTTTAATGAGCGTCTAGGATAACGTTCGATCGCCCTTTTTTATGACAGCAGTTTCGCCATATAATATTCATCTACATACTCATCATCTATTAGCATTGATTGGCGCTTCAGTCCTTCTACTTCGAAGCCAAACTTCTTATATAGCGCAAGGCCCCCTTCATTACGAGTCGCTACGTTTAGCTCTAATCTATGTATGTTCCGCTCGTTCACCCATTCTTCTAACGCATTAAAGAGTGAAGTCCCTACTCCAATTCCTTGATAATCTTGGAGAATTCCGATCACAAGATAGACAGCATGTCGCTTCTTTTTTGCGTCACTACCTACTGCGACTAGATAACCGACAAGCTCACCATCTTGTTCTGCTACAAAAATCGTAGTGGTTTCACTCTTCAACATTGACTCTAGTTTCTTCTTTTCCTCCACAGCATCTACTTTTCGCTCACCTGCTTCGAATAGCATAAACTGCGATTCTGCATCTACACGCTTCCTTAGTGATGAGAACGCATCTGCTTCCGCAACTTGAATTTCTCTAATCTTCATATTCTCTTAACTCCTTTACATTTCTAATCTACTTCACACGAGACGTGCCAATTTATTCCGAACCACTCTTTTTCTACCTTTGCCTCACCATTTGCTTGCTCACAACTTTCAATGGCTGATTGCTTTCCTATTTCATTTGAGATAAAAGCAAACGTTAAAGCAATGAGCGCGAGTGCGCCAATCCACATCGCTTTACTTTTTACGCTCATAACAAACAACCGTCCCCCACTTTTTCATAAGTAAAAAGGGATGAAACCGATTCATCCCTTTTTGCCATTTCACCTTATTCTATTGAGGCGTATCTTTTTCCTTTAAAGGTTCACCGATTACTCTCACTTCACGTTCTAAATCGACCGAAAACTTTTCTTTCACAGTGTTTTGTACGTGGTGGATCACATCGAGGTAGTCGGTTGCTGTCGCGTTGTCGATGTTTACAATAAACCCAGCGTGCTTCTTGGAAACTTCTGCTCCACCGATTCGTGTTCCTTGTAATCCAGAATCCTGGATAAGTTTCCCAGCGAATAACCCTGGTGGGCGCTTAAATACACTACCGCACGATGGATATTCAAGCGGCTGTTTGCTTTCGCGCTTAAACGTTAAATCATCCATGATCGCTTTGATTTCGTCGTAATTCCCTTGTTTCAATTGAAACGTTGCTTCAAGAACAAGGAACCCTGTTTCATCAACATTACTGTGACGATAAGATAAATCGAGATCTTCCGCTTTACGGCGAACAAGCTGACCGTCTTTCGTAACGCCAAGAACACTTTCGAGACAGTCTGCAACCTCTCCCCCGTACGCGCCTGCGTTCATGTAGACAGCACCACCCACAGAACCGGGAATTCCACATGCGAATTCTAGTCCTGATAGATGCTGCTTCAAAGCATATTGTGAAACTTCAATGATACGAGCACCGGCTTCAGCCACAACCGTATCACCCGTTCGTTCAATTTTATCAAGTGTTGAGATATTCAACACGATTCCTCGGATTCCACCATCCTGAATGATGACATTCGATCCTTTACCGAGAATCGTTAACGGTAGATCATGCTCGTTCGCATACTCCACCACCGCTCTAGCATCTTGTGCACCACTTGGAAAAACAAACACGTCTGCTTTTCCACCCATCTGGGTGTACGTATGCACATTCAATGGTTCATTCAATCTGACATCTGCTGTTGGCAAACTATTTCTCAGGTCGTTAAACACACGTTGATTATCCATTCCTTACCTCGCTTATGAACATGTTCGATTGCAAATTGATCGCTCGAACCTTTTATTTTTATTATAGTTATATTCAAAACTGTTCGTGTCTAAAATCTTCATTATTACGGCATAACACATTCTTTTATAAAAAAACAGCTTTACACAATCATTTATTCTACCATTAATGAGCGAAGACTTCACCTATAACAAAAAAGAATGCATACAAAAACAACCCGAGAAGGTTCTCTTTCCCGGGGTTTGGACGTTGTTACTCTTTAAGCGAGCTGCTCAAGCGCGCAAGAATTTCCTTTCTAAGTTCGACCAGCTCAGGAAATTGATAAAAAAAGTCTGTTTTCTGATCAGCTATTGATGATCCCTCTGGGTATGTCGAAAAAATAAAATGCGTCCACGCTTCAGCTATGTCTTCTTCAGGATGTGTTGCTGCATAGTCCGTGGAAAAATGATCTGGGTATTCTTCAAAAAACGCAACTTGAGCTTCTTCATCCCATTCCACGTCATTATTTAACCACTCTTCATAATAATCCGCCCAGAATGTCTGGAAAAACGAATTCATATAGGAGTTTTCTTTTGTACATCCATTAAAGGCAAAATAATAGTCACACGCAATGAATGCTTCTTGTACCTCATCATCATCATTTAAAATCGTAGAAGTAACCTGATCGTCTCTAAGCGTTAATAGATGACCGTACTCATGAATCAACGTATAATAAAAGTCTTTTTCATTTATAGTATCCTCAAAATCGATCGCGAGCCTCCATTCACTAGAGTTGTCTAACGGCTCTACATAACCAAGAACTTCATCTCGCCCATCAGTAAAAATCAAAAACTCCTTCACCATTTCGCGATCGTTAGAAGGGATTAAGTCAGAAAATAACTTCCAAAGCGCTTTATGTTTGTGGTTTTCCTTTGCAAACGATACGTAAGATTCATCTTCAGTAATAACGGTAGTACTCGTTAAGTCATTACCATCGATATCATATGAAACAATCTGAACCTCCAAAGCTTCTCTTTCTTCTTCGAAAGACTCGGGTATATCAAGGAAATTCCCCTTCTTTGCGGTAATCTCATCTAAATAGCGATCTCCTTCTTCAATCGCAAGTTCATTCTCAGGCAATGAAGTGGTACTCGGTTTATCAACTTCGATTGAGCAACCTGTCACAAGCAACGTTAATAAACAAGCGTAGACCCACTTTTTCATGTTGCACGCTCACTTTCTATTAGGGATATAACAGTAGATGCATGGAGAGCTAGGCTTATACGGAATGCCTGACGATAGGATAAAGTAATTCATTCGATAAGAACGAACAAAGTCCTGCATACGATAAAAAGGGAAGCTGCATCAACCAGCTTCCCTTCGTCGTCATTATTTAGATAGTTGGATTACGCCACCACAGTGTGAGAAACCATGAAATTCGAGCTTACATGTGCCTTCTAATGCTTTTTTCATTTCATCAAAAGCAAAGTAAAACTCATCCTCATCCCAATGATGAAGGTTATTATGTCGGCATTCTTCTAGCTTACTTCGATTTTCAAAAGCCACATCACCGATCAAGATCTTTCCTCCTTCTGAAAGCTTCGGAAGGAGTTCTTCTATGAACGTAACCTTCTCTTGATCAGAAATATGATGAAGTGCGTACGTGCTTATAATAAAATCGTACTGTTTCTGCTTGAAGTGTTCTGGTAGTCCATTTGATAGATCCCATTCGATAAGGTGTGCATATGGCATTTTTAACTGCGCGATGCGAATCATCTCATTCGAAAAATCGATGCCATTGATATCGTGGCCAGCTTCGTATAACCTGCTTGCCAAAACGCCCGTGCCAAATCCAATATCGAGAACCTTTGCACCTTTTGACTGCATCACTTCGTTATAAATCGCATTTAAGATTTCCTTGTATCCAGCGAATGGATAGGACTCACGATCTTCACTCATTTGTACGGATTGCTCGTATTCATTCGCCCATAAATCAAACCCTTGTTTACTTAACATCTGCATCCTCCTACTATATGTATATCTCGTTTCATTTCGTTTGATAGACGTGCCACTTATCATCTTTCCAACTATTACTAAGTTATCTAAATACTAACATATTTTAGTTCTCGGGGTCCCGTTGCTCTACCTTCATTTTCAGAAGTAAGACGACATTTTCGTCTGTAATCATCCGCTCGATACCTTCCTCTGTTTTAAGGTCGACGCTTCTAATCTCGTCTTTCTTACCACTTTGATAATACGCACCAATCACTTTCGTCTCCCCCGATTCAAGCGTGATTTCGTCATCCATCGTATAACCCCATCCGTAAGGCTTTTCTGAATCGAGAGGATTATTTGAGATCCGCCTTGGTGCACTCGCTATTCCAGGCGCATAAAGAGAAAATAGCTCTTCTCCTTCAGCAGGCTGAATGATCCCGAACCCCATGTTCCCTTCTTCTACTTCATTCATAGCAAAACCATATGACAGCTCTGTTAGTTTTGAGGGCGACATGGGCTTTCCATCCTGGTATCCTTCCACCCAAACATTCACCCATGTTTCATCAGCTTTCGTTAGTCGTAGATTATAGGTTAAGAGAATCCCCATGTTCATCTCCTTGAACATCTTTTCTTGCCCGCTCTCTTTCTCATGAGAAAGAGTACCCAAGTGCTCATCATCAACAGAAACTGACACGTTGCAGCTTACTAGCAGGAAGATTAGCGCTGTGCAAAATAACGCTTTCCCCACTTCATCACCCTCTTTTTTTGAATAGCTATACTTTTCCAAAATATTACTAAAAATAGGTCTAAAGACTATTATTTCCATGTTATAATTTACCTTGAACTCCCAATTTTTACGAAACTATGAGGTGTGCAGAAATGAAGCGTTTGGTTATTCTAGTAAGTTTGTTGTTCGTTGTTGGAGTGTTAAGTCTTGTTGCAATAGCCCCGTTCAAAAAGTCAGAAGCTGTAACGTCTACATACCATTCAGAGATTTCGAGAGAGCTCTCGCGAGAGCTTCCTAGTAAAACGTCGAGCTATGAAATTTCAGTCGTTGGTGACACGATGTTCGACTGGTCGATCAAGACAGCAATGAACGCACAAGGACCAAACTATCCTCTTCAACATATATCATCCGTTGTAGAGGACTCAGATCTCGCCATCCTTAACTTAGAAACCGCAATTGGTACATCGGGGTATAAACAGGACAAGCTTTATACGTTTCAGTCCCCACCCGCTTCAGCAAAAGCAATTAAAGACGCTGGTTTCGACGTCGTTTCCCTCGCAAACAACCATGCGATGGACTTTGGTAGAGAGGGTTTATATGAAACAATCGATCTGCTAAAGAAAGCAGATCTAAACTACATAGGAGCTGGAACGAACGAAAACGAAGCCTACACTGCTTATTCACAAACGATCAATAACCACAAAGTTGACATCCTTGGTTTTTCACAAGTTTTGCCTACCATCTCATGGTATGCAAATGAAAACGGCGGACTTGCGAGCGCTTATCAAGAGGATCGCGTGATCGAGCATATCAAGAAATCTGCTGCCAAATGTGATACAACGATTGTATATCTTCACTGGGGTTCTGAAAGGATGATTCAACCGAGTGCTGCTCAAAGAAATTTCGCCCACACGATGATCGATGCAGGTGCTGATATCATCATCGGTTCCCATCCCCACGTTCTTCAAGGGATGGAGTATTATAACGGAAAGCCCATTTTGTACTCACTCGGTAACTTTCTGTTCCCGGATTATGTAGATGGTGACAGTGCTGACACCGTGATCGCAAAGATCGATGTGGTGATGAACAATTATGAAGTAACGTTAATCCCTGCAATCATTCATGACAGCACCGTCACTTTAGCAGATAAACAGAACGCCGCTCGAATTACAGATAAGATCATCTATCGTTCCAACTTAATCTCGCAAACTTCTGATTTCGCAGTATCTGAGGTAAAAGGAAGAAAGTCGCTAACAATCGCTAGAGCAGGTGAATAAGCGGAATCTCTCCTAGAATACTTTCGCATAGATGCACGTATCGGTTAGTCCCGAATCATCTAAACGAACATCATCATTCTTTAATATCGCTTCAAGGGTATAATCGAGTCGTTCAGGTACTGCGCGACTCTTTTTATTCCCAACATCGCATTGAATCTCCAGTCTCTTCATATTCAATTCTTTCTCCGCAAATTCAGTAAGCCTACCAACAGCTTCCATCATATACCCTTTTCCACTATATTTCGTGTTGATCCAGTAGCCAATTTCACTTTTAGGCACATCCCAATCAAGGTTATGAAGCCCTGTCGTCCCTACATATTCTCCTGTTTCTTTCTCAAATATGAGAAATCTCAATCCTTCACGCTTTAAGAATTTAATGTGAGCTTCACGCACATTAATTTCTGTATCTTCAACCGTTGGATTCTTTCTTGCAAAGCCTACCCACGGTGCCAGTTCCTCCATCGAAGAGTGGATCGCTTTGTTAATGACCTTACCATCACCTGGCTCAGGCATCCTTAACATTAATCGTTCAGTCTCTAGTTCAGTACGTATATCCATCAGAATCGGGTTCATCAGTCTCTCCTCCACCAGAATGATATAATAGCTATATTATAGACATACTAGTTTTTGGAAATAAAGAATATTTTCTAAAAAGTCACTTTACTTTCTAACACGCAAAAAAACGAGACCTTTTCGGCCTCGCTTTTCCTTGTTCAGTAGATTTATTCGCTGTCCTTATGGCCACTCTCAGGTAACGTGTCCCAGAACGTTGTATCTTGAGATTCGATTGTGCCGTCCGCAATCGATTTAATAACTGCTTTCATTCCTGTTACAGCCTGATTGATTAGATAGCCGTTACTTTTTTGCCCTAGGATATACGGCTCGTAATAATGATCAGCCATTCCTCTCATTTCAAAGAGAAGCGTCGAAATGCCATACTCAACCGCAAGTCCGTTCCGGCTAATCGTAGGGGCTGTCCCGCCTACATATTTTGATAACGTCCCATATCCTTTTGCTTCAATCGCATTATACAAGACGCCACCGAGCTGTTTAGACTTCTCTCGAACATCAGCATCAACCTCTCCATTTGTCGGATAAAGAATCGAACCTGAGACGAGTTCATCGGTATCTCCTAGCGTCGTTTCCCTTCCCTGATGGTGAAGATCGACCATATACTCTGGCTCGTATTTCTGAAGAACATTTTGATGCAGTGCCTTTGTTTCCGGCTGGTTTCGCTCAACGTGATCGCGATTCAGATCCACTTCGTTCGCATTGTAGCGAGTATGAGTGCCTGCTGCATAATCTTCAAGTGAAAAGTTCACGTCACCTTCAGCACCATCAACGTTTAATCGAGGTGCGATGAGTACGTTCACATGTTGAAGAAGCTCTCTCACTTCCTTTTTGTTTGTGCTCAAATACTTGATGACTTTTAACGCCCCTTCAGTCGTAAGGGTTTCGTTCCCATGTTGCTGCGTTAAAAAAAGAATCGTTGGATTTTCTTCATTTTCGCCAAATTTAGCAAGATAGAGATTTCGTTCTTTAACAGATTGTCCATACACTTCAAGCTCAAGTGCGTCAGACTGGCGGTCGATTCTCTCGAGTACTTTCACCATTTCTTCATAGTTATGTAATCGCTCATTCTTCACCGTTTCATTCCCGTTATAGCCAGGTCCATTCCCTACAGCCTCAACGGCCTGCCCATTTCCAAACACCCCTCCTGATACAGCTAACATACCTGAAACTACAATCGGAATCATCTTTTTGTTCATCATAAGCCCTCCAAGTTATTAAAGATTACTTCCACTCCTTCTCCTCATTCATTTACACATCCTGTCAAATGATAGAATTCGAATCGTTTGACCCATAACGATAGGAAAAAGTTAAAATACCGTTTGCACATAGAGGTTTTCAGGACCATTTTCGCGATATGCTATCTTGTTACCTACTGAAATGTGAGAAATGAACCATAGGCGTTCATTGCATTCAACATAGAAAATGAGTCGATTGATAGAAAAAAGCAAGCTCAACATGAGCTTGCTTTCATTCAAACCTAATTCGCTTTTGCTATAGGCTGTACGTTTTTCTTTTTCGACGTTAATCGGTCGACAAGAGCGGATAACGCACCATCGCCAGTTACATTCGTTGCTGTACCAAAGCTATCTTGCGCGAGGTAGAGTGCGATCATAAGGGATACCATCGTCGCATCGAAACCTAGCATGCTTTCTAGCAGTCCAATCGCCGCCATAACCGCACCACCTGGTACACCAGGAGCTGCGATCATCGTGATTCCTAGCATCAAGATGAATGGGATGATCATTGCGAACGTAGGGTCTTGTCCGTTCAGAAGCATGACGGCCATCGCACAAGAAACAATCGTGATCGTACTTCCTGAAAGATGAATCGTTGCAAGTAACGGAATGCTGAAGTCTGCAACTTTTTCACGAACGCCATTCTTCTTTGTTTGTCTCAGGGTCACTGGAATCGTTGATGCAGAAGACTGTGTACCAAGCGCAGTAAAGTATGCTGGTACCATCCCTTTTAACATTTTAAATGGATTTCTAGATGTCGCTGCACCTGTTACACTATATTGAATCAGTAGCATCGTCAGGTGAAGAAGAATAATCATCACAAAGACTTTTGCAAACACGCTCAAAATCGTTTGTACCTGACCTGCACTCGTCATATTAGCGAATATGCCAAGGATATGAAGTGGTAATAACGGAATAATGACATAACTAATCACTTTTTCGATGATTGTTCTGAATTCAACCATAACACCTTTGAGCTTGTTTTCTTTCATAGCAGCCATTCCTAATCCGAGCGTGAATGCTAGAACAAGTGCTGTCATCACACCCATCATTGCTGGAATTTCCACCTGGAAGAAAGGCTCTAATAGAGATTCTTCAGGATTAGCCATCTCTGATGCAGCGCCACCTGTCTCGAGAAAGATCGGATACAGATTACGTGCAGCAAAGAAAGCGAGTAAGCCGGCTAGAAAAGTAGAAAGATAAGCTACTGTCGTCGTGATTCCAATCAGTTTTCCGGCGCCTTTCCCTATTTCTCCAATTCCTGGAGCGATAAATCCGATAATAATCAACGGAATAGCAAATCCGAGGAAATTACCAAAAATGCCGTTAAAGGTAGCGAACAAACGCACCGTCCATTCTGGTAAAAATGCTCCTATTAATACACCAAGAGCAATTGCGATAAGTATTCGTGGTAATAATCCAATCTTCTTCATAGTGTCCTCCAAATAAAAACATTTGTCCTTCTGAGATGCAATCTATGAAGTACTTTACAAGATAATTTACATCCAGGCAAGCCTTTAAGCCAAAAAAGATTTAAAACTTTTTTCCATCGATTCTACATTAAAAAGACCCGCCACCTAATCTTTTCCTAATCGAAAAGAAAGGGACGAGTCTTTATAGCCTACGCGTTCAACCGTTCATTATAAACTTTTTCAAGAAAAGCTTCTAAAGGGGTAATCTCTTTGATGTGCTCATTACATACTCTAGTATCTACACACATATAGTGGCCGACCGTATGATACTCTCCCTTTTCATAAACGTGTGAGGTTACATGTGCCACTTCACCATACCTTTTGCACAAAAAACAGGTTGTCCTCTGGTTAAGGATTCGATAGGAGCCTTCAATACCAGCAAGCTCACCATTGATTGGATAAATTAGATAGTTCCGCTTGGAACGCACATCATGCCAACCAAGGTACGTTAACGTTCTCGAATAATGAAAAGGTAACGTCACTTTCTTACTTCTATGAAAAAGCTTTTCTACTTGTTGATTCGTTATTTCTGGAAAAGGTATGACAGCACTCCCTACTTTTTCAAGAAAAGTTCCGTATTCTGATACATCTAAGTAGCGAAGCTCATCGAGGAACGTACGTTGTTCATCTGAGAAAGAGTGATCAAGCCCGAGTATTCTATCTGTAGCATTGTGTCTAACAGCATCCTTCACATCCGCATCAACAAGATGGCTAACATTGTATAACAACACATCTACCTGCTCACGAATAACGTTGAGATGATGATTATGCAGAAATGGCTGTAGCATACATGCACCCCTCCTTGTGCTTTCTTTATACCACAATAAGAGTCTTCATACTACACAAAAAAGCCGGCTAGGCCGGCTCAGCTTGTTGGAAAACCTTGATTCGTTGTTCCCTATGCGGAGTATGATTAAGTAGGCATCAGACTTCATTCTATTCGTCTTTTGATTAGCTTTGTTTTTGCTCATAATCATGCATGAAAGTTGATTGGAGCGGAAATCACCACCATAACCCTAACCACGGCAGATGATCCTTAAGACCTTCTCGACATTCTCAGCCAGCTTTCATACGTAAGATCAATCGCTTCCTGTTACAAAATCATCTTCCATCATCGATGCAAGAACGACTCCAGACGTCACTCGATCATTTTCTTGTACATGAAGTTCAGAGATTTGCCCACTTACATTAAGTATGACATCTTCAACGTTGCCCTGCCCATCGCGAATAACAAACATCGGCTCCCACTCGTACACTCGGGATGTATGGTTCACGTATACTTTCTCAATAATTCCTTCACATGGACAGACCACTGTGCGATTCATGGTTTTTGTTCCCCTTTCTGACGTGTAGTGTTCCTCACAGGAGGAGTAAGTCAGTTTATTATAATCATATGTTCCACAAGTCCAAGTATGATGTGAAACATTTGCTTCAAAACCTCGCGTCCATTTTACCTGCATTTCATAAAATCGCAACCCCGTAAAAGAAATCCATACATTTCAGAAAAGTGTAACGATCAAAGCCTCCCATCGAACCCATGAGAAAACGAGTAACCTCTCGGATACTCGTTCTTACGGCGTGTTATCGTTGATTTTATTTTTTGTTTCTAGATCGATAAGCTTTCTTATTTTCTTCATCAATGTATGATCAAGATCAAACTCTTTCCCATAAGTAAGGTTAAACTTGTAATCAAAGCCCGGAGGATTTGTTCCTTGTGTGTGCTGAATGATCGTTTCCATCTTATCGAGCGCTTTAACAAATTTCGCTTCGTCCGTTTCTCCTTTGTTGTACTCTTTACAAAGCGCTAAGATGGCAGCCTGGTTCTCTGATGGCAATGGATCCGTTAACCGTTCTACACTTTTTTCCTCTTTCTTGATTTTCTTATCATGATTCACTTTAATAGTTGCAGAAATATCTCCATCATAAGCCTCACCAAGATCGTGAACGAGGCACATATAAATTACTTTGTTCATATCGAGACCCTTCAGATCATCGCTCAAGGCAAGTGCAAACATCGCAAGCCTCCAAGAATGTTCCGCAACACTCTCTCTTCTACCCTTCTTCGTATATGCAGACCTCGTCGTATCCTTAAGCCGCTCTAATTCCTTTATGAATGTGACGATTTCCATTGCATCCAACCTTAAAATCCCCCTTGGTGCCTGTCACCACCCGAATGTTGTCAATTAATGTCTAAATATCTTCAAAGCCTTCTCTTTCTCATTTAGGTGTGTCCTTATCTTCTCACATTGTAAAACATGATTTTTCCACTTTTGTTTCCGATCCTCAATCATCCTCTTCACCTCAATAGGGTTAGGTCCACCTCTCACCTTTCTCCTTTGAATAAATTCTCTTGGAGATATGATGTGCTTCCATTCTTCTTGAGTGAAGGTGATCCTCATCCTTACGTTCGACTTCAGGAGTTCGTTCACATCGTCTACTTGCCAATCCAAAAGTTCACGTTTTTCCTCAACACACTTCCTTGCTAGGAAACTTGAGACTTTGTGAGCCTCGCAATAAGAAAGTCCTTTTTCTCGCGTGAGTACATCAGCAAATTCTGTAATGGTGATACAGTTCTTCCACGCCTGCTTTTCTGCTCGACCTTTATCAACTTCCATCGTTCTTACAACTGCATTCATCAGTCGATACACACGAGATGCCTTATCAAACCCTCTATAAAGATGCGGTTGAAGATCATCTTCTGTATCCACAATATCTCCGTATGGCGTGTTATGAATCATTTGAACCACGCTCAGCGCCTCACCTACAGCACTGCTCGCAAGTGCACGAGCATGCTCAATCGACACAGGATTCCTTTTTTGTGGCATGATGCTGCTTATTTGAACGTAAGGGGCAGCCACTTTCACGATTCCGACTTCAACTGTCGCAAGGCGAAGAAAATCATGAACCCATCGCCCTGTGTTTGTCATCGACGTCAGGATCGCAGTGGCAGGTTCTAATAGATAATCAACCCCTCCAATCGCATCATACGAATTCTCCATCAATCCATCAAAACCAAGCAGGTCACAAACACGCTCACGATTGATTGGGAAACCAGTTGTTGTAATTGCTGCTGCGCCCATCGGTGAAAGATTAATACTCTTAAACGCATTCCAAAACCGATTCACATCTCTTTCAAGCACATCGAATACTGCTATTAAATAATGCCCAAACGTGGTCGGTTGTGCTGGCTGTGTGTGGGTGTGAGCAGTCATGACCGTGTCTAAATGTTCCTCCGCTTGCTGAATCAACGCTTCCTCCACATCAATCATATCTACAATTAGCGACAGAACGCATTTTCTCAGAACAATTCTGTACATCGCTTCGCCCATATCGTTTCGACTTCTAGCGATATGCATCATACTAGCTAAGTCTGGGCCAATCTCTTGACTAATTTTCGATTCCATCATGAAGAACAAATCTTCAAAGTCTGGCGAGTAGTGTAGCGAGCTTGCGTCCATCTCTCCTATACGATTCACGCATGCAAGGATGAGGTTCGCATCTTCTATCTTGATAATCCCCTGCTCTGATAGCATCACAACATGAGCTCTGTGGATTTGAAACATCGCATGAAATAAGTAATCACGCTGGTCATAGAATACGTGCTTCAATAAGGCATCCACATACGTCTTACCAGGAAAGACACTACCCTCTTGTTTAGTGAATTCTTCTTTGTTCATTTCGTGCCTGTCACCACCCGTTTTTTCACATCATATGTCGAACATATAAAAAACGGGCATTGAGCTATTTGCTCAGATGCCCGTTTTTCTGTAGGTTTCTTTTTTCCATACATAGTACAACTCAGGATCTGGTTCTACTCCCCTCACCCACAGGCTATGCTTTGGTACGACCCGATCGGACACTTTGTACCATTCGCCGCCACGTATTTTTCGATAAAGTTTGAATCGGGATAAACCTCTGTCAATCATGCTTAGTGAAGGCAGGATTTTCTTAATGGTCTTCAACATGCCTTCACGCACCTCCTCCATTTTGAGTCAACAGAACACTATATGAGAGAAGAAATGAAAAGATGCTAAAAAAAGGCTTTCTGTTATGGAAACTTCAAAATACACCTGACCCATTCACAACCTCACCTTAACAAGATTTACCATGCTGCTTTCTGCAACAATTTACTTCTTACTAGGAACAATGAATATAGGATAAAAGGAGTGAAATGGAAATGAATCTCAACGAACCTATGCACTATCAAGCAGGCGATATCGTCTATGTTATGTATCGAAATCCACATACGTATAATGTGGCAAATATCCAGGAAGCAGCCGTCGTGAATGACCCCGATCATCCAGGCGAATTAGCTCTCTTTCTGTATGAAACGTATTATCCGTTGAATGCAGGTATCGCCATCTATCAATCAGAAGCGGAAGCGCAACAAGCATTCGAAACGTATTTCGGGTAGGTAAAGGAGGAATTTGATTGGTTAAACCATTTGTTCCACAGCTTGTTTATATTGAACCACAAGCAACAGACTACCCTCTTGGGAGGCAGTTAAAAGAAAAGTTCACAAAGATGGGAATCGAAATCCGTGAAACCACCTCACATAATCAAGTAAGAAACCTACCGGGAGATAACCACTTTCAACAATATCGTGTCGCTAAATCCACCCTTGTTGTAGGAGTAAGAAAAACCCTTAAGTTTGATACATCCAAGCCTTCAGCAGAATACGCAATCCCGTTGGCTACAGGCTGTATGGGACACTGTCACTATTGTTACTTACAAACGACGATGGGAAGCAAACCATACATTCGGACATATGTGAATACAGATGAGATTTTTGATGCGGCTGAGAAATATATGCAGGAGCGCGCACCCGAACAGACGAGATTTGAAGCTTCTTGTACTTCTGACATCGTCGGGATCGATCATCTAACACATACGCTTAAAAGCGCCATTGAGTATTTTGGTAAATCAGAATATGGGAAGCTTCGTTTCGTAACGAAATTCGCTCATGTTGACCATCTCCTCGATGCTGAACATAACAAGAAAACGCGATTTCGCTTCAGCATGAACGCAGACTATGTAATTAAATTTCTTGAGCCAGGTACGTCAAGACTCGATGAGCGAATTGAAGCTGCCGCAAAAGTAGCCGAGGCTGGTTACCCTCTTGGTTTCATCGTAGCGCCTATTTATTTATACGATGATTGGAAACAAGGGTATCTCGAATTGTTTGAACAACTTGAAGCAAAGCTCCCAAAGAGCGCAACAAAAGACTTAACGTTCGAACTCATCCAACACCGCTTCACGAAACCCGCAAAGCGCGTCATTCAAAAGAACTATCCGATGTCAAAGCTCGAAATGGAAGAAGAAAAAAGGCAGTGGAAATGGGGCAAGTACGGTATCGGAAAATACGTGTATAAGAAAGACGAGCAAGAAGACATGAAAGAAACACTTGGAGGCTACATCGACCGTTTCTTCCCAGACGCAAAGCTCGAGTACTTCACGTAGAAGCTGCCGGTGCCTGTCACCACCCGCTTTTACTCGAACAATGTCGAAAGCATCATTTGCATTTCAAAGCATAACATTATAAAATATGAGTGTACTCATTTATGAGCGCACTCATATTTAGTTTAGGAGGAAACGGTGAATGAGTCGTTTACGTGAACAGAAAAAACAAGCTACAAGAATGAAAATCATCAACTCAGCAAAAGAACTGTTCCTCGAGAACGGTTTCGATAAAACATCAACGGAGCAAATCGCAAAACATGCTGAGGTCGGCAGTGGCACAGTGTTTAATTATTTTCCTACAAAGTCTGAGCTTCTTATCGAGGTGATGCGAGATGACTTTGTTCAAGAAAAGCGAAACGACCCTCCTTTTCAGATGAAGGAAACCGCAGAAGAAACAGTTCAAGCATACTTAACCGAACGCCTTGAAAGCTTCAGTATGCTCGACAAACGCCTTTTCCGTGAGGTCATCACAGCTTCACTCAATGCTTATCAAAGTAGACCTGGGTTTCTAACAAGTCTGATGGAATTAGATTTCATGTTCATCGATGAATTGATAGCACTTCTTGAGAAGTTGAAAGATACAAACAAACTAGAAATGCAGTTTGATTCCTCTACAGCAGCTGAAGTCATTTACAGCTCAGTCATGTTTGAATCTCTTCTCTTCCTTTATGTCGATGAAAAAGAACTTCATGAGATAACCGAGAGAATCGAAAAGAAAATCAATTTTATTTTTAAGTGAGGTGAGTACAAGTGGATGTAAGTATTGTAGGAGGCGGAATCGCAGGCTTAACGCTTGCTTATTGGCTAAGCGAAAGAGGTGACCGGGTCACAGTTCTAGAGAAATCTTCTTCGTTAAGAGCTGAAGGCTTTATGATCGATTTCTTCGGTCCCGGGTACGATGTCGCAGAAATGATGGGGATTCATGACGAACTTAAAACAATACACTATCCTGTCGACGCGCTTGTATTTATGAAGAATAGTGGTGAGGAGAAGTATCGTATTCCTTATCAAAAAATGAGAAGCCTTATGAACAATAAGCACTATAACTTCATGAGAGGAGATCTCGAACAAGTTCTTTATGAGAAAATTCGAGATCGTGTCGATGTGAAATTCAACGCTTCTCCTATTTCGATCGATCAAGATGAAAACAACGTGACTGTCACATTGTCAGATGGTTCAACGGTAACATCAGATCTACTCGTAGGTGCCGATGGCATGCGTTCTGCTGTTCGCTCACTCGCTTTCAACGAAGATCGCAATCATTCTATTCGTTATATAGGCTACTATACCGCAGCGTATATTATTGATGACCCAGAAATACTCAAGAAGACGGGCGGAAGCTTCTATACGTATTCAGAGCCTGGCCGACAGGTTTCAGTGTACCCAATCCGCGGTGATAAAGTAGCGACTTTCTTTTTGTACACCAATCCCGAACAGCAAGGTCATGTAAATAAAGAAGAAGCTCTTCGCCAGCTTACGGAAAAGTTCGGTCATATGGATTGGATTGTCCCTGACTTGCTACGAGCAGGGAATGATGCAAATGATTTTTATTTTGATGAGGTATCACAGGTGGAGCTATCTGAATGGAAGAACGGTCGAATAACGTTTGTCGGGGACTCCTGTCAATGCGTTTCATTACTTGCAGGGCAAGGCGCATCTATGGCGATGGCTGGTGCTTATACACTTGCAAAATCTCTTGAAGAGCATCCAGCTGATCTCACTCATGCATTATCTGAATATGAGCATTCGCTCCACAGTGACATCGAAACGTTACAACGCTCAGCGAGAAAATTCGCAAACTATTTTCTTCCTGATTCATGGTGGCGTCTTTATGTAAGAGATGTGCTAACAAGAGCATCTATTTTGCCTGGTGTAAGAAAGTTTGTAAACTTTAAGACTGTGCGTTTACCTAAATAGTGGCACACGTATTATTTTCAAGGGAAGGAGCCTGCGGGAGCTCCTTCCCTTTTTATAATTGAATGACGATTTGATCCTGGTCAACGCTTTTCGCACCCTCGTTGAACACTAAACGCGTTGTAAACTTATATGAAGTTCGCTTTTTCGGTTCTGGAATGGCTTCAGGAATACGAAACGAGAACGGAATCATCACTCTTTGTTCTTTTCTAATGTCTTTCACCGTTAGGATGGTTACAGAGTCAACAACATGAGAGGTTTTCTTCGCATGGTCGACGTAGACGAGATCGCATTCAACACGCTTTACACGCTGCTCGATCGTTCCGCCAATAATTTCGAACGATCCTAAAACCAGTTCACCGCGCTTAAAGCTCAGTTTATCTAGAATCAAATCGATCTTCGCTGCTCCAATTCCTAACAAACACATCGACTTACGTAGGAGCACTTGCTATTTCCCTCCTTTTACGACCGATTTCCGATGAAAGCGATCATACTTTTCATCAAGCTGACGGTCAATACGGTCCATTTCCTTTTTATCGTGAAGAAGGTCTTCTTTATTTTGCTTTACTAGGTCTTTAAATGACATTGATTTATTATTTGAGAATAGGTTTTTTTTCATATTGATCTCCCTTATTTTGTTCTTAGTTTGACTAGCATGATTACATAAACAACTTACCATACAATAAAAAATGACCTCTACCAATGTGGTAAAGGTCATACACAACGACCTTCACCGTCTGGTAAAGGTCTTGCTAACAGCAACTACGCTGCCAATAAAGCCGAGAGCAATCGCTCTGTCTTGACGACTTTATTGTAAAAGCTACTCCCCTTTAGGAGAAACGATAAATTGTTATCTCAATAGTATAGAATTAATGAAATAGTGTCAATAGTCTAAATCATATTTCTCCTTCAGCTCTTGAGGAGCTTGTTTCACTACTTGTTGAAGGATTAATGTCAGAATCATAACATCATCTAGTATCCCAAAGATACTGAGAAAATCTGGGATTAAGTCAAACGGAAGCGCAAAGTAACCGATGATTACAGCAAGTGATAGCCATTTTTTCTTACCGCCATGACGTGAAGTAAAATACTCATACAAAAATGGGACGAACCTCTTTACTTTGAAGATCAACCTTGCTCGTTTCATCATTGTAGCCATCTCGTTCACTCCTTCTCACTTTTATAGCATATCCAAAACAAAAATAACCTCCGCCTCTATCGGCAAAGGTTATTCTTGCAGGAATCCTTTACCAAAGCGACGGTAAAGGTCTTGCTAACAGCAACTACGCTGCCAATAAAGCCGAGAGCAACACGCTCTGAATTGACGACTTTATTGTAAAAGCTACTCCCCTTCGAACGTTTATTTGTACTATCAACTGTAGAGCAACTCTACGATTTCGTCAAGGAAAATGTTCAGTGCATCATTAAAACAGGATCCTGCTCACCGATATGACGACCGTTACAGTAAGCATACTGAACACGGTGGATGCAAGTACGATTTGAGCAGACAGCTCTGGCTCATTTTGATATTCCTGAGCGATGATAGCACTGTTCACTGCTGTCGGCATAGCAGATGAAATTAAGAGCGCCTGCGCTGTAACACCATCCATGCCAAAAGCGTAAATAAGACCGATCGCGATCACTGGACCAAGGAGCAACCGAATGAACAAGCTCACGTACACAACAGATAAGTTTTTTGCAAAACGAAGCTGTGCCACCTGTGCCCCGAGCGTCACAAGTGCGATCGCCACCATTGAATCCGCAATGTAATCAGCTGGAATCAATACGAATTCAGGAACATCGACATTCATCATATTCAGACCGATTCCAAACACCATCGCATAAAGAACGGGCATTTTAAAATACCCGAGAACGGCATTCAGCTTGTTTCCATCCACTGTTTTCAACGCGAAAATTCCCCAAGAAAAGGTTAAGATGTTTTGGAAAGTAAGGATGATCACCTGAATGGACATCGCAAACGGATCGTGCTTGAAAACTAGATCGTTCACAGGTACACCGTAGTTCCCGGAGTTATAGAAGAGGATACTATTCGTGAAGGAAGCCCTCACACTCTTGCTATACCGAAATAACCTACTCACAATGAGGGAAATCACGTACAAGAGCACTACGAAAAAGGAAAAGAACAACAATACAGATAAAAACAACGTTAGTGAAAACGTCGTTTCATATAGCTTCAAAAAGATAAAGCCTGGAACGATGAAATAAATATTCACTTTCGCTAACGTATAAAGATCAAGCTGAAAAACACGGTGAAGGTACACACCGATTCCGATCAAAATAAATACAGGTACAATAATATCGACGAATACACCAATCATGACAAAGCCTCAAATCTATGCGGGTTGATTTTCTCTAAAGACTAATCATAACAGAATCACGCATAGAATTCCCTGCCCTTGCTTGTTCATATTTGAACATAGCATTTCATCAAAAAAGCGTTGATTTAAGATATCAACGCTTGATCATTAGCCTCTCTCACAACCTTATTAACAGCTTTCCGATTCTCCCATAGCATCTTTTTCAACTCTTCTGTCGACACAACTCGTTCTTCCTTATCGCAATACGTCTCTCCTTTTCCATGAATCGAATAAGTACCATCATCATATTTCATCACTGTCCAATGCCCTTCTCGCACATGATCTTCAAAAATGATGTAATGCTTTTTCCCTGTTGAATCATAATCAGCGATTTTCTTAAAATCCGATAAGAGGGCACTAACCTCTCTCATGCTTTTAATCACATTCATTCGTCTCTCTCCTTTATCCCTAGTGGCAATAGATAATAATTCCCCTCACAGAGTCAAATCCCTTCTTCTACAATTGAAAAAGGCAGCTGGATTGGTTCCAGCTGCCTTTATTAGAACTCTTCTATATCATCAAAGTACACACCGATTAGTTCATCTTTCTTATCATTCACAAGTACATATACGCGAACGTTCTTGTTTACCCCATTCGATTTCAATGTGAAGTCAAAGTTATATTGATGGCGTTCATCCGAAATAAATACTTTACCATCATACGTGTATTCAGTAACGCTCTCTCCTGGGTACTGCTTCTTCGTTTGCTGAATAGCGATCTTTCCCCACTCAGCATAGGACGGTTGCGCTGCACTCGCAAATGGTGCGTGCACAAATAGTGCTAGAACCATTACGACACTTAGCCACCAGTTTTGTTTTTTGATCATGTTTTTTGCCCCCACTCTTTTTGTAAGTATGAGGATAGTATTTAATACTTTTCTAACAATCATACATTCGTGACACGTTCATCAGGTTGCTCGTCCAATCCAATTGGATGTCTTGTACATATCCTATATGTAAGGTAGATGGTTCCCCCTACTTTCACTAATCAGGAGGAACGATCCAAGCAAACATTCTAGAGCGCTCTAGGGTGTTTCTTTTTGTTCATGGTTCGGTAATTTGCTTAGGAATTGTAATAACCATCGTATCAAGAAAAAGAAAATATAGACGCTTATGAAGGTGTAATACCATTTCCACGAATGATAGTGAACCAAATCAGTATACTTCTCCAAAAAAAACTCGATTACAGTCATAATCGTGGTATACATAAATCCTTTAAGTAAATAACCTTTGAACGTATAGTGATAAGTTGTTTGATAATAATGCAAGCTTAAGACAGGGAAAAGAACAAGTTCAAACAGCGGGCTGCTATCAAAGTAAGGAAAAATCGTCACCGGGTAAGTCAGCATACCACTTTCAACTACGATGACTCCGAGGATTAAAGCAAAGTAGCCAGTAATAAAGAAAGCCAGCAGCCAATCCTTTACAGGGGGCTTGCGTAAACTATAGAAAAAGAATAAAACTCCGCCTACAAACATGATATAAAGGATCGCTTTTTCAACTAGCACGTTCTCACCTACCTCAGCTTATTCACATAACGGGCGTTTTCATAATTCACGTATTACCTTTTCCGAAACCTCCACCTATTATCCATTCTTTCAATAATATGAAGAAATTAGTTAGGCGGGTATCAGAAAGGTACAACGATGCAAAATATAGAAATACCAGAATTTGCGTTTTAGGAAGAGACCCCAGGGGAAAAGCGCTATAGAAGTCGTTAGAAGGGAGTCGCAGCCATGATCAAAAAATTCCTACCCTGGCAGCTGCGGAAATATTTTGATATGCCTAAGAGGGTGCGGAAACATGAACTCCAATCCACTCTGTGGTATATGCCAGCCATTTATATTCTTGGTTCAATCCTATTCGCAGGGATCACCCTATTTCTTGATTTGTCAGTAGACATTTCTAGATTCACACCTGATTTAATGCACGCGGAAGCTCAACCAACACGCTTACTCGTAAGCTCTTTGATCGGAGGAATCTTAACACTTAGTGCATTCACATTAAACTCCGTGCTCGTTGTGTTAACAACATTTAGTGGACAATTTTCACCAAGGATGCTTCTTAATTTCGTCGCAGACCGAACGACTCAACATTTCGTCGGAATCTTCCACGGAAGCTTCGTCTACGTTCTTGTTACCTTCTTATTCCTTACAAGTCAGTCAAAAGAAAATTTCGTTGTTATTCCAGGCGTTACTTTCATTTTAGCTTTCGTAACAGTGATGACATTTATCTTGTTTATCAACCATGCGACGAGCTGGATGCAGGTACATAATATCGCCACAAACATGAAGAACGAGTCCATCTCGATCGTAAGAACCTCTTTATCAGATGAACTTGAAGAATTCAGAAGCGAAGCGCCTGTTCATTACAACAAGGATGAAAGAGAGAATGAAAAAGAAGCATGCTCTCTTGAATCTGGATACATTCAACTCGTTGACTTCAGGAAGATGATTGAAGAAGCAAGAAAAGACAATATCGTTATTCAATTCCAGAAGAAAGTAGGAGATTACGTCTTACGAGGCACTTCACTCTTTACGTTCTGGGGAAGCGGAGCAAAAGACGTTGATGTCAAAAAGTATCATAAGTTTCTTGAAATTGGATATAAAGAAACAGAGATTCAAGATATCAAAATGGGGATGACAAAGCTTTCTGAGATCGGAGTAAAGTCACTAGGAAACGACGATCCAAAGACAGCGATAACCATCATTCATCAAATGGCAGACCTTCTGTTAGAGGTAGAGAATGATATAACATTCACACCATACCTCGCTGATTCTGACGGTACTGTTAGAGTGGTGATGGAGTCTGAGAACTTTGGTTATTACCTTTACCGTGGCTACGGTTATATTCGTCACTATGCTGGAGACAACTATCTTATCATTTCAGAAATCATCCTAGCATTAAGCCTTGTTTCACAATCGATCTCTAAAGATAAGCTTAAGGAAGTCTGGGAATTCGGTAAGAACACGATGGATCATATCGATGAGAAACTCATTTATGACCTAGACCGTGATTACTTACTTGAAAAGCTCTATAGTCTCGCCTACTACACAGGTCACAAAGATGAGTTTCATAAGATTGAGAAACGATTTGGTGAGAGTGGGGATGAAGGTCATAAGATGGAGAACTAATGAGCAACAATAGAAATAGAAGCATAGAAAAAGACTGCTGTCATATGAACAGCAGTCTTTTTCTTCGGGATGGGTCACAGTACGTGACCCTTTCCAAAAGCAGCTATTTTACTCTCGATTTCATCTTCTGTTTGAAGCTCTTCAAATGAATAAATTCGCTCTACAAAAATCTGATGCCAGAGCATGAAGACTAGCACAGTCCAAATTTTTCTGGAGTAATCACCCTTCTTCTGAACGTGAGCCTCTAACAGATCTGAAACAACCTTCTTATCGATCAGGTAATCCGTTTCGCTTACATGAATAAGCTGTTTCGCCCAATCATAAAGCTCATTACGAAGCCAATGCCGAATCGGCACTGGAAATCCTAGTTTTTTACGATCGAGCACATGATCCGGAACGATTCCACGGGCAGCTTTTCTAAGGATGGATTTAGTTGTTCCGTTAGCAATCTTTTCGTTTACCGGGATTTCACTTGCTACGCTAAAGACTTCCTTATCTAAGAACGGCACGCGTAATTCAAGTGCGTTCGCCATCGTCATCTTATCAGCTTTTAGGAGAATATCTCCTCGAAGCCACGTTTGAATATCGATATACTGCATTTGATTCACAGGGTGATCTGAAGCAACATGATGATAAAATGGCTTTGTGATCTTCTGATAGGTTTCAGTTGGATTGTAGGTTTTGAGAATTCTTGCTTTCTCTTTTTCCTCAAACATCTTCGCATTTCCTATATATCGTTCAGAAAGAGCCGTCGAGCCTCGTTCTAAGAAACTTTTCCCCTTCATTCCTTCTGGAAGAACGGTTGCAACCCGGTTGATCATCTGTTTAAGCCCTTTTGGCACGGGTTCGAACATACGGAGTGCTTCAGGTTCACGGTAGATATTGTATCCACCAAATAATTCATCTGCACCCTCTCCTGAAAGGACCACCGTTACATGCTTGCGCGCTTCTCTCGCTACGAAATACAGTGGCACACAAGCAGGGTCTGCGAGAGGATCATCCATATGAAACATGATTTTCGGAAGCTTCTGGATATACTCTTTGGCAGAAATCATGTAAGAATAATTATCTACATTCAGCTTATGAGCCGTTTCCTTCGCAACGTCCACCTCGGAATATCCTTCTCTATCAAAACCCACTGAGAACGTCTTGATCTTCGGATTCACCATCTTTGCCATAGACACGATGATAGAGGAATCGATACCTCCAGAAAGAAATGACCCAACAGGTACATCACTTCGCATATGTATATTAACTGAATCGATTAGTACATTTTGAATGCGTTTCACCCACTGATTTTCATTAGAAGTCATAATTGGGTTGAACGTCGCATGAAAATATTGCTGAAACTGGAGTGGTTGATCTTGTTTCTTCACAAAATAGTGTCCAGGTTCGACTTTCTTAATACCTTCCGTTAACGTCATAGGTTCTGGCGAGTATTGAAAGCTTAAATAATGCTGTAATGCGATCGGGTCTACATCTTCGTAGTTTTGCAATAGCGTGATGCTTTTCTTCTCTGAGGCCAAGATAATATCGTGATCTCCCTCTTTATAGTAAAGAGGTTTAATCCCAAAATGATCTCTCGCCCCATATAGCGTCTTCTCTTGTTTGTCCCATATTACTATAGAGAACATTCCGCGCAGTTCAGCGAACGATTCAACACCCTTCTCAGCAAATAATACGAGAAGCACTTCAGTGTCTGATTCTGTTGCAAATGTTTTCCCTTGTTTCTTTAACTGTTCGCGAAGCTCAACATAGTTGTAGATTTCTCCATTAAAAACCATCCAATATCGCTCATTTTCATAATGATACGGCTGATGACCGCTTTCGAGATCGATAATGCTTAGTCTTCTAAAACCTAATGATACGTGATCATCATGATAATATCCGTCATCATCTGGACCTCTATGATTGATGATTTGGTTCATCTTCACAAAATCAGACTTTGAATGGTAACTTGATTTCTCTGGTTCCGTACGTAGAACGCCAACAAAACCACACATAATTATAGCCACACTTTCATCTGTGATAGTAATACAATTGTAACACTAAAGAAATATATCTGTAACACGACAGTGAAATATTTTCGTTAGTCAATCAGAGGGTTCCCCTCTTTTTCATCATAAGAGAAGTGGTATAAGCAATCTTATAAGAATGATTTCGCTTAACTAAGGCGGATAGGATAATGGGAAAATTAGTTCGAAGAGACGTGAATCGATGCATTCCATTTTCAATAATGATTATCCAGTCTTATTCCATCTACTACTTCTATTAAAGCATATTATTGAAAGAATTTGTCTCTTTTTTGAAGGTGAATCCTCGTATTAGGAAGATAGTCTCACGGAATAGAACCTTCCTTATTTATTTATCCCCGATTAAACGATCCATAAACAGTCACGCCTATCATCGTCTGCCTTCGTTTACAAAATTAAAAAAGCAGCAAAATGGTTTTTTGCTGCTTTCAATGTCGTCCAATATCCTGAATCGAGATCGAAATCCCCTCTTGCCCTGGCATCCAATTCGCTGGAACGACTTTTCCAGTCACCTTATTATATTGAAGAGCTTGAATAAGCCTTAGTAACTCAAACGAATTCCGCCCAACTTCCGTTGGATAAACCATTTTTGACATGATCATGCCAACTGGATCGATAATGACAGTACCTCTCAATGCTGTCCCAGATTGTTCTTGTAGAACCCGATATGACTTGCTTATTTGATGATTACGATCACTAATAAGGGGATATTGAATTTTCGCTGCGGAAGGAGATACCTCTGTAAACACTTTGTGTGAATAAACGCTATCCGTACTAATTCCAAAAACAATCGTGTTGATTTTCTTAAGCTCAGGGTAAATAGCAGCGACCGCCGCTAATTCAGTTGGTCAAACAAATGTAAAGTCACTCGGATAGAAAAACAGGATAACCCAACTACCTCGATAATCTTCTAGACTAATCTGTACAATTTCTTGATCGACCGGATTATAAGCATCCGCTCGAAATAGCGGAGCCACATCATTCGTTTGAGCGCAAAAAGGGAGGCTGTCTTCTTCCATCATCATTTCCCACCACCTCTTTTCAGATGCTTTATATGATATGAAACGCCCACTCGGTTCATTCTTACCACTTCTTTTCTTCTATATTGCTATCCATTTCATCATTTACAAAAAAAACCTCCTTATAGGAAGAGTAAAATCTGATTTTCTGGTGATAGTAAGAAGCGATTCCATCATAAAATAAGGAGGAAAAAATATGAAAAAGAAAGCTATTGTGTTAACAATGGTTGCAGCTCTTTCTACTGGTTCACTAGCAGCATGTAATACTGATCAAAAAGATGATATGAACCAGCAGCCAGAAGATGTGAACTACGATCCGGTTCGTTACGATAACAACAGAGATGACGAGATGGACAGACGCCATATTCGCCAACCGAACGAACGTGACACTCCAAACAACATGGATGAAGAAGAGCCAGATTTAGATGAAGAACCATCCGAGCAAAGACGCCAGGATAGGCGCGACCGAAACTACTAAGAACACCCTCAGCTTCTGTGCAATAGCGTACAGAAGCTTTTCCATTGGAAATAGAAAAAGCCCCTCTTATCGAGGGGGGAGAGAATAGGCTATTCTTCATTATATGACGGAAGCGAGGAATGTATTCCTACCACCGATATGAAAGCGCAATCTCAGAACCACTAATCCTTTCAATAGAAATCTTCCAGATGATTAGGAATGCGAAATAATTTATGTTATTATAGTATCTACTCTAAATGGAAAAGAGGGATTTTACGTGGAGGTAGAGAACGATATTATACTCCCAGAAATCGGTAGTGATGTAGAAATTGGAAATCGCAAAGCTAAAGTAATCAGCATTTTAAACAACACGATTGTAGCCGAATGGCATGACGTATCTGAAGATGAAGAAAAACGTGTTGTTGCTAAGCACGACGAATATACAATGCTCTAAATTCAAAAAGGACCGGCATCGCGCCTGTCCTTTTTTGGATATCAGTTATCGTTCTTCTTTTCACTGGCACCTTTAAGCTCATGATACGCCTTCTCAAATTCCCCATAGGTACCCATGCCATAGGTTTCTTGATCGTTATCAAAGAGTTCCTTAAAGGCAAATGTCTTCGCTTCATCTAATGTTACTTCTCTCGCGTCCATAACCAGGTTTAGATAAGAAATGAAATAAGATTTACTAAGCTTACCTGCGTTCTTTGTAATCACGGTCTTCCCTCCGTTTGCAGTATGCCTTTGTAAGGAAAGTATAATCTCGCATCCATTCTCTATGCAAATGGCAAGATTCAACGGGCTACATTCTTTATTACCCATAGACATTCTGCTACCGCCGATCAAACGGAAGGTAAGGTGATCGTGAACGTTGTTTCCTTCTCAGTAGACTGACATGAAATTTGGCCTTTGTGGTTTTGGATAATCTTCTGACAAACATACAGACCAATCCCTGTTCCAAGCTCTTTCGTCGTGTAAAACGGTTCAAAAATCGTATTAAGCTTCTTCTCAGGAATGGCAGGGCCATTATTGGTAATGTGAAGCTTCATCTCACCTTTTTCCTTCTTCCCAACAAGCTTGATCGTTCGATTCTTTTGAATTTCTTTTAACGCATCGATCGAGTTCATAATAATGTTTAGAAGAACTTGACGTATTTTGTCCTTCTGTCCAAAAATACGCAATCCATTAGGAATATTATTCGAGATATGAACATCGACATCAACAACGCTCGGATAAATGAAGTCGATCATATCATTGAATACTTCGCTCACCTCAAACTCTTCCTCTTTGACTCCATCGATCTCTTTCTTCGATACGTGGAGAAACTGAGAGATACGGAAGTTCAACTGCTTTAATTCATGATCAATGACATCAAGGTATTTCATTTCGGGATTTTCTTTTCTTAATATCGCAACAAACCCCATAATCGCCGTTAATGGATTTCGAAATTCATGCACAAAACTCGAAGACATTTGTCCTAGAATCGATAACTTTTCTTGATGAGTTTCGTCTATGTACGAGATTTTCTCCTGTAACTCATCGTTTTTGATTGCCGTATATTCCGTAACGGCGTGATAGGCAAATTTATCGAAAAGCTCATTTAACGACTCCAAAACCGGCTGCAAATCTTCTGACGAAAGGCCCGAATTCGTCATATGATTAAATAACACACTTCTCCCTAAATTAACGTTGTGTATAAAATCACCGATATTGATATCTGCTTCAACACGCTGCATCGCCACTTTTTTTGCAAGTTCTGCAATCTTGTTTTCGTCGATTGGTTCAACGATATTTTTCCTCACAAGTTGATACATTAACTTTCCATTTGCGACTACCTTATCCCTATAAATATCATCGTCGGATATCCGTATCCGCCGCTTCCAATTATTAAGGTATTCGTCTAGATTTCGGTCGAGGTAGTCTACTAATTGATCTTGTACAATCATAACCTCATCCCTCTTTTTGTTTGTATTAAAAACCATAATTACCCGAACTTTCTTACTATTATAGCAATAATGATGAAAAGTAGAAAATTCGCTTTATATCCTCACTACTACGTAATTCTCTTCAAATGGCCGCAACGCAATGTCTTTACATAAGTGATTACAATCGTATTGTCTATAATAATAATATTACATCAATTTCGAGTAGAAATCTGTTTATTTCCACAAATTTAATTACTATCTTACTGATGTGCTCTTCCATATGAGGAGAGAGTCATACATGTTGAAACGGCAGAATATATTTTAAAATAATAATTCGAACTCCTTATTTCTGAAAGGAGATTATAATCATGCCTAAAAAAGGAAAGTTTGAAGGAATTGCGTTCTTCCATCATCAGTACGAAGAACGAAATCAGAAGAAGAGAACCCAGCGAAGAAATCAATTAAATCGTTTATCAAAAAGCGAAAAAAAAGAATTAAAATCGTCGCTTGAATTGATCTACAGAAAACTCGTTTGTCTTTCCGACCTACCACCTCAGTCTATTGAAACGCAAAGCATCATTGACGAATGGTATCATTTCTTATCAGATCATTTTAATGGAACGTACACACTTGAGGAATTTCAAAAGCTTGGGGATTTGTATGTGAAGAATGAACAATTCAAACTTAACATCGAAAAATATGGTACAGGACTGGCTGAATATATGCGAGAAGCGATCGCATGTTATATAGGAAGTGAACGAAACAAAACCACGGGCTAGCCCGTGGTTATTTGCGTTAATGCAGGGTGAGTAATCCATTAACCGGAAGCGGTTCTTTCGAACTGACATGAATATGATTTTCTGTTCTGTTCCCTTTCTTAATGAGAATATAATCGACATCTTTCAATTCGTGAGGAACAAAATTAACCGTATGAGAGCGCAGGAACTCTTGAGATACTACGATACAAGACATCTGTTTAATCCGAACGACGGAAAAATGGTGTCCGATCGATGTTGATGTGTCTGGTCTCACCAACTGGCTATAGCTTTCACCCTTCCTCTTCACCTTGATATGCCCTTTCCCTTTAAGGATAATTAACGAGTAATCCTCGAAAGAGGGATAGTCGCTGGTTTTCACTTCACACGAACGTCCAAGCTTGTTCGCAAGAAGTGGCAAGCTTTTGTATAACACCTCATTGTGACTTCCTTGAAAAATATGTTTATCGCCCTCTATTGAAAACACGCTGCTCAACGTTGCGTTCCCATCTCCGAGCTCTGTTTTTAATGATGCCGTCACTTCCCCATCCACCCATATCTCCGACGAGTCAGAATGTTTTATCTCTAAATAGCGAATCGTTTCTTCTCCAATTCCGCCGATCAGGGTAATTGGGATATGTCGCTTCTTCACAATCTCTCGTTTTTTGTTTAATGCATCGAGAAACGTGTTTTTTGTTTCCATCGTTTGATATGGTACGACGCCAAACTCCCTGTCACTATTTTTCATAAAGAGATAATTTCCGTAAGCCGATCCTGGCGTAATATCTTTAAGCCCCTTAAAGTACTCGTGGATCGCACTGACCTCACTCATATTCGTGACACGTGGCAGCAACCACAGATAAGCCTCCATATAAAGCCGAACAAGATTCACCTTCTCACCTGATTCACCAGGTAAGGAACCACCCGTCCAGTAACTGAAGTTAGGAGGTGACCCAGCGTTTGGTGTACACATCATCATTAGCTGGCTCACATCAAACTTATAATAGTTACTTTCAATGTAAGAACGACTTACTAACCCACCCATGCTATGACTGATGACAGCCACCTTTTTCTTGCCTGTTACTTTCTTTGCGTGCTGTATCGTATCATATAAGTAACGGCGTGCAGATTGCTCGATTGGTTTTCGCCAATCATAATACGCTACGAAGAAATTCTCCCCTTCTTTTAACCCTAATTCTGTTTCAAGTAACGCGACGAATGGTTTGTACACGATACCTGCAAGTCCAAAGTGCCAGTCTCCCGTTCCTGGAATGATTTCGTCCCCCATTGAACCAAATAAACCAGGCACAAATACTACCGGATAATCACCAACCAAGTTCGATTTCTGTAGAATAGCCGTCCTCTCCCTTCAAGCAGGACTCGTAGCGAATACTAGTAAACTATATTCGATTAGGACGAGAATAAGAACTTTTGGAAGGTGATCGTAAGATTTAAAGACATATTAGAGTTCTTTATAAAATCCGGTAGCAATTCCTTCAAACCCACATCGTTCATAGAAAGCATGCGCATTATTTCGTTCGATCCGATTTCCGCTGTTCAACGTAACCATCGTCGCACCGTTTTCCTTTGCCCAGTTTTCCGCAAATCGCAAAAGTTCTTTACCGATTCCTCCGCCTCTAGAATCTGATTCAACGACAAACGCATTTATTCTAATATAGGAATCATTGTTCTCGTATCGGTAACAGTGTATAAATCCAATCATGCCTACCAATGCGCCATCTCGATCACATACATACGTATGGTAGGATGGGTTCTCAAAAATCACGCTCATTCTTTTTTCCATTTCGTCTCGTTTCGTCGAATACCCAAGCTCTCCCATCAAGTATGCTAGCTCATTACAATCTGTATGAATCGCTTTTCTTATCATGGTGATCCCTCCAATTTTTTAAATATGTTTTGACATGCGAACAGATGTCATGTACATTGTGTATTGAGCGAACATTATTTAATAATAACGAAAAATTATTCGTATTTAGGGGTGTGCTTTATGGAAAACGTGTTTGATTATGAAGATATTCAATTAATTCCCGCAAAATGTGTGGTTAACAGTCGATCCGAATGTGATACTAAGATTACACTTGGAGAGCATACGTTTAAGCTTCCGGTCGTACCTGCCAACATGCAGACGATCATAGATGAAACGATCGCTATGTTTTTAGCTGAAAATGGTTATTTTTATATCATGCATCGCTTTCAACCTGAACGACGCCTCAATTTTGTAAAAGAAATGAAGAGTCGCGACCTCATCTCCTCGATCAGTATCGGAGTGAAGGAAGAAGAATACCGCTTTGTCGAACAATTAGCAGAAGAAAACCTTACCCCTGACTATATAACGATTGATATTGCACACGGTCACTCTGAAGCAGTTATCCAGATGATCAAACATATTAAGAAGCACGTCCCTCGTAGTTTCTTGATTGCCGGAAACGTGGGCACCCCAGAAGCAGTTAGAGAGCTTGAACATGCTGGTGCAGATGCAACAAAGGTAGGCATTGGGCCAGGTAAAGTATGTATTACGAAAATCAAAACCGGATTTGGTACAGGCGGCTGGCAATTAGCTGCACTTCGCTGGTGTGCGAAGGCTGCAAGCAAACCTATCATCGCTGATGGGGGAATTCGTACGCATGGTGATATTGCAAAATCCATTCGATTCGGTGCATCGATGGTGATGATCGGCTCACTATTCGCAGGACACGAAGAATCCCCTGGGGAAACAACGGAACGTGATGGCAAGCTCGTCAAAGAGTACTTTGGATCAGCTTCAGAATTTCAAAAAGGTGAGAAGAAGAACGTTGAGGGCAAGAAAATGTATGTAGAACATAAAGGCTCGCTTCAAGACACTCTTGTAGAAATGGAACAAGATCTACAATCTGCGGTTTCATATGCAGGTGGAGATAATCTTGATGCCCTACGCCATGTCGATTATGTTGTTGTAAAGAACTCCATTTTCAATGGTGACAAAGTCTATTAATAAAAGCTCGAAACCACACGCCAATCGTGTGGTTTTTCTATAGTTATTGCAAGTGAATGTGGCATGCACCTCTGGTACTAGTCACTTCCACTACTCCCTTCTGAAACGATAAACCCATCGCAGCATTCCATACCCTCATGTGTGTGCTTACGTAAAATTAGCAATTCTGTGTTTAACATTGGTAACATCACCATTCCTCCAAACAGCTTGAAACCTAGATTTACAACCATCGTAGCCACATAAACTCTCACTCAAACAAGGTGTTTGTATCTCCCAGAAATAAGGAGTATAATTTGATAATTGATTGCAGAGAACCTACTAAACTAATAAAACACTTTTCATACTAGATAAAGCTCATGCAACAAAAAGAGAGGAGGCTTTGAGGTGACGACCACTCAACCTTATAATAAACTATTGATCGCCGCACTTTTACTTGCGGGGTCTTTCATTACGATATTAAACCAAACCCTTATGATCACAGCCATTCCACCCATTATGGAAGAGATGAGCATTACGGCTAATTCAGCTCAGTGGCTAACGACCGTTTTCATGCTTGTGAATGGGATCATGATTCCTATTAGCGCATTTTTACTCGAACGATTTACCACAAGGCAATTATTTATTGCAGCGATGGGGATTTTCTCAGTCGGGACGGTTGTCGGTGGATTAGCTCCAAACTTCGGCGTATTGCTTATGGGTCGAGTGATCCAATCAGCTGGTGCCGGTGTTATGCTTCCATTGATGCAAACCGTGTTTCTCATGATCTTCCCTGTGAACAAACGTGGTGCAGCCATGGGGTATATCGGACTCGTGATTTCATTCGCTCCTGCGATCGGACCAGCACTTTCAGGTTGGATGACGGCGAACTATTCCTGGCGTCTACTATTCTGGGCTATTCTACCGCTCGCATTGATGATTATCGTGATTGCATACTTCATCATGAAGAATGTGACGGAGCTGACACGCCCTAAGGTTGATCCAATTTCAATCATCCTATCATCGATTGGTTTCGGTGGCTTGCTATATGCGTTCACGAGTGCCGGAAACTATGGTTGGGGAAGCCCAATAACGCTCATCGTTCTATTAGTTGGAACAATTACGCTCGCGATCTTCATCGTTAGGCAACTACGAATGTCGCATCCAATGCTTGAGTTCCGAGTGTTTAAAGATAAAATATTCACCATTACAACGCTCATCGGAATGATCATGTTCCTTGGCTTGATCGGGGCAGAGACGTTGATTCCTCTTTATATGCAGAACATGAGAGATTTCACTGCATTCGAATCAGGTTTAGTTCTTTTACCTGGCGCAATTATCGTAGCCTTTATGTCGCCGATCACTGGTCGCATTTTCGATAAGTTTGGTGCAAGGCTACTCGCGATCGTAGGACTGACAATCGTTACAGCATCAACATTCGGTTTCGCTTTTATCGATACAACAACAACGATCACGTTTCTAACCGTTGTGTATGCGATCCGCATGTTCGGTCTATCTATGGTTATGATGCCAGTCACAACAGCAGGATTGAATCAGATGCCAAAACGACTCATCCCACATGGTGCAGCGATGAATAATACGATGCGCCAGATTGCAGCGTCTGTCGGAACAGCTATCCTTGTTACAGTCATGACGACGACCGCTCAATCTGCACAGACAGAACCTTCGATTTCAAATCCAGATATATACGGAGTGAAAGTCGCGTTCATCGTCATCGTCGCGCTTACGTTCGTAGGACTTGTGCTCTCTTTTTATATTAGAAAGAATAGTCCTGAAGAAGAGGCTAGAGAGCAAGAAGCGACGGATATCGATAATGAAAATGAAACAAAATCCGTGAATATGTAATAACTCGTCCATGTGGACGAGTTTTTTTATTGAAAGGCTGGGCTTAACTCGCTCCATACGTCAAACAAGTTTCCATCAGGATCGCTGAACACAAAATTGTTACCAACATGTCCGCGATCTTCTACTTCCCCAACGGTTACGCCATTTTCGAGAAGAGAAGCATGGAAATCTCGTAACGTGTTCAAGCCATCTACTTCAAAAGTCACGCAAAAATGCCCCTTCCAACCATTAACCTAAAATCGCTTCCTTTCGTTCAGCTTGCTCTTCCTTGTTTATATATTCAAAGAACCCTAAACGATTTCCCCATGGATCCGCGAAGGTTCCCCAGCTTACCGGAACTTCTTCTCTTGAATGAATCTCAAAATAGTCCACGTTCAACCTTTGCATGATTCTATTTCGTTCTGCTTCCAAATCTTCAACACCGAACCGGAGTGGGCCACTCCCTACCGTAGCCGTTCCTTCCGCAAGCTGTAGCCAACTACCGGGGAGCATCTCCCACTCGACTATTCCATCGTGAGGAGCAAAGTCAGGTTTCCGTTCAAAAAGTTCGCTGTACCACGCTACCCCTTCTTTCATATTAGATACCCGTACTTGAACCGTCATTTCAAACACCATACCGACACCCTCCTAAACTATGTATTCTTTCCTCTATATCATAACTGAACATACGTTCTCACCGCAATTATTTTTTTGATTATTCTGCACTATTTTTCGATGAGTTTCCAAAACGAATTCCTTGCATACGATGAAGTCGAATCCTAATGCGACACAAGGGAGTGAGAAGCGTGAACACTAGGACGAAAAACCGCTATGCTGCTTTCGTTGATCCATTTGTTTTGAATCGCTTGCACGCTAGTTCAGGGAAAAATCTGATTGTACAAACGAGAAAAGACACGCTTCGAGGAAATCTCTTTGACGTGCAACCTGATCACATCATCCTAAGCCACTGTTATGGAAAAACAACCATCCTTATTAACCAGATTCTCTCCATCTTGCCCGAATAAAAAAGGAAGCACATCATGTGCTTCCCCTTCATTAAACCTCGACGGTACACTTATTCATTAACTCTTTCATCACATCATCTGCAGATCGAATCGCTTCTCCGCCACCTTGTGCAAAGTCTTTTTTTCCGCCACCTTTACCATTGATAACGGGGAGCACTTCCTTTAGAACAAGGTTCATATCAAGACTCAGATCTGAGCCTCTCCCACATACGACTTGGATTTTCCCTCCTATTTCACTAACAAGAAGAACGATCACGGAAGGTTTTTCACTCAGCATCATCTTTGCTAACTTTTGAAGTTCCTTCATACCATACTCATAAGAGACGAGGTGTACAATTTGATTCGCCCCTACTGTTTGTGGAGCTTCTACAAGCTTCTCCGCTTCATATGCTAGGAGTTTTTCTTTCAGATCATCGATCGCTTTTTCCTGATCTTTCGTTTGTTGAAGCAAGCGTTCTGCAGCTTCAATGACATTTTCTTGAGGCACACTTAACGTTTTTGTTAACGTCTCGATGACTCTTTGCTTGCTATACAGTTCATCTATAACTCTCTTCCCACATAAGAACGTAACCCTAACCTGCTTTTTCTGCTTTTCCCACTTCAAAATACTGATGCTACCGATTTCTCCAGTCGAAGCAGGGTGTGTGCCACCACAGCCACTATAATCGACTTCTGGAATCATAACGAGCCGGATGTTTTCAGATACTGAAAGCTGTTTCCGAAGTGGATACTGAAGGACTTCATCTGGTGAAACCCATTTCGTGATCACTTCATTATTGTTTAGCACGACCGTGTTAGCAGTATGTTCTGCACGCTTCACTTCTTCCTCAGCCAGTTCAGGAACATCGAGGTCGATCGTACACGTTTCTTGTCCGAGATGAAAACTCACTGTCTTATACCCAAACAAATCTTCAAAAGAAGCTGATAAAATATGCTGTCCAGCGTGTTGCTGCATATGATCAAAGCGACGATTCCAATCGATTTCGCCTTGTATTTTATCAAGACCTTGGCGTGACCCTTCAAGATAATGACGAACTTCTCCATCCACTTCCTCAACGTCCTTTACAGTAACGCCATTAAGCGTTCCTATATCATGAGGCTGGCCACCCCCTGTTGGATAAAAAGCTGTTTCATCAAGCACCACATATAAACCGTGCTCATCAGTTTGTTCGGTTTGAACCGTGGTCTCAAACGTTCTTATGTAAGGATCTTTGTAGTATAATTTATCAGTCAATCGATACCCTTCTTTCTACTATGTATGTTAGCTTCATCCTATCATGACCTACGTTCTGCCTGCATCTTTTGTATAAAACACACCGGTTTAAACGACCATTCCCGCTTATACAAAAGGCTTGAGGAGTCCTATCCTCAAGCCCTAGCATTACTTTTTCTTTGTAAACTTTGAAAGCAGAATGGCGATGATCAAAAACAGAATCCCAAACACCATAATATTATCTGAAATAAAATCCATAAAAGACAACTACCTTTCACTTTTGATAACGATAGTAAAAGGATACCACATCAATGGATTATACTGATAATCCATTTGTCTTCGATTTATTCACCCAGAAAACTTACTGTCCTCTTCCCCTTTCTTAAATTGCCAGAGGATGATATACATGATCAAACTACCGAGACAAAATAACATGATGAAGGGCCAGCTTATACGCTCACCTTTCAGTAGATCTACTAAAGTGATAGCCACGATACATCCAAGCGCAAAAGGAATCCAGTGCTTCAATAAATACGCTATCATCTTTCAATCACCTACCTGCTTTATATTCTTTTTAATGTATAAACGCTATTCCTCTCAATCTCTTTACAGCCATTTGCCTGAAACGTCTTCATCATAGGTAGATTACGAACACTCGTATTTCCTATATAAGTCGTTGCTCCAAATGTGTCCCGAAGGAAACGCAAAGATTGTCTATGAATCTCCTTGCTTTTTCCTCTACCTCTTTCAGAAGGAACTAATCCAAAATAGAACAACCTCCCTTCGGATTTCGTACCTGGTTCGATATGGGGCATAACGACACCTATTGCTTTCTCATCTTCATAAACAATCATACAACTATCTTTGTAACTGTCTCCTAGTTCACGTTCAACGCTTCTTAGCTGATCATCGATCGAAAGAGTAGAAGATGCATTGAACGAACCGCTCATCGCATCAGCCCAAACTTTTTTATACGCTTCTTCTGTCAGTTCATGTAACGTCACGAACGTATAAAGCGGTGTTTCTTCAATTTCCATTTGAAGATCATGTGTCACCTGGATTGTCTCATCGTGTAATGAAAATCCCGCAGCAATCAAATCGTTGCGTACGTCCTTTCGATCACTGATCACCACATTAACCGTATCCACATCCCTGAATGCATTGTCGTTAAGAACGTCACGAATGAACACTTTGGCCTCTGAATCGTTTAAATGATGAAGTTCTTCAAACGTTACAAACTTCTCCCCCTTTACTATTTTTACTTTGTCATAGAGATCCTACCTCAGAGAATGCTCCCGATAGCTCTCTGACTCAAGTAGATTACGCATGAATACTGCCTTTTCATCACGATAATCATCCATTTCCTTACCGTCATGAGTCATTTTCAATGTATTATAGTTCTTCGTTATGTCTGGGTTCTCCTTGAAGAAGTGCGTTACTTTCCAAAAATTGTCGACCACAGAATGCTTTAGCGTCAATTGAAGCCCAAGCGGCAGGATTTCATCTTCCTTCTCATACGCTCCAAAAAATGACGTTTGACTACTTCCTTCATTTAACGCATACGTTTGATCCAAGTAGGATCTAGCGTATTCAAACGTAGATTCATCCACACGTATCTGAAGATCAACATCGCCTTTCGTTAGTGATCCTATGACTGCCGTACTCCCAACGTGGTGAATTTCCGCACTAGGAATGGCGCTTGTAATCATTTCAGCATGCTTTCGAAATACTTCCTCTGCTCGATCACGAAACTTCTCTTCATTTTCAAACGTTACAATTTCTTTCATACCGATGGTCCCTCCTGAGTTTTCGTTTATAGCAATCTAGTTGGATAACTCATTCTCACATCGGTATCGCTCCAATTCATCGTTTTCTACATCCCCTACTATCTTCCATTTCACAGCTAAAATCCCTCCTATCAATTCTTGAATTATCAAGATAGGGAAGAATTTTGTCGCCTTCAAAGCCTACCTATACTCATTCTAATTAATTGGATAACCCCGCCAATCGAATGAATGTCATTCGACTTCCTGCAATCATTTCCCCGGAAATCTCCTAAAAGAAGACAATGAAATTCTTGTAAAATAGACAGTAAAAAAATTTCACACTCGACACCGATAGCCCTTTCTTTTACTAGAGTTTATGTATAATTAATCCCATCAAATACCATAGATCGGGAGGAACCTTATGAGACCTTTGCGTCTAGTGTTTTTATTTCTATCCCTTATTCTAGCTACTTCTTGTAACTTGCTGCCTGGAAAGGACGCCTCGAAGGAAAGCGAAGCCTCAAAGCAACCTGAAGCAGTTGAAGCCGGAACGACGACGACTTGGAGTGAAGGAACCTACAAATGGGAAGAGGATGGAAACATCATGGGAACTCTCGACATCAGTGACCCAAGCGGTACATCGTTCGCATTTTCATTATTTGCGTATGATGGACAAGATGTTGGTGAACTAGCGGGCACAACGAGCGGAGAAGATCAGGCTGTCTTTACTCATCCAGACAAGAAAGAATGTACCGTTACGTTCACGAAGGAGAAAGAAGCCATTTCCGTTGTGGCTACTGAAGAATGTCAAAGCTTTGCAGATGCAAACGTTTCGTTTGATGGTACTTACACACTTATCCCGATCGGTAACGAAACGCAGTCTGAAACATCAGAGGAATCTGCAACAGAAGAGGAATCTGATTCTGAATCTGCAACAGAAGAACGTGATGATGATTCAATTTCAAATTGGAAAGAGGCGCTCTACATCGATGCACGTTTCGATACGGGGAACTTGAGCATCTACGAGGTTAAACCTGACTCGTTTATGTTTTCCTTTGACGTGAGTAGCGGAGGGCATGTTGGACAACTTACTGGAAAGGCAAAAGCGAATGGGAATGAAGCAATCTTTCAAGATAATGAGCAACCAGATTGTAAAGGAACGTTCGCAATGAATGATAATGTTATCACGTTTAAAGAAGATTCATGTTTGGAGTACCACGGCGCTGCCGTTGAATTTTCAGGTGAGTTTACAATGACGGAAGACCCTCCAAAGCTTCCAACCGCAACAAGAGAAACGAACAGCTGTTCATCGACTCCTTTTCATTCAGATCTCCTTACATTTGCAGAGAAAGGACACTTGAAAGATGCGTCCATTTTTCTAGGAATGACGGAAGACGAGTTAAAAGCATCTAATCCCTCTCTCAAATATGACGATTGGTTTTTCGAAGGGATCCCTGCATTCTTTAATAGTAAATACGCATACTTAACAGTTGATGACAAAATCTTCAACATGCGATACAACGCGTTGTCTGAAGGACCCGCGATTCCTTATGAACAACTAACCTGCCAGTTCGGTGATCCAGCAGAAGTGTACTTAAATGAACTTCGCGGCGAGTATTATCATGTCTATCATACTGGTGAAAATATGATTTCATTCATTTCGACTGAAGAGCACGGTTCGATCAGTGCAGTCGAGTTAGAATCACAAGATGATAAGTTACAAGAAAATAAAGATCGTCATTAATAGAACGAACCCGTGCGAGATGTCGCACGGGTTCTTCTTATCCCTATAAAGAATGCGCTTCCACATAATTTCCTATTGCGTACCCGCTTTTTATTGTGTAAAGTGGTCAAGTATGTTTTATAGGAGGTTACATCATGGATCAATCACAACAGAACGTTCAAATTAAGGTAGCTGACCCTTCAGCCATCGGACTATTCGGATTAGCAATGGTAACACTTGTTGCTTCTTCAGCTAAGCTCGGTTGGACTGACGGCGTTTCGTTCATATTACCTTGGGCTATTTTTCTAGGAGGAATCGCTCAACTGTTTGCTAGTATGCTAGATGCAAAGCACAATAACACGTTTGGAACAACAGCGTTTGGCGCGTTCGGACTTTTCTGGCTCGGAATCGGTACATCATGGCTGATTCAATACGGCGTATTTGGCGATGCAGCAGCGAGTGCAGTTGACCCAAGCCAGTTAGGCATCGCGTTCATCGGCTACTTGATCTTCAGCTTGTTCATGACAATCGGTGCGATGGAAACACATAAAGTACTCTTTATCATCTTCGTCCTTATCGATTTTCTTTTCATTGGACTTTCGTTATCAACGCTCGGAATCGCTCCAGAAGCGATGCACCTATTCGCAGCTGTTTCAGAATTTCTAATCGCGATCTTTAGCTTCTACGGATCGGCAGCAAGCGTATTAAACACTCACTTTGGCAAAGTAACGCTTCCTGTTGGAAAGCCGTTCGGTATATTTAAATAGAAGCTACCATGAAAAAAGAGACCTATTCGCAGGTCTCTTTTTTAGGTTATTGAAAACACAGGGTGTCTGCCGTAGGTGTGAAGTCTAGATTACAGAATTTCCTCCAAAGAGTAACGAAGTACCATTTCACTTCATAAATAGTAAATAAAAAAACAGGCATCTAGACATTCTAGATAGCCTGTTGAGGGGCCTATAGATAGATTCCGAATTCTTATATTAAATCTCCAACGGTCTAAGCTTTCGTTCGATTTCAGCACGTTTTGGCTCAAGGAAAGGTGGAAGTGCTAGTTCCTCGCCCATCGTTTCTAACGGTTCATCCGTTGCGAACCCCGGCCCATCCGTAGACAGTTCAAACAAGATGCCATTTGGTTCTCTGAAATACAGGGCTTTGAAATAATAGCGCTCAACTTTACCAGAGTTCGGTAACCTGAATTGATTCAATCGTTCAGCCCATTTGTTATACTCTTCTTCATTCGGCACGCGGAATGCAACGTGGTGAACACCACCTCTTCCAAGGCGTGCTTTCGGTAGATCCGGGCGCACTTCGATATGCACTTCTGCACCGCTGCCACCTTCCCCGGTCGAATAGACGAGAATGTCTTGCCCATTTCCTTCTGGTGATGAATACGATTCGCTTTCTCTAAAACCCATCACTTCTGTTAACACTTGAACAGTTGGCGTAGGATCTTCAACAGTTAGCGTGACAGGTCCGAGTCCAACAATACTATGCTCAGTCGGGATATCATCTCGTTCCCATGGTGTTCCAGCTCGTACCCCTTCTTCTCCATCATCAGCAACAAGAATCAGTCTCGTACCATCAAAGTCTTCAAAGCCGAGTGTATTACGGCCTGCCCTCTTCTGAATACCTTCATGCTTGATGTCGAATGTCTCGAAACGCTTCTTCCAGAAATGAAGGGCTTCGGTAGTTGTCACCCTCAATGATACATATGATATATCCGATGTCCCTCGATACGATCTGCCTAATCCAGGAATATCAAAGAACGTGATATCTGTACCAGGTGTGCCCTCGCCATCGGCATAAAAGAGATGATACGATTCTGTATTATCTTGATTCACCGTTTTTTTAACTAATCTCAATCCTAATATTTTTGTGAAAAACTCATAATTTCTTTCCGCTTTTCCAGTCAAAATGGAAACATGGTGTAGTCCTAATAAGTGCATTCTTATCACTCCTTTATCTTCACACTTAGTATAAATGAAAAATATCTCGAATTCAATATATTTTAATTAAAGCTATTTCTCCCATTCAAATACGTTCATTTCTCCAATCGACTCAAAACCAGCTTTTTCATAAATAGCAAATCCTTCTGGAGACGCCTGTAGGAAACACCACTTCTTGTTATACTGTACTGCTTCTTGAAGAAGATATTGAAACATTGCTGAGCCATATCCCTTTCCACGTTCAGTGTCTGAAGTCCCCATATCATAAATCCCGATGCTATCTTTCGCTACGATGATTGAACCTGTTGTAACTGGTTTCCCATCTGCTTTACCGATATATAATTTCAGGTAAGATGACTGCATGTCGATTGATGAAGCAACCTTTTCATAATAGGCTTTGACTGCTTTCCCTTCTTGTGACTCTCCAAAAAATGAAGCGATCAACTCACCAAAATGGGTCACATCTTCACTCTTCTCTGCTAGATGGATTTCAAATCCACGCGGTAACTCTGACGATTTTTCTCCATATCCTAGTTCTTTGACCATCGCAATATTCGTTTCCGCTTCCACCAATCCTTCCTTTTCTAGTTCTCTCTTGAACATGTCATCATAAGTATTCCAAAACCAAACGCTCAGAGGGTATTCCTTCTTTTTAAACGTTTCAAGATGGTTGAGAAATGTATTTTCGACTAACGCCTTTTTATGGTGAATTCCAATGACGTTGAATGTATCTGACGGTAAGCCAGCATCCACAATTGTTACGTGATCACCTTTCACAACCTTCATCGTTGCAATCTGCTTCGCAAAGTATGATACTTTGTATACAAAATTATCGATCAATCGTTTTTCGATGCTCATTTGGTAACCTTCCTTTCAAGTCGTTAGCGTGTGACTGCCCTATATTCACCATACCTTATTCTTGAATGTATGTTACGATAAAATTACGCAAGGGATATATAATGACAAGGAAAGGGGGAGAAGTATAATGACGACACAAACTCCTGCCTACAACAATATACATGAAGCAGCCAAAGAAGTGCTTGAACTCATCAGTAAATTCATCGATGTGAACACGTTTTTCGTCGCAAGAAACGATAAACAGAACGTAGATATCCTTGAGTCTTTCAATCGAGATGACATCCTTCTCGAATCAGGTTTCCAAACATTATATCGTGACTCTTACTGACAATTCATTGTACGAGCTGGTCGTGAACCGCTCATCATTGATGATTTGACTACAAATAGTTTTACGAAAGATATGGAAGTTACGAAAAGCCTTGGCGGAGGCTCATTGGTCGGAGTGCCAATCAACTTCCGAAATGGTGATAATTTCGGTACGCTTTGTGCTATGGACAGTCGTGCCTATCATTTTGAAGATGACCATATCGCACTTATGAAGTCGATGGCAAATTTGTTAGGAAATGTACTTGAATTAGAAAAGGCTCATTCTAGCATCGAAACACTCTCTGTTCCGCTCGTCCCAATCTCAAGTGAAGTCGCGATCTTACCGATTATCGGTGAAGTGGATGAAGAAAGAACAGAAAGAATTATCGAGACCGCTTTAACACAAAGTGTTAAGAAGAACCTAGAATATATATTGCTCGATCTCTCAGGACTGAGTGACATCGATGAAAACAATATGAGTAACCTTCTTAAGATCAGCAAATCACTCGATCTCGTAGGGGTTCATATGATCATTACTGGCATTCGTCCTCAGCTTGCGATGAAAGCTGTCCAGTCCAATAGCGATTTTGAAAACATCGAGGTAAGTGCTAACCTTGGTCAGGCACTAGACTATATTGGCTATCAACTAATAAAGAACGATGATTAATAAGACTTTCAAATAAAGCAGAACGACACTCCAGTAAACATGGAGTGCCGTTTTTTTATAAAATACTTTTCTTCTCATCCTTAAAAATGACATGTGGGGGGATTTCTCCTATTTGAAGCATGCTTTTTTGGTTCACAACTACTGCGGTGCCATCTGGAATAGTAAGAATAGGAAGCTCATACTCGTTCGAATACCTTTTTACTACTCCTTCGTCTTTCGCAGTATAGTGACACCACACCGTATAGGCACCTAAAAGCTTTAATCCATCTAAATTCTTAAGGCTACCAATCTTTGGTTCGGACTTCTCATAATGCTTAACCGTTTCACCGAGCACGATTGCCCCTGCACTCTGTCCATAGATGATACCACCGTCGGCAAAGAACTTTTTTAATAGAAGATCAAAACCAGTTTTAACGAGTTCCGAAAGCAATTTGGTAACAGACCCACCGCTCATGTACACACCTGAAAAAGACGTCATGTCTTCATACGTTTTCTCACTCAAATCCGTCCACATGGTAACCTGAGTATCAGGAAATAAACTACACGTGTATTCATAACAACATTCATAAGTGCGATAGTCTTCATCACCTGCAAGAGGAATGTAAAGAACCGACGTAACTTCCTGCAACCTACTGACAAAATAGCGATTCATTTCAAGCGTCTGGGTCGCCCCCCCACCGCCTGATAAAATGAGTTCTCCCATATATACGCCTCCTCTTACAGTGCCTCTCGGATCACCTGCTTATAATAGCTTACAGAAAGTAGTCCAAAAACTGAGTAAAACGCTGTATATAACACCATCACAATAATCATTGGCGTCCACATTTCCGTTCCAAACATAAACCAGCCTGATCGAACAGCAAAATAGCTATGCAGTAAACCAACGATCAAAGGGATTCCAAAATTGAACACCTGCTTCCCAGCGACTCCTCTAAGTAAATCTCGCTTCGAATACCCAAGTTTGCGAAGAATACGATAGCTCGGCTTCTCTTCTTCACTCTCATCCATCTGCTTAAAGTATAGAATGCAGCCTGAAGTAATGAGGAAAGTAAGACCCAAATATGCGACGATAAACATCACTAATCCCATGCTTTGTTTCTGATCTGTTGCAAAATCTAACTGAGATTGGTGTGTTTTGTGAAGACCGAGATTGTGAAACAATGTGTTGGCTTCTTCACGTGTACTACTGTTCGTGACGTTGATGCCAACATAGGAATCAGTTGATGATTCTTCGAGTTGAATCTTCGAAAAAAGTTTCTCGTCTACGACAACAGTCGGTAACCCTCCTGGGGACACACGTGTATTCACAATATACTCATCTTCTAGTCCAATATAAGTTAAAGGAATAGAAGATCCTTCACTGCTTACATGGACGGTTCCTTTCTTTTTGAGAGGCATGATTGCCTCCACCATTTGACTATATCCAGTAAATTTCACTTCATCGTGCTCAAGGGATATAGTTGATACTGCTTCATCACTAACAAGCGTCATAGCTGTGTTCTTAGCATCAAGTGCTAATTCCAATTCAGTATCAATCAGTGTCGAGATATCTAATTCCTTTTGAACATACTCTACCCTTTTTTCCTCAAATCGAATTGAATTCTCCTCTAATGATTCTCCAAATCTTTCTGCATCACCTTCATCCGTAAATGCAAAATGATCTGGAACGGTCATCTCAGCATTTTTCTCAGCTGAATAGTACGTAATGTAGCTTAGCGACAGTAACCCGATCGCTACGGCTGATACAGTTGTAATGACAGTTAACATAAAGGCACTTGATTTCATGCGAAACATAATCGATGAAAGCGAGAGAACCTCATTGATATCAAGATACCCATCTTTCTGACGTCTGATTAGGTTCGTAATAAAGCGAACAGACCCTTTATAAAACAAGTACGTACCGACGATAACCGACCCAAGTATCGAAATCATTGCAATCATCATTTGGTTGAATGATGTGAAATCTCCATCGAATAGTTTTGATGATACGTAGTATCCGAGAAGAATGAAGACAATCCCTAAAACTCCCATAAGTATTTCCCAAATCGAAATCTTTTTCACTCGTTCTTCTGTCGTCGAAATCACGCTAAACAAATTTAGAATCGTTCTTCTCTTAATGAAGGTATAGTTCATCACCATCACAAGTAGATAGATTCCTCCAAACACGAGAAGCGTTAACCAGAAGGCTTCCATAGAGAAATACAAACTTGCTGCTTTCTCGATTCCAACCACCTTGAAGAAAATCATCAAGATCAACTTGGATACTGCAAAGCCAACGAAAGTACCGATCGCAATCGAAAATAGAAACACGATTGCATTCTCCATAGAGATGATGAAGAAGACGCGGTTTTTCGTCATTCCAATGAGCTGAAAAAGACCGATTTCCTTACTTCTACGTTTAATGAAAAGGTTGTTTGCATAAAAGAGAAACACGCCGATTATCAAAATCAAGAAAATCGAAGTCGTCCGAATTGCTGCTGTTGCTGTGATCGATTCATCATTGCTTAGAGCTGGAGCATATTGTAACGTAACAAACGTAAAGTAAAGTGCGACTGTAAAAACAAGCGCAAAAAGATAAAGGTAGTAGTTCTTTACGTTCTTCTGTAAGTTACGAAGTATAAGCTGTTTAGTACTCATATGTCACCCCGCCAAGCACTCCCTGAGTTTTCATAATATCCTTCAGAAATGCCTGTCTCGACTGCTCTCCTTTGTTCAATTGTGTATAGATGCTTCCATCTTTAATAAAGATAACGCGCGAGCTGAAACTTGCTGTTACTGGATCATGAGTGACCATCATGATTGTAGCTTTTCGCTTCTCGTTCATATCGCTTAATTTCGTTAAAAGATCAGATGCAGATTTAGAATCTAGTGCACCCGTTGGTTCATCTGCAAAAATAAGGCTCGGTTCATGGATGAATGCACGAGCTGCAGACGTACGTTGCTTTTGACCACCGGAAATTTCATTTGGATAACTCTCACTAATGCTCTCGATATCCAACTCTCTCGCTACTTCGTGAAACTTTTCATTCGCTTCCTTCTTCGATACCTTTTTGATCGATAGTGGTAATAGAATGTTCTCTTTCACTGTTAACGTGTCTAGCAGGTTGTATTCCTGAAAGATGAACCCTAGCTCATGCTTTCGATAGCTTGCTAGCTGTTTTTCTTTTAGTTTCGATATTTCTTTGCCTTGGACTTTGATCGACCCCTGACTGATCCGATCAATCGATGACAATACGTTTAGCAATGTCGTTTTCCCTGATCCAGATGCCCCCATAATACTCACAAACTCGCCCTGCTCGATGCGTAGATCAATTCCTTTTAACACTTCATGTTTCGTGAACTTATTGCCGTAGCTTTTATGTAGTTTCGTTGCTTCTAACATGATCATATAACGACCTCCTCTTATGTGATACCTTAAGTTTAATGGAGCTCGGGAAGCTTTTCCTTTGAATCACCTAACAAAACAGAGAAGCATGTGACACTATTGTCACACGCCTCTCGTCGATTCAAACTCGTTCGCTTTCGGGAAGATCACCTTCATCGTTGTCCCCTCACTGACCTTCGATTCCACCTCAATCTTGATATGTAGAGCATCCGCTACTTTTCTTGCGAGGTACAATCCCATTCCAGTTGCTGCATGATCAGAATGTCTCGTAGTTGAGGTGAATCCTTTATCGAAAATTCGCGGCAAATCTTGTGCATCAATCCCCTGGCCATAATCTGTAACATAGAGAACCAGTTGTTCACCAACCATGTTACTCGTTACGGATAGATCGGATGAGCTACTATACTTCACGGCATTTGTTAGAAGCTGTCTCACGATAAAAGCAAGCCACTTCGCATCGCTCAACACTTCTTCTACCTCAAGGGCAATCTCAAATCCGATTCCTTTTCGAATACACCAGGATTTTAATGTTTTAATTTCTCCGAAAAGAATGCTTTCTAGATTGACTCGTTCAATATAAACATCGCTTTCGATGAAAGAAATCCGTTTTTGGTGAAGCTGTTGATCTAACAATAAATGAATTCGTAGCCACTCGTACGTTAGCTGTGCTTTGGCTTCCTTGTCTTCAAGGCGCTCGATCATCAAAGACATAACGGTCAGTGGGGTTTTCACCTCATGGATCCACGAAAGCAAATCATCCTTTTCTTGTTCGATCGCAACCTGATTCCTTGAAACGGCATCTTGCAGCTTTTCGATCTCGGATGCAATGTTTCTTTCCACGACCTTTTCGAAAGGGCTGCTTGCCTCAGGAATACTCCATAATTCAAGGTCGTTCTCTCTATCCTCAAGCTTACGATAAAACTCTGTTTCGATTCGGTATCTAATGAGGAAGAATACCATCATGATAAATGTAGAAAGAAATACAACGTAAGTAATCGATGTGAGAGAAATCGATTCATCGACGTACGAAACTAATAGAAGCAATAGCTGAAGAAAAAGAAAAAGACCGATCCAACTTTTTCTCTCGATGAGAAATGCTTTAACCATCAGGAGATAGACTCCACTGCCATGTATCCCTGCCCAACCTTAGTAAGAATCGAATTTCCTAGACCAATTTCAGCAAGCTTCTTTCTTAACCTGTTTACATTAACGGTTAACGTATTGTCACTCACGAACCTTTCATCTTCCCAAAGCATCGTTATCATTTCGTCTCGACTCACGATCTTATTTTTTCGCTCGATCAGAATTTTGAGAATGTAGATTTCATTTTTCGTTAACTCGATCATACCTTGCTCACTCGATAGTTGATTGCGACTATAATCCACAGTGGCACCGAGCCACGTTTTCACACCTGTGTCGTCATTGTTGTAATTATACACGCGTCTTAGAATCGCTTGTATCTTAGCAACGAGAACGTCAAAATGAAACGGTTTTTGTATGAAATCATCCGCCCCAAGGTTCATCGACATCACCATGTCAGTAGGATGATCTCGTGACGATAAGAAGATGATCGGAACATTGGAATGTTCACGAATCAACCTGCACCAGTGAAAGCCATCAAATTTAGGAAGCTGAATATCGATGATAACTAATTCAGGCTTCAATTCTACAAACTCTTTAAACACTTTACTAAAATCGTCTATCCCATGAACGTCATACGACCACTGTGTTAAGCGATCTTTCACTTCATGGAACAACGACTGATCATCTTCGATCAGAAAAAGCTTAAACACAATCTTTCACCACGCTAACCTGTCATTTTTACCCAGTATCAATAGTACCATACAACCTACGCTCTTCTCTATCTCCCATACCAGCTTCGATCGAACGTGAGACCCAGTGATTCACCATACTGAAATGCAAATTCAACATATGAAGAACCTCTCGCTGTGATAACCTGTTCATCTATGATTAAGGGAGCTTCACAGAAATAATCTTCATCGAACGTCGCTAGAAACTTACGTTGCTCGCGCGTTAACCCAGTTGTATATCTTTTCCCATCCAACAAGCCGCTCATCGACAATAAATAAGGAGCACTTGAAATCGCCCCGATCAATAGCTCCCTTCCCTTCAAATTCTCCAAGAAATTCTTCAAATTATGATGGTCAACAAGATGCTCAAAATCATCTACTCCAGGAAGTACGAGACTATCTAACTGTGTGCTATCAACCTGATTAATACTAAATTGCGGGTAGCATGGCATTCCTGCTTCTCCTGCTACGAGTCCATGATCCAATCCGATAAAAACGACTGGCTTATTTCCCTGTTTTAACACTGAAACGAGCACCGATAGTTCATACTCACTGAAACCATGATATAAGAGAATACCAGTATACACGGCACACACTCCTTCATTATTAGTAAACAAACTGGAGATGACCACACGAATCGTACCTGCAAGATTCGATATGCCCCCTACAAGCACTTTCACAATTGTCCAAACACTACTACCTGTTCTTCAAAGCGCACCCATAATCCTTTCTTTCTATCTCGAACCTCACATCATTCTACTAGAATACGATTATTCGCACCCATTCTTGTCTATACTGAAAATTACTAAGATATGTATAGGGGAGAACCATATGTCCAATTTAGATGTCACACTTCACATTGTTTATTTCATACTAATGATCGCTGCCGCAATCTACTTCTACGTCCTTAGTCGGTCACCTAAGAACGTTCCACTTTATGAGTATGTCATCGCAATAATCATCACAGCGTGGTCAGGGACAGCTTATCTTTCGATTGCTCTCGGGCAAGGTGTTGTGGAACGAGCAGATCGAACGATTTACTTCGCACGTTATCTGGACTGGGTTGTAACGACACCGCTCTTACTATTATCACTTGCGTTAACAGCCATGTTTTATGAGAAGAAGAAAAACAAAGGACTGCTCATCGCATTAGTCTCAGCGGATGTATTTATGATTTTAACTGGACTGATCGCTGACTTTTCTCCTGAAAGAACGAAGTATATTTGGTATTCTTTCGGAATCATCGCACTGGTGATCGTCTTGTTTATCCTCTGGATGCCACTTCGAAGAATGGCGAAAGCAGGGAGCAAACGATTATCACGGCATTACAACATTACTGCATGTTATTTAACATCATTCTGGGTTCTGTATCCTACCGCATGGTTACTCGGTTCCACTGGACTGAATATAACCCAGGAAATGGTTAGTGCTCTTTCCTTTATTATCCTGCCACTTTTCTCGAAAATTGGTTTTGGGATGCTCGATCTACATGGACTCAGAAGGCTTAATCAATAGAAAAAACCAGTATCTGTCTCGGAGATACTGGTTTTTTCTATGTATGTTCTCTCTCCATCTTTCCTATCCCAATCCTTCTATGAAAACCTTCACAGCCAACGGACCTAATATGACAATAAAGATTGGTGGAAAAATGAATAAGATCATTGGAATGAGCATTTTCACTGGAGCTTTCATTGCTTGTTCTCGCGCTATCTCGCGCCTTTGTTCCCTTAGTCTCGTTGTTAAGCTCATGATCACTCTCGACATTCCAACTCCTAGATGATCAGCCTGAATAATCGAAGTCATCACACTTCTAAAACTATCAGATGGGACGCGCTTCTTCATATCGTAGAATGCTTCGCGCCTCGACTTCCCGCGCTTCATTTCATCTAACGTCTTCTTAAACTCAGCGGATAATGGCCCCTTCATTCGTTCACACACATCTGTGATCGCTCCTTCAAGACCGACACCTGCTTCAAGAAGCAAGCTCACCATATCAAAAAAGTCAGAGAGTTCCCTATTGATTAACTTAACACGCTTCGTTTTCTTCTTAGCTAAGTAAAAAATAGGATAGCGATAAGACAAGAAAGAAACCGCAGTTGCTAGAATCAGAGCAGATAAACCGCCATCAGCGTTTGGGCCAATCAACAGCAATGCAAGAAACCCACCGGTAATACTTGCTAGAATTTGAATCAAACGAAATTCAATCGGTGAGAGCTTATCATAGCCACTTTCCCGAATCATGAGCGCAAGCTTTCGATGGTCTTTTCGCTGAAGCATTCTTTCAAGACGAGCAACGCTCATGGTCCAGAGCTTACGTAGTAGCGTTTGAGTAATTCCTTTCGACGCCTTTTTGGTTTTCTTTTCTACCCCTTCAGGTTTCCCGAAGTAGACATCGGCACGTGACTCGATCGCAAGTTCTCGTTGGAAGATCGTCGAAAACACCGCTGTGAAGAGAAGCATAAAGAAGACGATGGAAGAGATGGCAAACAACATAATGATCATAACCTACACCTCGATTCGTACGATCTTTTGAATGATAAACCAACCTACTATTAGGGAAATCGTCCCTGCTCCAAGCAAGACCCAACCTAATGGATAGTCGATCATGGGTTGGAAGTAGTCTGGGCTCACAAAATAGAGATACAATGTTAATACGATTGGGAGAGCCGTTATGATCCATGATGACAGCTTTCCTTGCGCCGTCAATGTATTGAGCTCTTCAAGGATTCGAATTCTTCCTCTTACGGTTTCCTCCATGTTATCCATAAGCTGCGCTAAATTCCCACCGCTTTTTCTCTGTGCAAGAATGGCCTGAATCACCACTTCAAGCTCTTTGTTAGGGAGGCGTGTGGTCAAACCTTGAAACACTTCTTCCATCGGAATCCCCATTCCAATTTCTCGAACGGACCGATCGAATTCAGGACCGATCGGATCTGGCATTTCTTTTCCGATTAGTTTCATTGTCTGCACAAAGCTAAATCCTGCTCGAAGCGAATTGGACATCGTAGCTAGCGCCTCAACGAGCTGATAGGATAACTGCCTGTTCCGTTTCCTAGCTTTCTTCACCATGTATCTCTCAGGTCCTACAAACCCAATTACGATAGAGAGTAGACAGAGGTACCATGGAAGAGATAGGACAAAAAGTAGAATTGGAGCAGCAACAGCGATCAGAAGGCGTACGACGAAGAACTCTTCGGCCTTTAACGTGCTCCCCGCCTGCTGAAGCTTGATCTCCGTATCTTTGCTGAACTTCATTCCATGAAACAAATTTGATAACTTCATGATCAATGGTTTCAAAACCTGCTTTTTTTCTTCATCCTTTTCTTCAACGACTGTGGAACCGACCGGCACGAAATCGTTGATTCTCGAGTTCGCTTTCTTCCTCTTCTTCCACTTAGTCGTTACAAAATAAAAGGTGAAAAAGAAACCTAAAAAGAGAATCCCTAACAGACCGATTTCATTCATTTCACCACTCCTCTTTGAACCATGAAGATGGTAATGTAAACTCATTTTGCTCTAATACTTCCGCTATTCCAGGTCTTACACCCGTCGAGACAAAGCGCCCCTCGATCTTTCCTTTGCTGTTTCGTCCACCTTCTTTGAAAACGAACAAATCCTGAAGAACGATCGTATCTCCTTCCATCCCAAGAACCTCTGTTACTTTTACCATCTTTCTCGTTCCGTCCTTCAAACGAACTTGGTGTACGATAAGATCGAGTGCATTCGCAATCTGCTCTCGAATTGCACGCAATGGGAGATCGAACCCAGCCATCAGCACCATCGTTTCTAAACGAGAGAGCATATCTCGAGGAGAATTGGCGTGACCTGAGCTTAAGCTTCCATCATGACCTGTATTCATAGCCTGTAGCATATCGAGTGCTTCTGCACCACGAACCTCACCAACTACGATTCGATCCGGACGCATCCGTAGAGCATTTCGAACGAGGTCACGGATCGTGATTGCGCCACTTCCTTCGATGTTTGAAGGGCGTGCCTCAAGGGCAACAATATGATCTTGCGATAGCTGAAGTTCGGCAGCATCTTCAATCGTGACAATACGCTCATCGTTTGGAATAAACGATGATAATACGTTTAATGAGGAGGTTTTTCCAGATCCTGTTCCTCCACTTATAAAGATATTTAACCTCGATTTCACACACATACTGAGGAACTCTGCCATTTCACTACTAAGCGTATTGTAATCGATTAAATCGTAGATTTGAAAAGGTGTTGCAGAGAATTTACGAATGGTTAACGAGGGTCCTTTCAATGATAAAGGCGGTATGACTGCATTAACACGGGATCCATCTGGCAACCTGGCATCGACCATCGGTGAGCTTTCATCAATACGTCGGCCAAGTGGAGATACGATCCGCTCGATTACTCGTTCAACATGTGAATCATCTCGAAACGAGGAATCACTCCTTACGATTTTTCCTTGATGCTCATAATAAATATCAAACGGTCCATTGACCATAATCTCAGATATCATCGGATCTTCAAGTAGAGGGGTGATCGGTCCATACCCTAAGAGCTCATCTTCTACAGTCCCTAGTAGACTCTTTTTCTCTTCAAATGTTAATCGCTCACCTTCCTTGTCGATGAACGCTTTTCCAAGTTCACGAATTTTCTTCGTTTCTTCGTCTCGATCAAACTGCTTTTTCTTTAATTCTTCTAATAAATAGTTTTGGAGTTTTGATTCCATTTGGATATATTCATTCGTCTTCGCAGGAGCTTGTGGCTTCCCTTCTCCTGATTCGACTGGTTGGACATCAACATAGCGTTTAAAAAGAGACATCCGATTCCCTCCCCCCCTACCTACTCATTAAAGGCCATCGCATTGATTTTAAAGACTTTAGACCAGACTGGACGCGTTCAGGATCATCTGGCATCAATTTCGTTGATAACGAGAGAACAGCTTTAGAAAGAGCATTCTTTGCATCTTTTAATACGAGCGGATAGCCTTCATTAATAGAAACCGCTACCGGTCCTGGCTGGTCTGGAAGCATTGAAAATATCGGTTTCTGAAGAATTTCTTCTAGACGTTTTTGATCTATGGTTGTTTTTCTAGAATCTCTGTTCAAAATGAGATCGATCTTCTCGATCAGCTTCAAGGACTCTAACGTTTCCATGTAAAGCTTTGTGTTCCGAACCGCTGGAATGTCACTCGTCATCAACAACAAGATATCATCAGATAGCACGAGGCTTTTGAGATGGATTTCTGATATCGTAGCTGCTGTGTCGACGATGATCACATCGTAGTCTTTTCTAAGTTCTGTAATGGCCATTTCGATGTGATGTTCCGTAATTATTTCAAAAAACTCTGGTCGCGGTGGTGGTGCTAAGATAGCCACACCAGAATCATGTTTCGTTAAATAATGCGAAACGGAGAATCTACCTTTGTCATACCCTTCTTTCACCCATTCATAAATGGTGTTCTTTGGTTTCACATCAAAGTACATCGTGACATCTCCGAATTGAATATTCGTATCGAGCACAGCGACCATCTTTCCTTCACGTGCTAAGCTCGCTGCTAAATTCACTGTAAGTAATGTACGACCGATTCCTCCGCGAGGGCTACAAACAGAAATGACGCGACTATCATTCTTAGGTTCATGATTTTCCTTTACACCTTGCTGTTCAGCGCGATAATTCATGTAGCGATGAGCCTGTGTGACAACATCGACAAGTTCTTCGGTTTTGATCGGAAGGGTCAGTAAGTTCGATGCACCAGAATGCATAGCTTTCTTCGTATTTTCATTCGATTCTTCAGACAAGATAATGATATAGATGTGGGGGTGCTTAATTGAGATTTCTTCACTTAGTTCATACACATTATAGACGTTATTTGGCTGTAAAAAGAGAGTGGCGTTAGAAGAATCCTCCAATCGTGACTGCAGATCAGCGAGTGTCTGAAAACATGTGAGATGTTGACCTCTTTTCAGAAGGAACGTTTCGATTTTTTCTGCTCGGCCGTTTGAGTCGCAATAAAAGTACCATTCTACACTCATTTAGAAACAACTCCTTCAACAACCTGTCTTGTTTCTTTCAACTCAGCTTTCTCGATCGCCTTATCTTTCTCGTTTCTCAACATTAAGTAAAAGCCGTTCGCATCTGTTGAAGCAAGGCTGATTTTCACACCCTGTTTCGCATCTACTTCTAGTGTAACGGTCTCATAAAGAAGAGACTCTTCACCAGCGTCAGAGGCTTTACCGGAACCAAGAACTTTTACATTTTGGAGAACAACCTGTGCTGATCTAAGTTCTTGTTTCTTTTCTTCGTCCACCGCTGTTTCAAACGCGACAACATCTACGAAGGATCCAGGTACAACATATCCTGATACCCCTTGTTCAAGCGTGACTTTTAACGAAATGGCTCGTTTTCCTTCACTCACTTCAAGCATCTCATTGCTCATTTCCCTCTCGACCACAGGAGGGGCCGCTTCAGCTACTTCTTCAACCTCCGGAACATCTTCGGTTTTTGAATCAGATCCTGTCGACGTAACGATCGCCATATTTGAAAATAAGGCAACATAGACAATTCCCGTTGCAATGACTCCAAATACGAGAGACCACATCCAGATACGCTTCGTTTTCATATGCTCCTCCTTACCTTTCCATATCAGTCATTTAATCGATAAGTTTCACGCCGTAAACGTTGCCGGTTTGGGATCCATCGATTTCACCAGATGTGATCATCTTTTTGAATTTGCCTACAATCCGTTTTGGCTCATCGACCCGGTCCAACCAATAGGATGCAAACCCTACAATTTCTACTGTTGATTTCCCATTTACACTGTCCCAAGATTTTATTAATGGAATGATGATCATACGATCGCACGTTCCATCTGCGGAAGATGCATTTTGACAATGCGATTTACCTGCATCATTATCAATCAGGGTCTGGAATGCACCTTTGACCGGCCCCCACTTCTGGCCAGGCTCAGTTTGTACGGTTTTTGTTCCTTGAGGAATTTCTACACCGTTTATAATGTTGTTCGCTAAGCCTTGTGCACCGTTGCTCCCGATATCAAGATAGCCACAGTTCCCGTTTTTTTCACCTGGATTGCTACACTTCAGTTCCGTTTGATGAGGAACCGCTGTGTACTCAATCGCTAGGGGCGTAATCCCTTTTGTTGGCCAAACTGGACCGACCTTTGCTTTCGCTGAGGCGCTAATTCTGGCATCCTTCATACCGAACACTTTTGCAAATGTCATCGGAACTTTTGTTTCTTGAGAAACGTGAATTGTGTCAGCACCTGTTCTTATGTCACAATACGATACCGGATAGCCATTTTTGTACGCATAGCTTCCCGCTACTGTCGTTGCCTTACTTCGACTCGTTATCAGTTCTTGAGCCCCTGCAAGAGCCGCTGCATCGACAGCGTTCTGAAGGATGCTCTTCTCGTGATACATCCGCCCTACATCAACAACCATAGCCGCTGCACCGAGGAGAACCGTTATGCTAACTGCAACCATCGCCATCGTATTTCCGCTTTCATTCGATAACATCGATAGAATTTTTTTCATCATTCCACCCTCATCGCCGTTGTACTTGTTAAATCGATCGGACCCGTTAATGAAGCAATCACCGGGGTGAGGAAGTCAATATGATGACTGATCGTGACGCGAACCTCGCTGCCTGAAGATTTCTTCCCACCTGGAGAGATTGATACCTGCGAACCAGAAAGACTAATACTAGTGGCATTATCCACCGCCACCGAACGAATGGTGGCATCATCTTCCCCAACGCTTGCTGTTCGTGCAGCTTCACGCCCGGCATGATCGATCGTTAAATAGGCGTGAAAGATTCTCCCGAAATCAACGATTCCGAATAACAGCAACACAAGTACTGGTAGAACTAACGCAAATTCAACCATCGATTGTCCTTTCTCTGATTTCATGTCATCCCTCCTAAGAAGAACGTACACAACGTCCCAACTGTAATGGCTACTCCATACGGAAAGGTGATTCGTGGTTTGTCATCGTTACCCGATGTTAAGTTCTTCAAAAGATAGAAAAAAGAGAGTAAGTATAGTGGAGAAATTTCTTTGAATTCGAGTCTCCTAATAAGTAAGATAAGTCCGATGACCCCTCCTACTAACGCTGTGTAAACAAATGAATGAAGAACGAATGTCACACCTGTAAGTGCCCCAACTGCAGCGAGTAGTTTCACATCGCCTGCACCCATTCCTCCTAATAAGTAAGGAATAAAAAGTAGAAGAAAACCAACTAATAAGCCTGCACTACTAAAGAGCAACCCTTCAAATCCAAGCGTGATCGTATAGTAAATCAATCCTACTAGCATGGCTGGAAATGTAACGATGTTAAGAATCTTTCTGCTTCGAATATCCGTGTAGAAAGACAGTAGCAAAGTAACCACTAAGATACTATAGATCATCGGTGTACCTCTCCTTTTAAATTTAGCCCCACCTGTTAGAGTGGGGCCTAAGAAAAAGTCTTATTTTATTTAAGTTCTTTTGCTACCTCATTAATTAATGCTTTTACTTTGTCACCAAGGGTTGTAAATGCAGCTATCGCTACAACTGCTACCCCCGCAAGAATCAAACCATACTCTGCCATCCCTTGCCCTTCTTCTTCTCTAACGAATGCTCCCATTTTCTTTAACATTTTGTTTCCTCCCTAAGTGTTGGTTTTTTATTTCATTAGAAAACCTATGTCTACAAGCAACAGTATTTCAGTAAGTATGATCCAGAGACCTTGAAAGGAAGTAATAAAAAAGCAAGGTAATGCTTTTACGCTATCCTCATTCCAAACCCCCTTTGATTAGTGAACATCAGAAGCATAGGTTCGCGATTGTTCATTATAGTGATCTCGTTTGCTCTTTTGTTCTTTTTAAAGAACTTCTGTACTTTTATTGTAGTTCTCAATAACGAATTTGTAAACATCTTTTTTGCAATTAATTTGTAAATGTTTATGAAGGCTTATAGCGTCTACTTTCTTGTTGAGAAAGCAATTCCCTTCGTATATAGTGAATGTAATAGCTATAGGAAAGGATGAAGTGTAATGAGTGAACATCCAGAACGTATGATATATCGAACAATACCGCACACAATTCTTTACGCTGGTTCGTTCGCATCACGATTACGTGGACTTATGTTTCGCAAACGTCCTCTTGACCAAGAAGCTCTCTTAATTACACCGTGCAACTCGATCCACATGTGCTTTATGCATTTCCCGATCGATGCTGTGTTTCTCAATAAAGAGAACAAAGTGATCAAACTCATTCCAAATCTACAACCGTGGCGTTTTGTCTTTCCAATTAAAGACGCACATGCCGTTCTTGAACTACCTGAAGGCGCTATCTCTGAGCATAAAGTTCGTGTAGGCGACCAGTTAAACGTTTAACCTAGCACAACGTTATTTCAGAGAAGGTTTTCTCCCTGTTCGTTGCTTCTGCATGCAAAAAAGACCGGTATGGCCACATCGCCATACCGGTCTTTGTTATTCGCTGATTTCTTGCATCTGTCTCAGTCGATAGAACTGATAGAAGTTCTTAATGACCACCTTGAGGACTGAATAAAATGGAATCGCGATCAACATGCCGATGAATCCGTAAAGAGCACCTGCAACGATTAACAATAAAATGATTGTTAAAGGATGAATGTTCAACTTGCTACCGATTACGAGCGGGGCGACGAGATTCCCTTCTAGCTGTTGAACAATCACGAGTGCGACTAGGACTGAAAGTGCCATCGTCGGTCCTTGCGTAAGACCGACGACTAGGGCTGGGATCACACCTATGATCGGACCAAAGAATGGGACGACTGCAGTTAGCGTCACGAACATACCTAGAATAAGGGCATAATCTAGTCCAAGAATTAAGTAAGCAATATACATAAGTACACCGTCAACCACTGCGACGATCACTTGACCCTTAATGTAGGCAGCTACAGTATCATCAATATTGCTAAGAATTTTCTTTCCTTCTTCTTGATGATTTCCAGGAATGAATTTTAACAAGTATGGGATTAATTTATGGTCATCCTTTAAGAAATAAAACACTACGAACGGTACAACGATCAAAACCGTTGTAGCTCCCGTTAGAGCAGATAAAACCTGAGTAATATTATCTCCAAAACTTTGTGTAACTTCTCCAAGATAGCTCGTTGCTTTATGTCTCAGATTTCCTACTGAAACCATCCCCATGTCATTTTTCTCAATCGCTTTTTGGGCTTCTTCAGCTGACTTCTCAAGCTTCTTTGGAAGATCCTTCGTAATACTAGTTGCTTGATCTGAGATTGTTTTCGCTAAGAGTTTGAATCCTCCATATAAGAGGCCTCCTATCGCTACAAAAACAAGAAGAATCGCTGCAAGGTCGGGAACGAACGGAATCTTTCTAACAAGACGAACGATCGGCTTAATGATGTAATACAGAAATCCAGCGATCAATATTGGATAAAAGAGTGTACTGATGATGGTGACAACTGGTTTAACGAAATCAAGTTTTGCCAGAAAATAAAATAAGATAAGAACAAGAATCGCACCTGTTATATATTTAAAAAAATCGTGTTTAATCCACATGTCCAAACTCCTCTTCGTAAAAGTGATAGCTTTTACTCTATTCCACAAGAAGCAGCCTTCATAACGGGAAATTTAAAATAAAAACGAAATTTAAGGTGTCACTTCTATTTTCGGCCATCTTGAAACCCAATTTTTCTTTGCGATTCGTTCTTTATATATCCAGCTTCGTTCATTATTCAAGAAATGTGGAGTTGGTCGTACCTTCATCGCAAACGCGTCTTCTAAGCCATGAGGTGCAATAAGAATGACCTGACCCTTTTTATCTAACTTCACCCCAAGAGCTGTAGCTGTTTCAGTAAATTTTGAAATGGCATCTACGGAAGACTCATAAGGTGGTGAATCATTTAATACATGCATTCTTGCTTGATTTTTCACTGACCAAGGAATCGTTTCATCAATTTTCTTTAGTTCATTCTCATACACCACTTCTTCATTCTCATCGATGTGCCCCTTATCAAAATAGATAACATCCACATCAGGTAACTGTGTAGCACGGTCATACTCATGTTGAACATCCCAAATTTTCGAACGCACAAAACCTGCACATACCCACCAGTCAGGAAGATTAATAGATTTAACGATCCTTAACACATCCATCATCGCTGGATCTTCCTTTACAATTGATATCAGTTCCTCTTCTGTAGTTATGATTACCTTCCCCTTTCATCTCATTTGGAAAAATCATCGACTTCTTGGTATTTTTCTTATGGAGCGACGATCTCTACTTTCATTCGATCAGGATCTTCAAAATAAACGGCATAATAATCGTCCCCTCCTGCGTATGGATGACGATCTTGATATAGAATGGTCACGCCTTTTGCTCGCAACTTATTTGTTAATTCATCAACGTGCTTACGTGATGATGCGTGGAAAGCAAGATGGTTCAACCCTACACGGCACCTGTGGTAAGAAGGTTCCTTAAACCGTTCTTCAACTTGAACAAAAACGATGTATGTATCTCCGATCTTAAAGCTATGGCCTTCTTCCCAGTTCTGAAATGAATGATAGCCTAATTCTTCAAGTAACCATCTCCAGAAATCGACCGTTCTCTTTAACTCTGACACGTATAATTCAACGTGATGGAGGTGACCAACTGGCATTACTGTTCCTCCTCTTTTTGAAGTTGTTCTTAGTATCGATCTTAGCTTTCTTCCTTTTGCTATAATGCTATGAACCAATTATTTCAAAACAAGGGTATTAACTCAATGACTAATAAAACGCATACACAAAAAATGCCCTCATACGAGAGCACCTGATTCTATTCATGAAATGGTGGAATGCTTTGTTGAAATGTAAACACATTCTTAGGGTCAACTGCTGTTTTCACTTCTCTTAACCGGTGAAAGTTCTCACCATAGTAAGCCTTTGGCCAATCACGGATAGACAGATCCGGCCAGTTAACGTAGTCTCCATCCGTATAAGGACGCATTTGTTTTCGTAATGCCACTACCCACTGGATATTTTCCCTAGCTTCTTCTTCACTGGTCCAAGAAGTATTGTATTCTTGAGCGATAAGAGCTTCTCGGTGATAAAAGGCAGTATCTTTCGGAAGTTTTTCTGAAACTGCGCCTCCTAATGACTGTTGCCAGATTGAAGCACTGTCATTTGGCGCATGTTCTAAGAATCGTTTCATAATCTGGATTCCACGCTTTGGTATAGGCTTGTAGCCGAAAGACCCAGATCTTTTGAAGAATGATGGCTTATTCCCAGCTGGGTCGTTGAAATAGTTGAAGGCTTTATTAAAAGGTAGAGAGGCGAGTTGCACCTTCTTCGGCTTATTTTCATGAATTAACGGTTTGATCAATTCGATCAATCGTTTTTTCGACCCTACGAACTGACCTAGACATCGGATTACATTTTGACTCTTCGCATGAAGTTCGAGCGTAGACGTTAGCTTATCATCGGTAAAAGGAGCCCACCCCTGCCACGTTTCATAAACGGATTCGAGTTGGTCGAACTCCCACTCGATTTTAAAAACCGAAACGTTGTCGATCGGATGGGTGCGAAATGTGAGCTCTGTGACGATTCCAAAATTTCCGCCACCTCCCCCACAGCATGCCCAGAATACATCGCTATGCTGTTCTCTCGTCACCTCGATAATCTCTGCACCCTTCTCACCTTTAGCTACAACCATTTTCACCTTGAGAAGATGATCGCATGTTAATCCGAATAGCCTCGACAGATACCCGATGCCACCACCTAGCGTTACCCCTGCAACGCCAACGCTAAATTCTGTACCAGCAGGTAATGCAAGACCATATTTCCATAACGTATTGTACACCTTACCTAAATCTGCACCCGCAGAGACCTTCGCCGTCTTTGTTGGCACATTAACGGTTACATCGTTCATCTCGCTTAAATCGATCACTAATCCATTATCAACGACCGAGAAATTTTGATAGCTATGTCTTCCGACTCTGACTCGAAAAGGCAAACCTTTCTCTCGAGCAAATGCTAAGGCATGTAATACATCCTTTTCCTCCTGACAAAACACAATTGCTCCAGGAAACTTTGGTTGGTACAAATTAAGGTTTTGTCTTGCTTTGTCATACGCTGGGTCACCAGGTAAAACGATTCGTCCCGTTAATTCCGTTGCCATCCTCTCGCCCACCTTTTCTAAAGTACTACAGCAGTGTATGTTCATGAGAGCGATTAGGTAGCTTTTGTACATGAAAAAATTGGGTATCAGCCTAAAAAAAGACCCGTCACCGTTGACGAGTCAAAACTAGCGTTATTCTTCTGGCAATAAAACGATCTTTCCAAGCTTCCCAGCATTCTTGAAGTACGTTTGTGCTTCTCTCGCCGCTTCGAGTGGGAACGTTCTCTCGATAACCGGCTGAATTTTTCCGTCTGCAATGGCACTTAACATTTTCTCAAATTCGGAACGCGTCCCAAGGACAGAACCGTATAGCGTGATATGTTTTAAGTATAGCGTCCTGAAATCAAGCTCCGTCTTTTGGCCGCCTGCAGAACCTGACGTACAGAACTTGCCACCTTTTTTCAATACATGAAGTGATGTTCCGAATAACGCATCACCAACAACGTCTAGTACGGAATCGATTGGGCCGCCGTTCGCATCGAGAATATCTTGGGCGATAGTTTCCGACTTATAAGATAGAACATGCGTCGCTCCGAGTTCTTTCATACTTTCTTCAAGAGCTAGATCACCGACGAGTGCGACGACATTAGCACCGAACACTTTTGAAGCTATCTGAACATTCAATGACCCAACGCCGCCATTCGCGCCAGTCACCATCACCGTTTCACCTGGTTTTGGTTGAATCTGTTCCACCATGTGCCAAGCCGTCATCCCACTAACCGAAAACACAGCACTTTCGATATAGTTAGATAGCGGCATATCAAAGCAAAGCTCAGCTGGCCAAACAACGTATTCTGCATAGCCTCCGTCATATTCGGAGCCAATGAAGCTCATGTCTTCCGAAATATGTTCTGAACCTTCTTCCCCGCTCGACGTAAATGGAAAAAGAACAACATTCTTCCCTTTCATCGTCTTATCCACCTGTGCGCCTACTTTGACGACCTGCCCTGTAATATCAGACCCAGGCGTTCTCGGAAATTGTACGCCTTCAGGTCTCCAACCTGATTTGGATCCTGTTCCGTATGCGCCTTCTCTCATCCAAATCTCTGTATTGTTGATCGCACATGCTTTTACTTTTACAAGAACTTCATTATCCTTCGGCTCAGGAATCGGTACCTCAGCAATCTGTAGCTTATCAACGTCACCGTAACCTGTTACTTGTACAGCTTTCATATCTTCATCACCTTTCGTTAAGAGTTGATTATGTAAACTTAGCACTAGCCCTCAAATTGCTCAAATAGGGTCAAAAAAAAAGAGCCTATCTTAGCTCTCCCTAGCATCCCACATCGTGAAAGATTATATCATATTTTTCATCATCATCATCACGTTTGTTATTTCATAGCCAAACGCTTCATACAAACCTCTAGCGATCGAAAGACCAATCGTGTCCACTCTGAGTTCTTCCCCTAGATCTTCAATTCAGTCTGCTCTCTAAGCCTGATATTGTTTTGAGATCACGAAATCCTCTTCCATAAGGACATATGGATGTGTTTCCATGAGGATGTTAATAAGATAGTCCGGCATTCGCTCTCCTTCGTATGCACAAATCAAAGGAAACGAATAGTCATTCACCGCACCATCAACAATCCTTTCAAAATCTTCTATTATATGCAAAGGTTCTTCCATCGAGGCCCATTCTACATGTGCCCAGGACCTAAACCTAACATTTTTCTCAACGTATGGCTGCACCACTTTATTGAAATGCTCCACGATCGCAGGGGGATGGTAACTGCCGTTAGAAAAATAAAAATCAAAGTTGTTGATTCGATGAACATATGTCATTTCTTCAGTTGTTAAAAGATTGGACATTTCTTCATAAATAATCCGATACATCGGTTCATTCTCAATAAGAATAACGTGGTCTCGCGCTTCAATTCCATCTTGTATAAACCCAACCACCTGTTTAATATAGTTCTTTACCCCATCATAGGCATACAGCACATGAACGCATCTTTCATCTTCGAACAACTGATTCATTTTCGTTTTCACACCATCACCCCTCTTTTTAGCATTACTTTCTTACTACAAAGACTTTCACCCTACTAATTAAATTAGACAAAGAAAGAGCTAATCCTTTTATGGATTAGCTTTCACACTCAAGAAATTCTGGTGTAACCATTCGATTACATCTCGAACCATTGCATCAGTAAATTGATGCCCTATATTAGGATAGCTTTTGAATATCACATGGTCTCTTTCTTCAGCCAAGTACCGGTAATAGGCTTTCTGCCCTTGAATCGACACGATTTCATCGCATTCTCCGTGAAGGAGGAGTGTTGGTGGAATCCCCCTCCCCAACTCAACTGGGTCGAATTTTTTGAAGGCAGCTAACAGCTCGCCTGGAATAGCTCCCCTATCATCTTTATCTCGAAATAAAGTCTCCGAAAAAACGAATGAACCAGAACCATTTACATTAACTAACCCGGCTAAGTTCGCTTCCCTACTAGCGATACCACTTGCAATAAAGCCACCCATCGAGCTTCCGAGGAGAATGACATTTTCTTTTCTTAAACCAATAGTTGCAACGAGCGATGGAAATTCTTCGATACTTTGAAAGATTGTTTTCCAAAAATACGTCTGCATGATCTCAGGTTGAAAATGATTTGTGAACGGCATCCTTGAATCGTGAAAGATTAGTTCAGGAATCACGACTGAAAATCCTTCCTTCGCAAAAGTTTCCGCCAAATCAACTGATCCTACAGCAGCGCTGCCAAAGCCATGATAGATGATGATGGTTTGAGGGCGGATGACATCCGCTGGCTCAATATAATAGTAGTGTAGCGTATCCTGAACGACCCGTCTCATATTCTCACTCCATTAAAACAAAATGACAGTATACACAAAAGCTGATGTCACCATCAACATAGCTGCATTCTCTTTCCGATTCCCTTTCCATTCTGCAATTCCCGTGACAAACATAACCGTCCCTAAACCAAACATCAAATAAGGCATGAGTTCAAAACGATCGGTTACTAATACGAAGACTGATAACCCAACCGTTACGGCTGATAAAACAATTCGTAATACTTTGATCAAACTACCACCTCTATCTTTCAACTATCGTTCTCCTTCGGGACGTTTGTTTTTCCTAAACAGTCTGATGATGTAAGCAGTTAGTGACACTATGAGCCCCATTAACAATGCCATTCCTACATGCCCTACAATAGAAGAAAGTGGCTGATTACTGTAATCTCCTACTAACAATAAAAGAATAAATGGATAACCAAACCACTTACTAGACAGTATTCTTTTCATAGTGTCCCTCCTACATTTAAACAATGATTCGTTAGAAGCTGCACTGCTTCCCTCATTCGATTACAAATGGGAGATACAATTAAATAGAACGTTACGCCAGCCTTGATCACTCTTCTGTATGATCGATAAGGATGTATTTTCAAGGAATGCATAGAAGTATTCTTCCGGAAATAAGTATTCAAGCGTGATTCCGATCCAAGCACCGTGGCTCACGACGAGTACCCTTTTTCCTTTGTAAGCGCTTGTTAATTCTTCTAAAAACGCGCCGCCTCTTTGCGCCACGTCTTGACGCTTTTCCATTCCGAGCTCTTTATTACGCCAATCTTCTCCCCACTTCGCAACTCTTTCAGCCTCTGTCGTTCCTTCGATTTCACCGCCATGCATCTCACGTATGGATGGTTGTTCGATAATTGGCGTGTGAGGTAACCTCGACGCGATGATCTCCGCCGTTTCTTTTGCTCTTGAAAGGTCACTCGTTATGATTACATCCCAAGGCTCTTCTTTTGAAAGTCTTTCAGCAAGCTTTAACGCCTGGTTTTTCCCTTCTTGATTTAAGGAAATATTCGAATGTCCCTGCGCTTTTCCTAAAGAGTTCCATTCGGTCACTCCATGTCTTACTAATCCTACTGTAGGCATGTTTTGCCCCTCCAATTCTTTCTTCTTTTTACTTTACACAAAACGAATCCGCTACAAGATTACTAAACTCTTTCAAATAATATAAATAGTTTTCTCCACCATAGTTATACCGTTTGTTGTACATCTTCGCGACAACCACATTGTATTCTGGAATCACGAGAAGCGTAGGTCCAGTTACGCCAAGGATTTGATAGGAACCTCGTGGCACGCGACTCCCAAGTTCACTTCGTTCCCGCGGCTCGTCTTGAACGAACCAAAACAAACCGTTCTGCGGCAATTCTTTATCGGCATAAGGGGGGCTTTGAATGGTCGTTGCTAGTTCCATCACCGCTTCTGGTACAATCTGTTTACCGTTCATCTTACCCCGATTAAGAAAGAGTTTTCCCCACTCAGCAAACTCACGCGTGTTTACAAAGAGGTTTTTCTCTAGACCGTCTTCTCTCATTCCTAACGCGGTCTCCCCTTTATCTGCAGGGTCTACAATCACGCTAACAAGTTCAGGAGAATCTGAAACCTCCCACCAGGTCTTAGTGAAGCCAAGAGGTTCAAAGACTCTTTCCTTCAAAAGCTGCGGAAAATTTTTCTCGTAGAGGTTATGTATGAGCTTTGTCATCATGACAATATTGATTCCACGATACGCCCAGCTCTCACCAGGTTCGAATTCTCTTATGAGATTGCCTTCAAGGTTTTCGTCTAACCCGTGAGAATGAGTAACTAAATGACGAATCGTAGTCGCTCCAAGCAACTCATGATCGATATCATCGAAGTAGTTTCTGGCGTAATCATCTAAACTAGTAATTTTCCCTTCATAGATCGCATATGCAACAGCTAATCCAAGATAGCTCTTCCTTGCAGAGGCGACGTTGAACCGAGACTGTTGATCAACTTGGCGCGCGTCTTCTGTATTCGAGTGCTTGCCACTGTAGTGTTCGAGTACGACTTCATTGTCCTTCATGACGATGAGTGCAGCTGCTGTACTAGCGTTTTTATCTTTTATTTCCTCGACCCAAGAAACGAGTTTATTCATTCGACCTTCCTTTCACGACTTTAGAACGGTGCCTGTCACCACCCGGAATTTCTCAAATCTTGTCGAACGTATTTTAGTCACTTCCTAATTTTAGCATAAAATCCCAATACGAATATCAGCATGTTCTACAAACGAATAAAAAGGTAGACTACCCGTATGATCACGATTAGTCTACCTTTCTAGTATAGTGAGAAATGATGTGCTTTCTTCTATAGATACTTAATACCATCCCGACGATAAAACCATTCAATACGATCGGCATTAGACCATAACTAATAAACGGAAGCGACATCGTAGTAGAAGGAAATACGCCTACAGACATGAGAATGTTTGAAATTAACTGCGTTGCGATTAATCCAATCGCTCCAGCAAGCAAAAGTTTGGTGAAAGGCTCATTAACAGTTCGAAAGATCGCTACCATCCTTAGCACGAGCAAGCTCAAAACCAGTAGTATCATGATCCCGAACAACCAACCGTAATGAGCCGTTAAGCTAACGAAAACAAAATTTGTATGCGGGTCGGGTACATAGTGAGCATCAGGATTTCCAAACCACCCAGCCTGAAGCAACTGCTCTTTAAGAAGAGTTAGTACATAGTTCGCATCAGCATCCCCTGTATAAAAGACTGATACAAATCGTCGTTTTTGATAATAATCCATTACTGTCCAAGATAATGAAACAAGGGTCAAAACCACTATTATAAATGCGCCCCAAACCTTATACGTAGTCTTCCTTGGAAACGTGCTCCATGCAAGCATCACCATGACCATCACACAATAAATATATGCGGTGGCGATCATTGGCAATGTAAAATAATAATATAGCGGGATAACAAATAACAACACCATTTGCCACAGCTTAAACTTTTCCGAACTATAAAATGATGCCCAAGCAATAAACAAGAACGGCAACGCTAACTTCCCTTCGATCGTAAACGGTCCTAAGGGAATAATGGGACTGCCATTAACAAACTGACCTGCAAATAATTGAAGCGCTACTAATAGGGACGTCCCAATTATGTAGAACACCCAACCAAACTTTCTTAGACGCCTATAATCGAATAGCATGAAGCTGATGATCACGATCAATCCAAGTAGCACTGAGATAACCTTCGTCTCCACAAGGTTGACTGTTGAAATGTGGTCTCCTAATACAAACAGCGGAAGAAAACCTAATCCGAGTGCTCCCATAACGAGAATCAGCATATACCAATCGACCTTTGGTTTATGAATTTTGTTCAGACTCTTTCCAAGTTTCGCTGGCTCACCCATTTGCAGGATCGCTTTTTCTTCAGCTTCTTCATCTGAAAAGCCTTTATCTTTCCACTTATTTTTCGCTTCTATAATATGATAAGACAACTCGCTCGAAACATAACTCCTCGCCTCATGTGATTTTATTTCCTTCATCACCTTAGTTAGATAAGAGTGTATTGGATTTTCCGCCATCATTTACACCTCCAACAACCGCTTAAGAACAACGCTCCGTTTTGACTGTTTCTGTTCCGCTTTCTCCAATAGACGCTTCCCTTTACTGTTTAATTTATAATATTTCGCACCATCATCATGCCATGTTGACTGCAAACAATCGGAAACCTCTAGTCGATGCAAATATGTATAAAGGAAGCCTTCATTATCCTGAAAAGTGACAACGGATCGTGCTCTTAGCTTTGTTGCAAGCTCAACTCCTGTGTTCTCATGCATCAGAATCTGCATAATCGCAAATAAAATATCCTCTTCGGTTTCAAGCGAGCGATTAATCTTTTCATATATTTCTTGCTTGTGCTTATCGGTGAACGTTAAATCGTTAAATGTCTTAGCCTTCATCGCTTTTTTTAAATTTCTCAACCGATTTTCCATATCCTAATCCTCCAATCTTTCTTTCAACATCAACTTCGCTCGCTTCAGCCGCGTTTTCACTGTACTACTATTAACGCCTGTCACCTGCTTGATCTCCTTAATCTGTAGCTCTTCAAAATAGCGAAGATAGATGACTTCTCGATATTTCAAAGGCAAGTTCATCACTTCTGAAACCAACTGTTGGTCCTCGTCTCTTTGAATAATCATTTTTTCAACAGACTCCTTCGGAGCTGCTTCTACCTCCATAACACCATCTGAAACCGAAACATTATTGTTATACCAGCTCTTCAAATAATCTTTACAGTGATTAATCGCAATTCGCCATAACCACGTTCGCAGTTTTGATTTTCCGTTGTACTTATGTAAAGATTTATAACATTTGATGAAAATTTCTTGTGTTAAGTCCTCAGCAACTGTTTTATTTTTTACATAGGAATAAACTAGCTGTAACACTTCCTGTCCATACTTTTTCATGACTTCATCAATGATCCACTCAGAATCTGTTGCTTCGAACAGTTCATAATCTATTTCTTCCATGCCTGTCCCTCCGTCCTACTTAATTAGACGACGCATCCATTGAATAAGTTTGCGAAACTTGAAATAAAATCCATACAAAAAAAGAGGAGGTAACTCCCCCTCTCCTGTCTTCAGTTCACAATTATGCAAACGCGGATCGAATAAGCCCTTCATAAGGATCTCCCTCGATCTCCAAAAGCTTACAAAATGCCGGCTCTGTCTTGTAGCCTTGTTTCTTAAGTTCGATCACGCCATCCTTCAAACCTGGATACTTCTTCATCAATTCAAACTCGATCACCATATGAAGAAAGGCAAATTGGGTATGTACAGGTTGAGCTTGACCGAAAAGCTCAAACTCGAAGTGCTGAAACACGAAGGTTGCTTTTATAATTTCGTTTCCTCTAATTGTCGTTCTCTTTACCTTGAACGAATCTTTTGAGCTGTACAAGTTTCGAATTTTCGTTTCAAATGCTTCAGCATCATTCACTTCCATCACAATATCAAGATCTGAGCTCTCGATATCGATGTCGATCGGAATCGTTCCGCATAGTACAGGGTGATAGGCTTTTAAGTCTTTCATTATCTCCAGTTCAGATATCGCTCGATATGCTCTTTTTTGCTTCTTAGTACCTGTTTTCATTTCATGAAAGAGATCGTCACCAATTGCTTTCTGTTGCTCACTAAGACTAAACACTGGCAGATCCTAGCGTCATACCTCCATCAACCACGATTTCAGTACCTGTACAATAGGAGCTCTCATCAGACGCAAGAAAAGCAACCGCTCTTGCTATTTCGATCGGTTGACCGATACGTCCAAGAGGAATCGACTCATAAAATGCCGGAACACCTTGTCCTTGTGTCGCCATTTCCGTTTCGACTCCACCCGGATGAATCATATTCACGCGAATCCCTTTAGGTCCCACTTCGATTGCAGCTGCCTTTGACATGGCGACCACCGCAGCTTTTGTAGCAGCATAAGCCGTAGACTTCCCGATCGGTGCAAAAGCTGAAATCGAAACGTTGTTAATGATCGACCCTTTTCCCTGCTTCTCCATCAAGGGGAGAACTGCCTGCATTCCGAGAAATACACCTAGCTGGTTTACGTTAATTAATTCCTGGTAGTCTTCAACCGTTATCTCCTGAAACGACTTGCGCTTTAACACGCCAGCATTATTTACAAGAGCATCGATCTTTCCGAACTGCTCTTCAACTTCACTCATTCCCGCCTGCCATTGCTCTTCTTTCGTAACATCAAGCTGGATAGGATAGGCTTTTTGTTCATTATCTATTTCTTTACAAACATTCTTAGCACTCTCATAGCTTCTGGCAGCGACCACTACGGTCGCCCCAAGCGTGATGAGGTGTTCAGCGATCGCTCGACCCTGGCCACGATTCGCTCCCGTGATCACGATCACTTGATTCTTTAAATCCGGCATTTCTTTCCCTCCTCGGTCCCTCGTCGGTGCCTGTCACTCCCCGCTATTTGTCGAATGTCGATCTAGGCCTGATCGGTACCTCTCTTATCTTCTTCGCTGGATTGCCTCCAACTACTTCATTATCCTGAATGTCTTTTGTGACGACTGCACCTGAAGCGATGACAACATGATCTCCAATCGTTACCCCAGGATTAATAATCGCTCCTCCGCCGATCCATACGTTATCTCCTATGATGATTGGTTTTCCAAACTCTTTTCCAGAATTTCGTTCAACCGGATCAAGGGGGTGCGTCGCACAGTAAATATGGACGCCAGGAGCTACCATACAGTTATCACCAAAACGAACTTCACAACTATCTAGTATGACACAGTCGAAGTTCATGAAGAAATTTTCTCCAACATGAATATTGTACCCATAATCACACTTAAACGTTGGTTCGATCCCTACGTTTTCCTTTGTCGAACCAAACAAACTTCTTAATAACTGAGACCGTTCTTCTGTTTCTGTCTCACTCGTTTGATTATATAACCTCGTCAACCGACGAGCACGTAATCGATCGTTCAAAAGTTCTTCGTCACCCGGATCATACATCTCTCCGTCTAGCATCTTTTGCTTTTCTGTTCTCATTCATTGGCCTCCCAAACACAAAAGGAGCTTACCGTTAATTGGTAGATTCCATCAAGTTACGATTCTTTTCCTCTACCTTGTCCAGAAATGCTAGTAACATCTCCGTGTACAAAGCTGGCTGCTCGACATGCACAAGATGAGATGCAAACGGAATCACGCTCACATGAACATTTTCATGCATCCTCTGATACGTTGAAGCGGAAATCACTTCATCCTTATTCCCTTCACCGACCATATATAAAATAGGAGCGTCGATGCGATTTAAATCTGCTGTGTGTTCAAACGGATACCAATCCACATCACGAGCCATATAGATGAACTGCTTCCAGTCAGAATCATGAATTTGATCCAATTGGCCAACAATCTCTTTATTTTGTAAAAGGTCCGTTTGGAACTTCACTTCTTCCTTATGAGATTCGCTCCAATGAGCTGGTTGATCAGCCGTAACCCCTGACATCGTTAAGCTTAGCAGTCGATCCGGGAATGCTTTCGCAAACAACAGTGCGACGAGTCCTCCTAACGAACACCCGACCAAGTGAAACCGTTCTACCTCTAAATAATCCAATGTTTCTTTTAAATCACGCGCAGCATCTTGGAAGTAATTGGAAAAATTATCACTCACAGATTTCCCATGTCCTCTTAAATCAGGCACGATTACTTTTCTACTTTCCAGTAACGCCTCTTGTTGTGCTACGAAATCTGTTTGCCCCGTTTGTAAGCCGGAATGCAAAAGAACCACCGTCTCGCCATCTCCATACGTTTCTGTATGTAAAATCACCGTATTCCCTCCTTCTAATTTTCCTGATCCTATGGTTACACTTGCTCAAAACACTTTAATGATGCATTTTTGTATACGAGCCTCATTCGCTTCTATCCCTACCTGATCACTGAGCACCTTGTTCAATCTAATAAACTCAGGCGTCATCCTCTCTATGAGATCCATCATTTCATTTGACTCAGGGTTACACTTCCAATCTACTAAAAGAGAAAGTTGATGCTCCTTCAATTTCCCACGCTTACTTTCAACCTTCGACCAAACACCATATGAACCATCAAGATGCTCTCCAAGTTCCATGTACCACCCAGAAGCGATAAGCCAGCGAACACGATCAACGTTCGCATACGCATAGTACACTTCATTTCTCATCACAGCTCGGTAAGTTTCGTGAATAAATGAAAGCACTTTTCCTCTCCAGAACGCTACCTCCTCTGACGATAACTTGTAGTTAATGTCAGCAGATTTCTTTATCACATCAGTTATAAGGTTGCTCGGGTCATAGAGCACTTCAGCTCCTCGTAACCAAAGAGACGGAACGAACTCTTCAGGAGCATGATACCAGCAATCTACTTTTACAAAGCAATCGTAGTGCGCCACAATAACGGGTGATGTCGACACCCCTTCAAAAAACATCACCTCTCCCCAGCGACCTGATCGCTCACGCTTCTTGTTAATAAAATCGCCCTTGCTCTCTGTTCTGACGAGAACATGAAGGTCGATATCAGAATACAAATCGGCGTTCCCTTTCGCTAAAGAACCACTTAAGTAAATCCCTAGTACGTTCGGGTCTGAGCGAAGATCGGTTACAGCATTCTCTAAAAGAGAATCTCGATGTGCAGGTAATCCTCCATCTCGTTTCACATTCTTACTCACAAGTCTTAAACAACTCCTTCACTAGTAGCTACTCCCAAAAACAAACCTGTAGGCGATTACCATCAAGGTCATATAAATCAAAAAACGTATTCACCTCATCACGCTGAAGTTCGCTTACTTCTACGCCACGCTCTCGTAGCGTTTCGTACGTCTCCTCAATGGTAGATGTGAAGAATATCGGATAGCTCTGGTGATTAGAACGTGCTGTTTCACCTTCTTCAATCGTGATTGGAACACGACTATCGCCAACACTCAATATGCGATAGCCATCATCGCGAAACGTCTCTTTCAACCTAAGTTTTTCTTGATACCACTGACTAGATCGTTCAATATCACGTACCTTTAAACAAAACGTATCGATTCGCTCAAGCATCTCAAACCCTCCTTATTTTATGTGAACAAAAGGGAATCAACCCGAGATCATAATACAATTAAGGCATTCTCATCAACTCAGTCACTCGTGGTTGAAAATAATCTCTTACTGCCAAAAGATCGCTTCTCTCAAATGAGTGCTCTTTCAAACCTGAATAATTCTCGTAAGCCTTTTCGATAGTGATACCAATCTTTCCAGGAAATGATGTTCTCCCCCATATTCCTGCCTCTTGCTTTGATGAAATCACCTCATCATGTAAGTACCAATACACTCTGACAATGTTCAACATACAGTACACGGGATTGCTCTCAATGTCCTCTAAACAGTCTTCATAATCATATAGAATAGAAGATATATAGTCTGATCGCGGTACGACCGGAAATACCTCGCTGATAGGTGGTCCTTCAATGCAGATTCCTCGATTGATTAAAATCGTGAGATGTGCCGCTAGATCAGGGTCTTCTCCTTTTAAATCTGCGATTGCTTGAACATCTCCTTTCGAAAGAGCATGCTCATACCAGTCACGCCAACCTTCACTATAATGAAACTCATAGAAACATGGATGCTTCCAATCTTGTAAATGCTGTACGGTGAGAATACTAATTTCGACCGGAAACGGTTCATTCGAAGTCTTCAGAAGGACCTCTGCAAGGTGCTTGTTCTCTTCAATCGTTAATTCTCTTACCGTTACAACGAGAATATCGCTATCACTTCTCATCGGATTAAATCCACCCATCGCTAGAGACCCATGTATGTAAAAGCCTACAAAACCAGCCCCTAAGATGGCTTTCGTTTCTTTTAATAGATTTCTTACAAAACCTTTAACATCATGTGAACACTCTTCCCAGCTACAACTCATACCGCATCACCTACTTCGTTTCTCCGTCCCTCTTCTAAACAGGTTCAACATAAACACCAAAAAGCCTGCCCGCTCTCGTTCGACAAACATCGACCAAAAGCGGGCAGTACCAGGCACCGAAGCGGACTCTACCAGTCTGCTGCTGGCTTATTCAGCTGTGGCGCAAAGCCAAGTTCTTCAGCTGCTGCGCATATTATTTCTTTTCGGAAATAGAAACTACGATGGTATACGATCTTATCATTTTCAACTTCTTGGTATTGGATATCGTGGATTTTCTCTCCCTCTTCACCATCATAAAACACCACGATGACAGGTTTCCCCCAGAGAAAGAATCGTTCTGCACGAAAGCCAGGGAGACCAAACTGCATAGAACCTGATCGCATTTCGCTCTTTGAGTACTCTTGTAATCCTAAGCCTGGATCACATGATCAGTTTGTTGAAGATTGCCCTTCTTACCATGGCCATCAATAGGAGAGGCGTCTTTCAGCTTTTCCTTCATTCGCCTCACGCTCGCATAAACAGCTCCTGGTGTTGTTCGGACGATCCCAGCGACTTCTTTTGCATTGAATGCGAATACTTCTTTCAAAAGAAACACAGCGGACTCTCTGGGTGAAAAAAGGTCTGTTAAGTATGTGAGTGCTTCTTCACCTTCCAAACTATCGGAAAACTCCTCGATTGGCATATCTCCTTCTTCTAACGAACCAACGACTCGATTTTGTTTACGACACTGATCAATCCAAGTCGTAGTCGCTACTCGATATAGGTAGGACTTAGGGTTCGTCGGATGCCACCTCTGGTAAAGTCCTCCGAATGCTTTTACCATCGTTTCCTGAAAAAGATCTTCTCCATCCCACGGAGAGCCTGTAATGTAGCGACAGTAATTCCATAGATCTTGTTTGAACGCTGCAATTAATCCATCAAACTCTGACCTTAAATCTCGATTCTTTTCTGAAACAGCAAGCAGCTCTTTCTCTTCTTGATTGAATTCCATCGAATCCTCCTTTAGATGTTTTCATTATGTATAACGATTGAACACAAAAGAATTGTACACGTAATGGTACCTGGTACCACCCGGAATTTGTCGAACGCCAAATAGACAACGACTTTTGAACTATTTCCAATTTATTGGTGTCTAAATTTTCAAAATAAATTGACAGCGCTTCCATAAAAGACTACTTTAAATATAACGCACATTACATAAACCGTGATAAAACTATCATACAAGGAGATGGTGAGATGGCTACTTATTCGGAGTGTGAAAGTTGGAATCCTGCCGAAATGAAAGAACATCAGCTAAAAGGCTTGCAGAATACAGTTGAGCGCGCTTTTCAAAATGTCCCTTTCTACCGCGATGCATTAATGAAAGCACACATCACCCCAAAAGATATTCAGACACTAGATGATCTACGCCGACTCCCTTTCACTCAAAAACATCACCTTAGAGAAAACTACCCTTTTAATCTACTAGCAAGTCCAATGGAAGACATCGTCCGAATTCATGCCTCCTCTGGCACAAGTGGAAAGCCAACAGTTGTCGCATATACAAAAAACGACCTAGCCAACTGGGGCGAAATCGTCGCAAGAGCTATTTCCTTGGCAGGCGGACGAAAAGGAGACATCCTTCATAATGCATATGGTTACGGGCTATTTACTGGTGGACTCGGTCTTCACGTAGGATCTGAGCAACTCGGATGTGCAACCGTTCCAGTTTCTGGTGGTAATACAGTCAAACAGATTTCCCTCATTCAAGATTTTAAACCGAGGATTATATGTTGTACGCCTTCTTATTTATTGAGTATTGGTGAAGCCATGATGCAACAGGGCATCGATCCTGCCTCAACTTCGTTAGAAATTGCGATCCTCGGCGCAGAACCATGGTCAGAAGGAATGAGAGAGCAAATCGAGAGCATGTTCGAACTGAAAGCGACCGACATTTACGGCCTTAGTGAAGTGATCGGACCAGGTGTTGCCCAAGAATGTGTGGATTGTCAGGACGGTCTTCATATTGCTGATGACCATTTCTTCGTTGAAGCGATCGACCCTAACACGCTCGAACCTGTCGAAGATGGCGAGGACGGTGAGCTCGTGTTTACGAGTCTTACAAAAGAAGCATTACCGACCATACGCTACCGAACAGGAGATATCGCTTCGATTACGCGTGAGCCTTGTGAGTGCGGTAGAACGACGACACGAATGAGTCGCGTCAAAGGCCGGATCGACGACATGCTGATCATACGTGGAGTCAATGTGTTTCCATCAGAGATAGAGAGGTTTATATGCAGCCTAGACGAACTTGCACCCCATTATCAGATTCATCTTCATAAGAAAGGCCCGATGGATCACGTGGAACTACACGTTGAGGTATCTCAAGAATTCTTCACCTCTCTTAAAGACCAAACGTTCAGCCACCCTGCTGCACAGGAGTTGACCTCACGAATCGCGTTGATGGTCAAGACCGAAGCGCTCGTATCAATGGAAGTCTTCTTAAAAGAACCATCATCGCTACCTCGCTCTGAAGGAAAAGCAAAGCGAGTGTTTGATCACCGTACAGTGACAGGTACCACCCGGATTAGCTCGAATGCTGTCGAGCAAAAGTAATAGGCTTATTTACAGCAATCTTCCAGAACTTACTTTACCTAACATCTTTTAAGCAAAAAGCTATGTTAAAGATTATTGTTGATAATTGAACTAAAAAAGGGGAACCCCGCAACATTTGGGTTCCCTTAGGTATTTAACAATTGCTCCGATATTATGGTAAACTTGAATTCGAGACATCCTCAGGCTTTGAGCTAATCCAGCTGTAGTTTAAGAATTTTTATTTACTTCATTCTCAACGACCTTGAATACCTCAGAATATATTCCTTTTACATTATCTCGTTGTACTTCACTGTTTTTAATTGGATATGCAAATTTCCAGCCACGATAGCCTTTTTCTTCTCCTTCATACAACAATCCTGATATAAAATTCTGCGTACCATTAACCTTTTCAGCTTCTTCTTCATAGGACACGGGATTTTCTAAATCTTGAAAAGGTATAGTATTTGCCTGTAAGCCTACAAAGAAGAATGGAACGTTCTTATTCTTATACAGTTCTACATATTTTGAATTTGAAGCATCAGATAAATGGTTTTCCATAATGAATACTGCATCATACTTTCTTGTGTTTGAATTATGTAACTTACTTAAAGATAATTCATTAAAGTTTATCTGTTCCTCTCTAACATTAGGTTGTTCACCAACAACTGCAATCCTTAAAGGCACGCCATCATATGGCTCTTCTTTTACATCATTCGTTTGACAAGCACTCAAAAGAAATAACATCAATGTTAAAACAGTTAAAAGTAATTTATTTGATTTTATAATAAATACCCCTCCCCTCATCTTCTACATACCAACATATCATTTTGACTTTACTGAACTCTACTGCCCAATTTGTTTTAGAACTTCGGAGTACATTTACCCCATTAAGCTGACCTGTTATTAGCTAAAATAAAGTAGAGCGTAATCCTTTTAGATTAACGCTCCGATATAGTTGAATAAAGTTACCGTAAAAACCACCAAACAAAAAATATAATCACTGCAAACATAAACCAAATAAGTGCCACTATATATTTTTTATCAGTCTTTTTCTTTCTAGAATTAGCGGCCACTACGCCACTCGTTATGCTACTCGCTAAAACAATAGCAATTGCTAGCCAAGTCCAAAAACTCATAAACTCCCCCCAATTTCTTATTCTATTCACATAAATTTAGTCTTCAATATTTCTGCCCATTTGCTAAAGAACAGCACACTCATCACTTTCTCCAAAAACTCTCACAATCCGCCTTATCTTCAATATTAAACTCGATCATCTTCTCAAGTAACTCGTAATTCACTGGGCCCTCCCACGGAATTCGAACGAGCTGCTTGGTGAAACTATAGCCAGCACCTTCAATTTCATCTGCAAAATGATGGATTACCACTTGTTCAGGCGCAACCGACATATGATGTTTCGCTTTACTAAAAGCGATAATAAACGTTCCATGGTCGGTAAACATAGGCTGATTCCAGGCAACCCTCTTTTGTAAGTTCGGATACTTTTCCTCGATCCAGGCAAAGATCTCTTCCATTCGCGCTCGATGCTCTGGATGTTCGATCTTGTTCAAATAGTCTTCAAAAGTCTCCATTCGCGCTTCCCTCCCTAACGATATTTAAGCTAAACTTCTTAGCACTGTGGGTCTTTATTTATCCCCTCAGCTGATTTTTAAAGAAAAGGACAGTCTCTAATTCATCTTCTCGGTCATGAAAGAGATCTAATTCGTTCCCAACAGCAACCGCAAATTCTACGTAAGCATTTCCTTCAGCGGTAATCAGATTCTCACAAACTGTTAAGTCGGCCTTACTTTTGTATGCAGGATCAAAGCAAGTCGGAAACTCCTCTATTTCAATAGAAGTAGAGTACTCCCTGTCTCGTAATACCGAGCTTATACCTAACAGTGTAGAAGCACCACAGATGGCTGCGATCCATTTCTTCTTCTCATCGAAACGTTGGATAAGAGTAACCGTCATACAACAAAAATAATGCTTTCATCCAGTCAACCCTTTCTCCCAAACCATTCTACGATTCTCATTTCACCAACCATATACAACAATAACCTTAACAACGCGTAACACGTCAAAAAGCCAGCAATAATGCTGATGAGCAGCATGACCGCGAATCCTTTCACACTACCTACGCCAAATACAAAAAGTCCCGCCGCTGCAATCAATGTCGTTAATTGAGCATCTCCGATAGTTCGAAATGACCGGTTCGACGCTTCCATAACGAGCGCTTCGAACGAAGCGTCCTTCCTCTTGATTTCCTTTAACCGCTCGAAAGTTAGAATCGACGCATCAACCGCCATTCCAAGTCCGAGAATAAAAGCAGCTAGTCCGGTCAACGTGAGAACACCTTCTAGAAACACAAAGATCGCAAACGTTAGATAAAGATAGCACACCATACAGAAAACCGAAATCGTCCCAAGATAGCGATACTTCCCTATCATAAATAAAAAGATCAACATCATCGCAATCCCACTTGAAATCACCGTATTGTGTAGAGCCTTCTCACCGAGCTGTCCACTAACAGAACGCGAATATACTTCTTCGATCGGAGCAGGAAGATCGCCAGTACTCAGAACCTTAGCAAGCTTATCTGCTTCTTCTTGGGTGAAATCACTTGAGAGCGCAAGCCCTTTATACGGCCATGTTCCTTCAAGATCGCCTGCGAAAATCACATTTGGTTCAGATTCACTAAATGTATCTCCTTTGATATAATCCAGCCAAAGAACAAGCATCTCACCTTGATAGTTTTCTGTGATACTTTTCATATCGACAGCGTCTCGAAACGAGACCGTAACCTGTGGTGGAAGATGATCTGATACGTCTTCAACACTCACAGAGGAAAAATCTGTCGAAGAAAGAACAAGGTTGTTCTCGGTATCTCGGAACGTGATGTTGCCCCCGATCGATAAGATATCGCGCGCTTCCTCCTGATCCTCCACCCCTGCCAGCTGGACGCGAATCCGATCGTCATCTTCAACCCTAATCACCGGTTCACTGATTCCTAATAGGTTAACCCGATCACGAATGATGGAAGCGGTTTGTTTTACTAGTTTCTCTTTCTCAATGCTTCTTCCTTCATATGGATCCTCTACTTCGTAAAGAATTTCAAATCCACCTTGCAGATCAAGCCCAAGCTTAATCTCACCCGCGATGTTTTGATAGGTAGAGAGCATGAACGTAAGGATCAGAAGAATCGTAATACTTGTTGAAATCACCCAACTTCTTTTCATAGTAAAAGCATCCTCATTATGTATGATTAGTTACCCCTCTGGCTTCGTTCCAGAAAAGTAAATCCGATGAAACTTAATAAAAGAATCTTGTTTTTCTCTGTAAGACGATCAGAAACTTCAACAATGTCATTATCCATATCTTTGAAAATTTTCGTATACTCATGTGGAAATCGCCCGTTGTAAAAGTAAGCCCAGCGGTGTCCTTCCTCATCTTTTAAATGAAAGTCTCCTGAAAAACCTGACACGTTTACAGCGAGGAGTAACTCTCCATTCTTATCTTTTATTTCTCCATTTTGTTTGACGAAGCTCTTAAACTCTTCCTGTTCATAGGTTCCGATGACATCCTCATGGTCGTCATACACTGTTAACCTAGTGTTTTTAAAACCTTCTCTCTTAAACGAAAATAACTTTTCTCCTTCATTCGTAAAGAAGGCAACCTTGTGCGGAAACAATGACATCAGTGACGATTGAAACCATACGATTGGATAATGGCACCACCATAGGTTGATCAGTTCAAACCTTCCAACGAAACTTCCGCTCTTCTCAAATGAAAGAAGTCTTGGAATCATGCTTGCGTCTTGTTTTAATATGATATGATTACAAGCTAGCAGTGAAGAGCTTGATTGAGGAATCTCCATATCTTTGACTTGGTTATACTTCTGACGACTATTAACTGCAACAAATACCATAAATAATACTGGTAACAGAAGCATGAGTACCTCGAGCCACTCCCTATTTGTTTCTGGCATATTAAACGCCAGGAACACTGCCCCCAGAGCGAACAACAATACTAACACGACATAGGCGGATTTCTCTCTACGCTTAAACATTTCTGCGATCAACTCAGCACCTCCTTGTTTATACATTCGCTAACCTAAAAAAGGTGCACGCAGCACCTTTTTTCACTTTTCCAACAGCTTCCGATTAATAAAAACATACACACTTGTTAAAAGCACGAACATTGTACTAACGGACACGGTCTTCTCATAGGGGTAGTCTATAAAACTATGAAGAATGAGCAAGAGACCTAATGGCAGGAAGAATCCCGCTCCGACCACTGTTCCTAGCCGTGCCTTGTTTCGGATGTTTTTTTCATTAAACCCAGAAAGAAGCCAAGTTTGTTTCTTTAGCGCGACTAGATAGGAAACGACTAACAAGCTTATCCCGATCACAAATAGCTCCAGTTCCACAAGCCCCACCTCCGCAAGCAACCCTACTATATGTACGAATCAAAGAAGGTGAAGTTCCATTTTTTACATAAAAAAAAGAAGAGTTTCCAAATGACTACAAATAATTGCCATTATTCCATCTATTGAATGAGTGAGTTTGATGATACTCTTTCGTAAAACCGATTGCAGAAAGCGCCGCTCCGGCTGTTAGTCCATAGCTTCCGATCGCGAGCAGCTGTTGTCCTAACTTGTTTTTTCCCTTCTTTAAATTGACGAGACCAATCGCTTCAATCGCGACTGAAATCGATTGGATTCTCTGTCCTGCGACAATAAGAGCGGCATAATCAGATTCACGGAGACTAGAACTATGCGCTTCGAAAGCTGCTCCAGTCGATTGAATCACGTCACCTATGATATCAACGCTTAACCCTTCTTCGACTTGACCATTCAGCACGAACGAGCCACCGACCACGTTCGCGATATTCCCTGCAGCTTGAAGCCAGTCTCCTGCGATGCCCATTGTTTCATCTTCGCTCTCTTGGATTCTTGTTTGACCGATTGCTTGAAGCGAATTACCAGTCGCTTCAATACCATTCCCAAGGATATAGAGTTCACTACTGACCTCTTCATCAGCGGAATCACCTTTCACCGTTGCTGCAATCGTGTTTCCAATCGCGGTCACACCAGCGCCAATCGTCTGAATCCATGCCCCTGTGATCACTAACCACTCTCCATACACCTCCATTCTACACACGCTCCCTATCTTCTTTATCCTATTCTAGAAACCCGCACATGTAACAGCTTTCTCCCATAACACAAAAAAGGTGACAGACGCTGATGTCTGTCACCTTACTCCTATTCTTCCAACAATCCATTCTCCACAAGCCAATCGTGCGCAACGATCGAAACTGGATTTCCTTCAATATCTACCTTGTAATTCAACTTTCGCATGATATCACTATTTAGCTTTTCAGCTAGTGGTGCAGTGATTTCTTTCACTTCAGGGTACTTTTCGTACACGTCTTCATTGATCGTAAGTGCTGCTCGGTACGGTGGGAAGAAACTCTTATCATCTTCCAATGTGAGCAAGTCATATTCTACGATTGTAGGGTCCGTTTCAAACGCAACAGAGATATCAACTTGGCCTTTATCAAGGGCTCTCTGAGTTAAGCCGATATCCATCTGCTTGATTTGACCCGATTGAAATTCAAAACCGTATTTTTTCTCTACACCCGGAATGCCGTCAGGACGCTTTGCGAATTCAGCGTCTGACGCGATGGTAAGCTCTCCAGGATGCTCGTTAATATAAGAAGCCAGATCACTGATCGACTGAATGCCTAATTCTTTCGCCCGCTCTTCTTTCATCGCAAGAGCATACGTATTGTTTACGTTAGACATATTCATCCAATCGATCCCATTCTTCTTATCGATTTCTTGCACCTTTTCAAAAGCTTTGACCGGATCAGCGATACTTTCCTGACCCATATAGGTAATGAGCGCTGTCCCAGTATATTCCCACATCACATCGACCTGTTCATTTTCTAGTGCCTTACGAACAACCGAACTACTCAAGTTGTTCATTTGTTTCACATCAAATCCCTCTTTCTCTAAAAGGAATGAAGTCATTTCAGAGAGGATGTACTGTTCTGTATAGTTCTTACCTCCAACAGAGATCTGTTTTCCTCCAATTCCTAGCGAAGAGCACGAGGTCAGCATGGAGAGGATCGCAACGATCATAACCCCACTCAATAATTTTCTTCTCAACGGTAACACCTCCTAACGATCACATTACAATTCTTGCGGTGGCTTAGAGCCTTCAGGTACGATTTTTCGCTCGAGTAGCCTTAATAAATAATCAACAAAAATGGCTAGAAGCGTGACCGGAATGGCACCTGATATTAAGTATCCATTATCAAACAGCTGAATCCCAGTGAAGATCCAAACACCAAGACCTCCACCTCCGACCACATATGCAAGAGCAGCCGTTCCAATGTTCAATACGATTGCAGTACGCACACCTGCTAAAATCGAGTAGGCCGCATTCGGCAGTTCGATTCTGAAAAGAATTTGGATCGGCTTCATTCCCATCCCTCTTGCAGCATCGATTAAATTCTCATCGATGGAATCAATTCCAGCTACAGTATTTCGATACATCGGTAGGAGCGAATAGATGAACAGCGCGAACACAGCCGTTTTAAAGCCGATTCCAAGAAAACTGATCATTAAAGCAAGGACGGCAAGACTTGGAATCGTCTGCCCCAGATTCACGGTATTCGAGACGATCCATTCTGCTCGTCGGAAGCTTTTGCGAGTAACGAGAATCCCGCCTGGAATCGCAATAAGTAATGCTAATGCAGAAGAAACGAATACCAGCTGCATATGTTGCTTCACAAGCAATAGAAAGGTAGAAGTTTCACTGAAAATATATCCAAAGTAATTGTTACTGATCGCCCAGAAAAAGAACAAAGCGACCAGTCCATAAACGGTATAGCGAACGATAAGACTAATAACCTTCTTCTTATTCATATCATCACCCTTTCTGAACCAGGGTTGGCTTTGCTTTGATTTCGAAATGGAGATACTTTTGGACAATATCGATCGTGATCGCACCAAGCTTATTGTCTTCGTCATCGATTACAATCACCTGATCAGCTTCCTGATTTAACAGCATTGATAGCGTATTCCGAAGATCATGGTTCACGTTGATCGTTTTCGTGTCCTCGATGTCTTCATCGAACTCCGCTAGTCCAATGATGTCTTCTAAATCTTGGATCGTATGTAGACTCAAGCTTTTGATTGCACGGTCTTTTCCAAAAAACTCACGAACAAATTCATTCTTCGGACGGACGAGCATCTCGGAAGGTGTATCGTATTGCATCAATTCTCCTCCGCGTAGCAGCACGATTTTATCCGCCATTCTGATCGCTTCGTCTATATCATGACTTACGAAAAGAATTGTTTTCTTTACTTCTTTCTGAATTTGAAGGAATTCATCTTGAATTTTTTCGCGAATGATCGGATCTAGTGCACCAAAAGGTTCATCCATAAGCATGACGGGTGGATCTGCTGCAAGCGCACGAATAACACCGATTCGCTGTTGCTGACCACCAGAAAGTTCGTGCGGATAGCGCTTTCCAAACTTTTCACTACTCATGCTGATCATGTCCATCAGCTTCTTAAATCGTTCCTTCTTCTCCTTCTTACTCCAGCCTAGAAGGTCTGGCACAATCATGACGTTTTCTTCGATCGTCATATTCGGAAACAAGCCATTACTTTGAATAACGTAGCCAATCTTCCTTCTTAACTCGATCGAATTCAACGACATGGAATCTTCACCATCAATCATGATTTTCCCATCAGATATCGTCTCAAGACGGTTCACCATTCGGAGCAACGTTGTTTTCCCGCAGCCTGATGGCCCGAGCAACACGACGATTTCTCCTTGTTCAACAGTGAAATCCACACCTTTAACAGCTGTGACGCCGCCTTCATATGTCTTCGTTGTTTGATCAAACGTAATCATTTCTACACCTCACTCTTTAATTAGCAATGCTTTTTGGTGTGTACCTTTTTTGAATCCAAATCAAGAATCCATCTGCAATCATCGCTAGGATCGCAACAGCGACGGATCCAGTAATAATTAAGTAATTGTCTCCACGTGTGATTCCTTGAGTAATGAGAACGCCAAGACCTCCAGCTCCGATATAGGCTGCGATAACGCCAATGCCGATGTTAATCACGACGGCTGTTCGGATTCCTGCCATGATGACCGGAAATGCATTCGGAATCTCCACACGAAAAAGCCTCTGAATCGGTTTCATGCCAAGACCAATTGCTGCATCTCTCATCTCAGGGTCTACGTTACGGATTGCGGTATATGTATTCCGTATGATGGGGAGCTGCGCATAGAGCACTAACGCAACGAAAGCCGGTACGAAGCCGATACCAAGATTCACAATTGAAAAGACCGGAATCATGACTCCGAACAAAGCGATACTTGGAATCGTTAACATAACTGAAGCAATTTGAAGTACCGTCTCAGCTAGATAATCATTCGTTGTTAAATAAATGCCAAGTGGCACTCCGATCAATAACGCAACAAGAATCGCTGCGCCAACGAGAATCGCATGCTCGATCGTCAAATCGAAAATTCGCGATGCATTAATCTCAAGAAACTTAATCCATTTATCCAATATAATCCCTCCTCGTCCTTTTATTCCCTAAAAACGCACCATTGTCCATGTTAACATAATAACTCCGTTTCGTCTTTGAAGCTCCTGGTGACTTGCTATGATGACATAAAAAAGCTCCACCTTGAGTGGAGTTTACAGAGTGTCGAGAACGTCCTAAGGAGCATCTTCCACTGTTAGTGTGGTGATTTCCGCTCCAGGATGCTCGCTTTCCGCGGGGCGGGCGGTGAGCCTTCTCAGCGCAAAAAACGTTGCGCCTCCGGGGTCTCACCTGTCCCGCACATCCCGCTGGAGTCGAGCATCCTTCCGCTCCAATCAACATTAAATATGTGATTACGAGAAATAAACAAAGCTACTAAAACAACGGACAGAGAATGAAAGCAGATACCAGCTTAATCATCAATAGAGGTTGGGAACTTTGCTGTGATTGACTGAATCCAGTAGGAGTAAATACCGTTTGACCTCCTTGGAAAACGACCGTTCGAGACTCGGTGTGGACGGACTTTTGTCCACAGGAAAGCAAGTGGTATTCTCCTACGGGATAAGGAGTTCAATCACCTATGGCTTCCCACAAACTTAAAGCTCCACCTTGAGTGGAGCATACTTTTCTTTATCATCGTTTTCCATGTCCCACTTCGAACCGGATTTGCCCATGTAATAGAGAAAGCCTGCTGATGATAGTACTGTCAAGAGAGCTAGAATAAGCCCCATTATATGTCATCCTTTCTTAAAGAAACTCACAAGAATACGAAACTCTTATCATGCCCTTGAACTCATCCTAACACATTATGGTAATCACCTTCATCATTCCACTACAATCAATCAAAGCAGGGGCTCTCCCTATTTTTCAAGCTCACGCTGTGCAACCTTTTTGTTATCGTCATGCACACCGCTCATGAAATTAAAGAAAGTGAACTTCTCTTGCATATGCGCTTTTAGCCCATCGTCTTCCTTTGGTAGTTGCTCAAGGTAGTGTTTCGAGAAGTCCAGGCGACTATCCATCTCGCGCTCATCTTCTGTCGTCCGCCCGTGCCCCGGTACATGAAGCTGTATATCGAAGCGATCAAAGGTCATTTCTGCTTTTTGGATCGTCCGAACATAATCACGATAGCTACCTGTTATGAATGGGAATTCGACGTCTGATAAATAGTCACCTGACAGGAAGACTCCGTAAGGTTCAACAACAGTGAAGATACCATCATCTGTATGTCCAGGTGAGAGATAAAAGGTTAGCGTTACTTCGCCTATCTCAAGCTTCTGTTCGTCATGCGTCACGACCACATCTACTTTCGGGTAGATATGCTCATAGTTCCGTTCTAAATAACGGGCTTCATCAAAGTCTCGGTTTTGCTGAACGATCTTTTCTTTATCTGGATAATGTGCGAACGCTTCAGATGCGATGACGATAGCATTTTGAAAGGCACCTGCTCCGATAATATGATCATAGTCGTTGTGCGTGTAGATAATATAAAGCTGTTTACTACCGAGAATACTTTCGACGTACTTCTGAATACCATCCACCTCGACTGGCAGCCAATTCGGATCGGTCATAATCACAGCCTCATCCGTTTCAATGACTGCTGACGTTGTCATATACAATGAACTTTGAAATACCGTTACATTCTTTTTCTGATATTGAATCATACGCTCACACTCCTCTGCACTAGCATTTCTATACTCGTTACCCCATTCCTTTCGACAAAAAACGGGTGGTGCCTGTGAACAGACACCACCCGCATTATTTACTTCGAACGCTCAAGAATATCCATAACACTTTCACGATCAAGCTCTTTATAAGTTCCAACGCCAGGCTTGATGAATGTCTTTTCAACGATCGAGTCGAACTCACTATCATCAATATCATAATCAGCCAGCGTGCTCGGAGCGCCGATCGAGTTCCAGAAATCGCGAAGTGCACGTGCACCTTCACGCGCAACTTCTTCATCATTCTTACCTGTAGCATCCACACCAAGAACGTTCACCGCAAGCTGCTTCACGCGAGATGGATCTTCTTCTAGCACGTGCTCGAGCCAGTTCGGGAAGAGAATCGCAAGCCCGCCACCGTGCGGAATATCGTATATAGCCGAAATCGCATGTTCGATTCGATGAGTAGCCCAGTCGCCGCCATCTGTACCGTTCATCAACGTACCGTTGAATGCAGTCGTACTAATATACATCATCGTCTCTCTATGTTCGTAGGACTGAAGGTCACTTACAAGCTTTGGACCTGTTTCTATCGCTGTACGAAGAAGTGATTCGATGAAGCCATCGATCATCGGCGTGTTTTCTGTTCTGTGGAAATAGTGTTCAAGCGCATGTGACATGCTGTCGACGATTCCGTACACCGTTTGGTCTTCCGGAACAGAGAACGTATTCTCAGGATCTAGAATAGAGAACGTCGGATACACGTGCACCGATCCCCAGCCTAGCTTATCGTTCGTTTCCCAGTTCGTGATCACTGAAACGGCGTTCATTTCAGAACCTGTAGCCGCAAGTGTAAGCACCGTTCCGATCGGTAGCGCGTCTTCAATAGGAGCTTTCTGGGTGATGAGTTCCCATACATCTCCGTCGTACTTCGCACCGATTGCGATCGCCTTCGTGCAGTCGATTACGCTACCGCCACCTACAGCTAGAAGGAAATCGATTCCTTCGCTTTTACAGATCTCGACACCTTTTCGAACGGTCGATAATCGTGGATTTGGCTCAACACCAGATAGCTCGTGTACCTCAGCCCCGACAGAATAAAGCTGCTCCATCACAGTATCGTAAACACCGTTCTTCTTAATGCTTCCGCCACCATAGACAACAAGCACGTTCGATTCTTTTTTGATTTCAGTTGATAGTTGGTCCATCTGACCTCTACCGAAGTAAAGTTTTGTTGGATTATATTGTAGGAATGTATTCATCGTTACACCTCAGTTTGAATTTGATTACGATAGCTAGTTTAACATAAGGGGTCAGGCACGTGCCTGACCCCCTCGCTTAAATCCTTTCCAAGCTTCGTAAGCAACAATTCCAACAACAACGAGCGCTGTAATCATCAGCGAACGTTCAATATACCGCTCTGGTAAAGGAAAGTATGAAGCGACCTTCGAATGAATGATCTTGTTATTGAAAATAATCATGAGAAACACTGTCGTCGAAAACGCAAGCTGAAGCGCGTTCAGAATCGCCAATCGCTTCGTCCAGATTCCTGCAATGAGTTTGTAGCCAGCGAGAAGCACCTCACCTACAACAGCTGCCACAACAAGTGGCCAGTAGGACAATAAGACATCGTTATTAAAGAACGGCACAACCATTTCTCCATCTTTCATCACACCGATGAAGTTCGAGGCATTAAAATAAAGCGCTGCGATGACAGCTGTCCAAAAGAGATCCGAGAAAACCTCTTTCTTCAAAACGGCTTTTTCGCTTAAATAACTTGGGGTTTTCTTCAAATCCTCAGGTGACCATTTCTTCACCGTCTCTTTCTTATGTTCCGTCCGTTCAAAGATCACAAACCCAATTGTCACCCAGAACAGCACTTGTAACGTTACTTCAAAAAACACGACGAACGCGTTGCCTACCGCCATCCAAAAGATATTTATAACCGACAGTGCTCCAGAATGTTCGATGAAATCAACGGTGAGAAGAGAGAGAAATGAAACGAGAAGCGCGATCGGAAGGATGATTTTGAGCAACGATACGTACGTCTCGAAATACTTTGGTCCGATCAGATGCATCGGCCAGTTTTTAAACCCATTCGCTAACATAAACGGACTTCCGAGCTCACGTAACGTAGCCTTCACGTCTTCTTCACTGTAATCTTCAGGCAGCGTATCATAGATCGTTGACCTTAGTTCTAGCGCAATATCTTCACGTTCTTTCTCAGGTAACCTTCTCGTCACTTCTCCAATATACGCTTCAATCAACTTCACTTGATTCGTCTCCTTTCAATAGGGAGCGAAGTTCCGCAGACGTCTTCTCCCACTCTTCCTTCAACTGCTCGTAAATCTCTGTTCCAAATTCACTCAAAACATAATATTTTCTCGGTCTCTTCTCAGTTGTATCCCAGCTACTCGTCACAAGCTCCTGTTTTTCTAGTCTTCGAAGAAGTGGATATAGCGTGCTTTGTTCAATCGTAATTCCTGACTTCTCAAGGGATTGAACGAGCGAGTAACCATACTGTGGTGACCTTAACTGGCTGAGCACGGCGAGTGTCAACGTACCTCTCCTGAGCTCGGTTACTAAGGAATTTAACAACGTCATTCCATCACTGCTTTCTATTACTGTATGTCGTACACCATCTATACTATGTATCATACAGTAATGTGTGTGAACCAGCAAGAGAAAAGTAATAAGGGATCAGGCACGCGCCTGACCCCTTACCATAATCTTGTCATCTACTTTTGGCTCATCAACTTTCCCTGGCCTTTTAATGAAGAATGCCAGCACAAGCGCAACACCTGCAATAAATGTTGCTACAAAGAAAGCAAAATTAATGCCTTCAAGCATCGCCTTCATCATGATTTGCTGCTGACTCGCGCCAGTAACTGCTAATTCTGAAGCCGTTGATTCTGTATGTGTCGACATAACTGTAACGAGTAGCGCTGTTCCAATTGCTCCTGAAACCTGGTTAAGCGTATTGTTCATCGCTGTGCCGTGCGGATAGAACTTTGCTGGCAGCTGATTAAGTCCGTTCGTTGAGACCGGCATCATCACCATCGACATCCCAAACATTCGTACAGCATGAAGAATCATCAAGTACGTGTATGTTGTTTCTAACGTAAGCGTACTGAATAAATACGTTGTTACAACAGTGATACTAAGACCTGTCATCGCGAGTACGCGCCCACCGTACTTATCGAAAAGTCGACCCGTTATCGGTGACATGAATGCCATGACGAGCGCTCCCGGAAGCATCATAAGTCCAGCATCAAAGGGTGAAATTCCTCTTATGGTCTGTACGTAGATCGGTAAAAGCAACATTCCTGAGAACAGCGCCATGTTGATCACCATCGTGATCGAAGAAGATAGCGCGAACATCGGATACTTAAAAATCGTAAAGTTCAGCATCGGTCGTTCAAGTTTTGACTGTCTGACGATGAAGGTGATAAGTGAAATCACACCGACAGCAAGAGTAACGGTCACGTGTGGGCTATCCCACCCCTTGCTACCTGCAGAACTGAATCCGTAAAGAATCCCACCAAACCCCGCGCTCGATAACACGAGTGAAAGGAGATCAAGTTTTAAGATAACTTTATCCTTCTTATCCTTTAATAAAAAGAAACCAAGTAACAAAACGCCTATTGCGATTGGGGTGACGAAATGAAACAGCATTCTCCAATCGTAATGTTCGATGATCCACCCTGAAAGCGTTGGACCGATTGCCGGCGCCGCCATCAGAATCAATCCGAACACACCCATCGCTGCGCCTCGCTTTTCGATTGGAAAGCTAACGAGCATTACATTCATTAGAAGCGGCATCATGATCGCTGATCCTGATGCTTGAAGCATCCTTCCTCCTAATAAAACAGGAAACACATCTGCCATTCCTGCAACGATTGTACCGATTGCAAACAAACTCATTGCTGCAAGAAACAATCGTCTAACTGAAAATTTCTCAATTAAAAAAGCTGTGGCCGGAATCATAATTCCATTCACAAGCATAAATCCTGTCGTTAGCCATTGAACTGTCGCTGTTCCGATTTGCAAATCTGCCATAATGGACGGCAGCGCTATATTCAATAATGTATTATTTAAAAATGCAATGAAGGCTCCCACGATAAGCACTGCTAGAATGCCATATTGCGGACGAGGTGTTTCTTTCATCGTTGCATCCATGTTGATCCTCTCCTATACCCCTGGTTCATTTTTTATACCATAAGTTCACTACGAACATTTTATACCACTGGTTCAATTTAAGCAACACCTTTCTATCCCTATCTATGTAAACATTTGTTGTTTATTACGAAATCATGTATCATCTCTTTTATACAGGTAGTATATTTCCAAAACTAGACACAGGGTGATGATGAGATGAACGATCGAAAACAACAAGTGATTATTAAAGCTCATGAGCTTTTTATCGATAGAGGATTCCAGGCAACTTCAATCCAAGACATTCTCGACTATACTGGTATTTCAAAAGGAACGTTCTATAACTACTTTTCATCGAAGAACGAGCTATTGATCGCTTTATTTAAAACGCTTATCGTGGAGATGGAAACGAAGCGTAATAGCTTATTAGTTGGGAGAGATTCAGCAAGCATCGAAGTTTTTAAGAAGCAAATCGAAACTCAGATGAATACAAACAGAAAGAATCGTCTTCTAACGCTTTTTGAAGAAGTCGTTCTCTCACCCGATGAAGAGATAAAAGAATTTATCAAAGAAAGCCAGGCGCGCATGCTGCAGTGGGTCTACCATCGCTTTGAAGATCTGTTCAGTGTAGATGCAAAACCACACTTACTCGATTGTGCAATCATGTTTCTAGGCATCCTTCATCAAAATACGAAATACTATGCGCGGACGCATGGATCTACGGTGAACATCCAGCTTGTTGTGAACTATACCGTTAACCGTATCGAGAAAATCGTTAAAGAAGTAACAGATAGTGGAGAACAGCTTATTGACCCAGATGATTTAAAGAACTGGCTACCAGATGCTGAACTTAAAGATCAATCGCGAAAAGAAGAGCTGAACGACGCGGTCCTTTGTATGAAGAGAAAATTAAAACCATCAGCTGATTGCGCTCATTATTATGAGCTTCTTGAATTTATCCGAGACGAATTCACACAGTCAAAAGAGCCGCGTCATTATTTAATGAAGAGCGCGCTAACAACACTTCAAACCACCCTCCCTTCTTCGGTCGCTCCAGATCTTGAGAGAGTGGAAGAAATTATAAAAGGGTGTCAGGCACGTGCCTGACACCCTTTTATTCCCTTTTATTATTTTTTTGTTTGCACTCCGAGGATTTCTTCAGTAACATGAGAAGGAATGATGCGATTTCGTAGGATATCCTTAATCATTTTTGTCTTCTATTGAAAAACACTGTACTTCTTCATGATATGTAATGATTTAACCGGATTCAGCAATAAGATCGAGAAGGTTTGAGAGGAGAAAATGATATGCAACGGAATATAGAGCTACACAATTTCCTGCTAAATAAGGCAGAAGAACTTACCGAAGAATGGTATAAATCACTAGATAAATCAGACCCTGAGGGTGTGTACTCCTCAAACGACCCAAAAGTAATCAATAATCTAAAGGCCCAAAACATGTCGTTTCATCAACACCTATGCAAAATATTCATAATGGAGAAAGAACAGTTCTTCAAAGAATTTGATGAATGGATTATGGAGATCGCAACGGACTCGGAACACATTAAAACCCCTACTCACATGATAATGAGGGAATTTCTACGAGTTCGTGACCAGTACATTGCCTACATTCAGCAATTTATTAACCAGCAGGACTATTCCGTTCCACAGGAAAAAGCAGACCTCTGGAAAGCTGTTATCTTCGATGCGTTCGATATCGTTATGATGCGCGTATTTGAAGGAAAAGCTGAACATCTCAACAAGAAGATCGAAGAACAGCAAAAGACGATCAATGACTTAAGCTCTCCATTGATTTCGCTACAAAAAGGACAGGCACTCCTTCCTCTTGTCGGCGACATCGATGATGAACGAGCAACTTCCATTATCGACAACACCCTAACAGGTTGTATCGAGAAAGGCGTCAATCACCTTTTCCTCGACCTCTCTGGTGTTCTAATGGTCGACACAATGGTCGCTCAACAAATCTTCCAACTGATCACCGGCCTTAAGCTCATCGGTGTAACAGCTACACTATCAGGGATTCGCCCGGAAATCGCACAAACAGCCGTTCAACTCGGTATCGATTTCGGAGGCGTCCACATCTCTTCAAATCTAGCTCAAGCAATGACAGATAGCGTAGAAATTGAATCAGAAGACTAAGAAATTCAGGCTGTAGAAAATGCTCTACAGCCTTTTTTGTGTCCTCTGACTATCATTCAGCCTTCCACTTTCGCTAACCCTATCGCAAAGTGCTCCCACAAGATTTTCTCCACCTTTTCACTCATCGATCGCTCACATTCGACGATCAGGATGACGTCCGCTTTATTGCCTTTCACCCTTTTCTTCTTTTCTGTTTTCCAAAAAAAGAGTAACCTTATGATCACTCCTAGAATAAAACCAGTCACTGCACCAATAAGACCCCAATAGATCGGTCCCCATTCTAAATCGAACCCCTTGCTTGCTGCGATGACCGAAAAGGCAGTCGCTAACGGCAAACCAATATCAATAAGTGACACACCGTCAGAGCTATGGATCGTGTCAAAAAGCTTTCTCGTTTCTGCGCGCTTATCAAGCGGGACCGCATATATTTTTTCACGGTGAATTCCCTGTTTCTCAAGGTTGGAAATTGCGATTTCAAGATAGGAATGATTTTCAAACGTAGAGAAAATTTGCACGGTGTTCATAATAGTTTCTTTCCTTTCTTGATCACAAAACCTTTCGGCTGATACGTTTTAATGAGGTGCCCTCTTTGTTCTTTTTTGTAGAGTTTATTGTTTTCGACTGTATTGATGTAAGCATCAAATATCGCAAAACCATAAAGAGAAGGAATCATGAGAAGCCAATCAGGCTTTAGAACACTTGTCGCTTCACTCATTTCTCCAACGAACAACATCGAGACGGCCTCAAGCACATGAGAGAAATAAAAGAACGTTACACTCCAAACGATAATAAAGAAAGCTGTTACGATCCTATGCGTATACAACTGTCCGAGGCCAGGCATCAGCAAGGACCACAGCGCTGCCATACCAGGACTGCGCTTATCTAAATAATTCATTTCAAAAGCACCGAGGCTAAACGTATTGATTCTATGGTCTTCCATATCTGCTAATATAAACACTTTGTTCGTATCGACGGTAGTTCGGTAGGTATCCCATATCGCAAAAAGATAAACGGGTATGTAAATCAGTAACCAACGAGTATCTAACACGTCTTTCGCCTGCTGGATTTCTCCTTGAAACGAATAGATCATGGCCGTGTTCACATGCGCCTTCATGTTCACAATCACTTCCCATGCGAACAGAAGAAACCCTCTTATATATTTTGATAGTAATAAATGACCAAATCCAGGAAATGCAGCTGACCACCATGCTGTTACATATGGATTTCTTAAGTGCAGTTGAGTCGTACCCCATATACTGACATAGGCACGATACCGTCTTGCCGTATTATCGTTCGTATAGTTGTCCATGTTCAGAACATCCTCTATTTTATCTGTCACCTTCTATTCTCACTATTTTCAGGAGATACTATCCATCTCCAACACAAAAAAAACTGCCAGTACACGTGTACGGACAGTTTTTGTATGTTGTTATCGTTAAGCAGTCTTCGGATTTGGGCCATACGTATTGTCATCCACACTATCAAGCACAAGGAAAACGATCAAGATGATCGCCCCAACGATCGGAACAAAGGAAATCAGCACCCACCAGCCACTCTTCCCCGTATCATGCAAACGCCTAACCGCAACTGCTAACGACGGCAAGATGATCACAAGCGAATAAATGCTCGTCAGAATCACACCGATATCTGCAGCGACTTGAATCCACGAAAGAAGCGCACAAATAATGACATGAAAAAGAATAAACATCCAATACTCTTTCCGACGAGCCCTACCTTTGAAATTCACATACTCCTTTAGCACCTTCACATACCAGCTCATCCCGTTTCCTCCTCTGTCTAACAAAGTTGAGTTTCTCGCACAACTAATCAATGTATATTCAAGCAGAGAGGAATGTACTACTTTTAAATCAAAAGGCGATTGGTCTCATCTAAAAAAAACTGTTTTCGTAAGTATTGCTACTTAAGTGAGGGTGCTACGTGTTGTTCTTTATACAAAAATGCTTTCAAAAGCAACAGTCTACAAATAAACCGGATTATTGGAATAGTGGCTAATGCAGCGCCCCATTCTTTCCATCTGTTTTTGAAGTCTTGCATAAGAAACAGGTACTTCGAGCTGCAAGCCACTATGAAAATGCACCATTGAGCTCATTCTAGAAAGAGCCACTAAATTTCTCACATGGTGATAGAAAATCCAATAGCAGTCCATGTTGTCTGGGGATTCTGTAGGAAATGCGCAAATCCCGTTCGAGGTAGAAATGACGATTGGCGTTTGGTGTTCATATCTCAGATGATAAACCATTGCCTTTCTTCGCCCCTCATAGGTTGAACCGCCCTCAAGACAAGCATCACGAATCAAATCGATTTGAGGCCTTTTTGATAAATATACTCCGGATCGGTCATAGATTCTTGTTTCGTTCACTAATTCTTTCGCAGGTATAAGCGCTTCTGTGGTACGACTAATTTCATATTCCAACACTATTTCCTCGCATACAATCGTCATTCTTCTCTATTCCCTTCAGTAATTTAATTGCGATCTAGAACCCATGTCATTCAATTCATAACGGTTCCCCTTATGATTAAGAAGCGGTATACTTATGGAAGTTGGTTTCTTAAACTAGCTACTTCCTCTGAATGTTATCTTACCAGGACCAGCATTCAGAGGGCCTTTATGTAAGCACTCAACACGAACGTTTTCCTCCTATAGTAAATTCACACACGCACAAATCAAAACCCTCATGTGAACATGAGGATCGCCACCTTCATTCTTCCAACATTTCTTTTTCTGCTATATTTTCACACCTCCTAATTCGATTATAATTAACTATCTGAAATTTAGGAATAGTTTTTTAGGTAGAATTTACCTATTTTATCCCAAACAAAAAAAAGCTGTTTCACACGTTTCACCTCATCTTGCTTTTAGGCAAATGAGGTGTATAATAGAAGCTCTTTTCAAGAAGAAAAAAGCCGACCACCGTCACCGGTCGCCAGCTTACGAATCGACTCCATCTAAAATGTCTTGATAAACACCATTCCATGTCGGATAGTATGACTTCACTTCTTTAGCATCGATAAACGTTCTTTCAGCTGATTCATAGTCCCCTTCAAAAGGGTGGACCTCCGTGATCGCCATGCTGTAAAACACCTGATAGCCTACCTTAGGATATGGACTTCGCTCACTCCATTGATCATTGTCACTGTGATCAACTACGATCGAACCGAGTAATGTACAATCACCTGTGACATACCCCTCCTCGAATGCCTCTCGTTGAAAGCACGCTTCAGGCGTTTCTCCTTTTTCAATGTGTCCACCAGGGAAATCCCAACCTCTCTCGTTCAACTTGACTAAAAGGAGCTTACCATCTTTAAAACAAAACCCATGCACGCTCGTAATAAGACTTCTATGCGGAAGTCTGTCATCCGGACGCCACATTAACTTCACACGCGACTCTCCCCAGTTTACAACGACTGATGTCACCTTTTCATCGCCTCCCATAATTCCTTAAATATGGCTCTATGTAATGTCGATACTCCTTCGTTAACCCATCAGGTAGTCCGTCTAAACGGAAATATTTCAAATCCACCGATTCTGTTTCATCAACTGTCAGAGTTCCTCGAACCTCTTCCGTTACATATACCGTAGTAACCGAATACAACTCATCACCGTTCGAAACTTTTAAGTAATAATCTGATCCAGAAAAGACATCGAGGAGTGTCAGGTTGCCAATCGTTAACCCAGTTTCTTCTTTCACTTCTCTTCTAGCCGTCTCTTCAAGACTCTCGCCGAGTTCCATGAGCCCTCCTGGTAACCCCCAACCTCCATCCGTTCGATGCTGTAAAAGCAATTCGTTCTCTTCATTAATAATGATCACAACAGCCCCCGGTAAGATTAGTGGTCTATGGCCCACTAGTTCTCTTAATTCTTTTACATAGTCCATTCGATCTCCCTCTTCCTAACGGTTACTTCTTCCACTCTTCATTCAAAATAGCGTACAGGTACTCACTTCCCCACTCTCCTTTGAACCAGATGTTTTCTACGAAATGACCTTCTCTTCTCATTCCAAGGTTCTCTAATAACTTAATCGACCCTTCATTTTTCACATCTGTAATCGCAAAAACTCGATGTTTCTTGAGGTCATCGAACAGATAGGTCAACAGTGTCGTCAGTGCTTCATTCGCATACCCTTTCCCCTGGAATCGACTTGCTAACGTAAACCCGATCTCGACCTCTCGTGCGTCTTCAGCTAATGGATGCACAACGCAATCGCCGATCATCTCATTCGTTTCGATTAACTCGAAGGCAATTTGATAATATTCTCCAGGATCATCGAAGCTAGCCTTTGTCATCGTCTCAAAAAACGCAACTCCCTCTTCTCTTGTATACGAGTCCCACGATTGATACCGTGCAACCTCAGGATCAGCGCGATAGGCAACGAATGCATCTAGATCTGATTCCTTGAACGGCCTTAACACCAGCCGAGAACTTTCCATTGGAATAAACGTTTTCATACCTTCCCCTCACTTTCAAAACTAGCACGATTATACCTATGTCTTCTGTCTATACAAAACTATCATAATTTTCTTTCAAATACATGAAACTTTTTCCTTTTTCTAGTAACCTAGAAGGTAGCGTTTATTTTAAGGGGGAATTATAATGGAGCACACCTTAACGAAAAGATGGAATTTAGATACGATCTAATTCAGTTGACGGATAAGTATGTGAACTAGATTCTACTAAGCCAATAAGGTAGAGTCTGAACACAAAAGGGAGCATGCATGACAAAAAAAGCCCCTTACATCTGAAGATGATGTAAGGGGCTTTCTCTATACTCTCTTTCTATTATGCTTATTTGAAAGCTTAAAAGCGGTTGCCTGCTTATCTATGCTGATCGAGCAGTATAGGATTACCATCCGGATCTTCAAGCGTAATACTTGCAGGACCTTCACCTGACTCATCAGCTTCAGAAGTAAGTTCGATGCCGTTTTCTTTCAGATGCTTTTGAAGGTCACGAACGTCTGTGAACGAATCAAGGTTTTCGGCATTTTCATTCCATCCTGGATTGAACGTCAGAATGTTCTTCTCAAACATACCCTGAAACAAACCGATAACGCAATTTCCGTTCTTCATAATGAGATAGTTGTGGGACATGTCTCCACCGAAATCATTAAATCCAAGCTTCTCATAAAATGCCTTCGATTTCTCAAGGTCTTTCACATTTAAACTGATTGAGAATGCTCCTAAGTTCATAGTTCCTCCTAATAATAATATGTATTTTGATGTTGCTAGATACTAGATTCCCTCTCACTACGTATTATTCAATAAAAAGTAAGCGTCTCCTTCTTTCATTCATACAGGCACTTATTTTTTCTAGTTCAATATGATGGGTGTGAAGGAGTGTTGACGATGCAATGGCAGCAAAAAATTCAATATTTAATTGGGAATCCGATTGGGGTTTCATTTACGAATGGACAAGGAACGTCAGGTGTTTTATGTGGGACTTCGCAAGGAAAGCTTCTTGTCATGGAATACTTGTACCAAACGCAATTTGCTTTAAAACAATATGATTTTAATACGATCCAGGATATCAATGTATTCCCACCTTGTCATAACCAACAACCTCTCTATTAGAGGGAGGTCCCTGTCGAGGCATGGCAGAATGTCGAGAAAGTCTTAGGAACCATCTGCACGGTAAGGTGGTGATTTCCGCTCCAGGATGCTCGCTTTCCGCGGGGCGGGCGGTGAGCCTTCTCAGCACACATTCCGCAGGAGTGAATACCGCTTGACTCCGGTGGAAAGGAAAGCAAGCGGTATTCTCCTACGGCATAAGGGCCAACCTATTCAAGGTTTCCTAAAAGCTGACGTCCCTGTAGAGGGACTTTTTTATTATGTTACCTTTGTATTTATCAATGATCTCACTTAAGAAAGATTCACTTTCTGTTTAATAAAGTTCTCTTCGATCTGATGTTGCGGAAGAGGAGGACTACATAAATAGCCTTGGTACTCGTGACAGTTACTTTCAATGATACGATCCAATTGATCAGTTGTTTCGATTCCTTCTGCGATTACATTTAAACCGAGCTGTAAGGCCATATGAACAATCGTGTCTACAACAGCTTTGTCCTTCGAGCTCTCATGAATGGCTTGAGTGAACGACTTATCAATTTTCAAGGTATCTAATGGAAAGTCTTTCAAGTAACTAAGTGAAGAATACCCTGTTCCAAAATCATCAAGTGACAACTTCACGCCCATCTTCTTCAATCGATGCATGATGGGAATCGCTCGCTCATGTTCCTGAACAATACTTTCTGTTAACTCAAGTTCTAAATAAGAGGCTTCCAAATTCGTTTCACGTAAAATGTCTTTAACAACTTCAGGGAATTTCGGTTGGCGAAACTGCAATGCGGAGATATTGACTGAAATATGCTTCAAGGTTTTATCCTCTTCTAACCATTTTTTGAACTGAAAGCATGATGCTCTTAATATCCACTCTCCCATAGGAATAATTAAGTTAGCCTCTTCTGCCAAAGGAATAAATTCATTTGGTGGAACAAGACCGAGCGTAGGATGATTCCACCGGACAAGGGCTTCAAACCCTAAGATTTTCTGTGTCGTTACATTCACTTGGGGTTGATAATAAACTTCTAGTTCATCTCTCTCAATCGCTTTACGCAACCCCGTTTCGAGCAACATCTTTCTTGATATCACATGGTTAATCTCGTTCGTAAAATAGGAGTACTGACTCCCCCCTTCTTTCTTCGCTTCATACATTGCCGTATCTGCATGCTTTAGTAACGTAGCTGCACTAGTACCATCTTCAGGATAAATGCTAATTCCTATCGAGGTAGAAGTATAGAGTTCTAACGTTTCAAATAAGAAAGGATCAGAATTAACCTTGATGATTTCCTTTGCAACATTGCCTACTTGAAACTCACTCGTATGAGGAAGTACAACAACGAATTCATCCCCGCTTTGCCTTGCTAATAGATCTTTCTTAGCGAGACAAGACTGCGTTCGTCGCGCAACCTCCTTCAACAACTCATCTCCAACACGGTGCCCAAACACATCATTTATATGCTTAAAACGGTCTAAATCTAGAAACATGACTGCTATGGGATGAGAATGTGCGATAGCTTGTTCAATACAGGAAGATAAGTGCTCATGCAGCATTCTCCTGTTTGGCAAATGAGTTAAATCATCACGGTATACTAGTTCTTCGATTCGTTTTTGGCTTTCAATACGTTCTGTGATATCTCGGACAATTCCAGTAAAATATTCATTCTCACCATCATCGACCGTTGATAAAGAGAGTTCGATCGGGAAAGTACGGCCAGATTTATGTAACCCCTCAAGTTCCACCGTTTGCCCAATCACCCTTTTTTTCTGTGATGCACGATACCGTTCAATCCCATTTTGATGGGCATCTCGAAAATCCGCTGGCATAATTTTTTGTAGCGATTGCTCAATGACTTCATTCTCCTGATAACCAAAGATTCTCTCAGCTGCTTTGTTCCAGGATAATATATTCCCATCGTGATCAGCTGTAATGACTGCATCGTTGGCTGATTCAATAATCGAACGATGCATCCGATTCATGATATGAAAGCGATGATTACTAGCTTCGATCCTCGTTTGGTATTTAATCATGATAACGGTAAATGTCATGATTAATAAAACCCCTCCAACAACGATATAACCTAAGGTTGCTTGGCCAATGCCCGGTCTGATTTGTGGTAGCGGGGCTACACTCTTACCATTAAAGGAAGCGGCAGCCATTCCTGTATAATGCATACCTGATATCGCTACTCCCATTACGAAAGAACTTGTCCATAACCTCCATTTGCCACTTGCCGTTTGAGCATATGATAGAAAAAGCTTCAACGCCGTGTAAGAAGCGATAAATGCAATACCTACAGAGAGCGACACGAGACCCGTATTGTAAGTAATGGTAGCCGGCATTTGCATCGCTGCCATCCCAATATAATGCATCGAGATGATACCCATACCAATCAGACTAGATACGACTAGGTGAGTACTCGTTTTATAAATTTCTAAACTAATGACGTAAAATGCAATTGCGCTTGAAGTAATGGATAGAAGAATACTAATCGACATAAATAGCGGGTCGTATGTAATGAGCATGTTGGAATCATAAGCGAGCATCGCAACGAAGTGCATAGACCATATACCTGCGCCTAAAGTCAGACTCCCCAAACAGATCCATATGATTCGATCGTTACCTTTTGAATCATGTAGACGGCTAGCAATTCGTAAAGACGTGAAAGCAGATAGAACTGCTACTGCAAAAGACAGTGACACTAACCAAACATTGTACTGTCCAAACTGATCCCCCATAATCATTCTCTCCCCCTAATTTTACGATAATCTTAACTACACATTGCAACACCTTATTATAAAAAGCGATTTCCACTTCATCATGGTGATATCCATTCAATCCTCATAAACCAATAACAGAGTTAATTGTAGCCGTTCTACCTAGCTACTAGTTTGATAGTTTAGCAAGGGAGAAATAGACTCCAAAAGAAAGAGAGCATACCTTATTAAAGATAAGCTCCCTATATTAAAAAAACACAATCAACCCATATTCTACCATAGAAAACACATAAAAATGCCCTGTATTTATTTACAGGACATTTTCAAATGACATTTATTCGACACCAATCGAGCAATACCGGGTGGTACCTGTCACATGTTCATATACTCTCAATGAATGCTACCACATTCAAATAGAATAATTTTGCAAGATCTCCTGAATATCATTCAAATGTTTATTCAATGACACTGCTGGAACAATGACAAGTAAACCAACCCAGAGCACAACTCTTATCCATGATTTTTTCCTTAAAAGATCGATTCCTCCCCAGAATAACCCTACGATTATGGTGGTGAAGAAGAAAAGATATTCCTTTGGCAGGTAACTCACGAGATCTTTCAGAAGTCCAGCTCTCCATTCTTCACCTTCTTGCGGTAAATAGGTCATTCCCTCATCTTCCTGTCCCAATATGTTATAAGATTGTAGAACAACCCTATCTTCGTTTGTCTCAACCACTTCATATCCAAGCGGTGAATACCCGAGTGGATAAGCGATGAAATAAGACACAGAAAATGCAATGATGAGGAAGCCGATATAGAGAAGTCCTCCCCTTATTTTCTTTAACAATTCTTCACTCATTATTTACCTCACAATCTATTGTCTACTTCTGCCCTTCTTCTTTTTTCCACTTTATGTAATTATAAGCGAGTTGAACTAGTAAAAGAATGAACAAGATTACTAAAATGATGATGATTTTCGATACAGGTAAAGTTCCGTACCAATAAAGCGCTAAAATAATAATAGTTGCAAATGGAGCTATCCACAAAGTACGTATGAACTTCCTTCTATACGATAGTTTATAGTAATTAAAAGCAAAGCCTTTCCCTTTCTTTTCTTTGCCTTTATACCGTTTTGCGATTATGAGATTAACAGCTAAAATTAAAACAACAAGAAAAATATAATAAGTTAGACTCACCAAATCCTCCCGCTTCCTTTGATTTCGCCTTTGTATTTTAATAGAAATTCCCTTTTAACATAATCATTAATGACCAACGAACATCCCACATTCTACCATAAATGAGACAATTCAGAATAAAGAAGTCATTGATAAGTGGGTACTTTTCATAAAAACAACATGCCCCGTGACAATTCACAGGGCATGTTGTACGTAGATTATCGATCAAATGTTTGAAAATTGAATCCTTTCATTGAAAAGATCTCCTGTATGGATAGATACAAAAATCGATGTGATCGATAAGCGGATTATTGAACTGTTAGTTGAGAATGGGCGGATGTCATACGCTGACATCGGTAAAAAATTAGATCTTTCACGCGTCTCTGTTAGAAGGTGGATTGTGAACCGAATCATGCCCTCCCCCAATACTATACACAGTAAAAAGAGGATACCACTTGGCATCCTCCTTCTGATTGAACCCTCTTTCTCATCTATGGTCCAGTTTATTTGCTACGGCTTAGTAGCCGTAGCCGCCGCCACCATATCCGCAGCCTTTATATGCAGGAGCTACATTATTACATCCGCCTTGAGCACCGCCTAGTGCAGCTGCACCTACGATGATTAGAAGGATAAACAATACAACGATTAAAGCAAAGCCTTTCCCACCGCCACCGCGGTGCGCTTGCCCTTGAACATCACATTTTTCACTCATCTTTAAATTCCCCCCTTTTTCATTTCTTTACAGCGTATGAAATGGGTGAATGGTTTGTTCGGGCACTACGCATTCAAACCTAATTTTTTTATATCAAATAAATATGGCTACCCGTCCACGCGAATGAATGCTTGTATACATAAACTAGTACCGAATACTATGAATAATAGAAGAGGTGAAATCATGTCTTATCACGATCATTTCGGTAATAACGTTGGAAAATGTGTAGAAATCCGCTGTCACGATGGAAACGTTCATCGTGGGTACGTTGATCACTGCGACAACCATCACGTCTACCTTCGTCCAATGGACAGTGGACAAAGCGGACCAGGATACGGGAGCTACTTTTTCTTTGGAGCAGCTCTAATCGCAGTAACATTCGCATCGATCGCCGCATTTAGCTTTGGTCCATTTTTTTGGTAAGTCTAGCTTAGCTTTCGAGCATCACAGAATACAGGTACATGCACTAACATTGCCTCCCGGACTACCATCCGAGAGGTTTTTTTTGATGAATGCTAGCTCGAATTGTACAAGTTTGAAGCTTGTCTTCACATCTTTCAAACTTCTACATAATCTATTAATAAGAGAGGGCATACTTCTCCTCTTATTTTGGATAACGGGAGGGATATACATGTCTGGCTACAATAAAAACTTCGCGTTGATCGTGGTATTGTTTATTTTGTTGATCATCGTTGGTACTGCTTACGTCAAATGGTAAAAGCACCTATAAGAAAGAGCACCTTAGCTAGTTAAGGTGCCTTTTATCATACGCTTCATTCGGTTACTTCTTACAACAAAAACGATCGCTATAACCTGACTGACAACCGCTAAAAGCCAGCCGATCGCAGAAGAATAAGGAACATACTCATTCAATGCCATCCCCCCTGTAATAAAAGCAGGAGCAAGCATTAGAAAGAACATGGTGAACTTACGATTCTTACCTATCGTCATTTATCGAACCCTCTTTTCAAAAACTCCATAGTATCTTCCATTACCTGCTCAGGTTGTTCTAGGATTGTCCAATGTCCACTTTCCTTCACTTCAACAAGTTCCGCATTCTTAAAATGTGGCAACATGTGAGTGCGAATTGAATCAGGTGACAATACGTCATCACACCCTTGCGCAATTAAAATCGGTACGTTTTCGATCGCATGTAGCGAAGGAAACAAATCGTAATGCTTTTCTAGCTCAGAGCCGATTTGATGCATCGCTTGCTGATTGTACCGAAACTCCTTTTTATTCCCCAACGCTTCAACAGAGTGAACATAATAAGGATCGAGAAGACCATTCACCTTCACTGTCATACCTTTTCCTAATAAAGTTAAGAAGGAGTACCAACCGAGCTTCACCTTTTTATAGATTCCTAACCTTTGTAAAAGGGTATCCTTAAAACGCCTATAATCCTCTGCCGTTAAACCGATTGCTGCTGTGAGGACCAACTTAGTAATCGCTGAAGGATAGGAAGCGCTGTATGACAATGCGAGGATACTTCCCCACGACTCGCCAAATAGATGGACTTTATCGAGTCCTAGCGCTTGGCGTAAACTTTCTAGATTCTCGACTTCATCTTGGATCGAATACGACTCAACCCCCTTACCGGGAGATTGTCCACATCCGCTTTGATCATAGAAAATCAACTGATAATGCTCTGCTAATGGGGTCATATTTGGCAAGAAGTACTCATGACTCCCACCTGGTCCTCCGTGAAGAAAGATGATTGGTTCACCTTCTCCCATTATGTATACATATAATGACTTCCCATTGATCGCCATCCATTTTCCTTCAACCTCTAGTACTTCAGCACTCATAGCGCATCTTCAAGAATTCAAACGTACTCCCATTCGTCTCTTGCATAAACGTTTCTACATCTTGAAAACCTAGCTTTCGATACAATGCGATCGCTCGCTGATTGAAAGTCGCAACAGCAAGGGTAATGCGGGCTGGTGCATAAGTCGACTGAACATGCGTCAACCCAGCCTCCAAAAACACTTTTCCATAGCCATGTCCAGTGAGATCTGGGCGCAACCCTAGACCAATATCGACCGTGTCACGAGAAACCTGGTTCGCACTGAAAAATCCAATCAATTCATCGCTTTTTGTAACAGCAAACATCGATTCTCCGCGCATGTTAGGATCAAGGAATTCTGCAAGATCTTCTTCATCAGCTTCCATATCATAAAAGGAATATATGCCATCATAGTGCCAGCTGTGAGCAATATGCTCAGCTTGACTTTGTGTCATCACATCAAATACATACCCCATTTGAATCCCCCTTTGTTGCAAGTTCAGTCGTTACAGAATCCAGCTACTCACAACCTGAACGAGTCCAAATCCTATCGCAATCACTCCGCCGATCAGCAGTCCGATCAACAGTGACTGAATCATGTCACCTATACTAGAAGTCGAACGTTCTTCCGTTCCTTCTTCTAATTTGGTTAACTTTTGATTGATGCTTTTCAATTCTTCTAAGATTTTCTCTTCGTTGTTCTTGTCGATCATCGTTCCTCCTCGCAACCAAACTTACTCCACACCAATTATTCCAAACTATTCCATTGACCGCAAGATGAACACCTAAACTTGTATACACTTTTTAGCAATAAGTAGAATCAATCTTTTGTCTGATGCTTTTTCTATTTGGTAGATCCTAGGTACATCGGCAACGTTCAAAATCGTGAAGTGAAACCCTATCAACAGTATTGTTCAATTACAGTACATACAAAAACCCGAATAGTAGACTCCTACCATTCGGGTTCATACCTATTTCGACGTTTGCAATGCGGATCGCATCGGTGGGCCATATTCTTCTAAACTACCGTTCTCTAAGTCATCTACATGTTTGTAAAGAATATCATCGATTTGTTTTAGGTCTACATTCGAGAGTGTAACGTTATCTGCACCTTCTACACCGTCCATCTGGGAAGGCTTACGCGCACCCCATAATGCCACGTCCGCGCCATACTCATGATCAAGCAACCATCGGATTGCGAGCTGAATCACGTTTAAGTCTTTCTTTTCTCCAAACCGTTCTAACTCTTCAACAGCATCGATCATGCTAGGAAAACGTTCGCCCTGGAACAATTCGATTTTGCTTCGTAAATCATCGTCTGAGAAGCTTGCGTCCTTCGTATACTTCCCAGTTAGCATCCCGTGGGCAAGTGACCCCCATGATAACGTCGCGATATCATGCTTCTTGCAGTACTCGAACCAATCGATCAAGTAGCGCTGCAGCATGTTTAAGTGCATTTGTGATGTATGAATTGGTGCATATTTCTGCCATTCGTCCATTTGTTCCGGACTAAAGTTACTTACGCCAATCGCATGAATCTTTCCCTCCTCATAAAATTCTTTCATTTTCGTTGCAGTTTCTTCTATGGATACGTCCGTATCAGGCCAGTGGATCTGATACACATCGATATAATCCGTTTGAAGTCGGTTGAGACTTTCATGTAGCTCTTTCTCTAATCGGCTTGCCCTAGTGTCACGATAGTTGCTATCCTCTGTAAATCCTATGCCTGCTTTCGTTGCAATCACAAGATCTTCTCGCTTTACATTGGAGCTAGCAATCGCTTTTCCTACGAGTTCCTCCGATAATCCTTGCCCATAAGCAGGCGCGGTATCGATCATCGTTACACCTTTATCGATGGCTTCTTGAATCGTTTCGATCGATTCTTTTTCATCCGTTCCGCCCCAGCCGGAGCCGCCGATTGCCCATGTCCCGAGGGCAATTCGTGTTGCTTTTACGTTACTCTTACCTAATTTCACTTTTTTCATAGATAGGTCTACCCTCCTTGTTCTCGTATTGAAATAAGTAACCGTTTCTGAAAGTGTTAAAACATTCCAATGTGCTCTGAACGTGAAAACCCCATAAAAAAGCTGCACCTCCATCCACATCGGATCAAGCTACAGCTTTTATTCATAACGAATCAGATTCTTATACGAAACAAGCTTTTCATCTTCTCCATAAATATAATAAAGCACTACTAAACTAAGTAATAAATGATAGAGGTTCATCATGGAGCCAGAGTAATTCATCATGATCGCACTTGCAATTAATAGTCCAACACATAAGAGCTTCCTCATAAACTCAGCTCACTTCCCCGTTACAGTACTCATATGTTCTTCCCTTGATGCACTTAGAAAAAGAATCGTAACGATATAAAATGGATAAACCATAAACGCCCCCACCGCAAGTAATCCTAGTGCAGGACCGGGACTTTCCCCACCATATGTTATCGGGAATAAGGTTGATAAACTATAAACAAAAAGAACGAAGTAGGGCACCCAAAGAATAACGATCCAGAAGTTAGCTTTTCGGTCATCGAGCAACTTACTCGATAAAGAAAAAGCAATGAAGCTACCAACACCTACTTCAATCATAATTGTGATTCCTATAAGAACAATTACCGTACTTAGTTCCATCCCTGTTAATCTACTGATTCGATACACATTCATGATTAATTCTAGCGGGACGAATAGCATAAAAGCATAAAAAACACTAAATCCATTTACTTTTAGGAAAGGTTTCATCGATCACGTCCACCCTGATTATTAAAAGGTTATGTATGAAGAAAATGCACCGAATCAATGGTTCATTCGGCGCATTCTTCGTTTCGACCATACTACTCTTTCTGATCTTTCTCCACTTCTTCCTCATAAGCTGAAGCGACTTCACTTTCATACTGATGCTGTTCCGCATGCTCCATCTCATCTCCAGAGCTTTCCGTTATGGACTCCTCTTTTTCTTCTTCCTTTTTCTCATCAGAAGAGAAGTTGTTATGGTTTCCTCTCGATACGAAGCTCTCAAGCATTGCTTTCAAGTCCATTCCAGTGGACTCTTTCAGGCTTGCTTGTAGTCCTGTCATCGTTTTCGTCACGTTGTCTGTGATTTTGGCTGAGCCATTGCTGCTACCGCCACCCATATCGATCACTTTCATGTCTGAGATCTGAGATAGAGGCTGAGAAACTTCATGAGCATATTTCGGCAACATGTCGACAACCATTTCGATAACGGCTGCTTCACCATATTTCTCCATAGCCTGTGCCATAAGTTCTTTCGCTTCTGCTTCCGCTTTACCACGTTCACGAATAACTTCTGCTTCAGCAAGTCCTTTTTGCTTCTCGATCTCGGCTTTCGTCTCACCGTCGATGCGATCTTTCTCTGCTTCCGCTTCTGCTTTCGCCCGGATATCGTATGCGTCCGCATCCGCAAGCGCTTTTCTACGCTTCTGTTCTTCGAGCTCAAGTTCAACCTGACGCTGACGTTCGATGTATTGAACCTGCATCTCTTCTTCTTTTACTTTCTGATTAAGCGTTGCTTGTTCAAGGTTGTAAGATTGCTCAGAACGCGCGCGGCCACGCTCAACTTCCGCTTTGTATTCCGCTTCCTTCACATCTTTATCTTTCTGAGATTGCGAGATATCAATCTGACGTCTGATTTCGTCTTCTTCCGCTTCCTGATCTGTTTTCGCCTTGTGCATGCGGGTTTCACGTTTGGCATTCGCCTCAGCGATATCCGCATCTTTTCGAGCTTCTGCGATTCTTGGACGTCCTAGCGCCTCAAGATAACCGTTCTCTTCGTCATCATCTTTTAGTTCTTTCAACGCAAACGACGTGATCTCAAAACCTAGATTCTTCAGATCTTCTTCAGCGATGTTCTTTACTTTCTTGTTCACTGAATTGAAATCTTTGTAGATTTCATCAACTGTAAGAGAAGAAATGATTGCGCGAAGGTGACCTTCAAGAACTTCCTTCAACTCACGCTCTTTCTCCTTCTGTTCTTTACCTAGGAATTTCTCTGCGTAGTTTGCAACAATCTCAAGCTTACTTCCGATACTGATCTCTGCAACACTTGTTGCTTTGATCGGCACACCTTCAGATGTATACGCTTTTGGAGATGCAATCTCTAGTTGGAACGACGTTAGATCAATTGGCGTACTTGTTTGGAACATTTTAAGGCGAATACCGCCACCGCGCACAATCTTCATGCTTCTACCATTATCATCTACAAATATTCGATTATCCTGCTCTGCATCCCCAAGTTTCGGCCCCGTGATAATCAGAGCTTGGTTGGAGCTTGCCGTCTTATACCGCTTTTTGAAAATAAAAAAGCCAATTCCGCCCGCGATCAATAAGAAAAACAAAACGATCGCCGAAATAATGAGTCCGATAAATTCCATCATATCCCGTTCATCATCCTTTCCTGGTTTGCAATCTATGTAATTGCTCTACCTTTTCTACGAACGAGGACTAGAAACGTTTCAGAATTTACCGAATTAACCAGAAAAAAGGAAAAGAATCAGTCATTCAATCCTTTTCCTTCTAGAATATGTGGCGTATATTTCTCAATTCGAGAAACCCGCGTTTTCGATTGTTTTGCTTTAGAGAAATAGAGACCATACGCGCGTTGACGTCCTGGAGTCAATTCCTGAAACGCCGTTTTCAACGCAGGATCTTCATCGAACTTTTGCTGGAGTTCTTCAGGAATCTGGATATCCTTCTTCAGCTCAACTTCCAAACCTGCCTTCTCAACTTCGATAGCTTCACGAATATACGCTTTCAGTACTTCTTCCATTCCATCGATTTCTTCAACACTCGTAAACCGAATCTGACGAGCTGCCTGCACATTTTCCGTTTGCTGAACGAGAATTCCCTGTGGATCTTTAAGTAATGCACCTTTATGAAAGAGGATCGCACAATACTCTTTGAAGCCATGGATCAACACGATGTTTTTATCCTCAAACATGTAACATGGATGCATCCATTTCATATCTTCTGTCAGCTCACAGTCCAGAATGATTTCTCTCAATTTCTCAAACTCTTCTTTCCACTGCTTCCTTTTCTTTATGAAGCCGTCAACCTTACGATTCCTTTTGCGATCCGTCATTATGAAACACCCTCCTTGTATCACAATGATTCTTCCTCTAATCCGGAGTCCTCTTCTTGTTTCAAGTGCCCACTACCAACGTTCTTTTGCACGCTCTAAATGGTCCATATCAATCACATTCTTTTGCATCTGAGAAGGACACATCGTATTGTGCTTTCGTATCATTTCATTAATCTCATCAAGCTCACTCTCTGTTTTACAAGCATGAACTAAGATTGAGATTTCTTTTTGAAGTTTTAACCAAGGTGGTAAGAACCCAGCATCTTTTGCGATCTGTTGAAAGTTTTGGTAGACGTCTCTTTTCAAATAATCCTTAGATAGCGGTTTCCCTTTTCCCTTTCCTTGATAATTATCTTTTTCACCTGATTTTTCCAGCATTTCTCCAATGAAATCATTATATTTCTCCTGCATTAGCACGCCCTCCTTTTCTTCCTCTCTAGTACTATTACTCATCTTTCGATTGACTCCTTCTAAAAACTCGCCAAATCATCAAAAAAATCTTGTAGCACATCCAAATGTTTCTCTACTAACTAAAAAGTGGAATTTAGGAAATAACTTAGTACAAGAAACTTGATGTGAAGAAGGTGCACGAATGGAAACCCTCGATTACTGGATGTATCTCATGCTATCGATCCTAAAGTTATTTCTATTTAGTCTATATACAAACACAGCGTTTCAAATTGACTTTCTCCTCGTGAACATCGCAGGAATGGTGCTCCTTTCAGGATGGACGCTCTTATTAACCGCTAAGAAAAGACGATGGATTCTCGCTATCCTCCTCTTTTTACATAGTACCCTTATCTTATCCGACCTTTGGTACTATCGATACTTCGATGATCTCCTATCCGTTGCATTGATTTCACAGATGCTTCAAATGAGTGATGTTGGCGGCGCGTTCATGGAACTGATCATGGTGAAAGACTTTCTTCTTTTCGGCGACCTGATTCTGTTTGGTCTTCTCATTTTCCTTTTAAGAAAAAGAACAGAGAGACTGCCTAAAAAGAAAAAACGACTTATAACCGGTAGCGCGTATGTAGCAGCGATCATCCTCATCGCCACACCACTCGTTACAAGCTACTTTGATAAAGAAAAATGGCTGATGGATGATTCGATTTCAAACATGCGCGAGTATTATCAGCTTGGTTTCTGGGGCTACCACGGACTCGATGTCGTCACTGAATTGAAACGAAAAGCAGACGACAAACCGAACGTTTCGAATGAAGTGAAATCAGATATTAAGAAAACACTCAATAAAGAAACAGATCCAGCTGCGGTAAAAGATAAACCGAACATTATCCTTGTTCAGCTCGAATCGTTTCAGGACTCTGTTATCGACCAGAAAGTGAATGATCAAGTGTTAACGCCCAATTTGAACGAGTTAAAAAATGAAGCGCTCTATTTCCCATCGTTCTATCATCAAACACATGAAGGGCGAACGTCGGACTCAGAGTTCACGACAACAACGTCCCTTTATCCGTTGAAATCAGGTTCTGTCTATACGCGTTTTCCTACACATGAATACAAAGCGCTACCTGACCTTTTAAAGAAGTATGGCTATGAAACAGCAGCGATGCATGCCTTTAAGGAAGGATTCTGGAATCGTGATCATGTGTACGACAACGTTGGGTTCGATCACTTTTATAGTGAGAAGGATTTTCCTGACGGTGAGAAGGTAGGGATGGCGTTGAATGACCAGCGCTTCTTCACCTCATCGATCGAAAAGATGGAAGATTTGAAAGAACCATACTTCGCCTTCATGGTCGCCCTTTCAAGTCATACGCCTTATGACATTCCAAAGGAGAAACAAGAGTTAAATCTTGAAGGATATGATGATGTGCAATTAAAGAAGTATTATCAAACTGTCCATTTCGTAGATAAAGCAGTCGGCGTTATGATCGCTGAACTGAAGAAGAAAAACATGTGGAACGACTCACTCGTTGTCTTTTACGGTGATCACGACAGCGGGCTGACTGATCCTCTGGATGAGATGGCAGAAGAAGCAAAGGTCACATCCACCGTCGATGAGTTCGAGCTCGATCGCCAAGTACCGTTGTTTATCAAGCTGCCTAACTCGAATAAAGGAAAAGTGATGGAAGGAAACGGAGGTCAGATCGATATCGCACCAACGATTCTCGATGTGTTAGACATTAAACCTACATTCATGTTGGGGAACTCCCTGATCGATAACAAAGCAAACCTCACCGTTTTCCGCGATGGCTCGTTCCGATACAAAGATCTTTACTACAAAGCAAACTTAACGGAAGCTTCCGGAGAAGGTACATGTTACTCTGTCTCGTCTGAAAAGAAGGTTTCAGACAGTAAGTGTGAGAAGCTAATTGAAAAGTCAGCAGAGCAATTACGTCTCTCTGACGCCATCATCGAGAACAATGCGCTTGAAGATTGAGCAAACGAAAAACGCTATGAGCAGTCATAGCGTTTTTCTTGTAGTTACATAAGTCTAAGTTTATTCTCTGATGATTAATTATCGTTATGACTAATCTGCGTTGAAACCAAGCGATAGACAAAATAATGAACGCCACATAATCCTATGATTCCAGTCATCGTAAGAAAAGGCACCTCACTTACGAGTACCATGCTTAAACCAAACAACACAAAGCAAATGAGTATTCCTAGAATATTCAGGACATTATTTTTGAAATTCATAAACCTTATAATCTCCATTATTAGAAGAGTACCTTAAGATGTTTTCATCTTCAGGAATGCCTTCAAAATACGCACCGATTCCTCCAGTCGTACATCGGTGCCCTGAAATGAGAACCCGTTTATCGCCATACTCCGCTTCAAGATCACGCATAAAATCAAACACGCGTTTTATGTAGTCATAAGGATCTTCTACTCCTTTGTATAGAGTAGGGTCGGGAATACCTTTTGCTATTTTCACTTCATCTGTTGTTAGACGATCCGCTTCACCCAAGTCAAAAACATCTATTCGATTATCGATAACAGCTTTCTTCCCAGTCGCAATCTCTGCAGTTTGCACCGCTCGTTCCTGAGGTGAGGAAATGACGAGATCAAACTCAATATGCTGAAGCTTCTCTTTCACTTGCTCTGCCTGTTGAATTCCAATTTCATTCAACGGTGAACCATTCCTTCCTTGCATTCTTCTTTCCTTGTTATAATCCGTTTGTCCGTGCCTGATCACGTAAATCATTCGGTGAACTTCCCAGGAGCTGAAGCATATAGCTCGATAAATCCACATTTCGGACATACAAAACAAGGGTCTATCTTGCTCATCGTTTCTTTATTTGGTTTCACTGTCGCTTTGTATACACTAACAGGAAAACTATCCAACTTCGCTTCTACCATAGTCGCATCACATTTCACACAATTATTTGTCATCATTTCACGCTCCGATCCGTTTCGTTTCCCAATGATACATCTAGTAATTTCTCGTATTTCTGTTCAGCCACATTCAATTCATAGATTCGAATAAATGTCACTTCACATGTTGGATAAGGTGCCAACTCTATTCTAGCTTGATTCTCCATCTCCTTAAGGTCTTCCTTTGAAACCCCATTAGAGATCCCCCCGCCATACTTCTCTTTCCCTAGGGTTAAATGAGGGACGAAATCGTCTCGTTCAAAATACTGTTTGATCAAATGGTTAGGTGGAGAAATCGTCTCAACTAACAGATGATGCAGTTCAACCAATTCATCTGAACGAACCGGTAGATATAATACACTGTCACCAAAATACGCTGGACGATCCAGTGTCATCTGAAATGCCTTAACGGTTTTGCACACTTCTTTCACTTTCTCGATCCATTCTTGATTAGCGCTTAAGCCACCTTGTGCTTTCAAGGTGACATGAGGCTCAACGCCTGTGCGTTCATTCCATTTGCCTTGGAATTCTTCAATTCTTTTTAGATAGTCTTCAGGCGGTACGATACCGATAAAATACTCCCTTTTCACACGGAGTGCACTCCTTCCGAGTAAACATGTTATCTTAACTTAGAAACTAGCAATACCATTCCATAATACATGCAAGCAGTGATTTTTTATAATGATAGATTAACCTGAACGACATGGTTGATCCTATTCAACTCCACCTCTATCATACTCTCTCTTCAACACCCCATACATTGCGGCATCTTCATACGTTCCTAATACGAATCGATTCTCTCTCAAGATACCTTCTTGCTCCATTCCAGCGTTCTTTAATACCTTGATCGAACCTTCGTTCCGAGTGATCGCCGTTGCCCATACTTTATTCAACCTAAGCTCAACGAATCCAAAATCGATCATGCGCTTAACAGCTTCTGTCGCATAGCCTTTTCCCCAAAATGGTCTGCCAATCCAGTACCCAAGTTCACCTTGATTGTTCTTCTTATCGATTCGAATACAAACCGTGCCGATAATGGCATCGTGATTCTTTGAATAAACAGCGAGTGGATACTCAGTACCTTCCTGAATCAACCCAGGCTGGATATCGATCCACTCTTTAGCATGAGCTAATTCATAAGGATGAGGCAAACCGATAATGCTCGCCACTTCTTTGTTATTCGCTAATTCCTGAATACGCGCTGCATCATCTTCCTTAAATGTTCGTAAGACAATTCGTTCTGCATCCAATGGCTTCATGATTTCTCTCCTTCTTTTCTCTTTCAACAAAAAACTCGCCCCAGCCAAGACTCGAGGTCTTTGGGACGAGATGACGCGGTACTCCCCCAGCTTGTTACCGTGCTTACCACTAAGTTTTTTAAAATTCTAACACTCTTAGCAAGAACTGTAAATATTTTACCGCCACGCATCTCCATACTTCCGAATGAAGGCAATGTCTTTCTTGTAATGCGAAACATGTCCTTCTTCAACCATTTTCTGAAAAGCCATGTCTCCTTCCCCAGCTTTTCTCGCGATCGTTTGACAGATCCCTTCAAGCCGGTCCATCACAACCTGCACCCAATCTTCTTCAAACGTCTCCCCGTAAGCTTCAAAGAACATGTCGACCCGTTCCTTAATAGAAGAAGCATCTCTCTCTGGATCATAATCAATTTTAACTCCCGATTCAGTAAATGTATGTCGACTGAGCGGTACACACGTATAAAGGGTATAAGCGATATCCCAGATTCTTGGACCTGGTGCTGCAACATCGAAATCGATAATACCAACTGGTTCTTTGTCATGATAAATAATGTTATAGACAGCAAAATCATTGTGACAGATTACTTCATGATTCTGAGGGGTGTTATCTAATAATGGCCAGGAATCATCATAGGAAAAATCACTCACAGCATCATGATAAGATCGCAGCATTCTCGCAATCTCAAACAAAGACTCATCTGAAAGCATATACTCCTTCAAAGGATAGTTACCAGCCTCACCTTTAATAAAGCTCAGAACCTCTCTTCCTTTCTCATCAATACATAGGAACCTCGGGGAATGAAGATATCCCTTGCGCTCCAGGTGATTGAGAAGGGCATGAATTCTCTCGCTCCCTTCCTTTAAGTCTCGTCTAACCGTTTCACCCGAGCGATAGACATTCGACACGTTTCCTCCTGCTAATAACTCTTCTTCTGAACGGTTTGACATGAAGCCCACTCCTTTCTGCTAGTATGTTTATCTGACGAAGCAGTTTGCTGAAATATACACTCCTTTAGACTTCGGAATAGCAGTTGGCTTTCTTTGGATCAGGCATTGCCAGTAACTGCTTTCAACCTCTCTAGAAACTCATGAGACTGATCAATCCGTAATGCGACCCTTGTATACAACTTCTCGATACCAAAAACATGTGTAGCACGGCACGGCTTCTTTAATTCTAGAATAAGCTCAGGACGAACTTCTTCAAAATCTTTTGCTATAAAAGCAATTGTTGTATTCTTAGCGAACTCTTTCTCCAAAGACTCACGGTCAGTTGTAATCGATTCTATCTCATCTAAAGGAATGACCATTCTTTTTGTTAACCCAAGAGATAGGTACAATTCGTTATCCGTAATCCTTGCTGGGTTCAAACGAATCGCCTGAATTTCCGCAACAATAAAGGCTATTGAATAAATATTTAAGATGAGCAGGACAGCAGAAATAATCGCGGACTGCTCGTGTAACCACCAATGAAGTCCGATTGTTTCGATCGCGATCGCGTGAATCATCATGAGATGAATCATGACGACACTAGAATTTTTATGTAAAGAATAGCCCGTTTTGCCCTTCTCCTTTTTCCAAGAGAAGAACGCATAATAGAACATAAGCAGTTCTGAGACTAGCACCCGATAGATGATGGTTGATCCAACATTCTTTTCCACCATCCTCGGCAAAGAAAATAAGAACGACTCCTCACTTTGTCGAACGCCTCGAACGATTGAGGGGATATAACGGAACAACGCGATAAGCACGGCAATTTCTAGCGCGAAAAAGACGGCTCCCACCGCAAAATCAATGTAAGAAATGGTGAACAGCGACTCTAAATAGCGCTCAGGAATAAGCCACCTTACGAGAAGAAACCCTCCAGTAATCAATAAGACCAATCTCTTAAGCGAAAATCCTCCCACAATTGCTAATACGAAAAGCGGCGACACGATAGCAAGATCAACCACCGACGCCATAACGAGAAGCTGCGCTTCTTTCGGAACCACCGGTTGAGAAAGTGGTAGCCTGTAGACGAAAACGTTTGCGCTAAGCACGAGTAATAATACTAGCATCAACAAATAGTGTTTCTTATCGAGACGCCACGCTAGCACATCATCACCTCATTATTTCCATATTTACCTTTCTATCTTATTCATTCTCCTTTTCTGCCCTTCAATCCTCTACTACCACCTACTTCTTCCATCCCTCCGATCCGTATCAACTTCATAGAAGCGATCAATATCCCTTTTTCCATAAAGGAAATAATTTCATTTCTGTTAAACTTCGGGGAATTTCGACATGATAAGATAAAGGTAAAACTAGTAACGGAGGAATCGTAGAAGCATGGTATATCCTTTACTCGCAGACTCAATTATTCATTACGCGAAAGCAATCGCCTTGACGGTATCTGAAATCAACATTTTCTATAAAGGAACAAACGTATTCAAGAAAGAATATGCCACGGCTGTCAAAACGACAACGACGACAGTTGAGAATGGTCGTTTCACTATTGAGATCAAAGCTGAAGAAGAATCTCCGAAGCTAACGGAATTCGTCGAGAAACAAAGCCAGCTCATGGCAACGACTGTTGGGATTGACCAAAAAGGAAAAGACCTTTTATTAAACCTCTCAAGAACACTCGCCCTCTACCAACGACTGGATGAGATTCTTAGAAGAATTATGGACATGGCGATGGAGGTCTTACCACTTTCAGATTCTTGCAGCTTGTACATTTATGATGAAAAAGAAGACATCTTGATCCCGCGTGTTACGCGCGGTTTCAAATGGGAGCACTTGCAGCATATTCGCTTCAAGCCAGGAGAGTCTCTGACAGGATTCACGTTTCAATCGAAACGTCCGCAGATTTTCCACCATACCGATGAGGTTTACCAAGGGATGGAATCGATGTCGAAGGAGAACTGGAAGTACTTTGAAGAATCCACTCCGATTAAAGATGGAGAGCGAATGAAAGCACAAAGCGCCATGTGCTGCCCGCTTATGATTCAGAACGACTGTATCGGTGTGGTGAGCATCAATTCATTTCGCCAAACGGGACATTTTACGAATGAAGATTTAGATTTATTAAAAGCGATCTGTAACCAGGCAGCGTTTGCCGTCCATCGGGGTTACCTTTTTACTGAGCTTGAAAATCAAGCGGATAAATTGATGAAATTGAATCACGATATTCAACTTAAAAATCAATCGCTTGAGCAAACGCAGCATAATCACAATGAATTGATGAAAATCGCGATCGAACAACAAGGGATGGATCCGATCATCGCATTTCTAAGTGAGCAGTTGAGTAGTTCAGTCTTTATGTACGATGAATTCAGACAGCTCGTTTCATCATACGAAAAGGGCGAAGTTCCGTTCGATGCCGCTATCCCACCGTTTTTGGATCTATTAACACCAGATTTGATGCAACCGAGCCTTCTTGAAGAATATGATCTCGTCATCATTCCGATCATTACAAGAAGGGAACCTCGAGGATTTTTAGTAATCTCCAACAAAGTGTTACCTCTCGATCATCTCGAAAAAATGCTCATAGAAGAAGCACAAAACATCATATCCATAGAGCTTTTGAAACAGGAAGCTGTCTACGAAACGAAGCAGCGAATTCAAGGAGAGTTTTTAGAGGACATTCAAGGAAAAGTAGACATCAGTGTTTTAATCGATCAAGCCAAACTTCTCGGACTAAGCGATCGTGAGAATTACCTGTTCTTCGGTCTCCATATCGACCAGTCCACGAATGACGAATGGCGTGTCAAAGAAACCAAGAACCTCCATCATCTCGTTGAGAAATTCATCGATCATTACTTTAACAGGAATATCATTTTCAAACGGAACAACGGTCTTCGCGGGATTATTGGTTTCCCTACAGAAACGACTGAAGAATCCGTCCGAAGTCAAATGAATCATTTCATCGAACAACTAGACATGTATTTGAGAAAGCATTTCCAAGAGCGAACCTTTTCCTATGCGATGGGAAGGGTAACATCATTAGAAGAAATTAGAACATCTTATAAAGATGTCTGGTACTGTATCGAAATCTTCAATAGACACAAACGCCCTGATCAGCGCATGACGTACAGAGAGGTTGGCGTCGCGAAGATGATGATGAATAGTTCAGAGGAAGAACTTTACCAGTTTGTCGTGGATCAGGTGAGGCCGTTGATGTCCTATACAAAACAAAACAAACGGGAGCTTCTCACAACTCTTGAACACTATCTCTTCAATCACCAGAACCTAAAAGAAGTCGCTCAGCAACTGCACCTTCATAGCAATACTCTTAACTATCGTTTAAGACGAATCAGCGATATTTTATCAGGTGATATCCGTGATGCCGAAGTGATTTTCCACCTACGAATGGCGTGGAATATTATGAATTTACTAGGAACAAAAGAAGAATGGCTCTTCCAATCTTAGAAGGCATGCCAAGGTCAATTGTGTGAAATTCAATAAATGTATTAAATCTTTGTTTGATTACACAATAAAATTAGCCAGCAAGTCCGATACAATGGTTTTAAATATTCAAAAAACAACAACAACTAAGGGGTGCATGAGATGAAACGATTACTTGTTCTAATGCTAGCACTAACTGTCTTCCTAGGAGCATGTGGAGGAAATAATAGTGATTCTGCAACTGATTCCGGAGATGGAAGCTTTAAAGAAAGAACGTGGAAAGTCGGCTTTAACACAGTTGAAGGATCTGTCCGTGACGTCGCTGCTAAGAAGTTTAAAGAAGTTGTAGAAAAAGAAACAGATGGCGCGATCACAGTTGAAATTTATCCAAACGAAGAATTGGGTAGCGCTCAAGAAATGATCGAATCCGTGCAAGTCGGTGCACTAGACATGCAGATCGCTGGTGCAAATATGATGGCGAACACAATTCCAGAATATGCAACGCTTTCTCTTCCGTTCTTAGTCAAAAACTTTGACGAAGCTCACGCTGTACTTGAAAGTGAAACCGGTGACAAGTTGAAAGAATTAGGTTCTGATCAAGGATTAAAAGTACTATCTGATGTAGAACTTGGTTTTGCTCAAATTACGAACAACGACCACCCGATCAACACACCAGAAGATCTTGAAGGCTTGAAAATGCGTTCACCGAACGATGTAACATTGATTGAAACATTCAAGACACTTGGAAGTTCTGTTTCAACAATGCCATTTACAGAAGTGTATCTTGCACTTTCCCAAGGCGTTGTAGATGGTCAGTTCAATCCACTTGATGCCATTTATGAAACAAAGTTCCATGAAGTACAAGATCACCTTGCGATTCTGAACTTCACGTACTACTATTCTTATTTCATCATGAACCAGGGTACGTTCGATGGTCTTGAGCCTGAGCTTCAAGAAATCGTACAGAAAGCTTCGAATGAAGCACGTGATGCATCTTATGAATTTACAGCAAGCAAAGACAAAGAAATGCTAGATAAAATGCAAGATTCTTTTGTGGAAATCACAGAACCTGACGTTGAACCATTCCAAAAAGCTGTAAAGCCTGTATACAGCAAGATGGAAGAAAGAATGTCACCTGAAATCATCAAAGACGTTCAAACGTTCCTAGAAGAGTACCGCTCTGAACAATAACGACTATCATTCAGCGAGTAGGTCTCCTGCTCGCTGAATTTTCATTATCGGAGAAAGTTGGTGAATGAAATGCTAGAAAAGATCACATCGAGATTTGTGAAGGTTACTGAAGTCATCGCTAGTCTCCTTATGGTTCTCCTAACGCTTGTGGTATTTGCGGAAGTGCTATCGCGGTATGTCTTCGACTACCCTATTTCATCCTCAACGGAGATGACGCAAATCTTCTTCCCATGGATGATCTTCCTTGGAACAATCGCCGTTACGAAGAATGAAGACCATTTGAAAATCACTGTTCTACAAGAAAAGTTCGGACGAGGCGTTCAGTGGGTGCTGCAAGTATTCGCGAAAGTCATCATGCTCCTGTTTTCGGTTTATATGGTCTATGCAAGCTACTTACTAGCTGATGCTGTTCGCATGCAACCACTTCCTATGCTAAGAATCTCGAAGTCCTGGTTATACGCATCCGTAACCGTATCGTTCGCATTAGTTGCAATCTTACTTATTCTTCAAATCAGTTTACTACTTCGTAACAAACGTACGTGGATGGAAGGAGGAGAAATTCAATGATCGCCATTATGATAATTAGCTTTTTCGTTATGCTTTTACTCGGAGTTCCGATTGCGTTCTCGATGGGTATATCAGCGATTCTTTTCTTTATCGTCGACGGTATTCCAATGGAACTCGCTGCTCAGAGATTCTTTTCGAACACACAGTCCTTCGCTTTCTTAGCGATTCCATTCTTTATTTTCGCTGGAAACTTGATGATTCACGGAAACATTGCACAGAGAATCATTAAAGTAGCTGACTCTATGGTTCGCCAATTACCAGGCGGTCTTGGGTGTGTATCGGTTATTACGAGTATGGGGATGGCCGGTGTATCCGGATCATCCGTTGCGGATGCTGCGTCAACCGGAAGTGTATTGATACCTTCGATGAAAAAGAAAGGATATTCGTCTTCCTTCTCAGCCGCGATCAATGCATCTAGCTCCGTTGTCGGGATCATCATCCCGCCAAGTAGTACGATGATCATTATCGCATGGTTAGCAAATTTATCAGTCGCGCAAATGTTTCTAGCAGGTGTGATCCCTGGAATTCTAATCGGGCTAACGTACCTCATCACAACCGTTATCATCTCGATCAAACGTGGATACCCCCGTGAATCGATGCCTTCTTTCAAAGAATTCTTCACAAGTCTTTTCAAAGCATTCTGGGCACTCGTACTGCCGATCTTCTTAATCGGAGCCATCGTGTTCGGGATCGCAACAGTAACAGAAGCAGCTGCTCTTGCTGCTATTTATGCGTTTCTTGTTGGTAAATTCGTATACAGATCGCTTTCATTTAAAGGCGTTTATGAATCATTGAAAGAAACCGTCTATGGTACAACGGTTGTTATGCTGATGATCTGTACATCTATGATCTTCACATATGCACTGATTTCAGAAGGCATTCCAAACCTGATTTCAAACTGGATTCTTGGTCTTGGTCTATCTGATGCACTCGTCATCTTGTTATTGATCGTCATCATGCTTTTAGCTGGAATGGTGATGGAGCTCGTTCCGAACTTATTCATTTTCATTCCTGTATTCTTCCCGATTGCAACAGGTGTTGGGATGGACCCTACTCACTTCTCCATCGTGATGCTTTGTTCTTTCGCATTAGGACTATTCACGCCACCAGTAGGTTCTACCCTATTCATCTCGTGTCACATCGCACGAGTGAAAATCGAAAACACGATCAAAGATATTTTTCCATTCTTCATCACAGGAATCATCGCAATCCTATTGATTGCTTACATTCCAAGTTTGACGCTATGGATCCCAAGTCTATTTGAATAAGAAAGGAAGCTTTTCATGTACGGAAAAATGATCGAACAACTAGAAACAGAATACCCTCACATGGTCGAATGGCGCCGTCATTTCCATGAGAACCCAGAGCTTTCTTTCGAAGAAGTAGAAACACCGAAGAAAATCGCTGCCTTTCTAAGAGATATCGGCTTAGAAGACGTCGAAGAAGGTGTCGGTGGCCGTGGAATCGTCGCGAAGATCCACGGCGCTCTTCCCGGAAAAACGATCGCCTTACGTGCTGACTTCGATGCCCTTCCGATTCAGGATGCGAAAGACGTTCCTTATAAATCCAAAGTAGAAGGCGTTTCACATGCCTGTGGACATGATGCTCATACGTCGACACTGCTTCACACCGCAAAAGCTCTCTACGAAAACCGTGAGGACTTACAAGGAACAATCGTTTTGATCCATCAGTTTGCAGAAGAACAAACGCCAGGTGGCGCGAAACCTATGATCGAAGCAGGCTGCTTAGAAGGTGTGGATGAAGTCTATGGCACTCATCTCTGGTCCACGTTCCCAGTAGGATCGGTCTTCACGAAAAGCGGCCCCTTAATGGCTGCTTCCGACCGATTTGCCATTACAATCGACGGCAAAGGTGGCCACGGCGCTCTTCCTCATCAAACCATCGATCCGATCGTTTGTGGGTCTGCCATCGTTCAAAGCTTGCAGCATGTTGTCAGTCGGAATGTTGATCCTCTTCAATCCGCGGTCCTTTCATTAGGCGCATTTGAATCTGGTGGTCCATTCAATGTGATTCCGGCGAACGCGCAAATCTTAGGAACCGTTCGTACCTTTTCAAGGGATGTTCAAGTTTCTGTCAAAAAGCGCATAGCTGAGATTGTTGAATATACAGGTAAGGCTAACGGAGCATCGTGCTCCCTTCACTATGAAGAAGGCTACCCTACCCTTCATAATCATGAAAAAGAAACAAAGCACGTTCAACGAGCGGCAGAAGAATTATTCGGAGAAGACCATTCATTAGAAATGGATCCTATGATGGGCGGAGAAGATTTCTCTTACTATTTGTTGGATAAACCAGGTGCGTTTTTCTTTACTGGGGCGGGTCACAACGAAGCCTACCCTCATCACCATCCTCATTTTGATATCGAAGAAAAAGCGATGCTTCAAGCAAGTAAGATGTTTATCAAATTAATCAAGGTAAGCAATGAGGAGGAAGTATCAGATGGATAATCGAGTCAAACGATGGAAGGAGGAGTATGAGTCTCTTCCACGTCACACCCACTTACCGATCGATCATTTTATCACCTATTTTGATGCGATCAACAGTATTGGGGTTACGGAAGCTGGTGGTAACAGCCGCTTCCCTTATACATCAGAATATCGTACAGCGATCGAAGCGGTAAAAAAATGGATGAGAGCGATTGGAATGTCAGTTCATGAAGATGCGATCGGCAATGTGTACGGAAAGGTAAAAGGCATCAATACACATAAAAGCTTGATGCTCGGCTCCCACATCGATACCGTACCAAACGGAGGTATGTTCGATGGACTATTAGGAGTCCTTTCTGCATTATCAGCTGTCGAATCATTCATCGAACGAAACGGCATGCCGAAATGGTCAATCGAAGTGGCTGTTTTTGCTGATGAAGAAGGATCCCGGTTCAACCATGGATTACTTGGAAGCAGAGCAATGATCGGTGAAATCAACGAAGATGCGCTCCACACGTATCAAGATGATGAAGGCACGACGATCGCAGAAGCAATGAAAGCGGATGGCCTTAATCCCGACGAACTAAAAAGCGCTGAAAGAGATATGAACGAGTTCATCGGCTACCTCGAACTTCACATCGAGCAAGGTCTTGTATTAGAAAAGAACAAGCAACAGATCGGTGTTGTTGAAGGAATCGCAGGACCAGCAAGAGAAACGTTTACTTTTATCGGTAGCGCCGATCACGCTGGGAATACACCGATGACCATGAGGCAAGATGCATTGATTGGTGCCAGTGAACTCATCACAACGATCGAACAGCTCCCTTCGAAATACAGCGAAACCGCTGTTGCGACCGTAGGAAAAATCATCAACGCTCCAAACGGAACGAATGTGGTTGCTGGAAAAACAACAGTCACGGTTGATATTCGAGATATCGATCGTGATGCGAGAGAAAAACTGATCGACGCGATCAAAACGAATGCCACTCGCATAGCTGAAAAAAGAGGTCTCGCTCTCAAGAATTCAAACAGCATTCGCGTCGAACCTGTACACATGAATGACCGTATGACGAACATGATTGAAGAATCGACAAACGAATTGAACTTAACATACCGAAGAATGCCGAGCGGCGCCGGCCACGATGCCATGCTTCTCGGGAAGAAAATTCCGACAGGTATGATTTTTGTCCCAAGCAAGAACGGAAAAAGCCATACCCCAGAGGAATGGACATCACTAAGTGAATGCTTGGATGGCATCCTCGTGATGGAAAGAACGCTTGGAAAGATTCTATCGAGTTATAAAGAAGATTCATAAAGGCAGTCAGGAAGTCGTTAAGTTTTGAATGACAAACCGGCGCATTCAAATAGAAAATGCCACCCACATTGCATAATGATGTGGGTGGCATTTTTATATACTGATGGTCTTTCTTTTGTAATTCACTTGATACTTATCGCACTCTCCCCCAGATCGTCGCTAATTTATTTGTTTCGGATTTATTTCTAGTTACAAGAACAGCTAAAAGTACGGCACTAATCCCCCCGACTAATTTTCCAACGATCATTGCAAATACAATCTCCTTAACAACTCCTGCAACAAAACCTAAATGACTACCCAACACGAAGGCACCACTCACAGCAAAAGCTACATTAATCACTTTTCCTCTTGGGTTCATATCCTTAAGTAGGGATAACATAGGGATGTTATGAGCCAAGCTCGCAATCAGTCCAGCAGTTGAAACATCATTCATACCTAATAAAGCTCCGATTTTATTTAGTGGCTTTTTTAAGACGAAAGATAGAAAAGTAACCAACGGAAATGCACCTGCAAGAAAAACAGCAATCTTGGCTACAATTTCTATCCCTTCCACAAGTGGTGTCATATTAGGAATAATAACGACACCCGTAAAGGTTTCCACACTGATAGCAGCTAGACCTATAATCGCCACGACCTGGATGCCTTTAGCAAAGACAGCGAATCCAGCTATCATCTTATCAGTATATTTGAGTAATCCTATAGAAATGATGACAGACAAAAATATTGGAGGGATAAGGTTTGTTACAATAACCAGAAGATCCAACCCCGCAACCATCCCACCTACTAAACAACCAACAGGAACTGTTATTAACCCTAATAAAATCCCTTTTGCGAAATACTTATGATCTTCTTTGGAAATAATGCTTAATGCTACAGGAATGGTAAATGCTAGAGTTGGTCCCATCATCGTTCCTAAAAAAACCCATGCAAAACGTTCAGCATCCTTGCTTTGAGACATCTCCGTTGCTAATGAGTATCCTTCCATATCTAGCGCTAATAGAGTATTCGCAAATGAAGCTGGATCCGCACCAACCACACTATAAATTGGAGCGACAACAGGGGTTAAGAGACTTGCTAGAACAGGAGCTAATGAGATAATTCCTACCATCGCAAGTGTTAACGATCCCATTGTCATAAACCCCTCAGTAAACCTTTCACCAATTCCCCATCTACTTCCCATTATGTTGTCAATCGCACCGATACAAAAAAAGCCGATCACGATAGACACGATTATTTCATTGATTCCCATCCTTCAAACCCCCATTTGCAATCAAACTATGAACAGCTATGAATAAATCATTCTGACTAAAATGGACATCAGTGTGTTCCACAATCCATGACTTATCGTAACATGACAGGATCGTTATGTTAGGCTGTGAAGACATTTTGTATTGATGTTCTAGCCAATAACATTCCGAACCAAGACTGTTTGCAAATCAGCATGCAAAGAAAAAGCAGTCCAATCAGAAGCACAACATGTGTGTGGTGTACTTCATAACTGAACTGCTACTTCTTATATTAATCTATAATAAGAATCGAAAAACACTAGCTCTGCTTTTTACTTAACAGTGTAATCGTTACTAATATCATCAAGATTCCTACCACTTGGATGAAAGTAAGCACTTCTCCTAAGATCAGCACACCGAACAGAGATGCTGTAACAGGCTCTACCATCGCAATCACGGCTGCAAGAGATGCCTTTGTTTTCTTCAATCCTTCTAAATACGCAAAGAATGAGATACCCGCTCCAATGATTCCTAGCGTAATAAACCAGATAAGATCGTCTGAATAAAGCACCGACACCATTTCTTCAAGATCGATGATCATCAACATCAAAGCAGTAAAGGCAGCGAATGCCGTTGTTAGTACAAACGGGGGACGGCCATGTTCCGTCGCGAATTTAAAACCAAATATAAAGAGCGTATAGGAAAGGCCAGATAATAAGCCGCTCAAAATGCCGATCAGGTTCAAACTACCGAGCCCTACTTCAAATACGTTCGTTAATAACGTAATTCCAATCATCACGACAAAGATCGAAACCACCTTGAACGTCGTCGCACGCTCCCAGTTTAAGAAGAATGAAATCATAAATACAAACAGTGGCGCTGTATACATCAAAGTCGATGCAACAGCTACGCCTGACTGGGAAATACTTAGAAAATAAAAGCTGAAATTCCCAGCTACACCGATTCCGGCGAGCACGGACCAAAGGATTGTCTTTCTCTTGTTCTCCTCTCCTTTCGGTTTAGGGCGAAGCATCAGCCATATAGAAAGACAAACGAGCCCTACTGCCCCTCGATAAAACGAGATAACAAGAGGATCCCAACCTTTTTCCATCAAGATTCCTGCTAGTCCACCTGAAATCCCCCATAACATCGCTGCTAAAACAACGAACCATACGCCAAAATAATGCATCTCTATTCTCCTTTTGCTTATGTGATTTCTTGTTCAGATGGTAATTCCCATCCATATCAGTAACAAAACTCGAAATAGGAGAATAGTGTTAAATGATTTCATTGTTTAATAGCGACCTCGAGAAAGCCCGGTAAAGCAGGAATGAGTCACGAAGAAGTATGTCTAAGCTCCACAGTTATTGCAAAGGAAGGAACGAACGATCATTAGTGTAACAAACTACCAAACAGCAATGCACAACCGATAAAAACCGATAAACCAAGTGTTATGATAATGGTGGACACACTTCTTGCCACACCTTTCCACCCTCGAATACCTGAAAAACCAAACACCCCAGCTAGGAAAGTTAGTAACGAAAGCATGAAAACGAAACCTAAAGGTTGAATTCCCATTATGGAAGTAGTGAACCACCCTGAGAAAGCAACTGTCAGAAACAAAAGGATACAAATAAACGAAATCACGCATGACCAAACATTGAATTTTTCTTGCATATTATTCTCCCCATTCACTTCCACATGATTGGAATCAAATCAATAATGAAACAATGACATAACCAATAATAATTGCGAGAATTAACAGAAATGTTCCCTTCCATCCTAAACTACCTACCAAATCCACTAATCCCCCACTATTTGCTCTATTAAAGGAATTATTCAAATTCCCAGAAGAATTCCTTTTCAATTCTTCTAGTCTACGTTTCTCTCTTTGCCTTTCAGGCGATCTAGTTGGCTCATTCATCACTTCACTCCTTCACATTTCAGAATCCTGTCTACTACAATGAAAAAACTCACTGAAAACAACTCTATTTTTCTTCGTAATTCAACACGTATAAACCATTAATCTCAAAATTCCACTTCTTACTCTTCTTCAATTCATCTTCCTTGAAGCGATACATCACGGTTTGTTCAAACCCATCCTGATGTGAAAAGTCACCGCTCCCTACTTCAATGTCTCCTGACTCTCCCATCTCATTATGAGCACTCAAATTTATAAGTCCTGTTGAAAACGTGTTGTCTTTGTTAACCCGAAAGAGACTAATCATTGACCCCTCTGGAGAATGGTACGTATAACGGAAGCCTACAATAAGCGCAATCTCTTTCTCTTGATTAATTTTGTTAGTGTCTTCCTTAATTTCAACTAGAAAAACATCAGTCTGTTGATCGCTTGTAATCTTCATTGGCTTTGTTAAGCCATTCATAATTTCTTCTGTCGTTAATGTGAACTCTATGGTTTCTTCATATGGAACTGTTGTAGCGATATACTCATTAGGGTGTTGACGTATGTAAACAATCCCCTTCTCGTCTGCTGGAGCACAACTCACCATTAAAGAAAAAATAATCATAATGAAAACTACTCGAATCATCTTTTACCCGCAAGGTAACTTTCTTGAAAGACTGCCATCAGAATAATTCCGTGCCACTTTCCATCCCTAAATAATTGTTCTTTCTGTTCGCCTTCTTTATCAAACCCCAACCGCTCATAAAGTTTAATTGCTCTCTCATTATACGAGAACACTCTCAAGGTTATTTTATGTAAATTCAATTCACAAAAAGAATACTCCAATAATACATTCATAGCCTCTGTTCCATAGCCTTTGCCCCAATAATCGACATTACCAATGTCTATGATGCATTCAGCATTCCTGTTCTTAAGATCGATATTTATTAAAGAGACAATTCCAATAGGGGTATCATTTTCGCTTGTTTGTATCATATAGCTTTTTGATGTATCTGAGTTAATGATCGATTGTATGAACGCTTCTGTTTCTTTTACTGTATACACATCTAATTCTGGGCTCGTATTCTTCATAACCTCAGAATTGCTTCTCCATGTATGGTAAAGATCCGCATCATTCTCAGTGACTTTTCTTAAGTGAATTCTACTTGTCGAAAACATAAAAAGCTCCTCTCAAACATGATTTACTTCTGCCACTCTCCTATAACCTTTGACAAACTATTACCACTTCTATATTTCACCATAACATTACATGCTTCAAACTTACTAGAAGTTCACAATTACTAACGTCAACAATAGCCTTTGATTTGGCAAAGACACTTCGTCTAGCGAGAAGGCGTTTCATCATGTTTCTTTCTATTTAGCGCTTTTCAAATGTGGTAGAATATGGGTTGTCCTCAGAGCAGGAAAAATGCAGCAAACCAAGGAGGTCCATCATTGACACGTTTGTTACTAGTATTTCTTTCGATCATGTTGTTAGCTTCATGTAGTAATGTGAATGGAGTCGGTGATAAGGAAAGGAGTACCGTTGTAGGAGAAGAGACGCCACAGTTTGAAAGCTACAATGGAAGACCATTAAAAATAGCTGTCGTTGGACAGTCACCTGACATAAAGGAAGAAGAAAAGATCAAATTCATCCGTATGGATTTTGCAGGTCTACAGCAAATCGATTCACCTGAATTTGATGCAGTATTTATCATGAAAGATTTCTTACATGAGGCTGCTGAAAGTGACCATGCTGAACTATACAAAACAACGAACCTGCCGTTCTTTTTCATCCAATCAGAGAAAATAACCTATGCTTTCTCAAATGCAGATTCATCGTACGAGAGTGCCCCAAGCCTTAGCAATTCAGAATATGCGGTGGGTTACTACAATCAAAAAGAAGGTCATTTATCTTGGAAATATAATTCATATAATGACATGACTACTCCCGAAACAATCATGCAAGTGTACAGTATGATCTTTACCACTATTGAAGAATTACCACTCAATAACTCAAACAAAAAAGACTCGTCATCGACGAGTCTCACTTACTTCTATTCATCAAAGCGCTGAAGAAATCGGGGCGTGCTCTGAGCGATGTTTGTTAAAGAATTCTAACGAGGCAGCGTTGAACTCTCGTGGTTTCTCTACATTACAAACGTGGCCGCATTCTTCTAACACTAAATGCCGCGCTCGATTATCGCTCTTTGTGTCTTCTAACAACGGTTCTACAAAAAGGTGATCCTCTTCGCCCGAGATGTAGAGTTTCGGAATGCTCTTGCCTTTCTCTTGCACGTCCGCATATGTTTCTTTCACGGTGAACGCTAACCCATACCACGCAAGGAAATCGTTCCGATTCATTTTCACCGCTTCTCTAATAAACATCTTTCGAGAAACCGCATGATTCGCTTTTGGCATCATGATGTAAGCGAACAGCTTGTACAACCACATGTAAGGAACGAATCGTTTCACCGCGCTTCCAGCTAGGAGAAGAAACGTTGCAAGTGGAGTGAAGCGTGTGATCGCTCCTCCAAGGACGGCACTTTTCACTTTCTCCGGAGTACGCTGGAGCATATGATGCACCACGACAGATCCTAATGAAATCCCTACTAAGTGTGCCTTATCGATTTTCAACTTATCAAACGTTTTCAGAAGCTCATCAACAACTAATTCTTTATTAAATGACGTCTCATAGTTCGATGTACTAGGCGATTTTCCGTGCCCAGGTAAATTGATCGCTAAGACGTGAAACTGTTTCTTAAACGCTGCAATCTGTTTACTGAAAATGCCATAATTGCCTCCAAGGCCATGTAACAGAACGATCGTTTCATTATGATTGTCATTGCATTTGTAGTATTTGTAATCAAGCATGGTGTGAAATCCTCTCTATAAAAAGGGAGTTGTGTCCCAAAATCGCGACTGCTAAAGAACAAGTATAACCTTAAAAGGGTAAAGAAATAAATAACTAAACGTGAGAAATGTGCTCTCCATGTTGGATTTTACACTGATTGTCACACTTTTTTAACGAATACATTCCCAAAAACCCCTGCACCTACGCTGAGCTCCTACTCTTCCCTTAGCCTCGGCTCTGCGTTCCGCATCCTACACATCGACCAATGAAACGTCGTGTGCTGAATGGCATCATATATCCTCCACAAATCATGTACGATCCGAACGTCAACACCTCGTGAAGACAACTCTTGAAACAAATCACGAACCTCCCACTTCGCAATCGGCACCACCGTTGATTCACTCACATAGTAACCCGCGTTTTCATCCTGAAGGAAAAATGCCGCTGGATCAAATTCATAGATGGTTAATGTTGTGTTCTTCATGACTTCAAACCACTTCTGTTCGATGACGACAACATGTGAATGTAACTCAGATGAAAGATACATCTGTTTATGTAGATCGGTCGTCTCGCATCCTACATGGTAACAAACTCGAGGACAATCACGAGGCGTTAAGAAATTCGGTAAGCACCTCTCTTCGATTGCCCAGACTAATCCTTTTGATTGATCAAGATCCTTACGAGTAGGAATTCGTGGTTCAAACACGTCGATATCACTTTCTTCACTAACATGAAATAACCTCACCCGAACTCTCCTCCCTTCGACCTCATTTTATTCTACAAACATATGGTAAACCCTTGCATGATTTATAGAAGCAAAGCTGATGAATTTAAGAAGATATTATCGGTGAACAGCATCTATGCATCATGGATAGAAAGTCCTTCAGTGAGAATACTAACAGATAGCTTATGTTCGGAGTGATTCTGACATGAAAATAATACGACGATCCAAAAAACAGCAAAGCTTAAAAGAACAAATTATAGAAGATTTTCACCAAAGCAGTGATGTGCATTTTAAATCATTAGAATTGCCTTCCCTCGACATCACCCTTGTATTTATTGGGGACATCACGAATAGGAAAGTCATTCAAGATTTGATAATCGCGCCACTTCTCAAGCGTGCTAATCAGGATGAACCCATTAGCTCTTCTTCGCTTCCTAGCCTATTACCCGTAGAAGCGATCGATGTCGTACGGAATACTGAAAAGGTTAATACGTACTTAATGGATGGCTATACGATCATCATTGCAAATGGCCAGACTCAGATCGTTTATGCGATCGAGACTTCTAAATTTGTAAAAAGGAAAACAGAAGAACCAGTCAACGAGCCAACCATCAGTGGACCACGAGATGGTTTCGTTGAATCGATTCAAGACAATAAAGCTTTATTGCGTATGCACTTGCATTCGAACGATTTGGTTTTTGAACGATTTGCCGTCGGAGCAGAAATAAAAACATATATCGAATTGGTTTATGTTAAAGGAAAAGCATCGGATCAATTAGTAACAGAAGTGAGAGACCGCATCACCTCGATCGAAGCCGAGTACATAGGAGATGCAGGGTTGCTCGAACAGACGATCGAGAAGAATAAGTACTCTGTTTTCCCTGAATTAACAAACACACAGCATCCGATTAAAGTAACAAATGCGTTGATGGAAGGCAGAGTATCGATTCTTACAGATGGCTCACCCACAGTCCTTGTTGCACCGACTACACTGAACATGTTGCTGCAATCGCCAGATGATTATTACTTTAAGTGGATTCCAGCTTCGCTCACTCGTTTATTGAGTTATGCGGCCGCACTTATTTCTCTCTTATTGCCTGCAGTCTATATATCGTTAATTTCGTTTCATCATGGTCTTATTCCAACAGATCTCGCTATCTCTTTGTCTAAAACAAGAGAAGGTGTTCCGTTTCCATCCGTGATCGAAGCTTTCTTGATGGAACTTACGATTGAAATACTACGAGAAGCAGGGGTAAGACTTCCAAAACCGATTGGATCTACCGTTAGTATCGTTGGAGCAATCGTTATAGGTGAAACGGCAGTCAGTGCGGGTATAGTCAGTCCGATGATGGTGATGGTCATTTCCTTTACCGCAATATGTTCTTTTACAGTACCGAATTACCAGTTGAGTCTTGCCTTACGGTCATTACGGTTCTTCCTGCTTTTTTTCGCCGCGATCTTGGGTGTCTACGGTATCTTGATCGCCCTATTTATCCTAAGTACGCATTTAGTTTCCTTAAGAAGTTTTAACGTTCCTTTCATGGAACCTTTCGCACCATTACGAATGAAACAACTGAAAGATTCGATTATTCGCTTGTTTTTTAGACAAGAAAAAAAGGATGGGAAAGATGCATGAATGAAAAAGTAATGTCTAACTTCCCAATCATCGTTTTTCTCATATCGACGATCATCGGGGTAGGAATCGTTACGTTACCGAGAGAGGCTGCAATCATCATCGGTCAACCGAACATGTGGATCAGTATTATTCTAGGGGCTTCCATCGCTTTTCTTAATGGTATGTTGATCTTCGCCATGATAAAGAGATACCCGAATCAAACTGTCTATGACATTGGACCGAAAGTAGCCGGACGTTGGATAGGAAACGTGTTCAATTTTACTTTCATCGTCTACTCGATCGTCTTATCAGCTTTCATCGTCCGAACGATGGCTGAAATAGTGAATTATTATTTACTCGACCTTACCCCTAGATTTATCGTCATCAGCGTGCTGATCATCGCATGCTTCTATCTCGTTGCTTCTGGAATGGAAAACATAATGGCTTTCTTTCAACTTTACTTTCCAATCATCATTCTCATGTTTCTTGTCTTAACGATATTAAGTGTCCGCAATATAGAAATAACGAACTTACGGCCTGTACTCTCCCAAGATATCGTTCCTCTTCTTAAAGGAACGAAAACAATGTTCTTCTCATTTGTTGGCTATGAACTCATCATGATTCTTTCAAAAAACCGAACTTTGACGAGCTGGAGAGCGATGTCAACAGTCTTTTTACTAAGCATCGGAACTGTATGCACGATCTATGTCCTCTTCTTCATATTGAATATTGGGATTCTTAGTGTAGAAGAATTAAAAGTAACCACATTTCCTACAATAGAAATGGCAAAGTCAATCGAATTCCAAGGCTTTTTCTTTGAACGATTCGAATTACTCTTTCTGTTCGGCTGGATCATCACGATTTTCACAACCGTTGTTGCTTACTATTACACGGCTTTGCTTGGGTTAAGCACGACTCTTCAATGCAAAAAGAACGTGTATCTCAATGCAGGTGTTGGCATCTCCATTCTCGTTCTTTCCTTGTTTCCTGACGGAATAACAGAGCTCTTTTCATATGGTAGATACATCAATTATCTATCCTATGCTTCACTCATCGCTATACCACTTATTCTCTTGCTCATCTCGATCAGTAGGAGGTCTCTAAAATGAAACGAACATGGCTCTTCACCAACCTTTGTATGATCGTTGTACTGTTATCAGCTTGCTGGGATAGTAATGAAATCGAAGATGTTGGGCTAATCATTGGAATTGGGCTTGATTATGGTCAGAACGAGGAATTTTCTATGACTCATCAGTATGTGGTCCCGAACAATATCCAGGGGATGCAAGGGAGTCAAGGAACCGGACAACCATTCCAAAACCTTACACTAGAGGGTAATTCCTTTTTTGAAATCATCAGAGAGAATTCTCTTGAAACGGATCGTCCACCGAACTTTACACATCTAAAGTCACTTGTTCTTTCAGAAAAACTCATTGAAGAAGAATCTGTTCGAAAGCTAATCAGCTTTTTCCTTAGGGATCACGAATTCCGCAGAACAGTCGCAGTATTCACCACGAAAGAAAATGTAGCTACCATAATGGACGTGGAACCAACAAAAGAAATCTTTCCAGCTGTTCAAATCAAGGAACTCACACAAAATAATAATAAAAGCCTGGAAATACTAGAGAACACTAAATTTAGCGACCTTTCAAAAAGTGTTTCGGAAGATGTTAGCTTTGTCATTCCAGAGATTGAAATTAATAAGAATCGAATACGACTTTCGGGTGCTGCCATCATCTCTGATGAGAACTTCAAACTCGCTGGATGGTTGGATTCAAAGGAGGTTCAGGGTCTTAAGTGGATCACTAACACTGTAAAAGGCGGAATAGTTACTCTATACGATAAGACTAACAAGAATCCAGACGAACATGTTGTACTAGAAATAAGCAAATCGAATACACACATTCACCCGTCAATGGAAAAGGGTGAATTGAAGGTTGACGTTAGCATCAACACCACCGTTCGTCTTGGAGAAGATTGGCATATTGAAAGGGACGTGTTCAAGCCAGGGTGGAATAAAGAGATCACAAGGGATGCGGAAAAGCAGATAAAACAATCTACAGAGAACATAATCCAACTAGCTCAGGAAGAGTATGAATTAGATTTCCTGAACATCTCCAATTGGGTGAGGATCAAGGAACCCGCCTTTTATGAGAAACATAAAAAGGATTGGAATTCCACGTTTCGAGAGGTTCCGATCACTGTAAAGGTTAAGGTGGATGTCGATGGTTATGGTACTCAGGACCTGCAGTGAACGCCTTGTTATCTTCAGAAAAATCGTTACCTTCTAAAATAAAAAAATCGATAATGCCGAGGCATTATCGATTTATCACTATTTGTTATTAAGATAACTTCTTAAGCGCATCTTTATCGAAAGGCAGTAGGTCATCCGCTCTACCGTCGCGAACTTTCTTCACCCACTCAGGGTCCATCAAGAGAGAACGGCCGATTGCGACAAGATCGAACTCGCCATCATCTAGCTTCTTGATCAAACCATCAAGGCTCGTAGTGTTTGCACCTTCAAAGCTCGTGAACTCTCCATCAAGTCCTACTGAACCTACTGAAATAACAGGCTTACCTGTTAGTTTCTTCGTCCATCCAGCCAAGTTCAAGTCAGATCCTTCAAATTCAGGTTCCCAGAAACGACGTGTTGAACAGTGGAAAATGTCTACGCCTGCTTCAACAAGTGGCTGTAAGAAAGCATCTAATTCTTCAGGCGTTTTTGCTAGCTTCGCATCGAAGTTGAACATCTTCCATTGAGAGAAGCGGAAGATGATTGGAAAGTCCGGTCCAACTTCACGACGGCACGCTTCGATGATTTCGACTGCAAAACGGGTTCTTCCAACCATATCGCCACCAAAGCGATCGGTGCGCTTATTCGTTCTTTCCCAGAAGAACTGATCGATAAGGTAACCATGTGCACCGTGAAGTTCGATGCCGTCGAAACCTAGGCGTTTCGCGTCTGCAGCTGCTTGTGCATAAGCTTCCACCAACTCTTCAACTTCTTTTTCAGTTAGTGGCTCATTAACCTTTTCACCTGAAAGATCGAGACCAGACGGACCAACAGGTCGTGCTTCCTCATTCGGAAGATCTCCTTGTTTACGCGTCATGCCAACGTGCCAGAGTTGCGGTACGATTTTACCGCCTGCTTCGTGTACTTCCTTCACAACGTTCTCCCAGCCGCTCAATGCGTCTTCGCCGTGGAAAACAGGAATACTTGCACCCGAAACAGAAGCTGGATGATTGATTCCAGTTCCTTCTGTTACGATTAGACCTACGCCATTTTCAGCACGTCTACGATAATACGCCGCCACATCTTCTGAAGGCACGTTACCAGGAGAAAAACCTCGCGTCATCGGTGCCATCACCGTACGGTTTTCTAGATTTATGTTTTCACTTGTAAATGTTTCAAATAAAGCAGAATTCGTTGTTTTATTCAATGTATTTCCTCTCCTTCCATTAATGCAATATTAATTATTACAGATACAATCTATTAATGAAAGTAATCTGCTTTTAGGAAGGGATGGTTTCAACGTATACGTGTACATTCCATTCGTTTTATATGTATTGGGGAAAAAAGAGCGCATGCTAACAATTACTTCTCTTCTTTCTGAGAAAGCAAAAGGTCGATTTTCTGTTCCAAACGATCCATTCTCGACTGTCTTCCCTTCAATACGATAACTAGCACGATAATGAGGGCAGGAATTGATAGCAAGATGATAAATGCAAAAAGTTGATAAATGAGATCTCCAATATGCATACAAAACCTCCTTCTCTATTAACAGTTTATAAGAGTGTTCTCTTATTCGAAACTTCCATCACAAAAGGTGTGAGTAAAATAAGTCCAGCCACACCTATAATAAAAGATATAAACGTCAGCAAAGTGGAAGCGGCACTATGTTCAATGAACGCTATTATGCTAAACGTAATAACTAGACTCAACAAAACTTGTCGTCCCTGTGCTTTCGTTGTTAAGTACTGTGATTTACCACAATAAGAACATGTTAATCCTGAACCAAACAACAACGGCTGACTTTTGAGAGTATCATGCCACGACCATGTACTGCTGCAATGTTGACAAGTTGGAATAGGACGAACATCCTTTCTTTTAAATGAAACCAATGAAAGAACCCTTCTAAGAGGGTTCTTTCACCTATCACTTATTTTGCACTCTCATCAGGTTGATGAAGACCGAAGATATTTCCTTCAGTATCCGTGTAGTATGCCTGCCATGCCATCCCAGGTAGTGCGTATTTAGCCATTGCGACCTTTCCGCCATTCGAAAGGATGATCGATTCAGTCGCATCCAAGTCTTCGACACCCATTGTACAGGCAAATCCATTCACAGCTGCATTCATTTCTGGAGGTGGTGTTTGCCGTTGCATCAACGCTCCGTTAATTCCCATATCGTCGCCATCACCAGTCACTGCCCCGAAATAAGGCATACCAGCAAAATCGCTCCAATCTTCAAACTTCCAGCCAAATACCTCTCCGTAAAACTTCTTCGCACGTTCCATGTCATCAACATGAACTTCGAAATGAATGACTCTACTCATAATTACCTCCCGATTTCACTTTTTAATGAGAACATTCATGGTTGGTCCAATCTCGTATGTAGTGTTCAACTAGTACATTCTACTAATGACGTCATATTCCTTCATCATGATTACTCTTCCATATCATCTTTTATGGAAAGCTGCGCAACAACGGCATACTCTGCATCCTTCACCGAATCTGGAAGTGTTTTATAATCACCAAGATTTCCAGATGACATCTGGTTCTCACTCGATCCTTTTAAGTAACTGAGATAAACGGTCTCGCCCTTTTTGAACGTAACTTCTCCATCGAAGTTATCAAAAATGTAGCCTTGGAGATCCTTTGGTAGTTCCGTCGATCCTTTAGCAAAACCATCCGGTGAACCCATCGTGAAAAAAGCTACGTCATCTTCCAGATGAAGTTGAAACGAATGCAGCGCTTTGTCGTATTCTTCCTCTCCCATTCCATTATAAGACGTGAGCTGCTCTTTACCGCCGTCTCCATCTTGATAAACGAAGATGGAACGAACTAACGTTTCGTCTTCAGCTAATTCTCCATCAATCGTAAAGAACGTTTTGTAGTCGATTCCTATTTGATCAACGAGACTTTGCTCGCGTTCTGTTAACTTTGCTGACTTGATTGTCAAGGTGGTGGCACCTTCCGAAGATTCTTCCTGATCTTTCTTATTTTCATTACTACCTTCACTTGTGCATGCTGCTAATAGCATCAGTGCGCTAATTAGCATGAGAAATTGTTTCATCTCCATATCTCCTTACTGATTCTTCTAATTAATTTGTCGCATTCTTTCCATTCGCTCTTTTCTGCGCTCTCCAAGTGATGATCATACTCGGAACACCAGCCATCATGCTCACGAGAAAGCTCCACATGACATACCGCCATTCACCAGTAAATGTTGCCACACCAACAAAGAATACCAGCTGTCCGAGCAATGCAAACCAAACAGCAATCCACGCAAGCTTCAAATTTTCTTTCATCCTATCACCCTTTCCTAATACGTATACTTACTACCAATTATTTCAAACATACCTTCAAAGAACAATCGCTATTTTGAAACGACCAGATAACTTCACGGATATTTTCTTCATCGAGTTTGAGACGTGACTCTTGTTGCTTCGTTCAGCAGGAATAGCTACATGACTACTCAATGGTAATGGATAAATGAAGGGCAATGATCCGCTGATCATTGCCCTTCTGTCGATACGATAAGATTTATGACTTAAAAGATAATCCCCTATCCTTCAAAGCTTCCTTCAGTTTCGGAATCGAAGAGGGACCCATTCCGTGGAATGTCAAAACTTCTTTCTCACTGTATGTCGATAATGTTTGCAAAGAGGTAATCCCGTTATTCTCCAAAGCCCTCCTCGCTGGTGCTGAAAGAACGGAAAGAAAGCCGCGATCAGGCTTCCGCTCGTTTTCACAGATTGGACATGTTGGACAATCGCTGCTTTTGTAATAGGTATGTCCTCGATCACAAACCCTTTTATTTGCTGAAGGCATCCTCGAACATCTCCTCACTTCTTAACTATTGATTCTTTTCGCCTGCGAAACGATCGATTGAATCATGTAAGCTGCGGATTCACTTCGACTTAACCGTGGACTTTGCCCCGACCAAAGTGACATATATTCTGGCCTATTCTGTAACGCTGCTTCCTTTCGTATGCCCTTTGTGAGAGCGTTTTGCAATGGATAGTCTAATGGTTCATGACCTTCCATTCTTTCGATGAACGCGTTACGAATTCCTCTTGCTGGTTTCCCGCTAAAGGAGGCAGTCATTACGGTTTCTGTCTCCTTCGTATGTAAAATCGCCTCTTTATGTTGAGGTTTGGCTCCGCTTTCTTTACAGGTCACAAACGCTGTTCCTAATTGAGCCCCATCTGCACCAAGAACCATTGAAGCGCAGACTCCTCTTCCGTCCATAATGCCTCCTGCTGCGATAACGGGAATACTGACGTGGTCAGCGACTTGAGGAATGAGTGACATGGTGCCGATCATCGACTGCCTATATGAGTCTGTAAACGTCCCGCGATGGCCGCCAGCTTCACTTCCTTGCGCGACCACAGCATCCATTCCATGTTGTTCATTGAGAATCGCTTCCTCAACAGTTGTGGCAGTACCAATTAGAACGACGCCTTCATTCTTCAGGTCATGGATGATTGCCTTCTCTGGGATACCGAACGTAAAACTGCACACAGGAACTTTCTCTTCTTTCAAGACCTTCAGTTGCTTATCAAAAAGTGATTCGTCGACCTCAGGTTGTGTTTCATTCTCGATTCCGAGTTCATTCCGGAAAGGCTTGAGCAACTCGTTTACTCGACTGATTTCTGTCTCAGTCGCGCTTGGCCGTTCCGGAACAAAGACATTCACGCCAAACGATTTCCGGGTTAAACTCTTAATCTTTTGGATGCTCTTTCGCATATCCTCAGGCGCCATATATCCTGCACCTAGTGTACCAAGTCCTCCAGCATTAGAAACAGCAGCAACGAGTTCTGGCGTAGTAACGCCCCCTGCCATTCCAGCTTGTATAATAGGATGATTGATCTTCAGTAGCTCAAGTAATCGGCTATGATTCCACATGTGTTCTACCCCTTTCGCAATAGAAGCTGATTGGTGATTCTTCTCATATTATCCATCCGTTGAAAACCATACCTAGGTTAATAATGATGTGAAAAAAGATGGCTGGGTAGATACTATTGGTTTTTAATACGACGATCGCATAAAACAATCCGCCGAAAGAGAAAAGCAAGCTTAGCAGCATCGGTATTCCAATCGATAGATGGAGTAGCCCGAAGCCTATACTCGTTATTAAAACAGCGTAACGAGTGGAAACATTGCTCTTTAAACCTGATAGCAAAAACCCTCTCCAAATCACTTCTTCAAGAGTAGCATTGATAATAGCAAACAAAATACCAAAAAGGAACATTGATTTAATGTAGCTCATCTCTTGTTGTACGAATAACGGAATAAGTATTGTACTAGATCCCACCAGACCAATAAGTAAAAAATAAGGTAATGGTATGGTGTGAAAAGGCAGTGTGACTTTCTTGCTCCAATTAGGAAAGGATGCGAAGACAGATCGTTTCTGTTTAGACAAAATGAGTGAAACCACCGTTCCTAGTATAATAAATATGAGAAAGCTTCTATTTATCAAGATGTTCATTTCAACTGATAAGCCCCAAGCATTAATATAGTTGCTTCCGATTTGAAACATCATAAGACCTAGCAAGAAGAATAGAAACAAGGAAACTGTTGTACGGTATTTTTCCGTTACGAAGTAGATGATGACCAGGCACAAGATTGATAGCAATCCAAACTCAAACAACTTATATGAAAAGAGAACGATACCTACAAAAAACAAAATTGATAGAATGAAGAGAAATAGTTTGCGGTTCATACCAAGCTTCCTTTCAACCCACGTTTCATTACTTAACCTAGCACCCTTCTCTTTATCTAATTAAACAAAGAGGCTTTTAATCCTTTTAAAATCCTAAAACGAGCTAGTTCCTAAAAAAACAAAAAAACAGTTAGGCATAGTAACGTGCTAAGCCTAACTGTTTGTATTTAAGGATGTGAGTAAGTAACAAGCGACAATTTCCATACTCCGAAGCGAATCACGAGAACCTCCCCCTTAGAAGAATAGCCCCCTTTTACGTGGTTCTTACCTTAAAAACGTCCGATCGCCACAAATAAAGCTAATGCGAGAAAAAGGATGTTCATCCCAATCGCCTGATTTTCTTTTCGTTTAGCATGAAACATAGCTGCGAATACCATAATGAGTGCGATTCCAACCGCTGCAATCGGTGTTAGGATAGGCGCAATGCCTAACGCATAAGGTAAAATCAACCCCAGTCCACCTAGAATTTCCGCTACCCCAACAAACAGTACAAACCCTTTTGAATACTCATTGACAAACGGAAGACTCGATCTCGCTTTTTCATACTGAAATGACTTCATTGAACCGAACATAATAAATGCTAATCCTAAAGCAATCTGCACAATCCATAATGCCATGCTCATACAGAAACCTCCTGGTTATACTGCTTTAGTAATGGTTATTCCATTCGACCAACGAACAGTACAATCGAATACGATTTTCTTTTCTAACGAAAGAAAGGCTTTATATCAAATCGATTCACATACTGTTTCAGTGCCTCGAGGTCCTCACCCGCAAACCCAATGTACCCATCTGGACGAATGAGGTATAGCGCATTTTCCTTTAAACCTGACGTTATCATAGAAGGATCCCATTCGTATTCATGAAGAGGGATTGAGGTAGAGGCTAGATCGCTTTTCACCTCTTGATTTGCTTTCCCATAACAATGAACCTGCCAATCAAACGTTTGCAACGGGGCAAAGTTATCACCTGCACCGGTTTTCACCCATGGCAACCTGTCCCCTCCTCGCAGTTTTCCGACTGAACCTTCACTAATCTTACTATCACGATAATGAATACGCGTTTGTGACACCGTCTTGAAAAGCCCTTTACGAGCAGAAGAGAATCCTAATAGAAATGGTAGAATATAAGGGAAAAACACGGTTCGTAACAACCGCCCTTTAACATGTCGACCTATAATATTCGTAAATGCTCGATCAGTCGTTGAAACGAGCGTATTTGCAAATGCATGACGCTCATTTTCATACGATTCTACAATGTCTATTGATCCCTTCCCCTGAATCACACACGCTAACTTCCATGCTAAGTTAATCGCATCTCCGATCCCTGTATTCATCCCTTGCCCTCCTGCAGGGCTATGAATATGAGCAGCATCTCCAGCGATGAAGACCCTTCCTTCTCTAAACGATTCACTCACCCGATGATGAACCTTATAAGTAGAGAACCAATTTACTTGTAACACAGTCATATCAAGCTTCTTCTTAACTGTTGGATAAATGTCCCAAAAATCGATTGACGCTTCTGTGTTAATCTCCTCAGGCACGATTCCGATCAGACGGACGATTCCTTTTTTCCTAACTGGCATGAACACAAAAAACCCGTTTGCTTCCATGTTCATATACATATCTCCCAACACAAGGGATTCGCTCTCTGCCTCGACATCCGCCACAAAAAACTGTTGTTCATATGTGCCACCAGGAAAATCCGTTTTCATCCCATGGCGAACGGTACTATGGGTACCATCACAGCCACACAGATAGTGAAATGAGTATGCTTTTTCCTCACCATTTTGTTTGATGACTGCCTCAACATCATCACGTTTATCCGAGAAAGATACCAATTCCGTACCCCACTCAATCGTAACACCCGCTTTTTCTAACTCATCCACTAGCAGTCTTTCGTGAACATCTTGAGGAATACTCAGCACATAGGGAAAGGGACTTAACCCTCCTCCCAAGTCCTTAAATTTCAATTCCGCTTTATCTTCATGGCCCTCTCTAATATGAACAGCAGTTAGAGGGATGCCTCCGGTTACCACTTTCTCTGAAATCCCTAGTTGTTGATAATGCTCGAGAATCCGAGCTTGCGTTACGAGAGCACGAGACGTTTCACCTGGTCCGTCATTTTTTTCAATAATGCGGAAAGGAACACCTAATTTCGTAAATGTTAACGCCATCGCTAAACCTGTAGGTCCCGCTCCGACAATTAATACGTTGTTTTTCATTGTGACAACTCCTATACAGAAATTGATAGATTCTACTTAAACAATTTCTTGTTCGATGGGTGCAGTACCTTTCTTCGTACCAAACAACAGCACATTTCCAATAAAAAAAGAGACTTATCCTCTACTGAATAACTCCCCTACACGAAATACGATTCTTCTATCTAACACTGAAAGCAAACAACCCTCTACAACTATAGAAAAATCAGTTAGGCATTGTATACCTAACTGATTTTCTTAAAAGGAAAATGATGTGAGCCTAGCTTTCCACATTTTCCATATTCTCAAGTGAATCATGAGAAGCTTCTTCTTCTTCCTCATTCTCTTTCCCTGTAAACTCATCAAGCATCGCACGCACTTCATCTGTCGTTTCTGTACTCATCAAACGATGTCTTAATTCACTCGCTCCTCGGAAGTTACGAATGTAAATCTTAAAGAAGCGGCGAAGTGGTTTGAAGAGTCGAGGCTCCAGTTCTTCAGAATACTTATCATGAAGATCGAGCTGAAGACGTAGAAGATCGAGCAGTTCTTCGCTCGTATGCTCTTTCTTATCCTTTTCGAACGCGAATGGATTATGGAAGATTCCACGTCCAATCATCACTCCGTCTACGCCATATTTCTCCACAAGCTCAAGTCCCATCTGACGGTCTTCAATATCACCGTTAATCGTCAGAAGCGTATGAGGAGCAACTTCGTCACGAAGCTGCTTAATCTCTGGAATCAGCTCCCAGTGTGCATCGACTTGGCTCATTTCCTTTTTCGTACGGAGATGGATGGAGAGGTTAGCAATGTCCTGTTCCAAAAGATGCTTTAACCAGTGGCGCCATTCCTCTACTTCCAAATAACCAAGACGAGTCTTCACACTGACAGGCAGTCCTCCCGCTTTGGCAGCCTGAATGATTTCTGCAGCAACATCCGGACGACGAATCAATCCGCATCCTTTCCCCTTCGCTGCAACATTATGCACCGGACAGCCCATGTTGATATCCACTCCGCGAAAGCCCATTTCTGCCATGCCTATACTCATTTGACGGAAGTATTCAGGCTTGTCGCCCCATATATGAGCGACAATCGGCTGTTCATCTTCTGTAAACGTCAGACGTCCTCTTACACTGTCTTTTCCATTCGGATGGCAGAAGCTTTCTGTATTCGTAAACTCTGTAAAGAACACGTCAGGTCTTGCGGCTTCACTCACCACATGACGAAAAACGACATCTGTGACAGCTTCCATCGGTGCCAAAACGAAGAACGGCCGTGGAAGCTCATGCCAAAAATTATCTTTCATACTATATCTGAACCCTTTCCTTAAGAGACACATCAATCCCGAAATTTAAAAGTGAATTTCTCTGTTTTAATCATTATCGGTCAGCTTTCAACCATTATATACTTTAAGATGATTTAACGAAAAGTGCAAGGGGACGAGTTGTGAACATTATTGGCATTTCCCCGTTCCGTCTGAATGACCGACTTCATTTTCAATGAGAGAAATGCCTTTGCTATAAAATTCACTGTTCTCCTCATACATTCTTTAAACGACGCGTTTAGCTTCTATGACTACCGTACCAGCGATCCAGTCATAGATATTCTTTCTTCTTTTATTCGTAAAGGGAATGAACAGATAGAATAAGACGGTCACATTAACCGCAACCAACAGGAAATAAATGATGCTATCAGAAAAGTCGGACGGTAGCATGATTCGCCATATCGCAAAATGAGCGACTTCCCATGGAAGAAATTTGACCACTGTTCGTCGTACTGATCGGCCGATTCCAATACGATGACCTCTCTTGTCGCAAACGCGGAGCCCCATTTTTCTTTTTCCAAGTGTCCCCTGCCACTTAGAACATTCGCTCACGATAAAATAGAGCGAAACCGGAAGTGTAATCATCACAAAACCTGTCAGTTCAGCTAATTCAGGAGAACTTGTAAATAAGGGCTTAACATATGGTCGAAGGATGACCGAAAGTGTACCTACGACAAAGACCCCATACAAAGCGATTAAGAGGTAGTCGATTAAGAATGCGAAGATACGGTCTCTAAATGCAGAATAGGACAAACTGGTCACCCCCATAGATATGTCATCACGAAGTGCCTATATAGCTAGTATACCGTCTAGACACGAACTAGTGATGCCTCTGTTTCCGTTTGTTTTTCTCCACCAGAAAAGAAACAATGCCAAGTGAAAGAAACCCGAGGCCACTCATAATGATCGCGGTGATCCCAAGCGTAGTCGCTTCGAAATCAATAAGCATGGTAATAAAACTAATGCCCACGATCACTAGTAAAATCCAGTGTGAATAAGTAGTGATAAATTGTTTCATTGTAAGTCTTCCTTTATCGCGAATTAATAGCACTAGCTAGTTTCATTGTACTTTTTATACTTATTTTCTGAATAATACCAGGTACCTGCCCCAAACAGAATACCGAATAGAAGTGACGTCATGATATACTCTGAAATTCTTTTATATTCTTCAGAGAAGATGAAATCAATACAAACATTAACAAATAAAAATACAGACCCACCTACTAAAACTCCTTGTAAAAGGATATACTTCCATTTCCCCATTCCTCGTATTTTGCTCCATTTATTCACAAACTGTTCTTCTTTAGAAATAGTCATCACGCCTCTTTTGTATCATATTTATTCTGTAGATCTTTCTAGCAACCCGACACCAATTATTTCAAATCATGAAGACAAACTCAATTGGTACTCCTATAATACGTGAAAGTTTCCTAATTACCGGTTTTGCTTCTCTAATAATTGCTTTCTTACGAAAAACAAAAATGGCTTTTTAATTAAGCTAATACGTTATATCATGGAAGTCGTGAACATTAAGAAACGAGTGATTTTCATGAACAACCCTATAAACACAAGAGAAGTCCACCCTGCTTCAGGAGCAATTATAATGGCCCTAGGGATTTTCCTATATGCGGACATTGAGGCCTTTCCTTTCATTGATCAGTATGTAGGGTGGATCGTACTCATTGGCGTTTGGCTATTGAGCTTCTCGTTATTCTCATCACTGGGAGTACAGTTTTCCAGAAAAGATTATAGAAAAGAGATACTCCGACATCCTGTTCGTTTTTTTGCGATGGGGACGTGGATTGCGGGGGTATTTGTATTATGTCAGGTTACGATAAAGTATTTTCCTGCACTCTTCTATGGGGTTCAGGTGCTTGCACTTTTCAATTCAATTCTATGTTTCCTATTCTTAGGTGGCTGTCTTCTTCAATTTACAACTTTGTTAAGAAAGCAAGGTGCTTTTTCAACTCACGGAGTTATTTTGCTATCGACCGTCACGATTCAAGCTCTGGTTATTACGTGGGCAAAGATATTTTTCATACCAGTTGAGATTTTGATTTTCGGTATACTCTTTGGATGCTTTTTCTATCTTTGTGGCGCTTGGCTAATAAGCATTCGCTACATGAAAAGGACGAACTGGCTTCTAAAAGACGATTGGGCGAATACAAACTGCATTCTTCATGGAGCCTTATCGATCACCGGATTAGCTCTAGTATACACGCAGGCGATTTCACCAACATCTCTTTTTCTATTCTGGATAATCGTTCTTCTTGTCATGTTAAGTGTCGAAACGATTGAAATCGTAAGAGCGTTGGAGAGAATACGTGCATACGGATGGAAAAGAGGCTTGTTCACATATGATGTGAGTCAGTGGTCGAGGAACTTTACCTTTGGAATGTTTTACGCTTTTTCGACCGCTCTTCCACATCCACAAAGCTCATTACCTTTTATCGTCAAGTTCCATACTGTTCTTTTGCCAGTGTGGAGTTGGATTGTCTTACTCCTACTTTGTGTAGAGCTTTGCTTATGGGGGGCTGTTCTTTTCAGTGAGCGAAAAAGAGAGGATAAGAAGGATCGAAGTAGTTTTTAATACCACCTAATTTAAAAACCTAGGCGAAGTTACTGCATATAAGTGATGCTTCATTTATAATAATAGTGATTATTTTATAACGATTGGAGGAGAGATTATTGCAGACAATTACGTACGAAGATTCATTTCAATTCATTGATTTCTTTGAAGCAAACAGTCAAGCGTTTACAGAAACGCTACTAAAAGAAGCTGTTAATGTAAAAGATAAAATTGAAGAAATACGAAGAGTAGGCAATATCGATCTTGTTACGAATGCGCAAACACTCGTTGGATATATTATTGAAGAAAATGATCAAGAGCTATACACTTTTGCACAACAAGAAGGAATTGCTTGGGCCACACATTCCCTTGCTGTCTCTTTTAAATTAGAATGGGTACAAGCGATTCGGCGAACCCTGTGGGTGTTTTATGAAAAATATACGGAATTGGAAAGCAATGATAAGAGAAAAGATTTCTTTGAAATGGAAAAACAATTTAACAATCGAGTAGACTACTTTTTGAATTCCTTCTTCATAAGTTATACGGAATACAAAGATTCGCTTATTAAAGCTCAAAAAGAACTCGTTGAACATCTTTCAGTACCAATTATTCCAATTAATCACTCCGTAAGCATCCTTCCGTTAATAGGATCTATTGATGCACAACGAACTGAAATCCTTGAAGATAAAGTGTTATCCGCAATAAGCGATATGCGCATCCACACGTTGATTATGGACTTATCTGGAGTTGCAGATATAAGTCGTGACGATGTTCACCGGTTGATTCAAATCATCGATGGCGCCTCTCTGATGGGCTGCACCACTGTCATAACAGGATTGAGGAAGTTAGTGGTAATGAAAATAACGGAACTTGGCATTAATTTAAATGAAGAAATAAAAACATTAGGGACGTTACAGCAAGCATTAAGAGAGTATTTTTATACATCACAATGATCGCTTGTAGTTAGAGACACTAGGATAAAGAAAGAATGGCGTCCCCTAAAATTAGGATACGCCATTCTTTCTTTATAACGTGTTTGGATTCTTGTTCTACGCCCCGTTTAGATGAAACGAGCATTAAAGTTATCTCAACGTTCTAGTGACCTACTCCCCCACCATACCGTCGTTATCGTTATCACGCATATAGGGATATAACCAATGATCACTCATTATCGGCATACTGAAACCTGCTGCCTCTGCTTCTTTAATAGTCACTTGTCCATTACCGTTTGTATCAATACTAGAAATATCACCCTCTGTGTCTGAACTAGTTGTACCGTCAGGCTCGCTCTCAGTTAAACCGAGTGACGCGTTGACTTCATCAGGATTCACATTATCAAATGTATCAACGACTTCGTTATCCATTACCGTATAGGTATACTGATAGCTTGAAGGAATCTGCGTTTCCGTATTCGGATATGTGATAATTGCTTCAAAATCAGTAGCTTCACCTGCGCTACGGATCGCGTCTTCCATATAAGCTTGATCACCATGTCGGTTGAGTGTACTCTCTTGCGGGGTAATGTTATAAGCATTCGATACCCCTCCGAGAGAATCAGCAAGTATATGACCTTCATCTAAAACGTCGCTTTCTACGCCCGGAACCTTTGCCTCATCAGAATAATATCTGCCAGACGATAATACAGGTTCTTTACTGTCATCTTGTAGAATGACTTCGTCAGCAACGACACGGACTAGTTGCCCATATTCATTCGTAAATGCCCAATATTCACGGTCACCGTAACCAATGTCAACAACGACGTTAGGTTCTCGATGTCCAGACAAATCCCCACCATCAACTTCAATAAGTTTGTATCCTGAGAACAAATCATCATTTGGTTGAGTAGGTGATTCCTCAACTACTGGTTCATCAACATCCGCCGCTTCTTCTTTTTCACTATCTTTATCTTTTTCGACTGTAGTGACTTCTTGTGAATCGGTTTCTTCATCTGTACTGGATGCATCTTCGATGTTGGTACAACCAACCATAAAGATGATCGTGAACAGTAAGATGAAAGTATTCAATTGCCTTTTCATTTTGAGGACTCTCCTATAATAGTAAAATCGCGTAATGAAAACATTGATTATCATTACTACGGCTAAAATAATCATAAGAAAGAGTAAAGAAGGACCCATTACTTCTTCTACCTCCTTTATTATCCATTACTTTAACAGTTTAATTTTACCACATAAAACACCTTCAAAAGCATTTAGAAGCGATCTCATGAAATGCGCTTGATACAGTTTATTCTTCTCTTTGTACAAGTAGACATAGCGTAATCCTTTTTAGAGTAACGCCGCCTATAACTACAACTTAACCGTGATTTCTTATAGCGTCTCGAAATTCTTCAGCATTCAAATAACGAATACTTGTTATTTTTCCATCTTCATTTGTGGACGCTGTACCTTCAACATTCATCGTTTCACTTTTACCACTTTCCTTATTCGTATAGGAAACTTTCACTATGAAATCATAGTCTCCCTCTTTTGCTTCTCTTTCTTCAAGTGTCATTTCATCCACTTCCAAGATATAGGCAGGGTGAGCGATGTGCAAGAACCCTATTCCCCCACTAAGTTTTAAAATGTGACTATCGTAAAAATTAGTGCTCATGTAAGGCTTGAAATTTTCTTGTCTATAATCGTTGAGGTTTTCACTGAATTTTTCAATGTCTCCATTAGAGTTCAATAATTTTACCTGCTCCTCATTCGGGCCTGTAAATATAGTTTCCAAGACGGTTCGAACATTTTTCTCACCTTCGCTCTTGCCTTGACTCTCTTTATCGCTTCCTTTCGAGCTCTGCCCCGTTTCTTCGGAGTTTGTACAAGCTACAGCTAAAACTAGAATGCCTAACAACAGAAATGGTAGACAGTATTTCTTGAATTTACCCATTACATCACACCCTCCAATTCTCTGAAAATCATGACATCATTGATTATCTTATCTTCGCTTCTACTATTCATAGACAGCACCTTCGCAATAGGAGTTAAGTGATTATTCAGACTCCATACGCCAAAAGGACTTTATATCATAGTTACGAATGAGATGACATTTAGTTTCAAATGTCTACCATTTCGAAACTGAGTCATCAAGAAGGCTACCCTTTCACCGAAAATCACCTCGTCTACATCATACTCATGGACGATGGGCAACACATAAACGAAAGGTCTCTCCAACACTGGAAAGACCTTTCTCCATTTTATTACTTACAGTGATCTTCAACTATTTCCATTAAACGCTCATGTTCCTCCTCGGAGCCATTTTCAGACAACCTCGCGCCTGCAATGATCGGTGCCCAGGCAAACACCTCTTCTTTAGAAAACCCGCTTCGCTCACAATAAAGCCTGATATACCGATCAGCCCACTCCATTGAAAACCCAGCATACAACAAATACGTGCGATAAACATCAGCGCGAGGGTCCCCGGCACTCGAATCTACCCAATCGATGATTGCTATGCCGTGATCAGACAGAATAAGATTGAATAAATGGAAATCACCGTGACATAGGCTATTATCTACTTCCATTCGATCGAGTTTCTCAAGAAGTGAACGCTTTTGCCCTTTCTTTAATAGAGACGCCGCTTCAATTTGTCGCTTTAGCTTTTCGTTCATAGGTTCCAGTGATTTTGCCTCAATATGATGGATACTTCGCTGAGTATCAACAGACAACTCCATATAATGGTCAGCTTTCTCCACTTCTCCAAGTGCAAGATCACCGAGCGTCTTCCCTTTTATGTACTCCATAATGATCGCCTGTTTGCCATCGACCTTCGTGACGTCTATTACGTTTGGAACGGGTAGATGACAAGAGTAAGCATGTCTTTGTTTTTCAGCTTCGTACAGTGCTTCGGTGTCTGGTAGGTGATCTTTAAACACTTTGATCACATGATTATCCTGGAGATAAATGTTCGCAGTGTTTCCTTCTGCGATGGGAGAGCCAACTTTCATACATTCCACTCCTTTACCACTGGCGATTGTCTTGCTCGTTACATCAGGACGTAATGACTGAAGACCCAACGCTCGCATCACCCTTACCTAAAATAAAAGCGTAGCTCCGCAAATGATAATAGAGAAAATCGCAAAGCTCATCGCTACCTTGTAGAGCGTTTTCCCTTTCCCCTTCCTTGTGTCTAACGCTAAATTCGCCATTGAAAACGCGGTTGTCGTACTTAAGAGGATAGGAAATAGTGCTTCATTTCTAGTGAATCCAGCCCAAATCATCGCAATCATGGATGCCGTTGTAAGAATTAGTAATGAAATTTTTCGTTTCATAATGCCTCCCTTATGTATGTCCGTGCTTACACTCTTACCAATTATTTCAAATCCCCTCTCTAAACTCAATACTTTATTGCATTAAAAAAGCTTTTCTTTTATTTGAAAGTGATATGTGATTTTAGCCAGTTAATGAATGAAATGTAACTTTCCAAAATCGAGTAGGAGCTCACGTAACCGTAAGCTCCTTTAACGACGATATTTATCGAATTCTAGTAAGCACCTTCTGAATACGTCAACTCATAGCTATGCGTATAGATTTCAAAGATGTTACCGAATGGATCTTCTACATAGACCATTTTGAATGGTTTCTCACCAGGATAGTATTCACGGATCGGCATACGTTGCTTCCCACCATGCTGCTTGATCTTCTCCACGATTCCTTCGATATCAGGGTCTTGAATACAGAAATGGAAGATTCCTGTTTTCCAGTATTCGAAGTTATTTTCCGGCTGTTCGTTCTCTGGAAACTCGAACATTTCGATCCCGATTCGATCACCTGTTGAGAGGTGTGCGATTCGGAACTTCTCCCAGTCATTGCCGAAAACGTCTCGGCACATTTGTCCGATCGGTGTATCATCATTCTTCACATCAGAAGGTTCCATAATCACGTACCAGCCGAATACGTCTGTATAGAATTTCACTGCTTCCTCAAGGTTTGGTACAGATAGTCCAATATGAGAAAAACTTCTTGGATATGTTAACATAAAAGAATATTCCTCCTTAGAAACGTTTGATAGGATTGATTACAAAACACATTATATACTCGCTAGAATCACATGATAAGAACGCACTTTTTTGTGAGTCACTAACCTTAAGGTAAGTAAAGGACTGAATAACATATGGAAACACCAATTGATCAAGATGGAAAACTGAAATGTTCAATCGAATACACATTGAAGAAAATCGGAGGCAAATGGAAAACGGTCATCCTCTGGCACCTCGGAGTGGATGGCAACCTTCGCTACAACGAGTTACGCAGGCTATTACCAGGTGTTACCCACAAAGTATTGAGTCAGCAATTAAAAGAACTAGAGGAAGACGACTTCATCGACCGAAAACAGTACAACACGATTCCTCCCAAGGTTGAATACTCCTTGACGGGAACAGGGAGAACCGTGATGCCCATCCTTGAACAGATGCACAAGTGGGGAACCGAGCAAATGGACAACCAATAGATTTTCCTATTCACAAGGATTTATGCGAAAGCGCCATTCTCGACGGAGAATGGCGCTTTCGTGCCGTGAGATCGCATGAAAATTTCATCACACGAAAAGAAAGCTTGGAGGCACAATGCCATTCCAAGCTCTAGTGAAATCTGTTTCGAATGGAACTACTTTTAGAATACGTTCAATCTATTTTCGCCCCGCATACCTTACTCTTCTCGTAGATTCATTTCCGGTTCTTCGCAATTCAGGTTTAGTTGGAGCAACTGGATGGTGCTCTTCTAGTTTAATCGGTTTTTTAGACCAGATTGTCGCGAGAATCGGACCTGAAATATTGTGCCAGACTGCTGCAATAACATTGGGTAATGCAGCTAATGGACCGAAGTGAGCGGTCGCTAGTGCGACGCCAAGTCCAGAATTTTGCATACCGACTTCTATCGAAATCGCACGTCGTTGACTTTCATCTAACTTCATCATGAATGCTGTTAAATAACCGAGCGTGAGTCCAAAAAGATTATGAACCATAACGGCTGAAAAGATCAACACGCCAGATGTAGTGATACTCTCAACATTCGCAGAAACGACGGCTGATACGATCACGATAATTGCAAGTACTGAAATGAGCGGAATCGCTGTAGCGCTTTTATCAACAGTGACCGGAAAGAATTTTCTAATGAGTACGCCTAATGTAATGGGTACGATGATAACTTGAACAATCGATAGGAACATCGCAATCGGATCGACCGGCAGCCACTGCCCTGCTAATGCTAATAGAATAAGTGGTGTAACAATAGGTGCTAGCATAGTAGACAAAGACGTCATCGCAACAGAAAGAGCAAGGTTTCCTTTCGCTAAATAAACCATCACATTTGATGAAGTCCCACCAGGAACGGAGCCAAGCAAGACTAAACCAGCAGCTAATTCAGCTGGTAATTGAAAAACAATTGCAAGGAGTAAAGCAAACAAAGGCATGATGATAAACTGAGCGGCTACCCCAATGATGACTGGAACAGGTTTTCTAAGAACCAACTTAAAATCAACCGGCTTCAATGTAAGTCCCATTCCAAACATGACGACGCCTAACAGAATCGTTATGTACCTTCCTAATCCTAAGAAAGGAGCAGGCATGACGTAAGCAATGATCGCTACTCCAATCACCCAGATCGCGAAATATTTCCCTGCCAAATTACTGATTGTTTCTAATGGTTTCATCGGCTACACTTCCTTGTAATTAGACTTCATGATGAGTAAACTACTACACGATCTCCTGGGCTGATCTTAGTTGTCATTTCTTATATTCACCATGCAATAGAATCACTATTGAAACGAATTATACATAATAATCAAAATATTTCAACAGTAGATGGATAAAAATCTACATCGCACCTATTTCAAGCTTAGTAGCGAGCAATAAAGATGTGTTAAATGTTGGAACATCTTTAGTTGAAATCGTTTAGCTGATTGGAGAGGAAATCTCCATTACTCTTATAGCAACAATGTTTACGAAAAGAGCACAATAAAAAGAGCCTGATTTAGTAGTGAAATCAGACTCTAAAACAATATAATTGGAACTACTCCGTTCTCTCTCCTACCGCAAAATAATTCTCTTCAAAATCCGCAAAGTTAAAGACGCGGTTTGACCCCATCTGCACAATATCCCCAACCGTCACGCCTTTCTTGGTCAGTTCTTCATGCAAGCGATCCAGGTCTTTCGTAAAGAACATGAGTGAAGGGGTGCCGAGATTCATATCTGGCTGCATTTGCGCGATCACCGCTTTGTTATGTAGAACGAGGCTCGTTCCCCCCTCACCAGATGGCGCTACCTCAATCCATTTCATCATGTTATTACTTTCTTCAGAAACAACACTAAAGCCCATCATCTCTTTCCAAAACATCGCTGCTTTATCCTGGTCATTAACATAAACCATAACCTGCCCAACCTGATTAATCATACCAAGCCCCTCCTTTTCGGATATATGCTACTTTCGATAACGGTGCACTTGAATCCTTCTTCAATCAAAAAAGACGTGTGGTTTCACACGTCTTCGCCTACCTTAATGCTTGAATGGTGGGACATGATCTGTTTCTTGCTCCTTCTTAGAAAACACTAACTCATCCTTAGCATTTACACCCGCATAAAAAATTGATGAAACCTCCGTTGCCCCTTTACCTCCAAGCTTATCCAATAGCCAGGATTCTGTTTTATTCAACCGCTGCAATAAATCTTTTTGAATTTTACCGTCTAAGATCACTGGAATCTCGAAATCGTTCCCTGTCTTGTAAATCGACATATCTTCTCGAACAACGCCCTCTTTACCAGGGTATACCTTCACACTCAGTCTTCCATTCGCCTCCACGATAGCAAGCTCTACATCCCCCGTATGAAACACACCCTTTTCCCTCAGCATCTGAAGAACGTTATCGACCGAATATTGAATCTGCTTCAAATTCTTCTTGAGGAACTTCCCCTGATACATCACGACGGTCGGTTCGAACGTGAAGAGTCTCCCAACTTTTTGATACTTAAGCTTTATTCTTATAATGAGTTTTTGTAAAAGGGCAATGGCGATCATCGCGACAACAGTATGGATATGATTAATATCTGGATCAGCAATATCCGCACCCACAACCGCACCAAAAACGAGAACAACTAGAAAATCAAAAACTGGAAGTTCTCCGACCGAGCGTTTCCCCATGTAGATTCCGATTGCAAGCATGAACGGAAGAATAGTAGCAATACGAAAGATCACCTTCAGGGAATCCATAACAACATCCATGATGAGCACCTCTTTCATTCGATACGCTCATCATTCCCAAACCCTTCCTAATCCATTACGTTTTTCTTAGCATGATCATCACCATTCTTGATACGAAAGTTTGACACGTGGACTTGCCCTGTCTAATGAGCGAAATTTCCATACTACCTCTCCCATTTCTCGTTCATATTACACAGAAACATACACTGCAGACGGCTTGATTCGGACGAGAGGAACCGCCTCTCGAATGCCGTATAATTGTGTTTCATACGCTTCCACTTCGTACGCTTGTATCATCTCTTCAATCTCAGGACGTTCAAGCATGTCTGAGGAAACCATGATATCGTTCCCTACGCTTTCTTGCTCGATCCTCGATGCCATGTTCACGGTATGACCAAAATAATCAAGCTGATTATTCGCTGTCACCGCGATCGCTGGCCCGTTATACATGCCGAGCTTGATCGAAAGATCCGTATCATGCTCGGTATTGAAGGCATCGATCGATTGTTGGATGTCGATTGCTGTTTTCACTGCATCTTCAGGCACATAAAAAGCAGCCATAACGGAATCGCCAATCGTTTTAATAATTGTTCCACCGTGTTTCATAATCCGCTCTGACAAAAAATGAAAATGATCACTCACCTGTCGATAAGCATTTGCGTCACCCGCTGATTCGTAAAGAGAAGTGGAGCCGCGCAAATCACTAAACACAATCGTGACATTCTCAACACCGATCTCTTGTCCCTCAGCCAATACTTCAGAGGAAAAAAGACGTCGGAACTTCGTCATCGTCGTCACTTTCGCAGCAGTGACCACATTCGGATCACGCTCGATCTCCTCCACAACAGCGACGATCTCTCGACGGCTCTTATTGTGTAAGGTACATCCATTTCGGGAAAAACCATCCTTTTCAAACCCATCATCTCGGTATGTAAGCTCATCTTCTTCTTCTTCGCTTTCAGGAACGAGATGGCTTTTCGTAAGAATCCGAAGCCTCACGTCCTTGTCAGACGCAATTGTAGGAATATCCCACGATGTTCCTGCTCGAATCCGTTTTTGCAAAAGGATATGAGGCGTGATGTTCGGTCCACCGATGCAGTATGTCTGAGACACCGCTTTTCGAATCGACGGATGAACCGTAAAACGCAATTCGATCGTTTCATCAAAGTTCATGTTGTATGAAATTCCACAAAGATCACAGTGAACGTCACTCTTGACGTTTCGAAGCGATGATTCCGTTTCCTTTGCTACACGGCAAGTTGGACACATCAGGCTCCACGCAAGATTAAGAACACCGGCTTTTGTTGCTTCAAGAAAAAGGGATAAGACATCATCACGATCAAGACCCCACTGATCCGCAAGCTTGTACGGCTGCATCTCTACCACACCTTGATCGTGCGATTGAATGAGATGTTCCATAAAGAAATCCTTTGCTTTCGAAGGTTCGAGCTTGTTCATTACATGCGTGAGAGCTTGTTCGTTTGTTGTTGAATGGTGTTTTGGTTGGGGGACGGCGACGATTGGCGAATCCTCTAGCGCGATATACTTTTCAATATAAGCGTGTGTTTTTTTCATGCCTGGAATTGCAACTACAGGGATCACCAATTTCCCGAGAACGGTAGCGGGTCTAAGCATAGAAAAGACTTCAACTTCTGTCATAGGCTCTTCATCGACAGACACATCCTTCAGCTTGATACCAGCCCGGAATTCAGCAAGAGGACCTGAAGTATAAATTCGTTGGACAGAATAATATTCACCTTTTACCCATTCGAAAGGATACTCCTTCCATGACAAGGAAACACCACTCATCTTCGCTTTTGCAGGAAGGTAAAAAAGCGAATCATCGAACTTAGCATTTGAAAACTGTACGGGGAATAGTCCGATCATTCTGTTCAAATGATCGTTCGTAGCGAGAAGATCCCATACTTTCTCTTTAGGTAATGGAAATTGCTTAACGAGTGAAAAGCGACGTTCCTTCATCTAGTAACCTCCCAGCCATTATATAAGTGAAACGACGATTGCAATCACAATAAAATGGAAAACTTGATCTGTGATAACTTTCAACCACCCTACCGATCCATCTACATCTCTCATCACCACACGCGTCCACCAGGCAACAAACGTTCTTCTGTCTAGAATAAGGTGTGTGATGAAGATGAATGCGAGTTGCAAGATTGATAGACCACCGAACCCAATCCAAGCAAAGATTCCGAGCACTGCCGTATAAATCGAGACGTGTGATAGGAGAGGAAGCCATCGGTTATGCTTTCCTTTAGCCATCCATTTCGTTTGAAAAAGAAAGTCTCCAACTAAGTGGGCGATAAACAAATATTCAAACGGTGTCATGTTTTGCCTTCCTTTACCTACCGCTTTATTGCATTAGCGTGTATGATAGAATTATCCTAATAATACTTATTTTTCTTATCATACCATTTTTTTGTACAACGATAAGGTTCTTAACCTTTTAGAATCTACAAATGATAGACGGGGAGGCCTTGACCTGTGGAATCGAATCGTCACAACACGAATGAATTGAATTCAGAAGAACTCCTTGAAATCATATTCGATTATGCTGCGCAGATCACGACCGAGAACAACGTCGATCGTTTGTTGCAGCTCATGGCTGATATGGGGAGAAAAATGACTCTAGCTGACCGATGCACGCTATGGCTCTATGATGAAGCAAAGGATGAGCTATGGGCACGGGTGGCTCATGGATTGAAAGAAGTACACGTCCCTTCATCCGTTGGGCTTGCAGGTGCCGTCTTTCAATCTGATGAACCTCTCGTGATCGATGATGCCTATCAAGACGAACGGTTTCATTCCGTGATCGATGCACAGACCGGCTATCGCACGAAATCGGTTATGGTGCTTCCTGTGAAGAATAAACAGAATAAAACAATCGGTGTTTACCAGGTGATCAATAAGCTAACAGAGGAATCGGTTTTTCATTCGAAAGACTTGAAATACTTAAGTCTAGCAGCCTCTTATACAGGGCAAGCACTTGAAGCGATGCTCGCAAATATCGAAATAGAAGAAACACAGAAAGAAATCCTCTTCAAGATGGGTGAAATCGGTGAAGGACGCTCAAAGGAAACCGGGGCGCATGTGAAACGAGTCGCTGAGTATGCGAAATTACTCGCATTGAAAGCGGGCCTTGATGAAGAAGAAGCAGAGCTGATCAAGATCGCTTCTCCTATGCATGACATCGGAAAGGTCGCGATTCCTGACGTTGTTTTAAATAAACCTGGCAAACTAACCCCAGACGAGTTCAAAATGATTCAGAAGCACCCCAAAATTGGATATGAACTATTGAACAGTTCAAAAAGAACCATTCTTCAAACTGCGGCCATCATTGCTGATCAACATCATGAACGTTGGGATGGTAAGGGTTATCCGGAAGGACGCAGTGGAGAGAACATCCACTTGTATGGACGAATCGTAGCGATCGTGGACGTCTTCGATGCCCTCGGATCAGACCGACCATACAAAGAAGCATGGGATCTAGAGCGCATTCTTGCTTACTTCAGGGAAGAAAAAGGCAGACACTTTGATCCTACTTTACTTGATATTTTCCTTGCACATCTTCCTGAATTTCTTCGGATCAAAGAGAAGTATGAATGAGGGGGAAAGATTATGGGCACTAAAGAAGCCTTTGTCGCCTATGCCATTCAGGTTCGATGTACAAAATGCCAGCCAAATCCAATGTGATTTGACTAGCATTTTGTATAGCAGTTGATCTTCATTATTATTCGTTTCCACTAAACTCTAGGATATTTAAACCCTCGGATGCTTCTGGTGCTTCGAAAAAGTGAGTAACCTGAATAAACACCGCTTCCGTGTCAAAAGCTGCTCTTTCGGGTTCTTCGGTTCGTCTTTGGGTGATTTGACGTAAGCATTGCTCGTTAGTTAGATTCAGGAAAATGAGTTGATGGCTTGCATTAACTTCAGACGCCATATCCAAAAACCATTTTCGCAGTTTTGGAGTGTTAGCTGGAAAATCCATCACTACATCTGTACCTACACTTAATAGGTTTTGGACATGCTTTTTCACCAACGGCTTGAGCTGCGCTGAGAATTTTATATAGTCATCAAATGATGAAATCTGATTAGGATAAAGTGATGAAAGCCATTCATCTTCAGACAACCGTACCGCATGTTTATCGATGGCCAATTGTTTAGACTTAGTTGATTTTCCTGCACCCATTTTCCCACAGAAAAAGTATAGCGTGCCTAATTGCTTCATATTTTCTAACCCCCGCGCTTAATTTAGTGGTTGCTGCCCCACCTTTCTCCGTTTGCACAATAAGCGATAGCGTTTTTGCAGCAATAGCTTCCTATCGATCGTGTTCTACTTATACTTCTCTACGTTAAGCAAGTCCCCTTTCTGCATGAGAATTTTCATTGTTTCGATTAAGTTTACCTAGAACAAATGCGGAATTCTCTTGAATGTCATATTAGTTACCCAAACATAAAAACACCTTATTAAGTCAGTGCCTTAAGAATAACCGCAATGCCATTAAACGTCCCATGAATAATAACCCCAGGCCAGAACTATGCCTAGAGGAAAAGAAAACACCTGACTCTCGAGAAGGTCAATTAATTGCACAAGATACCATAATTTTATCCAATGAAACGTTTAAGGGAGATGCGGAATTAGCAGATAAGTTCTGGGAAGCACGTAAATCCGAGGAGACTTCTGTTGAGTTGAATTTGTATCCTGTTAACCAGGAAGTCATGACCTTCATGGAAGAGGCCATTCTTTATTATGAAAAGGAACAAGCGTAACTAGATACCAATACCCTTGAACCCAAGGGCTCACTTAGAAAGAGTGAGTCTTATTGAAGGTGGTTAGTTCTACATAATCCGGGATTTGTTCTAGAAGTGATCCCGATTCATTACTACTCGAATGCGAGATGACTACTTTTTTCTCGCTCTCTGTTTACTAAGTTTAGGAATAATAAAGTACCATGAAAGAAAACCGCCTATAGATAGTCCTATGACGTATTGCCATTTTATTTCTCCGTAAATGAAGTAGCCAATGAGGAGAGCAATGCCTGCAAACGTGATGGCGGAGATAATCCCATTTTTCATTCGTTCATTCATAGAGACCCCTCCCTTTTACTAAATAAATTGCTAAGATAATGTACCATTAAAAGTAGCTTCTTCCTCAAACTTAGTTAAAATCCCCCCAGATTACAAGCAACATTAAAGCTATACATCACCATTGTGGGTATTCAACTAATGCTCCGATTATAGAGAAGATTATTATTGTATTAAAGTGAAGGTTTGTCTCTTAGTTCCCAAGCCAGAAAAAAATAAATCCATATAGAAACAGAGGAGGTTAACACAAAGGGTAGTCTTACTATAAAAGAAGATACACCTACCAAATTTGCTATACCACCACATATTCCGTAACATACTTTATCCGTTGATGATTTTGTTAGTTTTTGCAGCATAGATACACCTTCTTATTTGTTTTTAATCGTACGTTTGTTATGTTCCACTACACTCCCCAAAACCTATATAGAGCGCTTAAAGACGATTCAGTAAGCGCTCTCATTTTGTGGAAGAAGAAAACAAACCTTCTTTTTCCACTTCTAACAATTATCCGTTACTCTGTTAAACCGAATCCCATAATATGATCAGTATAAAGAGCATAACTTTCATACTCAATGACATTATCAGGATTTGCAAATGGGACTATCTTTACATTACTCAGAACAAGCATACCTTGAAAATTGATCACCTTGCCGTCATTTATTAGAGGTAGAATAGTGTCTTCTGATTTCAATATTGCCTTATCAAGCAACGTCATCTTACTCTCATTTGGCTCTTCAGTATTAATTTTGTCTGCAATAATCAAGGAATTTGATGTAGTAATCTGAATCTTTCTTGGCTTCTCAACTCCCTCTTGCATTTCCTCCACAAGACATTGTGCTATAAATACCGGCAGTTTTTTCATGTCGTGCAGTGTGTTTAATTCATGACCCGTAAGATTAAATTGCAAAGAGTAGACCTCCAATTATGTATTTGACTATCATTCTCACAAAATGGCATGTGAAATCCAGTCGCCTTTCCAATAATATACATTCTAATTATTTCAAATGATTAACAGTTACTCAACCTTTATTTTACCTAAAAAAGGAGCCTATCCGTATTTACGAATAAGCTCCCTTGCTGATTTTATCCAAACGTATATCCTTCAAATACCTTCAACCCTTCGTCATTCAATACTTTTTCTACTATTGAAGGTTTGAGTGGGCTTTTAGCAAAGACATCTTTACAGGAAATCATGATGTTGTCACCTGCTATTTGCGCTAATTGATCGTGTGCAACGCTATATACCATTTTACCAAGATTTGACCAAACCATTGCACCTGAACACATGACACAAGGCTCGCAGCTGGTGTACAGGGTATATTCCTCCAAATCAAACAGCTGATTCTCTGAACAAAAATCTCTGATCAGCCCTATTTCTGCATGATAAGTAGGGTCTGAGTGGGTATGTACTTTGTTCTCAGCAACTTTTACAACTTCATCGCCTTTAACCAGAATTGCACCAAACGGTTCGTTTCCTTCTGCTCTTGCTTTTGAAGCTTGTTGGATCGCTATTTTCATGAAATATTCATCGTTGTACATCATAGAGCTCTCCATTTCTCGTAGAATTATCTCTCATTATAAAGGAGTGACCTCTCTCCTGCCATCAGTAGGTTGGCTAGTATACTCAGTCTTGCTTTTATCTCCAATAACAAATTGATTACCTCAAGATCCGCTGAAGACTGTAAGATTTGTGTACGTCAAATCACTTTTCAGAACTGCTTCCTTTCATTTATGGTGAAGATTGGCCTTTGTTCTGATTGATCTTCTTAATTGCATAATAGTTCCAAGCATAATAGATGACCCAGAACGGTAAAATCACCAAAACTGAATACTTCTGCATATCATCAGGAAGTATCCTAAAAAGTAACAACGTAACTATTAAAAACGGTGGCATTAGTATCCAGTAACGTTTATTCCTGAAATGATTCATAACTGCACCCCTTCATTTACCATTTTTAGGGAATCCACTTTGAGACAGCGAAGCTTAAACACCCACTCTTTCACTTCTTCTTTCAAAAAGAATTACGTCTCTCCATCGACCATCTTGCATTTGACCAATCCTTCGTCGTACTCCGACTTCCTTAAATCCATGTTTCTTATGTAAATGGATACTCGAAATATTTTCAGGGAATATCCCAGCACTGAGCGTCCAAAAGCCTGCTTCTTCTGACTTCTCAACGAGTGAGTGTACGACTAGTCCCCCAAGACCTTTTCCTTTTTCTCGTGGATGAACATAGACGCTTACTTCTCCCACTCCTCGATACACGAACCGTTTCGACGCTTTGTTCAACTTCCCCCACCCTTGAACGCCCTTTTCGTCCGTAACTACTAGCGTACATTGAGGAACTGCGTTAGAAATGAATTTTTCATATGTAGGCACTTCATGTTCAAACGTTGCGTTACCTGTCTCGATTCCCAATCGATAGATTTCTTTTACTTCGTCCCAATCTGATCTGGTCATTTGTCTTATGTTGTGTTGCATCGTTTCCACCTCTACATTCATCCTACCAATTTAATTAGGGATAAGCCCATTGTCTAGAAGTATCCTTGTTCTCCCAAATAAAATATGCAAAATGTGAGTGCCATCATAAACGCCCCTAACCAATCGTGGTAGTGGGCTTTACTTGAACGGTCTTGAAGATATTCCTCGACTCCTTGATTGATAAATTGAAGAGTAACCATGATAAACGTTGGGCTTGCTTTCACAATCATTGGGTAATGAGGTCGCTCAATCATAAATTCAACGGATAGGAAGATGAATGCAATAAGAAGCAAAACATCGATTACGATGGCGACTTTGTATCGATCCTCATGGAATAGCCATCTATTCCTACTTTTGATGCCAAGCTTTCGTTTCAGGTAGATTTCACTTATGAATAAGTAGGTGAGCATGACGATGAGTAAATAATTAAACATTGGGGACAGTCCCCCTTCCTACACAATTTACTGTTCCTTCTTCTTATACTCCTTCGATTTCCAGGCCCAGGAAAAAAACATTTGAAACAGCATAGCAAATAACGATATAAAGAAATACTCTCCCCAAGTGAAGGGATTGCCCATTATGAGATCGACAATAAATTGCCCCAAAAACAAAACCACAAAGATATTACCATCCTTATTCAATCCACTTCTCTTTGTCTTATTCTCCATCACGACAACCTCGCTAACTTCTTCTCTAAACTATAATACTGCTTTCCTTCATGCATCCGCTCATCATAGATTTCAAATCCAAGTGAATGCCAAAACCGTCGTGCGTGCTTATTCTCAACATGAACTGCGATTTGAATAATGTCAGCTTTCTTTTCTTTCACCATGCTTTCATACATCGCAAAGACTTTCCTAGCGTATCCCCGCCCCTGGTACCTTCCATCGATCAAAAGTAAGCTTAACCAAGGCTTTCCTGAACGAGGACTCTCCATCCCATACTCAAGAATTCCTATAGCGCTTTCATTTTCCTTTAGAACGTACCGTTCCGTGTTGAATGCTTTCACGTCGTCGTACTGCTCCAAAAGATCTGACTCTTCAAGCACCTCTTTATCAAATGCGATCACATTATATGTAGCATTAGTATTGAATATCTCTTTCTCCACTTCTAGCTGTGTACCATCGCTCTTTACAAACGTAATCATCAAGCTCTCCTCTACGCACGACATTAAAAGAAGCGAATAATCATTCTCGGGATGAACGTAATGATATTTGCGATAACCTCCAGGATCGTATACTCGCCTAGCTCTCTAAGAAACCCTTTCTCTTTTCGCTTCTTCACCTTTCTTCACCACTTTCAGCTATAGAGTTTCTTCATCCATGTTTCTAGCACATTGTCGATCGCAGTCATCGTTTCCTCTGCATCGTGATTGAACTTCAACCTGAAATAGCAGCTTTTCAAGAACCCCAGCACGTTCCCTTTCGTATGAAGAAACGCAACGCTGAATCCTTCTTGGTCGAAAGAAGACGATAGCTCATCCGCCAATCGGTTCACCCACGTTGCTAGAACATCGTCTTTCAGTCCACGTGAAAGAAGAGCCTCAATCGCCATCAGCAATCGCTCGTCTTCATCATCAACGTATAATCCTTTTTTGAACAAACAGCCCGCAATCGTATTCAGACATGCATCGATCCGCTCAACTCGGAATGCTTCATGACGAATGGCTTCATCTAACGCATCTGCACCATGAGCGATACTATGCGCCCAGCCTTTTCCCTTCACGTAACCTCTAATATCACGCTCTTCCTGCAAGTAGCGGAGTGTCGCTTCTGTTGCTTCTTCAACCAAACCATGCGATAGAAAAGATGATTCACGGTCCTTATGTAAAATCAACGCAACGATCAAAACAGAAAAGGAGCGTGTGAATACGGAATCACCTTTTTCCTCTCCGATCCTTAAGAAAAGATGCTCTTCGTCAAGACACGTCGATAACGTAGCGATCATTTGGTCTTCACTAAGGTGATTCTCCATCACCAGATGACAAAATGTCCGGTAAATCAGCTCATCTCGCAGCACAGGATCTGTTGAACCAATTCCACGCAGCATCTCCTGAAGTAGGTTCTCTATGTCATCCCCTGTCTCACAATCTAACTCTCTTAATTTCATCTCAAGCGTACGAACTCTCACTCCCACCACCCCGCCTTCTTCCATAGTTTAACAGATTATCGCTACCTCTACATGCTGATTGTCATAATATGGTTTACTCTAGTAAGTTCATAATCGAAGACCCATAGAGGTGTCCGTGCGAAGTGAATATACATAGATGAGGTCGGTTTCCTCGCTAATTTTCTCTCCATCTAACCGTTCGTAATGGCCTCATAGATACACATTCTAATCGCGCTGTATCTCTTTTCCTTCTTCATCGAAATAAGTGTAGTTCCGAAACTCGTAATCATCGCTTTCCGGCAGATCGACCGAGGTAACAGTAGCCTCTTGAGAAGGAAACTCTTGTTTCAACGTATTACCGTTTATATCAACTTGAATTTCAGCAATTTCATTTTTACGATTGGTGATGAACAGAATCTTTTTCTCGCTTCCTACTAAAGGCAAGAACATACTAAATGATTCATCTTCTCTAAATTCAATATAATTCCAGACATAGTTTCCTTCTTCATTTTTCTGGAATGTGATATAAGAGGGTTGATCATTAGATAGAAATCCTGCGACCCTCACATCATCAAAATCTTTTACTTTCAGCAATTCAATTTTCTTATCTTCATACCCTTCAATAGCCTGGATCACCTGCACGATTGAATCCTTGTTATTTCCATATACTGGTTCCGAACGATTCATATAAAATGTGAGGGCAAAAATCAAACCGAGTGCTCCCATCATTATTCCTATTTTCTTCCCCATACTCTCCCCCATTCGTTACGTATTCTCCGGCATCACCTTATTAATTGCGCCAACACAAACATCAGTAATAACACTCCGATCCCTAACGCGCGAATCCCGTAGAGCTTCTTCTCACTGATTTCTTCACCTTTCATCCTTAACCAACTAGGATAGAAAAACCCTACGACTGGCGCGAATACGAGTCCCACTACCATCAACCCGACTGCAAAAACATCCATATCCATCACATCCTCATCCACGATCAGGTACTGCTTTACCTTTTATGTGATCACCAAGTTCATTAATCACAATCGCCCCCACAATCAACAGCACCCCTATCCACTGCAAGAACGAAACTGATTCTGATAGCACGATCATCGCTGAAATGATAGCAACAGGTAACTCAATCGAACTCAATACATTCGCAAGTCTTCCTGTAATGAGTGGCGCGCCTTTCGCAAAGAATAGCGTAGGAATCACACCGCCAACAAGCGCAAGCCCCGTACCTAGCACCCACAATCGACCGTCAGTAACCGCTAGCGAGGGAATGTCTCGCACAAACACGAGCAACACGAGAACCATAGATCCCGCCACCATCAGTAGACTCCGAACAATAGGATTCGATCGTGTTGCAACTTGACCACTAAAGAAAATAAACCCTGCATACGAACCTCCTGCTAGAAATCCAAGCAATAAACCGACAGGATGCAAGTCAGACACATCGCCAGCGATGATGTTCGAAGCGAACACCACTCCTGTTAACGTCACAAGTAGTGAGAGAACATTCACTTTTGTTGGTTTAACCTTACTGAAAACCCACTCGTAAATCATCCCAATCCACACAAATTGAAAGAGAAGGATGATCGCTAACGAAGCGCTCAAATACAGCATCGCACCATAGTAGAAAACACTCGTTAACCCCATGGCGGTACCTGTGATCATGATTTTAATCAAATCATTTTTTGATATATCCTTTATCTTCAACCTTAATAATAAAATAAGAACCGACAACAGCATGAAGGCGAGCACCATTTGAACAATGTTTATTTGTCCTAATGAATACCCATATTCAAACCCTGTCTTCACAAAGATCGGCGTGAACCCGAAACTGCCAGCTCCTAATAAGACGAATATAATTCCTTTTACTTTCATAAGAATACTCCTTTATCTCATCTTCCCCTTTTTTTGTAAGAAGTGTTTTATATAAAAAAACGCACTCCCCATCAGGAATTACGTCTTTTATCCTTCTTATGTAACGTTACGTATACCTTCGCGGTTTAAAGAACATCAAAGAATGTGATACCAAGCGCAAGTCCAAATGAAACGAAGAAATCAAGAGGACGAATCTCTGACGAAGCAAGAAGTGAAGTTGCCACATCGATTACGCTTAGTGCAACAAACCATGCAAGGAACTTAAATAGCCTCTCCTTCTTCTCATCTCTGTCCATTCGAATCGTCTTCAAGAGTGCAAGAATAGCGAGGTATACCACATAAAGAAAAAAGTACACCAAACACCCAATGACAGTCACCATCCCAAAGGTACTGTCTGTATCGGTGTAAACAAGCAACACCATAACTACTAAACTAATCATCAACATACTAAATAAACCAACATGAACAGGATGCAATCTTCTCAACGGTTCATACTCCTTTTGCGATCAGTGATTTTGTCATAAACATTCTTTACCTACAAACGCCATTCTTCCATAGTTTAACAGACTGAACACCGTGAGGCGATGCCATTCTAATGTAAAAACAAGCATAATTTGTTAGAATGGTAAAATATAGATGTCTAGAAAAGGAGTGAGAGACAATTCCACAATGCGACGTTTGCCAAAACAAATTCTCCTGGAAAACGGTGCAAAAAGCCATGTTTTTTGCTTATCGTCCAATCACATGTAAAAAATGCGGAACAGTTAATCAGGTGACGTTCATTTCTAGAATTCTCGTAGCCATACTGAGCGTAGTACCGATCGGTCTACTCGGCATGTTTGTTAATGCTACTTCTACTATCTCTTTTTCCAGTACGATAGCACTCATGGCAGCATATTCGGTTGGGATGTACCTATGCCTTCCGTACATAGTAAACTATCAATCAACCAATGCCACTACGGGATAACAGACAAAGTGGCCAACTCTTATCTGAGTCATCCTCTATATATGAAAACCCTGGTTATTGTGCTCCCTATACCGTAGGAGTTTGAATACCGCTTGCTTTCCTGTGGACGAACGCCCGAGCCTCACAGCGGACAAAAACCCGTCCACTCCGAGTCTCGAACGCCCGTTTTCCACGGGAGTCAAGCGGTATTCACTCCTACTGGGGTGCAATCAATCGAAGCAAACTTTCCGACCGATTATGATCTAAGTAGGCATCTGCTTTCATTCTTTATCCGTTTCTTTAAGCTTTGGTTATTTCTCTTAGTCATACATTTAATGTAGATTGGAGCGGAAGGATGCTCGACTCCCTCGGAAAAAGTTATTATGGCAGGGTTTTAAACCACATTATTCCTGTGGAAAAAAGTTTTATCACTGTATAGTCCCGTTTAATATTCCTTTATTTTTAATTTGTTCAAAATAAAGGGAATGATGCTTACACGTTGCGTCAAGAGACTGGAAGGGCCTCCCAAATTTAATGATAGGCACCTATGATCTCTGCTTGCTAGGTGGACTCACCCTCCCATTTCTCCTGGCATCTTGTGCCTACATTCCTTCGTTGAGTCTCACCCTAACGCAGAGGCCGGCGTATGCTCCTGCATGGACTGATCTTACGATCGTCGAAAGTCGTGTATTGGCCGGCTTCTCAGTGTCTGGGCTGTTAAGCTTCTAGTAGCTTATGCTACTTTCGAAGTAGGTAGGAAAGGCATGTCTCGCATCATCCGTTCGGCATCAAACTCCACTTCATACACGCTAAGTCCGTGACAGATCTGAAGTAGTTTACGACAAAGAATGACAAGGGCTTCTTTTTTCGTTACCGGTTTCTCGCGATCAACGCTGTAATAATCATAAAGAGTGCGAAAAGCTGGATTGGCGTGAAGTAAAGGAAACACTGCTTTGTACAACAGAGATCGAAGTCTTCTGCGTCCACGCTTAGATATTCTCTTCTTACCGTTCGATTGTCCTGATGAGTTGGTTACTAGTGTAAGTCCCGCGAGTTTTAATAATTGGCGTGGATCCTTGTAACGTTTTAATGAACCTGTTTCAGAAAGGAGCTCTAAAACGGTCGTTTCGCTGATACCAGGAATAGACGTAAGATATTCAAAGTCTGGTAGTTTACGGGCAAGAACGATAAGGTTCTCAGTTAACGAGTTGATTTGTGATTCATATATGGCCATTTGGTCAAGTAACATCCTAATTTCTAAGCGTGCCATCTCAAGACCGTCTTGAAGTCCTATTGAGTCCTCTGCGATTTTAAGAAGGTTTTCTACTTTCTTTTTTGATAGGTAGCGAACGCCTTTTTCTTGAAGGGTGGCAATCAATTCTTCCTTAGAGAAGATCCGGAGATCTTCTGGAAGTGGAAAGTAATTAAGTATAGCTTGAGCTTGTTGACCGAGCCCTTTAAAAATAGTTGAGAACTCAGGGAAGTAAATATCGATCCAACGTCGGATGCGGTTTTGAATGGAAGCCACTTGTTCTTTTAAGCGGACTCGAAAGGCCGTCCCCCGACGGAGTTCTGAATCAATTTCCGTCATTTCTCTCGGTGAGCTGTAGTACCCTTGAGGGATCATTTTCGCGATTACTCTTGCATCTTTTTGGTCATTCTTACTCTGCAGATTATCGTCAAGCTCTTTCGTTTGTTTGACGTGCAGAGGATTGACAAGGACATATGGAATACCATGGTCTGTTAAAAAGGCTGCGAGATTCATCCAGTAGTGACCCGTAGGTTCAAAGCCGATGATGACCTCTGTTTTATCATGCGTTTCCATCATCTTTAAAACCAATGCATAAAAGCTTTCAAACCCCTGAAGAGATTGACGAATCGCAAAGCTTTTCTTTAATTCACGTCCACGTTCATCTATAGCACAGCCGTAATGATTTCGCTTGGCAATATCGATGCCAACAACGAGCGTTGTTTCTGAAATTTGATTAATACGTTGATTTCGATTAAGATGCATTTGAGGATCCTCCTAGTTATGGGCTATTGGTTAGCACCTGCATCATAACGGAGGGTCCTTTTTTATGCAATAGGCCTCATTCTGTTCTCACAGGAATGCTCCTGCGGGACGTGCGGGACAGGTGAGACCCCACAGGAGCGTTTTGAAAGCGACGAGGAGACTCACCGCCCGCCCCGCGGAAAGCGAGCATCCTGGAGCGGAAATCACCACAATAACGTGGCAGATGAGCCTTAAAACTTTCTCTACACAAAAAGGATGACTCTCATTTGAGTCATCCTCTTTTCGTTTCATTCCTCCCAAAACAAATCATCAAGCGTCTTTCCGAGCGCCTTACAAATCGCCACACACAATTGGAGCGTTGGATTATACTTACCCAGTTCGATCAACCCGATCGTTTGCCTGGAGACACCAACCTTTGTCGCAAGCTCCTGTTGCGATAGATCGTGCTCCACCCGCGCCATCTTTAGTTTTTTATTCTTCAACGTCGATCACCGCACATCCTGTTCATCATCTTCTTCCATATCCTCTAACTCTCGCTCGTTCACACGATCACTTTTATATTTTGCGAGCGCATAAGGGAGAACAAAAACACCAATCAAAAATGGAAGGTAAATCATCATACTACCAGCGAAAATACTTAAGAAGAAATAGATCGTTTCTTCTCTAGTGTCTGCATATTTTTGCGAATTAACAAACGCAAATGTTAATGAAATCGCAAGACCAGCTAGTAAACTGAGCACGAGGTTTCTCGTATTGACCTTCCATTTACTTTTTCTCTCATACATGTCGACTTCATCCGTGAAAATTCCGAGCATCGATGATCGGATTAAATAAAATATTCCACTAATGATGAGGATAAGTATTTCTGTCATGATACTTCCACCCGTGGACCCTTCGAAAGACACTTTATACACGACGGAAAGCCCACAAATAATCACGATGATCAAATACAGCTCACGATAAATTTTATTTTGGATCGTTGTCACACGTTCATCGAACTGCTTGTTCTTAAACCACAATTTCATCTTTCAATCCCCTTTAGTAGTCTGTTTTTGGTAACCCATAAAATGCAAACGCGAACAAGCCGAGGCTGACGATTGTGACGACAACCATATCCACGCCTTCCATCGCAAGAAACGGTAGGTCGTTCGGCAAGCTATATAACGGAAGATAAGTCACGAAGTCTTTTATGAATGCTGGCACAGCGCCGACCTGCAATATGATGCCGAGGATGCCAGGTAGCACAAGAATCGTTACGATCGAAAGAACGAAAAGGTTCATCGTCTTCTGGTAGAACATTGAGATCACGAGAAAGAATAATGTGAAGAACACGCCAAACAGTACATAATGAAAAACAGATGAGCCAACATCTCCCCATGAGAACGCTTAAGCGTTAAGAATATGATTTACATAGAGCAGCGCACCACAACCGACTCCAAACATAATCGACACGGCCATGATAACGATCACTCTTGATACAAGGAACTTCAGTCTGTCTCGTGCTGACGTGAACAGCAAGTAGATCGTTCCGTAATGAAGATCTATGATGACGAGCTTTGCACAATACACCCCAAGTGCAACTGTCGCGATCATCGAGTACAAACCAGTTACATTTTCCGGACGAAAAGGTCCATCCAACTGATAGATTGAATAGACGATGCCGCCACCTAACACAAGCGAAAGACCGATCGCTAAGAATAGCGGTATACTGAGGACGTTCCTTCTAAGCTCCAGTGTGAGATATTTCCCAAAGTTCATTTCGCTTCCCCTCTCATCTGTTCAAAATAAAAATCTTCTAACGTTGCTGTCTTCGTCTTCACATCGGTCGGGTAAATCGCCTCTTGACCTAGATGATGCAAGATTGGCTTCATGTTTCCATCGTAGATGAATGAAATCACATTCTGCTGTTTGTTGATGCCTTCTTCATTACCCAACATGCTGAACGCCTTATGAACCTCATCCTCTGAGAAAGCAAGGCTAATTACCTGTTCACGCTCACGGTCATGAGTGTACTGATTCACGAACGCCCCTTCTTTGATCACATAAACGCGGTCACTGATGTTCTCCACATCTTCTAAAATGTGGCTCGAAATCAGCACACCAATGTTTCGTCCCTTAACGAGCTCTCTTACATAACCAAGTATATTTCGTATCCCATCAGGATCCATGCCGTTCGTCGGTTCATCTAAAATAAGATAGTCGGGGTTAGAAATGAGTGCAAGCGCAATTCCAAGCCGCTGCTTCATCCCAAGCGAATAATGCTTCACCTTCTTTTTCAAATAGGAAGTCATTCCAAGCGACTCAATGATTTCATCCATCTGCTTGTTGCTCACTCCATACAATGCGCTAAAGTAGTTGATGTTGTACAACCCGCTCCTATTCGGAAAGAACTTTGGCTTCTCGATCAAGCTCCCAACTTTTGCTTGATCACCTATGCTTAACTCACCGTCGTACTTCACGATGATTCCAGAAAGAATCTTCATCAAGGTCGTCTTCCCAGCCCCGTTCGGACCAACTAACCCAACAACCTCTCCCTTTTCCAATGTAAAATCAATCTCCGATAGTGCAAGCTCGCCTTTCTTGAACGACTTCGAAAGACGCTTCATTTCGATACTCATTTCCCCACCCCACAATTTGTAAATAATTAACCTTCTTTTTCCATTATATAATAAAAATGTCTTTATGCAACATATATATGTCATTTAGATGATTATATTATTTAAAATTACATAATGATCCATTAAATAGACAATAAAAAAAGCCTGGTGGCATAACACATGCCGTCCCAAGCTCTTTTCGTTATGATCAATTACCTTTACAATCTCTCAAACGTCCCTCTCTTACGGACGGTTCGAAACCCTAATTCTTCATAAAGCCCGATTGCACCCGGATTGTTCTCATTAACATGGAGCACTACGGATCTCTTTCCATCTTGACGGAAAGCCTCTAAACAGCTACAAGTCAATTGTGCCGCAATTCCCTTTCGCCGCCACTCTGGTATGACACCAACTTGAATGATAAACCCCTTCTCGGTTGAAAATTCCTCATCAGCGTCAGCAGCAATAAACCCTATCGCCTTGTTATGAACGGTGGCAAGATAAGACCGTACAGGAAGAAAAGTCGAGCTAGACGAGATCCAATCGATCCATTTCTCCATCGACCACCCCGGAAATCCTGGACGATCTTTGAACGATGCCGCATATACGTCGTAAAAGTCTTCTTCTGACGAAGATGACCAGCTCTGGAACGTCAACGGTAACGAAGATTCTAGTTGAGGAATTTCAGTTAAATCATGTTCCATGACATGTTCTAGGAAGACCAATTCGTATCCCTTTTGTTCATACTGGTGAACGGTCTCTTCTGTGATGTTTTCACATTTAACGGTTTGCTCCATTACTTTCTCCTCAGTTCATATAGAGTGCATCGCTTCACGATCTTCCTCTTCACTTTTCCAATACTGTTCTGATAACTTCACTACTCCACTTATCACTACTTTAATGATCAGAATGTAAGAAATCACTAACACAGCATCCCCTACAAAAGTAACCACCCATATGAAGCTATATGGATTATAGTCGGACTGCATATTTAAAAATGAGTTGATGGAGCTCGTAACGATGTAAAGAAAATAATAGATTGGCGTGTAAATCGCAAGTTTCTTACCGGCTTCATGTGTTGAGCCGCTTTCTTTAAAATAAGTTGCCATCGTAGAATACACATTCCATAGACCATATAGATTGTAAAATGGAATCATCACACGTCTTAACGCGCCACCTGGAGTGATTGGGTACGAGGAATTCATCTCTCGTAAATCATTGTGTACTTTATAAAGCCAGACGAGATAGATGACAATACAAACGAAGAAATTCAAACCTAAAAGCAGTGCAACGATCGCATCATAATTAACGAAGGTTTCGCTGACTTCAACCACTTGTGCGATAAAGATATTTATCAATAGAACGGTAGTGAGCCCGATATCTGCCCAAAGAAATTTCGTTAACACGTTTCCTAACGTTTTCGACCTTAATTTCATCAAACTGCCCCTTTCCCTCTCTCTCTTCTACTGCGTATGGAACTCATCATTCGTTTCATTCACGTTCGTGTTAGCCATTTTTCCTCAAGCACCGATTGATTTCGTTCAAGCCTCATTCTAAAATGATTCATGATTCTCATCTGTTCTTCCGTAAGCTTCTCTTTATTCCAGTACCTGTGCATCAAGCTGTATTCGAACAGTTCTTTTAACTTGATAAATAAAGGAAGTTTCTCAAGCATTTCCGGTGAAAGGTTATTTTCCTCTTCGTATCCTTCGATAATCGCTTTTGTAACCTTACGTCCATAGTCCACGATGTTGCCTCCACCTGGAAACGAATACTCAATCGCACTATAGATTGGAACGGCTAGGTCGAAAATATAATAATGCTTCTCACAATCTTGGAAATCGATCAGCGTCAGATTTCGATCATCATCAACGACGATGTTTTCTAACCAGAGATCACCGTGAAGCAACCCATAATTTTCGTCTGTTTTCGGTATGCTTCTTATCGTCGAGTGTACCTCCTCAGCAATCGTTCGAATCGCACGTTCTTCTTCAGGAATATACGTTAGAAAGTCATACTCCCCACTGTCGTGCCAGTCGTTGATATGTTGAGGGGGATGAGTCTCTTCAAACTTTTTCGAAGTACGATGCAACCTACCAATCTCCCGGCCTACCTCTTTTAATACATCTGCATTCCACTCACTTCTAGGCAGGTGACCTCCAGGCGCTGCTTCATAGAGAACGGTTCGCACGTCTTTATCAGGTAGCGACATCTTTTCCACAACATTCCCATTTAATGAAGCAATCGCAGCCGATGTCCCAATGCCTTCATGTCGTAGAAATTCAGTATAGCGAACCTCTTCGACCTGCTCATCAAACGTCTTGTAGTTCGTAATTCTCGCATAATACGTTCCTTCAACAGCAACACACCGATACATCGCATTTGTGACTGCTTCAACAGTGGTTACATCAATCGGATAACGTTCGTTAAGTCGTTTACGTATCGCCTCTACCAAAGTCATTCTTCCTTTCTATGAATCTACTTTTTTCAAAGCCCAAATCAACAGTCATCCTTTATCTTCCAAAATCCTTACCATAAGGCTTGCAAGTAAAAAAGAGCACCCGATCATCACTGGTAAGACAAAGAGTATGCCAATAAGATCCGTTTTATAAGTGAACGGTACATACAACTCCCATATCCAACCTACAACTCTCCAAAGAAAAAGAAAGATAAAGAGAGTCAATACTAAGTAGATTGCTTTCCGAACTCCATTTCTCAACAATTCTCACTCCACAACACATACTCTCCCAATTATTTCAAACTACTGCTAGAACCGCAATCGTTAATAGAAAAATCAGAATCCTGGCTGAATCCCACCTCAATCGTTATAATGACAGTTGCTACTATTTTCTCTATGAAGATTGAATGAACAATAGGTTTACAAACCCTAATGCTTTAAACGAAAGAACGAAACAAAGGCAAAAAGGTGCGGATACGATGAACAAACAACAAGCTGCCAAAACCCCATACATAGTGAAGGATTCGGGTTTCTGGCGCGCAGCGATTAGTCTTGGCTTTGGTGCATTACTTATTTTTTCAGCACTATATGCGTTTCAGCCCTTACTTCCCGTTTTTGCGAATGAATTCAACCTTACAGCGACAACGTCGAGCTTGCTGATGTCCACGCCTGTCATGTCAATGATTCCAGGACTTCTCGTTCTAGGATTTATATCAGACAGATATGGAAGAACGTCTGTCCTGAAGATCTCGTTAATATTGGTCGTCACAACATTGCTCGTGATGCCGTTTGCAGAGTCCTTTCTATTACTGATCGTGATTCGTTGCATCCAAGGGTTTTTTCTTGCTGGCATTCCAGCGGCAGCGATGGGGTATCTTGGTGATGAAGTTGATTCATCAAGTGTAGGAATTGCCACGAGTATCTACATTGCAAGTAATGCGATGGGAGGACTTGGAGGAAGAGTTGCAACTGGGTATCTGACGGATTTGTACAGCTGGGAGATAAGCTTCTTTGTCCTGGCATCATTCGCAATCGTAGCTGCCATTTGTTTCTTCAGTCTCCTCCCCGCTTCTCGCTTTTTCACAGCCGGAAGTGGTCATATCATGAACGATATTAAAGGCATGCTTCTCCACTTGACGGACCGAAGATTATTATCGCTTTTTACCCTAGGCTTTCTCATTCAAGTCATTTTCACAGGAGTGTGGACATACTTGCCTTTCTATTTAGAGCAAGAACCCTTTTCCCTTTCGTTAAAATGGATTTCATTCACGTACTTTGCTTATATTCTGGGCGTGCTATCTCCTCCCGTTGCGGGGAAAATTTCTTCAGGGGTTGGCCTTCGCCGGACAATGATTGCCGGCTTATTTATTCTTGCTGGTGGCGTGTCACTCACACTCTTTCATGCTTTATCCTTCGTCCTAATCGGACTTAGTGCAATTTGCGCTGGCTTTTTTATCGCTCACTCCATGGCCTCTGCGTCTGTTGCAAGTACAGCGGAGCACCATAAGAGCAGTGCTTCAAGTTTTTATCTCATTAGTTATTATGCAGGCGTAGCTGCTGGAAGTTCAGGAGTAGGTATGCTTTGGGATCGCTTAGGCTGGGGAGGCGTCGTGACTTTGCTCATCCTCATTGTGCCGTTACTTATGCTGTTTACAAAGAAGCGCGTTTCGAAACGATCCAGCCATCATGCTTTGGGTGAGAGTATGAAATAAAGAAATACTTGCATATCAAAAAGGGGGCTTATTCTATTGATAAGCTCCCTTAAAAGAAAGACTCGCAATCGTAATCTATTACTGAGCACAACATGCTTTGGGGAATTTTGCCCTTAATGCACATGAAGTTACTTTATTTAAGTAATCGCTACCGACTAAATCGCACCTCTTACAAAGGGAGAAACTACCGAATAGACTGACAGAATGAGTATCATCCAAAAAATAAGAGAATTAATACGCCCAATCAACAACGGGCTTTTGTGAGAGAGTACATATGTTTTAAACAACGTATATAAAGAAAAAAGAATAAAAGAAAGGCCAACCCACACTGAACCCACATTCCCAACAAAGGAAATGCCCACACTCTCATACAACTTACTTAGAGCAAAATCGGTTAGTATAAAACCAACAACTAAAAAGCAAATGATTTCAATAAGTGTCACTAGATACCCTTTCCAAATAGGCAAGTCAATCACTTCCTTCCTTTAATTTTTTTAGCGTAACTACTACAATTCCTTCTTCTACAACCCTGTCCTATATATAGATCGCATACTTTTTATCATGCTAACACTACCCGGTAGATTCGAAATTGAGAGATTTATCTTCTCTACCGTATAACTCAATTTAAAATAAAAAAAATACTCAAAACCATACCAAATATAAAGCCTAGCACATGAGAAATAGCCCCCTGTATGCCTATAAAATTCCCTAAAACAGAATAAAAGATAATATAATTTGTAGCCCAAGTTCCTATTTGGAAATTAAATAAATCAGGTGATTGTATATATAGAAAAAACATACAACCGATTAGCGAAAATATACCTGGTGATGCACCTTTCCCACTAGTAAATGAAGAATACTTAGAAAACAACAAAGAAACGAATAGGTTACCTACCATGTAAATAAGTAGAAACAAACCACTTCCAATCTTATCTTCCAGCACGAATCCTACAAAATAAATACCAAAAGCATTTCCTAATAAATGAAAACCATTCGTATGGAAAAAAGGAGCTGTAAAAAGCCGATACCATTCTCTCTTAGTCATATGATCAAAACTCTTGCCAACTCCTAAATCAGCAAGCTTGTTTTTCAAAAGCAATTCATCCAATATATATATAAGGATATAAGCTATAAATAACACTGTCGCTACAGGGGCAGAAAAGAACATGGACAATATGTACACCAAACTTTCTTTAAGGGCTCTGTACCCTTTGAAAAGATTTTATAGAGTAAAGAAAATCAGTCGCATACCAATTAGAATGCTCAAAGCCATATAAAAAAACGTGAGTGATAGTGAATCTGTTATTATGGCGAACTAGATTAATAATATTGCTCTTCATCCACCTAGCACCGTCCTCCACATTGAATGAAATTTAATTATTAAGTTTAGTAGGGTTCTCAACCTTTGTAGAAACGATCTCACCACACCCTAAACAAAAAGTATAAATCTTTTGTAACGCCTTCATTGAAAACTTCTTGTTCATTGGTCGTATCGGCATATGGTCTGTCCCCTGGTCAAATTTTTCTCCACCACATTCTGGGCATTTTCTTCTCATAACCTACTCCTCCTATAACCTAATTTGTTCTACTAGTATTCTATAAAAAAGAGTATATCCGATAATAGAGTATGTTTTGGTTAATAAGGTATTTTTTAATAAATACCCTTCTTAGCTTAATGAAGTTTGAAAAGCATTTTCAACTCTACCTTTAGTGTTCTATATGCTGCTTATCCTTTTCTCCTACTTTTTTAGCTAAATATAGAAAAGCGCCTGTTAATAGTACTAATACGTAGATCTCCATATTGTCTCTCCCTTTCAAAGTTTATAAGCATTACGCCCCAACCCTAAGCTATGTACGATAAGATCCTTTCTCTCATCCCACCAATATTAGTAAATAGAATGTAAGTCTCTTTTCTAGTTTTGATCGCGACGGTATCTGTGCTTGCATAAGGATTACCAATCCGAATAGCAGATTTATCTTTCCCGCCATACGTGTTATCATAGTCCACTCTCGTTATGTCGGATAAAGGAATCTCAATTTTACTTAGCTGCCATTTGATGATGAGGTTCTCATTTTTCTTCGTGACATTGATTTCGAATAGGTGCATATGATTCACTCCCTTGCTTCTATTCCTATTTACGATTGTAGAGATGATAAAGTTTCAATTATTGGGAATATTTAGCGTTTTTTGTGATGGTTAATCGTCTAGGATGTTAAATACTACTTGTAAAACATTGAATAACAAAGGGAACCCCACTTCTTACTGGGATTCCCTTTGTTATTCACTAATCGATTCGAGACTCTATTACAGGTGTTGGCGTTTTCTTTCTGTTCGGTGCAGACCTATCACGCACTCATCTTCTTCGAATTAATGCCATAAAACATTATGTACGATAAGATCGCAATCCCTATGTAGAATAACTCCAAGCTCGTGTTGCTTAACTCCACTGCTCCCCCTCGTATGTGAAAAAACCCATAAAGAAAGTTAATAACCAGAAACAACAATACCGTTAACCAGCTCTGTGTGATCGAACGCTTCTTGATCTCACGCTTTCGTTCATCATCATTTTTACCGAATGGATAGTCATGTTTGCCAGTTAGAAATCCCGCTAAGAAAATCCAGATAACAACCACTACTCCTTGAATCAATAACTGCATCTCATTCACTCCTTTTGTAGTTAAATAACTCCTCTAACGGGGTTTCAAGAACAGAAGCCAATTCAAACGCAAGATGGAGCGTCGGATCATACTTATTGTTCTCGATCGCATTGATCGTTTGACGTGAAACGGCACAAGCAGTTGCGAGATCTTTCTGTGATAGCTTCCGTTTCTGGCGGAGCACTTTAATATTGTTTTCCACATTCATCACCCCACACATATGTCAAATACTCTTTACACTTTTACTGTAATATACTCCCAACATAATGTCAAAACCTTTTGACATAAAAAATTCGACAGGTACCTGGTACCTGTCGAATTAACATTCATAAAGAATCGACCCCACAAAAAAAGGAACTCCTTCTAAAATCAAGAAGTTCCTTTTATATATAAGATCATACATTTTTAAAAGAGTAATAGACTCACACCTGTTGCAAGAATCACAACGCCTGCAATCGAAAAGAACAAGCCTGAACGGTTTTCTCCTTTAATCCGATTCGATAAGCCAGCTAGCATATTCAGCGCACCGAAAATAATCAAGCTTCCAAGCAGCAGACTCTCCTGTTCAGGGTACATTAGGTACATCACCGGTAGGAAGAGAATGGAGGTAGCAAGAACCACCTGTACAATACTTAATGAAACTAATAGTTTGGACTGTGCTTCAGTACTCATATCATTCCCTCTTTCCTCGCTGTTTTTCTATTGTAAGTATAGCAGGAGTCTCGGGAAATAAGTTTGACAGTGTTGTGACGTTTGATTCTGTTTCACCCAAACAGTAAAATAATGTATACTAGCATGTGACTAGTTACACATTGGAGGGATCGCTCTGTTTACCGCAAAAATCTATTGTGACGTTTGTAAAAAGAAGATTGAGTACTTAGAAGACTACTTTTTCCAAGGTAACTTACAAGATGGGCTTGGGATGACGCACCTTAAGAAATACTTCAAAGAAAGCGGCAAGATTTACTGCCGTAGTTGTTTGAAAGAGTCACTTACGAACTAAACCGAGCGTCCTAAGCGGACTTTCGGTTTTTTTAATGCGCTCCGGAAAGGATGAGGAGGGCGCTCGGGGGCGGATATCGGCGAAATTATGATTATATCAGCGATTCTCCCCCTTTTATCAGCGAAAAATCAATTTTATCAGCGATACTCAAAATATATCGGCGAAACCGGACAACCCCACCCCCCCACTTCCCATCATTCATCCGCAACACAAAAAAGAACCATGAGCACTCCCCATGATTCCTACTTCCCTATCGATACACCGTTCCATGTCCATGATGATAACCATAGCCCGGATAGTAGCCGCTATGACCGTGATGATAGCCGTATCCAGGAGCATATCCACCTTGACCATGATGGTAGCCGTAACCCGGTGCATACGTGCCTTGCCCATGGTGATAACCATAGCCAGGTACATACGTGCCGTGTCCGTGATGGTATCCAACCCCTGGAATATAGCCACTATGACCGGTATGATACACAGGTCTTCCATACGCGTTATACAACAAAAGCCCCCCTCTGTTATTCCTACACAATAGTCTATGTGTCGGGAGGGTGGGGCGTTTGGGCGTATGACTAGACTCTAGATGCGACAGTTGCTCGCAGGTTTTGTAACGTTGATGTATAAGGAGCCGTCATGACGCCTTTTTCCGTGATGATGCCTGCGATCAGCTCATTCGGCGTGATATCGAATGATGGATAAAGCGCGTTCGTTCCTTCTGGCGCGATCGGTCGATTTTGAAATGAAGTGACTTCAGATGGATCGCGAAACTCGACTTCAATCTCACGACCAGCTTCTACATCATGATCGATCGTATGACTCGACGTCGCTGTATAAAAAGGGACACCGTTCGCTTTTGCAGCGAGCGCGTGCATATACGTTCCAACTTTGTTCGCTAAGTCACCGTTCCCTGCGACCCGGTCTGACCCAACGACGACCTTCTGCACCTTTCCTCGACTCATCAAGTAGCCAGACATATTGTCTGTGATGAGGGTGTGGGGGATGCCGAATTTCTTCAGCTCATATGCGGTGATTCTCGCTCCTTGTAAATAAGGGCGCGTTTCACATGTATACACATGAATACTCTTCCCTTGTTCATGAGCTTTTCGAATGACGGACAATGCTCGTCCACCATAGCCTGAGCCTGCTAGTGCACCTGAATGACAGTGCGTCAGAATCGCGTCGCCATCCTCGATCATCTCAGCACCATTGCGGCCGAGCTCATGTTCAAAAGCCAGCTGTCTTTCAAGAATCTCAACGGTTTTCTGTTCAATTCGTTCGATGAGCTCTTCCCCGCTCCCGGTTGCGACAGAAAGCATTTCATCAACCGTTTTCATCAAGTTGACAGCTGTCGGACGCGTTTGCTTTAACAGTCTTCCTGCCTTCAGCACATACGCAAGGTCGCCTTTTGACTGTAACGCCGCAAGATAGATTCCCCACGCCCCGCACGTTCCGATCGCACCAGAACCACGAATGGTCATATTCTTGATCGCTAAAGCGAGATCGTTCACGTCCGTTGTCGAGTGGATATATGATTCGAACGGAAGCTTCTTCTGATCGATAAAGTGAAGCTTTTCATCCTCGAACCAAATGGGTAGCAGAAGTTCTTGTTCCTGAAATGATCGCACTAATTCTTCTATACGTTTCAAAACGCTCACCCTTTACTAGGAATTTGTGACGGCTGTAGGCATACTGGCTTTCAACTGTTCAACAATGAACGATTGCTTCGCGGTATCTTCAACAAGCGTTGCGATGTTATACGCTTTTTCGAGTGAATCTCCAACGGCACAGATTCCGTGCTCCTCCATCAAACATGCTTTGATCGTGGGATATGTTTGGAAAACTCGCGTGACGTTCTCAGCGAGATCCAATGAACCGGATGGAGCCGTCCCTGCTACAGGTACATGTTCGAGAATTTTCCTTGCCGTTACTGTAGGCAATGGAAGCTCTCTTCCCAAGCAGGCGTAACCGATCGAGTAGTTCGGATGACAGTGAACGACAGCATTGACATCGGGTCGCGCTTGATAGATACCGAGGTGAAACCGAAACTCTTTCGAAGGCGTGCCGAATCCTTCGATCACCTCGCCGTCCATCGAAAGCAATAGCGCATCTTCTGCAGTAACTTCTCCAAGACTAACACCAGACCGCTTGATCAAGATGGCATCTCGCTCTGGTACGCGTACACTGATATTTCCACCTGTAGCCTGCGTTAATCCTCTTCCATAGACTTTATGAGAAATATAAGCAAGTTCCTTTTTCAACAGCATTTCATTCATGTGGTAGCCCCTCTCACTGGAAATTGTAGTTGGATATAACCTGCTCGAAATAGGGTCTCAATCGACCTGCCCGCTCTAACGGTTCACGACACCGATTCATCATTGCGTCGCGTCGTTCACTTACGACTCTCAGAACATTCTCTTCATCGATCGTTAGAAGCGTTCCTTCTTTCACTGTCCACTTTCCATTGACCATGACCGACTTAACGGATCGACCGTTTTCCTGATGAACAAGCTGTGACACCGGATCGTTAAGTGGGGACAGCATACTTGTCTTTCCATCTAGTAACACGAGATCGGCTAGATCGTTTTCTACGATTCTCCCAAGCTCGTTTTCTTTTCCTAAAACGGTAGCACCTGACGTCGTCCCCATCCGAAACACATCTTCCGCATCGAGCCAGGAGCGATAGTCCTGACCCACCCGCTGAATCAACGTGGTCAACCGCATCGCTTCGAATAGATTCTGATTCGTCCCGCAGTTCGAACCATCCGTTCCAATCGCGACGTGACCTCCCTGTTTACTAAACGAAGGAATCGGTGCAACGCCACTTCCAAGCAAGAGATTACTAGCTGGATTATGAACAATGGCTACACCACGACTTCGTAAAAGCGCAATTTCTGAAGAATTCAACCACACCGCGTGGGCGACAGATAGGTTTTCGTCGATCAGCCCGGCACGATCGAGATGCCCAACCACCCCACCTTCAAACGCGAGATCTCCCTGCAATCGCTGCACCTTCGTTTCTAACAGATGCGTATGAACGCGAAGTCCCTCCATCTCACTGAGTTCTTTACACACATCGAGCATCTCAGATGAACAACGCTGCGGTGCATTTGGACCAAGCTGAATTTCGATTCTCCCATCGCGCTTATGATAAGGTGATAGAAGTGAGCGATAAAAGCTCTTCATCTCGGCTGGAGAGGCACCTTTTGACTTGCTCCTGAGTGAATCTGGCAAATACAATTCAAAGAATTCCTCATCCGGAACATCATGCATCATCGGCGCGAACGCGACCCTCATCCCTGATTCTTCATATGCTGAGAGAGCCGCTTCCGATTTCCCGATATGAGGAAAATGGTCAACACAGCTCGTGACACCAGCCTTCATCATTTCGATACACCCTACTAATGCAGAAAGGTACACATCTTCCTCTTCAAGCGCGTGTCCGTACGCTACTGTATAGAGTGTCCACAGCTCAAGTGGGAGATTGTTCACCGTTCCTTTTAATACATTTGTGTAGGAGTGGTAATGACTATTCACCATTCCTGGAATGAGGATATCGCTTTCAGCATCGATGACCTCATCAGCTAGATGTGTCAATTCTTCTAGCAAACGCGTTTCATGCTCTGTGATCACATGCGTGATCCGATCTCCTTCGATGAACACGGACCCTTTTTGGTTTCCGAACGAAGGATGGTTCGAGACGATGAACGGCTGTTTGATAAGTGTTTTATGAGGCATCGATTACGAATTCGCGACCGTAGCACGCTCGTACGCTTCAGGACATGAACAGCTTTCTCTTTCACCTGCAGCTTTGATCGCTTCTAGCATCAATTCTTTCACTTTCTCACGCTTGCTTTCACTAACCGCTTTGTGCGCTTTTAACGATGGTTTTGTCTCGGTGACGCCTGGTGCCATGTTTGTCGCGAGTGTCACGACCGCATAACAGATGCCTAGCTCTCGTGCGAGCGATGCTTCTGTCGCATTCGTCATCCCAACAACGTCCATGCCCCATGCCCCGTAGAGCTGAACTTCTGCTTTCGTCTCATACCTTGGACCATCCACACAGATGAGCTTCGTGTCTTCGCGAAGGGGCTCATCGATCGCAACGGCTGATTTCCGGTACGCACTCTGTAGCTCTGGACAGAACGGCTCTGTAATATCGACGGAGAACTTGCCGTATGTTTTCGGACGCGTTGTGAAATCAACAAACTGATTGAGAAGCGATAAGCTTCCGACGCCAATATCAGGATTGATCGCACCGACTGCTGAGAATGCAAGAACGCGCTCGATTCCTAACTCTTTTAATGCCAGCATATTCGCACGGTAGTTCACGAACGGCGCAAGCGTATCATGATGCTTCCCATGTCTCGGTAGAAAGGTCACTTCTTTTCCTTCATACACCGATTGGAAAACCGTCACATCGCCATACTCCGTACTTACCGTTTTCTCTTGCATGCCATCGAGTAGATTATAAAATCCAGTTCCACCAATAATCCCGATCTTCATCTACGAAAAACCTCCTTATAATTAATGCGCCGCTAACCGTGCGTTTTGATATGGCACGGTACAAGCACAATCCTGATTTCGTTCAAGGTCACTTATCGTTTGCAACACAAGATCCTTCATCTTCCCTTTGTTCTCTTCTGCCACTTTTCGGTGCGCTTCAAGATTCGGAGGCTTCTCAGCAAATCCAGTCGCCATATCAGTCGAAAGGGTAATAACAGAAAAGCAAAGGCCGAGCTCACGTGCGAGCGCCGCTTCGGTCGTATTCGTCATGCCGACAACATCCATGCCCCACGAACGGAAAAGCTGCAGTTCATGACGCGTTTCATAGATCGGTCCATCTACTCCGACAAGCGTAACGTCTTCATGCAAGGTTAACCCGAGCATTCTCGCAGCACCCTGGACTGAAGCCTTCATCTCATGACAGAATGGCTCCGTCATATCGGCTGAAAATTCGCCGTACGTTTGCTGCCTTCTTTTCGTCATATCGACAAATTGATCGAGCAGAGAAACCGCTCCAACCTGAATGTCAGGGTTAACCGACCCGACAGCTGAAACAGCCAGAACCCGCTCGACACCCACCATTTTCAATGCGATCATATTCGCTCGATAGTTCACGTCAGGTGCTAATACACCGTGCGTTGTCCCATGTCGTGGAAGAAAATAAACTTCTTTATCACCATGCTCCCCTTTGAACAGGGTCACATCTCCATAAGGAGTTGCCATCACGATGTCTTCTAGCGTACCGAACAAGTCATAAAAACCTGTTCCTCCGATTAATCCAACCTTCACTCGATCTTCCCCCTTAATTCGTCAATTTTTCCATCAAAAAGGTTAATCCGTAAGCACCAAGCCATACCCCAAAGATCGCGACCACACCTGCGAGAACAGGTGGGGCAGGGATCGGAAGACGAATCACTTTGAAAATGATCCCAATCAACACGCCGGCTAAAAGAGCTAGTAGAATTTCCTTCATCTAGAGCTCGCTCCTGACACGGATTCCTTTTTCTCCTCTTGCGCCTTAATGTCCTGAACAGGAAGCATGAAATCAAAGTCGCATCCTTCATCAGCTTGCAGCACGCTACGACGATATAGAAGCGGATAGCCACGGTTGTAATTTTCAAACACAGGTGGCGTCCAGCGACTCTTTCTTTCCGCAAGCTCTTCTTCCGAAACGAGCAACTCTAGCTTTCTTGTATCAACATCAAGTTCGATCCAATCGCCATCCTGGATTAAACCGATCGGTCCTCCAACAGCAGCTTCAGGCGCAACGTGCAAGAGAACGGTACCGAACGCCGTGCCACTCATCCGACAATCCGATAAGCGCACCATATCTCGAACGCCCTGCTTCAGGAGTTTGTCCGGAATCGGAATCATACCCGCTTCTGGCATTCCTGGAGCTCCGACAGGTCCTGCGTTTTGGAGCACGAGTACGCTTTCAGGCGTCACATCAAGATCTGGGTCGTTGATGCGCTCAGCCATATCGTCAAGCGACGTGAAGACAACCGCTTTTCCTTTATGCTTCAGAAGTTCCTCCGTTGCAGCTTTCGGCTTGATGATCGCACCATTCGGCGCTAGATTCCCCTTCAATACCGCAATGCCACCTTCTTTATGTAGTGGATCATCGAGCGGGCGGATAATGTCACGGTACACCTCGTCGATCTCAACATCCGCTAAGTTCTCACCAAGCGTCTTTCCAGTACCCGTTAGCTCATCGAGATGAAGGATCGGCGCAAGCTCTTTCAACACGGCAGAAATGCCGCCTGCGTAGTAAAGGTCCTGCATCTGATACTTTCCAGCCGGTCTCATGTTCGCAAGGAACGGCGTCGTTCTGCTGTGCGCTTCGAAATCAGCAAGCGTTATTGTGATGCCAAGACGTCTTGCGATCGCAATCAAGTGGATGACCGCGTTCGTTGACCCGCCAACAGCCATCAGCGTTTTGATCGCATTATGGAACGACTCCTTCGTCATGATGTCAGATGGTTTGATTCCCGCTTTCACAAGACGAACGATCGCACGACCTGTTTCCTGGGCGAGACGCATCCGCTCGTTTTCAGTTGCTGGTGTTGCAGCTCCTCCAGGAAGCATCATACCCATCGCTTCCGCACACGCTGCGATCGTACTCGCAGAGCCCATCACCATACAGTGACCTGCTGTTGGTGCAAGACGCTCATTGATCTCGCCGATTTCTTCTTCATCGACCGTGCCTGCTTTGTATTCCTGCCAGAAGAAACGGCAATCAGAGCATGCTCCGAGCGTTCTTCCTTTGTAGTGACCGTTGTTCATCGGTCCACCCGTAAAGAGAAGCGCAGGTTTGTCAGCACTCGCAGCTCCCATCAGCTGAGCTGGAGCCATCTTGTCACAACCACCGATCATAACGGTTCCGTCGATCGGTTGCGCTGTGATCATCTCCTCTGTATCCATCGCAACGAGATTACGGTACAGCATCGTCGTCGGACTCGTGAACATCTCACCGACTGAGATTGTCGGAAACTCGAGCGGCGTACCACCTTCCATGATGACACCACGTTTGATCGCTTCCACCATCGGCTTCACATGACTATGACAGCGGTTGATCTCACTGAACGTATTACAAATCCCGATCACCGGCTTGTTATAATCTTCCTTGTCATGTCCAAGATGACGACTGAACGCCATTCTGATAAATTCACTAAATCCTGCATCTCCGTAAGAAGTTTGTGACTTCGTCAATTGTCTCCACCTGCGCTTTCTTTGAAATAGTTCAACTCTCCGTCCTTTGTAAAAGGGATCGGTTCTGGGTCTGATACAATATCTATTTGCTCTCCTGCTTCCTCAATCACATTCTGTGAAAGGTACAGCGTTTCAAGATCGAGCGTGTTTTCAATGATGGCAACACGTAACGATGATGGATCGTCAACTGCCAAACTATCGATCGCGGTCTTCACAAGCTCTTGATCCGTATCGAGCACCATCGGAATCATCGCTCGCTGAACGTACGTACTCGTCAAACAGTTCAAATACGTTTTCTGCCGATCGACCTTTTGAAACAATCGCTCTGTTGTCAGATCTGCTAGTCCAATTCCTGTCGCATTTCCGTGTGAGGATTCATCGAGATCAAGAACACCGATCCGTTTAAACGAAGGCGTCTCTGGCTCGGGTACCCCAAAAATCTTAGTTCTCCCGAGAACGTTTGTATCCATCCCGGTTCCGCTGAAGTTCTTCCCCATCGTTTTCACAACCAACACATCTAAGTGATCGACCGGAATCATCGGGAAGTACTCTCTCGAACGAAGCAATAACTCCCGCTCACGCTCAAGCATCGATTCTGGCCGGATTACTTCAAGATGCGCGGTTTCATCGTAGCTGTTCTCGACGATGGCGATTCCAGCTAGGATCTTACCGGTATCAAGCATGCCGCTTCCGACTTCTTGAACTGTCTTCGACATGTTCGGTGGTCCCTGCCGGTGCAGCTGATTCGCACCCTTTGCTTTTCCAAGACCAACCGTGATCATTTTCAATAACCCGCTCTCATTCGGACCGCGGAATGCGGTATGTAACTTCACTCTGTTCATCACGATGATGCCATCAGATTCCCATGCTGACTCATCACAATAAAGGGTGAATCCACTTTCTGTCGTTCCTACCTCGACAACTGTTGAAGAAGTGCGGACGGGACACCCGATCGCCTCCTCTGTAAATCCGAGGCTTTCGAGCACATCCATCTGCCCTTCAGGCGTCCCACCGCCATGACTACCCATCGCACCGATGATAAAAGGTTCTGCGTTCTGACCTTTCAAATAATCGACGACCGTTTTGACAATGCTGACGCGATTGGAAATCCCACGACTCCCTACAGTAATCGCGATTCGATCCCCGCTCTGAACAGCTGGGAGCTGACTCTTAAGCTCCTCTGTCAGATGTTGCGCGATGTTTTCGATTTTCTCTGAAGGAAAACGCTGTTTCACCTTCACCATCTGTGGATATCTCATCATGAATTCTCCTTTTTACAGCTTGTCTGAAAGGGCGACTGACACGTACTTCATCTCAAGATATTCTTTGATTCCTTCATGGCCACCCTCTTTGCCAAGTCCGGACTCCTTAATTCCGCCAAACGGTGCTTCTGCTGTACCTGGGAACACATCGTTGATCCCGATGATGCCGTAATCGAGCTTCTCCATCACCTTGATCGCTCTATTCAAGCTGTTTGTGAAAAGGAATGAAGCGAGACCATAGTCGGTATCATTCGCTGCTGCTACCGCATCTTCATCGCGATCGAATGTCTGGATCGGAACGACTGGTCCGAACGTTTCTTCTGACATGATCTTCATGTCGTTCGTTACGTTCGATAGAATGGTAGGTTCAAAGAAATACCCGCCTGGACCTTCCCACTGCTTTCCACCAGTCAGAAGCATCGCACCTTTCGATAACGCGTCTTCCACTTGGTCTTTCACTTTATCGAGGCCACTGTTATCGATGAGTGGTCCTACATCGACCGATTCATCGGCACCGTTTCCTACATGAAGCTCGCGTACTTTCTTCTCGAGCTTCTCTACGAACACATCGCGTACGCTCGAATGCACGTAGAGTCTGTTCGTACAGATACACGTTTGACCGCAGTTTCGATATTTACTCGCGATCGCTTGATCGACAGCGAGATCGAGATCAGCATCTTCGAACACGATGAGCGGTGCGTGACCACCGAGCTCAAGCGCAAGCTTTTTCACCGTTTGAGCGCTATTTTCCATCAGAAGCTTTCCAACTTCAGTCGATCCCGTGAACGTGACGAGTCTTACTGCTGAACTATCCATGATCTCTTTTCCGATCTCAGCTGCATCACCAACAACGATGTTTAATACACCCTTCGGCAAGCCAACTTCTTCAAAGATCTTCACGATTTCGATCGCAGTTAGAGGCGTTTGTTCAGCCGGTTTGAGAACGACCGTACACCCAGCAGCTAGCGCTGGACCGACCTTTCTTGTGATCATACCCGCTGGGAAGTTCCAAGGTGTGATCGCTGCTACAACACCGATCGCTTTTGGGACGACCCAGAGACGTTTGTTTTTCTTTGAAGATGGGATCATCTCACCATACACACGGTTCGCTTCTTCTGCGTACCAGAGGAGGAAGCTTGCCGCGAATTCGATCTCTCCGCGTGCTTCCTTCAGTGGTTTCCCCTGCTCTTCAGTAAGAATAGCCGCTAGCTTTTCTTTTCGTTCGAGCATAAGGTGGTACGCTTTATAAAGGTAAGTCGATCGTTCCCTGGCCGTTAACTCGGCCCAGGGTTCGAACGCTTCTTGTGCGGACGCGATTGCAAGCTTTGCTTCCTTCGTTCCGCCTGATGGAATCTCTGTAATCTTCTCTCTTGTCGCAGGGTTGAACACTTCGAGCTTTGAATCTGATGTCACCCATTCACCGTTGATGAACATTCCTTTTGCTGTATCGACTTCGATCATAATGTGAGTCCTCCTTAACCTTTTACTGTTGTACCTTCTGTCATTGATGGGAACCAGTAGTTCTTTTTGCGATCCTTCTTCAATTGATCCCATTCAGCTAAAATTTGAACAGCTAGATTCGCAACGCGGATACTCTTCTCAACACCACCGTACGAGAATTCATCACGAATTCGATTCGCAACTACCGTACAAACCGATCCAGCGCGTAAGCCGTATAGTCCAGCAAGCGTGAAGATCGTCGCTGCTTCCATTTCAAAGTTCATAACACCAGCTTTGTTCAGATCCTGTAGTTTATCTTTGAAGAACGATTGCTCATACCCGTTCAAACCAGTTCGTCCTTGTCCGCAATACCAAGATGCCGTTGAACACGAAACACCTACGTGGTATGTATAACCAAGTCGTTCAGCAGCTTCTACTAGCGCTGACGTCGCTTCATAATGAGCGCTTGCAGGGTAGCGATCGTCCACATAGAACTGGCTCGTTCCATCGTGTCGAACTGCTCCTGAAGAAATGATGATATCGCCTGGATCGATGTGTTCCTGTATCGCTGCTGTTGTACCAACTCGTAAGAACGTATCGCCACCTAATGCTGCTAGTTCTTCGAATGCACTTGCCGTCGATCCACCACCAGCTCCTGTTGAACAAGCTGTGATGCCGACTTCGCCGACTTTTCCACTGAACGTACGGTGCTCACGATAGTTTGCGATCTTACGAGATTCTGTCCACTCATCACCGATCATGTCCACACGATCAGGGTCACCTGGTAGCAACACGTACTTCTCAACGTCGCCTTCTTTACAACGGATGTGATATTGTAGGCCTTCGTCCATTACCGGTTTCGATGCGTTTGATTTCCAATTCGTCATTTGTAAACCACCTCATTCATATTTTTTACTACGATAGAACTGTTTTCAGAGAACTCAAGGACAGGGGCTAAATCTGAAAGGTTTTCAACTGAACATAGTTTGATATCTTCTTTGCATCCGATTCGTCTCATCGTTTCACCACTACCAGAATCCTCGAATGCTTCGACTGTGCCTGGGTACCTTTCTAAAAGATGACTACTAATCTTTCCGGAATCCTTCACAAGTGGGACGCGATTCAACGTTTCAGCTGCTCGCTTTCCATACTCTAGTAAGATCCCCGCTGTGTAAGCATCATCGAGTGCTGCGATCTGGCCGTTCTCACGACCAGCACAGACGATGATGACTCCCACTCCAAGCTCGTCAGCCATCTGGACCGCTTTATCCATCACCGCTTTTGCATTTCGCAGTGAACCGACGAGCACATGCTGGTTGCCAGAATTCCAAAGCGTGAATCCGGCAAGCGTGCCATTCGTTGTTTTTAGAATGACGCGCTTATCCTTCAAGTCCATCGAATTGATCGAGATAAGCGATGGACTGAACTGTGCATGCTCGGACACATTGCCGTATAAATCTTCTGCACAGACAAGCGTGTTCTGATCGACGCCAACTTCATTTACTGTTCGCTTTTCATCATCGGTCAACATGATCTCTGAACATCCCTGGTCAAGCATGGTTACCATCGCCGTCGTTGCTCTTAGCACATCGACGAGAACACACACTTGAGGAACATCTTCCTTCACTTCTTTCGGCATATAAGCAACTTCAAACTTCATTTCTTCCATCCATAGCTTCCCCCCTTCATAGTAGTTTCATGGATAGTAAGGTAACAGTGAGTGCACACCAGGCAACGCCGAATGTGATTCCTTGTGCGTTGTATTTGATCGTCCGGATATACGTCCGATCCTGGTAAGCGCCGTACCCTTTCGCTTCCATCGTGTTTGCAGTCGTCCGAACTCGTCGAATCGCTCCCATCAGAAGGGGTAGCGTAAATCGCTTCAAGTTCTCCGCTTTGTTCTTCAATCCTTTTTGCTTTCCTACGCCTCGAATCGTTTGTGCTGCTTCGATGACTTTCGCTTCTTGTTCAAGCGTTGGAACGAATCGTAGTGCAACGAAGATCGAATAGGCATAGCGATAAGGGACCTTCATCTTTTGTGTTAACGAGATGACGATATCCCTCGGATCGCTCGTTGCCACGAAAACGAGTGATGTTGTGAAAATGGTTAGAATTCGAATCGTGATCGCTAGTGCGAAATCAAGCGACTCGGAATAAATCGCGATGGGCCCCAGGTTATAAAGCAGTGTTTCACCTGGAACGAGGATCACCTGTAAGACGAAGAATCCAATACTGAACAACAGCATGATCCATATCCCTCGAAACACAAATCCAAGACTTAATTTCGCAAAGAATAATGCGACTGTGAGAATCGCTGCGAACAGCAGAAGCTGTGGAATGGCAGTTTCATAGATGAATACGAGAATCGAGATACATACCATCCACACAAGTTTTGTCACAGGATCAAGAGAGTGCATGAACGACTTCTTCTCATAGAATTGGAATGCTAAGCTCATAGGACTTGTTTCACCCTCTCTTCTGTTAATAGGAAGTCTTCGATCGTGATCACCGCTTCATCTCTCAAAGATGGAACTAAGCGCTTAGCGAGAAGCGAAATCGGTGGTTCGATCAACGACGCCTTCGTCAACACATCTTCATTCATGAAGAGTCGTTTCACATCTCCGTCATAGATCAGTTCACCCTGGTGCATAACGAGCGCTGAATCAGCCCACTTACAAACGAGGCGAATGTCATGCGTAATCATGATGACCGTCTTGCCTTGCTTCTGGAGATCTTTACAAAGTTCTAATAGCTTTGTCGCACTCGCATAATCTTGTCCAGTAGTCGGTTCATCAAGAATGACGATATCCTGACCTAGAATAAGGGACGCGATAACACTAAGTCGTCTCTTTTCACCGCCACTCAGCATGAACGGGTGTTTATCTTTCTGATCCAAAAGGTTAACGTCCATGAGCGCTCGTACACCTTGCTCTTTAATATCATCAGGCAGTTCATCATCGCTCTCAATGCCGTGTTTTACCTTCAAGCTATAGATCGCTTCCTCAAACACGTTGTCAGCCACGAATTGATGTTCAGGATTCTGGAACACGTAGCCGATATCATCCGTCATCGACAGAAGGTCACGCTTGAACGTATCGTTTCCTTTCAAGAAAACCTTGCCTTTCGGCGGGCGGATGATGCCCATCAAATGCTTCACAAGCGTTGTCTTACCGGAACCATTCGTCCCGAGTATCGTTACAAAGTCTCCTTTTTTGATGGAGAAGTTTACATCCTTTAAAGCTTGGGTACCGTTAGGGTAATGGTAATTGAGCCCTTTCACCTTGAGAGCTTCGGGCTGCAATTGCGGAACATCATTTGAAGGGACGATTGGAGCTTCAGACCTCCATCTTCCTTCAAGTTCTTGAGCAGCATCATCAACAGAAATCGGGAAGCGATCGAACGTCATTCCTCTCTCTTTCAGTTGAATCGCGAGCTCTGAAATCTCTGGTACCCATACGCCCATGTCCGTCAGCAAATCGATCGACGTTTCCAACACTTCTTGCGGCGTACCGGATTGAATGATTGTCCCATCTTCCATCACGACAACACGATCAACGAGGTGCATGATGTCATCGATTTTGTTTTCTACAACGATGATTGTATGACCGAACTCCTTATGCAGGACTTGAAGAAGGTCGAAGATATCTTTTGTCGCCTGCGGATCAAGGTTTGCCGTCGCATTATCAAGCACTAAGATCTGTGGCTCCATCGCAAGCACGGAAGCGATACCGACCTTTTGCTTTTGCCCACCCGATAATTCAAAGACCTTTCGATTCTCAAAGCCAGTCATCCCAACCTTATCGAGGCAATCTTGAATTCGCCCTCGGATCTCAACAGGATCGACTTTCAAGTTCTCAGGAGCAAATGCGACTTCATCTTCTACGTAAATATTACAAAGCTGAGCGTCGGGATCCTGGAACACAAGACCCATACTTGTTGATAAATCTTTCAGATCAAGTTCGAGAACATTCTTCTGATCCACATTGATCTCGCCACCGATTCGCCCTTCCATCACGTTCGGGATGATCCCGTTGAACGTCTGACAGAGGGTACTCTTTCCGCAACCACTCGGTCCTACGATCAAGACGAACTCACCTTCATTAATTTCAAGAGAACAATCCTTTAAGACCGGCTCCGTCTCATCTTCATAAATGTAAGTAACGTCTTTAAGCTGAATGATGGGTTTCATTCACATCCACTCCCTTCTTCTTCTGCTGTTTATGAATACCGAATCCTTTCAAGATGTCTGTACGCACTAGCAGGTCACCGATCATCTTACTCAACCACCCAGAGAGAAGCAGTCCACTGAAGCAACGTACGACGAAAGCGATAATCAAGATCGACATTCCCCACTTGTAATAACCGAACCAGAAGGCTGCGATGATGAACCAAAGCGGTACAGCGAGCAGGCCAGCAACACCAGTACTAATCCAGTCCCAACGCTTGTAACGGAAAAGCATGAACCCTAGCTCGACACCGAGGCCATCCGTCATTGCTGCTGTCATGGAAATCAGTCCGTTTGGATTTCCGGAGATGATTTGAACCACTCCAGCAAGCGTTAATGTGAAGAACGCTGCCCCGGGCTTCCGAATGATATAAGCTGCAAGAACTCCAGAGATACTATAAAGGCCTAACGTGACAGATGTAAGAATCGGTCCACCAAGTGCAGTAAGAAGCTGATTTAACATTGCGAGATACGTCATGGCTACACCATTCACGATTGCGAGGATCGCCATCAATACGATATCGACCGTTGTAAGCCCTTTCATTTTCCGGCTATTTGAAACAGCTTGTACGACTTTACTCATTTCATTTTCCTCCTTTTTAGTAAACGTGACTTGCTGACCTGACATCGACGGACTATGTAACCCTCCTTTATCCTCTTTTTCGAATGGCGTTGAATTCGAAGTTGTCGCTTAAATAGTAACTGTCGGAATATAAGACAGGTTGTCCAATATTGGAATAGTGCGTTTGCTTCAGAAGGAGAAGTGCACTTTGTTCTTTCAACTCAAGCTTGGATGCGATTTTCTCGTCACTGATAACGGCTTTGATGGAACACACTGAGAAGGAGACGCTCAGGTCATAATTCTCTAAGAAGTCGAGAAGAGATTCGTAATAACTCTCCTGGTATTCATTCTCCATCCCGATTCGGTATGGCACATAATCTTCTACATAGACAACAGGATCATTGTTCGCCGTTCGTACACGTTCGATGTAGAAGATGTTCTCTTCCTCATCATGTAGCGAAAGCGTCTTCTTCATGTCTTGTGATACGCGTTGAACGGAAGATAGGACGTTGACCGTTCCAGGATTGTATCCGTGCGCTTTGATGATGTTCGTCGAGCTCTCAAGCGTCGAAATGTTTGTTTTCAAGCTGTTCTTCGATCCGATCACGAAGGTTCCGACCCCTTGTCTTGAGAATAAGAATCCTTCTTGCTCTAACGTTCGTATCGCTTCACGAATTGTATTTCGACTAACTCCCAACTCTTTGGATAACTTTTGCTCGGAAGGGATCTTGTCCATCGGTTCTAAATTGTCATTGATCAAATCAAAAATCATGTCTCTGGCCTGAAGATACAATGACCGGGTTGCCAATTTCATCAAAATCACCACTTTTTGTAAATTGGAACAACCTCCTACGTCGGTCGTCCTACAAGTATTATACTCACAATTTTCTCACTATTACAACACGAACTTTCAAATTTGTCTGATTTTTTTAAATATAATAATAATTAATTCCAGTTACCTGACAGATGTTGATAAAATATGGAAATAGAAACTCCTGCAATCCTTGTCACGACTAGGTTTAGCAACTCACGCCATCTTTCGCAGCTTATAAAAAAAAAGAATGACGCCCAAAACGAGCGTCATTCTTCAATATATGGAATCGTTAACGGTCCCAGCGGCAGCACCGCGACCGTCAAATCGTCTCCCTTTGTCTTCTTTAATTCCTCTAACGTCCCTTCGATGCTCGTCATCGGTTTCAGCATCGCGCCAGCAACTTCTTCATCACGAAGCATGGAATACACATGAACGTCCGCCCACGTCTGGATGACCGCTTGCTTCTGTACCTGCCACTGATCGAACATCTTGAATTCCGGATTATTGATCATCTCAAGTAATTCCTCAGGACTATTGGCCATCTCAAAAATTTTCGCAAAATTCCCGTGACCTGGAAGACCATCCGAACATTCTGAAGCGACGAGAATCGCGCCACCCTTTTTCACGATCTTGTGCGCCGCACTCATCCCTTTTACCGCCTGATACAAGTTTTGATCGAGTGGATAGCCTGAATTCGATGTGATCACAACATCAAACCGTTCATCACATTTCACCATCGCATGCTCCTTCGCATACGCACAGCCCCGGTCGTGCGCTTCGTATAGTTCACCAGCGAACACTTCCGTGATTTCTTTCTCTTTGTTCAAGGTCACGTTCAACATGAAATCTGCTTTACACATCGAGTTGATTTCTCTTGTCATATCTTGCACAGGATTATTCACCATGTTTCCCCACGTCGCAAGCGGATCACCGATCATCCTTGCGTTATGAAACGTCATGATCGTTTCGATGCCAGCGATCCCAGGCATAATTCCCTTTGGACCTCCTGAGAATCCTGCGAAGAAATGCGGTTCGATAAAGCCTGTTACAATCTTGAAGTCAGCCTCTACATACTCTTTGTTCAAATACACATCGCAGCCAAACTGACTTTCACCAAGGTTCACGAGCGTCTCCTTGTCGTGACACTGGTTGTTCACGATGCGGATGTTATCGACCACCCACTCACCAAGCATCCTTACAAATTCTTCACGCGTCTGGTCGCGGTGCGTCCCTGTTCCATTGATGATCACGAAGTTTTCGTGTGGGACATGACTGAGCTCTTCGATCAAGAGTGGTACAAGAAGATGATTCGGCGTTGGTCTCGTGATATCACTGATCACGATCGCAACCGTATCGGACGCCTTCACCATCTCTTTCAGAGGCGGTGTGCCGATCGGGTTGTCGAGCGCTTCTTTGATACCACGCTTTTCGTCCTCCAATGGCTGGAGGTTTTTCGGTTCGATTACGAATGCATCGTCGGGTAGTTCAATGGACAGGTTTTCTTTTCCGTATAGTAAGGTTGTTTCCATCATATCTCCCTCGCTTTTTGATTGTTACTTAAGAGACCGCTACCACACGCTATACATATAATACACACCGAACAGCACGCTGATTAAGCCAGTGAAGCGCGTAAGGTTGTAGTGGATGCTTTTACGATTGCTCAAAAGAAACGGAATCGCAATGACCGTTGTGAAAAACAGCATCCCAACGACCGTTCCTAATCCAAACACCGCAATATATAGTGCGCCTTCTAAGATCCCATCGACCGCTGACATTGTGAGGAGAACCAATGCGCCACTCCCCGCTAATCCGTGGATGCTACCGATCACGGCTGACTTGAGAAACGGACGCTTCTCACGCTCGCCATTCTTCTCACGTCTAGAAGTAAGGATACTCATACACCCTAAATAAATAAGCATCACCCCGACGATCAGCTCCATCCAGAGCGACCAGCCTTCAGGGATCGTGCCTTTCAATGCGATGACCATCATCCCGACAACAAAAAGCGTTGCGGTATGGCCAATTCCCCAGTAAACCCCTGCTAACGAAGAACGCCACCATTTCTTCGTATCACTCGCGACGGTCGATACCGCGATCACATGATCAGGCTCGATCGAGTGCTTGATACCGAGTATGAGTCCAACGAGTAACACCGATGTTAAGCTACTGACCATTTTTTTCTTCCTCTCTAATTTTCTCCCACACTAGTCGATACACTTCCTTGATTGGGAGGTGATATTCCTCCGCAATCGCTCTGCACTCTTCATATTCTGGGGCATTCTCTACAACGACTCCTTGATGAATACCCTGTTTCACCGTGACAGAGCCAAGAGCTGTTTCAACTTGATAAAACGCCCTCTCTAGACGATGAACCGAAATCGGATAATACCTAAGACCGAGCGTCGTCGTTTCCTGAAAAAGAAGCGACTTTACCTCGTCTAATTTCGCACTCTCACATAGTAGTTGAAGCATCACCCCAGGGCGATTTTTCTTCATGTAGATCGGTGTATAGAAAACATCGTTCGCACCAAGATCGAATAACGCTTCCATCACGTAACCAAGCCACTCCCCAGGCATATCATCCAGGTTTACTTCTACCTTGATCATGCTACTGTCGATATGTTCTTCATGATGTGGAAAACGCTGTGACATCACCTCGCCCCCTTCCTCTTATGAGCCACCTATTACCGCACGTAGCACATTCGGATGATCTGGGAAATCCTTCGTCCCCGCTCCATAGCCAACAGCCATGATTGTCATAGACGGCATCAGCCCAAACTCGTACACGAGCGCAGCTAGAATGCCAGCACCTGTAGGCGTCGTGATCTCCCCTTTGATGTCGGTCTTCTCAATGGGTATCCCTTTTAAGACTTCTAGCGTTGCAGGTGCTGGAACTGGATAAACACCATGCGCGATTCGAATGCGCCCATTCCCAACCGGAACAGGGGATGCCACCACGCGTGAGATATCGAGCGAATCGAGCAGAATGCTTGTCCCGACAATATCCACGATCGAATCGACTGCACCGACTTCGTGAAAATGCACCTTCTCAAACGGCATATTATGAATCTTCGCTTCCGCTTTCCCGATCATTTCAAAAATCGAAAGCGCCATCGCCGTCACATTTTCATTAAACTCAGCTTTCTTGATCAATTCAACGATGTCAGAGTAATGCCGATGATGATGGCCCTCCTGCTCAGTTAAAATCACATCAAACTTCGTTGCAGAAACACCCTTTTTCACAACTTTATTGCATTCAAGCTTGTATTCAGAATCGATCGCTAGTTTCTTAATCTCACGTTCAAGCAGACGAGGATCTGCGCCAAGATCCACGAGCGCACCAATCGACATATCGCCACTAATGCCTGAAAAACAATCTAAATATAACGTTCTCATCCTCTTTCACCCTCTATCTTCGTATCCCGATGGTTTTTATGTATTAACGTCGCATAATAGCCTGCACCAAATCCATTGTCGATGTTCATCACACTGATACCAGGTGAGCAAGCGTTCAGCATTGAAAGGAGCGAAGAAAGACCTTGGAAGTTTGCTCCGTATCCCACGCTCGTCGGAACCGCAACGATCGGATTGCTGATCAGTCCACCAACAACGCTTGTAAGCGCACCTTCCATCCCTGCAACCGTAATCGCTACTGTTGCTTGTTCGATTTCCTCAAGATGATGAAACAACCGATGAATTCCAGCTACGCCCACATCGTACATCCGCTTCACAGAAGCACCGAACGCTTCAGCCGTCACAGCCGCTTCCTCTGCAACAGGAAGATCTGACGTTCCTGCACACAATACAGCGATATAGCCTTTATAAAGAAGAACCGGTTCGTCTGGATGTCTCCAAAATAACGTGCGCGCCGCTTCATTGTATTCAAGATCAGGTACTTCCTGCATGATCGCAGCCGCTTTTTCTTCTGTCACCCTTGTCGCCAATACGCGATTCGTGTTCTTTTTGAGTGATCGAATAATATCGATCATATGTGGGACCGTTTTCCCCTCCCCAAATACCACTTCAGGAAACCCCGTTCGATCCTCTCTCTGATGATCCACCTTCGCAAAACCGATATCTTCAAACGACGACAAGAGCATCTTTGCTTCATCGACTTCCAAACTTCCATCTTTCACTCTCTTCAACACATCATCAAGGCTTCTTTCACTCATGCTGTACCCCTCGCTTCCTTATTCGGTCGAACTACCTGCTAACACTTTGTTCATACTGCCACTCTTGTAGCCTTCAAGGTCGATCGTCACGTATTGATAGCCGAACGCCTGTAAGTTCTTAGAAATACTACGGTGATTGTCCAACACGAGCTGCATATCGTTTGGCTCCACTTCGATCCTTGCCATATCGCCATGAGTCCGAACCCGAACCTGTCGAACACCTAGACTCTTCAAATAAAACTCTGATCGATCAACCTTCGTTAACTTCTCCTGCGTAATTTCTTCTCCGTACGCAATGCGAGAAGACAAACACGCGAACGATGGCTTCTCCCACGTCGGAAGGTTCAGCTCCTTCGAAAGCGTACGAATCTCATCTTTGTATAAGTTCGCTTCCTGAAGAGGTCCCCGAACATCATTCTCCTTCGCAGCTCGCACGCCTGGACGATGCTCACTCATGTCATCTGCGATCAGTCCATAAACAACATTCTCAAACCCCTTCTCCCTCATAATTGGAAGAACTTCTTCGAAAAGGCCATTCTTACAGAAGTAGCACCGATTCTCATCATTCTGCGTATACCCAGGAATCGCAAGCTCCGATGTCTCGATCACCTGATGATGAGCCCCGATCAACAAAGCTAGCTCCTTTGCCTCTTCTAACTCGCTACTCGGATACGTCTCAGAATCAGCCGTCACCGCAAGAACATTCTCTTTTCCTAGCACATCAACAGCTACTTTCAATAGAAACGTACTATCAACACCACCAGAGAACGCAATCACAACGCTCCCCATCTCTTTAAGGATTTCTCTCAATCTCTCATACTTCTCATTTAGCACCATTTCTCACCTCACGTCCTCTATCGTTACCTTATAACCCAAAACTGAAATCGTTTACAAATGTGAAGCGAAGAATGATGAACAATAGATTCATCCTACACATTTTCGTTGAAAGATTTTGAATTTTGTAATAGGTTAATTGTAAAACACTTCTTCCATAAAGTAAAAGGCGGGGTTAGAAAGAATTCTGTAAGAGGTTCGCTGACATTCACTAAACGTCAGATTGATCTAACAAAGTCGATTGAGAGATTTATCATTATTCTGTAGGATTCTTCCATAACCAAACTTCATGTTAAAATAAACCTAGAATAGCGGTTTTTCTGATGCCTATTAAGAACATAAAATGATGAAAAAGGAGCTGTTAACGATGAGTGAAAAAGGCTGTATCAAATGCGGAAGCACAGACGCTGGGAAGAAAGAATTGGCGATGACCGGAGCAGGACTGGCCAAATTTCTTGATGTACAAAACAATAAGTTTCTAGTCGTTTTCTGCAAAAACTGTGGTTACTCTGAATTCTATTCAAAAGACGCCTCGAAAGCTGGAAACATTTTAGACTTTTTCTTTGGTGGTTAATCAATCACCTAAATTTTGATTACTAGCGTGCCTCACCTAAAGCTCTCTATCAACGAACATAACGACTTGTGAGGTGATCTCTCTGATCAATTTCTTTAAACGCTACATCAGTGAAAACAATGTCGGAAGATTACATATCATCTATGAAGTCACACTTGCTTCCCTAGTGGTCTATTCCATCATCGTCGATACGAACTACAGCTTAGACTGGTTCGTCTGGGGAATCTTCGTGATCGACTACTTTACACGGCTTTTCGTAAGCGACAATAAAGGAGCCTTCATCAAAAGCAATGTACTCGAATTAATCGCGATCATCCCACTCGGCGAGATCTTCCAGTCCGCACGTTTGATCAGGCTCTTTCGTGTTCTCCGCTTACTAGCGATCATCAAGAAACGAAAGTCGTCCTTAAATGAAGTATTCAGTCGATTAAACGTAGACAGATACATCATCCTTCTCATCGCATCGATGTTCATCGCCTCCTTGCCGATGGTCTGGTTAGAACCAGAATTCGAGCACTACGGCGACGCCCTATGGTGGGTCATCGTGACGACTACGACTGTAGGGTATGGTGACCTCTACCCTATCACTGGAATCGGTCGAATCATCGCGATCTTCTACATGCTTGTCGGGATCTCATTGATCGGTATCGTAACAGGGACCGTCGCTTCGATGATTACGAAGCGTAAGAAAGTGCTGCCAGCGGAACTTGAGTATGTACAGCATAAGATTGATGAGTATCCTAAGCTTACCGATGAAGATTATGAAGAGATCGTGAGACACATTAGGAAAATGAAGAAAGGATAGCGCAGCGAGCGCTATCTTTTTTTAGGTGCCTGGTACCTGTCGAATTTTCTTTCCGCAATGTGCATAAGAATATGTGTTTAATAAAGGTTCGAATAGGTTTATGTATAAAATAAGCCACATCTTTAACCGTAAAGGATCAGATTGTGGCGTTTTTATTAAGACATTATTCCTTTCTATGTCAACGTTTTGTTTAGTTGATACAAGTAAGGTTCTCTATCATTTTTAAATATTATGTAACTCTATTTTATCTAACTCTTTTTTTCTTTTCGATTTAACTGATTCTCTACCGTTTATCCAAATACTAAACAAAAAGACTAAACCTACAACCACAGCTAACACTTCTGAAAAGGAATTTACTTTTTCGGAAGTATTGATAAAGGTCCATCCAAAGTAGATTACATAAGCAATAGGAATAATAATTCCCCAATAGGCATTTGCTCTTCTGGATAAATAGAATTGACCCAAGATAATCAAAATTGCAATCGTCCATCCTAATATCATAAATTCCCATTCCTCTCGTTTTTATATTTATCAATTATAATTTTTGCTACATCTAAACTGATTTGTTCGTCAATTACTAAGTTTTTAATCATATTAATGAACTCTACATCTTCCTTAGTGCTATTAAGCTCAATCTTCTTTATTAGCTTGTCTAGCTTTGATCTAACTGTAGGATAAGATACTCCATAAACCTTAGCAACTTCTTTCAAGGAACCAGAGTTCAAGGTGAACTTCCTAATAAATTCAACTGATTCTTTATCTAAAGCAAGAATCCACTCAGGTACTTCTTCTCTTTTCAAAACCATCCCCCCTTCATCAATAATGTTAAAACATTTATTAATAATGTTCAACTATTATTTAAATAAATTAACAAATATCTTCAATAGTAAAAAAACAAGGCACTCATAAATCAACTATACCTCTGAAACACTATCATTCAATTATCACTTAAATCTTGTCGAAGCGAATCCTAATAGGTGATGCTTTTACATCATAGAAAACTTCCTACCTTTTTAGGTACACAAAATCACCAATAGTGTTATACTATAAATTAATTAGTACATCACATTAAGCGAACATTAATGATTAGTGTGTTATATTGTTGAATTTTAAGCTATTTTGTCGCTACATAGCGCTTAATTTTAGTAGAGAAGGAGTTTGATTGTGACGAATAAAGAGACGGTCTATGTCGTATCAGATTCAGTCGGAGAAACAGCTGAAATCCTAGTAAAAGCTGTGGCAACACAGTTTTTCGGGCAGGAAGTCGATATTAAGCACTTTTCTTACGTTGAGGACAAACAGGATATTAACAATGTTGTTACTGTTGCGAAGTACAATCATTCCATCATTGCGTACACCATCGTTTTGGAAGACTTAAAACACTATCTAGACGAAAGCGCTCAAGCGGAAGATGTGATTGCGGTCGATTTAATGCAGCCTCTCTTAGACGCATTCACTCAGAAGTTTAATATGCAGCCTCAGCGTCAACCAGGGCAAATGCGGAAGCTCGATGAGAACTATTTTAAACGGGTGGAAGCGATTGAGTTTGCGGTGAAATACGATGATGGGCAGGAAGTCTGGGGATTAAAGAATGCAGACATCGTTCTCGTTGGGGTATCGAGAACATCCAAAACCCCTCTCTCGATGTATTTGGCCAACAAGCAGTATAAGGTCGCGAACATCCCGCTCATCCCAGAAGTCCCACCTCCAGAAGAACTGTTTAACGTACCGAGGAAAAAATGCATCGGGCTCATGATTTCACCTGAGAAACTATACGAAATTCGAAAAGAACGATTGAAGAGTCTTGGGCTAACGAACTCAGCTAATTATGCGTCACTCGAACGAATTTTTGATGAAATGACCAGTGCTGAAAACATTATGAAACGAATCGGATGTCCTGTGATCGATGTTTCAAATAAAGCGATTGAAGAGACAGCTGATATTATTTTATCCATCATTCAAAAAAGGGAGAGCTTAATCTAATGGACAACAAATTTGTATTCCTATTTGATCATTCGAAAAACGGCGGCAAGGAACTACTTGGTGGTAAAGGAGCGAATCTAGCAGAAATGACGCGCATCGGGTTGCCCGTGCCGTACGGTTTCACGATTTCGACCGATGCCTGTAAAGACTATTACGATGCTGGAAAAGCCCTTTCGCCTGAAGTCAAAGCTCAAGTATTAGAAGCCCTAACGAAACTTGAAAACAAAACGGACAAACAATTTGGAAATCCAAATAACCCGCTTCTTGTATCAGTACGATCAGGAGCTGTTCATTCCATGCCAGGCATGATGGACACTGTTCTTAACCTTGGAATGAACGATGATACTGTAAAAGGGATGGCTGAACTAACGAACAACCCTCGTTTCGCCTATGATTCCTACCGTAGATTTATTCAAATGTTCAGCAGTGTTGTGTTAGATGTCGCTCACTACCACTTTGAACACCATTTAGAAGACTACAGGGAAAGTAAAGGCTACACATCTGATACAGAGCTATCAGCCGACGATTGGAAAGTCGTCATCGAAGAATACAAATCCATCGTGCGTAAAGAAGCGAAACAACCCTTCCCACAGGATCCAAAGGAACAGCTTTTCTTTACGATCGATGCCGTATTTGATTCATGGAACAATCAGCGTGCCATTCTGTATCGCCGCCTGAACGATATACCGGGTCATCTTGGAACGGCTGTGAATATTCAAAGCATGGTATTCGGTAATATGGGAGAAGATTCGGGTACAGGAGTCGCCTTCACACGCAACCCATCAACTGGTGAGTCGAAGCTTTACGGAGAATACTTAATCAACGCACAAGGCGAGGACGTTGTTGCAGGAATCCGTACGCCTCAACCAATTTCCACGCTAAAAGATGAGATGCCTGATGTGTTTCAACAATTTGTCGAGACGTGTAATCTATTAGAAAACCATTACAAAGATATGCAGGATATCGAGTTCACGGTGGAAAATGGGAAACTGTTTATCCTCCAAACACGCACAGGGAAACGAACGGCTCAGGCAGCGATTCGAATCGCGGTTGAGATGGTAAAAGAAAAGATTATGGATGAGCGAACGGCCCTCCTCCGTGTCGATCCTGATCAGCTTAGTCAACTTCTGCATCACAGACTCGACCCTGACCATAAGAGCAGCGTGTTAACGTCTGGTTTGCCTGCTTCCCCAGGCGCAGCAACAGGAACCGTCGTCTTTGATGCGGATGAAGCCGAGGTACGCGCAAAGAATAGAGAAAAAGTCATCCTCGTTCGTCCTGAAACAACACCTGATGACATTCACGGCATCGTGGCTTCCGAGGCAACCGTTACGAGCCGAGGTGGCATGACGAGCCACGCAGCCGTTGTCGCCAGAGGCATGGGAAAAGCCTGTATTTGTGGGTGTGATTCATTGAAGATTAACCTAGAGGCAAAACAATTCATGGTAGGAGCAACAACGGTTCATGAAGGTGATACCATTACGATCGATGGTTCAACTGGTCACATCTTCCTCGGTGACATTCCGATGATCGAACCTGAGCTATCCGATGATTTCCTTATGCTGCTTCGCTGGGCAGATGAAGAAGCAACGATGCACGTAAGAGCCAATGCAGATAATCCAGTCGATGCAAAGAAAGCACTGGACTTCGGTGCAAAAGGAATCGGCCTTTGCCGTACAGAGCACATGTTTATGGATGCGTCGCGCATTCCTACAGTAAGAAATATGATTCTTTCAGAAACGATTGAAGAACGTAAGGATGCGCTTGAGAAACTTCTTCCTATGCAGCAAGAGGATTTCGAGGGAATCTTTGAAACGATGCAGGGTCATCCCATCACAGTACGGTTACTAGATCCACCACTACACGAGTTTTTACCAGACAAAGATGAGCTTCTCGTTGCGGTGACAAAGCTTCAACTAACCGATCCAGACTCAACCGAGCTACAAGAGAAACAAAATCTGCTAAGAAAAGTAAAAGTATTAGAAGAATCAAATCCGATGCTCGGACACCGTGGCTGTCGTTTAGGAATGATTCATCCTGAAATCTATGAAATGCAAATCATCGCGATATTCAATGCGATGTCGAACGTAATGAAAAAAGGAATCAGCGTGAAGCCTGAAATCATGATTCCACTCGTCAGTCATGTAAACGAACTAAAAGAGATGCGTCAACTCGTGCTCAACATTGGAAATAAGCTGCAGGAGGAAACAGGTCAAGAATTCGACTACCTTGTTGGAACGATGATCGAAACCCCTCGTGCTGCCCTAACAGCTGACCAAGTTGCAGAAGAAGCAGACTTCTTCTCTTTTGGAACGAACGATCTCACGCAAACAACGTATGGTTTCAGTCGCGATGACGCCGAAGGCAAGTTCCTCCAACACTATGTGGACAACGACATCCTACCGAAGAATCCATTCGTCTCATTGGATCAAGAAGGTGTTGGTAAACTAGTCGAAAGTGGCGTGAAGCTCGGCAGACAAACAAAACCAACCTTGAAAACAGGGATCTGTGGAGAGCATGGCGGCGAGAAAGAATCGATCGCTTTCTGCTTCAAGCTTGGACTGGATTATGTAAGCTGCTCACCTTTCCGCGTCCCATCTGCGAGACTTGCAGCTGCACAGGCTACCATCCGTCATGAGGAAAGTAATCGAAAAGAACATCAGTATAATTAAAAAAACAAAGATTAACTTAGAACATACGAAGGGAGCTCTAGAATTTAGAGCTCCCTTCTTTTTGATTCATACTATCGTTCTTGACGTAGAAACAAGGTGTGAATCTACAGAACCGGAATTGAAAAGATTAAGAAGGATAGCCCTGTGGACTATCCTTCTTTGGCTTGGTACCTGGCACTTATCTAATTTCAAGGACGCTCTAACACTGAAACGAGCATGCGGTGAATGACTTTATGATCACGCACATCGTGCAGGCGATACTCGTTACCAGGGAGCGAATACCACTCTTCTGCACCTACATATGTAATGGCAAGGGTAACATGTCCTTCTCCATCACACGACGTGCGCAGCTCAAGTTCTCCGCTAATCACACCGACTTCTTCAGTCATCACACCATGCGTTGCAGTGAAGATTGACGACTTCTGATCCATAAGCGAAACTCCCTTCTGAACATCGTAGGTACTTAACTATAAGATGATCAACTAATCTACTTAGTAGCTACACGTATTAACCATGCTTTGAAGAGCAGACTTCTCTGACGACTGAAGAGTTAAATCATACACATACTTCGTATTGATCCACCATTTTGCATACCCGCAATGTGCAGCGTAGCGCGTTGGCTTCCATGTAGACGGATCTTGGTCACCCTTTGAGCGGTTGCTGCTTGCTGTCACTTCAATAAGGTGAGGACCACTAAGGTCGTTTGCAAAATCTTCACGCTTCTGTGTACTCCAACTGCTTGCCCCTGAACGCCACGCCTCTGCCATCGGAACCATGTGATCGATATCGAGGTCAGACGGATCATACACCGTCACACCTTCAAAGTAGCTATACCACTTACCGGACGTAACAGGACAATCTCCGCTGTAGTAATCTGCATCACGTTGTAACACCAGCTGCCGAGTATCACACCCGTTCCCTTGCCCAATCCAGTGTGGAAATTTATCGCGCGAATAGCCTGACATCGAGCCTTCGGACTGCACAGTGAGTGAATTCAACTGAGACTGAGCTTCAGACTTAGACGGTGTACCTGGAGGAAATGCATGAGCTGACGGCAGACCAAATTGAAACCCAGCAAACAACAGAACCAATGTAACAACAATCATAAACGACTTCTTAAGCATGGTAGAGCCTCCTGTTTTTTGATTTTTATGTACTACTATCCCAGTTCACTTTTCAGGTGAAGGAGATCGTAATCGTTTCGTATCATGCAAAAAATGAGACAGAATATGACGAGTAACCTTTTAAATATTTTCCTCTATGTATAGTTGGTTCTTCTTTCCATTGTTGATGCGCGACTTAAATCTAGCACACCTTTCTATCATTGTTCTATACTCCCACGACAAAAAATAAAAGTTGGTTCATATGTGCTAGTCGCCGTCCCTTTATTTTCAAGTAGAATTTCCCTACAAATTTTACAAGTTTAATAAAAAGAGTGACCTTTGTATGACATCAAAACAGCGAAGGAAAAGATTCGCGGCTTTGTGGTTGCGGTTCTTTTTGCTTTGTACGACAGGTGCCTGGCACTTGGTCAATAACGAAAAAAGGAGCTCTTACTAGAAACTAGTAAAAGCCCTTTTATCTACGGAGCTTCGACTTGTTCATCCGCTCCCCCACCTCTTCATCTAACTCTTCATACGTTAATCCCGTTACGTCTATGAAACTACTCTCAAAATCACCCGATTCACCCGTCGCTTCAATGATCTCGTTTATCACGCCTTCACCCTTCTCTTCTATCAAATGCGAAACGGCGTAGTAGCTCTGCCTGTATACGTCTGTCATTTTGCGGAGTCTCGCATCCCGCCACTGTTCGTGAGTCCGGAGCTCATCAAATGCAACAAGACTGAAGTTCCAGGGCTCTACATTTGTCCCTTCGTTTGCTATATACTCTGCTAGCCCTTCTTGAAACCATAAGGGATAGGAATTAAGCCCATATCCAGTCACTTCTACTTTTCTGTCTAATGCATAATGCGAGTATTCGTGAAGAACTGACCTTTCAAAGAAATAAAGGGGTCCTTCCTTCTCCTTTAAGATTTCCTCTTTATTATCGACTCGTACTCCTATAAGTAATGCGAAAGTATGATAAAACCCACTCACATTTTCTAGATCGCTCATTTTATCAAATTCTTCTTTGTCACTAAACAGTATGAGGTCGACATTTCTTTCCTTAATTTCACCTAATAGCTGCTCATTTAAAGATTTCGCTTTATCAAGCGTTTCCTTCATTACTGGGAACAAATCTAGATCTTTTTCATCCACATAAACCGTCACATTACCATACGTCATGCTTTCTTTCGTGCTCTTTGCTTCCTTCTCTGACTCTCCCTCGAAGTTAAACGTTAAGACCGTTTGTACAGCCTGAGAATAAGAAACAGGCTCATCTGCTTTATATTCTAGAAAATGATCTAAAAGGATAACCGCTGCGAAGACCAGCAACAGAAAGAGTGATAGGATGCTTGAGACAGCGATGGCCGTTAGTTTGATTGTTCTCCTCATGTGACCCTCCTTCTCTTTATCTATTATTCTTCTATATTACCATTAATTGCAAAAGGGTAAGAGTCGTGTTCCTAAATAGGAACTCTTTCTCCCTCAAAATAAAAAAGCTTCCTGTTGCGGTGGAAGTCCACAACAGGAAGCTTTTCTTTTATAAGGCGAACGCGATTAGACCGCTAGCCCTTACTTCGCATACGTTTCTTTAATCGTCGGTACAGACAATGCTCCGATCACAAGCAATACACCTGAGATCAAAATCATGAACGGCATCGATGATCCGATCAATGGGAATAGAACGAAGCTTAACAGTGACGCGATGATCTGCGGCAAGCAGATGCTTCCGTTAAATAGTCCAAGATATGTCCCCATATTGTTTCCCTTCAACGCGTTCGTTAAGATCGTGAACGGGAACGTCATCATCGCTGCCCACGCAATTCCGATCAACGTGAATGAAAGAACTAACGCCCACTGGCTGTGAATGAAGAAAACAGATCCGAATCCAATACCACCTAGCAACAAGCTAAGCGCATATAATGGCTTCCTCTTGTCGTTTGGCATACGTGACAGTACGAGTGACCAAATCACAGCACCGATCGATTGAACCGCTGTCATAATTCCAAACCAGTTTCCTGCATCTTGATAAGCGACGCTAGACGGATCACTCGTGTTCCATACGTTCAGCGCAATCGCTCCTGTTCCATATGTCCACAAATACTGAAAGCCCATCCAGCAGAACAGTTGAACGAGCGTTACCGTCCAGAACACTTTTGGGGCGCTTCCAAGTAATTTAAATAGATTCACCTTTTCCTTCGTCGACTCTTTCGTAATCCCATGATACAACGCAAACTCATCTGGATTGTACTCTCTCACTTTAATGACTGTGATCAGACTACAAACGATTAATACGACAGCACCTGCATAAAACGAAATCACAACTGATTGTGGCACAACGCCTTTTGGTGCACTATTCGAGACACCGAGAAGGGTCAAAGCAAATGGAAAAATACTTGCTAACACTGCCCCACTGTTCGATAGGAAACTTTGAATCGAATACGCAAAGCCTTTTTGTTCCTTGTTGACCATGTCACCAACCATCATCTTAAACGGCTGCATCGCCATGTTGGACGAGAGGTCCATAAACAGAATCGCAATCGCACCAAACGTCATCGCCGTTACGGCGCTGAACCCGAAACTACCAGAGTTCGGCAACAGACACATGACGATTACCGCAACAACCGCTCCAACTAGTAAATAAGGAATGCGACGACCGAGCCTTGGCATCCAGGTTCGATCTGAGAAGTATCCGACTAACGGTTGGACGATTAACCCTGCCAAAGGTGGTAAGATAAAGAAGATTCCTAAATTATGAGGATCTGCCCCGATCGTCTGGAAGATCCGTCCCATGTTGGCACTTTGCAGTGAAAATGCCATCTGTACTCCTAGAAACCCGAAACTGATCAACCAGATCGTCGTGATCGGGAGGAATGGTAATTCCTTTTGATAGCGTTGCTCATTGGTTTGTTCTACTGTTTCTTCTAGCATGATTCCCTCCTGTACGTGCACGAACAGCTGCGAAAACAAAATGTGTTTATCTAATAACTTGTGCAATCGCTTGCATTACAATCAAAAAAATAAGCCTTGTTCCACATGATTCGACCGACTGTGTGCAATTACTCTATCATTTACCTTCACTGGAAAATTATACTTTCACAGTATATACCAAAGCACAGCAGTTAAGCAACCGTTTGCACAAAATTGAATGGTAGGATTACTCTAAAGAAGGATAGCCCGATGGACGATCTTAGAGTAAACTAGAAAACTGCTTCTCATAGCTCTACTTCTTCATCATCCCCCATTACCTGCTATATACGAACTAATATGAAATACAAAACCTACTTCTTCTTCTTCACAAAACTCCTAAACGCCAGAAAGAGAACAAAGCCAACCGCAATCCAAGAAGCAGTATCCAAAGTACCCCACCTTTAATTCGTTGATTTACCTTGTATACGATTGAAACGATAATTCGTTTCACATCTTCCACCATCGGCTTTAAGATTCCTTCGCTTTTCTACTAATAATGAAATAGAACTTCCTTAAACACACACCTGATCCACACCAAAGAAAACGAATGTGAGCACGAGACTTCTATAAATCTTTTAGGTAGAATAGAGAATAACAACCTAAGTCACATACATGTATTCATAAAAGAAACGCTACTGAAATGGGGGATTATCATTGCAATATGAGGTTGATACACCAGAAGAATATTTTGAAGCGCTGGAAGATGATTGGAGAAAAGACAAGCTGCTGAAGATTAGACAGTTCATACTACAGAACGGCCCTGAACTTAACGAAGGTATCCAATACAAAATGCTTTGTTACGGAGATGAGTCATTCAACTTATTTCACTTAAACGCACAAAAATCTTATGTCAGTGTGTACGTAGGCAATGTAGAAAAAATCGAAAATGCCAAACATCTCCTTAACGGGTTGGACTATGGCAAGGGATGTGTACGCATCAAAAAATCTGTGAAATTAGAGGACAGTGGTATTGAAGATTTTTTGAAGAAAACAATTGAAACATGGAAAGCTGGCAAAGACACATCTTGTTAATATGGTGAACATTAAAAAGGTTCCTACTCACAAAATCCGATGAGCCCTGAATGGCACGATGCCTAAAGGCTCATCTTTTTGGTTATCTTTCAAACACCATCTAGCTCCTACTCATTCTCCATCACAACCTCATCCAACACCATTCCATCTACCCACTCCGAAATCGTAAGCGGCAGCTTCTTTTTGTACTCTGGATCGTTTGAATGATAACGAGTCACATGGTCGTCCGTCACAGCAGCATAGACATAATGCTCGTTGATCATAATGATTCCACCATTTGAAGCGGCGATTCCTCTCACAAAGCCTGTTAATACTTTTGTATCAAGCCCATCGTTATCCTCCACTTCCGAATAAATATTGAAATTACTTAAGTAAAGCTCATAGTCATTCCCTACAACTTCTCTAAAAAGATGATCTTCTGTTTCAGAGAGAACGCCTTGCTCGATGAGATCTGTCTCGATCTTTACATCCCCTCGCTCATACTCCCCGTTGAAGAAGGTTCCTACCCCACCCCAACTCATACAGTCATCATTTTGTTCAATCGTGATGATATCCTCTGAAAAATGAAACGTAAGCTCACAATCACTTTCAGACGGTTTGAATGTAGCACTGTCACCTGAGATCGTCGCCTCCCCCTCCATATCCCCAACATTCGCTCCTGCGATGACATTCAACGAGAATCGAAAACGCTCTTCTGTCACTTCTATTATCTTGAGATGCCCTGTGTAATGGAGAATATTTCGAGTCCATTTACCTGTTAAGTCACTTGGCTTCTCTTCAGCAGCTGGTTCTAATGTTTCCTCCGCTTCCTTTTCCACTCGCTCATTTTCCTCGACCTCAGACACAACAGGTACTGATTCACCATATAAAAACTGATCAACCGCAAATCCTCCCACTCCAACTAGTACAACAATAAGCAAAACAACGAGCGTTTTTTTCAACGACCACTTCCTCCTTCCACCATAGCTCTATTAAAGCTATGTACCTCACCAACGAAAATGCAGGTCTCATGGATTCCAAGGATAAAATAGTTCTTTATACCTTTCACCTCCATTACCTGTTTTACAAGTACCAGCAGGTTTTGTAAGATGAAAGCTACTTCAATCGCAAAAAAAGATGGTCCGGCATAATGCCAGACCACCTAGTTCCTATTCCCTAATGTATGAATTACTTTCTCCCTAAACGCACGATCTTCCACCATCGCCTTCAAAAAATCATGAAAGACATTCCGAATCCACAACAACTCGTACCGCTTCTCATCTTGAACGAACACCGAAAGCGCGACTGAGTCTTCAGCATCACGTTGGTACATGGCTGACGTAAGCGTAAACGCCGTGGATCCTCCCTTAAACCACCGTCGCTTCCCGCTCTCGATTTCTCCTCCTAGGATGCGGTCAATTAATTCCTTGTCATCGATCGATAAATCATTCGATTCCCCTACTCGCATCATGAAGGTTGCGTATTGCTCTGTTGTAGAAGAAGGCAGTTTATCCATCAGAACGCGTTGAATGGTCAAATCGCTGATGGTCGATAATTCATTAAGATAAGGTGCTGCCTTTTCGTTCAACACGTTATGTAACATCGTATTGGCTAAGTTTTCAAATTCATGCTGCTCCATCTCTTTCATTGCCTGGGCAATCTGCCCTTTCTTCCATCCATGCTCAACCTTTAAATATGCAGGAATCAACATCGCCGAACTGATCGCATAGATCGGTGAATGAGGATTGAGATCGTACTTCGTAAGCGTGTGATTGATACGCTCCGCACCTAATTTATGAAAAAGAAAGTCAGTACACGCATTCGAGCTGAACTGCATCATCCCCTGTGCGATTTGGAAGAGGGTAACCTCATCTCCAATTCTATGCTCTTTCTTCCATTTTGGATGAGCTCCTCCATCCGTATTCTCCAAATAGAGGACGTCAAGGTCCTCTACCTTAACCTTCTCATCAAGCATCACTTTCTTTTCTCTTACCGCTTCAACGAAGGTGATTAGGTAGATCAACTTAACGGTGCTCGCTAGCGGCATTTCTTTCTTCTCATTGAAGGTGAGGAGCTTATTCTTGTTTTCTAGTAACGTTACTGAGCAATAATCTCTGTACTCCTCGATATAGGTGAGGAAGTCTTCTTTCGTTTTGGATGCGTTTTTCTTTTTTACGAAAAGTAGCATAATGATAGGGGTAATGATCAAGAGGATCAGCACCCCTACAATAAGTGTGAATAGTAGTTTCATAATAAACTCCTTTTTATCTTTGAACACAAATCAGAATGATATTAGCTTAACGGTGGATTAGAAACGACTCCACTCCCTTAAAGGCTCCGTGCGTTTCACGTAGAGTGGATGTCTCGGTGCTCCGCTTTTAGTTGTTCCGAGGCACCATAACCGAGCATCTACTTGATGTGCTAACCGAATAAAGTGGTCTACTCGTTTCTTCCTTGCATTCACTCCCCAAGCACAAATGATTTTTTTGTGTTCTAGTAATAGGTTCAATAAGTACTGATCATTTTCAATCCCAATCGGATCATCGTGAGCCCATAACTCTTTTGGCTTTGTCGCTCGCAGTGCATATAAATTAGCAACTTTTATTCCAGCATACCCCCAATCTCTACCAAACCTTCTACACCGTCTAATAGTTGGGTCATCTTTTTCTGCATCTGCGGTTGAAGGATTTAACATAATGAATAGCGCTGGTCCGAATTGAGGCTGTTCTACTTCAGAAGGTCGTTCAAGAACATATCGATAACTTCCACACGAACTTATAATTGCTCCCACTTTTAAGCCCTCCCTATTAGAATGTACGCAACCTCTTCCATTCAATGCACCTTTCCTATTCCCCTCTTTTTCTCTTTGAGTGGCACCCCCTCTCTCAGTACTTGAATTTACGTTTCACTATGGATCCTTTTCTCAGCCACACTGTTTGGTACCCAACCCAACACCCACCATTTTACAACCACTATAAATATAGTAATTTACCATTTATATGAAAACCCCTTTGCTCTTCTATGAAAAGTCACGGGAAACAGTGATAAATAAAAAAGCCTAGTATGGAAATCTTCCATACTAGGCTTCAATTCAGAATCCATTAGCAGGATGCTAATGTGACCCTTAAAGTAGTTTTTTAAATTGAGCAACAACTTTTTCAACTGTGAACCCATATTCTTCGATAATTCTGTCTCCCGGTGCGGATGCGCCAAATTGATCAATCGCTAGCACGGACCCGTTGTCACCAACATAGTGACTCCACCCTAATGAAGCCCCCATCTCAATACCAAGACGTGCCTGCACATGCTTTGGAATAACGCTTTCTTTATATTCTTTTGATTGCGTTTCAAAACGGTCCCAGGACGGCATACTCACAACGGAAACATGAATGGACTCTTGTGCCAACACTTTTTGAGCCTCAACCGCTAATGCAACTTCAGATCCAGACGCTAGTAAAAGACCAGCGATTTCACCTTTCCCTTCAGAAATCACATATGCACCTCTTTTCACGCCTTCATAAGCCTTTTCCTTAGCAGCAAGCGTAGGTAAGCCCTGTCTCGTAAGAATGAGCGCTGTTGGCTGATGCTTACTTTCTACAGCTAGCTTCCATGCTGCGGTAGTTTCATTTCCATCCGCTGGTCTAATTGTACAAAGTCCCGGCAATGCACGTAATGACGCTAACTGTTCGATAGGTTCATGAGTCGGCCCATCTTCACCGACTGCAATGCTATCATGCGTAAATACATACGTAACAGGCAGCTTCATTAAAGCTGATAGACGGATCGCTGGACGGAGATAGTCTGAGAATACAAAAAATGTAGCTCCGAATACTTTTACTCCTCCGTGTAAAGCCATCCCATTGAGCGCTGCCCCCATACCGAATTCACGAACGCCAAACCAGATGTTTCGTCCACGATAATTCGCATGAGTAAAATCAGGTTCTTCTTTAATAAGTGTCTTATTAGATGAAGCTAAGTCTGCCGAACCCCCAAAAAGCTGAGGAGTCTGTTTCGCAATCGCATTCAATGCTTCACCACTCGATGCGCGCGTAGCCACCGTATCTTCACCGACTTTATAGGAAGGAACAGCAGCATCCCACCCCTCTGGAAGCTCACCATTCATAGCGGTCCTTAATTCGTTTGCAAGCTCTGGATAAGCTTTTTCATAGTTAGAAAAGACTTCATTCCAAGACTTTTCCTTTGCTTCCTGGGATTTTTTCAACTCTGCAAAAAATGAGCGCACTTCTTCCGGGATATAAAACTCTTCCTCATACGTCCATTTGTAATGTTCTTTTACTAATTGAACTTCATCTTTCCCAAGTGGCGCACCATGTGATGATGAACTTCCGCTTTTGTTGGGAGAACCATATCCGATTACTGTTTTCACTTCAATTAACGTCGGTTGTTTCGTATTCGCTTCTGTAATCGCATTCTCGATCGCTTCTAAATCATTTCCATCTTCCACTCGGATGACCTGCCAATTATAAGCCTTGAAGCGTTCTTCTACACTTTCACTAAATGACCGATCAAGGTCGCCATCAAGGGAAATGTCGTTTGAGTCGTACATTACAATCAGTTTGCCTAACTTAAGATGACCTGCCAATGAAGCTGCTTCAGCTGAAACACCTTCCATCAAATCACCGTCTCCGCAAATGCTGTAGGTATAGTGATCGATCAAATTAAACGCTTCACGATTATATGTTGCTGAGAGGTGTTCTTCTGCCATCGCCATTCCGACTGCCATCGCAATCCCTTGTCCTAATGGTCCTGTTGTTGCATCAACACCCGGTGTGTGACCATATTCAGGGTGTCCAGGCGTCTTGCTGCCCCACTGGCGGAATTCTTTCAAGTCATTCATTGAAACGTCATAGCCAGTTAAATGCAGCAAGCTATAGAGAAGCATAGAACCATGGCCAGCAGACAATACAAAGCGATCACGATTAAACCAATTCGGGTTACTAGGATTATAATTCATAAACTTTGTCCAGAGGGTATACGCCATTGGTGCGGCACCCATCGGCATTCCAGGGTGTCCTGATCCTGCATGTTCAATTGCATCGATCGACAGAGTTCTAATCGTATGAATGGATAGCTGGTCAATCGTTACGGGTGATTCGATCATCTTCATTCCTCCTAATAGTCTTTGTTTTATGTGATTATCTAGTAAACTGCTAAAGTCTTTTAACTAGTGATCGGTATCACTACAACAAACTTACATTTCGCTTGTAATAAATTGCATGTTCATCTCATTCTTGAAGGATGAAACGAGTGAATGTGTCTCCAATTTTCCATTCTCTTTTTTCTCTACACCTTTTAACAAATGACCATTTGTGATACCTGTTCCAACAAAAAAGCAATTATCCGTTTTGACGAGATCATCCAGTCTTAGTGCTTTTTCTGGATTTGTAATCCCCATTTTTATACAACGATCCAGCTCTCCTTGATTTTGAGGAACGAGCCTCGCTTGAAAATCTCCGCCAAGGCATTTTAACGCAACCGCTGCTATAACCCCTTCAGGTGCTCCACCAGTCCCAACTAAAAGGTCGACGTTCTGCTGGTCGATTGCTGTTGAGATAGCACCAGTTATATCTACGTCGGAGAATAACTTTACTCGGGCTCCTGACTCGAATACTTGTTTCATTAAGTATTCATGGCGAGGTCGATCCTGGATCATGACTGTTAGATCTCTCATATCTTTTCCTAATGCCCTTGCGACTGCTACCATATTTTCTGTTAATGGAGCATTGAGATCGATACAGCCTTTTGCTTTCGGACCTACCGCAATTTTTTCCATATACATATCAGGAGCATGAAGTAAGCTGTCTTTTTCTGCTGCAGCAATAACAACTAATGAATGATCCTGACCGGTTGCCATCAATGTTGTCCCTTCAACGGGATCGACTGCTATATCAATTCCAGGACCATATCCCGTACCTACGTCTTCCCCGATATACAACATCGGTGCTTCATCCATTTCCCCTTCACCAATTACAATTTTGGCGTTCATCGGAATCGTTTTTAATTGATTCCGCATTGCTTCCGTTGCGGCTCTGTCGGATTCGATTTTATTTCCTCTCCCGATCCACGGATAGCAAGCTACGGCAGCTTTCTGTGTCACGAGAAGAAATTCATCTGTTAAGAGCTGAATCGCATTCACCTTTTGGTTATTCATAATAGCCATCAAAATCCCTCCAGATTTTCAGATTAGATGTCACTCTATTTCAATGAATCAAAACACCCACACTGTTCATTTCGGTTAAAAACTTGATGAGAGGCTGTAGTGGAAATCTAACTTTCGATTACTTTCATTTTATTATATTTCATATAATAAATCTACGCTTTCCTTTTATTTATTTTCATTTATTTTTATTTATTCACATTCGTTCGTTGAAAAAAATAAAAAAAGCTCTCAGTTGGAATCGTACCAACATGAAAGCTTTTTATCTCTATCGTTTTCTAATTAGAATAAAGTTACATATATTTAATATTGAACTCTTTCAATTTCTCAACATCCTCATTAGGAATATCATCATCTGTAATAATCATGTGTATGTCATGGAGAGCTGCGAATGAGGCAATAGACTTCTTGTTAAACTTCGTATGATCAAGGAGCGCAACAACACGATTTGACGCATTCACCATCATTTTCTTCAACTCGACTTCATACATGTTAAAATCCGTAAGGCCATTTTCGAAGTCAAAGCCGCTAGCACTAGTAAACATCGTATCGATATTAATCTTGTTTAACAGATCTCCGGAGATTGTACTTTCTAACGCACTGGAACCCGCTCTTAGGACGCCTCCGATTACAATGACGATAAAGTCTGGATTATCACGAAGTTCTAATGCCGTATATATGCCATTCGTTACGATTGTTAAGCGCTTTGGCAAATGTTTAATTTTTCTCGCCAGCTCAAGTCCAGTCGAACTCGCATCAATTAAGATGCACTGATTTTCCTCAATTAATTGCTCTGCCTTCGTACTGATGTAATGCTTTTCAGCTTTGTTAACTTTCTCTCTGACTGAGAAGTTAACCTTGTTATCCTCTAGATCACTTAATACAGCCCCACCGTGAGTCCGCTTTAAGAAACCGCCTTTTTCCATATCCTTTAAATCGTTTCTTAGAGTAGCCTCAGATACCTCTAATTCTTTCGACAATTCCTTAACCGTTATTCTTTGCTGGTTTCCTAGCAGCTTAAGAATCTTATTCCGTCTTTCTTCCATAAACATCTTCACCGTAGTACCACCTTCTTAACATTATCATTACTTCATAGTACCACAATGTAATCTGTTTATGAAAGTAAATAAAAACAAACGAAAGCAGTTCCGAAAACCCTTCACTTAGTTCCTTAAGAATCGATCATGCACTCTCCTTAATGAACGACGTTTAAAAGCACCGTTATAGTAAAGACACTTACTACAGTAGATACCAGGGTGATACTTGAAACCAAATTTGGTTCTGTCTTATATTGCAATGCGAATAATACCATTGTTGCAGCGGAAGGCATTGCACTGGCAACAATTAGGACCTTTCTCAACAAAGGGTCTACGTCCATGATAAATACGGTGATCACATAAGCAACAATTGGTGAAAGAATCATGCGCGTTGTAATTCCATATGAAATTTCAGACCATTGAAACTCCTTAAGCTTAAGGTTAGCTAGCTGCATACCTAACACGACCATAACAAGTGGGATTGCAGCATCCCCTACTAGCGCAATAACAGAGAGTAAGTTTTCACCTATCGTGATATTGCTTAGGTTTAATACTAAAGCAGCGAATAAAGCATATGTCGGTGGCATTTCAAATACTGATTTAATCGCCGCCAAGATTCCCTCTTTTCCTTTCGCAGCATAGTAAACTCCAAAAAAGTTCATAATGATTTGTTGGAGAACCATAAAGATAACCGCTAAGGCAAACGCTTCTTCTCCAAATGCAAAAAGGATGATCGGAGTACCATAATTTCCAGCGTTCATAAAAGCTGTTGATAAAATCAACCCATTCTCCATGGAGGCTGTGTGATTTTTGATACGAGAATAAACTTTATTAATAAGCACGAGTGTTGCTAATAAAATGAATGAAAAAATAACCATCTGAACATACGTTTTATCCAAGTTTGCTTTATAAATCGTATTAAAAACCAAACAGGGAATTAAAACATATAAGGCAACCGTGGAGATGGAGGTGATATCTAACCTTTTCCATTTTTGAATGCCATATCCGAACCCAAATATAAGTAAAACCGGCAGCATAACACTAATAAAGATCTGCATATCCTACTCCTTTTCGCAAAAAAGCTTTAAAAAAGCAATGTACAGCAGAAAACGAAGCTGTACATTGCTCGAAATAATTAATGGCCATTATGCCTGTTGTGTTTGGAGCATCTTCTTTAACACGTTATCTAACTCTTCCTTCTCAAATACATCTTTCCAATCCGATCTGAAAATCTTTTCCTTACCATAATCAATCGCAATTTGACATGCATCTGAGAATGGGTTTGTTCCTCGGAAGGCTACTGCTAAGCCAATTTGGATATGTCCTAAGAGGAATGATCTTGCGGCGGGCTCTGGGATCCCCATTTTCACTACTTCATCTAGCGTTTCTTTTAAGATAACAGCTGTTGTACATGCTACTACTTCTGCAGCTGTCGGCTCTAGAATCGCCATTTGTTCAACTGTAATACGATGACATGTTTCAACAGGCGCATACATATCGATTGCAACCTGCTCACCAATACTGTACTTCTCTTCTTCTCCATGGAATAATGCAGCCACGATATCTTGTTTTGCTGCAATGCCACCGAATGCATCTTCATGCTCTTCCCTAGTGAATTTTTCTACAAATACAGAAGGGTGGCATGGGTGTGCAACTACATAAGTGATCTCGTTCTTCAATTCTAATTCATTTGCGTACGCAGCAGCAGGATCTAGTGTTAGAAGAACTGCACCGTTTTTCATCATCGGAACAACGTCTCGAGAGATTCTTCCTAACAACACATCAGGAACTGCAAGAATAACGACATCACTTTGCTTCACTGCTTCTGCTGTATCTGTGACCTCAAATCCTCGTTCCTGAATTGACTGAATTCCATTGTCGGATTTTTCACAGAACAACAAGTTGTATTCTTTATGTTTTGTAAGGTTATTTGTGACTCTTGTTCCCATCTTTCCGCCTGCACCAATTACTGAAACTGTTAAACTCACTATCTATTCCTCCTCACATAGTCCATGCTTGTTTCAATCCACTCTTTTTCGACTTGAATCGTCTTTTCAATTGTTTCCTCGAAATTAACCCATAGTTCAATAATCGTATTAAATTCTTTCTTGCTCTTATTTAAAACAGTACGATACATATAGTTGAAATCTAATAAACCCTTTCCCAACGGCGCACCGCTATAATAGAAACCAACCCATCCCTGATTACGTGTAAAAGCAAAATCCTTCACGTGAAGGTTAACTACATATGAAGCGGTTTTATCAATGACGTCTTTTGGAAGTTCTAACGAAGCGACGGTGTTTGCTGGATCTAAACATATTCCTACGTATGGTTGATCAATTCGTTTAATCAAATCAACCAATTGATCTGTTTTGATTTGTTCATACGTTTCAAGCCCAAGTGTCACCCCTGCTTGTTGAAAGTCTTCTAACACTTCTTCAATCCACTGAACAGCTTGATCAAGATTAGCAGGTGTGAAATCCTTACTGAAATACATTGACCGCAGCATTGGAACATTTAATTTTTTGGCAAGAGCAAGGTACCTTTTCAATATTGCCGGATGAATGCCTCGCGTCCCAAGCTCGAGCTCGAGGCCGAGCGACCTTGCATAGGAAGCAATGTCAGCTAACTCTTCATCATTCATTTCTTCGATCGCTGGATAATCACAGATTTGAAAAACATCGCCGCCATACTTCTTTGTTTCGTTCATCATTTCTTTTAAAGACAACTTCTTATTAGCTAACTCTGACCATTGCCAGAAAAAAGCATAAGTACTTAATCCGATTTTCATGAAACTCTCCTCTTCTATTCACAGGCTCGCAACGTCATTTCTTATAGAAACAGCATGGTTAGCTGAGGAATAAAGCTGATCAATAATAAGTCAATAATCAGAACCACAAAGAACCAAATTAATGCTTTCGCGAGCTTTTCCAACTTAACATTTGCAATTTGAGCTGCGATAAATAAGTTAACCCCTACTGGCGGTGTACACATACCTAGCGCAAGGTTCACGACCATGATAATTCCAAAGTGGACTGGGTCAATTCCCATGCTAATCGCAACTGGTGTTAGGATTGGAGCTAAGATAATAATAGAAGCGCTCGTTTCCATAAACATTCCAACGATAATCAACAACAGGTTAATTAATAGAAGGAATACGATTGGATTACTACTGAGTTCTACGAAGAAATCGGTGACTTGCGCTGGAATTCCTTCTCGACTAAGAATCAATCCAAACAAACCTGCAAACGCAATAATGCTCATCACGATTGATGTTGTAATAGCCGCTTCACTTAATGCCTTCATCAGCACTTTAGGCGTAATTTTTCGATAAACAAAAACGCCGATAATAAAAGCGTAAACAACAGCCACCGCAGCAGCTTCCGTTGGAGTAAAGATGCCTCCATAAATTCCGCCAAGTATGATCACAGGCATCAACAGGGCTAGCACAGCACTCTTGAACCCGTCCCATCTTTCTTTAAATGTTGCTTTCTCGTCACTAGGATAACCTCTGCGTACGGCAATAAAGTAAACGAGTATTAGTAAACTAACAGCTATTAAGACCCCCGGTAATATACCGGCTATAAATAAATCGCCAATTGATGTTCCAGTCGCAACACCAAAAACGATTAAAGGAACACTTGGTGGAATAATGACACCCAGTTCGCCTGAAACGGCAGAAATGGATCCGGCAAAGTTACGATCGTAGCCCTTTTTGATCATCGCTGGAATCAGGATTCCACCGATTGCAGCTGTTGTTGCTGCACTCGAACCTGAGATCGCTGAGAAAAACATGGCTGTTACAACAGCGACCATCCCAAGACCGCCTTTAAAATGCCCCGTTAAGGTATTAGCAAACCTTATTAATCTCTCAGAAATGCCTCCGACCTCCATTAATTTACCGGCTAGAACAAAGAATGGCACAGCCATTAACGGAAAGGAGTCAATTGAAGTAAACGCTCTCTGAACCAAGATTAATAGTGGAATATCCCCTGTCCACCATACAGCAGCAGCCGAAGCTAATCCTAACGCAATCGCAATCGGAACGCCGAGTAGGAAAAATACTAGGAGTGAACCAAATAACAAACTAGCCATTTCGATTCCCCCCTTTGAACAATTCGATTACAACGACGACTGCATTTAGTGCCATTAACAATGCACCTATTGGAATTGATGCATATGGAATGGACATCGGGATTTGCATGGCAGGTGAATTCTGGATTTGTACTTTATCGATCATCTCCATCCCTACAAAAATTAGCACGACAGAGAAAACAATACAGATGAGATTCACGATGATTTTCAGCCACTTTGATAATGCCTGTGGAATAAATTCATGGATTACTTCAACCGAAATCAACCCTTGATGTCGTAACGCAACAGCTGCACCTAGAAATACCGCATAAATCGATAAATATCTAGCTAGCTCTTCAGACCATGATAATGAGGTACTCAAGACAAATCTCGAAAAAACCTGTGCAATAATGACGGCTGCCATGACCCCTGTCAATAATCCGATAATGATTAAGATGACTTTATTAATCTGGTCCATTATTTTAACGAAAGATAGCATACATCACCTTCTTACTAAAGGGTAGAAAAGCTCTACCCTTTCATTGATAGCCAAGACCATTAGTTACTTTCAACAATCTGGTTGTATAAGTCTTCTACATCTTTCTTGTGTTTGTCCACTACTGGTTGAACAGCTTCCTTAAATGGTGCCTTATCTACTTCGTTAAACTTCATTCCAGCCTCTTTAAGTTCCTCGATATATTTCTCTTCGTTTTTATCACCAACCGTATAATTTTCTTCTTGTGCTGCTTTCGCTGCATCAAGTAGAATCTGCTGGTCTTCTTCAGATAGTCCATTCCAAATACCTTGATTGATCATCATGGCTGTTGGAGAATAAACGTGCCCAGTAAGAGATACATAATCTTGTACTTCATTAAGTTTTGAAGAATAAATGATAGAAGTAGGGTTTTCCTGTCCATCGATCACACCCTGTTGAAGGGATGTAAACACTTCTCCCCATGCCATTGGCGTTGCATCTGCTCCAAGTTTATTAAACGCTTCTTGGTGAGATTTCACTTCCATCGTTCTGATCTTTAGCCCTTCTAAATCCTCAGGTGTTTCAATCGGATGTTGACTGTTCGTAATATGGCGGAAACCATTTTCTCCCCATGTAAGAAGCTTAAAGTTTTGATCACTTAATTTATCGGCCAATTCTTCACCAACGGGGCCATTCATCACACTACGAGCATGCTCTTTATCTTCGAAAATAAATGGTAAATCGACTACCGATACTTCAGGAACAAAGTTGGCGATGACTCCAGTTGAAGTCCAAACACCTTCTAGCGTACCGATGTTAACTGCCTCAACCATCTCTCGTTCTCCGCCCATCTCACTGTTAAAGTGCAGATGCACCTCTACATTGTCCGTATTGGCTTCGACTTCGTCTTTGAATTTATTTAAAGCAGCCGCGAAAACAGAGTCTTCCGTTTGTGTTGTTCCCATATTAATCGTGGTCGCATCACCACTTCCGGATCCTGATCCACCTTCTTCAGAAGACGCATCGTTTGCTCCTCCTCCGCATGCAGCCAATACCATTAAACTGAAAACTATTAAAACCATTAATTTAAAAGATTTAATCATCCGTCTACCCCCTGTAAATTAGAATTCGCCCAAAAGACCGAAAATTAAAATTTTAATGCTTGCGAATAACACTGATTAACTGTGAAAGACGCTCACAATAGTGAATGACACGTTTTGAGAATTTTTTCAAAAGAAATCATGTCCCATGCTGCTCGTCCAATAAATAAACCGTTTACATTTTTGTCTTCAAAATACGAAAGGTAATTGTCTAGATTCACACTGCCGCCATATAAAATCGGTACTTGGCTCCCTGTTTCCTCAAACAAATCAACTAAGATCTTACGGATTTCACCGTGGATATAGGAAACATAAGCGGAATCTGCAGGGATGCCATTTTCCCCTATTGCCCAAACTGGTTCATATGCTAAGAGGATATGTGGTAGATGCTCTTTGTTTAGACCTTTTAGAGTCAGCTTGATTTGTTTAGACAAGGTTTCTACTGAGATGTTATTTTCTTTCTCGTCTAACTTTTCGCCAATACAGATAAGCGGTTTCATGTTTGCATTTAGCGCAGCATGGACTTTCTTATTAATCGCTTTATCCGTTTCATTAAAATACGCTCTTCGTTCAGAATGACCGAGCTCAATGATGTCCATGCCGATCTCTTGCAGCATCAATGGTGAAACCTCACCCGTATAAGCTCCTCGTTCCTCCCAGTGCATATTTTGTGCACCGATTTTGATTGTTGAATCTTCAATTTCACTCTTAATCGGAATGAGTGATGGATGAGAAGGAATGATAAACAATTCTATTTTCGAATGATCCAGCTGCTCGCTGACCTTCTTCAATTCCCTCGTGTATAACAGTCCTTCTTCTAAGGTTTTGGTCATTTTCCAGTTCGTGCCGATGTAGAATTTCTTCATACTACTGCATACTCCTGAATCCATTCGTGCATCGCGTTAAAAATGATCCAAACTGAAGTAGCGCCAGCGTCTTGATGCCCAATCGCTCGTTCGCCAAGAGATTTAGCTCTCCCAAGTCTACCAAGGTAGCCTTTCGTAGCTTCGACTCCTTCTTTCGCGCCTTCAGCAGCATTCGCAAGACCTTCTAAGAGTGTGTGATTTGCATTTGCACTATCTCGTAATCTCTCTACTGCAGGAGTAAGACCATCAACCATTGTTTTATCCCCAAGCTGTGCTTTCCCGCGTTTTTTAATGGCTTCTAACGACGTTTCAAATGCATCTGCAAGATTCTCAATCGTTAATTCTGTAACATCTTGGTACTTATTAAATCCACTTAGAAACATCGTCCCGAAAATAACGCCAGAGGCGCCACCCATCGTCATAATCATCGCTTTTCCGGTCTCTGTAAAGACTTGATTCACCGTCTGAAATTCCTGGTTATTCAATTCATTGATTGCCGCTTTGAAGCCAATCTCCATCCCTATTCCATGATCGCCGTCGCCAATCGCACTATCGATTTCAGTTAAAAATGGTTTGCTATCAATAATTTGCTGTCCAATGTATTTAAGCATGTCGACCGTTTCGTTTACGGTTAAATAATTTTCCATTCTTGCTCCCCTTTCATAGTCAATTTGAACTTATTTCTTCATATAGTAAGGGGAATACGCAGGCTGATCATAATACTCTTTCAATTCATCATCTAAGAGTAAGAGAGAAATCGATACTCCTCCCATTTCCTGTGAGGTACAATAGCTGTTCACATCATTATGATGAATCTTAATTCCCTTTTGTTTTAACACTTCATTCACTCGACGATTCACAATCATCAGTTCTAATTGGGTAGTAGCCCCTAGCCCATTAACTAACACACAAACTTCGCCGCCTTCTTGATAATGGAAATCGTTGAATAAAGATTCTAGCATACGATCTGTTAACTCATCCGCTTTCATCATTTTGGTTCGTTCAATCCCAGGCTCACCATGAATTCCCATACCGAATTCGATCTCATCATCAGCCAAATGAAACGTTGGTTTTTCAAGGCCTGGAATCATCCCTGGACTTAACGCGACACCAATTGAACGGGTGTTGTCCGCAGCCTTTTGCGTCACTCTCGCTACCTCATCAAGAGACAAGCCTTGATCTGCTGCGGCTCCAGCAACCTTGATGACGAACACATCTCCCGCAATTCCGCGACGATCTTCATACCTTTCTAATGGAGCAGATGCTACATCATCCCGAACCAAAACCGATTTGCATGTGATTCCTTCCATTTCAGCTAATTCACTAGCCATATCGAAATTCAAAATGTCACCTGCATAATTTCCGTAAACGTGTAAAACACCCTTACCGGAATCAATTGCTTTCGTCACTTCTAGCACATTGTATGGAGGCGGAGCTGCAAACACATTCCCCACTGCAGCCCCATCAGCAAGACCTTCTCCAACGAAGCCTAGAAAAAGTGGTTCATGTCCACTTCCCCCGCCAATTAGAATGCCAACCTTCTCCTTCTTTTCCTTCAAGACGATGCCGTTTGTCGTTTCTAGCTTCTTGTACATCTCACCGTGAGCATTCATAAATCCTTCAAGCATTTCCTGTATGAGGTTTTCATTATTATTGATAATCTTCTTCAAGCTACTTTCCCCCTAACAACCTGGCATTAGCACTCATGAAACTTCAAAGATCCATTACCTTATAGCTTCGCGTTGTGAATTTCATTTTCTTTATCAATAATTTGCTGAACCTTATGACTCGACTTAAATTGAACATCCAAATAAGCACGGACAATTTTCTTCCCAGCTTCTGGACCAATCACTTGAGAACCCATCGTTAGAATTTGAGCATTGTTACTCAGCTGCGCTCGTTCTGCTGAATACACGTCATGACAAGTTGCTGCGCGAATACCTGGTATTTTATTCGCAGCGATTGCGACACCAAGACCCGTACCGCAAATAATAATGCCACGGTCTACTTCGCCATTGTTGATCGCAGTCCCAACTTCAAATGCGACTGCTGGATAATCGACTGCATCACAACTATGACAACCAAAATCAACCACCTCAACTTCAAGGGTATTTTCAAGATATTTCTTAATTTCTTCCTTGAATTCAAAACCATTATGGTCAGCACCTAATCCAACTTTCATCATTCGTACCCCTCCATTACCTAGTAAAATTTAACGATGGAACCCTAAATTCTAAAAAAAAAGAACACCACTTATTGTAGACATTCAAAAATGTAAGGGTTATCATAATATTAGTATACAACTGGCATGCCACTTTTGGCAATAGGTAATTTTATAATTTTCACACAATACAATCAGATGACGCTTGCCAGCACATCTTACATTAGGAGGGCTTTATTAGTCGTTGATACCGTTTCTAGAAACATGTTTAGGATTAAAGCAAAACATGAGAATACTTCTATAAAAGAGGTAGTTAAGTGTTAAGATGAAGATATCTTAACGTAATAGCAGTCATAAAATCTATACGCGCAGTTTCAAAAGGAGAGATTGACTTGAGCCAATTAACATTAAAGGAAAGAGCCTATCAGGAAGTACGAAGGCTGATTATAACAGGGGAAATAAAACCCGGTGATTTCTTATCCGAACGTTCCTTGGTGGAAAGGTTGGAAATGAGCCGCACTCCAATTCGTTCAGCATTGGACCGGTTGGAGATTGAGGGGTTTATTAGACAAGCGCCTAAACAAGGAGTAGTTGTACAGGAAATATCAATAAACAGAGCATTTGATATATATGAATTACGTATTGCCATTGAATCTCATGTCGTCAATAAACTATCGCAGCAATCGATTCAGGACGATGAAGAGAAACGAATTGAAGAAATTCTAAAACAGCAAAAAGCATTAATCGATAACGAGATTTATAATAACGCTTCATTTCTTGCATTCCTCTCCCTCGATTTTGAATTCCATAACGAATTAATCAAAATCGTCGATAACAAAGAATTCATTCAAATTATGGATCAAATACAGGACAAACTACTATTGATCGCAAGTAACGTGTTCCGAAAACAAGAAAATCGCATGCTTGTTTCCTACGAAGATCACTTAAGAATCTTTGAACATATCAAGAGTGGACAACATACAGAAGCCGTTGAGGAAATGGTCAAGCACTTAGAGTATGGGAAGCAGATTTTGATGGCATAGTTAAATTCTTTTCACAAACAAAAGGAGCATCCATTATCCCAATAATGAATGCTCCTTTTAACAAATTATCATTACCCTGAATCATGAGAACCGTCCCCTCGATTCCATAGCTTTTTTCTCAAAGTGCTCCCGCAATCGATACTCACATATTTCCTTTGTCCAGTTGTATAAATAGTTATTTTCTTCTTCATTAGCAACTTCAACATTAAATTGAAATACATTATCTTCGAATGAAACTAACCCCTTGGAACTACTACTCCACTTAGTCATCGGCATAGTTGCAATCAAATTACTTACTTTCTTTTCATCATATACCCATAGTTTTTTCGTTGTTTTATCTGAGAAATCTTTTAATTTTCGGTAGTCCACCTCAGTAAGGTAGTGGTGAAAATATGGCGCAACTTCGGTTGGTGTAACAGAATCTAACCAATGTTCTAACCCTCTACTTAACATATACTTAAGAACAACCATCTTATAACTCTTGGTCATATTGGTTCGCTCAACCTCTGTAATCCACTTACTTTGCTTATTAAATACTTCCTTTTCTTCCTCGTCCAGTTCGTTTGCCCAGTTTAGAAACCCTATATATGACTTGAATTCCTGTTTATATCCTTTACTATCTTCAGAACCTTTCCGGTGAAGCTCTGTATAACTTGGACGCCCCCCAAGTTCTAGCTTTACATTATAATAAGCATCATACAATTTCTCTTTACGTGGCTGCCTTTTGCGATTAAGCTCCTTCAGTAGATCTATAACTTTCAAATCCAAGTTTAACTCGCAATTAGCTGGGACAACAGGTTCAACATTATTTGTTTTAGTACCTTTAGCCGGGACCGTATCAAACAAAGAGAGTTTAATATCAGCATTACGATAGTTTCCAATCAGATCGATAATATTACAATAAGATTTACCTTCAAATAGCCTCAGCCCTCTACCTACCTGCTGGGTAAAGACGGTCAATGATTCAGTTGGCCTTGCGAACAGCAGCGTATCTACAGGAGGAATATCTACACCTTCATTAAATAGATCTACCGTAAAGATGATGTCTATATCACCAGAAGATAAACTATGAATCGCTTCTGCTCTATTGTAATCCGATTTGGAATGTAAGCTAATAGCTTTATAGCCATTCTTGTTGAAATAATTAGCTAGAAACACGGCTTGTCTGATTGAGGAGCAAAATCCAATCGACCTTGTTTGCTTATGTTGCAGCCATGCTTCCAGGATTTTTTGGGCTAGCTCTTCCTTAAGTTGTACTTGTAACAACTCTTCTTTATCGTATTTATTCCCCAACCACGTAATACTTGAATAGTCTGTCTCATCATAAACACCATAGAAACGAAATGGAGTCAGCCAGTCTTGCTCAATAGCTTCAATAAAATGCATCTGGTAAGCAACATTTCCATTACACAGCGCATAGACGTCCTTATTATCCATCCTGTCAGGGGTTGCGGTTATTCCTAATAAAAACTTAGGATTAAAGTAGTCTATTATCCCTTGATAAGAAGGTGCAGCTGCATGGTGAAATTCATCCACCACAATAAGATCAAATTCATCAGGAGAAAAGCGATGTAAATTCTTTTCCTGTCCGATAGTGAAAACAGAAGCAAACATCATATCAGCCATTTCTTTTTCCTTGCCATTGTAAATACCTGTGGAACGATTGGGAATAACATGATGAAATGACCGCTTCGCTTGGTACAAAATCTCTTCTCTATGTGCAATAAAAAGAACCCTTTTAAACGAGCGAGCAAAAAAAGCAGCTAGATATGTCTTCCCTATTCCAGTTGGTAGTACCACCATTGCACTTGTATAATCTTCTTCAAGAGTTGATTCTAGCGCTTCGAGAGCTTCTCTTTGGGCTGGTCTAGGTGTTAACTTAGTTTGTGGTTTCACTTCATATAACTCATTGCGTTCTTTTATCGTATCTTGCTCAGAGGGAACACCTATTGTCATATCAACTTCTTCTAAATCAGTCCAAGTTTGATGCAGTTCAGGATGTTTTAAATGGTATTGTTCGTACCTATTATAATATGACTTTAAAGTTTCATCATTTAAAGGAATGGTGTTTTCATGATAGAAGGTATGTAGAAATTGATCTTCTGCTTCTTCATATGTCGATGGTGCACTACTCTCAGGAACATAGAGATTCCACTCCACACCACCAGTAAGTGCTGATTTTGATAGATTTGATGAACCTACAAAGAAAGCTCCATCCCCTTTCTCCCGTCCGAACAGATAAGCTTTTGGATGAAAAGATCGGCCATTACTTTGGAACAAGCGGACTTCAATTCCGTCAAGTTCTAGTAACAAGCTTAATGCTTTCGGCTGCGTAACATAAAGGTAATCACCAGCACAAAATTTAACACTTGCTCCTCTATTAAGGGCTTCTTTTAAATAGGGATATAGTAATTCAACACCTGAACGCATTACAAATGAGGTCAATATATAAATAGAGTCAGAGCTATCTATCTCTGGTACAAGGTAGTCGTACAGTCTTTCAGATACTAGTTGAATCTTACTCATCTTCAACATCAATCAAGTAAATTTTTTCTTCGAATCCTCCGCGTTTAGCTTTCTTTTCTTTCCTTACCATTTCTAGTTCTTCAATTGAAGAATGGTGGATTGTAGTTAAAGAATGAATAATTTCTAACATATCCGCTAGTTCTTCAATAGATTCATTGTCTTTTGTTGCTTGTAAGTATTCTTCCAGTTCTTCTTTGAGCTTTGTTTGGAGTTCTTCTTTGTATTCTGCATTGTTAAGAGTCTTAATATTGAATTCTTTCCCTGTGGCTTTAATAATTTGTGGGATATTATCTCTAATAAGTTTGTTATATATCGGCACTATTAAGCTCCCCTTTGTAATATGAAATTTCTTTATGTAAATTGTAAAGAATCTCTATTTCATTTCTCTCTAACCAAATATTATGTGCTATCTTGTTTCTTATTTGGGATATAGATTTTAATTTACTAACAATTAATAATGGCAACCTAGAGTATAAGCATTTATACATGTTTATATATGAGATCAGTTCGTGATAATATAAGTCATAAATCTTTTTTTTGTTATTGAGTTATCAATTAATTTCAGAGAATGAAGTCGCCAATTATAACCATATTCTTTTTCCATTTGGTAAATAATAAAATCTCTAAGAAAATTCTCAATTTCAAATAAGTAACCATAGCTGTCTTTCATATCTTCTAACCCTACGTTATTCATATTATTATAGAACCTCATTTAAAATTTTCTTAAGATATTGTTTCTGTGCCAAGATAAATATTTTTGCTGACCTTCTAAGACTGAAATACCCATATTCGAATTAACATTTGATATATTAGCATCATTTATACTTATTTCATTTGAGATAATTACTTTTCCATTATCCTCAAATGAAATGTATCCTTTATCAAATAAAGAATCGTGATTTGGACAAAGTAATAATCCGTTCAACACATCTAATTTTTGGTATGAACTTGAATACCTCCAAGGTATGATATGACTAGCTATTAATAACTCTTTTTTAGAAAGATTACACAGTTAACAGGAATTTCTCTCTTCAAGTAAATATTTCTTAAATTTACTCTGACCTATTCTTACTTTAATTAAGGACTCTTTTTCAGTTACATCTATATTAGATAAATCTGTTATTCTATTATTGTAAATTTCCAAATCATCAATTAATGATATTGGTTTTACAATAAAAATACCATCTTTTGTCTCACTATGTATAAGCCCTAAACCTAAACACCTATTAATTCCTTTTCCTACTCTATGAAATATTCCAATAGGGATTTTATTTTCTAAGTTGTACCTTGCAGCATTTATATCACTTTTAGCTCTATTATCCTTGAGACGACTAGGAGGAAGCATATTAATTACACTAAATAACCCTTGATTATTATTTATCCATCCTATTTGCGTTCCATAATTTTCCGAATTCTCAGTTGCTTGATATGAAAGAATATATTCTTTACCTTTAGGTTTATAGAAACCCCTAATTAAATCATGAAGTATATGTTCTGCAGGAACAAATTCATCTGGTTCAACCCTCTTACCTGAGCCTCTCTCTCCTTTTATATCTTTTTGACCTTTAATTAATCTCCCCTTTAAATAATCAAATTTCATAAGTATTCCTAAGTGAATTTCATCATTAGGTAAATTGTAATTATCAAACATTAATACCAGACTCCTATTTTTAAGTAATGGTATATATTTAAATTTTAACCATTATTTTACTATATTAGGAGTTTAATTGTCATATAATAAATTAACTTTTCAAAAAACCCGCTATTTAGCGGGTTTTACATTTCTTCTATAAAATATTACTCAGCTGTTTAGAATTTTGTTCTTTAAATTGGACCCAGCACGCTTCTTGTTTTGCCCACTGAGTTACATTTCGGTCACCTGCTGATTCTCTTAGGTAATTTAAGGTATTCTCAGCTATAATACAAATTGGTTCATCCCATTTATCGGTCAACGTTTGATTTTCCCACACTGTTAACAAGTCTATTTTTTCTCCATATAGATGATTGAGTATTGATACAGTGTAATATACTACATTTGCTCGGTACCCTCTTATATTCATTTCTTCAACAATAGACTTAACACGTAAATTTATAATGCTTTTTGCTATAAGCTTCTTGTAGGATTCACTAGTCATTTCTTCTAAAGTTATGATATTGTTATTTTCATCTCTTTCATGCTTCCAGTATTGTCTGTTTGCTTCCATAAATCGCTTGAAAGCCATTTCCCCGCCTTTACTAGAGATGTGTGGATACCCTTCCCACGACATAAAGTATTTTGCTAAATCAACTTTTGTAAGTACAAACTCTTTGGGATATTGTTTCTTAAACTCACTTTGCTCTCTGCCTCGCTTGCGTCGGCTTATATCAACCATATATTGACCTCTAGCACGTTCAAAATACCATTTACTCTCAGATTTCCGACCATCTTTCGTTGGTATCCATATATCTCTTGAATACTTTTCAATTTCAGACATAAACCGAGTATTGGATAATAAGTCTGATTTATTTATCTTATTTTGCGTATTAGCATACTCGGAAATCTTAGCTACCATCTCATCCTCTAATAAATGCCTGTCCTTTTCTTTGTCAGCTTCTACTTGTAGGATAGTTAATTTTGCTTGTATATAAACATCACTTAAATCTATCCCATTTTTATAAGCTTGATGAATTGATGCAGTTGTCTGACCGCCATTAACAATTTGCCAGCCTGTTAATCCTTTGATTTGATACAAGTTTACGTTATCTTTTATTTTTGTTATTTCCGCAGAGCGGGCCACACTAGAAATACCATTATTGTATGCCACAAACATCTGTCTTTGATCGGGGTCTTTTAGAGTGTCTCTAATTCCCTTATTGGTTCCCCCTCTAGCTTGTAAAAATGATCTAACATTCCGCTCAACAAGTTTTGGACCCCATTGATCATATGCTTTAGCTAAAAATTCTGCTGGTATAAATCCTATATAACAGTCAAAATTATCTTTTACAGCATCTTGTTTAGGGTCTGGTACAAACATCATTTCAAAGGTTTCTCCAAGCTCTTCTTCAAAATCAATGTAGATAGATTGTATTCCTTGCTCGGAGGTTACTAGTTGTTGAATCCGATCTATATCCCATACTTGTACATTCACTGACTCATACCCTGGTATTGAGAGATCTATTGGTTTGTTAGATTCATAATACAAGTTAGTGAGTACGAATATATTTATATCGTCCACAACATGCTGCTCAGATAAAATAATTTTCCCTAGTTCCCTAACTGGCATTGATCTATCGATAGTTTCTACAATTGACTTCGCATTAGTTACGAACCTCTTTGCCATATTCGCAAATTCCAGTATTGATGTCATTGTTATAGATTTCAAAGTATCTTCATCTTGGTCAAAATCGTAGTTTACTACATACAAATCTAAGCTTTTTTGGTCATCATCATAAGAATATGCATTAACCTTAATCTTTTTTGAAGAATCAATATAAGCCGGAATAAAAGACTCTGGATCATCCTGTCTATCCATATACTCAATCATTTTCTCTAATAAAGGTAACTCATAACTTCCCATCTTAATTGCTTTTGTTTCCACTTCTTCTAGGAATTCACTCAAGAATCCCTTTTTTTGTCTTGCTTCTATCATATTAGACGCCCTTTCTTAATACACAGTATAAGCTTGTTCTATACTTCTCTCAAACTCAATACAATGAGTTAGGTCGATACTATAACTCACATGAGAAATACCTTTAGGAAGTTTTTCTGAGCAAATTCTAGGAAAACGATTATTAGCTTCATATAGCTCTACTTTATCAACGAAAAAATAGTTTTCATTATATTCTTCTTCCCTGAAGCCTAAGTCAATCAGCATGTCATTGAATAGAAGAAGCAGCCTATCAGATTGGGAACCAATTTGTCTCCTGACATCCTCGACTAATTCTTGAAGTGACATACCATGTGTCTTGCTTCTTTCTAAGAAACATACATATAAGTACAATGTAGAAACTGCATCAGAGAGCTTTAGCTGTTTTTCATTTGATATCTTGACAGTCTTTGTCAGCTTATCAACAGCAGTTTTAATTTCAACTCCACACTTTGAATTTTTAAAATCTATTCGGTCAGAAGTTGGGCCCTCCCATTGTTCAACAATTAAAGGCGGAATTTCCTTATTTGCTTCCATCCAGTGCTTTATATACCATAATTCACCAAACAATCCTCTCTGTTGTTCGTCAGAAAGGCGTCGATACCCACCCTTCTGAAAGAAATGACTCCATCGATCTAAAACTTTATAAATAGTTGTAAAAAGGGAATCCCTATTCTCTTCAACTAATATATGGTCTATTAAATTCTGCAGCACAACTTCAAATATTTCCTCACTGTGACCTTCTTCCTGCCTAATTATTAAGAAATATCTATCTTTTATTACACTGATTCTTTCAAAATACTCGACCAATAAACTTAAACCTTTCCATTTTGGCAGCCCATTAATCTTACTTTGTTCCCAAACATTTACTCCAAGATCAATATATAACAATCTGTTATTATTTAATCCATCTAAACCAGCAAACATTATTGGATCTCTTGTATTAATTACTTGCATTTTGTATGCTTGATCATCGACAATGTTTCGCTGGTCTAAAAGCATTCTTTCAAATATATGCTTAATATTTATTTCTTTTTCCATCATATTCACCCTATTGTTTTATTGGTCTCATATACCTTTGATTCATCTATATCTGTATTTGGAAACGAAATAGCAAACCCGATGGGAACTAAGCTGCTATTAAAAGAAGTGTTAGACTTATCAAATATATCTACTTTAGGATGTAACGGATATATAAGGAGAATAGCATTTTCTTTATCTCTTAACCTTCTAATATTCTCTTTTCCTTTCACACCCTTTTTTAATTGAGGGTCTATATCTATGAACTCTTGACCAGCTGCTACTATTGCCCTTATGTCAACGGTGTGATTATAATTACTAGCTTCTGTTTTCATCCCCCTAAGAACCGCTGACTGTAAAGAAAGCCCACCAACATTTACTGGGAATTTACCATATCTAATCAAATCTTTATCACGTGGAACACCTTCGACAAGGGCAACAGTCCAATTAAGTAACTCTTTATTGTCATTAGCCAGTTTAATGTAATTCGTAATCTTACTCACATCTACTTTGGACTCAGAACCACTAGTTTGATAACCCGATAGATATTCTATGATATCTTGTGGCTTAATATTTTTAGCCAAGTGATATATTGTCTTACCTGAACCTTCTCTTTTTATCTCCATTCTTTCGCTTATCTTCTTTATAAACTGATTTGTCTTCTCCATGTTGTTCATGACCGTCTGACTTCTTATGTCAAACATCCTGGTTTGCTGTAATGTCCCTCCATACATAATATTTGTGATGGAAGCATTTCTCATTTTAAGCGGATTGGTTAATGTCATTGTTGGATGACTAAGCATTTTTACAGCATAATCTTTGGGAGTTTTATTAGAAGAAGCCAGGTTCTCAAACTCTTCTCTTAACTCAATCATGGCTATAGCTAAATGCTCAAAGTTTGAAGCGATATCATCAGAAGTATAAATTCTGCATAAATCCATATATCCTTTTCGATAACCAAACCAACGGCCCATCTGCATTAAAGTGTCATACATCAATGTATTTCTAAAATAATACGTGATACTTAGTCCTTCCAGTGTAAGCCCCCGGGATAGTTTGTCACCACCTACTGCAATGACATTCAGTCCTTTATTTTTGTATAGACTGTAATCTAAAGCGTCCTTACTGTTACCATTAATCTCAAATACCTGAACAGTCTTTGAAGAATTTCTTAATTCGTCATAAACTTTGGTCCATTCGTATGGAGTATATTTTTCAGGCCACTGTAATGTAGTGTCCAGAAAATCAGTTTCATACAGATCTTTTAGCGCGGCAACAGTTTTCCCTTCAGAATTATACTGAATCTGTTCAACAATATACTCAAATGCTTTTTCCACACCTTCTTTTACGCTTGATTGAACATCTTTGAAACGGGAAGTATGAATAAGCATTGAATTATGTTTTTTAGTTTGGCCTCTTAGATTTCTTATGGCAATCGTTAATAAAAATGCCATGATGGACTCTTCCATTTGAGGAGGGATTTTATCGATTTTATCCGCATCTTCTTTCTTTTTTATCCCCGTAAATACTTCGATATCGTTACTTCTTAGCGGTCTTATAAGACTTGGTCTAGGATCATCGGCATCTTCTTCAACATTAAAGAATTCCTCTGGTCCGCAATATTGCTCTGGCTTAGGTAATCCAATGAGAAAATCTTTTGGATAGAGATCTTTTCCCTCGCTTTCAGTTTTTCCGTTTGCGCTGATAAGAAGGTTAGCAAAAGGAGTTGCAGTATAACCTACATAACATTTACGGTCGAATACTTCCAATATTTGTCTTACGAGCTTGTTTATTGTTTTAGGATCTTCATCTTTGTTTGGATTAGAAGTATCTACAGAAGCTTGATCTGCTTCATCATCAATAATTAAAACTGGAATATCTAGATTAAATAATTTTTTATGATAAATAAGCTGTTCTTTAAGAGATTCTAATACTGTTTTATTTTTTTTCACTACCATCAAAGTTGAATTGTTTAACTCTCTAACGCCTATTGATTCTGAAGTAATATCACGGTGTACAGTTGTCCAAGACTGAATGACATGTCTTGGTGAATTTTCTATAATTTGTGCTACTCCAATTGGAGCACCTTGATCATCTTGACTAATTCCTATTACTTCTTCATTTAGTCTAATTTGAGTTTGTGCACGGAGATCATTATGTATGCCAGACAGTACAATAACCAATTTATAGCCCACATCATAAGCCTTATTAATTAACCCAGTAAAGTTTGCTGTCTTCCCAGATTGCACATAACCTAATACCAACCCTCTATAGTCAAACGGTTGTCTATCATTTGGGTCACCTAAGGAATACATAATCTCATTAGTTGAACTATCAATAGACTCAACAACCTTTTGCGGCCACTCCTTTACTCGAGAAAGGTACTCTCTGTATCTTGACCAATAAAATCCCGAGGCAACTTGGCTTGGATTATACCACTCTTTTTTCTTCTGTTCTCTCATAACAGCAGGCTTTTTAAAAGTTAGACTAATCTTATAATCAAATAACAATTCAAGATACCATTGTTGTTTAGTTTCCTCACTTACATCCTGATAAGTTTGAATTGACATTTTTGCCATGTTAAAAGCTGTTTCTGCAGATTCTTCTTGTCCTTTACCATGTTGTAAGAACATAAAGTAACTATTCCTAAAAGTTTGTTCAAACATCTTCTTAGCCGCTTCTTCCATTTACTACATTCTCCATTCTTAAGATGTGTTTTAACGTTGATCTATTGATTCCATCAAACGCTGCTTGTGAAGATAAAGCATTAATTAGTTGTTCTTCTCCCTCTGCCACTTCTAAACTGATCATCGTATTTGCAAATTGAATTACCAATGATTTTTGTGCATCAGTAATATTCTGCACATTTTCATTTTCACTTTTGGGAGTATCAATAATATTGCTTGGAGATCCTAGTTGAACAAATTTCAGATAGAGATTCAGCAGTTTAGAAGTTTTATCATCAATATTTCCAAAGATTTCAGATAGTATAGGATGATTTCTATTTAAAACAAATTGAGGGCCATTATTTGTACCAGATTGTTCCCACGTGTTGAGGTTGCCTTTATATGTAGAATTGGAAGATTCACTCTTTGTTCTAAAATAGAATATGTCTTTAGAAACTCGTCTAGCCAATTTAGCAATAGATTCTAAACGAGACATAGCATCCTCGGGAGGAGTAATTGAAGACTTCTTAATATCTACTCCCCAAGTTGAATCAGCAGTGTTTGGTATATCAATTCTAATTCTTACGAGCTGAGAAGATGCATCCTTTTGAAATAACCCCAGCCAGTCTCCATAATACAAAAGTCGATTCTCTCTATAGATATAAAACCCTTGCTGATCACGCCACCCTTTACTGCCTCCTCCCTCTTTGTATTCCTGAATATTTAGGTGAGAAGCATGTGGTAATATAAAATACTTAACTTTGATTCTTTGTCCATTAACTCTTATCAATTGAGTTTCGCCTTCAATAGTTGAGGGGTGTTTTATCATGAATGGATCCCAGGGAGATATATTAGTTCCATTAATTGATATATGTACCTTCTTATTTTCTAACAGAGTATGAAAAACAAATTCTAAATGATTATGGATTCTTCTTACTTTCGTATAGAAACTGCTTTCTTGAATTAAATTACCAGTTTCATAACCAGTAAAACGATCCAGCTTATCTATACAAACAATAGTTCCGTTAACACCTTCAATATCACCAATCTTCTCTCTTACTTCCAAGGGGATTTGTTTAAATAGCTGCCACTCATTACAAGTGGATACATGATCAAGATCCCAACACCTTTCATGATAAACACCATCTTGCTTTGTCAAAACACTTAATCTCTTTCCTAGTGAAAAAGAAGCAGTCTTTAGACCCATGCCAAATCTACCAAGTTCTTCAGGGTTTCTAAACTCCCTGGGATCTTTCGAACCAATATTCATGGCAGCCTGCAATGTCTCTTCACACATTCCATTACCGTTATCACTAATCGTAATTAGTCCATCACCGTCAAAATAACTAAGCACTAGATTTATCTCTGCAGCCTTTGCATCAACACTATTGTCAATGATATCTGCTATTGCAGTTTTGCTATTATACCCTAATGATCTTAAAGCTTGAATAACCGGTGCTGCTGAAGGTTGAGTTATTACCGTATTCATATAGAAACTCCTAACTTATTATTTACTAAATTATAACAAAATCATTTTTCTAGGGATACCTTCCTATTTACAAACCATAATTAAAGGGACAACCGGATGTCCGGTTGTCCCTTTAGTTTATAGTTCTTTTAGCCCTAACTCGTCTATTAAATACTCTTCAGGCTCCATATCTATATCTAGTAACTCTAACATTTTTTCTGCTACAGCTCTTGCCAATAACGGAGGAACAGCATTTCCTATTTGTTGGTATTGACGATCCTTAGACCCTGTAAAAATAAAGTCATCTCTAAATGATTGCAACCTTGCAGCTTCTCTTATACTTATTGCAACTGAATTTACTGGATGACTCCACATAGATTTTCTCACATTGACTACTGTAGGTGAAGGGTCCTCATAATTTAATCTTAGGTAAATTGTATTTTGTGTTCTAGCAGTGTCAGCATAGGTGCTTTTCAATTCATCCGATAGACTATGAAAATTCTTGCCGTTTTGTTCTTGTATAGCCTCAAATCGTTTTTTACTTAATTCTTTGCTCTTAGTATTTACATGATTATAGATAGTATATTTGTCTTCCTCTTCCATTTGTTTACGATAATAACTTTGCAATGGAGAAGAACTGCTCTCGTCATAATGGTAATCTGTATTCTTAATAGAAGAAGCTTCTGGACTTGGATTAATCTTTTCTAAATCCTTTATAGCATCTTCAACAGTAAATGGTTTATTAATAATTGACTTTTCTGGTAAATCAATTTCTGTTAAGTGTTCCTTTAACAATCCTTCCTTTATACCTAACAGCATAAATCTATTACGATTTTGCGGAACTCCGAAATCAGCAGCATTTATTATTGCCTTATCCTTAGTTCCTTTATTTGTTATATACCCCATTTTTTTAAACTCGTTAATGAGATAATCGACAAGATTATAAGACAGTACGTTAGCTTTTACCATTATTATTGAATTGGCTTCATCCAGTGTAGGTTTAATTTCTTTCTGGAGTTCAATTTCTTCGTTCTGTATCCCCATTAATCCTGATAAAAGTTTATTTAGTTCTATCAGAGGGTTTAAGACCTTTAATAATTCCTCACCTTCAACTTTTTGTCCTTCAGACAACTCATTCAAAATCATCTGTGCTTTATCTAAAATTGAAGCATCATTTATGATATTAATGCTTTTTTTATAATACATAATACTATCAACAATAAGCTTAATCTCATTTTTTTCATTATTTTTCTCAAAATTTATCAGCTTATTTTTTCCACCTAATTTATGCAATTTACGTAGCATAGAAAGCTCTCGTTTACCATTAATAATCGGGATGAGATCATTATCATTAAACATTGCACATATATTTTCAAATTCATTTTTAAGAGACACATTTTCAGATTCTACAACTATCAATTCTTCTGGATTAAAGAGGTTTGTCTTTCCAGAGGAGATACTCTCTATATATTCTCTGGAAGTATATTTATATCTTTTATTCTCTATATAATTTGTAACATAGAATTTATGCTTGTTTGAAATTACATTTTTTACATTCTCCATTAAAAAAGCTATAGGCTGAATTTGTCTAATTGCTCTCACAAACTCTAATACTAATAAATTATTTCCGGATATAAGATAATTTTTTTGCCTATTGGCATTGGAGAATCCCTGACATGGCGGGCCTCCAATTACAACAAGATTATTTTTATCAAGGTGTTTAAATTTTAACTCGAAATCTATATTTGTGATATCACTTTTTCCATTTGCGTCCTTAATGATAATGTCTTGATTTTCTTGATTACTATGATTTTGTTTATACGTTTCAGCAGCCCATTTATCTATTTCTACTGCTCCTACTACCTCAAACCTTCCCGTTTGCTCAAAGCCATTACTAAGACCGCCGGCTCCTGAAAATAAATCAATTACTTTTATTTTCCCCACGTTAGTTCATCTCCTACTACCCATTCTCAAAGAACGTACGTTCTATTTTAATTATATCTTATATTAGCAGCATAAACCATTTATTAAACTTTATCAAATTGAAATTTATTCTTATTATAATGGTGTACTTTAATCGGATTTAATTTACAAACAGAAAGAGCAGAGAATAGTTATCTCTGCTCTTTAATAGATACTCCTTTATTAACTTGAATGCTTTGGCTTCTATTAAATAAATGGATATGCCTTATACTCTTACCATATCAAAAAAGCCCACTCTTGGATCAATCAGTAATGTTCTATCTAAAAACAGATTAACAGCCTCACACGAGGTTTCAGGTAAATAAGAACAAGAATGACATGAAGCTCCATTAATATTGTTAACTCCTTGGCCAGCTTCTCTTCCTATTTCAGAGCAGACAGGATCTGAACTGCACCATCCTGCTTTCTCTAATGCTCTCGTTACAATGTTGAAGAAAACATCTTCTCTTCCCATCCTTACAAGCCCTCCGAAAGTTCCATCAATATCACCAGAAGAAGTGTAAATGAGAATGCCTGACTGATCCTCATCTAAATATAATCTTTCTCTTAATGCTGCTGCGTTGTAACCGCATGTTAGAGCTAATTCATTGATAATTAAGTGTGATAACGTATGCAGAAGTACTTGTTTTGGAGTTTCAAATGAGTCACCAATATCGATCTCTAAGTTTCTTGCATTTTTAAGCATTCTATTAAAATACTTTTTAACTACACTCTTTCTTTCCCACTCTTGCAATTTTTCAGCATCTAAAGTGAAAAATATTCCTTCTCCAAACACTTTATATGCTGGTAACCAATTATTCTCTGGCTTATCAGGGTTTTTGAATAACAATTTTTTACCTTCTAAAAGCTGGTTAATGCCTCCACTATTACTATCAGAACTCAATCTATTAAACCCTGTTAAGGCAATGGTTTCTTTTAATTTCGTAACTTTGTTGACCTTATTGAAAAACTTACTTATGCTGTGTTCCGAAGGATCTCCTTTCATCCATGATTTTTTCACTTTTAAGTTCTTATTATCGAGTTCAGATATAAGGACTTCGAACTCCTTTCTCCGTAAATGCTGCTCTATGTTCTTTGGATTCGTCCCTTCAATTGATTCAACCTCTATTTCACCTTCAGTATATAAGATTGCAAGCTCGATATCTTTATCACTATAATCCTCTATAACTGCCGGGCAGAACCTCTTCACATATTTTATCTTGTCTTCTATTGTTTCTTTACCTGTCATATTAAGAAGAGACGGAGTTATATGATTTCTTTCAAATATATTAATAATCTCTTCTGCATTTTTGTTTTCTCCTGGCAGATAGATTGCACTTAACTTATTCGGGAAATAAACATTTATTGAGTTCTTGAGAACCGCAATTGGATAAGCATTACAAGGCTCACTTTCTTCCGCTGAGCCGTACCAAGGTTTGCTTCCAGGACACTCATATAACTTTTCAGAAGCATTAAGCATCTTACTAAGTTCACTAACTCCCGATTCTTCTTGCTGGATATTGTTTTTCCTAGACATGATTCCACGTAACGAGCGTTCTTGATTGCAGCTGCATTTTACTTTAAGGGAATCCAGAGTAGCCCCTCCAGTTGAGACCATTTTCAGCAATCCTTCACACCTTGTGTCTTCATCCTTATGAACCCACTCTCTCCATGGAAAATCTGATAAATGTCCATGTTCGCACACTATAACAAAAGGAACTTGAATCATTTTACTTTTTCTATTACAGCCTTTACATGTAAGAAAACTGGACCTATGAGACAATTGAGCTTGATGCAATGTCTTACAGTATTGGCAGTACTGCCATGATGGAAATCTCAACAAAGGTATATAAATATCTGTATTTGATTGTGAATTCCCTAACACGTCACCCCTAAATTGATAACCTTGTCTAAAATCAGGCGGCATAAACAGTTTACTGACCTTTAGTGCTGATCGCAGCCTAGGTTCAACAATTTCATATTCATTCATTTCTTTTGCTTTATTATCATATTTATCATAAAACCATTTATCTAATGACCCAATTAGTGCCGATTCTCCTGTAGGGCTTATCACAAGTGCACCAGGTCCAAATGTTGTAATTAATTGACTGCTCCTTAATGGTATCTCTTTCATGAAAGCAACTCCTCCCAACTACTAGCTTGATCTATATCTTCCATAGATTGATATAAAGAGACTATAAGCCCCCTGCACTCTGCATCTACATTACGGAGGGAATTTATCATCGGAATTGAATTCTTCTTTAATGCGGGAGGGATGTTTTTACCGGCAGCATACATATATCCTTCTACTTCTTTGTCAACCTCCCAGGAATTATAAGCACCTAACTCAAGGTTTTTTAAGATTTGCTTAAATCTCACTTTAAATTCATCTACTTGTTCTTGATCAACTAATTCTACTCTTTTAACTAAACGATTATAAAAAGGAACAATTTTTTTAACCATAAACTTTTCAATCTCTCTCCAATCTGGAGTTTGAGCGATGTATTGAGAAAGTGCCTGACGAAGGAAGCCAATGACAACTGCCTGTAGCCCTTTATCTAAACAAGCGTCAGAAAATGGTGTCACACTCGTCGGTTCAACTTGAGAGTAAAGTCTTTGATGATATTGTCTAAAGTGCTCGAAGTGTGATTTATCCCTTGATTTAGTGTTCGCGTATAAGGTAAACACCAGACCTGGACGCTCCCACCACTTCCGGCCAACCCGGCCGCTAACTTGAATATATTGGGCTGTCATTTTAGGCTGACCCACAATTGCCATTACTGAAAGGCGGTCAATATCGACACCTACTTCAATTATGTTGGATGCCAAACACAAATCTATTACTTCTTTATCTTTTTTATCTTCTTCAACCTTATAATTAACTTTAAGGTCATCAATTGTCTTAGAGATTTCGTGACTTTGCTTTCGAGATGTTAATTCAAGGTAATTATTAATGTATCTTATATCGTTTGACATACCTTTTCTATTAGTCAATGCAGATGAGTATTGGGGTATATCCGTTTGAGTTAAGGTTAGTCCTCCTCCTAATTCACGGAGCGTATTGTAAAATGTTAGCAATGTCCAATAAGGATCTCTTTGTTTGTCCTCAATCTCCGAGGATGCCTGCAATATTGAAGAAAACGTCATAACTTGTGACATCATAAGCCTTACTTTTTGAGTGTAAACACCAACATATTTTCTCCCTGGCATAGGCTGTGTTTCTTCTTCGTCATAATATGCAGGTTTGGCGAAGAACGAGTCTTTACTATCCAGCCCAGGGCTTGGAAATAGTCTTGCTTCTTCTCTTCCAAATAATGCTAGTGCTTGTTCATTAAACTGATTGATCGTTGCTGTAGCTGATATTATTTTCGGCTTTATAACTTTCCCATTAATAGTTTTTAAACACAACTCTTCAACTAATGCTTCAAACAATCCGGCTAATGTTCCTAAAGGACCTGATATGAGATGTAATTCATCTTGTACAATTAATGAAGGAGGACTCACGAGACGTTCACCATTGGAACCTAGACCAAATAATGACCTAGCTTCGGGTTTCCAAACTAATTGAACAAACTTATCTATTGTACCAATTAAAAACGTTGGTTTTTTCTTATAGATCGATTCATCCACTAAGTAAATTGGTAATTCATCGCTAAAATTACAATTACGATCAGGACAATGCAGGACTAACTCGTTATTTTCCATTTTATAGCCGAAATAATGTTTCTTTTTACTTTTTTCTTCTGGATAATACCCCATCTTTGCTCCACACCAAGGACAGTTATTAACAATAAACTCTTGTGAATCTTTCATTTTCTTTCTCAATTTTTCTAATTCGGCTTTCGCTCTATTATTTTTATTAGGTGTTGTTTTAGCTCCAACCCAAATACCTATTGAGAATGGAGTTTCGCCTAATTGATGTACGGATTTTTTTCTAATGTATTCTAAGGCACAAATTAACCTTGAAGATCGTTGAAACTGATCAGCAGTTAATAGCCTTAAAGTGTATCTCATTAAGACATCCACTCCAGCATCATTGGGATCTTTTAATCTGCGATAAATCATCTGAAAAGCAGCAACCCCTAAGTAAGCTTCTGTTTTACCGCCTCCAGTCGGAAACCAAATGAGATCAACTATTTCTCTATCATCAGATTTTTCATCAATTATAGATTCCATGGACATAAGTATGAACGCAATTTGAAATGCTCTCCAAGTATTATCAGCGTCTCTTAATGACTCTTCATACTCAATAGTTTCGCCAAATTGTTTATCAAATGCTATTTTCCCATCTCTGACTTTACCATTCCTAATTGCCTTACCATTCCGCTGTTGAAGTAATATTGCCAGATTAGCAAGTTCAAAAGCTTTTAACGCCTTTTTGTTGTTTAGCAACACCTCTAGACCACGATCTATTCTATCTAATGATTCCTTACAAAGATTAATGTGGCGTTCAGCAGCAGGCTTCAGAGGAGTTGGCACCGACTTCACCTCCAGCTCCTTCTTAGAGATCCAGTCTCTATAACCTTCAATTAAAGGCTGCAATATCTCATCAGCTTTTTTATTTGAAGATAAACCAGCTAAATCGCTCATTTTTACTTTGAGCTCTACTTTCTTGCTTCCTTCATACACATACACGTTAGGCGTCATACTAAGAGATTCATACTCGGGCATAAAAGTGGTTGAAATCTCTTGGATCTGCTCATTATTTTGCTCCCAATGAGTTGAACATCCATGTCCAAACCCATACACATATTCATTTCTATAAAGTAATTCTGCAGAAGCTTCTTCATCATTCATTTTATTCTCCATCTGATAATCTTTTGGATAATAAGAGAAAAAGTAATTGTTAGGAGTTGATATAACTAACTTTGATTGGAATAGGATTAGCTGTTGTAATCTCATGCTATTCTTATCTTGGGTACGGTTCGTCACACTAATGGTAATGATGTACTTGTCGTTAATTTCTCGGATTCGACCTTGAAACTGAATATTTAAATGACTAATGGTTTGGTCTTTTCCATTCTTTAATCTCACAACATGTTTTTTTTGTTTGCCTTCCCAGAGATCCTTAATAGCTAAATCCCAGACACCTTGTATTGACTCCCGTAACCACCATATATGAGAGCTGTGTCCTCCTTCTTTTAGATAAACAGTATGTGGTGTATATGTACCTGCTTCAATCTTAACTTGTAAATTGGGAACATCTTTATCTATACAAAATGTCAGTCCCATTGTAGAAGGCATAAAATCATTGGATTGAGGAAGGAGCTCAACTTCACCATGATCTTCAGAACTTTCTTCATTATCTGTTTCAGTTATCTGATCAATTTCTAAGTCCATTTCATCTTGCGGCACTTCATCATTTTCTTCATGAATGGGGGTTTCGAGTGCAGCTTCATCGTTAGAACTGGATCTCATGGGATAAAGCATGCTGCTCACGTACCTTTCACTAGGACTTTCTCTTTGCAGTATCTCTTCTTTCTCCTCTCCAACCAACCAGTAGTAAGGTTTATAAAATTCTTCCTTCGTCTCAAATACTGTTGTTCCTATCGGATTAAATTCCTTATAGTGGTTTCTAATTTTTGAGGGGCCAATGATCTCTTCTTTTACATTGTTATGAACTATTTCTCTATTAAACAAAGAATCTTGTAAGTTCATCCTAATCATTCCTTTATGTTAGTTTAGATTCATTACTTTCATTACATTTGATGAAGCTACTGTGCGAATTGTATGATTAATAGAGACAATTCTTTCTACATTAAAGGAAGCACCGTTAAACTCTATTGAAGCAAACGTATAGAATCCTTTTTCTTGAAGTTCGGAATCGATGTCAACAGATAATTCCGACATTAACTTATCCGAAATTATTCTGCCAGCGCTTATATGTGCACTTTTTATAGCGTTCATAGTAGTACAAATTTTCGTTATTCTTTCAGCCTTATATTTTAAAGCACTTAACAGCAATTCTAGTTCTGTGGGACAAATTGACTCCTGACTGCACCAAGATCTTACTAAAGCAGGTGAGGCAGTTTTCATATGATGTTTTCTCTGGAGAATATCACTTACCAATTTTAACCCTTTCTTTTCTACTACCTTTCTTAATCGCTCTTTCCAATGTTGCTGCATTTTTCTATAAGAATCTGCCTTATCTTTAAGTACTTCCCGATCTGCTACTTCCGCAATTAATTTGCTGTCACTTTCGTTCCTTATTACAATAAAATTATCTTCTTCTACCTCAGCAAAGCTTTTTTGTATTACTGCTTTAATTTTTGAGTTAGGCGAGAAGATTCTTACTTTCGCATCTGATGGAATAAAAATAACCCGATTGTTTTCTAACATAACGACTTTTGCTTCTATATTATCTTGATAACTATCTGTTGTACTAAGAGACTTCTCTACCAACTCAATAACAGCTTCTTCTTTATATTCCCGTTCTGCCAAGAAGATTTCTCTCTGTGGTTTTAGCGGCCTTTCTATTTGTACATGCTCAAAAACAGTACTAATAATCCCCTTACTGCCTATTTCACTAAGTATATTCTTAGGTTCAATCTGATTCGGGAAAAAATCATATGAAAAGAAGGTAATGCATTTGCTGTTAAAATTCCTTTTAGCAGCTTCTCCAAAGTAATCTGGACTGCCTATGTATACGACTTTGTCATATACCATTAAGTTTTTTCTGTAACCACTAAAAGTGAAGAATCTTATTCTTAACGATGTTTCACATTTTTTCTTTACTATATCTTTTTCTTCAGTTGATAACGCACTTTTTGAAATAATAGCTATTTTTAATCCAGTCTTATCCTTCTCTTTGTTAAGGAAATTGATAATAGCTTCTTGCAAACTATTATCTGTAGTCTCCGATAATTTTTTGATCAATTTTGCAATATCTAATACAACAGAATTAAACAAGTCTGGGTAACTGTCTTTAACTTTAGTAAGATTCATTAATACTTCTTTTTCTAACTCTTTAGTAATTAGTTGATCATACGTATTAACCCCTGAAACTAATTTAAAGAAACATTTTCTTACTATATTAAGTACTTCCAAGAGATGCTCATCATACTCATAATGGTTAATAATTTCTATTCGCAGTTGATTTATTTTTAATGCTAATTTATTTAATGTACTATTACTGACATGTTTAAATGAAACTTTGCTGCTTTCTATTGCATATTGATCTAACACATTATGAAAACTCATGATTTGCACCTCCATCCCATTAGCTCAATACCACTCGGAACTTCAACATCACTGGTTCTTAGAAAATTTTGCACATCTTCAGTAATTAAAGCAGTTTCATTTTGAAGGTATTCCATCTTTAACTGCTCCATTATTTCTATAAATCTACTTTCACTGTCAGTTCTGCTTGTAATAATTATTTGGGGATTATTCAGAAATCTCCTCTTTTGATTGAGATAACTTAATGAATCAGAAAAGATTACAGGTGTACTATCACAAATATCGAACTCTAACTTCTTTTTCTGTGAAGAAATCAATTTTCCGTTTGTATAACTATTTTTGGAGTCCAAAAATAAAAAGTCTTGCAAGGACCCTTTTTCTCCGTTAGATATAAAGATTTTTTCTGAAAGCCACTCTTCAATATCAGATAAATTTCCTACTAGGTAAAAATGATCTCCAGGAAAAAACGCATTTTTATTCAATTGATTATGAGGATAGACATTTTTCAAGAAGGTATTCTCGGTTAATCCCAGCTGCTTTCCTTTTTTTACTTTCATTGTTTTCTTAATATTTTCATGTTCTTCATCGAGAATAATTACTTTTTCTAACCATTGCCGCTCAGGAATTCCGTACTTAACACTTCCATCCTTTACATGCAGAAGCATTTCACCCTTGAAGACTGGACTTTCTTCAACTGCTAACACCGACATTTCTCTGGTTTTATCGTCATCAATATAAATGATTCTTCTGCCAGGTCCCAAACTTAGAAATGTTTTCTGAATTGACCTAGTTTGTTTATTAATTGAAAATTTCTTATCCGCTATCCCCATAGCAACAAATAATGAGAAATATTGTTGAGTTGGAAGAGATATAACTATTTTAGATGATGCATTGTAATGAGACCCATGATCATATAAGTATTCACCTAGCTTATTTGCAAAAACAATCCATTTTGGCACATCTTTTTCTATCGAGTTGTGAAGAACTTTTAAATTATGGATAGACATGGCTTTTCCCCCGCTTAATGATTCCGACCTTTTAATTTTACACTTCTATTTTACCAAAGATTTACCACTTTTTTATTAGATAATTAGGGTTTTTTGCATAATATCAATATATTAGAAAACTAATACGAGCCAAATATCCTAGTCTAATAGTTATATCTATTAATTAAACCGATTATCAGGAAATTATTTGATCACTAAAGGTATTCAATCATCAATTAAAAATCATACAAATTAATAATAGTCAGGCATTCTTTTACATAGAAGGAGAGCGAATACAATATTCGCTCTCCTTCTATGTAAATATTTTTTATAAATATTAGCTTGCTTGATTTGGCGAATTGATTTGATTGTTTCTTTTTATCTGTCTTAAACACTTAACTAATTCTCTTGTTTGCTCAAACACCCCACTTATCAACCTAAAAGTCTCATAACAAGCCTCCACATCCACCTCTTCCTCATCCGTATGCTCATTCTGATATCCTGCCGATAAATTTACACTCTGTATTCCGTGAGAAGCCCAGATCCTGGTGTCACTACTTCCTCCAGTCGTACACTTCCAGCCTTCCAATCCTTCACTAACTGCTACACTTTCAAAGAACTTCCCATACAACTCATTACAGAATTTAATATATTCACCACAGGAAGTTACGATGTCTCCCTTCCCTCTTCGGTCTACTACGATTGCTGCATCCACATCCCAGAGGAAGTACTCATCTACATTTCTTGCGCCTACTAATCCAATCTCTTCTTCGACAGTGAACACATACTTCACTGTTCCATTAAAATTTGAGTGGCGAAGGTTTTCAGCAACTTCTAATAACACAGCTATCCCCGCTCGGTCGTCCGCTCCAAGTATCCCTTCACTACTTGACCAGATCGGACCGTCTTTTACAATCGTTTTGCCCGGTTCGAAGCCATAAACCGTGTCTAGGTGTGCATTCAATAGAATTGTTGGGCCGGTACCTGACTTATAAGTTTTCTGTGCAAGGATGTTTCCATTGCGGTCTACCGTCAACTTATCTACTAATGGCGCTAACTTCTCACTAACAAACTCACGGATGTTCCCTTCATCACCACTTTCACCGTCTATGGAGAGTAGCTGCTCTAACTGATGGTAGAATAATTGTTTCTTTATATATTCCGTATCTTCTGTTAGCCATTCAGGTTGTATCACATTCAGTTTTTCAGCCATCGGCAGCAGTTCAGCCCGTGGTACTCTGAGAAACAGGGTAGAGTAAGTTACTCTGAGATCATTTCCTTTCACATTAATGGCTTTTAATACTTTTGCTACAAGGTCCATATCGTTCTTGTTTTGAAACCCGATGATTGGCACTCTTTGAATGGTGCCTTCACAAGAATTCGTCGTATAAAGCCCAAGCCGATTCAATTGACGGATGATCCCACTAATATGGGTATCCAACTTGCGCAAGATAGGCTGCTCAGTCTTAGTTACAGGCCAGAGTTCTTCCGTTACGCCTCGATGCCAGAAGTCCACTACTTCAAACCACTCATCTTCAGACACTGCTCCACTCAACATCGATAGAGTATTTACTTCAAGAGAATAGTTGTACTGAATTACCAGACGATCCAGCGTTTCGAATAAGAAAGACATATTCTCCTCTGACTCTAATGAACAATCAAACACATTCCCTCTTACTTCCTTCAACAAAATGCCATGGCGGATAAACAATCGATTCCAAGTTTTCATATCGCATCTCTCCTTTTCTTTTCTTGAAATCAGTATACGAAAAGGAGGATGACACCCTTGTCATCGGGGGATGTATTCGTCGGCGGCGTTGTCGTCTACGCGGAAAAGAATTGTATAAGGAAGGCTTTTATCAAAGTAATAAGCTGGTTCTCCATGAAGGCTTGTTGTTTGGATCACTCTGGTTATCCCACACCCTTCTAGCTTGTCATTCAACCTTTGCATTTTTTTGCTATATGTATTTTTTTTCATTTCTTCCGTAAGATGACTGACAACCGATAAACCACTACGAGTAATTGGTTTTTCCATTGAACTTTTCAATATAAAATGTCGTAACATGACAGCTTGTTGTTCACTTAATTCAGTACTGTGGTTATCATAAATGAATTCATTGCATCGATCGTTGAAATACAAAACGATACGCTTTGCACTTGAAGTGTGTGCTAACTCTTCACATTGCTCTTTTGAACACGTACTCACTTCTAATTCGCTATCGATTTTATAGAAAGCATTGTTTCTTAGATACTGCTCTCCTTGATCAATCACTTCATATAGTGAAGACAGTTCAACTCCTAGTAATGTCCCTTGATTTGTCTGTAACTCTTTCATAGATTGATGGGTGCTAGCTGCAATGTAAAGGCTGCTGTTGGTTAGATAGAGGTGGGCATAGTACAGTTGCTGTTCGGTTAGTGCGTATTGATTATTGTAATGTGATGTATTTTCCAATGAAGCATTGAAGTGTGTGACTGCCATACTATAGTTTTGGTGTTTGTAAGCAAGAAATCCTAGCCTGTAATGGGCTATGGGACTAGTTCTGTCATATGATAGTACTTTCTCTAATGACCTACGTGCAGTGCTATCATCTTTTTGATAAATCGTTTTTAAATATGTTCCATAGTGAATTAAAAATTGAATTATCCGGTTTTTAACATATGTGGCATAGTCACTATCTTCTCGGTTTCTTCTAACGCGTTGATAAATACCTTCTAATATACTGATGTATTCATAATGGTAAGAGTATTCAATATCGTCTACTAATAATTTTTCTTTATAACTCTGTTCGAGTTCTTCTAATTCTTCGAGCGTTTTATCTCTAATTCGTAAAGGCATGGGTACACCTCATTCATCATGAGTATTTTGGAGTTTATATTAATTCATACAGAATATTCCACTTGGATTTGAAATAACCTTTAGCGCAGAGAAAAATTCATCTTATTTATTGAGTAATATAAAATAGGGGCAACACATTATTAATGTGTTGCCCCTGCGTTACTAAAAAAAGGACACCTGTCTCTGTGGCTCTATAAGGACCCAATAGAACAGTCCGGCCCGCTGATTCGCTACCTAAAATAAAAATAAACCGATACCTAGTATTATAATTACTGCAACTCCAACACTAAGAATCACTTTTTTATCTTTTGTCTTAGCTGGTGGATTGTCTAGTGGCTTTTTTTTATAGGATTTCTTGATACTCTCTACTTGATTGTACAAAAATTCAATATGGTCAGTTATTCTAGTATAGGTGCCTTTAGATTCCTCTAATTCGTAAAGAATATCATTTAATGCATATTGGTTCTTCGAATGCATAATAGCTAATGATATTACTAGTTGAATAGTCATGTTCTGAGATTCTGAGATGTCACGCATTGCTGCCACTATTTCTTTCTGGTTACTACCAGTCACTCCTCCAACCATTCTCTTTAAGAATCCTTTATTTTCTATCTTTTCAATTCTTCCATTTATTTCATCAAGTTTACTAAGAGCATTCCTAACTGTGTCACGCACGTCATTTTGATTAACTAGCTCATGGTGTTGGTTTAATACCTTTGCTGCTTCTGTTTTTGATTTAATTTCTACTACATTTCCCATTTCTCGTTCTCCAATCGTGCCCTGATATTATCTAATTGATTTAGTCTAGATTGAACCGATTCATTTTTAACAATGTCTTGTCCTGCTTGGAAACGCTCCTCATAATCTTGTAACCTTTTAAGAGTATTAATTCTTTCGGTGGTGAGATCTTGAACAGTAGTAACAGTTCTTGCGACTTGCTTACCATCTGCCTCCACCAATTCTGCAATATATATAGAACCTTTGTGGAGAAGTTTCACATTTGCCTGAACAGAATTTGTTAAATCTAGAATATCTGCAAAAATACCTTCACCAAAGGCGTCATCTAAAGCCCTGCGTAAAACAGAACCAACTACAAAGCCAATCCCAATACCTATGATTCCACCTGGAACAAATAACGATAAACCGGCAAGTGCACCACCTGTAATCGCACCTTTAACTCCGTCTTTACCTATCCTAGAAATTAATTCTGGTTTACTTATTTCACCTTTTTTATATGCAATAAAATTAAATAATGAACTTATTCCAATGGATATAGCTGCTCCTATTACAACTCCACCAGCTACTTTATCTACTACTGCTTTTGTGGAGAGTTCAGTTGTCATTTGTCCACTTTGAATTTTATCATTTAACGCGTTAACTGAATCTGAATTCTCTTTAACGGTACCCATTACTTTTACTGGATTTGGCAGTCCCTGTTTTTGGGCTTCTTCGATTAATTCCTTAGGTCCAACTAAAGTAATGTTTTCATTATAATGACTATTACTAGTGAACTTTTCAAGCACCTTGTTAATACTATCTTCTGATCGTAAGGTTTTAATTTGGTATTCATTGATGACTTTTCCAGTAAATCTATTTATCTCAACAGCATCTATTCCAGGGTAATTACTTGTAACATTTCCACTTGCATCTTTTGCAAAATCAGTCTTAGTAAAGAGACTTCTAAGATTACCTTGCATTTCCCGAACAAAATCAACTTCTCCGGCACCATCTCCCTGTAATCTACTTAATGCGTTAGCTTGTGAGTTAGTTGAGCCAGATAAACGATCGGTAAGCCATTCTTTAAAGCCTTCAGGTGAACTGTAAGGCATATTAGGGAATTTTTCTTGTAATAACTGAGCAGTTTCTATGTCTCTAATAAACTGGTGAGTTCCTTCATATACTCCAGGAATTCCTCTTGTTACCATTTCATGAGCACCAGCAACAGAAGCTATATCTAGAAACTCTTTTAAGTCATTTCTATTTAAGTGCTTTTCTATATAAGATATGTCTTCTTGGGATATTTCCTTTTCAATGTGGTTACTCATAATTAAGCTCCTCTAAGCTTTTTGTAGCTGTGGTTCTAACTTCTTTACTTTTATCATTTTTGCTTAGTTTTTTTAATATGCTTACTGGGGTATTTTTATTTAATGCAACGGCTTCTCTAACTGAAACACTTCTATCGTGAGACAAGTCAATCAGAATACCATCGTAATTTGCTATATGCTTTGCAAAATGTACACGGTCTTTTTCATCCAAAGTAAGTGCACTTTTTTCGTCGTCTGGTTCCCAATCTTCTAGTTGAAGTAATCTGGTTAATTCTTGACTTTCCATCTAATCACTTCCTTAAATTTTATAGGAATAACCTACCGCTAATATGTAATATATTAACATAATAATCTGCACATTTTGTAAAATATTCCTAGTATTTTGTTAGTAGATTCTTTCGAGTGAAAAACAACTCACCAATATACGAATTAAATAGAGACACAGGGAGAGATACTCGATCCAGGTCCACAGGGACAGGTACCTCGTCCCATTAATTATGTATTAACCCAAAAGCATAGAGTGAATCAAAAAACTTCTACAATTAGAAGTAAAGTAGTTTTAGGGTTAGTACAAGTCTTAATAAACCAACATATTGGGTTCGGACAAGACACCTGTCCCTCTGGCTCCTCCTCTGCTAGGTGGTATTGTCGGAGGAACTGTTGATGCTCTGGGAGCTAATACGATTGGAAAAGTAGCTAAGAACCAATTATTTTTAGAAGACAATAGAAATAATACAAAAGTTATATAGTTGTTAAGTTCACAAAAAAGTAGCCTTTAATGTTCAGGCTACTTTTTTGTGATTATAAACATTCCTAACCCTTTTTACTCACCATCTCTCCCTCAACTTCTTTCAACACCTTTTTAACAGCACATCTATAAATCCCCCCTACAATATGATTACTCACAGTTGTTTAAATAATGTTAATTGTGTTAAACTTTCAGTTCTGCTTTTAAATAGTAAAATATGACTACTCATAGTTTTTACTAATTTTAATTTGCAATTTTTTACCTACATAACTAATAATCAGAAAGGAAGTTTTCTATGAAAAAAAGTTTTATCAATTTTTTGATTATCACATCATTAGCTTTTGTGATAACTGCATGCGGAAATGATGCCACTGATCAAGAACCAAACTCAGGGCAGACTAACAATGAAACCAAACAATCCGAAGAAACTGAAGAAACAAAGACTACTTCAGAGGAAAGTCCTACTCCTGATGAAGCAGCTATTGAAATGGCAGTCGATTCTATTAAAGACTATGATATGGTAAAAGATGCTGCAATTGCCGTTGATGGTAACGATATCTCGTTTGCTATAATCGCAAACAGCTCAGTTACTGAGGAAACGGCAAAAGAGCTTGGAGACAACTTCGTTCGTATGTTGGGGTCATTCAGCGGTGGCGAAAGCCCTTCAAAAGATTACTACGGAGGACTTTACGATGACTATTCAGCTTTAGTTAAAGTAGCCGACAGTTCTGAAGAAGAAATTATGATGGGCGCTATGTCTAAAGGTACTCAAAGAATAACGTGGTAATATATTGGCAAAAAAGGAAACTATCTTGATGAGATAGTTTCTTTTTTACTAATTACTGTAAGAAATGTTTTGAAGTAACTACTCACCCCCCATTTTCACTTCCTTATACATCATCCCACTCTTCCATCCCTCAACCATCCTCGGCATCTCCTTCATAAACCTATGATCAGCTATATGCAATGGATCGAATCATACGTAGCTAGCCGGTTAATAACACTCTCCAATAAATTCCATCACTTTTAGACTTTTAAGTGAGACAAGCAACCTGTCCCCTTGTGCCTATAAAAATGTAAATAAATGTTTTATTTCGAGCCGCTTGGGAAAATAAGGAATAGGTCGAAGGAGCTGGAGATTAATGTGCATCACCAGGTAGCACAATACATACTCTTACTGCCACACTATTTCTTAGTCTTTCTTTTGCCAAATAAACGAATAGGAGTGTTTGGATGTTAAAGAAGTTAGTCCCTTTATCAGTAGCAGCAATTGTTTATGTAGGAGCCCCTTTTCACACGTCTGCGAATGAAATGAGCGCCTCAGACATCTTAGCAAAGTCTAGTGATGCGATGACAGAAGTGAAAAGTTATTCTACCGAAATGAAAACAGAACAGTCTAGCCCTATCGAGGGAGAATCAATGATGACCTCAAGCCAAGCAAAAGCAGACATCACCTTAGAACCTTTTGCAATGCACCAAACGATGACAACATCTTCCCCTCAACAAGGAGAGATCACATTAGAGTCTTACTGGACAGAAGAAGGTTTTTATCAAGAAGATCCTGAAAAAGGTTGGGTTAAAATGCCTGAAGAACTCACTCAGGATTTAGAGAAGCTTCAAGGCATGTCGACCGCCAAAGGACAAATGGCTCAAGCAAAAGAACTTGCTAAAGAAATGAAGGTTGAAGATACTGATGACGCATACGTGTTAACGTATGAGGGAGATGGAGAAACACTATTAGAATCTTCCATGAAGATGCTTACACAGAATATGTCAGAGAATGAAGAGTCACCCCCTATGGAAGGTCTTATGGAACAGATCACGATTAACAACGTAAATTATAACGTGACCATTGATAAAGAAACATATTATGTACAACATATTATGATGGATTTAGATATGGAAATGACGATCGAAGACAAAACGATGAATATGAAGCAATCAATGGAAATGTCACTTACTAATTACAACCAAGTTGGTACAATTACCATTCCACAAGATGTGATCGATTCGGCAGTACCCCTGGAACCAACGGAAGAAGGCGGAGAATTACCTGATACAGCCACCCCATACCCTACTCTTGCCTTGAGCGGATTAGCATTAATTGCTCTCGGAGGTAGCTTACTAGTCTTTAGAAGACTGAGGGTCACTATTTAACTAAGTAAAAAAAGCTAAAAGCATTACAAAAAGTATAACCTGTATCGTTGATTATAAAGCAACGATACAGGTTTTCTAATTTTTTGAAACAAAGGGACAGGTTCATCGTCCCACCTATGATCAAATAAGCTTTCCTACTATCCCCTAAGTCCACGGGGACAGGTACCTTGTTCCATTAACAAAAATAATACAAACATACCGAAGCAGTTCAATAACAGTAATATTACCCAAAGTCAAAAGCAAGCATCTAATTTAACCTTGCGATGAACTGATATAATAGGAGGGACAACAAACCTGTCCCTCTGGATGCAGTGGCTTTTAAATCCGTATGGATATAAAGATTCACCAAATATCAAAAGCAGTTCTGGCTACATATTGTCAAGTTCGTCAGAATAGTCGAGCTACTCTACCTCCGCCTTACTACGGTCGTTCTTTATTAACTCTGGCGAAATTGTAAGATAAATAGGAACAGTGCTGGAAAATTCTATTTCACTTAAATCCGATAAATATTCGGCAGATGCACCAGGGTTCCCTAATGTTCCACTTATGTTTGAAACCACATAATTTGTTCCATCAAAATTAACATCAAGCGTCGCGTTGGCAAGAGCACCATAGGAATTCTCTAGAATAAGCGAATCTACATGCCAAGTTTCCTCATCCTTAGCACTCCAATCGCCCCACGAATTTACCTTTTTAAAATAATTTTCAACATCCCCGGAAGTATCTGCATAACTATGAAACTTCGAAATATCATATGTGTATCCATCTTCTTTAAATACGTCGATTGCATAAGCATTAGTTATTGCGACAACTGCAGAACGTTTCGCATTTTCAACTGGAAAAATAGCTTCAAGTGCATCGTTTGCGGATTCATTATCTTCTACTTTTACGATTTCATCGTCGTTTTCTTTTTGAGCTTCTTCACTTGAAGAAACTGGTTCTGTTTTTTCATCAGATGGAAAAGCATGGTAAGTAATTACTACTTCTACGTTTTCAGAGTACCAATCATCCGAAGAATAATCTTTATCTCCATCGACCGAAACAGATTCAACCTCGCCGTCTTTTGTTAACCAACCTGTAATTAAATCTTCAATCTTTTCTGTTTTAATGTTCTTGAATCCTTCTTCCTTAAAATCATCAACAACCTCTTGGTATTCCCTTCCTTCATGAAAACTCGACCCTGACGGTGTTTTCGCTTCACCTTCATGTCCTTCTGAATCCCCCACACAGCCCACTAATGTAATAATAATAAACGCAATAATAATTAGTTTTTTTATCTCATTCCCCTCACCTTCTAAATACCGATTTATCTGTTGGTTAAACAATTTGATACTCTACAATACTTTGCTAATGTGCATCACCCCAACATTTACATAACTTTTTATTTGATCATTAATACTTTTATTCTAATCTTTTTTTGCAGTAAAGCTCATCATTAAATGAGTTCTTATTGAATCTTTCTACTGGTTCAAATTAAGATCTTTAATACCATTTAAATTTTAACATAAATATCCAATTGAACAGGAGGAGTTTACTAAATAAAATGGCCGAAGTAAGAGGTTACAATAGGTATTTTTTGAAAACTAGTACAACCCTCAAAGATATTGCACCTTGTATCAAGTAACCTGCCCTCAGTCCTCAGGTAGTAGTTTTTCACGCCAAACACCTTCTACTGTCTAAAACAGCGTACAGGTAGTATAATATGAGTAAATAAGGCATATAATGTTACCCCCTGTGTACAATTTAGGAGGTGATAAATATGTGCGAAGAGGAGGAAAAAGATATGGCTACAACCGCCATAACAGGTAAATTTGTTCTTAATGAAGATGAAGTAACTCGAATTCTTGAGACTCCACGAACAAAAATTAGACAAACTAATGCTTTCAATGATTTGAATTTAAAAAAAGATGATAGAATTGCTCACGCGGCAAGCATCTTAAAATCAAACAAATGGAAATAATTAGTTTATCTAGTTTGTTAGGAGTCTCTGGAGAGGAAGAAACACTCTGTAATTACCTTTCCAGATTCTCTACTTGTCAAAATAAAGATGTGGAGTCTTTCTTACATAATAAAGCAATCTATAATGAAAAGAGAGCTTTTACCCGCACTAGCCTCATAGTTCATCCTTCCAATAAAGATATTGTGGGTTACTTCACCCTACTAATTAAACCCTTCCACTTCTCAACAGATGTTTCCAAAAGTACTAGACGTAAACTGACAGGGGATAAAAACGCCTCTACTTTTAACACAATACTAATTGGTCAATTGGGTAGAAATGATCAATATAAAGGAATCGTTAAAGGAAAAGAAATACTACAATTTGCCCTCGAAAATTGTGAACGAATCTATGACTTATCCGCTTTGCAAATCGTCTGTGTAGAATATCAAGAAAACAAAGAGTTAATTGAGTTTTATCAAAGTAATGAATTTACGATTATCCAACAAAATGAAAGCGGTTTAATTTTATCTTATATTCGATTTTAGGCAAATTCATCGAGGTGATAAATAAAAGATGCTCCAATCATCAAATGATGATCGGAACCTTTTTAGATATTATCCTGCTAGAGATAACACTTACGTTTGTCCTTTTTGTGCCTGAGACGTTTCTTTATCAGAATTTATTTGATTGAAGTTGTAAATGGATGTGACCTCTGGTGTTACGAAATCACCATTTCGAAATGGTACGATTTCACGGTGTTCTTCTGATAGAAGAAAGGTGCAGTAATTAAAAGTGGCACACGCTTCAATTGTGCATTTTGTTATTTCTCTCCCCACGAAATATTATAGTGATCCCCAAACATACCGATCATCGTATTATCATAAAGTTCAGTATCCCGCACACCTAACGAACACCATAATCTCCCTTCATATCCAAATGAATCGTTCCATCTTGCTGCACCTCAGCATAGAACACTCCCGAAGGTGAAGTAACTCCCGCTCGCTCCATTTGTTCAGTCAACCACTTCTCATCCAGATTCAACAGCAATAAGTTCTTAAAGTTAACAACACCATCAGAAATGACCTCCGTTGCGATGGGAAACTGCTTTGGTTCACTCTCAACTTTCATGTCGCTCCTCGTTACGAACTGATGATCGGTTTTCAAAACAGATAATTTTCCATTCGTTTCAAATAGAGCAAGATCAACCTCTGATAATTGGAAGACATCTTTTTCTCTTAAGAGCGTTCGTAGCGTATCAATATCCAAACGTGTTTTGCGAAGAGCATGTTCCATGATCTTGCCTTCTCTAATGACGATGATTGGCTCCCCCGTCGTCACCTTACGTGCCCCTTTGAATGTAATATCGATAAACCCAATCAGGATTGGAATCGCAAGCCATGCCACAAGCACAATAACACCTTGGAATAAACTTAGTTCCTTATTGACCACGATATCCGCAGCTAGAGATCCAATTGCGACAGATGATACCCAATTGAAGAACGTCATCTGACTTATTTCTTTCCTTCCAGCTATTCTTGCGAGCGCAAATAGGACAACGAATGTAACCAGTAATCGAAGTAATAATTCTGACATACTCATCGTATAACACCCTTCTATCGTGAACCGTCCACACAATGGATGGATTCCATAGCATCTATCTGTACTATCTGCTTTATCTTTAAAGACTATTCAAGCAGAGCCTGTGGTCCATACCTCTGAATTATAATAAAAGTCACTTTGCTCAATTATGCGGAAATTGACCTTTATGTTACGATCGAACATATAAATGACCCATACCATTAAAGCGCATTCATACCACTTTGTTTACATATACTATCGTTTAAAAAGCATTCTTTCATATCCATATGAAAAGCTGCCAACTACGAAAGGAGACTACCCATGTACAACATGTATCACTCAAAAATGACGTCCTGGAAATCATATCTCTTTATAGTTATAGCTCTGTTAACAACGCTTGCGATGTTTCTAATCGATCCGATCTCGAACGCGTCTGGTGAATCGACTGCTATCAACGTCATGATCTTTATTCTAATTGGTTGTGCGCTTTCTATCCTTTTAGCTCTCGTTGTTTTTAGGTCAGGTGATGAGAAAAAAGGACTTGCGAGCGTAGCCCTTCTTCTCACGATCTTTAACGTCTCGATTACACTTTACTTCATTTGGATTGGAATAAGCGCAGCATGACTAGTAATGAACGTAATCTTCCCTATCCTACACTTGAAAGGGTTGTGGATCGCTTTTCCATTATGTGTTAGATTCTGTCCCTTATTTAATCCGCCGTTACGTTCATAAACTCCTCAACATCTTTCAGGCATAACGCCATTCCTTTTTCCCAGAATTCTTTTGAGGTAATGTCTTCGCCTAAATGTTTCATTACTAACTCTTCGACAGTTATCCTTCCTGAGTCACGGAGTAAGTTCAAATACTCTTCTTCAAACTCTTTTCCTTTCTCTTTTGCCGTTGCATATATTCCTAATGCAAATAAATATCCGAACGTATAAGGAAAATTGTAGAACGGAGATTGGGTGATATAGTAGTGAGGTGTCCAGATCCAAGAGTGTATAGATGGTTGTTCGAAAGAACCGTCATATGCTTCATTTATGGCTTCTTCCATTAACTGATTTAGACGGTTAGGAGAAACCATCCCTTCCTTTCGTTCTTCGTAGAACCTTTGCTCAAATAGAAATCGAGAATGGATGTTCATAAAGTTCATGACACTCCGTTTTAATTTTTCATCCAGTATAAACGTTTTTTCTTGGTCTGTTTTTGCTTTATTCATAGCAGCATCTAAGATGATCATTTCAGAGAAGGTTGAAGCCGTTTCAGCAATACTTAATGGATAACGCTTATTCAAACCGTTAACAGACTTCATGGCATGATTATGGAATGCATGCCCTAGTTCATGAACAAGTGTTAACATATTTAAAAATGTGCCGCTATAAGTCATGAAAACTCTTGATTCACCCGTGACTGGAAAGCTAGCACAAAACGGAATAGCTGACTTATTCGGACGATCTTCAGCTTCTATCCACCCTTCTTGAAAAGCTTTTGTCGCAAAGCTTCCTAATTCCTTTCCAAACTGACTAAAATGCTTTGTGATAAATGACGCCGCTTCGTCATAGGTTATCTCTTGATCATTTGTTGTAACGGGAGACCAAAAGTTATAAGCCTTCATACTACAGTCGCCCATCATTTCAGCTTTTCGCTTCAGGTATTTCGAGAAAGGTTGTTTATATGTACTGATTACTGACCACATCGTATGCAATGTTTCTTCCTTCATCCGGTTCTGTTTCAAAGGATCTTCTAGTAGATTACTTCTCCCTCTTTTGTTATTCACTTGGATCCGAAAGCCAGCTATGTGATTGAGTATTTTTGCAAACAGATCCTTTTTCCCATCCCAAACCGATTCTAGTGCATCATGAGCTTCCTTACGCACTTCTTCACTCGGATGTGATCGTAAATTAATCGCTTGTCCTACTGATCGGTGTTCTTCTTTTCCTTCAATCTTAATCTTTACGGTAATACTACTTATTAAATCATGATAGAAATGCCCCCAAGCATGGTACCCATCGACCATTAAATCAGAAATCACACTTTCTTCCTCTTCTGACACGGTAGAATCTGAGTTTTCCCGCCATTCGTTAAGAATAACTGTATAATTTTCTACCTCTTTCGTTTCTAGTAGCGCTCTCCATACATTTTCATCCGTATTTGAAACGAGCTTTTTTACTTTCGATAATACTTTTTCAAAACGGGATTCTTGTTGAGCCACTTTACCTCTTACATTCGCAGCATCTTGATCCTTTGGATTCTGGGCAAGAAGGCACGTAATAAACGAATTAGCCTGCGAAAAGTTCAATCGAATGTTTCCGACCTCTTCTATTACGTCTATAACGTTACTCCTTTCCTCTGTTGAAATTGAAGAAGAGAAAGAATGAACATTACCTTCTAATTTATGTACAAGCTCTTCTAAGCGCTGGATATGCTCCAAAAATTGAATTGACTTGCTTCCCCCATCAAAAACCTTATCTAAATTCCATACGTTTGGATAACTTATTTTCTCCATCATTTCCTCCTTACCTATGTAGTGCGAATGTAATGATCTCTACTAAAAATACGATGTCGTGATACACCATTCCTGTCTTTTAACAGAATCGTCTATTCTATTGAATTATCCTCATTTTACCATTAAAGCCGATTAGTAAAGATTAAATGGCTTCAATAATAGCTTAAAACCACCCTTCTCTCCATCCATCACGAAAGATATCACTTCCAAAACATATGATGTAGAAAAGCCGTGTTTTGGAAGGAGTGGCACACATGCTCGAAAAGTTTGTGGATCGCCTCCCCATCATGCCAGTGATTCAGCCCTCTACGATTAAGGATCAGATACCCTTTTATGAAGTAACAATGAAAGAAAGCATGCAGAAGCTTCATCGCGATTTGCCGCCGACTAGGGTCTGGGGCTATAACGGTGTGTTTCCTGGACCGACGTTTCATGTGTTTCGGAATCAGCCGGTACATGTTCTGTGGAAAAGCGAACTTCCAGAGAAGCATTTTCTTCCCATCGATACGACGGTTCATGGGGCGGATCATGGCGCACCTGAAGTTCGGACCGTCGTGCACCTTCATGGTGGGGTGACGCCTGAAAGTAGTGATGGGTATCCTGAAGCGTGGTTTACGCCTGGGTTTCAGCAGGTTGGGAAGTACTTTACACATCGTGTTTACGAGTATCCGAACGGTCAGGCTGCGACGAACCTCTGGTATCATGATCACGCGATGGGCATTACGCGCTTGAACATCTATGCCGGGCTTACCGGTATGTATATCGTTCATGATAAGGAGGAGCTGTCACTGCCGTTACCGAAGGGGGAGTATGATATCCCGCTCATCATTCAAGATCGGTCGTTTCAAGATGATGGATCATTGTACTATCCCTCTGAACCGACGCCTCCAGTTGAAGGTGTTGATCCATCTGTACTACCTGACTTTTTCGGGAAAACGAATCTTGTGAATGGGATGGTATGGCCTTATCTCGAAGTCGAGCCGCGGAAGTATCGGTTTCGGATTTTGAACGGAGCGAACGCGAGGTTTTATGGGTTATCGCTTTCGTACTGTGTGCCTTTTATTCAAATTGGAACGGATCAAGGGTTGTTGAAACATCCTGTGTCGGTTCGGAACCTGTTGCTTGCGCCAGCTGAGCGTGCGGATGTGGTGATCGATTTTCGTTCATCTGCTGGTGAAGAAATCGTGATGACGAATGACGCCGCTTCTCCTTTTCCACAAGGCAAGTTACCGAATCCGAAAACAACAGGTATCGTGATGAAGTTTCGCGTAAAGAAACACCTTTCTTCTCCTGACCATAGTCGTGTTCCGAATTATTTATCAACCTACCATGTGATGAATGAGAAAGAGTCGAATAATGAAAGAAACCTTTCCTTGGGCATGAGACCTGATCAATATGGACGTGAGATCCATCTCTTAAACAATGACCTTTGGTCGGACCCGATTACTGAAAAGCCTAGGTTAGGTGATACGGAGATTTGGAGCTTCGTGAACGTTTCAAATGCGACGCACCCCATTCACCTTCACCTCGTGAAGTTCCAAATACTTGATCGTCAGCCATTTGATCGTGACATGTATGAGAAAGAAGGAAAGATCGTAACCACTGGCCCTCGAGTGAAACCAGCTCTGAACGAACAAGGATGGAAAGATACGGTGAGAGCGAACCCGAAAGAAATCACGCGGATCATCATGACGTTCACACCGTATGCAGGATTGTTCGTCTGGCATTGTCATATCCTTGAGCACGAGGATTATGAAATGATGCGTCCGTATGAAGTTGTTGTGAAGCGGGGTCAGGCACGTGCCTGACCCCGGTTTAAAATAATTGAAACCTTTTAAACATTCAGTCGTATCTGTACATAACAACGTAAGAGACAACATGGTTTAGGTTTCTTTATAGAGAAAACACCACGACAAAGAGGAGAAAATCGAATACGGGGGGAATATGATGCAAGCAATAACAAAATGGGCGTTTCGAAACAAAGCGGCGATGGGGTTGTTTATCGTGATTACGCTGCTTGTTGGAACAGTCAGCTACTTTATGCTGCCGATGGAGTTTTTACCTGAGGCGGATAATCCACAAGTAACGGTCGTCACGTTTGGTCAAGGGTATGACGCTGGCTCCATGACGTCATCAGTTACAGAGCCAATCGAGCAAGCGGTCGCTTCGATTGAAGGAAAGACCAGTGTGCTGTCCACCACGGGTGAAGGATACTCGCAGATCATCATCAATTTTGACTCGAGTACAGTGATGAAGGAAGCGAAGAACAATGTCGGAGATGCGATTGGCTCGCTCTCGCTTCCTGAGGGGATTTCTGAGCCTCAAGTTTCACAGCTGAACACGTCGATGATTCCTGTTGGGCAGGTGTCGGTCACGTTTGAGGACGGGTTGACGAAAGAAAACACGGAACTTGTAAAAGACGAACTTCGACCGATGTTCGAGAATACGGATGTTATTTCGCAAGCGAGCGTAATGGGGGAAAACACGTCTCGTGTTCAGATCAACCTCGATAATGACAAAATGAGTGAGCTCGGCATTCCGGTCAATGCGGTCATGGGCGTCCTTCAAGGACAGAGCGTGTCAGCCGCCGCTGGAACGAGTACGATCGATGGGCAAAGAAGCACGATCAACGTAACGGATGACCTTGATTCACTCGAAGGAATCGAAAATCTGACGCTTCCCCTGCAAATTCCTGATGCACCAGAAGTAAAGCTTGGGGACGTTGCGTCTGTCGAGAAAGTGAAATCAGACAGCATGGTCACGCGCGTTAACGGAAAAGAAGCGCTCGCGGTTATTCTGTTTAAGGAAACCGATGCGAGTGCTGTAACGGCTGGAAACCAGGTCGTTGATACAGTTGAGGAAATCAACAGTAAGTATGGTGGCGTTGAAGCACAGACGCTTTTTACAACGGGAGATATGGTGAAGAGCTCTGTTAACAGCATGGTGCGTGAAGTTGGACTCGGTGCCTTGTTTGCGACGCTCGTGATCCTTCTCTTTTTACGAAAAGTGAAGCCAACGATCGTGACGGCGATTTCGATTCCGCTCTCACTCGGCATCACGCTACTTTTACTCTGGCTTTCAGGTGTCACGCTTAACATTCTGACGCTCGGTGGAATCGCGGTAGCCGTCGGTCGACTCGTCGATGACAGCATCGTTGTCGTTGAGAACATTTTTAGAAAAAGTCAGAACGAACGGTTGTCGAAAGCAACGGTAATCGACGCAACAAAAGAAGTATCACGGGCGATCACATCTTCAACACTGATCACCGTTGCCGTGTTTCTACCGATGGGACTTGTGAATGGCTCGCTCAAAGCCTTCCTTCTTCCGTTCGCGTTAACGGTCTCGTACTCTCTACTCGCATCGCTTCTCGTTGCGTTAACAGTTGTGCCGATTCTCAGTCGAGCGATGTTAAAGAATACGACCCTTCCTCCACACCGGAGACCAGAAGGATACTTACGCGTACTAAAATGGTCGCTGAACCATAAGTTCGTACCGATTCTCGTCGCAGTTCTCGTCCTCTTCGGTTCAATCGGACTTTATGTAGGGATGCCGAAAGCTGCAACTGGTACAAGTGACGCCTCGATGGTCGTCGTCGACATGGTCTTCCCGAGTGATACGCCAGAGGATGAACTCAAAGAGCGTATGCTTTCATTCGAAGAAACACTCTCAGATTTCGAAGGCTATGAACATGTCATCACGCAGTACGGCTCAAGTACGGAAGCCGCTCAGTACGGAGAAGTGAGTGATCCTGATACGGTCATGTTCACCTTTATTATGGAAGAAGATGCGGATGCTGAGGCGTTTATCGATGACGTAAATGAAGCGAAGAAAGATGAAAAGAACGTCGTCATTGAAGCAAACCCTACCTCCATGTTCGGTGGCTCTTCCAACTCCTCGATCACATATGATGTGGTTGGAAACGAGACGAATGACATTTTGAACACGTCAGAGACGCTCATGGAAAAAATCGAACATGTTGATGGTGTTCAGAAAGTATCGAGCAACCAGGATAAAACAACGCCAGTCTATACAGTGAAGGTCGATACGGAAAAAGCGAATACCCAGCAAGCAGCGATGCAAATTCGAAGCCTGCTGAATCCACAGCCGATCGGAACAGTCACGCTTGATGATGAAACATCACCTGTGTTCCTAAACGCTGGCGTTACTCCAGATACATTGGGTGATTTACAAGACTTATCGATCGCAACGAATGGTGGTGTTGTGCCACTTTCTGATGTTGCATCGATCACGCAAGATGAAAAGCCAAGCACAGTGCTTCATAAAGATGGTGACCTGTATGCGAGAGTTACCGCTGAAGTAACGCCGGAAGAGCTATCCACCATCTCAAAAGAGATCCAGCAGATCATAACCGATCTCGACTTACCTGAAGGAATGAGCATCGATACTGGCGGGGCTTCGGCACAACAGGCTAGCGACTTCCAGGATCTTGGACTTACGATGCTCGCATCGATTCTCATCGTGTACCTGGTTATGGTGCTCACGTTCAAGACACTGCGTGCACCGCTCGCGATTCTCATCACCCTTCCACTCGCATCGATCGGTGCCGTGCTTGGACTACTTATTTCTGGAGTCCCGGCTGATGCCACCGCATTGATCGGAGCGCTGATGTTGATCGGAATTGTCGTGACGAATGCGATCGTATTGATCGACCGCGTGAAGCAAAATGAAGAAACGATGATTATCCGCGATGCGATCATCGAAGCATGTGGCACGCGCCTTCGTCCAGTCGTCATGACAGCGATCGCAACCATCTGTGCGATGATTCCTCTCCTCTTCGGTCACTCAGGAGATGGAAGTCTCGTTTCTCAATCACTCGCAGTTGTCGTAATCGGTGGACTTACGGTTGCGACTGTATTAACGCTCGTAATTGTACCGGTGTTTTATGAGTTGCTTTACTTCAAGAAATCCAAGAAACAGCGTACAAAGGCAGAGGTAAAAGAAGAAAGAATAGCGAATTGATGAAAGAGGGGGTCAGGCGTACGCCTGACCCCCCTTCCATTACACATGAAACGATCATACTACTTTTCAGGAGGTGCCTTACGAATTGCCGGTTGTAAATCGAATTCGAGAAGTAAGAAGACGTCATAACGTTTCACAATTGCAGTTGGCGGAAGAGATACAAGTTACGCACCGAACGATCATTGCAATTGAAGAAAACCAGTATCATCCTAGTTTAGAACTCGCTTTACGAATAAGTACATATTTTAACACGTCTGTTGAGGAGCTATTTAACCTAGAGAACACGACGGAGCAAGATGAAAAGAAAAAGAATATTGTCTTAACGTTAACCTTAGCCGTAATTGGACTAGGGAGCGTTCTTCTCCTCGCGTTTTTCGATGATGCCTTAAGCTTCTTTTCTCCTTTTTTGTTTGGAGGCATAGGTGCTCTTATTGGTCTAGGGATATCAAAATACCTTTCTAAAACACCAAAACATCCAACCCTCCCTGAACGCGATGAACGGTCAGCAACTAAGATAACAAGCTACACAAATATATTCCTACTCGTAGCCATCGGGGTATTTTTCATCAATGTTTTCATTCTTGATTACATGGGCCATGAAACGTTGACAATGATATTTATCTTTCAATACTTGTTGGTTGGGCTTGTGTTATATGTCATTGGATCGGCTGTTGTGGGTAAAAGATAAGTGGAGAACGTTCGGGGTCAGGCACGTGCCTGACCCCTAGTTCATGACCCCCTAATCAAAAAAACAGCGCCTCTTTTCACAAGAGACGCTGTTTTCTACTTATATTAACCGTGCTTTTTCGCGATTCCAGCTAGTTCTTCTTTCGTTCGGAAGCCTACTGCGTTCTCAACAAGCTCTCCGTCTTTAAGGAATAGCAGCGTTGGAATGCTCATCACGTCGAATTTTTTTGCTGTTTCAGGATTTGCATCCACATCGAGTTTTACGATTTTTAGTTCTTCGCCCGTTTCTTCATCAAGCTCCTCAAGAACAGGTGCAATCATTTTACAAGGTCCGCACCATGGTGCTCCTAAATCTGCTAAAACGAGTCCTTCTTTTGTTTCTTCTTCAAATGTGTGATCAGTTACTTCTTGTACTGCCATGTTATCTCTCCTCTATCAAATTAATTATAACCACTAAAAATCTATTTAGTGGTTAGAATACTACATTATGTTATAATCGTTGTCAAAGATAACGCAAAAGGTGTGTATCACAATGATTCAACATACAAACTATCCACATTTTTCTGATCACCTATTTATTAACGTAATGAATACATTAAAAATGCAGAATCATAGCCCTATCGACCTTTTATCAGAAGAAGCTGACGTTGTTCAGTGGGTATCGCTGATGAATGAAAATAACTTATTAACAGCTACGCAAGTAGAGCGTATTAAAGAAGGACCAATTCATTTAACGGACCTGCAGCACTTTCGTGATCAGTGTCGAGCGCATTTCGCTTCAGACAATCATAACTTGATCGATTTGCTTACCCATACAACGAAAGAAACACCCCTCTCGTTCATGATGGAAGAAGAGACGATGACACCAGTCCCTTCAAAAGGTGGAACGAAAGGTCTTCTAGCCATCATGGCTTATCAGATGCTTACGCTTGAGGAAAGCGGAACATTAAAGAAAGTAAAAGCGTGCGAAAACGACGAATGCCTCGCCTTTTTTGTGAACCAAAAAGGAAAGCGAAAATGGTGTTCCATGGAAGTATGCGGAAATCGCACGAAGGCGAAAAAGCACTATCACACTAAAGCAAAAACGTCCCAAAACACATAAAAAAGATATGACACTTTGGATAACGTGTTCTGCTTTAAGGTGCTAAATAGAGAGTTTAGATGTCAGTACAGCGCAGCAAATAGCCATAGAAATAAGCCACACCTCGAACTTAAGCGGTTCAAGATGTGGCTTTTCCTTTTAAGCTTTTTTAAGTAAATCTCCCATTATCTATAAGACTTGATATCAGGGGAATTCCTCAATCATAAAATTCCATATGTGTTTTTTCATTTTTATAGTAATCTAGTCTGTCATGCAACGTTCCTGTATGAATTTCGAATTTATGACCATCAGGGTCTGTGAAATAAATGGATTGCTTGTCTTCTTCGGCTCTTGGTCGGCCTGGTAGAATAGTGACGTTAAGCTCCTTTAGTTTATTGTACATGTCATCGAAGTCGTCTTTCTCAATTGAAAAAGCAATATGTGTATAAGACTGTTCTATTTCTTTACGAGGAATGTCCTTCTCTTCATTGAGCGCAAGCCACATTCCATTTAGATCAAAGTATGCGGTCCTTTCACCTTTCACTAGCAACCTAGCCTCAAATACTTTCTTGTAAAACTCAATCGAATCTTCCAAGTCAGAAACCGAAAACAATAAATGATTTATACCTTTTATCGACACGTGACCACCCTAACACTTATTAACTTTAAACTGCGCGCTGTTATGTAAAACAGGACATGATGAAGACATAGACATTTTTTTAAGATAATTTCTTAATTCTTATGATTTGTCCAATATTCGTCCCTAGCCAACCTCCCATAATTGGAATAGCATCTAGAGGAAAGTCCACCTTTGTAGAGTTAATATCAACAGTAAACAATATCACTGTACTACCAAGGCATACGATTAAAAAGAAAATAACTTCGCCTAATTTTCGTCCCTTCCAACGCTTTTTTCCTAATTGATCAATGTCAAAAGCCAGCGAACCTTTCATGGCCTTCGTTCCAATCATTTTTCCTGTAAGGAGGGTGTAGATCGCATGCGCCGTGAAAATCCATAATAAAACACACCCAAACCCAATCACCCCGGTAGGAGTACCTCCGTTCATACCATACACTCCAAAAAGAATGAAGAACAACAGCATCACGAGATTGTTTTGAATTAATTGGATTGTTTTCAGACGTTTCACTTCTTTTCTATTCCATTGTGTTTCTTTCATCCTATCTTTCCTTTTCAAATTTGACCTTATTGATTATACCTTGCGTTTACGCTCAAGAATCTTTTCCTCATTTGATGTGAGAATCAAGACTAAACCAAGATAAAATTATTCAAAGATAACTTTAGCATCTGAGGGTAACGCCCTTACTTGATTTAAATACTCAGTCATATTTTCATCGTCCTGAGATGGGTAAGTAAACGACAAATCCCTCGCAACATCCTTGCCTAATTGTCTGAATAACTCTCCACTACTAAACAATGCAGCCCACATATTCTCATAATTGTCATCAGAATAAGTAGCTTTATAGGTATTCCAGTGTGACGCTGGCAGCTGTTTTCTAAAATAGTTTCCTACTTTCCCGGTGGATACTTCAAAATTAGTGTTTGTCCCAATCCACCATTCGACCATCCTATTCAAATCCTGTCTAACCACACATTCCATCATAAACTTTGCGTAAGGTAATTCATCCCGCCAAATACTTTTCGCAATGTTTTGTTGGCACCACCAAAAGTTATTGCAGCAGCTTAAATACATGGACTCAGTAGGTTTTTTCACATGATAGCCGCTATCAGTAGGCGCTGAAATACTAGGTAAACAGTTATCTTTATCTAACAAAGGAACCGTTAATGTGTCACTCAAATAATGCTTCCTCATATGCTCGTTCGTTTCAATATGAAGATCGATCCGATTACCGTCTTTAAAAAGCATTAAGTAACCATATGATTCTGCAAAATTCGTTTCCATTCCGGATTCCCGACTATTTTTATCTGGTTCTTGGAACATGAGTATCTCTCCGAAGCCGTGTATCCACTCGTCGTTATTAATAAATGGTTCGGTTTCTTTTACCACATAGACAATATCGTAATCTTGAAAAATATCTTTTCGAACGTTCGGATTGGTCCTGGAACCATTCATATAAACAGCACGAACTCTTTCATCTTTCTTCGCTCTATTAATAATGAGCGCCATCATTTCCTGTTCACTTCTCATTTCTTATCCCTCCCTAGAAGTAATAGTTAAAGACTGTTTAATGTTCCATCTTAAGGAGGGTGATTATAAGAGAAAGAGGCAAAACAACCTATTGAGGAGTCGCTCCCTATAATGGAAGAAAAGTTAAACGAATGAAGCTTTTAAAAAGTTGTGTTTCCCTGGCCAAGCGTTTTGCATCTTACTAAGGACTACACCCTCCGGTTAATCCTTTTCCTTCTTCTCAACTTTTACTTCCATAAAAAAGAGCATTTCTCCTTCTTGGAGAAACGCTCCTCTTCTTTTGGAAGACTTAAAGCCAAGATAATCGTTAAAAACATCTACTTAGGATCTCTTCGGGTAAACCGTCTATTTCGCATACCTTTTCTGAAACGAACTGTTGATTGATTAATAGTTTAACTAAAAATCGTGCGGATCAGCCCAAGCAAAGTCTTCATCTGTTAATTCATCAGATTTGATGGTCTTCTTATCGTTCATTTCACTTACGAAGTTTCTTATTGTATCCTCTAACGCCAATTCAATAGTGTTTCCAGATCCAACACCAAACTCAGGCGTTCCATTCACAACCATTCCAACATTTGTAAAACCTTTAAAACTACCTCTTTCGTTCTCAAAAACCTTTACTTTGAACTTCCCTGAAGGAACTGTCGCAATCTCCCAAATTTGAAATTCAGCAACAAGTTTATCTATACCAGAAATTCCTTTAATATTGATTTCATTCCATCTGTCCACAAGGGCACCACCGTTCTATTCTCCTTACTATTTATAACCTGCTATTAAGGAATCGCTCCCTATTTTTAAACATGAACACAAAAAACGTCATTTTCACTTTTCCTAATCACCATAAAATTACTTTGTTTTATATTTAGCGCTAATCACTTTGAAGAATACGTTATCATCCGCTTCATTGATAACAGTTGGCCCAAATGAAGGGATTCATGCAAGACTGAGAAAGATGCACTATCTGCAGCCGTGTTAAATCCATGCACAGGTTTTTTTAACATATGATTAAACATTTCTTCAGATAGTTGATTCACTCGTTCTACTTGGCTTTTAAGTGATAAGACTAATTCAGATAAAAGAGGTGCTTCGCCTTTCCAATCCGCTGGTTTAGTACCCGGCGCAAAAAAGTCATTGTATGTGTTTGGTAGCTTTACTTCAAGGCTAGTAATTTCAAACAAAAAGTATTCTGTTTCCGTAATGATATGGCCCAAGTGCCATTTAATCGTATTATTAAACCCTTCTGGTTGAATATTTACGAGATCCTCACTCAGGTCCTCCGCTTCTCCAATACTCCAGCTTCTTACCTTATTGAACTGATCTAAAATAATGTTAGACATCCTTCTCACTCCCCCTCCTGCATTGATATTCTTTCTTTATTCTTCTTTCCTTAATCTTATATTCCTCTACCTGACACCTAACATGCGATGTTCTCTTATCCTTCAAATTAAAGCTACGTTATTGATCTTTATATATAAAAAGGGAACTCCACATTCATTGGAGTTCCTTTTTTCACTTCAAAGCTCCTTGATACTTAAATAACCATAAGTGTTATATCTTTTTCTCCATAACTATATCCGTTTCTATGTAACCTAACTTTTCATATAATCCTCGTGCTACTTTGTTATGACCAAAAACGTGAAGTCTTACAACTTCCAGACCTAATTGTTTTGCTACAATTTCTAGTTCTTTCATGGCTTTCTTTCCATAACCTCGTCCTTGATTCCCTTCCCAAATGTTTATGTCGTAAATAAATCCTTTTTCTTTTGTACGCTGAGCAAGCCAAATCATACCTACTTCTTTCTCCTCGTCCATTATTTTAAATAGGTGATGATCCTTCGTATTTTCGCCTTCTGGTAAAAGCCTTTCATATTCCTCAGTTGCCTTACCAATGGCTTCCCCTTCATCCCAATTCCCAGCTTTCACGTGTTCACTTGCATAGGTTTTAATAGCATCATTAAGATACCGTTGATAATCATTTGCTGTCATTTTTTCTAATCGAACCATTGTATTTCCCCTTTACTATTTTATAAATGAATTAAATCTTTCCCTCAAAATTACTGCCCTGTTATTAACTTATACAAAAAGGAGCGTAATCCTTTCTAGATCAACGCTCAACATAATTGAATAAAGTTACCGTGAAAACCACCAAACAAAAAATAAGATAACTGCAACAATAAACCAAATCAGTGCCACTCTATATTTTTGTTCAGTCTTTCCCTTTCTAGAATTAGCGGCGACTATGCCACTCACTAATACAAGAGTAATTGCTACCCAAGTCCAGAAACTCATAAAACCCTCCTGCACCTCCTTATGATAGGACCATCAATCCCACCTTCAAAATAATGGCACATAAATCCAAAACCAATTATTTCAAATTACAAGGAGTAACTCAATCAATTTCTTTAAAAAGGAGCTTATCCTAAATTACAGATAAGCTCCTTTAAAAAACATTACTGATATAGGATTATTTAGTATAATTAAGCATCTTCGTCATTCACTGAATCCGTTTTAAGTGATCTGTTTTTTTGACTTTGAGTATCTAGGAATCAGAAAGATCCCTATCATAAACACGGCAAATGATAGTCCACGTATACCATCATAATAGGCATTTGTCTTAAGAAACGAAATGTTAATGATCATTACAATCGCTCCTAGTATGACCAGAGCTATTCCTAATACTTGCCTCACCATTAATGCACACCTCCATATAAAACAATGAAACCATTACAAAATGTTGCTTACTTACCAAATTATCTTGACTACGAGTCTGCCATTCACATGCCCAAAACCTATATAGATCACTTAGGGTTTATCTAGGAAGCGCTGCGAGGTTTTTGAAAACTCGAAGTCAAAGTTTTGACAGGCTTCTTTAAACTTTATATACTAACTTATCCCAATGGCAAGAATTTAACTAAAGCAATAAAAGGGGGAATTAAAATGGATTTTAAAGGATCTGACTTAGTTGAAGCAAAGCGTCAAATTACCTCAACACTTAGCAAACTTAGAGAGACTGTGAAAACTCTTGAAACTAAAGAAAATCCTAGCAGATATAAATCACAAATCACCTTAGCCAAAAGGCGGATAGAAGCCTTTGAGATTTCTGTGTTTCTAATTGAAAGAGAAATAAACGACCTGAGTGAAAAAAGCTAATTTAGAGATACTTATGTAAAAGATGTAATTAATTTATTGAGCAAAAGCTCCGTTTTAAATGAAGATCATCTAAATCTATTCGCAAATAAGGTTGAGAGAAGGTGTAATTAAAATCCAAATCGGTCACCAATATTAGCTAAAAACGACCTTCGTTAAACGACAAATAATCGTTACTCTTAAATAAACTAGAATTTCTCAAAAAGACACTGTATGCTTTAGCCTGTTATTTTAACTTTTTTAATGACAGCTTTCTTTTCACTAATTAGTTAGATAATATCCTATTGTTCATTAGACGGAGCAATTACAGCGAATACTGCTATAATAGCAAAAATAATAATAAAAGTTGTTTCTGATTGAAACATAGCGATAGTAAAGATACCAACAGTGTAAATAGTAACCCCAATGATGTTCCAAGGAAATGGCCTATTACTTTCAGTAACGTTGTAAATAATCAAGCCCATTATACCGCTTATTACTATCGCTGCTAAAAGTTGAGATATTTCAAATAAAAATATTCCAACCAAACTAGCTAAAATAAAACCAACTAGTATCTTGAACAAATAAACCACGCCTTTTTAATTTAAATCCATTATGTAGTTGCTCGAATTCTTAACTGTCCACAGCCTAAATCCAGAACAATACCTTTAGGTTTATAATTTGTGAAAAAATCTATGAGGCCTGGATATGGATTTCCAAAATAATTAAGCTTTTGGTAATAGTCGTCGTATGCTACTTTTTTCAATAAAACAACCTCCCTTATAATAAATTCGGCTACTTTACCATATGATTATTTTTGATAATCTGGATTGGTATATTTCTTTAAGATACTTGGGTTAACGAACCGCATTGAAACGACTTCCCCGCAATCTGTACAGACAGTTAGTTCTTTTTCAAACTCTGGTACCTTTACAAGTGAACCTCCACCACAGCTTTTGCATGTTTGCACCTTTTTTCTCCCCATCCTTAAAGGTAATGAAATATATTCCGCTTAAATGGACATAAAATCTTTTTAAAGTTTAATGCCCTAGTATGATATTAAACAAAAAGGAGCGTAATCCTTTTTAGATCAACGCTCCCTCTTATGGAATATCTCTTTATAACTTTTTAGTCATTTTAATAAAGGTGACAGGATGACCACAGAAATCACCTTTTGATTCGTTGATAACGTTGAAACCTTCTTTATCATAAAAGGTTATATTCTTATTCCCTTTATAAACTGTAAGAGAAATTGAGGTTGGATTTTCATACCTTTCTATTCCTGAAAGGTAAAGATCTTTTCCTATACCTTTCTCTTGATAACTGGGGTGAACGTATATGGATTCGAGAAAAATTTCTTTGTTAGTTGCTCCATTAGAAAAGAAAGCATATCCTGTTATCTTTTCATCCTCTTCAGCAACTAGCATCATTGACTTCTCAAATCTATTCATCATAGTTTCCTCTGAATGTGCTTCCTTTAATGTTTTCTCTTGTATATCTAATGGAATAAAAGATTGATATGTATTTTTCCAGGTGAGGTTAGCTATTTCTTTTACTCTTTCAATGTCTGTATCCTTCATGTCTCTAATCACCAAAGAAATTCACCGATTCTATTTCAAAATTTAATTTATCCAAATCCGAGACATCTTCTTCATAATTTTTGATAACTTTCACCTCTCCTTTTTTGTCCTTCATCATATTTTTCTGAATTGGAAATTCGTATAGTTTGTGAATCTGGCATCTTTTCAAATACATAGGAATCTGTTGAGGATTGGGCATTGCTAACTGTTGACCAAGATTCGACTTCGATTTTTATTTCCACACTTTCGTTGTTGATTTTAGTTATTTCTCCATCAATACATGTTGCTTCTTCAACCTGAAAACAACCTATCAAAGTAATGGCTAACGCTGCCATAATTAAGAACGTCTTGCTTTTTAACACTCGTTACTCCCTTAAAGAACCATCTATAATCCTGTATGTATGTATGTATGTATGTATGTAATTAGGAAAACTCATCTTTTTGCAATCGCACAATTCTAACCAACAATCTAATACCAACTATTATAAGAGTTCCTACCACATTGGCTCCTCTTGATTACTTAATCTATAGAAATAAGGAGCAAGACCTAGGGAAATGACACCAATTATAAGTTCGGTGATGATCACCAAATTAAACGGTACGCTGAACATTACTAGTGGAAACCATATGCAAGGGATAACCGTTAAGAACGCTAATTGATTCTTTGATTGTTTCGATAAATATTGAATACTGTCACAGTTAGGACATTTTAACTGTTGTCTTATTGTGAACATCCTTACGAAGGTTTCTCTCCAACTCCATTTATGACTACAGCTTTGACAGATCGTCATATTCTCTCCTCCTTTTTCTTTACATCTTTTACTCTTAAAACTTTTCACCAACCTAATACCAACTAAGTTCAACTAGAAACAACTAACTCAATCTTTATTTCATAAAATTAGGATCTTATCCCAATACAGAAAAGCTTCCCTCTATCTAAATAACAAGATTTTTTTTAACAGCGTAGGATACAAGTAAAGGGAGACCCATTAAATATAGAATAATAGAAGGATAAAAGACATTTGAATCGTACGAGCTAAAACTTAAGGGAAGAAATCCACTTGATTTATGGTCTAACATTATATAACCTACAACATTAATTAGTAGTAATTTTATAAAAGATAATAGAAAGACCAAGCCTGGATGTTTTGCTTCTCTTACTAAATCGTAGAACATCACGATAAACATAGCGAGTAACAACAAACTATAGTTCGTGTAACTCCCTATTAAAAAAGAAAAGAGAAAGAATATTGCTATACAATAACAGATAAAGGCAATGCGAATTTTGCTATTGAACAATGTTTTTGTTGATAAAATAGAACGTGAAATATTCACGTAAAACCCCCTTCATCATCTTCCTCAATGCTTGTCCTAATGCTCTTCATCTCATTAAAGATCAATAAACCGTCCATTCCTTGAATAGCAGCATATTCCCAACACTTATTTTACCATATAATTCCTACATCACTTCACATGAGTTATTAACTAATTCCCTTCCTTTCTAGCCCTCGATTATCTATTGAAAGAAGGTTGTTATTCTGCTGATTTAGCAGCATACAGAGATTTTGAGCTGTGTTTATTATGATCTATCACTACCTTTCTGAACATAAGGTAACGTGCAAGAGTCCACTTATCGTATGAAAAATAAAGAGCCTGATTTATGTTAAATCAGACTCTAAAAAGGTGATTATTTTGGTTATTGTTTCTGGTAGGGGTCAGGCACGTACCTGACCCCCTAAGCTGCTACATCCCGCTTCGTAAACAGCAACCACGATAACAACAAGAATATGATTAAATAGACAAGTAGTGTCACTACGGAGAATCCAAGTGTCATACTTTCCGTGATAGGTGATCCATCAAAATAGACACTTAAATCGGTATTTGCGAACAAAATATACTTCACCCAGTCATACTGACCAAGAAGAAAAGTGAGTTGACTTCCTGTGAACATTAAGAAGATCGCTAACCCGATCGCAAGAGATGAACTTCGGAAGATGCTCGATAGCATGAAGGCGAACGTCACCATCATAAGTAAGTTCACACTTGCTAGCGCGTACTCGATAATATAATGAACCGCCATGCTAGTTTCGGAGACTTCTCCACCTGAGTACGTTAAGTACGGTTGGTCCACTGCACCAAAACCGAGGAAGATCCCTCCTATGATAAATGAGGAAATGTACAAGGTTACGAGAGACAATAGTGCGAACAACAGCGTTGCAATAAATTTAGAAGCAAGTATTTTCGTACGTGTAGCAGGTCTGATCAATAACAGCTTAATCGTTCCCCACGAATATTCACTCGCGATAATTCCTGCACCAATAATGATCGTAAAGATAGAAATCAAGCTCACTATGCCAGTTGAATCATCCATGAAACTCCAAAGCGAATCACTTTCTAATGGTGGAATATCATTCGTGAGGCGATATTCGTTAATCGCAATGCTACGCTCCTCCATGTTCTTAATGGATTTCGGCATACCTTTCGAATTCTTTAATGTTTCTTCGGAATGCTGAATCGCAGCTTCCGTATCTGTTCGCCAGTCTGTTTTCTCTTCATTTCCGTCAAGGTTGGTAAAAATCGCTGCCACTAGAACGGCAACCATAATAAGCCCAAGCATCACCCATGTTCCAACTCTTCTATAAATCTTCATGTTTTCGTTTTGAATCAACCTGACCATACTAGACAACTTGCTCACCCCCAGTCACTTCAAGGAAAACATCCTCTAATGTCTTCACAGACGATTGAATCCCGTAGATTCGAATTCCCTTTTCGACTAAAGCTGCTGTGACGTCTGGAATTCGTTCATGTTCGGTTTTCACCATTACCACGCGATCGCGATGTTCGATCTCCATATCAGGAAAAAGTGCTTTAATGGCGTGGACGGCGTGGTTCACAGGATCGACTTCAAACGACACCATCACCGTTTGGTCTTTTTGAATAAAATCGTTGACGCGCTGCACATCGACCATTTTTCCAGCCTGAATAATGCCGATCCGATCACACATGAGCTCGATTTCAGATAATAGATGGCTCGAAACAACGACAGCTACGTTCTCCTCTCTTGCAAGTGTTCTGAGATATTGTCTAATCTCACGAATGCCAGCTGGGTCAAGCCCATTCGTTGGCTCATCAAGAATGAGGAGCTTTGGACGATGAAGAAGTGCCTGTGCAAGACCAAGACGCTGTCTCATCCCAAGAGAATAACCTTTCACTTTCTCCTTAATACGCCCTTCTAATCCAACAAGCTTCACAACTTCATTGATTCGTTCCTTCGAAATCCCTTTCATCATCCGTGCATAATGCACAAGGTTTTGATAACCCGTCAGAAATTTGTACATCTCAGGATTTTCAACGATCGCTCCCACTTTGACGATGGCATCCTCATAGTCCGTTTTGATGCTGCTGCCATCGATGAGAATTTCACCTTCCGTCATTTTCATCAACCCGACCATCATGCGAATCGTCGTTGTCTTACCTGCCCCGTTCGGTCCTAGAAAACCAAACACCTCTCCTGGGTAAACATCAAACGAAAGCTGATCGATGATCGTTTTCTTTCCGATTACCTTTGTTAAGTCTCGTATTTGAACGATAGGTTCTACAGCCATCATCACGCCTCCTCTTGATACATTTTCTTCATCCAATCTACGATTCTCATGCGATCGCGCTCGCGTATGGTTTCAACGTCCTCGAGTGCAAGCACCTTCCCATTTCGAATCGCGATCACCGTCTCGAGTAACGGCTCGATCTCTGTTACTTCATGCGTAGTAATGATGACCGTTTGCTTTTCCAGATCCACAAAAGAAAGCAATCCCTTCACGATCGAATCTCTTACCATCGGATCAAGCCCTGACAGCGGCTCATCCATTAGAATAATCGGCACATCTCGTGCAAGAGTGAGGGCAATTTTCACCCTTCCGCGATTTCCTTTTGATAGATGCTTCACCTTTTGATCCTTATCAACATCCATAAATTCAAGAATCTCGTACGCCTTTTCTTTATCAAAATCAGAGAATTGACTAGCAAAAAAAGTGACCGTTTCCTTCACAGTATAGAAGGAATAATACGTATCGAGCTCCGAAAGGTATGCGACTTTGTTTGCTGTTCGCCTTGTGACCCGCTCCTGATCGATCGTTACACTTCCTTCAGAAGGTGCAACAAGTCCCGCGATCATCTTCATTAACGTCGATTTCCCGCTGCCATTCGATCCGACGAGACCGATGATTTTCCCTTCTGGTATCGTCACGTTGACATCTGAAAGAGCATGTTTTGTTAAATACTTTTTGGACACGTTCTGAAATGTAATCATGCGTTATTCTCCTTTTCATTCGTGACGTACGTTCGAATACCGTCGATCATATCTTCTGATGAAAATCCCATTTGCTTCATTTCTTCAATGAAATTCTGGATGTGGTTGAGCTTCAACTCTTCTCGAAGTTCGGTAAGCCTTTCCTTTTCCTCCGTTACAAACGTCCCTTGCCCTCGTTTCGTCTCCACGATCTCCATCCTCTCCAGTTCATTGTAAGTGCGTGACACTGTATTGGGATTCACACCCGATTGAATCGCCATTTCCCTTACAGAAGGAAGCTTTTCACCCGTTTTCCTTTCGCCTTTGATGATTTCCCAGCTAATACGATCCACTAGCTGCAAGTAAATCGGCTTTGAGGGATTGAATTCTTCTCCCATCCCTTACACCTCCACTTTTCGATCGAGTAACCAACATGTTATGAAGAAAATTACGACTAGGATGATAGCATCAAAAATCACGCTTCCAATCGGAAATGGGACTGTAGACGTGGAGAAGTCAAACTCCTGCTGGCTAAATTCCATACTAAACGCGGTCGGAAACTGCACGTACCCCCACTCCATCACGACCTCTCCAAGGCGCGTTCCACTAAACCATCCACCAAACCAGCTGATTAATCCGATCAGCATAAGGACAAGAAGCAATGCCCATCTTCTAATATAGGTTTTCAGTACTTGATAAAACGTCCAATAAAATGTAAGCCATACGCCCATCGAGATATTAGCCGCCAGAATAACAGCTAGAATATAAAACCCTAACAGCCACACATTGTCGATCGGAAGCTGAAGGTCACTCGGCTCTGTGTAATATGCTACGAGTGTTAGTACACTCACAACCCCAAGTGAAACCGATAGCGCTAGTAATCCGTTCATTATTTTCGCACCAAGAAGACGCGTTCCTGATTGCGGATTGTGAAGCCAGAGATGTAATTTGCTTCCTTCACTGTTCAAACTGATCAGAAGGTAAAGAGGGAGAAAGAACACATGCATAAATGCAAGTACGCCTCCAATAATGGTGGTCAAGTAAGGAAACTCCCATCTTGCTGATGCGAGAAAGAAACCGACCATAACCAGTAGATCAAACGCCATAGCGCCTAGTAAAAGCGTTCTTGTTACTCGAAATTCCTTTCGTAGCAGCCCACTCCAATTCTTCATTTTGCAACTCCCCTTATTGTGTTGGTGTATTAGTTACATAGTACACCGATACTTTGGTAAGGTCAATCTTTTTTTTATCTCGTTTGTTTTTAGCCTCACAGTAGAAGGAGGAAATGCCTGAGAGTATCCACACTCTGGTAGTTTGGTAATGATGCAGAATGTATAAAACCACTCCTATTTTATAATTCAAAAAAAGAGCAGTCCGCGATGGGAAATGCTCTGATCCTTTTATTCTTCTTTAAAAATCTAAAACAACTCTTCCTCTTTAACCGTTAGTTCCAAAATAAATGGGTATGCCGTTAACAGGGTAAGAAGTAGCATAAAAATAATTAGTCCAGAGATGATCTCGGATACATCAAGCATAGTAACAACAATAAGTAAGATAGGGAGTATGGGGATTAGTGCAAATGTCATTCTTAAGGATTTTGCAGTGAAATAAAGAGGTTGAGAGCATTTGGGACACGTAATTGGATATTCCTTTTTGATGAGTGTTCTTTTAAATAAATACCATCTTGATAAGATGAAATGACATTTCGGACAACCATTCACTTTAACTCCCCCTCATGACAATCATTACTCTTTTACGAACAAAATGCTCTAACCTTCGTAGCTTACCTTATGTTCAGCAAGCACTTCATACGTTTGATCTCCTATGAGCACTGTTAAAAGAATCACTAAAGACAGCCTAATTCAAACACCAAAGATCACCGTGCCAAAGAACAAAAATATAAATGGAAGCATGAATAATATGCCGTTTACTACTATTGCACCTATTGGTAATACACTCTTTTTATACTCCAAAGCCTTAGACGCAAAAAGAACCCCCAATGTGCTAAATAGTAATGGGAAGAATACAGGTAATCCTTGAATCTTATCGAGCGTAACCAAATCCAAGAAGAAATTAAGAATGAATAAAGCAGGAAGTAAAAATAACAAATAAGAAACGAATAACAATTTGCGATACACGTCAAATCCTCCATTCAAAATCCATTAAAGATCTTGAGCCCATCAAGTTCGCTCGTCCTTAGTGAATAGACAGCGCTTCTTTCCGCAACCTCTTCTTCTGACCTTTCTTTAATAAGCCACGCTCTAACATCAAGCCTTAACTAATATTACCATAATTTTACCATTCAGGGGGTCAGGCACGTGCCTGACCCCCCTTTCAAAAAAATTAGCGCCTCTTGTCATAAGAAGCGCTAATTTCGTTATATTCTTATTATTTATGTCGTGATTCCTACACGATCATGCGCCAGCCCAAACGTCCTTCGCATATCGTCCATCTTTCTCAAGTGTTTCTAACCACTTAATCGCTTCCTGCTCCGTCTTGTTATAAAACGATGCATAGCTTTCGATGAGCGTTTGCTCGACTTCTGGTGCCATTTTACTTCCGTCACCACAAATGTATAACCGTCCGCCTTCCGTTAATAGCGGTAAAATGTTTACTGTATTTTCAGAGAGACGATGTTGGACATACGTTTTCGGTTGCCCTGGGCAGCGGGAGAATGCGGTGTGAAGCGTTACTAGCCCTTCATTTTCTGCTTCTTCGAGCTCTTCTTGGTACAAGAAGTCATGCTCCGGGTTACGGCAGCCGAAGTAAAGGTGCGCTTCTCCGAGGTTCACACCTCGTTTTTTCATTTCACGGCGATGCTGGATGAATCCTCTGAATGGTGCAACTCCTGTACCTGGCCCGATGAATACCATCGGTGTTTCCATGTCTTCTGGTACTTGGAAGTTTGACTGTGGTGTATTGATGAAGCACGCCACCTTGTCACCAAACTCACGCGTTGCGAGATAGTTTGATGCGACACCTTTGTATTCGCCGTTTCCGTTCCACGCTGCATCGCGCACGACGCTTACGGTCAAACTCGCTTCTCGTTCTTTATAGAGTGGAGAACTTGAAATCGAGTAGTAACGAGCTTTCAACGGTGGAAGTAGCGCGATGAATCTCTCGAACGGTATTTCACACGCCAGATAGTGTTCAACAAGATCAAGCATCGTAACACGCTTCTCAAGCACCTCGCTTTTATACGTGCTGTCTTCGAGCAACTGTTCAAGCTCAGTCACATGCGGTGGGCAGATAGTATGTGCAGCTAGTGTACGAATTTGAGAGCGCGTTGCCGGATCTTGAAGTTCCACATAAGAAGAAAGCAATTCCTGTAGCTTCACTGGTTTGTCTGTTGGAAGATGTGCCGCTTTCCCTGAATCGCCAGTCAACAACACATGATCATGTCCTCTAAGTGAAAAACGCTCGAGTACCCTGTTCACCATTTCATCGCTATTTTGCGGTAGAATCCCCACGTGATCGCCTTCCTTGTAGGAAACGCCATCAGGTAGCATCAGTTCAATGTGACGCGTGCTTCTTCCGCTTTCTGTATGCTGTAGCTCAACATTTCGATTAATAATCGCAGTAACAGCGTGATGTGTTCTCGCGAGCGGTGTATCACTCACACCGCTAACGAAGCTCATGGAAATCGCGCTGTTCTCTGAGTTAGTTTCACTCAATTCGATATTCATTGCGTCTGCTAAAGGCTCCCATAACGTTTCTTCCCATTTCTCAAAATCGCCTTCAAAATCGTCACTTGCATCCCCGAATCCAGTTTCTGCAATTCGCGTAGCGCCTTTTTGAGCCAATTGCTCATCAATAAGAGAAGGAATGCGTTGATACGTGTTCGCCCAGTTACGATCACCACAGCCAAAGACTGCATACTGTACGCCATTCACTTCTCCTTCTTCCATCTCCTCAAGCCATTGCACGAACTTGTCCGCATTGTCAGGAGCATTCCCATTATATGAAGCCGATACGATCAGTACAGCTCCTTTTTGAGGAAGGTCATTCACATACTCGTTCAGCGGAGCAACGTTCGTGCTGAAGCCTTGCTGACGACCTGTTTCAGCAAGATCACGGGCGATTCCTTCCGCAGTACCAAGGTTTGAGCCGTAAAGGACGAGAAGAGGTGTTCCGTGTGCATTCTCTACAGCTACGGGTGCTGCTTTCTGTTCTTTTTCAGCAGGTTCAGACTGAACTGCAAACGAAATGGACTCCTTTCGCTGCTTCACTTTCATTTTGAATCCATCTGGTTTTAGCGTTAATGTTTCTTTCACATCGAGCTCGTAATTGTCATGATCGATAAAATCGAAATGTTGCACGACCATACCGAGTACGAGCGTCGCTTCGTGAATTGAGAACTGCTGCCCGATACATGCACGCTGCCCATTTCCAAATGGTTTATAGGCATGCTGTGGAATGGAAGCAGGGTTCTCAAACCGTTCAGGAATAAATGATTCGACGTCTTCACCCCAAATCGAGGTATCACGATGGAGTTCTGGGAGAAGGAGTGTAAACACATCCCCTTTCGCTACATCATAGTCCCCACCAAGCGTCGTATCTTCTTTCGCATAAAGGGAAAAGGCTGGTGCCGTCGGCCATAAACGAAGCGTTTCATTTAAAATCATCCGTATATATTTAAGCTGCTTTACCTGCTTATAATCAGGAATATCGTCACCAACAACCTGGTCCATTTCCTCTTGAGCCTTCGCAAGTTTCTCAGGGTTATTCAATAAATAATAAATCGCAAACGATAGCAATCCACTCGTTGTTTCATGACCTGCGATAAGGAACGTGATGATTTGAAAGCGAATATTTTCATCATCGAGCGGCTCACCGGTTTCAGGATCTTTCCCTTTTAGCATAAGAGCAAGAAGATCACCCTCGTCTCCGTCACCATTCACCTTACGATCCGCAATTAAGTCATCGACAAGGGAAAACATATACTCGATATCTTCACGGAATTGCTTCTTGGATAACACCATCAGCTTATCCTGAACGCCGAGACGCTGCGATTGGGACATCGCTTCATCCATCGCACGAACCATCGAATCGATGAACGGATGGTTGTTTTCTCGATAGAAACTATTAAAACGGAAATTGAACCCACAAAGACCGATCGTATCGAGCGTTAAGCGCGTCATATCTTCGGCTACATCGACTTCTTCCTCTGGATTTAGTCGTGACCATTTTTGTACAAGCTGCGTCGCAAGATCGACCATTTTTGAATGATAGCCCTTCATCGCTTGCTGACTAAAGCTTGGCAGCAGGATGTTATGAGCTTTCTTCCAGTTCGGCTCTTCTGTTTCACTTGTAAACAAACCATCTCCACCAAAGGCGCGAACCTTTTGAAGAACAGGTCCAACCTTTTTATCAAAACGAGATTCATCACTGATCTCAGCTACAAGGGATGCTCCTGAAACAAACGTCGTCGTTCGTGCAGGGAACTGAAATTGAAAGATCGGTCCAAGTTCTTTTGCGAGTTTCATATATGATTGCACAGGTTTTTCTTTATCAATAAGAGGGAGACTTCCTAAAGGGCCGTATGTTTTCGGCTGTGGAATCGATTTCTTCACTGTCATGGATCTATCACCTCATCTAAAAGTATCACGTGCGGAATGAATGTTCATTCAGTTTGTAGGATGAAGAGTAAAAGCTCTTCACGAGTGGTGCCTAACCGAATCCCATAAGCTTTCTTCTACACCAGAAAGAAGCTCATGATCAGGGACTAGTTCACCGACTCTAACAAGGTTTTGAAGCTCAAGAAACGCCCCGTACAGAATTGCGATCAGTGCTTCAGAAGGCAGGTTTCGAATCACACCTTGTTCTTTACCAGTTTCAAAGAACGATCTGAATAGATTGAGTAGCTGCGCGAAGTCATCTCGACTCTCTTCATTCAAAAAATGTGCGCCACTATGTTTTTTTATAAAATAGAGGGCGTGCTCATTCTCGTTCGTAAACAACATCATCGCTCTGAAAAGATGATGAAACTGCTCACGGATGGACTGCTCAGATGAATAGTGCGCCTCAATCGTCTTCGTAAACGTGACAACATAATTCTGGAACAACGTGTTACCGAGCACCTCTTTATTCTCAAAATACCGGTAGATTGTCCCAGCACCAACGTTCGCTGAAGTCGCAATCATCGGAACAGTTGTCGCATCAAACCCTCGCTCTGCAAATAATGCAAGCGCACTTGATAAGACGCTATCCCGCTTGTTCTGGGGTTTCATAACCCTCACCCTTTCTTTCTTCTATACGGAATGAACATTCATTCCTCTCTATCGTAACCCCAGTGGAAAACATTAACAATGAATCGTAAGACCTAAATAAATTGAAGGTATTGTTAAAGGTAGGGGGGCAGGTACGTACCTGACCCCCTACTTCCGGGCGCGATACGGCTCTTCATCAAGTGAAATTGTTGTCGATGGATCAGAAGTACAAGAAGTCGTCGACTATGTTTCTACTTTTGTAGAAGAAAACGACTTACCAGATAAAATCGTACTCGTCCACCAATTTACGGACCACACTGTCACAAATAAGCAAGTGATCAAACCAACCGATAATGTTGAAGTTGCCTTGAACTTTGATGGCTATGGTGATTATGGAACAAAAATGTCACTCTACCGTAAATTTGTTCGAAATGAGCCAGTTCAATACGGTGGATTTAAAATTTTCTACGATAAAGACGAACCGGTCCTTACACCACCAGAAGTCCTTCAGCTTGACCCTAATCCAGCGATTATCAATAATTGTAACGACAAAAGCGGCATGCCATTTTATTATGGACATGCCGCTTTTTCATCAGAAGAACCGTCACTTCTAGAGAGCTTTTGTTCAACTATTGTTCTTGTGCTGAGTTTTCTTCCATAACCTCACCTGTCTGGCCGTTCACCTTTACTTCATACTCTTTCTTTCCATCCTTCATCTTCACTTCGTAATGGCCGCCATCAAGCTCGACTTCGATGATCTCACCTTTTCCTTCTTTCTTCGCTACTTCTTCCGCTTTTTCTTTTGAAATCTTCACGTCTTCGGCCTGTTCAGTTTCTTCTGAGTCATCATCTAGCTCAGAGGAGATCACTTCGCCAGAATTCGCATCGATCTCAACTTCGACTTCTTTTCCATCTTCGTTCGTACCTTCGACTTCATACACGAAACGCTTGCCTTCTTTGTCTTTTTCGACTTCTTCAATTTTCAACCCTTGTACTTCTTGTTTCGCGGCTTTTTCTGCGTCCTCTTGAGATAGTTTGACACTCTCGTTATTCCAGTCTTCACTATTGTTTGCTAGCGCATTGACACCGAAACCTCCACCTAGCACGATCGCTCCAGATACACCGAATATGATTAATTTCTTCTTCATTGTATGTCCTCCTTCTGTTTGACTCTATCTGTAGATTACAGAATCAAGATGAGAATCAATGGAGAGGAAAATGAGAATCTGATGAGAAAATTAATCGTCGCTGACAGACATGATTTCACCAGTGATCGCATTCACTTGAACGGTCGTCTCCTTGCCATTCTCCCGCTCGATTTCAACTAAAAAGTAAGACCCAGTAACAGAAGACTCGTAATCGATGTCATCGATACTTCCAGACACACGTTCTAAAGCAACGTCTCGGGCTTCATCTTCCGTCATTAGTTCTTGTTGTTCTGACTTCTCAGGAGAGGAAGAGTCGATGCGCGCCATCCTGATGATTCTCCCGCCTTCTTCTGAAACCTCAAATTCATAGTCGCCCGTTTCACGCGTGAGGACCATAAGATAGCCGTCATCTGTCTGTTTCATACTAGAGATTTTCCCGTTATATTGGCTTTCTAGTTTGCTTCTAACGTCTTCAGCTTCGATCGTGTCTTCGTCCATCCATAACCGAATACCTTGCCACCCTATTAAAATGAAGACGAGGCAAGCTACGACTGAGATGATTGCTTTTACTTTCATCGTTCATCACCTCTCCCTTCAAACGAAAGTGGCAAAAGAATCGTCGCTGTTGTCCCTTTTCCAACATCACTATCTAATCGTATTTCTGCCCCGAGCACTCGTGCTAATTCTTGCGCTAATGATAGCCCAAGGCCATATCCTCCTGAAGCACGGGTCCTCGCTTCATCGACCTGATAAAAACGATCAAACACGTTTTCCAAATGGTCCTTCGAGATGCCGATGCCATCGTCAGAAATAGTGATTCTAGCCTTATCCTCTACACGTTCTAGCCGAACCGCGAGAGCTGCTTCACTATACTTTCTAGCATTATCCATAAAGATATAGAGAAGCTGCTTCACCTTCTGTTCATCCGTCTTCACTGTCACAGAGTGAGTCGCTTCATATAAAACATTTCGCTCGTAAGCTTTCTCAAATGCATTGATCGTCGATTGGAGGATATCATTTAGCTCATGGTCTATCCACTCCATGTTCCACTGCTCATCTTGTTTTGATAAGAGCAGGAGCTGCTGTGTCAGTTCACGCATTCGTTTTGCTTCATCTAGAGCCGCGTCGACAGACTCGTCGAAAAGAGCTTCATCGTTTTTGCCACGTCGCTTAAGTAAGCTTAAATATGACTCGATGATCGTGAGCGGTGTTTTCAATTCATGAGACGCATTCGAAACAAACTGCTCCTGTCGAGTGTAGTTTGCCTCAAGCTGATCGATCATCTTATTGAACGTTTCCGTCATGTGGTAAAGCTCGTCCCTCGAACGCTTAGATGTATCGATTCGCTGAAACGTACCACCCGTCCGGATGCTGTTCATCGTTTGAGTGAGCGACGCAATCGGCTTTGTGATGACATTACTTAATAGACGTGCTGATAGGAAAAGCGGAATGAACGCAAGAATCGTAACACCTAGTAAGACGACCCGTAACAATTCCAAATTTTCCGCTTCTGCCTCCATCGACTCAGTCAACTGTAGCGATGCAATCTCTCCATCTGACCATACGATCGGGATGGCAACAAATCCATATGGCGTATCATCCATCGTCCGGACTTCCTTAACTTCCATCTCGTGAAACTCTGTTTCCTGATCGTTCAGGTCTTCTCCACCACCCGTAACGCTCACATCAGATTCATTGTTTTGCTGAACGATTTCAAGCATTCCTTGCGGGGGCACATAAGCGCGCAATAAACTTTGTGACGTTGCGCCACTATTCTCCTGCACTCCGACTACAACCTGTTCTGCCTCCTGCTTCACTTGATCAAGCTCCGTACGAAACATCATGTTTTTAAAAGAAAAATAAATCGCTACGTTGATCAAGACCAGAAGTATCACAAACAATACCGTTGTGAACACGTGAATTTTATTCGAGAGCTTCATCGCGGATCCTTCAGCACATAACCGACGCCTCTTATCGTATGAAGAAGCTCTGGCTCATAGCCTTTATCCATTTTATTTCGTAAATACCGTACATACACGTCGACTATGTTTGTGTCACCGTAATAGTCATAGCCCCAAACATGCTGAAGAAGCTGTTCTCGATTTAAAACCTGACGATGATTCTTCATGAAATAAGCTAGCAAGGAAAATTCTTTCGCCGTTAATTGGATCAGTTGTTCCCCACGGAAAACTTCATGCGTTGATTTGTTCACACTCAGGTCAGCTACCTTCATCACGTTCTCGCTTTCTGCTTGAGGAGCAGCCGTAGTCCGTAAAGCAGAACGAATCCTAGCTAGCAGTTCCTCTATTTGAAAGGGCTTTGTTACATAATCGTTCGCACCAAGGTCAAGCCCTTCTACTTTGTCTTTCAATTCATCCTTCGCAGTCAGCATGATGACAGGTGTTAGGTCTCCTCCTGACCGAATCCTACGCAAGAGATCCACACCGCTCATACCAGGAAGCATCACATCTAATAACACGAGATCCCATGACCGCTCACGTAACTGCTGCAATCCTTCGAAACCGTCATACACTTTCATAACCTTGTACCCTTCGTACTCCAGCTCGAGCTCAAGCACGCGGGCAATTTTTTCTTCGTCTTCAACTACTAAGATCGATTGCATGCTCATCCCTCATTTGTTCGTATCGTTTACCGGTAGTTTAGCACAGCTCGAACGATTCTTTCAGCGCTTTGCTTCCCCTCCCATTAAAATAAAAAAGAGCAAAGGCTTCTCCTATCCTAGAAGAAACATTTGCTCAATCAAACGCTCTATACAGTTATCAGGACTCTTCCTGAACGGACTCTTTCGTAGGTGAAAACCACCCGATTAGTGCAATTGCGATTAATACGCCATAGAAAATCAGCGTCCAAAGGAGACTATGTGGGAAATCATGATCGATGACCCCAATATCTTTATGAGCAAGGGTAATGATCGCAAGTTTGACCCCAACCCATGCCACGATCGCATACGCTGTCGTTTCAAGTGCAGGACGTTTTGTAAGAAGCTTTACGAACCACGTTGCTGCAAACTTAATTAGGATAAGCCCTGCAATTCCACCGATTAAGACAACGGAAAATTGTCCGCCATCCATCCCACCGAAGTCGCCTAATGGGGAATCTGGTAGCCCGAGTGCGATCGCAACCGCAGCTAGGATCGAATCGATTGCAAACGCGAGGTCAGCAAGCGCAATCTTCCCTACTGTCGGCCAAAAGCCCTTGCCAGCCGCTTTCTCTTCTTCTTCTTTAGAAGGCTGTTCATGCTTAATACGTGCCTTAATAATATGCTTTAACCCTAAGTACAGAAGGTAAGCTGCTCCGATCGCCTGAATCTGCCATACGTTTGCAATAAACGAAATCGCAAAAAGCGCACCAAACCGAAAAACAAATGCCATGATAATTCCATAATTGATCGCCTTTTTCTTCTCATCGTCAGGTAAGTGCTTGGCGATTACAGCTAGTACGAGTGCATTGTCGGCAGATAAAAGCCCTTCTAATCCGATTAGGATTAATAATGCCCACCCATACTCTAGCCAAATGGTTGACTCCAATTCGTTCTCTCCTTTCACAATCAAAAGGTGTACTAGGTATAGATTCTCCTATTAAACCATAGACAATTCCATTCCGTCTTCATTCATGGTTTTGGGAAGCATGCATCCTTCAAATCGTTTTGCTTTAACCTCATTTGAGTTTACGTTTTCGGTCACCTACTCCCTTCTGAAAACAACTCACTCATAACCTTTTCTTCCTGCCTCTCATAAACATCACTGCCATATCTCATGAATTCAAGTCCACAATAAGTTTGCGTCACTTGGAGAATTTCATATTCTGCGTTCTCTACGTATGTACCGACATCCCCTGCTCCCCCGCGATGGATGCATGCTTTATCAATAGCCGTTCGCTCACCTTCTTCACCTGAATAATAGAAGGTATCGTTTAATTCGCCTTCCGTTCTATCAGATGATGTTCGCGCCTCTGCATAGTGAACAGCATCTCCCACATACGTGTAGACCTGTTCTGCCATATGTAACGAAACCACGTCTCGGTCGTTCTCTTTATCTAACTCTTCTTCACCTGGCATATTGTATAGAACCACGATCGTTCCTTCGTACCCTTCAGGAATCAGGTACGTTCTATTGGTTTTTTCTGTGGTGTCTAGTTGAGTAAGCTGCCATACACCGAATAGCAATGCGAAAAACGCTAGAGTGTTACCTACAGCTATCTTCACACGAAACGCGCGAAGTTTTCGATGCTGCCACTCTTCCCCGAGGAAGAAAAACAAAGCTGCAAAGACTGAAAAAACATACCAATCTTTGATCACAACAAATGTAGCAACTGCCATCGACAAATGAATAAATGCCGCTATGATGAAGCGAAACGACGGGACTTTGTTTGAAACCCAATCAGATAATAGGGATACTGGAATTCCAAAAATGAAGTTCCCAATTGCGGTATACATCATAACCACTAGGATGATGAAACCGAAATCTCCTGGAGTAATCATGCTCCTCGCATCGATCGAACCAAGAATTAACCATAAACCGCCTATAACTAATGTAGAAAATAACGCTGATAATACCTTAGACTTTACCCTCATCTTCCTCCCCCATAACCCTTTCTAATCATGTGAATTATTTCACATTGATTGTATCATAAATAGAAAAGGTTTCCATCCAGAAAATTAATCTAAAGAAGGGAAAACTGGAGTGCTTGCCGTTAAGCTTACACTCCAGTTTTATGTTAGTTTTGGATTTCAGTATAAATGAGGAAGCTCACACCGAATTTGTCCATTACATCTCCGAAACCTGGGCTAAACGGTTGTTCGCCAAACGGCATATCGACTCTGCCATCTTGTTCAAGAGCTTCAAAAATTCGTTTTGATTTTTCTTCATCGTTCGTTGTAATGCCAATTGTGACTTGCTTACTTGATTGTACATGTGTAGGATCAGGAACATCAGAAATCATGACTTCAGATTCACCAATTTGTAGCTTTGCGGATGCGACAAGATCTTTCAGGTCACCTGTATCCTTCATGTCCTGCATATCACCGTATGTTAATAGTGAAAGGACTTCGGCACCAAGTGCTTTTTCATAGAACTGTATTGCCTCTTTGGCTTTGCCATTTAAATTAATAAAAGGGGTGATTTTCAATGTCATACGATCAACTCCTAGGATTATTAATTATCCCTCAACTAATGACTCAGATAAAAAAGATCATGCAGTTGATAATTAACATCTCACATACTTCCGCTTAAACCCAATTTTCCCTCGATCCACTTCCTTTTGGATTCTTTCAGAAGCGTTCAAGATACTGTTCTTCTTGTTCTCACGCTCTATTTCTATTGGTCCTACTGCTTTCGCGACTTCGACCGCCTTTTCGTGAAGCGGAGCATAAGAGATTCCTACAGTCGAGATAAAGTTATTCATCGAAACTTTTGTCCGTACTGGCGCCTCGTGAATCGTTTGTTCTGCCTGATCGAGCAAATTGGCGAGCTTCTCCGTATCGAATTCTTCATCCTTCCGATTCCCAAGTAGCCAGCAATAGCAGCTCCAGCCTGCAGACATCTTCAGCTCTTCGCCGCTGTTGATCCACTTGTCACTAACACGTTGTGCAATATTTGTTTCCGCTAACGTGACAGCCACCACATAGTCAGAAATCATGTAAAAGTATGCATCATCGATCCATCGCTCAAAATCAGCTTCCGTCATCGCTTTTGGATCGGCAATGATTCCAGCAAAATACATCGCATCGTAGTTCCCAGTCGCATAAAGCTTCTCAGCGAGCTCTTGATCCTTCTTTATCTTCTTCGCGATCGGCTTCATCTGACCTGTAGCAACACCAAAAACCGGTTCGTGTGCACCGTTTGAGACGTACATTTTCTTCGTACGTTCTTTGCCGAGTGCTTCTAGCTCTTGCATTACCGTTTCTTTATCCATGGATTCACAACCCCTTTTCGTCGTTAAAACACGCCATTCTCATTCTCAGAACGCTCAGGCACTGGCTGCCCCACATCCCAAAGCTCAACAATGCGCCCTTCTTGAAACCGGAAAATATGTACGACCGCTGCACCGAGGTCTTCTGGGTTTTGTTTAATATGTGAGTGAACAGCAACTTCCTCTCCGTCCTCGATCGCGCGCTTAACATCTAGCACTTTATCAGGAGCTGTTTCCTCATTCTCTTCCATCGCCCGCATTAATGATTCCCGATCTCCACGAAAAAAAGGGTTGTGGTGTTGAAAATCAGAACCTACAAACCTCTCATACGCTTTCCTTACATCTCCTGAAGCAACGAGTTGTAGAAATGATATTGCTTTTTCTTTATTCGAAAGAACCTCGTTTTGCTGAACTGAATTCACATGAACTCATCCTTTCGCTCGCTAACATCCTTAATCTATACCATTATCTCGAAAGCTTTACTCCTTCTTCAACACACCTAAATACGCTTCCCACGGTCCAACATCTTCACGATATCTTTCTGCCATCACGCGTACGATTTGCGAGATATGCGTCAAGTCGTGCACGACCCAGGTGGAAAGTAGTTCTCTTAGCTTTACTTCACCGAATGCAGGATGGTTTCCTGTTAGTTCAAACTGCTCGTCGGATTTAATCAGACCGATCACGATCAGGACATTCTGTGACCTCAGGCGCTTAAACATAGCCAGCTTCGTATTGATTGAATTGTCGGCTATCTTCGTTAAGTGAGCATCACGATCGAAAGGAGGAAAATCTTTATTCTCACCTTCCACAATCGTCCGTAACCGTGGAATCCAGTTATTCTTCTCACACTCGATCAAATGATCGAGCACCTGTGATGCACTCCACGTACCTTCTCCTTCGTTACATGTTAGCCACTTATCCGATAAACCAGAAAGAAAGCTTTCCAATGTTTTGGGCGTACGCTCTAGCATCCCAATCGCTTCTTTAAGATTAAAATCCATCTGTAGTCTCCCCCATCCGTGTCGATAAAAAGTGTAGAGAAGCTCAGACTCCTCTACACCGTCCACTTATTCTTATCTATCATCCTACCATCTTGCCGTTAACATCTTTCTTCTCGTGTAGAATTCTACGCCATCTGATCCATTTGCGTGAAGATCGCCGTAGAATGAATTCTTCCATCCAGAGAACGGGAAGAATGCCATCGGTGCCGGGACTCCGATGTTTACTCCTAGCATACCGACTTCTATCTTCTCACGGAACGTACGTACATGACTACCATTTTGAGTAAAGAGACATGCGCCGTTTCCAAATTCAGATTCATTCGTTAACTCAATCGCTTCTTTCAGACTTTTCACGCGTACGATTGAGAGCACTGGCGCGAAAATTTCGTCTTTCCATATTTTCATCGATGGCTTAACATTATCAAAAATTGTTGGTCCGATAAAGTAGCCACCTTCTTCATGATACGCTTCATCTTTTCGGCCGTCACGTACGAGTGTTGCACCTTCATTCTCACCGTGCTCGATATAGCTTTCCGTCTTTTCTTTATGTTCTTGTCGAATCACTGGCCCGAGGAACACGTCGTCTTCAATGCCGTTACCGATCTTGATCTCATCCGCTTTTTCATTCAACTTCTGAATCAGTGGGTCTGCCACTTCGTCTACCGCGACAACAACCGAACATGCCATGCATCGCTCACCTGCAGAGCCGTAGGAAGCTGCGATGATTTCTTTTACAGCAGAATCAAGATCCGCATCAGGCATCACGATGGAGTGGTTTTTCGCTCCAGCAAGCGCTTGAACACGTTTGCCGTGTGAAGAGGCCGTTTTGTACACATATTCTGCCACAGGCTGCGATCCTACGAAAGAAATCGCCGGTACGTCTTTGTGCTCAAGAAGCCCGTTCACAACGTCATGTGCACCATGAACGATGTTCAGAACACCATCAGGTAACCCAGCTTCTTTGAAAAGCTCCACCAATCGGTTTGCGAGTAGCGGCGTACGCTCAGATGGCTTCAAGATGAACGTGTTGCCCATCGCGATCGCAAGTGGGAACATCCAGCACGGAACCATCATCGGGAAGTTAAACGGCGTGATGCCTCCAACAACACCGACAGGATAGCGATACATGCCTGATTCAAGGTTCGTCGCGATATCAGGAAGCTGTTTCCCCATCATCAAGTTCGGCGCGCCAGATGCGAACTCGACACACTCGATGCCTCGCTGCACTTCTCCATACGCTTCTTTATAACTTTTACCATTTTCTTTCGTGATTAATTTCGCTAGCTCATCCCAGTGATCAACGAGGAGCTGTTGGTATTTAAAAAGAATGCGCGCCCGTTTCGGAACCGGAACCTGACTCCAGGACTCGTAGGCTTCCTTCGCTACTTGTACAGCAAGTTCCACGTCAGCTTTCGTAGAAATCGGAACTTGAGCAATTTCTTCACCAGTTGCTGGATTCGGTACAGACTGATACTGATCCGTTTTTGCATCTACCCATTCACCGTCTATATAGTTCTTCAGTACGTTTGTCGCTGTCGTTGTCATGTTTCCGTCTCCCTTCGTTTTAGCGCGTTACTTTTTCTTGAAAGTGATAGTCATAGCACGTGTGATACAGTTTTTCGAGCTCTTCTTTAGTCGGCAGGCGTGGGTTGTTCTGAGGACTGCCACTATCTAACGCATCCATCGCCATCTTAGGGACCGCTTCCTTAAAAGCTTCCTCATCGATTCCCCATTCTTTCAGGTTCGGAATCTTTAATGTCGCACAAAGATGTTTCACAGAGGTGACCGCGAGTTCAGCTGCTTCGCTGTCTGACAGATTCTCCTGTTCTGGCTCGAAAATACGTCCGAGATCAGCAAGCCGATCGGTACAGCGGTCTTTGCTGTATTCGAGCACGGCTGGTAGCAGCATCGCGTTCGAATAGCCATGTGGCACATGAAAGAGTGCGCCGATCGGACGCGACATCCCGTGAACGAGGCAAACGGACGCATTCGTAAATGCCATCCCGGCTTGAAGTGCCCCGAGGCTCATCGCTTCACGAGCATCAATATCGTTTCCGTCTTTATAAACGGTCACGATATTGTCGACAAGTCGTTTCATAGCTGAGAGCGCGATCGTATCCGACATCGGATGCGCACGTTTTGATAGGTACGCTTCAATCGCATGACTGAGTGCGTCAACACCGGTCGCAGCGGTAACGTGCTCTGGCGACGAAAGAGTTAACAGCGGATCAACGATGGCAACATCTGGCATGAACGCCGGCTGCTTCATCATCATCTTCACATCATCCACTGTGTTCGTGATGACCGTCACGTCTGTTGCTTCTGACCCCGTTCCAGCTGTTGTTGGAACAGCTAGATGTGGAAGTGGTGCTTTCTTCGCTATCAGTCGGTTTGCTCTGTAGTCCCCTATGTATCCTCCGTTTGTCGCAAGCACTGCGATCGCTTTCGCAGTATCGATACAGCTTCCTCCGCCTATTGAAATGACAACATCACAGTCTGTCTTTCTCAAGAGCTCGAAGAGATTCACTCACATAGAGATCTGTCGGTTCAGACTCAACTCCTGAATACCGTTCACTCTCTATGCCTTCCTTCCTAAGCAGGTCCTGACATTGCTCCACATATCCAAGCTTCAGCATAACTTCGTCGGTGACAATAAGTGCTTTCGTCCCCTTTAAGGCAGTTTGCTCGCCAACCTGTTGAAACGACTTTCTTCCATACAAAATCGTCTGAGGTGTACGAAAAACAGCAAAGTGTTCCACAACATCTCTCCTTTTTCTAAACAGAAGTAAGACCGTTCTGGATGCGCTTTCTTTCATATGAAGTCTCGTCCTACTAACTTCTTGATAAAGGGATGCCTTTCCTACTTATTCAGAAAATTTAGATTAACTATCACATGAGTTGGGATTACATGTCAAACATTCAAACAAGACCCGCAGAAAAGATCTACGGGTCAGCAAAACTATGTTTAATTGATATAGCGGTATTCCATCAAGCTATTCAGAATCTGAAGTTCCTGCAAGAGGGATTCTCCAACATTCGTCTCGAGAACTTTCTTCCGCTCAAGCTCTTTATCGACGAGTCTCTTTACAGATAGTACATCCGCTCCGTTCAGGAGAACTTCTTCTTTTGAATTAAAATGCTTATGAGCGACGAGCTGCATGCCGAAGGAGTTAAACAATAGCGTATATCCAGCTATTCCCGTCGTAGATTGATACGCCTTCGAAAAGCCGCCATCGATCACGACCATTTTCCCGTTCGCTTTCACAGGATTTTCTCCTTCAATTTCTTTAACCGGCGTATGACCATTGATGATATGACCTTGATCAGGATTAAGATCGAATTCTGCTAGAAGCTTGCGACACGTATCTTCTTCTTCACGCAAGTAGTAATAAGGGTTCTTCTTCTCTTTGTGAGATTCCTTATCTGTAATGAAATAACGTTCGAAAGTCGTCATTTCACGTTTTCCAAACAGAGAGGAATATTCGCCTGTCCATAAGTACCACACCATATCTGTCGAGAGGTCATCCGTCTTCTCAGGATGTGCGTAAGCATCACGCAAATGCCGCTCGAACACATCGAGCAATTCACGGCCAGCAAACGACTTATCTTCAATCGTCATGCTTTCCATGTTTCCTTCCTCGTCCAAAGGAATACAGCCATGAATCAAAAGGTTGCCATTGTATCTCAAATAGAGGCTTCCCTTTTTCATAAGAAACTTCATATGTCGCGCTAGCTTTTCGGAATGTTGAAGCGAGAAAAGCAGCTTGTCCATCACTTGCTTCTCTTCATCTAAAAGCTTATCTGGATGCTCAGGATCGATTGTGTTAAAGCACGTGTTTTCGAGATCGTACGTTTTCCCATGAATGGTGATCGTGCTGTTCTCATGATCGATTTTCTCAAGCAATAACCGCTCTGACATATTAAAATACGGACGTCTCTTAATAATTGGGCTTTCGAGCTTAAACTGAATCATCGCGATCGCCTGATGGATCTTCGTGATTTGTGAAATCTCTTCATCTAATGGCTTGTCTTCTGGATCGACTTTCGGTCTGAAAGCTGGATTGTCATCATAATACTTCTCCGCAAGGTTCAGAAGCGGACGAAGGTTGATGCCATATACGTCTTCAATAATCTCCAAGTTATTGTATCTCGCGCAGATCCGGATAATATTCGCTAGACAAACCTTTGAACCCGCGAACGCCCCCACCCAAAGGACATCATGATTTCCCCACTGGATATCGACAGAATGATAGTTAATCAGCGTTTCCATAATCTTATCTGGCTCAGGTCCACGATCGTAAATATCTCCAACCACATGAAGATGATCAACGACTAACCTTTGCGTCGTATAGGAAAGACCGATGATAAGCTTATCCGCCTGACCAAGTGAAATGACCTGCTGGAGGATTTTCCTATAGTACGGTTCCTTATTCGTGTCAGCGGATTTGTATAGAAGCTCTTCAATCACGTACTCAAAATGGGATGGTAAAGCTTTCCGTAACTTTGAACGCGTATATTTAGACGATGCATACGAAATCAGCTTGAACATCCGCTCGATCGTCTCGTTGTACCATTCATGTAATTCTTTTGTGTTGTCGAACGAATTCTTAATCAGCTTAATTTTCTCTTCAGGATAATAAACGAGCGTAGCGAATTCATTCAACTCGTCTTCCGATAATTCTTCTTGAAAAAGATCCGAGATCTTCTCTTTCACTTTCCCCGAACCGTTTCGTAACACGTGTTGAAAGGCCTGATACTCTCCATGTAAATCACTAACAAAATGCTCTGTTCCCTTCGGCAAATTCAGGATCGCCTTCAGGTTGATGATTTCTGTTACAACTTTCTCTTCACTATCATATTTCTGGGCTAGTAGATCTAAGTATTTTGTGTTCACTGTGATGTAACCCCTTTCAAAATCAGTTACGAATGAGATATGTACTTCCTCCATTATAAGAGAAAACGAAATCGAAGTTAAACCTTTGTTTGAAATTAATTCATCTTACCATCTCTATACTAAACTGTCTTCGTTCCTATAATCTCCTTTAGAGGAAGTTATTAACGAGCCCAATAAAATCACGCCTGTATGTATTTCGTTACGTTAGGATTTCAAATATCAAAGTTCTCCCATAATCATCAGAACGCTAATGTTCCTATGATAATGTATGAATCAAGGAATTCCCCCCAAATTCCTTCCCCCTTAAATTAATATAAATAACTGAACCCCCTGCATCGCGTAGGGGGTTCTTTTGTCTAAACGTTCGATACCGCATCACGAAACGTGACACAAGCACTTGCTTAATTGCTCATGACAGTTTATGCTCTCCTTTGTATCACAACTATGAGGTGAATGAAGATGAAAATAATCGAAACGGATCGTTTAATTCTGCGCTTGCTAACAATAGACGACGCAGCGTTTATACTGAAGCTTTTGAATGACCCAACATGGAAACAATTCATCGGAGATAAAGGGGTCAACACACTTGAAGATGCAAGAAACTATATACTGACAGGCCCCATAACGATGTACTCGCAATTAGGATATGGGCTCTACTTAGTGGAATTAAAAGAAAGCAAAATACCGATTGGACTTTGTGGATTAATAAAAAGAGAATCACTGGAGGATACGGATATCGGCTTTGCTTTTCTATCAGAATACCAATCCAAAGGACATGCCTATGAGGCAGCATCTGCCACGCTGTCATATGGATGTAACCAGCTAAACCTGAAGCGAATTGTCGCGATAACATCTAAAGACAATGAGCTTTCTTCCAAACTTCTTAAAAAAATAGGAATGAACGTTGAACAAGTAATCACCCCTGCTGATGGTTCTGAAGAGCTTGATTTATTTTCTTATTCTCAACCACGGTAAAGTTCCTCTACTCCAAAAAAACCGTTTCATGTAAGTAATACATGAACGGTTCATTTATCAGCCACAAGAGAGCTTTGTTCGATCAGTTGAAAGGCAATACCACTTTTGAATTCTTTAAGTTGCAATGAGGATAAAGATTCAACAATCTCACAATCCTCTCCCTACAATTTCTTGCTTTCCTGAAGAAGTTTGGATTCTCCTGTACGTTCCCAGTCTTCGACCATTTCATATGCTTCTTCAGGAGAATAGCCTTTCCCTACAAGAACGCCCATTAGAATGAATTCTTGAAGAATGTGTGTGGCATTAATTCCTCTCTTCACATCTTCTAACCCTTCTTCAACCAGAAATTCCGTATGCTTCACCCATTCATCTGGCGTCTTGCCAAAATACTTCTTCTTCCCATTCCCATAGTCTTCTTCCATCGCCATAGCTTCAGCCTTCGTCCGATGCACCGTTCCAAACGGGTGGTTTGGCGGAGCATAGATGGAATACAGCTTAATCGGCTCTTTCCCTGTATTCGTTAAATTGTGCCACGTACCAGCTGGGATCACGATCGCAAAATCATCATACACAGGTACTCTAAATGGTAAGTGATCTTTCGTCATCCCCATTTGAACAAGTCCTTGCCCTTGTTCGATCCGCAAAAATTGATCCACATGCGGATGCATTTCTAAACCGATGTCTTCGCCTACATTGATCGTCATCAACGTAATCTGTAGATGTTCTCCTGTCCATAATGCTGTACGATACGTATTGTTCTTGAGCGTTGCTTCATTGATATCGACTACAAATGGCTTTGGACCGTAATCTTGTAGAGGAATTCTCCCTATACCTTTTGATGCCGAGTTGAGAGACTGTCTATCATAATTGCCCGACCTTGAATCATAGGACATCCATCTCATTCCCTTCAAAGTTTCTACCCTCATGCTATTCACTTTGGAATGGGAATGTACCTAGATTGTTAACTCCCCTTTATGAATGAACCTTTAGACAAGGAGATGCTCCCTCAAAGCCCCACCTCTGAATTCTTTGTACGTCCTGTGCTAAACTTATTGAAATGAGCTCCGTGATTTTGAAAAGAGGAGCGTACGAACATTCTTACTTATTGAAGGTGCTAGTTTATGATAAAAGTGTTATTACTTATGATCGCGTTCGGAGTCGGATACTTGTTCGACTTAATGAACATTCCCGCCGGGTGGTTACTCGGCGCGATGCTTGTCGGCGTGTACTACCGTCTTATGATTAATGAAATCTCTTACCCAAACCTACTATTTGATCTATCACTCGCTGTGATCGGCGTTAGTATTGGAATCAGTATTAAGGTGTCGATGTTTAAGGAAGTCGCGAGCTATCTCTTTCCCCTTGCGGTGTCGCTCGTCATCTTGCTCGTTGCGAGCTGGATTCTTGGGAAAGTGCTTGGGCGTTATTCAAACCTTGATGCGAAGACAGCTCTCTTCTGTTGTCTCCCTGCAGGGGCTTCTGTCATGATGGCGCTTAGCCGAGAGTACAAAGCAAACATGGGCATGGTCGCTGCCTTCCAAACTGTCCGCATCATGATGCTCGTTGCGACGATCCCGATCGTGGCTGGATTCATGACTTCTTACTTGAAAACAAAGGAAGTGGAATCGAGCGGACTAAGTAAAACTGTTGAAGGTGCCGCGCCAATGTGGCTGGCTGCGATTTTTTACATCGTTCTTGTAGCCGTCACGCTTGTGCTTGCTAAGAAATGGCGGATTCCAATCGCGCCCTTCCTTTATTCGATCGTACTCGGCTCTGTTTTTCACGCTTTTATTCAGCCGCTCCCATCCATGCCGAACTTAGGCGTTGGACTCGGAATGGCGATGCTCGGTGTGATCATCGGCGTTCGTTTCGATCGGAAATCGTTATCGGATATTAAACAGATCGGGTGGACAAGCCTCTGGATTCTCGTATCCTTTTTCATTCTTACATTTGTCGTGACCTATGTTTTCTATCTCATGACACCGCTCGACTTTATCACGAGCCTACTTGCGATCGTCCCTGCCGGAGCACCGCAGATGGCATCCGTCGCCGCTTCGCTCGACCTTGATGGAAGTGTTGTCGCAGCCATGCAGGTCATACGACTCTTGATCCTCATCCTCTTCATCCCCATGCTCGTCCCTTTCCTTGTCACAAAGGGAGAAGGAACGCGGGAAGAAGCAGTGGAAAATAGGTAAAACAAAAGCCAACCTCGATCGAGGTTGGCTTTTAAACGGGGTCAGACCCCACCAGGTGACAATTTACTTTCTGCACTCAAACGAGCGCCTTACTCCCTGCAACCTTTATTTCCTTATTAAGTAATTTTTTAGTGCGAATCGATTGTATTTTGTTTCTGAACGCGTATCATGGAAATTAACTTCCACCCGAAAAGAGGGACACACCATGAGAGAATTTCCACTGGATACGATGGTTGAAATGGTGATTGAGCATTTTGAGATAAACACAATAGAAAATGAGCATCTTCGTATGAAGGCTCTTACGTACATGATCGAAGACGCCGGGCTACTCGAAGATATCCCGGAGCTAGCAAGAGAGATCAAACGCCAGCGCGGCGAAATCCTTCTTGAACCGATGCGATCAATCAATCCTGAAGCAGCCAAGCAGGTCGAGCTATGGCTAGATTTCGTTTAACGAATACTTCCTATAAGAGGTGATATTCTTGCTATCTAACACCATGAGCACGATGGATTTCATTGCACTCATGATCGTATATGCTCTTATTTTTACAATCTATCTTTATAAAGAAAAAGTAAAAGAAGAGCGAAAGCGAATCGCACAACTTGAGAAAGAAAACACCAAACTAAAAGAAGCGGTCACCTTTTACCGCGAGCACAGAAAATTTAAGTGATAATACCTCTATCACCTGATGGAGGTTTTTATTTTTAAAATGCGAGAAGGCTCACCGCCCGCCCCGCGGAAAGCGATCAGCCTTGAACGAAAATCACCCGCACTCATATAGCAACAATGGTTACGAGAAAAGCTTTACAAAAAAACTACTGTTTCCCTTTCATCACTATGATATATTATCCTACGTACTAGATTTGAACGGAGTGATACTATGAATCATACAGGGAAAGAGATTACACTGATTATCATCGGGTCCCTGTTCTTTGCGCTTGGCGTAAACTGGTTCGCCATCCCAAACGAACTGGGTGAAGGCGGCGTGACAGGGATTTCGATGGCACTTTACTATTTGGCCGGTTGGTCACCAGGACTCACAAACTTTCTTATGAACGGGATTCTTCTCGCGATCGGCTATAAAGTTCTAAATAAACGCGTCACATGGTATACGATGATTGCAATCTTCTTCACATCCCTTTTCATACATTTAACTGAGGGCATGGGAAATCCAGTCGACATCATGCTTGGAACGGTTTTTGCCGGTGTGTTCATCGGTATTGGACTTGGTCTTGTCTTACGCTCAGGCGGTACAACAGGTGGATCAACCATCGTTGCGCGTATGCTGAATCAGCATTTCGGCTGGAGTGTGAGCACCTCGATGTTCGTGTTCGACATTCTCGTTGTCATGGCTTCATCGTTTATCATCGGTATCGAGAATACGATGTACACAGGGATTTCGATCTATATCAGCACGAAGATTCTTGATTACTTGATCGATGGCTTCGATACGAGAAAAGCTGTCACGATCATCTCTCAAGACACCGTTGCCATCGCTGAAAAAGTTAGCGCTGAGATGGATCGCGGCGTTACCATCATCAACGCACGAGGTCACTATTCGAATGAATCGAAAGACATCTTATATATTGTCATCAACAAACAAGAGCTCTTCCTTTTGAAGAAGATGATCCAACAAGCTGATGATAAAGCGTTCGTCGTTGTGCACGATGTGCGTGATGTCTTTGGGGAAGGATTTACGTTCCCGAAAACGTAAGAATGTCGACGATTGCTACAAAACAGAACAAAGATGACTCTTTTCTTCACGCAGAGTCATCTTTTTTATCTTATCAATGGAAAGGATGAGTTTTTGAACGTACGAAATGAGGGTGTGCAGCTATGAGCAAGAAGACAAACCACTTCCTATTGGCAGTTGCATTAACGGCGATCGGCATCGTAATAATTTTTAATAGCTTCGACTTAGGTGTGAATACATATATTTGGTTTTGGAATGAAGCGAGCGACAATCAAGACTTTTATCATCCCTATACGATTGGCTTCTTTGTGTATATGGCGATTGGACTCGTTATTACCAATGCCGGAATGAAGATATTTGTGAATTGGTTATTTCATAAGTATTGACTCTTATCTGAATCTACCAAAGCTCCTTATTTTATAAGAGGGGCTTTTCCTTATGATTTTCACCACTCTTTCAAAAAAAGATTCACATTTCTTTTCATGAAAAACCCCTTCCCACTCTCACCTATTTCCTACACGCTTGAAAACGCTCTCTCTCTTTTCACAGCGCCATTTCCCATCACAACGCCATTGAAACGATCTCTGATTTTGTCGAACGCTTTCATTTCCCCGCTGAATTTTTCCAACATTGTTACTATTAGACTAGGTATTGCTACCCCCTTTTCCATCTGCTAGATTGTTACAATACAACTTCACATGTACTCTCTATATATTTTTGGAAATATGGTCCGATAAGTTTCTACCCTGCAACCATGAATTGCTGGACTATAGGGAAGGTAAGCATAGCGAATAGGTGAACGATCCACCTATTCATTGTTACTCATTCTTCCTGAACCCGGACTTTCCTTAAGTGCGGTTTTTTTTATATGTTTATAGATTCTTTTTTGTGAAGCAACACTTTTTATCAGGGGGATATATCATGAGCATCATCTTAGGTCTTTTATCCATTGCGGGCGTTCTCGGAATCGCATGGTTACTCAGTAACAAGAAGAAATCGGTCAACTGGCGAACGATTGGTGTCGGACTCGCGATCGAGGGGGCGTTCGTTCTTTTCGTTCTAAAAGTTGAAGCAGGTAAGGTTTTCCTACAAAAAGCGTCAGCCGCTGTACAGAAAGTCATCAACTATAGTAACGAAGGAATTCAGTTCGTTTTCGGTGGATTCTACGAACAAACGGATTTAACATTTGTCTTTGCAATCAACGTGCTTTCCGTTATTATCTTCATCTCAGCACTCGTTTCTGCACTTTATTATTTACGCATCATACCATTCATCGTTCAACTCGTCGGAGTAACGGTCGGCAAATTGATGGGAACAACAAAAGTTGAATCGTTTAACGCAGTCGGTAACTCATTCCTTGGACTGGCGGAAGCACCCCTCCTCGTTAAGCCATACTTAAAAATCTTAACGCGTTCAGAGATATTCGCTGTCATGGTCGGGGGAACAGCTTCAGCGAGTGGCGCGATTCTCGTCGGCTACTCGCTTATGGGTGTCGACATCAAGTACCTTCTGATTTCCGTCTTCAGTGTCCCATTTGTCTCACTTGTCATCGCAAAAATCATGGAGCCTGAAACTGACGTGTCTCAAACGAACGACAATGTGAAGATGAAACGTTCTGAACATGCGAACGTGTTCGAATCGATTGCAGAAGGAACGGTTAGTGGTGTCATGCTTGCGTTGAATATCGGTGGGCTCTTAATCGCATTCATCAGTATTCTAGCACTACTGAACGGAATGCTTGGATTCGTCGGTACGGATCTTAGCACGATTCTTGGTTATATCTTCTATCCGTTCGCTCTACTCGTTGGTATTCCAATGGACGAAGCATTCCGAGCAGCATCCATCATCGGAACGAAGATGTCGATCAATGAATTCGTTGCTTTTCAAGATTTGACTTCTCAGCAAGGACAGCTATCAGAGAAAACAGTCGCAATGCTTTCTGTCGCACTATGTAACTTCGCAAACCTTTCTTCGATCGGTCAGTTGATCATCGGACTCGGTTCACTTGAACCTACGAAACGCTCACAAGTATCGAAACTTGGCCTAAAAGCCATCATCGGAGGTTCCCTCGCATCCTTTATCACAGCAATCTTTGTGGGGATGTTTATGTAACACGAAAGCCTGGTCATCTTGAAGGGGAATACTTGAGGTGCTAAACCAGCAAACTCCCTTCACGCCGGTAAATTAAAACCATAGGGAAAATGCACTTGTTTTTGCACGATGATTTGTATGGGTATTTGAAATAAATCAAGCCACATCTTAATCCAAGAGGGATTAAGATGTGGCTTTTATTCAGTCATTTAAAATCATTATCAACTTTAAGAACAGGTAATATAAAATTCAAAACCAGAGCGTCTACTTTCCTTCTAATTCACTGCTGTCCTGACAATTCTCCAACTTCTTCATTTCCAACTCAACCTTTTTCGCTTCAAGCTCTAGCTCTTTCATTTTTATATCTCTTTCTGTTTTCTTTACAAAGCCAAAATAGATGAGTGAGCAACCAATCACGATCGTAAGATAAAAAAATAATCCCAACTTTTCATCCCCCTCACAATAAACATATTTAAAACATCTCTACAATGATAGATATGCCAATACCGAAGCTGCAAGCCCTTCTTCTGCAAAGGCTTCCCTATGTAATACGATTTGATCGAATTCCTCCATATAGGTAGCCGATAGAATAACGATAGAACACTTTTACTCTATTAGCTAGCCTATTTCACTAAAACGCTTACTATTTTGCAACCGCTCCCGTTTTGTGATTTAGAATTGGAAATCCTCATCCTTCATTAGCAGGACTTCCGTTTCATCTTCTTTAATGCCAACTACTTTCATATCTTCGGTACCAAAGGTCACATTGACTAACAATAGTGAAGGATTCAAACCCGCTGCCTTCAACTCTTCCTCAGATTGGTCAATGCCATGTTGAATATTGGAAGGAGATGCATGTCCGATTCCAATATGACAGGAAGTATTTTCATCAAACAAGGTATTGTAGAAAAGAGTATCTGCCTGAGCAAGAGGAGATTTATTAGAAACCAAGGCAATTTCACCTAGATAATGTGATCCTTCATCTGTTTCGATGAGATTTTGTAACACTTCCTGTCCCTTTGCTGCATAATAGTCGATAATCCGTCCATCTTTAAAAATTAAATAAAATTCATCAATGACACTTCCCCCATAGATAAGAGGCTTCGTACCTACCAATTTGCCATTCACCTTATTTTTATGAGGAGCTGTAAATATTTCTTCCGTAGGTATGTTCGGGAAGAATGGTATTCCATTTTCATCTATGACACCGCCACCGATATAGAGGTGATTTTTTGGTAGACCCACTAATAAATCAGTTCCACGGCTATTTGTAAAATGCAGGGATTCAAATTGACTCTCGTTTAGGAACTTTTTTCGAAACTCGAAGGCTCTATTGTGACTCTCCCACTCTTTTATAGGGTTTTCACCATCTGCCCGAGACCCTTTTAAAATTAATTTCCATAATGAATGGAAAGCTTCTTCTTTACTTAGATTGGGGAATACTTTAGTTGCCCATACAATGCATGGGACAGCTAGAAGACACCAGCGTATCTCATGGGATCTAATTTTCGCATAATAATCCTTCAATTTGGCGCGAGAAGCTTTTTGGAAACGACTGATTCTTTCTGTAGAAACCTCCTTAAAGACATCTACGTTTTCAGAAATGATATGGATGTACGCAGCGCCTGCATCGTCCCACTCTTTGAAACGAGCAGCCTGCCAATCAGGAAAGTGATCGATAACACGCTCTGATGCATGTAAGAAAAATTCTTTGGTAGACTGTTCATCTTTCCAATCTATAAATACATTTGACGCTCCTGCTTCGTAGGCTGCCGTTTGGATTAGACGTGCAAACGCAGCATTCTGTATATCACTATGAATAATCAACAGTTGATTATTCTGCAGATTTACACCAGCTCGTACAGCAAGTTCTGCATACTTTTTTAATTGTGCTTCACTTAGAGATTCATATATTTCTTTAATCATTTACTATCCCCTCTGAAATATTTTTGTATCATTTTACTGCAGAACCCTGACCTACTTTAACTACCGGCTTCATAATAACAACAAGTCTATGTTTTCATTTTGATATATCATTTCTAGTTAAGGCTCAATCAGAAGAAAAATGACGAATAACTCCCTTGCCAGTTTTTCACCATACTATCTCTCAATACATACGACCACATAAGAAAAATGTTTCAATTTGAATTGATTGGTAACTATGCAAACCACTTTGTATGTATACAGTACCATGAAAAATGACCTGCGAATTCATATACAATTCGCAGGTCATTTTAGTTTGCACTTTCATTGTTTGCCATAAGTAACAGAACCGGTTATTAATAGCGACGAGTCTTTTTCCAATAGATGAAGCAGCCTTATATCCTAGTAAAAACCAGCATAACAAAGCTCACATTCCATCGTTTCATCCTGTTAACGTCATTCTCTTTATTGGTAGGTTAATTCGCCTGATATTGTTCAGAATCAGAGAAATGATCATCTTTAAGAACATACGGATGCGTCTCCATAAGAATGTTAACGAGATAGTCTGGCATTCGCTCACCATCATAAGCACATATTAGTGGAAAAGAATAGTCATTCACAGCTTCGTGTACGATTTTCTCGAAATCTTCTATAATATGCAACGGTTCTTCCATAGAAGCCCATTCCACATGTGCCCACGATCGAAAAGGTCTATTCTTTTCAACATAAGGTTGAACGGTTTTGTTAAAGTACTCAACAATTGCGGGTGGATGGTAACTACCACTCGAAAAGTAGAAATCAAAATTGTTTACACGGTGGACATATTTCATTTCATCATTCGTTAACCAATTTGGCAATTCTTCAAGAATTTGGCGATAGATTGGTTCATTTTCAATAAGAATGACGTAATCGCCTGCCTGAATACCATCATATATAAACTCCATAACCTTCGTGATTTAATCCTTCATATTATAGTAAGCATATAAAACATGAATGCTTCTCTGATCAGAAAATAGCTGTTTCATACTATTTCTCAAATTATCACCCTTTCTTCCTGTTCTGCGTTTATACTACTAGAATTCACAGAAGAATGCTAATATCTAAGAAGGTTAACTCCGTCTTTGTTCTAACTTCTTCAATAATTAGAAGAACATTACCTCTTGAACGAGCTTTTTCTTATACTCACGCTTCCTCCCATGGAATCACATGTAGGTCCCACTTGCTCGTCCACTTCGCAGCTTTCGCTTCATATACCTCACATGTGATCAACACCTTATTCGCTCGAACCCTCCTTATAAAAAGAACATTCAGATCATACGGGGCATAAACCCTGGACGTTCCTTCTCCATCTTTTCTAACGCCAAGCGCTGTTACTCTTTCCTTTTCCTAAATTATCTCGTACTTCCTTTAAATTTTCATTATTTTACCATATCTTCACTAAAGTCTCTAGAAGACCAATCCATGCATTAACCATGCAACTCGTTCTATTCACCCTTATAATAGAAGATATAAGTTTCGGCACATCTTGGAGGGATTCGTTTGGATATCATCATCATCGGGGGCGGAATCGGTGGATTAACTGCCGGGGCGCTACTCGCAAAGGACGGCTATACCGTTACTGTGCTTGAAGCGTCGAATGAATGGGGCGGTTCTGCAGGTAAGTTCAGTAGGAAGGATTACCTTTTTCCTGTCGGGGCCACGATGGGGATGGGATTTGAAGAAGGCGGCATCCATCACCGCATTTTCGATGAGCTCGGGATTTCTGTGCCATTTTTCAAACTGGATGAAATAATGAGGGTCTATAACGGCTCATCCGTTATGCCTTACTATGCTGATCGAAATCGTCATCTGGCAGAATGTGCATCTCAATTTCCAGAACATGCGGATCAGATCGTTGCGTTCTATCAAGAAATATGGAAAATGGGCGCCGAGATCCGAAAATTAATTAAACCACTCCCTGTCTTACCACCCGTAACGATGACTGAATGGAGAAAACTACTCTTCTCCATCAAGATCGGAACACCAAAACTTCTCCCCTATTTACGTCATACGATGGGATACCTCTTAAAGAAACATCACCTCTCTGAAGCGCATGCATTTCGTCATTTCATCGATGGCCAATTGATCGACAGCATGCAGGCGACGAGCAGCGAGTGTTCTGCACTGATGGGCGCACTTGCGCTTGATATTTACCATGAAGGCGCGTACTACACAGAAGGCGGCCTCTATACTATCGCTGAAAAGCTACACGCATCTATCGAAGAACATGGTGGCAAGACGTTTAAACGCAAGCATATCCAGACCATTCGTAACGAGAAGAACAAGTGGGTTGCTGTCGATCAGCGCGGCGAGAATTGGAAAGCTGATCACCTTGTCTGCAACCTTCCTGTCCAAAGCTTTGTTCCACTCCTTCCAGAGCCTCTTCAAAAAGAATTACCGAAGAAACTACAAAAAAGAAGTACGATTTCGCAATGGGGAGCCTTCACCTTGTATCTCGCGATCGAAGAGACTGTGATTCCAGACTATACGGCTCTTTTCAATCAAGTATTCGGTGAAGACGGCACGATGACGGAAGGCGATCACCTCTTTCTCTCTCTTTCTAGCTCGAAAGACCGAATTCGAGCCCCACTCGGATATCGCACGCTCACCGTGAGCACCCATACCGAACTTCATCACTGGGATACGAAAGAAAAGTATGATCACTACAAAGAACACTTAACTGAAAAAGTTCTAAACGGCATCGAACGGGTGATTCCAGATGTAAGAAGCGGAATCGATTTGATGATGACAGGCGCACCGCGCGCTTGGGAGCGATTCACGAAACGACCGAACGGCATGGTCGGTGGCTTTCCACAAACAAACGAATACAGCTTATTCAATAGTCTTTCACATCGAACAGGCCTTGATGGATTATGGCTATGTGGAGATAGTGTATTTCCAGGTGCGGGGACGATCGGCGTATCGACGAGTGGGTATCACGTGTATCAGTCTATCGCTGAGAAAAGATAAGCAACAAAAGCACGGAGGCTGCTCCACTCTAATGCGTTCCGTTTCGAGTGCTAAATTTAATATGAAACTAAAAATGACGTGTGAAAACTGTTTAAACAAGTTTTCACACGTCATTTTGTCTTTATCCTATTAAGATGCCAGCAAATACAGAGAATTTCCAAATCCCTTTCGCTACATTCATTTCCAATTGTTTCGTTTATTGGAGTCGCGTGATAACAAGATGTGCTGATACAGGTCTGGTCCCTCCTGCTAGAGGAGTAATGGTTAGTGCTGTGGAATTTCCAGCAGGATTTCGTACCGTAAGTACTGAATTGACGGATGTCGTTTGCACAAGAGCCATCCCTACTATTTGAGAAGTACCTGTTGCTCTTCCAACTACGGTATAGGCTAGGTCAGCACCATTGAGAGTTAGAATCAATTGTCCAGCTTCGTCCACACTCACCTGGAACAAAATCTGATATACTCCGATTCCAGATAAATTAAATGAACTGGGGCCCGTACGGGTAATACCACCAGTTCCACTAGTTGGTCCATCTTGTGGAAAACTTACGTCTGTGCCAGGAGCTACTGTTGCTGCATTATTTGGAGGCATCAATGCAAAAAAATCCGCAAAATCCAAGACTCCTCCTGCGGGTCCCTGTGGTCCTGTGGGTCCTGGAACTCCTTGAGGTCCAGTTGCCCCTGCTGGGCCAGATGGTCCTTGAATTCCCTGTGGTCCTGATGGTCCAGTCGCCCCTGCAGGCCCAGTTGCTCCAGTTGCTCCAGTTGGACCTGGAATTCCTTGTTCTCCCTGTGGTCCTTGTGGTCCTGTCGTTCCTGGGATACCTTGAGGTCCAGTTGCCCCTGTTGGTCCAGCTGGTCCTACAGGTCCTGGTGGACCTCCTGGAGTTCCAGGCGGCCCCTGTGGTCCCGGGGGCCCTTGTGGTCCCGGACAACAACAATCGCAAAAACAACTTTTATGATTGCTTCTTTTGCAACAATTATCTTTAAATAATGACATAATTCTTCCCCTTTGTTTTTAATAAGATATGTAGGTAAGTTTTTAAGGGTGTAGGCATATAACAAAGATGGGTTTTCTAACCGTTCACCAGAGATAGACCCTCTAATTTATCTGGAGGAAGATACTTATACATCCGGATTAACCCCGTTAAAAATAATAGGAACCCTTTTTTTAATACCATCGATGCAAACTGCCTCTTTTTCTTCACTTTGATAGTTCATTTCCACTTTAATTGATAACTGGAAGATCATCGTTGGATAAGCTTTAAGTGAATGACAATTTTTATGGCTAGTATTAGTACTGATTACCTCATTTTCCCTATTCAACATCTCTTTTCGTTCCGTATTCCTTTTCCTATGTTAGAATGAGAGGGTCTTTTTGACAAAACTATGAATCTCATTAACTTACATAAGGAAGTGAACATCATGAGGAAGTTATTCCTTCTTCTTCTCGTTGCTTTAGTTGCTGTGGTTACCGGTTGTTCGGATACCGCATCCACTAACGAGCAGAATGACGAAAAAGCAGACCAGCAAGAAACGAACGAAGATGCAAACAAAGAAAACGAAAAAAAGGCTGAACAAGAAGAAGCGCCCCAACCTTTTGAACCACTAGCACCGTCTGAAGACGCCAAACCGCTAAAGGAATCGATGACAGAAGAGGAATTGGCGAAAATGCCGGTCGTCGAAGCACACGGTGAAGATCGCACAAGAAAGACGCCCGTTGGCCAAACGTTAATGGAAGGCATAACCGACGAAACGGATGGGATTCTTAAAGACCATCGCCTTGTTGCGTATTATGGGCAGCCGAGCTCAACACAAATGGGGATTCTCGGTGAGATGGAGCCTGAGGCCCTTATGAAGAAGTTAAAAGAACAAACGCAGGCTTATTCTGATGCTGATCCAGAACGTCCGGCCATTCCTACAATCGAGCTAATCACAACGATTGCTCAGCGTAATCCAGGTCCGAATGGCAAGTACTATCACATGACTTCTGAAGAGGACATTGATGAATACGCAGAGCTCGCAAAGAAACACAATGCTATTCTCATGCTTGATGTTCAGCTCGGACGCGATACGGCTCTGCATCAAGTGAAGCTTTTAGAAAAATGGTTGAAGCTCCCTTACGTGCATGTAGCCATTGATACCGAGTTCCATGTTAAAGAAGGGCAAACACCTGGCATCGACCTTGGTAGTGTCGATGGATCAGAAGTACAAGAAGTCGTCGACTATGTTTCTACTTTTGTAGAAGAAAACGACTTACCAGATAAAATCGTACTCGTCCACCAATTTACGGACCACGCTGTCACAAATAAGCAAGTGATCAAACCAACCGATAATGTTGAAGTTGCCTTGAACTTTGATGGCTATGGTGATTATGGAACAAAAATGTCACTCTACCGTAAATTTGTTCGAAACGAGCCCGTTCAATACGGCGGATTTAAGATTTTCTATAACAAAGATAAGCCTGTGCTTACCCCTTCCGAAGTACTTCAGCTTGATCCAAACCCAGCGATTATCAATTATCAATAATCGTTAGTACTAAAGAACAGCTTATTACCAGCAAAAGAAGCCCCTCAGTGGGCTTCTCAAGCTGTCGAGAAAATCTCGGCAGCTTTTCCTTTTACCTTTAGCAATAAGTAAGAGGGATTTCCGCTCCAATCTACGTTATTATGAGATAAATTAAATCATTTTTCATCAAATCAAGAATCTTTAATAATTAACGTGATAAAAATGGAAAGAAAGATTTTTCTTATTTAATTGGATTCAATAGAACTGGTCGTTATGCTTAGCTTCATCGCCATCTAGTAGGAGTGAATACCGCTTGACTCCCGCGTTCGTCCACAGGAAAGCAAGCGGTAGTCAAACTACTACGGTATAGGGAGCTCAATAAAAGGGTTAACCTACAAACTAAGAAGCCCCAAAGCGGGCTTCTTTTTTGTATTCATTATGGAAACTTGAGAAAGCTTTCACCAAGTTTCGTGCTCCTTACTTCAATTTAATCTGCACCGGCTTACTTTCCTGTGTATGGATTGTTTTCTTATTGTTCTTTTGCAAAGCCGTTCTTTTTATTGAGCTCGTTACATCGTGTATCATATCCCCCACATCATGAGCGGACTCGATTAGCGGATCAACGGCTTCCATTTTTCCTTTTACATCAACCGAGATTTCGTTGGCTTGATGAATCAGTTCTTCTGCTTCATCAGTAATGCCGTTTACGGATGTCCGGACGCTAGACAGCGTCTCCTTTGTTTCTGCCAGTGTTGCCATGAGTTTTCGTAAGGTCAAAACCAAATAGATGACGAGAATAATAAACGCGATGGCTACAAAAACAGCACTCCACTCAAGCATTGAGACAACCTCCTTTCATTTCTCTAAGTCTATGAGGATAGGGATTCGGACATTCCTTCGTTACTAGCTCTAGAAGTACATATTCAAAAAAAAGGGAGCATATCCGCAATTTCGGATATGCTCCTCTTTACTTGAATACTCGAAGTTGAAACATCATAAAGACAAGACAAAACAAAAGTCACCCTTCACCCTCACCCAACCACTCTTCCAACGTTGGAATCGACTCAGCGTATTGCTTCAATTCCTCTATCGTCTGAAATACTTGTTCCGTCCCTAACCTCTGTTCCTGGACATCAGAATGGTCATGACTTAGTGAACGCGTTAGGTTGTATGCGAGCCATCCTAGTTTTCCTGAAAAGCCAGTACCGAGCACCTTGTTCCAGTCCGCATGCTGAGGTCCACACCGTTTCTTATACGCTTCAATAAATGAAAAGAATCGGCCTTTGTCGATCGCTTCTTCATCAGGTTTCGCCCAGTAAATCGCGGTTTCCAGAAGGTCTTGCATCGGATTGATGTAGCCCGCAGATTCCCAATCGATTACGACAGGTTCCCCTTCATGCCACAAGACATTTTTCGGATCCAGATCTCTGTGACTAATCACGACTTCTGGTGCAAGGAGAATTGCAGCTTTATTCGCGATCGCGCTCCAGTCGTACAGGTCTTGCAGGTATTTCTCTAGAAGAGGCACCCAGGCGGCATCTAGTTCTTTTCCACGCTGCACATATGTATCCCAATCTGTGCCTTGTTCTTCATCAATCCGTTCGTAAGGAATTCCTAACATCGAAAAATCAGTCTTATGAATCTCGGCAAGAATCGCGCCGATCTTTCCGCTATGCTCGCTCGTGATGTTCTTTGCGTGTAAATTCTTCCCTTCCAACCAATCGTAAACAAGAAAGAAATGACCATCTAGGTGTTGGATATACGAATCATGTATTTGAATCGCAGGAAGAGCAGGTAATCTGCTTGCGACCAAAGTAGCAATGCGCTCTGAGTTGATAAAGTTTTGCATCGCAGAAGGTCTACTGATGATGTCATTGTTCAACATTTTGATCGCATACTTTCCGGTTGTCGTATGAACGGCATACATTCGATGCAACAGCCCGCCATGAATTGGTTCAGGCATGCTGAGGACAGTACCAAGCTCACATGCTTCACACATCTTCACTACATGATGAAGACCATCCATTTAGCCACCTCCTTCGCTTTGCAATGAACCTTCAGCTCTCGCAAGATTTCCTTATCCTGTAGCATACATCTTTTTTTCTAAGATGACGAATCAAATGGTACAAAGATGCTTCAGCCACATAGAAAAACCCGGGAACATAAGCTCCCGGGCTTCAAACTACCCTCTTACAGGGGTGATGGTAATCGCGGATAAATCAAGGGTGATCGTTCTCGTATCACCAGTTTCACTTTCATAGGAGAACGTTCCACACCCCCTGCCTTCATTTATATCTACCATCCTGAAGAGCGTTGGAACCGTCCCTCCATCTAACGCTAGGAATCGCCCGCCATCCGTAGTAATGTAATACCCGTCACGAACTGGTGGCGGTGGCACTGGCGTCGTTGAAATAAGACTGATTTCGAACTCGACTTCTTGATTAGCAATCACCGTTACCGTGTCGAAGAATGGTTCATATCCTGCTTTCGTCGCCCTGATCTCATACGTTCCCACAGGAAGACCAGAAAGCGAATAAACACCTTCATCATTTGTTCTCACTTCTCGATACAACGTTCCATCTTCATTATAGAGTTGAATCAACACGCCATCGATTGGGACACCTGTTCTACTGTCAGAAACGCGCCCAACAATCGCGCCATCCTCACCTGGACGTAATGCAAAATCGACTCCTTCTCTGTCCTCACCAGTTGTCAGTGTCACGTCCTCTGTCTCTTCTAAATAGTCAAAAGCATCAGCTGCTACCGTATAGCTTCCCGCGCTAAGATTTCCAATCGTATACGTCCCATCCTGTTCCGTGAACGCATTCCCAACAAGAACACCTTCTTCATCATATACACTGATCGAAGCGTCACTGATCGGTGCCCCAGTAGGTGCAGCGGTTACCGTACCAGAAATCGATGCAGCAACTTCTCCAAGTGCAAAATTCTCGACATTTGTGTCGTTAACGAATAGCGTTGACTGCCTACCTGCAGAGCCATACCCCTGTGCTGACGCTCGAAGCGCGTACGTTTCATTACTAAGACCGTTTATTGTGTATCTTCCATCGATGTTCGTGAGTGCAACATCTACTGGGCGATTAAGCAAGTCAAATACTTCAACGATCGCGCCGACGATCGGAAGACCTGTTTCTGCATCCGTGACAAGTCCTGTAAATCGACTCGGAATCGCAACAAGTGAATTATTCACAACAGTAGGTGTGTCTGGTTCTGCCTGGAACGTGACTACCTCTGCTCGATAATCTGGATTGATCGCAGCAATATTGTACTCTCCTGGATTAAGTCCTTCATACTGGTAATTTCCATCAGCATCTGTTTGAACTTCTGCCACAACCGTTTTGTTTTGGTCAGATATTCTTACAAGCGTATTCGCTAATGCCTCCGTTCCTGTTCCAGTCACTCGTCCTGACACGCTTGCTTTTGTTACCGTGAGCTGTAAATCTGCAAAAGTTGTATTTCCTGATTCTACTGCAATCGCATCTGCATCATCGCCATAAAAACGACTGCTCGCTACAACAGTATAATTTCCAGCTTCTATATCCGCAAAGGTATACTTCCCTTGTGAATCCGTCAAGGTCGAGGCGATCACTGGACCAGAGGAACTAATCAGGCGTAGCTCCACATTCGTCCTCGATAGGAGCGCACCCGTTTCAGAATCGGTCACAATACCAGTCACACTGCCTGGAACAAACGGTAGCGAAATGCTCGTTGCTGTCGTTTCTCCTGTTGTAATAGTCGCACTCAGCGATTGTTGAACAAACCCTGGACTGTTGATCAACATCGTGTAAATACCTAATGCTAGATCGAAAACCTTATAAGCGCCATCACTTTGTGTTAAAACCGTTGTAATGACCGAACGCTTTGAATCGAGAATTTGGATTGTTGCTCCTGCAACTGGATCGCCGTTCGGATCTGTAATCACACCAGCAAGATCACCGGTTTCTGGTGAAATCGTTAGAATCGCTTCTTTCGTGACACCAGACTCGATAATCGCTCCTTGAGATGAATTGGTGTAATTCGGTGCAGCCGCAGAAACAACGACAGTTCCCGGTTCTAAGTTTTCAACGACCGCCTTCCCTTCTTGGTCTGTTACAGCTGATGTGAGCGGAATACCCGTTTCATTTTTGATATTTGTGATGACTCCTGTTACTGGAGTGCTTGTTACTTCGTCAACAACGAGTACCGTTAGCCCACCGCTTTGAACACTCAACGGAACATCGACAGAACTCACTTCCCCCGCCTCAACAGTGACAGCGAATTGTCCTGGACTGAAGCCTTTCGAGATTGCAGTGAGGAAGTAATTTCCTTCCTTCACCTCTGGAATCGTATACGTTCCATCTGTTTGAGCTTGCACAGATGTTATGAACGCATCGTTTTGGTCGAACAAGTTGATCAGAATGGTTCGATTTGTGAGAGGATCACCATTCACATTTGTTATCGTTCCACTTATACTTCCAAAAGTTGGCGTCGTCTTAACATCCGTCGTGACTGTTTCATTCGGTGTTACAACAGCTCCAACAGAAGTCGTCGGCTGATTCGGCTGGTCTGCTACAACTTGATACGTTTTTGGCTCTAGATTCGTTATCGTATAGAAACCTTCTTCATCCGTGACAACAGAGTCGACAATCGTGCCATCAGGTGAAATAACGTTTACGACCGTACCTGGTTGAGGAGTGCCGTCTGCATCGGTTACAATACCATCGACAGAGCCGGGTTCTGTACCAAGTTCAAAGGAAATTGACACGACTTCTCCTGGTGAAATATTTACGCCTTGCTTCGCATTTTCATGTTCAGAGGCGGAACATGTCACAACATAAATACCCTCTGGAAGATTCCCGATCGAACAATCACCATTCGCATCGGTTACACCAGATCCGATCACGCTACCATTCGGTGCGACCACTTTGACTGCTGCCCCTGACACTGCCCCGTCTGGTCCTACAACGCTTCCTGTGACAACACCAGGATTCGGCGTAAGGAAGCCATCGATTGTTGTGATTTCATTCGCTGCGACTGTCGCTCCTGCTGTGAACGTATCAAAGTTTGGAGCAGTAATAAGAATCGTATACGGCCCAGGTGCAAGACCAGTAATCGTATAGTCCCCTGCACCATCTGTAACCGCACGTTGAGATGGCTGCACACTATCTCCAAAGAAGATTTGCACAATCGCACCAACAACCGGAAAGTTAGTTTGTAGATTGAGTACCCTTCCAGTAATCTCACTTGGTTGTGGTACTAAGTCAAAGTTAACAGTAGTCGACTCTCCTGCCCCGATCGTAAACCCTTGCTTTGCAGCTTGGTAATCTGGATTGTTCACTACTAGTGTGTAAATGCCAGGATTAATATTCTGGATGAGGTAGCGTCCATCCGCGTCAGTTTGCACTTCGAATATACTCGTTTCCGTGATATCTAACAGTTTGACCACTGCATTCGGAACAGGAACACCACCTGTCGTGATCACGCCTTCTACGCTAGCAGGATCTGGTGTAAGCGCAAATTGTTGAATCGTTGGAACGCCATCAACAATGAGTACAGAGCCACTTTCGCTACCGTAATTGTTCGCTGTGACAACGATGGTGTACGTTCCGTTTGAAATCGTCCCAAAGTCATAGTTTCCATCACTGTCCGTTAAGACAGTACTTACTATTGGTCCGAATGGACTGACGGACCTCAGTTCAACCGTTGCCCCTACAACGACTTCTCCTCCTGTATCCAATACGGTTCCTTGAACAACCGCACCTAATGGAATCAGTGTGATATCCACACCACTCTCATCACCAGGCGTAACCGTCCCTGTGACCACATTTGCTCCGGAACCGCTCTCACTAGCCGTTACCGTATATTCACCTGGGTCAAGCTGGGGAACTGTATACGTTCCGTCGCTAGCTGATATAACAGTAGCTACCGCCGTATTGGTTGGATCGGTCACAATGACTGTCGCATTGCTGATTGGGTTCCCATCTGTATCTGTTATGACCCCTGTTATGTTACCGGTTATTTGTGACAAGGATAGCTGAACCGTTGACACTTCAGCAGGTTCAACGATCACACCGATTGACGAAACGCCATAGTCAGGTGCTGTCGCTTTTACATTAAGCTGCCCGACCTTAATATCCGTAAAGAGAAACTCACCGTTTTGATCACTTGTAATCGTTGCAACGAGAATACCATTCACGTCAGTTAGTTCAACAAAACTACCTGAGAGCGGTACACCACTCGTATCGGTGATCGTGCCTTGAATCGAACCACCCGCCAATAATAAAGGCACCGTTAGCTCGGTTATTTCTCCGTTTTCTACGATCGCACCAACGGTAAATGCTTGATACTTGTCAGCGATCACATTGATCCGATACGAACCAGAAGGTAGGTTCGGAATTTCAAATGTGCCATCAGATAAAGCCTGAAGTGTTTGCAACAGTGCACCGTTATCATTCAACACCCTAATCGCAATCGAACTGTTTAAGATTGGATCGCCATCCGCACCAAGAACTGTTCCAAAGATTGTACCGCCGACTTCTGCAAGTGAAAACAGCACTTCTGATGATTCGTTTGATACAACGATGACCCCAGTCTGATCTTGAACAAAGTAAGGCGAGCTCGCAATGACGGTATACATGCCCGGTGATAAAAGTGGTGATACAAATTCACCGTTCGTATCAGAGTTTGTTGAGATGATTGGAATCCCCTCAGGAGTGGATACAGAAATCAATACGCCTGGAATGCCTTCACTTGTCTCCTGATTAACGACTTTACCTTTGAACGTACCTCCAAGCGGAACCATGACAACGGTAAGGTCGTTGTATTCGTCACCAGGAAGAACCGAAACACCTGTAGTAAATTCAGCATAATCATCGATACCTGCGATCACTGTGAAAGAACCACTAGGTAAACTACCTACAGAGAAGTTACCATCGATATCTGAGATCCCATTTCCGACCTCCACTTCATATTCATCGATGATTCGAACACTTACGTTCGCTAGAGGTGCGCCAGTATCATCCACAACAGTGCCCGCTATTGTTACCGGATCAGGAACGAGGCGAAATTCTAATTCCGTCGTCTCATTGGACTCGACAACAATTCCTTTGATTTCCTGACTATAATTAAGTGTATACGCGCTGATCGTAAATGAACCTGGAAACACCCCTGTAATCGAAAAGTCGCCGCTCGCTCCAGCTGTGCGACGTGCTACCGGTACAGTTGATCCTGGAGAATACACTTCTACCTGTGCCCCTACTAACGGTGATTCTGTTTGAGCATCGAGAATAATACCAGAAATCCCACCAGGGTCAGCTGTGAAGAAGATGTCGCTGACTACCGTTTCTCCTGGACTTGGATTGATCGATACTTGCACACGCTGGTAATTAGGGGTAATCGCTGAAATAAGGTACTGACTCGCTGTGAAGTTTGTAAAACGATAGAACCCGTTTCGATCTGAGTTCACCGTTTGAATCGAACTTCCGTGTATATCTAATAACCTAACAAATACATTTGCGACTGGCTCACCAGTCGTTTCGTCTCGTATCGTTCCTTCTGCTGTAGCCGGGAATGGCTCGAGTGTGAAATCCAACGTCCTTGATCCATTCGCCGGTACTTTCACAGACGCACTCGAGGAACCATATCCACTTTCTGCGAACGCTATGACCGTATATGTTCCAGCAAACAACCCTTCTGTCCGATAAACCCCATTCTCATCGGTTAATGTGCTTGCATACACAGGGCCTGTTGGTGTTAAATAACGAACCTGAATGTTAACACCAGGAATTGGCTCACCTGTTCCGTCATCTGTAACAGTACCTATCAGATCACCTGGCTCAGGCGTTATGATGAAGCTTAATGAAGTCGTTTGATCCGGCAAAATGACGAACGTGGCACTTTGACTTGAGAAGCCTTCTGCTGAAACGATCGCACGGTAATCACCTGGAGAAAGATTCGGGAAAGTAAATTGACCAAAGCTATCTGTCACCACTTTACTCTCTAACGTTTTCCCGAAGTTACTCACTGTTACGACGGCATTCGTTAACGGTTCACTCGAAAGTTGATTCGTCACGTATCCCGTAACTGCACCAGGATTCTGTTCGAGGGAAATATCAATTTCAATCCCTTCCAGAGGTACCGTAACTGTGATGACTTCATTACCATATCCTTCTGCATTCACATTCAACAAATACGAGCCTGGTAATACAGAATCGAACAGAAACACACCATTCTCACTCGGGTAAAGATTCGATACCAATACCCCAGTACTCTTTGTTAATGATAAAAAGACAGCTGTGCCAGTAATCGGAGTGCCTGTATTTGCATCAAGAACTGTTCCGTTCACAGTAGCAAGAATAGGCGACAGTTGAACGACCGCATTACTTACCTCACCTGGTGTGATGATTGCTGACACAAGGTTTGCCGTATAGCCTTCAAGTGTTGCCGTAACGAAATAGGTCCCTTCCGATAAGCTCGGAATCACAAAAGAGCCGTCAGGGTTCGCTAAAAGTGCTTGTAGTAACTCTTTGTTCGCCCCGAGAAGCTTTAGCTGTATGTTATCTCCACTGATCGGGTCACCGTTTTCATCAACAACCTGCCCTTCGATATCACCGACAGTTGTTTTCAGCCTTACATTAGCGCCAGACGTTTCTCCAGGCGGTACGATGACCCCTGTGATTTCAGTCGAAAAATTCGGTGCTGAACATGTAACCGTATAGGAATCAGGCCCAACGTTCCGAAATAAGAACTTCCCGAACTGGTCACTTGTCGAGTATTTGATGAGGATCCCAAGACTATTTCTGAGAAGAACGGAAGCTCCCGTTATCACTTCGCCAGTTTGAAAGTCCGATACGCCACCCGAAATGGTTCCTAACAATCTCGCCATTACAAAATCGATATCTTCCACGTCTTGACCTGCTTCAACTGCTACTGTCCCTGACGTTGTTGTATGCATCATAAGCTTCACGACGAGCGCATAGCTACCAGGAGGCACGTTACTAATATAGTAGTTGCCATCAACGTCCGTATTTCCGTACGCGATTGGAGTCTCGTTCACATCGAGTAGCGAGATTGTGGCGTTTGCTAACGTCTCGCCAAGATCGTTCACAACGTTTCCGCTGATTGAACCAGGATTCGGCTTAATCGTCATCGGTACATTTGCTACCGTGTCAGATTGAACGAATGCACCTGTGCAAGCGACAGAATAATTAGGTGCTGCGGCTTTTAGAATATAGTTTCCTGGCGCTAAATTCTCAAATTGATATGCTCCTGATGGATCAGCTGCTGTCGCGTTAACCAGTTGGTTATCCAATGTATACAGTTGAACGATTAAGTTTTCTGCAGCAGGGGTGACAATGCCACTGATCGAACCAGGATTCGCCTTCAACTCAATATCGATGCTCTTCGTAAAGCCCCACGGTACGATTTCCCCGATTAGGCTCGTTTCGTAGCCTTGTGCCACGACAGCCATCGTATAAATACCAGCTGGTAACCCTACTGTTAAAAACTCTCCATCCCCACTCGTGATCAACGAATCCACCTGGAATCCTAACGCGTTGCTAATATTGATTGTTGCTCCAGCGATCGGCACACCCGTGTCAGCATCTCGTAACGTACCTGTTATAAAACCAGGTAGTGGTACAAGTCCTACGCTTGTTGTCACAGTTTGACCTGGCTCTGTTTTTACACTTGCATAAGAACTACGATAGGCTTCTGTATTCGCATTGATTGTATACGTGTTGACAAGGACATTCTCAAACGTAAATTCTCCATCATTCGTTGAGAACGTTGTCGCTAACAAAACCCCGTTCGAATCGATCAATTGCATCTGAATCGGTTCTCCCGTAATCCGATCACCTGTCTCTTCGTTTATAATCGTACCAACAATAGTAGAAGGATTAGGAGAAAGCGAGAAGTCAAGCTCTGATACATTTCCAGACGTAATAATCGCACCACCTAATAACGATTGGTAGTTAGGAAACGAAGCGGTTATCGAATAACTTCCTGGGTTGAGATCACTTACTGAATAATCACCGTTCGTATCCGTTACTCGTCTTGAAACAAGAACGTCCGAGTCCGAATTGTTCACAAGGACAACCGCACCAGCAAGCGGAGCACCAGCATCGGTCGTGACGGTACCGGTTAAACTTCCAAAAATCTGTTGGAGTTCAGCATTCAATGTGAACGTTCGATTGTTGGTAATGAGCGCGCCTAACGTCGTTGTAGAGTACCCATCCGCTGTAAAAATACATGTATACCTTCCTGGAGATAAGCCCCTGATCGTGTATGTGCCATCATCGTTTGCGATGGTTTTCGCAACGACGATATTGTTTGCAACCACATCAATCTTAGCTCCACCTACTGGCGTTCCATCCGATAAGACAGTACCTGCAAGAACCCCCGTCAAGCGCTTCAGAAAACAATCGAGCGTGGTTGTTTCATCAGAGCGAATATAAAAACCAAAGTTCTTTGCTCCATGACCATCCGAAGCAAAGGTACATACATAATTTCCTGGTGCAAGAGAGCCAACACTGAAACGACCGTTTGCATCTGTCGTGGCGTTCGCGATCGTTAATCCAAACGAGTTGGTTATTTTGATAGTACACCCTACTAAATCATCATTATCGTCTTCATCCTTCACACGTCCTTCAACGGAACCAGGGTTAGGAAGAAGGTCAATTTCCACTTCCGCTGTTTGACCAGCGAGGACTGAAAACCCTACGTTAAACGTCTGATAAGAAGCCGCTTTTGCTCTGAAACGGTAGGAACCAGGAGCTAGTCGATTGATCACACATTGACCAGCTGCGTCAGTGGTTGCAGAAGCAACGACAAGGCCTGTTGAGCCGATAATATCAACAGTTGCACCGGCAATTGGTGCGCCATCGCTTGTCACCGTCCCTTCGACCGTTCCTGGGTTTGGAGCTAGCGCAAAATTTTCGGTCGATGTATCGTTTGAGATCACATCTTTCCCAATCGACTGCGATTGATACCCATCAGCTGTAACCGTCAAGATATAATGACCCGGCTGCACATTGTTTAGCGTGTACTCACCTGCTGCATCCGTCGTCGTCGCAAGGATTTCTTGACCGATATTATTGGAAATGGCTACCTTTGCTCCAGCGACCGGAGAACCTCCAGAAGTAACCGTCCCAGCTAAATTCCCTAATACAGGAGCGATATAAAGATTAACGATGGTGACGTTATCTTCAGTGACCTCAACATTTCGTGTCACATCATCAAAATCCGCTTTTGTAAACTCGAGCGTGTACGTGTCAGCAACGATACCTGTGAAATTGTAATCTCCGAATGCATCCGTTTGCGTCGTAGCGACCTCAGTCCCACCCGACAACAATCGCACCGTCACATTCTCTTCCGGTAGGCCGTTCACCTGATTTAAGACATTCCCCGCTACACCACCAGTAGCCTGAACATCAACTGTAGCCGCTGCCCTTACAGGAACAAGGTCACCTCCCGTAAATAAGTCGAATCCAATACCTGTTGCTACGTTTAAGACCTGTTCTCCTGAAGTATAGAACAAGCCGTTTTCTACAAAATCTAACGTTGCGCTCTCTCCAGCTTCTAGATCTCCAACAGTCCATGTGAGCGTTTTATTACCTTCGTTATAAGCGGTAGAACCTTGAGAAACGGAAGTCGCTTCAAAGACAGAAACAACGTCGAGCGCTACAACATCGACAACGTTTAAGATCGTCGCCTGACTCTTTCCTGTATTAGTGAGCGTGATTCTACCCGTCCACTCATAGTTTCGTCCGGCCACTGGCTCAGTCGGGCCTGTTAGCATGGTTTTCGTAATCTGTAGGTTGGCCCTTACATTCCCATCGTTAACCGTCGTTGAATCAGAAAGTGCATCCTTGAATTCATAGTCTTCAGATGTTCGTAAAGAATCTTTGTTATAGTTGTTGTTGTTCGTTGCAGTAAATGCCACCATCTGGATCGGATCATTTGGCGTGATATCCAAATATGAGAAAAACGTTGAAGCCGGGATAAGAAAATCAACAAAATAGTTCTGAGAATTACCTAGCGAACTATCAGCTTGAACAACTCGCGCTACGTCAAAGTTAATAATCTGACGTTCGTAATTCGGCTCTCCTTTTCCATTCGTACCTTCAGCTGAATCTTTCCAGGAATTAAATTCTTTATCAACGTTTTGAATGAGGTTCACGCGATTCTTCAAACCATTAATGGCAAGCATCCAATCATACGTTCCAGCTACACCGGTCGTATTCAATAATACTCCCCACGCATTTCGTTGAAACGAGGTCTTCGATCGGTTACGAGGATCTGCTCTGACACGCATGCGAAAATAAACGTTGATCGTATCATACGCATAGTAAAACGATGGAGCATTTTCATCCCCTACAATATCAGTCCAGGACGGATTGATATCCTTTACTACATCTGCATACGCCTTCCCACCGACCAATATTGGCGTAAACTGATTATTACTTGGAAACGGCACACGAACACCTCCAATAGTTTCATACAATTCCATTTACTATACGCAGGACTGCCCAATTCGGAAGTGAAATTAGAAAAAGTTATACTTCTACGTAATAACGTTATGACTGAAAAAAGATTCCATGACATCATTTTTTCCAATAAAAAGAAGCTCTTCCAGTTTGGAAAAGCTTGTGAATACGTTGAGAAAACAATGGCTTCTTCTAAGAAAATGGTTCTAAAGGCTTGAACATGTTTTGATGAAAAACCTATATTTTTTTCTCCATCGACATGACTTCCCAAAGGTGACCATCGAGATCCTGAAAGCTCGATACATACATAAAGCCATGATCGACCGGATCGGAGGAAGCTTCGCCACCAGAGTCCAGTGCCTTCTCCACAAGTGTGTCGACCTCTTCTCTACGATTGACCCCTATTGCTAAGATGGCTTCCGTACTTTCCTTCGCGTTTACGATCTCTTTCTTAGTAAAGGACTGAAAGTATTCCTCCACCAATAGCATGACAAACGTATTGTTATTAACAACCATACATGCAGCATTGTCATCCGTATAATCAGCGTTGAATTCGAAACCTAGCTCTCTGAAGAACGAAATCGATGCATCTACATTTTTGACAGGGATGTTTATGTACACTTGATTTGCTTCAAACGCCATCCGAACACCTCACCTTTCCGTTTTCGATGCTTCCCCACATTCTTCTACAAATCGATTCCGATCCCTTTTCCATTCAGAAATTATTATTCGACAAGTGATACTACGTATTTCTTATACGCAGCGATCTTCTTATCGAGCATCTCTTCCGTTGCTTGTAACGTTTCAATCTGATGCCGAATTGCTTTCTGGTGATTCTCCAACAGCTCAAGCCTTTCTGAAGAAGTTTGTTCTCCTTCTTTAAAAAGGCGTGCGCAGCTCCGATTCCACCATGTATTTACGTTCTCTTACTTTGTACGATCAGCGTTAGAAAGAAATTCACTAAGTACCCAACGAGTAAATAGACAAGTAGAAACGCTGTCGGTACATCACTCCACACTAGCTTTGTGATGAAAAAAGCAACTAAGGCCATGATAACGGCACCTAGCCATAGTTTAAAACGATTGTACTTCATCGTTAATTTCCTTCCTCTCAAGCTTTTTGTTACAGCACGTTCCTCTTCATTTCAATTTCTTCATCCGTTTCGTTAACCCTTTCGAATCCTGCTTTCCCATAAACACGAATGGCAGGCTTATTCGTTTTTTTCACGTCAAGTTTGATCACGTCTATTACTATGTCATAGTGATTTAAGCCGTACTGAATCCCCTGGTTCACGTAATCGACGGCAAGTCCTTTCCCTACTAAACGAGGTTCGAGAGCAAGGCCGATCACCATCGTACTCCCTGTGACTGTGAACTCAAACAATCCAGCAATCTCATCTCCAGAGAGAGCCACGAAACCATCGCAACCGCCCGGCCCTACAAAAACGCCGTCTTTCTCAAAGGAAGTAAAATAAGGCGTCATGAATAGATCGTCAAACCTGCCATCATACTGCCATGTATCCATTTCACGTGCATATGAGAGTGTCATTGGAACAAATGTATACGTCATTCAACCCACATCCTATTTGTTTTCTACAGCCATACATCGTTCTCAGCCGTTAATTCCGTCGATTTCTCTCCTGTATTCACGACACCACGAGGCTCGATCAACATGATCTGACACTCCGATTCTGCGAATGGTTTGTGCTCTACGCCTTTTGGCACGACATACATCTCGCCCTTTGATAGCGTGACGTGACCGTCGCGAAACGCGATTGTCAACTCCCCTTCAAGCACGATGAACACTTCATCCGTTTCTTTGTGATCGTGCCAAACGAATTCACCTTTTACTTTTACAAGTTTGAATTGATAATCGTTCATTTCAGCAATCACTTTTGGAGACCAGTGTTCACTAAATAATGAGAGCTTCTCATGAAAATTAATCGGTTCGTACATCATCTGTTCCCTCCTCTACAACATTTGATCGAGCGATTTATAGCCCTCTGCCGTGCTTTTCAACGTTTCGAGCGTACTCTGGAGATGGTGACGGATGGCAGTTTGCACCTTTTCGATGTCTTCACCCCTGATCGCATCGATAATCTTCCGGTGCTCGTCGAGGCTTTTGTTCTTTTCCTCACTCTTCGTATCAACAACATCATAAATCCTTAAGTAAATATCGATTTGTTCGATCACCTTATGTAGAAATTCACTAATGTATTTATTACCGCTCCTGTCTGCAAGAAGCATGTGGAAACGTTTGTTTAGCGCTATGTACTCCGGAATATCTTGCGTCTTATAAACCGCCAGCTCCTCTTCAAGCGTATCTTCTAATTTCAAGATATCTTGATTTGTGATTTTATCTAAGCCGAATTTCACTGCGATACATTCGAGTTCAATGCGCAGTTCAAAAGCCTGAATGATTTCTTTTATATCTGGCTGGACAACATACGCTCCTTTATTCTGGACAAGTGTGACGTATCCTTCTTCAACTAGTTTTCGAAACGCATTTCGTATCGGGGTCCTGCTTACTTGTAACTTTTCCGATATGATCGCTTCAACTAACTTTGTACCAGGCGCAAGCTCCCTACTCAATATCGCCTGTTTTAACTTATCGATAATCATTTGTTCAGCAGACTGCTTCGTTTTCATCCTCGATCCCCTCTACTTTTAAAAATCCGATATTACATTCTAGCATAATCGACCCCCGCCTCTATTCCAAGTGGCTTCACCATTGCATATAAAATATAGGCTATTCAAAAACACGGAAAAGGCTTAAAATGAAATTGTAGTACAATTTTGAACTACATTAATGTATAAAGCAAGGGGGCGACAAGCTCATGTATAAGAAATTAATCGAAAAAACGATACCAGAGCAAGTAGACATGCTGACACGTGCTTTAGTTGAAATCGAAAGTATCAACGGTACGTCAGGTGAATTAGCACTGGCTAATTTTATAAAAACGACGCTGCTTTCCTTTCCATATTTTCAAAAGAATCCTCATCTCGTTTGGGAACAAGTTGTCGATCAGAATTTAGGAAGAAAGAATATCTTCGCACTACTGAAAAGTCCCGAACCTACAAAGAACACGATCATCTATCACGGCCACCTCGACACGGTTGGAACCGATGACTATGGTAGCTTACAAAAAGATGCGCTGAACCCTGATGCATTAGAAGCTTTCTTCAAAGACTACCAGTTCGACCGAGATGTTCAGAGAGATGCGCGATCCGGAGAGTGGCTGTTTGGACGTGGGGCACTCGATATGCAGAGCGGTGTTGCGATTCATCTCGTCAACCTCCTACATTTCTCTATGCATCCCGAAGAGCTATCTGGAAACATACTCTACATGGGAAATCCAGACGAGGAAAGCCAGCACAAAGGGATTACTTCCGCTATTTCAGAGTTAAATACGTTAAAGAAAGAACAGGGACTGAACTTTGTTTGTGCGATCAATGCAGATTTTATCACGCCTCAGTATGATGGTGATCACCACCGTTATATTTATACTGGTTCAGCAGGAAAGCTTTTACCTAGCTTTTATATTTATGGAAGAGAAACGCATGTGGGCGATACGTTATCAGGGATCGACTCCACCTTGATCTCAGCTGAAATCAATAGAAGGATCAATAACAACATCAACTTAACTGAGAATATCGCTGGAGAACTCATCCTCCCTCCATCATGCTTGTATCAGAAGGACACAAAAGAGACATACAATGTGCAAACCGCAAAGAGCAGCCTTTTGTACTTTAACTATTTTATTTATGAAGCAACGGCGAAAGATGTGATGAGGAAGCTAGAGGAACTGACCGTGGATGCCTGCCTAGAAGTTGAAGAAAGCCTATCAGCGAACTATCAAGAATTCATCAAGCGAACGGGGCTTCCGACTCGGAATCTCTCCTGGCATATTGACGTAACGAGTCTTGAATCTTTCATCGATGAGTTAAAAGGGAAAGGCGCAGATGTTGAAACGGTGACGAAACAGGTAATTGAGGAAAACAAAGAGCTCGAATCGCGGATGATCTGCTTCAAAATCGTAGAAGCCCTCCAACAACTCGATCCAGATAAGAAGCCAAGAGTGATTATTTTCTACGGCCCTCCTTACCTTCCTCATAATTATTTGGGTGACAGTGAGCGTGATCAATTATTATTGAACGTTGTGAAACGAAACCTTGAGGAAACGGCAAAACGCACCGGTGAAACGTTCGCAGTGAAGAAATTCTTTCCCTATCTTGCAGACGGCAGCTTCCTATCCCTTCATGAAAGTGACGATGAAATCGATGCACTCGTGAAGAACTTCCCTGAGCTGGCGGAAACCTATCCGATCCAGATTAAAGACATCCGAGAATTGAACGTTCCTTCCGTAAACATGGGCGTATATGGAAAGGATGGTCACAAATGGACAGAGCGCGTCTATAAGCCTTATTCGTTCGACGTGCTACCTACACTCATTCGGAATACCACGAAGATGATGCTCGATCAATCGAATGAGCTGCACGGGAAAGAGTTAGTCATCGAATAGATGATACTCTTCTGATAAACAAGAACATGATAGGTAGGTCTACCTTTGGTGCTCATATTAAAGGTGTAAAAGAACGCAATGTTCCTTTACACCTTTTGCTTCTAACCCTCTCAGTTCTGGCTCGACTCCCCCACCTCTCCACCTAGTAACGCTAACCAGCTCTCTTTCTACTATTCATTGTTTCTATCTTTGACGACCATCACCCTCACCTATAACGTTCCTTAGTACCTTCCGCCCTCACCAACTCTCAACCAACTCAACCAAGTTAACTCTTATCTTCAAGCTCTTTAATCCCCTGAATGAACTAGATTTGATAAGGAAACATTGGACAGAGAAAGACTACCTTTTCTACAGCACTCAAAAGCAATGCTGTAGAAAAAGCAGACGTCCTGAATGGTACTGAGTTTGCCTGAGGGGGCCACCGTATCACCCGATTTGAACGCTTGAATGTCTTCAACAAAGAGCTTTCTACACATGAAACCAGTCCCATGTGCGTCTTCTGCTCTCTGCTACCCGTACCGTAGTACGCCTGGTTACCTTACCGAACCATTAGGGCTGTTCACGCCATAGTCTCCCGCCACAGAAATCGGGAACTGTGTGTGTTGCGGGAACGCTAAATTTACTGCATCGGCTTCAGCTAACCTGTCAATTTTAGTTTCTAAACGTGTTACTAGGGATTCCACGTTCTGAACAGCTTTCGGAAAAAAGGCATTACGAAAGACGCCTCGTCCCATTGTGTTTTTTCACGGTCGAGGATCTGTTCACTATGTAGTTGTCGGTGATTCAATATGTATGGAATAGGTTAGAAGATCGGGTGAGGGGACCCTCACCTTCCTCCTGTTTTAGTGATCGTTACCTAAAGAAATGTTCTCTGGCAGCTGCAGGATCGTATCGTTCAGCGTGTCGAGCTTCTGTTCGATGCGGTGAAGCAAATAGAGCGTCACGATGATCGGAAAGCCAACGTCGCTGATGAGTGACATCCAAGACTCCATGCTGTTTCCTCCTTTTTTTATACTGGAAAAAGAGAGAGCTTACGCCCTCTCTTCTTAGGATTAGATGATGACGATGTCACTCGTGTTGCGCTCAACGATTCGAGCACCTCTCTTAGCTACGAGATCACCACCACTTGTTGTGAAGATGTTCTGTGCAAGCAACGTATCCATTGCAGCAGAGATTGCTGCTGGATTCACCGGTTCAACCGGATCGTTAAGTGAGATCGAGAACGGCTTGTTGTCATCATTCAGGAATTGAAGTTCAAGTGTTTTTGCCATGTCGGGTCCCTCCTTTCATTATTAGTTTGGCTAGTTACTAGCCAAGTAGGTCAGAAGAATCATTACGCTCAACTGCGAACATCGAGTGCTGTTGAAGTGGAGCTAGTGCTGCAGCGACTGTGAACAGTGCATCAGTCGATGCTTCTACTTTGATGTTGTTGAAGTTCTTGCTACGAAAGATCGTCTTACCTTTGGAGTCGACGCCTACATCAAGGACCATTCGAAGCTGCGTGTTATTAAGAGAAGCTGTTGCCATGTTTGCCACCTCCTTTCGCTTTCACCCTATATATCGAAATGAAAGTGCAAAAAGGGGCATCTCCGAAAAATAAATTTTTGAGCGGTGCCGCCCGCTCGGTGCCTGTCACTCCCCGAATCGTGTCGAACGCACAAAAAAAGAGGATGTCTTGAGAAATTTCTCAAGACATCCTCTTCTATTATTTCTACATGTAGATCACGAGTTGTGCTCCTCAGCGACAAGCGAGTACTTCGTAAAGTATGCGCCCATGATCAAGAAAACAACATTAAGTGACCAAATAACAACGCCAAGGGAATGAAACAAAAAACCGAACAAATTGATAATCGCAATCGCGAAAAAACAGATTGGTGTTAGTGCACTTTTCAATCCAGTTTGACCCGCTTTTCTTCTTTTCTTAATGACCATGATGATAGAGACGACCAGAAAAACCATAAGAACAATCGCCATGACCGTTGATAACATACTCGTATCCTCCTTAAGTCGAAGAAGTGCCTGTCACTCCCCGAATGATGTCGAAAGCGCAACATGCAGAGTCAATCATATATGACAGCTTTTCCTTGTTCACGTAAGTTTTTTAGAGAGGTAAGCATTTGATTTATTTGTTCATCAGAATGCCTCTCCCACAAACCTAATTCAGCAATTATTTTCAAAGGTGATTTCGATCGATATGAACGTGTGGGGTTTCCAGGGAATTTCTTATCAGTTAAATTCGGATCATTCTCAAAGTCACCCAATGGTTCTACAATGTAAATTCTTTCTTTTGAATCCGACGCTGCTAATTCAGCACCCCATTTAGCAGCATCTAATGTTGCTGTGAAATAAATATTGTTCGATTTTTTATTTTGATAATTTGATAAGTGTTGTGGTTCTAATAGATCTCCAATTTTCAGTTTTGCTTTAGTACCATGAAAGAAAGGACCACGATCCAAGACATCTTTTTTGTCATTCAATGGATACACCTCTTATAGTTTTAGATTTGTATCTAATAGTATAGGGCAGGTACTATAGAAAAAGTAGTCTATAAATACTTTTTCATTAGCAGTATACTAGTAGTAGAGAGAAGGAAATCACACAATAATTAGTGGTTGTTAATTTACCTTCATCTCCATCACTTACCATCAGGTGTCGTCTCCTTGCCCAGATGCATCCCCACAAACACCATTCCAATTACCTAGACGACTTGCGGCTCACCAACACATTCATAAAGAAGAATTGACATACATCCAACTGCTGCAATCGTTAGGACCGTCCTATCTTTATTCACTAATGCTCCTCTTTCTTTCAGCATATAGTTTCCAACATCATCACACGTTTACTTGCTCCACAACCAGTTTTAAAATTTCATTCTCATCCATCTCATCTGTCACCATCATTTCTCCATCCACACCTAAATAATCGCCCTCACTCCACCATGACCGCAAAGCATCTTCGTCGAACTCATTTCTCTTCGAACGCGTATGATGGCGTTTCAACGTTTCTTCAAACGTGAGATCAAAATAATAGACATAGGCTTTTCCCTCATAGAACTGAATTAAGTTGTTCAACATCTCTCCATAACGCTGGTTACTCAAAATCCCTTCTAAAATAACAACATTACATTTCCCTTTTCCATATTCAGTGATTTGCCGAATCAAATCATGTGAAAGGTTTCCTTTTCGATCACGTACCTTCAGCATATCGCGCCGCACGGTATCTTTGAGAGACTAAGAGCGTTCCGTCTCCATAATGGTTTTGCAGCGCCTTCGCGATCGTTGATTTTCCACTAGCAGAATTGCCTCTTAGGATAATAAGTTTGGATATTGGTCTCACTCCGTTCATTTTCACTACTTCTCTTTCAATATATTAACATCATTATCCATCGACTGGAGATTGATTCAAAGAACCAGCTCATCATACATTTCAATAGAAAGTAGACCAGTAACTAGTCCAACTTAATTCTTCTACATATGATGATAAAGAAGTTCTACAAGAAAAGAGGAAACTATATGACAAGTCCGGTATCAGGTTATATAACCGACAACCGAAATCTAGTTGGTGGTAAAGGTACTCCTAATCTATTCTTTGATATCAACAACAGTGTACTGTTTGAACGAGATCCAGAGAATATCGTTTATCTTTTATCTTCCACTCAAATGCCTGCAATGGTCGGGGGTTCCGTTGCAGAATTAAATATGTCGAAGGGGTTCATACGCGAACCTCACTGGCATCCAAACGCATGGGAATTGGACTACCTCATTTCTGGTTCAGCAACCGTTGGTATTCTGGACCCGAACAATAACAAACTACAAACGTACAAGCTGACAAAACCCGGTGAAACCGTGTTTATCCCGATGGGCTATTGGCATTGGATCTCAGCTGATTCTGACGATACGAAAATGATTTTATTCTTCAACAACGACCAATTTCAAACGCAGGAAGGTTCCACGATGTTAACACAAACTCCTCTCCCTGTTTATGAACAAGCGTACAACATCGATCCTGAGAAAATGGCAGCAGCGTTAGAACCAATCGAAGGAGCTGGAGCTGTCGTCATCGGACCGCCCCCACCACTTTCATCTAAGCGAAGGAAATAGACATAACAAAAACCATAGCGATTCAGGTGAAATTCACCTCGTTCGCTATGGTTTATTGGTTTACACATTACGTACGCTCATCGATAGACGCTCGCACACGTTCCCGCTTCTGGCTCATAGTAACAATGGTTTTTATATTGACCAGCAAACGGTTGACCATACCACGTTGAAGGACATGGCCCATAGGGATTGAAATACCAAAGCGCATATTTACCAGGATGTTCTCTCCAGTAATCTAAGGTCTTCTTCGCTAATCGTTTCTCCGCAGAACGAGCTCTGTTATAGAAAACATTTCCTTTTTGAACAGCTTCAAATGAATAATTTCCACCCTGTACCTGGTAGATGACCTGAGGAATCGTTCGCAACCCCTGGAAATCCAAGCAATCTGCTTGCGCACGATTGACGATAACATTTCCTACATAGAGCATCCCCTGTTTCCCTTCTCCTTCGGCTTCTGCTCTCATCATCCTTGCGATCAAGGCAACGTCTGAATCTTTGTACTTTACTCTTGGCATTTTCCTCACCCCAAGATAGTGTATGAGAAATGCCTATGTTGATGTTACTATTTATAAAAGTAAATAAGCTGACAAGCTATGTATCATCCTTGCCTACATCATCTGTATGTAAAATAACCGAACGATTAAAATCAAAAACAAAACGAACACGATGCCATAAAACAGCTTCATGTTTTTGATCACCCTTCGATCCATTCGTCTCCTTTTCACAATTCCTCATCCTTCACAAAACCATCTCAGGTGTATTCTTACCAAAATGAACGAATCTTCCTCAACAACCATGCCAACTCTACCTACCCCTTATTAAAAAAAATGGTCAGTCCATGTATATTGTTAGCGAAAACCACCGAACATGATGGTACGTATTGCATAAAATAACTAATAATGAACTTGGAGATGATCGTTGTGTGGGTGATTACAGTTCTTGATGACAACGGTGCTCGTACCCTGCTGGATGTATGCTTTAGCACGTTCAACGAAGCGGCGTCATATGCTGAAAAAGCTCAGTTTCCATCATTTACGATTAAGGTTTCAACTAGATTATGACCTCACCAAATGGATACCGCATCTATGTAACGATAGTGCGGTTGTTTTGTTTTCTATCGTAAATCGTCACTCCCCATACAACCTCAAAAGATCATCAAAGCGCTCGATCACTTCATCATACTCACTCACCTGTCCAAATCCATACTTTGCGTATACAAAAGGGATGCCTGCGAACTTCGCTGCTTTCATGTCGCCTTCCGTATCACCTACATAAATCGGATTGTCGAGATTATTTCGTTCCATGATCAACTTGATATTCTCACCTTTTGAGAGTCCTGTCCTACCAGGGTTTTCATAATCCAAGAAATGTTCGTCGAGTTGATGATACTGATAGAACACTTCGATATACCCATCTTGACAGTTGCTCACGATATACAGTTTGTATTTCTTTGCGAGAACCTTCAATACGTCCGGGACGTTTTCGTACAGTGATCCACCTTGTTCAGCAATCGTATCTAATTCGTTATTGCCACATGTATCGATAAGCTGTTTTCGCACGTCATCATCAGCATCAGGGAAGAACCTTCGGCTGATTTCATGCATCTGTAACCCCATCGTCTTTTGGAAATCTTCGCGCGTCAACTGCTTGTTGATGGTAGGATGTTCATCGATCGTTCTATTCCATGCATCGATCACCGTATCGATCGGATCCCAGATCGTTCCATCTAAATCAAAGATAATGCTATCCATATGGCTGTTCTCTCCTAACTATGTAAAAAAACAAACGCTATTGTTGTACAGTATATAGGAGATTGTGTGATTTGGAAATTGTTTTAAAGGGGGGTCAGGTACGTACCTGACCCCCCTTTTACAAAATTAGTGAATCGCAGGCTTAAGTGCTACGGCAGGTCCGAAGAATTCATAATGCATTTGCTCTTCTTTGACACCAAGTTGCTCTAGGGCTTCTCTTACAGCCTTCATAAATGGCAACGGTCCGCAGAAATAGTAGTGAGCTTCCGGGTTAAGATCTAGAATACCTTTCAACCAGTCACTCGTTACATATCCTTCCTTATCAAACAATCCAATGCTGCGATCTTCACTTGTTGGAGATTCATAACACGTGTAAGAATTTAGTGAAGAATGATTGAGCTCTCTAACTTCTTTGTCAAAAGCACGAACATTCCCATTGATTGCCGCATGGATGAACGTCGTGTCTCTATCCTGTGTGGCACTAGCCTTCAACATGCTCATAAGTGGGGTGATCCCTACTCCACCACTTAACAGAACGATCGGATTTGTGCCTTCTTCTAGATAGAAATCTCCCGCTGGTGCCGTAACGCTTAGCGAATCCCCTTCTTTCACACCTTCATGTAAAAAGTTAGAAACGATACCATCAGGATTCGTTGGATTTTCTTCCTTTTTCACAGAGATTCGATAATAAGGTTTTCCAGGTTCATCAGAAAGACTATATTGACGAATATGGGTGAATTCATCACCTGGAATCTCCACTTTCACACTTATATATTGTCCCGGATTGAATGATGCAATCGCCCCACCGTCAACTGGCTTCAGGTAGAATGAGGTGATAACATCACTTTCCTGCTCTTTCCGATCCACAACGAATGTACGCTCGTTACGCCATCCACCTGGCTGTTGTGCTGCTTCGGCGTACATTTCTTGCTCAACATCGATGAATACACCTGCAATAACACCATACGCTTCTTCCCATGCGCGCAAGATTTCTTCAGTTGCTGCGTCACCGAGAACATCTTTGATCGCTTTTAATAAGTACTCTCCTACGATCGGATAATGTTCTGGTTTCACTCCGAGACTACGGTGTTTATGTGCAACTTGCTTCACCACCGGAAGGATTGATTCTAATTGATCGATATGTTTGGCTGCAGCATAGACAGCATTTGCTAAAGCTTGCTGCTGGCGGCCTTGCTTTTGGTTAGCGTGGTTAAAAATATTTAGTAGCTCTGGATGATTTGTGAAAAGCATGTCGTAGAAACGCTTCGTGATTTCATTTCCGTGCACCTCAAGAACAGGTACCGTTGATTTGATTGTAGCGATCGTATTAGATGATAGCATAAGAATGCCCTCCGTTTTTTAAAGATGTATTTTGAATACACCTTTATGGTATAGGGGTTTTCCTTTTAAAGCAATATATAAAATACATCTTTACGAAAATGTTCACAATTTACATAAAACCTTACAGAAGTATTCATCATGTGAGGTGTGCTAAAATAAGGATAAAGCGGATTGAAATGAGGATGAACGAACGTGCGTTTAACAAATTATACCGATTACTCGTTAAGAATGTTGATCTATCTTGGGAGTATGAAGAACGATAAATTAGCAAGCATCCAGGAAATAGCGGATGCTTACAATATCTCGAAAAATCACCTGATGAAAGTTGCACATGAACTCGGAAAGAAGAATTATATCAAAACGATCCGAGGAAGATACGGTGGATTACGACTCGCTAAACCCCCTTTCGACATCAACGTTGGCGAAGTTGTCAGAGGCATGGAAGAAGACTTTCATCTAGTAGAATGCTTCGATCGAGAAACAAATACATGTATCATCACCCCAGCATGTCGATTAAAACATGTGCTGCACGAAGCATTGCAAGCTTATTTTGAAGTACTCGATGGCTATACGCTTGATGACCTGATTGTGAATGATGAGACGCTACGACAGCTGTTTGATATGAACCAGTAAACCGATAATGAATAAAACAAAAGGAACACCCGAGCATACAGGTGTTCCTTTTGTCTTATTCAACTTTACGAAATTCATCCTTCATAACTCCCATTAAGATCGAATCATGGTACTCGCCATCATAGAAAAGATCCTCTCTAATTCGCCCTTCTTGCTGAAATCCAAGCTTCTTATAAGAAGCGATCGCACGCTCATTGAACGCAAAGACATCAAGTCCAACACGATTTAAATTCAATATACCAAATCCATATTCTAGTACTAATGACATGCCTTCACTTCCATACCCTTTCCCCCAATAATCACGATCAAAGATAGATACCCGAACGACCGCTTTTCGATTTTGATGATCGATCTCAAGCATCGCAAGATCTCCGATTGGACGATCTGAATCTTGTAAACAGAGGATAAGATCGACTCGAGAGCTGTCTGTTGAAATACGTTCAAACCAGTTCTGAACGCCCACCCGACTAAACACAGCCTGCGTTCCCGTTAACCTTCTCCCTTCCTCGTCCCAGAGAGCTTTCTTGTAAAAGAAATCAAGATCTTCGTTTTCAATCGGTCGTAAGTATACGCGTTTTCCTTCTAGAAATTTAATAGAATCTGAGCTCATTACACCATTCCTCCGCTTCAAATCTGACTGACCTCATTATATAAAAGATGCGCTCAATTTGGTATACCCTTCCATCGCACTCAGCGGATAACCGCGCGCTCTTTCTGGTCCAGAGCATCTTCCAACCAACTCGGATGCATCGTTAACAAGTCCACTGGCAGCTCAGACGCTGAGAAGAACTTCATATCAAGTGATTCTTCTGAATGACACCTTAGGTCCCCACCTACGATTTCAGCAAGAAAGCACGTTGTAATAAAATGAACGACTTTGCCTCCTGGATAATGAAAAACTTGTGAAGACGGATCAGAATAAACGCCAATCAACTTCTTGATCGTTACATCTAAATTCGTTTCTTCTTTCACTTCCCTAACGGCAGCTTGAGAGACAGTCTCTCCAATTTCGATATGTCCTGATGGGATGCCCCACAGTCCAACGTCGCTTCTTTTCTGAAGCAACACTTCGTTCTTTTCATTCAGAATAATGATTGCTACCCCTGCTTTTAATTCATCGATTTCCATTACACTAACCTCCTTCATAAAATAAAAAAAGCCCGAAGAGAAAGAATTCAACGCATGCGAAATACGCTGAACCTTTCCCCTCGGACCTTTTATGTCAATAGGTGCCTTCTACATATGTAAAAGATGCAGCCCTCGGTCACTGTCCTATCAAATAGCGGAACCCTAGCTGCAGTTTTCCAGTTCACTTCTAGTTTACAACGGATGAGTGAGGAAGAAAAGAAGTAAAGGGTTCGGCACGTTCTACTCTCACATCTCGTTATTGACTTAAAAACCAAATCGAGCTATATTTAACGTAACAAGGGGAGTAGCGGCCGATACGGTTGATGGATCACCATTACGGTATTTCGATACCTGGTCCATCAGGCTAAACTTTTAGTACGCAAGACCTTGGTACATTTTGGTGTGCCAGGGTCTTTTTTGTATGCACTGGCAGGAAGGAGTTACACATGCTTATTCTAATTTTTCTTCTCGCGGCGGCAGTAGTTGTAGCAGCTGCTATCTACCTGAATCAATTCGGCGATGTGATCAGTAAGAAGTCTTCATTGAGCGGTGCTGTTGTTGGTACATTCTTGATTGCAGGCGCAACTTCACTTCCAGAATTAACAACAAGCTTAACTGCCGTCTATATCGATAATCCAGATATTGCAGTTGGGAACATGTTAGGAAGTAATGGATTTAATCTTCTGATTCTGGCTGTAGTTGATTTGATTTACAGACGGAGAAGGTTGTTTCAACGAATCGATACGAAGACAAATGTCCCTTCAGCGCTCATCGGCCTCCTGTTTTTTATCATCATCATCACATCATTTCTCATTCCAGGCTCCATTTCAATCTTTGGAGTGGGTATCGAAATGATCGCCGTCGTTCTACTTTATATCCTGAGTATGAACTATATTTCAAGTGATGGTGAGAATCAAGACGAGACCCCGACGAAAGATTATTCTCTTCGAAAAGCGGTGATCGGTTTTATTATAGCAGCTCTTATCGTCTTTGCTTCTGGAAGTCTACTATCGATTACAGGTGATAGGCTCGCTGAAGCCACGGGCATGAACGCAAGCTTTGTCGGGAGTTTCCTCATCGCAGCTTCAACTTCTCTACCAGAGCTCGTAACCGTTCTTGCGGCTTTCAAACTAGCGAACTACAATATGGCGATCGGCTCCATACTTGGTAGTAATCTGTTTAACATCCAGCTTCTTGCCTTAACAGACATTCTCTATCGAAAAGGGCCAATCCTCGCTGCTGTTGATGGTTCGAACATCTCCATTGCAGGACTTGGGCTTGTCATGACCCTCGTTATCATCTATTTATTGATGCGTCGGGCAAACACGCTCAGTCAATGGCGGTATGCAGCTCCGTCCCTCGTCATGGCACTCATGTATATTGTGGTTTCCTATGTATTGTTTTAAATAAAAGGTCGAGACAGTCTTAATAACCATCTAAAAAGGTTATAGTGGTGATTTCCGCTCCAGGATGCTCGCTTTCCGCGGGGCGGGCGGTGAGCCTTCTCAGCGCACAAAACCGTTGCGCCTCCGGGGTCTCACCTGTCCCGCACCTCCCGCTGGAGTCGAGCATCCTTCCGCTCCAATCAACATTTTCATGTATGTTTACGAGACAAAAGCAAAGCTAATTAATAAACGGATAGAGAATGAAAGCAGATGTCTACTTAATCATTATCGGTCGAAAAGTTTGCTGTAATTGATTTCAACCCAGTAGGAGTAGATACTACTTCTCTCCCGTGGAAAATTGGTATTCGAGACTCAGAGTGGACGGGTTTTTGTCCTCTGTTTTGCTCAGGCACTCGTCAACAGGAGCTAGTCAAGCTCCTACAGGTTTCCCTACAAACTAAGCGTGCTGACACATGTCAGCACGCTTTTTCATTTATCAATCGTCATCACGGTTGTCCTCTTCCGATTGGGTAGCCTCTTCATCTTCAAAACGCTGTTCCTCACGAAGTCGCTCTTCTTCATGTTCAAAAATCTCGGCTTCTTGTAGCGTACGGTTATGGTCATCCTCATCCTCATCCTCTTTCGTTAGATTACCAGGTTCATATTCTTCTTCATCGTCATCATCGTCAAAATCAACATTCATTTTTGAAGACTTTTGTTTTGTTGAAAAAGCATGTGTAGCGGCACCATTGTGAGTAGCACTTGTTTTACGCGGGAGATGGCGAACAACAAAATAGCCACCGACCATGAAAATAAACGCAAATTCAACCGGAACAAACAGAAATAGAGACAGCAGGATAAGACCATACAGGACCCAATAAATCATTTCCAACTCCTTCGCGAAATTGTAGTGGCAAACCTAGATCACAAATCATTCAAATGCGACTACTGACATACCAATATTATTCAGCCAATCCCCCTTCCATACCTATCGTTTTTCATTCGTTACGATACGTTTTTTCATAAGAAAAATAAGACAAAAAAACCTTGCCCACGAGGGACAAGGTTTCATCACGTTTATTTTGCGTTTTCGATAATCGTATTCAGGCGATCTTCAAGGTTCTTCAGATCTTCCATCGCTTGCTCTTTTTCATCAGCTTTGACAGCTTCTAGATAAGATTGAGCGAGTTCGTTCAATGTTGTATAATCTTCTTCGCTTTCCATACTCTTGATGTCGCTAGCGATTAAGTCGATGAACAATGCGCCTTCAAGTGCAGTGATCGTAGACTTATCTTCGCCCCAGTTCTCTTCACTCTCTTCGTACTCGTGAAGAGCAATCTTCGCAAAACCGCGTACAAACGCATGGTTTACAGCTTCTGGATCAAGGTTCTTCACATCGTTCTCAAGGTTGAAGTTCTCTTCGATGATTGAAGCGTCTTCTTTCGCATACTCATTGAGATAGCTTGAGATTGACTGATAGAATGCCCAGCCCTCAGCTTGTTCAACTTTTGCTTCTTTTGCATCTTCCTTCGCTGCTTCAGCTGCTTTTGTTGCATAACCATTTGGCATTGCTCCTGCTGCAAGATAGAACGTCTTCATCAACGTCTTGTCAACAAGTTGCTTGCCTAGTTGGAACCCAAGCTTGTCATCGTTCTCAACCGCTTTTTCGATTTCGCTAAATCCAGCATCGATCTGGTCTACCATTGTCGTTTCATAAGCTGCGTCGCGTTTCTCGACTGTTTCTTTTAGAACTGCATAGTATTCTTTTGCTTCTTCGATTTCAGAGTTAACTTCTTCTGTATTGCCCCAGTTTTCGTTAATCTCATCAAACTCATGTTTAACCGTTAGATAGAAAACTTTCTGCGTTAGTTTATCAAAAATTTGCTTTACGACTGCTCCATCCATCTCGCCGCTTTTACCAGCTTCTAGAGCAGCAGTGATCTGTTGATCAATGCTTTCATCGCGTTCAGCAACTAGTGGTTGCAAGTCTTTGTTATATAGGTCGATCACAGATTGGTAGTCAACTTCTTCACCTTCACTTGCCTTCGCAAGCTCAGTTTTTCCTTCTTTATAAGCAGCTACGAAGTCAGCATCTTCACTGCTTTCGTCTTCAGCAGATTCTTTTGTGTTCTCCGTCGATTCTTCACTGCTAGTTTCTTCGCTGTTTTCCTTGGATGAGTTTCCCTCATTCTGTCCACAAGCAGATAGAACAAGAACAAAAACTAATAGTAGATAAGTAAGTTTACTTTTAAAAACCATCGTGTTTCCCCCTGTATGTAAGTTAATTGAAAATGAATATCAATTGCAAAGATTATTATACAGAGAATGATTCTCACTGTCAACGACTCTTACAGACCCTTTTCAACCAATAAAATGGGCGCTAGGTAAGGAAATAACATCAATCACAGAGATGACTTCATATAAGTTCCAGTTCTTACATATTTATAGGTGGGAAGGTAGGTGGGTGTGATGACAGAAATATTTTCCTCCTTACATTACCCCGATGACTTAGTCGGGATTATTCGAAATGGTTTGCCGAACACGTGCCCTCCTCAAAACGTCATCATCATTGGGGGCGGGTTATCCGGGTTAGTATCTGCTTCGTTATTAAAACGAGCAGGCCATCACGTAACGATTCTTGAAGGCAACAACCGAATCGGAGGAAGAGTTTATACGGTTAGAGAGCCCTTTTCGCAACATAAATACATCGATGTTGGTGCAATGAGAATTCCCGATAACCATGCGCTCGTACTCGAATATATACGGCAGTTTCAACTACCGGTCAACAAGTTCAAAAACTCCTCACCGAATGATGTCATCTATGTAAACAACGTCCTTACGACTAGAAAAGAGTACGAGAAAAATCCTGATATGCTAGGTTTTCCAGTGAATGAAGATGAAAAGGGAAAAACTGCAACAGAGTTATTTTTAGAAGCTACGCAGCCTTTTATCGACCTCTATAAAAATAGTTCAGAAGAAGAAAAAGAAGAATTATCGAAGGAGTACGGCGACTATTCGATGGGAGAATTTCTAAGATTCAACCCGCTTGGGCGCCCCCTTTCTCGTAATGCGATTCGATTTATTGCCGTCATGTTAGGAATCGAAGGATTTCCTAATTTCGCCTTTACTGATATTTTGACTGACATTATCTATCCAATCTTCAGTAAGAAAATAAAATTTTATGAAATCCAAGGTGGAAATGACCGCTTACCGTATTCCTTCGTGAATGGTCTACAATCAGATATTTATCTAAATCGTAAAGTTGAGAAAATCGTTCAGAGCGAGAATGGTGTTCAGATTCAAGCGGAAGACCCTTTAACAGGGCAGCGGTTCACTTATTCGGGTGATGCGGCAATCGTAACCGTCCCGTTTCCTGTTTTTCAATTCATCGACGTCTATCCATATGAATCGATTTCGTTTAAAAAGTGGCAGGCAATCCGCGAGTTGATCAACGTGCCAGCGGTGAAGATCGGTATCGAATTTAGTAGACGGTTTTGGGAAGATGATAACATCGGCAATGCTCTGAGCGATTTACCTACACGTTTTAGCTATGTGCCGAGTCATAACATCGGCTCTTCTGGCTCTGGTGTCTTATTGGCGAGCTATAGCTGGGGAAATGATGCGGTGCTCTGGGGAAGCTTGCCAGAGAAAGAACGAATCCTAATGGTCCTAAAAGATTTAGCGAAGATTTACGGAAATCGCGTGTACACAGAATATATGAATTCTATTACGTTCAATTGGAGTCAAAACCCCTATTCAGCTGGGTGCTTTACCCTCTTCACTCCCGGCCAGGAAGAAAACCTCGGAGAGATTATCAGACAACCAGAAGGAAAGCTCCACTTTGCAGGCGAGCACACCTCCTCCTTCCACGGCTGGATGGAAGGCGCTATACAATCCGGAGTCCGTGCAGCATATGAGGTGAATGGAAGCTGCTGATTCCCTCATCGGTTCATCGGTACCTGGTACCGCTCGATATTTGTCGAATCAAGAAAAGAGCCTGGAGGCCAGGCTCTTCATTCTATCCTTTTCTTTCCTATTAACCGACTTTCTTTTCTTTACGCTCTTCTTCCCACGCTTCTGTATCCTCGATGCCTAGCGCACTCGGATTGAACACTGGGTTCTTCCCTGCTTTACGCTGCATTTCGTAATCTTTCAATACCTTCATCGCTACTTTTGCTAGCATTCCGATTGCGATTAGGTTGATGATCGTCATGAGTGCCATGAACAAATCCGCCATCTTCCATACAAGGCTAAGACTTGAGATCGAACCGACCAGAACGAATGCCATCGTCGCAACACGGTAGCCTAGAATCGCTGTTTTGCTTTCTTTAATAAACTCAATGTTTGTTTCCCCATAGTAGTAAGAACCAATGATTGAGCTAAATGCGAAAAGGAAGATTGCTACTGAAATGAAAACTGCTGCCCATCCACCGATATGAGAGCTAAGAGAGTTTTGAAGCAACTCGATTCCGGAGACATCTCCAGATTTGAACTGTGGAGCAAGCAGAATGATGAATGCTGTTGCAGAACACACCAAAATTGTATCTACGAATACACCTAACGATTGGATAAGTCCCTGCTTTGCCGGGTGCGAAGTCGTTGCAGTAGCCGCTGCATTTGGCGCACTACCCATACCAGCTTCGTTTGAAAACAAACCACGTTTTACACCGTTCATGATCGCTGCACCAATTGCACCTCCAACAGCTTGCTCAAATCCAAATGCGCTCTTTACGATAAGTGCGATAACGGAAGGAAGTTCAGCGATATTCATGAACATTACAACAATTGCAATCGTGAGATAAAGAATCGCCATCACCGGAACGATGATACTCGATAAGTTAGCGATACGGTGTACCCCACCGAAGATAACTAACCCTGTTACAGCAGTGATGATCAATCCAACTACAAGACGATTCATTCCAAACGCATTTTCAAATGCCAATGCGATCGTATTACTTTGAACGGAGTTGAAAATCAGTCCGAATGTGATTGCAATTAATACCGCAAAGATGATGCCTAACCATCTTTTCTTTAATCCTTTTTCTATGTAGTATGCGGGTCCACCTCGGTATGCCTTTGTATCTTTGATCTTATAAACTTGGGCCAATGTACTTTCAATGAAAGCCGTCGCACCACCGAGTAGCGCTACGATCCACATCCAGAAGATTGCGCCGGGTCCACCGAGCGTGATCGCTACTGCGACACCAGCTAAGTTACCCGTACCGATACGAGTCGCTGCCCCAACGCAGAACGATTTGAATGGTGATATGTTTTTTGATCCATCTTTGTATTCTGGTTTTTCTGACATGACACGAATCATTTCGCCAAAGAATCGAAATTGCACAAACCGTGAAGCAACCGTGAAATAAATTCCTAAACCGAGTAATCCTGCAATAAGAACATAACCCCAAAGAATGCCGTTTGATGCATCGATAATCCCATTCAAAAACCCTTCCATTTACCAAATCGCCCCTTTTTCTTGATTCTTTTTAAATTTTCTGAAATTTGTATATTTTTATTATACAAGTAACAGAGGCAATTGCAATACATTTTTCGACGAATTGTGAGGGGTGCCTGTCACTCAACAAGCCCCCCTCTCTTCTAGGCTTTTCGATCAGCGTAAACAGCCATCGCGTCACGCATGAATATTGCCAGCCCTTCTCCATATTTGTCGATATTCTTTGTGAATCGTTCGTCATCGACATACATTTGCCCTAACCCACGGAATGCTTCGTATGAATAATCTCCGAAGTTGTTCAAGAACTCATACCATTCATGAATCGCTTCCTGCGCTTCCGCTGAATCAGGTGAACCATGGCGCAGCTTAGCAAGTCTCGTATAAATCGCATCCCAATCTTCGGAGAGTTTTTCCTTCGACATCCCTTTAATCTTCCCTTTCGATTCATCAACTTTCTCATCTCCCCAGCGCCTCCGCGCTTCTTCTTCATAAGGATTATGATCAAAATTCATTCCTTCAAACTTCTCCTCATTCGTCATCTCAATCTCTCCCATCATTTCTTTTATTGTTTTATCGATCGTAGTGATCATGTGATCCACATGACTTCGCTTTTCGACGAGCATCCTCCGCTGTAGTTCCAACGCTTCTTTTCGATCAAAGGCAGGGTCTTCAAGGATTCGTTGAATTTCTTTCAATGAAAACCCCAGCTCTTTAAAGAATAAAATTTGCTGTAGCGTTTCAAGATCATGCTCAGAATAGAAGCGGTAGCCAGCTTCAGTCGTTTCTGCAGGTGAGAGCAATCCAATCGCATCGTAATGATGCAAGGTTCGAACGCTGATCCCAACAAGATCCGCTACCTCTTTCACTTTCATACACGATTCGCACCTCCTTACTCGTTACTATAGGGTATAACGCTACGTGAGGGTCAATAGGCTTTTCACTATTTTCTCCAAGTATGAAATATCCATAAAGAAAGCCGCATTCGAATCCGAATACGGCTTTCTTTCATGATGTTCTTCCCTCAAGAAGCACACGGCTTTCCGCAGGACGAGCACTGAGCCGCTCCGCTCCTACCAGCGATGTGTGGTTCTTTATACATGTAACCTTTCAAAATCCGCTCTCAGTATCGAATACATATACAAATCATCAAATTTGCCACATGTATATTCGTAATGTCTGAGTAAACCTTCTTTCAAAAAACCTTGTCTTTCAACTAACCTCTGAGATGGATGGTTCTCAGGTTCAATTAACGCCTCGATCCGTTCCAATTCCAGCTCGTTAAAGCCAAACGCAATCACTGCTCTTAGCGCTTCACTCGCTAATCCTTTTCCCCAGTGATCCTTGCTTATCTCAAACCCAACCTCTGCTCTGCTGTGTTTGGCGTTTCGATTCAAGAATCCACAGCTTCCAATCATCTTATCTGAGTCCTTTAGCGAAAGTCCCCACCTCATTCCAGTACCTTCATTATAAATCGACTTGTACCAGTTTATTTCATCTAACGCATTAGCTATTGATTGAAACGGTGCTAGCCCCATGTGCTTCACAACATCTGGTTCAGATAGATAGATCAACATGTCTTCAGCATCTTCAGTTTTCACTTCTCTTAACTTTAACCGTTCCGTTATAATCGTCGGAAATTCATACCGCATCTTTTCACCTCAACTCTATGGAATCATAACGCATCTTTAATCCGTTCAATCACCGCTTTATAAAAAGAAGCTTCATGAGGGACAAACTTTTCTTTCCCAACCCTTTCATCGATCAACATTTTCCGTCCTTCTGAATCGATTTCAAACCCTTCGATTGGAATCGTATCTATCGTTCCTTCCCATAGCGCTGCAAACTCATACAGATCCGCTTTTACCATGCCAGCAACTTCTTCCTTTTGAAGAGTAAAGTCCTTTAACGAAAGAGGTGTCAGATAGAGAAAAACATGAGCAATTTCTTTATCGATGAACTGATTTCGATGAACACTATAATTCAAAACGCAAAGTGGCATCAGTGACGCAAATGCCACATCGATGCCAATTTCTTCTTTCACTTCTCTTACGCCATCCTTCACCGTTTCATCTGATAAAAGATGCCCAGCAGCCGTTATGTCTAGTAAATATGGATAGTCTTTCTTCTCTCGACTGCGCAGCTGTAAATAAATTGACGGCTTCTCTTCTTCCACAGTAACCATCCAGCAGTGAAACGCATCATGCCAGTATCCCTTTTCGTGTGCTTCTTTTCTGGTCGCAACACCGATATGATTTCGTTCTTCATCGTAGATGTTTATCTTTTCTTGATCCATTGTATGTCTCCTTTTCCCCACTCGTTTTTCTCGTTAGACGCCTTCTTATCATAACGAATTGAACGAGTTAGCTGTACTCTTTCCCTCTCTCTCTATAACCTGCGTATTCTTATGAACGACTTTTCTCTCTCTAGAAGCACCTTCGGCATCCGCAAACCCCTCCACTATCATTTTTAATGCAAGGATCGTCACTGTAAAACAGATGATGGGGACGAGCGGAATCCAATAATAAGTAGTGAATAGGAACTTAAGGTTGTTCCCGATCAGACCTGACCATTCGTTTGATAAGGAAACAAACACACCATTACCAAACATATCTTCCGTGATCGCTACACCGCCGAAGAGTACATTTAAAATACCGAGATGCGCTAAAAGCAACAGAACCAGGATCACTTCTCGTATGAAAATGAGGAAAAGCTGTGGTCTTAAGTAGGGCATGAGATGTTTCTTCAACATATGTAGACGACTTCCACCAAGGACCTTGGCACTTGTCATAAACTCTCTTTCTTGTAAAAGCTCTACTTCTTTCGCAATCGTAGTCAACGTGATCGGCACACCAATAAGAATTAAGATGACGACTTCAAACAGAACCCGCTCAGTGAATGTCGTTGAGAACTCACCACCGACAAACGTCTCTCTCAATAAAACCCAACTTAGAATCAGGTACGCAAGAAGCGGTGCGGGAAAATAGAAGAACCCCTCTACTAGCGGTTTTACCCTCCTCAAGATTGGTGCAGCATAGAGTTGCAACCCAACCCCCAACAGTAATGACAATGCAAATCTCGCTAAAGCGATCAACAGGGCAATGCCAAGTGTGTACTTTGCGCCAACGAGCAACAAGAAAAACAAATCTTGAGAGACATTATCTGTTCCGAAAGGTGGATGATCGAATGGTGAATAAGGCGGCTTCGCGAGAACTTCTCCATTGTCACCATACGTTAAATCAGCAACCGGAATGTGGTCTTGAAAGAAAACCGTGTAGAGAATACTTGCTACTAGAACGCTTAGAAAGAAAGTTGAACCAATCATAAATTGAGCATTTTTTAACAAAGCCTTCCCCATTAGTCAGCCAGCTCCTTTCCTGTTATACGCTGAATGAAAAATCTCGAGCCAGCCTCAATAAGAAAAAGGGGTACGAAAATCATCAGCATCCCGATTACGACGATTTCTACGCTCACGTTGTTTACCATAAACCACGTTAGTCCATATAAATTGAAGAGAATTTCAAGCATCACCAGATTCGATAACATGAGAACGATGATGGTCCGCGAGTGATTCACAACGGTAAAAAGCGCGTTTCGTAACACGTGTTTCCACAAAATCCGTCTCGTTGAGAGTCCCTTCCCTCTTGCAAGTTCTACGTATGGCCTCGTTAATTCATCCTCGAACATGAGAAGCATGATTCGGTAAAGAAGAATCGCTGGTAGAACGGAGTAAGCAATAAGCGGTAGGACAATCGGTCGTTCCATTCCACCAACGACTTCAAAGATTAGAAGTCCCGTCTCTTTGTACAACGTAACGATTGCAAGCTGAATCACTACGATGATAAAAAGGTCAGGTATTGCTTCAAGGATTCCTGTTACTTTTATAAACAGCTTCCGCAATCGATAAGGAAGAAGAAACGTGATGTAGGTTAATCCTAAGCTTCCGATTAACGCGCATATAAATCCTGCAACCAGGATAAAAAGGGAATACCCATAGTATTCAAAAATAGTTGGGAAAACTGGGTAGCCAGTCCCGCCGCCAAACAACGGTTCATATGTTAGTTTCCCAGGGTTAGCGATCGCTCCTATTAATTGGATAAATTGATTCCAAAATTCCTTGAGACTCATTCCAATCCCATTTTGGAACATGCCAGCAAAGCTGCCGATCAGTAGAATACTCATTATGATCGAGACAAACTTCATTACCGTTTTCATTAGAACCCCTCCACAAAACTTCTATTAACCTAAAGACGAAGGAATTAGAAAAAGGTTCACATATTTTGTTAATAAATTCCGAAAACACCTTACATTTTCTGGTTTATCTTTCATAAATAAAAGGTAAGAAGATAGTATTAACAGATAGAATCGATTCGTTCTGTTTGGTGACCTGTTTCTCGGCTGTCTTATCTATTCAAAGGCTAGAGAGGAGTTACGATCATGAAAGAAATTATGCTGAATGTTGTTTTGTTTCTCTTCTTATTCCCTGCAGCCATCATCGTCTATGTGGATTCCCTTCAACATCCGGACGTACCGATGTCACCATTCGTTTCTGTTTCAATCGCGATCGCAGTTGGATACATGTTCGTAAATATGAGAAGACGTACTCCCAAAAAACGATAACCTTGACATGATTATCGGAGGCTTTGTACATGGCAAAGAAAAACAACTTATCTTTTCGTCAGCAGCTTCATCTTTTGATTGTACTTTTTATCTTATTAATTGGCAGTATCTCCGCTGCCTTTTATTTTTTTGGATTTTCAATCGGTCTTCCAACAACAATCCTGACGCTTGTTCTTTTCATGCTGATTACCAAGCGGTATATCGATACAAGCGATGAACACTATTTAGCACCGATCGATCGGAAGATGAATTTCAAGAAACTCCCTTGGCTACTCTATTTCCCTCTATTTATCTTCATTGTGATAACAGATATTCAATTGTTTAAAGAAAATATCCTTCTTGGTGTTATTCTTGGGCTCTTTCGGGCAACGCTTGTTGCCGTGATTCCATTGGTGATTTATTATCGAAAGATGAAAAAGTTAGGGTACCACCTTGAAGACGGGAAATGGGACAAAGAAGGCGTGGAAACAGAAGCATAAGGCTCCTCGTGAGCCTTATTTCTTTGCGTTTTCACATTTACATAATAGGGTGCTTTTATTAAAGTAGATAAGAGAACGTACTTACGGAGGTGTCTCATGCCACAGAAACGGGAGCTAAATGTATATCAGCATACTTTTCTAATAGCAATCATGATAGTTATCATGTTGGGACTCTATTGGATTGCCTTAACTTATTTTCAAGACTATGCTCGTTTATTAGGATTGTTTATCATTTTACTACCGCTCATCGCAAAAAAAATGTTCGTAAAAAGTACGGATAAGCATTACCTTGCACCTCTTGATCGTTCCTTCAATTTGAAAAAACGACCTTTTACAATCTGGCTACCCGCTTATATGCTCTTAAGCGGCGCGATTCTTTTTACTTCAGAAGGAATATCACCATTTCTCATCTTTACGTTGATTTATTTCTTTATGCTCGGTATCCATTTCTTAGCATACTACATTAAGATGACCGATTTCGGTTATGAGCTGAACCGTGGAAAATGGAGAAAGCGTGCATAATAAGAAAGAGGGGGTCGTCTGCTCCCTCTTTTCATGTTTGATCTCTCTTTCTTTTCTTAGATGACTCGTCCGGCAATACACAGTGTCTTTCACACGGATATCAGCGATATTTTAATTTTATCGGCTATTATCTGAATATATCGGCGAAATCCACCTATTTATCAGCGATTTTCCGTATATATCAGCGAAACCTTACTTTTATCAGCGCTTCCCCAATAGATCAGCGAAACCTCACTTGCATCAGCGCTTCCCCCAATAGATCAGCGAAACCTCACTTGCATCAGCGCTTCCCCCAATAGATCAGCGAAACGTCACTTGCATCAGCGATTCCTACTATAAATCAGCCTCCCCCAACTGGTATCAACAGCCACCCCCCCACAATAATCAGCCAACTCCAAAATAACTCACCTCAACCACGTTTCTCTCCCATTTCCTTTCATGATTTGGAAGGAGTTAGGGCAACATACATACTAAAAGCATTTTAAAACATTAAGAACGATGAATTCCTTGCATCATGTTTATTCAGGTGGTAGAGTATAGCTTTGTGCTTAAGGCACACATAGAAAAATTAAAGGAGTACGATATGGAAAATAAAGAATCAGGCCGAATTGACTGGCCGGTATTTGGTATAAGCGGAGGAATTTTGGTTCTCTTCGTGTTTCTTGCACTATTTGATATAAGTCTTGTTGAAATGATCGTTAGCAATAGTTTCGCATGGTCAGCTAAATACTTTGGTGCATTCTGGCAAGTATTGATGTTGGCGACATTCTTCGTTGGAATTGGGCTAGCTTTCTCTCGATACGGTAAAATAAAAATGGGTAATTTAGACAAACCGGAATTAAGCTTGTACAAGTGGCTCTCCATCATCATGGCGACGCTTCTTGCAGGTGGCGGGGTTTTCTGGGCAGCGGCTGAGCCGATGTACCACTTCCTAACTGTTCCACCTTCTCAATCAGGAATCGAAGCAGGCACACAAGCTGCGATCGACCCTGCACTCGCACAGAGCTTCATGCACTGGGGCTTTCTAGCGTGGGCAATCCTTGGAACAATCAGTGCTGTCGTGATGATGTACGGTCACTATCATAAAGGCATGCCGATGAAGCCTCGTACGCTTCTTTATCCGATCTTCGGTGAACGTCTTCGCCACAGCTGGATCGGAACGGTTATCGATGCGTTCTCTGTTATTGCAGTTGCAGCAGGAACGATTGGACCGATCGGATTCTTAGGCCTTCAAGCAAGCTATGGCTTGCAGGAGATTTTCGGAATCCCGAATCAGTTCAGCACACAGTTCTCCATCATCTTAGCTGTTGTCGTAATCGCTACGATTTCAGCGGTAACTGGACTATACAAAGGAATTCAGTTCCTAAGTAGCTTCAATGTTCAACTTGCGATCATCCTGATGGTCTTCATCGTTATTTTCGGACCAGGTGGCTTTATCTTTGATCACTTCATCTCTGGCTTCGGCTATTATGTTGATCAATTCGTTACAATGTCCACCTTCCGTGCCGACACAGGTTGGCTTTCATTCTGGACAGTGTTCTTCTGGGGCTGGTTCATTGGATACGGTCCAATGATGGCGATTCTCGTTTCTCGTATTTCTCGAGGACGTACCATTCGAGACATCATCATTGCAGTATCGATTTTCGCACCAGTTATTTCAACGTTCTGGTTTACGGTTCTCGGTGGATCAGGCATTCACTTTGAACTTACAAACCCAGGGTCCATTTCTGAAGCGTTGAACGCTGCAGGTAATCCTGCTGCAATGTTTGCGATCACGGAGCAATTCCCGCTCGCAACCATCATTTCACCATTGTTCTTGCTCTTAACGATTCTATTCGTTGTCACTACAACGGATTCGATGTCGTACACGATCGCGATGGCGGTAACAGGTGAAGGTAATCCGAAGAGCTGGTTACGCGTATTCTGGGCTATTCTTCTAGGCGCTGTTGCAGTTATCCTATTGATTACTGGCGACAGTGGTATCACACAGCTGCAAAACTTTATCGTTGTAACAGCTGTTCCCGTTTCACTCCTCCTTCTACCGATGGTCTGGCTCGCTCCAAGAGTAGCGCGTCAGCTTGCAAAGGAACAAGGAATCAATAAGTAAACGTACAATGCCCCGCAAATCATGGGATTTGCGGGGCATTTTTTATTAGCCCATCATAATAGGAGCCCTCTCTGAGAGCTCCCTCTTATTACTCAACCTCGCAAGCGCTATCCCTACCACTGATTCCCCGCATTCTTTCATATAAATACTGCACACCATACAACAAGTACGCCTTATAGTGGATATAGAAAAAGAATTGAACATACGTTAATCGGTGCAACCGCACAATTTTTATCTTTTTTAGAAAAGGGAGGAACAGAAATGCGAATAGTCCATTCGCAAAAACATTCAGCGCGACAAACTTTTTGAAATTCCCGTACGAATAGGTCAGAATCCACATCGACATCGGCATATACGGTCCAATATCAAAGGGAAATTCATCCCTCACAAACGATTTTGGTTTATCGTAGAACTTCCACCATTTTCGTTTCCGTCCATACCAATGATTGATTACTTCAAAAACAAAGATGATAAAGCTCGCAAAGAAAAACCGTTTCATATGACGCTTACTGATAAATCGTAAAGATAACCATGGTATGAGGATCATAGCCAGATTAAACAACGTGTGCCGTTTTGATGTCATAAGGAAATCTACCTCAACTTAAATTATTTCATTCACTCTTACTATCTCCCGATGAATGAAAATGATTCACTTATTGACTGAGCACCTAACTCTAATCCTCTTCGCACGAAGGCATGCCAGGAACGGTCCCACTTGATGGGACGAGCCTCTTCTGTTTACACTGTTCATCCAAAGCGACCATTAAGATGTCCATAACCTCCATTGACTCAGGTGTTTGGAACGCTGGATCAGCTAAGTTTGTTTCTTCAAGTGGGTCCGTTGTTATATTATATAGCTCATATTCATCTGGTAAAGGATTCACTTTCGTTGTCGTAATACAAAGAGAGACTTCCACATCATCTGAAGTTGGTACAGATTTTTGTTCATGGACAACAACATCGGAAACACCTGGATTACTCCAGAATTGAGGGTTGTCATAGTACCGCGAAAACTTCCACAGCTCGCTCGCTCTGTTTTCTCCTGTCGGAAGCGTCGTGATAATCGATTCGATATGACTCGGTTGGATGACCGCTTCATAAGGTTCACCAGTAACAGTCACCTGATTTAAGCCTTGCGTCACATTATCGTCGGTCATGAAATAGAGTGGTTCGTCCGCTCTGAAAAAGGTCTCTTTCCCTTCTAATAAAGGAGTGAGATCACGTCCAACAAGTCGATGCACCTCGTTATGGCTCTTCTTGAGTTTCTCTTCGCTCTCCTTCACGTTAATGCCAGCGAGTCCTAACATTGTTGGCAGCACATCCACATGACTCGTCAGCATTTCCGTGCCTTCTCGTCCGGAAAAGAGCTTCGGACTATGAATGATAAACGGAACGTGAATCGATTCCTCATAGGCGTTGAACCATTTTTGAAACAAGCCCCCATGCGCGCCTAACATATCCCCATGATCCGAGAAGAATAAGACGATCGTATCTTCATAGAAAGAGGAATGACGGAGAGCATCGAAAACCTTAAACATCTCATTATCTGCTTGCTTTTGTAGAGAATAATACAATTGGCGATAAAAAAGCGTATCATGCAACGGTTGGATCGCTTTTGGATAAGTGAGTCGGTAGCTTTCTTGCACTCTTGGTTTCGTTGATAAAGATTCATTTGCAGTTGGCGCGGGCGGAATATACGGCAAGGATGGATCGATTTCAAAGTTAAACATCGGATTATTTCTCGTGAGCGCACCATATAGAGCGATGTCGTGTGGATTAATAAATGAAGTCATGAGCATCCACGGCGATGTGTCGCACGAATCGTTATCGAGTGATTGAATCAGGGACACAGCTTCTTCAGCATAAATCACATCTCGACCGCTAATGCCGATTCCAGCTGAAGATCCTGAATTTCGTGGAGCTGTTCCATGTGGCTCAGGTCCAACCCACCCACTAAAGCCAAACTCATTCAACCGATTCGCGTTAAGGTATTCTTTCACATTTTCTTCATCCGGCAGACCCGTATTCGTATAGCTTGTGAGGGCATTCTTCGTACCAGGAATAAGAATATCCTCATCCGACGCATGCCACTTCCCTTTCCAGAATGTTCGATATCCTGCCGTTCTAAGATAATCGCCCATCGTTGGGACCGTGCTCCGATCGAGCCAAAACATATCTGGGTCGAATGCTCCCTTCGCTGCGCCACTCGTCTGTGACACACCATGAAGAGAAGGATACTGTCCGGTGTATAAGGTTGTTCGACTTGGACTACACGCGGTACTACCAACATAGTGTTTGTTAAATTCAAAGCCATTTTCTTTCAAGAGCTCTTGCGTGATTAAGTTCTTCCTCCGCCACTCTCTCAGCTCAGCGTTCTCATAAACCGAAGGATAGCGCTCCTCATCCACCATCAATATGAGGAAGTTAGGCTTCTTACCGTTATTAATCAGTGAGGAATAGCGTTTCTCTTCACTTCCCACGATACTTAACCCCTTTCCTGGTGCCTTCGCCTTCTTAGTGCCTGTCACTCCCCGAATATGCTCGAATCGTGTAGAAAATAAAAAAACCAATATGTTCTAGTGAAATAGATGTGTTTGGGTAATATAAGAAAGTATATAAGAAACCAAGGAGGTTCATGACAATGTTAGACGGTAAAGTAGCATTGATTACGGGGTCAGGTCAGGGAATTGGACTCGAAATCGCAACAGAATTCGCAAAAGCTGGCGCGAAAGTCATGTTGAACGATATTAACGAAGATACATTAAACGAATCGATCAAAGTGCTAACGGATGAAGGTCACACAGTCGATGGTGTGGTTGCAAACGTTGCGAAGGAAGAAGATGTGAAGAATGCGATCGACAAGACTGTAGAGAAGTTCGGTCGAATCGACATCCTCGTTAACAACGCTGGAATTCAGCACGTAGCACCTATCGAAGAGTTCCCGAGTGAGAAGTTCGAGCTCATTCTCGACATTATGCTAAAAGGACCATTCTACGGAATCAAGTATGTTTTCCCAATAATGAAGAAACAGGGATACGGTCGCATCTTGAACATGGCATCGATCAATGGACTGATCGGTTTCGCTGGTAAAGCAGGCTATAATAGCGCGAAGCATGGCGTGATTGGTTTAACGAAGGTTGCTGCACTAGAAGGAGCAGACTCAGGAATCAACGTGAACGCAATTTGTCCCGGGTATGTCGACACACCACTTGTACAAAATCAGCTTGAAGACATTGCGAAAACACGAAATATCGAAAAAGAAAAGGCGTTAGACGAAGCGATTTTATCTAATGTACCACAAAAGCGTCTTATCCAAGTACAAGAAGTGGCAGACTACTCGATCTTCCTATGTAGCGAAAAAGCAAAGAGCATCACAGGGCAAGCAGCTGTAATCGACGGCGGATATACGGCTCAATAAAGAGGACGAGCGAAGTGTTTTTATTCTCTAACACACGATCAATAAAATCGCACAAAAAAAGTCAGTGGCTGATGCCTCTGACCTTTTTTATGTAGAAACGTTTTTTTAATCCCCTTAACAGATAAACATGGTACTCTAACATCAAATGTATTTATTCTAAAATAGAAAGAATGGTGTTACTTTGGAAAGGTAAGTTCGGATTTTGAAACACTATTCTATTTCAATCGTATGAAGTGTAGAGAGATTTTCAAGACTACCTAAGGAGGTTCTTACATGAAGCAGCATATCAGTAAGAAATTCAAAGTAATAAGTATCATCTCAGACCTCATCTTCTTCTCAAGCATACTAGCACTACTTTATTACAGTACAGTAGCTGCGGAATCAATCAGATGGGAAATGAGTTTGCCGATCGTGCTATTGATTTTTAGTTATTTTCTTATACTTAAAGCGCCTAGAATCAAAAATAATGTATGAAAAGCGATCCTCCAATCATGAAAACGAGTTAGCAGATTGATCTCTTTTCTGTTGATAAGCCCCACTTACGCCTTGTTTCCATAGCACTTTTTGAAAAAGAATACCTAACAAACCAATCACACTCAATCCCGTGCCAATAAGCTTAAAGGCTACTAAAACACCAACCTGTTCAATCAGCACACCGCCAAGTAATGGCCCTGCAATAAACAGGATACTTAACGTCGAATCGACAATTCCTGAAACTCCTTAGGTAATAAAGCAATCTCTTCAGACCGATACCTCACCTTACGATCGCCTTTCAGCAACTGTATGTTTTCCATCATCTCACCTACATGTACTAGATTTCATCCATTCGTCCAGGAATAATACACAAAGTTCACCTTTTCACCATTCATGCTGAAACGATTCTCATCGTGACCAACACAAGTGAATCCATTCTTTTCCAACACTTTCTGTGAAGCGATGTTGTTTGACGTGGTTTTGGCACTCACTTGTTCGATCTCTGTTAGCCTCACCTTATCCATCAGAAGCTTCAATGCTTGTTTCGCGATCCCCATGCCAGTAAAATCACGCCCAATGCGATAACCAAGATCGCCTCGCTCTGTATCATCACACATTAAGTTAATCCGCCCTACAATCTGACGCTCTCGATTCCGTATTAAATAGAAAGACGTACGTCCTCTCTGCTCCTCTACTAAAGCTTTATGCCTAGCTTGAAACACATCACGGTTATAATACTCTTCCCCTCGAGTTGGTACCATCTCTTCAAAAAACGTTCGATTCACACTCTCAAATACATACAAGTCATCCTCATCCGCAGCGTTGAGGCGTTCTATCGTGATCTCCCGTTCATCCACCATCACTCAACCTCTTCATAGAAAATAATCCGATTCGAAAATGGATCAGTAACCGTCACTTCGATCGTCCCCCACGGTTTCTTTTCAATGCCAGGGTTAGCGAAAGGATAGTCCTTGTCTTGAATGCTTGCATGATACCCTCTGAGGTCGCTCATCTTAATTCGAACCGCACCTCCTGGAGAAGCATCACCATGATGTTCAGATAAATGAAGCACCGCTTCTTTCATAGAGACTTGAACATACAAAGGCATGTTTTCCGCAAACCGATGCTCCCAATCAACTTGAAAACCTAGAAAATCCACATAAAAGCCATGCGCTTTTTCAGTATCAAAGATTCGAAAGATTGGTGTTACCATGTTCGATCATCCTTTCTCAAAATTTTTTCACTACATTAAATAATACTATTTGAATACTACTATTGTAACAAAATTCCTTTTAAATTTGATATCAAAAACGAGCCTGACAATTGCCAGGCTCGAGTTGCAGTCGATTGTTCAAATCCATGTGAAAAAGCTCGATTACTATACCTCTTTCACATATCATCCATTACATTTCCAGGTTGAGCATGAGCCCTTTTTCTCTGATTCCATTCGTTCGTTCTACTCCTCTCCCTCCAGCGATAAGCCTTCAACAAACTTCCGATCCATCACTTTCTTCGTTTTTCGATAGTCCTTCGATTTGAAGATAATATCGAAATCGTAATCCGCTGGATAGAGATCACTTGCAGAGATGTGTAGCCTTAGGCGTTTATGGTTATATGACTTTTTCTCACCCTGAACCTGTACGATGTAGTTACCAAGATCATCAGGCCCTTTATACACGATCCCCATCTCTTCTGTTGCCTGGATGATTACATTATCACCTTGATGGAAGATCGTCACTTCTGCTTTCTCTTCCTTCTTCGCAGCTTTCCTTCCATAGCGATTCACCGTTACCTGCTGCTGATAATCAGTAGAAGAAAGATCATCTTCTTTATCAACTTCAAATTCCTGCTCTTCGTTATACGTGATCTTGCTCGCATGCTTAAGGATATCAGGATGTAGTCCGAGCTTATGCGCAATGGCAAAAGCCTGACTTTTCCCAGTGGTATCTAACAGCAATTGATACGTCGGCTTCAGTGTTTCGAGATTGAATTCCATCGCTCCATTGATAAAGCCCTTCTTCTCTTTCGCATACTGCTTCATTTCACTATAATGCGTCGTCGCAAAGATCGTTGCCCCTTTGGCTGCAAGCTGATCGAGAATAGCCGTTGCGAGTCCCATCCCTTCACCAGGATCCGTACCAGAACCGATTTCATCTAAAAGGAGTAACGAATGATCGTTTGCTTTTCGTAAAATATCGATGAGGTTAACCATTCGAGAACTGAACGTGCTCAAATTCTCTTCAAGACTCTGACCATCACCAATATCAACGAAAATTTGTTTATAGATCGGCAGTGTCGACGTTTCTTTTGTCGGAATCGGTATGCCACACTGCGCCATCATACAGAGAAGTCCGACCGTTTTTAACGTTACCGTCTTTCCTCCTGTATTTGGTCCCGTGATAAGAAGCGCTTGCTCGCCTTCCGTCATTTTTAACGATAGCGGAACGGCTTTTTCACCTAATAGCGGGTGTTTTGCCGCTTTGATATCGATTCTAAAATCGCTTGAGAACGCTGGCGTCTTGCCATCGATTCTTCTGCTATATTTTGCTTTCGCGAAGATGATATCGTACTGATGCATCGTTTCTAACGCAATGTTAATCTCGCGTTCACAAGCGAGCACTTCTCCAGTCAACCCATACAAGATTTGCTCCACTTCTTGCTCTTCCTGTAAAGCGAGAAGCTGAAGGTCATCATGAATAGCCGATAGCTCACTTGGTTCAATGAAAAGCGTTGCGCCTGATGACGATTGATCGACAACGCTCCCTGTAACCTTCTTACGATACTCACGTTTAATCGGAAGCGTCTGCCGTCCATTCTTCTCGACCGGGCGAGCTTCCTGCATCCATTTCGAGTATTTCTTTGCGAGCGTTTCGAGACGTTCTTTTAACTTCTCTTTTTTCACGCTGTATTGTTTTCTGACCTTTAACAAATTCTTCGATGCATAATCATCAACTTGACCATGCTTGATCACAGCATGAATCTGTTCTTCAAGGGAGCTTAAGTCCTCGATCGAATCAGCATACAAACTGATCGTTGGCGCGACCGTTCCTTTATCTTTCATAAACCTCTTAAGCTTCGTACAATGCTCTAGAAACGAAACAACTTCAGTAAATTGAATCGCTCGAATAAAGAGTCCCTTTTTCCCCTGATCGATTAAGAGACCAATGTCGTTTAAACTGTGGAGCGGAACGCTTCCACTTACGTTCAAGATCGCGACCCCCTCTTCGACTTCTTCTAACCACCTCTCGATTAAGGTTTGGTTTGTGGAAGGCTTCAGGTGACGGATCGATTCTTTCCCTCTATTCGTTAAGGCGAATGCGCTGATCGCTTCAATGATTTCGTTAAACTCCAATGTTTCAATTGTTTGCGTATTCATTCATGTTCTCCTCCTATAAAAAAAGCCACGACAAGCTTGTTAGCTCATCGTGGCTCATGATAAACAGATGGATTCTAGACGAATCCCCTTTTTACCGCCCGATACACCAAAAAAGCTATGACTGAATAAGCTCAGTCATAGCGTTCTATGATGAAAAATCAGCTATGCTTATGCTTGTTCTTAACTGCCCTGTTGATCCATAACAAAGTAAACGTCCCACTGGCACGTTTTTTCTTCATTACAACAGGTGCTATCCAATTAGTGGATTAGTTAAGAACAACCACACTCATACATCATTCTCCTCTTTTTGTTTAGGCGGTAAAAAGTTCTGTTATTGCTTATTATCTTATTCCACCTTTCCTCTCTTGTCAATTGAATGAGAGAAAAGAAACTTCAATCCAATACCACATGAATTCAATCCCTAGCATCAAAAAAAGAATGACGCCCCCAAACAAGAAGATGTTGAAAGGTTTCTTTCCCTTCTCTCGTTTCAATGCATGTTCTATTCCAAACAGGATAAACAAGGTCGCTAATAACAAGATTTTAATGTTCATAGTGATAGCGATTCTTTCAATAAACAAATCATACATCCCAACACTAAATGCAAGAATCGCGATGATGAAATTCACTATTTTTAATACGGTGTTCGCTATCCCTCCTTCCTACACGAGTTTCGTCGAGGCTTCTCCTCACTCGGAATTCAGATTGTTCTAACGTGTATGTACACTTGCCACTTCTCTCGTCTCGACATTCATCATAAATTCCAACGTATGAGGCGCTTCTCCATAAGGATGCTCGACCGTTACTTGCCACATGTGTTCATCCTTCTTGATAGTGACGAACGGCGTCTCATTCAACGCTTTCGCATATTCTTTCTCCGTCACCTCCGTTGATCCCCCGTCTTTCTTCAAGACATGCTTCCCGTCCGTTTCGTGAGCGATCGCGTACCCAGCGTGCGCATTCAACCATTCATTGACATCAGAAGAGTTTTCTCTCGCCACACCAAGAATTGTTTCCTCTGTCATGTTACGATACCTTTCTAACACGTCGAAAAGGTAATGTTTATATACGCCACAGCCAGGCTCGCACACATCAACGACGATCGCTTCGTATGGCAGATTATCGTTCTCTGCCTTATGTTTTCCAGCCGTATCGATGATGTACTTCTCTGTATTCGTCGCGGCATATCCTTGTCGCATACCGGTTGATCGTAACGTCTGAAAATCAGAGCCGTCACCTAACATCGACTTCTCAAGAAGATCAATCTGTGCAAGAAAGAACTTCGCTTCCGTATATGAATGCGTGCCACTATTGTGTTCTCGTTCAAACCTTTTCCGTTTCACAATAAACTCTTGATTATCCTCCGAGAGCGTAATGCGGTATTGTGCCTCTCGTGGTCCATGATGTTCCGTAATTCTCATTCGGAAATCCTCGATCTTCCCTTCGTTGCTTATGACCATCATAAAATTGTCGATTGCTCCATCACTGTATTCATCACTAACTTCTTTATGGATATTCTCCAATTCATCAACCAAGCTGCCACTGTAGAAGTTCGTATTCTGCACTTCTACTTTTCGAGGCCATTCATAGATCGTGTTTTCGATAAATGGTAAAAGGAGCGATAAACAAAAAACAAGGAGCCCCAAATACGCTGCTCCTTTTTTCACTCTACCGTTGGTCGTTAACGTTCTAGCAAACAATAAGAAAATCAGAAAGCCGATTGGCAATATTACGATGCCTATTTCCAACCTGAATACACCTAGTATTACGAGACCGATAATTTTAAGCATGAGATATGGCTCGGGCTCCTCTGATTTCCCATATAACAAGATGATTCCAACTACAGCAATGAAAACTAAAAACATATCAATCATACTACTCAAAACTTCCCCCTTGAACAATTGCTAGTAAGCTATACTCTAGTTGTTTCTTGAGACTTCTTACGAAAGTGGATATAAAGCTGGTTTCCCAACATCATTGTAAAGCCGTAGACGATGGCGAGAATCGTAAACGGTAGAAGAAAATCGTTCGCAATAAGAATACTCCCTACGATTACAAAAAGAAAAAGTGCTGATAGATTGATAACCCAATACGACTTAGAGAACGTTCGTTTATTACTTTTACTAGTCATCAGATTCAACTCCTCTATTTTTACAGCTTCATCTTTTTACATTGGCAAGCTCTAGCACCCTCTTGATGAATGGTTCCTTTTCACGTGTGTATGTAGGGCGATCGTCTTTGTAACGAGATGCGAGAGTTTGCTTCAACGCTTCATATTCCTTTGCAACAGCTGGATGGGCACGCAAGTAATCTCGAAATGCTAGCTTTTCCTTCCATTGAGCTCCTTCATAGTCACATATGTGAACGTGCGTCGTTCCCTCCCCCCATGCTCCTTTTCTGAAGAAACGTCTGTCTTCTAGCTCGGGTTTATGGACATACTTGTAACCAGCTTGCGCTAAAGGATCTTTCATCGACTCGACCTCCGCTAGATCGCGAATGCCAACGGCAATGTCGATAATCGGTTTTGCAGAAAGACCTTCAATTGAAGTGCTTCCGACATGTTCAATTCCGACAACGTCTGTCGCCTTTTGGATACATTCCTTTTCCTTTTCAAATTGCTCTGGCCAATTTGCATCATAATCAACAAGATGAACAGTAGGTTTTTTCATAGCGAACCTCCTAACTTGTCATGACTTCTATACAAGATGTTCAATGAATTGAAAACACAATTAATTTCCACTTATTTACCATACCACAAATGGAAGTTTACGTTGCCACGAAAAAGTTAATAAAAAGGGGGATGGAGGTGAAACTAGTGTCGACATTTTTAATTGGAGCTACAATTGTATTTATCGCAATCAATCTATACTTATTCTTCACGAACAAAACCTATCGCAAGAGCACATTCAGTTCCGCTCTTTTTCTAAAGCTCGTCCTCGTCATGTTCAGCATGTTAGTAGGATTTGCTGTGATTTATTATCTTCTTTCATTACAAGACCTCATCTTAGTGCAAAGCTTATCTTCAATGAAGCCAATTGAGATCACGTTCCTTACCTTACTGTACTTCAGTGGTGAAACGCTCGTGTCTGTCGGTTACGGAGACATGCTTCCCGTCGGACCCGCAAGATTCTTTGCAATTCTCGAATCACTGCTAGGAATCCTGCTACCAACCGCATACTTCATGAAATCACTGGATTTATCAAAGAAGTAAATGGTACCTGTCACCACCCGAATACGCTCGAATATTGTCGAACACTTCACGTTATAAGCGAATGGATTTACAAATCTTATAAATCGTATTATGATACGTAAAGATTAATTCATACTAAACTTATAAGGATTGAGGTGTTTTACTCAATGGAAGCAGCTACAAACGTAAAGAAACGTTTATCAACAACGGTAGTAAAACCGTTGAACCCTATACAGAAGCCGCTTGTTTCTCTAGGAATACTTGTTTCGCTCATCCTATTCGCAGTGATCGTCATGACCGTTTCCTGGACGCAAGGAGCGCTCTTTATCATCGGGTTAGCACTTGGGTTAACGTTATTACACGCAAGGTTTGGTTTCACATCAGCCTTCAGAAGGTTAACATCAGTTGGAAATGTTCAAGGTCTTCAGGCTCATTTATCGATGCTAGCTGTTGCAACGATTTTATTCGGTATCATCCTTGCAACAGGCTTTAGCTTCTCAGGCATTGCACCAACAGGCTATGTTTTCCCTGTCGGCGTCAGTGTCGTATTCGGCTCGTTCTTATTCGGAATTGGCATGCAGCTCGGAAATGGCTGTGCATCAGGAACACTTTATAATGTTGGCGGAGGGAACGCACCACTCTTTCTAACATTACTTGGTTTCATTGTCGGTTCTACAATCGGCGCCCTTCACTTCCCATGGTGGACGAGTGAAGCCATGCCTAGCCTTGGGGCGATCTCACTAGCTGAAACGACTGGATTCGGCTACGTTGGTGGTGTGCTACTACAACTTGCTGTCTTCGCAGGAATCTACGGTATCACCGTTCAGATTGCACGGAAAAAGAATCCTCCAAGTATGAAACCACTCCCAACGACAACGGGATTGAAGAAACTCTTCCGTGGCTCATGGCCACTCCTTGTTGCCGCGATCGTGTTAGCCGTCTTAAACGCACTAACGCTCGCAGTTCGAGGAAATCCATGGGGCATCACCTCTGCTTTCGCACTATGGGGATCAAAGGTACTTATGTTCTTTGGTGTTGACGTAAGTAGCTGGGGATATTGGGCTGGACGTACGCAGCAGCTAACAGACTCTGTTCTGCTTGATTCCACTAGCGTGATGAACTTCGGAATTATCCTAGGCGCATTTATCGCTGCGACGTCACAAGGAACGTTCAAATTAAAAGCGTTCACTCCAGGTGTTACGATGGCAGCATTGATCGGCGGCGTCATGATGGGCTACGGTGCTCGTCTTGCATTTGGTTGTAACATCGGAGCTTACTTCGGAGGCATTGCTTCATTAAGCTTACACGGATGGGTATGGATGATCATGGCACTCGCAGGAACGTACCTCGCCCTCTTCATCAGACCATTGTTCGGACTATCCAACCCAAGTCCAAAGGATTCGATTTGTTAGCGGCTTTAGCGGTGCCTGTCACCACCCGCTTTTTGTCACAATTTGTCTCTACCGATTGCGTATGAACCCTTCACCTTCGGTCATCCTAATCGGTAGAGGTGATTCAGTTGAAACTGAATAAGAAGAAATACGAGCATCAGCCAGGTTCTATGAAAAAGTCTTACACGAACGAAGTGGACTTAGTAGACAACTTGAATGAACAACAAGCTCAACAAAAGGATCGACTTACGAAGTCAAAAAAGAATCTTTAAAAGAAAAGCATAGCCATCGAGGGCTATGCTTTTCTTGTGCATTTGACCGCTTGGTTGAGACACTTGAACTTTCGTTTATACTTGAAATCAGAATTGTTTAAGCTTAGGGACTGACCCTATGTTAGAATGAATGAACCAAAGATTGGAGGGATGAAGATGGCTAACAAAACAGCACCACTACTTATCGCGATCGGAGCTTCACTATGGGGCATTATTGGCGTATTTGTCACGTATCTTTATGAAATGGGCTTCACCCCGATTCAGGTCGTCGCGATCCGGGTGTTGACTGCAGCCATCTTTATGTCTACATATTTACTCTTCAAAAATCGTCATCTCTTCAAAATAAAACCGAGAGACAGTCGGTACTTCATCGGTACCGGGATCATCAGTATCGTCCTCTTCAACTGGTGCTTGTTCAGTTCTATGGAAGAATCATCGATCTCGATCGCATTCATCTTACTTTATACGGCACCAGCGTTTGTGACGATTCTATCGCGTATTCTATTCAAAGAATCACTCACTTTTCGAAAGGTCACGGCACTGCTGATCACGTTAGTAGGCTGCTCTCTTGTCATTGGAATTTTCTCTAATTCCGCTGAATCTCTATCGCTCTATGGATTAATCATTGGACTAGGTTCAGGATTTTTCTATGCTCTTTACAGCATATTCGGTAAAGCAGCCCTTTCAAAATATGACTCCTTAACCGTAACGGTGTACACATTTCTTTTCGCTTCAGTAGCGATCGTCCCTTTCAGTGGATTAGGTTCCATGGTTGCTACCTTCACCAATCTCAAAGTGTGGGGACTCGTCATTGGGCTAGGCTTTCTTTCAACGATGCTTCCTTTCATTTTCTATACGAAAGGTCTACATCATGTGGAATCAAGCCGCGCCTCCATCATCGCAACAATTGAGCCCGTCGTCGCTTCTTTCATCGGCTTCTTTATTTTCAACGAAACATTGTCTCTCTGGCAATATATCGGCATGATCTTGGTGATTAGCTCTGTGATCATCGTCCAGGAATCTAAGAAACGTAAGGGTGCCCAGCCGCTCTATCATAAAGCTGAAGCATAAAACGGGTGGTGCCTGTCACCACCCGTTTTATGTCACTAATTGTCATCTTCTGTCCATGTTACTAGCGTACAAAAAAAGCCACCGGGGTGGCTTCTTTTATTCCCGTGGCAATGTGAACCACCTCACCCTACTGAAGTAGTTGTTCCTCTAATGCCTCGGCCGCTGCTTTTAATTGTTTTTCTTCTTTCAATAGTTGAAACAACCCTCTCATCACAAGCTCATCCGGATTTGATTTTCTCGACTCTTCTGAGATGCGATTTGTCACTTCAAGGTAGTGTTGCTTTTCCCCATCAAGGCTATTAACCCGACCGTATACCGCTTTCCAAGCTTCCTCTCTCTTCTCAAACGACGTGAACGCTCCTTCACGATCCATCCCTACAGAGAAGGGACGCATCATGTCGTCATCAAGTAAAGGATGGCTGTTTCCAGAAAGAAAATCGTTCGCAAGAATTTCGATTTGTCGAACGATATGATTCCCAAGTTCCTTTGGACTAAGGTTGCTTTCTGAAGAAATCATCAACCCTGTATACGATGTATAGATCGATTGCGTCATCCACATTAAATCCCACTTATAAGGGGAAATCTTCTCCCCATATAGATCGATCAAATTCCGCTCTAGCCAGCTGAACAGCCTTCCCCTCATGCGGTGCCCCATACTTTCTAACTTTTCGCTACTTTGGGCGGTTTCTCCTCGCATGTGCATTTTCATATATGATTTATATTCAAGGATCCCTTCGAACTGGACTTGAAACTGCTTAGCGAATCGTTCATAAGGAGGTAGATTCCCGTCGAGACCGATTACAAATGCACGTTCAAAAACGAGCTGCTGATAATGCTCATAGATCGATATGATCAAATCTTCCTTTGATGGAAAAAATGAATAAAGTGAGCCCTTTGAAATCCCAACGCTATCCGCAATTTGTTGCATCGATGTATGTGTGTAGCCTTTGGCCCCAATGAGCTCAACGGCAGCTTCTAGAATTGTTTTCCTTTTATCCATCTTGTTCACCTCGGAGTTCTCTTTCGTGAAACGCTATAACACTGAACTAAATTATAACGCCTCTCTCACGAAAGCGCGAATACAAAACGGTTTTCGTTATTTTCAGTAGCACACTCATATCTTGACATCTTCTATTATCAAGGTAAAATGACTATTGAGTCAGAAGTTGAAAAGTTTATTTTTAGGTGTCTAACGGGTATAAAAAAATTACATTGACCAATCAGTCGGAACTAATTAGAGGAGGTCCATAATGCTCAAGTGGATTCTACAACGATCAAAGCTATTTATCATATTCATCCTATTATTCGTTATCGTTGGCGTGTTTACATTTATCCAACTCCCACAGCGCGAAATTCCAGAAACGACCATTAACATAGGCACGGTGAATACAGTCTATCCAGGTGCCACAGTGGATACCGTGGAACGCTCGATTACAAATCCTATTGAATCATCGCTCGGTTCGATCGATGGGATTGCTGAAATCACCTCTTCATCTGCAGCCGGTTTTTCAACCATTGTTGTGGAAGTAGCAGATGGTGAAAGCAAGAAAGATGTATTTAGCGACGTCCGTCAGGCTGTTTCGGATGCTTCAACATCTTTTCCAGAGGATGCTTTTGAACCAGAAGTAAACGAATCAACAGCCAAAATGCCAATTGTTTCGTATCATCTAACCAGTGATAACAGAGAGAACCTCCTTTCCATGCAAGAGGAATTGAATCGCTGGAAAGAGGAAGTAAACGAACTATCAGGTGTTTCAGGTGTGACGATCAAAGGTCTACCTGAAGAACAAATCGAAATCGAATTGAAACAAGACGAATTGAAAGAATCGGGACTGACTGTCATCGATGTTCAAAACGCCATCAATAATGAGTATTACCCAACCCCTCTTGGCAAACAGAAGATGGATGATGAGCTTGTCCAGCTTTCTGTGGAAAACTACGATTCTCTTGACCAGATGGAAGAACTTTTCATCGGCAAGAATCCAGCTGGTGATTCTATTTTTCTAAAAGACATCGCAAGCGTCGAGGTAAACTCGAAAGAACAAAAGGACATCATCACATTTGAAGGAAAGCCTTCTATCTCATTTACAGCGTATGTCGAGCCTGGTGAAGACATCCCAACCGTCGATGAACGAGTGAGCAACAAAGTTGATGAGCTTGCTGAAGGGTTACCTTCTGATGTTGAACTAGAATCCTATTACTCTCAAGCATCGATCGTGACGGATATTTTCGATGGGCTCTTCCTATCACTCGCAATCTCAGTTCTTGCTGTTATCGTTGCGACGTCATTAGGCCTATCGGGATCAGGTGCACTTGTCGTCGCACTTGCTGTTCCGATTTCTGTCTTGATGGGCTTCATTCCGTTGCCATTCGCAGACGTTGACCTTAACCAGATCTCAGTTATCGGCCTGATCATTGCACTCGGAATTATTGTAGATGACTCGATCGTAATCAATGACAACATCCAGCGTAGATACAAGCTTGGTGATAAAGGGTTGATGGGTGCAGTAAACGGCGTGAAAGAGATTTGGGTATCGATCGTGACGTCCTCTCTTGCCATCGTCTTTACGTTTCTACCACTCATTTTCTTATCAGGTGGGAACGGTGCGTTTATTCGCGCATTGCCGACTGTGCTCATTACCACGATCATTGCATCAACACTCGTCGCGCTCGTTTTCGTACCGATCTTACGATACTTCTTGAGCCAGAGATCTAAGAAGCCAATGTCAGATGCACCTGGCCTTCTCGGAAAGCCGTTGAACAAGCTTGCTGACGTGTATGCAGATAAATTGCTTAAGAAATTTTCCAAAAAACCTATCCTCGTCTCCATCCTTGGCTTAGTTTTCACAACTGCGATCTTCGGGTTAGTTGTCCTAACACCGTTCGAATTCTTCCCTGCAGCTGATAAGGAAGAAGTGACGGTCGACATCACACTGCCAATCGGAACACCGATTGAAGAAACGCACGAAACGCTTCAGGAGATGGAAGAAAGACTTCAAACAGACGATGGTGTTTATGAAACGAGCGTCTTCACAGGCACAGGGACACCTGGTCTATTTAATAGCTCACTAAAGAATACCGGAGAAAACACTGGTCAGATCGTCGCCAGGGTCGATCGTGAAAACCAAACCACCCAGGGACTAATCAATGACTGGACAGATAAACTACGTCAGGAATATCCTGAAGCGGAAATTTTCATGGAAACGATCCAACAAGGGCCACCAGTTGGTGCACCAGTGACGGTAACCGTTTCAGGGCCTGAAATCGATAAACTTATCGAGCTTAGAGATAACTTATCGATGAAAATCGAAGACCTCGAAACCGATCTCGTTGTGGATAATGTTGGTGATTTTGAGCCTTCACTCGAGTATGTTCCAGATCGGGAAGCTCTTGAAGAAAATGGCATAACCGTTAACCAAATTAGCCAACAAATCCGACTTGCAACAGCAGGTATTCCGTTAAAAGCATTCGACAACGGAATTGTAAAACGAGATATGACGATTGTGCTTGAAGGTAACGAGGAGAAAGTAGATCTAACTAATTTAGAGCTTCCAGCTGCTTCCGCAGGTGGACCTCCTACACTCATCGCACTCGATGAGCTTGTTACAACAGAACGAAACGAAAAGCTTCAAACCATTCCTCACATTGATGGAGAACGAGCAATCACACTTCGCGCTTTTCCAAAAAATGAGGAGAATTACAAAGAAAATGTAAAAGAAATCGTTGAGAAAGAGCGTGATCAGCTAGGAGCTGATTATAGCATCACACTCGGTGGGGAAAATGAAGCACAAAGTGATTTCTTCGCAGAAATTACCGTTCTCTTCATTATCGTTCTTTTCCTTGTGTATCTGTTAATCGCTCTTCAATTCAACTCACTATCCCTACCGTTCCTTGTGCTTGTTGCTGTGTATCTTGCAATAGCAGGTGCGATACTCGGACTGTTTGTCACTCAAACTCCGATCAGTTTCCTTGGTGTAATGGGCATGGTATCCCTCACCGGAATCGTAGTACGGAACTCTGTGGTATTAATTGAATTCATCGAGCAAGCACTGAAAAAAGGAATGGATGTAAAAGACGCTGTCATCGAATCTGGTCGTGTACGCTTACGCCCAATTCTATTAACTGCGATCACATCGATCGTTGCCTTAATTCCAGTTGCCGTTTCAGGTGACGCACTGTTTACACCGCTCGCTGTTACGATCATTTCCGGTATCCTATTCTCAGCAATCCTGACGCTTATTATGGTGCCGATGCTCTATCTTGTTTTCTATCGTTTGAGAAGAAGAAAAACAGTCCAAGACTAACCTACTTTTACAATAAGGAAAGAGCCTGAAGGATTTAGTCCTCAGGCTCTTCTTCTTTGTCTGTTTTCTTAAAAGCAGTGGTAATTTCCGCTCCAGTCAGCAAAAGAGAGATTATCCACTCTTTTCTTAACTAGCTTGAACGTTGTTCAACCCGAGATTCTAGATTGCTCTTATGGTTGGATTGGATCACAAGATCTCCAACACCCATGGCAATCAGCCCGTTTAATATCCCAAAAGAGGAGGTGACTGACGCGCCGCTTCCGCTAAAAAAGCCAAGAAGGAAAACCCCTCCACTTCCAACGACAACCCCAATCCCTATTATGTATAAAAGACGTCCAACGAACATATTGCATCCTCCCTAAATCAGTTCCTACTATTTCCATAAATTTATTGTTGCAAATTATCAATACGAACTCAATAGCAGTAATTTATGATAACCTAGGAGATAAAGAATGTCAGACGAGGAGGTATTTTTCTGTCCCGACATGATCAAGAAGACCATCAAAACAAAGAGCCATTCAACGATGCAATCGATCACTTAACCAATGTGGAAGGCTATCCAATTAGTCAAACGACGTTTCGTCAATTACCGAAAGGCATCCGCTATTTAGGCTACTTCTTCATAGGGTGTATGGTCCTATTATTCATGGTTGTGTTCGTTAGTAACCTTATAGACTAAGGTGGGAGATATCAGTTCTTTCCCTATCATTTCCCTTTTACCACTTATTTTTCATAGTGATAATCAATCCCCGTTCATTTTGTAAAATCAATTGATCAAATAGAGGACGTTAGCCATAGTTATCACAAGGAAAAGGAGACTTCCAATGAAATTAATAAAACCGGTACAAGCGTTTATTGATAGGCAGTACAGTCGGCCAACTGGCATTATTGGAATGGTTATCGGGGAGAAAATGGTTCGTCAACATAAACTAGAAACAACGTGGACGATAGAAAAACTGAACGTTCGGGAAGATGAACTGATCCTCGAACTTGGATGCGGAGCAGGCTTAGCAATCAACATGCTCCAATCCGATCCTGCTGTTCAGCATGTCACAGGATATGATTTTTCTCCAACAGTACTAAAGCGAGCAAAATTACGAAATCAACAAGCCATTAATAAAGGGAAAGTAACTTTAAATCTCGGAAACGTTAACGCACTACCTCATAGAAATCATACGTTTACAAAAGTGTTTAGTATTCACTCCATCTATTTCTGGGAAGACCTTACTCAAACGATCGATGAAATATACCGAGTCTTAAAGCCTGCGGGAACCGTCGTACTTACGTTATGTAATGGTAAGAACGATATTTTGTGGGATGGAATTAAGAAAAAAATCGAGGAGGAAGTGATTCCTTCTATGGAAACGGCCGGCTTTGATGATATCGAACTTTTAGAGGGGCCACGATCTAGGGGCTATCATACGATTGCAGTAAGAGGAATAAAACATTCTTCATAACCCAAAAAAAGCAAGCCCTCTTCTTGAGGACTTGCTTTTCATATTTATCTCAAGAACACATGATTACCAATAACTGTTGTAACCTCTTTGCCTTCTAAATAGCTGCTCTGTGCTTTATCTGGGTTGTAGAAAAAGACTGATTCGTTATCGTACCCTTGATAAGCGAGCGCCTCTTTCACTGCACGCTTCGATTCATCACCTGCTGGTTTCTTGATTGTACCATTCAATACAGGTGAGAATTGGATACCATCATGGATGACACCGTGAAGCGAATCTGGGAAATCATCGCTTTGCACGCGATTCAACACAACAGTCGCAACCGCTACTTTCCCTGCATAGCTCTCCCCTTCAGCCTCGGCTTCAACAAGACGAGCAAGCAGATCTTCTTCATAGTCACTAGGTACTACTGGAAGCTCAAGCTCTTCTCCTGGCTGAATTTCGTGATGTGATTTATTGTTCATTGCCTGCAGTTGCTTAGCAGGGACACCATAATTTGTTGCAATTTCATATATTGAGTCGCCCTTTTGGACGGTGTGCGTATCTGTTTTGGCAGAACTTTGCGTTGGTAATGAGAAAGCTAGAACACAAGTTACTGCAATTCCTGAAATCCACATTTTCTTAAACACTTGTAATCTACCTCCTAAAATCTGTCTAGTAACAAAGTAACATAGGAGGTCACCGCGTTTCATTATTAATTCTTTCCAGTGTTTCCAACGAATCGAACAACAACTTGAAAGGTGCAGAGTATCCACATTCTTCCATCTGAGTTAAAATTCCAATCGATAAACCTGCGCTCGTTGCCCTCCATGCTTCTCATCTGAATCGATCACAAAGTCACGTATGTAGCGAAAACCGTTCTTTTCCAACACCTTCCCAGATCCTGGATTCTCCTTAAGACAACATGTTTCAATCGCATGGAGTCCTACTTGTTTTTCTCCGTAAGCTATAACGGACTCTACAGCTTTCGTTCCGATTCCTTTATTCCAAAATGGTGGAGCGATCCAATAATCAATAGCCCCCTGCCCATCTTTTTCTAATCTGAGCGATATACTTCCAGCAAATTCATCCTTGTATAGAATAGCAAATGGAAAGTGCGTCTCTCGCTCTTTTTCCTCCATTACGATCTGAAACCACTCCTTTGCCCCATCTTCTGGATAAGGCTCCGGCACATTCGTTGTCCGAGCAACCTCTTTCTTTGAAACATAGCGTTGAACATAAGGAATATCTTTTTCTTCTATAAATCGAATCGCAACCGCTTCCATACAATCCCTCCAATTTTAAAACGATCAGCTACCCTTACTCCTTTACGCCTTCCCCATCATAAGGACGCCTTTGACTAAGAAAAACAGAACAATCAGTATCGCAAGAAAGGATAGGGTACAAACAATCGTTAAGAACGGTGAATACTGTAGCGCATAGAGATAATAATCAATCACATAAATATCTGCGGGCTCCACGACAGTTTGTGGCGTAAACACGACTGATTCCCGCCAGTTCTCCAGATGAGGCAAGTAACTCGCCGTCCATGAGGATAGCCAGAGGGTATATCCGAAAATCGGCAACAACAGAAGTAAGAGTACTCCTTTAAGAATGACATTCATATTGGATACTTCCTCCTTCATACGTTTTGCTTATTAAACGAACCGCCACGCCCTCACATATAAAATCCACCAGAAAACGAGATAACTGTAGATCGCAACTAGAGCATAAGCCCAAAGAGCACCACCATGTAATGAGGAAACCACATAATCGAGTTCTGTCCCTTCCATACGTCCAATCAAGTTGATCGAAAGGAGTTGAGAAAGAACTATCAATACAACCCCTATCACTGAAAGGGCCACTATCTTCCCTTGAAAAATAGCTCTCACTGACATAGCCATCGTCCCGATCAACACGAGATAGTAAATCACCCAAAACCATGCAGGTAACGTTTCGCTACTCATCGTTAACCTCCTGTTCTGTATTACGTTGCACTCAGCTATTCGCCATTAAGCTCATCTAACCTTTTCAATCCTTCATCACGATCAAACGAGCTAAACCATCGAAATTGATCGTCATCAAGAATACGATAATGCTTGCTGATTAGATTTTGCTGCAACACATACCTTCCTTTCTGTTCAACATCCTTCCACCAGACCTTACCACCCATCGTTTTATCAACTGAATGCTCCATTTTTTTATGCGCGATCAGTTTGATAACTTCAAGAGGCTCATTTCCTAGAACGTGCTGCAGTACTTCACTTTCACTAAAGAGAGAACATGTGGCGACAGTAACTGTCCAGCTTGCGAGCACCCTATTCTTCTCGATTTGAACGAGCGTTTTCTTTGAAGTGCCTAGAACCTCCGCCATGACATCTTGTGAGTATCCTTGCTCTTGCCTGATCAAACGAAGCCTGTCTGAAACCAACTTCATTACTTCTTCTTTAGTCATCCTTACCACCTGTTCCTTTTTTCACCTTTGGTGTAATTTTACACTATTCGAGCGGTAACTGTCACCACCCAGGTTTGCTCGATTATTGTCGAAAGCAACAAAAAGGCTGTTCCACAAAGGAAACAGCCTTTCACAAGATTTTGTTATAGGTTAAGGTTCTTTTGATTCGTTGCGTTATGTTCCGCTAACCATTTCTCTGACTCATGAATCATCCAGTCCCCAAAGGTATTAAGAAAAGTAAGTAGTTCTTCAATATCTTCGGAAGGGTTCACTGCGTAATGTAAGGCCTTCCTCATCTCTCCTTCTTTTCCTTGGTAATGCTTCGCGAACAGTTCATACGCTGGGTACAAGTCTCTCGTATAAGTATGCTCACGTTCAATCACATAAGCTAACCCGCACCGAATGATGATTTTCATTATCCACACGCAACAATCTTTCACATCTTCGGGGTCATCGTTTCCGACCAGTTCATCCTTCGCTTGAAGAAGCTGCGCTTTCAGAGGGTAGATATGAGCATTTGCGAGCGCTTTATCCGCTCTGTATTGCGGTAACTTCTTTTGTACGTTATCTCCGTAAATACAGATGCTATGTGTTTTGATCATGAAGGGTATGATCGCAAACCGACTCGTTTCTAGCACTTCCTCTAAGGAAAAGATACTCATCTCAACACCGTTCACAAACGGAAAACGCTCAACAACTTGCTTTTCAATGTTATCAAGATCGCTTGCGCTTAGCTTCTCTTGTGACGAACCGGTAATGATGATCGTATCAAGATCAGACACGCCTTCGATCCCGAATCCTCTTGGGACAGAACCTCTTACATATACGCTATGTATCTCATTGGGAAAGCACGACAGTATTGCCTGTTTATAAAAGGAAATGGCTTCCTTAAATTCAACGCTTACGTTGTTCATTGATGAACAGTTCACGATCACGCCATCTTCTACTTTGCACACATCCCCTATTCGTCTAACTTCTTTCATTTCATCACTTCTTCCTTTTATTCGAATTCACTTACAGCGTCATAAAAAAGAACCTTATTGAACGAAATCCTAGTGCACACAGGAGGTTTGCAATTCAAAATACACCTGCCCAGTTGTTTTTCATTACTGATACAACCCATGCGATGAGCATCACAACGAATGCTATCGTAAAGGTGCCTTCCATGATGAGGCGTCTTTTATTCTTCTCTCGATAGCTAATGATTGCACGCTCAGCACACATGAACAAGAAAAACACAATCACCGTTCCGTTAAATGCAACATCTTTTCCGTTTGAGACGAAGATGATCATCAAGATGATGAATACTGCTCCGATAACTTTTCTTATTTTGTTAAACACAAAAAAACTCCAATCAATTCGAATCTATACTATAGTGATAGTTAAGACTAGTTTATATAGTATAATGAATACTCTTTTATTACTAGTACGAATCAGTAACTGGTATCGTTTCATCGCACGTATTTTTTTCTACTCACAGGAGGCACCGTATGCGCCAGAATAAAGAGCTAGCAAATGAACTTATACAGATGAAAAAACGTGATCTCGAACTTAGAGAACAGCTTTTGAAGGAAGGAACTCTATTCGAGGGCTATCCTATCGAAATGGAGAAAGTACATATAGAAAACGGTCTTCGATTGACGAATATCATGGAAGAATTCGGTTGGCCGAACGAGAATAAGGTAGGAAAAGAAGGCGCTGATGCTGCATGGCTCATCCTACAGCACGCAATCAGCCTACCTCAGCTACAGCGGAACGCACTCTCAATTCTTGAAGTGGAGATGAAAGAGGGAAAGATCGAACCGTATCAGTGGGCTCACCTTTTCGATCGCATCTCATTTTTCGAAAGAAAGCCGCAGCGTTATGGCACACAGTTCGACTGGGACGATGAGGAAAAGATGAACCCTTGGAAGATTGAAGATGAGGAAAACGTCGATCAACGGCGTGCTGAGATCGGACTTCCACCGCTGCAAGAGGAGATGAAGCGTATACAAAAAGAGATCGAAGAGAACGACGTATCGCCACCTTCATCTATGAAAAAGCGGATGGCAGAAGTCCACGAATGGCGTGAACGAGTCGGCTGGCTATAGGGAAAAAGTGTCCAGGCGAGATCGAGCGAAATGCACCCATGAACTTATCCCATCATATTGGCAAGATATTGAAAGAATGTGAAACAGCCAAAAGAAGCAAGACTAAAAGACAGGACAGCTATCGAGAGAAAAGGATGCTGATCGTGTCTTTTTGATTGTAGTAAGTAGGTTATGGAAAGTACGATGCCAATGAGGAACGATAGGACAAAGAGAGCTTCGGTCACGACCGAAAACTGAAGAACTGATCCAACCATGAAATTCACTAAATAAATCACATTCACAAGGAATAACAAGATCAACACCGTTATTTTCATGCGTACCTCCTTAAGCATGCCTTTCTAGTAATGACGAATAGCTGACGAGAAAGTTTCATCTTTTGCGAGTTATGGTACCATTATGGAAGATTGAAATTAAGGTGGGGCACTATGAAGCATCCAAAAGTAAAAACGTTACTACGAAAATTAATGGTTGGGTTCGTCACGGCTATAATCGTACCTATGGTCTTGGTTGGGCTATCCATAGACTCATCCGGAGAGTTTATCGCTGAATTCATGTATATGTTCCCATATTTCTTTTATGGCGTTTTCCTATATGGTATATGGGCTTCACTCCTTAGCGATTCGCTTGCAAGATCGATGGCTTACACGATGAAAAAACCGGAACCGATCATTTCATTGATTCTTCACGTTCTCGCTGGGGCTATATTTGGAATGGTTAGCTTTATTCCAGCTATAACGTTTTTCGTGCTTGATCGCCTTTTCCAGAAGAGGTCCAAAGTTCATAATCAGGTGGCGTAAAACAAACAGAAGGAACCTCCCTAGAGTGGAGGTTCCTTCTGTTTGTTTTATCTTCCATCAATCCCTAAGCGCGTTAAGCCCCCATTACTTTCCACAACAAACTTTCTTACTACAACCATTTATCATAAAACCGTAACGAAAGATTGTGATGGACCACGAAAACACTTCTAGAGGAGTTCATCATGACAATCCTAATCCTAACTCTATTCCTACTACTGGCTGTACCAGTAATGGTAGTATCCAAGAAAATAAACGAACACGATATGATTTTGAAACACAGACAACACGATCGTACTGGTATCAAATAGGCATAAAACAAAGACGAAAGTTTCCATCACTGTGTAGAAAAATCATGGTTATCGTGCTTCTGATACCGTAGGCGTTGCAATCAGCCTCAGCAAACTTTCCGAACTATCATGATTTAAGTAGGCATCTGCATTCATTCTCTATCCATTTTTAGTAGATTTTTATGTAATCATACACGAAAATGTAGATTGGAGCGGAAGGATGCTCCTGCGGGATGTGCGGGACAGGTGAGACCCCGGAGGCGCAACGGTTTTATGCGCTGAGAAGGCTCACCGCCCGCCCCGCGGAAAGCGAGCATCCTGAAGCGGAAATCACCACTATACCATGGCAGATGGTCTATAAGACTTTCACCACACTCTTACGGACGCTTCCGTCTTTTTATGCATACTATGACGTTTCTAACTGAAACTGCTGTTGCGCAAGCTTGAAGTATAACGAATCATTCTTCATTAGCTCGTCATGCGTCCCCGTCTCAATAACTTTCCCATCTTCCATCACGAGGATTTGATCCGCATGCACAACGGTGGAAAGCCTGTGAGCAATAACGATCGTCGTTCGGTCTTTCATCAAATTATTGAGCGCCTTCTGAACTTGAACTTCAGATGTACTATCGAGACTGGATGTAGCTTCATCCAGTAAAAGAATCGAAGGATCTCTGACAATGGCTCGAGCGATTGCGATGCGCTGTCGCTGACCACCTGATAACTTGATCCCCCGCTCCCCGATTTCTGTATCGAATCCATTAGGAAGCTCCATGATAAACGGTAGCGCATAGGCCTGCTCAGCTGCTTGCTTCAACACCTCGTCTGAAATCGAACTCTCCAATCCATAAAGAATATTTTCACGAATCGTTCCCGCTATAAGTGGACTTTCTTGTGAAACATACCCGATTTGATTTCGCCATGATTGAAGAGAGAATTCTGTAATCGTAGTTTCTCCGAGCGAAATGGCTCCTTTTTGGGGAACGTAGAAACGTTCAATCAGTGAAAACGTCGTCGTTTTCCCGCTTCCACTCGGTCCTACGATCGCGGTTATTTTACCCGGTGGGACACTGAACGTCGCCCCTTTCAAGATAACCTCTTTTCCGTAAGAAAACTCGACATCGTTGAAAGCTAGTGTCTGTGAAGGGTTCATGACTTCCTTTCCTTCCAGACGTTCCTCCCCTTCATGATCGATGAGAAATTGCAGACGTTCCGTCGCTCCCATCGCCTTCTGAATCGCTGTTAAAAACCTTGCCATCGAGCTGAATGGAATGATGATTTGAAACAGGTACAGCAAAAAGGCAACAAGTTCTCCCGCACTAAGTTCACCAGTCGACACGCGAACGCCGCCATACCCGACGATGATCACCAAGACACCCATCAGCAATAGGGTCATAATCGGCATGAGGAGTGCGTAGATTTTCGCTTCCTTCATACTGTAAGAAAAAACATTCTTGATGCCATCTTCCCCATTTTTCTCTTCAACATTTTCAGCAAGAGAAAATTTCACGAGACGGATTTCAGAAAGAACTTGCGTGATCGTCGCCGTGAATTTAGCCGTTTCTTCTTGAAGTCCTTTCGATACTTTATACATCCTTTTACCGATATAACGAATCCCAAGCATCATGATCGGCACGACCGTAAGCAGAATTGCCGTCAAGCGCCAATCAAGATATAAGAGTATCGCAATCGATCCTACAATCGAAAGCGTGCTCGTTAATAGGCTGATCAGATGATTCGAAACGAGATCTTTAATCACACCAGTATCATTGACGATTCGGCTCGTCGTATCGCCAACACGGTTACTATCAAAGAACGTTACTTTCATGGAAAGGACTTTCTTCATAAGCCTTTCTCGCAAGCGCGCAACTACCGTTTCCCCTATGTATAGTAGCAAGTACATCGATAATCCTGAGAATATCGCCTGAAGCACGAACGCTGCGATCAACAAGCCAATGAGGCCGTTCGATAAAGAACCTGAAGATAGTTGATCAACTAAATTCTTCGTGAAGAATGGAACAATCAATCCCGCGACCGTTCCAACCAGACTCATCACGATCGCAATCGTAACAAGGAGCTTCGAAGGCTTCGTTTCTTTTATTAAAGTGGCGAGACCACTCCAGTTCATTCGCTTGTTTTCTATATGTTCACTCATTCCTTCATCCCCCTTGCATCTAGTATATCTTGAAAATGAGAAATGTCATAAAAAAAGACTCTGCCTGTCACAGAGTCTTTCATTACCTATTGAAGTAGCTCCAAAATGTTTTGATTCCTCCAGAACTCAGAAGGTACATCATCATAGTTTATTTCAAACGCTGCATGCCCACCTGCAGCATGGCTCACTGGTATGCTGATTCCTAAACGATCTTCCGTGAAGTACGTGAACGTTTCAGAGTGTTGCTCCGTTCCGATACTATCGAGGTTATCTGCATTCTGTAAGCTAGCTACCGTGATTTCGCCTTTCATATCCGTTGCGAATTCTGCTACATCAGGATTCACCGCTTCAAAAGCATCTGATTTAACAAGTTCCACAAACGCATCATTCACATTTACCACATCGACTAAACGAATATGTGTTCCATTTTCAACATTGATGTTGGTCGTATAAAACATGTGATTTGGATGGGCGGCTCCTTCTACATAGCCATCTCCCGCATATTGCACACTCAAGAAAGAAGGACTTTTAAACGCAATCGTATAACCAATTTCAAGCTCTAATCCTTCTGTATCTGAATAGAAATTCATCACTTTATACGCTTCGTTACTTAACATGTTATTGATCTCATCTTGCTTCGTTTCATCTGCAAGATTTTTGATCTGTGGATATTCGATCGTAACGCCTTCTTCCGAGTACAAGTCTTCTGTAAGCTCAAAACTTCCGTCATCTGCTACAGCTTCATCATTAGCAGAACCTTCTCCCCCTGCACTTGCCTCTTCATTAGAATCTTCTTCAACATTCGTAGATTCTTCTTCAGGCTGAACCGTATCGTCTTTTTCCTCTGCTACGACAGCTTTTTCTTCGCCTTCATCGCTCGTTTTATCCGTTTGCCCGCAAGCAGATAAAACAAGACCGAACATAATCGTACCCATAAGCATCACTTTCTTCAAACCATTCATTCCCCTTTTTTTTACATATACACCCATCATACTCTACTTATGGATCAAACAGAATCCCTATTTTTAGAAGATTCTCATTTCATGATGTTCTGTAATCGTTAATGTTGGATTACCGAAGACTTATCGGATACAAGCATTCATGATACGGTTAGGATATCTAACAACACAGAATAATGACAGAATGAAATAACGATCAGGGAGGGATGTTCGTGGAAATAATTTTTATGTTTATAGTAGGATTGCTTGTTTCTATTATAGCTGTAATCGCGATTGTTAAAGGAATAACGTATCGAATACAAAAACCTACTGAGGATGTAAAAGAAGAGAATTCAAACCTGAATAAGAGGATCGATGACCTTGAAAATGAAAGGGAAAAGTAACATTCTATCACCATTGAAAACAAACAGCGCCTTCCATAAATGTAAGCTCAGTCCGTGGACTGAGCTTATTCGTTCGATTAGATGATACCCATCATGGCAAGGAGGATAATTCCGATCGTTGCGATCATCGGTATGATGAGTCCGACGACGAAGACGTCTTTGTACGAATCTTTATGCGTAAGACCTGTAACCGTGAAGAGCGTTAGAAGTGCACCGTTATGTGGGAGAATCGAGGCCCCCGAAGCAACGGATGTGATTCTGTGAAACGCTTCAAGACTCAGGCCGTTTTCTACGGCGATGTTGTAGTACTCTTCTCCAAGCGCTTCAAGCGCAATTCCCATACCACCTGATGCTGATCCTGTGATCATCGCTAGTAGCTGAACGGCGAACGCCTCTGAGAAGTATGGACTCAGTGGAATGGAAAAGATCATGTCTTTTACCGCTTCGAATCCAGGTGATGCGGTTACAACTGAACCAAATCCAACAGCGGCACTCGTATTGATCGTAGCCATAACAGATCCAGATGCACCTTTGTTGATTGAACCGATGAAATTCTTGAATTCCTTCCAGTTGAACGCCATGATCAGAAGAATACCGATCAATAGCGCTACGAGGATACTTAAATCTTTGAAAGCATTCAGCGTTACAACTACCGCGATCAACGGAATAATCGAAAGGATCCAATTCGGTAGGTTTTCCTCTTCAATCGTATTCACTTCGTTCGCGCCCTCAGGCTCTGTAAAGGTTTCATCCTTTTTCAACAACTGCTTCTCACGGAATTTTAGATAAAAGTAGCCACCAACTGCCATGATTAATCCCGCAACGATCCCCATTATTGGCGCAGCCAGTGTAGACGTTTTGAACGTGTTGATGGGAATGATATTCTGAATCTGCGGTGTTCCTGGAATCGCCGTCATCGTGAACGTAAATGCACCTAGTACAAATGTTGAAGGGATGAGCTTACGAGACACATTCGCGCGCCGGAACATCGCAACGGCTAGTGGATAAACCGCAAACACTACAACGAATAAGCTCACTCCGCCATAAGTTAGAACAGCTGCTGATAACAGCATTCCTAGAATGGCGCGCTTTTCACCGATAAGGTTTGAGATTTTATAAGCAACAGACTGAGCGGCACCTGTATCTTCCATTAACTTACCGAAAATCGCTCCAAATAAGAAAATCGGAAAATAGGATTTCGCAAATCCAACGAACCCTTCCATATACGTGGATGTGTATGTATCTAATATGTCCATCCCACTTAACAAGGCAACAATTCCGGACACAAGTGGCGCGATCCAGATGATGGACCAGCCCAGATAAGCCAGAAGCATCAACAGTGCAAGACCAATAATAATACTTATCATGATGTCAAATCCTCCTAAAGATCTACTGTTTGCTCTTACTATGTCCAGCGGTGCCTGTCACTACCCGTTTTTTATCAATAATTGTCAACTGCACAAAAAAAGCGCAAAACTGGGAACCAGTTTTGCGCGTTATCTGTTTACTAACGCTGTTCAATGATCGAATTTGCAACGTTGACCAACTCATCCTTCGTCATCGGTTCATCGTTACCATCTGTCGGAACGACGGAACGAAGACCAAACATGACGTTACCATTCTCACTCATCCAGGTTAATTCACTCATACTTTCCGATTCGTTAAAGGAAGCACCGATGTCGTTCTCAAGATCCACATTCGTTTCTCCGAAGCTAACATCTTTTCCATTTTCGTCTCGTTGCATCAAAGAAAGCTGCTCACCTTCTTTGGAATAATACACTGTTACATCGTTCGGTTCTAACTTTGTTTGTGCATTGGCAGTAACTTCTTCAGCCTCGAACGGAATGCTTTCCATGTCCGGTGCTGTTAATTCATTTCGAAACTCTTCTGATAGCTTTTCAACTTCACTCTTCACTTCTGGGTTTGATTCCATAAGTGAATTCATATGATCTTCTGAGCTCGAGCCTCCTGAATTACACGCAGCAAGTAGGAGTAGTGCGGATAGTAGCACGACTAATTTCATTTTCATTCTTAAAACCTCCCTCCCATATAGACGAAGGAAAGAAAATTAATGTTTCACTATGTAACGAATCCCTTAAAAGAAGTTCTCTCGTGACGTTTCTTCGAACACCTTCCAATGACCGTTCATCATTGAAATGTACTCTTTCATCACGATGAAGTTGATCTGTTTCCCTTCATCATTCTCCGTCTTAACGAAATAGGTGTCAGAACCTCGGTAATCGATCGTAATCACATCGTTTCCTTTAAACGAACCATCTTTCGAGATCAATTCTGTTAGCGCGTTCTTTTCGTTTAGCTCAAGAAATACGTTACACGGTCCTAGTAAATGAATAACCAACAATACAATAACAACACTCGAAGTGATGAGCAATTTCTTCATTAGAATCCTCCAGTTACTTGTTATGACCCCACATAACTTTAACATAATATTCCATCGTGAATTAAATCTCATGTTAAAGAAGGACTTTACTTGAAAAAATTGAATAACTTGTACAATAAGAAAGGAGTATTACTATGTCTACCTTCATCTCCCATGTTGCAACGGTTGAAATCCCAGTCAAAAACCTTCAAACGTCCATCGCATTCTACCAGGAGGTTCTAGGCGTCGAGCTTCATTTTCAAGGTGATCGAAACGCGATGCTTACGTTCAATAAAAAGGGCGTTCCGACGATCTTTTTAGTCGAAACCGCATCAACGGAAAGCATCTCTTTTCACAACTCTCATACAGAAGTCATACATAGCATCATCGATTTTTATACACACGATTTAGAAGGATTCTACCATTGGTTAAAGGAGAAACAGATTGAGGTTGGCTCTTACAACGCAAACCCAGATAACGGGTTTGGTGGCTTTGGTTTTAAGGATCCAGACGGCAACTTACTTAGCGCTACGAACATTCTCCATCCCGGTCAATAGCAACGAAAAAAAAGACACCCCTTCGCCAGGGGGTGTCTTTGTCTACCATTGATTAAAATGTTTGTGCAGCATCCTTCGCACGCGCAATACCGTTTTCTTTAATTTCTTCAGCTTTCTCAGGCATTAAAGCATGTCCCTCAACGTAAACGTGTTCGAGTGTAGGCACACCGTAGAATTGCATCATGACACCTAGATAGCGATGTCCCATTTCCATCTCTGCAGCCGGACCTTCTGAATAAACACCACCACGAGCCTGGATATGCATAGCCTTCTTATCAGTTAATAAGCCAACAGGACCTTCAGCCGTGTATTTAAATGACTTCCCTGCAACGGATACCGCATCGATATATGCTTTTAGTACAGGTGGGAAGAAGAAGTTCCAGAACGGCGTTACGAATACGTATTTATCTGCATCGATAAACTGTTCGCAAAGCTCAGACAGACGGTTGACCTTCGTCTTTTCCTCTTCTGAAAGCTCTTCAAATCCACTACCTTTTTGAAGCTTACCCCATCCGCTGAAAACGTCAGCGTCGATTTGAGGAATATGCTCTTTATATAAATCCATATGGATAACTTCATGATCAGGATTAACCTCTTTGTATTGATCGATGAATGCCTTCCCAGCAGCCATGCTGTAAGAATACGTCTCATCATGCGGATGCGCAGTAATATACATTACTTTTGTCATGTTTATCTCCCTTTCTGTTTTTCTTTGAAGCTCGATATAGTATGTGTTAAATAAAATGGGTTCTTACACCCTTTCGAGCCAAAGAGTTCTGAATTAAAATATCTTGAAACAAAGATAATAATAATAGAAGTGAAAGCACTAATCAACTTATCTGCTTATGACAAAAAAAAGAAAGAACTTCCCATCTAAATAAGAAGTTCCCTCTTTATCAAAAACTTATGCTTTTCGGTATGCTCGCCGCTCTGCATAGGACACACATTTATAACAAACGGGCTTTCGAACATTCTCTTCATCTAAATAATACTGAGGACGAATAGGCTTTTGTTTACAGATAAGACATTTATTTTTACCAAAAAACCGACTGATTAGTGTTTTCATTGTAGTCTCTCTCCTGATCATTCGTTATAGACTTACTTTAGTATACTTTAAACTTCTAAACCAAGTGATTAATTTATGAGAGAGAGTGATCTTCTTAAAATACAGAACAAACCTTTCCAGACGGAAAAAGCCTGCTTGTTCATTCTTTGTTTATTATCATTCTACCTTATGTAGTTCATTGAAAATAATGACGGTAAGTCCGTACATGACCGAAAAGGTTTTTTCGCTCGAGAAGAGATACATGAACCTCTCGATTAAACCCAGTAACGCTGGTGATTTTCAACAACTTTTTTACTACGCTCCTTATTTTTATCATCGCTTTACCAGCTCCATTTCCAAGCATAAAACATACTACTTTTTAAGTTATTGTTTTCCCAATATAGTAATAACCTTCCATTTTTCTGGTGATTTCCACATGTTGACTGTTTGAGTTGCGAGGAATACGATTGAAAATGTGCTTTTCAAATTACTCAGAAAGAAGGAATTGTTATGTGTGGCATTACAGGTTGGATTAATTGGTCTGGTGATCTCTCAAATGAAAGAGAAACGTTGAAAACTATGGCAGATTCTATTGCACACCGCGGTCCTGATGCTGAAGGGTTTTGGCTTTCAGAACACGCAGCTCTTGCTCATCGACGTTTGATCGTCATTGATCCTAGAGGTGGTAAACAGCCGATGGCTTCACCTGATCAACAACTTGTTCTTACGTATAACGGGGAACTCTATAACTATCGTGAAATAAAATCAGAACTTCAACAGAAAGGACATGTATTCACGTCCAATTCTGATACAGAGGTTGTCCTCCATGCTTACATGGAATGGAAAGAAGAGTGTGTAACTAGATTCAATGGGATATTCGCCTTTGCAATCTGGGATGAAAAGGAGCAGCAGCTCTTTCTAGGGCGTGACCACCTAGGGGTAAAACCACTTTTCTATTCAAAACAGGACGCCTCTTTTTTATATGGATCGGAAATGAAAGCAATTCTCGCTCATCCATCCGTCCAGCCCAAAGTAGATCGCACTGGTCTTGCTGAAATCTTTGGAATGGGGCCGATGAGAACGCCTGGACAGGCAGTTTTTCAAGGAATAGAAGAAGTTCGTCCTGGTCATTATCTTATCGCAACTGCAGATTCCGTCGAGGAACATCGCTATTGGCAATTAGAATCAGAGCATCATACGGATAATGTCGACGAAACAGCAGAAAAGATTCGTGAGCTACTGACTGACACCGTAAATAGACAGTTGATCTCAGACATGCCTGTTGTGTCTATGCTTTCAGGAGGACTTGATTCTAGTGGCCTTACGAGTCTTGCTGCTCAAGAATTCCAACAATCTGATCAAACACTTGAAACGTACTCCATCGATTTTGATCAAAACGAAGAGCATTTCCAAAAAGATTTCTTGCGACATGACATGGATGAGCCGTGGGTACGGCGAGTATCTGAAGAGGTCGGAACGAAACATCAGTCGATCACGTTTGGAGCCGAGCAGCTTCTCACCAATCTGCTTGAACCGATGAGAGGAAGAGATTTACCTGGAGTTGGAGAAATTGAAACGTCGCTCTACCTTCTTTTCACTGAAATGAAAAAAGATGCGACGGTTGCACTATCTGGTGAATCGGCAGACGAAGTGTTCTCAGGGTACCCGTGGTTCCATCAAGAAGAATTTCTGGATGCACAAGTCTATCCGTGGCTTGTTAACTTGCAGGGTATTTCTTCCATTCTGTCAGATCGAGCAAAAAAAATGATTAAACCAAAGGAATACCAGAAACAGCGTTTTAAAGAAGCATACGAAGAAATTCCGTTCCTCCAGGGAGAGAGCGAGTATGAAGCGAAGCAACGCCAGATGAGTTACTTCTTTATCACAAGGTTCCTTCCATTCATGCTTGACCGCAAAGATCGCGCGAGTATGAAAACTGGCTTTGAAGTTCGTGTACCGTTCTGCGACTACAGAATCGTAGAATACCTTTGGAACGTTCCGATCGATTTCAAGAACGTTGACGACATTGAAAAAGGCATTCTCCGTCGCGCTTTACAAGGAACGCTTTCTGAAGACGTGCTTTACAGAAAGAAAAGTGCTTATCCAAGTGACAAAGACCCTGCTTATCTAGAAGGGGTTCGCAAGTGGATGCTTGAGATTCTCGATAACCCGAATTCACCAATTCTTTCTCTTATCGACACGAAAAAAGTTCGTGCCATCGCATTGAACGAAGCAGATGAACTAAGTACAGATCAAGCAAAAGGTCTACTCGACTATTTGATACAAGTCAACGCATGGCTCGATGAATACGATATTGAACTCGTAAGCTAACCCTTTCAAAAAGGAGAACGGACGACCGTTCTCCTTTTATTTTCTACTACTGTATCGGCATAAATGCTACTTTCCAACTCCCCTTATTATCTCTCACCATCTGATAGCCACTTGTCCCTCCGTCATTTTCAAACGAAATATACCCCGACTCGTCATCAGATTGAATAAATTCACCATCCTGTATGCCTGCAACATTTTCAAGAATACTTTCTTTCGTACCTCGGTGTGATTTAGGAATCGCGTTATCTTCTTCCTTCGACCATGCTATGTATGCTTCTTTATCCGTGTAGAGTGCATAATGAACGTCATAATTTTTTTCTAATGAAGCGTAAATATGTAGCTTGGCGATACTTAGTGGCTCTAGCCCTTTCAAATGCTCGTCATTCAAATCCTCTGCAAAATTTTCGTACGCTTCTTTTTCCGCTGTGTTTAGAGTAAGTTTCCTTACTTCAGATTCGACTGGCTCGTTGTTCCCTTGCACTTCACTTGTTGTTTGATCATGATCTTCCACGTTCTTTTGGCTCGTAACCTCATCTTCTGCACAACCAACCAATACAATCGCTCCAAGAAAAGTCAGTAGCAGAACATTTATCCTCATCCAAATCCCCCCATATTTTGTAGTCACTTAGTTAACTTCTAACAACGACAGTACTTCCCTACCAATTTCTTAAAACAAATAAAAAAACCATGATGTGCGAACTTCCACACATCATGGTTACCTTTACTCTTATACTACCTTGTCTTTATGCCTTCTTAGGCTTTTGAAACTTACTCAACATTTCGTACACAAGAGGTACAATCAGTAGCGTGAGGAGCGTCGAGCTCGCTAGACCACCGATTACTGTAAGACCAAGACCTTTACTGATGATCGAGCCACCTTCGAAACCGAGTGCGAGTGGTAATAGCGCACCGATTGTAGCGAGGGCTGTCATCAAGATCGGACGTAAGCGTGTCATACCAGCATCGAGCAATGCTTCACGCGTTGAGTATCCTTCTTTTTCTTTCTGAATAACGCGGTCAATCAATACGATACCGTTCGTAACCACGATTCCGATCAGCATTAGTGCACCGATCATTGCGGAAATACTTAATGTTTCTCCACCGACCAATAGACCGAGTACCGCTCCGATAATCGTGAATGGAAGGGAGAACAAGATTGCGAATGGTGCAAGTGCTCCTCCAAAGAAGATAACGAGCACAACATATACGATTGCAATCGCTGCAAGCATCGCAAGACCTAGCTGGCTAAAGGATTCATTGATGTCTTCGGTTACCCCGCCGATTGAGATCTCAATCGAATCAGGATGGTCGATTTTGTTCAATTCTTCCTTCACATCAGCAGAGACAGATCCGATATCATCTGTTTTCGCTTTTGCTGTTACGCTTCCGTAAACTTTACCATTTCGACGCGTAATCGTGTCTTCAGTCGTTCCTTCTTCAACCGTAAACAATTCGTTGATTGGAACGGATACACCGGTTGGAGACTGAATTTCTTTGTCTGTTAAATCTTCAAACGTTTCGTAGTCATCTTTCTCAACTTCGATGAACACCTGAAGCTCTTCTCCATCTTCTTTTACAGTCGTAATTTCTGAACGTTGGCCATTCTGACCAAGTTCCATGCCGACTTGACCTGCGGTTAGCCCTAACTTACTGAGCTTCTCTTGATCAGCGACGAGCGTATATTCTTCATATGACTCTGAAAGGCTTGATTCGGCTTCGTTCAAATCTTTCTCGTCATTAAGGACACCTTCGACTTCTTCGACATAAGGTTTGATTTCATCCATCGTATCACCAAATACTTGAACCTGGATGTCACTGCTTGAACCTGTTGAAGAGAAGTCCTGGTTGTTCCATTCACCTTTATCAGTCATGTTTTTCAAATCTTTGATGACTTGTTCTTTTTCTTCGGTGAAGTTCTCAGTGTCATCTTCGTACATCACGAAGAATGCTGCCTGGTTCGATGCACCAGGATTCATCGGATTTTCTCCACCTACAGAGTATTGAATGATGTCGACATTGTCGCGTCCTTCAAAGTACTTTTCTGCTTCAAGAGCGATCGACTCAACATCTTCAAGCGTTTGACCTGGTGCCGGACTGAATGTCGGCATCACCATCTTCTCTTCTTCCCCTGGTAAGAAACTAACGCCTACGAGTGGAATCATTGCGATACTACCTACAAGTACACCGATCGCAACAAGAGATGAAATGATTTTATGGCTTAGTACACTGTTTAGAGCTGAACGATACCAAGTAGCAAGTTTCCCTGGACCATTCTTATGGCTCTTGATCGCCTGTTCTTTATTTAATAGTGAATGTGACATCATCGGTACGATCGTAACCGCCACAATTAATGATGCAAGTAATGCAAAGACAACTGTTAATGCGAATGGTAGGAACACCTGCCCTACAACACCTTCAACGAGTCCTAGCGGTAGGAAAACTGCGATTGTAACGATCGTTGACGAAAGAATTGGCATGAACATTTCCTTCGTTGCGGATCGAATCAAATCTTTCCCTGCTAACTTCTCATCTTTTAGCGACATTCGCCTGTATATGTTCTCAACAACAACAATCGAGTCATCAACAACCCGTCCGATCGCAACGGTCATTGCACCGAGGGTCATAATATTAAGCGTGATACCCATCTGATTTAATACGAGTAACGCGATAAAGAGTGATAGCGGAATCGATACGACCGAAATCAACGTTGTTCGAATATTACGTAGGAACAACAGGATGACGATGACAGCAAACAATCCGCCGAACAACGCTTTGTTCAACATCGTACTCACTGACTCTTCGATCGGCTCACCTTGGTCGAACGTGAAGATGAAATCAATGCCGTCGAGTTCTTTTTCAAACTCGGCTGCTTGTTCTTTCACCTGATCAACAACATCGACCGTATTTGCTTCTTGTGATTTGATCACCTGTACCGTAATTGATTCTTCACCGTTCGTACGTGAGATTGACTCAGCATCTGCAACGATTTCGAATTCTGCGATTTCACCTAAAGCAACTGTTGGAATTCCTTGTTGTGCTTCAGCAGCTGCACCCTGATTTGGCGCTGTTCCAGGCTGCCCCTGGGGAGCAGTTCCGGCTGCATCTTGCCCTGGTGGCGCACTTCCTTCTGGCCCTTGTGCGCTACCTTGAGAAGGAATCATCGGAATCTTTAATTCCTTCAAATCGTCGATCGACGTAATGTTTCCATCGATCACAACAGATTTTTGTGTATCATCAAACGTATATAACCCTAATGGGAACGTTACTTTTGAACCTTTTATTAAGTTCGTTACCGTTTCTTGGTTCATGCCACGTTCGGCAAGCGCTTCGTCATCAAACTGAAGCTGAACCTCTCTTACTTGTTGACCAGCGACTTGAACATCGCCTACACCATCAAGACCTTCTAATGCTGGTGCAATCTTTTCTTCAACAGTAGACGTTAACTCTGCAAGATTGCCATCCTCATTCGTTACACTCATACTGATAACAGGAAACGCATTGAAGTTAACTCTCGACACATCTGGCGTCTGTGCACCATCTGGTAACGTCACTTCGTTTACCGCTTCTTGTAATTCATCCTCTGCTTCATCTAAATCTTTACTGAAATTATATTCAAGCTGTAAGTTCGAAGCATTCTGGAAAGAGCTTGAACTTACCGTCTTCATTCCACTTAAGTTCTGCACTTTCTGTTCGATCGGTTCTGATATTTCATCAGCCACCTCTGCAGGTGTCGCACCTGGATACACCGTCGTAACTGTGATAATCGGTGGATCAATGTTCGGAATCGTTTCTAACTTCATATTCAACCCTGAATAAAGACCTGCAGCTGTAATGATGATTGTCATCAGCCAGACAGCAAATTTATTATTCATCGAAAAATTTATTATCTTATTCATGCCTTCTCCCCTTCCCTTTTGACCAAGCAGTCATTCTGTTATACAATATACATGACCACTTGGTCAGAGGTCAAGGAATAAATGTTCATTAACATGATAAAAGGTGGTCACAATATGGATCAAAAAAAAGTAATGATAATAGAGAATGCCATTAAACTTTTTGCAAAGAAAGGCTTTAATGCAACTTCCGTGCAAGAAATCGCGAAGGAATGTGATATCTCCAAAGGAGCATTCTATCTTCACTTCAAATCCAAAGACGAACTGCTATTTTCAGTACTCATGTACTATTGGAAAAGAATGCAGCGTAAAGTGAATGAAGTAGCTACTGAGCCGATGACACCAAAGGAAAAATTCACTTATCAAGTAAAAGTCTTTATAGAAGAACTCGCGAATCATCGGGAATTTATCATCATGCAATTTCGTGAACAAGCAATTCCATTCAATGAGCACATCGAAAAACTAATGAGAAATATGCGCTTTAACTCGTATCTTTTCTACAAAAACCACCTGCTTGCGATTTATGGTGAAGAAAGCAAGCCATACGTTTGGGAAGCGAGCCTCGCTGTGCAGAGTTTAATAAAAAACTACGTCGATCTCATCATTTTAGACGATATCGAATTTGATTATTACAAAGTTGCTTCTGCTGTTACGAAGAAAACCGACTACTTGATGACCGGTTTTCTAGAGAATAATGACCCACCGGTCATAACAGAAGAAATCATCGAACAAATCATGCCTGAAGGATTTAATTCGCATGACCTCGAAGAAATTAAGAATGTACTCTCTCTCATTATAGAAAAAGAAAGTGATGAAAACCTGCTTGATACAGCAACGATCCTTTTAGATGAACTATCAAGAACAAATCCAAGACAAGCAGTCATCAAAGGCATGGCTTCCAATCTCGATAAATACGATCGCTACTTGGATTTTGCTTCTCGTTTGAGAAATTACTTTCTATAACATTACTAGGGGGATTTGGTCATGATAACGATCGACATGCTTACACGGCAGTTTTCAAACGGGAAAGGAATCTTCGAGGTGTCGTTCGATGTCAAAGAAGGTGAAGTATTTGGCTTCCTAGGACCAAACGGTTCCGGGAAATCGACAACGATTCGACACTTGATGGGTTATATGAAGCCGCAGAAAGGAAGCGCGTCCGTGTATGGCTACGATGCGTGGAGTGAACAATCAAAAGCACGGGAACATGTCGGCTATTTGCCAGGAGAAATCGCCTTCTTAGATGGAATGAATGGAACAGCATTCCTAGATATGATCGCAGGAATGCAAGGGAAAAAAGGAAAAGAAAAGCGCGAGGAACTGATTCACCGCCTCCAATTCGACCCACACACACCGATTCGAAAGATGTCAAAAGGAATGAAGCAAAAGGTTGGAATCGTAGCGACTTTCATGCATTCCCCAGATATCTACATTCTCGATGAACCAACATCAGGACTTGATCCGTTGATGCAAAGAGTGTTCATCGACCTTGTACTTGAGGAAAAAGAAAAAGGGAAAACGTTTCTCATGTCATCGCACAGCTTTTCAGAAATCGAAAGAACATGCGACAGAGCCGCCATCATCAAAGATGGACGAATCGTGACCGTGAAGGATATCCATGAACTACAGTCGATGCAGCGTAAGATTTTCGATATTACCCTTCATAACCCTGAAGATGTAGAAGCATTGAAAGCTTCTAGTCTATCCATTGAGAAAGCAGATGGGAACATGGTGCGTATTGAGGTTCAAGGAAACTATGACGAGTTCTTTCAAGAGCTAGCAAACTATCACATCAAGAACGTGAGCGCCACTAACCAGAGTTTAGAGCAAATCTTCATGGACTATTACAACGCTCAGGAGGTGTCCGAATGAGCACTTCCTTGTACAAACAAATGATGAAATCCAACTTGAAAGGGATCATGAGCTTCGGTATGGCTTCAGCAGTCTATGTCATCTTGATGACGTCCCTCTTCCCGATGATTTCTGATAACATCGATAAGCTTCAGGAACTGACAGACATCTATCCTGAAAGTTTAAAGAATGCATTCGGACTTGAATCGTTCGGCACGTACGGCGAGTTCATCTCTGCCGAATACTACGGTCTGTTCTTCCTCTTCATTCTCGGTATCTTCAGCGTCATGACCGCGATTCAACTGATCGCAAAGCTCGTTGACCGAGGTTCAATGGCATACTTACTTTCAACTAAAGTTTCACGAGAACAGGTCGCCATCACACAAATAGCAGTCCTTATTACGGGGCTTGTCATCATCATTTTCCTTAACTTCGCTGGCGGTTATATGGCCGGAGAAATCCTGATCGATGAGCAATACACGATCGGTATGTGGGATTTCTTTCAGATTAACTTTGTTGGGTTCCTCCTTTTCTTCGCAGTCGGAGGCTACTCCATCCTCATCTCTTCCCTTTTTAACGATGAGAAAAAGGCCTTTGCGGCCGCAGGTGCCGTCACCTTTCTGTTCTACGCATTAGATATGGCTGGAAAAATCGTCTCAGACCTAGACTGGCTACGCAATCTATCGCTGTTCTCACTCTTTGAACCAGCAAAGATTGCAAATGGAGATGTGAACGTTGCGCTTGTTTCACTCATTCTCTTCGGTATTGGATTGGTTATGTATGTTGGAACTGTATTAGTGTTTAGACGAAGAAATCTACCGTTGTAGATGACTTGCACATAAAGAAATGAGCTTGGGGGGCTGATCGCCTTTCCCAAGCTCTGTTCATTTATTTTATACTAGTGGAAATAAACATAGCCGCATCTTGCTTCATGAAAATACCTTTTCCATGATGAAACGTCTTAATCTCATTCGATTGAAACCCAACTTCCTCTAACTTCTCCTGCAACTCTTCATGGGAAAAGCCATTATGAACCTTCGGATGACTGATTTTCTCGTTTTTATCAAAATCGATGATCATGAGCTTACCACCATCATTTAAGATGGTGAACAACTCTTGTAAGATTTTTGTTGTATCCGGAATGTGAAGGAGGACGAGTGACATGATGATAATATCTGACTTCAGTTCAGGAGTTTCTTGTGTGAAATCCGAATACAGTACGCTAGAGTTAAGGATTCCTTTACGAGAGATTTTTGCTTCCGCGACCTCTAGCATTTGTTTTGATGAATCAACCAACAAGATAGAATCCACTAATTCCGCTAACTCCAAACTAATTAAACCAGTACCACTCCCATAATCTAGTAACGATTTTGTTGTACTATGTTGTAATTCTGCCTTTACTTCCTTGACGATTATGTTAGCTAATTCAATTCTTTCTTCAGTATCATATCGATTGGCCATCTGTTCAAAAACGTTATGCTCCATAGTTCACTCCCCCTATTGTAAAGCTATTCGTGATTGTCATTATATCAAACCCCAAACGACTAGAGCTTCCCAAACGTTCTCAGGACTTCTATCCTGCATCAACATTGTTGCTATATGAGAGGGGTGATCTCCGCTCCAATCAACTAAGTGTAGTTCTTTATACAAAAATCCTTTCAAAACAAGAATCTTTGAGAATAGAGCTTTAAATAATAAGCAACATGCTGTATGAGCACGTTTTTGTTCACATCGTTCGCCTCAGACGATTCTTCTAGGTCAAATGCCCTCCCATATAAAAGTTGTAAACATCCCTGGGTCCTTTCTCATCAAATTCTTCATACCCCGTCATCAGATGCTAATCTCTCCTTTATTCTCACTTAATAATCTTTCGGTAGATTGATAGTGAACTACATTAAAAGGAGCTGATTCATTTGAAGAAAATCATTACAGGGGCATTAACTACAATGCTTGCTTTCAGCCTCATCGTTCAACCTTCTGGAAACGCATTTGCAAAGAATTACAATGATACTCTTACGATCGCACACCGCGGAGCATCGGGGTACGCTCCTGAAAATACGATGGCTGCTTTCGAAAAAGCAGTAGACATGAAATCTGATGTATTTGAGCTTGATGTTCAGCTTAGTCAAGATGGTGAACTTGTAGTAATCCATGATACCTCAGTCGATCGCACAACAAATGGCTCTGGGAAGGTGAAGGACCATACACTAGCAGAGCTTCGCGACCTTGATGCCGGCAGTTGGTTTGGCGAAGCGTTCACAGGCGAACGAATCCCTACTTTAGGAGAAGTGCTCGATGAGTATCGTGGGAAGTCAGGAATTCTAATCGAAATTAAATCACCATCTCTTTACCCAGAGATCGAACAAAAAGTCGCCGACGAGCTTAAAGAAAGAAACATGCATAAACCAAACAACAACAAGATTATCGTACAGTCCTTTGATCATGACTCTGTCCAAACGTTCCATAACATCCTACCTTCTGTTCCAGTTGGGGTACTTGTCTACAATCCTGCTGATCTGACTGATCAGAGTTTAGAAGATTTCTCTCGCTATGCAGAATACGTTAATCCAAGTAAAGGATTAGTTGATAAGGATCTTGTTAAGAGCATTCATGACTATGACATGGACATCCACCCATGGACAGCACGTGATCACGAATCTGTAGAAGCGCTAGAAGAAGCTGGAGTAGATGGCATCATAACCGATTATCCTGATTATGTAGAATAACTGAAGTACCTGGTACCACCCGGTATTTGTCGAATGATATGTTTCCCGCTCTGTTTAGTTTCTTATGGAAATGGGAACCAATAGAGGAAAAGGAAGGAGTTGTTGAATGTGGGTAAGAATACTTCTTTACTACTTGCAATTGGCCTTGCTGCCAGTACACTATTGGCGGGCTGTGGAGATAATTCTACAGGAGAAGAAGACGCTCAAAATAATTCATCAGAAGAATCTACTATGAATGATGATGCTGTAACAGAAGATAGTTCTGGTGGAAGTGGCGCTGGAGACAGCAACACTGCAGGAGAAGGCAGCGAAGTTAATCTCGATACAGGTGTTGCTAAAGTTCTGACAGACCTTGATTCTCTTAGCAAAGTCCTAGAAGAATCACCTGATGATGTTACGAAAATCAACGAACTCGGAAATCAAATCGACTCACACTGGGAGCTTTTTGAACAAAAGCTTGAGAAGGAATATCCTGATGAGTACGCTGATATCGAAAAAGACCTTTATCCATTGATCGACGAAGCAAAGAAGGACGAACCTGATGTTGAAAAACTTACCGAGCTACTAGATGCAACAAAAACGAAAGTCACTTCATTTAAAGATAGTATGTCGATGGAATAATTCCCCTCATATAAAAAGCTGTTCTCCGAAACAAGGAGAACAGCTTTTTTATATGTTTTGCCTCGTTTTCATTTACGACTACGCACCTTCTCTGCACAATCAAAACAATATAATTCCTTTCTTTCACCTACCACACCATCCAAAAAACCATCTCTACAAAAAAGTTCTTTCCCACATACGTTGCATGATCCTACGCTTTCAGTCATTGAATCCTCCTCACCTACTTCTCCCAAAGCTCAATACGTCTACCTTCAGGATCTTCAATCCAAATGAAAGAACCATATTCACTCTTTTCAAGCTCCTTCACTAAAGGAACACCGATTTTATCAAGGTGGTCCATACACCCTTCGATGCTTTCAACCTGAAAGTTCAGCATCACTTGTTGATTCTCCGGAAAATAACGATCGTCTTCTGTAAAGAAGGAAAAGATCGTCTCATTCCCTTCTTGGGGTGTGATAACGGTCCCATTCCAGGACTCCATTTCAATTCCTAATACTTCTTTGTACCACTTCGAAAGTGTAGCCACATCTTGCGATCGCCAAAACACACCACCAAATCCTTTGATCTTCATCTCATCACCTCAACTGTTGAATGAATTCATCTCACTAATGATTTCGCTTTTTTCACCATGTTTTCCTTTTATAAAAAGTCCTCCTCTACACAAAACAAACTCCCCAGTCAGTAGACTGAGGAGTTTGAATGCGATTCTTAATACAATTTCCCATGACGATAAAGCGTATTCGAAAGTCTCGTCACCGCATGCATGTAGCAGTTTTGGCGAAGTGGGAACGGATCATTGAAGAATTGAGGTAATACTTGATCCATCGTTTCCTTCATTTTCTTAAGAAGCATTGTGTTCACTTCTTCTTCACTATAGAACTGCGTTTCTCTTCCTTGTAACCATTCGAAATACGAAACGATCACACCACCTGCGTTCGCAAGAATATCAGGAACAATCAATACGCCATTCTGACTCAAATAATCGTCTGCTTTCATCGTGATCGGACCGTTTGCACCTTCAACGATTAAGCGCGCTTTCACCTGCTCCATGTTATCTTCATGAATTTGATCTTCAAGCGCCGCAAGAATCAACACGTCTGTATCAAGATAAAGCACATCTTCTCGGTCTTGAATATCTGCCTTGATACCATGATGCTCAAGTGCTTCATTCGTCGTCGGCAAGTCCCCTTCATGTTCAGCTGTATAAGCAACGAGTGCATTGATGTCCAGACCTTCTGAATTATGAAGCGTTACGTTTCGATCACTTACTGCTACGACCTTGGTTTTGATGTAATTACAGTTATACGCTTCGAGAGCAGCAACGGAACCAACATTACCAAACCCTTGTATCCCAACGGTTAAATCACGATCCACATGCTCCATCGCTGTTTTGGCAAATAAGTTCTCATTTTTCTCGAACCAGTCTTTGTTGTCGTTGATAAAATCATGCATCAAATAACGGAAGGTGTAATAGACACCTTTACCAGTTGCCTCTCTTCGACCGAGAGAACCACCGTTCAAATGACTTTTCCCTGTAAAGCTTCCTCGATACGCTTGTCCTGGATGGATACTTTTAAACTCACCCATCATCCAGTCCATTTCGCGCTCTCCTGTACCTACGTCAGGCGCAGGGATATCTTTATCAGGGCCAAGGATATCACTGAAATAGTGAACGTATTTCTTTGAAATCGTATGTAGTTCCTTTTCAGAGTACTCTCTTGGATTGATTACAACGCCGCCTTTTCCTCCACCAAACGGCACTTCATGAAGCGCATTCTTAAGCGTCATCAGTGTAGCAAGGTTCACAACCTCACTCTCATCGACCGATTCATGGAATCGCACACCGCCTTTATACGGTCCAAGCGCATTGTTGTGTTGTACTCTAAATGCCGGAATCCTTAAAATCTTCCCATTCTCCATCGGTACTCGTAGAAATGATTTCTGAATTTGGTTTGGTGTGGAAAGAATTGCTTCAAGAGAATCAAATGCCGTTTCTCTCTCTTCCCCTTTAAAGTTCGGCATAAAAGTATCATCTTCCAATAGTGCATCTAACGATTCTTGTACAACTGCTCCATATTTACTAGCCAATTTTCATCACCCCTCCAATTTACCTATTCACTATTTAGTTACCCGACTGAATATAGTTCAAACGGGGGATAGTGCCTGTCACTCCACGAATTTTGTCGTATTTTGGCGAAAGAAGCCTCCACCCTGGTATTCCAGCTGTGGAGGCTAATTGTAGTTTCACCTTAAATGACTGAAAGTAATCACTCGCCTTCACTCATCCAATCAACCTTACCCCAAACTTCTCCTCTAACCATTTCGGCACGACAAACCTCACCGTCATCAGTGGATCCACAACCTGACAAACTTCCACTTGCCCTACTGCGCTCATGAGCATCGTGACCTCACTCACCGACATTCCTGTTTTTCCGCAAATTCGATCGACCATTAGCTCTGTCGCAACCTTAACCGCTTCATCTAGCGTCTCGGCAGAAGCAATCTGTGTGACGACTTCATCGTTTTCTAACATGGGCTGAGTTACGGACTCCCCTTTAACAACCTCGAAAGTTACCGTTGCTTTTCCTTCAACTTCAATTCCAGATACGCTCACTTCACCGTCACCCATCGCTGCGTGGAAATCTCCAAGACCAAATAATGCGCCTTCGACTGCAACGTGGAAATAGAGCGTTGCTCCTTCAGTAACCATCTTATTATCCATGTTCCCTCCATGCGCGCCAGGGGTTCCACATGATACGCCTTCTCCTCCAGGTGCCACACCGATCACGCCAATCATCGGGTTTAGCGCAAGTTCGATGTTGTTAAAAAGCGCTTTTCCTTTCGTTATCGGAATGATCTTTGCTTCCATCTCTTCTATTCGATGGCCCATAACACCGAGCTTTGGTCCTACGACCATCACACCTTGCTCGCCTATTTCAAGTTTCTCGATTGTCACCTTCAGCACGTCCCACGGCATCGCACCTTCTACAAAGACCGGTCCCGTAGCAGGGTTGACTCGATTCCAATCGATTCCTCCTACTTCCTCGTCCTCTGACTGAATCTGATTTTGAAAGCAATCGTATGTATGAATCTCAAGGGTCTCGCCTGATTCAATTTTGTGTACCGGTTCATGACATTTATTAAAATCATAAATAATAGAGTCTCGCGCTAGTTTTTGCATGATAAATCAACCTCCTTGAAAGTGACTATGTTAACTAGTTCCTTTTACGCATGAGAAAATCCTGTTTTAGCAAAACAAAATGAGCATATTCGATCTTCACTTCTTATTTTCGACTGTAACCTTTGCACCAAAAACCTTAACATTTTACTAACAATCTATTAATAGATCCTTAATTCTGATCTAGTAGAGTACATAGTGTGAGAAAAAATGATACACAGGAGGCACTCAACATGAACTTAAATAACGTTAGAAAAAAAGTGATTCCATTCGCAGTTGTTTCCACACTAGCATTCAGCAGCTTTGCAGGTGGCGCAACTGATACTGAAGCTAAATGGAACAAACATAAAGATAAGAATGAAATTAACAACGTCATCTTCCTCATCGGTGACGGAATGGGTCCTGTGTATAACACTGCTTATCGTTCTTTCATGGATGATAAATCCACTCCATATATGGAAGAAACAGCTTTTGATGAGTATCTCGTTGGGCAACAACAAACATACTCCTGGGATAAAGAAGAGAGCGTAACGGATTCAGCTGCAGCAGGTACATCTATGGCAGCTGGAATCAAGACTTACAACGGCGCGATCTCTGTTGATACGGAAAAAGAAGAAGTAGAAACGGTACTTGAGAAAGCTAAGAAAGACAGCAAAGCAACTGGGCTTGTCTCAACATCTCAAGTAAACCACGCGACACCAGCTGCTTTCGGTGCTCACGATGAGTCTCGTCATAACTACAACGACATTGCAGATGACTACTACGATGAAATGATCAACGGCGAGCATAAGGTTGACGTGATTCTAGGCGGTGGAACGCAATATTTCGAACGCGAAGACCGTGACCTAGCAGGTGACTTCCAGAAAGATGGCTATAGCTATGTAACAAATAAAGAAGATCTTATGAATGATAAAAACGATCAGATCGTTGGGCTTTTCGCACCAAAAGGAATGGACAAGATGATCGACCGAGACGAGAACACGCCTTCTCTATCTGACATGACAACGACAGCTCTTGATCGTCTGAGCCAAGACGAAGACGGTTTCTTCCTCATGGTTGAAGGAAGCCAAATCGACTGGGCTGGTCATGACAATGATGCTGTTGCAGCGATGAGCGAAATGCAAGACTTTGAACAAGCATACAAAGAAGCAATCGAATTCGCAAAAAAAGACAAGCACACGCTCGTCGTTACGACTGCTGACCACTCTACTGGTGGAATCACAATGGGCCGTGACGGTGAGTACAAGTGGAATCCAGCACCACTAAAAGCGGCGAAACGCACTCCTGACTTCATGGCAGCACAAATTGCTGAAGGTGCTGACGTTGAAGAAACACTAAACAACTATATCGATCTTGATCTAACGGAAGAAGAAATCAATTCAGTTAAAGAAGCAACTAAAGCTGAGAAAGACAAAACAACTGAAATCGACAACGCGATTGAAAAAATCTTCGACCTACGCTCTGGTACTGGCTGGACAACTGGTGGACACACTGGTGTTGATGTAAACGTATATGCATATGGTCCTAAATCTGAAAACTTCATCGGGCTCCACGACAACACGGAAACGGGTCAAATGGTCATTGACCTTCTTTCAGAACAGAAACATGATAAGCATGACGAGAACGATCGTCATGAGCACAAGCACAATGACCGTGATGACCACAAACGTAAACATAACGATGAGCGCGACGAAGACTAAGTACAGTTCTACAAAAAAAGCTTCCCGCTGCTAAACAGGCAGCGGGAATTTTCATCATGAGGAAGGAGGTCTTTATCAATGAAATCTCTCTACATGATCATCCTGGCGACCTCTCTCTTGCTCACTGGCTGTGCAAACAACGCTGAGCAAGCGTCCAGTAGTGAAAACAGCACCTCACAATCGGAAAACCAGCCAAAAGACACGAATGGAAACAAGACGGTAAAAAACGATGAAGAACGAAAAGAAAAACCTTCGAACAACCCTCAAGCACCAGACGACAGCACTTTAATGGAAGTCGGGGACTACCATGAAGATGGTGATGGTTCGCTTACGTTAAAAGCGATTTCCGATTATTACGACACAACAAAAATCGGTAATGTTAAGGTTACCTTTTCTGGCGTTAAAGTGATGAATTATTCACCTTCGATGGACTTGATCGATTTCTTTCATCCGTATTCAGAAGATGAAACGAACTTCAATTATGTAAACCTAAACGTGACGGTTAAGAACACATCTGATCAACCAGTGAACTTTGCACCCGTCTCGGTGCTCGAAACAAATGATGGCGAGAAAAAAGGATATGAAGAAGACTTCTATCTCGAGGAATTGTACGGTAACCTTGAAGCAAATGAAGAACGATCGGGTGAGATGGGGTTTGTGCTTAATGAAGCAAACATCGAAAACCTCTCGAGGATAACAGTGAAAACGAGCGATGTGTTTGATGAGAATAAAGAATCTCAAGCTAAAGCAAAGACGATCGAAATACCGATCGAAGGCTCCTGATACCAGGGAGTCTTTTCTTCTAACTATTGCTAGCCATTCGGTTACTAGCGCTTTCCACGTTTCGCGGATAACTTTCTTTTTTCGCGGTTATCTACTCATTTATAGCGGATATAAGAAAATTTCCGCGGAAATAATGAGAATTTCGCAGATAAACGCCACTAATTCGCGGATAAACAGCAAGCACGGTCACGCTACTCTCCAAAAAACCACTCAAACCAGTGTTCAAACCGCGCGATATCCCTTCGTCACATACCAGATCATATAGCTAAAGAACGATACTCCAAGTGTTCCAAACAGAATCACGGATTGTAGCTTATATCCTTTGTTTGCGACCATCCAATCTGTAGCCATATGAAAAACCGCTGCCAAATCTAGCATCTCTATCTCCTCCTGAGTTAGGTGATACTAGATTATAAGCAAGCGGTTTAACAAATATGCCTATCAATTATATAACGTTTTCAACCGATCTGTTAATTCCATGAATGCTTCGCGGTTTCGCTCGTCTAATGCTTTATCTATTTCTTTCATTAGTAGTTCTTGTCTTTGTTTGAGTGCGTTAGTATGGACGTGGTCTAGTAGCTCTGCGATTACTTCCTGACTTTGCTCCGACACTTGGTTTGAATAGATTTTTCGATGATCCATTGTTTCATCCTCCATTCTATTATTAGAAACGCAGCTACAATTGTTATCGCTGTTACTATAACTCTAACCGATTTTATAGAAATTTAAACAACATAAATGCAGATTCTTTTTATTTTTCTGACATTAAGTAAATATTACTAGAGTATTTCCTAACTCTCCCTACACCTTCACTTCTTTGACAACGGCTTGAAACGCCTGTTCCAAATCTGCAATCAAATCCTCTACATCCTCTATACCCGCTGAGTAACGAATTAATCCTTCTGGTATGCCCATAGCGGCTCGCTCTTCTGGGGTGCACTCTACGTGACTCGTTGTACGAGATGGTCCTACCGTTGTTTCCACTGCTCCAAGATTTGCGGCTCGGTTCGCATACTTTAGTTTCGGCAGAAGGTGTTTCACTGTTTCCACCCCGCCTTTTACCGAAAAGCTAAACATACCGCCAAAACCTTTCATCTGCTGCTTCGCGATGGTATGACCTGGGTGATTTTCGAGTCCCGGATAGAAGACGTCATCGACAAGCGCCTGTGACTGTAAGAACGTCGCTACCTTCATCGCGTTATCGCACTGCTTCTCTACACGAAGTTTGAGTGTTTTCATCCCTCTCAAAAGCAAATATGCACTCATCGGATCCATCGTTGCTCCATTAATTTCCCGGTAGTGGTAAATCTTTTCAACCAGATTTGAATTGCCACAAACCACACCGCCCAAGGCATCTGCATGTCCGCCAAGAAATTTCGTTGCACTATGGATAACAAGGTCTACTCCGAGGGCAAGAGGGTTCTGATTGATTGGAGTAGCAAACGTGTTGTCGACCACCACAAGAGCCCCTACTCGATGCGCCGTCTTTACCATTCGCTCGATATCCGTTATTTTCACCGTAGGATTCGTTGGCGTCTCGAGGTAAAGAATACGACATCCCTTTTCGACTTCTTCTTCTATAAAATCATGATTTCCTGTTTCACAAAGCATCACGTCGATGTTTAACCTAGGAAGAAATTCTGTGAAAATTTTATTCGTTCCTCCGTACGTATCTTTGATCGAAACGATCCGATCACCTGGAAAGAGAAACGTTGCGAGCGTATTGCTGATCGCTGCCATACCTGTCGAGAAACTCGTAGCCGCCTCTGCTCCTTCGAGCGCCTTCACCTTATCTTCAAACGCCTGAACAGTAGGATTCGTATTTCTTCCATAGATGTGGCCCTTCTTATTTCCGACCGCAACCTCATACCACTCATCCATATCATCGTACCCATATGCGACGCTGTGAACGACCGGAACTTGCGTTGCTCCGTGTGCAAGATACTCTTTTTCCCCGGCCCAGACGGACGCTGTACCCATTCCTGGTTTACTCAAAATCAATCTCCTCCTCTTATCAAACTGCATCGTTCCCCATCATCGAAACGCCTTTTGCATTGATTAACTTTCTAGGAAAATCCGCCAGAACTTCGCTACCGCTCTCCGTGACTTTAATCGACTCACTAATTTCAATGCCGAAATCGTGATACCAGATACCAGGAATCAAATGAAATGCCATATTCGGTTGTAGAATCGTCGCATCACCTTGTCGAATACTCGCCGTATGCTCGCCCCAATCTGGTGGATAGTTCAATCCGACCGAATAGCCAAGCCTCGAATCTTTTATGATGCCATGACGCGCGATCGACTTCCGCCAAACCTCTCCGACCTCTTCACATGTGACGCCAGGCTTTACAAAAGCAAGCGTTTCGTTAAGTCCTTCCACCACCACTTTACCGACGTCTCGCACTCTCTCACTTTGCGTTCCTACCGAGACCGTACGCGCCATCGGACAGTGGTAGCGTTTGTAACAACCTGCAATTTCGATGATGACGAGATCATTGTGACGATACCGCTTGTCTGACCACGTTAAATGCGGTGTACACGTATGCTCACCGGAAGGTAACATCGGCACGATCGCAGGATAGTCTCCACCAAATTCAGGTGTCCCACCTATGAGACTGCTATAAATATCAGCCACCACATCACATTCCCGCACGCCTTCAGAAATCGTTTCGACAGCTTTTCCCATGCCAAGTTCAACAAGACGCGCTGCCCTTTTCATATAGGTGATTTCTTGATTGGATTTAATCATCCGAACGCGATTAACAAGGAGGGTCGCATCTTTCCACTTCGCATTAGGAAGTGATTTCTTTAACCTCTCAAATGCTAGAGCTGTGAAGTAGTACGCCCCCATCTCTACGCCGATGTGGCGATCAGCCTGATCGATTTCCTCAAGCGATTTCGCAACAAAATCCATCGGATGTTTGACGTTCGAGTGCACATAGTCATCGGTATACGTTACAAGATTCTCGTGGCGAAGCCATGTTGTCGCCTTCGCGCCATTGCCGTCCATTTTTCTCCCGATCCAGAGGGGCTGATCTTCATCGATGATGACAACGACCATCTGATCGACATAAAATGACCAGCCGTCATAACCAGTTAAATAATTCATGTTGGCAGGGTCAGTAATGAGCAGAACCTCTAGGCCTTCATCGAGCATCCTTCGCTTTGTCTTCTGAATTCGTTCCTGGTACTCTCGCAACTCGAATGGCATCATCGGGACGTCGCCACCTTCCGAAAAACTATTATTTAAATTTTCAGTTAACTCATACTACCATCATCTGACGCTACCAGACAACTACCAATTTATATAAATTTTAGCGATTATGAGAAGGAGTTGGAAATCAAGCGATTATCTAGAAAAAGCAGACCCATTCGTAATGGATCTGCTTCTAAAAAACCGATTGTTTTCGGATCATGTCTCTCCACATTCAATGGATTCATGAGCAAGTATCTAGCATATAAAATCTTTTATCCACTGCTAATACAGGGAAATTGTTCGGCAGATCTCTCGACTCGACACGAACAAAATTGTTTTTCTCATAAAATCGATGCGCCGCTACAAATTGCGGGGTCGTTCCGAGATAGATCGCATGAACACCGTTCTCCATTGCCCACCTTATTGCTTCATGCAGTAAGCAGCTTGCTATATGAAGTGGTGCCCCTCGATAATCTTTATCTACAAACATCTTACGGAGTGCAAGCTCACTACTTCCGATGTCGAGAAGACAGATCGTCCCAACTACTCTCTCACCATAAATTGCCAACCAAAAGTTCCCATTACCTGTTTGATAGAATTCCTCGATCGAAAACAAATCAGGCTGCTCATCTACCGTTATTGGTATTTGAAATTCTTTTTGTTGAATCGTTGAAATTAACTCTACAACTTGTTCTTGATACTCTTTGGAATATGGTTGAATGACTAGACTTTGTTTCATAAGGTCACCTTTTTCACTTTAAATACTCTTCCACACGTTCTATTTCAAACAAGCCGCTTTCTTCTAAAAACTGTGACACTAAGTGAACATGTGCTGCCCCTATGATAAGTAACGTGCGATCACCTAGTTCGTTCGTAAGTCTTGCAATATTGTTATAGATAATCAAGTTCCTCTGATACCACCAATGAACCCAATCGATCCCAACGTATTGCTCGTTTTTTCCAATACGAGCGATATTCATATACATTTCATGATTTTTTAACACGAACTCTGTAGCGTTCAATTCTCGTAAAAGCTCGATAATCGTTTTGTTCTCCAGGGTCTTATGGATATCTGACAAGTATGTTTTGTTTATGTAGTCATAGAGCTCCGGCTGTTCTTCTTGTGCCCATTCGAACACCTCACCAATCCCTCTATTCGCGCTTTCCATCCAATCGATCGCATACACGTTCTTGTGCTCTACTCTTTTCGCAAGTCGAAAACCGATTTGATGGACTTCATCCATCTCAAGCTCTCCGTCACCATTCAGATACCTTTCATACTCACGATTCAGACACTGCTCTTTCTCTGTTATAACTTCGAATGCTAGTTTCGTTGGCTTGAAACGCTCTAGCTTTTCTACCACGGTATGAATTTCTTTTTGTCTCTCATCCGTTTCGAGTTCATCGACATCCATTTTAAATAAATCTGCCGTATGCTTCATATGAAACATTCCAAGCACCATTACCTTTGACTTACCCAACTGACAAACTCCTTCCTAATCATTAAAGAATCGGCATCACTAATCTCCTCATAATGATTTCAACCACGTCTTCTACATAACGATTCTCAGTCGAAATGTACTCACCAAACCCTCCTGATGAGAAAGCATCCAAACACGCCTCAGTTTGTTGAAAAGCCCAACTTCCGTAAATTTCTCCTCTATATAATAATCTTTGCGTGATCGTTGCTTTACTTGCTGTTAAGCAAAAGTGATACGTCTCATGATCGAGTTGTTTAAAACCGTCAAAGATCGCGTGAAAATAGTCTGGTTTTCGAATTGTCATCGGAACAATAAGGTTTTTTTGATACTTTTCAATGGTGCGTTTTGCTATGGAGACAGTGAGCTCTCTCCACAACTCCAAGTCCTGGAAATCACCTGTAGGTGCTTCATCTTCCTTTATGTATGACGGAAGCAACTCTCTCAGCATACCTCCGATCTCCTCAGGATCAAAAAGCATACTGTTATCGATTTGCTTAAGGAGTTCATTTGATACTGTCGTTTTCCCTACGCCAAATGCTCCGTTGATCATAATAATCATAATTAGCCCAGAGCCTTTCCTGACACAACATGCCAATGAAGATGCTTTGACTCCTGATTGTTTCCTAGATTCGTAATAACCTTGCACGAGTCATGGTCTTCCGTAACCTTCTGAGCTACCTCCTTGATGACAAGCATCAACTCAAGTAGAAGGTCATGATCTGTATCATCTAGCGTGATTAAGGAGGAGATGTGTTTCTTCGGAATCGCAACAATATGTATCGGATAAAAAGGTTTTGTATGATAATAAGCTAAAACATTCTCTGTTTCTTTTACAATTTGAACTTCTGTCTTCCCGCTTAACACTTCTTGGCAATAAAAATCATTTATCACGTTCATTCACTCCTGTTTGATTTTCGAAAAACTCGTTCACTTGCTCACGATCCTCAAGTTTCGGAAGAATAAGGTCAAGAAGCTCTTCCTCTGAAGAGGCTCTGAATATGTCCTCCCCATACCATGCGGCTAGCTCATCTCTCGTAACAGAAATCACCTTACCACTATAATCAGCAGAGACGGTCTCAGCATTATGAATGAGCGTGAAGAGAAATGTAGCATTATAGAGTAACGCTTCCCTTTGCTCTTCTTTAGAATGACGACCAGAATATTGAGCGGTTAAGCCATATGGTTCACTTTTTGTCTGTAAAGAAAAGCCATCTAACTCTTCACTTCCAGGCAACAATCGCAACATTCCTCCTACTGCACTGTTGTCTCCTATGTATGAATCGTTGTATTGAAAGATGTCACCAGAACTTTCAACTGAACCACATCCACTGATCAAAAAAATGAGCATGGCGATGAGAACTAGTTTAATTCTCTTCATCATCAACCTCCTGTAAGTCCTTAAATGGCTTCAGCTCATCCGATTCGACTACAATCGCAGTCAGTCCATCTTGCGAAGATGTCTCGTGCCATTCCCCTGCTTCCCACATCGCAAGCTGCCCGCGCTGAATTCGGTGTGGTATTCGGTCTTCCCCTTTCACGACGCCTTCTCCCTCTAGCACGATGAACATTTGTGGCACAACCGCTTCATGGCCGCCGAGTAATCCATCTTGCTCCACATGCATACACGCAATTTGAATCACATCAACGCTTTCTTCGATCAACCTCATTATTGGTGAAATAACAACGTTCTTACTATCAAATTTCGTAATGTCTTTTCCAACACGTTTATCAAACCGGTAACGTCTCATCGGATCCCTCCTGAATCATGCACCATACATACTTCTATTCTAATAGCGATCTCCCTTTTATTTTTGTCAAAATGACCCAAATAGAAAGCCCCCCACTGTTCAAAAACACGTGGGGGACTACTATCATTCAATGGCACTTGACTATTTAATCGAATCACTGTAAATCCACATTCATCGTAAAGCGGAGCGATTCTGCCGGTGCTCCTTCCTCGAAGCTGCCGTTTCGTACAACCTCTTCTCTTCGATCGTTTCAGGAATAATACCTGGAACCGCTTTTGGATTCCCTTCTGCATCGACCGCTACCATCGTTAAGAACGACTCCGTCGTCATCACTTTCCTCCCATGAAGCAAATCATCCGCATATACTTTTACGTACACTTCCATCGATGTTCGTCCCGATCTTGTCACACATGCTTCTAACGTTAACGCATCACCAACCTTGGCTGACGATAAAAAGTCGACAGAATCGATCGAAGCTGTCACAACGACACAGTTCGAGTGTTTCATAGCTGTAAGTGCTGCAATTTCATCGATATAAGCAAGAACCTTGCCTCCCTAACGAAACGTCAGCTTCCATAATTGAATGATGAACAATGGTAAAAACATGCTTGCTACATATATTGTAATTGGTCCAAAAGCGAACCAGCGATGAACACCTTCTAATCCTTCAAACCAAAAAGGTAAAATGAATCATGCAACAATCAAATAGATAGAATGGCTTTTGCTTACGAACTCCTTTCCCCTTCGCAGCATAAAAACCCCTAGGCTCGTTCCCAACACCCAAATAAAACTATTTTGAACAAAGATTGTTGGAGATACACCATGCCTGGCCATTGCCGCTGTCCCTATCAAAAGAGCTGGCAACATATACAAATAGGTAGCCAAATCCTTTATCTTTACTCATTCATGTCGTTCTCCTCAAGCCTGATTTTATTGAAACAAATGATGCAACAACCGCTCTTTCTCATCAAAGAATTCTTTCATCACCTTATAATGCTCCGTATTCTCTAATTCTCTAATTCTGTCTCAGCCATTCCTTCGTCACTAAGCTGAATCATTTTCGAGTGTGGATATGCCATGATGATTGGGGAATGAGTGGAGATAATGAATTGAGAGCCTTGTTCAACAAGTTCATGGATACGAGCTAGCATAGACAATTGCCTTATTGGAGATAGTGCCGCCTCAGGTTCATCTAGAATATACAAGCCTTGTCCACGAAACCTATTCGTAAATGTCGCGAAAAAGGATTCACCGTGAGACTGTTGATGGAGCGATTCCCCCCAAAACCATCTACAACCTTTGCACCAGCCAGTGGATCGGCGTCCAATTCTTCTATGTTTGTCGCTAAATTATAATACGTTTCGGCTCGAAAGAAGAAATGATCTTTCGCTCGAAAAACGCCTTTCGCCAAACGTAAATAGCGATCTACATTCGAGTGAGAATCATAACTAGTAAAATTAAAGTTAAGCGTCCCTCCCTCTGGATTAAATCCTTACTTGATCGCAATGCCTTCAAGCAATGTCGACTTCCCCATCCCGTTCTCCCCGACGATATACGTAACATTTGGATGAAAGAATATCTCCTCGAACTTCCTTATGACTGGAAGATCAAATGGAAACGAATCATATGAAGGGATCGTATCTGACTGTAAATTGAGACGTTTTATATACTGCGTATCTGAAGTTAGTTTCATAGCTTCCCCTCGATTCTACAGAAGATTTTAAAGACCAACCGTACACCCATTCTACACCTAAATCCGGTCACCACACCTTAATCTCACTCATACATCTTCATTCCAGTTTACGCATAGGTATAGGAATGACTTTCATAAGAAGGAGGAGATCCTATCTCTGAGCATAAAAATCAAGATGAAAACCTGGTGAAGAAAACCTCCAAGCAGGCAAACGATCTTGTGAATAAATCTGCAGATACTGTTAACAACATGGTAAAGTCCGTTAGTGGAAAAGGCGGCCTTATTGGTAAAGTATCTGATACGTCCACTGATTTTGTTAAAAATGTGAGTAAGGCTGGGACGGACGCTGTGGGAAAAACAGCTGAAAAGGCGGAGAAAATGATCAAAGGAGTTTCCAAGAAAGTGTTCGGAAAGCAGAAAGATGATTAATACTATTGGATAAATGAGAGAACCTAATCGGGTTCTCTTCAGTTTAGAGGGAAACCCCGGTTATTAAGTCCCTTATACCGTAGGAGAACACTGCTTGCTTTCCTGAGGAGGTCCGCCCGAGCCTTCTCGGGAGTCAATCAGTATTCACTCCTACTGGATTGCAATCAAACCTTCCGACCTCTAATGATTAAGCAGGCATCTGCTTTCATTATTTATCCGTTGTTTTAGTAACTTTGTTTTTTCTCGTAATCATACACGAAAATGTAGATTGGAGCGGAAGGATGCTCGACTCCAGCGGGATGTGCGGGACAGGTGAGACCCCGGAGGCGCAACGGTTTTGTGCGCTGAGAAGGCTCACCGCCCGCCCCGCGGAAAGCGAGCATCAGGGAGCGGAAATCACCACCTTAACGTAGCAGATGGTCCTTAAGACTTTCTCGACAATCTGGAGAGAACCTAATCGGGTTCTCTTTTTTGATTAAAAATAGGCTCATTTTCACCCTACTAATCTTTGTGAATTCCAACCTACCATCTGTAAAAATATGTTAAGGTTTTAGAGTATGGAAAAATTAAGAGACAAGGAGATACAGTTAACATGGCAGCTATTTGTATGAGAGAATTCATAAGTTTGTTTAAGAGTATCAGATCCATCATCATCATCGCGGTACTGCTTGGTGTAACGTTAGGTACGGCGAAACTCATGAGCAATTTCAGTGGTGAGCTAAGCGAGATGGGATTAGACAGCCCCTATATCGCTGGTCTTACAGGGCTGTTAATGCTCGCAGGTCCTTTGTTTGTGATGAGCTTGTCTCATGACACCGTCAACAGAGAAGCGCACTCAAGAACAATGAGGTTTTTGGTGACAAAGATTTCGATCAACAGAATTGTGTTAGGAAAGTTTCTTGGTATTATGCTGTTTTGGAGCGTTTGTCTCTTCATTTCTATCATTCTTTTAATTCCATTCGCAAAAGCATTTTATGCAAAGGAATTGATTGAGACTATGTGCTACATGTCTTACTTTGTAACGCTCGCTCTCTTCTTATCCAGTGTGATTCGCAAGCCTGGATTGAGTCTGTTTATCGGTATGGTCGTTTCCATAGCCTTACCCTTGCTAGGATTCTGGGGGGCTTTTACAGAAACAAAGGTTGTCCTTATTGCGTTTAGTTACATAACGCCTTATTTCTATATCTCACAAGAAAGTACAAATTTTGTTTATTTTATACCACTTCTATCATCCGTCCTTTTAGGATTAAGTCTATTGCTAAGTAAAAAGAGGGATTACTAATGACGATCATCGAAACGAGTAAACTAACTAAAACATATGGTAACTATACCGCTGTCGATCATGTGGATCTATCCGTTAATAGCGGTGAGATCTTCGGGTTTCTTGGAAAAAACGGCGCAGGGAAATCGACGTTCATCAATATGATGACAGGCATTATCCGCCCAACATCCGGAACGATTAAGCTCTTCGGAAATGAGGCACATGCTGCACATCAAAGAAAGCTTGGAGTATTGCCTGATTACTCAACACTTTACGATGATATGACAGCACTACAGCACCTGCAGTTCTTTGGCAAGATTCTTGGCGTGAAGAAAAGCAAGGAAGAATACGCTTCGATTCTTGAACGCGTTGCGCTTCAAGATGCAATCGATACAAAAGCGAAGAAATTTTCGTTTGGTATGAAGAAGAAACTAGGAATTGCTCAGGCACTTGTGAATGACCCAAAGCTTTTGATCCTAGATGAACCAACATCCGGTATCGATGCGAACGCCGTTCTAACGATTCACGATCTCATTCGTGAAGAAGCAGCACGAGGAACAACCGTCTTCTTAACATCTCACAACCTTGATGAAGTAGAAAAGCTATGTGACCAAATCGCCATCATGAACAAAGGCACGATTCAGGCAAAAGGAAATATGGCGTCACTCCGACACAATTATCAACAAGACACTTCGATTACAATCAAGCATAGTGAAATCAACGAACAAGATCGTAAAGCGATTGAGCATATTCTACAACCTATTGCGAACAAAATCGAATGGTCTGAGAAATCCACCTCGATCTTATTGGATACGGAGGCACATATCCCTGAAGTGCACCGTACATTCGCTACGAAAAACGTCGACATTTATCGGTTTGATGTGTTCGAAGCATCACTAGAGGATATTTTTAAAGATTTCGGTAGAGAAGCTTCGTAAATATAATGAGCAGACATCTAGCTTAAATCGTGTTCCCACCCTTTGTGTTCAAAGTAGAACCAACTATATTGGTCTACTTTCACAGAGGGTTTATTTATGAAGTCATCATTAGTAGATATAAACTTCTTAGGACTTCAAAACCATTCGACTACAGATTTTGAACCATTTGTATTAGAATAGAGTGAGCGAAAGATAGGAGTGAATGATATGAAGAAAGATATAAAACTTATCGCGCTAGATATGGATGGCACACTAGTCAATCATGATGGCGAAGTATCAAAAGAAAATGAGGACGCTGTTCGTCGCGCGAAGGAAGCTGGGTATCACGTTGTGATCAGTACTGGTCGCTCTCTTCCTTTCTGCCGTGAGATCGCAGAACAGTTAGGTGAATCAGCATACTTGATCACAGTGAACGGTGGTCAAATTTTCGACCAACATTTCAACCTTGTGGATAGTACGCACCTCGATAGCGAAATCGTTGAAAACCTTTGGAACCTTAAGAAAAAGCATGATGTTTGGTTCTGGTCTTCTACAACAGAAGGTGTATTTAATTCAAACACACCATTCGAACGTGACCTACACGAATATGACTGGTTGAAATTCGGCTTCGATGTGAAGGACGATAATGTACGTCAGGTCATTTTAGATGAAGTGATGAGTAATGAGGCACTTGAAGTGACGAACTCTAGCCTGACAAACATGGAAATCAACCCCGCAGGTGTGAACAAGGCAGCAGCTCTTCGCAAAGTATGTAAGTGGCTTGATCTTTCTATGGATGAAGTGATGGCTGTTGGCGACAGCATGAACGATATCGCGATGATTCACGAAGCAGGCTTCGGTGTAGCGATGGACAATGCCCAGGAACGCGTCAAAGAAGAAGCTGACTGGATTACGAAATCATACACAGAACATGGTGTCGCTCACGCAATCGACTACATCATGAACGACGAGTGACAGGTACCACCCGGTTTAACTCGAAACATGTCGAAAGGCAGGGCGAATGGATTCCATTCGCCCTGCCTTTTTTAATGCTATTTTATGATGATTGCTCCGTCTTCACTTCAAGTGTATACGGCTTATGCGTATGAAGATCTTCCCCTTTTTCAACGTGAACCTTCATAGTATAAGTACCCTCGTCCATGATTTCTGTTTTCGCCTGGTATTCTCCAGCTTTCATCTCTACAGCATCCGTGTAAATATGCTTCTCTTCTCCCTCTTTCCAGTATTCAAATCGAACACTCGCACCTTCGACTGTGCTGTCTTCCATTTGTACCATCGCTGTGAGTTCAGTTGGATGATCAGATGCCTTTTCGAGCATGATCATTAGTTCTGAATCATGATGACCTTCCTCGTCTTGTTCTTTCTCCATGATCTCAACACTAAGTGAGTCTGCAGCTTCGCTGTCTGCGTCTCCCACTGAGCTATTCTTCTCTTCAGAACCTTTCATCTCACTCTCTTCCTTCATCGTTCCACTATCCTTCTCATTCATTTCTGATGAATTGGTTTCTTTAGCACCGTCTTCACTTGTGCCACATGATACTAAAAATAACGAAAGGCCAACAACGGCTAGTATCTTCATCTCGATCTCCCCTTGATTTCATTTAACTAGCTAACGTCTTCCTTCACCATTTAGATCATTGAAAGCAAAAAAAAGAAGCTGATCGCTCAGCTTCTTTGTTAACCAATCCTATTTTCTAATCTTACTAATCGACAGCTTCTCCTGCACGATTCGAATCGCTTCAGCAAGCAAAGGCGCAATGGAAAGCACGGTAATCTTATCGATGTTTTCATCCTTAGGTAGAGGAAGCGTGTTTGTTACCACGATCTCTTTAAGGTTCGATTGGGCGATTTCTTGTGTTGCTGTTCCTGAAAGAACAGGGTGTGTAAACGTTGCGTACACTTCTTTCGCACCGTTTTCTTCAAGGATTTGAGAAGTGAACGTCACGTTTTTCGCTGTATCGATCATATCATCGATAATGATCGCTGTTTTTCCAGCAACATCGCCGATCACATTGATCGTGGAAGGTTCGCCTGTATCATATGAACGTCGATCGATCAGTGCGATTGGAGCATCGAGCAGTGACCCAAGCTTACGCGCACGTAGCGCGCTGCTGTTATCAGGAGCTACGATTACGATATCTTCAAGCTCTTTTTTCTCAAAGTACTCCGCCAAAACTGGAATTCCAGAAACTTGATCAACAGGAATGTTAAAGAATCCTTCGATCTGATTCGCATGAAGATCTACCGTTAACACTCTTGTAGCACCTGATCGTTCTAGCATGTTAGCGATCAATTTTGCCGTGATTGGCTGTCTGGGACCTGTTTTGCGATCCTGACGAGCATAGCCGTAATAAGGAAGCACCACATTAATCGTTTTCGCTGAAGCTCGCTTCAATGCATCGATCATAATGAGAAGCTCCATTAAATAGTCGTTTCCTGATCCAGATCCACCGATGGACTGAACAAGATATGTATCACATCCGCGAATACTTTCTTCCACATTCATATTGATCTCTCCGTCGGCAAAGCGCTTAACGGAAGACTTCCCTGACTCAATTCCGAGCAGTTTGACTACTTCTTCAGTAAGTTCAGGATTTGAATTCAAACCAAATACTTTTACGTCTTTTTCTTGGCGTAGCATAGCGTAGCTCCTTTATGGTTCGTTTTCGATAGGAAGTTTCCAATCAATAAACGTAATTTAAGGGAAACATTTTCTCTTCAACTATAACACAGCGCCCTTCTAACTTTCTTCAAAAAATTAAAGGAAATCATGCTCGTTTTCTTATCTCCATTGAATGGATTTCACGATATAAATAATGAGTGTCCCAAATAGGATGACCAGAAATACGGGAATCACCCAAAACTGAAGTCCATCTTGCTGTCCATTCCACATCTGAACAATCATTTGGGTCAATAGTGCAAAGAAGATACTGATTTCATTTTTGATGAGGCGAATCAATGTAACGGCAAAGTAATACTGCCTTTCTGCATTTCCTTCTTTAATCTTGACCACATAGTTAAATGATTGCGGTATTCGCTCTAGGAAAGACAGTCCAATCCATAAGATCACTCCAATGGATGGAAGAAGAAAAATCGTCCACTTGTCCCCCCACCGATCAGGCTCTCCTGTTGCATTGAAATGCTGTGGCACTGTTTCAGGTATGCTAGACCAATTGATCACAATAGAAGCGAGGACAAGCAGCAATGCTGTAATCCCAATGATATCTAGAACCTTATGAAGAAATGGCTTTTCTATATCGATATCGGGTCTTGAGCTATTTCCCATCCTAACCCCTCCTTTTCTTTTCTATCATACTATACGATTTGAGGGCTTCGAAGTTTCCTTATAGCTCCTTCTTAAACACATAGCTCACTTTATTGTACGACATCTTCTCTTCATAAAAGCGATGCGCATCATAGCGCTGCATGCCTGAAGAAAGCGCGATGGTCGTATAGTTATCGTCCACCGCCCACTGCTCTACAAAGGAAAGGAGCGCCTTTCCATACCCTTTCGAGCGATCTTCCTTTCGTGTGACGAGATCGTACACCCAGATACTTCTTCCATAATAGAGAGTAATCATCGGGGAGAATCCGATCACTGCTACGATCTCTCCTTCTTCATAAAGCGCATAAAGATGATACGAACCTTTCTCACGAGCTTCATTTACATACTCTAAATACGTCTCTTCATCTAAATTCGGTCGCAATTCTCTCATCACAACGAAAGCTTCTTTTAATTCTTCTGTTGACTTCATTTCCTTAATCATTTGTAACTCCTCCAGGAAACAGCATGCCATACGAATACCCTAATCGTTCAAAGCCGGATTTTTGCAGAATTGGTTCACTCATCGTACTGGCATCTACAGTTAAGATCGGGTGCCCCAATTCCATTGCTTTCTTTGCACGCGCTGCTAAAAGCGCTGTGTAATGTCCTTTTTTCCGATGCGCAGGTAGCGTTGAGCCACCCCACATACTAGAGAAGTTCTCGCCCTCAAGGTACATCCATGCAGCACTAACCAGCTCGTCGTCTTCATAAATACCATAAAGACGGAGAGCATTTGTTTCGGTAAAATCTCTCCACAATCGTTCACCTAAATCTGCAAAGGATTCATTCCAAATCGTTTCCTCAAGCTTCATGATCGCGTTGATTCCTTCTACATCGCTTATTTCTTTCACGATTGACGTGTCGTGTGATAATAGAAAATGATCTTCAGTTAGCGCGATGACCATCAGCGCTTCCTTCTCACCTTTTTCGAACCCTTCCTCTTGAAGAAGATCTACCAAGTTCGATGGCTCATCGTAGCTATATACTTTCCATTCGAAACCCTGATTTAATTCTCCAAAACGGCTTTGTTCTCCCTTTATAACCTTTATTGCATTTTCACTCGTCACTTCCGCATAAATGATGAATCCACTTTCACTACTATGTAACGAAACATGACGAATAACATGATCGGTCTCTTCCCTTCGAAAACCAGGAGGCGTAACGTTTTGTCTCATTTCGTTATCAAACAACGTTCTCAATTCATTTTTGTCCATATGACACCTCAATTATTTTGTATTTCAATACAAATTTAGAGTCCTTTTACACATACTATCATTGTCCGAAAGAAGTTGGGAAAGCATTTGGAAACCATTTCTATAAAAAAATGAAAATTGAGCGGTTTACGACTCCCAAATAAGGGTAATTATTTCTATAGCTGATAGACAAGGTGAAATTTTATGTCAGGATACCTTACATAAATCCACACTTGTTCGTGGTTATCGGTAAAATAAAGAATAGTTAAAAAACTTTTTAAAGGTGAGGTAATGTATGACGATTACAAAAGAAAGCATTAAACAAGTGATTTTGGATGAAGTTCAAGAAAAAAACGTAGAATTCATTCGACTAGAGTTTACTGACATGCTTGGCGAAACGAAGAATGTTGAGTTACCTGTTGAAGAAATTGAAAGTGTTATGAACAATGAAGCAATGTTCGATAGCTCTTCCATCGCCGGCTTTTCTGATATTCAAGAAAGTGACATGTACTTATTCCCTGATCTTGAAACATTCAAGGTACTTCCTGAAGCGGTTGATACTGACTGCATCGCTCGCTTTATTTGTGACATTCACACTCCCGATGGTGAGCCATTCGAAGGTGACCCTCGCTATATTTTAAAAAGAGCTATGAAAGAAGCAGATGATCTAGGATATACAGTAAATGTTGGACCTGAACCAGAATTCTTCTTGTTCCAATTGGATAAAGATGGCTATCCTATCCGTAAAATGAATGACCGTGGTGGATATTTCGATGCATCACCAAAAGACAAAGGTGACCAAGTACGACGCGATATCGTTCGCACGCTGAAGAAATATGGCTTTGAGATGGAAGCATCTCACCATGAAGTTGCAAAAGGACAGCATGAAATCAACTTCCGTTTTGACAGCGTGCTAAAAGCAGCTGACAACATTCAAACGTTCAAGAGCGTTGTAAAAGACGTTGCGACTGGACATGATTATCACGCGACATTTATGCCAAAGCCATTTGCTGGCGAAAACGGTTCTGGTATGCACTGCCACCTTTCCCTCTTCACAGAAGGAGAAAGTGCATTCTTTGATGAAAACAAAGAAGACGGTATTTCTGACACAATGAAACACTTCATGGCTGGTATTCTTCAACATGCGAACGGTCTTGCGGCAATCACGAACCCTAACGTGAACTCTTACAAGCGTCTCGTTCCAGGATATGAAGCTCCTGTAAGTGTAGCGTGGTCTCACTCTAACCGTAGCTGTATGATCCGCGTTCCTACAACTCGTGGCATGGGTACACGTTTCGAAATTCGTAACCCAGATCCAACTGCGAACCCATACCTAACGCTAGCTGCAGTTCTACATGCAGGTCTTGAAGGTATTCGTGATGAGCTTGATCCAGGTGAACCAGAGTCTCGTAACCTTTACGAAGTGTCTACAGATGACGTTCCTACGCTTCCTACAAACCTTAAAGAAGCAATCAAAGCTCTTAGAGAAGACAAAGTTGTCATTGAAGCACTAGGTGAGCACACATCTAAATCTTATATTGAAGACAAAGAAAAGGAATGGCTCGACTACTCCCTTAACGTAAGTTCATGGGAAGTTGAACGGTATATGAATAAGTAAAAGCAAAAAAATCCGCTCAAAGCTTTGAGCGGATTTTTTTTATCCTCCGAAAGACCATATAAACATGAAAAAGAACGTCGCAAATAATGAGAAAAAACTTATGATCGATGAAAGTACAGGAATAAGCTTGTTATAAGACGTTTCTTTTCTAACTGCAAAGATAGAAATAATAAAAATCGGTAAGCCCGCAAACAACCCAACCTTCATCACTAAAGTGATTGCTTCAAGTGGAGCTACTTGATAGAGGCCTACGATAAAAGCAATAAACACACCCAAATAAAACAAAAGAGACACTGCACAAATCCTACCTAGCACTGAAGTCGGCAATCAATCGCTCCTTTCATCGAACTTTTATGTTTCATTATTTATCTCGATTTGGAGCTTCACAAGCTTCTCATCGAGCTTCTGACTTAGTTCAATAACTTCACCACTTGAAAATGCTTCTGCTTCATATGCAACTTCATAAAGCGCCATCCGTAGTTCATAGATTTCTTCCTCTAACTTCTTCACCTACCGAACTCCTTACCTAGTATCATTAGTATTACTTTAACATAAAATATCCATTATTTGTTAATGTGTAGTGATAAAGGGGGCCAGGATGGGGCCAGGTACGTACCTGACCCCATCAAAAAAAGAGAAGCTGATAAATCAGCTTCTCTCACACTATGAATCTTTTAACTTTATTAAGCGTTTGAGCGTTTTCTAGCAAGTAGTAAAAGTGCGCCAACAAGCATTACACCAACACCAACCATGATATAAGTCGGGAAAAAGGTTGCTGTGTCAGGTAATTGATCGCCTTCTGTCTCGTCAGTAGTGCCTTCATCAGTATCTCCATCTACGTGCACTTCTGGAAGGATGTCATTACGGTTACCAAAGATCCATTCACCAGATTCATAGATATAATCGATTTTTAACGTACGACCCTCATACAGGTCGCCTGTGGCAGCCTGAGAGAGTTTGTAATGATTTTCATTCACTTTTGTAAAATCATACTCCCGATTAAAATCGATTTTGAGGCGACCATCTTGTGGTAGGACCATGACCTTTCCATCTACTTCTTTGAATTTGCTATCTACATAAATTTCTGCAAGTTCAGGGACCATGATTTGGCCAAAAACCTGCTCCAACTCCTCCATCGTATCATGGCCTTTTGAAATAAGTACGCTTTCTTCATTCTCTACTTTTAAGAACTCATTAAATTGCGCTTCTAGCTCCTTTACTGGGGGCTCTCCGTGATCCTGAGCTAAAGCTGTGTTTTGGAAACCCATAAATAATACACCAGTGATAATGACGAGCGCGGAAAGAAGTCTTCCCATTGTAAAACCTCCTGAATAGATTTTTCGGCGCGTTTATGTATTAAATTTAATATTTGTAATATTACTGTAATCTTACGCCTGTCTTGTATACTATCATAGTCTTTTATGAATGCAAGTAATTACCATTAAAATGTAAAATATAGTATTCTCTCTGATCCCTTCATCTAAAATAAAAAGAGAATCTGGCAATTCAGCTTTTCTCCCAATCCCCATACAAGGGACGTCCTTTTCCGATGTTCGAAAATATCGAATTCCGCAACATCTCTATATGTCATTGACCCATATTTTTTTAGTTGGTATGATTCTCCCTATAAATTTATAAGCAACAGATACTCTGTATAAGTTCAGGAATACGGCCTGAGCGTTTCTACTAGCTACCATAAATAGCTTGTCTACAGGGAATAGTGAACTTTATCATATTCCTTGTGCTCAGGCTTCGGTAGCGTACCGAAGTCTTTTTTTTATTTAATTTCAGGAGGGTGCATGATGAGAAACTTCTTCCAGTTGACGGAACGAGATACAACTTTTAAGAAAGAAACACTAGCAGGTGTTACGACGTTTCTTTCAATGGCATATATTTTAGTCGTTAATCCGATTATTTTGAGTGAAGCAGGGATGGATAAAGGCGCGTTATTTACAGCAACGGCTCTTTCTGCAATCTTTGGTTCACTGCTTATCGGACTGCTTGCAAACTTTCCAGTCGGCATTGCGCCTAGTATGGGACTCAATTCGTTCTTTACCTTTTCAGTCGTAATCGGCATGGGTATAGAATGGCAGGTTGCACTCACAGGTGTTTTCATCGCTAGTGTTATCTTTGTCATTCTAAGTTTATTGAAGATACGCGAAAAAATTATTAATGTTATTCCAAAAGATTTGAAATATGCGATTGCAGCTGGTATCGGGTTCTTCATCGCATTTATAGGACTTAAAAATGCAGGTATCGTTGTCAGCAACGATGATACGTTCGTTACGATCGGTAACCTCACATCACCGACCACTGCTCTTGCTGGATTTGGATTTATTATTACGTTGATGATGCTTGTCCGTGGTATTCGTGGTGGGATATTCTATGGTATTGTGATTTCCACGATTATAGGAATGATCTTTGGTCTTGTTGATGTTCCTACGAAAGTTGTTGGAAACGTCCCAAGTCTTGAACCTACATTCGGTGTCGTTTTTCAGCACCTTGGCGATATCTTTTCATTAGAGGTCCTAGCTGTTATCTTCACCTTCCTATTCGTTGCCTTCTTTGATACGGCCGGTGCTTTGATCGCAGTAGCAAGTCAAGCTGGCATGATGAAAAACAATCAGATTCCTAACGCGGGACGTGCTTTGTTAGCGGATTCTTCTTCAGGTGTAATCGGTGCAATCTTTGGTACCTCAACGACAGCTTCATTCGTTGAATCATCGGCAGGTGTCGCCGTTGGAGGAAGAACGGGTTTCACTTCTGTCATCATTTCGATCTGTTTCTTTATTGCCCTCTTCTTCTCACCAATTCTAGGCGTCATCACCCCAGAAGTAACGGCACCAGCTCTCATCATCGTAGGTGGGTTGATGGCAACAGAAGTGAGACACATCGACTGGAGTCGATTAGAAGTCGTCATTCCAGCTTTCGTTACCATCATCATGATGCCTCTCACATTCAGTGTCGCAACAGGAATCGCACTCGGTTTTATCCTCTACCCCTTCGCTATGATCGCGCAAAAGGAATGGAAGCAAGTCCATCCGATTATGTATACCCTCGGTTCATTATTCGTACTCTACTTTATATTTCTTTAATGGGGTCAGGCACACGCCTGACCCTTTTCTATTTATAGTACTATTATACCGCTACCAAACTCCCGATTATCTAATTACTGGAAAAATTGATGGAAGATACTTGCTATAAAATTAGAGTATGCTAGTATATTGGGCAGGTGCTAGATTACAGAAATGTTACAAAGATTAATATTATTACATAACCGGCACCAAAAAAATTTGGGAGGTTTTATTATGGTAAGAATGCTAGCCGCACTACTCGTAACTGCACTATTTTTCACTGGTTTCCAGAACCCTGCACTCGCTGAGGATCATGGAAAGCCACCTGTAGAGGAGCTTGAAGAGCAGTTTTCCAATCTTTTTAACGTCGAGACTGAAGAAAATAACTATGTAAAAGACTACGATACACTAGCAGAAATGAGGAAGGTCTTCGAAAATATCATGACTCCAGACCTTGCAAAAAAGACAGTTGAGACGTTCTTTAAAGAAGTTGATGGCAGACTAATGTTTTTACCCCAAGATTCCGAGGCGAAACTTCTTAGTGATGTAGACTATGAACTAAGAAAAATTGACGATAACCACTACAAACTTTTACAAACAGCTGAATTAGAGATATATGGCGGGACTTACAGACTAGAAATTGACTATATCTACGAATCGGGAAAGTGGATTTTTGCAGACAGATCTCGTTTCGATAATGTAGAAGAGGAAACTACGGGCGATGACTCAACAAACACTACTAACGAAGACACAACTGGCGACAAACTACCAAACACAGCAACTTCCCTTCCAACATCTATGATGATCGGCGGCGGAATCATGCTTGCAGGTGCATTTCTACTCTTAGCTAGAAGACGCTCAAAAGCATAATATACTATAAGACTACTATTAAAAAAGCAGCTGGAAAATTCCAGCTGCTTTTCTTTATGTGCTCATCCCGCCTTTGATTGGTAGGATACTTCTTGTTTATTACCTTTCACTTCAGCCTTAGCTGCCTTAAAGAACGAATACCCCATCATCAAGATAACGAGCGAGAACGGAAACGCTGCAATGATGAGCATGTTCTGTAACCCCTGCGTGCCTCCAAAGTAAATAATGATGGCTGCCATCGCAGATAGACTGAGCCCCCATAATATTTTCACTGGCGCAGCTGGATTCAATGACCCTGTTGTGCTGAGCATGCCTAGCACGAACGTTGCAGAATCCGCTGATGTAATGAAGAAAATCGCAATGACAAAAAGCGTTATATACGTCATAAGCGTACCGAGTGAATACTGCTCCAAGACCGCAAACGTGGCGGTTTCAAGAGAATAATCCGAGATCATCGCGATTCCCTGTTGCTGAAGGTCAAGTGCTGACACACCGAACACAGCGAAAAAGATGAAACAAACGATGGAAGGTACAAACAGAACGCCTAGCATGAATTCTTTTATTGTACGACCTCGTGATATTCTCGCGATGAAGATCCCTACAAACGGTGACCATGAAATCCACCATGCCCAGTAAAATACTGTCCAACTCTTTACCCAAGACTGGCTGTCTTCATCATTTGGATTCATGTTAAAACTCATATCGAAGAAGTTTGTAAAGTATCCTCCGATTGTATTCGTGAACATGTTCATGATGTAGAGCGTTGGTCCAACGATAAGCAACATGATCAGTAATACAAATCCTAGACCCATGTTGATATTACTTAAATATTTAATCCCCTTACTGATCCCTGACCATGCCGATGCAATAAATAGAATCGTCGAAACGACCAGGATAAGGAGCTGCATACCAAAGTTACTTGGTGTTCCGAAAAGAAAAGCTAATCCTTCATTAATCTGAGCTGTTCCAAATCCCAATGTTGCAGCTACCCCAACGACTGTAGCGACAACCGCAAGCGTATCGATCAGTGTTCCTGCCATTCCTTCCATTCTTTTCTTACCAAAGAGGGGGATAAGTGTCGCACTGATTAACCCTGGATATCCTTTGTGGAATTTGAAATAAGCTAGAACGAGCGCAACTAGCGCGTAAACGGCCCAGGCGTGAACGCCCCAATGGAAGAAAGCATACTCAAGAGACTTCTGAATTGCTTCAGGTGTCCCCTCTTTCCCAGTCGGACTGCTTTTAAATGCGTGCGAGATCGGCTCAGCAGTCGTCCAGAATACCATCCCCATTCCCATACCAGCACTAAAGAGCATCGCGAACCATGTCGCAAGCCTAAACTCCGGCTTCTCATTCTTCCCACCAAGCTTAATGTTTTTGAATGGAGAAAAAATTAAATAGATACAGAACCCTAAAATAACCATAACAATCAATAAATAATACCAGCCAAACTGAGTTGATAAGTAGCCTGTCACGGTTGATGTGACACTTTCTAGATTAGTTGGAGCCACCGCTCCCCATAGGACGACGAGTCCACAAATCAATAATCCATACCAAAAAACCGACGTAACGTTCTTCAATAAATTCACCTCATAATTAGTATCTTTTAAACCTTTGTAAGACAAAAAGCATCATTTCGAATTAGCTCCCTCACCTTTATTACCCCAAAAACCTACTATGTAAGACAAAAATTTCAAAAAACCTTACGTAAGAAAAATTTACCACATGCATCCCCTTCTATTACAAAAACATCACAAAAATTAATTTTTTTACAAAATTTACGTTTAACTCCCCAGTAATCCCGGAACATAAATTATGGAACAAATTTTAAGGAGGTTTTACATTGTTTCGATTCATTTCTGCACTTGTAGTAGTTGGTCTACTCTTCTTAGGCATCAACAATCCTGTTCATGCTGAGGACCACGGAAAACCGCCGGTGGAAGAACTGGAGAAACAATTCGATCAGTTGATCGAGCTTGAAACAAACAAGGAGAACGAAGTAAAGAAGTACGACTCGATTGATCGACTTGAGCAAGAATTCAAAAGCATAATGGTTTGGCCGCTAGCTGATCATTATGTTGATACGTTCTTCGAAGAGCGAAATGGTAAACTCATCAAAATCGCACGTGACGGCCCCGTAAGACTCCTTGACAACAAAGATTACACCCTCGAGAAAATCAATGAAAATCACTATAAACTCACTCAACCAAACGAAAACAATATGCGCGGTGAATATACGTTAACGATTCACTATAAATATGAAGCTGGGAAATGGGTATTTGCTGATCGAATGAATCATGTTGCAAATGACTCATCTGGTGGCGAAATGCCAGACACTGCAACGAACTTGCCACTTACGATGGCTTTAGGTAGTACAGTCATGTTAGCAGGCGGACTGTTGCTCATTGCAAGAAAACGTGTAAACGCTTAATTATACATCCAATGTGATAAGCGGTTTGATACAACCGTGAAAGAATATAAAATGATTAAGGAGGTTCTAAATTGTATCGCTTTCTTTCTGCACTCGTAGTTGCTGGTCTTGTCTTTATGGGAATGAACACGCCTGTGTTTGCTGACAATCACGGTGAGCCGCCTATAAAGGAAATGGAGCAGAAGTTTCATGAGCTCATTCATCAAGAAACCAATGAAGACGGCATTGTGAAAAACTATGACTCGAAAGATCGTCTTGAACAGGAATTTAATCAACTTATGCTTCCGGAAGCTGCACGCTATTACGTAGACACGTATTTTAAAGAAGAAGATGGAAAGCTTTATCTTAAGTCGATGGATGCACCAGTTGAAGTAATGTGGGACAAAGACTATACCTTAGAGCAGATCGATGATCAAAACTATAAGCTAACACAAACTGGTGAAAATGAACTGCGCGGAGAATACACGCTAACGATCCATTACACGTATGAAGTAGAAAAGTGGGAATTCGCTGATCGCACTGTAGAAAAAGGTGCGACGGAGGACACTGGCGGAGAAATGCCAGACACTGCTACAAATCTTCCGACAATGATGGTGATCGGTAGTGGTGCAGTGCTAGCTGGTGCAGTTGTGCTAGTAGCAAGAAGACGCGTAGGGGCATAATAACAAAAGGGGTCAGGCACGTGCCTGACCCCTTTTCTTTATTAATCACGAAACCCACCATCCGAATGAATAATCTGCCCAGTGACCCACTTAGCTTCTAAGCTTGTTAGAAACCCGATCAAACGCGCTGCATCCTCTGGCGTACCGATTCGGCCTGTCGGGAACTTCCTCTTGAGGAAATCTTGCGTTTCTTGATCCATGCTACCTGAGTTCGTTGGACCAGGATCGATTGCATTTACAGTGATCTCTTCAGGCGCAAGCTCAGTCGCAAGGGATCTAGTAAATGCAGAGATCGCGCCCTTTGACGTGATGTAAGCAAGGTTCCCGCCAACTGGACTTTTATCCTGACCAGATACTAGATTCACAATTCGCCCGCCAATACGTGTCCCTTCTAACCTCTTCGCAAATTCCACTGTTAGCATACAAGTTCCCTGCACGTTAACAGCACAGTGTTTACCGAGAATATCTGCTGTGAGTTCTTTATAGCTCACCTCTTCACAGTGCGTAGCATTGTTAACGAGAATCGTAGGTTTCCCAAGCTCACTTTCAACTTTGTCTAGTAGAGTCTGAGGGGCGTAGTGGTCGGTTAAATCAAGATTCATATGACCAACGTTTACACCTTTTTCACGTAACTCACTCGCAAAACGCTCTGCCCACTTATGATCAGCATCTTCATATCCTGTCGCATGATCATAAGGAGTGAGATGAGTGAAAAATACATGATTTCCTTTCAGTGCAAGCTCACGACAAATCGCCGCACCAATTCCTTTCGGTCGGCTCGCTCCTGTTACGATTGCAATTCCTTTATTCACAAAAACCGCTCCTTTTTATGCTTAAATCAAGCTAGTTAAGAGATGTTTGATGTTCTCTCGTCCACCCTATCCCCCAGTATTTATTCAACTCTTGCTATATGACCTAACTCTCCGTAATGCTGAATTCTTAGGTATTCTCCCCAAACTCGTTTTCTTCCTTCTTCTGAATCCATCCAATTATCTCGTCCACTTTTGTATGACAGGTTTCATTTTCGTCGCTCCCTAGTTATTCATGTAATAGATTGGTCGTTATTCAAGTGATCAAGTAGAGTTGGCAAATCCATCAAGTCATCGACAACCCCATCTGCATCTACCGTTTCAGAGTGGTCATCTCTTTTCCAAACTGCCTTCATTCCTAGATTGCTAGCTGCACGAACATCGTTGTCAGGATGATCACCGATAAACATGCTTTCTTGTTTAGACGCATTAAGCTTTGTTAACGCTCGATGAAACAATTTCGGATCAGGCTTCCTCAACCCTTCCCATTCTGAAATGAAAATAGCATCGAAGTACGCTTTAATTCCTAATGCATCTATATTGTTCATCTGAAACTGCCCGTATCCATTCGTAATCATGCCAAGCGAGATATGACGTTTTTTCAATTCCTCTAACATAGGGATGAGATTAGGGAAAGCTACACAGTGATGTTGAAACTCAGTTATGTAATCGTGAAGCAAGTCATCCCATGTCACACTCTTCAACTCTAATTCTGAAACCATTTGTTGAGAAACTTTATCCTTCCAGACGTAGCCTCGTTGCTCAAGGTCAATAAATCGATCAACATACTCCTGCTTCGGAATGTGACTCACTACGTCTGATAACCTGTCATACTGATCGTCAATAAATGCCTTCACTGACGCATCACGATTCAGCAATGTTCCATCTAGATCAAATAGAACTGTCTTAATCATGTCTTTCCTCCTTTCCAAAGAAAAAGGTGAAGACCACTGACTTCACCTCAGATTGTTGAGAAAGTCTTAAAGACCAGCTGCACGGATAGTGAGGCGATTTCCGCTCCAGGATGCTCGCTTTCCGCGGGGCGGGCGGTGAGTCTCCTCGTCGCTTTCAAAACGCTCCTGTGGGGTCTCACCTGTCCCGCACGTCCCGCTGGAGTCGAGCATCCTTCCGCTCCAATCAGCATTAATATGTGGTTTTGAAAACAAGAAAAGCCATTAAAACACAAATTACTTTTAGGAAAATAAAACAGAGGGCTACTTAATCAGAATGAGTAGGAAAGTTTGCTTTGATTGATTGCTACGGCATAGGGAACATATTAATCAAGTTTCTCTACAAAAAAAAGTGAAGACCACTGTCTTCACCTTACTCCCAAACATCCTTATCATCTGGCAAGATGAGTGCTGCTGCCACATAAACGATAATCATCGGGACACCAACCATGAGAAGGGTCAGTACGATAAAAATGATTCGTAACAAACTTGCATCGATGTTCCAAACCTCGCTTAGTCCACCTAGCACACCAGATAGCTTCCGGTCTTGTGTCGACTTATATAACTTCTTTTTCATACGAACATCCACCTTTCTTTTAGGTACTTGTCTCTCTTTACGTTTCCCATTAGGAAAAGGTTTCATAATGGCTACGAGATATCTGCCTTCGTCTCCTCTTCACGAACCAAATGATTTGAAGAAGCTTCTTTAACATGAAGGGAGATCGTAACGGTAGTGCCTTTTCCTACTTTACTTTCGAACCTAAGATGACCTTCCATCGCACTAATGATACTATGGGTGACCATCATGCCGAGGCCTGTCCCTTTTTCTTTCGTTGTAAAAAATGGTTCGCCGATACGTGAGAGCTGTTCTTTAGTCATCCCGATACCTGTATCAGAAATCGAAATGATCACTTCACGTCCTTTTTTACTCGCGATGACCGTTAACGTCCCACCACCTGGCATTGCCTCGATCGAGTTTTTCAAGATATTCATAATGCATTGCTGGAATTTCTTTTTCTCATATTCAATAATCGTTGAAGGGAGATCAACATGCGTATTGATAGTGACATCATTCATCGTTGCTAAGGGATGGATAACGTTAAGACTTGATTCTAACTCTCTTTCGATCTCGATCACATCGAACTTTTCTGGGTAAGGTTTGGCAAAGGTCAGGTAGTCGTTTATTATATCTGTCGCCCTGTCGATTTCTTTAATAGCGAGATCCATGTACCCTTTTGTTTTCTTATCGTCCACATCACTATCGATCAGTTGGAGGAACCCTCTGCTTACGGTCAATGGATTTCTCACCTCATGAGAAATACTCGCAGCAAGATGGCTCGCGACCTTTAACTTCTGTCCTTCCATAACTGAATTCAATAAGTTGAACTGCTTGATGAACACTTCATAGACGAGAATGGCTATAACGATTCCAAGAACAGACGCAATGTTGAACATGAACCATACCTCTGTAGATATTCCAGTATCAAAGAATGCAAGGGAAAACCCAGTTGAAGCCCACCCTACAACACTATCGATCAAAGCAGCTAATAGAAGTTTATGTTTTAAGCTAAGTTTCTTGAATTTAGGAGATAAGAAAGAAATGATGATTGCGATGCCGCCAAAAAAGATAAGTGTCGGAATAAAACCAGATCCACCCAGCGAATAGCGAAACCCGAGTGTAACGATCAAATATCCGAACGCAACCCAATGCCCACCATATAACCCTCCCAAGATAAACGGAATCCTCCGTAAATCCAAAATAAATTCATCATTGAATATAATAGGATACATCATACAAAAGATGATCGATATGCCTGGAAATATCGTGAGGATCCATTTCGAAGATCGTTTCAAAAAGTTTGTATGTTGCAGGAGATAGAATATCTGTATAATGCTCAACGGGGCAAAAACCACCAAAAGATTTAATAGCACGCTCTTAGCCGTCAATAGCAATGGTTTCACCACACAATTAGATTTATTAGGTTTCCACTACTATAGATTCTGCCCCTAAAGTCCCATTCCTCTTTTACTAATACATCGTTTATAAAAGTTTTCAAAAGAGTATAATAGTCCCCTTTTCATCTTTAGTGCAAAAGAATCTCCTTTCAGACAGCACTTACCATTTCACCCAATTTAAGCATATTTCCGATAACACGCGTAAACATCCAATTCCTTCTCCCATTTCGTTACTCTTTTTTCATAATTCATCCCGAGACCCTTTGCAACTTTCACTGAACGGTCGTTGAGTGGATCAATAAGGGAGATTAGCCGATCGCCTTTCATCTTCTGAAACCAGTATGTTTTACAAGCTTGTGCAGCTTCTACAGCAAAGCCTTTTCCCCAATACCTTTTCATAAATAAATAGCCAATTTCAACTTCCATATTACCTTCGACTTTTTGTAGAACAAGACCACATTGTCCTAGGCAAACACCCGTACTCTTTTCTTCAACGATCCAAAGCCCAACACCATACTTACCATAATTCTCTCTTGTCCATTCAATCCACTTTATGGTTTCTTCACGATTTTTCAAGCCTGAATAATACCTCATCACGTCAGGATCCTGAAACATTTCCAAGAGAGATTCGACATCATCACGGTACATTTCTCTCAGCACGAGTCGATCTGTTGTAAGAATGATATTCTTCATACCATCACTCTCCTTTTGAGAGGAAAAGTCTTTCTTTATACTATGCCTCGTTTGACTAAATTCATGTTTGCATGGAGAGAAATGCAATAGCGCACTAAAAAAGGAACTCCATGAGCTGAAGTTCCCTTGTCTTATTCAATTATCTAATCCTTCACCCCGTACAAACCATCACAACGTTTCCATCTGGATCTTCAACTGTGAAAAAGGAAAGATCATCGAAATGGATAGGCTCGGATACAATTTTATATCCGAGTTTTTTTACGTACGTATACGCCTGATGAATATCATCAGTATGGAAATTAAAGATAGGATGCTTAGAAGGATCGACCTGTTTCCGTTCTCCTTCAGGTCCAGCATCGAGTACAACCCCAGTATGATGGTCGATCTTTAGGTTATAAACGGGCTCACAAACATCTTCTAAGTCGACCTCTTGCCCCAATAGCTTCGTATACCACAACACAGAGCGCTCTAAATCAGTGACATGAACAAAAATCGTATGTACTTTGTTTGCGATTGGACTGATCATATCATTCATCCTCCTTGTGTCGATGTGAAAGCGGGGACGCCTACCCTCGGTAAGCGTCTTTCTCACCTATTTATTCTCTAACTTTGCAGAAAAGAAACCTAGGGCTGCACCAAGGATGGCACCGCCAAGAACCTCAACAGGCTGATGGCCTAGAAGTTCTTTCAATTCCTTTTCTCTTTCAACAAATTCAAAGCTAGCAAATTGACCTGAACTTGATATTTCTGCAATATTATCTTCGAGATCATTCACAAGTTGAGCGATCTCACCGGTATGCCTGCGGATTCCTTGAGCATCATACATGACGATTACGCCAAAAATGGCTGCTAGAGCGGTTTCTGTATGACGTGACCCTTTGTTCGAAGCGATATACGTCGCGAGCGCCGACACCCCTGCTGAGTGAGAGCTTGGCATTCCACCAGTAGTTGCAACTTGTTTCACATCCCATTCTCCCGTTAACCGTTTGTACGTAAGGATCTTCAATCCTTGTGCAATCGCAATTGAGGATACCGCTGTTAATATTCCTCGATTCATTTTCTGCATCTTTTCAACCTCCACTTAAGCTATCATTCTTTTATTCCCAATACCCTAAGTAGAATGGTTTTATTCGGTAGATTCTAGATTCCCTAACATTAACTCGTGATGTTTACAGGTATTTTCATACAAAATGAATCATCACACATACCACTACCCTGCTTTCACAACTTTCTTTGAAGGTTTCTTCCTTCTATATTTCTGTCCAACTACTCGGATGATAGGCGTACCGATGATGGTTGGTAGAAACCAGTAGTAGATGGTCGGAAGCTCGTTCAGAACTGGAATCTTGGACACATTGACGACTAGAGTCGCCGTTACGATACCAATATAGGAACCTAGCATTCCGCCGATGTGGAGCGTTAACCATTTCTTTGACTTTTTCTTTTTCACAGATAGGAACCCTAGTAAAGCAAGTCCATATGAAAACAATGCGATATAGAAAAGATACTGACTTTCTTGCCAGTGAATGATCGCCATGAGAACGGCTGTAAGAAACACCGCCACGTATGACGCATGATAGAGTTGACCAACATTCGTGTGCTTCCCCTTTCGTTTCTTGAACGCCATCGCAAACACACCGCTGATCAAACAAATTGATCCCGCTAAAATATGTATACCTAACAAAACGCCCACTAAAAACCCTCTCCACTCTTTTCGATTTCACTCCTCACGTTTTTCAGCCAATAGGTTCTCATTCCGTTATTTACGATCGTCGATTGGTTTGGGACTTGTTTCACAAGGAGTATGAAACTTAATAGATCCACTGAAGATGCGGCAGCATTCAGTAGAATCAAGACTTTCATCGTTGTCGTCAACAAGCCAAACCCACTGAGGACAAGTGGCAGGAGAATGGATAGAAGGATAAAAGGTGCCACTGTGATCAGGATGTACCGGCCTTTTGATATACGTTCTTCACTTACAACAAAACCTCCAAAAGCTGTTACCCCAACAACGGTTTTATCTGATTTCATAACGTTTGGGATGAACACTAAATGAAAGAGCTCATGAATGATCAGAAGCAGCACGATACCGATTAGAAAACCTGTGTGAAGCGTAAAAGTGATGGAGCTTGCAGTGATCCCGAACTCTCGTAACGAGAGCGAAGAAACCGTCATGATGACTAGCGCACTCAACAATGCCGTCATGATCATCATGGGTATCGAGAACAGAATCGCTTGCGTAGGATTCCGCGGTTCTTTTAACGGAGTCCATCCGGACGTTACTAATTCGTTATGAACATGATCATCGCCCTTAGGAACCTTACTTTGAAATTTCATCGTATCCTCCCATTGCCTACTCCTTTTCTAAAAACGCCGATGATAGAATTAGAGCGATTCCAAGTGCGATAAAGGCAATCATAATCGACGATGTTGCGCGATCCAAGAAGACTAACGTAAGACCAGCAAGAAGAAACACTAGTCCAAGAAATACGTTTATTTTTCCTAGTAAAGACACTCTTTTCATATTGCTTACGCTTCCTTTCTCTTTAAAGTCTGTCACCTCTTCAAAAGACGCCACTACACCCATTCGCTTTTTACTACTCATTTCCTTTTTTTGGTGAAAAAAAGACATTTCCCAATAGGAAATGCCTCGATCTCTAGTTTACTAATCTATTCTTATCCTTCCAAAACGATTTTCGAATCACGACCTTCTGGATTTTTCCCGATGCCGTTTTCGGAAGTTCGTCGATGAACGACACACTTTTCGGTGCTTTAAAATGAGCAAGCTTTTCACGGCAAAATGCGATCAGTTCATCTTCCGTTAAAAGCTCACCTTCACGAAGTACAACAACCGCATGCGGACTCTCTCCCCATTTCTCATCCGGTTTTGATACGACTGCAGCTTCTAGAATAGAAGGATGTTCATACAGCGTCGCTTCAACCTCGATAGAAGAAATGTTTTCTCCACCGCTAATGATCACGTCCTTCTTTCGATCAACAATTTCGATATTTCCACCTTCATCAACCACCGCCATATCTCCTGTATAGAGCCACCCCTCACGGATTGCCGCATTGGTTGCTTCTGGATTCTTATAGTATCCTTCCATTACTCCGTTCGTACGGGTCACAATCTCACCGATTGCTTTTCCGTCATGTGGAACTTCATCGCCTAGTTCATCAAAGACTTTCACTTTGCTTCCGATCATCGCATACCCTGCTTTTGCTTTTAGGCGATACCGTTCTTCTGACGGTAGATCTAAGTCCATCGAACGCAGTTCAGATGTCGTGATCAGCGGTGAGATTTCAGTCATGCCATAAACCTGAATGAACTTCCATCCAATGCCTTCTTCTACTTTTCTCACAAAAGCAGGAGGTGGCGCTGACCCTGCGATTACCACGCGGACGTCTTGTTCGATTTCAGGCTTTTCTTCTTCGAAAGCCTCGATCACCATATTCAATACCGTCGGCGCCATATGTAGAATCGAAACACCATGCTTTTTGATTTTATCTAAAATAAGGGAAGGATCTGTTTTCCTGAGCATCACCTGCGTAGCTCCGTTTGCTGTGTAGTAAAATGGCGACCCCCAGCCGTTCACATGAAACATCGGAAGAACATGGAGAAGTGTATCTTGATCACTTACTCGAAGGTGGTGCATGGAGGACATGGCATGCAGATAGTTTGAACGGTGACTTAAGAGGACTCCCTTTGGATCTCCCGTTGTTCCACTCGTGTATAACAACGATGCGATATCATCTTCCTCTAGTTCTGTCCGTTCGAAAGCTTCATCTGAAAACGTCTTAAGCCAGGGCTCATAGGCACGCCCACCATCCTGCTCATTTCCGTGAACAAACACATGCTTAAGATTCGGAAGAAGCGGCAACACATTTTCAACAAGTGGAAACAACTCTTCATCTACAAAGAGTGCTTTACTTTCACTATGTTCCAAAATAAATTGATAATCAGTCGGTTTGAGACGTGTGTTCAATGGCGTCATGATCGCCCCTACTTGGAACACACCATAAAACCCTTCTAACATTTCGGTCGTATTTGGAGCGAGATAGGCTACTTTATCGCCTTTTTCAATCCCAAGTGCTTGGAGTCCACGTGACAGCTGGTTCACACGGCTGTTCAACTCGTTATACGTTAAAACACGCTCATCATCAATAATGGCAGGCTTTTCTCCATATAGGTCGACAGCTCGATCAAGAAAGTCAGTTAACACTAACGGTACGTTCATCACATCTACTCTCCCTTATGAGAATTTAAAGCGTTTACATACTATTCTAATAATTCAACTGTTATATATCAACCATAAATAGTAAAACAGAAACTATAACAACAAAAAAAGCGACTCATAGTGAGCCGCTCTCCCTACTATTCATCAATCTCATAAACAAGCGTATCGAACAATTTCTCATCCAAGTATAACAACATTGCCCATTCACCCTTTTTCGGGACTTTAACAGAAGACGGTGCATGCGAATCCGCTCCGTTGTTTTCTCCCATCACTGGAATCGTCCAAGCTTCATCTAAAATCTGATGAACAGTTCCGCTCTCACGGTGGTAACCGACAACAGTTAACTCAGCCTCCTCCACTCCCCATAGGTGCCACATCCATTTCTGACCTTCTAAACTCGGTTGGTCCATCCCGATGACACCAGATTTATTTTCATTCCCTATTATATTCCTACTTCCAAACGGCTCGGCTTTCTTTTCCCAGTCGATCTCCTCAAAATCTTCTTCCTGTACATATTCCGGAGCCTCGTCTGGTATCGTCACGGCTTGTTTATTCGACGTACACCCTGCTAAGACAACGAAGAGTAACCCAAGAACTAAACTCCAACTTCTCATCTCTTTTCACACCTTTCGAAACCATTCGTCTTTACCCCCATCTTTCATCTTCTACTGCATATCATCCAAAACCTTCCATGCCCATCCATTTTGTTTTCATCTTCAGCTGATTTTCATTATACTTTTGATAGGAAGGTTGGAAAGGGGACAAATGAATGAAAGCTATTCGTATTGAATCAGAAGAGCAGTTAAAGCAAGCTTTTGAGATAAGAAAAACCGTATTTATCGACGAACAGGGGACTCCGGAAGAAGAAGAATACGATGCCTTCGACAGTCTACAAGCTGACGCGGAGCATATTCTTATCTTAGACGGAGAACGCGCAGTCGGAACGGGTAGGTGGCGCCTTCACGATGGCTACGGGAAACTTGAACGCATTTGCATACTTCCTTCCTATCGCAAACGAGGAATCGGGAATAAGATCGTTCACACGCTTGAAGAGTTTGCCACAAAACAAGGAATCACAAAAGTTAAGCTACATGGTCAAGTACAAGCCGAAACGTTTTATCACAAGCTTGGGTATAAGACGGTTTCTGACATGTTCATGGAAGACGGCATCCCTCATATCCTTATGAAAAAAGCACTTTCTGAAACATTTTGATTCACATTTACGTAATAAAAGAAAACTTCGTCAATAGAAAGGAAGGCTAGAATGAGAAGCGGAAATCCTGTTTTAAAGAACGACATCTTTCGGAACACCGGTGAACAAGGAGACACCATGACACTCGGTGGTACTGTTGGAAAGACCTTCGTACTCTTTCTCTTCTTACTTGGTACTGCTCTTTATACCTGGTATCGCTACTCACAAGGAGAAGACATTTATACGATGATGGTGATCGGAGGAATCGGGGCACTCGTAATGGCTCTCATTACGGTGTTTGTTAAGAAAGCCGCACCGATCACCGGTCCAATATACGCAGCTCTAGAAGGATTCGCGGTAGGTGGGCTATCAGCCATCCTTGAAAACAAGTTTCCTGGTATCGTCATCCAGGCAGCAGCATTAACGTTTTCAGTCATGGGCGTGCTGTTATTCCTCTATGCAGCAAGAATTATTAAAGTAACGAAGAACTTCAGGTTGATGGTCGTCTCTGCGACACTTGCCATCTTTGTTGTTTATATCATCGATCTTGTACTGAACATGTTTACAAGCGCGACAGTGCCGTACTTGCATTCAAGCGGTGTGATCGGAATCGGCATCAGCGTTTTCATCGTTGCTGTCGCAGCTCTTAATCTCGTATTAGACTTTGACTTTATCGAAAGAGGCGTCGACGCCCGCGCACCTAAATACCTCGAATGGTACGGAGCGTTTGGTCTTATGGTCACACTAGTATGGCTTTACATCGAGATTCTTAGACTTTTACAGAAAATAAGAAGATAGAAAAAGAACGCCCTGCATGTCACTGCAGGGCGTTTTCTCTATCACATAGCCTCATGTTTTTTCTCTTTCTTCCATATAAAAAGAAAATAAATACCCATCCCGATGAAAATGAGAAGGCTTGACGCGATTATTTCTGTACTTTCCTTAAAATCCGCTACCTTTAAAAACAAATCAGGAAGAAAAACGATGCTCGCAATGATGATCATCACCCATGTTTTCGTCCAAATGGATAATCCAATGATAAGAAGCACTGCAACTACTGCTGAAATTATGTTCCATGTCGGATTAAACGTGACCGTAGGTGTCATAACAACATCATCTAACAAAAGCATGCCTAGTATGAGAACAGTCGGAACTGCGCCGACCAAGCCTAATAGTGTCCACATCAGCGTCTTATTTCCGCTAGACGTAGCAAGGCGCCGAAACGTTAGTGAAATCAATCCTATATAACTGATTATAATGACCGGATAACTAATGAGTTGAAGCAGCGAAGCTTCGATGCCTCCTCGAATAACATCGCCTAACATGAGAAATGCAATTGCTCCCATCATAACCATCAAACTATACTTCAGCATGTCTTTTCGATCAAACGGCATTTCCTTTGAAAGCTGTTTCATGTATTCCTTTGGTGATTTTCCTATGATGTCACTTACATCTTTCCCAGCTTTTTCTGCTTGAAGCAAATGATCGTTTAGTTCACTTATAATGCTTTCGATCTCCTCTTCGTTCTTACCACTCGACATTAAATAGAGTCTTAGATTAGCTAGGAATTCTTGACTATGACTAGATAACCCCATTACCCTTCCTCCTCTAACAAGCGATCAACGCTTTTTGATAGTGACTCCCACTTTTCTTTGAAGGCCGCTAGCTCCTCTTCCCCCTCGCTCGTCAACGCATAATACTTTCGCTTTGGACCTCCAGATGGTAATTGCTTTTGTGACGTAACGACTAATCCCTCTTTCTTCATGCGTAGCAAAAGAGGATAAATACTTCCTTCTCTCACCATGTTAAATCCATACTCATTCAGCTTTTCAATCATTTCATACCCGTACGTTTCACCTTTTCCAATAATGGATAACAGGCATCCTTCTAATATTCCTTTTAGAATTTGACTCGAAGACATCTTCCATCTCTCCGTTTCTTGTTCCATCTATATTGTTATACAAGGTAGATGGATAAAAAATAACTACATTGCATTGCAATGTAGTTATAGTATACCTAAGTTTTCCAGTTATGCAAATGGTTTTTCAATATATTTCCTTAATACTATGGTTATCAATAGATTAAAAAAAACGATTCTTGTACTTCCTTTTACAGTATGCAACCCCCGTTAGAAAGCTTTTTTCTGATAAATAACCTGGGAGACAATCCAAGATATCACATAACCGGTCAACACACTTAGTGCTGCTCCAGTATATAAAGCCTGTAACGGCAGATTCAAAGAAAAATCTATTAAAGGCGTTAAATTATCCTTCAAATATAAAACGATTGAAGGTCCAATACCTGCCAAAACAAGAAATGATATCAGTACAATTGTAAATATATAACCTTGCTTAAAAATATAGAACATCGGAAAGGTCAACGCAGAAAATGATAAGAACAAGCCGATCCCAAATGCGATATCCTTAATCGTAAACGGTTTATCTAATAACCATAACGCAAGACTCGATAATGCAATCGCTAGAATCATATAAACAATTGCACCGAGATAACGTGAAGCAATGATTTCCTTTCGCGTATATGGCAAGGAATTCAATAAAACGTTTGCCTCAGCTTTTTCATCATAAGCATAAGCATTGAAAGGGATAAAGATACTTGCTACGAGAAAAGTTAAAACTGGGTGTGAATTCATAACGATAAAAAATAATATAAAAGGAATAAAGAACAGTAACTGTCGTTTCTGTAAAATAACATCACGTCTAATAAGATTGAACATTCACCTAGCTCCTTTCATATGATACATGATCTCTTCCAGAGATGCTCGCTCAATGATAACACCTTCACCAAAAGTATTTTTAACAGCATTAACGTTATCTGTTAGGGCTTCAAACCCTGTTGATGTACGATAAATATTTACAAAGTCCTGTTCTGTGTCTCTATCTAAAAGCTGTAATCCGCCTTTTACTATCGCATATTGTTCAGAAATATCTTCAGAAGTTTCATGAAATACTAGTTTTCCGTTCTGGATAAATGCTATGTAATCTGCAATGCGATCAAGATCTGAAGTAATATGCGTGGAGAAGAAAATAGTTCTTTTAGCATCCATCATAATCTCTTGCAAAAGTTGCAATAGCTCTCGTCTAAAGTTGGGATCTAACCCAGCTGTTGGTTCATCCATAATAATTAACTCTGCATCATGAGATAATGCAATAGCCAAGGAAGCTTTCATCTGCATTCCTTTTGAGAAGGTTTTTATCGCTTTATTAAGAGGTAGGTCAAACTGTTCAACATAGTTATAAAATAAAGAATCATCCCATTTTTTGTAAGCTGGTCCTACAATTCGTTTTATATCTTTTAAGTTCAATCCTTCAAAGAAAACATTTCCATCGTACACAAATCCAATCCGTTCCTTTATCTCCTTTTCATGCGTTTTGAAGTCCATTCCAAACACTTTAACTTCTCCATTATCAGGCTTTAATAGATTCATCATCATTTTTATCGTCGTCGACTTACCTGCTCCATTTTCTCCAATAAAGCCCGTAATGAAGCCTTGCTTCACTTGTAAATCAATGTTTTCAACAGAGAAACTCTTAAATTTCTTTGTTGCATTTTTTAATTCAACCACATTCTTCATCCGTTCACTCCTCATATAACGTAATCAATAATTCTTGTAGTTCATCCAGCGAAAGCCCCATTTCACGACCATTTATTATTACGGTAGATAACTGGTCTTCAATGGCTTTAAGCTTTTTCTCTCTAATGACCTCCAAGTTCTGTTCCGCAACGAATGATCCTTTTCCTACAATGGAGTAGATAAATCCCGCTTTCTCAAGCTCATCATAGGCACGTTTCGTAGTTATTACACTAATATGTAAGTCTTTTGCTAACTGACGTATTGAAGGTAACGCAGTTCCCTCATTCAGTTCACCTGCTAATATAGAAGTTTTAATTTGATTCGTAATTTGTTCATATATCGGCTCCTTAGATTTATTGGAGATAATTATTTGCATGCAAATCCCTCTTTTTTATATTCTCGCTCTCGCGACATAATGTATATATACTCTATATACATTATATACACAGCTTTTACCCTCTTGCAATATTTAATTGGATATTTTTACATATAAAAAGAACATGTTTTGAATACTCTCAAAGCATGTTCTTTTATAATAAGGTTATTGTTGATTACGATTTCATATCAGTTTCATCTGTTTAGATTGCTTTACTGAAGTTTCTATACGGTACTTTTGTTAGTACATATACATCTCACAAACCCCACATCAAAAAATGATATGATTGAGAAGAAACATACTTTTGATAAGGAGGCGTTCCAATGGATTACAAAAAGATCGATTTTAAAGCAGATCGTTATTATGTGGGGCTAACCTATCCTGGTTCCTTATCCCCTCAACGTTTAGAGGAAGTCGATCTCCCGTCCTTCTGGATGACATTCTCAGAACAATTCATGAATCGTCATGTTAGTCACCTTGTTCAGAAGGAAGAAGCAATTGGATATATGGAGCGTACGCAACATTCTAATTATGCGTACACGGCAGCATGTGAAGTAACAGAATTCGGTGAAACGAGCGATTTTGATAAAATCGTCATTCCAAAAGGAACATACTTGTCGTTCGAAATCAGCTTTCAGGACAAAGATCGAGAAATTCAGTTTGTCTATGATTTTGTACGAAACAATTCAGATAGTATTGCTGACCTTTCGTATTGCTTCGAATATTATCCGGAATCTTTTAATCACGAGGACGAACATACGTCACTCTATTTCATGGTCCCTCTTAAAGAAAAGTAAATCATCAACGAGTTTTTGCCACTGAGGAATTCACCCGGACCTTAGCGGGAGCGACTGTTGGCTTAGTGGAACTTCTCCCTTTAACAAGCTTCAACGTTGCCACGATCAGAAAACTCACGATTACTAATAACAACCATGAACTGACTTTCCCAAGATGAACGAGACTCCAGGCCTCTCTCTGATTCGGATATTCCCATGCACTAAAAAAAGTAGCGATGTTTTCGGCGATCCAAATAAAGAAACCGATAAGTACAAAAGAAAGCGCAATCGGCATTCGATATTTCTTCCCTCCAACTTCGTATCTGACCCATGATTGAAAAAAGACAATGATGACAAGCGCTGACAACCACCAGCGTATATCGATCCAAAAGTGATGAGTGAAGAAATTCAAATAGATTGCTGCGGCTAGCGGAACGACTACCCAAAATGATGGCCACTCTACTAGTTCTACGCTAAGCCTTCTCCACGCCTGACAAAGATAACTCGCGACACTTGCATACATAAACCCGCTATACAAAGGCACTCCAAAGATTTTAGAATACCCTTCCGCTGGATACGACCATGACCCCATGTGAACCTTGAAGAGCTCTAAAGCAAGACCGATAAGGTGAAACAACGTAATAACTTTCAATTCATCGCGTGTTTCAAGACCTGAGCGAATCATCCACCACTGCATCAGGAGACAGATGAGAAGAAGCCAGTCATATATTGGTAAAAGTGGAAGAGGTACGAATTTCGTTATCGCTAAGGAAGCGAAGATGACAACAGGAAACAGGCAAGATAGAGCTTGCGCCCACCCGAAACGAACGAGTTGTTTAAGTGGTTCCATCATCTCCTATTTGTCCTTTTCATTTTTATATTCCAAAATATCACCAGGCTGGCATTCTAACGCTTCACAAATCGCCTCAAGTGTAGAAAACCGAACTGCCTTCGCTTTTCCATTCTTCAAAATCGATAGATTCGCCATCGTGATCCCTACCCTCTCCGAAAGTTCAGTTACACTCATTTTCCTTTTCGCTAACATCACATCGATGTTGATAATAATCGCCATGTTATTCACCTCAAACCGTTAATTCATTTTCAGATTTGATTTCGATCGCACTCTTTAATAATTTTTGGAGAACTGCTGCAAACACTGCGATTACAAGAGAAGCAAAGATAATGATCATCCCGATTACGATAACACCAGGTGCATCCTCCATTTGTCCGACAAAATAAAAGAATGGCATAACGAATACATACACCACGCTAATCGTAGCTGCGCAAAACTTAATCGTTCGCAATGCCTTTACAGATAAGTCTGAGAAAGCATGATCTTTATCGATATAGCTTAGAAGTTTTAGAGCCTGATAAAGTGCGATAAAGAACGGAATCGCGGCCACGTACATCCCTATGAATAATGGATAGAGAAAAGAAACCATATCTGTTTGACTTCGTTTTGCTTCAGTAATGATCGATGGAATAGCAAAAATACAAAGTGCCAGTACACCTACTCCAATAAAGTAAACAACCACCCTCAAGAAATTCGTTGAACCCAGTTTCATTCGATACACCTCGCTTGTTTGTTATGTTGAATATAACCTATCATTTATCGTTTTTCAATAAATACTTATCATTTTATAATATGATTTTATTGTTAAGGTATTCAAACCCACCTCATTTCTCGACCATTTCATAAAAAAAAGCTCATTCCATATTGGAATGAGCCTCCATTATCTCTCACTTATCGCTGAATATGGATTCGAGTCCCCTTAGAAACGTTTCACGCCACCAAAGCACATCATGTCCACCATTAAACACTTCGTACGTAACGTCATAGTCTTTTCTCATAAGCGCCTGATGAGTTTGTTTATTCGCATCTTGCAATGCGTCCATTTCTAATCTTCCTGCATTCATATAAATCCGCACAGGGTGCTTTGCCTCGGTCTCTATGTAATGTACTGCCCAATATTCATCCTCTATTTTCTTGTGATTGAATGAACCTGATTGAGAGATCACATTACCAAAAAGGTCTGAACGCGTTAATACACTATAAAATGCCGCCAATCCACCTAAGCTCGCTCCACATAACGCGATATCTTTTGGATTTCGACTCACTTTAAACCGACGATGTACCCAGGGTAATAATTCATCTGAGATAAACTGTGTGAACCGCTCATTCCCATTAAATTCAGCAAAACGATCAGGACTATCCACTCCGATCATGACGGTTGGAGGCAATTTTCCTTCTTCATATAAATGGTCGATCATCGTAGGTACTGGGATAGCCTCTGTATATTGAAAACCATCGAATACAATCACTACATTCTTTGGAATCTCATTGGTTTCAATCGGATCATAGATCCATATGTCCCGTTCGTTATGCAACAACTCACTTTTGAACACTTCTTTATATAGTTTATGATTCTCAGTGGGTAACGACATTGAAGAAAGGTACTCATTCGCCTCTACATAAGATAACTCTGTAGATATACCATCAGGCGATTCAGAAAACACCATCTTCTTACGGTTTAACGGGTCCGTCATCAAGTGTTTAAACCTTTCTCCCCAGTTGTCTCCATATTCATCATTCACCGAAAAATAGTATGTGCTTGCGAAGGAAGTGCGTGTGAGAAAAGATTTCACCCAGATCTCACTACCTTCGATTCTCGTCATTTCACCTTTCTGTAACTCCCAACCTGGGAAACTACCTAATACGTGCACTGATGAAGTCTTATCGTTACCAATGTATATAAAATGAACTTCAATTCCGTCATCAACGCTATTCACAATTGGGGTATCCAGTGACTTTAGGTAATCGATATTGATTTCCTTGATATAAGGACTTTGTATTTCTTTTATATTCATAACATCCCCCCACACTCGTCACCCGCATCCTTGAGGGTGCGGGTGAATTTGTTACTTTCTCTTCCGTTTATTATCATCCTGCTTCAACCAATAACGGATTCCTTTCCCCGCAAGTGGTTCATCCATATGTCTCGGAATCACATGAAGGTGACTATGTGGGATGAACTGACCAGAAACCTCTCCCACATTCCAGCCAACAGAATAGCCATCAGGTGAAAAACGTTCATCGAGGTAGGCCTTCGCTCGGTTTAAGAGCGCATATGTATCAAGCCATTCCTCTTCTGTTAAATCAAAAGGATCGCTTCTATGCTTTTTGGGGACAATTACACCAGAACCCTTCAACACTCTTTGTTCATTGTCGTGCTGAAGAAAATAACAGGTTTCCGTTTCGAACACGATCGTTTGGCTCACATCACGATATGGATTGCAAAATGGACAATCTTTTTTGTACATCAGCATCCCCCTCCACTTAAAAAAATTCGATAGCTCATAACTAAAACCCTCTAAATAAAACAGATATCTAGCTTGATTGTAGGTATCGTACTAGTATCTGTCCACTCTAATTTCTGAGCACGAAAAAAGACCAGGATTATCCTACGATACTCCTGGTCTTTCTATTAATCAAGCAGTGTTTGCTTCATTCTTTTTTTCAGTACGATCGATTACCTTTGAACCAACAAGATCTCCTGTCACGTTAAGGGCAGTTGCACCCATTCCGACAAGCGCATCAACAGCCGTTAGTAACGCCACGGTTTCCATCGGCAAACCAACTTGTGAGAAGACCGTTGCGATCATGATGATCCCTGCTCCAGGAACACCAGCTGTTCCGATTGAAGCGAGCGTTCCAACAAGGACGATCGCGACCATGTCAGGAAAGCTGAGCGGTGTACCAACAACATTAGCAGCAAACACAGCGGAAACCGCAATTCGAATTGCTGCGCCATCCATATTAATCGTTGCGCCTAGCGGTAAACTGAAGCTATAGAGACTCTTTGAAATGCCAAGCCCTCTTGCCGCGTTTAACGTAATTGGAAGCGTCCCTGAGCTACTTTGTGTTACAAAAGCTGTAATCATTGGTGTACGAGCCTTCGAGAAAAACTCGCCCGGCTTCACTTTGAAAAACAGCATCGCGATCAGGTAGATTCCTACCTGAACACCAAGTGCAATGTATAAGACCACAATCATGTTTCCTAGTGAAAGAATCGTATCGAGGCCCTGGTTACCAATCGTCTTTGCAATAATCGCGAAGATTCCGATCGGTACGTATTGAAGAACAACATTCATGATTTTGAAGGTCGCTTCATTTAATCCATCAACAACTTTATAAAGGTGTTCACCTAGCTCAGCCGTTTCCTTCGCACTTCTTAGCGCAGAGATCGCAATCCCGAATGCGAGAGCTGTAAAGATGATACCAAGAAGGTTCATCTCACTGAACGCATTGACGATATTCGTTGGAACGATGTTCAATAGCACGCTCACAACACCAGGATTTTCTGGCACCTCAACGCTTTCGTTCGGATTGATGCTTAACCCTTCGCCAGGATTAAACAGGCTCGCGACAGTGATTCCGACGATCATTGCAACCGCACTAGAAATCACATAATAACTAAATACCTTTCCACCCTTACGACCTAGATCACCGAGTTTCGTTTGGTTAACACCAACGATCAATGTGAAGAGGACGAGTGGTATGATGAGGAACTTCAGAAGATTAAGTAACAAATCGCCAAACGGCGCAAGAACAGCAGCATCTTCACCAAATACAAAACCTACGATTATTCCTAATATAAGTGCAAGTGTTATCTTCACTATTAATGAGGCATCAAGATAGCCTCGAAATAAATTCGTCATTCCCTTTCTCCCCTTGTAAACAAACTAATATTAGTCCTATGAATTTACTAGGAAATAAAGATACCTTACATTCTATTGAAAGTCAATGGGTTGGGCTTGAACAAAAAAAGAGCGTGGATGAGTACTTCTGCATCCAGCTCTTCAACATATCATTTTTTCACTATCGCAAACAGGTTGCTACTCCACCATTAGCTAGCACACCCGGAATAGTTCCGAGAGATGTACCATCCGTTCCGAAAGCTGCAAGAACCTGACTAGCAGATGCAGAAACAAGGAGTTTCTTTTGCGTCACATCCAAAGCCATTTGATCTACTCCAAAATAGGCGCTGGTCCCTAGACCAGTCGAAAAAGATTGAACAGGAGTTAGGAACGGAGCGCTAGGTGTAAAAGCATACTCAGTTACCACAGCTCCACCGGAAGCCGTCAAAACAAATACGTTCTTTCCGTTTTTAGAAACAACGATCGTTTGAGGATTAGTACTCGTCGGAATATTAGTGAGCAATACTGGTAGAGTCGGATTAGTTGTATCAAATACTGCAATATCGTTACTACGTAAGTTAGCAACAAATGCAAATTTTCCACTTGGGTGGAAAGTAATGTTGATTGGTCCATTTCCTCCTGTATTTACGGTTGTGCCCGTATCTACTATGATTCCGGCACTATCAATCGATAATACTCTGATTTGATTACCAAAAAAATCCGCTCCTAGAACAAGCCCGTTCCCCGTCTGCGATACGGCTACAGCTTGAAGACTAAGACCCGGTATCGCATTTACGATCGCTTGATCGGCCAAACCATAAGATACGATTCCTTGTACACCTCCACCATCAACGATTGCAGCAAACCGATTATCCGGTGTCATATCTACGTCTTCTGCATTTAAAGGAGTTGCCACAACATCAACGACCTGTGGAGGATCTTGAGTTAAATCTAGTTGTACGACGCTTTGGCTATTAAATGCGGTTAGAGCAGCACTCTTGCAGTCCCTCGTAATAGCAACGTCAATATAGTCTAGAGCAGGATTATCGATTTGTTCAAGTATAGTTAAGGTGTCGGTATCAAAAATTGTGAATCTGTTACTATTAAATTCAGTCACAATCCCAATAGGTAATCGTGGAGGTGGGACCGGGAAATTAAAGCCTACTGCATCTCTACAGCAAAACAAAAATGTGTTGCCGTCTCTTAAAGACGTAACCATTCCCGTCCTAGGATCAAACGAAAGAAATGTAATTTCAATAGCAGTAGTTGTCCCATCGAAAACTACTGTAACCACTTCTCCTGACTGGAGTCGACTAAATATGTGACAAAGACAGGAAGAAGAACCGTTAGAAGAACACGTCATTTTATTTCACCTTCTTTCTTATTTAAAATTTCTTCTTATCTATAATTTATGCTCGAAATCTCTTAACGGTTTGGGTCTCTATTCGTTCGATATCCGAAATAGATTCATAACTAAAAAAATAGAGCCATGAATCTATAACCGATTCGTGACTCATTTTCGTTCATATCAACTTATTACCCTCTCGGACCGAACAGCATGACGGACACTCCGATCATACAAATCCCAGCCCCTATCCAATCATACAAATCTGGCGTCTTTTGATCTACACCCCACCCCCAAAGGACGGAGAGAATAATAAACACTCCCCCATACGCTGCATAGACACGTCCAAATGACGGAAAGGCTTGAAATGTTGCAATCACGCCATAAAGGGCAAGGGTTATCCCACCGATCACGCCGTAATAGGAAGGGTACCCTTCTCGTAACCACAGCCAGATGAGATACCCTCCACCAATTTCAGCAATGCCTGCAAGGATGAATAATAGTAGTGCACTGAACACATCAATCACTTCCTTATACAATCCTATTCCTTACGTTGAATGCCTAACATGCAATCTAATTTCCTTTTACTATACTCTACCATTCTTCTAATAATCATTCTCGCTATCCAAAAGGAAGCTACCTAAAGGCAGCTTCCTTTTGGATAGTCAACTGGTATTCACTCCTACTAAGTTGGGGTTAATGCCAGCAAACTTTCCGACCGATAATGATTACGTAGACATCTGCTCTCATTCTCGAGCAGTTGTTTTAATAGCTTTGTTTTTTCTCGTAATCATACACGAAAATGGAAATTGGAGCGGAAGGATGCTCGACTCCAGCGGGATGTGCGGGACAGGTGAGACCCCGGAGGCGCAACGGTTTTGTGCGCTGAGAAGGCTCACCGCCCTCCCCGCGGAAAGCGAGCATCCTGAAGCGGAAATCACCACCTTACCATGGCAGATGGTCCTTAAGACTTTCTCGACACAATAAGGAAGCTACCTAAAGGCAGCTTCCTTATTGTTTGTTCTATTCCTTCTTATGCTTCCCTCTTCCGAAATAAAAGATTCCAGAAAAGATACCGAGCGCCGTCATACATAGCGCGAGGATGAGTCCTGCCCACGGCCCTACTCCTGCGATGAATGGAACCGAGAGTGCGGTAACGAGACCACCACCAAGGAACGGCTCATACACGAGTTGCTTATAACCAAACGCTTCAAACGCAGGTGATTCATTATCAGGGTCCACGATACGCATCAAAAGAAGACCCGTTGCCGTTACACCCATCGATTGACCAAAGTCACCGATTCCTCGTTCAAACCAATAGTTCGGAATGATTTTCGGTGCAAGGAATAGGAATCCGAATAAGTTCCAGGAGATTCCTGCTACAGCTAGAATCAAGAATGGCACGAGATAATCACCGATTACTTCCAGAGATACTGTTGCAATCGCTGAAATAATCAAGAGGTCTAACGCAAGCCCCTGAATACGATTGATCATACGACGATCAACCAGGTTGTACTTATCGTTTTTATTAAAGAAGATCTGTAGAATAATCCCGCCGAACATTGCGATCGGGAATAGTGGGATATACTTCATGAAGCTTGAACCTGTCCACTGTGTAATCGTGATAGTTTCAAGTCCAATTAATCCTTGTAGAATCAACCAACCTATCAAAATCGAAACCATGATGATCGCTAAATGGAAAGATAGTGGCTCGATCGATTCAGGTCGAAGCGTCATTCTCCCAGCTGGTTCTCTGTTTTGATATTCCATGATTCCACTTTTACGTAGTTCAGAGAAACCATCTACATCTTTGATCACTTCTGTTTTCTTATTTCTTACTGCCCAGTTGATCAGGATAATTCCGAAAATGACACCTGACAATACCCCGACTGTCGCGAGTCCAATCGCAAGGTCGAATGCCTCAGAGAAGCCAAGCTCTTCGAACGTACTCGCCATTCCGGCTGCTGTACCATGTCCACCCTCGAAGGCTACTTCAATGAGCGCACCTGCCATCGCTGGAATATCGAAGAATGGTGTGAGGATTAATAAGACGACTAATAAGCCGATTACATATTGTCCCCAGCCGATCGCCCAACCGAAGGCTAACTGAGGTCCACCGTATGTCCACACATCTTTAAGCTTTGGCATCGCTGCTCCAAGGAATAAAGAAGCGAACACGACGTTGATCATCAGACCTGGGAGTGCTGCCCACACTTCAATAATTGTTTGAGTCATGATTCCATTGTTTAAGAAGTGTCCTTCAGAAACGAATGGACCGACTAATTTACCAAGAACCTGTGGCCCTAGTAGTAGAGCGATAAAGCCACCGATAATGGATGCTGGTAAAAAGAGATCTTGCAAAATTTTCACTTTAACACGTATGAGTTTTCCGATAAGAAGAAAGACACCTATATATAATAGCGCAAACCCTATTTGCTCCGGACTCAAAATAAACCACCTCGTTACATCAAGATTCTAGCTGCATCGAAAATACTTCTCGTAATAACAACCTGTATTTTTACTTCCTCGTAAAAAAAGCCGTTAAACGTATTTCCAAAAAAAAAGACTTTTCAATTTTCTCCAACTGAAAAGTCTACTCTAGAATTTTGAAAGGTGAAGGGCTAATTCTTTTATTCTTTCATCCGTTTGCTCTTCTAACGTATCTCTCTCTTCGTTATTCGTATAAAGAGTATCTCCCTTAATAATATGGTCAGATAGATTAAGAAGACTAATTGCTTTCCTATTAAATTTCTTCGCGACCGCATACGTTGTCGCGGTCTCCATATCCACACCGATGTGACCCTCTTCTGCCCAAGCCTGAACGAGTGCGCTCGTTTCAGCGTGGATGGCTCCCGTTGTGAAGATCCTTCCGGTTACATAAGAGTAGTTCTTTTCTTCACAGTACCGAATCGCTTCTTGTACGAGTTCTTCATCAGCTTCAACCGTTTGCTGATTTGGCAAGTACCAGTGTGACACCCCATCTTCCATCACGGCTGACGTCGCAATAAAGATATCTCCGTAGCTGACACTGTGAGACAATCCACCAAAGTAACCCGTTTGAATGAAGACTTGTGTTCCTAGAACAGCAAAGCGATGTGCGACAGAAGCCGCAATCGGTCCACCAAACACATTCGCGAATCCAATCCGTCGATCACGATAAGTACCCACAATTGAATTCCAATCTGGTAGCCACTGCTCGTGTTGAAGAAGCGCTTTCCAACTTGATAGATTCCATTCATGTTCCCATTCACCGTGAAGGATAAAGGCACAGGGCACGTCTTTCGCTTTTATATCCATCGCTTCCAACCAATCCGCTTTTTCAAAGTCTCCGTATAACTTCATAAATACCTCCAAGCCATGACTATAATGAATGCAGTAATCGATCAAGTTCCGTTACCATATCTGGTATCCATTCCTTCGCTTCCGGAATGGCTTCGGCACCATGATCGATCAACCACCGAACCATGTAGATCGTCCAGCAAATTCCGCCCATCGTAATTTGCCATTCTAAATCAACCGAGAGCTCTTCTTCGACTTCGTTGCGATACGCATCTGTCAGCTCTTTCGCGCTCACACCATAGTCCTCTGCGGAAGATAGGAGACAATATAAATCTCCAAGATGTGGACTCAGATTCGCATTCGCCCAGTCGATGATCGTTACCTGCTTATTGACTCTCACCATGTTTTTTGGATAAAAGTCATTGTGAGTAATCGTAACGGGGAAGCGTTTGTACAGCTCTTCCAACTGCTTCGGAAGAACGTCTAGGGCATGTTGAAGAATGACGTCCTGATTAATTTCTAATACGTGATGTTGCTTCTTGATATAGAATAAATCGTTGATCAGCTTATCCTTTTTCAAATAAAAGACGTCTTTGATTGTAGAATTATTCGAAAGTTTTGATCGAACCTCGGTTCTCATCCTAGCTAACTTTCTGGCAGCTTCAATAAAATAAAGCTCTTCAGGATGCTCCTCAACACTTTTTCCTTTTACATCTTCCATCAATAAGATCCCTACGGAACCTTCTGATATCGCGTTGTAGATGATAGGTGACTCGATTTTTAATGGACGAAGGAGATGTTGATAAACGGCTGCCTCACGCGAATTTTCACCCATTCCTTTCTTCGCGATCATCGTGTTTCCACCTGGCATTGTTACTCTCCAAACTTCTGAAAGTGACCACTGTCGTATCGACTTCCAAACAACGGCATTCTTCAGAGCTGGAACAAGATGAATATATTCCGTCCAAGCATTTGGCGTGTTCATCGCTTCACCCCTTTTGATGTTCAAGATTAAAGGAAAATGAAGCTGCTCAAGCAGCTTCATCCTAATCCTTATAACTTCTTCTTCATTGAAATCGAAGAAGGTTGATAGTCATTCTTCTGATAAAGCTGAATCGCTCGATCATTATTTCCAAAAACACTTAAAGCGAGAAAAGACATTCCCATCTCTCTCACAACTTCTTCACATTTCATAAGTGTCTTCGATCCATACCCCTTACCTCTAAATTGTTCATCAATGTAAATATGATAAAGGTACGCAAGCTTTGTTTCCTCATTCACATTGAACCACAACAATCCTAGCTTCGATTCAGTATTCGCATCATGAACAAGGTACAAGTAGTGATCTTTTGTCGCAACACCATCTGGAAATGTTTCTTCAAAGAACGTTTGAGACTCTTCTAACGCTTTCTCATGTGGAACATTAAAGTTCGTTGAAATGTCTTTTGAATAGTCAGGTACCATGAACCTAAGGTAATCCTCAAAGTCTTTTTCAGTCATTTTTTTCAACGTGATCATATGCTAATCTCCTCATTTGCCGTGTTTTACTTATAACCGTCTATTCTCAAAAAGTAAACCTGTACGCAAATGAAGAAAATCGTCTCACTGCAGAGGTTTACTTAAGCAAACCACGGGACGCACATGAAGGTAGTAGAAATCATTTTGTTTCCTCCTTAGCCGATGTAATCCAGCGCTTCCTTCAACATTTCTTGAAAGTTCACTGGATACTCGTGATCTAAATCTGATACGATCTTAATCTTATGCTGTATGTTTCGTTTCACTAAAAGCTCTCCAAACCTGTTTGCACTTTCAAAGCAATCCGCGTCTTGGTCTCCGCAGATGATATAGCCTTTTACGTCCTTATCAAGGTTATCGAGCAACTCATCCCACTCATCTACTTCTGGTAACCACGGAGCGACAAAGATAAACCCATTAACTGGTAATTCTTTTTCCACCATAGCATGAAGTGCTACGCGACATCCAGCAGAAAAGCCTCCAACCGTAATGTCATCATACTGCTCGCGCAATTGTTTACTATGAGTTACAAGCTCATCAGAGCCTTTTTCAAGATCGTCCCATTCATATGCATCAGAAAATTGAATTTGAGACGACTGTGGAAGTGCGAGTGTGAGTCCATCTGACACAGCGGACTTCCAATACTCTTCCGTTAGCGCGATGTTCTCCTGATCGCCGTGCAATGCGATTAGCAATCGTTTTTCAATACCTTCTCGAGAACCCTCTAGAACCTTTAATTCAGGCTTTGCCGAGGCTTTTGCTTCTTCTTCTCTCTTCTTACAAATCTGAGCTAATTCTTGAAACTCACTTGTATCTTTAATCGAATCAAGGTCCTCATCTGCCATCAAATAGTCATACGAATACCAGTATCCATGAACGATAATAGCTTCCCTCATCAATCGTAATGCTTCTTCTTTTAAATCAGAAGCTGCTGCGAGCGCGTATTGAAAATTGTAGATCTGCGTTCGATTTCCATCGACCTCGTCAGCATGCTGATCAATATAGCGAAAGGCTTCTAAACTTCCATCGTTCTCATATCTTTCGATCGTTTTATTCAGTAGTTGTGTATATGTCATCTCTTTCATGCGTTCCTCCAATTGTTCATCATCACTCTCCACTCGGAGCATATGATTGGTCTCGTACGACTACGGTTTCTGGTACAAATTTAATCAGAACATTGCTGTCTCCTAATCCCTGAAAGTTTGGTGACCATTCTTCTTGATTCGGTCCCAAATACCTTGTGAGAAGTCGTGTCGCAATTCCTTTATCAAATTTCTCCACAGTTGCTGTTCCTCTAAATCCCGCATGGTTTACTTTACCAGAACGAGGATCAAAATCCACAATACCGATCGCACATTTTGGATTTTTTTCAATCCTTGTCGGGAAGGTATCAGAAGATGGCGTACCAATGATCCAAATACACTCATCTTCCCAATAAAACCAAACAGGAGATTCTCTCGGGCCTTCTTGCGCCATCGTGGAAAGGTGTGCAAACAGGGGCTTTTTCATAAATTCATCTAGATCAAAACTTCGATTACCTCTGATTACTTTCATTATGTATCATCCTTCTATTAGAAAAATAGTATATTCTTATCCTCAGCATTCACTTCTAGTTATGTAGGAGTAATACCTTTACGGAGATTAATTTCTGTATATTCAGTCATTTTACCAATAAACGTTAGGACATCTCACGCATACACGAAACCTCTCATAAAGTAGCAAAAACGATTCGAAGGTGGAAAAATGAACAACAGGTATGCAACAGCACTAAACTGTATCGATGGCCGAACACAAATCCCCGTCACCGCTTGGATCATTGATCATTTCGGCGTGGACTTTGTAGACTTAATTACAGAACCTGGTATGGACCGAGTCCTCTCTCATGGATCTTGGCATGAGATTGACCGAATTAGAAGAAATGCAATTGTCTCAATCGATGCCCATAATTCCCACGTCATTGCAGTCGTTGGTCACTATGATTGTGCAGCAAATCCAGTGAGTGACTCCCAGCATTTCAATGATATTCTGAAATCCGTCCAAACTGTTAAGTCATGGTGTCTACCTGTAGAAGTCATTGGTCTTTTTGTTGACTCTCACTGGCGCGTGCATGTTATTAGCTGTTGAAGTCGTATTCACTGAAACGAAAACAAAAGTAGGTCAGCTCCCATGGTTTTGTTAATAACCTGAAGCCGACTTTTTTTATTGTCTATGTTATAGTTTGTTGTTAATTTGATTGAAGGGAACTAAAGTTCTGCAATTAGGTTATCTATTCAAGGCTTGGTTTCAAGTTTTAGAAAGCATTCAACACCAAAGAAATGTGGTTTCTATGAATGAATTGACTATAATACAGTATGTGGAAACTTATGATACACTTAAATTAGCTAAGTTCAATATCTAACATTTCTTTTTTTTCCACGAACGGAAGGATTAGGGGAGTTTGACTGGGAAATTCTTAAATAAGGGAGAAATTTTATGCTTTGGCTTATGTTAATAGTAATATTTCTGCCTTTTATAGCAAGACGAATAGAAAGGCATTTTCAACGATTAAAAAAAGAAAAAAATGAAATGAAGGATATCTTCAATGATTGATAGAAAATGATATCCCCACTTAATTAACCTATTTGTTTTAATTAACAAGAAAAATATACCACATAGGAACTTCCACAAAACTGGAAGTTCCTATTTTTTTGTGGAGTATCCATTCTCCTCAGTCATTCCTCGTCCTTGTGGAAACTCCTGTAGAAAAACTACATACTGAATCGTTTACTTAAGGAAACCGACGCTCTTGTACCTCACACCCATCATTTCTCCACATAATAAACAACAAAACGAACGAATAATCCTTGTGCCTTTGAAAATGCTAACAGATGTCCAGGTGAAAAGGGGAATCGAACGATGTACATAATTGGAACTATTTGTTGGCTGATTGCAGCCAGACTATTCGGAGACTATCGTCACTGGGAAAAATACCATCATACCATTCTTTATTTTATCGTTTGTGATCTTCTTTATAACTTTCTAACCTCCCATTATCCGCTTTGGGAGTATTCTCCAAGTAATCTTTTGCCGAACCATACCACAATAAACTTAATCATTATGTTCATCATCTATCCTTGTACAGTATTGATTTATCTCCCTTATATGAATAAATTCAATAGGACCTTCTCAAAGTTCCTCTTTCTAACCTCATGGGTAGTGCTCTATGGTTTCTTTGAGTGGCTGTTCACAGCGATCGATCTGTTTCACTATCACAACGGCTGGACGCTATTTAGCTCGATTGTTTTTGACTACATCATGTTCATGATGCTCTATTTGCATTTCAAAAAACCTTTGCTCGCTTATGTAATATCTGTTCCAATCATCATCATTCTTCTCTTAATTTACAACGTTCCAGTAAGCGATTGGAGATAGCCAAGGAGGATGACAGTGGCCTTACCGATAACGATCACCATTTCAATAACCCTTATCCACTTAGTCATTTACCATAAAAACAAACGGTCACTTCTTGAAAATTCGATCGTGTTCTTTGTCGTCTCGATCTTCATTATGAATTATTTAACCATCATCACCTGGAACATGGATTTCATATCCACTTCTAACGATGACACTCAGTTCATTTCCTTTCTCCTTCACAGAAACCTGATCACACCACTCATTGTGATCCTTTTCACCAATACGTATCACAACCTTACGAGTCGAAAAGCAATGGCTGGACTTTTGGCTGCAACCTTGCTTAGTATGGGTATCTTAAACGTGGGATCCGTCTATTTCCAAGTTGAGAAATACATTGAATGGAATTTACGCCTTGCATTGATGATGGATGTCATTATTCTTGCGATTGGCTTAGTGACGCTAAAATTCGTTATGTTTCTGAAAACGAAGGAGACAAAGAACTATGAAGGTCTATGATCATTCATTCAACCTAAACGAATGGTTCATTATTCTGAGCGTGCTGGTGTTATTTTCTTTGCTTTTTATAGTACCCAAAATCTTTTCTACGTTAGAAACGATCGGATATAGTCTGTTCGGGTTGTTCATCGGGATGTTTAGCGATCAAACCCTTAGTATAAGTCCGTGGGATTTCTATGATGTGAATGATTCGGCCGCATACCAGGGGATCGATTTCTTAAGCTATGTGATGTACTGTCCTTATAGCTTCTTCTTTCTATACATCTATGTGAAATGGAAGATCAAAGGCTTTCACACTATCCTTTATATTGTGATCTGGACAGTCGTTTCTCTTCTGATGGAATGGTTCGGAACAAAAATAGGCTTGTATCATTTCGGTAAAGGCTACTCCATGTACTGGTCTGTGCCCATCTACTTATTGTTTCAATCTATGCTACTAGTTTACTATCAGTTAACAAAGCCGAAGCCGATGGTTATCGATAATCCTTGATTCCGTTCTCAAAAGCTTCTTCATCGTTATGCTCAATTCCATGAAGAGCTTCCTGCAATGCGAACGTTTCTCTATAAAACATGACACGCTCTAGAATGTCTTCTCCGTCAGGATATAAGGTGAGACACTGCCGAAAGAAATCCTCTCCATAACTAGCGAGCAGTCCTGCAAAATCATAGGCCGGATCCCCAATCTCGGTTTCCCCGAAATCAATAACCCCTGTAATCTCACATCTCTCATGATTCCACAAAATATTAGACGCTCCGAAATCCCCGTGAATACGCTTCTTACTTATGCATGCGTGTTTTTCATTCTCTAAAAACGTTTCGAACAGATTAGTAACTTTCTTCCTAGCATCCTTCCTCATATAAGAAAAGAGCTTCTTCTGTATTCTTACAAACAGTTCCTCAACTTCACGATGGCTATCTTCGCTAGTTTGATCACTTGGTGAAGTAGTGTGTAATTCAGTTAAAAATGTGACGAGCTGTCGCGCGATCTGTTCAACATCCTCACCCCTTGTCATCCTTTTAAACGTATCCCTCCATAAAGGCTCACCTTCGATTAATTCGTATCCAGCGAAAACTTTCCCAGTCTCACACGGCTCAAACGATTTATATGTAGGAAAAGGAATGGGCAACGATACGTGCTTTCTAACGTCACTTAGTAATGCCGTTTCTTTTTTTAACGCGTCGATTCCTTTTTCATACTTCGGAAACCTGAATACGAGCGAATCATTAACAATGACAACATCATTGTTTTGTCCGATTGTATTTTGCACAATGCTGGCTATTGTCAATTCTGGATACACAGCATTGATTCGGTCTTTATAGTACAATTCCATAAGCTTCTTACCCTCTTTTCTTTTTTCGTTGCCAATGGGACAAACCATAGTACAATCATACTCTTTCCTTTGCGTTAGGTTTACAGATGAACCCATTTGGTTATAGTTTCTGTGTGGTTAACATTACTTTTTCTTCATTAGCACATCAAAACACATTCTCATGTTTCTATCACTTCCAGAAGTGGAAGAGTGAACATGAAGACACGTTGAAGGAGAGGATATTATGAGTAAAGATCCAAAAAGCGCAGCAGCAGAAATGAATCAAGATAAGAAAGATGATATTCTAGAAAACTTTCAGCAATTCAAGGATTATCTAGGAGATCAAGTTCATAAAGGTGAGAAGCTTGGACTTGGTGAAGAAGGATTAACAAAAGGCGCTAAGCGTGTAGGCGACTACTTAGCGAAACATGAAGATCCACGCAACCGTGAGCAAAAGGTATTAAACGAGCTCTGGAACGTAGCGAATGAAGAAGAACGTAAGAGCATCGCTCATGTACTCGTGAAACTTACTGACGAAACAAACAAGTAAGTTGAAACCTTAACGGATCGCACGTTACAGTAAGAAATAGAGTGTTACCATCTAAGGATGGTTCAACTAGCCTGGGCTCTCACTGGAGATGTGAGCCCGGGCTTTTTCTATAGGAGCCATAGCTTCTTTGCTTCACCTGTAGACAACTTCAGGACATTGGTGAAATAGACATGAAGTGGAATAGACTGATCCCACTCTTTATAGCACGTTATCAGGCTTAAGAGATTGTTTTCGAAATAGTCCTCGATCAATACGTTCACAACCTTTTTGCTTCGCCAGTAGTCATAGAAAGCACCTGAGAAACCACTCTCTTCCCCATATCGATAGCCCGCTCGACCAAACTCGCTCAAACAATAGTCTCCGAACTGTTCTTTATAATGCTCGATTAACGCATCTTCAACTTCAACCGTTTCCTTAAATTTCTGTTCAGAATACAGTAGCTTTCTTGGAATGTATTCGCATAGCCCCTCTTCAAACCACATATTCACTTCATCGCCCTCAAAATCATCATGAAAGAAATCAGCATGATGGGTTAATTCGTGCGCAGCAATTGATGCTACATCAAGTAAGTCTGTTGATGAATAATACGTTTCAACCTGATCCATTTGCCCTTGTACTGTAGACAGAAGGATGTCCCTCCACACTGAAGGCTCCGGATTCATATGGATTAAATCCCTAGATGTATAGGCGGGAATGGGGATATCAGAATACAGTTCAGTCGCTGACTGCAAATCGTGAAACACGATCCCTCTAGGCGCTTCAAAAGATGTGATGTCTTCAAGTAATTTCGAATAATCCTTTAATGCTTCAATGATTTTTACACCATGTTTCTCAATATCACTTACTTTCGACGTATCTGTCACGGATATGGCATACTGCAAAACACTTCTCCCCTAACAAGAATATTTTTCTATTTTTATTAATTTATGGTTTAAACGTAACATATTCGGGTATAAGATAAGAACAAAAAAATGCACACATCTCCATTAGCGATGTGTACAAAGGGGGTTTTGTTAAGTAGAATTCAAACGCCTAAGCGCTTGTTGAACACTTGCCCCTGTCTTAAGATTACTAATATCTAATCCGGTACGTGCTGCTTCCATCACTAGCTCTGGGCGAAAACCGGTATATATGATTGAAACGCCAAGCAGCTCAATTACAGTCTTCATCTTGAATAAAAAATGCGCCACACTTTCATTAATCGTATAAATTCCAGATACATCGATGATCAGATGTTGTAATTTTTTCTGATGAACCTTTGCTGGAATGTTTTCTAATATGTGTGCAATGCGCTCTTCATCGATCATGCCGATAAGGGGGAGTACGGCGATTCCATCGAATACAGGAACAATTGGCAAGCCTATTTCGTCAAATACATCTCTCAGTTTTCGTTCAACTTCTTTTCGAGATGTGATGTCTTTTATAATCGATTGAATTGCAGGAGCATCACCATAAACAACGGGATGGCAGTATAACTCTACTTCAATCACCGAACCATCTAACTTAAAGATTTCTGTCTCGAGGACGTCACCGATCTGCTTATCGATCGTTACTTTCCGAGCCCGTTCCCTGATATGATTCCTTTGCGTGCTCTTAAACAGATCCAGTACATTGAAACCAATAATCGTTTCCTTCGTGCCATTAAGAAAGTGTGCACCAGATTGATTGATATACAGAACTTTATGATTTGAATGAATGACTGTCGCCTCGTTCGAATACTCTAAGATTTGATTATAAACGAGCTCTTTCTGATTACTAGGCATGTTTTGTATAGCTGGTTGTTGCTCCATCATTCCCCCTCCTTCTCAAAGATGTCACGAACGACAAGGCTTCGCCTTCATCCACTAACCCCTATCGCTCAAATTAGATCCCGAGCTCACGATACTTATATCAAAACTTTCTTCTTCGGTCGTTAAAATCCTTTATTTCTACAAAAAACTCGGTATCTTTCTGAAAAGTATCTCATTTTTACCAGAATAATGAAGATTCGCGATCACTTGAACGTTTGAAGCACCTTTCCTTTTCCATGCTCAACCACAACTTTCGCATGTGCGCCGTTGATGAATGTGAGTTGTGGTGGCACATGCCCACAATCGATATCAAATACGACGGGTACGCCAAGCTCCTGCGCCAGCTGCTGATACACGTCTTCGATCAGATAACCATCGACTGGTTGATTTGCTTGACTTCTTCCAAACAGAACACCAGAACAATGATCGAACCAACCTGCTAGCTTCATTTGTACGAGAGATCGCCTGACACTTGTTGTGGTAAGATCGCAGTTTTCGAAGTACCAGATTATTGGTTCATTTGAAATAAAATTCTTCCTAAACAGAGACACGTCCCCAAAAGGTGTACCTACTAAATGGGTGATAATATCGATGCAACCACCAAGTAAGCGTCCTTCCATAGAGATGTCTCCTTCTGTCGTCGTTTTCCATTCTGTTTGTTCCGTCAAATGAAAAACACAAGGCGAAGGATTTTCATGGTCCCATTCCTTTTGGTAGAATTCCGAGGAATATTGCAAAACAGATTCACCTTTTTTCGTTTTTAATACTGACTCCCACATGGCAGTTGTAGCGTCTTGATAGTCACCTCTCAAATCGACTAAGTTCGTCCCATGAGCTGTTGCCACCCCAGTCTTCAATGTTACCGAAAGCAATAATGCACTCACATCGGAATAACCAAGAAGCCACTTTGGTTTGATGTTATCAAAATCAATATGTTCTAGGATTTCGATCAACAACTCACCTCCCCACGGTGGAATGATGAGAGCGATCTCCTCGTCTTGCATGAACGTATTCAACTCTTCTGCTCGCGTTTTAGCAGTAGCTGACTTTGCCTTTTCTTGCGTCCAGACTGTTTCCCCACAAGTAAGTTCATATCCATTTGCTTTTACATGGTTACACGAATCTCGAAACATGCTATGTAAACTCTCTGGAATTCCAGAAGATGGGGCAGTTACACCGATCTTTGCGCCATCCCCTACGATTGGATAGTGAATCATGATCCATCTCCCTCACCAACGAAAATTTGTTACTCAACTCTTTCTATAAATAGCTCATTTTTCCTTCCACCCCTTTCTTTTTCTACAACTTGGTAACAAATAATTAAAAACACACAAAAATAAAGAGCGTGGACCTCGTCCACGCTCAGTTATTATTTTTCTGTTTTCATCGAGATATATTCTTGCACCACTTCATATACATACTCCTGGTTTGCTTCAGCAGTATCAGGATTGTACGTTCCATTGTTCACTTTGTTGTTGGAAAGAACACGAATGCCAAGGAATGGAACATCATAAGATTTAGCGATTTGTGCGCCTGCCGCACCTTCCATCTCCTCTACAGAAGACCCGAAGTTCTCATGGAACCAATTGATGCGATCGACTTCATTGTTCCAAACATCGGCAGAACCGATTGTCCCATCGACAACTTTCCCTTTAGTGTAGGTGTCTTTAACAGCGTGAGCTGCTTCAAGTAACGTCTCATCGCCTTCGAAATAACGGATTTTCTCAGCATCTGGATCTTCTCCGGCACTGCCTTCTGAAGCCATCAAGTCCATTGGAATCCATTCCTTCGGATGAATGCCTTCACCCTCATTCATATTCTGGGTTTTTAATGAGCCAAGATTTACTGTTCTCTCACCTAATACAACATCGAAAACGTGAAGCTCTGGATCATGCCCGCCAGAAGTACCCTGATTGATAATTGCGATTGGATCATATTTTTCAATCGCTACAGCTGTTGCAGCAGCGGTATTCTCCATCCCTTTCCCAGTCTTAGTAACGATGACTGGATAACCGTCTACTGTCCCTTTATAAAAAACAAACGCCCCTGACTTTTCTTCTTCTACATCAGTTAGCTTGCTTGCAAATTTCTCTGCTTCAATCGGCATAGGCCCTTGAACAATAATAGGCTGCAAATCATTTTCTTTAGCAGCTTCAGCTTCGCTTTTCTCTGAAGAACTACATCCTGCAATGGCGGATATTACTAATAATGCTATCAATGCGATCGTGAATTTTTTAAATGTGGTTTTCATTCGGAACTCCCCTTTATTCTTGTGATGGTATCTTTCTTTTGCCCCTCTAACACTCCGACTATGCTCCCCTCTAAGATGTGTGCCCGATGCATAATCCATAGAAAAAGGTCTAGAACTGTAGAGTGAATCTACCTTCTAGACCATGGAAGTCAAAGTATTACTAAATAAGCAAAATACGCCTTATCACAAAAAAGGCAGAGCCTGACTAAGAAATACTTCAACCCGTAGTCTAGTTCTTTCAATGGGAACCAGGTAGAGACACTCAGACCATATTTCTGAGGATATACGAGCGATGCTTTTCAGTTGTTTACTGTGTAAATATATCAAAGAGCTGAGATGTAATCAACCTAAAAACGAACATTAAATAAAATTAATCATTCAATGTTCGTTAATATGGAAATGATAGACAAATGTTATTCTTTTTCTTCCAGCTTATTGAGAATTAATTCTTTTATCTCAATCATCTCTTTATCCTCTGGTCTGATTTCTAAGTAATCATTAACTTCTTCTAACGCTTTTTCATCTTCGCCTTTTTCGGCATAAATGTTCATTTTGTTTAAATGAATACCAGCTACAGGGATATTATCATTTTCAATCGACTGATAAATCTCCAATGCCTCATCAAGCTGACCCGCTTCTTGCAACTCATATGCTTCAGCGAACTTTGGCTCTATGTAGGAATAGTACACTTCTTCTTCGACAAATAAGATTGAGAAAGAATAGATGAAGACAATTAGTACAAAAAGAATAGCTCGTAACCAACTGACGCCTCCCTGCTTCCTTATGACCAAAAGTCGTTCTTCACGATCCGGATATTTTGCTTTTAATTTCTTAACTTTTCTAAGGACAAAGTCAAAATACAATTTGTTTGAGATGAGAGCGAATCCAATGAAGACAGGCCCCATACTAGTACTTGAAATTGTCTTCTTTAAGTAAATAATCGATAAAATATCGACCAGAACGATAACACCTAGTAACGAATAGGCGTATATGTTCATCTTACGGAATGCAAACCAAAACAGATTAAACAGGAACGACGCCCAATTCCATGAGATCTGTGATTTCCTGTGTGATAATGTGCTCCACTTCTTTTCGTAAACGGAAGCATTCTTCCCAGTATACTCAAGCACTTCTTCCCGAAGTTCTTCATCAAGATTGTCAAACTTTACATTTTTATCATCTTTCTTCAATACACTATTCCTCCCGTTCCAACTAGTTAACTTATTAAGAATACGTTATCAATTGGTATGGGACAACCATTTTTAGAAAGAGAATACATTAATAGTAGAATTCACTCTTTAACATACTCATTCGAATCCGATCAACAAACTGACCATCTCTTAATCGATCTTCTCTTAAGATTCCTTCTTCTCTATAACCAAACCGTTTATAAGAGGCGATTGCTCTCTCATTATCGATTTCTACTCGAAGCCAGATTTTATTTAAATCTAACTCATTAAAAGCAAATGTTATCATTTCCTTCATTGCACTTACCCCGTAGCCTTTGCCCCAGTATTGCTTATCACCAATCGCGATGCCTAACTCAGCATGTTTGTTCAAGTAATCGATATTCTTTACATCGATCCAACCGATGTGAGTATCATCGTCTGTTGTAATTGCTTTTTGCACGTAGCCATTCGTTCTTTCAATACACATCTCGATCCATCTCTTCGTTTCTTCACGACTAAAAGGGGGAACCTTCTGTGGCATGTTTAGATGTTTCGTAACCTCTTTATCCAAACACCATCGATAACGATCTTCAACATCATCTAGCGTTAATTCTCGTAACGTAACTTTTGGTAGTCTCATCACTAAACTCATCCTTTAACTCGTTTTACCTAGTTATCGGTTCGTGTCCTTATTTTCTTCATCATTTAACACAAGAAAAAAAGTGACGCCTAAGCGCCACCTTTACCATTGAAACTCGTTCATCTTCTTCTTTAACTCTTCTAGATCCTTCTGTTCAAACTCAATATAAAATTTTCCGTTAACCTTAGTCTGTTTCATATCGTCTGCAACTGGTATGGTTCGAACATCATAGTGATAGGATGCATCCTTTACTTCCGAAAAATCTACTGAACGAAGATTTGATTGCGTTTCTTTCGCAAGGTATTCTAGTTTTTCTTGCGTTAACCCATTTACAAAACGTTCTACGATATGATCGATTAAGGTCTCCACCTGTTCATTACGTACATCAGAAGCAAGAAGCGTTACGATTTCTTCTGGTCCAAAGCGGTTCATTCCCTTTATCAGGTTAAGTTCTTCTCCGTCTAATGAGGGAACCGTAGTGGCTTTCTCTACGTCTGCGAGAATAACATCCCGTGACCCGAGGAGTTCCTTAATATCATTTCGATCAAGAGCAACATGATAATCAATTTCTGTTCCAATATAGTTACCAAGCGTTTTGCTCGTTGCTTCTGGACCGTATCCATACGCATAAGCATGAGTGAGTTTGTCTTCACCAACTAGTTCTCCCCCTTGCTTTAGGATAGGAACTTTTAAGCTACGTGGAATGGCGATGACATTGATATTATTAGAAGCTTTGTCAAACGAAACTAGCAGATTTGCATCCGTTCGATCATTCGCGTTTTTTACCATAACAACGATCGTGGTGATATCACTTTTTTCATTACTGCTCGTGACAACATCATCTGTTGAGAGAAGGGGTGTCCCTTGATTACTGAGTAGAGAAGGTAAGAGCAAAATAAAACATAACATCGCAACAAGTGCCGTCGCCGTAATAGGAAATAATCGACCTTTAAAAAATGTTCCTCGATTTTTCTCTCCACCACTGGCTTCAATTTTCCTAAACACGTCTTGCCGATCACGTTTTGTAAATTGAAGGTCATCATCATTTTCACGGAGGGCATCTTTTATTTGGTTATCATCCATACATCTCTGCCTCCTCCATCATTGATTTCAATTTCTGCTTCCCTCTTCTTAACCTAGTTTTAACCGTATTAGAGGTAAGCGACGTAACTTCTGCGATTTCCTCTATCTTCAATGACTGATAGAAATATAGAAATATGATTTCTTTATACTTTATAGGTAGATTTAACACGACCTCCCTAATTTCTTCGTTTGATGATTGCTGGATTACCTTGCTTTCAGCAGAACCTTCACTGCCAATGGAAATATCTTGTACAAAACTGAACACCTGCATCTTTCGGTGTCCCCAGCTTTTCAAATAATCTTTGCATTCGTTGATGGTGATTCGATAAAGCCATGTTTTTAAAGTGGCTTCTTCTCGAAAGCTATCAATTTTTTCATAGCATTTGATAAACGCATTCTGTACAAGATCTTTCGCCGTATACGAATCCTTCACATATGTATAAGCTAACCGCACCAGCTCATCTCCGTAATCGATCATAGCTTTCTCTAATTGTGCACATTTTTCAGCGGCTTCCATTTTAGCTCCTTTCTATCAACTTGTTGGTTCCTGGGTGTTTGACGAATCTCACGAAGAGATTGTTTCATTTTCCTTATAAAAGAAAATGACTCCCTTACATCAGGAAGTCACCTCTGTTTCTTAACGTATCTTATTAATAGAATACCTAGCACAGCGAGTCCTAATAAAGGAAGTAAGCCGATCAGTACGATACTTGTAGCACCCATTCCCACATCATCATCCCCTTTCAGCTAACCTTCGTTTCTTGTAGATCTCAAGCGCTTCTATTAAAAATTCTCTATCATACCCTGAAACTTCATGAATTTTAGTAGCCCATTCCTCTACTCCATCGACTTTGGATTGAAGGTGTAATCCTTCAGTCGTGCTCACAACGCTCTCCCAATTGTAAAACTCCCAATGAGCGATTTCCTTTTTATAAGGGATTCTGCACTCTAGTAACGGTGCTTTATTCATCATGTTCTGCGAATGTTCAGCAGCAGTAAGGAACTCCTCCATCCCAACCGCTCGGGTGTCGTATACCTGCTCTGACCATTTCCCATTTGGCAGATGGTAAATGACTTTCAAAAAATGATGCTTGGGAAGTACCTGGACACGAGCAGCAGGGAAAAAGCCTTCAAGCAACTCATTTGAATAACCCTCACATTCTGAATCGATTAAAACCGGATTCAACCACTGATCCCCAAGATCACAAAGGTACCGTTTGCCTCGATCATCAAGAGCCACCACCGCAACATGAGCATCTTCCGTATGTAAATCGTGTGCGATCGGATAGGATTCGATTCCAGCTCTTTTAAGCTCATCAAGCAACCAAAGAGCAAGATCAAAACAATTGCCTGTGATTCCAAATTGCTCACGATGTTCGTTCATCAGCGAAACATCCCTTTGTTTGTTACCCTCTGTTTTATTGTAATACCAAGCTTTCGTAAGCGTCTCCATCGGAAAATCATCAAACCTTCTCCAAACGTCGATAATCGGTTTTGAAGCTATCATTCGTTTCCCCCCTTATTAGGTACACCCTACATTTACTTCAAATCACCTTAGTCATCTACCTCTTTTTTCATCTCGTTCATATGTTTCAGCTTCATCTAATAGGTCATCCGAACTCCCGTATCCATACTCATCACTATAACGGTCAGGATGACCTAAACGATAAGAATATCTATGTAATCGGATTTGACGTAAAACAAGTGCGACAAAGCAACCACTCAATCCGAAAATGATTCCTGGTTCGTAGCTTATGAGCATCGATATCAACAGCAGGAGACCTGAGGGTATGCCAATAATTACTTGAGATTTCTTCATAGAATCATCCCTTATCCATTTTGTTTCCTACGACTCTTACCTGTATTCTACGAAACTGATTCATGATAGTTTCAATTAAGGCAAACAATAGTAAAATGAAAGAATACTAGGTATCGATTGGAGGGAATAGCAATGAACCTTACATATGAAGTTATACATGATGATCAGATAGAATGCTGCAGAGTGATATGCAATGAACTTATGACCTACCAAAAGTCGAAAGCAACCATCACGCCAGAGCTATTCGACGACATGAACTTTGAAACACGTTTACTTCCTTCAGTAAAAAACGCAACACACAACTACACCATCATCGTAAAAGATGGAGATGAGGTCATCGCTTACGTGTATTCCAATATTTCGCCTAAAGAAGCCTATTCTAATGATTTTGCCACGTTCTTCGACCTATCTACTGTTCGAGGAGATCATGTTGGATGCTTATCTCAATTTTATATAAGGGATGGGTATAGACAATATGGGATTGGCTCTAAGCTTTTCAACATGTCTATGGAGTGGTTGAAAACATTTCCGGATGTTGAGGATGATTTTATCTTCGTTTCCAATGGCAATGACAACGCGCTAGAATTTTATCAACGAAAAGGCTTTATCATCAGCCATGACATATTGGATGGTTTTATTACGGTTTTACGGAATAAATAAAAAAGATGACCCCGCTTTTTACTGCTGAGTCATCTTGTACGAATTACCCTAGTAGCTCCACCCAAATCTTAATAGCTGTACCTAGTATCAATAGCGCTAAAATGATTTGAAGAATTTTCGTATTTACTTTCTTCCCGAAGTTCGCTCCTAGTGGCGATGCGATTAGACTTGCTACGATCATCACAACTGCAGGGATAAACAATACTTGCCCTGTAAATACCTTCCCTGCTGTCGAACCTATGGAAGAAATAAATGTAATCGCAAGGGAAGATGCGATGGTCATACGAGTTGGGATCTTCAATACCAACAACATGATTGGCACAAGAATAAATGCGCCGGCTGCACCCACGATCCCAGCTCCGATACCGACTAGAAACGCAAAGAATGCGGCTAACCATTTGTTAAAGGTTACCTGATCCATCGGCATATCATCAATATCTTTCTTAGGAATGAACATCATGATAGCAGCAATCGTTGCCAGTATCCCATATACAAGATTAACGCCACCATCAGTCATGAATTTCGAGCCAAATCCACCGATGAAGCTACCGATTAAGATGCTAATACCCATGTAGATGATTAAGGTTTTATTTAAATAACCGCCTTTTCGATATGCCCATACACCACCAATTGTAGCGAATAGAACTTGAACCGCACTAATACCTGCCACTTCATGGGCAGTAAACGCTGATAGTCCTAACAACGCTGGAATGTAGAGTAGCATCGGGTATTTGATGATCGAGCCACCAATCCCCACCATTCCTGAAACGAAGGAACCAACGAAACCGATTAGAAAGATGACGGTTAAGAAATATATACTATAGTCCATTTCCATGTTTTCACCTTCTTATCATTTAAATAAGGACCCCGTGGGCCCTTATTTTTAATTATGCTTTTTTAATCCAGAATTTTAGTACGCCATCTTCTTCCGTATCTTGAAGAAGTTCATGACCACCAGATTTAACCCAAGCTGCGATATCACTTTTTGCACCTTTATCTGTTGCATGTACTTCAAGTACTTCGCCTGAGTTCAAATCCTGAATTGATTTCTTTGTTTTCACGATTGGCATCGGACATGCAAGACCTTTTGCATCTAATACTTTAGTTGATTCCATGATAGAATCCTCCTTAATGCTTTTGATTAACTCCAATTTATTTTAGAATGATAGCGTAATGTTAGCATCCTTCGCATAATCGATATATGTGGCTGCACCGCCCACTTCGATTCCATCCACGAAGTCTTCCTTCTCAAGATTCATAACGTCCATTGTCATCTGACAAGCGATTAACTTAATACCTAAGTCTTGCGCTACCTCAATCAGTTCTTCAACCGATGGTACGTTTGTTTTTTCAAAACCTTCCTGGAAGTGCTCTTTCCCTTCAGGAATCGGTAGGTTCTTGTGACCTTCTTTATGAATTAGGTTGAGACCTTGAAATGTAAAGAAGATACCTACTTCTGCTTCAGAAGCAGCTTATAATTCCTCCGCTTACTAAAGAGTTTGGATGTGTTTGTCATTCTTTAGGTCTTCTTTTAAAGGAAGTCAGAGTCCCAAAGACTCCCAACAACCAACCTTTATTTCTCTACATCATCTTTCCATTCAAGCATACCGCCTGTCATGTTACGTACGTTGTAGCCCTTCTCATCTAACAATTGATATGCTTTTCCACTTCGGCCACCTGAGCGGCATACCATGATGTGTTCTCTTGATTGATCGATTTCATCTAACCTCTCTGGCAATTCTCCTAAAGGAATATGCGTTGCACCTGAAATTTTACCCTGTGCTACCTCTTCGTCTTCACGCACATCAATAATACTTACATCTTCATTATTCTTTACTTTCTTTGCTACTTCTTCTGGTTTAATTTCCTTCATCTTCATTACCTCCTTGAGTATTACTTATTCCCCTATTTTCTTCAGTCAATAAGTACCCATGTGGGTATAAGGGAGAATAAAAAAATATGATTTGTTTTGTTATCTACAGTGTTATGGTATACCCCGTTAGGTATTTTGTCAAACGGATTGATAAAGAAAAAATGTACTCTCCTCAAACAATCCTTTTTTAATCATTTTCATAAATACTATTACCAGTTAACGTGAAAAGTTAAACATTTTACATAAATAAATTTATAACTTTGAGTTCCTTCAGCTCTTGTCAACTGCCTCTACATGCGTAAGAGAAATTCTTTATTACAGTTGAAATGTTCCCTCCTATCAGCTCATCGAGTTAATTAAAGACACAAAAAAACGGGACTACTTGAGATAGAGTCCCGTTTTTGGAAAATATTCTTGTGTGAAACGCCAAACTGCTCATCCCTTTTCATCTGTAATCAGCATATGCCCCGGGGCATGCGTGATCATGATCTCAGGTTTGACGTTCAATCCTACAAACTGTGGCGTAACCCCACATGCCCAGAAAACCGGGATTCTGTCTTCTGACTCAAAAGGCGTGTACTCTCCGTAATCAGGTTTCTCTAAGTCATGAATGCCGATTTCTGAAGGATTTCCGATATGGACCGGAGCACCGTGCGCATTAGGAAATTCAGCTGTAATACGAACCGCTTCGTCGAGCTCTTCTTTCTTTATCGCCCTCATACTGACGACCATTCCTCCTGAAAAACGCCCTGCCTCTTTACAATCGATCGAGGTTTGATACATCGGAACAACTTTGTTCATTTCCTGATGCAAAAGACTGATCCCCGCATCTGCAAGAGCTTTCTCAAAGGTAAAACTACAACCTAGTAAAAAGGTTACGAAATCATCACGCCAGTACGCTTTTAAATCGAGCGTTTCTTCTTTCAATGTACCATTTTGATAAATACGATATTTAGGGATGTCTGTCCTGATATCGGCATCTGCCACATTCGGCTTAACCTCACCTGCTTCTAGGACATCCACTAATGGACATGGCTTTGGATTTCGTTCACAAAACAATAGGAAATCCGATGCGTACTCTTTTGGAAGTGTAATCATATTTGCTTGCAGATACCCATCACACATGCCTGAAGTCGTTCCCGTGTCGGTTTGATCTCTGAATCGTAGACGCTGCTCGCTAGGTTGCAACATCACACTCGCCTCCTTTTAAAGCTCGTAAATCTCAAGAAACTTTGTATTAAAGTCACCTTCCGCAAACTTTTCATGCTTTAAAAGCTTTTGATGAAATGGAATCGTTGTCTTGATTCCTTTGATCTTAAACTCACTTAGTGCGCGCTTCATCCTTTGCATCGCTTCTTCACGCGTTGCGCCATATGTGATGAGTTTTGCTACCATGGAATCATAAAAAGGTGGAATCACATAGCCTTGATAAACCGCTGAATCGACACGGATTCCAAAGCCGCCTGGCGGTAGATACGTTTCCACTTTTCCTGCAGATGGCATGAAGTTCTGATCAGGATCTTCTGCATTAATGCGACATTCCATGGACCAGCCAGTAAGGGCAATGTCTTCCTGCGTGACAGACAAAACATCATTGTCCGCAACCTTAATCTGCTCTTTGATAAGATCAACGCCCGTTACCATTTCCGTAACTGGATGCTCCACTTGAATACGCGTGTTCATCTCCATAAAGTAAAAATGGTCGTTCTCATCGTAGATGAATTCTACCGTTCCAGCGCCAGAATAGTTCACGGCCTTTGCAGCTCGCACTGCCGCTTCTCCCATTTCATTACGGATGGACTGATCGAGCGCAGGTGACGGCGTTTCCTCAACAAGTTTCTGCATTCGTCTTTGGATCGAGCAATCCCGTTCCCCGAGATGAACGACGTTCCCATGGTTATCAGCTAGAATTTGAATTTCAATATGTCGAAAGTTCTCAATGAACTTCTCTATGTAAACACCTGGGTTTCCAAACGCTTTTGACGCTTCTTGCTGTGTAACGTTGATAGCTTTTACTAATTCTTGTTCTTCCTTTACAACACGAATTCCTTTTCCGCCACCGCCAGCTGTTGCTTTGATGATAACCGGATAGCCGATTTCTGAAGCAAGTTCTACTGCCTGCTCCTTCGTTTCGATAATGCCGTTCGACCCAGGAACAACAGGAACTCCAGCTTCTCTCATCGTTTCTCTAGCCACATCTTTAATACCCATCTGATCGATCGATGCTTTACTTGGTCCGATGAATGTAATGTTGTTATCTTCACAGATTTCGGCGAAGCTTGCATTTTCTGCTAGAAAACCGTAGCCTGGGTGAATCGCATCAACCCCTCCATTAATCGCCACCGTCATGATGTTCGCAACGTTCAAATAGCTATCCGTAGAAGAAGTTGGTCCAATACAATAGCTTTCATCGGCTAGTTCCACATGAAGAGCTTCACGATCAGCTTCCGAATAGACCGCAACCGCTTCAAGGTCGAGTTCGTGACACGCTCGAATGATGCGAACGGCAATTTCTCCACGATTTGCGACTAAAACTTTTTTAATCTCCATATGACCCTCTCCTATTCTGGTTTCACTTTGAATAGTGGTTGTCCGAATTCCACAAGATCGCCATTGTTTGCAAGAATCTCAACGATTTCTCCATTAACATCAGCATGAACATCGTTGAACATCTTCATTGCTTCTAAGACGCATACAACCGTATCTTCCTCTACTGCATCTCCTTCATGAACGAACACATCCTCATCAGGCGAAGGGGACGTATAGAACATGCCGACCATCGGAGCCTTCACCGTATGCACGTCACTCTCTACCTTACTTCCTGTAGCAAGATCTTCTTGCTTTCCACCAGCTTCTGAAGTATTTACTGCTTTACTCGTCTGTACTTCTGACTCTTCGTTCTTCTCGCTCAAACCGCTTTCCTGCGTACCATATGGATTTTGGTTTTTCACTTTTATAACGAGACCATCCTGCTCATAGTGCACTTCATCCACCGTTGTTCCGTCCATGTTCTTGATGATATCGATTATTTCTTTTGACTGTAACATCTAGCATTCTCCTTTTCGATCGATGCGCTATCCTGACACCTTTTCTAATGTTCGAATAAACCTGTCGTTACGTTCATAGATTTCATGTGCTTCTTCTACTGAGACTTTTTGAAAACGAATCTTACACCCTGGCATCGCCTGAGCGAGGGATGAAATATCGTTAGAAATAACAGTTGCGATTCTCGCATAGCCTCCCGTTGTCTGACGATCGGACATAAGGATAATGGGTTCACCGTTTGCTGGTACTTGAATACCTCCTAGCGGAATTGCCTCTGAGATAATGTCCGCAGACGTTGCATGCTCGAAGCTGCGGCCCCGTTACACGGAAGCCCATTCGATCTGACTTCGGTGTGACCTCATACGTCGATGATAAGAAAGTTTCGACTGCTTCGTCAGTAAAAGCATGCAGATGCGGCCCCATCACGACTCGAATCTCCATTTCTTTTTCATAGGAAGGAATCTCATCATAATGCAAGGCGCGACCGCTTTTTCCATCGACCTTACCAGCACCTTTCAGAACATCACCTTTCTCAAGTGCTCGCCCTTCAAAGCCACCGAGACCCGCTTTCAGGTAAGTAGATTTACTTCCCATCACGACAGGAATATCAAATCCACCCGCGACACTTATATACGCTCGCGCTCCTTCTACAGGCTGTCCAAATTCAAGCTTATCTCCTGCATTCACTTCAAAGCTCTTCCACATCGATACCTTCTCTCCGTTAACCATTGGAGAAAGGTTTCCTCCACAGATTGCGATCACAGCGTCTCCAAGCACTTCAAGTTTCGGTCCCATAACGGTCACTTCTAGAACAGCTTCATCGCCCTTGTTCCCAACAAGAAAATTAGAAATGTTCATCGAAAAAGTGTCCATCGCACCAGCCACAACGATGCCGTACTGCTGGTAACCGACGCGGCCGCGATCTTGAATCGTCGTTAAAAGACCCGACTTTTTCACTTTAAAAATGTCATTTGACATTCGCACTCACTCCAACAGGTTGTATCGTAATCCCTTCGCTTTCTAATCGTTCTCTCAATGTCTGCACAAACCGAAGGGCTTCAGGCTCATCACCGTGGACACAGATCGTATCTGCCTCGATCGAAATGTCTTCCCCGTTAACCGCCTCTACTTTTTGTTCCTTCACCATACGAATCACACGTTGAACAGCTAGATCTGCGTCGTGAATCATGGCGTTCGGTTCTGATCGTGGTGTTAAAGAACCATCAGGCTGATACGTGCGATCAGCAAATACTTCTTCGGCAACTGCCAAACCAGCTTCTTTTCCTGCTCGTGCTAACTCGCTGCCTGCTAAACCAAACAGTATGAGTTCTGGGTTTACAGATTTGACAGCGCTTGCAATCGCTTTAGCAATGGAAGCGTCTTTGCCTGCTTTATTGTAGAGCGCACCGTGGGGTTTTACGTGCTGAACGCGTGCACCATGTACATTCGCGATCCCCTGAATCGCACCCACCTGATAAGCAACAAGATTGAACACCTCATCCGGAGACATGTTCATGTCGCGGCGACCAAAGCCTCCGAGATCTGGGAAACCTGGATGTGCCCCAATTCCGACTTCAAGGATATGAGCTAATTCAACAGTTCTCATCATAACGTTATGATCTCCAGCGTGATACCCACATGCGATGTTCGCTGAAGAAATAAACTTCAATACGTTTTCATCGTTTCCGATCGTATAAGCTCCAAAGCTTTCTCCTAAATCACTATTTAAATCAACCGACTTCATGATATGATCCCACCTTTTTTTCCTCTGTTTCTACCACATATTCTCCACGCTTGATCGCTTCTTCTATTTCCTCGTATTCCTCTTTACTAATCGAAACAAAGCGCAAGTAATGACCTGATTCTAGCAAAATCGGCGACTCGCTCTCAGGATCATAGAGTTTCACAGGCGTTCGTCCGATAATTTGCCACCCTCCTGGAGATTCGAGCGGATAGACACCTGTCTGTGCTCCTGCAATCCCAACGGATCCTGGTGCAATTTCAGCACGAGGGTTTTCTCGTCTCGGCGTTGCGATTTTCTCAGGCATTCCCCCTAAATAAGGAAAGCCTGGAACAAATCCCATCATGTAGATAAGATAGTCTTTTCCAGAATGAATATCGATTACATCTTCCTCATTCAATCCATTGTGCTCAGCAACAAATGAGAGATCTGATCCAGCATCATCTCCGTAATAGGTTGGGATGATATAAACAAGAGAAGCAGACGCTGCTTCTCTTCCTTGCTGTTTTTCGTTAACCTCTTCTAGCTTTTTCCGTAATGAAACAAATGAGAGTTTACGAGGAAGATAATAAATCGTTAATGTCGTGTAGGCTGGTACCCATTCCACAACACCGTCGATCGGATGATTGGTTAGATAATCCGCAAACATTCTTATCTTCTGATTCGTTTCTTCTGTAATCTCAGTTCCGAATACAAGCTGAATTCCTGTATCCCCGAGAGGATGATAGTCAAGTTTCACACATGTTCCTCCTAACGTTTAAGCAAATAGCATTGGGATTTTGTCGATCAGTGTCACAATTGCTAAATACGCTGTGATCATAAAGACAAATCCGCCAAAGATCGTTAACCATAGTGGATGCTTATAGTCACCAACGATTGATTTCTTGTATGCTGCAATGAGTAGTGTTCCTAGTGCTACTGGTAAAATCAAACCATTGAATGCACCTGCAAGAATAAGCAGTAGAACTGGCTTTCCGATAAATGAAAAGATGATGGTGGATACGGCGATAAATCCAATCGTTACGCCAGAATGATGCTTATCAACTTTTTTCGAAAGCGTTCTTAAGAATGAAACAGACGTGTATGCTGCACCGACGACTGAAGTGATTCCCGCAGCCCAAAGGACGATCCCAAACATCTTATATCCGATTGCGCCTGCTGCTTGTTGGAAGACAGAAGCAGGTGGGTTCGCAGGATCAAGTGCAAATCCTGTTGTGACAACGCCAAGCACCGCTAGGAATAGAAAGACACGCATGATCGATGCAATCAAAATACCAGATACAGAACTTTTCGTTACTTGATGAAGGTTTTCTTTACCTGAAATCCCTGCATCTAGAAGTCTGTGACCACCAGCAAACGTGATATAACCACCGACAGTTCCACCTACCAATGTAATGATGGCAAACACGTCGATCGTTGACGGAGCAAACGTATGAACGACTGCATCTGCGACCGGTGGATTACTTTGAAATGCAACATAGAGCGTAAGCAAAATCATAACCCCACCGAGAAGACGTGCAATCTTATCCATCGCCACGCCCGCTTCTTTCGATAAGAAGATTCCGATCGTGATGACACCTGTAATGGCAGCACCGATACGAGGGTCGATTCCGAACAAGACGTTCATCCCGAGTCCTGCTCCACCAACGTTACCGATATTAAAAGCTAGTCCACCTAGCGCGACTGCGAATGCTAGAAAGTACCCTAGTCCTGGGAATACCATGTTCGCAATATCCTGCCCTTTCTTCTTCGAAACGGCAATGATTCTCCAGATGTTTGCCTGTACACCGATATCAAGTACGATCGACATCAAGATAACGAACCCAAAGCTTGCGAGTAGCTGTTCAGTAAAGACTGCTGTCTGGGTTAAGAATCCAGGCCCGATCGCTGATGAACCCATCAGGAATGCCGCGCCTAGGATGACACCCCACTTGCTTTTCGTTGGACGATTTTGTTCTAAATCAACTGTTTCAACCGGCTTTTCCTTTCTACTTCCCATCGAATAACCTCCTAAAAAAATGACGAATCATCTATCGAGTGAATCGCAACTTTTTATCTCTTACCTCTACTTTATCACGTAATTTTCAGATAATTTTATTAGATTCCGCACAAAAAAACCGCCCGATGTGGGCGGTTTCGCTCATTTAATATCATACTTTTCAATACGACGTTGCAACGCGTAACGGCTGATCCCAAGCAGTTTCGCTGATTGCGTGATGTTCCATTTTGAATCCTGAATGGCTTTTTCGATATATTTCTTTTCGATGCTCTCGATATGATCCTCAAGTGAAAAGGAGTCTTCGAACACAACATCATCGATCGCTTTCGATCCTTCTACCTGACCTTCAACAGGATTTAAGAAATCGAAGTGTGTTGCAGCAAGCTCTTTCTCCTGATGTAGGATCGCAATTCGTTCGATCGTATTCTTTAGCTCCCTCACATTGCCCGGCCAATCGTAGTTGAGCAGGCGTTTCTTTGCATCCGCTCGTAACGTTGGGGTATCTTTCCTCATTTGCTGACAAAACTCATTCAAGAAATGCTCTGTTAACATGATAATGTCTTCATCGCGGTCACGGAGCGGAGATAATTTGATTGGGACTACGTTCAACCGATAATAAAGATCAGATCGAAATTCTTTTTCTTGAATCATATCTTCAAGTGAACGGTTCGTAGCTGCAATAATCCGCACGTCTACCTCAAGATCATGCACGCTACCTACGCGCTTAATTCGTTTATCTTCAAGAAACCGTAGAAGCTTCACTTGGATATCGAGCGATAAGTCGCCGATTTCATCAAGAAATAGTGTGCCGCCGTCAGCCCATTCTACTAATCCGACCTTCCCATTCGATTGGTCTTTTACAGAGTTTTCTTCACGGCCGAAAAGCTCGATTTCAATAAGGTCTGCAGGAATACTCGCGCAGTTCACTGCTACGAAAGGACCCGCATGGCGTTTACTTTGCTGATGGATACTTCGGGCAACGAGTTCTTTTCCCGTTCCCGTCTCACCTCGAATTAAAACAGTCGTATCGTTGCTCTCTGAAATCAACGAGATCTTCCCTTTCAGCTCTTTCATCTGATCGCTCTCACCGATCATTTGAACGAGCTTTGTACGCCGTTCTTCTTCACGATATCGCTCGACTTCTTTCTCGAGATGCTGCTGTTTATTCCACTTCTCTAGCGTGATTTTTAATTCTTCTAATTCAAACGGCTTCGTTAAGTAATCGAACGCGCCTTCTTTTATCGCTCTTACAGCCGTTTTCGCATCACCATATGCAGTGAGCATCATGACCGCCATAAGAGGATACCGTTCTTTGAATTCATTCAGGGCATCTAGTCCGTTTCCATCTGGCAAGCGAATATCTAACAGCAGCACCTGTGGGTTGAACGCTTCAATCAAATTCCAGCCCTCTTCAAGTGAGGAAGCTGATCGAACTTCATATCCTTCATCCTCAAGAAACATTTGTAGAGTCAGCCTCAGCGTTGTTTCGTCATCAACGATTCCAATCTTAACTGCCATTTACTCTTCCTCCTTCCTTGTAGGGAATGTAATAGAAAATGTTGTCCCTTTACCAGGTGTACTTCTTACATCTATTTCGCCATTGTTTTGCACAACAAGCTGGTGTACGATCGATAACCCAAGTCCAGTTCCTTCAGCGCGAGTTGTATAAAATGGATCGAAAATCTTATCCAACAAGCTATCCTCCATGCCAACTCCTGTATCTGACACATAAATCGTTCGCTTCTCTCCAGTTTTCCCACTAGAAAGTGATAATTCTCCTCCCTGTGGCATCGCGTTTATTCCGTTGATAATTAAGTTAAGAAGGATTTGACGAAGATGATCGCGATCAACAAGAATCTCATATTCATTTTCGATATGATGCAATGTAACGTTTTTCTCACTTGCGATTCCCTCCATCAACAACACGAGTGAGCGCATGGTCTCATCGACCTTGATGACGGATGGTTTGGAATCGAGTGGTCTTGAAAACTGAAGAATATTCGTTATGATCTTGTTCACGCGGTCAATGTCGATCAGCATGTTTTCTGTTAAAGCGAGCTCGTCTTCGCCAAGATCCAATCTTCGGATGAGAAGCTGCGTCGTTGTTCTGATCCCTGCGAGTGGATTACGAATCTCGTGTGCGATTCCTGATGCCATCTCACCCAAAGAAGCTAAACGAGACATGCGCTCTACACGTTGCTCGAGCTTTCTACGGTGCGTTATATCTTCAAACGTAATGATCGATCGATTTCGCTCAGTTCCTTTTATCACTCTATAGTTTACCGCATAAAACACCTTTTCTTCATTATGTTTATGATTCCATATTTCTTCTTTTCTCTTCGTCGTCTCATGAACAGTTAATCGTCTCACTCGTTCTTTGAGCGAAGGATCCTCGTCCATCATGCGCTCTGCAGCCTCGTTATAAACTGAATCTGAACCTTCAACGAGAAGAACCATCCCCACATGGACACTGTTCAATATTGTTTCATTCAGCTTTTTGATCTTCTCAATCTGTCCATTTCGTTTATCCAGAGTTTGGACCATATCTTTTAATGAATGAGAAAGGACACCAATTTCATCTTTCCGATTTGTTTTAATATCCGGCTCTTTCCCTCTCTCTCCCATTGCGATGCGCTTGCAATAAGCAGCAAGGTTTTTAATGGGCTTTGAAAGATGATAAGAAAAGATGATTGTGAACTGCACTGCAATCACACCCATGAAAATGATGATGAGCAGCGTATATTTTTGGATATCAGGTAGGGATCCAGAATAAAATGAGAACTCGATTGGATAATAGAGCTTCCATCCCCATTGTTCAAGCTCTTCAGTTATCACCATTTTTTCAAGAACAAAGCTTGATGGTTCACTGTTTCCATCTAACCACTCTAATTGTTCTGCTTGATATTCCTTTCCACCTGAGTAGAAACTCCCTTCATCACCCTCGACATACAAACCAACTTTTTCATTAATCATAATTTTGATCAATGATTTTGCATCACGTTCACTCATTTCACCATTTTGTACACGATCATCAAAGATGCCCACGTAGCGATCGATGCTCGTTAAGGTTTCACTAACCGTTGCCTGTTTCAGCTGTTTCTCTGACTGATAACTCGCCCACATCGATACAGCACCGATAATAAAACTAGGTAGTAGTACGATGATCAGAAAAGGAACTAAAATTTTGCGTTCGATCGAATTTCTCATCATGCCTACCTCCCTTCCAGAAATAAAGAATACCCGCGATCAAAATAGAGGGTAAGACAGGATGATAAACCGTATGTGCATGATCTGGAATAAGGAAAAATGCAATTAAATACGTAAGGATTCCACCAAACGTTGAGAGAACAGCATTCTTTTTTGACCGATTCGTATAAAGACCTCCGTACAATGGAAAGAACATAGAGACCGCTATGATTCCCCAGACGTGTCCACTAAAGGGTACAATACCTTCAGGCGGTTGAAACGCAATCAATAATGAAAACGTGGCAAACATGAAGATCACCCAACGCGTCCATGAAATCACTTGTTGATCCACACTCTTCTTTTTGCGTAACGGGAGCGTGATATCATATACAAAGCTACTCGCCATAATTAGTAGCTGAGAGTTAGCTGTTGAGATCGCAGCAGCCACGACGCTGATCAACAATATTCCCTTCCATGGTGTTTGAAGCAAGTATGTAATCACGTATGGATAGATTTCATCTGTACTATCAAAGATCACCTCAGGATCGATCATGCGTGACCCGACACCGATGACAAAGATTGCAAAATAGATCATGACAAGAAAGATCGTACTCGTTGCAATCATCTTCCAAGCTATTGCTTTCGAACGAGCAGATAATATTCGAACGGCATACTGTGGATTCGCCGCAACACCAATACCTAATGCAAAAAATGCGCTAAGCAGCGTCCAAAACGGTAATCCTTCTTCAGGAAACAATGCTAAATAAGATTCCCCTCTATTTACCCTCACTACTAGATCATTCGCAAAAACCTCAAACCCACCGATCTCATTCACCACAAAAAGCGAGCCTAGTATCGTTCCGATGATGATTAAAGAAAAGTGAAAGATATCCGTCCGAGCAACTGAATGTAGTCCACCAAACGTGGTGTAGAGTACAAATAGATAGATAAGAAACACGCTTACAATGTAGGGGATTTCAAGCATTTCACTAACGACGATCCCGAACCCTCGAATCTGAATGACAACGTACAATAAATAGCTCACGCTCAAGATGAGGCCGACCCAAACTTGAAGAAGCTTAGAATGATACCGAACGAGGAAAAACTCCGGCACTGTCACAACGTTATATGTATAAAGTTTTGATGAAATAAATAAGAGCCCAATGATTCCGAGTAGCCACGCAACTGCTGTCGTCCAAATAACGGATACGCCGCCTTCATAGATCAATCCTGGTAAACCAAGGAGTGACGCTGCACTGAACCAAGTCGCACAAAAGGAGGCGACACTTGGAAATAACGAAAGGTTCCTCCCTGCAAGAAAGTACCCTCGTAGCTCATCCGTTTTATCAAATCCGTGTTTTCCTAGAATTAAGATTGCAATTGTATAAATTAAAAATACACCTAAATAAAGGAGCTCATCCATCAGAACCCTCCTTTCCTTTCTCTTTAGAACCGACAATCATGTCCAGGCTTCATTATATACAAAATAACGAGCATGAACCATGACCTCCTTATTTTCCCATGAATATCCAACAGTATGTGCTTCATGAGGGCTGGGAGTTCATCTTTTCAAAAATAGGCTTTTTTCATAAACATTGTTGCTATAAGAGTGGGGGTGATTTCCGCTCCAGGATGCTCGCTTTCCGCGGGGCGGTGAGCCTCCTTCCGCTCCAATCAGCTAAGTGTGGTTCTTTATACAAAAATTCTTTCTAAAGCAAGAATCTTTGAGAAAAAAGCCCCAAAAAAGAACTACCAATTCGGCAGCTCCTTACGACGTTAAGTTGTTCATCCTCTTTAATTCTACTAGCACAGCATTCTCTCTATGTATCCAGCTGTTCCGACTGTTTCTCTCCAACGCAACGTTGTTCTGACCGATTGCTTCATCTAAGGTCACCCATTTTGCAATATGGCATCAGCATGCGTCTCACTCTCTTCAACCCCGCCCCCTGGAAACTTATAATCTCCTAAATTAGAATGAACGAGAAGGATACGATCACCCCTTATCATAACCGCTCGAACCGCTTCTCGATCGTTCAATGTAACCCCCTCAGGCTTCTCTATCCCAAATACTTTATTGAACACGTTCGTCTCCTCCTATGTTAGACAAGAAAGTGTCGATCTCTTTCTTAGAAGATAAGTGGTAAACCTTTTTATCCTCAGAAAGACGATCTAGCTTTCGAAAAATGCCAGGTCGCTTCTTTCTCGGATACTCCCACACCCACTTTAAGAACCCAAAGGAAACCCTTTCCTCACACCCTTCGCCCATATCAGGTCTGGTGCGATTATGGTATTGAACCGCTCGTTTTAAGACACGATACGTACAAAGGGTTCTTGGTAGGTTCAAAAAGATGATCGTATCAGCAGACTGCAGACGAATATCCATCGTGCCACCGTAGTTCCCATCGCAAATCCATTCGTCTTCTATAACCAGTCGCTTCTGAATCTCTATTTGTTCTTCTGTTGGCACAGCCTCCCAGTTCGGCTTCCAAAACAACGCATCAAGGTGATAGACTCCAATGTTTAATCGTTTTCCTAACTGTCTTGCGAGCGTCGATTTACCCGATCCACCTGATCCGATAATAACAATTCGTTTCATACGCATTCCTCCAAGCCTCACCGTTCCTTTTTTCTTTCCAATTATTTCAAACGAACCTTAGAAGCACAATCTATTTTTGAGATCAATGAAGCGTTTATCCACACTTTAACTGTTTGAATGGTTCTAAGAGTAGGGTAATGATACTTACCAACATATTAATTAAAGGAGCAATCATCGTGATTTTTAAGAACATTCATCCATCAAACTACTCAAAAGTATCGATCGCACTCATATTAGGTGGTTTTATCACGATCGGCGCAGCGTTCTTCTTTTTCTTCTCTTTAGCAGAAGATGTTGTTGAGAACGAACAGTTTATGATCGACAAAATCGCAACGCGAATCATCAGTGCGATCGATAACCCGACTCTTAGCACGATCATGGGCAACATAACCGAGGCAGGATCCGTTCCGTGGATTGCGACCGGAACAGGATTAATCCTCGTCTATTTACTCTTTATCTCAGATAAAAGCAAATGGTTTTCCTTTTTCCTTCTGGTCAATATGCTCGGAATCAGCGGACTCACAAAAGGATTAAAGGTATTATTCGAACGAGAAAGACCAGACGTACTTGAACAGTTTGACGGAACCGGCTTCAGCTTCCCGAGCGGTCACTCAACAGGTGCGATTACCTTTTATGGTTTCATCTTTTACTTGATCGTGATTAGTAATCTCAATAGAAGATGGAAGATTGCAATCAATACTATTCTTGGCGTTTTGACCTTTACAATCGCCCTCAGCCGAATCTTCATCGGTGTTCATTACCTCACTGACATATTGGCAGGTCTCACGCTCGGCTTAGCCTGGCTACTGATTTGTATCATGGCACTTGAACTCATGCTGTGGCGTCAACGAAAAAACAAAAAAGAATAACAGTCGGAAATGAACGTCATCATCAACTACATGCACACATAAAGGTAGCCACACTAAACTTCTTAGTGTGGCTTACCTTTATTCTAGAGATGGTAAAGGCTTCTTCATCATCTAACAATCATCCGATTTATATTAATCATCCAAAGCATTTTAGAATGAGTCCACTCTGACGATCATAATGATCACTACCGTGCTTAGTAAAATGTACACTACAATTCCTGAAAATGCAGAAAATAGAGCTGACAGTAGCTTCGTCTTAACCCCCATTTTCTCTCCCTCCTCAAACACACATCTTTGTGAATAATTTACATTAATTGCATCAATAATGTGTGCATGTATCCACCATAAAAAAAAAGCCTGGTTCGTAACCAGACTTTTCTTATGGTGTTAAACACCACACCTTTCATTACACTTTATGCACAACGTTATTAGCCACAAACACTTGCTCAGGATGTGGATGACTGAGGAAATCATGATGTGAAATCGTCCATCCATATGCGCCAGCATATTCGAAAACCATGATGTCACCCGCTCGAAGCTGATCAACAAATTCCTTCCGTACAAGAACATCGTTTGGCGTACAGAGTTCACCTGCGACCGTCACTTCTGAGTTAAGAATCCCTGGACGCTCAAACGGGTAGTGCCAGTCTTCAACTGAATGAATTCTGAACGGATGGCTCATCTTCCAGGCGGCAGGTAAGCGCAAGTGATGCGATCCCCCTCGGAGGACGGCAAAGTGTTCACCGTGATTGGTTTTCACATCAAGGACTTCTGACACGTAAGAGCCACATCCAGCCGTCATGTATCGTCCGATTTCCAAAAACAACGTGATGGTTTCATCGATATACTTGGCTTCAAAAGCTGAAAGTCCTTCAGCAAGCGCATCCCAATCGAATGGATCACTCGTATCCCAGTAGTTGATTCCAATCCCGCCACCGATATCGATGATCGGTGCTTCGAGATCATAATGCTTTCGCCAAGTTAATGCCTTTTCGATCGCCATCTCAACAAATCGAAGATGAGCGTCCACATCTAAGTTATTGGACATCGCATGAAAATGAAATCCTTTGATCTCAATTTGCTCGTACTTGAGTGCTTTATCGATTACGTCTCGGATATCCCGTTCATCAATTCCAAACTGAGTTGGGACACCAGACATACGAATATGACTATCTGATACATTCGTACTCAAATTCACGCGAAGCAAGATGGGAATCTTCACCTGTGCCTGGTCTGCTAAATAAGCCATCCGATTCAATTCATGAACACTTTCAACGTTTATATAGTCAACGTTTCGCTGCATCGCTTCGATCATTTCATGATCTTTTTTACCAGGACCGCCAAACAACATTGGCTTTTCCGATAACTCGTCCACCTTATTGATTTCACCGATCGAAGCCACTTCAAAGCCGTCCACAATCGGTTCCAAAGTTTCTAGTAGTTGTACCGCTGGATTTGCTTTTACTGCATAATAAAGTTCACAAAAATTCGGAAGGCTTTCTTTAAGATGTTGAGCATGGTCCTTTAAGTGATCCAAGTCATACACATATGCACAAACTGGATCACTTTCATTATTCTGCTCAAGATATGATTCTACTGCGCTTTTATTAATTGTAATCATGGTGTTCCCTCCAACTTATGTATGCCATAGATCCGGGCGCTTCCATACAATGAGAAGCGTTGTAAAGAAACAGCCGAAACCCATGAACAACCCTGCTGCAAGGGCGCCATAGTGGGCAGCTATTGCGCCGATCAGCAATGCTCCTAGCGGAATGTACGCTCGATCCATCAATGCAATGCCGAGCACTCTTCCACGTAACGCGTGCGCTACCTGCATCTGCAAGGTGATTCTGCTTGTTGTTCGATACAATTGACTTGTGAAACCAACGCTCAACATAAGTAAGAGCGACACGAGATAATTTCCGTTAAACAGAATAAAGAATCCGAGAAACAATCCAAAACCCAGCGCTGATAGTACCAGCACTTTTCCTTGATGTCGTGGTTGCTTCATCGATAATACGAGCGTTGCCAGAATCGCACCTATGGAAGAGACCGATAGCAACAATCCGAATCCATCTGGCCCCATTCCCATCAAATCTTCTGCGAATAAAGGTAACATCGTCGTATACGGAAATCCAAAAATCATCGGTGCGATCGCGATCAGCAAGATCGATACGATCATATGGTTTTCTTTTATATACTGAAACGTTTCTTTCAAATCTTCTTTATTATTACTCCCCTTCGTCTGCGCGCTAACGTTCAATTGAGGCATAAGCTGAATGCTCGGCAGAGTGAATAGGATGACGGCAGTACCGCCTGCAATGATAAGAAATAGCATCGCGGGACTCACTTTGAGAAGCAGGACACCTGCGAGTGCCGGACCAACCATTCTTGCAAGGTTGATAACCATCGTTTGAATCGAAATCGCGCTTGGTAAGCGTATATGATCCACAAGCGAAGATAGAAACGCATTTCTTACCGGCACTTCAATCGTCATAAAGAGCGATCGTATAAATACAGCTACATAAATCCAATACACGGCATACTGTTGAAACACAATGTAGGCGAGCACGACTGTTCCGACTAACATCCCCGTATAGCTCCATGCTAGAACTTTCTTACGATCATAACGATCGGCAAGCACCCCTGCATGAAGGCTAAAAAAGAGGATTGGTAGTAGTCTGCATGCGTTCAATATTCCAAGCGCCATCGGTGATCCAGTCAATTCATACACGAGCCAGTTCAATAACGTCAAATCCATCCAATCCGACGTTCGAACGACAAAGCTGCTAAATAGAAAGGTTCTAAATGAACGCGACGTTAGTGCAGATTGCTCGTTTACCACCCTTTTTAGCTTACCCATTATCCTCATCCAGATGAGCTAGTGGGTTTGAAACCTCACAGTACGAATCGCCTTTTTTGCTCGATAATCTCATTTTCGTGAGGGATTTGTGCATAACCGTTGATTGGTACACAAAGCTTCTGTCTAACGATACGTTCTCTCCGTTGTCTGCTGACAATACGTCAAACGTATGGTCACATACCCTTTTCACACGCTTCCAGAATGCCTCTTCACTTATTCCGGAATACTGAACAAGCTGCTTGATCACTTCACCGAGATGGTTTTGAAATACCGTGTAATACAATTTGTTATGCATGTCAGAGACGTTATCTGTTACAGAAACGGATCCAGGTGTGAATGAAACCGGAATCCCTTGTTGCTCAAGACGCGTTTGATAAATACGTGATCCTCCCCAGTCTCTGAAGAAGAAACGTGACAGTCTGCCATCTTTAAAAACAGGAACGCTGTTTTGCAAGTGACCCTCAAGGGCGATGCCGTATTTCACCATGAGCGTCAGATATCCTGGAATAACCTTCCCAATATACTCATCGAAAAACGGGAAAGCGGCATGACTTTTCGTTAAATTATTTGCCTTCGCGAATTGATTGACAAGTTCAGCGAGAATCGTTTGATCACTTAGCGGCGAACGAGCATAAAGAGCTGGCCCCGCAATCGCCACTTCACCTTCCGTAAGCTTCTCGTCGATGCTCTCACGTAACAGCATCGTTAAATTACGGCTTTTTAATTCTTCTTCTGATTTGAACGCCATCCCCGCTATTTCATTCAACGGAACAAAGTCTTTCAAATGCTTTTCTTGAGCCATAATCTGAGTCATCATGTTTGTGAAAAGCGTTGAATTCAGCGCCGTTTGCGTTGAAATCGAACGGACGGTAGACGTCATCTGACTGTTGACCGCAAGCTTTAACGAAGGTGCCGTTTTGTTCTTCGCATAGACGGTTCGGAATGAGGAAGTCGCCTGTGCCTCAAGCGTCACATTCTTGATCAAGATGACCGTCCCTTCGCTACATTCTTTCTCATACACAACAGGAATCGCGTGTTCATATTGCCATTCATGAACCGGAATAATATCGTACTGCTCAGGGTTTATACCTCTTTCCTTAAGCTCAGCACAACACTGCTCCCATTCCTCATAATAATGTTCTTCTAGCATTCTTTTCACTTTTGCTGTTGTTACAACAAGCGCACGATCAACCGCTACAAAGCGAACAGCAAACGATTGGTGAAACTCTGGAGAGAAGCGAAACACTTCACTCTGCGACAAACCGATTTTTGTTTTCGCGCCTGGGTGAAGATGATGACCTTCAAGGATGAGTTGTTCGAAGAATAAGGAAGGCGAAACTTCCCTCTTCTTTTTATCGAGGTATTCAAGCGTCGAAGTTGCTTGTAGTGCCTTCGCATCTTCTTGAATGTCTTTCCTCCAAAGATCGTCGTACATATAGGCTAACGTGAGATTTGCTGTACCGTTATCAAGTTCTGTGATGAACAATTCAACTTGCTCACCGGGTTCGAACAGGAGTTGAATGAGCTCTGAGGCCACCTTAATTTCAGAAACTCCGCTATCATCGATGAAAAGAATGGTATCCGTTGTTTCAATTCGCTGAAACGCGTATTGATGCTTAATCGGAAAGATCAGCACACCTTTTTTTACTTGAACGACTTTATACGTTCGATCCTCACGGATCAACGTCTTTTGAAGGTGAGAATAAAATGCTTTTGATAACTCGTTTTTCTTTTCACTTTTCACGACAAAGACCGAACCGACTTTCTTTAAGTCAATCGCATCCTTATAAAGATCATTGATATTCTCCCTTAAGATCGACGAAGCTAATTTATGAAGAATTCCTTTACGACCTTTTTCTAGATTCGCGATAAAATAGTTCAGATAGGACGGCATCTGTTTCATAATAAATCGCATGCAGTCCACTTCAGCTTCAAGCATGAATCCTTTACTAACATCATGATTTGGTCTCTTGATCATTTGTATTGTCATTTCTCAAACACCTCATTGTGTAAAGGATTAACGATATCTACATACATATTCTCTGTGTACTTGTCTGTCAGTCGCATTTTCACGAGTGCTTTCATACTCGATTGCTTTGTTTTCAAAAGTACTTGATCGTCTACTGAAACCTCAGGATCCTTTTGTAGGTGATCATAGACGTTCTCAACGACTTCCCGCACAGGGTTCCAAAGCCGTCCTTCATCAAGTTCAAGCCTCCGCGAAAGTGCGACGTTCATTTCACCGAGGTGATTATGGATGAGTGCATGGAAAAAGATATCGTGCAGCTCTTCAGGCTTCGTCGTCAGTAAGTTCGTACTGTTATCAAGCTCTTCTAATTCCACAAACTTCGTGAGACGTTCTGTGATGATACGGATTCCTCCATTATCACGAAGGATCACGCGCTCAGGTAAACCATTCTTAAACACACAAACACTGTTCTGCAAGTGTGCCTCAAGGCTGATGCCGTATTTTGTGATCAAACTCATGATGCCTGGGAGCAACACTTCAGAATATCGCTTCATGAATTCTTCAGCAGCAACTTGAATGGATTCAATCTCCATCTTCTCTTTGTAATTTTGCACGAGTTCTTCAAGAATCAACTTTTGCGATACTGGCGAATCGGCGATCAGAGCAGCTGCCGGTATCGCAATTTCATCCTTACCGAGAGCTGCTTCAGGATTTTCTCGCAAAATCGCAGCAAAGTTCTTCTGAAGGAAATGGCGTTCTTCCGCGTTCACATCCCCAGGTTCAAAATGAATCCCAGCATCTTCTCCCATAAACCGTAACGTTTTTGAGATAAACGAATCACGCGCTTCTATGTTCTTAAGAACCGATGAAATCAATGGACCGTTATGTGTTGATGCTGCAGAGACAGTTCGAACCGCACTTGTCATCTGAACATTAATCGCTGTTTTGATGTGATGCTTCATCTGATCCATCGGAGCAAGGGAACGAAACGAAACAAGTGCAGCTGTCTTTATCGTGCTTGTTAAGGGAATGATGAAATCAGCTTCGATCAGATCCTGGTAATGTTCTGAAATCGTATGTTTGAATTGCCATGGGTGAACTGGGATAAGCTCATAATCCTTTCGTTCGATTCCTTTTTCTGACGCGATTGTGTTCCACTCGGATACAAGCTCTGGATACTCTTCCATCAATATCTGTGTTGCGCTTCGCTTCCTAATCGTGGATCGACAGTACTTCTTATGAACCGCAACTGGAATTACGTTCGGTAGTCCTCCCCACTCAGGTGCATAACGCGTTACATCCATCGGCGAAAGACCTAGTCGCGTTCGTGAGCATGGATGAATCGTATGACCTTGAATGACCCATTGCTCAAAGAACGTGAGAGGACTGAAAGTTGAATCCAACCTTTTTCTCCCTACATATGAGAACGCATCCTCTGTTTTCAATCGAGCCGCATCTTCTTGAACACTTAGCATGCGCTGTTCAGCAGCAGTTAAAGCTAAACCATAGTTTAATGTGCTATTTGTGATTTCCTCGCTAAACTGATTCAAGTTATCTGAAACAATTTGCGCACCGCTATTAATAAGAATGTTAAACAACTCATCGCCGTTCGCTATCACTTGGTCATTCCCGTTCCTATTACGATATAAAATGTCCCCTTCGATATCGATTTGACCTAGTGTGTAATACTTTCTCACGTTTATATAAATCTGTTCCTCTTTTGATAAGTGAATACAAGCCGTTTTAACACTTGATTCAGAATCCTCACTCCACTCGTACGGGAGGATGTTTTCACGTAAGATCCCTTGAATCAATTGATGAAGAATTGTTTTCCTTGCAACCACGAGGTTCTCACTGTATGTCCCTATCAAAGATTCGTAATTGTTTTTAATATGTTGGAACACTTGGATTTCATAGTTATTCTCTCTATCGTTCTCTTTCAGTGCGGGCTCCAAATGTCATTCCTCCTGTTACCTATTACATGGTTTGTTGAAAATCATTATCAGTTATCACTTCCTTAGATTAATTGATATTGATTCTCAATGTCAACTTCCTTTTTGACAATGTTACTATCGTTTTAGTGCACGAGCTGATTCATTGGGTTTTATTGTATGAAAACAAGGACTATCGACCTTTCTATTATAAACATCGAGAAGCACGTACAATTCTTAAATCGCCATAAAAAAAGAGCCGCAGCTCAGCGACTTCTTCAAAAAAAGAAATGTTTTGTTCTCTCTCCTACTAACAAGGAATGTCCCTAAAAAGAAGCGAATTGATAGGGTACACCACAAATATGGAGGTTTCCAATGAATCATTATTTGTATAAGCTCAAACTCATTCCTGAATTAGTAGATGCAAACAACTGGACTGAAAAGGAAAACAAGATCGTTTCAGAGCATTTTAATGCTCTTCAAGCACTTTTGAAAGAAAACACGCTAATCATGGCAGGAAGAACGATGAACGACGATGAATCAGCGTTCGGGGTCGTGGTGATTCAAACAAACTCTGAAGAGGAAGCAGCAGCAATCATGAAAAAAGACCCTGCTGTCCGTGAAGGGATCATGACAGCAGAGTTATTTCCATATCGCGTTGCATTATACAATGAGGAATTTACTGTTAACTAGACGTCCTAGTCCCGTTTTATAAGAACAAAACCATGTGATCTTCATCTAGAAACTCGCCGTTCACATAAAGCGCTTTTTCTTCGTGAGCATATGTTTTGAATCCGAAGCTGTGATACAGTTGCTTTGCTGTTTTGTTAACTGAGGCAACGGAGATGTTGATCTTAACGAGTTCCGACAGACCTTTCACATGGTCGATCGCTTCTTTCAAAAGAGCTTTTCCAACACCTTTTCCTCTATAATCTGGTGTCACATATACTGCAAATAAGTCACCCTTGTGCTTCGTTTTCAAACCACTTCCACGCACAAACGTGATGACGCCGATCAACCTATCACCTTCGTAAGCTCCAAACGTCACCGCTCTCTCTAGATTTGTCGCAACGCCTTCGAGTGGATTCTGTCTTTCCACTGCTTCTTCATAACTCGACGCAAACGCTTCCGGGTTGTTCTGAAGCGCTTCAAGCCTTAACTCCCAATAATCCTTTGCTTCATCTGCTCTCATTCTTCTTATGTCCATCTTCATTTCCTACTCTCCCATTCATTCTTCAGCATGCCATACACCACGTGGTCAACGTACTCACCGTTAACCTTTTCAACCTGCCGGACTAAGCCTTCCTTTGTGAAGCCGAGTCGCTCCGGAACACCTCGACTTTTCTTGTTCTCAGTAGCCGCTCGGATCTCGATGCGATTAAGACCGATTGTTTGAAATCCATACTCTAGAATCGCCTTACACGCCTCTGTAACGATGCCCTTCTTCTGATGCTTTTCACCAAGCCAGTAACCGATTGTCGCATAATCATGTGTACGGTTGATTTCATTAAATCCGATCGTTCCAGCTAATTCACCTTTATAGATCATCGCTAGCGTCTTAGGGAATCCCCCCGTATGTACGAGGCTCTTGATCGTTCCTTCTATAAACGCTTTGGACCCTTCAACATCCGTATTGTAATCTACCCACGCGAGCCATTCTCTTAAATAATCCTTCGACTCTTCGGTCAGGTTATAAAGCTCTTCAGCATCATCTACTGTGTACATTCTTAAATAAAGGTCTTCATTCACTTGATAGGTAAACATGATCGCTGTTCCTCTCTCTATTAGCTTGTATATGTTTCAGTAAAACGCACATGTTCTTCGAGCGCATGGCTCCGCTTCCCTCTTAGACAAGTATTCTCTTTCGAATCAACAGGATTTGGCCACGATGACTCAGCTCATCTTCCATCACATGAAACCACTTGAAGTAATGGTTCGCTTTCTCATTCCACCCATATGGTGTGATCACATCGAGCCAATCGTCATCTCTCTTCTGTAATTCCTGAAGGGTGTATTCACGAGAAAGACTCATTTCACTCCAGTAATAATCCAAGTCACGCCCACATATCTTATCTTTCGCTCGGTCCCCTAACTCAATAGCGATTCCAAGCTCATCCCATTCAGCATCGGTCAGCTCTCGCTGCTCGAACGTCATGATTTGAAATGCTCTTTCAACAGACACCATATGCTGCAACAACATACCGATGGAATTGCTTTGGTCATCAAGATGGAAATCAAGTTCCTCTACCGTAAGACCCCTGATCGCACCCTCAGTTGTATGCCTTGTATAATTCATCATCGACACGAGTCTCGAAATTTGCGGTGCAAAGCCATCAACTTCTTCAATCATGCTAAGGTTATGTACTTTTTTCATAAAGCATCTCCCTTCCCCGTCCCTCCCCTTACCTTCTACTAGCTGGATGTAAATTCCTTTTTATTGAAACTTCTTCATGGAAGATCCGTATATGAAGATAACAAATGAGTTGAGGAGGAGTACGATGAGGAAATTGTATAAATCGACAAAAGACAAAGTCTATACGGGCGTTATTGGTGGCGTAAGCGAGACGTTAAACATCGATTCAGGAGGTTTGCGCTTCATATTTTTCATCATTACCCTTTCCACTTCTGGTTTTGCTTTACTCGTTTATCTTGCAGCGGCTTTGTTATTGCCAACAGATGAAGAAGTCCACTTGAATGAATAGTCATAGAAAAACTCCTTAGCTAGATGCCAAGGAGCGCGCGTTTTCCTTACGAATTAACCGATCTTTTCTAAATCAGAAAAAACAGTATCTTCTTTTTCCACTTTTGAACGTAACGTTATTGTCACCAATGTGATCACGGAAATCGGCAACCCAATAAAAACAGGATGCAACCCAAAAGGATGTCCAGCGATCTGCCAAAGTACTGCAACGATCAGGCCAGCCCACATAGCAGAGAGTCCTGCGACCTTTGTCGTCCGACTCCAGAACAATCCGAATAATACCGGCGCCAACAATCCAGACACAAGCATAGCCGTCCCTGTGATCCAGAGCGTGACTAATTGAGGGATATAAAGTGCCAGCAAAAGAGAGATGACAGAAACGAGAACAACAGACATCCGGCTATAAGTCAGCATCTTTTTATCCCCAACATCCCCGACCCTTGGTTTGACAACATCATTCACGATTGAGGATGCCGCTGCTAGGAAAAAAGAATCGGCACAAGAAATAACTGTTGCTAGTAATGCGATCAACATCACGACCACTAGCGAAAATGGTAGAACTTGTCCAATGATTTCATAATAGATCAAAGAAGGATCAATATTGTTCATATTAAGTCCGAACTTACCGAGAAAGCCTATAAATATTGTGACAGCAGCTGTCAGAAAACCAAGCACGATGGCAGACCAGAATCCGGTGCTTGCCGTCTTGTCATCTTTCGCTGCCCAGAACCGTTGCCATAAGTCTTGTCTGACAAACTGGTACGCTCCGATCGTAAGCATATAAACGAAGAATTCAGATGCACTAATATTAAAGATACTTAACGCATTACCGCCCTCCGCATTTCTTGCTTGATCAGCAAGTGCTCCCCAGTCACCAACGAGGAACATGATAATAATCAGTAAGAAGAATATACCCGCTGTTTGGATTGTTCCATGAATAGCATCCTGAATCATAACCGACTTAAGGCCGCCAAAGTACGTTTTCAATGTCAAAAGCACCCAACTGATGATGATTCCGGTCGTCATGCTAAGTCCAATGGTCAACTTCAGAATAGTAGCGATCGCCACGAACTGCATGCCTGTGATCGCAGCATAAGCACAAAGAACGCTAAGCACGGTTGGGATCCTAGCTCCTTCTCCAAAACGTAACGCCGTGAAATCTCCCATCGTCACCATATTATATTTTTTCCCTAGAAAACGAATCCGTTTCAACAAAAACGCTGCAATCACGATGGATGTCAACGTAAAGCCGATTGCGAGCCATTGTTGCCCCATTCCAAACAGATAGCCTTTTGTCATATAACCAAGTAAGATGGAGCCTCCAATCGCTGTCCCAACAAACGTAAGTACAAGTGGCATCAGTTTCGTTGAACGACCTGCAACATTGTAATCCTCATACGTTTTGACATTTCGATTCACAAATAGTGAAAGGCCAAATAATAAAACAAAGTAGACGGCAATAATCGTAATTAAAATCGTCTCTTGCTGGCTGCTAAACAATAGGTTCACCTTCCTTGTTTGTCTTATTGTTATAGATCATCTTACCTTCTAAATAAGTACGTTCCACTTCAATATCAAGAAGTTGTTCGAATTCAATTTCCAATGGATGATGAGAAAGCACCATCAGGTCAGCCTTTGCTCCCGGCTTAATGACCCCTAGCGTCTGTTCTTCGAATGAACTATAAGCCGCGTCTACTGTATACATTTTCAGTGCATCCCACACACCAACTCGTTCTTCTAAGCCAATGACTTGTCCACTAGACGTCTTTCTCGTGACAGCACCGTAAATTCCCATCCACGGATTACCATCGGTTATCGGCAAATCAGAGTTCCCTGGCGCCAGTATACCTGCTTGTTTAAAGGATCTATGAGGGAAAGCACGTCCCATCCGCTCGTCTCCTAACTTTGCCATATAATTATCTCCGATGTGATAAAGAAACCCGATCGATGAGCCTGCTAGTAAGCCGAGTTCTTTCATTTGAAAGAGCTGTTTTGATGTAGGGAAAATACAGTGTTCGATTCGATTACGCATATGTTCAATTAGTACTGTTTTGTTGATTTCTTCAAAGGATTCTATCGCTACATCAATGGCTCGATCTCCGATAGCGTGGATCGCAACCCTTAACCCCGCCTCTATTCCACTCTTCATAAGAGGAGCGATTTCATCGACCCGGTTGTAGAGAATCCCAGTTTCCCTAGTACCAACGTAAGGCTTTGAAAAGCAGCAGTCTTGCCTCCCACACTGCCATCCAACATGAATTTCAATCCCTGAATCTTGACCATGTCGTTACCAAAACCGCTTCGAAGTCCTGTGGCTAATACTTCTTCTAACGATCCATCAAAACCATTTTGATCGACCGCCCACATCCAAGGTCTAATCCTGACCTTCAGTTCTTCCTGCTCTAGTAAGGTTTGATAGAGTTGCATATCATCCGTCTGTGTGGACATACAATGGACCGTAGTAATCCCCCACGATGCAAACTTCTCCTGCGCTAATTTCATGCCCTTCACTTGGTCATCGCATCCATACTTTGGTGTTTTGAGTAACCCTTGCGCTTTTTCCTGAAGCAATCCTGTCAGTCTTCCTTGTTCGTCCTTCTGGATATTCCCTCCCGCAACATTCGACGTTTCTTCAGAAATGTCGCTTACTTCGAGCGCTTTACTATTTGCCACCGCCATATGTGCGCAGGCTCGTTCCAATACAACTGGATGATTGGGAGCGACTCGATCTAGTTCCCAACGAGTCGGATTTCGCTTGTCTATCATTTTGCTATCATCCCACCCAAAACCGATAATCCATTCTCCCTCAGGGGTATGAGCCACTTGCTTCTCTATTTTATGTAAGATTGCTTCAATTGACGGGGTGGTTTCCGGCTTGCAATCTAATTTCAATAAACTTAACCCATAGATCGATGGGTGAATGTGGCTCTCTATGAAACTAGGCATGAGCGTTTTGCCTTCTAGATCCGTAATTATGGTTTCTCCCCCATTCCAAGTGAGGGCATCATCCTTCTCCCCTATGTAAACAATTACTCCGTCCTTTATGACCACACTGCTCGCGAACGGCTTATCATCATCCATCGTCAGCACATCACCATTTATCAAAATCAAATCTGCTTCTGTCATGTTCACTCTCCCCATGTAAAAATAATGTTCTAAAAGACTACCTCCCTTCACTTCATAAAAAAACCAGCCCTATGCACACGACTAGTATTTTGAACATACCTGTCACTTAGCATAAAACTGGTTTCTTTCTAACGGAACGCTCCACTTTGAGCCAGTAGAGTCGATTAGAATAGACAGTTTTTCGATGAACTTCTATGTATTGTTTAAAATTTTAGCAATATTCCAACAAAATATCAACATGCCTTTTAGCATAGGAAATCCTATTTCCTATTTTCAAGAAAAACAAAGAACATTATTCACTTCCGTACACTTTTGCAAATTGCAGAAATACAAAGACTACACATTGCAAACCCTTCCATAACTATTTTCCTTACTTTATACTTAGCACTATCAAATCATGATTTGTTTCATCCGTAACATTTTGCAATCACAAGGGAGTTGGAGATCTCCATGTCACTTGATGAAAGAAGTACATTTCTATTAACCAAACTCGTAAATGCATCTGAACTCGTTACTGTGGATCACGTAACTGAGCAGCTCGGCATATCCAAACGAACCGTTCATTATGACTTAAAGAAGATCAATGATTGGTTAGAAGATAACAAGTTACCGATCATACAAACGAGACAAGGAATGGGCTATTACTTATCTGAGCAAACGAAACAAACCGTTCCTACATTGATGAAGGAATTGAAAGAATGGCAATACCACTATTCTCAGATGGAACGTGTCACCTTGATCGGAATCGAACTGCTCACCACTAATCAGCCTGTGTTCATGAAGCACTTTATGAAACGCACACAGGTGAGTCGAGGAACCGTTTCAAAAGACTTAAAGCTCGTTATTCGTTTGCTAGAAGACGAAGCATTAACGTTACAATTCGACCGTTCAACTGGCTACGTTATCGAGGGGAAAGAGGAGAACAAACGCAGGGTACTAAGCCGTTTTCTTACAGAAGTGTTAACGAACGAACAATTAACGGAGATGCTGAAGATCATCAATCCTCTATTAAAGAACGGTGAAGAACAGATCTATTCGAACCTTATCCCAATGAAGCAGATCATCATGAATGTTGAGCCTATTTTGAAGGTCGAATTAACAGACGATACGATTCATATTCTGGCGATTCAACTCGTTGTGCTCCTACAACGTTTGAAAGGTGAAAACCGCATTCAACTTGATCCTGATGAAAAGCAAGCCGTCTCATCAACAAGAGAATTTGAGGCTGCTACGAGTATTGCTGAGGAACTTGAAGAGCAATTTAACCTCTCACTTTCGATCGATGAAATCTGTTTTATCACGATGCATCTACTCGGATCGAGAGTGCATTACTCTGAAGTCAGTGCTGTAGGCAACCTTGAGATTGAAAAGCTCAGAAAAGTTGTTAGTGACATTGTTCATGAATTTCAGATCTATGCCTGTATTCTTTTTGAACAGCGCACCCAACTTGAGGAGGCACTCTTTCTTCACCTTAAGCCAACCTACTACCGCTTAAAGTACAACGTTCCGATTACGAACGAGTTAACCGCATCCGTTCAACAGGAATATCCGGACGTTTTCTCTATTACAAAACGAGCTGTCTGGCCGATTGAGCTGATGGCCTCTCACAAACTACCAGATGATGAACTAGCCTATCTCGCTATGCACTTTGGTGCCTGGATGCAGAAAGAAGAGCTACCGGAAATAACGGTTGGAAAAGCGATCATCGTTTGTGAGAAAGGAATAGGCACGTCGAACATTTTAAGAGGCCAGCTAGAAAAGCTTCTCACGAACGTTGAGGTAGTCGGAACGGTATCAAGAAGACAATTCATCAATCATCATTACGACATCGATTATGTCTTCTCCACTTCGCCACTGCATCATGAAACGTTACCTGTTCTAATGGTTAGTCCAATTTTGACGCAGCAGGACAAGGAGAAAATCCTTCACTGGATTGAGGAAGTCCAGTCAATACCGAACGACCACATTCCACTTACTTCTGACGTGGTTATTGAATTAGTAAAAAAACACGGAACGATCCGTGACGAGGATGCACTAAGGAATGAATTAAATCAACTATTCGTCCCATCATCCACCACCTTATCAATAGAAAGGTTTGAACGACCTATGTTAAATGACTTACTTCATGAAGATACAATTCAATTTGCATCACAATCAAAAGACTGGCGCGAAGCAATCAAAACAGCATCTCTACCTCTTCTGAACAAGGAGCAAATCTCTTCTACTTATATCGAAGCAATGATCAAAAACGTAGAAGAACTCGGCCCATACGTCGTGATCGCGCCAGGAATCGCAATTCCTCACGCTCGTCCTGAAGAAGGCGTCAATACAGTTGGCATGAGCTTACTTCGCTTGGATGAAACGGTTCCGTTCTCTGAAAAAGACAAGCACCAGGTGAAACTATTGATCGTTCTCGCAGCAGTGGATAACGAAACGCACCTCAAAGCACTTGCACAGCTTTCAGATCTCTTATCTGAAGAAGAGAATCTAGAGGTAATCTATAACTCAACTGAAAAAGAAGACATTATTAAACTCGTATCAAAATACTCAAATTAAGGGAGAGACAATCAAATGAAAAAAATTCTAGTCGTATGTGGAAATGGCCTTGGAAGTAGCTTTATCGTGGAAATGAACGTGAAGAAGATTCTTAATGAACTTGGTATTGAAGCTGAGGTGGATCACACAGACCTTACCACTAGTAAATCTGAGAATGCAGATTTCTTCCTAGGCTCAACAGAAATCGTGGAAAACCTTGAAGATGGAAACCGCAATGTCATCAAGCTTAATAACCTTATGGATAAGAATGAGTTAAGAACGGCGATTGAAGCAAATCTGAAAGGGGCTTAACTATGGTCGATCTAATAATGAAAGACATCTTAGGAACACCGGCGATCCTGGTAGGGTTATTCGCCCTGATCGGTCTTCTTCTTCAAAAGAAGGACTTTGCGAACGTAATATCCGGTACGCTCAAAACAATTATGGGCTTTGTTATTCTGGGGGCAGGCGCTACTGTGCTAGTGGCCTCCCTCAATAACTTCAGCAGCATGTTTGATCACGCATTTGAAATTCAAGGGATCATTCCGAATAACGAAGCGATCGTGGCATTAGCACAGGAGTCTTTCGGTGCAGAAACGGCGATGATCATGCTGTTCGGAATGGTTGTGAACATTCTCTTAGCACGCGTGACTCCTTTTAAGTATATCTTCTTAACAGGGCACCACACCATGTTCATGGCATGTCTGATCGCTGTTATTCTTACGACTGGTGGATTCAGTGGACTTACAATGATCATCACAGGATCTGTTATTCTAGGATCTCTCATGGTTCTTCTTCCAGCTCTTCTACAGCCATACACGAGAAAAATTACTGGAAGTGATGATTTTGCGATCGGTCACTTCGGCTCTTTCGGCTACTTCTTAGCAGCAGCTGTCGGAAAAGCAGTAGGAAAGAACTCCAGATCTACGGAAGAAATTAAAGTTCCGAAAACACTTAATTTCCTTCGCGACACATCCGTATCTGTTTCACTTACAATGGCCATTCTCTTCATTGTTGTGGCTCTCTTTACCGGACCTTCTTTTATTGAAGCAGAGCTAAGCGGTGGAACAAACTTCCTTGTCTTTTCATTTATGCAAGCACTAACGTTTGCAGCTGGCGTCTATATCATCCTAGCCGGTGTGAGAATGCTTCTATCTGAAATCGTACCAGCCTTTAAAGGGATTGCAGATAAAGTCGTACCGAACGCAATTCCAGCACTCGATTGCCCATCTGTTTTTCCATTCGCAAACAATGCGGTAATCATCGGATTCTTCTTCAGCTTTGTAGCAGGACTTCTCAGCATGTTCCTTCTGCCACTCCTCGGATTAAAAGTCATTGTACCTGGGCTCGTCCCACACTTCTTTACAGGTGCAGCTGCAGGTGTGTTCGGAAATGCAACAGGCGGTCGAAGAGGTGCCATCTTTGGCTCAATGGCAAATGGTGTTCTCATTAGCTTCTTGCCAGCGCTTCTTCTCCCAGTCCTTGGCTCATTAGGATTCGAAGGAACGACGTTCGGCGACTCTGACTTCGCCGTAGTAGGAATCCTTCTCGGTAACCTAATCGAGCTACTTTCTTCTAAAGTCATGTTCCTAGCCATACTTGGTGTCATTCTAACAGCTATTTTTGTTGGAGCGACACAGTTGAAACGCTCGAAAGAACAGAACAACTCAGAAGATAAACAAGAAGCAGTATAAATGGGTAAGAAGGCAACCTTATCAAATGGGTTGCCTTTTTTCTATTAATCTAACAATCCATTAGAGTGAATCAAGTGAACCCTCATCACCTTAGTCTTTTTTTCGCTTGAAAATGATCTCAAAAAAAGCAGACATCCCATAACTCTTCGTTCCTGGTGCAAAGATTTGAACCAATTCCCAGCCATCTTTTTCGTGCTCAAAGATGACTTCACGATAATCTTCCTTCGGTTTATTAAAAGAAGACAAGTCGATTTTCACAAACTTATGTTCATACAAGATCAATGACCTCCTTTCATCCCTTCTATTCGTTTACGTTGGTTAACTACGAAATGTTTCAACTACTTGTATTCCTTTGGATCGGCGGCAACTCCCCCTAGAGTTCAGCACATGCTCCTCGTAGAGTCGTATAAATTGCAGAAGATTTCTTATTAATTGCTGCCTTAATTGTTCCTATTGAATTTTTATAAAACCACTTATAACTCCTTAGTCATAAAGACACTATTTGGGTCTTCACTGTAACCTGAAAACGGCTTACAATATTGAAACCCGAAGCTTTCATATAATCTCCTAGCCGGTTTAAAAACATCCATTGAACCCGTCTCCAAGCTCAATCTTCGGTAACCACGTTCTCTAGTTTCCTTAATTATGAATTGAAGAAGCCGTTTTGCTACACCCTTTCTTAGATGAGAGGAAGCAGTTTTCATTGACTTAATCTCTCGATGCTGACTGTCTAGTTCCTGAAGCGCCACGCAACCAACTAATTCATTTCCTTCCCAAGCACTCCAGAATGTAATTTCAGGTTTTCGCAACGCCTCAAGATCAAGAGCATGTTTACTTTCAGGTGGAGAATGGAGTCTCATACTCTGAATGTGCTCACTCAGTAAGTCAGCCACCTCAGATCCCGTTAAATCATCTAGTTTAATATCCATAACATCCACTCCTTTTGTAAAAACAGTGCCTGTCTCCATTTCCTACCTATCACTTCGATTACCTACAAATAATCCCCTTTTTCATTCAAGAAAACAAAGAAAGAGAGAAATTTTTATTTCAGATTTGCTCCGACATTGTCGAATAGGGAATTACAATTTAATACCCTGATTTTAGAATGTATAATAATTTCCATAAATAGATCTTCTTACATTAACATCTAACAGAATCGGTATGTTTAAATGACGCTCTTATCCTCCATTCAAACTTCCTTCCATTAAGATAAGGAGCAAAATAAGAAGAATGCCCACTGCAACCAAACCATATACTGAAAAGGTTATCAGACCCTCTAAGGGTACTTTCTGGTTCGACTATAATGGAAAATATTAACTTTTAAAATGTGATACGAAAAGCTGGCACAAGAATAAATACTAACCCAATCACCACTTTTTTTCATAGATAACGTTTCCACATCTTTTCAAAGTTACCATTATAGTAACTACCTCTATCTATCCTGTTTAATTAATCGTTTAACTATTATTCTTATGTTTGTTATACATTTGTATATATGCGAAAAATGCAAGTGAGATAGATATAGAAAACTTAAAAGTAGAACTAAGGCTGTTATCGGTGAAATGCTCATAAATCCAAGATAGAATGTAAACATAAACCGCAACAAGCAAAGCTTTCAGCAATAGTTTCTTTTTCATCGCAATCCCTCCCTATAAATTCCCCCTATCTGGAGGCGTATGAATCATCATTACATCGCTGTATTAAAGGATATTGTTAATTTGGAGTTCAAAAAATTAATCTATCCAAGCTGCTCTTAATCCACCAAAAGGGATTAATAGTCCTACTACAACAATTTTAGTCGGTACCAGAAACATACCAGAACCCATAAATGCTTAATACCAATTATTTCAAAACAGAGCTAATAAATCCATATTCCCCCAAAAAAAGAGCCTATCTAATTAAAGATAAGCTCCGAGATTGCAAAAGATATCGAAATAAAACGTTTCATCATATTATTTATCTGTCTGTTTTTGCTTCTTTTTTAAATACTCCGCACGTATTTTTTCAAGATGATTCTTTTTATCAAATTTGGCAGTCGTCTGTTTCTCATGAAACTTTGTCACAGCTACCTTACCTTTGTGATCCAATTGATATCTTCCCACTTTGTTCACCACTTTTCTTCTCTTACAAGAGAATCTATTCAACAATATACTATACCTTACTTTACTGCAGTAATCTTTATTTTGAACATTTATTTCACAAAAAAGTGTTCTTCTACTTCTTAAAGAAATGCTCCGACATTATGGAATACCGTTATGCTTCTTGGTGCTGATTAACCTTTAAAATCGATTATAGAAAATACACTAAGGCACAAGCGAACCCAGTGACGAAGTAAGTTATTAATCCTCTGACCCTATGTTTCTTTTCCGCACCTGTTCTCTTCTCTAACCCTCGTATGTAGTCATAAATAACCATAAGACAAACTAGAATGAAAATACCAAAAAAAATCATCGCCTTCAACTATTAACATCATAAAAAAAACAGTAGATATAGAAAGGGCACTATTGGTAACTATTGTTTTATTGGTAACCCTCTTCCCAATTCCACATAGTCCACTTTCTTTGATCTAAGAGCACTTACACTTCATTAAGTAAACGCTCCGAGATACTTGAAAATCAATTATTATTCTTCCTTGTATTTTTCTTTAAAGTAGTTGGTATGAACCAAGTGCCTATAATAAACCCTGCTATAGCAGAACCTATTAAATGGTTTACTTTAATTTCATTCTTATTAAAGTGACTTAGTAGTATTGAGAACACAGCCATAAGTACAGCTAGGACTATGCCTAGTAACACTCTTTTCTTAAAACTCATATATTCCCTCCGATCATTGGTTCACCACTGACTTAAGGATTGTACCTTAGAAACAAATGACCAGCACAGCTTATTGCGCAAAAGCTCCGAGATATTGGAAGACGCATTATCAAATTGCTTTTATTCTATACGTCATTCTTGCTCAATCTAAATTCTTTCTTATTTTTCTTTTATCATTAAGATTTAAGACAATCTCATAACCAAAGGCAACTATTAAACCCGACCAAAAGATTATAGCCGATGAAAAGAAATCCCCGGTAAAAATTAGATTGTGAGTGTAGTTGATAAATAACAATATCATATAGGTATAGAAGCCAATGTTTGCACCCTTTTTCCAATTTATCACTTGTCGATTAGTCATAGATTTCAAAAAAATCAAAGTAGTTCCTCCAGGAAAAGGTTATTCTTGAATTGCTCCGAGATACTAGAAGATGGTAAATAAAGATCCTTCTGTCTTAAGGTTAAGACTTTTCTTCTTTTGATAACAGTCCAACAATGAACATGACAATAGCATATATAATAATCGTAGTTATTAATAAAGTTAACGGATTAAAATGATCATGCAAAAATGGGGACAAAACTATTACTATCACCAATAGTATTACACCAGCTATTTTTTGGTTTTTCTTCTTTTTTGCAACTTCCATTTTCAATGATAACCTCCCTTTATTCCTGGGTTGCTCTTAAATAATGAAATAGCTGCAAAGACACCTTACTCAACTTTCGCTCCGAGATAATTGAACATAGACTATTAATTATTACTAGAATGAAATCATTAGTAGCTCTTTAACCTCTTCATATAACTTAGGATGGTTTTCAGTCGAAACATATTTCAGCTTGTTACCAGAAGGATCTTGGTAAATGAAAGAACCATCTTCAAACATATTAATAAAATAGGTTTTCCCCTGCAATTTTTCATTTTCTGATAAAGCAATTATGTAGTTACCTGTTTCATTTAATAACTTATTCTTCTCTTTAATTTTTTCTGGTTTTTGTTTAGTCACTTCAACACTTTCTAACTTTTGTATCAAGGTACTAATCTTCTCAATATCCTCTACCTCTTTTTTAGTCTCATTACTGGCAATCTCCTTACTATTTACACCTTGTATGAGGAGAAATCTATAATCCCCCTCAATTTTAATGGTCTCTGCTCCGTTCCCGCATCCACCTAAAATAATTAAACTTATCATTAACACCATTACTAATTTCGTAATATTCATTTCATTACACCTAGCTTCCTACAACTCTGTTCAACACCAATCATTTCAAAATGAAGGAAATTTTGAAATCATACTTTAAAAAACAAGAGCGTATCTGATAACAGATATGCTCCCGTTTGTTTAAGACTCAAAGTCAAGATACTACTAAACGAAAACGAGAGGTTTTTACGATTTGTCTTTACGCTCTAACTTGCCTGTTACAGGAAGAACAAAACCACCTATCGTTAATCCTAATACAATAGGCCATTTTATTTCCCCGTATATAAAGTATCCGAAGAGAATAGCAGTGACAGCATAAGCAAGTGCAGAGATAATACGATCCTTAGTTCTTTTGCTCATTTTGCAACTCTCCTCCTCTTACTTATATTCAATCGCATACCCTAATTCTTTTATTTGTTTGAACACATAAAAGTAGTAAAGCATACCTCCCGATTGCTGAAATATATGATTTGAAATAATTATAGTAAGTAAATAGATTTAAAAACTCAATTCCATCAGAATTTTCGACTTCACTTTTCTTGTCTCCTGGTTCTAGTTCTACGTCCCTCTATTTTTACTTCTCTTATAGAGCACGTAAATCGCATTAATAACCACCACTAATACCCAAACAGCTAGGTACCCTATCGCAAATGTTGGGTTAAGTTCATGTCGTCCAAAAGAGATTCCAATAAAAGTTCCAAGAAGTGCCCCTAGAACCATCACACTAAATCTCCATTCAGAATGTGCGAGTTCTTTCAATTTCAATTTAATCTCAGCTCCCTCCCTTCTCCTTTATCAAACCTTCTATTACCAATTATTTCAAACCAACTCACATAACTCAACCTTTAAATTCAAATGAAAAGAAGCCTATCTTATTACAGATAAGCTCCGAGATACTTGAGTAAGCAAAGAAACGGTTTAAACAATGAATTTAGTAAACCAAGCAATATATTTTGCTCCTGGAATAAACAAAATTTGTGCAAGTAAAGTGCCCAATAATCTTGATGTGACCATCATAAGTGACACATTCTTTAATTTTGAATAGTCGCCACGTTTGTTAATGACGTCATCAGCCATTACTGATATTTTTGGGTCTACGAAAACAACCAAAAGGATAGTAGCTATCCCATTAATTAATCCTGAAGCCATTATAGCTGTTGACGATCTTTCCGGGGCTAGCAGCGCCGCATAAAGGGCTGATAAAACACCAATCGTGTATATCGCTGTTACTACCATATTGATCAGAAACAGCCTTTTAGGTATGTCATTTAATGAGATTCCCTGTAAATATGTACGGTTTGGGAAGTGCATCTGATTTAACCCTCGTTTTATATACTCCAATGAAAAAAGAGTTTTGAGCAAAGAAGGAATAGATCCTCCCTTTTTGGATAAGTGAATAATAGCTCTAGAAAATAAGGCAATAAAAGTAGGTAACAAAACGATGCCAACAAGAGTACCGATCGTTGAAGCACCAATAATTACCCTATACTGACTCTCCACAAAAGCCAAGGTGTTAGAGGAAGGAGCAGAGTCTACTAAACTTCCTGTAAAGGGTTGCTGCATCATATTGGCCATTCTTGAAACTATGACCATTAAATTAAAGAGAGATAAAGCAGAGGCAATTAAACCAACTCGTGCCCCAGATAGGCGAACAGCATAAGCCAATGTTTCAATTGTATGAATGATTAATATAAATAACGAAATGTATATCACTTTATCAGTAAGAAAATCCAAACCTACACCTCTATTTCATTTTCCACTTAATAGTAACAATATTAACATAATAAGGAATTTAATATTTAAAAAAGATGCATTCCTATATTGGAAATGCACCTAGTTTTGTAGAATATTTAGGGCGTTTAGCTTTTATAGTATTGCAGATATGCTCCGAAATAACGGAACAAAGGACGGAATTTAATCTTGTTGAATCGCACCCATATTATGAAAGGTAGATTTCCCTTAATGTGAAACCCCAATCACTTGATGGCTTTTTCTGCTGAGATCAATAAAAACATGGGTCTTCGGGTCTCATCTTTCATTTCAGGAACGCTTTTCAACATTTCATTAGAAGGAACGGATTCATTAACTGCTCTTATTATAAATCCAGTGTCAATTAAGTCATTTATATATGATGAAATCGTACGATGGTATTTTGTAACATTTTCAGTTAAAAATGTTGTTTCACGTACACCTTCTACTTGATAGTTGTCGATTGGCCAATGCAGACGATTTCCCTGTTCATTGTAATACCAATCTTGTTCTTCACGAGAAGTGAATATAGGATGTTCAACTGAAAAAACGAAAGAGCCTTCAGGCTTTAAACAGTCATAAACCTTTTTACTGATTGCTTTAAATGACTTGATATAATGAAACGCCAATGAACTGATAACCAAATTAAATTGAGAGTCTTGGAAATTGATATCTTCTATCGGCATTTTAATATAAGTAATTAAAGGATCATCCGTCATCTCACGGGCTTTTTGAAGCATTTTTTCAGATATTTCCACTCCAGTAACCGAATTTGCTCCTTGTTCACGAGCGTAAAGGCAATGCCATCCAAAACCACATCCCAAATCCAGTACATTGCTATTTCTCATTTCCGGTAAGAGCCTTTCTAATATATGCCATTCTCCAGCACCTTCAAGCCCTTTAACTGAACGAGGCATTTTTTCATATGCATTAAAGAAATTTTTATCATCATATTTATTTTGCTTCATCATTATTACACTCCTATTTTAAAGATAGCCTTCCTAAAATCATCAAAACAAATATCTATTTCAGGAAGGCTATACGTCTTCTTACCCCCCACTATTATAATATCCCAGTGTATTACTTAAATCTTTCGTACTTACTTAAACAGATTCCATTAAATAGACCTGATTTAGTGAAGTCATTCTTCAACGTAAACGCTGATTTGTAATATCGGAATTGCTCCCATTAATGAGTAACAACCCCTTCTATGTAAACTAATTAGTGAAATTATTCATGAAATGATCCTCTTATATCGAACGCTTAAAATTAAGAAAAATACTCTTATTTACCTTTTGAAATTTTTATATAATATTTTATAGCTAATATACATCATGAAAAAGCACACTCCCAAAATGGCCAATATGATAAGAACGCCCACTACGTATTCAAGAAAAACAATCATTCCCCCCCAATAGTCATAAGACTTCAATATCTATTCGTCTTTGTTTACGATTTAAATGCTTTGAAGTTCCCTTATACCTATTGAGCATGACTAAAAGTGCCTCATGTGCTAAGGCACCTTACTAAGAGTTGGTCCATATTACAAATAAGCTTTCTTTAACTAATGATATACTCATACATACTATTTATCTTCTATCATCATTTGGTTCAGTGCATCGTCAATATCTTCTAATTGAACTTCAACCGCTTTTAACTCAATAATCATTTCTTCAGCTTGGTAAGTAAGATTAATAACAGTTATCATTAGGACAACATTAACTAATACCATTACCCCCAATAAAACACCCACTAATTTCTGCAACAATACCACTCCATATTATATCTGTTTATCATTCATTCCCTGACATTAATTATGAATTATCCTCCCGTTTTTCTATTCATGCTCCCTTTGATGGAACATTAAGAATGTATTACAAACCCAATGGTTAGTGCTGATTTTTCTATTTGTCCAACCATTTCTTTTCAACTCTTTCGCAATCATTTTATTAAAAAATCCGTGACCAACTAAAACAATATTATTATGTTCTTTAGCAGCTTCAATTAATTTGTCAGCTGCTCGTGTAGCACGTTTTTTTGCACTTTTATAAGACTCGCAACCATTGGAATATCCCAAAAACCACATAATCCTCAAAATAACTGCCCAACCATTAGGCTTCAACTTCATCTTTTCATTAATGGTTACTAGAATTGGAAGTTCTACTTCTCGAAATGTTACGTCTGATATTGGATCTAAGGTGGGGTTTAGGATATAAGCAGAATGGAGGGCCCTTTTTAAATGACTAGTGAACACTAGCTCGCTAGATAAGACTTTTTCGATGGAGTCTGAAGGATAAGCATCTTCTTCGCACACTCCTACGTTGTCGTATTCTATTACCCATTTTCTAAAAAAAGTGTAAGAAATAGGCTTATTTGATATACATAATGATTTTCCGTGTCTGATTAATGAAATTTCCATAATGAATCTCCTAGAATCCCAATTGGTAAAAGTTTTTTATTTGCAGAAATGCTCCCTTTTCTGGAAGAAGTAAAACAAAACTTCATTTTCCACTACTCAGTTAGACCGAACCCCATAATATGATCAGTATATAGAGCATAACTTTCATACTCTATGACATTGTCAGGGTTAGCAAATGGGACAATCTTTACATTACTCAAAACAAGCATCCCGTTAAAGTTTGTCACGCTGCCTTCATTTATTAGAGGGAAAATAGTATCCTCAGAATTCAACAGCGCCTTATCAAGTAACGTCATCTTGCTTTCATTTGGCTCTGCGGTATTGAGTTTGTCTGCAATAATCAAGGAATTTGATGTAGTGATTTGGATCTTTCTCTGTTCCTCGACTCCATCTTGCATTTCCTCTACTAGGTATTGTGCCGTCAATATCGATAATTTCTTCATGTCGTGTCCTGGGTTTAATTCATGCCCTGTAAATTCAACTTTCAATATATATCCCTCCATTTATTTTTTCCAATACCAATTATTTCAAAATAGTTCTGAAAAATCCATCATTTATACAAAAAAGAACATATCTATTTAGAGATATGCCCCCTTTAACTGAATAATGGTTTAGACATCGCTTGGTATTGTAACACCTTCAGTTATATTTATGTCCCAAGAAATTATTGTCGTACTATCTCTAACGTTATTAAACTTTATGGATTGTAATAATTCTTCTATTCCTTCATTTATGTTTTGATTACACATAACCTTATAGATTTCCTTCCCAGAGGAAAAAGGTTCATTAGGACATTCAATAAGGCCATCAGTTGTGAGAAATATTCGGTTTATCCCATTTCTTAATTCTCTTACACCGCTACTATAACAAGGAACTACCTGATCAAAGGTGTTAACTTGTCCTATCCACTCGAAGAACTGTCGTTGATTTATTTGGTACTGACCAAGATTGGCAAGTTCTGAATGAAACACAAAGGAAAGACAATCCCCTATTGAAAACCACCAGACGTACTTTCCTTTTCGTAGAACGATTAAACAAGCTGTTTCACCTTGCACTTTTTTACAATTAGAAAGAAACGTTTCTTCTTCAAATAAATTTAACAATGCACCAAGTAGTCTCTTCAAAGTTTGATCGTTGGATAAAGATAAAACCTGCTGTATATCTTCTTTCCACTTTGAGAATTGCTCTAGCACTAATTCTGCACTTTGTGCTGAATTATGTGCATCTAAAATGACAGCAAACTCCCAACTTTCTTTTTCATTCAACCAGACCAAACAACCATCTTCATTTTTAAATTGCCCTGCTGTAGAATTTCCCCCAAAACGTCCTATGGATATGTGGTTAATCTTACTTACATTAATTGTGTCTACGAAGTTCGTTTTACTTCCAACCCAGCTAAATTCACTAATAGAGTTCTGCATATCAATTATTCTCTATATAGGATTTTACGTGATTGCATATTCCTACTACTTCAGTGTCCCCACCCATAGGGGCATCTTTCCATTCATAAACTTCCATTGGACCCCAATATTCTTCTGGGGTATTTGGATAACGGGCTACTATATGCATATGAAGATGAGGAACTGAGTTACCTGATACAAGGGAATAGACGTGTTCAGCTCCTACAGACTCTATTAGAGCTTTGCTAACCTTAGACATAATTACTCCAAATGCTTTTGCTTCTTCTACCGTCATATCTCCAAGCGTAGGGACATGTCTCTTCAAATCAATCATAATATGACCAAGATAGTTTGGCTTGCCTTTTCTATCAATATGACCCACGTATACATAATCGTCTTCATAAATTGTTATTCCAGAGGTGTTTACTTTCCCAATATGTTTATCACAAATAAAACAACTCTCACTCATTAATAGTTCCCCCTTTAGATTTTCTCGATTAATAAAAAAATCCTACAGTCTCATAAAGAGACGATAGGATTTTATCGTGGTACCACTCTTCTTGTTTCATCTTTCTAATGAAACTTCTTAGGACTTGGTTACGGAAGTTAACCGTATAGATCTACGTATCAATCTATCCACTCCCAGGCGAGTTGGGAAGGTTACTGACTGTCTTGCACCTTCCGACAGCTCTCTAAGCAATAACCGGTCCTTAATACTCCTAGTCAACGTGTTTATCATTTTTTAAAATTCTATATATTTCCAATATGTTTGTCAATACTCAATCTTTCATAAACATTTAAAACGATCAATTAACCTACTTAAGGGGGCTAACTTGTATTTAGCAATTGCTCCGAGATTGGTGAATAAGTATATCAGTAATTTACATCAATCCAAAAAAATCGCTAAAGTACATTGAGACCATCAATATTATGAAAAAGCTTAATTGACTAATAGTAAAAATATAGCCATTTCTATTTTGATCGTATTTCCATTCCATAAAAGCCCTAACTGATTCAGTAGAAACCACTAAGAGGCACAAAAAAAAACCAAGGTTCCAAATACCAGACTGATTTCATTGGAAACCTAGTGATACTTATAATAAAACCCAACAAAATTGAGACTAAAATAATAATTCTTAGGCTCCTGTCCACTTTCTTATGTGTTTCATTTATATAGGTATTGGAGAAGAGCTTCTTCTTCTCAACTTTGAGCAATCTTCTCATAACAGTATTAAATGAAACTATTAATAGCGAAGTAATTATAAGTAGGATAATTAAATTCAGCCAAAACCCTTGTTCAACACCATACAAAAAAAACAGTCCTTTCCACTACACTCTTGTCCTGTACTCCCGTAAAGCTCTTACTTTGGTATCCAAAAAGCGCTTCCTTTTATGGAGTAGACAATGTTAATTTCATCCCCTCATGACTCGCTAGAAATCCTAGCCGGTTATAAAATCGATGAGCATTCTCACGTTGTTTGTCCGTGGTCAATTGCACAAGACCGCAACCTTCAGATTTGGCGATTGCAATTGCTTCTTTAAACAACGCTTCACCTACTCCTTCCCCTCGGTAGCACCGGTCAACACGTACACCTTCGACTTGCGCTCTTTTCATTCCTAGCCTTGCTAAACCAGGAATGATTGTTAATTGGAGGCAGCCAACCAATTTTTGACCTTCAAAAGCTAGTATAATCTCATTTCCTACTTGTGCTTTAATGGCTGCAAAAGCTTTATAGTATTCAACAGGGAGTGGTTCATCATAACACTCACGATGGGAGCCTAATTCATCATCGGCAAGTAAACGAACAACTTCTCCTAAATCTTCTTCATTTGCTTTTCGAAACTTCAATATGAACTCATTCCTTCCGAACCTTTGATTAAGAAGCGCTCCCTATTCTAGAAGATTAATGAGCCTTAGCTTGTTGGGTAACTTCATTGTTATTCCATAAAATTAACCTTCTTTTGATTTCAAGAATTCAATTAGCTCAGTTTCACTATACGTTTTAAGTACAATTCCTTTATTATCAAATACTACAAAAGCTGGCGACTTCTTTAGGTCTAAGAATTCATACTCTTGATTAATTTGTTCTAATGATTTTTCCCAACGAATGGACATTGCATTATTAATTTCATTCTTATCTTGCCATTCCATCCAATTTTGTTCAGTTTTTTCATTCCCTCCTACCACTAATAAGGAATACTGATCAGCATCTGTAGATAGTAAAGTGCGAAGTTGAGCTTGTTCAGAGTCTGTTGAATCTGAGCACCCTGATAATATTAATGCTAAAGTGCATAACATAATTGAAAACTTTTTCACTAAAGTGACAACCTCCTATCTGAACTTCTATCAAAGTAGCTTCTTGTTATACTTACGAAGTGGTGTTAAATTAGTTTCAAATCGTCTATTATCTGGAAGTCAAGTCTTCTCAATCCTGCACTGTTAACACAACTAGCGATAGCCAAAATGCAGCTATCGCTCCCCTTTTGCAGAAGACTTGAATTCAAGATAATGTTATAACCCCTTAACTTCTAGCCAGAATCAGTATGTTTAAATGACTCTCTTATCCTCAATTCAAACTCCCTCCCCTAACAATAAGGCGCAAAATAAAAAGAATGACTCCTGCAACTAACCCATATATGAAAAAGGTTATCAGACCCTCTAAGGACACTTTTTGGTTCGACCATAATGGATCAATGATTAACTTCGCCAATGCCATACCAAAGGCTGGCGCAAGAATAAATGCTATCCCCATTAGCACTATTTTCATAGTTATCCCTCCCTATGAATCCCCCTATCAGGAGACGTATGATGAATCGGCTCAATCGCTGTGTTAAAGCCTTTTATTCATTGAATAATCGCTCCGAGATTATGGAACAGCCTATTAAACTTTATTCAATCTAAGTTCGCCTTTTTTATATTTGGCTCTAATCAAAATTAGCGTTAACAGATAGGTGTAAACAGGAACAAACACTAACCATGAAACTATAGGACTTGGTGAATCATAACCTAACAATATTAACAATATTCCTGCTCCTGTATAAGTTGTGAAAGATAACAATATGAATTTTCTCTCTACCGATGGAAACAATCTTAAGATTAAGTCCGTAGCTAGAGTGGTTGGTAAACCGCATATTAAGTAAAAAAAGTAGAAGTATGCCATGTATATAATTGCCATCACCATATTGAAACTATAGTAATCATCCTTAAAAAAGCTACTATGAATTATCAAATAGTCACTAATATAGAGAATGCAAAGAGCGATAGGACCAGATACAAGTATTGCTAATAAGATCTTCAATAAATATTTCATTTTTACCTCTTAACATAAATTTATATTGAATCGAACTTTCTATGTTTCTTTATCTTCTTCTAGTGTTGCTCCCGTTTGTTGAATATCAAAGGTATGCAATTGCTGGTTCTACATCAAACATTCCACTTTCTTTTAGAAATTGGGAAACTAAATGGATGTGAGCAGCTCCTATAATTAATACGGTTCTGTCTGAAGGAGAACTGGTTATTCTTGCCAAGTTGGAGTATATTATTAAATTTCTTTGATACCACCACCTGAGCCAATCAATGCCTACATAATCATCTTCACTTCCGATACGTGCTAATGTCATATACATCTCGTGTTCTCTTTTCACACTGCTTTCTTCATTCATTTCTTTCATTAGAGTCCCAATGCTTTTGTCGGCTAAGTTAAAATCTCTTCCTGAACGATACTTTTCATCAATATATTTATAAAGGTCAGGCTGTTCAGTTTTTGCCCGTTCAAAGACCTCTCCAATCCCCCTATTTCCAACGCTTTTCATCCAATCAACTGCATAAACTTTTTGGTGACCCAATTCTGAAGCTATTCTAAAACCATATTGATGCATTTCATCAATTTTCAGTTCCAAATCACCATTCAAATACTGCCTGTATTCTTCATTTATTTCTTCTTCATTTTCTTTTACAACTTCAAAAGCCAGTTTCGTGGGATTAAATATTTTTACCTTTTCTACAACTTCCCTTATTTCATTTTGCCTTCTTTCGTTTAGTAAATCATCAAATTCTACTTTATAAATATCTGGTGTATATCTCATATGAAATGTACCTAACACCATAACTTTAGGTTTATGTTGGTCCATAATTATTCTCCTCCAGAATTCAGCTATTTATATGCCTTCTTTATGTAGCCGTGAAAACCCTTGTTCTTCCGTTAAAATGCCTGATATTAACATAAACAAAAAGAGCGTAATCCTTTCTAGATTAGCTCCCGATTGTTGAAGAGGGTTTGGATTTATTAATCTTGAATTGTATAAGGAGTAGAGGCTTTTAGTAAGCTATCAACTCCATTACCTAACCTCTTCCATCAATTCACCTTTCCTCGACTATTTCATCGTCCTTGTATCTCTCTAATCCCTTTTCCACCTAAATAAGCATGACCGGTTTGTAATGTAAGTATGGTAGTAAAACCATAGCGACTATAAACTTTCTCAACTTGTTCACTAATCGGGTGAACCCATAGTTTTTCTAGCCGTAAATTTTGAGATTCACTTTGCACGTGTTGTAACAAAAAGCCGATTAATCCTTTTCCTCTATATTCTTCGATTGTCGCGACACTCTCTACTCTCCCTTGATTACCATGAACAAACAAGCATGTTGTAGAACAAGGTGTCCCTTTATATTTTAAAAGGTAATGACTATAACGATTATCGTTAAACTCAGATTCTAACGCCTTTTCACGAACTACTCTTCCTCCAAATTCATTAATCTGACACTCTACCCATAAGGCATCATTATAATTCTTAAAGTCTACTTTCTCTATTGTTACATTTTTATTGAATGGTAACTGTATTACTTCTTTATTCCATAGCTGAATCGGCTGCGGAAACTCTTCATACTGAAAACCTTTCTCTTTTAATAGCGCAATAAAGCTTGACTTTGACTCAAGTCCATATAAATAAAACCTAGGAATAATATTCATCGCTTTATAAAATGAAGTAACCTCATAGATAACTTTTTCGGGGTCATCAGGTTGTTCACTCAAATGAGCATGGTTTGCATCATAATATTCTGGTTGGTCCTCGTTCCAAAACAGAACTCCCCACGGTTGATCTAGTTTATTTGAAAAGGACTGTAAAAGTGCAAAATCAAGCTCTTCTATCTGTTTCATTAAATCCATTTATATTCCGCCTATTCTTGGTTATTTATCCAATATTTCATTTCAATACTATTGTTCCTATCTCCTTTATTGGACCTAAAAAAGGGAAGCTCATTAAAATAAGTTCCCTTAGTTATTCATTAAAGCTCCCTATTATGGAATACTTCAAACTGAGGTAAATCAGTTGATATTCTTCATCTATTAAATATTTATAGGTGGATATCGGAAAAGATCCCTTTTTTTCATATACTCGATAGCTTTAGTTTTATTACTTTGATTTGAAACATATAATGCTTCATTCTTATCATTATAATATGAAAAGAATTCTTCCCTCGAAAGAATTCCCTCATCAATCGCATTTTTCACAGCACAATTCGTTTCTTTTGTATGAGAGCAATTAGGAAACCTACATCTCTTCGATAATTCATTAATATCCCTATATCCATCCTCTAAAGTAGCTTGAAAATCAACTATTTCATTTAACTTCTTTTTAAATGTCATGTATTTACCTCTTATTCTTAAGCTATGCTAACCAAATAAGGCCAGCCTTGCCAACTGAAAACATCTATTTGATAGCAGGTATAACATACTCTTCTAGTAAAGGATCAACATCCATCCCGTTCGAAGTTTGAACTACGATTAGATCAAGTTCTGGTACTACAACCAGATACTGACCATATAACCCCATCCCTCGATAAGTGTCATAGCCGTTAATAGACTTTAACCAAAAGAAATACCCATAGTGATCTCCGTCAAAGTTACCGTTCGTATCTCCATATGGCTGGATACTTTCTTGAACCCACCCTTCTGGCAACACTTGTTTTTCCTCCCACTTTCCTTCTTTTAAATAGAGGTAGCCGATTTTTGCAATATCCCTCGGCTTCATCTCTATTCCGGTTCCTCCAAATGACGAACCTGAACGATCAGTCGGCCATTCTACTTCGCTAATTCCTAAAGGAGAAAATAAGTATTCTTCAGCATAATCTGATAGCTTCATACCCGTTGCTTCATGGAGTATTTTGGATACGACTCTAGCGTCGCCTGTACTATAATTCCATTTGTCTGGATTATCGCTTAACGGCCTGTTCATTATGAAAGATGCTGGATCTGAGGCCTCCATAAATTCTTTCCATGTGTCTGATTGATAGAAGCCCTTTTCTGTTTGCTCTGGAAATTCAAGCCCGCTCTTCATTGTTAAAAAGTCCTGTATAGTGAGATTACGCTTCCATTTATCTAAATTAGTGATGTTTTCTGCGTTAAGATAGTTTAACGCTTTACTCTCAACACTTTCGATCGCTCCCTGTTGAACAGCGCCCCCAACTAATGCTGAGGTTATGCTTTTCGTAACTGAATAGATAGGATGAGGCGTTTCTTCATCAAAATTACCACCATATTTTTCAGAGACAATATAACCATCCTTTATTATAAGCATTCCTTCCATTGGAATGTTCTCGTCTTCTATATGTTGAAACATATTTCCTAGAAGAGAAGAATTCATACCAACGCTTTCTGGAGTAGATGTTTGCCAAACCTCTGTGGGCCAGTAAGATAGGATTTCGGGAGCCTCTTCTCTAACTACTCCTGCTTCATCTTCAATCTCACCAATTACTTTCTCACTATTCGAATCACCACTAGAAGTGGGGGTTCCGCTCCCCTCATTAGTCATTTCTTGTGGACTGCATGCCACAAGTAAACTGCTCAACATCGCCGTAAATAAAATTATTCCTTTCCAATTTTCCATGCGTTCCCCTTTCGTTTTCAATAAATTCAGATAAATCATTCAAAATTATTGTATTCAACTGAATTTCATATGTAAAATATATATTATTGATGATAAATATAAAAATGTCATATAAGGAGGAATAATTTTGCTAGGTTTAATGGAAACCTTTGTATCCGTTGTGGAATGCGGTTCACTTTCCGCGGCCGCTAAAAAAATGCATGCCAATCAACCAAACTTATCTGTTCGCATTCAAAAGCTTGAAGAGATTCTAGACGTAAAACTATTTGATAGGGAAGGTAGAAAGTTAATACTCAATCCCATTGGGAAGAAATTGTATGAACAAACAAAACCTGTGTTGAAGATGGTTGAAAATATTAAGGAAGAAATGAGTTTATATAAACACCCAGAAACCGGTCATATTCGAATCGGCGGAGGGTATCAGATATTGCTCACCACATTGCTTCCCTTTATCGATTCTTTCACTCAAAAGTATCCTCAAGTTACTTACGAAATGAATGAAGTTGGACCCGCTCCCCTCATTCACCACCTGATCGATCAATATGAACTAGACATCGGATTAGTTGATACATCATATACAAACGAACAAATTGAATCTATCCCGTTAGGAATTAATTCAACAATCAAATTGATAGTACCTAATTCAAACAACTACCACCAACAGAATTCAATCACCTTAGAAGAGCTAAAAGACCTACAATTCATCGTCTTCAAAAAAGGGATCAAACTCAGAAACGAAATCGACAATTCGTTAAAGGAAAAAGATATTTCCCTTTCCATCCTAATGGAAACCAACCATATTGACCTTATGATTAACATGGTCGAAAAAGGGCTTGGGGTTGCTTTCCTTCCCATTTCAGAAAACTCTCAAGTCGCCATCAACCCAAATATAAAGGTATTGCATATTAAAGGATTAGAATTTCAACCCAAGCCATTATACTTAATTTATCGGAAAAATCGATATTATTCTTCATCTATGCTTCAGTTTATAACTGAATTGAATAAATTCTATAACAGAAGGTAAGGTATGATGGACACTAAATGTCATAAAACCCCCATCCTTTTTGGAAGATAGGGATTTTATGACTAAAGGAGATTAGTGATTTAATTCATAAAAAAGGAGAGCCTACCTTCCCTTTCTACATTAGATTTTTCATTGTTTTACTGAAGTTCCTAGAACAAAATGGACAGATTATCTTGAGTTTTAATTTAGTTAACGTAGCAAAAAACAACACATTAGGTCAATGCCGTAAGAATAACCGCAATGCCATTAAACGTCCCGTGAATAATAATCCCAGGCCAAATGGAACCGGATTTTTCATATGTCCATGCAAATATGACCCCTGAAATAAAGTTTACAGGTAAAGTATTATAAGTTGGGATGTGAACGATCGTAAAAATGAGAGAGCTTAATACTATTCCGGCACCCACTCCCCATTTCATCCTGAACCATTTATAAAGAAAACCACGATAAAAGATTTCCTCGTATATTGGAGAAATAATAGCTGCTGAGATAAATCCGATGATAAAAGTGACCCACGTCATATTTACTTTCATTGACTCTGTTTTCCTGTTTTCCAACCCTATCTTAAGGAAGTCCATCAAAATTAATAGCAGTAAGCTAGTTGCTATTAAGACAACGATCCAAACTATTATCCATTTCCAATAAGTTCTGGAAAAAGAACACAACCCTACTACATTCCACCCCAGCGAATGAGGTTTTAAGGCAATAAAATAGACTGCGAGAATAAACACAATTGACATCACAAAGCCTGTTATTGTTCCAGAATAAAGCCTATCTAAAAATACTTGGTAAAGAAAATCATACAATAAATACTCAATTCCTACAGGAACAATTACGAGAGTGAGTAAGAGTAATAGAGTAAGCTCACTATACGTCCACTCTATCGCTTTAAAAGTATCGTTCTTCAAGCTAAGATCCCCCCTATATCTTCCAATATGCTACATTTAGGATAAAGGGTGACGTAACGTAACCTGCAAGCACTTTTTAGGAGGAATTGTTGCCATGACTTATTTTTCTACAGGAGAGGTTTCAAAAAAACTAAATCTTTCCTTAAGAACCCTTCGCTATTATGACCAAATCGGACTACTTGAGCCTGCATTAAAAGAGGATAATGGAAAACGATATTATACCCCAGAGAATATGTTGATGCTGGAAAAGGTTATATTACTCAAAGCCACTTCCATGTCGTTAGAGGATATCAAAAAAATAATTAGCCAGATTACCATTCAAAAAACTCTTACTGTACATAAAGCACAACTTGAACTTGAGATTAAACAGCTACAACAATCATTGGATTATACTAATACCCTTTTCAATATTTTAAAACTGGAAGGTGATATTCATTGGGATCAGTTATTGCCACTCCTTTCGGAAGAAAATAAATCCTTAAAGCAACAAAGAAAGAAGGAAGTGATGGAAAAATTATTCACTAAAGAGGAACGAGCAGCGTTAGCCGAGCAGCTACCAAAAATGGATAAAGACATAGAGCAAATAGAGAAGTGGATTAATTTAATCAAGCGAATCGAACTTTGCTTAGAGGAAAGCAAAACACCTGATTCTCGAGAAGGACAATTAATTGCAGAAGATACTTTGATTTTATCCAATGAAACCTTTAAGGGGAATGCAGAAGTAGCAGATAAGTTCTGGGAAGCACGTAAATCTGAGGAGACTTCTGTTAATATGAATTTGTATCCTGTTAACCAGGAAGTCATAACCTTCCTGGAAGAATCCATCCTTTATTATGAAAGGACAAATGTAAATAGATAACCCTTTCAGCACACTTGCATCCTAGAGTTCACTTAGAAAGAGTGAGTCTTATTGAAAGGGGTTAACTCTACACAACCTGGGGTTTTTTATAGAGAAAGTTCGCAATTCTTGTTACGGATTTGCTCCCGATTGTTGAAGATGAATCTTTAAAGCCATATATTAAACGATACGAAAATTGGTCTTCAGTATCAGTTTAGCCTTTTGAGTATCTAGTGAAGTATCTAGAGAAAGTAATGGGAACGCTTCCTTTGATAGTTCAACAGGGCTTAGAAGACTACTATTCCAACCAAGCTGTTCAAGACGCTTTTTGAAAAAGGTATAATAACTTTCTTTATGTATTGGTCCCACATGTAGAATTCCATTATAATCAATTTCGCACAGTTCCAGGATTGCATTACATAAATCTTGAACATTTACAAAAGTTCTATACACATTTCCCCATGCATCGATTGGGTGATTATTTTTCACTCTTTCAATCAACTGTAATATTCGCTTTTCCAGGTATTCTTCGTTATCTCCATATAACGGACCTGTTCTAAGAATAACGTGATTGGAGTGGCTGGATAGAATTAAGTTTTCGGCAGCATATTTTCCATTTACATAATTAGCTAACGTTGCTTCCTTCGGTAAGGTTCCAATGGGATCGCATTCAGTGTAGCTACCCGCCCCTTCAACGAAAACGGCATCTGTCGACAAAAACACTAACTTTGTACTGATATCTATTTCTGATAACAAATTTCGAAGCCCTTTTTTAATTAATTGAGACTCTTCTTTGAAATTCATTAAAGACCAAATAACTACTTCAGGATCAATGTTTTTAAGAGCACTACCAATCGACTTTTTGTTTGTGACATCCACTTTCAAAATAGGTGATTGATCATTTTGAAATCTAGATGTACCAAAAACTGTGAAATTCTTGTTTTCTGAAGCTATTTGGTACAATTTCGATCCCAGAAATCCAGTAGCACCTAATATAAGTATTTTCATCTCTACTTCCTTTAATTGTTATTTGTTTTATTGCCGGACTAGTTCATATGTGATATACACATTTCCTTACATCCTATTATTTTGATAAAAAAGCGCTATTCTCCTTGCTGAATGAGTGCTCCCTTTAATTGAATAATCATTAATCTTTCATTTCTAATTAGATAAGAAAATAAATTCGGCTACTTTACCATATGTTTATTTTTGATAATCTGGATTGATATATTTCTTTAACATACTTGGGTTTACGAACCTCATTGAAACGACTTCCCCGCAATCTGTACAGACAGTTAGTTCCTTTTCAAACTCTGGTACGTTTACAAGTGAATCTCCACCACAGATTTTGCATGTTTGCATCTTTTATCTCTCCATCCTTAAAGGTAATTAAATATATTCCGCTTAAATGGGCATAAAATCTTTTTAAAGTATAATGCCCTAGTATTACATTAAACAAAAAGGAGCGTAATCCTTTTTAGATCAACGCTCCCTTTTCTTGAATTTGCTATTTGCAACTTAGAATATCATTTTCCAGAACCACTGGTCCCAATTTTTCAGTTTTAGAATTAGACGCTCTTACTTGAACTTTTGCATTTTTTAATTTTGCAGTGATAATGTCAATTCTTCCAGCCCAGGTAGGGCTATCTTCTTCTGGAGTAGGATAAAGTTTGAACCTCCAGCTTATTTCATCAGGTATAAAAGCAAACCCTTCATAAATATCATATTCACCTTGTGTAGAAGGCTCAGGTAGATGAACACTTAAGATGCTAATATTAGTTCGTGCAAAGCTTGGTGGAATCAACTGAACTTTATATACTAATGCACTTCCTCTTGCATTAGTAAGAACTTCATCGATTGGATTTAAAACCATACTGCAAGGCATTGAGACTGCATTTGATTCTTTAGGAAATAGAACCACTGAAGCCAGAAGGGATGTAATCAATAGAGTTTTTTTCATATGTATACCTCACACTTTTTGATTAGCTTCCCCTAATCTCTAGTCAATATAAGAATTTGCTACTTCCTATTCGTCTATAATTGCTCGCTGTTGTGAAACTAGAATAAAAATGATGTATTAGGTGCCGTTATTCAATCCTTTGGGTCTTTTATACAAAAACACAAAACTCAATATAGTAAATAATGAAAATGAAGATATCCCTATGCTCACGAAAGTGTCATTAAATAAAAATGCACACAGAGTTGTCCAAATTACTACAACTATTACAAAAGAAAGCCTTGGATAAAATACTTTGATTACAACTAAATAAAATATGGTCAAAAAAAGAACCAATGTGAAACCAGTGTAATACCAAAACTCAATATCCTTTGTATCATAAATAAAAAAAGAGAAAAAAAACGGAAATACTATAATAACTAACAATTTACTTTTATTATCTTTGGTCATAGCAACCCCTCCTAACTTCCTCAGGTTTTTCACAAAAGATAGTTCACTTTGTTCACTCTGACGACAAGCGTATACTAATGGTATGTTCCGTCCCCCTTTACTTCAGCAGGAACACATACCCTTCAGACTTTTTAGCTCCCTTTCAAGGTTTTGGAGTGAATATAGCTAATTTCATATACGTAAGAGTTTGGTTTTAGTTCCACGAACCTCAATTATCTCGAATTCAAGTCTTCTATTAACCTGCCCTTAAACAGAATAACCCTCCACCTACTCAACACCATTTTTCTTCCAATAACTTTAAGAAAAGACCACACAAAAAAACAAGTTCCCACTACAGGAACTTGCATGATCAAGCCCTGAAATCTCTAGTCATTCTATCATTGTGCTCCCCTAACTGAGGGGATGTTTTCACTTTAGTCCCTGGAGTCGTCAAAATATGTACGCGTTCATCTTCTTTTTTTACAAGTCCTCGTGCAGATCCATACGCGTGACCGATTACCTCTCGTACCTCTAACACAGGGAACAAACAGCAGTCATGCTGTTCTCCGAAGGAGGTCCATTCCGCCATGGTCCTGTCCTTGAATAAGGCTATGATTTCTTTATGAATGTCACCATCAGATTTTGAAAAGGCGTGTGGCAACCATTCTCGTCTTCCAACTCCCTGACAAAAGTTATTCCAGAAATGAGGCTCTAGAGCAGCTAGCGATACGAACCGATGATCCTTTGTTTCATAGAGGCCGTAGCAAACAACATGTCCATCAATAAAATTTGGACCATCCCGCTTTCCCTTCTCCACCTCATAGGCGGCATGAGTTCCGAGCATACTGACCACTGCATCGTTCAAGGCGAGATCTAAGAAACACCCTTTCCCCGTTCGTTCTCTTTGAAAAAGCGCAGCAGCAATTTTTTCTGAAGCAACGATGCCACCCGCATAGTCCACAGTTGTAAATGTAGGCTGAACTGGCTTACCGTTCCCATCGCAATACTGAGAAAGCAAACCTCCTAGACCTTGATAATTCAAATCATGACTTCCGAGGTGAGCAAGTGGTCCTTCTTGCCCAAAGCCTGTCAGAGAGCAGTAGATGATATCTTCTTTTACCTGCTTGATCCTTTCGTAGTGAAGCCCGATTCGCTTCATCACTCCAGGGCGAAAGCTTTCAATCACCACATCGGCTGTTTGAATGAGCTCAATCAATTCGTTGACTTTCATCTCATCTTTTAGGTCAATCGCGATGCTTTCTTTCGAACGGTTGTTAGCTTCATACACAAGACCACCTGCCATATGTCTCGCTGGGTCACCGTGAGGAGGCTCTACCTTGATCACCTCTGCTCCGAGATCAGCTAACCGCTGTGTCGCATAAGGTCCAGGTAAGTACTGAGTGAAATCCAGTACACGTACACCATCTAGCATCACGTATACCAGCCGCCGTTAATATGTAGAACTTGTCCGTTCGTATAGTTTGATAGAGGGGACGCTAAATAGAAGATTCCTTCAGCTGCCTCTTCAGCCGTTCCTGCTCGTTGCTGCGGAATGGACTGTTCAAACATTTTCTTCACCTTATCTGGAATCCCGACAGGTACTCCGTTTACCGTTTCACCTTTTTCTTTTGATTGCGTTAAGCGTGTATCGATCAGCCCAAACGCCACAGCATTACAGTTGATGTTAAATGCTCCCCATTCACGGGCGACTGTTTTCGTTAACCCGATCATGCCAGCTTTTGCTGATGCATAATTCGCCTGCCCGACATTCCCCATCACACCTGCCACAGATGATACGTTCACGATTTTTCGATACTTCGCTTCACCTGTTTCCATTTCCTTCTTCGCAGCTTCTCTCATATATGGCGCCGCCGCACGCGTAAGCTTGAAAGGCGCGATGAGGTGAATGTCGAGCATTGCCTGAAACTGCTCATCGGTCATTTTATGAAGAAACCCATCCCAGGTGTATCCGGCGTTATTGACGAGAATATCGACGCCACCAAACTCCGTTGCAGCTTTCTCCAAAATTGAAGATGCAAATGCTCCCTCCGTTACATCTCCGGCGAATCCGATCGCTGTCCCACCGAGCTCTTTAATTTCATTTACAACATCTTCCGTTGGTGCTTCGTCCTTATCCGATACAACCACTTTCGCTCCTGCTTCTGCCATTTTTAACGCGACTGCTCGACCGACACCTCGCCCAGAGCCTGTGATGATTGCAACTTGATTCTTAAGCATAAACAATTCCTCCTACATCTGTACGTGAAAAGTACCTGATAGTTTTTTTTCATCTTTTTCGTTCACAACAATGATCTCTCCGATCAAAACGTTCTCATCGGTTTCCTCAGTAATAAATCCTTTTACTGTAAGTGACTCACCTGGGAGGGTCATCTTCTTGAACCTCACATGAAATGACTTCAGCTGTTCGGGTCTAAACCATGTCGTTAACGCTTGTCCTGCCATCCCCATCACAAGCATGCCATGTGTGATCACATCAGGTAATCCTGCTTGCTTTGCGACAGGGACGACGGTATGAATCGGATTAAAATCACCAGAAGCACCGGCATATTTCACGAGCTGAGAATGGGTGATGGCCTTCTTCGTTAACGGTTGTAGTGCTGACACGTTATCCCTCCTATCGTTCGATTACAACGGACCTCGCTAGCAGTACGTTCTCGTTCTTTTCATTTCGATAGAGCGTTTCTAGCGTAAAGAGCGTAAGACTACCCTTTTCTTTTTGATCAACAACCTTCAGGAAGGCAGTGATCGTATCCCCTGCATAGATCGGTTTCATATACTCATAGCTTTGTTCCCCATGTAATACTTTTAGTGGATCAACTTCTAACATCTCGATAAGATCTTCAAAGCTTGCTCCACCCCACATATCGATCACGGTCGCGAAGGTCGGAGGTACAGGAAGATCACGGTAACCATTTTTCTTAGCGAACGCGACATCGTGGTAGATCGGGTTATCGTCCCCGATCGCTTTCGCAAACTCCCTCACCTTCCCTCTTTCAACCGTAAACGTGAAGGGCTTTGTTTCGATGCCGACTTTATTCTGAATCGCACTCATCTCATCCCTCTTTTCTACAAACCTATATTTTTGGCGATGATGGTTTTCATAATTTCATTTGTGCCCGCGTAGATTGCCGAAACCGGGATGTCACGGAACCTTCTCGCAATCTTGTACTCTTCCATGTAGCCATAGCCACCGTGAAGCTGAAGACAACGCTGTGAAACACTTTTCGCCATATCCGTGTGCCAGTATTTCGACATCGACACCTTCGTGACGATATCTTCTCCCTCTATATGTTCAGCGATCAACGAATCCAAAAACGTCCGGCCGATCTCGATTTCCGTTTTCATCTCGACCATCTCAAACTGGATATGTTGAAACTTCGAAATGCTTTGACCGAACGCCTTTCGCTCCTGAATATAGTCCATCGTCATCTCGAACATATCTTCCGCTGCAACCTGAGCGGCGATTGCGACAAGCAAGCGTTCCTGCTGAAGTTTTTCCATCAAATAGAGAAACCCTTTTCCTTCGTCACCGATCAGGTTTTCTTTTGGCACACGACAGTCCTCAAAAAACAACTCTGCCGTATCCTGACAGTGAAGTCCGACTTTGTTAAGCTTCCGCCCCCTCGAAAATCCAGGGTGATCGCGCTCAACCGCAATCAAGCTCACTCCTTTATGTGCGGGCTTTGCGTGTGGATCGGTTTTCACCGCAACGATCACCAGATCACTGTGAATGCCGTTCGTGATAAACGTCTTCGAGCCGTTCACAATGTAGTGATCTCCTTCCAAAACGGCCGTCGTCTTGATATTAGCGAGATCGGATCCTGCACCTGGCTCCGTCATCGCGATCGCGGTGATAATTTCACTCGACACGCACTTTGGTAGCCACCTTTTCTTCTGCTCTTCCGTTCCATAAGACTCAATGTACGGAATGACAATGTCATTATGAAGCCCCACGCCGACGAGTCCGGAACCGATGCGCTCTAGCTCCTCATTGATGATCACCGCATAGCCCCAATCTGCCTCAAATCCGCCATATTCTTCAGGAAGCGTTGGACAAAGATATCCTTGGGCCGCTAACTTTTCCCAGAAACTTCTCGGAATAAGACGATCTTCTTCCCACTTCTCATAAAATGGCGCTGCCTCCTTTACGAGAAACTTCCGCAGTGACTTTCGAAATGCCTCGTGATCCTTCGTTAAATATGGATGTTTCATGCTTCCATCTCCTTCTTAAGAAAGGTTCTTCCCAACGATTGAAATAAACGATACACATTGCCACGGATAGCCGCCAAGGTTATGAGTTAACCCGATCTTCGGATCATCGAGTTGCCTTTTTTCCGCCTTGCCCTGAAACTGTAGATACATTTCATATAACATTCTTAGCCCACTTGCGCCGATCGGATGGCCGAATGATTTCAGACCACCGTCTGGGTTCACTGGAAGATCACCTTTTAAATCGAAGCGACCGCTTTGGACATCTTTCCACCCTTCCCCTCGCTCACTAAAGCCAAGATCTTCATAGATGACAAGTTCAGTCGGCGTAAAGCAATCGTGCACTTCAGCCATATCGATTTCTTTCCTTGGATTCTTTATCCCCGCCTGCTTATACGCATCTTCTGCAGCACGTACATTTTCTTGAATACTCGTAAAATCAAAATCCTGAGTCAGCATGCCTTCACCAGGTCCTGACGCGATGCTTAACGCTTTGACGAGCATCGGATCGTTTCGATATTTCTTGCTATCTTCTGTTCGAACGATAACAGCGGCCGCCGCCCCGTCAGCGACTCCAGAACAATCCAACACACCTAGTGGAGCAGCGATCATCGGAGAATTGATGATCCGTTCCATCGATATTTCTTTTTGATACTGCGCCTTCTTGTTCAATGCTCCGTTCGCGTGATTTTTCCATGCGATACGTGCGAGCACTTCTTTACCTTGTGCTGCCTCAAGACCATATCGATTGAAGTAAGCTGGCGCTAACAACGAAAATGATGCAGGTGCTGTAATATTCGGCGACGTTCCATCTCCTGGAGACGAATTCATCACAAGCCCACTGTAGCCGGAGTCTTTAAGCTTCTCTACGCCTACGACGAGCGCCACATCATACGCACCAGCCGCTACTGCATAACACGCATTCCGAAAAGCTTCAGAACCCGTTGCACACATATTTTCAACCCTCGTGACAGGGATATAATTACTTTTCAACGGTCCAGAAAGCGTCATGCCAGCATAACCAGAATCCATCGTCCCGATCCAAGCTGCTTCAACATCCTTAAGCTCGATGCCAGCGTCATCCAGCGCTTCATGCGCTGCTTCTATAATCAAATCGTCCGTACTTTTATCCCAGTGTTCCGAGAAGGTTGTGCACCCCATTCCAACAACCGACACCTTATCGTGTATCCCTTTACGCCTCATGCTGAACACCTCTCTTTGGAACGACTTTCCAAAAGTAATTGTGGATGCCACCCGCTTCGTAAAGCTTCCGGAAGCTGAACTCCACCTCGGTTCCGATCGAAATCTCTTCAGGTGTGCAATCCGTTGCTTGTGCTAGCAATCTACTTCCACCTTCGATATCAACCACTGCAAAAATGGTCGGAGGAGAAACGGATGTCGCAAGGTAATCCACTGTGTATGTCGCGACCTTCGCCTTTTTTCCTTGAAGTGAGAATAGCTTCATCTCATCCTTCGCATGACACTTCACACACACACGCTGCTGTGGATAATAGTTCTGTCCACAGCTCAGACACAATGAACCAAATAGGCCAAGAATTTGATCAGAATTTCGTCTTAAAGCTGGTGCAGAAGGTGTTGAAGCTCCAGGTCGCCTTCCTTCATCTACCTCTAACAATTCATACCATCGTAAATAATCGCTGTAGCTGACATTTTCATTCGAATTCTCCTCATAAAATGAAAGCGGTTTCTTTTGTTTGTAAGAAGAAATGGACTCTGTCACTTTGAACAATAAGCCTTCACATCCATCCCCTGCCTGAAGCCATAAAATCGTTTGACCTGCCTTACTATCAGAAAGAGCTTTTGCAAACAGATAGGGTCCGTTGGCAGTTCCAAGATGTCCGATACTTTCATCCCTCATCATTGTGACCTGGTTCTCGTTAGCGCCTATCAGTTTTGCAAGACTCAGTGATAGCTTCTGGGTTGGACCCGAAACCACAACAGTATCAATACTTTCTATTGAAGCATTCGAATGGGTAAGTAGATCCTGCGCGCATTGAAAAAGGGCATCCGACACCGAATGGGCAATAAACCGATCCTCCCATTGCCGTAGAAAACGGTCATCTGTTGTCCGCCACTGACTGATGTGTTCACCAGCCACCTGTGACGATCCGAGCAACTCCGCGATCACATCGTCTCCTTCCCCAAGGAGAAATGAGACCGCACCAGCTCCCATTTCTGCTTCGAGAGAACTCTTAGGCCGAGCAAGTCTTCGATCAGAGAGACTTACTAGGACAGCACCCTTGCCTGCATCGACCGCATTCATCCCAGCTCGAATCGCGTTCGTTGCAGCCCGAAGACTATTTCCATAATCGATCGTTCCTGTATTAGGAGGAAGGTGAAGCGCTTTTGCAAGTGTGACGCTACATAACTTTTCTTGATAGGGTGACGTAGTAGATGCAAAATATACAGCTCCTGGCTGATGCTTTTCTAGCACATCGGTTAGCGCATTCGATGCATTCACCGCCATCGTGAGACTATCTTCGTCGTAATGTGCGACCGATTTCGTTCCTTTTCCTGCATAGCCGCCGTGAAAACCAGCGACTTCTTTTTTCGAAATCCTGTGATGAGGTAGGTACACTTCATATGCGATAATCCCTTGCATGGTTAGCCTCCTGTTCTATGATTTTTTCGTATGAATTAGGTCTCTATAAAGGTTCCTTCTATTAAACGTGAAAGAGTAATTATAATAATTTTCAGAAAATAAACAGTACGTAACAACATTTCGGTATGAACGAACGAAATCCTTTCGACGAATCATTATTGCAGTATATTTCTTCAAAATAAAACTGGGTACACTCCAATATTGGAATGCACCCAGTTTTTCTTATAGTAAAAACGGATTCTTCAAATCGACCCATTGATACGTATGCCCCCAGCTGTTCTTAGCAAGATCCGTGACTCGTTCAACAAGACTAAGATCAACTTCTTCCAGATTACCCATCTCATTCGGATTGTAGTGAAATGCGTAAACACGTGAAAGAAATTGATCGAATGGAAGAGAAGCTTCTCCCTCTTCCTCTCCATGATTTCTTACTGTCGATCTGATCCCTTGCCCCCAGTTTTGACCGCTATCGTTGTTCGGATTATAAAAGTACACCCTCATCTCACCAGATAGATCAGCTGCAATGCGCTGAATCGAAATTGCATGTAACCCAAGTAAATCCGCATTCGCTGTCGTGACAAAGATTCCGACTGGATTCGGATAGATGAGCTGATGCCCACCGTTAAATTCAGGGTGATGAGTCGCATAGAATAGCTTCGCGAACGCTTCATAATCCGCTACCGCTCCAGTGACTGGCTGGATACAAGAAGAAAACTCTTTCGAAATCCACTGTCCATAAAAAGACGGATTCACCCACTTGTGTCCATCCTCACCTCGAAGAGCACAGCGCTTCATCATATCATCATAAATACGATCCAAATGCGGTACCAACACTAATGAGACAGGATCGAGCTCGGTATGAAGATCCGGCGCAAGTCCTCCAGAAAGGAGCGAAGAGTTGATTTCAAATCCCTCAAACATCATATCCACTTCACCATCACGACACGCTCTAGCAAGAAGTTCTAACAAATAACCTGGATCGTGCTGCGACCACAGACTAATTCCCCGCGCCGACTGACACGTTGGATTCAGTCCCTGTCCGATTCCAAGTGGCTGACCTAGGACGCTGATGATACCTGACAGCAAAAGCCCAACAGCTGTCACATCACTCGTATCCTTACGCGCCGCTAGCAAGACTGCTTCCACTTCAGGAAGAAGCTCCAGCTCTGTGATTCGTTCAAGCCCTGGAATAACAGGTGGTGAAGACAAAACCCCGCGCTCAAGCATACGCGCAAGTCCGTACAACGACTGACACGTTGAACGATGGATTGCAAGTGTGATCATCTCTTTAACAATTGGAAAATGCTCATTTAAATTCGCTTCACCTTTTTCCGTTAAATCAAGCGCAATCGTTAGGAGCTCAGCCTCTTCTTTCTGAGCTAAATCCCTAACGAGCTCCGCATGCATCGGAGAGACGATGCCAGTGTCGCGCATGATGTTTGCAAACTCATCTGCTTCTGATACTTTCTCAGCCTGTGACAATGCATGAAACTGAGTTAAGTAGTCTTCAGTTTCGATAGACCTTTTGCTTAACGAAGTCGGTCCACTCATGCTATCGATATAGCGCTCAATACTCGCTCTTCCCTCTGGAGAAAGATCGCTATCTTTCATCAAGTTCTTGGCGTAGCCGATCATCTCAACGATACGATTCACCATGATTGGACGTTGCGACGTTAATCGATCGATTTCATTCACGAACGTGGGGGCAAGTGATGCTAATGACAATTTGTTTGCGAGAAATTGAAACAATAGAATGCCTCGCTTTTGTTCCTTGGTTTGACTGATGCGAGCTTCTTCCGTTTCAGGCGGAAAGATCATCTCTAAGTTTAAGGCCATGATTGTAGTCAACAAATCCTTCGCTTCTTCAGGTTTCATCGTTTCATGCTGACATTCACCTTTCGCAATCGCGAGCAACCTAAGTTCACTCAACACTTCGAAAACAGAATAGTTACCATCTATTTTAAATGAACCAGCTACGAGCTTTGGCTGAAGCTTTCGTGGATTCTCCCATGGACCATCTTGAAAAATGCCCGCTCGGTCGTAATCCTCCACTAGTTCATACAGCTCCTCAAACATCTCCTTGTCGATCAAAACCGCCGCATTTCTAAGAGTCTCCTCTACTAGCGCCTGATTTGAACCGCCTTCTGACAACGTTTGCAAACTTCGCGCAAACTGTTCTTGATCATGATTTGAATATGAAGTCTTCATACTCGCACATCCCCCAATTAGTTAAGATAGCAACTTGTTCCCCCTTCCTCAACATTAGAAACCTTTTTTTGTAAAATACTTTTCGTCTCTATCATTTATTTTTCACGAAATAGTCGTACTATCATGGATCTATGGGAACCCTCTATGCTCATCGTGCGATTCTTGCAGATATACGCCAGCATTCTTCACCTATCAAACTAGCGCACACCATTTTTGTATAACCGATGTGAGGTCTATTATAATAGAAGCACGTAACGAACTAAGGAGGATCTCGAAATGAAAGAAACCATCGCACGACATAAAGAAGCATTTCTTGAGGAACTACAGGAATTCCTAAGAATTCCTAGCATCTCAGCCGATCCCGATCGAAAAGAAGATGTACAGAAAGGCGCTAGCTTTGTAGCAGATTCTCTTACCAATGCGGGTATGGAAAACGTCGAAGTCATCGAAACAGAAGGACACCCAATCGTTTATGCCGACTGGATTCATGCGGAAGGAAAACCGACCGTTCTTGTTTATGGTCACTATGACGTCCAACCGGCTGATCCAATTGAACTGTGGGAAACCCCTCCGTTCGAACCTGTCATTCGTGATGAAAAGATTTTCGCCCGCGGTGCAACTGACGATAAAGGTCAGCTCTTCATTCACATCAAAGCAATGGAACTTCTTATGAAGGAACACGGCAAACTACCTGTTAATGTGAAATTCTGCATCGAAGGGGAAGAGGAAATCGCTAGCCCGAACCTCGACCCTTTTATCAACGAACAAGCAGAAAAACTTAACTGTGATGCGGTACTTATTTCAGATACTTCATTCATCGAAAAAGGTGTACCAGCGATCTGCACTTCCCTTCGTGGCGCACTTGCCATGGAAGTGAACGTCAAAACAGCAAACACAGATTTACACTCAGGCGTCTACGGTGGCGGCGTTCCGAATGCTGTTCACTCGCTCGTTCGCCTTCTCGACTCGCTTCATGATAAAGAGGGTAACATTTCAGTCGAAGGCTTTTATGAAGGCGTACCGGAACTAACTGATGCACTTCGAAAAGAAGTCTCAGAAATTCCTTCTGATGAAGAGACAATGAAAAAAGAGCTTGGATTATCTGCACTATTTGGGGAAGAAGGGTTCTCGTTTAAAGAACGGACCGGCATCCGTCCTACCCTTGAAATCAACGGCATCACAGGTGGCTATCAAGGTGAGGGAATCAAAACGATCGTCCCTTCTGAAGCGAGTGGAAAGATCAGCTGCCGCCTAGTCGGCGACCAAAATCCACAGCACATTTATGAACTGATCGATAAACACCTGGAAGCTAACTGTCCAGCGGGCACAACCTTATCAGTGAAACAGTTTATCCAAGCAAAGCCTGTCGCACTAGATTCTAGAAATCCAATGATTCAAAAAGCAGCAGACGCGTACGAAAAAGTCTACGGCACACGCGCACTCTTCCCGAAAGAAGGCGGATCGATTCCAATCGTTGAAGTCTTCGCACGAGTACTCGACGCACCAGTCGTTCTCATGGGCTTCGGACTTCCATCAGAAAACCTGCACGCACCGAATGAGCACTTTCATTTAGAGAACTTCACGCAGGGGATCGAGACTGTTGTAGAGTATTTGGAGTCGCTGTAGGAGCTTGGAAGGAGGCTCGCTTGGAGGAGGGGCGGAGCGTTTCGCTGATATATTTGTGGATTCGCTGATATATTTGGATTATCGCCGATATATATCTGTTTTCGCTGATATATTCAAAATATCGCCGATAAAACCTATATTTCGCCGATATCCACTTCCCGCCCCACTATCCCAACTATGCAAAACGCCAGCAATGCCCTGCACCGCTGGCGTTTTTCTCTTTTTACTAGATTAGTATTACTCTAGTTAGACAATAATAGCATCCTGAGCTCCACTATCCCCCCCAAAAACCACTCATTCAGACAGTATCACTTCTCTTTTTCCGAGATTCTTCTACTAATCAACCAGCCCATGCCCAATTAACTCAAACGATAGCTTATCCATATAAACAACCATGTTATTAGTCACGCCTTTATCATCTGTCGGAAAATCAATTGCGTACACAACTTTTTCTCTAAATGGTTTTGAAACTTCTTCTACTAAGATATCTTCTGTAAGTGACACGTTTGAAACGGTTCCCGACTGCCAAGTACCATCAATTCTCCCTTTATCTTGGTCTGATAACTGTTTCCAAACGATTTCCCTCACATCACCTTCATTATTGCCCCTAGACTCGACTTCTCCTTTACTAGGTAACGCTAAGATCCCCAGTATGAGAAAGCCGAAAACAATTAGAAGGACAGTTCTTTTCATATGTAACACCTCCACACCCGTCTAAACGAGATTCTCCCCCTCCAGGTTACATAACCCTACTTCCAAACTTCATCCAACTTATCAGCATAGAACGTGATCGCTTTCCTATAACTCAAAATCGTATCATCCTTCGTCGTTTCTACTAAATTAGTAAGTAGATATTCCATCGCTTCCTGGTGCTCTCCAAGGTTATACAACGTCATCGCATAGAACACCTGAATCGCACGGTTATTGGGAAAGTGATCCATCCCATTTAAAAAGACAGCTTTCGATTTCTCATACTTTCCTAGAGTTCTGTATGTACTTCCTAATCCGATCAACGCTCCCTCAAGCTCATTAGAAGGGAGTCCAAGCTCGATCGCCTTTTCATAATGTGGAACTGCTTCAGACTCTTTTCCTAATACATCGAAGCTCCAAGCGCACTGGTATTGGAGCGAAGCATCATCCGGATTTTCTTTTACAAGCTTAACGAACATCTCGCTCGCCTCTTGATGCATTCCTGCCTGACGATATTCTATCGCCCTCTCACGTTCTTTATCCACGCGTTTCCACCTCTTACCATATAGTCGTTTATTAGTAGCTTATCATACAGCCTCGAAGAATAAATCAGTCAACCATCCCATCCTTTTTCTTCCTATTCGATTGACCAACCAAACCAATTAGACTATAATCTAATTAGATACTAATCTAACAACAAAGAAAGGAGACTACGAGATTGCAGTTAAATAAACTAGTCAATTTCCATAAAACAATCGGTGATCCTACCCGGATACGGATTCTCACCTTACTCGCGAAGGGTCCACTCCATGGGCAGGCAATTGCTGGGAAACTTGGACTAAAAGCACCTACCATCACGCATCATATGACGAAATTACGAGACACCGGCATCGTCTTTCAACGAAGAGATAAGAACACGATCTACTATTACATAGACGAAAAGAAATTCCGCTCTTATTCTGAAGCTCTAACTAAAATGCTTTACCACTCTGAGCACGATCAGGAGGACGATTCAATGAAAACGCAAGCTGTGGTCAATAACTTTATCGCAAAAGACGGGACGTTAACGCACCTCCCTTCTCAGCGTAAGAAGAAAATCATTATTCTCAAGCACTTGATCAAAGGATTAGAACGCGGCAAAAAGTACCCTGAGAAAGAGATCAATGAGTATATCAAAAAGTTCCACCCTGACTTTGCGACAATTCGTAGAGAATTTATCATCAATCACTTTATGTACCGCGAAAACAATATTTATGAATTAAACCCGGAAGAAATGTGGGCGACGATCGAATAAGACCTTGATTCACCACCATTAACGACTACTACATTGCTTTCCAATTTGTAGTCGTTTTTTTTTGTGCTCTGTACTTTTTTTTGTGGTTCGTGAATTTATTCTTCATGGCGAAATTATACATATAATAAAATAAAGAGATACAATAGGTGTAAAGCCTAACGTAGTTACACGTTTGATTCTGTGGATCTTGTTAACTAGGGGGGATTAGGTTGGACCTGTTTATCTTTATTACAGTAATCGTTGGGATGTCGTTTATTTTTCTATATTTCGTAATTAAGTATGACTTAAAAAGAAAGGAATTAGAGCTAGAAGAGAAAAGAATAGATCTCGAAAAGAGAAAGCTAGAACTCAACAAAGAGATTCAGGAGAAAAACAAAACCATTAAATCACCACCGTCATAAAGGGAAGTGGTTTACCTACTGAAGCGAAAGCGTCACTACTGAGGGATTCAACTGGAATTGAATGCTTTATTGTATACAAAAAGCACTGCAACAAGCAGTGCTTTTTGTAACGCGTAGTTGCCCAACGCGACGTCTTTTCTCTTATTTTTCAATCACACCACACGCAATTCGATCACCAGCATCACCTGATGGTTGAGATTCCATGTCGTCTGCTCCAGCATGAATCACGAATGCTGTCCCGCCTTCTTTAAGAAGAGAGTTATCCTCACCTTCTACAAGGGTCACTTTTTCGTTCATGATTTCTTTATCAACTGTGCCATCAGCACTCACTTCAAGGTTCTCCATATCTCCAGCATGTGGGCCATCGTCTGTTTCGGTTCCGTGGCTTACATCCGCTGGGTTAAAGTGTCCACCTGCTGACTTGAAATCCGGGGCTTCACACTTTCCTGTTTCATGAATATGAAATCCGTGCGTACCTTCTGGGAGATCAGTAGCTTGAAGATTGATTGTTACACCTTTGTTCTCCTCAGTAATTTCAGCTGTTCCAACGTCATTGCCTTCTGCATCCTTCAACGTAACCATTGCTGTCTCAGCAGTTTCCTCTTCTTTTGTTCCTTCCTCTGTTGTTCCTTCCTCTGTCGTTCCTTCCTCAGTCGAACCTTCATTTTCCATCGTCGAATCATTATCCGAGCTAGAACCCTCTTCATTTGAGGAATTTCCTCCACAAGCAGTTAGAACAAGTGCTAAAACCAGCATCATAATCAGATAATACCATTTCTTCATTCGAATCTCTCCCTTCTAAGAACATGTTATAACCATCTTTACACATAGAAGAATCCGTTAAACCTTACAAATGGGAATTGCATCCATCTTCCTACATCCCTTTTTCACCGTGACGTTCTTTAGTCGCTATTCTGTATAGCGTCCAACATCTTTCAAGAGACTTGAGTCACAGTCCTCACAATCTTTTTAATCAAAAAAAATTGATGAATTAGTTGCACTCTAAGATGTCATCGCTTACACTTAACTTAATCAAGAAAATTTGATGAATCGAGGTGACCCGAATGACGCTTCCACTCTTTAACGATCAACTTAATGATACATTTACGCTATACGAAAAGAAGTTCAAAGCACTCTCTGATCAGAAAAGACTTCACATCATGTATGAGCTAACACAGGCTGGTGAGCTGTGCGTATGTGATCTTACCGACAAATTAAACCTTCCACAATCCAAGCTTTCATACCATCTTAAGATTCTTCTGGATGTAGAGCTGATCACGAAAGAACTTCGTGGTACATGGAGCTACTATAAATTGAACAAAAAAGAAGTGAATCATCTACTATCAGAAGAACTTTGTTGTCTATTCCGAACCAATGACGGATGTTAATGTTTAACCCATACATCAAAAAAAATTGATTAAGGAGAGGACTCAATATGAGAACACATATCGGATTAAACGTATCAGACCTAAAGGCTTCTATCGACTTTTACACGAAGGTTTTCAACAGTGAACCAGTAAAAGTGAAGGACGATTATGCGAAGTTTCTACCTGAAGAGCCTTCCATTAACTTTACTCTCAACCTGAAAGATGAAGTAAAAGGCAACCAAGTGGGTCACTTTGGATTACAGGTCGAAAGCCATGAAGACGTCATGCGTCATAAAGAAAGACTTGAGAAACTAGGATTTTTCGCTCGAGAAGAAATGGATACGAACTGCTGCTATGCGCTTCAGGATAAATTCTGGGTAACAGACCCTGATGGCAACGAGTGGGAGTATTTCTTTACAAAGCAAGATAGTGAGGATACTGAGGAAGCTGTTTCGAGTAGCTGTTGTTAAGCGCCTACCGCTAGCACTCTTCAAAGAAGAAAGCGACCACAACGGTCGCTTCAGCTTGTTGGGAAACCCTGGTTATATTGTTATCTATGCCGTAGGAGTTTGAACACTGCTTCACTCCTACTAGGTTGCAATCAATCAGAGAAGACGTTCCGACCGATTATGATTAGGTATCTCCTTTATTACTCTAGCCGTTTTGTCATGAGATTTGTTATTTCTCGTTTTCAAATCATACATTAAAACGTTGATTGGAGCGGAAGGAGGCTCACCGCCCGCCCCGCGGAAAGCGAGCATCCTGGAGCGGAAATCACCACTATATCCGTCGAAGTAGTCCTTAAGACTTTTTTCGACAACCTGAAGCGACCACAAGGGTCGCTTTCTCTTATTTATCTACCATCAAACTTCTAAGGAAATCCAACACCATCTCATTATAGAGATGAGGGTTCTCGATGTTCGCAATGTGACCTGCTCCAGGAAGAAGACCGATGTGTATGCTGTCATTCTTACTTTTCACATAAGCCGCTGCTTCCACTTCATAAAGCTCGTTCCCACCGTTTAATAACAATGTAGGAGTTTTCAACGTTGCAAGTGTTTCTTCATCAATCGAAGGATAGTCAAACGTCATCAGATTGTTCACCTTCGTTAACGTATCGTACCATTTCGTTCCGTGAATTTCTTTAAAGTAGTCAGCCGTGTCAGGATCAGTATCCTCTAAGTTAGAGAAATGCTTATGCTGCTCGTCTAGCTTCCCTTTTAAATGATCAGGTACGAAAGGTGTATAGCCCGTTAACACCATTCCTTTTACTAAATCAGGGCGTTTGAGCGCAGTATGTATCGATAAGGTTGCTCCTAAGGATAACCCTACTAAATACGCTGGGCCATTTGCTTCTAGATCTTCCACTAACCATTCAACAGCCGTCTCAACATAATCGTTGTTCGCTTCGATCGATGAAACACCGTGTCCTGGTAGATCCGGACTAATGACTTCGTAATGCTTTGAGAAAAATTCCTTTTGCGTTTGAAAATGAAGGTCTCCAGTTCCCATAAAACCATGTAACATATAAATTCGTTCCATTATCATTCACCGCCACTTCTCATATTCGTTACGATTCCCTCTATTACTTTACCACAAATAAAAGCAGCGACACGAAGCCGCTGCTCATGTTTACACCGCTGTTGTTTCCTCTTGCACCGACCAATCGAATTCATCGCTCTTCAACCACTGCCAAAGCGCTTCGATATCTTTTGAGAAAACACGGTCTTCTTTAATCGGTGGAACGATTTCTCTTCCTTCTGAATGAAGCGTCTGAATCGATGAGGAAGCATTCTCAAGCTCTCGGTATTCAAGCGCCTGCATGGCACAAATAAGCTCAATCGCCACTACCTTCTGTGCGTTGAGTACGATTTGATACGCATGACGCGCACCGATCGTACCCATGCTGACATGATCTTCCTGATTCGCAGACGATGGAATGCTATCGACACTTGCAGGATGAGCGAGCGTTTTGTTTTCGGATACGAGAGAGGCAGCTGCATATTGCATGATCATCGCACCAGACTGAAGACCAGGGTTTGGACTTAAGAAACCTGGCAGATCATTTAGCTGCGGATTCACTAGCCTCTCGATGCGTCGTTCAGAGATGTTCGCCATTTCAGCAACTGCAATTTTCAAAAAGTCCATCGCTAGAGCAATCGGTTGACCGTGGAAGTTCCCTCCCGAGACGATCGTTTCCCCATCATCGAAAATCAACGGATTATCTGTCGCAGCATTCATTTCGATCTCAAGCTTTTCTTTCACATAAGAAAGACTTTGTCTTGAAGCGCCATGAACCTGCGGGATGCAACGAAGTGAATACGCATCCTGGACTCGCTTCTCCCCCTGGTGGGTGATGAGTTTGCTGTCATTCGTTAACGTACGAATTCGTTTCGCCACGTCCATTTGCTCGCGGTATCCTCGCGCTTCATGAATAGCTGGGTGGAATGCGTCGATGATTCCTTCAAGGGCTTCAAGCGTCATCGTAGCGATCCAGTCACTTTGGTCGAAAAGTCGCTCAGATTCTATATAATTAATCACACCCATCGCTGTCATCGCCTGTGTTCCGTTAATAAGGGCAAGCCCCTCTTTCGCTTTCAGAGTCAGAGATTTATAACCGAGTTCATCATATACCTCACTCGTTGGTCGGATTTTCCCTTTGTAGTGAACGTCACCTTCTCCGACTAATACGAGAGCAAGGTGTGATAGAGGTGCGAGGTCGCCAGATGCACCTAGGGAACCTTGACTAGGCACAACAGGAATCATTCCTTCATTCACAAGGTCACGAAGTCGCTCGACTACGCATGGCCGCACGCCAGAAAACCCTTTAATCAACGCATTTAGCCTAAGTACGACCATCGCTTTGCTAACCTCTACCGGAAAGTTCTCTCCTACCCCACACGCATGCGAACGAATGAGATGAAGCTGGAGCTCATCGACATTTTTATCAGGAATAAGCACGTCGCTGAATTTTCCAAACCCTGTATTGATGCCGTATACGGTCTTCCCCGTCGCTACGATCTTCTCAACCGCTTTACGACTTTTCTTCACCTTCTCCATACTCGATGGATGAATCGAAACATCTTCATCACCATATATAATGTTCTTCATATCTTTTAGTGTTAAGTCAGATCCAGTAAGTAGTATCATGTTCCATTACCCCTTTCTTTTTTAAGAACATACAAAAAAGGAGACGACAATGGTACATGACGTACCATCACCGTCTCCTGATATCTCATCACTATAGACAGTTTTTATCCTATATGATTAATGCCTAGACCAAACGTTTCATGCTCTAGGCCTTTTACCGGTGCACCGATCGTTCCATAAAATGCCACCGCGATCCATTCCCCTTCATCAAAGTGTTCATAAGGGGTGCCTCGTACGATTGCGAACCGTAAACCGACTGTGCGCATCATGTTTCCTGCACCAATTTGACCGCGCATCACACCTTCTAATGCTTCTAAAATAGCGTGATAGAGTGCGTGCGTCTCTCGATACAGCTCTTCTGAAATGATGCTATTTCGTTTCGCAGCTGTTTCTACAGCTGAGATTACTTTTTCCATATTCATTGAACCCGCTTTACCTTGACAGTACTCTACGTCCTTCAACTGTCCTGTAAAAGGCTCTAACTCCTCTGGTGTCAACGTTGCCACTAGCATCGCTAGCTTCCCAATCTTAATCTTCTGTGCCATCTGCGTCACCTATCCAGTCTTCCGCCTACTAATCACTATTATCTTATTAAATTGTATGCGTTTTCAGAATCATATGTCAATAGAAGCTCCCAAAGTTTTACTCTACTATCATGCTAGATTACTAGCGCGATAAAGGAGTTTATCTTCCTTTTAACCACTCGAATTTCGTCGTGTAAATCATTTCCAATACCTTCATAATTTTTGTAATTTGTCGAATAGTGTTGAAATTTATTCATTTACTTGTATAATAAAAATTGTGAATAAATTGTCAGAAATATTTAAATTAACTAAAAGAGGAGCGGCTTACATGGAAAGTTTTTTATCAAGCATTATTGATTCTTCAAACAATATCCTCTGGGGATATGTTCTGATTGCAGGATTACTCGGGTTAGGTATTTACTTCACGATTACCTCCCGTTTTGTACAATTTCGTTTTTTTGGAGAAATGATTCGTGTACTTGGAGAAAAACCTGATTTCAAAGATGGAAAGAAAAACATTTCACCCTTCAAATCGTTCTGTGTAGGTGCGGCAACACGAATTGGTACAGGGAACTTAGCTGGTGTTGCAGTAGCGATTACACTAGGTGGTCCAGGAGCTGTATTCTGGATGTGGATCGTGGCACTTCTCGGTGGTGCAACTGCATTTATTGAAAGTACGTTAGCACAGGTCTATAAGGTTAAAGATTCAAAAGCCTATCGCGGAGGACCTGCTTACTATATTGAAAAAGGACTTAAGAAAAGATGGTTAGGCGTTCTATTCGCTGTCATCATTACGATTACATTCGGACTTATATTCAATTCTGTTCAAAGTAACACGATTGCATTAGCTTTTGAAAACGCTTTCGGAATGAATCGATTGGCAATGGGATTAATCATTACTGCACTTACAGGTTTAGTAATCTTTGGTGGTGTCCACCGAATCGCAAACCTTTCTAGTGTCATCGTCCCAGTTATGGCAACTCTTTATATTGCGATTGCCTTAATCGTATTAATCATCAACATTGCAGAACTACCAGCTGTACTTTCTCTTATCGTAGGACATGCTTTCGGACTCGAGCAGGCCTTCGGTGGTGCGATCGGTGCAGCCATTATGAACGGGGTAAAACGTGGACTGTTCTCAAACGAAGCAGGTATGGGTAGTGCGCCGAACGCAGCAGCTACGTCAACAACGTCTCACCCTGCCAAACAAGGTCTTATTCAGTCACTAGGTGTTTTCGTTGATACGATTCTAGTATGTTCAGCTACAGCATTCATCATCTTGCTTGCACCCGTCTTTAAGGCTGGCGATGTATCAGGAATCGAATTACTTCAGAATTCCCTTAACGCTCATATTGGTGGTTGGGCTGGTATCTTCATTTCACTTTCGATCTTACTCTTTGCTTTCAGCTCGATTATCGGATCTTATTACTATGGTGAAACGAACATTGAATTTATTAAAGAAAGTAAGACTGCACTATTCATATTCCGAATCGCAACGATGGCATTCGTACTGATCGGCTCTGTCTTAAGCTTAAGCCTTGTATGGAAAATGGCCGATCTATTTATGGCTCTCATGACGATCATCAACTTAATTGCGATCGCTATGCTTGGTAAAGTTGCAGCAAAAGTATTAAAGGACTACGAAACACAACGTAAAGCAGGCAAAAACCCAACATTCAACCCTACTGAACTAGGGATCGAAGGCACTGAAGCTTGGGAAGATGATGAAGATAAAGAAAAGAAAAAAGCAGTTATCTAATTTCTATTAAGAGCCTGGAGATTCCAGGCTCTTTTCACAATCTATCGCGCATTATTTTTGAAAAACAGTTTTATGTTAAGTATGATGAAATTAGGGAAATAGTAATGTGGACATAATGAAACTAGAACCTGAAGGAGTGGATAACATGAACAACAGTCAATTCGAAAAAATCAAGAACGGAAAAGGATTTATCGCAGCGCTCGACCAAAGTGGTGGTAGTACACCGAAGGCACTAGCAGAGTATGGCGTACCTGAAGATGCTTATTCCAACGAAGATGAAATGTTCGATCGTGTACACCAAATGCGTACTAGAATCATCACGTCCCCTGCATTTAACGGCGACAAAATTCTAGGTGCAATCCTATTCGAACAAACGATGGATCGCGAAATTGAGGGCAAATTCACAGCTGACTACCTTGCAGACAAAGGCGTCGTTCCTTTTCTAAAAGTCGATAAAGGCCTTGCTGAACAAGAAAACGGCGTACAGCTTATGAAGCCGATCCATGATTTAGATGAGACGCTAAGACGCGCAAACGAAAGAAAAATTTTCGGTACGAAAATGCGTTCCGTTATTCATGAAGCAAATACAAGCGGAATCAAAGCTGTCGTTGACCAGCAGTTCGAAGTCGGTAAACGAATCATCAACTCTAACCTCGTTCCGATCATCGAGCCTGAAGTGAACATTCACAGTGAAGACAAAGCAAAATCCGAAGAGATTTTACGCGATGAAATCATGAAACACTTGAACGATCTACCTGAAAATGAAAACGTGATGCTGAAGCTTTCCATTCCTACAAATGCGAATGCTTATAAAGAGTTGATCGAGCATCCACGCGTTGTACGCGTTGTTGCACTATCTGGCGGTTATTCTAGAGATGAAGCCAACAAGATCTTGAAAGAGAACGACGGTCTTATCGCAAGCTTCTCTAGAGCCTTAGCAGCTGACTTAAATGCAAATCAAACAGATGAAGAATTTAACGCAGCATTGCAAGACGCTGTTGATACAATTTATGATGCATCTGTTAATAAGAAGTAACAGCTAACACAGAAAGGTGCGTACCCTACTTTGGGCACGCACCTTTTTTTATTCTCGAAAAAATGTGTTACAACGCATTCCCCATAACTACGATAAATCCTACGACCACTACTCCTACCCCGTTAATAGCTACACAGAGGACCTTTAGCTGAAAGTGAGTTTTGCGAACGAGGCTTGAGATACTCGCCACAAAAAAGAGAATAAAAGCAATCAGTGAATAAGTAAAGGGATTGTATATCATAGTATAGTAATCAATATTCTGATCCGATAGAAACATAAAGATCCACTCTCTAAATGGATCGACTAATAATGCTACAAAGAATAGTAGCGACACGAACGTTCCGACGTAAGTAGCACCTTCACGAGACCGGTTCATAGGAATCCCTCCTTAAAAAAAGTTGATGCCTATTTTGATTTTGATTTCGATTTATTCGCCTGCAAAAATAATACTCCCGTGGTCAATCCGATAGACAGCCCAATGACAAGACCTATTACCATATCCTCTACAATGGGAACAAAAATAAAATACCCAATGGATAATCCAATGATGTTCCAAAACATAAGCAGCAGCGTCTGATTCATATCCTTGGTCATGATCATTACTCCTTCCCCTCCATGACATGCCGACGTTCTTACTATGTAGTACGTTCCAAATTTCAATAAGTTTCCACTTTTTTCAAAATATAAAGGAGAGCACCTACATTAGAATAGGTGCTCTCCTTTTGCTCTACAGAACGCTTATTGAGACTTTCGTATATTCGTATTCCATGCTAAATCGTTATCCATCATTTTCTTGGCCGCATAAATCAAAATAAACTGAATTACGATAATCGGCAGACCCATTAGACCTGAAACGACTGAAAGGGGAGGTAATCCTCCAATGCGCATCAGGATGAGCGCGAAGGCAGTGATGATCATTGCAATGATGATTCGCAGTGTTCTCGGCGGTTCATTCTTACTCATATCTCTCGTACTCGTATATGCAGCGACGGTATATGTCGTTGAATCGAGCGTAGTCGTTAAGAAGATGAGCGCCACAATTATAAAGATCACGATCGCTATTTCTCCGAACGGGAGCGTTTGGAGAATTTCTGGTATGGCAGCCATTCTTTCGTCTTCCTGAACGAGTTCTAGTACCGAAAGATCTCCAGCAAGATACCTATGGACGCCAAGTCCCCCTAATACTCCTGTCGCAATCCAAGAAATCATCGTTGGCGCTAACAGGTACGTGAGGATCATTTCTTTGATTGTTCTTCCTTTTGAAATCTTTGCAGCAAACACACTATGTAGCATCGCCCATGTGGCACTGTAAGCAAACCAGAACACCGTGTTGCTTTGAATATGAGAAGCCTTTCCTTCATAGACAGACTCTGTGTTTAATGAGAAATCGAGATAGTTTGATAGTAAGAACGCAACGCTATCAGAGAAGTAGTTCAATATGAACACGCCTGGCCCAGCGATAACAATAAACACACCAAAGAGGCCTGCTAAATACATGTTCATCGTACTTAAGCGTTTGATTCCTTTTTCAATTCCTAAGTAGGCGCTTAGCGAAAATAAAAACACCCATACGATTGTAACGATGATCGTCATACCAAACGTTACCTTCATGTCTAGTAAGTTCGATAAATTGTGTGTGATGATTGGCGCACCAAGACCTAGCGTGACAGAAGCACCTGCCAGTATACTAATAAGGAATAGGATATCGAGCGCTCTTCCTCCCCAACCATCTGTGAATCTATCTCCAAAGAGGACGCGGCAAGCTTCAGAAATTCTCATCAATGGCCGCTTTTTCACATGAAGAATGTATCCCATAGCTGGAGCACTCATGACGAAAATAGCGAAAACTTGAAATCCCCATAAGAACATACTGTATGCATTGCCCCATAGGAGAGCTTCCGCTGATCCAACACTTACACCTGCTGGAGGATCGTTCGCAACAGAGGTCCACTGTAACATCCCCGTTCGCATGATCGTAGAGCCTACACCCATCGCGATCAAAATTGAAGCGTATTCAAATAATGTAAAACGAGGTTTCTCCGTTGGATCTCCTAACACAACCTGACCATACTTTGAAAAAGCGAAGTACAAACCTGCTATGACGAGGATGACCCCGTACCATAAATAGCCCCAACTAAAGACGTCCACTATGTAATCAAAAATTGAATTCAGTAAGGTTAATGACTCTGATTCATACATTGCAAAAGGTATGCTGATCGCAACCATAACCAGAACAGATGGTACAAAAATATTGTAATCGATTAACTTATCCGAACGCATTGTATCCCCTCTATCTTTCTATTTCCTATTTTCTCTCAAATCTTCATTACCCGGAAATGGAAAAAACATAACGGGTTAGAAATGGATTTCCCATCCATTACTTACTAAAAAAGGATTGTTGAAGCTGATTTGCGGAGATTTTGATAAAACCAAAAAAAGAGCCTGGAATTCCAGGCTCTCGACTGCTATCTATTAAAAAAGTTTTGTCATAACTCGATATTCACAACAACAAATACGCCAATGGCGTAACGATCACAATCGTTAAAATTGTACGTTCTACCCAGATGACGAGAAGCTTCGGAATACTAACAGGAATGTCTGTAGATAAGATACACGGGATAAGAGCTGAGAAGAATAAAATCGCTGAAATGGACACTGTTCCGATCACAAACTTCGTAATGAGTGGCGCATCTGCTACGAGTAGCGCTGGCAAGAACATTTCAGCAATTTCCATCGCTGAAGCTTTTGCTGCGAGAAGTGGCTCAGGAACTTGCATAATCCATGTGAACGGATAGAAAATATAGCCTAGAATATCGAAAACAGGTGTAAATTCTGCGAGCACCAGTCCAAGCAATCCAACCGATAAAATAGAAGGTAAAATCGCAGCTGTCATGATGAAGCCATCCTTCAAATTCATCCAAATATTTTTCCCGAGTGATGGAGATTTCTCTGCCGCCTCCATCGCCTGGTTCCACGCAGCTTTCACTCTCTTTTCCTTAATAACTTCTTCTGGACTTCCTTCACCATCATAATAGTCTTCGCTTACTTTGTTCAAAGGCCAGATGCGAACCGTAATAGCGGTTACAAGAAATGTGGTGAATAACGTGACCCAGAAGTAACTATTCCACACTTCCATAAGCCCTAGTGTTCGCGCTACGACGATCATGAAAGTAGCAGAGACCGTAGAAAAGCCTGTAGCGATGATGGTTGCTTCTTTAATCGAATACTTGCCTTCTTTGAACACTCGGTTTGTGATCAACAAACCGATCGAATAGCTTCCAACGAATGACGCTACTGCATCAATTGCAGAACGTCCAGGCGTTTTCCAAATTGGTCTCATTACTGGCTGAAGGATGACGCCAATAAACTCTAGTAACCCATAACCAACGAGTAAAGCAAGAAACACCGAACCGATCGGTACGAGCAGGCCAACAGGAATGACAAGTTTCTCGAACAGAAATGGTCCCATTCCAGGACTAAATAGCCAGGCTGGTCCAAAATCAAACATCAGCATGAGTGTAACGAGTACACCTAGAATTTTAAAAAGCGATAACCCAACATTCACACCGTTTTTATTCCATGTATGATTGATGAACGGATAAACCGCTCCAATCACAATCACTAAGAGAGCGTAATACGGAACAACCGTTGGAAACGTTGTTAGGAAGTATGTAACGATATGATCAAGAGGAATAGAAGATTTTCCATCAACAGTGATGGGGATAAAAAAGGTGAAGATTCCAATCAAACTAAAACCAAAGAATTTAACGAGTTTGGATAAAGAAGGTCTTGAAGGTTGAACGTTAATCTCGTGTTTCGCTGTTTCCATCTCGCGCCTCCAATTAATTGATTATTCTGATATCTTAAGGTAGATAAGAGGGAACGTTATCCCTCTACCTTTTACAATAGCCAGTTAAGAACGACAGCATCACGTGAACAGCACTTTTCACCGCCATACCGCCTACATCTTTTCTCGGGTCTAAACACACAATATCCATTGCTTTCACTTTCGGGTGTTCGCCCGCGAGTCGTACCGCGTCGAACAGTTCTTCCGTATACATCCCACCTGGTGTCGCCGCTGGTGCGGCTGGATTATGAGTGATATCAAGAACGTCCATATCGACGGTTAAGTAAATCGTATCGACTTCTTGGTTCAACTCCTCTAACGCTCCTGAAATCACACGTGCGATGCCTTTCTTTCTTGCTTGTTTCATCGTTGTGTAATGGACACCTTGCTCATCCGCATAGTCCTTTAGCTCCTTCGCATTGAAGAAACCATGAAGCCCAATGTTATGAACGTGATTACCCTCGATTGATCCACTTTGGAGTAAGTTCCGAATCGGTGTACCGTTCGCAGGTCCGATGTCTGAAAGGTCCCGTAAATCAAAATGCGTATCGAGCTGTAAAATTCCGATTGTCTCATCAGGATTTGCTCGCTTTAACCCGTTCACAAGCATAGCAGTGATCGAATGATCGCCACCCATCGTTACCTGCATCGTGTGAGGATGATGACGTTTCATAGCCACCATCGCCTCCTCGATGTTTCGATGCGTTTGTGCGATATCCGTTACATGTTGTTTCACATTTCCTAAGTCAATCGCCTTTAACGATGCAAGATCAACATCCTCATCAAGATTATACGTGCCGAACGACTTCCACACTTGTCGCATCGCGTCAGGATTTTCACTCGCTGCAGACGTTGAGATCGACGACTTGGAAAGCGGAACTCCAAGAATCGTCACATCCACATCATTCCAGTCCGGTACAGTCTCGCCAATCGTTTCGATCCATTCATGAACTTTAATGTCACGTGTTTTATCTGTTTGCTTCGTCCAGGTCAAACTCGGACGATCTAACAATGGATATGGATAGGTCATACCAACTGTCCTCCAACAACACGTGGAACGCCCGCTTTTATAACTGTCTCAACATGATTCATCCCGTATTGATACGATAGGAAAAGATAGTTCGGAATATCGAAAATTGTTACATCCGCTTTTTTACCTTTTTCAAGGCTTCCCGCTTCCTCAGCACAGCCAATCGCATGAGCGGCATTGATCGTCGTAGCTGTTATTACCTCTTCAGGCGTCATTCCCATGTTCAAACAGCCGAGGTTCATAATGAACGGGAGCGAGATCGTTGGAGAAGACCCAGGGTTCGCATCCGTCGAGAGCGCAACCGCTACCCCGGAATCGATCATTTTTCTAGCTTGAGCGAATTCCGCCATCAGGAAGAATGCTGTACCAGGAAGCAGCACTCCTACGACACCAGCTTCTGCCATATCCTTGATTCCCTGCTCAGATGCACGGAGCAAGTGATCTGCTGAAATCGCGCCAACAGATGCGGCTAACTCTGCGCCTGCATAAGGTTCAATTTCATCCGCATGGATTTTTGGAATCAATCCATGTTCTTTCCCAGCTTCTAGAATTCGTCTCGATTGTTCAGGTGTAAATACCCCACGCTCACAGAATACATCGTTAAATGTAGCGAGGTTACGCTTTGCCACTTCAGGGATCATCTCGTTAATCACACGATCAACAAACACATCTGGTGTTTCTTTTTCATCCATTGGAATCGCATGAGCACCCATAAATGTTGAAACAAGATCGATCGGATGATCATTTCCTAATTGCTTAGCGACCTCAAGCTGCTTCATTTCATGCTCAAGCGTTAGACCATAGCCACTCTTGGCTTCGATCGTTGTCACACCATGTATCAAGAATTGATCAAGACGCTTTTTAGACTGATAATAAAGCTCCTCATGACTTGCTTCCTGTGTGGAACGGGTTGTCGAATGAATCCCACCGCCCGCTTCCATGATTTCCATGTAGGTCTTTCCTTTTAATCGCATCGCATATTCGTTCTCGCGAGTTCCAGCATGAACGAGATGTGTATGAGGATCGATCAGACCTGGAGCCACCACTTTCCCAGTAGCATCTATATGTTCTTCAGGACTTACGGAATCTCCGTACTTTCCACTTATTTCTTCATCTGAACCCACTTCAACAATTATTCCGTCTTCCATATAAAGAGCACCGTTTTCAATAATTGAGAGCTCAGACATGGCTTCTCTCACTGCTGGTTTAGTTGAATGACCTGCCATCGTAATGAGCTGTGCGGCACCTGTGATCAGTAATTTTTGTGTCATACGCCTCTACCTCCTACTGCTTTTTCATCATTGGAATGTTGATATTTTTTTCTGCGGCTGTCTTTTCAGCTAGTTCATAGCCTGCATCCACGTGACGAGCAACACCCATACCTGGATCTGATGTTAGTACACGCTCAAGACGCGCTTCTGCATCTTTCGTTCCATCTGCTACGATAACCATTCCAGCATGCAGGGAATAGCCCATTCCTACACCACCACCATGGTGAACACTAACCCAGCTTGCTCCGCCAACACTGTTGATCATCGCATTCAGGATCGGCCAGTCCGCAACAGCGTCACTGCCGTCTTTCATCGATTCTGTTTCTCTGTTCGGTGACGCCACTGATCCAGAATCTAGGTGGTCACGACCGATGACGATTGGTGCACTTAACTCGCCGCTCGCTACCATGTCGTTGATAATCTTCCCAAAACGAGCTCGTTCTCCATAACCAAGCCAACAAATCCGGGAAGGAAGTCCCTGAAAGCTGATTTTCTTACGCGCCATCTTAATCCAGTTACAAAGGTGCTCATTGTCACTGAATTCTTTTAGAATTACTTCATCGGTTTTGTAAATATCTTCTGGATCTCCTGAAAGAGCTACCCAGCGGAAAGGTCCTTTTCCTTCACAAAATTGTGGTCGAATATAAGCTGGTACGAATCCAGGAAAATCAAAAGCATTTTCAATTCCTTCATCTTTCGCTACCTGGCGAATATTATTTCCGTAATCAAACGTCACCGCACCTTTCTTCTGCATATCGAGCATTGCCTGAACGTGTGTCGCAATGCTTTTCTTAGAAAGTGCAGTATAGTTCTCAGCATTACTCTTCCGAAGGTCATTTGCTTCATTCAGACTCATCCCTACCGGAACATAGCCATTCAAAGGATCGTGAGCTGACGTCTGATCTGTGAGCACATCGGGAGTAAATCCTTTATCAAGCATCTCAGGTAAAAGTTCTGCTGCGTTTCCTAGCAATCCGATCGAGAGCGCTTCACCTTTACCTTTTGCTTCCTCTGCAAGCTTGATCGCTTCTTCAAGACTTTCAGTCGATGTGTCGAGATAGTTTGTATCAAGTCTACGTTGAATACGATGTTGATCGACCTCGATCGCGATACAAACCCCGCCGTTCAACGTTACTGCTAATGGCTGAGCACCGCCCATACCACCCAGTCCAGCTGTTAAGGTGATCGTTCCTGATAAACTACCGTTAAAGTGCTGCTTTCCAAGCTCGCCAAACGTTTCATACGTCCCCTGGACAATTCCCTGGCTTCCAATATAAATCCAGCTACCAGCTGTCATCTGTCCATACATCATGAGACCCTTTCGATCAAGCTCCTGAAAATGCTCCCAATTTGCCCATGCTGGAACAAGGTTTGAGTTTGCAATCAGCACTTTTGGCGCATCCTTATGAGACTTGAATACCGCGACAGGCTTTCCGGACTGAATCAAAAGCGTTTCATCTTCTTCAAGCTTCTTCAATGAATCAACGATCGCTTCATAACACTCCCAATTACGAGCAGCCTTCCCGATTCCACCATATACAACAAGCTCATCAGGATTCTCCGCTACATCTGGATGTAAGTTATTATTCAACATTCTTAGAGCCGCTTCCTGAATCCAACCCTTTGTATTTAACGTCGATCCCCTATATTGCTCTACCTTATTTGTTTTTGTATCTGACATCGTGTCCACTCCCCTAAGCTCTTTGATACATTTATGCTATCATTCAAAAAGTTCAGAAAACAGATAACTCACTTTCGAAAAAAAGGACTTATTTCAGATACTGATAGGCTATTTATATAAAACGCTTTCTTTTTATAGCATTTATTTTAGTTTATATAATTATATTCGCATACAAAAAAGGCTACGCCATAGAACGCACCCTTAATGTAGCTTCCGATATTCACCAGGCGTTTCGCCTGATCCTTCTTTAAAAACCCGACTAAAGTAATTCGGATTTGTAAATCCAGTGGCATATGCAATGGATTGAATCGTTTCCTTTGTTCCTGTCAGCATCTCCTTCGCCTTTTGGATGCGAACCGAATTCACAACCTCACGAAACGACTGACCATACTTCGTTGATAACGTGTGGCTCAAATAAGATGAATTGCGACTAACATGCGAGGCGACCTCCTTCAATGAGAGCTTTGAATCATGGTAATGCTCTTCAATATAAGCGATCGCTTCTTCAACAACGTTCCCTTTCGCACCGTGTTTCGCTGCACGAATCGCGTGCAGAAGATCATTTATAAAGAGGACGAAATCTTGAACGATCCGATAAAGAACCGGACTGTAAAGAATCGCATCGAAAATCCTCTTATACTTTTCTTCATAATCTGTAATACCCTTTCTTATCATGAATCGACGCACTTGCGCCAGAATACTCGTTAACCTCGTTCGTAGTAAGCCAGGATCTGGATATGGAGGTTCGATAGTATAAAACTGTTCGTACAACCATGTTTTGATATCGTTCGAGCGACCTTCATCTAGCATGTACACCCAATCACGCTGCTCCGTCAACGTTAGAAAAGGATCCATATCTCGCCATTCGCTGTAAGCTTCTGACTTTAGCACTTGTTGATATCCGGTGAAGAAAGTTGTCTCCATCACTTTCCTTAGCTTTTTGTACATGCCGTGTAAGGACTCTTCTCCTTTCCCGCTATCGACAGCAATGACAACCGGCTTCCCCGTCGCTCGTTCCCATTCCTCTAGAAAACGCTGTGCCTGTGCGGTCGGATCAGGCATTTGTTCCTCGAAGATAAGAGCGATCCGATCACTTGTAGAGAAAACAAGAGGCTTATGATAAAAATCAAACTGCTCGATGAACGTACGCAACTCACTCAAGTCGCCGCTCGCCTCCGTTTTGAGTAAATAGACAGGATAATGATAGGAAATGTGCTCATCAATAAAAAGTGATTCATACCATACCGAGTGTTTGGATTCCTCGTCAGTACCACTTCTCCCTTTGTATGATAGCTTTCTGAACGATAGCTGAAGCGAATTTTTCACTCTAGAAGGGGACAACGGCTTTACCCAAAGATCGACCGCACCAACCTCGATCGCCTGCGTCGCCTTTTCAAACGTCGGTTCAGCCGTAACAGCAATCACTTCCCCCACATACCGATCGATGAACTTTTTCACCATTGGCCATTTTTCATCAGGGATTATATCTAGTTCAAGACAGAGCAAATCTGGTAACTCATTCTCGAGGATTCCAAACATTTCTGATAGTTGATCTGCAAGCCCAACACTTAAAATGGGAAATGAATATTTGGAGATCAACCACTCTAAACCAGCAAGCTCCTGTTTATCACGATCGACAATCAACACTTTGTACAGACCCCTTCACCTCCGTTCGGCACTTATTCTCTCCATATTTTACTATAAACCGCTTTCATAATGTAGAAGATGTATTTATGCACTAGCACGTTCTTCTTTGTTATCAGTAACCTCTAACCCTTTATAATGCTTTGTGAATGGAAATACGACACTTACCACAATGAGCAAGAAACCTGCAATGACGACTGTAGGAATTCCGCCAACTAACGTGCCGATCCAGCCTCCAATAAGCAAGCCTCCTAGAAAACTAGCGTGCAGAATCGCACTGATAATACCGGCTACTCTTCCAAGAATTGTTTCCGAAACAGATTGCATGTACAAGCTATTCAAAGGGACATTGATAAACGGATTCGATAGTCCTACTAGACTCATCCAGACATAGATAGGGGTAAATGAAAAAGCATCGTACAACAAGTTAACAGGCAAAATTGCGATACAAATCAATCCAGAAAATCCAATCGCAACTAAAATAAGACGGTTAGATTTCACTCGTTTCATGATGAATGGAATGAGCAACGCGCCTAGTACACCACACACACCTTCCGTGGATTCTAATAGTCCAAAATGGAGCTCCTTTATTTCAAACACATTCAAGATAATGTGATAGATATTGGCACCGACAACACTCATGACAAAGGCCGATACGACTAACAACCAAGTAAATCCTTTCAAAAATCCATTGTTCTTCATCTCAGACACACCTTCTTTTAATGAATCGATGTATCTTTTATCCGATGCCTCTCTCTCTCGCTTTTCTCGTTTTATACCAATCATCCCGATGAGCAAAGCTGAAATAAGAAAAGTAGAGGCATCAAGAACAAAAATTAACGAGATGTGGTTCAACAAAAGGAACGCACCACCGATTGACGGAGCGATGATCTGCATAGTCATAAAAGTGGACTGTGATAACCCAACAGCTTGAGGAATGTTTTCCTTCTCGATAAGCTGCGGAATCGTCGCAGTTTTTGCTGGCTCAAAGAATACGGTTCCGATACCTTGTAGAAAAATCAACATCAACAGCCCTATCAAAGAATCATGCGCAGGAATCATGAGGAGTAAAATGATGAGCCGATAAAGATCAGCGATGACCATAATGTTTTTTCTAGCATAATTATCAATGATCGGACCTACAAAAACGCCAAATAACAAACTTGGTATGTACCTCGCCATCAGCACAAAGCTGAAAACAAGCGCGTTGTCAGAAAGCTGTGAAACGAGGAAAATAACGACGATATGTGTAATGCCGTCTCCAAGTTCTGAGACCACTTGTGCTACCCACAGTTTCAAGTACGCGGGGTTTTTCAATAAACCGATCATATGAACAATCCCTTCCATTAAAAATAATTTTAACGTTAGAAATAATTAAACAATAAATGGATTTTCTTGTAAAGACCAAGAAAATGACGTTAAGAAGATAAACGGTGGTATATCAAGTGTTCACACCGTTAAAATTTTTTTGATCGAAAAAGATTTTTTTGGTAGAATACTGATAGAGGTGATCAACATGGTCAATAGTATAGAAGTAGCAAAAGCTCTCTTCGATCCAAAGCTGAATAGCATGATCAAAAGCGTTGAGAACAAGTCCAAAACCGTGAAAGAAATGGCTGCCGAAATAAACGAAAAACCATCTCGACTCTATTATCCAATACAGAAATTAGTGAAATTAGACTTGTTAAAAGTAGAACGTGAAGAGAAGATTGGAAACTTAATCGAAAAGTATTATTCGTCCAAACACCTTTCTCAAGAAAACATGAGCATGGAAGGAACCTTCGCAAGAGAAAACAAAGAGTTCCTGCTCACGCAAGTGATGAATTCCATTCAACGAGGAATTGAAGTATTACGCGAAGATCTAGAAGCTGATCCTTCTCTCGATCATTCGAGCGCGACGTTTCGAGAAGTGACTGCTTCCTTGACTCTTGAGGAGTGGAATGAACTAAATCAAGAGATCATTGAACTGATTAAAAAACGTCAGAGCGCCTCCCCACATGCGAAACGATATAACTTTAGTCTTCTTTCTTATAATACTGAGAAGGAAGAATGAAGTGGTTATTCCGAAGTGCTGTATGAGGGCTTCTTTATCTAATTAGCAGTTGCTAACTTTGGGTTTCGCCGATATATCACGGTTTTCGCTGATATAATTTCATTTTCGCCGATAAAAACGAAAAATCGCTGATATAGTTATATTTTTCGCCGATATCCGGAGGAATTCCGCTGATATCCACCTAAATCGTTAATACAAAAGGTGCTGCCCAGGTAGGACAGCACCTTTTTCAATTCAATTCCATGTTTTCTCTAGCAACTTCTCCGTCATTTCAATACTTTTCTTCGTCCAAGGTGGGATTTCAGTAGATTCTTGAATCTCCTCAAAGCTCATCCACTTAATCTCTGCTATTTCATCCTCGCTTTTTATGTACGGTCTTCCAGCAAAATTCGTGCTTAGAAACACAAGATCGAGCACTTGAACATCCTCTACGCTAAACGTTGTACTATGAACATACTTTAGTTCACCATTAAGATCGATTCCGATTTCCTCTGAAACTTCTCTTTTGATATTCTCCTCCAACACACTTAGCGAGCTGTCATCGAAATCAACCTTACCGCCGACTAAGGAGTATAATCCTCCAGCATGTTCTTCTTTTTCACTTCTTCTAATAATAAGATAGTTGCCTTCATGATAGATGGCTGCTTCAACGTTCACGATAAAAAAGTTAGACATAGCCTGCTCCTTTCTGCTATAAAATTAGCATTCTCTTTTTCACAATCATTTCCTATCAATAATATCAAACTACTACATTCACCCACTCACTCGGCGCTCATCTTCTACCTTCATCGATTCTTTCTTCTCCTGAATCCTCTTATCTACCTTAAGAAACAGCAGTAACCCAACACCACCAAAAAGACAGTATTTGACGCCCATCATCCAAGCTGGCACAAACCCACCGATAATAATATCGACCGCAGCGACCAGCATCGCGATGTAGAACACCATCTGATGAATAGCAAGATAAGAGCTTCTCGCGTGGTCTGGTGCTAAGTCCCCTAGCATCGCCTGTCGAACTGGGATGTACATGAGCTCTCCAATTGTGACGATCACCATGACTGCAATCAACACCCACGGAAGTTGAAACATCGTAAAGAGTGCATATCCGGCTGTATAGAGCGAGAGCCCGACAAAGAGCACCGCTTTGTTGCTCCACCGCTTCACGAGCCATGTGATCAAACCAGCTGCGAATACCACTAAGAAAGTATTCTCAGAGCGTAATATCCCTAACATGAGTACGCCATCGACATCGATGTCCCACTCCCTGAAGGAAATAAGAGACTGAGAGGTTATTTCTTCAGCAAAATGAATCGCCAAGAAATTTGTAAGCTGTTCTTCTAGCGAAAGAACGAGAATGCCAGCGAATAGAAACATCATGAAAACACGATCACGAAAAACGACTTTATAGCTTTTCCAAATCGAATCTTTTTCTTTGTTAGTTGTGTCTGATTTAGGTGTGTTGATGATGTAGGATTCTGTGATGAAGAGTTGTGTGATTACGGCTGAGAGGAATGAAACGATCGCAATCACAAGGAATAGCTGAAACAAGTATTCGTAGAAGAAGATCGCACCGATAATACCTGCGATACCTGAAGACATATTTCCGATCCAATAAAGGAGTGTAAATACATACCGGCGGTTTTCTGAATTTGTAACATCGAGTACCATCGCTTGTGAAACCGGCCCGAGCACACCTCCGAAAAACATTGAGAAAATGAACACAGCATACGTGAGATAAGGTGCGTCTAGCCACGGAGAATTTAAGAACGCAATAATGAAAAACGCAATGCCCGTACCAAGTTCAGAGCCGACCATCAATTGTTTTCTTCCGATACGATCGGAGAAAAAACCCCCGATCATTCCACCCGCTACGCCGATGAAGACAAGGCTAACGAGCATAAATCCTGTAACGGTCTGACCTACTTTCTGTGCAAAGTAGACTGTCAAAAACGGCATGACCATCATCGTAGCAAACGTCGTAAAAAACTGGGTGACGATTCGAATTTTAATATTGTAATGAAGCTCTTTAAACGCCAAGCCTCTTCACCTCCTCACTGTTTTGGACCAAAGAGCAATAGCGCATGTTGGATATACATATCCCAACGACTTCTCTCTTCATAACTATCGATTCGTGTTAAGCGAACCCCGTTAATAAATGCAAGATACGTATCCGCAACATCATCTGGGTTCAATTCAATGAGTTGCCCCATTTCTTGACCTTTCACAATAAGAGGTCGTAACGCGTCTCTTAGCTCCAACGAAAACTGATCTAGTTCGAGGAACAGATCATGAAAGCGATCTGGCTGTCCGATTACGTACTGAATCATTCGCGAATAGGTCGCCTGCTGAGCAAAGAATCGAAAATGAGTGGAGATAAGCTCTTTTAGTTGTGCCACCGGTTCTTCTGTCGGCTCTGGTGATACCAACATCACTCGTTTAACCCCTTCTAAAGGCTCAATCACCGCAGCTTTAAACAGTTCATCTTTGTTTTCGAAATATGTAAAAACCGTTCCAAAGCTAACCCCTGCTTCTTTCGCAATATCTTTGATCGTTGCCTTCGAATAACCGTTCTGAGAAAACATTTGAATCGCTGCTTCAAGAATTCGTGCTCGCTTCTCTTCCGATTTTGGTAAAGCCATAAAATCCCCCTCAACACTTAAATTTCTCTGCCACTTTTAATTGATTGATTAATCAATCATTATTATAGCGAAGCTTCTTCATAATGTAAACAATTTACATGGATTGATTTTACTTTTTTATTTACGGTTCTATTCATCTACACTAATCTCGATGTTACCCAGCCCCCTAGATACACACGAAAGCATCTTACTTTTCTTCTCTTCTTTCGTTAAAAATGAATCGCTGTGAAGAACCTCACCTTCACAAAGAGTAACTTCGCATGATCCACATATCCCCATTCTGCAGGCATAAGAAATAGAATAACCTTCGTTTCGTAGCCTCTGTAATAAGCTTTCATTTTCTTTTACAATGAATTGATCGCTCCCATTAACCATCACACGAAAAGGCTTAGGATCTTCAATCTTACCTGCAGGTCTAAACCGCTCTTCATGTACCACACGGTGTGGATAATGAAGCTCCTTCGTTGTATCTACTAACATCTCCATAAACGGTTGGGGACCACACATATACACATGTGTACCAACGGTCCTATTCCGTAACGCATCTTTTAGCTTCCTCCTCTTCTCGTTACGAGACTCAAAGTAAAAAGTCGTTATATCTGAGTACTTATTCATAACTTCCTCATAAAACGGACAGGTTTCCACGTTTGACGCTGCATAGTGAAGCTCAAACGTTTTTCCCAATGTGGATAAATAAGACATCATCGACAAAAACGGTGTAATACCGATACCTCCAGCAAAGAAAACATGGTGCTGCGCCTCTAACCGAATCGGAAAATAGTTATCAGGACCAGAAGCCACAACGGCATCCCCAATTTGAAGCCCATGCAAATAGGTTGAGCCGCCATGGTGGTTCTTTAGATTTTTAACAGCGATGGTATATTCTCTACCAAGGTCTAATGGGTTCGTAATAAGTGAATATTGCCTGTCTCCCATCGGTAAATGAAGCGTGAGATGAGCTCCAGCTCCGAATGGAGGGAGATTGCCATTCAGAGAAGTCAGCGTGAACTTCTTACTATCAGCAGTCACTTGTTCGATATGGGTTATCGTTAGTCGATAGCGATCAGTCATCTCTTTCTTCACCCTTTTCAATTGTGAAAATTGGATACGCTAAATAAGCGCGATGATAGGCTGAATAATGATCCGAAACCTCTAGCTTTTGACAGCAGTTTTCACAGACAAACCTTTCTTCAAGCACTCCATTAATTGCATGGCACTGTGAACAGAAGACGCTACAATTTTCTACTAAACTTGTACACATGTGTATAAGTTCTCGTGAAAAACCTTCCGAAATTGCTTTTCGTTCTACCATCAACGACCAGTCCACAGCGCCGTAAATCAGCAATTCACTACCTAATGGACGATGCGTTATCGCGTCATCGATTCTCGCTTCTCCATCCTTACGTTCGATTACCTTTAACTCACAAAGCGCGCCTTCTCTACGTAACTCGTAAAGCTTTTCTTCAGCCAGCTCAGTATAGGCTCGTTCAACAATGATTAAGACGTATCTCTTCATAGCTGGACCTTTCTCTTACTAGATTCCTTTTCAAGATAGTGAAGAAGTTGATCTTTATAAAGGTAAATTCCTTTATATTCCGCTATTTCATCAGCGAGCGTCTTGATATTCGTATAAAAAGTCTTAAACCAACTCTCATCTTTCACTAATTCTTCCACTGGTAAAAGGTGCGTATGAATAGAAAACAGAATATCGTTTGTTTGAGGTAATCGGTATAATCGCTGGATTTCCACACGCACATTCACCAATTCTCCTACATTCTCTTCCGTCACTGCATAACGAAGCTTGCCCCACTCCGAATACGTCTCAAGGGGAGTATCCAATTTGTCGGAGATCGTGATTGACCAGTTCTTTCTCTCCCATGATGAATGGGGCCGAATCTTTCTAATGAACCTTTCTACCTTTTCAATAAAGCCACTATCCGTAATCCCTGGTACTGGTGTGTGAATCGCTTTAAATTCCATTCCGAGCACGAACGTTAACGACCAGTTTGAAGGAAAACAGAGCTGTCCAGCTTCTAAGAATAGTCCATCATGGCGATCGCCCATGATAATCAGATCTTCCTGAACATGTCGCCCTACTAAATCGAGAGGCTCTAATTCAATTGAAGATGAATCTCTATAGGAGAATACTTCAACTTCCCGAAGCAAATGGTTCGTAAATTCATACGCATTCCCTCGCTGTTCAAGAGTGAAATGCTTTGGTTCGTATGTTGATAGCTCTTTAAAGACACGCATGAGAACTTCCCATTGCGCTTCAAGAGAAAGAGGCAACGACCGATAACAACGGTCATGATTGTTCTGTAGCAATTTTCTTTTTAATGTTACCTCTTCTGTGTAACGACTCGAAACAGTAACTGTTCTTGGGGGATCTAGTCGTGCAGAATGATTAGAATAAGCATAGCTGTCATTCCTAAAAGGAAATGGGAATTCTTTTGAACGCTTGCTCATGAAAACCACCTACCATAAATGATGTTAGTCATACTCTTCCATATCACTGGCGTGTATTCCTTTTGAAATCAATCAACCTTCTTTTTGGTGTTCGCTGATAAAAGTACCGTTTTCGCTGATATAATCAAAATAGCGCTGATAAATCGTAGTTTCCGCCGATAAACCAAAAATAGCGCTGATATCACCCCTAATACGCACTCTCCCTCCATAAAAAAAGATCAGCTACTAGAAGTAGCTGACCTTTCATTCACTAGATGAACTTACGCAGGGAATCCTAGAATCGCTTTCTTCTCTAGGTATTCCTCAATACCATAGTCTCCCCACTCTCTGCCGATACCGGATTGTTTATAACCTCCGAATGGCGCAGAAGGATCTAGTCCTGCTTTATTCACAGTAATACGTCCGGCACGAATACTAGACGCAACTTTTCTTAGCGTTTCTTTATCTTCACCAACGACATAGCCAGCTAGGCCATAGACCGTTTCGTTTGCGATTTCAATCGCTTCATCAAGCGTTTCATACGTGATGATCGACATCACTGGACCGAAGATTTCTTCCTGAGCGATCACCATATCATTCTTCACATCCGTAAAGACAGTTGGTTTCGCATAGAATCCTTTGTCGAGACCTTCTGGCTTACCAGTACCACCAGCAATCAAGTTTGCACCTTCGTCAATTCCTTTTTGAATGTACGATTGTACTGTATCCCATTGCTTATTTGATACGAGTGGTCCGATGTAGTTCTCTCCTTGAGGATCACCTACAGGGAACTTCGGCAACGCGTTAATCACTTCTTTTTCAAACGTTTCCTTCATGGAAGATGGGACAAGAATTCTTGTTGCTGCGGAGCAAACCTGTCCGGTATTCGTTGCGATGTGACTAACTGCGATTTTCGCTGCCTTCTTAACGTCCGCATCGTCAAGCACGATAAGTGGCGATTTACCACCAAGCTCAAGTGCAACATTCTTAATCGTTTCTGAAGCATTCTTCATTACTTTCTCTCCGACTGCTGCAGAACCAGTGAAGGAAACAAAGTCAATATCCGGGTGAGAACTGATACCATTACCAATCGTTTCACCATCACCGTTAACTAGGTTAAATGCGCCTTTTGGAACACCAACCTTATCAAAGATTTCAGTTAGTATAATTGCTGCAAATGGCGTAATTTCAGCAGGCTTTAAGATCACTGGGCTTCCTGCAGCGAACGCACTTGCTATTTTCGTAGATGTTTGGTTCGTCGGGAAGTTCCATGGTGTGATCAGCCCACTAACACCTACCGATTCTTTCAGAACGGTATGATCGCCACGGTCTTCTCTAAAGGAAAAGTCTTTTAGAACTTTCGCTGCTTCAGAAAAGTGGTTGTAGCCCATATTATAGTGAACGTTTTCTGAAATCTTACGCGGGGAGCCGAGTTCCTCCGTGATCACATCGATAATTTCATCTTTGCGATTCGCATATTCCTCTGCAATCTTCTCAAGCATTTCGATTCGTTCTTCTCTACTTGTTTGTGAGAAAGAAGGAAATGCTGCACGTGCAGCAGCTACTGCTTTATCTAAGTCTTCCTTTGTTCCTAAACTAATTTTCCCGATAACTTCTTCTGTTGCAGGGTTAATCACCTCATGTGTTTCTGAACCAGTTGATTCAACCCATTCTCCGTTAATGTAATGTTTTAATTGGTTACGCATAATGAAAAAAACTCCTTTTGTTAATCAGATTTGATAATCGGTCATTTTCCATTTATTTGTTTTTCGAGTACATCATGACTGTTACCGTTCTAATCAACTTTAAAACATACTGATGTTCTGGAGCTCTTTTCTTTGCTTCTCTCCTTGCCTAACTTTACAATGATGAATAGGAAAACTTTGAGAGGATGGTGTGCAATGGGACAAACGATCGAAGGAAAAACAGCAATCATCACAGGTGCCGGTAGCGGCATCGGGCGCGCAACTGCTCTTCAACTTGCTAAAGAAGGCGTTAATGTTGGGTTGATCGCTCGAACAGAAAGCAAGCTCGAGAAAGTAGCGAGTGAAGCTGCAGAATACGGGGTTAAGGCTGTCATTGCGCCAGCAGATATTTCAAATGCTGAAGAAGTAGAGTATGCGGTCAAAAAGTTGCATGACGAACTTGGCTTTACGGATATCTTGATCAATAACGCTGGTATCGGAGTCTACGGTTCATTCTTAGAACTTGATCCAGAGGAATGGAAGCGCACGATCGAAGTGAATCTATACGGAACGTATCACGTCACCCGCGCCGTTTTACCACAGATGATTGAAAAAGATTCAGGAGATATCATCAACATCTCTTCAAGTAGCGGGTTGAAAGGAACAGCTGGATCTACTGCTTATAGTGCATCGAAGTTTGCAATTCAAGGAATGACAGAAGCACTCATGCAGGAAGTCAGACGAAACAACATTCGAGTAAATACATTAAACCCAAGTCTAGTAGCAACTGAGCTAGTGTTTGGTGACGACCTCGAAGAACAAGACAAAGAAAAGTACATGCAGCCAGAAGACCTTGCTGAGTACATGGTCAGCCAACTGAAACTGCACCCTCGTATCTTTATTAAACAATCTCTCCAATGGGCTACAAATCCATTTTAAAACGATTAGGAACCTTCTTATACAAGGAGGTTCCTCTTTCATTTGACCTTTCGTCAGCCCTCAAACGAACAAAATGTTCCCCAACCGTTCAAAAAATAACTGCAACGCTTAATAGCAACATATGTTATCTTTATATAGATGCAAAACACGCAGGAGGAAGAGCGTACATGTTTGATAATGAACTCGATGTTGATATGGATCAGGTTGTCACATTTCTAAAAAAATATGGCGGCCATCACTTATCACACCTGATTTTATTACAGGATAAGCAGATTTTCTGGGCTCAGGAAAACAAAGTCCTAATCGCTTATAGACGAACAGGAAGCAAATTGATCGTGTTAGGGGATCCAATTGGTGAGGAAACAAGGCTAAAGGATGCAATCGATGAATTTTGTGAATACGGCGGTGAACTCGGATTGACGCCGATCTTTTACCAGATGTCGCCACGATACATGCAACATTACCTTGAGCATGGATACCGATTTACAAAGATCGGTGAAGAAGCGATCGTGAACTTGCAGGACCTCACGTTTGCTGGTAAGCAGTGGGCGAAACTTCGTACGAGATGCAATAAATTTAATCGAAACGAATTTACATTTACCGTGATGCAGCCTCCTTATTCGACTATGCTTCTTCAAGAGGTAGCAAAGGTCTCACAGTCATGGCTTGGTTCTCAAAAGGAAAAAGGCTTTTCTGTCGTTTCGTTCAGCGAAGACTATGTTTCATCCTTCCCCATCGCTTTATTGAAGGATCCTGAAGGTCGAATTATCGCTTTTGCCACCATCGCCACTTCCAGTACCAAAAGCACCTGCATCGATTTGATGAGAAAGTGTGCAACTAGTCCACATGGAACGATGGATGTATTGTTTATCCACATCTTCAAGTGGCTACAAGAACAGCAGTATGAGAAGTGTAGCCTCGGCATGGCACCACTCTCAAACGTTGGAAGCCATAAAGATTCGCCGATGTGTGAACGCCTCATGCACCAGGCTTACCATCATGGAAACAATCTCTATAACTTCAAAGGACTCAGGGAATTTAAAGGCAAATTCACAGATTCATGGGAACCCAAATACATTGGTCACAAAAAGTCGTTTGTCCCGCTATTACTAGTGCAACTTATCACTCTTATAAATAGCCCACCCGTTAAAAGAACAAGAGCCTTTGCCCGTATTAAAGATCTACTTCAAAATACAGGCTAATAGAATCATACTGAAATAAGTTAAGGAGACGGGATTCCCTGTCTCCTTTTCTTTTACACTTTTATCGCTTCGATCAATCGTTTGTCCTTACTACTTTTTTTAGTTAGTGTTCAGGGTACGTTTCACGTAAGAAATGAATCGATTCGTGGATGAGTTCTTTTAATACTTCGCTATCGATGTCGTCCACTTTGTTGATGTAAACACAAGATTTCCCAGAGGTATGCTTCCCAAGTCGCTCAAGAAGTTCAACTCTTTTTGGTTCGCCTGTTGCAAAATAAAGACTGATCTTTGCTTTTCGTGGAGAGAAGCCAACAAGCATCATGTCTCCTTCATGACCCGTTTTGTATTTATAATGATAGGAGCCAAATCCAATGATGCTCTCTCCCCACATCTTTGCATCATAACCCGTTGCTTCAGCAAAAATATCCAGCAGTCGATAGGCATCTTCACGCTTCTTCTTGCTCTCAACATTTTCGATAAATTCGATGACACTTTTATCATTCTCTGTTGTTTTGAGCTCGTAACCCACTGCAATCTCTCCCTTATCATTTATGAATACATACGATCTGTTTTATTCAGGAGCATCTTTTCTTTCTCTCGATCGAGCCCTGCTTTCCAGTCGAGCGAAGGATCTCTTGTTTTCAACCAAGCTTGCGTATCTATGACGGTTTCTTCTATCGGACGAAACGATAGTCCTTGAGAGATGGCTCGATCCACATTGACCTCAGCTGCTGCGTTATTAGATTCAGGAAGCCATAATGGCAAATCACTCCAAGGCGTCACACCCTGGCTGATCAAAAATTCCTCATCTAACCAGTGAAGGAGAGCTTTACTACCACTCACACGCATACAAGTATCAAGCAATTCCCCCATCGTGATATGACGTTCAGGACCTGTTACATTATAAACACCAGTAACCTTCTTTTCTGTCATTTCTACGATACATTTTGCGAGATCGCGTACATCGATAAATTGAACCGGGCGCTGTGGTTTCCCTGGGGCAAGTACATCACCCCCGTCGTTTAATCGTTGTACCCAATAGCTGAAGCGATCAGAATAATCATGAGGGCCCACGACTAAACCAGGCCGTATACGCAACACTCTACCAGGCATATGCTTTTCAGCTTCTTTTTCAGCAAGTGCCTTTAATGCTCCGTAATGTTCGTTAGGTCCGTTACCTTCGGAAGTTACTCGCTCAGCTTCTTCTTCAGAAATCATATGAACAGGTGAATCCTCTGTACAAGGCTGTTCCCCAAACTCTTTATAAACAGAAATTGTCGATATAAATGTATAGTGATCGACGACTTTTGCTAATTTTGATGTTGACTTGGAGACGGTTCTTGGAAAATAACCGCTCGTATCGATCACCGCATCGAACGTTCGCCCTTCCAATGCTGAAAGATCGCCATCTCGATCGCCAATTAATGTTTCGACTTCAGGAAAAGCGTGATTTCCTCGATTAAAATGAGTAACTTCATGTCCAGTATTTAAAGCTTGTTCAGTTACATACCTACCAATGAACCGCGTACCACCCAGGATTAGAAGTTTCATTTGTACGCCTCCCTTTTTTATTTAAAGTCAGACATCCTATCATTTCTTCTTAAAACTTGAAATCCCTTTATTTTTGTCGGAATTAGAATAAGTTTGCCATCTTATGTAACGTAGAAAAAGGGATGTGCTATGTGCACATCCCTGCTTATTGAAAAACTGTCACTCAGCGACTGTCACTCTGATTCTTACTCATTTCTAGCACATACTCGGGAACGAGTATTTCACCCGCTTCTTCTGAGGATAGTGCTTTGATTACCGCTCTTGATAAATCTTGAGGAGGATAGGGCTTGATAAGGTAGTCCTTTACTCCAAGATCGAGTCCTTTTTGTTTGTCTTCCGTTACCGTGGACACAACGATCGGAATATCGTTTGTTCGTTCCGTTTCCTTTACTATCTTAAGAACATCCCAACCATTGAGTTCCCCATCTAGCAAGATATCGAGAACAATTCCACGTGGTGTCATTTTTTCGATCATATGAATGGCAGACTCACCGCTTCTACAATGATAAACGTCGAATCCACTCGCTCTTAGTTCTTCCATTAACAACAGTGCAAGACTGTCATCGTCTTCAACGATAAGCACACCGCCATCTTCAGGGGTGTTCATCTCTTTGCCAAGAATAGGGAAAGAGGTTGTAAATGTACTCCCCTCTCCTAAGCTTGAAGTAACTGAAAGGTCTCCACCATGAGCCATAGCAATTTCTTTTGAAATGGCTAATCCGAGACCTGTTCCTCCGATTTGGCGGCGGTCACTGTTATCAACCCGATAAAACTTATCAAACAAGTGAGGAATCGCTTCAGCAGGTATTCCTAACCCCTCATCTTCTAAATGTAGGAGAAGCATGCCATCATGCTTTTCTTCAAAACGGAGGGTAATCTGACCTCCCTCTGGAGAATACTTCACTGCGTTACTAATCAGATTGTTCAGCAACTGTGTGACTTTATCATCATCTCCAAGAATTTCATGATGGTCACTATCATCTTTAATGATAAACGTGTGAGTTTTGTAGTTCTCCATGTAACTTTCCAACACTTCAGAAACGATCGGCTTAAGATTGATCGCCGCCTTCTCATACGTTTGTTTGCCTGATTCCATTCGTTGAATATCTAGGAAATCATTAATCAAGACAGTTAAGCGACTCGCTTCTTTGTGGATAGTCTTTAAATATCTCTTCTGCTTCTCTGGCTTAAGGTCTTTTGAAATCATAAGCTCTGTGAAACCAAGAACACTTGAGAGTGGTGTTCTTAGCTCATGACTAACCGTACTGACGAACTCATTTTTCATTTCATCGACTTCGTACTCTCTTGTAATGTCTCTATGAACAAAGATCGATCCGATAAATTTCTCTGCATTATGCAGGTGCTCATAATACATCCGAATGAAACGAGGGTTTTTATGATTTGTTTTATAAACAAGCTCACTTTCTTTCGGTTTAACCCCTTTTATCACACGATTAATATACGTGAGAACAAGGTCCCGATAGTCCTCGTCAACTTTTCCTATAAACTTATTCTTCCACACCTCAAACTCTTTTTCATTTTCAGCGTCAGATATACAAGCATCCAACATCGAACACATTTGTTCATTTACTGAGACCGTATTTCCAATAGGATCGACCAACTGGATGCCTTCACGTATCGTATTTAAAACTTCCATCGTAACCTTGCGCTCATTTTCTGTTGTTTCATACAAACGCAATTTATCTAGAGACAGCGAAATTTGTCGGCAAAGGTCACTAACTTCGTTCACTTCTTTTTCTGTAAAGACCATTCCGATTCGGGTGATGCAAAGAATTGCCACTACGGACTCTCCTGAAAGGATCGGTAAGTACACATCATAAGAGAACGATTGATCAAGATCATGATAACCCGCTTCATCTGGTGTAGATTCTCTTCTCACAATATGATACTTCTTCTGAGTAATCGCTTTTAATGCAGGTCCATCATCAACATGTTCGATCCAGCGTTGAACCACATCAGTCCCCAGTCCTACTGAAGCATTGTCTTTCCTTGGGTTAAGTAGAACGATTATCCCTCTGTCTCCATAAAGAATTTCGATAAGGTTCGTTATGATATTCTGAAGCAAATTTGGTTTGCTTAACGTAGAGGCTAGTGAGCGGTTTAATTGATTCCGGTGCTCAAGAACTTTTGTTTGATAGTTCATCGTCTTGACACTCTGTTCTAGTTCCTCTTTATTATCTTCTAATTCCTCACGTTGCTTCATAAGTGTTTCGTTCGTACTGATCAGCTTGCTTTCATTACTTTGAATACTCATCACCATAGAGTTGAACGCTCGCGCTAATTCACCTAGTTCATCTTGCCTTTTTTCATGCGGAACTTCAACACGCTCACCAGCCGAAACCTGGCTGGAGGCGATTGCGAGTTCATGCAACGGGCGCCCTATTTTTCGTGCCATTATCCCGACTAGGATTGTCGCAACCACCAGGAGAAATACGACGAAAGCAATAAACAAATCTTGTATGTTTGAGAGTCTAGTAATAAGCTCTTCATCTGTTTCTCTAATATCATTTCTGATAGAATTGACAAGTTCTCGAATCGAATCTTTTGCTGTATATACGAGATCACTCCCACCCATATTCTGTGAAAGGTTCTGTAATCCATCTGTATTATCAGCTGCTACATGCAATGCGGCTTGTTCAAACAATCGATCATAACGACGAAGATAACTTCTAAGATCCTCGATTTTCTCACGTTCTTCTTGTGTGCTTAACTTAGGATTTAAGGTCGCTATTCTTTCCTCGATCATTGCTTTTTCATCTTCATAAGAAGAAAGGAACGGCGATTCAAGTCTGAATCCCAAATACCCTCGTGCTTCAAAAAACATCTGGTTCAAACTATCTTCAAGTTCAATCGCAGATTCATACTTACTACGAAGGTCCTCCGTCTTATTTTCGTACGTTGCTTCAATTTGATGCGTATACACGCCAAGGGCGACCGTAACAAGGACGATAACGACTAGAAATCCACCCATGATCTTTACGAACTCATTTGAAAGGCTATTCTTCCAATGTTTATTCATCTAGAATAACCTCAACTGTTTCTAGTAGGTTCATAGGGCTAAAGGGCTTTGAAATAAAATAATCGGCACCTGCTTGTTTCGCAATATCTTCATCCTTTTTCTGTGCCTTGGCAGTTAACATCATAATCTTCACATCATGATTGCCAGAGGTCCTGACGTTTTCAATGACTTCTAGACCTGTCATCTCCGGCATCATATAATCCAGTAAGACAAGATCATAGGAATGAGAGTTGATGAGTTGGAGAGCTTCAGCCCCATCTTCCGCTTCATCGATCTCATAACCATTATCTTCGAGTGTATCTACGATTAACATACGCAAAATCTCTTCATCATCCGCTACTAGTATTCTCGTATTCATGCTCTGCACACATCCTTTTTCATTGATCCTCACTTGTCTATTAAAGAGGAAGAAGTAGAGAATGATCTCTACTTCTTATATCGGCCAAATGCTTCTTGAATAATATAGTAGGATTGTTTCAATCGTTCATGATACGTTGGCTCATCCCATTGCTTCCAATCAAACCGTCCAAATCGGTCACCGTTCAGGGTTCCATCTTTGAGATTCGGCTCTGTATCGAGTATCGATTTCACATCGATTCCATCTTCTCCCGATTGCCCTTTGTATGTGATAACGCCAATATCAAAGCCTTTTGAAACCTCTGATGCCTTCAATCCATCCTCGAATAGATCTCCTAGAATTTCTTTCTTACTAGGATCTTTCACGTTGAACAAGGCCCACGGAATACGCATTTCGATGCTATTATCCCCAACGATAAAATCAGAAACCGAGTTATAATTCTCGTCTTCGGGATTCGCATTCCCATAGGTCAACAGTCCCGCTTCGTAATCCTCAAAAGGGTATACTGTATTATCTGTTGGGATTAACAGCTCCTTGTTTAAGGCTAATCGGATCGGATGAAATACATTGTTTGTCGGATCAGAAGCATATATTTTCTTATCGATTAAACCGAGTGATTCACCATATTGGTAATAAAATGAATCATAGTAGCTATGAACAAATAGACGCGATTCTTTCTTTCCGTTTAAATTCAATACGAAATCAATACCCGCACTTGTTGAAAGAGAAGGGTCACCCGAAAGCTCAGTACTTCCTTGTTGACCGATCGTATCGAACAACAGCGCCGTATTTTCCTTTTCCAAGCGATCAACCGTCATATCTTGGTAATCTAATCGGAAATACACATACTTCTCATCACTCGTCATAAATAATTTCTCGAAATTACCGCTATTGGAGCTTACGATAGGCTCGACCTTAGCTTTTTCCCAGTCGCTCACATCGCCATCGATTTTCACTTTCAGGGTTTCACCAGGATCAAAGCTCAGCAAACCAAACTGCTGCTCATTCGTTTGGTCATTTGACCAAAATGGACGTCGGTCTGGATTATCGTAATCCATTGTGTTCCACGTCCGTTTGAACCACTCATCCTGCCACGAAAAGATGAGACCACCTGCATAGTCTTCTGAAACGATCGAATCAAACAGTTTTGCATCGATTTGACCTTGTTCTGTTTCAGAATGTCCGCCTTGATCCATCCCGTAGACATTCCGGTGCGTAATCCCTCTTGAAGCTGGTACACCAAACTCCGCCACAAGAACAGGCATCTCATGTTCATCGTGTAGATCATTTAGGTAGCCGGCATAATTATTCTTCTCACCATTATGATCCTTATAGTTCACATACTTCTCTTCGAAGTTGAGAAAGTCTGGGTAGTAAGGATAGATATGATAGGAAGCAAATTGACCAGCTTGATACTCATCCTTGAGTTTGATGACGTTTGGATTCACCGAGACAAGATCTTCCTTTTCAAGTGGTTCAGCAGGATGTTCTAAAAGGTCCGTCGTCACCCAATTAGTGAAACTAACGGGACGCTGCCATTGATATTTCTCCATTTCATAATGCATGGTCTTATCCATCATATTCGCGAGCCAGACCTCAAATGGACTCGCATCCGAAGTGGACACATAGTCACCATCGTATTGTTCAACCGACTTATTTTTCTGGTTCGTTGATACAACGACTTCTGGATCCCACTCTACTCCGAGGATCCAGCCGATCACATAAGGCGAAATATCAGCTGAATAAATTCCACCGGCATGCCCTTTTCGTTCTTCGATTCGAGCATTTCCATGAATAATGTCCACGGTATCTTCAATCGCTCGATCGAGAAGCGCAATATTCTTATCAGCGAAAGCATTCTGTGACTCAAGCATCGGTTCTTCTTCGACCCATACTCCGTGGAAAATATAGAGCGGCTCCTCTGCTTCTTGATTATAGTCAAGTAACGCTTCATAGAATCCTGGCGGGTGGATCGTATAGACCCTGATCGCATTCGCGTTCATTTCAGCGATTTGACGGAACCACCTTTTGTACTCTCGCTTTGTGATCGCAGTTTCTCCAGGAAAATAGCCAGGTTTTGCGATCCCCATGTTTACGCCTTTGATCAACATGTCTTCCCATTTACCATTTCGATAGATTTGAATCTTATTATCGCTTACTTGACCAGCTACGCTTATGCCATCAGATTTGTAAATCTCACTTGAACGCTTATCATCGCCTACATCACTTTGATTCACCTTCTCAAGTATAGATTGCATCATCGGAAAATACATCTTCCAGTAAAATGCGTCGATTGAAGTATCATCCCCAAAGGAAAGGTAGCGATTGATCAAAGGGATTCCTTTATACTGATAGAAATCGAATGTTGAAGAACGATCTGCGTAATCTCCAGCGAAATAATAAGTATCTTGATGATGAACGACAGCAGGAAACGTAAGTGGAATGCCATTGTTCGATAGCGTCTCCTCTACTTCTTCATTCACATCTAGTGAATATGTAGCTAATACCTCCTGGTCATTTTCGGGAATGACGATATCAAACCAATAATGATACGCACTCGATTCCTTCACAATGTGATCATCGAAATAATCCTCACCGTTTTCGGTGAAAGAGAATTGTACTGTTTCATCTCCCAGATCTTCTTCCTCGATCACGATCAATTGGTCACTTTCATCCACCAGCAGTAACCCTTCTCCTTCAAACTTCCATTTCTCCCCTGTTTGTTCCTCATAATTTTTCACTGCCCAGGCTGGTACTTCTCCTCCAACCTCAAGCTCATCAAAATAACGTCCAATCCATCCTGACCATTCCAAATTTAAAACAGAGTATAATCGCTCTCTCGCTGTTTCCTCCGTGGGACTTGCAAACGCGTTGAACTCAGCAATAAATGTTGAACCCTTTTGTACAGCTTCAGCAATTTTATTAACTTCTTCGACTTTCATACCACCATAGAGCGAAGAAGAACGATCTCCGTTTGAGCTATCGCCATCGTATTCATCTTCATAAACACCGTATGAATCGGCAAGATAAATCAATTCGTAATCCGTTAAGGTATTGGGAAAAGAAGAGGTCTCATATTCACGCTCACTACCCGGATGAAATCCAGTGTAGTCTTGTGATGCATCGTAAGCAGCACCATCTTCCTTCACCCACTTCTGGTAATTTAGCAACCACGTAAGTCCTCGATGTTCACGATACGTTTCATCTGGGACAGTCTTATCGATAATAAAAACGTCTTGTTGGTGCTCTTCTTGAAAAAACCATATGATGATTGGAATGCAGATAATCACTAGCAGCAATAGGGTTCCTAGAACGATTCCATTGATAGACGTTAATTTCTTGTGAGTAAACACTTATTTCGATACTCCTTTTCTGCTCATTTCTCCCCAGCCTCGGTTTCCTTTTAGAAGCTGAATGATACCCTCCACACGCCACAAAACCGTCATAGGTCTAAACCAAAACGCTTCTGATAGAGAATAAAAGTAGAGTCTCACTAAATCCATCACTTTTGGGTAACGACGAAGACTCCATTCCTCTAGCAACACAGCACTCATTGAGAGAAGTGAACCATAAATAACGGCTAACAAAAACAACATGAATGCAAACGAGGTGTAAAAACCGCTAATAAATGGCGCAAGAATCATCAGGATATATCCGATAAGTTCGATGACGGGTCCTAAGAATTCAACGATGAAGAAGTATGGCATCGAGATCATACCGACCAATCCGTACCGAGGGTTAAGCAACATCTTCTTGTTGTACCAAAGACTTTCGAATAATCCTCGATGCCACCTGCTTCGTTGTCTTCTTAAAATTCTTAAACTTTCAGGGGCTTCTGTCCAACAAACTGGATCTGGAACATAAACGATTCGTTTCCCTGAATTTTCTTCTTTCGCAAATCGATGAAGCCTTACCACTAGATCCATATCTTCTCCAACCGTGTTCGTTCGATAACCGTTTACCTGCACAACACTTTCTCGGTGAAAAACACCGAAGGCACCTGAGATGATCAATAGTAAGTTATGGCGTGACAATCCGATTCGCCCCATGAGAAATGCACGTAAATATTCGATTACCTGCATGACCACAAGCGGACTTTTAGAGAGAGCAACTTTCATCACCTCACCACGTTCAATATCACAGCCATTGGCGATCCGAACACTGCCTCCAACCGCAATGACCTCTTGCTTCGAATCGATAATCGGTTTCATTACCTTTGCAAATGCATCTCTCTCAATGATTGAATCTCCATCGAGGGAACAGAAATAAGGATAGTGCGCCACGTTAATGCCAGCGTTTAACGCATCCGCTTTACCACCGTTCACTTTGTCTACTAAATACAAATTCTCATATAAAGTAGATTGATAGACATGTTTGATGTCTTTTGAACTGACCATCTTACGAATCGTCTTCTCAACTTTCACCATACTGAAGGAATCGATCACAGTCTGAAGTGTGCCGTCTTTTGAACCATCGTTTATCACGACGACTTCAAATCCAGGATAATTAATACTAAGCAACGAGCGTACGCTAGGCACGATTCCTGTTTCCTCATTAAAAGCTGGCACTAGGATGGACACAGGTGGCGAGAAGGAAGAATCAACAATTTCTTCGTATTGTTCAAACTGATCGATATTATGTTCTTTTCTTAGCTGTACGGCAGAGATGATAAACAGAATGAGATAGAACAAGATAATGCCTATTAGGTATACTGCAACAAAACTTGTGAAGATAATTAATAACGTTGTGAAGATGTTAGCGAGGGTCACGTGTGTACTCCTTCCTCAAAAGCCATTCGAGGGCAATATCTCTAGCAAACCGGTCTTCGTGCGTTTCGGACACCTCTCGTAATAACGCCTTACCTTTGGATTGATAGGAAAGAGATTCAGCGGCAGCCGTCCTTACCCACCAATAGCGATCCGAAAGCAGAGACAATAGCAAATGACTTAACCGATCATCTCTTTGCATTTTGGCAGCCTTTGCAGCCATCATCCGCTCTTGCCAGCTATCAGACGTTAACGAAGGGATAATCAAATCGACCTTCGACATATACCCCATTTTTGATATGGCTTTTAATGCACGTATTCTAAATTCTGCTTCAGAGGACCCCAAGAATGTTTCGATATAGGGTAAGTAATCAGATTCTTTTCTTTCTCCCATAGCTTCGATCAACGTCTGCTGAATCCACAGCGGAAACTGATCGATCGAATCAACAAATTTCTCGAACAAGGGTCTCTCTAGGCGCGAATAGATGTCTAAGTAATAGAAGGCTGAATACTCATCTGTTTCTTTCAAAAGAATCGTATAGATCCGATCGTCCTGAATATTTGCTAGAATTCGAAGAATTTGGATTGCTTCCATTTCTGTAACGTGTTTCTTCTCAAGAATGGCTAGACAATCGTCGATTAACACAGCCATTCGAAATTTTTCTATACGGTAAAGAGTGTTCATACGCGTACTCCAACTACTACTTTTGAGTTGGTTTTTATAATGTGAGTAAAAATAGCTTTCAGCGATTGTTTCGATTTCTGACATCATAATGGTATTTCCTTTCATCAAGGAGTAATACCTCGTCAAAACGTCCTCAAGCGCTTCCGTCATCGCTTTGGATTCGGGTTGCGGAAGCTTTCGATTTCCCTTCAGCGCATCCATCATTCTGTCTAAATATTGCTTCTTCCAGTACTCTTTCTTCTCATCAAACCCATTGATTCGATATTTTCTAATGATAAGAAAACAAAACAGCAATGTGAGTACGACCAACATAACAACAAAAAGTTGAAATACAACAAATACAGCATTCATATCATCGACCGTCCTACTAAACTACCTTTTCAATAAGTCTACGGATTCGAGCTTCAAGCTCGAGCATATTGAAAGGCTTTGTAATGTAATCATCAGCACCAAGCTCTAGCGCTTTCACGATGTCTCGTTCTGTTTTCCTACCTGTTAACATCATCACTGTATAGCGACTTTGCTCACGCTCATGACGCAGACGATGCAAAACCTCGATTCCATCCATACGGGGCATGATGCCATCGAGTAAAACAAGACAAGGCGAGCTCGTTCTATGCCATGAATCTTCAAAGAACGCCTCACCTTCACGATACGCTTTTACTTCGATATGATAGTTGCCATCCATATGAAGATCCATCAGGTTTGATGTAAGCATCGTCCGAAGGATTTCGTCATCATCCACAATGGCGATTTGAATGGTTTTAATATTCTTTTCACTAGATTGAACATTGTCGTAGAAAATCACCTGGTTTCGACCATTTGATTTTGCTCGATAAAGTGCTTCGTCAGCTAGATTTAATAACTCACGATTGGTTGAATTTGTATCGAGCTCTACAATCCCAGCTGAAAAGGTGACTGAAAATCGTTCTGTTTGTGGACCAAACACTTCTTTTTGAAAATCATGTAGAAGTTCATTCACGAAGGCAATCGCATTAGAAGAGCTACGTCCTGGAAGGACTAGGACAAACTCTTCTCCCCCATACCGAATCAGCGTATCTCTTCTTTTCTTCTGACTCATGATGAAATGAGAGAGCTTTCTTAACACTTGATCTCCGATTAAATGACCGTATTGGTCGTTAACAGATTTAAAATGGTCGATATCAAGGATGGTGATGCAAACCTTCTCATTCGTTCTCACAATCTCAGAACGCAGATGATTCAAATGTTTTTCTAGAAACTTACGATTATAAGCCCCCGTCAATTCATCCGTTAACACAGAAGTCATAACGAGCCTACGTTTCTTGACCTTATCAAGCACTCTGATGATGTACTCTTCCTTAGAAATATCTCGTTCAAAGTAGTCACTCGCGCCTAGTTTATAGCTATTAAATCGATTCGTCGCAGAACTCTCCCCATCTGTTATGACTAACGGGATAAACTGCACTTCGGCTTTTTCTCTGATTTCATCAGCAATATCTTTATCCTGTTCCATTAACGAATGCTCCAGAATAATACAATCAGGATTCATATCATAAATGACTGTTCTTGCTTTCGACAGTTTTAATGAAGCAAATACGATAAAGCCTTGTTTTTCTATGTAACTTTTCATTTCGATTAATGTCATAGGAGTAGGGTGAATAAGAATGACCACTTCTTTTTCATCAGTCAATTCCTTTCGCTCTGTCGAGTCGACCTCATCCATACCTTCTACAATTCCTTCAAGCACTTTCACGGTATAGTCATTGGAAAACGTTTTCTCACTTTCTTCATCAAACTGTGTTAAAACCGCTTCTGCTTGTTCTCCTACATCATGATACCCGACTGTACCAGCTGTCCCTTTAATCGTGTGCAAAAGCTGATAAATTTCCTTCTCAGGGACGCTTTTGTTCATCGTTTTAATCGTATCGATCTGATCTCTTATTTTACTAGCAAACTTCTTTTTATACTTTTCCAATATAATGCCTCCTATTGAAAACAAGGGCGATTTTTATAAACTCCTTAAATAGTTTAATAATAAAGGACTTAACCAAACTCTACAACGTTGAATATATTAATTTTTCCTTCACAGGTAAAAAAATCCACCCATCGACCCTTATGAAACAAAAAGAGTCGATAGGAGAATTCTCCTATCGACTGTTCAATTAAAAGTCAAAGTGATCTGGGTCTGGTCCTACCCGTTTATCTTCATTCAAACCGTTGATGCGGTCCATCTCTTCACTAGTAAGCTCGAAATTAAATAGATCAGCATTTTCCTTAATACGATGCTCTTTTGTCGATTTTGGAATGATGATCACATCGTTTTGAAGGTGCCACCTTAGGATAATTTGAGCGGTAGATTTGTTGTGTTTTTCTGCTATCTCTTTCAACTCTTCGTTATCTAATAATTCACCTCGCATAAGAGGTGACCACGCTTCAATCTTAATATCATGCTTTTCACCGAATTCGCGCAGTTCTTTTTGATTAAGCTTCGGATGAAGTTCAATCTGGTTAACAACAGGCTTAACAGTTGTTTCTTTAAATAACGTTTCGAGGTGGTGGATATGGAAGTTACTTACACCGATCGCTTTGATCTTCCCTTCATGATAAAGGTGTTCCATCGCTTTCCAAGTGTCTACGAACTTGTCTTCCACCGGCCAGTGGATAAGATATAGATCTAGGTATTCAAGGTCCATCTTTTCAAGAGATGTTTCAAAAGCTTGGATCGTTTCATTATAGCCTTGATCCGTATTCCACACCTTCGAAGTAATGAAGAGTTCTTCTCTAGGAACGCCAGATTCTTTAATCGCTTTACCAACCCACTCTTCGTTTCCGTAGATTGCGGCAGTATCGATGCTTTTATAACCATTTTTAATCGCAGCAGTAACAGCACCAATAAGCTGATCTTCTTCTTTCACCTGGTACACACCTAGACCAACCTGTGGCATCTCGACGCCATTATTTAGCTTTACCGTTTTTGAAAGGGTCATCTTACTCATAACTCTTCACTCCTCTTTTGCAAAAATTGGATCACTTCATTACTATTTTTTCTAAATCTTGGATTAAAGTCAATCAATCGAGCTCGTCGTACATCAATTCAGGAGAAAGGTTTGATTTTCTTATGCGCCGGTCAGAAAAACCAGTCCTAAAGGCCCTTTCTCACAAAAAGAAAACTGCCCGATGAACGAGCAGCAGCTTTCTACCAATTGAATATTTCTCTATCTGTAGATATGTTCTCTTGAGGAACCCCTGCTTCTATATAACTCCTGACAAGTTTCCAGTCTCCTTGCACTCCTTTTCGGAACGTACTAAAAAACAAGTTACCCGTTTCGCTACGCTTTCCTTCAACAGATATAGAAGCCCAGATTACTGCAAGCATCTCATTTCGTCTTAATGGTGTTATCGAAACTTTCTTCAAGTTCCACTGTGTACCATCTTTTTTAAAAGAAGTAAAAGCCTGTTCCCAACCTTTGACTGACTCTATATATCCAAAGTCATAAATCTCAGATTGGCTTGTCACTTCTCTAGCCTGGTAGCTATCACTGATTTTGTATTTCACACCATCGATCGATGACTGACTCCAGCTCTCTAGAAACTCGTCCAGAAATTCGTCAAAACTTTTCATATGAATCCCTCCCCCTTCACTCTATTTCAACAAGCATTCGACAGAATCCTTTCATCTCTACAATAGGAAGAGAGATGGTATTATGTTATATTACATAAGAAGTGATATTTGAAAGGATAAATAGCCTTATGAGCAACCAAAACCAATTAAAAGAAGAAATAAATAAAAGAAGAACATTCGCGATTATTTCTCACCCCGATGCGGGTAAGACGACATTGACTGAGAAGCTCCTTTTTCTTGGCGGACAAATTCGTTCGACTGGTACAGTTAAATCCCGTAAATCCTCCAAGTTTGCGACATCTGACTGGATGGAAATTGAGAAACAGCGTGGAATTTCTGTAACATCCAGTGTCATGAACTTCACCTACATGGGTCATACGATCAACATCCTCGATACTCCTGGACACGAAGATTTCAGTGAAGATACGTACCGTACCCTTCTCGCAGTTGATAGTGTCGTGATGATCATCGATGCCGCAAAAGGTGTTGAGTCCCAAACGAAAAAGCTTTTCAAAGTTGTTAGTGAACATGGTATTCCGATTTTCACGTTCGTGAACAAGATGGATCGCCAAGGACGAGAACCTCTTGAACTGCTTGAAGAAATCGAAGAAGTCCTAGGAATTGAATCCTACCCGATGAACTGGCCGATCGGTATGGGGCAAGACTTCCAGGGCGTTTATGACAGACACAAAAAAGCTGTAGAGTTCTATGATACAAACGGCGATAACAAGGAAGCTGTGAACATCTCAGATCTTGATGATCCTCTATTAAAAGAAAAAGCTGGCGAAGACCTCGTCAATCAACTTCAAGAAGACGTCATGTTGCTTGATGAAGCTGGATCGGAATATAGCGATGAAGCATTGCAGTCCGGTAAGCAGACGCCGGTCTTCTTCGGGAGTGCGATCTCAAGCTTTGGCGTGCCAACATTCTTAAATCATTTCCTAGAGCTTGCTCCACCACCAGCACCAAGGCAAAGCTCTGAAGGTGAAGTGAAACCAGAAGACGAAACGTTCTCAGGATTTATTTTCAAAATCCAAGCGAATATGAACCCTGCTCACCGTGACCGTGTTGCATTCCTTCGTATCGTGTCAGGCACGTTTGAAAAAGGCATGGAAGCATGGCTCGAAAGAACGAGTAAGAGCATGAAGCTATCTCAAGGACAGCTATTCTTTGCTTCTTCTAGAGGGAATGTGGACAAAGCTTACCCAGGAGACATTGTCGGTCTTTACGATTCTGGCACTTACCAGATTGGTGATACGCTTGTCGGTTCTAAAAACGTCTATTCATTCGGCGCGCTTCCAACCTTCCCGCCTGAGCACTTCGCAAAGGTTCGTGCTCAAAAAGCATTGAAGCAAAAGCACTTCTACAAAGGTGTGCAACAGCTTTCAGAGGAAGGTGCGATTCAGGTTTACAAAACCGCGCACTGGGATGAAATTGTCGTCGGTGTTGTCGGAAGACTTCAGTTTGAAATCTTCGAACACCGTATGAAAGGTGAGTACAACACGGATATTCAGTTCGATACGATGCCGCACCAGCATGCACGTTGGATCGAAGCTGACAAGCCGGAAAACCTCGTCGACAATTCAAGAAACCTTCTCGTATACGATCAACAAAAACGCCCAGTCCTCTTATTCACAAATGACTTTGCGCTTCGCTGGTTCCAGGAGAAAAACCCTGACGTTCCATTGAAGGAATCTAAATAAAAGAGCAGCATAAAACAAGCCACATCTCGATCCGTTATGGATGAAGATGTGGCTTTTTCGTTTCTATCCTATGGCTGCATTCGTTTAAAAACATTTTTAACTTTGCCTGTAATATCATGACTCGACGCATCCTCGACCATCATTGCGATGAGTAGATCTTTTCGATCCGTATTGTACGCTACGAACAAACCGTTTTCCTGACCTGTTTCTTCTCCTGCACCTTTCAATTCAGCGGTGCCTGTTTTCCCCGCAATCGAGATTCCTTCTACAACAGGATCATGAGCGGTCCCTTCAGGACTCGATACGACTTTCGAAATCCCCTCTTCTACAGTTGTAGCGATTTCTCTCGACACAACCTCCACTTTTTCAGGCTCCTGATCCATTAGTAACGAAGGCTTCACCATTTTTCCTTCATTTGCAAACGTTGTATACGTCATTGCAAGGTGATAAGGAGAGATCTGTAATTCTCCCTGCCCATATCCAGAATCCGCTAACAGGATACCATTTCCTAACCCGTCGTTCGAAACAGAAGACTTCACAGTCGGAAATGGAAAATCAGTTTCCTTCCCAATGAGAAAGGACTCAAGCCCTTTCTGGAACTTCTCGTCTCCTAAATTAAGAGCTTTTCTAGCAAAGTAAATGTTATCGGAGTGAATGAGCGCGTCTTCAAGCGTCACTTCAGGATCCGCTGGTTTTACTCGCGTCACTTGATAATCGCCCCAGCTAGAGTCAGCACCCCATTTCAATCCGTCTATTTCCTCAACCGCATTCGGATCGAGACCATCCTTTAAAGCAATCGCAGCAGTAAGAGGTTTAATCGTAGATCCTGGTGAATATGTTTTGTTAAACTTTGCAGAAAAAGGCTGATCTTTATTAGCAGTCAACGCATCATATTCTCCCTCATCAAATCCGAGCGTGAAATCGTTAGGATTATACGAAGGCGAGCTCGTTAAAGCAAGCGTTTCTCCCGTAGTTGGATGAATGGCTACCGCCGTACCAGCTTTCCCGGCAAGTTCTTCGTACAGCATCGCCTGAACAGTTGAATCAATTGTTACCTGAATGTTCTCGCCATCCACTTTCGGAGTACTTGCGATCACTTTCTCTGTCCCTTTCACTTGAATGGTCCAGCCCGTTTCACCGTGAAGCTTGTCTTCATGAATTTCTTCTAGTCCTGCAACACCAATCTTCTCGTAACGTGAGTAACCTTTTTCCGCATAGTCTTCTAAATCCTCTTTCTGTAAGTTGCGGATGTAGCCAGTAAGGTGCGCGGCGCTTTCACCGAGAGGATATATTCGTTCTGTCTTATCACTAACGAGCACACCGGTAATCTGAGAGGCATCAGTAATCAACTCTTCTTCTGTTTTCATCACACTCTTAATGGGTACGAATTGAGCAGGATTCGACTGAACCCACCCCTGGCTTAATTCTTTCTCAATATCTTCTACGCTTATTTTAAGAGTGTTACTAAGCTGAGAAAGAATAGCGTCTTTATCGGCTTCGATTTTTTCAGGGACTACTCCGATCTGCTTAACAGTGCCATTAACAGCAAGCTCCAAACCGTTCCGATCCGTTATTTCCCCACGTGTCGGAACCGCGGAAGTAATAGCGACTTCCTCACCATCTTCTAACTCTTTAAAAATAAAGGAAGGATTCCAGTTCACCTTATATGTTTCTGAATCTTCTTCCTCTGTTAACACTAGCGTTGCCTTGTTTTCAAAAGCGACTTCTCCCGCTAATGTCTTCATCGACACAGCAAAAGGAAGCGTGACTTCTCCTTCATCATTAGGCTCTGGTTCTTCCTCTGGCTTCTTAAATGTAACCTTTAACTCTTGAACTTCTACATCACCATAAATCGATTTGTATCGCTCTACAAATTCTTCTTTCGTTATCGACTTTTGGGTTTCTGATGACAGTCTAGTATACATACTACTAAACTCTTGTTTGTTCCAATCCTTTACATATGTATCAAACGAATCGACTGCTGATGGAGGGGTGGAACAACTTGCAAGAAGCAACACAAAAAACCCCATCACTATGAATGATTTTAGTTTCAAAACCAGCTCCCCTTCATTCCTTTATTTTCCTTTAGTATAAAAGAACAGATCGCGAGTTGAAAGGAATAAGACTCACTGTTTTGAAGTTAATACCCTATCATTTTTTCTAAATCAATTCGTTCTTCGAATACTGTAGCAAGACTTCGCCCATCGATATGAGGTAACCTTGGTATCACACCGAGTACAGGAACATCACAAAATTTCTCGATCAAGTCTGGATTCGTTTCTTCAGCTACTCCTCGATCTTCTTCATTCATATCGTTCACAACAACACCCAGAACATGTAAGCCGCACCTTCTCGCATAGTCGACGGTCAAATAGGTATGATTCAGTGTGCCGAGATTAGGACGTGACACAATAATTATCGGAAATCCTACCTCTTTTGCAACGTCACTAACAAGGTAAGCTTGACCGAAGGGAACGGTGATCCCTCCAGCGCCTTCCACGATAAAAAAATCGTGCCGATCTTTTACATCATTCCAACAACCACTTAGTTCCGAAAAGCTCACCTCACAATTCTGGCGCTTAGCAGCAAGGTAAGGCGCAAGTGGTTCATCAAATTGATACGGAGTAATGTCGATAAGAGGGCTATCATCACCTGAATAACGCTTTAACATCATCGTGTCACTCATCGGATCATTCCTCTTCACACCACTTAACATTGGTTTAAATACCCCGATGTCATGGCCTTTGTTCTTTAATGCCGCTGCAATACCTGACGAAACGATTGTTTTCCCAACATCCGTATCTGTACCCGTTACAAAAACCCCTTTACGCAATCAAATCACCCCAAACTCCTTTCCGACTTTATGAAACGTATGAAGAATGTGATCGACATGTTTTTCCTCGTGCGTGGCCATGAGTGTTAAGCGAATACGACTCTTTCCTTCTGGAACTGTGGGTGGTCTAATAGCTGGAGCGAATACACCTTCCGTTTCAAGCGCTCTTGAAAACTGTACGGCTTTTGTGGCACCTCCAATTAGAACGGGTAGAATTGGCGTCCCTTCACCTAAAACAGAGTACCCTATGTTTCTCAGTCCTTCTCGGCATCGGTTGACCGATCGATGCAATCTCAGTCGAAGGGTTGTGTCATGCTCAATCATTTCGAGTGCACGGATGCTTGCAGCTACAACGCCAGGTGATATTGCAGTCTGAAAGATAAACGACCGAGCTCGATTACGAAGGAGCGTTATCATGTCATGAGATCCGACAACAAACCCTCCTTCCGTACCAACCGCTTTGCTAAACGTTCCAATCGTCAAGTCCACTGAAACATCAACATACGAAGACGTTCCTCTTCCGTATTCTCCGATTACCCCAGTAGCATGAGCATCATCCACAATCACATACGCATCGTACTTTTCAGCTAGGAAAACAATATCTCGGAGTGGGGCAATGTTTCCGTCCATACTGAACACACCATCCGTCACGATAAACCGTCGTCTATACTCCTGACTCTCTTTAAGCTTCTTTTCAAGATCTGACATCTCCACATGACTGTACACCTTTGTTTTCGCTTTACTTAATCGGCAACCATCAATCATGCTCGCGTGGTTCAATGCATCGCTAAGAATGACATCACTTTCACCTGCGATTGAAGAAAGAACACCGATGTTCGCTAAGTAACCACTTGAGAAAAGCAGGGCATCTTCACACTGTTTAAACGCAGCAATCCTTTTTTCAAGCAGTTCATGCAACTTGGTGTTGCCAGTAGTTAACCGCGAGCCCGTACTACCTACCCCAAACGTTTGCATCCCTTCAATCGCGACCCCAACCAAACTCTCATGTGCACTTAAACCGAGATAATTATTTGAAGCAGCCATCACCTTTACTTCTCCATCGATTTGTAGAACAGGAAGATAAGAAGTTTCAACTGTTCTTAAGCCACGGTATAACCCTTGTTCTTTAATACTGTGTAATTCCTCCTGAATCCAATCATTCTTGGTACTGTGCAAGGTGAGCTGCCTCCTTCTCAGTGACATAAGAAATCGCTTCTTTCATGATGAGTATCATCTCTCTCAACTGTGCCTCTGTACTTACGAGAGGTGGCATGAACACAACAACATCTCCTGTTGGCCTCGTAAGTAGCCCGAGTTCTCTCATTTTCAGTGAAGACTTGTATCCAACGCGACTCTCAAACGGGAACGATTCCTTCGTTTCCTTATTCTGAACAAGTTCGATGCCACACATAAACCCTAACTGCCTACTATCCCCTACATGATCGAGGTCTTTAAGCTCTTCATCTAGTATCTTCTTCAAACGATCAGCGCGTCGTGCCACTCCTTCTACGATTCGTTCACTCTCAAATAAGCGAAGATTCTCAATCGCAACCGCACACCCTAACTGATTACCTGTATAAGAATGGCCATGGAAAAACGTTTTCAAATTTTCATAGTCGTCATAGAACGCTTCATAGATTTCTTCCGTTGTGTACGTGATGGCAATCGGTAGATAGCCGCCCGTAATTCCTTTCCCAGCTGCCATTAAGTCTGGCTCGACATCTTCATGGTTACATGCAAACATGGCACCAGTACGTCCGAATCCAGTAGCGACTTCATCGACAATCATAAGGACGTCGTATTTTGTGCATAGTTCACGTACTCCCGATAAAAATCCTTCTGGCATTACAATCATGCCTCCTGCACCTTGAACCATCGATTCGATCGTTAACCCTGCAATCTCATCATGATGCTCTTTTAATACGTCCTCTAGTCCCTGAAGACACTCATCACGACATGCGATCGGATCACCCGTCTCATGACGATAGACGTTCGGGACAGGCATCTTGAACCCTTTGAACATAAGCGGTCCATATACTTGATGGAAGATATCGATCGCCCCTACACTGACCGCACCGATCGTGTCACCATGATACCCATTTTTCACGGAGATAAATTTCTGTTTCTTCTCTCTCCCTTTGTTCTGCCAGTATTGATAAGCCATCTTAACTGCTATTTCAACAGCTTCCGCTCCACTATCTGAATAGAAAACTCTCGTTAACGGAGCAGGCGCAATGGTAACTAGCTTTTCTGCAAGTTCTGTTGCAGGGACATTCGTCATACCGAGCAACGTTGAATGAGCAATCTTATCGAGCTGTTCTCGAATTGCATCATCAAGCTCTTTCTTACGATGACCGTGAACATTAAGCCAGACTGAAGAAAAGGCATCATAATATTCATTACCATCAATATCCTTAACCTTAATGCCTTCTCCACTTTCTATAATCAAAGGATCTTCATCATAATCCTTCATCTGTGTAAACGGTAACCACAAGTGTTTTTTACTTTTCTCAATTAGATTCATAGACTAAACCCCTTTTAGTAAGATTGATGTTTTCTCTAAGTAGTCGATGTATGAAGGCACGTCACACTTCTGATTCACAAAGAATACCCTGCCGCCGTTTTCATCACCGATCGCCTTCATCTGCGAGATTCGCTGATAGCCTATCTTCTTACTAGCAACATAACCTGTTATGTAATCCGGATCATCGCTAAAGCAAAATTCTGCAACAGTATCAGGATGGGATGACACTTTTGTTGCGAGCGTTAAGGCTTCTTTCATCCGCTGGTTGCCTTTGAGATTTGTAGACTTCACCCAGCGTTCATAGTCCTCTCGCTCCCAATCTAGTCGTGACACTCGCACTCCTCTTTTTTGACGAGCATCGATTCGCTCACCCGTCACCGCATCGATTACAATCGCTCCACTTACGTCATAGCATTCTTCTAAACTACCAAGACCTCTCGCAATCACCTCTTCATCTAATCCAGATTGCTTTAATAACTCCAGTGCTACCCTTCTTCCATGTTCTATCGTGTCTACTTTTGAATAGGAAACAGGTAAAGGGGTGAGGTGCTGCACGGTTTCATGAACCTTTTCAACCGAAAGTTGCAGGAAATCAGGCTCTCCTCTCTGATGAGAAAACGCTCTTTCCAATAGATTGGTAGCACGTTCTATCAGCTCATTTTTTGTAGAGAGGTGTTCTCCGCCAGAAATATGCTTTCCACCCTCTTCATGAGTGCCACCAACCGAGGCTCTCATTCGGACACTGAATAATTCCTTATCGCGCATACTGTTTATTCCCCTCAATCTTGGTTCGTTTTAAAAGTTTTGTAACTGGTAGAACGGTTACGGCAGTGAAAATAATTCCTGGAATCGCCGGTATTAACAATGGCCACACACTGACTTGCAACGTTTCGGCAAGGACAAATCTTGCAGCGATTGATCCAAGTGGACCAGCAAGGAATATTACCGGAAGTGAAGGACCTAACAAAGCTACTGCACCGCCAGCTACAATCCTAAAAACCATTGAAATCTCGACGTTCAGAATGGTATGAAACCCTAACATCAACAGAATGGAACTTGCGAGAACCCCAGCTATTATGTATTTTCGAAAACCAAACACTACCGCAATTCCCACTGCAAGCGGGGCAGATAATTGAAAATCCGCCCCCGGAATCGGTGAAGGGATCTTGATCATTCCAGTCACGATGATCAAGCTAGCTAATAAACTAATCGTTGTCATTTCCCTCATTTGATCTGGATTCAACTCCCACCATTCACCTCCCTCACCATATGTTAACCTTATAATATTTTAAGTTAACTTATTTGAGGACATTTTATCATTCTCTAAAAAAGATTCATAGTCTTCTTATGGTGAAACTTGTTCGAGAGTGGGTATCGTGAAACAATTGCAGGAAGAAATCGTATAAATAGGTAAGAGAAATGTGCTTGGAACGTTTCGTAAAGTGAAGGATGTCTTGAAGGAGGAAGTTCCGATGATTAACATCGCTTTTGGGATTGCCTTGATAATCGTTTTCGCACTCGTTCAGTACAGCTGGTTTTTCGATACAAATAATGGACTTGCAATCGATTTTAAATCAAAAAAAATCTTATGTTCTAACGAGCATTGGATTAGTATTGTTCGCAGCATACTTATTAACAACAGGGATAACAAGCACTTTTTAGACAACCGAAACAAAGCCAGTGACGTTGGACGTCACTGGCTTTGTTTGTTATTGAATGCCCCATTCTTGTTCAAGTATCTTCAATAATTTATAAGGACCTCTTTCCTTATTTGACGGAATAGCGATCATTAAATCTGAAGATGGGTAATAAGCAGAATGGAAGCTCACTCCAGGGTCATAGCCCATCACATGGTATTTCGTAATAGCATTCTCATTTTTATCGATCCAAACACCATAGCCATAGTGGGTACTCCCCTTTACGTGCACATGCGGTGTTAACAAATTGAATACGAATGGTTTACTGATCAACCTACCATTAATTAGGCTCTCCCAGAAATTGATCATATCAGGGGCTGTAATATATGCACCGCCATCTGGTCCACCTTTTTTGGGAATGGAATACACATTTGTTTTCCACGTTCCATCTTTGAAATCGATATATCCTTTTGCCGTATTCTTGGGGAGTGCGTCCTGAGGGAAATATCCCGAGTCATGCATACCACTTGGTTCAAAGATGTTGGTCGAAACATAATCAGTAAAAGACTGCTCTGATAGTTGTTCCACGATCAATCCCAAAATGATGTATGCCGCGTTATTATAGTTGAATTTCTCCCCGGGAGGAAATTTCATTTCTCCATCCTGGAACAAAGGTAAGAAATCTTTCGGTTCGTTCATTGTGTAAGACGGTGTTTGGACCCATAAGTCTTCATAGTCCTCCATTGTTTCTTCATCAAAATAATCCTGAATTCCTGACGTATGTGTCAACAGTTGATGTACCGTTATGTTGTTATCAAATTTAGGGAACGGAACCTTAAAGCAATCTTCAATTTTTGATTGAAATGACAATAGACCTCTTTCTACAAGCTGACAGATTGCAACCGCTGTAAATAGCTTACAACCAGATGCAATTCCAAAGCTCGTATGAATATTGTTTTCGATTTCCTCCGCTCGGTTAGCGAAGCCTGATGCCGATTCGAGAATGACATCATTATGATTTCGTGCGTACACCACTCCAGAGAACTTTTCTTCTTTAATTTGTTTCTCAATTTGGTCAATCACTGGCTGCATGTTTCTTCGCCCCTCTCTTTCTTACGCTTACCTTGTATGTTCAATAGCTCCACTTGAAATCCTTTATTACGAAGGTGTAATGAGCTCGCTTGCACTAAAAAAAGAGGCTAACCCAAACGTCAGCCTCTCTCTCTTATTAATTTGCACCTTTAATAGCACGGTGTAGTCCTTTGATACAGCCGCCATGCTCACTTTCATGAAACAGCGCAAAAAGGATCAGTTCACCTACAGTGTTTAATTCTACAGGTCCAGCCTTGAACGTCTCTTCGATTGTTTCATCTAATCGACTTCCGAAGGTATCTTTAAATCGTCCCATTTGTTCAGTTAGTAATTCTTTCAATTCAGCTACATTCGGAGGGTCCACTGTCCAATCTTTCGGGCTAGTTCCTCTTGTAAACAATTCACCATACCCTTCAGGAAGCTTAACCTCTTCTCCTGCCATATGGAAAACAATATATTCGAACGATACTAGCACATGCCCCAGCTGCCAGCGTAACGAATTAGAAAACCCTTTTGGAATGATATCCGCATTTTCTTCTGTAATCTCCTCTGCCCCCATCAACAGAAATGTTCGAGTCATGTCCATTTGTTTCAAAATACTATCCAAAAGAAACACACCTTTCATTATGTAAATTGATGCTTCGATACCCTAAGCAGCTTACTCCTCTATCATACAATACTTCATGTTTCCATAGAAACACTTCCATATTGCACCTGATTACCCTTTATTTAAATACACATTTTTTGAAATTCTTGTTAGTTCCCTAACAAAATCGGGTAACCTCAGTATCATTGCACAAAATAGTTTACAACAAAGATCATTCAGGAGGAATCGTTTTGTTTACGTTAAGTGATATACCGATGTTTTTAATAAATTTCTTCTTAATTCTCCCCATCGTACAACTTGTACATGAGGCTGGTCATGTTTTTACAGCCAGACTTTTTGGAGGGAAAATTAAGTTTTGTATAGGTACCGGCGAAACGCTTTTTCATCTCGGAGCCTTAGAAGTGAAAAAGAAGTATTTCATGGAAGGATGGTGTCAGTACGAGGAACTGACTTACAATAAAACATGGGCACATGTTGCCATTTACGCTGCAGGAAGTATATTCAACTTTGCTGTGATTTTGATTATTAATTTCTTGATCAACTTCGATATCATGCCTGCGACCCTCTTCTTCTATCAATACTCGTATTTCTCCGTTTATTTTATATTCTTTTCACTTATGCCTTATCGAAATGGCTCTGGCAATCCTAGTGATGGCCGCGCTATCTTCGACGTTCTAAGGTATGGAAAAGCAGAAGATCCGATCGATTAAAGACAAAAAAGCTGCCTCAAAGGGCAGCTTTTCACGTTACAATGCACATTCTTCGATTTCAAAGCCAAGGTCTTCGATCATCTGGTGATCAGAAGTTGAGGCAGCTCCATCCGTCGTTAAGTAATCTCCAACAAACACAGAGTTTGCAGCATATAACCCCATCACTTGTAAGGAGCGAAGGTTCACTTCACGACCTCCAGAAATACGGATTTCTTTTGTAGGGTTCATGAACCTAAATAGTGCTAGCACCTTCAGGCAATATCTTGGATTAAGTTCATCCATATTCTCCATCTTCGTACCTGGAACAGAATAAAGGAAGTTAACCGGAATCGAATCAGCGTCGATTCGACGAAGCTCGCTCGCCATATCGTAAACATCTTCATGTGACTCACCCATGCCAACAATCACACCTGAGCATGGAGAAATGCCAGATTCCTTTACATTTTCAACCGTTTTCACACGATGATCATATGTATGAGTTGTTGTTACGTTGTCATGGTGTCCTTTACTTGTATTGATATTATGGTTATAGCGATCGACACCAGCTTCTTTCAGACGATTTGTTTGTTCAGAAGAGAGAATCCCAAGACATGCACAAATCTTTAGAGGCATTTCTGATTTGATTTCCTCTACAGCATCGATTACTTTATCAAGCTCTTTATTCGTCGCTCCACGTCCACTCATTACAATACAGTATGTACCCGCTTTTCGATTCATTGCCTCGCGTGCGCCGTTCACAAGCGTATCTTTCTCTAGAAGAGAATATTTATCAACATTCGTATCCGCATAAGCAGATTGAGCACAATATCCACAGTTCTCTGGACAAAGACCACTCTTCGCATTAATAATCATGTTCAACTTTACCTTTTTACCATAATAATGCTTTCGCACGCGGAATGCGGCGTGAAGCAAAGGCAATAGCTCTTCATCAGATGACGACAGAACTGAAATGGCTTGTTCCTTTGTTAGCGTTTTCCCTTCAAGCGCAAGATCTGCAAACTCTTCCCAATTAGTAGATGTTGTTTCTTCAACTTTTAGCATCAAGTTGCCTCCTGTTTTAATGTTAACTAAAATTATATTTTAGTTAACATTAAAACTACCACCGGTATAAAGGTCTGTCAATCTGGTTATTTCTCAAATTTTTCAAATTATGTGTTTACATACCACCTTATGAGGAAGACAATTAGAAGAGACTGTTTTAGGGGGAGTTAGAATGAGAATAATTCTAGTGAACTTAAAAGGGAACGAATACCTATGAAGAAAGTTGGATTACTTCTTTTATTCACCGGCTTCTTGATTGTGTTGTGGAGTGGCTACTCGTTCTTAAATCAAAGTAAGGCTGTTACACATCACCCTCAGGAGGTACAAGAAAGCCATCCAGGCTGGGATTCCTCCATGAAGGAGAAAACCATTGCTGTAGAAGACAGCAACGAAACGAAGACGTTCGAATATGGGGAAAAAGCTGCGATGCTTTCGATTCCTCGCATCGGTAATACATACAGCGTCTACTATGGTACAGACGAAGATTCTTTAAAAAAAGGTGTCGGTTTACACGAAAGTAAATGGACGGTCACACCAAATAAAGATGGGCACGTTGTTCTTTCTGGTCACCGAGATACCGTTTTTCATAACCTCGATCAAGTAGAGGAAGGTGACCATCTATATGTCGACTTCGAGGGCACCGTGTATGACTACCAGGTCAGAAAAATATGGATTACTGATGAAGACGACCGTTCTGTAATCGTTAAGAAAGACGAGCCTACCTTAACCTTAACGACATGTTATCCATTTGATTACATCGGTTTTGCTCCAGAGCGGTACATCATTCAGTCAGAGCTCGTTTCAACTGAAACACCTCTCCACAAATAAATAGAGCTCAGCGTGTCTTGAAAGTCTTAAGGACCATCGGCCATAGATATAGGCTAGTGATTTCCCGATCCAAACCATGTTTTCCCTACAAACTGAAGAGCTGCCGGCTAGGCAGCTCTTTCGCTGTTACTTTTCCCAAATATTAAACGTCATTCCATAGGGATCCTGCACATAACAATCCTTTCCCTTGCCTTCCCACCGAACAATTTTGCATCCATTCTTCAGCAAATCGTTTCTTGCTTCTTCTAACGATTCTACTTCCAACTCTAAGACAGGCCCGAGATTTTCTTCGCCATCGATCAAGAAGATATGATTGTGAGCACTTTTGAATTCAACTTCGTTTACCGTGCTATGTTCTTGATGCTTCAAACCAAACACTTCTTCATAAAAAGCTTTCGCTTCCGCCACATTTTCCACCTGTAAACCAATATTCTTAGACAGTTCGTACTTCATCGCGACCCCTCACTTCCTTTGTTCATTATTCCCACATAACCACCTTCTCTTTCATTCATGCTATTCCTTTTTCCACAATGCTTTATACATATATCCCAATTTTCCGCTTCACATCAGTAAGAAGAGGCCTTACCTTAGCTCGGGCTTTACCAGCGCCTTCGGCAAGAATTCGATCGATCTCATCAAGGTTTTCGATGTAGTACTTATACTTCCTTCTAGGCTCCTCAAGCACATCATTCATCACATCGAATAGCTCTCGCTTCGCTTCTCCCCAGCCTATCCCTGTTTCATAGCGTTCGCGCATCGCATTAATTTCATCCTCACTTGCAAACTCTCGATAAAGCGCAAACACAATTGATTCATCAGGATCTTTCGCTTCATCAGGCTCTGTTGAGTCTGTTTTAATTCTGTTAATTAGCTTCCTAAGCTTATCAGGCTCCTCAAAAATCGGAATCGTATTGTTATAGCTCTTACTCATTTTCCGACCATCTAGCCCTGGCAATACAGCTGATTCTTCCTCAACAACATACTCTGGAAGTTTAAATGTCTCTCCAAACTGCCTGTTGAATGTTTCTGCAAGATCACGAGCGATTTCAACATGCTGAATTTGATCTTTCCCAACAGGTACAAGATCAGATTGAAATAACAAGATATCAGAGGCCATCAATATTGGATACGTAAAGAGCCCCATGTTCACCCCATCATCTTGTTCTCGCCCTGCTTCTCGGTTTTGGTCTACGATTGCTTTATAAGCATGAGCACGATTCATTAAGCCTTTCGAACTAAAACAAGCAAGAATCCATGATAGTTCAAAGATTTCCGGAACGTCAGATTGTCGATAGAAGATGGATTTGGAAGGGTCTAGACCCAATGCAAGCCACGTTGCCGCGATTCCATATGATAGCTCCTTCATTTGTTCTGCATCTTGTACTTTCGTTAATCCGTGATAATCTGCGACAAAGTATACAGGATTCTCAATTTGCGCAAGCTCTAACGCAGGCTTGATCGCACCGATATAGTTTCCTAAGTGAATCCTTCCCGTTGGCTTAATTCCAGTTAATACCGTTTTCTTCATGATTACTCCCCCATTCTTCTCAACACAAAAAAGGCTCCTCATCCTATAAAAGGACGAGAAACCCGTGGTGCCACCTTCATTCGTTTACGTAAATAAACGCTCTTAACTCCTACAGAAATGAGAAATTTCTATAAGGTGTCTCTTTTATCGGTAAGACACTCACTCCGCCGGTACCTACTCCTCTTTCAGTCCGGAAGCTCCAAAGCCCATTCACCTTTCGCACACACTGATTCACACCAACCATCAGCTCTCTGTCGTGACACTCCAAGCTACTCTTCTTCATCATCGCATGTTTATTTTTTTATTATTCTAAATTCTTTATCCGCTGTAGTCAAGAAGTTTTTTCCAAATAAAACTATGAAGACCTTTAAATTATCTTATTATTCCGATAAGCGTTATAATAATAATAGATATAAGTAAGATTCCACTTGTTTCTTCTTCCTAATATATCCGTATCTTCTATACTTCAGGTAACTTCCCATTCAATAAAAAGGTATATTTAGAAATTTCTACATTTTCATTTTGATGTATGAGCAAAAATATTTCTGCTTAAAATATTTTTACAATCGTTTGGTTTTGGAGGTGTTTCGTCTGGTATGACAAGGTTTATATTCTTTTAATCGGAGATAATTAGTACCAGGTCATAACTTTTGGTCATAAATCCCATTGACATGCCCCTATGGTGCTGTTAGAGTTAACTGCGAATCATACAAAAGATTATTGAAAATTCTGCCCAAATGACAATTGGAAGGTGATTTAATGAAAGATCTACATTCATTTAGTTGGTATGCTGCTCGTGTCAAAAAACACTTGCCGAAAGATGCCTTCAAACCAGTACCAAGCCGACTATTCGGCGGTCTCATTTACTTGTTGATTACAATTGCCAGTTTCTTAATAGTAGGACTTTTTAACCTACATCCACTAATCAATCTAGTTTTCTCTGTTGTAATTGGTTCAAGCTTTGCTGGACTTGGCTTTCTTGGCCATGAAATTCTGCACGGCACAGTTGTCCGGAAGCCTTGGCTCCGCGATACACTCGGAGCAATCGCATTCTTCCCGTTAAGTACTGGTCCGAAGCTATGGAGAAAATGGCACAATATGACTCACCATGTGCATACACAACATGATGAGAATGACCCTGATGCTTGGCCAACACTCGAAAAAATTTCGAAGATGAAAGTTTTTCAGTGGATCTACAAGCTTCCGTTTTTCATCAGAGCATTCTTTAGTTTTGCATCGTTAACTCTACAGTTCACAGCACATTCAATGAAAATGTTCTTTGTTTATATTAAAGATTTCAAATCCGGAAAACAGACTGAAGTTTGGCTTCAAGTTGTCCTTCCTTGGGTAACATGGATCGGTTTACTATTCATCATGGGATTCGAAAAATGGATCTTCGCATTCTTCATCCCGTTATTGATCGCAAACTTTATCGTGATGGCCTATATTTCAACAAACCATCGATTGAATCCATTAACACCTGTGAATGACCCACTTGCAAACAGCTTGACTGTTACGGTTCCGAAATGGGTGGATACGATCCACTTTAACTTCTCTTACCATACAGAGCACCATTTATTCCCTGGTATGAGCCCGAAATACTATCCAATTGTCAAAAAGCATATTAAAGATATGTGGCCTGATCGTTATCACGAAATGCCGATGACTAGAGCGATGATTGCATTATGGAAAACGCCACGTGTTTATTTTCAACACAATGAACTCGTCGATCCAAACAACGGAAACGCATTTGGTTCACTAGGCAACAAGTTGAATCCACATTCGATCTTCCCTCGAAAACTTACTAAGAAATAAATAGGAAAGCAGCCCAAAAGGGCTGCTTTTTCTAGTTATCAGAGAAAACCAGACTACGCTAATCTCCCCTGCAAACTTGTTCTCATTACATGCTTTAGGCAGGATTTCCTGCAGCATGCAGCTTTATGAATCGAGTATTAGCACCCGCCTCCAACAAAAGCTGCACCTACGATGATAAGGAGAATAAACAGCACTACAATTAGAGCGAACCCATTGCCGTAACCATATCCCATGGAGTTGGCCTCCCTTCCATCATGGATTACTATATCCTATGCGACAGTTGCTATGTTGGATGGGCATTCGTTTAGTATGGGGGTTATTCTTTGTTTTAGCCCACTGGATCCTCTAATTTAACCCCTAGACCTTCTTCCATTCAGTTAAAAAAAGAAGGAATTTACGAAAAACCCTTTGCACATATAAGTACATGCTTATATACTAATGACGGGAGGTGATGCAATGAATCGAACAGCCATTGAAATGGAATTAGCTTCTAACGTTCTTAAGCTTTTAGGAGATAAAACAAGGCTAACCATCATCGGTTTGTTAAAAGATGGCGAGTGCTGTGTTTGCGAATTTGTTGACTTACTTAATATGAGCCAACCTTCTATCAGTCAACATCTTCGGAAACTTCGAGATGCTGGACTAGTGAAAGAACGCAGAAATAGCCAATGGATCTTTTACTCGCTTAATAGGGACCATGAAGCTTTTTCTATTATCGAAAGCGTCATTCAGCTCATACCAGATCAAAGAGACAAGCTTCACCAACTAGAAATAAGCGGCCGACGCATTCGCTGTGATTAATGGAGGAATAAATGTGACTTCTGTACTACTTGCAATCATGATTTTTATACTTACACTGATTCTAGTCATCTGGCAGCCGAAAAACCTTGGAATCGGGTGGACGGCTTGTGGTGGTGCGATTCTAGCACTTCTTGTAGGGGTCGTTGATTTTCAAGATGTGATAACAGTAACGGGAATCGTGTGGAACGCCACGTTCGCGTTTATTGCCATCATCTTAATTTCACTTATCCTTGATGAAATTGGGTTCTTCGAATGGGCTGCTCTTCATATGGCAAGAGTAGCTAAAGGGAACGGACTCCGAATGTTCATTTATGTAACACTACTCGGAGCTGTTGTCGCTGCACTATTCGCTAATGATGGCGCAGCTCTTATTCTGACTCCGATCGTACTTGCGATGGTTCGGAACCTTAAGTTCCAAGAAAGAATGATATTCCCGTTTATTATGGCGAGTGGTTTTATCGCAGACACGACTTCATTACCACTCGTTGTGAGTAACCTTGTGAACATCGTATCTGCGGACTTTTTTGATATCGGGTTCGTTGAATATGCTTCAAGAATGATCGTTCCAAACCTCTTCTCACTGGGAGCAAGTATCCTTGTGCTCTTCCTTTTCTTTAGAAAAGATATTCCAGGCAACTATGATCTGAAGATGCTTAGAGCACCTAAAGAAGCAATCCGTGATGAGAAGATGTTCAAACTATCCTGGCTCGTGCTTGCTGTCCTTCTTGTAGGGTATTTTGCAAGTGAATTTATCGGCGTTCCCGTTTCGATCATCGCAGGAATCGTAGCGATCTTCTTCCTTCTGATGGCTAGACAAAGTTCCGCAGTTGAAACGCGTAAAGTCATTAATGGAGCACCTTGGGCGATTGTATTCTTCTCGATCGGTATGTACGTAGTCGTTTACGGACTTCGTAATGTTGGCTTAACGGATGTACTCGCAGACCTCATTCAAGGTGCTGCAGACCAAGGATTGCTAGCCGCGACCGTTTCGATGGGCTTCATCGCTGCGATCTTATCTTCAATTATGAACAATATGCCTACGGTTATGATCGATGCCCTTGCAATTGAAGCAACATCAACTACAGGTACACTAAAAGAAGCCTTGATTTACGCAAATATCATCGGCTCTGACTTAGGTCCAAAGATCACGCCGATCGGTTCACTTGCAACGCTATTATGGCTTCATGTGCTTTCCCTAAAAGGTGTGAAAATTTCATGGGGATACTATTTTAAAATTGGAATCATTTTAACAGTACCAACCCTTTTAATTACGCTCTTTGGCCTCTATCTCTGGCTATTGATCATCTAACTTTCAACAAAGAGGAGACTACTCATTATGTCTAACAAAAAATCAATTTATTTCTTATGTACAGGTAACTCTTGCAGAAGTCAAATGGCTGAAGGATTCGCAAAAAAGCATCTTAGCGATCGCTACGATGTTTATTCAGCTGGTATCGAAGCGCATGGCTTAAACCCTAATGCAGTTAAAGCGATGAAAGAAGTTGACATTGATATCACAAATCAAACTTCTGACACGATTGATTCAGAGCTATTGAACAACGCTGATATGGTCGTTACGCTTTGTGGAGATGCAAATGATAAGTGCCCGATGACGCCTCCACATGTAACGCGTGAGCACTGGGGCTTTGACGATCCAGCAAAAGCTGAAGGGTCAGAAGAAGAGAAATGGGCGTTCTTCCAACGTGTTCGTGATGAGATCGATGCACGCATCGAACGTTTTGCTAAAGAAGGGCAGTAACACACCAAAAAAAGCCATTCTCTCACTTGAGAGGATGGCTTTTTAGCGAAATAACATCGATCATAAGACCTTCTTCATCTTATACACTTCTCTCGTGCTTATAAAATCAGGAATGCTTTCTCGATATTCTTGATAATGCGTCGAGCTTATGTGTGCTTCTACCGCTTGTTCATCCTTCCACACTTCATGAATAATGTAAGTCGAACCTTCTATCGATCGATGCAAATCGTACTGTATACAACCAGGTTCTTTTCGGGATGCGTTCGTTACGCTCCTTAGAACATTGAATACCTCATTTTCATGCCCTTCGATAGGCTTCAGGATAGCCGTAATTACGATTTCCTCCATTGTATGTTCACCTCGTTATTCTTCTCATCTCACTCTATAGAATGAACATAACGTTAGGAAAACATGCGACGAGTTCAAACCTTCCTTCACCAATCTCCATGCTCACTACTTATATGCTTTTATGATGAGAAAATGCGGATTCGTCATCAGGTATTCATAAGACTTCGGTTCTTTCACCTTCATAATTTTATCTGGCTTTGGTTCAATAAGTTCACCAACCGTAAGATGTCTAGTCACAGCATTTACGATATCCTGCATCGCTCGTCTATAAAATGTCACGTTAATCGTAACTTCTGGCTTTTTCCACGTCTCAGAAAGAAGCGTCTTTTGGAAATAATCGTTCGTAGGGAACTTTGTGAAATCCATAAACGGATGATGCACTGAAAAAACAAGCATCCCACCTCGTTTCAACACCCTGTTGAACTCTTTGAGTATGGGATCCCAGTCTTCTAAGTAATGAAGAGTCAAAGAACTTACAATAAGATCGAACGACTGATCTTCAAAAGGAAGGCGATTCGATAAATCATGTTGAATAAACTTGGCTCTGTCTCCCACCCTTCGCTTTGCTGATTCAATCATTTTTCCACTGATGTCGATGCCAGTGACTGATGCTCCCCTCTGAGCAAGCTGTTCAGAATACCAGCCTGCTGAACATCCAGCATCTAGCACCTTCTTCCCGGTAAGGTCTTCTTCGAGCTCACTCATCATAGCAGGACGCTCATAAAAGGCGTTATAAGGTGAGCCCTCATCCGTACTCACTTCATAGGTACGAGCTAATTTGTCGTATGTATCTTCAATAGAATGCTTCAAGTGCTCACTCTCCCTAACATCGTTTGACTATATTGCTTTACCTAACATAGTAGATCCTAAAAAAAGAGCTGGACAAACCAGCCCTTTTCTCTTATTTAAATATCTCTTCTTTCGTTAACACAGATTCGATTCCACCGCTCGCTTCGTTCAATACAGAAGCTAACCACTCTTTCTCCCTTGGGTAAAACATCGCTCGAAATTCTTCCTCGATCCATTTTCGATCTTCCGACTTCTCAGCGCCTTCCCAGTAAAGATGATTTTCTAAAACAATTGTCATAAACTCACGTAATTCCGCCTTCTTCCCAGTACCGAATGTTCCAAATTCAAACAGTGCCGAGAATAAGTAGGTATCCTGATAGTCCTCATTCTTTAGCTTATGAAAATGGTAGGTCGAATCTCCCTTTACTTTCGTAGGAGTGAACTTCTCAATATTATTCATCTTGTAAGCTGCCTCCAAATCCTCTTGTTCACGAGGATCTTGCTCAGAGATAACCATCGTGAGTTCGTTCGTAGGTCCGAGCGCAGTATGCCAGTCCATATGAATAACACGAGGATAGTTTGATAACAGATTACGCTGGAGCTTCTTCAAAAAGGAAGCAGATTCTTCCTCATTCTTACCTCCATAATAAACACCACGCTCAAACTGAAATTGTCCCATCCCTTTTGCTTCTTTAATACCACCATATCCTTCTTTGGCAAGCGCTTTTGCTAACTGTGCGTAAAGCTTCTTCTTTTCATGATCAAGATCTTTGATTTTACCATTCGGAAGGAAAAGGTCACTCTCTTTTTCGAATTTTTCATTTATGTCCTTCGGAACAGAGTCATGTACATAATGTCGATTAAGGTCCACGTTATTCTCAGTTACTCGACGAAAATGTTTCATTCCCCATGGATTCAAAGCGTGAACGAAGCAAATGCCAGTTGTGGTAGGATCGATACGATCAATGTATTCCTCCACAAACATGTGCGTAACAGCTGCCCCTGCATACCCTTCGATTCCATGTTCTCCTGTTGTAAAGAACAGGACTTTATCATTCTTTTCAATTGCTTCTGAATAAATCATATCGATGGTGTTGTCTTCCTCTTCACCTATTTGCTCAACCACTAACTCAGCTGAAGGCCATTTGTGTTTAATTTTATCGAGATGACCACGAAATGTTTCACGGGACTCCTCATAACTTTGCGGAAAATAACGATCGATTTTTTCCATATCTAATCTCCACCTATCCAATATCGTTTTCTTTCTAACACCATTCCACCTCGTGGAAATTTAAAACGCCCCCATAAAATAAAAGAAGGATGGTAGCTTCAAGTAAGCTATCATCCTTTTTGATTACTATATTGAATTTTACGAGACTGCTTATATTGAGCGAGCTCAAATTTCAACCGCTTTTGCGTACGCTTTTTATCAACGTTAAGGAATAACGCTACAAGAGCGATAAAACCTACACTTAATAATAAAATTTGCACTATCATTTCGAATGCCATGATCTAATTAACTCCTTTGTTCGTTTACTAAATAGTGATACCGGGGTGCTGGTAATATGTACATTACCCTTTTCACCCTCCACCTAAACATTACCAGTCATAAAATTGTCAAACCTATTCCTTACCCAACGAAAGGAAAAAGAAAAGGAGAAGCGAATAGTGATAGTGATGAGCGAAAACAACAAATGAAGAGAGCCCCTCTATAAATGTTAGAGGTGTAATGCAGCTTACAGTAATCGAAGCGATGAATATCGTACGCTGTATCCAGATCAATGTATAAATCCATTTTGGAGGTTAATCACATGATCACACTTTACACATCGCCAAGTTGCACATCGTGCAGAAAAGCTAAAGCATGGCTAGAAGAGCACGATCTTCCTTATGAGCAGCGCAACATCTTCTCTAAACCACTCACTGAGGAAGAAATTAAATCGATTATTAGAATGACCGAAAAAGGAACAGAAGAAATCATATCCAAACGTTCCAAAGCTTATGACTCTCTACAACAAGAACTTGATGAGCTTTCTCTTCAGGAACTATACAGTTTAATAAAAGAAAATCCCGGTATTTTAAAACGCCCAATTTTACTCGACAAAAAACGTCTCCAGGTAGGATTTCATGAAGATGAAATCAGAAGTTTCCTTCCACGGAAAATAAGAGCGTTTCAGCTAGAGCAAATTCTTCAACAAGCCTAAACGTATGAGAGGGTCCCCCTCTCATACGTTTTTCTTTATGCACGATGGTTAGTCCTCATTTTAAAAGGGTATAAAGATAAGATGGAATAATACTTTTTATACTGGAGGCAGTATTACTATGTACAATAAGATTATGCTTGCATCCGATGGTTCGGAGGATTCTGTAACAGCGGCAGAGGAAGCGATCAAATTAGCCAAATTAACTGATGCACAGGTCGATGTCGTCTATGTGGTAGACGGTGATACATCCAAACATGATGTTTTACGAAATTGGGATTCTCTTGGTATTAAAGAAGAGCGTAAAGATAAACTTCGTGCTGTCGAACAAAAGGCAGCAGATGCCAATTTAACATATCAAATCAACATGCTTCGTGGAGATCCTTCTGTCACTCTCGTAAAGTATGCAGAAGAACATGGCATCGACCTCATCGTCATGGGAACGAGAGGACTGAACGTCCTTCAGGAAATGGTACTAGGTAGCGTCAGTCATCAGGTTATACAAAAAGCGAATTGTCCAGTACTTGTTGTGAAATAAACGATTATAACCCATTTAAAAGAGCTTGGAGGCAAACGCCATTCCAAGCTCTTCTTTTCTTTTGGGTTTATATGCAGACACTATCGTTCATGTGTTAAAGTACCTCCCATGGCGGGTCGTACAGATCACCTTCATTTTTTCTGGAATCGCGATTATCTTTGGTGTGTTGCTAATGATAATAAAATAGTAAAAAATCGGCATCTCCCTCTTAACTCGGGTTACGCCGATTTTTTATTTTGCCGATGAAAAAAGTTTATTTTCCAATCGTTTCTCTTTATTAATCCATATTCAAACTCCTGGATCATTATGGTTACTAGCTCGATCTAAAATATGAACACTCTCATTCTTTTGATGATTTGATTTACGAGGTCGTTTCATTCCAAATATCTTCTCAAGACTAAATGCTAGTATTACTAAAAATGCGAACGAGCCCCAAAGTATCATTCCAAACATCGTCATCATAACCCCTCCTGTCTAAAACTCTCTACCTATCTATACGATTTCGAAACAATAAAGTTTCACTTCCAGATCACCATTCTGTTTAAGTTCACTTCATTCCGGGAAAAATCTACTAGCTTATTATTTATAGTTGAGGTGATAAACGTGTTTACATGGCAACTTATCGCGATTCTCTCATTAACCTTAGGAATCATTTCTTCCTTCGTTATTCTAGTCGATATCATACGTCATCCACAGAAGATGAAAATCATGAATGTTGTATGGCCAATCAACGGGTTGTTCTTTGGTCCGTTCGCTATATGGGCCTATTATAAATGGGGACTACTAAAAGCAAAAGACCTTGAATACGAGGATAATCGAGGTGAGCACGCAAAAGTATTTATGTCCACAAGTCACTGTTCCGCTGGCTGTACGTTAGGAGACGCTGTGGGTGTCCCTATCGTTGCGTTAACAGGTTTTGCCCTATTTGGTTCGCTATTGTATGGGCATTTCATCGTTGAATTTTTATTAGCGTTTGCCTTTGGGATCCTCTTTCAATTTTATGCACTCTATCCGATGCAGAAGGAACAGGGCAAATGGCATTCGATTAAAGAAGCACTTAAAGCCGATACCTTCTCACTCATTGCATTTGAAGTTGGCATGTTCGGTTGGATGGCAGTCGTTCACTTCGCCCTGTTCACTGAACCACCCAAGCCAGATAGTGCCATGTATTGGTTCATGATGCAGATTGCGATGATTCTAGGATTTGGTACAAGCTATCCTGCAAACTGGATTCTTGTAAGAAAAGGGATTAAAGAAGCAATGTAGAAAAGCTGGCGATTATCCGCCAGCTTTCAGTGTGTAGAGAAACTCTGGTTATTGTGCTCCCTATACCGTAAGAGTGAATATTGCTTGACTCCTACTGGGTTGCAATCAATCACAGCATACTTTCAGATTGACCAAGATTAAGTAGGCAGCTGCTTCATTCTCTTTCCGTTGTTTTAGTAGCTTTGTTTTTTCTCGTAATCATACACTAAAATGCAGATTGGAGCGGAAATCACCACCTTACCTTGGTAGATGGTTTTTAAGATTTTCGCGACACTCTAAAAGCTAGCGGTCATTCGCCAGCTTTGTTCTTTTTCACACAAGAAAACAACAAGAACAATGGAATCTTCCTTCTTCTTTCATACTCTTCTATGTTCGCAAAATTTTCTTTGATCGGCGTTGCTTCTCGAAGGCCTTCTATAACAAAGCCAGCGCTTTGTAAAAGCATAAAATATTCTTCAATCGTCCGATGAAACTTCACAACATTCTCACCGATCCATGGCTCTACTCTTCTTCCACTTACAAAGTAATCATCCACGATCCAATTCGAACGCTTGCCATTCTTCATGCTCTCAGACGATGCTGTTAGTAAAGGATGCTGAACACTAAATACAAACTTCCCATTAGCCTTTAGCGTACTCATTACGTTTTCAAGAATACCTTCTAAATCATCTATGTAGTGAAGAACCAATTGAGACACGACGAGAGCAAAGGAAGCGGCAGGGTAGTGAAACTCCTGAAGATTGGAATGAACCACGCTTCCCTTTCCCTTCGCATCCTGCAAATTTTGGCTAGCTCTTTCGATCATATTAGCTGACCCGTCTACTCCCTGGTACTCCCCACACCCTAAACGCATCAGAAGCTGACCAAGAGAGGCATCTCCACAACCAAGATCTAGTACATGTTTTCCTTTTACAGATCCGAGTAGCTCTAATAATGAAGGTGTCTCGATCAAGTCATTTGGGTTTTCTTCACGATGCCTTCGCTTCATATAATTATCGTAAAACGTCTGATTATCATAAGCTGATGAATTTGTATATTCCATTACACCCTCCGTCATTATCTGGTTATTTTGATCGCTTTTGTTGCGATAAATGTTTTAATATACGTATCGATTAATCTTGTTCCTCCAAAATCATCTTCATAAAACCCTGCGATCATTAACCCTGCATCGACCTGCCCTTGAATTTGATCTTCTAACGTGTGACCGAATTCTAACGTTTCTTTACGTGCACCTTCTTCTCTCATCTCGTCTACCGATGAATAAGGAATCGAATGTTGCACCTCAAGAACACCTTTTTCTTCCTGCTCATCGTCAAATAGGTACAGCACGGGATTTGTAACCCCTGCGATCAACATACCATTTGTTTTCAACACTCTTGCAGCCTCTTTCCAAACAGAAAGTACATCTTCTACAAAAACATTTGAAACGGGGTGTACGATCACATCAAACGTTTCATCTTCAAAGAAATGAAGGTCGGACATATCTCCTTGTATCGTGTTAATCGATAGACCATCTCGCTCTGCTACAAACCGATCTTGCTCAAGCTGCTTCATAGACATGTCGACTACGGTAACATCAGCACCAGCCGCAGCAAGTAATGGCGCTTGTTGCCCTCCACCCCCAGCAAGACAAAGGATCCGTAAACCGTTAATTGTCTCTGGAAACCACTCTCGCGGAACAGGTCTTTCTGTTGTAACCGTTATTGACCATTCACCACGTCGAGCGTTCTCAACTTGATGACTGCTCACGTATTGAGTATACCGACTCCCCTGCTGAACCTTCTCATCCCACGCCTCACTGTTGTGTTGACTTATCTTCATACCCATCATCCCTCACTAATGTTATACGTTTTGCACCCTACTTCTTCGAGATAGTATCGCATAACTCCTCTATTCATTGCTTAGTACAAAAAAAATCGACTCAACTTACATAACGTCATCAATAATCTCAAAACAAAAAAGGAGCTTACCAAATCTGGTTAGCTCCTAATAAGGAAAGTTCTAGAAATCAAAATTAACTCTTCCCATCATTTTCAAGATAGCTCAAAGAAGACACGTTGGCAGCGCTTTTCGAACTAACACGTTGCAACATATATTCAAGGAGGAAGAGATAATCCTTCTGATTACCTGTGTTTTTAGCCACCTCGGATAATTGTTCTAAAATATACAGGCAATCATTTTCATACAGACTATAGTTATCAAACCCTAAAATCGTCTGGCAAGCAAATTCCCATAGATCCTCGTGTACCTCCTGATCCATCGTTTTACTGAGAAGGGCGATCATCGTCAGCAACTCCGTCATAATCGTTGAGTTCTGGTTAGCATACTCACGAATGGAAGCAAATCCCTTGTGAAGGAAATAAGGAAAATTCTTTTGGTTTAAGATAATACGTAGTTCCTGTTCCTGATCAAAAAGATAGGGAGAGAAATTCCTAGATTGGCCAATGCTTTTCAACAAATCAGCAATCTGATGAATCGTATTCGTAGCCGTAAGAGGATCATTATGACCTATCGCTTTGATCGCTACTTCTGCAAGCTTTATTAATCCATATTCAAGGTCTTGAATCTCTGTTTGTTTAACCCCAATCTCAATAGACTTCAGGTAGCGTTCAGGACTAATGGGTTGTCCATATTCCCAATACATAAGTAGGGGCGTTCCTTCGAGCACAAATTCTCCAATTCTGACTTCAAACTTCAAGAGAACCTCGTCTCGATTTGCTTGTTTGATCAACCTTGAAAAATCAGCGACTTGAAGATAACCAGATTGGCTGGCTTTTATTACCTGTCCATCAGCCTCTAAAGGGAGAGATGCCTTATCTACTTCTTTCTCAATATGGTAAGACTCTAATTCTTTCTCTAGAGAAGACTGGACGGATTTCGACTTCTCATTCATATTGGAACTGATATTATGAACCTGCATCCAGGTGGTTGTATGGTTAATAAAATAGATGAACGTTATCGCAGCCGTAATAGCTGTCAATATGGATAAGACCGGTGTCGCGACAATAAACTCCTCTTCTCCATGCGTAACATATAAGAAGTTTAAGAGCACATAAATGAAACTACCGTTAAAAATACCGAGTACGTGCTGTGTCGCTCGATCACTGACAAAGTTCACTAACATTTTGGAAGAAAACTGTCCGCTAAACGTGGTTAGTGCGACGAGCAAGGAGTTAATTGTAAACGCACTTAAGGTTAGTACTCCTCCTACGAGCGCACTTAGAAGCACTTGCAAGGTCTGTCCGCTAAATCCGATTGCAGCTGGTAGATATAAGCTGACATCAATAACATAATCAAGATAAAAGGTGAAAACGGATAACCCGATTGCTCCAAGGATATACCAAAGTGGCATAAACCAAAGTGTTGATTTCAACTCAATTTTTCGTTGACGCCTCGACATTTTAAAGTACTTCTTTAGGTAGTAAAATAACCCCATATGATCACCAATCTATTCTGCAAAGTTTTATCACTCCTATTTCTACCCCCCAAAGAAGGAAGCTAACCTAGTTTTTCATCATTCTGCGAAAAATAGTATCGAAAATTGAAAAGACGATTATCCAACCATTGAATGAAGTACTTCCTATAGTCTGATACATATCTCATCATTTAACCTCCGATTTTATACCCTTTTAAAAAGAAAGTGGGTACCATACCTTTTGATTATTCCGATACTCAGAACCTAATCTTGTAATCTTATAACATCTATCTACCTCCCAGAAATGGAAGGGTTTTTCTTTCACAGTAATTTCCTTTACAATAAGAGTAATACAGTTCGCAAGGAAAGAGGATTATCATGAATCATCCTACACAATACATCGAAACATCTAAATATAAGTGCCGACATGTATACGCACTAGACCCAACAGCGATTCCTCTCCTCACAAGATCTCTTTCTACAGAACAACTCGCAGAAAGACAACAAGAATTCGGACAGTCATTATCGACTATTCGAGAGTTTATGCAGAAGTTGATCAGCTTTTTATCAGGCACGCCTACCTATATCGTGACAACAGATGCAGAGGGACATGTGCTAGATTCTTATGGAGATGAAAGCATACAAAGGATGGTTACTACCCTTGGAATTAAGAACGGAATTCAATTTCACGAAGAAGAAGCGGGAACCAACTCTATTATTCTGGCACTTAAGTATGGGGAACCTATGCAGTTAATAGGTGATGACCATTATCATGATTGTTTCAATAACGTAGCCTGTTTTTCTGTCCCTTTTTCGATTTCTAAAGAAGAAATAGCAGGCACAGTATCATTGATGACAAATAAAGATCATGCTTCTGAGTTTCACCTGGGGCTTCTCTCTTCAGCTGTCGATTCGATCGAAAGGGAAATAAACACTCAGAAACAAAATCAAGAACTACATATAAACAACCAGGTGTTGATGGATACGACTCCACTTGGCATCGTTATTACAAACAAGGACGGAATCATTAGCAGCTTTAACAAAAGTGCGCACGTTATAACCGGTTTGGAGCAAGAACTAGCGATAGGACAGAGCATCAAAATTTTACGTGATATATCTCCTTGCTTCCACCATGTACTCAGGGAGCAGGAACGTGTTGAAAATATAGAGCTCACGTTTCCAGAACAACAAAAGACGTGTTTAATCGATATTCTCCCGTTATTTAATGACGGCGTTCTGATCGGTGCTTTTGGACAATTCAAGGATGTCACCTCTTATATCGAACTTCAGAATCAGGTTGTTCAATCCGAGAAACTGTCTGCCATCGGAAAACTCAGTGCAGGATTTGCACACGAAATACGGAATCCACTTACTTCAATCATTGGACTTACGAAGATTATACAGGTTGATGACACCCAAACAAAGTATATGGAAATCATTAAATCTGAACTTGAACGTATAGACAAGCTCGTCAATGAGTTCGTTATGTACGGGAAACCAGGTGGAACACAGAAGAAGACATGTGAGATTGGCTCCATCATCAGTGACACGGTCAAACTCATGCACTGTACTGCCAAAAAGAAAAACGTTCACCTACACTTTGATCAACCTAAAGACCTCGTAGAACTCTATATCGATAAATCACAGTTTAAACAAGTGTTGATCAACCTCATCAATAATGCCATCGATGCGATGTCAGAAGGTGGCGATGTTACAATCGCCCTAGCCGTCCATGACACTGAAGTTACCATAACGATCAACGACGAAGGAAACGGCATGACACAAGAAGAGATTGAGAATTTCGGGCTCCCTTTCTACAGTACGAAGGATAAAGGTCTTGGAATCGGCCTTTCGATTTGTTCTGACATCGTTAAATCTCATAATGGAAGAATTGGTGTCAATTCTTCTGACGAAAACGGCACAGCGATTCAACTCTCATTTCCTTATGAAGAAAAAAATAAAAGAAGATTCAATATGAGTTGAGTCTTCTCTTATGGTCAAGAAAGTCTTAAGGACCATCTGGCACGGGTATAGTGGTGATTTCTACTCTACACTTTTATGTATGATTTCAAAACAAAAAGCAAAGCTAATTAAAAAACGGATAGAGAATGAAACCAGATGCCTACTTAATCACAATCGGTCGGAAAGTTTCCTACGATTGATTGCAACACAGTAGAAGTGAATACCGCTTGACTCCCTAGAAAACAGTCGTTCGTTCACAGGAGTCTTGCAGGCTTCCCCTACGGCATAGAGAACAAAATACTCACGGTTTCCCTATAAACAGAGAAGACCCAACTTAAGTTGGGTCTTCTCTGTCTTCTCTATAACGCCTTCACTAGTCCACCATCTACAACCAATGACTGTCCTGTAACGTACGTATTTGCTCCTGATCCAAGAAAAACGAGCATCTTTGCAAATTCATCGGGCTCGCCGTAACGCTTGATTGGGATCGATTGTTCCGTTTTTTCTTTTAATTCCTCTACCGTCACACCAAGTTTATCCGCACGTTTCCCGTCAAGTTGCTCAACACGCTCTGTTGCGATTCGGCCTGGGCCAACTGTGTTCACGAGAATGTTATCTTCCGCATATTCCTGCGACAAACTTTTAGCTAATCCTACGATTCCCGCTCGAAATGTGTTGGAGAGGATTAAGTTATCTAGCGATTGTTTAATTGAAGAAGACGCGATGTTCACGATGCGCCCTCCCCCTGCTTCCTTCATATATGGAATAACCGCTCGAGACGTTCTGACAAAGCTTAATAGATTCAGTTCAAACGCACTTTGCCAGTCTTCATCTGTAAATTGTTCAAACCCGCCTGCTGGGGGACCTCCTGCATTATTGATAAGTACATCAATCGTTCCATTCTTATCAACAGCATAGTTCATTAACTCCGTGATATCATCTCCGTTTTTTACATCACATACTTTATATGAAATGTTGTCATTACTAGTTGCTTCAGAGATCTCTTCGCATGCTTTTCGGAGGTCGTCGCTGTTACGACTTGAGATGACCACCTTAGCACCTTCCTTCGCAAAAGCTAATGCAGTTGCTTTTCCAAGTCCTTTACTAGCAGCCGTAACCACAACAGATTTCTCCATCAAACCTAAATCCACCAAATCATTCCTTTCTTAAGCCGATATCGTTTTTTCACTCGCTTTGTTTCCAGTTAGATTCTTAACAAGGATTAAGATAAATACGATCGCTCCAACAGCATCCGTGATAAGCCCTGGGTAGATGAGGAGAATGGCTCCGATTCCTGTAAGAACTCTCATCCAACCAGAAAGTGATGTAAGGAAGTAACCTTCTGCTGTAACAGATAACAGAAACACACCGATCAGTGATGTGATCGCGATTAATAAGATGTTCATCACAGTAGCATCGACCATCAACATCTCATGAGAGAATACGAACATAAACGGTACAATGAATCCAGCGATCGCTAGCTTCATTGCCTGAAAACCAGTTTTATTTGGCTCTCCTCCACTTATACCTGCCCCTGCAAAAGCAGCAAGTGCAACAGGTGGAGTTATGTTTGCAAAGATTCCAAAGTAAAACACAAACATATGCGCTACAAAAATAGCCGTTTCTGGAGAACCTGCGAGCTCTCTGAACAATGGTAGCTGAAGCAAAATCGGTGCCGCCATCGTACTTGTGATGATATAAGTTGGAATACTAGGTAGTCCCATACCAAGAATGATTGATGTTACCATTGCAAGAAGTAGGGTAATAACGAGCTGAATCAATGGACTTTGAACCATCGAACCGATGCTCACGATACTATTCGCAATCTCAAGCGCTACACCCGTGAGTGAAGCAATTCCTACGACGATACCGACAGCACCACAGGCGATTGCAACAGGAACGGTAGTTTTTGCACCTTCTTCTAGTGCTTGAACACTGTCCACAATTCCGATTTCTTCTGCCTGTAAGTTGAGCATGCGTCTCCATAGATTAATAACGAGCGGAATCGCAATGATCAATAATAGTTCCCACCAGTCCCCTCGTAAATTAGGGCTAGTATTTCCTGAAAGAAGCGCTGTGATCTGCGGTTGGAAAATCAAGAATAAACCTAATGTTGTAATAACAGGAAGCATCCGTTTTGATGCAGAAATCACGATTGTTGCAATGATTGCCCAAAAAGCAGCAAAGAAAGGTGTTTTCCCTGAGAAGAGCAAGTATAGCAAGATTAACATCGGAATAATCAAATGCCCTCGCTCAGCGAGTACTTCTTTTACTGTAGGTAATTCCGTTTTCGGTAGCCCTTTTAAGCCACGTTTTGCTGCTCGAAAATGAACTTGCAGTAGGATCCCGATATAGAATAATACTGCAGGGATAATACCCGCTAGAATGATCTTCGTATAAGGAACATTTAAGTTTTCTGCCATGATAAAAGCAGCAGCACCCATGATTGGAGGTAAGATCTGTCCACCAACACTCGCTGCAGATTCTACAGCACCAGCGAAGTTACGGTGATAACCGATCTTCTTCATCAATGGAATCGTAAACGCCCCTGTCGTAACAACGTTCGCAATTGCGGATCCATTAATCGATCCTAAAAAGCCACTCGCAATGACAGCTACCTTTGCAGGACCTCCCTTTGTATGACCTGCAACAGCTAACGCAAGATCGTTAAAAAGCTGCCCCATTCCTGAACGACTTAAAAATGCTCCAAACAAAATAAATAGGATGATATAGCTCGCTGATACGCCTATCGCTGTACCGAGTATTCCCTCTGTAATGAATACAAGTTGAGAAATAATCTGCTTCGATACACTAAAGACGACTTGTTCCGTTAGCTGCGGATAGATGGAGAGCTTTACATAAAAACCATACACTAGAAAAGCCGAACCTAGTAAAGTAAGCCCCCAACCTGTGACTCTTCTCGTTACATCGAACAGAAGAATAACGATCAAGATACCGACAATGAAATCAGTGGTATTGATCTGGCCACCCGATTGGATGATTCTTTCTGCAGTCAACAACATGTATACACCAGCGAACATCGCTAATCCGAACAAGATGTAATCATAGATTGGCGTGCCCTTCCCTGCTTTTTTCCTAAGGAATGGATACATGAGAAACCCGAGCGCCATCAACGTATATAAGTGGATACTTCGTTGTTGAATATCTACGAGTGATCCCGCGTACGCAGTATATAAATGAAACAGCGCAAGTCCAGCTGCTAACACTGTGATGATACCTTTTAAAAGGGAATTATCGAACGATCGCACATTACTCTCGCGGTCGTATTCTTCTACATTCTTCTTTTTCACGATCATGCACCTCACCTAACATGTAAGTTTTACTAGCAAAGCTTTTAGCAGATTAAGTTTTTTAACAGTTATACGATAGGAACTGTTTTCCTTAAGCTTTTCACTTTGTCCAGCTACTGTTAATCGGTGTTTCGTCTCGTCACCGGTACGAATAAAAAGACTATCTTCAATCGACTGATCAATGCCCGTCATGTACACCCAACCATCCTTGATAAACGTCTCTTTACCAGCATGACTAGGTACACCAGCACCAAATGTTTTAAACCGAGTATGAGTTAATATAAGTTCAGAACCTTCTTTTTGAAAATACTCTTCCCATTCTTCCTTCTCTACCGAATGCTCCCACCTAACCGAAAACGTATCAGCAGTAAGGAACACATCGATCACTTTGTCCTCTTCCTCTACCATCAGCACATTTTTCGGAACAGCTAGTAAAAGAGCTAGAACAATCGCGAAAGGGAAGAACCATTTTAGAAAAATGGGAGCACCTTGACGATGCCCCCGATTTGTTCTATTCAAGTATTCCTTGTTCCTCATAGAAAGCTTTTGCACCTGGATGAAGCGGTGCAATAAGACCTTTCGCGATTTCATCTCGGTCTAGCTGCTTTAATGCTCCGACTGCAACTTCATCAGTACCAAGGTAATCGTAGTAACGTTTCGTTAAATCTTTCACCGTCTCTTCATCAAGATCTTTTGAAACCACGATCATATTCTGAATACCAACGGTTGTGACTTCGTTATCAAGGTTATATTTCGCCTCATCCCCTGCAGGAATGGTGTAGTCTTTGTAGAATGGATATTTCTCTTTCAAAGCTTCAGCTGTATCACCTTTAATTTCAACGAAATGAATGTCATTTTGTTGCATAAGATCTGTGATATTGCTGTTTGGAACACCAGAAGTAAAGAAAGCTGCATCAAGGTTTCCATTCTTCATTTCCTGAACGCTATCTGCATAGCCTGTATGTGTGACCTTCGACATATCGTCATACGTTAAGTCCACTGCTTCAAGTACTTTCTGTGCACTTTGTTCTACACCTGAGCCTACCTTACCTACGCCAACTTTTTTCCCTTTCAAATCCTCAATAGATTCGATACCACTATCTTCGGTTGCTACGATTTGGACAACGTTTTGGTACATGCCAGCGAGTGCTTGAACATCTACCTTCTTGCCTTCGAACTGTCCTTTTCCTTCAACAGCATCGTAAGCAACGTCACTCATAACGATCGCCATCTGATTTAATCCATCTTGGATGTTTTGAATGTTAGCAACGGAAGCTCCGGTAGACTCAACCGTAATGTTTCCAATCGAATCACTTTGTTCCAAAACTGGCTTAAGTGCACCACCAATTGGATAATATGTACCAGACGTTCCACCCGTACCAAATACGAGAGATTGAGAAGAGCCACCCGAGCCATCTCCATTATCTCCACCTGCAGAATTACTGCCTCCGCCACAAGCAGAAACAATCATAGCGAGCGCGAGTAACACAATTCCTAAAACCTTTGATTTCAAAACAAACCCCTCCGCTTCTTATTTGCTAGGTTAATGGTAACGGTTACATTATTATTTTTGAATATTTAGAACATATTGGACGTTTTGGTCTTTTTGGTCAACACAAAAATAGCCAAAAAGAATAATATCCTTTTTGACTATTTCCTACGCTCATCATGTTGTGCTCTTAACTAATGTATACCGGTTAAGAGGTCTACCTACACCACCATATTGAATATCGATTTCCACTTGTCCTGACTTTTGCAAGTAGTCTAGATAACGGCGAGCCGTTACTCTCGCGATACCTACCCCATCAGCTGTTTCTTCTGCAGTAAGAGCTTCATCTTGCACGTTTAAGTAGCTCACTATTTGTTTGAGCGTTTGTTTATTTAATCCTTTCGGTAACTCTTCAATGTGAGGCGTCATGCCACTTTTCTTCCCAATCGGTTTAATAAGATCTAGCTCAAGTTGGGATACCGATCCAGTCCCACTTAACTGCTCATGATATTTCTTAAAATCCTTAAGAGCTTGTTGAAACCTCTCAAATTTAAACGGTTTGATAAGGTAATCTCTTGCACCATGATGAAGCATCTTCCGTATTGTTTCTCGGTCATTCGCTGCCGTGATGGCGATGACATCCACATGATTTCCTATAGATCTAAGTGTCTTCAACATGTCTAACCCATTTTGTTCTGGCATGTAGACATCGAGTAAAATGAGATCGGGCTTCAATTCCTGAACAAGTTTCAGGCCTTCTTCCCCTGTACTTGCAACGCCAATAATTTTGAATCCATCGAGTCGTTCAATAAATTGCTTATTCACCTCTTGCACCATCGGATCGTCTTCGATCAATAGAACGCTAGTACTCATCATGTTCACTCCCTTCCGTACTCATCGGAATAATAAGCTCAATATTCGTGCCTTCTCCTACGCGCGAAACGAGCGACATTTTCCCATTTGCTCGTTCAACTGTTCGCTTTATGAGATAAAGTCCAAGTCCATTCCCGTCTTCTCCTTTTGTAGAAAACCCTCTTTCTAGAACCTTTTCTTGTAACTCTTCTTTTATTCCACACCCATTGTCTTCTACCGATAGATAAAGAAAATGATCATCAGAGATGAGGCTAAGATGAACAAGCGGAGCTTCCTGACTCACACGATTAAATGAATAAAAAGCATTTTCGATCAAATTCCCAATAATCAATACGAGGTCATGACTATCGACTAAAGCAGGATTCTTCTTATAAATGCTATTTCGATCAATCATCACCTCTACGCCAAGTTCCTTTCCTCTTCTAACTTTACTTAAGATTAATCCTGAAATACGGAAGTCGTTGATCCGCTTGCTCAAAAAGTTCGAAAGGTCTTCATCTTGTTGCGAAACCTCAAAAACATAGTCGAGTGCTTTTTCTTTTTCATCAAGTTGGATCAAACCAGCAATCGTATGGAGGCGATTTAACGACTCGTGGTTTTGTACACGTAACGCTTCTACAAAGTTTTTCACGCCCGTTAATTCTTCTGCCATCGCTGCCACTTCTGTTCGATCTTGAAACACAGCGACAGCGCCAACCTTTTCACCGTTGACCCTGATCGGTACCTTGCTGATCAACAAAACCCTCTTCCCTACTGTCATTTCTTCATTTTGAAGTCGATGGTCCGTCATTAACACAGATAGCAGTTGTTTGCTCCTTATTACACTGCTCACTTTAAGGCCAGTAACATCTTCTGTAACCTCTAAGATTCGTTTTGCTTTTTCATTGAAAATCATCGTATTTCCATCTAAATCAATAGCAATAACGCCTTCGTTCATCGCCTCAAACGTTGCCGTTCGCTCAACAAGCAACCTCGATATCTCATGAGGCTCAAGATGAAATGTTTCCTCCTTTATCCTCCTTGCAAGAAGCCAGGAACCTCCACTCCCAAACCCAAGTGCAAGTATCGCAATTAGTGCAAGTTCAGATTTAATACTAGAAAGCACCGTTCCAAGCTCAGGCATCATATTCCCTACAATCACGACCCCGATTTGTTCGTGTTCAGCATTCATGATCGGAACGAATGAGCGGATCGACACCCCTATTTCACCTTTCGCTTTTGAAACATAGCTATGTTCAGCAAATGCCGCCCCTTCGTCTTTTCCTGCAGATATCGTTCCAAGTTTTTCTTCAACAGGGTGAGAATATCTGATTCGGTTCGAATTGAGCACGACGATATAATCTGAATCATTTATCGTTCTGACTCGATTTACGATCGGATTGATTTTCTCCCATCCTTCACTTTCACTTAGAGATTGTTGCACTTCGGGTAAATTGGCTACGGTACGTCCAGTAATAAGTCCTCGTTCCCCTAACCTCTCTTCTGTTTGATCATACAATTTCCCCGCTGCGATAATCCCAGCAATGGTTATGGAAAAGAAAACAATTCCGAACGAAAATATCATGATCTTCCATTTTATCGGGATATTCTTTGCCATAATCCGTACGTCCTTCCAAGTCTCTAGCTCAAATACTAGTACCACCTCGTTAGATTCTTGCTATCTATGATAAACTATTGGAAACGCTTGCGAAACAGGAGATGCTATGAAGACAGTTACAATCATCACATCATTTATAGTGGCTGGCATTCTGACCGCTTTTTTTCTTGGCTTCAATCCAGTCGAAAGCACTAGAACATTGGAATATGATGATGAGCAAGAAGGTTTAAAAGAACAGATGGTCATACGATTTAGCCATGTCGCTGCTGAGAATACGCCAAAAGGGATGGCAGCCCGCTATTTCGCGAAACGTATCCAAGCAAAAACTGATAATGAGATTCAGGTGGAAATCTATTCTAATGGAGAGCTTTATCAAGATCAGAATGAGTGGGAAGCCGTTACGAACGGAAACGTAGAAATGATCGCACCTGCTACTACTAAGGTCTCAACTAGATTTCCAGATTGGCAAGTGCTTGACTTACCCTATGCCTTTCAAGGGTACAGTGCTGTTCAAGAAGCTTATGAGGGGAAAATTGGTCAAACATTATTAGAGGATCTAAGAGGCACAAATGTGAAGGGGCTAGATTTCTGGTATAACGGCTTCAAACAATTCACAAACAATAAACTCCCCATTCATACACCTGCTGATATGAATAAACTTCATTTCAGAGTAATGCCTGGCCCCGTAATCAAAGCTCAGTTCCAAGCTCTGAATGCAAGCACGAGTGAGCTCTCTTTTAACAAAACCTACCGAAATCTTGAAGTAGGTTTTGTCGATGGACAGGAAAATACGATATCAAACATTTACTCAAAGAAATTTTATAAGAAACAAGCGTATATGACGCTTAGTAATCACGCATACCTAGGTTATGCAGTCATAATCAATGAGGATTTCTGGGACAGCTTGTCTGAAACCCATCAACATTCGCTTACGGAGGCAATGGAGGAAACAACAGATTGGGTTCGAAGGCATTCCATCGAAATCAATGACTCTCATATACGAAAGATTAAACGATCCTCAGATATGGAGGTCGATGTTCTTACCAAACAAGAGGAAAAAAAGTGGCGGGAAGCGTTTAAACCAGTCTACCTTAAAGCGGAACAAGACATCTCCAAGGACTTATTAAAAGAACTGGAGCGCATTCAAAGCAACTATTCACCACAATAAGGAGGGTATGATAATGAATACAATTTTCGTGGCTGGTCATTCTAAGCTTCCAGGTGGAATGGCAGCTAATAATATCTCAGATACACTAACGCTCACGCTTGAAGTGGATAAACACTATGGGGTGATCGTTGATGCATCATGCACGCTGATGACCGAGCACAGCAAGCAGTTTGTGCGTCAACTTTTGAAAGGTTTCAGCTTGCAAGATGGCGTTGAGGACCCACTAACGCAATTAAGAGAAGGCTATCTTGGCAAAGCAGGAAATGCTCTTGCTGCAGCATTGAAAGATGCACATAAACAGTATGACATGTACCCTGAACAAAACGCACTAAGTAAATAAAGAACAAAGCGGCAGACTAGTTTAATCCACTACCTGCCGCTTTTTTATGCAATAGCCCTGCTACTTCCTGAGGCTTTATGTTGAGTGTAGAGAGTAACTCAATATCGACCCACATCGGTTCGTACGTTCCTCTGCCATTTCCACTGTTCTGAAATTCTTCACCTTCTCCAGTCCCGAATTCCCCTTTTAGAATTTGAGCAAGAAAGTATACCTGTCTTCCGTTATACGCAACCTCTATAAAAGGTGCGATCACTGAAATGACAACGCCTAATTCCTCATATGCTTCTCGAATGGTAGCTTCTTCTGGCGTCTCACCTTGTTCGACTCCTCCACCTGGGAACACATAGTAAACTTCGCTATTTCTCACTCTCTTAATTACTGCTACCTTATCATGTTGGATGATGATAGCTGAGCCTCTCGTTCTCACGACATCACCTCGCTGTCATTCGTTTTTCGCATACGCTTTTTCAGGTCTATGTCCATTCTTCAACTCTCGAATGGTCAAACCGAAATCCATTTGTAGATGGGGATAATCTTTGAAAGATGACCAGTCGCCTCCCCATTCGAAGCCTAAATCTTTCGCGATGCTCACGACTTCCATCCAATCGGATTCGCCGTTTTCATTATCATCTCGCTTCATATCCCAGAGCACATCACCGTTATCTCGTTTCAGTGCAAAGTCTATCGCCAAACCATAGTTGTGATACGAGCCTCCACCGGACACATTTGTCACGACATTTCCTGCATCGGAGCGACCTTTCTCGTACAGCTTATTTTGCTCTTCATTCGATCGATGACCATCTGTAATCACAACCTCAATTCCCTTTTTGGCAGCCTTTGCGAGCAGTTCTTCCTTCGCATCCCTTACTTCAGGGTGTAGTTCATCTGGTAACGGAACATCTTTCTTAACTACTACACTACTAGTACCAAAGTAAGTCGATACGAAATAGTTACCTACTAAACCTATACATAACAACACAAGAAACGTGCTGAAAAGTTTCGTTATGATCTTCATCCTTAACCACTCCCTGCCTGACCAATTCCATACTCCTATTGTATCAGGAAGAAGAGTACAAACAGGAGAGATTGCTCATTCCTAGATGAAGTTTGTCACTTCACCCTCTGTGTTTTCCCAATTTCCTTTATTAACTTGTCAGTCACTATTCACAGTTTATTCCGTTCTCTTCAACTCAATAAAAATGTAACAACACGACAGATTCTCTTACGAAACGCTTCATATGTATGAGTTCCACCCTATTGTTCTATTATTCTATAGCTGTTCTTTAAAGCTGGTACATTTCCTTTTTTATATAGAAAAAAACTGCTGAACTCTACTCAGCAGCTTTCTTCTTACGTATAGAGTTTACTTTTGCGAACACCTGGAACTTTATCAGCAATTACCTTCCCGATTTCAAGGGATGCAGTCGCCGCTGGCGAAGGAGCGTTGCAGACATGGATCGAACGCTTACCTGGAAAAACGAAAAAGTCATCGACAAGTTTCCCATCCTTCAAGAGAGCTTGAGCACGAACACCAGAATGGGTCGGAACCACATCCTCTTCTTGAATATCAGGAACGAGACGCTGTAAGCTTTTCACAAAAGACTTCTTGTGAAACGAGCGCTTCATCTCTTTGACTCCTTCTTTCATATTACTAGCCGCCATTTTCCAAAATCCTTCAAACGTAAGGACATCGACGGTATCTTTCATATTAAAAGAAAGCTTACTATAGCCTTCTCGTTTCAGACTTAGAACCGCGTTCGGGCCTGCGTGAATCCCACCGCTCATCATTCGTGTCAAATGAACGCCGAGGAACGGAAATTCCGGGTTCGGTACAGGATAAATCAAGTTGTTAACAAGATAGCTTTTCTCTTTCTTAATTTCAAAATATTCTCCTCTGAACGGTACGATTTTCACATCCGTATACATACCTGCAAGCTTCGCCATTCGATCACTATGGAGGCCAGCACAATTCACAAGAAAACGAGTTTTGAACGTGCCTCGGGTTGTATCTACCACAACTTCTTGCTCCTCTTCCTCAATATTCGTGACCTTTGTGCTCGAAAGAAGATCGACACCTCGATTTTCTAGTATGTCCGCTAGTTTTTGTGTCACCTCTTTATAATCAACGATGCCTGTTGATGGAACCCGAATACCTTCAACACCATTGACATACGGCTCTATTTCTAATAATTCATCTCTAGATAACCTCGAGACATCCAAATCATTTTGAAGCCCTCGCTCGTAAAGCTTCGATAAATTTTCTTTCTCTGTATCGTCCACGGCAACAATGACTTTTCCACACACATCATGAGCAATTCCATATTCACGACAGAAATGAACCATAGACTGACTGCCTTTTTTCGCAAGTGCTGCTTTCATACTGCCTGGCTTATAATAAATACCAGAATGAATCACACCACTGTTTCTACCCGTCTGATGGCTCGCCCAATTATTTTCTTTCTCGACAACTGCCATCTTCGCTTCTGGATACTTTTTATGAAGAGAAAGGGCTGTCGATAATCCGACGATGCCCCCTCCTATAACAAGATAATCATACATCAGCATGTCCCCTTAATCACGCAAATCTACCACGCTGGCGCAGAAGTTCACGATGAAGTTCAGTATTCTCTTCGAACGCTTCTCTTCCATGCAGCCAGAAATGATTGTTCAACATAACCAGCTTTCCTTCAGGTAGGTCAACTCCCTTTGTTTCTGAAGAATTCTCCATCGAGTATGAAAGATCCTTCAAATAGGTAGCTTCCTCAATCGTTGAAGGATGAACAAATTGGTCGATAAAGCACATGCAAGGCTCATTATTACGTTCATAGAATGTCGTGCGAAAAACTTCTTTTACCACATTCTTGCTAGGCGGTGCTTTATAAACGAGTTTTTGTGTCGCCAATGGATGATTATAGAAGTGGTCAAGGTCTTCCCAGTCATCAAGATGTAGAAATCGCGACCTTCCTCCGACTGCATGATTCTCCCCAAATTTCATCATCAACAACCAATCTGTCGGCTCATCAACATACGTGCCATCCGTATGGACAGTGAACAGCCGATACGCCTGACGCAAATAAGAGTCACTATCATCCGTATGCTTTACAGCAAAGCGAGCATAGTAATTCCCTGACATCGCATCGAAATTGGGAATACCAACAAGATGAGAAAAAGCTGTAGAAAACTTAACGTACTCTTCAGGGTCACTCGTGTAATCGTTTACGCCAACGGTAAAGCCACCGCTCCCTCGATCGTGAAGAATGCCTCTCACGGTTTTCTGGAAGTCCTCATCAAGCAACTGTACAAGTTTATCTGTCATAACAAAACGCATATAAGGAATATAGTCGAGCTGCTGACTGCTGATTGCTTTCACTTCTTCAAAGAAACGTTTTAACACCTCATGATCAAATTCAATTTCATACAAACGGTCGTGGTCCAATGAAGGTTTGATTTCATATCCTTTTCCGATAATCGTCCTTCGCTCTAAGTTCGCTGTGTTTAGCATCGGCATTCTCTCCTTTTTTTAATACATAAAAAAGCCAGCATACGTCTCCCGTCAAATCGAGATCGATACACTGGCTCGTAATCGCGTGTTAGCTCCTGAATGAGCTTGGGCAATCTACACAGTATTGTTCAAATAATGACTGATCCACATCGCATCCGGTTCTTGAAAAGGGATACCTTTCTAGATGGAGGCGTTTGCTTTCTTACTAAGCGTACAACAGTTAGAATTTTCCGTCAACAATCCCAACAAGAAAGCGCAAAGCGAAACACTGCTTTGCGCTTTCCTCCGTTATTCTTTCTCGATCTTGTCGCCTTCGTTTGCCCATGCGGCAAAACCACCGCTATAGTTCAGAATATCTTTAAAGCCTAGAGATTGAAGCAAGCTTGTTCCAATTGCTGATCGTGTTCCTGACTGACAATGAACGACAACAGTTTTGTCTTCTGGAATTTCATCTACCTGATCCTCAAGATAACCAAGCATATGATGATTTGCGCCAGGGATATGTCCTTGGTTAAATTCGTTTTCTTTTCTGATGTCGACTACATATACATCTTCTTTCTCATATACATCCTTCAACTCTTCTGTAGAGATAAACGTGTATCCCTCGAGATCATTCCATTGAGAAAGAAGTTCTGGGCTCGCATATGCCTTAATATGATCGATTCCGATTGAATGAAGTGATTTAACAACATCATCCTTCAGTTCATCTTTTGTAATGAGAACGAGGTCTTTATCATAATCGAGTACCCAACCCGACCAGTTCGTGAATGCCTTGTTGTACGGCAAGTTGATTGCACCTTCAATATGACCTTCTGCAAAGTCTTTTGCAGAACGAGTATCCACAATGGTCGTATTTTCTTGCTCAGCTAGCGCTTTAAATTCATTAGCATTGTTGACCTTCTGAAGCTCCTCACCAGTTAAAACTGCAGGACCTTCTTTATTTACTTTCTTCATCACTGAAAAATAAGTCGGTGGTTCTGGCTGTTCGTTCAATAATTCTTTTTCAAAGGTTTGTTCATTCTCTGCCTTCAATGCCCAATTATTTCGGAGCTCATAGCCAATTGTTGATTGTGGGACGGCACCAAGTGATTTACCACATGCACTTCCTGCACCGTGTCCTGGCCATACCATAAGAAACTCTGGTAGCTCCTTAAACGTTTGAAGTGATTTGAACATATCTTTTGCACCCTTTTCAGCGGTGCCTTCTTGCCCAGCTGATTTCTCAAGCAAATCAGGACGTCCAATATCACCAACGAAGACAAAGTCTCCTGTAAATACACCCATCGGTACATCAGAGCCTCCGCCAAGATCCGTTAACATGAACGAGATACTTTCAGGAGTGTGCCCTGGAGTGTGCATCACTTTTAGTTCAATGTTTCCTACTTTAATAATAGAACCATCATTCACTAGTTCTACATTCAAACCTTCAAGATACTCATATTTTGAGTCTTGATCACCTTCATCTGATAGATATAATTTCACATCATGTTTTTCAGCAAGTTGACGCGCTCCTGAAACAAAATCAGCATGAATGTGCGTTTCAGCTGCAGCCGCTAAGTGAAAACCTTCTTTTTTTGCCACTTCTATATAAGGGGGCACATCTCGTGCTGGGTCGATCACAAGCGCTTCACCTGTGCGTTGACATCCAATCAAATAAGAGTATTGCGCTAACTTTTCATCAAAGAATGTGCGTAGATACATTTCGTAACCCTCCAACATTAATTTTATAAATTACCCCCTCGGGTATGTAGCTCCATCATATCTACTATTTCTCTCTTTATCAACCATAATGCTTAATACCCCATACACTATTCTCGATAACATACTTATCTCCTCCAAAAACCACCTAAAACCTAATAGCTTTAGTCATATTCAGGTTTATTGGATTTATCCACTTAAAAGTATATGGAACTGCGAAACATTGTCGTGTATTTATCATCCCTCTCCCTTCCAAAGTCAAAACAAAGGTAAAATTCGCAATAATAGCTCTTTTATCACCGCTTACACAAAGTGTAAATGAGTACTAAAGTACTTCAATATTTCCATATTAAGATAAAATAATATTTATTTTTCCATATAACCATGCTAATAGTTTTATTTTATTTGTGAATCCTAATGATAATTAGTAATCGTTTCCATACGGCGGTTGGTCCTTTTTTTATAATACGCACTTCTTATGATAGGATAAAAAACGGTGCGCACCGCAGAAAATCACACAACAAGGAAGTGGCATAATGGAAATTACACATAATCCGAACCTCCTCTGGTTTGTCGTCGCGTATGGCGCTCTCATGGTTGGTTTAGGAATTTACTTTTCTAAGAAGGTTTCGAGTAGTGAGGATTTTATTCTTGCTGGAAAAGGACTCGGAGCACTCGTACTTACGGGTACATTATTAGCAACATGGACAGGTAGTGGAAGTATTTCGGGCGGTGAAACGTCTATGGCTTATAGCTATGGAATTATCCCAGCGTTTTTGATGGCGATTCCAACATTGATTGGTATCGGAACGCTTTACCTCATCGCTCCACGTATTCGTGAATTTGGTAAATATACCGTCTCTTCTATCCTCGAAGAAAAGTATGGCCAGTTCGCTCGTATGCTTTCAGGAATCATCATTATTCTTGCCTATGTCGGCATTGTTTCCTATCAAATGAAAGGCTTTGGATTTATTCTTAATTTAACGACAGGAATTTCAGTTGAACTTGGAACAATCGTCGGAGCCGCTCTCATTATTTTTCTTGCTACAATCGGAGGACTACGTTCAGTAGCTCCAACAGATGCAATCAGCGCAATCTTAATGGTAGTTGGTCTTGGTGTTACATTACCGACCATTTTCGTTATTGCTGGTGGTTGGGATGAAATTATTGCAAATGTACCGAGTGACCACCTAACGTTTAGCGGACAGTTATCAAATATTCAATTGCTTGGATATTTACTACCGTCTCTATTCTTATTACTTGCAGACCAGAACATGTATCAACGTCTGGCATCTTCAAGCGGAGATAAATCGTCAAAGCGAGCACAAATCGGCTGGCTTGTTGCGATGTTACTCATTTCACCTACAATTGCATTAATTGCATTCGCTTCACGCTCGATCTTTCCTGACATCGATCCGGGCATGGCCCTCATGGCAACAACCGTTGCTATGCCAACCGTAGTAGGTGGTATTCTTTTAACCGCTGCTACCGCATTTATCATTACAACTGGGAACTCGTATCTATTGTCAGCTGCAACGAACGTAACGTATGATATTGTTGGGAAGTACGTCAAAAAAGACGCTTCAGATCGCCAACTGTTGAATATGACCAAGTGGTTCATCGTTATTCTAGGTGTACTCGCTTATGTCATCATCAGCTTTTTCCCTACAGTATTATCCGTTCAAATGTATGCTTACACTGTATATGGTGCGGGAATCACACCTGCCGTACTAGCCGTCTTCTTCTGGAAACGAGTGAACTACTATGGTGGTATTTCTTCCATGATTGCTGGTGTTGTAACAACACTTGTCTGGGAAATTCCTTTAGCAAGACCATTTGATCTGAACAGCGTTCTATTTGCCGTACCAGTCGCAGTCATCGTACTCATTGTCGTGACGCTTGTGACTTCAAAAAAAGGTAAGTAAGAAACATAATACCCTCAAAAGGTTGTGGTCCGAATGAATCAACGATTAGAAAATTTCTCGAACTGGCTTAAGGAAACAGGACAAACATTCGCATTTGTTCATACTCCTTCAAACGTCTTTTATTTATCAGGCTTCCATACAGACCCTCATGAGCGTTTACTTGGTCTGTTCGTATTCCCTGACCAAGAGCCGTTCCTCGTAACACCTGGCATGGAAGTTTCTCAAGCGAGAGATGCAGGATGGAAGCATGACATTATCGGTCATGGAGATGCTGACAACCCTTGGGAGCTTATCCATACTGCTCTTAAAGAACGTGGCATCACTGAAGCAAATCATGTTGCTATCGAAAAAGTAACGCTCGCTTATGAACGTGCAGAGCAAATCATGCAACGTTACCCTGGGCTAACGTTCACAAGTGCCGAAGAAAAGTTGAACGAGCTTCGCTTAATTAAAGATGAAAGTGAGCTCGAGGTCCTTCGGGACGCAGCTGCGCTTGCTGACTTCGGTGTCGAAACAGGAGTCAAAGCGCTTCGTGAAGGTGTTACAGAAATGGAAGTTCTCGCAACAATCGAATTTGAATTGAAGAAGAAAGGCATTCGTGAAATGTCCTTCTCTACTATGGTTCTTTTCGGTGAAAAGGCTGGACAACCACATGGTAACCCAGGAGACCGTAAGCTAAAAAAAGGTGATCTCGTATTGTTCGACCTTGGCGTTGTACTGAATGGCTACTGCTCTGATATCACGCGTACGGTCGCGTATAAAGAAGTAAATGATAAACAAAAAGAAATCTATGATATCGTCCTAAACGCTCAGCTTGAAACGCTAGCGATCTCGAAACCAGGTACACGCCTCGGTGATCTCGATAAAAAAGCGCGCGATATTATCACAGCCGGTGGCTATGGGGATCACTTCCCACACCGAATCGGTCATGGTATCGGTATTGAAGTTCATGAATACCCTTCAATGAGCGAAAACAACGATAGTCTCTTACAAGAAGGTATGACGTACACGATTGAACCAGGCATCTATGTACCTGAAATCGGCGGTGTGCGTATCGAAGACGATCTTCTTGTTACATCTGATGGATGTGAAACATTAACAAAATACCCGAAAGAACTACAGATTGTAGGTAATTAATTTCAAAAGGAACGGCTCGTAATGAGCCGTTCCTTTTGTTTATTGAAGGTTTTAAATTTATATAATTGCCGATATTCCGTACACGGCTTCATGATAAACATGCACATCGGGCTCTAGCCCATTCGCGATAAACACTTCTTTCATTTCCTCTGAAGACATTCGCTCATGAACAGGAGGCCCCATATCCATCTCAATTTTCTCCCACTCTAACACGAGTAGTCGGTGCCCCGGTTTAATAATCCTTTTAAACTCTGCGAAAGCTTTCGTAAGATCGGGAACTTCATGAATAACAAAGGCTGCGATCGCTTTATCAACAACATGGTCAGGTAAATGAATATTCTCTAGATCACTTACAATATAGTCGATATTGTCCAGTTCTCTTGCACGATTTCTCAGCAAGTCTAACATCTGCTTTTCGATATCTACCGCATACACCTTTTCTCCTGCTTCAGCCAACGGTAACGTAAAGTATCCATTGCCTGCTCCCAAATCAGCGACATGATCCGTTTCTTTTAATTGAAGAGTAGAGATGACCTGCTCTGGTGAAATGATTTCCTTTCGCTTTGGATCAAGCAGTCGGTCTGCCTTCCCTGGTTTAAATCGCTTTCCTGCCATATTCATAAACCTCCTTAGAATTATCTAAATGATGTATTTCAATTCAATTATTATACCACGCCCACTAAAAAAAGCGTTCTCTGCTACACAACAGGAACGCTTGCTTGAGTACAAATTATAAATATTCTTCATGCGGAGCATTTTCTGGTCTAAGCATATAATACATCGGATAAGCTCTTGTATACCACATTTGAATAACTGGTCCAAGAAATAGGACGAGTACGGCTGTACCTATGCCAACAGGTCCTCCGATCAATACAGCAAGAGACGCAACTACTACAGCGACGAGCGTTTGTCCCATTCTAAGACTAAGGTTAAAACGAGCGCTGACTGCTAGAAACAGTTGATCGACTGGTGCTCTTGGGAATTGAGGCAAGATATAAATGGCGACACCAAGTCCAATCGTAAATAATCCCATTCCAAGCGTTAGAGCTTTTATAATCACAGGTGCTGCTGACAAATCAACAGAAGCGAACACAATTTCTAACCAAAAATCGAGAATAAAGCTTTCTAAAAAAACAGGCAATAGTGCCTTGAATTCTGGGTTTTGCTTCATTAACCATCCATTCAAAAAGATGATCAGAAACTGAAATACACCATACCAAAAACCAACAGTTAATCCAAATAGGTCCGACACTCCAATAAAAAAGGATGTCCAGAACCCTGCTCCAATGGTAGCGTGAATAATCAATGCTACACCAAAGAAGTTTATGAACATACCTAGAAGGTAAACCGTAATCCGATAAGCCATTACGATTCCCTCCCTTCCTCTAAGTTTAAAAACTTGATAACAGAGGCTGTTCTTCAAATTTTTCGTTCCCCATTTTATTAGCGATTAATTTACACGTCAATCACTTTAACGAAAATAAAACATGAAAAAAATGCCACCTCATTTGAGGCAGCATCTCTCTTCATTTCTATAAGATATGTTTTGCCAAAGCTTGTTTTAGCGTACTGTGAGTTTGAACACCTTTAAATTCGATCCCTAACGAAACCATTGTCATGGCTACTTCTGGTCTGATTCCAGCCAAAATACCTTTAACTCCAATCAATTCTAATGAATCGATTATTTTGAAAATGTTGTTGGCAACCATCGTATCGACAATATTGACTCCTGAAAGATCAATAAATAAATGGGACAAGTTCTTAGACGTAGCTCCTTCAAGTGACTTTTCAAGTAACAAACTTGCACGGTACGTATCGATGTCACCAATAATAGGCAGAATCGCAACACCTTCAAGAATAGGAACGATCGGAGCAGAAAGCTCAAGGAACGATTCCCTCGCTTTATCGATGTCATCCCTATACGCTTCTACATAAGCAGAACTAAATGCATACACGACCTGATCTAAAAGGGGATCGATAATTCGTGCTACTTCAAATATCGTTTTTAAAGATATACCTTCTTCATTGCTAATTTCTTCGATCTTATTCCAAATCATATTTCTGAATCCAGAAGTACTCTTTAAAGAGGCATCTAACTCTACTTCAAAACGTACTGCTAATTCCCCAGTTTGTTTTCCCCACTGCTCAATACGAGGTCGTGTAGCATCGTACCCAATGATAAAGCCGTCCGCAAATAATTGTAATAACTCTACCCGTAAGCGTAATGCTTCTTCAGTTTCATTCTCTTCAGGGGCCAATTCTTTCGCCATTTCTAACTTTGACTCTTCTAGCTTTCTTCCTATCAACAATACTTCTTCTTTAAGAATCGGTTCGTTTACAGGCATTTTGATTATACCTCCGAATAATAGTTTGAAAAATAATTGATAAAATAACGATATAAGCTTACATTACCACGTTTTTGAAAATAAAGTACTGTAAATATATTCGAGAAAGCTAATCTTTTTTTGATTGCGCGGAGTACGCGCCACCCAATTTTTCATCCCTTTCATCAAAAGCATTTTCACTTTGATACTTGCATTATTATTTACACATGTTATACTAAGGTTAATTATTGTTGTTCGGGTCAATGATTAGTTTAGAATAAGCTCCTTAAGAGACCTTACATCTTGAATCATTATGTAGAGCAGTAATAGTAATATTTGTGCGAATAGCACTGGAGGAATTACACATGAACAAAGGTACAGTAAAATGGTTTAACGCAGAAAAAGGTTTCGGTTTCATCGAGGTTGAAGGTGGAGACGACGTATTCGTACATTTCTCTGCAATTCAAGGCGAAGGTTTCAAAACTCTAGAAGAAGGTCAAACAGTTACTTTCGAAACAGAGCAAGGTAACCGCGGACCTCAAGCTACTAACGTTACTAAAGCGTAACTAGTAGATACAGAAAGCTTTCCCATTCGGGAAAGCTTTTTTTCTGTTTATAATAGAAAAAGCACGGCCTAGGCCGTGCTTTTCTTTATGTATGAAATAACTTTCCTTCTAACGCCATAATAGTTCGTTCCGCTGAACGCTGAACAGCAAGATCTGCATGATTATGAACTTTTTTATGAAAGGCATTATAGATTTGCTTAAACGGTAAGGATTGTACACGTTCAGCCATGTCGCGCACTTTAGTAGCAGGTAAAGGGATCAAATTAGGATAGCTATACATAAAGCTCACCCATTCCTGATCTGCAACAACTTGAATAATGTCACCAGTCAATAGTGTACCAGTGTCCTCACCTTCAAAGTGCAGAACAGCGCCTCCTTTAAAATGCCCACCAAGACGAATGATCTTCGCACCTGAACAAAGCTCCAATTCTTCCCCACTCCAGAATGATAGGTGGTTGCTATCTCTCATCACCCACCCTCGATCATCTTCGTGAAGGTAAATTGGCACATCAAATGCCTCAGCCCATTCAACTTGAGTGGAGTAATAATGTGGATGCGATATTGCAATTGCATCGATTCCCCCTAATTGATGTAACGCATCGATTGTCTGTTGATCTAAATAAGTGATGCAATCCCACAATATATTCAGGCCATTCGCCTGAACGACATATGCTGTTTGTCCAATTGCAAATGAAGGAGAAGTTGTAATGCTATATAGACCAGGTTTCTCTTGAATGATTTGATTTTGATAGTCACCCTCCCTCATGTTTTCAAGAGTGGTCCATTCTTGACCGTTTGGATTTACATACTGTCGTTCTTCCTTACAAATAGTACAGGAATCAGGCTTGTCCTGCGAGTACTGCGTTCCACACGTGGTACAAATAAATCGATCCATTTCATTCTCTCTCCCTTCCATAACTACTAGGGAATTATATACTAATTATTCAAATATTACTAATAAATGATAAATTAATCCTTTTGTTCTAAAAGGCTATTTTCGTAGACATTGTTGCTTTTGAAAAAGTTTTTGTATATAGAAACACATTTAGCTGATTGGAGCGGAAGCTATTCGCCTCCTGCGGGACTGGTGAGACCTTTAAGGCGCAATGTCTATGTGCGCCGAAGAGGATCAGCATCCCCTCACTCATATAGCAACAATATTCACGAAAAGAGCTTTATAAAAAAACACTTTTATGTAAACCTGACGCCTTATAATAAGGCGTCTTCCTTTTACTCTTACTCTTTTATCATACTGCTACTACACACGTCACAAACTTTATACGACTTTTCCGCTACTAACTTCTCCAGATAAGGGCTATCTAGCGTTCCTTCTCGCTTGTCTATGGGAGTTGTATGAAATTCGCATTGATCCCCAGCAAAAGTCGTTCTATGAATCACCTTTTTCGAATGGTCTATTAAATATTTCATTCTTTTTTCTCCTCCTTTGATATCTAGGACTTGTTTCACCACTTCTTCTAGTTGTTAGAAGCTCAAGGATTAGAAAAACCTCACAAAAAAACAAAAAAGCCGAAAGTTCCCCAAACCGGGGTCCTTTCGGCTTATGTCTGGTTCTATTGCCCAGCTCATTTCCACCTATACTTTATATGGTTTCACTATGAAAACAATATAACTTTTATCTTGATTGAAATCCCAGTCTACAAAGATATCCTGGATTTCAGTTGATAAGATAGATTCAAAATTATTGTTATGCATCAGACTTTTTTCAAGTCGTCGTTTGGTTAATTTAAGACTTTCCTCAAGCCCATCTCGGATGAGTTCTTTTTCAATACGTACTAAAATTCCATTTCTAATGACGACAATCGTTCGTTCATTTAAATAACAAGAGTCGATTTGTTCAGGAATTTTTTCTGCTTGCCTACTTATCCGTGCAATTTCTTCATGGATTTTTTCCTTCGTATCATAACCGCCAGGTATATGATCTTCATCACACTGGCTTTGATCCATCACTCCAAGAAACAAACCAGTACGGTTTGTAAGTGACCAATCATGATAGAAAGATTCAATATTTATATCAGCTATAACACTCAATGACGCTTTTATTTCAGGAAACAATTTGATCATTAAAAGATCTCGAGTCTCCTCGACCCTCTTGTGTTCTTTTTGATCAACAAGTACCCGCTCCATCGGTGCTAAAAAGTCACGAAAATAAATCGTGATATAAGGTTCTTCGATCGAAACGAAGACAGATGAGGGGCCTTTCCCGAAATTATCGCGCAGAAGTTTACCTACATAACTTGAAATTTCAGCTTCTTTTGATTTTGGTTCCATTATGTCCATCCTCTTTTGAGACCAGAACATTCTATTCCCAGTCCAATTTTCATTATAGTATTCTTTCCACAAGAATGAAAGGGTATGCTCTTATATGACCGTTTAGAATACAAATGTAGTACTTCAGTCTCATTTCCCTCATTTATATAAAAGTAATCCTCTAATCTCCAAGTGCAAGACGTTCGAGAATTTTTTCATAAGAGGGTTCAGCGATCAGTTCTCCCTCATCTAAGCGATCTTTTATTTGATGTAGCAAACGTTGTTCAGCTTCACTCATGTTAGCGACATCAAACTTTTTATGTAGGACTGTATAAAGACTATAATCTCTCAACCGTAAGAAAAGCGGCATTTTCTTTATCCACTCTGGCTCTAGCTTATTTTCTTTTGCGTACCCTTTTAAAAAGAAATAAAGGAATTCTTCCGCAAACTGTGCCCTTGTCTCTCGATCTTCACCTTGAAACTCTCCCCATACGGTATAGTAGAGGGGAATCGCAATATCACTCACGAAATAATGATACGCGCTATCATCGAAGTCGAATACATGAATGTCTCCTTCATCATAAAAAAAGTTTCCTGCATGGATGTCAGAATGAACGAGTCCATATGACTCTCTCTCTTTTGGGAGCGTCTGAATCTCCTTTACTAATGCTTTTCCTTTACGTATGATCGCTTCATCCCGTTCTTCCGATAAATACATTTCAAATTGTACCAAGTCTTCTTCATCCCAATGCTCACGCAAATGGTCTAAGGGGTGATAATCCTTTGTCACACGATGCATCTGCCCAATCGTTCTTCCCCAAACTTCATAGAGTGCAGGTTGATATAACGTGTCATTTTTCTTCAATTGTCGACCAGGAGCCTTTTCGAATAGAGATACAAAAAAGGATCCATACTCAACGTCGATTGCTTCAACGACATTCCCACCACTCGAGGGTAGGGCTCTTGCTACATTTATGTTATGGGCATACAAAAAGTTAATCCAATGTATTTCAGCTTCTACATCTTGTTTGGAACGGTGTGAAATATGCGTTAATCTTAGGATGTATGGGTCATTCCCAATGAATACTTCAAATACATAGTTCTCAAAATCTCCTAGTTTTCTGAAGCTATTGCTATTCGCACCAAACTTCTCCATCGCGCTTAGTAAGACCGATTCACTAAAACATTTCTCAACACGTGCTTCCATTTGTACACCTCTCCTTCTTTTCTAACCTTTCACCACTCACTAACGCTTTTCCTTCAATAAAACGACGACCTTCTAAGCTCGTTTACTTTGATTGGCATGTAGGACAATAATATAATCTTCTTGATCCTGCCATGATTTTCTTAACTTCAGTTCCATCGATTCGACATGGCTCCCCTTCTCGATTAAAGACCCAATGTCGATATTGACGACGCGTTTCTCCCTTGCTTTTAAGCTTCTTGGCGAGTTCCACGTCATTCGTAATTCCTTTATGTTTATAAGATCGTTCAACTAACGTAATGGTAGCTTCTGCTGCTTTTTCAATCATTTCTTCGGTACAATCAACTGGCCTTAAGTCTGGATGAATACCTGCCACATACATGATTTCACTTCTTAAATAATTTCCAATACCTGCAACAAACGATTGATCTAGCAATAGTGACGACCATTTTTTTCGATAAAAACGTTTTGATGTAAATCGTTCCTTTAGTTCATCAATCGTTACGTCTTCACTCAAGAGATCAGGGCCTACTTTAGAGATAAAGGGATGATGAGCCACTTCTTCATTCCTCAAAACTTCTATATCAGATGCGCTGTATAGTAACGCAGATTTCTTTTCATTATGAATAGCGAGGCGTAACTGTCGATTCGTCTTTGGGTAGTTGTATGCATTTCTTACATACCACTTCCCGTACAACTGGTTATGAGAGTAAATGGTAACGTTATTATTGAAGCGGATCAGCATCGCCTTTCCCTTCGTATCTACTCGCACGACTTCAGCACCTTCAAGCATTGATTCATAATCCTTTAAATGCTCAAAAGCGAATTTCACTTCCATTACTGATCTACTCTTAAGCGCCTTTTCTACCTGATCGGCAGCGCGTCTTATTTCTGGACCTTCTGGCATAATGCGTCCCCTTCTTTCTTTTATCATGTTGTAAAATCTTCCCTCTATCTGAATTAATAAAACGGATTCACTCTCGCATTGGTAGGGAGATGCCAGGTTTCTGTACTGCTTTCTGTAAACTAAGCCTTTATATTGACAATGAGGAAACAAGCCGTTTACACTGTGATGTATAGATTTTTCCTATATGCAAAAAATATGTGGATATGAAAACAATGATTATAAAAGGAGGGCTTAACGATGATTAACTGGTTTATGGATTTAAGCCCAGTTTTCCAAGCGTTAATTTTCACAATATTTACATGGGGAGCGACAGCTCTTGGTGCAGCTGTAGTCTTTTTCACAAAAACAGTGAATCAGAAACTGTTTGATTCGATGCTCGCATTTGCAGGAGGCGTCATGATCGCCGCAAGCTTCTGGTCACTATTGAGCCCAGGAATTGAAATGGCGGAAGAACAGGGAGTCCCTGGTTACATTCCCGCTGTAGTAGGCTTTTTACTAGGCGGCGTATTCCTACTATTAGTCGACCGTATCCTACCTATGATCGATGAGAATTTGTATTTTAAAGACATCAAAGATAAAAAAGCAAAACACCGTACTGCAATGCTTGTATTTTCACTAACATTGCACAACATCCCTGAAGGACTTGCAATCGGCGTAGCTTTCGGTGCACTTGCTGCTAATTTCTCCACAGCATCGCTATCTGGCGCAATCGCACTTGCAATCGGAATTGGTATTCAAAATATCCCCGAAGGAACGGCGGTCTCCTTGCCTCTTAGACGGGATGGAATGTCAAAGAAGAAAAGCTTCTTCTATGGTCAATTCTCAGGGATGGTCGAACCGATGGCTGCTGTGGTCGGAGCGCTTGCTGTCATCGTCATCCAACCTCTTCTCCCTTATGCATTAAGCTTTGCAGCTGGGGCAATGATATTCGTTGTAGCAAAAGAAGTTATTCCTGGTTCACAAGAAAAAGGCCACGTTCAACTCGCTGCGATGTCACTGTTAGTAGGCTTCTCAGTCATGATGGTTCTTGACGTAGCACTAGGATAATAAAAACCCCGTGTAAACAAACGTTTACACGGGGTTTTTGATTCCCGTTACCTATGTGGCGTATCATCATTCGACTGTCTACTTATTTTTGTTTTTTGTTTATTCGATGTAGATTGTAATTTGTTTAGAAGATTTCTTTCTTTTTCTACCTCATAAGACTTTGCATCCCGTCTCAGAGATTTAAAGAGATTAAAACACATAATAATCAAGATTACGGTGAACGGTAAGGCCGAAACAAGTGATGCTGTCTGTAAGCCTTGCAATCCACTACTAATGATCAATACTGCAGAAATTGCAGCAATAAGCGTTCCCCACACGAGCTTTGAGAAAAGCGTTGGATTCAAGTCACCATCTGATGTCATCATACCTAGAACAAATGTTGCTGAGTCAGCAGATGTGACGAGGAAAATACAGATCAAAAAGATTGAAAGAGTTGAAAGGATCGTCGTTAACGGAAACTCTTCCAATGTAACGAAAAGCGCACTCGTAACATCTTCATTTACTGCATCAGCAATTGCTGTTCCTTGGAACAGATCAAGGTGAAACGCTGCTCCACCAAAAACAGCAATCCATACCATCGCGATGAAAGGGGGTACGATCAATACTCCAAAAATCATTTCTCGAATCGATCGTCCTCTCGACACCCTCGCTACAAAGGATCCAATAAACGGAGACCATGCGATGACCCAAGCCCAATAGAATACGGTCCAATCCTTCACCCATGTTCCGCCTTCATATGGAGTCATATAGAAGCTCATCTCAATAAACTTCTGAATGTAGCCCCCAGCTGCAACCGTGAAACTTTCAAGAATAAATACCGTTGGCCCTAGAAATAACACAAAAAGCATCAACCCTAATGCAAGGGCAAGGTTCAAGTTACTTAAGTACTTAATTCCTTTATTCAAGCCCGTTGTAGATGAAGTCATATACAAAACGAGCAATATTAGTGTAATCACGATCTGAATCGTCGCATTTTGCGGAAGATCATACATGTAGTTCAATCCGCCATTAATTTGAAGGATACCGAACCCAAGTGATGTCGCTACCCCCATCACTGTTGCGATAACAGCAAGAATATTGATGATTCCTCTCCAGGATTTCTTCCTCTTATCTGGAGTACCTGTTGAGATCGTTTCACTTATTAAGCTCTTTCGATCCTTACGATATTGAAAATAGGCCATTACGAGTCCAACGACTGTGAATACCGACCATTGGTGAACCCCCCAGTGGAAAAAGGAGTATCTCATCGCAAGCTTTGCCGCCTGTTCCGTTTCTCCTTCCACACCAAAACCAGCTGGAGGATTTGCAAAGTGCGTCATCGGTTCTGCTACTCCCCAGAACACAAGTCCAACACCAAAACCTGCACTAAATAACATTCCAATCCAGGTGAAGAAGGGATATTCCGGACGCTCTCCGTCTTTCCCAAGCCGAATTTTACCGTACTTACTAATTGCTAAATACATACAGAACAAAACAAAGAACACGACAGAAAGTAAGTAAAACCATCCGAACGCATTCGTTGTAAATGAATAAACGCTGTTTGCCACTGAAGCAAACGAATCAGGTACGACTGCACCCCACACAACGAGTAATAAGATTACAACTGCTGAAACCCAGAAAACTGGTCCCTTTTGATATGCTTTTTTTCTATCCATCATCCCGTCCTTTCCAACTGAATCACAACGTTTTTCAGTTAACTTTCAAATTATGTAACAACTTCTCCTAAATATTAGTACCCTTTTACTACATAGAACTAACCACAGTTTTCGAACCATTCAGATTATTCCTTTTCTCTTTCTTAAATAATGCCGTCATTAATCCATTAACACCGAACAATGTCGGATCTTGCGTCTCTCGCATTTCTCTCATCTCAATAGGATCAAACCTATTGAATAGTGAACGTAGTCTTTCTTTTGAATAACCTAACCCACCATTCAAGGTTTGCTTTTCATACACTTCACGATCACTTATAACCGCTCCACCAAGTGGCCCATCTGGGACAAAACATGTTAATCCGAAATACCCCTCAGGCTTCAATGCTTTTTGGATGAAATCGAGGTAACTTATCCTTCGATGAGGTGCAAGGTGATGAAAACACCCCGAATCATAGATGAGGTCATAACGTTCTGGTTCCACTTCGAGATCAAATAAACTGCTATGGATGAAATTCACTTCAACCGCTTCCTCTTTCGCCCTCTCATTCCCCCAATCAATTGCCTTTTGTGCCAAATCGACCGCATCTACTTGAAAGCCCTGCTTAGCAAGATAAATGGCATTCCGACCTGGACCACTGCCAATTTCGAGCACTCGACCATGAGGGATCGCATAGTCACTTATGTATGAAACAAGATTTTCATCGGGTACGTGCTCAAAAAATGGTATCGGCTTTTCTCGATCTTCATAAAACTGATTCCAGAATGTTTCAGGTTCCCTTAACAACGAATCCAGTAGCTTCATAAGATCAGCATTCGTTGTGATATCCTCTGTTTTCTCCATAGACATGCCTCCACTTACATTTCTCTACTAAAACTCATTCGACAAACTTCCATTCTACCCCTTTTAATGAGAAACAAAAAAATCGGCTCATCGGCCGATTTCATTTTTGTGAAATAATTTTATTGTTTGTTAATCCCCCGTCCCTCCAAACGTTTATCTTTCAAACTTGCAAATGGATATTTTGCTTTGGAAGAGATGGCCGATTAAGTTTGAATGAAGGGTCTCCGAATTCCATCGCCTCTAGAATCTGTTCTTCTGAAAAACCAGTCATCTGTGACAGCTTCCGAATATCGACATTCTTCTGTGACATCGTTTTAGACTTTTTTACAGCTGTTTCTGTCTGATAAAGTACCACCGAATACCTGTGGTTGAACGTCCCTACGGATTGCTTCACGACTCCTTTCCCCTTTCAACTAAAATAACCTGAATTCCTGGAGGGAGCAGGGTTTACGGTTTGCATTCCCTTTAGAAAATAAACTAAACTGGAAAAACTGATCTCTAACCCTGAAAATTAAAAATGATTATATACGTTATCCTTAAACTGATTCTTTGTCCTTTACTCCATATTAATGTTGAGATAAAAAATACAGGCTGTCGAGTTCGACAGCCTGTATGATAATCAACTTAATTTAGACGGCGTTCGCTTTAATTTCAACATCTACATTGCCGCGCGTTGCTTTAGAATAAGGACAAACCTGATGTGCTTCCTTTGTTAACATCTCTGCATCTTCTTGGCTAACACCTTTAACTTCAACGTTAAGTGTAACTCCAATTTTAAATCCGTCATCCGTTTCATCTTTTAAGAAGCTAACTTCAGCAGTCGTTTTTGATTCGATTTCTTTCTTCTTCTTCGAAGCTACTAGATTTAGTGCACCATCATAGCAAGCAGAATACGTTGCTGCAAATAGTTGCTCTGGGTTCGTACCCTTTTCATCAGAGTTTTCTGTAGGCATAACAAGATTCATGTCGATCAAACCATCAGAAGATTTTACTGTTCCGTTACGACCGCCTTCAGCAGTTGCCTTTGAAGTGAAAAATACTTTACTCATCGAACATCATCTCCTTAAATAAGTATACACCCTCTCTTTACCTCTAAGGCGCAACTCTTAAACTAATCATTCTGATAAAGCGCTCTCATTTAGGATTTATTTTTTGTGGGAAAAAGATTTACTTTTGAAAAATCTACTGTAAAATAGCTTCTTAAAGAAGGGTAAGGAGGCCATTATGATGATTAGAAGATTAACAGAAGGTGACCATAAGGAGTGCATTTCTTTATTAACGCCATATGCCGCAGAGAATTTATTTATTCTTGGAGATATTGAAGCTTTCGGCTACGATCAACCATTCCAAAAGCTGTGGGGCGACTTTTCTGATGATGGGGAACTACGTGCTGTTCTCATGAAGTATGAAAAGAATTATATTCCTTTTGCTTCGAATGACTTTGATGCTGAAGGCTTGGCCTCAATTATTTCAGAGGACGAGGATTTCCTAATGGTGTCAGGCTTAGAACATGTAACAGAGCAGGTCGAAGCTTATATCAAACATCCATCTAAATCCAAGAGGAAGTTATATTATGCTAAATGCGACAATGTTGAAAAGCTCTCACTCGCGAATTTAGATGAAGTAAAAGTTGCAAAATCTGAAGACATCGCTAGCATTCACGCGCTTCACAATAGCATCGATGAGTTCAACTCTTCCGAAACAGTAGAAGAGAAACAGAGGAATTTAGAAAAAGGGGTTTCTAGAACCTACTTTATTTCACTCGATGGACAAGTCGTTTCGGCCGCTTCAACTGCTGCAGAAAACTCTCAATCTGCTATGGTTGTTGGAGTATGTACGCGCCCTGGTTACGAGCGCAAAGGATATGCAACAAAATGCATGATGAAATTATGTTATGACGTATTAACAGAAGGCAAAGACCTTTGTCTTTTTTATGATAACCCTGAAGCCGGCAACATCTATAAACGTATCGGATTTCGTGATATCGAAAAGTGGACGATGTCTATTTTTGAAACCAATTATGCTATGAGTCTATAAGGAAAGCGGTCCCTTCTGGGGACCGCTTTCTAGCATGTCCTCTTCAAACTAGATTGCTTCGATTCTACCAACCTCTGTCTACCTTCATTTAATTATATTAACATTCCATGATTGCTATATTCTTTGTCATCAAGCTGACACAACTGCTCTTTGTAAGCACTTGAGATGCTCCTTCATCTTTTCTACTATTATTAGTAAGAAGCTTGTTTGCCAACGACCTTGTCTGGCAATAATGAAGCTTTACATACATTTTTTAATAGTGAAAGGATGTCTTATATGAAAAAACTAAGTATTTTCTTATCTATGCTGTGTCTCGCCCTTGTGCTCGCAGCATGTGGACAGAACGATAACAAAGATACAGAAGAAAGCGGCACTTCTGAACCTCAGCCATTAGAAGTTTCTCTCGATGCACCTGAAACTGCCAAAAAAGGCGAGGAACTCACTTTAAGCGCAACAGTTACACAAGGAGACGAAGCGGTTGAAGACGCAAACGAAGTAATGTTTGAAATCTGGAAAGAAGGAGACAAAGATAACAGTGAGATGGTAAAAGCCGAGCATGAAGGTGAAGGCGTCTACTCTATTAAGAAAGCAATCGAAGAAGATGGGACATACATTGTTCAATCGCACGTAACAGCACGAGACCTACACACGATGCCGAAAAACAAAGTAACAGTAGGTTCAGGGTCAGAAGAATCATCTGAGCATAGCGAAGAACACGCCCATCATGGAGACGCTGTTTCTTTCCACTTAATGAAACCAGAATCCATTAAAGCAAGCGAAAAGATTTCTTTAGTCACACACCTACAAAAAGACGATCAACCTTTAGGTGGAGCGTCTGTCCGCTTTGAAATTTCAAAAGCTGGTGAAGAAAAAGCACAATGGATAGACACTGAGGAAACAAAAGATGGCGAGTATGAAGGAACTGCTACATTCGAAGAAGCAGGAAAATACACCGTCACCATCCATGCCGAAAACGACAATGGCTTACATGAACACACTGAAGAAACAGTGACAGTCACAGAATAAAACAAATCCCCCATTTACTTTGAATGGGGGATTTCGCTTGTAGAGAAGCCTCGTTTCTTGTGCTCCCTATACAGTAGAAAATTATTATTAATATAAAGAAACTTCGTTGAGGTTCTGATTTAATGACGTCATTAATAATCTGCGGGACAGGTGAGACCCCACAGGCGAAGCCAAGGCTCACCGCCCGCCCCGCGGAAAGCGAGCATCCTGGAGCGGAAATCACCACCCAGTTGATTTCGAAACTTTATTAACAGATTGAATTTTATATCCTGATTTTCTTCACTTTACGTTTACCAACTTGAACAACCATACCATCTACAATTTCAATCACAGTAGAACTGTCCGTAACTTTTTCTTGATCAATTTTGATTCCACCATTTTTGACCATGCGTCTTGCCTCACTAGTAGAAGGCAACATTCCTAAAGCCACGACTAGAGCTGGCACACTTACTTTCTGTTCTCCACTCCACTTAAATTCCTCGATATCAGAGGGTAGCTGATTCTGCTGAAATACATTTCGGAATTGCTCTTCCGCAGTAGTAGCTGCATCCTCGCCATGAAACATTCGTACAACCGTTCTTGCTAAGTTCATTTTTGCTTCTTTAGGATGAACGGACCCTTCTTTAAGCTTCTTTCGAATCGCTACTTTTTCTTCTAGTTGTAAATCCGTAATCAGTTCGAAGTATTTCGAAATTAACTCATCAGGGATCGACATCGCTTTTCCATACATCTCTGTTGGTTTTTCTGCAATTCCAATGTAATTCCCTTTTGACTTCGACATTTTGTCTACGCCATCTAATCCTTCGAGAAGAGGCATCGTTAAGACAACTTGCTTTTCTTTTCCAAACTGTTCTTGTAAATGTCTTCCCATTAAGACGTTAAAATATTGATCGGTCCCTCCGAGCTCGATGTCACTTTCTAGATGAACGGAATCGTACCCTTGCATAAGGGGGTAAAAGAACTCATGCAGTGAAACCGGCTTACCATTCGTAATCCGTTTCTCAAAATCATCACGCTCGATTAACCGAGCGACAGTAATCTTACCTGCTAGCTCGATTACGTCTTGAAACTTCAATTCTGAAAGCCAAGCTGCATTGTAGAATAGTTCTACTTTATGACGATCGATCACTTTCCCAAATTGATCAAGATACGTTTGAGCGTTTTTCTCAACTTCTTCATCCGTAAGTTGAACTCTTGCTGAAGATTTACCTGTCGGATCACCGATCTTACCTGTGAAGTCTCCAATGATCAGCTGTACAATATGCCCATTTTCCTGAAACTGTCGCAGCTTATTTAATACGACAGTATGCCCGATATGAACATCCGGTGCTGTTGGATCAAGTCCAAGCTTAACCTTCAATGGACGTCCTGTGATGATCGACTTTGCAATCTTACGTTTCAATTCGTCTCCAGGAATGACTTCGCTCGTTCCATGAGTATAAACCGCATACTGCCTTTCCATTTCCTTTCGTTGTTCACTCGTTAACTTTTCGATCATGGTCATTCCTTTCGACCCCCTAATTTAAAATAATATAAAAAAAAGCCACGCCTCTACTTATATGTAGGGACGTGGCTAGTCACGCGGTACCACCCTGATTGAAGACAATCCTGTCTTCCGGCTCAAATACGATAACGGAATTTACCGTTTCAGACTACTAGAGAATCCGTTCGTCAGAAAAGCTCTGAGGGGTAATTCACGATTGCGCTGTACCAGTTCTCACCCACCACTGGTTCTCTGACACTACAACTCGCATGCGCTACTGTTTCCTCTTCTTCGCCTATTTTCATTGATTTTCACTAACTTTAGCTTTAAAAGAAGGGATTGTCAATTCTTTTTTTGTCACCAAATAACAAAACAGCGGTCCAAGACCGCTGTTAACATTAATTATTCAATTGCTTCAACACGACCGTTGCCATCGCATCGATAAATTCTTCTTTTGCGTTTGGCATTTCTGGCCTGTAGTAGTTTGCTCCAATATCATCTGTTACGACTTTACATTCATAGTCATTGTCAAAAAGAACCTCAAGATGATCCGCTACAAATCCAACAGGTGCATAGACAAATGATGTGTAACCATGATTTTCATGTAAATCTCTCGTTAGATCTTGAACATCAGGACCAATCCATGGATCTGGTGTATTTCCTTCACTCTGCCATCCAATCGCAACATTTTTTACTCCAGATTCCTCAACAATAAGGTCAGCCGTTTCTTTTAGCTGATCAGGATATGGATCTCCATTTGCGATGATTTTCTCTGGAAGACTGTGTGCAGAAACAATTAATACCGCTTTTTCACTTTCTTGTTCAGTCATTCCATCAAATATTGCTTTTACGCGCTTAGCCCAATAGGAAATAAACTTCGGCTCATCGTACCAGCTCTCTACAGATGTAATCGTTGGTCCACCAATTTTCTCTGCTTCTTCCTTAGCACGTCCATTATATGATTTGATACTGAACGTAGAGAAATGAGGTGCTAGTACAATGCTTACAGCTTCTTCAATTCCATCTTCATGCATTTGTTGAACGGCATCTTCAACGAATGGTTCAATATGCTTCAGGCCGATATACACTTTAAATTCAATCTCATCTTGCACTTCATTTAGATGAGCACCTAATCCATATGCTTGATCTTCAGTAATTTTTGCAAGAGGTGAAATACCACCGATCGCCTTATAGCGATCTTTTAAATCTTGAAGTTGCTCTTCAGCTGGTTTTCTTCCTCTACGAATATGTGTGTAATAACGTTCGATATCTTCTTCCTTGTATGGCGTACCGTATGCCATCACAAGTAAACCCATTGTTTTCTTTGCCATGAGTGTGTTCCCCTCTCAAATAATACGAATTAAATTCAATATCTAGTTATAATCATTATCGTCTAGTTTGAAGTATACCCTTTTTCATCAATCGATTCAAAGGGTAAACAACAATATAAATCGTAACGTTTTGTGTCGTTCATTACAAAAGGGGTCAGGCACTTGCCTGACCCCCTACATTAATTATTTTTCCATCGCTCCATTATGCTTTGTTACGATTTCACGGAGCTCTGTATCGTCTTCTTCAGTTGTTTCGAATGAAAGCATATAGCTGTAATGCTTATCATTTTGTTCAGGATCAGCGTTTTCTTCCTGCTTACCTGTTGGGGTTTCATTTGAGAAGAACAAATCGTTGTTTGCACCAGCCTCTGTATTTGACCCTTGACCAGAATCAGGGGTATCAACTGATAGGTTCTTTTCCTCATTTACTTCTTCAACTGAAACGTTATTTACAGAATAATTTTTGAGGTCTGCCTTTGCACTTTCTGCTTCATTCTCTGTTGGAAAGTAGGCTTGTAATGTTTTACTCATATCTATCGACTCCTTTTCGTTTGGCTCACTTTAATCTGATTCCCTTTTCTAAGAACAATTAATCATAGAAAAGTAAGCTAACCTATGCTTACGGTGATGGTTAATCTTGCGCACAACAACATAAACTACCGCTAGCGTTTATCCAAAGGAGGAAGATGTATGAGCAAAAACAAATTTAAGCGTCCAATAACTGAAGAACTTGGCAGGAAGACGAACATCTAATCATAGATGCCGTAATTAACAAAGACTTTTATTTGAACGTCCCGAAGAATGACTTCACCCCCAACTCCCTATCTTTCTAACAACACAGCAGCCATCGATGTAACAGGCAATAAGGATGACGATCGTTCATTCATTTCAACTCCTTTTCAAGTTTACCTTCAACATAAATTTGATTCCTACAGGGAATTAACTGATTATCTTAAAATTTTCGTAAATTAGGGGTCCTTAGTTGAATCAGCCCATGATGAGTGCTATCGTAAATTGTGATATAGCAAGCGATTTAGTACAAATTTGACCATTGTGATGGAGGTAGAATCTATGAGAATAATTGTTGCAGGTGGAGATGGTTTTTGCGGTTGGCCAACAGCGCTTTATTTATCGAAACAGGGACACGACGTGACGATTTTAGATAACATGGTTCGTCGAAAATGGGACGAAGAACTTCGCTCTAACTCACTAACCCCGATTCTGTCCTTAGAAGAACGCGTAAAACTCTGGGAAGAAAAGAGTGGCAAAAGCATTCAAATCTACGACTGCGATTTGATGCACTATGATTTTCTTAAAGAGATCTTCAAACAAGTTGCGCCTGAAGCATTCGTTCACTTTGCTGAGCAACGCTCTGCTCCATACTCTATGATCGACAGAGAACACGCTGTTTTCACTCAAACCAATAACGTCGTTGGCAATTTGAACGTACTATATGCCATCAAAGAAGTAACACCTGATTGCCATTTAATAAAATTGGGCACAATGGGCGAATACGGCCAGCCTAATATTGATATAGAAGAAGGATACATAAAGATCGAACATAAAGGACGCGAAGACGTTCTACCATTTCCAAAGCAACCAGGCTCGTTCTACCATTTATCAAAAGTCCATGATAGCCATAATATTCAATTCGCATGTAAGATTTGGGGTATTCGAGCAACTGATCTGAATCAGGGGATTGTTTATGGACTTCATACAGATGAAGCGGATATGGATGAAGGCTTAGTTAACCGCCTTGACTACGATGGCGTCTTTGGAACAGCTTTAAATCGTTTCATCATACAAGCAGCCATCGGACATAATTTAACTGTTTACGGTTCTGGCAAGCAAACAAGAGCCTTTCTTAATATACAGGATACGATTCGCTGTGTTGAAATCGCTGCTGAGAACCCTGCCGACAAAGGAGAGTTCCGTGTTTTCAATCAATTTACAGAAGAATTTTCTGTTCTTGAATTAGCCGAGAAAGTTCAACGAGTAGCAGAGTCTAAGGGGCTTGATATTTCGATCGACCATATAGAAAACCCACGTGTTGAAAAAGAAGAACACTATTATCATGCCGTAAACACAAACTTGATCGACCTGGGCCTTGAACCTTGCTTATTAACTGATGAACATATAGCGAATACACTTGAAACAGCTCTTAAATACAAAGATAGAGTTCTAAAAGAAAACGTACTTCCAAACGTTACCTGGAAGTAAGACGATGTCAAAACAAGGAGAGGTGTAACTATGAAAATTTCCATCGTAACTGAAACATTCCTCCCCTCCACAGATGGAGTCGTAACGCGATTGCGTGCTTCCATCGATTATTTAATCGATCAAGGACATGAGATCCAGGTTATTGCTCCAGATTTAGGGGTACGAAGCTATAGGAATATTCGTTTCGATGGGGTTCAGCCTCGTACCTTTTTCCTGTATAAACACCGTAAATTTGGAATGCCAACAAAACAAATCAAAACATATCTAGAAGACTTCAACCCTGATCTCGTACACGTTGTAAACCCTGCATTTATGGGGTATTCAGGAATTAAATATGGAAAAAAGCTAGGGGTACCCCTCATTGCTTCTTATCATACGCATGCTCCAAAATACGCGGATTATTACAACGTTCCATGGGCAGAGCCTCTTCTATGGTGGCATTTCCGAAGAATGCACAACAAAGCAGACTTGAACCTGTGCACGTCTCAAGCTATTTTAGAAGAACTTAATGAGCAAGACTTTTATAACGTTCATTTATGGAAGCGTGGCGTCGATACAGAACGCTTTAACCCTGAGCTACGCGAAGAGTCGATGAGGGAACGATTAACGGAAGGAAATCCTCACAAAACACTACTTTTATTTGTTGGACGTCTTGCATTCGAGAAAGAAATCGACACACTCCTCCCTATGTTAGAAGAGAAGCAAGATGCTCATCTCGCAATCGTTGGGGACGGGCCATACCGAGAGCAACTTGAAAAGAACTTCTCACACCTTACGAATGTGACGTTCACAGGGTTTATGCATGGAGAAGAACTAGCGACCGCTTATGCTTCAGCAGATGCATTCATGTTCCCTTCAACTACTGAAACACTAGGGCTTGTCATTCTAGAAGCAATGGCAAGTGGACTTCCCGTTGTCGCAGCAGAATCTGGACCGACGAACGAACAAGTGGAAGATGGTTCGACAGGTCTCCTCTACCGTTCAGGTAAAGAGGGAAACTTAACCGAAACCATTGCTCGACTTGAAAATGAGGACCTACTTCATCGAATGTCAGAACAAGCCTTTTCGCATTCACGAGCTTTCGGCTGGCATGGTCCAGCACAACAGCTTCTCGATATTTATGAGTCCTCTTTAGAACTTAAGCAAGATCATGAAGAAGGACAGCAGGCGGTCCAATAGATAGAGGTAAAAACATGAAACAGAGTCAAAAAGCCAAAGGTTCAAAGCAGGTTATAAGCTTTAGTGCGATTGGTATCATGAATGCACTTGTAGACATAGGAGCTCTTAACCTCCTCATGCTGTTATTTCCAACAGATGACCGAATCCAGCTCATTATCTACAATTCAATTGCGTATACACTGGCGATCACGAACAGTTATTTTTGGAATGCTAAGCTCACCTTTCCTTCCAAAGCTATCTACGATCGAAGACAGGTCATCTTGTTTCTGGTGCAGGCCGTTATTGCACTTGGCGTCAGCAACCTCGTTTTCTACGGCGCTCTGTTTCTGTTTGACCTTGAATGGTTGTCGATTCCAAATTATATCGAACGAAATATAGCGAAGGGATTAGCAATGTTTTTATCTTCTGCATCAAGTTTCTTTATGATGAAACATATTGTATTCCCTCGAACCCACCGTTCGCAAGAAAAACGAAGTCGCTAAGCAAACAAGCGAATCCATCAATGGATTTGCTTGTTTTTTTATTATCTACGAGAACTAGTAACAGAAGATTATACGTTTGCTACCGTCGATGAACTCAAGAAACTTCAATCCAACGAAGCCCACAACGAGAAACGCTGAGGATGATCCCCAGCGTTTTTACGAATCATTTAAAAGTGACGATTCAAACGTACTTCTCCATACGAATATCTGCCCACATCTTCCCGTCCCAATATGTAAAATCTTCTAATCGTCCAATCTCCTTATACCCTAACCGTTTATATAATTTCTGTGCCCTTGTGTTGAACTCAAACACGCCAAGTTCAATTCTCTTTAGTTCGTCTTTCTTTATTTCCTCTTCTAAATAGCTCATAGCATCAAAGCCTATGCCGTGACCACGAGCCTCATCTTCCCCAATCGTTATCCCGACCCACGCTGTTTTCGGTTCTTTCTTAAGAAGATGACCCGGGTCGACCATATAATTCATTTCACCTACCAGCTTATTATTGAAGTAAATCAAATATATATGTAGGTGATTTAAACGCTCGGTTAAATCGATCATCGTGATTTTCCTTCGTCGTTCATATTCCTCCACATTCTTATTCGGCCGTATTAACGGTACTAAAGATCGATCGTTTTCCCATCTATTATACATATCAACAAGAGCGGTTGTTGGATGTTCGATTTTACTAAACTGTATGTTCATTAGTGTCTCCTTCCTCTACATCACAAAGCTTCTTCAACTGATTCCATATCTGCTAAAGACTTTCCTGCTCAAAAAAACAGACAGCTTTCACTGCCTGTTACCTTTGTTTATGCTCAATTCTACCTAATAAGAAAGCTGCTCCAATACCGAGGAGGAATGTCATGATGCTTGCAGTCGCAATTCCAGGATCAGATTTAAACCCTGGGTAAAGAACTACGACCGAACCTGTGACAAGCCCAATCATCACCGCGTACGTTGATACCGTGTATTTATTCAACAATACTGAAATAGCTTTACCAGTTAAACTTAATCCTACTATGATCCCTGCTCCTACCGTCAAAATTAGGGGGATTTGAAATGACGATAATCCATGTATAACGGTTTGATAGGAACCGAGCAGTAACAATACGAATGAACCACTTACACCAGGCAGAATCATAGCCGTACTAGCTAACCATCCTGAAAAGAATAGGACTACATAATCCTTCAACTCCAACGTTTCTTTAACAGTCCCTGAGTCTCCTCCTTTGAAAACAATCGTAGAAGCAATCAATATCGCTGCAACTACAAGGAGCACGTAGTGAACCGGTTTAAATGACTCTTTGAACTCTACCTTTTTCAGTAGGAACGGAATAACACCAATGATCAACCCAATAAAAAAGTAAAAGGTAGGCTGTGGATAGTTATTTAAAAGCTTCTCCATCACCTTACTTACTAGAATAATTGCAAGTGCCACTCCGATCAACAAAGGAATAAAGAAACCAAGTTCCTTCTTCCAGTTCTTACTCATCAGTCCATTGATTCCGTTGATCAACCGTCTATAAATTCCAAGTACCATCGCGATTGTTCCGCCACTAACACCAGGAATCAAATCGCTGATTCCCATTAATAGCCCTCTATATATATTCTTCCATCTAAACATCTCATGGTTCTCCTTTGTGTATCTGTGTAATAGTTCCTTACCCTCCTAGCAGGCAATTGTAACCCTCACTAAGAGCAAGCTTTGGTTTTTCCTCACCATAATCGGATATCCTACACGTATCCATTCGAAATACCACACCTTTTTCTGCCTATCCCAATTGTCATGAGTTGATTAACCACCACCACATACAGTAAAGTGATAGAGGTGATTTTTGAATCTATACACTGGAGGAATTTGATGAGTGATCGAAATAAAGGCATCCTTTTGTTACTCGTTTCATCGTTCGGTTTTGCGATGATGGCAGCTTTTGTAAAGCTTTCAGGAGATCTACCAACGGTACAAAAGACGATGTTTCGAAACGCAGTCTCTGCTGTAATATCATTTGGTTTTGTGATGTTCTACAAAGAACGGTTATTTGGTAAGAAAGAAAACCAGAAATTCTTACTCCTCCGTTCAGCACTTGGGACGTTAGGAATCCTTTTCTATTTTTATGCGATCGACCATCTCGTTCTATCTGACGCAGATATGCTGAACAAGCTTAGTCCCTTTCTGCTCATAATTTTTTCTGCATTATTCCTAAAAGAGCGTGCTAGAACGTTTCAGGTCGTGGCGATTATCATTGCATTCATTGGTACCTTATTAATTATTAAACCGCAGTTTTCTATTGAAACGATTCCGTATATCTCGGGCTTATTATCTGCGATATTTGCTGCAGGAGCGTATACTGTGCTTCGCGTCCTCGGGCAAAAGGAAAAGTTTTATACAGTTGTCTTTTACTTTTCATTCTTCTCAACGGTTGTATTACTCCCGTTTGTCATTATGTTCTATGAACCGATGGCAACGAAGCAGCTCATCTACCTACTTCTTGCAGGAGTCTTTGCAACACTAGGTCAGTTCGGAATCACGATGGCATATAAATTTGCCCCAGCACGGGAGATCTCGATCTTCTTTTATTCCACCGTCGTTTATTCAGCACTGATCAGTATCATCCTATTTGGACAAGTTCCTGGTCTTCTAAGTATACTTGGATATATTATTATCTTCTCAGCTTCGTTCTACATGTTTTTACGAAATAATCATGAAGCAAAAATCGAAAAAAAAGCATCACGAACCTCCAATTAAAGAAATGGCAGCGTCTTTTCAGACGCTGCCATTTTTGCTGTCATTATCTAACTTATCTTCTCCCCAATTTCCGCTATCGATTCGTTGAAACGAGGATGGCCTGGTTTTCATGATATAGGTGATCGCATCGTACTGATTTCCTTTGGACTGAACGGTTTGAATGACTCTCTCATAAAGATTAGCTGTCCTCCCTACTTGAAACCCTTCAAGCACATCAATACGTGAAAGAATCGTATCGTTCACTTTATAGATTTCTCCATATACAACACTTTCACTTGATTCAAACATCGCAGGGTAACCTGCGCCAGTGTCATACAATTCTCCGCTCGTCCAACTATACTCTTCAAGTAACGTGGCTCCTTCAATTACATGATGATTGCTTTCACCTTTTCTTAACGTTCCATACACAAAAACAACATGCATGAAAATCCCCCTCCTATAAATAAAGCCCGCCTAACGAGGGCGGACTTTGGACCTTATTAGAAAATACGCTTCAACGCTTTCTTCAGCGGCGGCATGTCGATTTCCTGCTCCTTAAAAGCTTTCTTCAACATGTATTTTGAATAACTTGATATTTGCTCATACGTTACTTTCCCAGGAAGAGGTGCTTGATCTTCTATCACGATATCTACAATAGCAGGCTTAGTAGATTTAGCCGCTCTTTCAAGAGCTGGTAACAGTTCCTCATGTTTCTCAACACGGTATCCTTCTCCTCCTGCTGTATGCGCGAAGGCCGCGAAATCAAAGTCTTTTAATTCTGTTTCATAATCAAGGTTTCCTATTGCTTGCTGCTCGTATTTAATCATACCGAGTCGTTCATTGTTGAAAATAACGACCATCATGGGCAACTGATATTTTACAGCAGTTAAGAAGTCCTGCATAACCATGGAGAAGCCTCCATCCCCACAAATCGCTACGGCCTGACGCTCAGGATGAGCAATTTTTGCTGCAATCGCACCAGGCAAACCGCATCCCATCGTTGCCATCCACGAGGAGAGAATGAACTTCTGATTCGTTACCCGGAAGTGTCTCGCTGTCCAAACCGTGACATTACCTACATCCACTGATAAGACAGCATCGTCATCAACAACTTTCTGTAGTTCGGGCATAATTTCTTGAGGTTTAATCGGTGTTGATCGCTCGGCTTCAATTTTTTCTAAATGAGACCACCAGTTCTTCATATTCTCCTGACACTTTTCAATAAAGTCTCTATCTTCTTGGTACTGACTATGTTCAGCTAAATAAGAAAGCGTCCACTTCGCATCCCCAATCAATCCTACCGTCACAGGATATCGTTTTCCAATTTGCGTCGGCTCGATATCAAGCTGGATGGCCTTCGCATCATCCGGTAGATAATCGCGGTATGGGAACGAAGTACCGACCATAATGAGAAGGTCTGTTTCTTCCATCGCTTCATACGCTGGTTTTGTCCCAATCTGACCGAGCTGTCCTAAGTTGTATGGATGAACATCTGGAATTGTCCCCTTCCCTGGCAGGCTAAGGATAACCGGAGCAGCTACTTTCTCAGCGAACTGTAAAAGTTCTTCTCTCGAATGCTTCGCACCTTTACCTGCTAAGATTACAGGCCTTTTTGCATCGTTTACTAGCTGCAGTGCTTCTTGCAAATTCGAAGTATCGGGATGAACCACCGCTTTCGATCGAATAAGTGACGTATTCTTAACCTTTTGTTTCACCTTTTCAGCTGCAAGGTCATCTGGAATTGTAAGGACGGCTACCCCTTTCTTTTCAACTGCTGTACGAATCGCCTGATTTGTTAAATCAGGTAATGATTCTGCTGATTGAACGCGCTTATTAAAAACAGACACATCGTCAAACATCCGCTCAAGATTCACTTCCTGAAACTGATCTGTACCTACTTGTGTACTGTCGACTTGCCCCGCGATTACAAGAACGGGCACTCCATCAGCTTTCGCATCATAAAGACCATTAAGAAGATGGATCGCACCTGGTCCTGCAATCGATAAGCAAACGCCTATCTTACCAGTTATTTTGGCATATGAAGCAGCTGATAGCGCTCCAACTTCTTCATGACGAACCTGAATGAATTTCATTCGATCCTCTGAAGATCGAAGATTATCTACAAAATGGTTGATCGAATCACCCGGAAGTCCATAAACATGATCGACTCCCCAATCGGATAGTGTATCGACAAGGATCTCTCCTGTACTTTTATCAAACATTTCTCTTCCTCCTCCGTATCATTTCATAAAGTCTCATCTTCCCTTTCACTGCTCATACGAAACTTTTTTACTACATAAGATGGTTCTATTGTTTAATATCCCTCAATAAAGTGAATTGTATAGAATAGGATACGAAATTTCTTATTGGGAGGCTCCCGTATGAAACATCTCGTTTTTTATGACGCTGAATGTCCTTTTTGTTTTAATGTGAAGAAGATTCTTCAAAAGCTTGACTGGAGAGGACAAGTTGAATGGATTGCTGTACAAGAAGTAGAAAACAATCCAGAAGCTTATCCTTACATGCAATATCGCCACGATCTTATGTATGATGAAATACATATGCTGACGGCATCTGGCCGACTATACTCAGGCTTTTCTACAGTCAGAAGGCTATTTCTTGCATTGCCGATTACCATTCCATTGAGCTTGTTTCTCTATTTACCTTTTCTCGATCGAATCGGCTCCCCATTATATAAATGGTTTTCAACTCATCGCTACGAATGGTTTGGTCGTTATCCTGAACCTGTTTATGATTGATTTCATAAGCAGGTTTTTTTCTATTGTTCTCGAAGTAGTTTGATGAACGATGAAAATCTTCACAAAGGAGAACCTTCATGAGCGAGAAATGGTTAGAATGGGCAAAGGAATTACAATCGATTGCTCAAGCAGGATTAACGTATACGAAAGATCCATACGATTACGAGCGCTACTTGGAACTGCGTAAACTAAGTACAGAAATTATGAACACCTACACAGAATATGACATGCATACGATTGAGAACTTATTCGCGAACGAGACAGGCTATCAGACGCCGAAAGTCGACATTCGTGCTGCAGTCTTTCAACACGGTGAACTTTTACTCGTTCAAGAAAAAGAAGATGGGAAATGGTCACTCCCTGGAGGCTGGGGTGATGTAGGGTATACACCAGCAGAAGTAGCGGTGAAAGAGGTTCAGGAAGAAACAGGCTATATCGTGAAGGTAGTAAGGCTTCTTGCTGTTCTCGATAAGTCAAAGCATCCTCATCCCCCTTCTCCATACCATACATACAAAATTATTTTTCAATGCGAAATCGTTGGTGGAAATCCATCTACCAGCATCGAAACAAGCGCAAGTGGATTTTTCAATAGAACTAATCTTCCGCCCCTCTCAACAGGCAGAACGACAACATCTCAGATTGCCCTTTTATTCGATTTCCTGCATGAACCATCAAAACCTGTCGTCTACGATTAACGAGTTCATTTACAAAAAGGAGTATAACAATGATCACGCCATACGAGCACGGAATTCTACTACTACGAAACAAGTTACTTCACGAAAGAAACTGGCGCAGTGATAACTGTTATAAGTTTATCTATTCGCATAAAGGAAAAGGTCGCTATGCGACTCAAAGAGGCGACATTTCGATCAATAAAGGACAATTCTACCTCTTTAATCCTAACGAATCCCATCAGCAGTTAGAGGTCACAAACGAGAAGTTCTTAATCGAGCTTGATGTTTCGCTTTTTCGAAACGTAATACAGGATCTATACACGGAGAAAAAACTACCTGAATTTGCGGGCATAAACTATTATCATCCTCAAATTGAACGGTGGGCTTCGTTTGTAAGAGAGACGATACAGGATGCTACTTCAGAAGAAGCAACATATTTCCTAGAACACAGTGTTCCTCAACTTGTGCTTTTACTAATGAAACACGGCCCAGGTTCACATCAAACACAGCTTTCCTATCACTCTTCTCCTTCTCTTGATCGAGCAATCGAAGCGATCAGAGACGATTATTCAGCGAATTGGACTCTAGATGAACTCGCCACACTATGCGGTTTATCAAAATATCAGTTTGCCCACGCTTTTAAGGAAGCCTATGGCATTGCACCTTATTCTTGGTTACAGCTATATCGAATCATGCGGAGTCAGGAAGCGCTCTATTTTTCAGATCGCTCGATCTTACAGATTGCCTTAGAATCAGGCTTTACGAACCTTTCTTCCTATAATAAGCTATTTAAGAAACTCTATGGTCGAACGCCGTCTCAATTTCGCCTTAACCGTTACTAAGTAACCAACACTCGCAGTAACCATAAGACAGCCACTTCCTATCATTAGCGATTGAATCGGCACAAAAGCTGCGAGAGCTCCAAACAATACAAGTGACAGCGTGTTAGCAAGATAAAGAAGGACGGCATTCGTACTAAATCCTCTCCCTAGCATCTCTTCTGGCACAATCGTTTGAAGGATGTAGACCCTAGCTAACCCGGCGATTGGAATACCGATTCCAACTAGAATCGCTCCGATTACGAAATGCTCCACTTCATATAAAATTCCATAGTAGAGAACTCCACCTCCCCATAATAATGAACCGATCATATAAGTAACTAAACTCATCCGTTTAAAGAGAAAGGGAATAAAAACATTAGCAGTAATGACAGTTGCACCGAACACACCCTGAATCAAACTAAATACTTCTTCACTCTTTGGCGTTAACTCTGATAATGCAAGTAGCAGTCCCACTTCCCAAACCCATGTATTCAGAAAAACAATCATAAAGGTAAACAAAAACAAGTTTCGAATAGACGCATGCGTGCCTGCCCACTTACTAAAAACACCAATCGCACGTAGTGCCTTTTTAACTGATTTCTCACTAGACTTCTTCGCTTCCTTTACATTCACTTTCATTAAACAAAATGAGCTAATAGCATATGTTAGTGCATCAATCGTAAAGAAATGCACAGCTCCATAAGAAGTAAGAAGCCATATCGCAATAAACGGACTAAGTACAGTAACGCCTCTCCCGAGAGTATCATTTAAACTATTAACGACCGTCCTCTGATCCTCTGCTGTAATAAGAGGTAGAAGTGCCCGATGAGCTGGGTTAAAAAAACACCCGGTCGTTTGAATCAGAAAACTGATCGAAAGTAAGTAGAAGTAATGCAATCCGTCCAGGTAGTAAAGAAGAACAACTGATCCCACAAGGGGCACCCTCAGTAAATCTAGCGCGATCACCATCTTTTTCTTCTGCACCCAATCAGCAATTACTCCCCCAACTAAACCGAAAATAAGATATGGTACTGTTTCAGCTATGGCCATTCCTGTCGTTAACGCTTTCGAACCAGTTAAGTCATAGGCAAGGAACAAGAAAGCCATTCCCGATAACACATCACCTAATTTCGAAACCCCTCCTCCTAGTAAATAAAAACGAATCGTCTTATTTTGAAAAACAGCTTTATACAAACAAACACCCCCTTCTTCAGCATAGTGAATAGGGGGTGTTCTTTCTTATCTTATCTTGCTATCATTCACAGCAAGATTTTATTTAACAATGGACCACTTTTCTTCCAAACTCACGTTTTGAGATGTGAGCCAGTCTTTCAATGCCCTATCTTCTTCACGAACAACGACTTCTTCCAATTGAACGTCGATATTCTCTATTGAACCTTGCTGCTCTGTGCGTTCATAAATGCCGTCGTGGGTATTGGTCATAAATTCTTCATATGACGCAAGGTCCTCCCAAGCAGCAGCAATCATTGCCACGTTCTCACGCCCCTGCATCCAACCTCCAATTTGAGCGATGAACCCCGTACAGTTCGCTAGAGCTTTCCATTGTTCCTGACCAGCTGAAAATACTTCTTCTCGCCCATCCTTAACGGTGCATACTATTTTTTTCACAAGCATAGCTTTTAACCCTCTCTAATTCTTCATATGTTCCGGATGTCTAAAACAATTCATTGTATGATCATTCAATATCCCTACAGCCTGCATGAAACTATAAATAATAACTGGACCTACAAATGTAAACCCTCGTTTCTTCAAATCTTTGCTGACCTTTTTACTTAACTCTGACTGCGCAGGAACCTCTTCATCAGAACGCCACCTGTTAATGATCGGCTCACCTTCTACGTATTTCCATATGTAAGACGAGAAGCTTCCAAATTCCTCTTGAATACGAAGAAATGCATTAGCATTTTTTACTGCACCTCGAACTTTAAGCTTGTTTCGAATAATCCCGTCGTTAGATAACAACTCTTGAATTTTGTCTTCACTATAGGAGGCAACTGCTTTTACATCGAAATTGTCAAAAGCTTCTCGGTAGCTTTCCCTCCGCTTCAAAATCGTGATCCAGCTCAATCCGGCCTGAGCGCCTTCCAATATCAGCATTTCGAAAAGTTTATCATCATCAAAAACCGGAATTCCCCACTCAAAATCATGGTAATCGATATAGATCTTCTCATCTGACACCCATCCACATCTACTCATTCTCTCTCTCCTTTCCATCTACCTCGTACCTATACTTTACCTTATAGCTCATACAAACAAAACTAACACCCAAAACAACAAAAACGCATGATACCATGCGTCTTCAGTAGTTAATATCATTTCGTTCGATCATTGCGCTAATAAACCCTTTGTGCGTAAGTAGTTCACTAATTGATGGACACAGTCTGGAACGCTATGGAGTGCTGTGTATAGCGTGAGGTCTGGTGATTGCGGCGCTTCATATGGAGCACTTATACCCGTGAACTCTTTTATTTCTCCTGTTCGTACCTTTTCATAAAGACCTTTTGGGTCTCTTTTCTCACATTCTTCTATCGGGCAATCGATATACACTTCAATAAATTCATCTGCTCCAACAAGATTTTTGACCATTTCTCGGTCAGTTTGATAAGGAGAAATGAATGCGGTTAGAACGACAGTGCCGCTTTCAACAAAAAGTTTCGCAACTTCACCAACTCGTCTTATGTTCTCTTTACGATCTTTCTCTTGAAAACCTAAATCAGCATTTAAACCGTGCCGTAAGTTATCGCCATCCAACAGGAATGTAGAAAGCCCTCTTGAATGCAATGCCTTTTCGAGTTCATTAGCGATCGTTGACTTTCCGGATCCTGAAAGCCCAGTGAACCATACAATATAGCTTTTATGTTCATGCAAAAGCTGACGATCTTTCTTTTGTATGGAATGACTTTGCCAATGGATATTTTTATCCATCCTTACCCTCCTTTCTAGTGACAAATCGGAAGCACTTGCCCACCAGATGTCATTATCATAATCAAGACTCCTTCATTCCTTCTATCAATACATCAATAACTTCTCTCCTACTAAACTCAGCAGGAGGCGTAATCCCTTTTCGTAACATTTCTCTTACTTTTGTACCTGAAAGAATGAGCTTGTCGCCTTCATCATGTGGGCATGTTTTGTAGGTTGCAATCGCACAACAAACGTTACAATAAAAGGCATGTTCAAAGAAAAGCAGCTCGATCCCAATTTCTTCTTTTGTGAAGTTACCAAAGATCTCTTGTGCTTCATATGTTCCGTAATAGTCACCCACTCCAGCATGGTCCCGACCTACGATGAAATGTGAGCAGCCATAATTTTTGCGTACAATCGCATGAAAGACAGCTTCTTTTGGTCCTGCGTATCGCATGGCCGCAGGAAAACAAGAGAGAAGCGTTCGATTGGTTGGATAGTATTTCTTAAGAAGAACTTCATAGCTCTGCATACGCAAATCAGCCGGCACGTCGCCCGCCTTGGTTTCCCCAACCAATGGATGAAGAAGTAATCCATCTACCATCTCCAGTGCGCATTTCTGAATATACTCATGCGCGCGATGAACAGGATTTCTTGTTTGAAATCCTACAACCGTCTTCCAGCCTAGCTCCGTGATCTTCGATCGAACTTCAGCTGGTGTTAGTTGATAATCCATGAATTGAAGCTCCGGCAATTTGATCAGAGTAACTGGTCCACTTACGTAAATGTTTGATTGTTTCATAAGTCGAGCTACGCCAGGATGTTTTTCATCACGAGTGTTATAGACCGCTTGCGCTTCATTTTCAAGGTTTATCTCATACGTCTCCTCAACTTCCAACACCCCGTAAATGTCTTCGTTATGAATAAGCTTTACTTTCGTTCCACTAGAAAGCTCTGCTCTTAATTCTTTCTTTATTGGAAGAACAATTGGTAGACTCCACACTGTGCCGTCTTTCAATTTCATCGTTTCTAACACACTCATGTAATCATCACGGCTCATAAACCCCTGCAGAGGACTGAACGCGCCGATGCCAATACAGTACAAGTTGGAAAGAGACACGCCGTCTAGTTCTACTTCTAGCGAAATCGAACGATGATCAAAATCTGGTTCATACCGGCTTATCAATTTACCTCCATGTGGTTCAATCATCTTTTTTCACGCCCTTGCTTTTAATCAATATAGTTTACTGTATGTAATGAGCAAGAATATGAAAGGGACAAACTCCTATGAAAAGAGGTGTATTTTAAAATTGATCGGTTTTTTTCTCCGAACGATTAAAAACGATAACGAAAACAAAAAAACCTGCCCATTATTGGACAGGTTTCTCATCATTTATTTGATACTTTGTTTTTTTCTCGAGTTTCCTTACTTCCTTCATAAGCTCTTTATAACCTAATCTTGTTAATTCAAAATCTTCGTTAACCATTGCATGCTCTTTCAGTGTTTCTCTCTTTTGCTCAGGAATATCTTGAGAGACCTCTTGTAACCTTGCATTTAACTCAAGGAAAGAACTAGATTCGATTTCATGTACCCCAATCAATTCAGCAACAAGCTTCATATCGGGCGTTTCTTTAATAAACAAGTTCTTCTTTTCATTCACAACTTGCTGAATTTTGTCTTTCAGGACAAGAAGCTCCTGTTTAATACGGTTGCTGTCTGTTTCTTTTTGTCTCAATTGTTCACGGTACGTAGCTTTTTCTAGCTCATCTAAATCAGCTTTTGTGAGAAGTTCTTCGAAAAGCTGCGTTTTGTCACTATTAATTCTTTCTAATTCACGTTCCTTCTCCGCCTCCACTGTCTCATCACGCTTAGGGCGATCCCATTCGAAAGATAGCTGAGCTTCTGAATCAACTTCTTCCTTTTTATCGATTTCTTTCCCTTTAAGTACGCGATCAAAATCTTGAATCTTTTTCACAACATATAACGACACACCTACGCTAAGGCATGTGAGGAAAAGTCTAAACAAAAATGGAGAAAAAGCCACTGTGTATAAAAGTAGAATAAATCCTATTATCGAGAGTACGGTTAGTGCTTTTTCCTTGCCTGTTTTTGCTTCAAGGGGTTGATCTAACGTACTGAGAAAATTCTTCATGGATGTTAACATCCTTACATTTCACCTCTCTACTCTTTTGTCATTCTCTTTGAGAACGAAAAGTACCCGGATTGCATAGATTCCGGGTATAAAACTATTCGAGCGATACTTATTCTTTATGAGGATCATTGCTAATTTAGTAGAATAACTGTGGTTCTTTTTAAATACACATAAGGACAAGGGTAGCATAGATGGAAGGGAGATAATTCTATTGGAATCGTTTATCGTTCAATGTTTGAGTTGGTTGCTTACGCTTGGCTATCCTGGTATCGCAATTGCTTTGATGGTAGAAGTAATTCCTAGCGAACTTGTTCTTGCATACGGCGGATATATGGTTTCTAAAGGACATATTCATTTTACCGGAGCAGTTGTTGCAGGAATCATTGGTGGAACGATCGCTCAGCTTTTCTTATACTGGCTAGGAAGATACGGCGGACGTTCTTTTCTCGAAAAGTACGGAAAATACATAATGATTTCAAAGAAACATATGGACCTTGCAGAGAAATGGTTTGAACACAACGGTGTAAGCGTGATCTTCACCGCTCGGTTCATACCTATTGTGAGGCACGCGATTTCCATACCAGCAGGCATTGCAAAAATGTCGCTCATTCGTTTCACACTTTATACGATGCTCGCAATGATTCCGTGGTCCATTTTGTTTCTATATATCGGATTGAAGCTCGGAAAGAACTGGCAACATATTCACACTGCTGCGAAAATTTATACGCTACCGCTTAGTATAGGTGCTGGCTTTTTCCTAGTTTGTTATTGTCTTTTATTAGTTTGGAAGAAACGAAACCACGCTTAATGTTCACGCACCCATTCATCAACTGAAATAGCGTAAATAAGGGAGTTTCTCCATCCATCTTGAATAAGAAGGTGGTTTTCTATCTCACCTTCAAGGTTCATCCCGATCTTTTCTAGCACTCTACTTGAACCTATATTCCTCTCGTCACATGTACCTGTCACACGATGGAGACCAAGGTCTTTGAATGAGAAAGAAAGAAGCATGCTTGCTACTTCGGTAGCAACCCCTTTCCCCCACCATTCGGGATTAATAATGTAAGAGATTTCACCTGTGCGCATAAGAGGATCGCGAATATTCACTTCACATGCACCGATAACTTTATTAGTGTTCGTAATGGCATAGGCAAATCGCGTTCTTGGGGTTTTCTTCGATGCAAGGATGATGTCATCTACATATGCTTTCGAATCAGCAACAGAATTAGGTCCCCACGGCTGAAACTTGCACACTTCCTCAAGAGAGGCATATTCATGAACTGCTTCCCAATCCTCTGAACGGAATTCTCTTAGTCTAATAGATCTCATATCCCTACTCCTCTTACGTCAGTCTTTTAAGTAAATAATACAAGGTGTGACCTTCTGGGTGATCGTCTACTTTTCCGCATACTTCATACCCTTCGCTTAAATAAAAACCTGGAGCTTGAAAGCTAAATGTATCTAATAACATTAAAAGGCAGCCTTTCTCCTTCGCATAGGATTCGATTTTTCGTAATAGCTCGCGCCCAAGACCGCTCCCTCTTACCTCTTCATCCACCCACTAAAAATCGATGTGAAGATTACGCCAGAACATCGTTCCGGTTATTCCTCCAATGAGGTCATTCCCTTTACGACTAACAAACGTCACCGATTCTAGTGGTGTCTTCACAGAATCAGGAAGTTTAGACATGTTATATTGAATCAGTTTATCCTTCACTTCTTTACTCGCTTCATCTTGTCTGATAATCATATTGTCTGCCCTTCCGTCATTTAAGATTTCGTATTGTTTCTTTTAATGGCGTTTTATTATCCTTCTCATATTCCACAGAGACCTCAAACGTCCCTTCCTCAAAAAACTTTGGTAGCCTCCGTTTAAACCAACTTTGCATAGGAAAATCCATTACCTTTTGACGGGAGACCCATTTTAATTCTCCTTCTGGAGGATGTGCTAATAACTCACCCGTGTACGTTCTTACTAAATAATTAAATACGATGTACCGGTACTTATCTTCTCGGATAATGAATTCGTCTATCCCTTTAAAAATCAGGTCAGATTCGTTAACGACCAAACCAGTTTCTTCAAACAGCTCCCTTGCCGCACCTTCAGCGAAGCTTTCGGTCATCTCGATCTTTCCACCTGCTCCAATATAACCTGGAAACCCCGCTTCTTCAGGACGATTTAATAAAAGGATCTTATCAGTTTTCTCATTATGCACAACTACCATAGACAACAACGTCGCTTGTATCGTCTCCATCAAACTCTCCTATCTTTCTCTATTATGCTGTCAGTATATACCAAACTAGATATGGAACCTATAGATTAGAAGATTTTTTTTGAATGATTTAGGGTATCACTGTAATAGAAGAAGGAGGCGTTCGAATGTTAAAAGAAAAAGACTACAAAAAACGTAAGGTGACGGATACTAGATTAATGAACTGGTCTGTAAAAAACACGAAAGAAGAAGAGTTTCAAGATTCACAAGTGGCTATTGTAGAATGCACATGTACAAATTCCGATGGCGATGAACTTCAAACGGTTAAAACCTTAGAAATCAATCCAGAACATGAATCATGGGAAGATTGGATGAATGAATTGAAAGAAGAGAGGTTCGAAATCATTCAATGTCCAACATGCAAAATCTGGACGATCGATTCTAAGGCATAAAAAAGCCCCTCGATTGAGGGGCCTGGACAATTATGCTTTTAGATTCGTTAATTCATTTGACACAAACTCCATTAACCCTTTTATCGTGGATTCTGAGAAGTCGAAGCGAATGCCAGCTGCTTCATAGACTGCTGAAAGGGAAACAGAACTACCAAGAGATAACGCACGATTGTAGTTCTTTAACGTTTGCTCTGGATTCTCTCGGTATTGACGGTACATCTGAATAGCCCCGAGCTGTGCAATCACATATTCGATATAATAGAATGGCACTTCGAAAATATGAAGCGTCATCAGCCATTTATTTTTGATCCACTCTTCTTGATCACTTCGATCAACATATGAAGAATCATAAGTCTCTGAAATCTCCATAAACTTTTCGTTGCGCTCTTCGCTTGTATGATTAGGGTTTTCATACATCCAGTGTTGGAACTGATCAATAACTATTCCACTTGGTAAAAAGTGTATGATTCCTTCTAATTGTTCCTTTTTTGCGCGATATAAATCGTCGCTATCTTTATACATGATATCCCAATAATCCATCGTGAGGAGTTCCATCGTCATACTCGCAAGCTCAGATGACTCCATCGGCGTATCACGGTAATTTGATAGCATTTGATTACGCTTAAAGTCATTGTGAATACAGTGCCCCATCTCATGAAGAAGGGTTACAAAGTCATCCTGAGAGCTCGTGATATTCATGAAGATGAAAGAGAGTTCAGACACAGGAAGGTATTCACAGAATCCTCCTTGAGCTTTTCCTTTCCGGCTTTCCAAATCTAGTGCGCTTTTCTCATTCATCTCTAACAACAGGTCAGAAAAACGGTTGGAAAGCTTCATAAAGATTTCTGACGTTCCTTTTACGAGTTCATCTGTATTATCAAAAGGCTTTAAAGGTTTCTTTCCCGCTGGCACTGCTTTAAGATCCCATGGCTTGTAATCACTAATTCCAAGCTCATTTTGATGCGCTTTTTGCAGCTCTTCTTTTAATGGTACAACGTGCTTTCTGACAGCTTCAGCTAAATCCTTACAGTCCTCTGGCGTATAATCGAAGCGCTCGTATCTCTTAAACATATAATCGCGGTAGTTCTCTACATTCACATTGTCTGCTTTACGTTGACGAAGCTGAATCAACTGATCCATAATGTCTTGCAGATCGTTCTTCTTTGTTAGGAGTGTTGTAAAAACCTCGTTCATAGCTGTCTTACGGACTTCTCTATCCGATTCTTGCATGAGAAGCCCCATCTCACTCAGCGTCTTTTCTTCGCCCTGATACATGAAAGAAAGTGAGCCTGTGTGTTCAAAGTACTTGTTAACAAGCTTATCTTCTTCTATTTCAAGATCAATATTCTTTTCGTTGAAGAGCTCGATTGCATTTTCCTTACTCAATAAAAACTGCTTATAATAATCGTGATCAAGCTCTAACCGATAAGGGGAGTCTTGAAACTTCTTATCGAAAAGCCCTTCATAACGTTTGATGATCGGTTCTATGTATTCTTGATCATATTCAATCTTCTTTTTCGCTTCTTCACTGCTACTATAGCATTGGAAATCAATATAATGGCCGTTTAATCCCTCAGCTATTTCATCCATCAACGTTGACAGACGCAATACCCATTTCTCAAGCTCATCTACTGACGCAATATTTTCTTGTAACAGCTTATCAAAACGTTCTTCTAATTGGTCGGGCTTTGTAAAATCAAACCGTTCTACATAAAAAGTACTCAATCTGTCTCCCCCTCTGCAATTCCGTATTATCGCACCTACTAGTTTACCACAGAAAATTCTGACAGTATATGACAGCCTTAGGCAAAAAAAACGGGACCCCATCCCATGGATGGGTTCCCTCCTGTGTGGAAATCGAAGCTGCCCATCCAGGGACGGGGCTTCATTAATGCTCGTACCCGGATAATCGTGAGACCTAACGTCCAATTCACTAGAAATATTATCCTTTTTAACTAGAATACGTCTCCTCTTTTCTCCTCATGACATAGTGAACCGTTCCATTCCCTAGCATGACGCCACATACAATGAGTACAAAACCTAATACTTGTGGAAGACCGATCTTCTCACCTAGGAAAATCGCTGAACCGATTAAAGCAAAAAACGGTGTTAAATTATTAAACATCGCTACTTCGCCCGGACCTATATGAGAAATCGCTTTGTTATAAAACATATGACCTAATCCTGTAGCAAAGATTGCTGATGCAGCGAAAACACTCCATATTGGCCACTGCGATTGTGAAAGACTGTTCATACCACTTGGCTCAATGACGTAGCCTATCAAAAATAACGTGGAAGAACCTATTAGAAGCATCCATCCTGTCATGAGGCGTGAACCCAATGTTTCCGTGCCTTTCTTGATAAAAATGAAGCTGATCGCCTGAGCAACTACCGATAAGAAGACAAGTAAGTCACCTCCCGACACGGCCCCTGTCCCCGAATAACCGCTTAGAACCACAAACGAAACACCGACAAGGGCGAGAAAGATACCTGCACCCTTTGAGAATGTCATTTTGTCTTTTAAGAACAGCACTGCAAACAGGGCCGTCATTAATGGGACAAGCCCCAAGATTAGCCCTGCATTTGAAGCGGTTGTGCGCGTGAGACCTACCGCAAGAAAGGAATGGTGACAAACGACTCCCGTAATCGCTCCTCCACCTATATATGCTGCTTCTTTTCGAGAGATCTTTCTACTATCTTTTCCAATGAGAACGACAGCGAGAACGACTAAGCCAGCAGCGAAAATTCGTATCGACTGAATCATTACCGGTGTAAACGTATTAACCAGCAACTTGATCGCAACAACATTAAATCCCCATATAACCATGAGTAAAAGCAGCCCACCGTATAATACGAAATTCTTCAAGTTATTCCTTCTTTCTACTATCAATTACCTCCAGGTATTAGCAATCGATCAAATGAATATCGTCCCCAACTTTAATTATTCCCGTCTCTACAACACGTAAATAGATGCCAAACTGATTGCGGTGGTGTTTCACAACTCTTTTCAGCAAATCGGGTTGCCTTGAGCCACTTTCAGGGTCCACCGTAATAATCATGCATCGTTCACATGGACCTGTAACGTCAACTTTGACATTTTCTCCAATTTGAAGCGTTTTACCTATCCATTCCTGTTCTACAAACGCTTCTTGATTCGTTAACGCAATCTGCAAATTAGGGCGAAACCTTCGATCGTCGACTTCTCTTCCCCACGCTTCCGCTAAGGCATTAAGGGAAGCGTCAGTAACCAATAAGAGGTTTGCCTCTTCAATTGCTCCAACAGGCACATGCTCTGGATGATAAGAGATGCGTTTAAGCTTTTTGCCAGAACGTTCTTCGATTTCTTCAAGCCACTCTTCATCAGACCAATTAGAGGTTCCTCCTGACATCGTTGTCACGATCGGCTCTGGAAAAGACTCCAGCGAATCAGGCCCACTAAAGACAGCGGTATATGTGACCATATCAGGAAATTGCGTAATCGTTAAGAAAGATTCGTTCTCATCAAGAAGAGCGTGGCTTCGGTCACCATACAACCCGTAGTTCATCACTTTCGTTTCATTCACTCTTTGCCCGCGCATCGACTTGACCGGATGCCGAGTTATCTCTGAAATCATACCTACGTGCATTGTGATATCCTCCTTGGACTTTTCCTTTTCTACTTTGTTCTTCAGTATACCCATCTCGATGAACGATGATCGTTTACTATTTAATTAGTATAAACATTACTAGATTTGAATAAAACTAGTAATAACGAATAGGAAGGAGATGAGGAAGATGGAAATAAAAGAATATTATTCTATTACGTTATACAATGAACATCGTAGAGAAATTTACAGATCTGAGGATGAATATGATAATTTCGAAGAAGCTCACCGGGAAGGCTTCCTGCTTCTCCGAGACAATCCTAAAGCAGACCTTTACTCAATCGATCGCTTCTTTGCTTTGGAAGATGCCTGAATCTCTCTTTTTTGTTTCAACAATTTCGCTAATGAAGCATCTAACTCTTTTATTTTCGGATGATCGTGAGGTAATACACTGATTTCACTAATAATAGCCGATATACTATTTTCGACTAGCATTTTCTGGTCCTCAGTTGTAGGATCAGTCGTGCTTTTTTTCTTTGTTTCGTATTCCGATAACCCCATTTCAACTCTTTGAAACCTTTTCTTATTATGAACGATTAGACGATCGCATACTTTGTCCATGAAATAGTAATCATGAGATACGATGATTACTGTACCTGCAAATTGCATTAACGTTTCCTCAAGTTGTTCTCTTGAAGGTAAATCCAGATGATTAGTCGGCTCATCTAAAACTAAAACATCATGTTTGTTCATCAAAATACCAGTTAGCTTTATTTTTGTTCTCTCTCCAAGACTCAGCATTCGAATAGGGATAACTTGCCTCGTGCGCTCAAGCCCCATCGTTGCTAGTATCGTTTTCGCCTGATAAATGTCGTCCCTTGTGGTATAGCCAAGAGCTTCAATCGCGTTCTCTTCTTCAGGTAAATCATGCACGTCCTGAGAAAGATAACCAACTGATAACGTAGGACTCCGCCATAACTCTCCCTCTACACAATCGTTCTCCCCTACAAAGAGCCGTAACAAAGTTGTTTTCCCACTTCCATTTTCACCAATGACTCCAACTCTTTCTCCTTTTTTTATATAAAAAGAAGTTCTTTCAAAAAGCGTACGGGAGCTAAACCTCATTGCTATTTCGTTCGCTTCAATAATTCTTTTCCCGTGTCCTGCATCCTCCTGCAATTGAAAGCGCACCTTCTTCTCATCTTGTGGTCGCTCAACTCCACTTTCTTCTAGCTTCTTTTGAAGCCTGTTACGAGTAGATTTCACTTGTTTGTCCATCTTCTTAGCTTTCTTACGATAGTATTCTTTCTTTCCTTCTTGTTTTGTAGATTGATTATGTGCTTTTGCCGACCAATTCTCCAACGATTCTAAATGCTTCTCGATTCTTCTACGCTCATTTTCTTGAACTTGATAATGATGCAGTCTCGCCTCGTACCGGCGCTTCTTTTCAGCTCGATAGTCAGAATAATTCCCAACATATTCATGAATCTCTTTATCTTCTATTTCTAGAATTCGATCTACAATTTGATCCAAAAAATAACGATCATGTGAGATGATTAGTACCGCCCCTTTAAATAATGATAGCTCACTTATCAGCCAATCGATCCCTTTTAAATCCAAGTGATTTGTCGGTTCATCCAACAAGAGAATGTCAGGTTGTGATGTCCATATTTTTGCAAGAGAGATTTTCAGCTTTTCTCCACCACTCAAATAGCTTTCACTTCCTGTGCAGTCAGTCAGTATGCCTAATTCTTTCGTTCTCTTCAGAAATTCTCCCTCAACCTCAATCGTTTCACCTGCTCTATTTATCTCAGTTGACTGTTGCAAATACCCAACTGAACCCATTACATCGGCTGACCCAGCATCCTGATTGGTATACCCAGTCAGTATATTCGCAAGAGAAGTTTTCCCTGTTCCATTCGCTCCAACGATTCCAATTCTTTCACCATGTTGTATATCCAAGTTTACTCCCTCGAATAAAACCTTTTCCTCATACGCTTTCTTCAAATTCCTTACTGATATTACATTTGTCATCCTATCGCCCCCTAATTTATAAGGGAATTAAAAAAACTCCCCAATTCCTGGAGAGGCATGTCAGACCTATTCACATACGTTCAATAAATGGTTAAGCATTGCTAAATAAGCATGCCAAAGCCAAACGAATGGTCAAAAGGGCAGACTAATCCTATTCTCCAGATTATCAATTTCAATATTTGAAAGTTGATCTAGATAAATAAGATTAGTTCTTCATCGCTCTTTAACCATTCCCTTCGTTAGGTATTGAACTTAGTTTAAAGAATTAGAAATATTTAGTCAATACTTCAAACCCATTTTACTACAAACAAAATTCGATAAAAAACTCGTAATTAGTACAATGGTCTACTAAAAACCCTTAAATCTCCCACCGATATAAACATTATGGCAATTATTCGCTAAGAGATTAACGAAGATAAGGAGGATCGCTTTACATACTGTCATCGTTATCGTCACAGGGTCAAAATGGTAAAAGGTATAAATTAGGGGGAATTATGTTGCAAAAGCGTATTATTCTGTTTCTAGCGGTCGTCGCACTGCTCGTTGGTATTTCGCTACCAAGTGAAACATCAGCTAGTGGTAACTTGGATCGAATTAGCGGTCAAGATCGTATAAGTACAGCTATCGAGGTATCAAAAGAATCCTGGCCAACTCAACTTTCTACAACAGAAAAGGCAGTTATTCTTACACGAGCAGATATGCCATATGACGCACTGGCAAGCTCTGGATTAGTAGGAGTAAAACAAGCTCCAATCCTACTCACCAATCCAACAGATCTGGACGATCGAGTAAAAGAAGAAATGGATCGTCTGAATGCAAAGAAAGTTTATATTCTTGGTGGAACTGGTGCAATCAGCGCTGGGGTAGAGAATAAATTGAAGCAACACTATACCGTCGTTCGCTTGGAAGGTGCGAATCGTTACAGTACTGCAGAAGCGATCAATAAAGCAGCAGGACTTGATAAGTCCACTACAGCCATCGTTGTAAACGGAGAAACGGTTGCGGATTCCTTATCAGCTTCTAGTGTAGCTGCAATCAAACAGTATCCGATCTACTTAACGTCTAAAACAAAAGCACCATCTCTTCCATCTAACATCAAAAAAGTTTATTTGGTCGGTGGAGAATCAGTCCTAACAAATTCTGTAAAGTCTTCATTAGAAAATAGAGGCTTAAGTGTTACTCGTCTACATGGAGATGATCGATTTCAAACGAATCTTGCTATTAATAAAGCATTCTTTTCATCAAACTCTTCCTACATTGTAGTAAGAGGAACATCAACTCAAAATGATAAAGAAGATTATCCTGATGCTGTTGCGGCAGCTGGATTATCCAAGAAACTATCCGCTCCTATCGTTTTATCTCACCATACTACTGTCGTCTCAGAAGTAGAATCATATTTAAAGAGCAACGCAAAATCTATTAAAGTATTAGGTGGCGAAGGAGCCCTTCCTTCAAAGGTTGTTAGTTCTTACGAAAGTAAGCAAACGACTGAAGAAGTTGTTCTCGGCACTGCGGTTGTAACAGCATCAAGCTTGAATGTTAGAACGGCGCCTACTACGTCCGGCACTAGAATCGGATCTCTTCTGAGAAATTCTGAAGTTGCCATTTATGGCTTCGAAGGTGACTGGGTGAAAATCAAATACAGTGGTCAATATGCTTATGTTCACGGTGACTATCTGCTTATGAAAACAAGTGATCTTTTGAACGGTCTTACCATCGTTGTTGATGCAGGACACGGAGATCATGATCCAGGGGCTAGCAGAGGGAACCTTCTAGAGAAAGACATTAACCTCGACGTCTCCACTTACTTAGAGAAGCAGTTAAAGCAAGCGGGAGCAAACGTGGTTATGACTAGAGATGACGATACGTTCATTGAGCTTGAAGATCGTTCGAAAATGGCAAATAACATTGATGCTGATTCTTTCATCAGTGTTCATACAAATTCTGGCCCTGAAGCTGCACACGGTATAGAGACATACTGGTACAGTAAGCATAGTTCTGCTGAAAGTAAAGCTCTTGCACAAAGCATTCAAAAACGATTAATCGAAGTTACGAACGCTAGAGATCGCGGTGTAAAACATGCAAGCTTCTCTGTAATTCGTGAATCCAAAATGGCGAGTGTTCTTGTAGAGGTTGGGTTCTTATCGAATAATGAAGAATACAAACTACTATTAAGTCAGTCCTACAGAGAAAAACTTGCTGATGGCATTTACCAGGGCGTTATCGATTACTACAAAAACTAATAAAAAAACGTACATCCCAGTTTATCTGGAATGTACGTTTTTTTTAATGCTTACGCTTTTGTCCAATTAGCAGTGATCTCAACATCAGCAGCTTCAAGTGTTGTATAAACTGGGCAACGAGAATCTACGATGCGCTGAAGTTCTTGAACACGCTCTTCGCTTTCAGAAGTTTTCACCTGTGCATCTACGTTGATTTTTTGGAAATAAGGACGCACTCCTTCTTTCCCCATCATGCCGTTCGGGTTAAGTTCCCCCCCCCTTGGATAACATGTGCCAAATAAAACGCTCAAGTAAAATTTACTTGAGCGCTTCTTTCCTATAGCCCTAGCCCGATCGACGTTTGATTGGTGTAGGAGGTATAGGCGATCAACTGATTGATCTCTACGATATTTTTCTCTGTATAGCCATGTTCACGTAACTTCTCCAAATCTTCCTTTCGTAATTCACTCGGACAGGTCACGAGCTTTTCTGCATAGTTCAAAATAGCCTTCACATGATCAGGAATAGCATCGGAAGTACTGTACGACACTAATTCGTCTACAATAGCGTCATTTCCACTAACCTTTTGTAGAAGAGTGCGATGACCTTCATAACAAAAGTTGCATCCATTCAATTTTGATACGAATACAACTACGGCTTCTGTTTCAAATTCATCCAACACTCCGTTTTTCACAGCTTTAGCAAGTGGCATAAATGCTGAAAAGATCTCGGGGCTCTTCGCAATAAGACGGTTGAATACTGGTACGGGTTGTTCTAGTTCATGATAGATTTTCATTTCTTTTAAGTCAGATTGTTTTGCTGGTTTAATCCACGGCATCGTATGACCTCACTTTCATCAAGAGTTACAAATGCTATCATACCAAACTTTACGTAAATCTCGAAAAAGGGTGGAAGACCGTTCCTTTAAAGAAGATTTTCCCATCATTTGATTATCATGGTAAACTATAACTATCTACTTACTGCTTTATGAGGTGGTTACACATGCAATTGGTTCAGGACTATTTCTGCAACATGATGATCATGCTCGCACTTTTATTTATCTATTATCAGCACTATAAAGACGAGAACCTCGTCGATACATCCTCGTTGAAACGAAAAGTTACAAGTGGTTTTTTTGCCGGACTAGCAGGCAGCCTACTCATGATCTTCGGAATCGAAGTCGGCACCAATACCATTATTGACATGAGGCATGTGCCTTTTCTACTTGTCACCCTGTATGGTGGCTTTCTACCAGGCGGAGTTTCCCTATTAGTTATTCAAATCGTGCGCTTCACCTTTGGAGTATCAGTTTCTTCTTATGCTTCTCTCGTGTTAATCATTAGCTTATTCATTGGTTACTTACTGTTCCGAAGATGGAAAGTTGAGACTAAACTCAAGGTGTTCATCATGCTCATCTATTCCAATATTATGTTCACACTAGTGACAACCATTATGATCGATATAGAACCACTCTTTAAAATTAACCTCCTCTTCTGGATTACCTCTTTGGTTTCCGGAATGATGGCAATCTATACATCAGAATATCTAAGAAGGATCAACCATTTATTCAAACAATACCAGCTTAGTTCAACGATTGATGCTCTTACTGGCTTAAACAATGTAAGGAGTTTCGATGAAGCATTGAATACAGCCATTCAAGAAAGCAATATAAAAAGAAAGCCGTTATCATTCTTAATCATCGATATCGATTACTTCAAGCATGTAAATGACACATATGGCCATACTGCAGGAGATGCTGTGTTACAACAATTTGGAACAACGCTCCGAAAATCGGTCAGAACAGAAGATATCGTCTCGAGGAACGGTGGAGAAGAATTCACCATTCTTCTCAAAAACACTTTGCACCAGGAAGAATTAACTATTGCCGAACATGTACGCTCTTCAATAGAGGAGCAGCCTTTCAAGGCTACTCATATGGAGACAATTCACATTACTGCGTCTCTAGGTGTTGCCACTTATCCAGACACTGTAACCTCCAGTGATGAGCTATACAGCAAAGCAGACCAGGCTCTCTATACCGCAAAACGCAAAGGGCGAAATCGAGTATGCTCGACCAAAGAGTTGAGTGAATTGATCACAAAATAAACCAACAACCTACCTTAAAAGACTATCAGAGAAACCTGGCAGTCTTTTTGTCTCTTCAATTTTGTATGTACTTTCTTCTTTCAACCCAAAAACCCGTTGTACTCACCAACGGGTTTCAGCTTCTCTCCTTTTCATCGTAGGCAAAAAAATGGTGACACACGTACCTTTGTCCTTTTTGCTATCAATTTCTATGTGACCAAAATGCTCTGAAATAATTTTATTGCTGACTGTCATACCCAGCCCTACTCCTTTCTCTTTATTTGTATAAAAAGGAGTGCCTATATGCGGGATACGCTCTTGATCGATGCCTTTTCCATTATCCTTAATCGCGACGGAAACTTCCTCATTTGCTACATGTATAGATATGATGATTTCTCCATCATCATGCTCGATCGCATCGATCGCATTTTGTAAAATATTAATAAATACTTGTTTGATCTGATCACTTCTACATTTTGTGAATATCGGCTTCTTAATATGGTTCCTCAAGGTTATATTCCTTCTATTTGTATCTAATTGAACTTCCGAAATCGCGTTTTCCATCACCATTTTGAGATTAACTTCAAATGTATTGATCGCTTCAGGTTTTCCAAGAGTTAGAAACCCATTCACAACCTCTTCTAGCTTTTGAAGTTCATCATTTATAATGCGATGAAACTCATTTTCTCGATCATCGTTGTCTTTCGAAAGCAAGCTAAGAAATCCTTTGATCGAAGTTAATGGCGTTCGAATTTCATGTGCGAAACCAGCAGCTAACTCACCAACGACAGACAGCTTTTCAATATTCTTTTTATACTGATCGATTTTTATTTTTTCAGTTATATCTCTTGAAATAACAACAAAGCGATTAACATCGCCGCACTCTCCAATGACCGGCATTCCTTTCGCTTCAAATGTTAACACTTCACCAGAAGCATGGAGTTTTCGATAGGTTACTGTTACTGGCTCTCTGAAGTTACGAAGTTTCATAAGCACGTCCATACACAAATCGTAATCATCAGGATGGATATGGGCCAAAATATCTTTTCCTACAACATCTTCAGGGCGATAGTCTAAGAGGGATTGGTAGGAAGGTGAAGCATAGACGATAACCCCATTGAGGTCTAGCAAGCAGATTAAATCACTGCTATGCTCTACAATCATGCGATGTTTTTGTTCACTCACACTCAACTTCTTCTCAGCTAGCTTCTGTTTTGTTATATCCCTTGAGATCACTATATAATGATATCGTTCCTCATTTTGTACGCAGATCGCTCTTGATTCAAACCACCGGTATTGACCATCGATGCGTAATAACCTGTAGTTCACGGATACAGGTTTTTTGTATTTAAGAAGTTGATGAAATTCCTCTTTTACGCCAGCAACATCTTCAGGATGAACATATTTAAATGAGCTAGCACCAATTTCATTCTGGATGCCATCTCTTGAATAATCACGATAAGAAGGAGACACATATAAAAAGTTCCCATCATGATCTAGTAAGCTCACAATCTCACTCATGTTTTCTGTAATCAGCTTATAGTGATAGAGCGTTTCCTCAACTAGTTTTTCTTCACATCCTTTTTCTTCTATTAAAGCAACAGACTGACCAAGTTCATTTGCTACCGGGACCCCCATTACTTCTACAAAAACATATGATCCATCTTGTCGTATCCATTTCTGGGTCGAAGGTCCTGTATTTATACCATTTTGCAACGATTGAATTCTGCTTACTACTGCTGTTCTTTGAGATTCATCGATCGTTTCCCATATTGATTTTCCTTCTAGTTCAGATAGTGTATAGTATCCTAGTAGCTTTAATGCTGATCCGTTCAGATATACCCATTTCCAATTCTTCTGGATCACCACTGCAGATGAAGATCTATTATAGTAATCAATAATATCTCCCAAAGCTTTCCGTTCATCCATTGGTTTAGACTTCGTTTGAGGAGGTCGCTGAGCATCATGGTCAATTGGGTAGTGTTTCACTCTAGTCATATTGCCTCCTGTTATGCATTTAGATTTTTCAGGACTTTTGAAGGAGAAAACATATACAATACTTTCTTCTTTGAACGGGTTTTTCCTGCTAAATAATAAAGAAAAAAGATGAAACTCCATAAACAATTATTCACAAAAAGGAGCCCTAGTAGGGCCCCTTGATCAGGTTAACTTCACATTGATTGTTTTTGATACCACTCTCGACCAAAGTCAACGATCTTTCTCTGTTCGAGCAGCTTACACGTAGCCTTACCTATTTTCATACAGTAATAGCCACCGTTTTTTTCGAACTCGTTACCGATCTGTTCAAATACATCTGAGTCATAGTCGATTTCCTCATACGTTTTCCAATTACGCTCCCCATTCTCTATAAGTGCTGCTGATTTCTTTTGTAAATGAGGTTTCGGAATATCGTGCTCAGCGTAATGAAGGGATGTATTGCTTTCATGCCCCACTCCAAGCATAAGAACCATACCATCCAGTTCATAGATTTTCGCAAGGGGCGATCGATCACCAAAACCCGCTTCAAGAGGCTGTTCCTGTAGAATATAGTCCCTATGTTTTCCTAAAGCTGTGAACGAATACGTCGGGTGACTACTTCTTTTCACGCCTGGCATCGTCCGAAACAACTCTGCTATCGCCCCCATCCCTCGTGTTGGCGTCGTATCTTTGCAATATGCAGGCATGTTCGCTCTAATTATTGGCCACCAGGATTCAGGAACTGGAGGGTTCATCCAGCTCGAGGGATCTGAATTTCCTGCGGATTGTGCTGGCATGACGATCGTACCTTCATCACCAATCGTTTCGATCAAAGCTCGAATAACTGCTTCAGCTCCTCCGCACACCCAACCCAGTGAACTGAGAGAAGAATGAACTAGGAGTGTCATCCCCTCCTTTACACCCAGACTTCTTAAATCATCAACTAGACTACTAATTGTATGTGGTTCGATCATGCTTTCTGTCGTTTTTTTCTCTGTCATTCTATTTCCCCCTCTAACAACTCATATAAGTGATTTCTTTTCTCTTCCATTTCTTCTTTCTCTTTATACAAAGATTCCAGTATAGTTTGATTACTGCTCTTTACCAGTTCTTGTTCAATATGAAATAATTCTTCTTCAATTCGTTCGACCTTTTCCTCAAGTGAAACGGATGGCTCTCTTGTTTCCTTTCTTGATTTTGGAATCTCTTTTTCTTCTGTAACTTCAAGACTATTATCTTCAACCCGAGATTCAATATGCTTTTCTCTTGCAAAACTGTACGACTCTAAGTAGTGATGTAATTGCCCACCCTCGAGCCAGTACGTAATTGGGAAACACTTATTCAATAAATAGCGATCGTGAGAAACACAAATAATCGTACCAGGAAATCGATCGATCGCATCTTCTAATACTTCTCTAGAGTCGATATCTAGATGGTTCGTAGGTTCATCTAATACAAGGAGATTTATGTCCTTACTCATTAGCTGAGCAAGACGAAGTCTCATTTTCTCTCCCCCGCTTAGAGAGGAGATTTTTGAAAAGACGCTGTACCCATAAAACAAGAATCGAGCCAGTTCTTGACGGGCTTCACCTTCAGCAACTTTCGCAGTTTCACGATACACATCGATCACTCGTTCACCCTTAAGATCTTCAAATACATGCTGAGATAGATAGCCAATCTTAAGACTAGAACCTTGCACAATCTTTCCATGGTCTGGTTCATGCTGACCTAACAACACTTTCAAAAGGGTTGTCTTACCACTTCCATTTTTGCCCACGATTGCAGCTCTTTCCTTATAGCGGATGTTCCAATCGATGTTTTTTAACAACGGTGTTTCAGTAAAACCAGCTGTTACATTTTCGAATGTGATGACATCTTTTCCACTCCGATTAGACATATCAAATTCTAGCCCCATTTTTCTCCTCTCTAAAATAGGGCGTTTTACTTTGTTCATTCGTTCTAGTGCTCTTTCCATGTTACGTGCTCGTTTATGAAGAGCGGCATTCGGGGGATTCGCCTGATTTGCCCACTCTTTAAGTCGCTTAATCGCTTCTTTCATTTTCTTAATCTTCTTCTGCTGCTCTTGGTATGCTGCAAATTCTGTTAACAGCAGCTCCTCTTTTTGCTTTACAAAGGAGCTATAAGAACCGCTATATACCGTCAATTCGCCATCTTCAAGGTCCATTACTTTTGTTATCACTTCATCTAGGAAGTAGCGGTCATGGGAAACGATTAGGACTGTTCCTTTGTATCCTCTCAAGAATTCCTCCAACCACTCGACCGCATCAATATCAAGATGATTTGTCGGCTCATCTAATAATAGAAGGTCTGGTTCTCTTAGCAAGATAAGTCCGAGACATACCTTTGTTTGCTCACCACCGCTCAGTTTGGAGAAACAAGTTTCCAGTAAATGCTGTATTCCGAGACCATTTGCTACATTTTGTACTTTTGAGTCTGTTTCATAACCACCTTTCCTTGTATATTCATCGAGAATATGACCATATTCTTTCAGCGCTTTTTCACTAGCTCCAATCGCCATTTCACTCTCTAGCTTCTTCATTCTCTCTGCTAAATCTTCTAGCTCACGAAACGCTTCATTTAAAACATCGAGTGCCGACAGTCCTTCATAATCAGGAATCTGAGCAAGGTATCCGATTGTGGTTCCTTTCTTGTAATGAATTTCACCTTCATCAGAGCTTTCAAAACCGGCAAGTAGTTTAAACAAAGTCGTTTTACCACTTCCGTTTCTTCCTACGATACCAACTCGGTCCCCTTCATTTATTTCAAAAGTTATATTTTCAAACACGGTGTTCCCACCGAGCATTTTGCTTATCGATTGTGCAGTACATACCATCATTCTAATCCCATCCTTTTAGGTAATAAAAAAAGCCACAGATAAGGATACACCTCACCTGTGGCTACTTCTTGCATAAAAAAAAGAGCGGCATACTGCGCCGCTCTTTCCACTTATTTCATTTCCGTTTGAAGTAGGGTAAGAGCGCCTTACGCGATCGTCAATCATATGAAGTTGCTAAAAAAAGGCATACGTGTCCCGTTAGCAGCTCCATCATGAATAATCGCACGGCAACAACTAGCATAATCTTCAAATTCCGTACGAACGACAGCGTTTAACATCTCTTACCTCACCTCCTCCATTTAATACTTTAACTTTATCTAAAGTTTCTGAAAAAATCAACCCTCAGTTAAACGAAGGCCTACAACAGAAAGCACGATGCATGAAATCAGCACTAATTGCATCCTATTTCTAGGCTCTTTAAACCAGTACATTCCGATCAACACACTTCCTGCTGAACCGATCCCTGTCCATATCGCATAAGCTGTTCCTACAGGTAATGCTTTTAGTGAAACGGAAAGCATAAAAAAGCTTAATCCCCCAAAAATGATCGTCATAATTGATGGTTTAAGTTTCTTAAACCCATTAGATAACTTTAGACTAATTACTCCACCAACTTCAGCTAGACCAGCTACCAACAACGCAATCCACGCCATATTTCATCCCCTCCTAAGCTTCTGAAGATGTTAACTTCAACCCAACGATCGAACATATGAGTAAAAGCACAAAAAACATCTTCAACAAACTGACTGTTTCATTCAAGTAAATCATTCCTACGATAGCTGTTCCTGCTGCCCCAAGACCTGTGAATATTGCGTACGCTGTTCCGATCGGTAAATACTTAATCGCCTTCCCAAAAAGAAAGAAGCTTAACCCGATACCTACCACGGTCAACAAGCTGATGACTGGATTAGTGAACCCATCAGAATACTTCAGCCCAATAGCCCATCCTACTTCCATTAATCCGCCGATCAAAAGAAAGATCCAAGCCATCTTAATCACCCACTCTCATGTAGTTGATACCATTAATAAATAATGTCCAAGAATTTTCTACGCGCTTACTATGCTCTTCTTTTGAATAATAGAATTGTTGTTCAAATACTCCATCTAACAAACATAAGTAAGCATCGAATATCTGATCCCAATCAAGCTGAACATCCATTTTTTCAAGAATAGAATACACTACACTTTTCATGACTTCTTCCGTTGATTGAAACATTTCATAGATTTCACTTCTAAGCGACTCTGGAGGAAATAACATCATTCGTTTGAAAATAAGTCCAAGTTCATGATTCTGTAAGTAAGCTGTGTTTTTAACCAATAACGTATATAACTGTTTCTCTGGTTGCACAGTTTCTATATCTTTTGCTGTTTGTTCAAAGAATGTATTATAGTCGATCGTCACTTTATTAATAACCCCTAAAAAGAGATCTTCTTTATTTTTGAAATGAGCATAAAGAGAAGGTTTTTTTATCCCTACTTCATCTGCAATATCATTAAGAGAGGTCCCTTCAAATCCTTTTTGAGCAAATAATATTAATGCCTTTTCTTTTATTACTTTCTGAGTTTCTTGTCCCATTCAATCAACCTCCCTACCAATCGTTAGGTAATAACCAAAACAAAAGACGGTTACCTACCGTCCGTTAGTTAGTGTACCATATGATGATTTCCTTTGCAATTTCGCTTCAAACAAAAAAAAGGACCGGCATATAGCCGGTCTTCCTGGTAACGGAATATTTGAAAGGGGGTCTAGTAATAGACTATCAAAGCCTTTCTAACCTGAACAGTGACATAAAACCCATTCTATTTGAACCTGTATCCCCTTAAAACAAGGTATTCAAAACTAATTATCTAGGACTATTAGAACACTTTCTATGTAATGATAAATAAATAAGACTATTGATTCATCGAAAAAGAAAAGGGAAAATTTTCATGTAAACTTCTTTATATTTCAATTTACCAACAACCTCTGAAAACTTATTTCCCTCCTGTAGCTTTTATGTCAAAATAGTTATTGTAAAGAGATTGAAAGCAGGTGGAGATTAAACATGTATTGTCCACATTGTGGAAAAAAAAGAGACAAAAACGACCAATTTTGTATCTCCTGTGGAAAAGAGCTCGTCTCAGAACCAAAGGGGATTCGTTCTTTTATCATTCGTTGGTTGCCAGTTATGATTTTCTTCATTATCGGTAGCAGCCTTACAGGTTACTATTATTATGAAGAGTCAGTGACGAACGCAGCCATTCGTTCATTTGAACAAGGAGAAAAACTAGCAGAAAAAGGCGACTATAAAAAAGCTCGAAATAAATTTGAGGAAGCGAAAACACAACGTGCTCAATTTCCTGCCGCAGCAATAAATCAGAACCTGATGAAAACCGCAATAACAATCGAGGATACTCTTAATTCAGCTGAGAAAGCTCGTAAGAAAGATGACTACCCAGGCGCATTAAAACTCGTTGAGGAGGCCGAGAAAGAATTAAACCAATACAAAGGGCCTTTAGTAACCGATTTACAAAATGACATAGCATCCGTTAGGACGACAGTTATGGTTGCTGAGTTGAAATTTGATATGAAAGGCAAGAAATCGATCGAAGAACTTCAGCCTGTTTTAACAAGAGCAGAAACTCTTGAAGTAGAGGAAGCGAAGGACGTTGCGAATCAAATTCGAAATCAAATCATTGAGTTCTCGATGAATGAAGCAAACAAACATCTTAAAGACAATCAATTTTCTAAAGCACTATATGCTGTAGAAGATGGTTTACAGTTCAATAGCCAAAACGAAAAACTATTAAACTTAAAAACCGTTATAGAAAAGCGTAAAAACGCATTCGAAGAAGAACAACAAAAGCGTATTGAGCAGGCAATGGTAGCAGCTGCAAAAGAAGAAGAAATGAACCGTACCAACGCCATCGAATTAGTAGATGCAAAAACATCCGTAACTGATTACAACGAGCTTAAGATTACAGGAAGCGTTAAAAGTAAAGCTACCGTGCAAGTTTCCTCGATCGGCGCATCGTATCAAGTGCTTGATAGTAAGGGGAAAGTATTCCGAAAGGGTGAAGTATACATAAATCCTGAAACACTCTACCCTGAAGATACAGGAAAGTTTGACTTTACAATCTATGACATTGATAAGGAAGTCAAAAATCTTGATGAATATACCGTAAAGATCGACCACTTCACATGGTACGTAGAATAGCAGAAAGGAGTTTCACAACTAGATGATAAATAAGTCTGCTATTATCTCCCTAGTTGCCTCTTTTTTATTAGTAGCAGGAGGCAGCGTGGGCTTTTATTATTTATATGACCATTATGACAGTACAACTGTTAACGCCACTTCTTCACTCGGTGAAGCAAAAGAAGCGCCAACTTCTGACGAGGACAGTGAAGATTTAAAGTCCATTATTCATGACACCCAAAAAAGTGTGGTGCAAATCAACGTACAATTAAAGGATGGCACCTCTTCTGGGTCTGGCTTTTTGTATAACAACAAAGGTGATGTGATTACAAATGCACATGTTGTTGAAGAAGCTCAGAAAATCATCGTTAAAACGTCCGATGCCAAACAATTCGAAGCACAAGTTATAGGTATGGGTGAGACAATTGATATCGCTTTATTAAGAGTTCCTGGTTTGAAGGATACTGCTCCATTACCAGTTGCAGAAAAAAGAATTGCTGAAGTGGGTGACAATATCATCGCTCTCGGAAGCCCACTCGGCTTACAGAATACCGTTACGACCGGTATTATTAGCGGATTGGATCGAGAATTTATTCTAGAACCTTATCGTTATGAAAACATCTATCAGATTTCTGCACCCATTACAGATGGGAACAGCGGCGGTCCTCTTATCGATGCGAAAACTGGTGAAGCGATTGCCATCAATTCGGCGGGTACAGAATCCGGCGCAATTGGTTTTAGCATTCCAATGAAGAACGTTATTGAACAACTCAAAACCTGGTCAAGCGATCCTGTAGAGCTTACAGTAGACGATGAGAGCAAGGAGTCGGTCTCTACTCCCCAAGGACTGACCGGTGAAGATTTTGAAGAAAACGCAACATACTTAATCGGCTACTTTTATGAAAGTCTTGCCACGCAGGACTATGTGACAGCCTACTCTCTTCTCGGCAGTCGATGGCAAAATGAAATGAACTACGAAAAATTCAGAAGTGGTTATATTCGTACTCTTGATGTAGAAGTATCGAATATGGCAGGGACATTGAATGAAAACAATGAGGAAGTCAAAGTAACAGCAACGATCGAAGCACAGGAGCGTACAGAGGAACATAAAACGAAAACTTCTATGTACAACGTCACGTATCAAGTTGGTTATGAAAATGATCATCTAAAGATCTTTAGTGGCAAAGCGAAGAAACTGAAATAACTATCTTGAAAAAAGCTTGAGGTAACGTTACCTCAAGCTTTTTTATTCGGGTGGGTAGAATCCTTCTTGAGAAATAAAGATATTTCCTTCGCTATATTTCTCCAACAACCTTTTCTTTATTTTTAAATAGGCCTTTCTATCGTACCAATCTGAAAGCCCATGTTCTTCAAACTGTTTACGAATGCCGAGCTGCTCCGTTCTTTTTCCACCACTTCCGTCCCCCATAAAGAAATCATCGAGAGTCACCCGATTTACAGTCTGATGCAGTTTCTCTGGGAACTCCTCAGAACAAGGAAGTAATGGTGCAATAGCTGCTTGAACGGGTATCCCAGCATCTCTTAATTCCTTAAGCGCCTTTAAACGTGCTGGAATTGGTGGGGCTTGTGGAGCAAAGATCTTTCGAACAGACTCAAGATCCGTTTCCACCGTCATACTGACCAGTACGTTGTTTCCAAGCTTTTTCAACAAATCGATGTCCCTTGTTACAAGAGGTGACCTCGTTTGTAGAAATAGAAAATCTGGCGTCTCTTCTATCATTGCTTCAAGAAGATTTCTTGTTAACTCTGTCTTATATTCAATCGGTTGATAAGGATCCGTGGAAGAAGACATAAAGATTGAAACCTTGCCTTTTTTCTTAGCTTTCGGTACTTCTTTCTTCAATAAAGCTACACCGTTTTCTTTAATATCCACCCATTCTCCCCAATCTTCCTCTCGAAACAGAGCGATGGGCATTCTCCTTACATAGCAATAGGAACACCCAAACGCACAGCCTGCGTAAGGGTTCAATGTATGACTGTATCCATTTAGAAAACCGCTCCCTTTCGTTAAAATCGTCCGGGACGTGCGGCTTTGTATCGAAGGCTTCATTCTACTCTCCCTCCTTCATTTAGCGAGAACGTAGGTTCTTTTACCTATACATAAAAATCCCCCAAATTGAAGAATATAAACATAGAAAGGTGGTTACGATTATGAAAATGTTGTTGCTCCCCTTGCTCCTCATCTGTTTTATTCTATCTCCAAATGAAACGCAAGCTGCACTGCCTGTTAAATTACTTCAAGAAAAATGCCCAGAGCTTCAGAAAATCAATAAGCCAAGCTCTCTCCAAGAACTGCAAGCAAAATTACAAGTAGTCGTCCCCTCTATGATGGCACAAGACCCTACTTCGAAGAATTGGCGAGTGGTATCCACAACAAAACTTAATCACTCTTCCCCTTACTATAAATCGGCAGTCAAAGCATGCAACAAAGAAACGGCTGATCATAGCTATCTTGTCGATGTTCTTGTTACAAAGAAGTCGACTAACTTTCCCATTCACATCCACTTGCTCGCAACGAACAGAGTAAGCAAAGGATGGCTCATCTGGGGCCTTACCACCTATTAAGTTTCTAGCGCGATAAGGAGCACCACCATTAACACCTCCCGATCAGAACCTGGTCGGGTTTTTCAATGCATATATTTCTCAATAAATTCTTTGAATATTTTCGCCTCACGTGAGATATGATGATACACCATATAAGTGTATACAGTCGGCAGCCTAATTTCATCGGTCTCGACCTCAATCATTCTTCCTTCTAGCAATTCTCTTTGAACTGCTGACCTTGGTAGAAATGAGAACCCAAGTCCTTCTTCAATAAACCGCTTTGTCACATGCACCTGTGACACCACCATGGTTCGTATCCCTTCATATTTTGCACGTAATTCGATCAATAGCTCGTCCCAATACCCTGGGTGTGAATAGGTAAGCAACGTTGTATTGTGACAATATTCCTCAAGACTTAACGGCAAACTTGATTCAGCATCTCCGCCGTCGTGTTGTACGACGAACACAATGGGGTCAGGACCCATCTTTTCTGAAGTAAGATGTTGCTGTATCGCAGCCATTCGTGACAATCCTAAATCAGCTGAACCTTCTGCAACACTTTCTCCAATATCATGCGATTCACTGACCTTCACAACAACCTCAATTGAAGGATGTTGCTTCATAAATTGATGCAGTACGTACGGTAGCAAAGTAGCTGCTAGCAATGGGGATACAGCGATCGTTAACTTCTTGTAGTACCCCTGATTCCAACCTATCATATGTTGTAAGCTACTATCATAATGTTCCACCATGGTTTTTGCGTAAGGGAGGAACTGTCTTCCTGCTTCAGATAAAATGACTCTTCTTCCACTCTTTACAAAAAGCTTACTATTAAGAGACTTTTCTAACTGTTGGATATGCACGGTGACCGTTGGTTGTGCCAAATACAATTTTTCTGAAGCTTCACGGAAATTTTCATAAGTAGCTGCTGCTACAAACGTTCGGAGCCAGTTCAAATTCATCATTTCTCATTCCGATCAATAAGGATTTCCTATCAATTTAGCACTAATTATTTATTAGTCATAATGATAGTGGAACGATACACTGAAAACAAGAAGAATGATTGGAGTTGATGATATGGTTCATGCTGGTTTAAAAGGAATTATTGCTGCTGAGTCAGAAATCAGTCTTGTTGACGGTGAAAAAGGCCAGCTTGTGTATCGTGGAGAATGGGCTGCCACCCTTGCAAAAGAAAAGTCATTTGAAGAAGTTGTTTATTTTCTATGGAATCGTACTTTTCCTGATAAAAAGCTTTTAGAAAAATTCTCTACAAGTCTCACAGAAGCTAGATTCTTAAAATCCTATCAAAAAGAAATTCTAGATCAGTTGCCAAGAAATATGGACATGATGTCGGTCATCCGTACCGTGATTTCATCGATGGGAGACAAAGAAACTACTTTCCCTTCCACACAACAGCAAGGAATTCGTATAGTAGGACTCGTTCCCACGATCATCGCGTATCGCTACAGATTATTGAATGATGATTCATTTGTCGAACCAGATGCTTCCCTCTCTCATGTTGCAAACTTCTTGTACATGTTAAAAGGAATTGTCCCTGAAGAAAATCATGTTAGAGCGTTATCAGCGTATTTCATTTTAACAATGGAACATGGGCTGAACGCCTCAACATTTGCTGCCCGTGTTATTGCTTCAACAGAAAGTGACCTTGTCTCAGCAATAACAGGTGCTATTGGTGCCATGAAAGGTCCGTTACATGGCGGAGCACCAACAGGAGTGATCGACTTACTTGACGAGATAAAGCGTGAGGGAAGTGCTGATCGCGTTTTACGACGAAAGTTAGAGAACAAAGAGAAATTGATGGGATTCGGACATCGCATCTATAAAACCCGCGACCCTCGAGCGTCTGCCCTAAGTGACATCACTTCAGAATTCTATGATGATGAAGAATTCAAACTTGCGCACGAAGTAGAAAACAAAGCTGTTGAACTACTGAAAGAACTCAAGCCTGGAAGAAATCTATATGCGAATGTCGAATACTATGCAGCAGCTATTCTTCGCTCGATTGAACTCCCAACAGAATTATTCACACCAGCATTTACCGCTGCAAGATGTGCCGGCTGGATCGCACACGTCTTTGAACAAAATGAAAACAACCGCATCATTCGTCCATCTTCTACCTACATAGGAGACATCCCTGCGGAGTGACAGGCACCACCCGTTTTGTGTCACATAGTGTCGAAGTTAAAAACAGAAGAAGCGCCAAATCGGCGCTTCTGAGTGTGTAGAGAAATCCTGGTTATTGTGCTCCCTATACTCCCTATACTCCCTATACCGTAGAAGAACACCGCAAGACTCCTGTGGATGATCTAAGTAGATCTTTGCTTTCATTCTCTACCTGTTTTTTAAGCTTTGGTTTTTCTCGTAATCATACATTTAATGTTGATTGGAGCATCCTGGAGCGGAAATCATCTCCATATCCGTGCAGATGATTCTTAAGACTTTCTCGACAATCTGAAAAGAAGCGCCAATCCGGCGCTTCTTTTCATCTATTAGCCTTTATAAGGGATCGGATCTGTTGATCCAGCTTCTTCAAATCCTTTTAGTCGAAGACGGCAGCTATCACATTCTCCACATGCTTCTTCTTCCCCGTTGTAGCATGAGGTAGTCAACTCATATGGAACATCTAACCTTAACCCTTCTTCAACTGTTTCTGCTTTCGTAAGTCCAATCAATGGCGTTTCAATCGCCAGATGACTTCCCGTTGCCCCTGCTTTTGTTGCAAGATTAACCGTTTCATTCATGCTTTCAATAAACTCAGGACGACAATCTGGATAACCACTATAATCTACCGCTGATACCCCGATATAGATTGCCTCTGCTCCGATCACTTCAGCATATGCTGATGCTAACGAAAGGAAAATCATATTTCTAGCAGGTACATATGTTGCAGGTATCTCATCTTCATCCATATCAGTCGGAACATCGATTGACTGGTCAGTAAGAGCACTTCCCCCAATTTGGTTTAGAAAGCTAATATTCACGATGCGATGGTCAGGTGCTTCATAGTACTCCGCCACCTTCTTCGCCTGCTCTACTTCACGATTATGTTTTTGGCCATAGTGAAAGGTAATCGGATAAAGCTCATATCCTTTTTCTTTCGCCATCCCCATACAAGTGGTGCTATCAAGACCACCACTCAACACGATGACTGCTTTTTCACTCATGCTACACACCCCTTTTATTAGGATCCCAAATGATTTTATGAAGCTGCATGCTGAGCTTCACTTTACTTAATCCAGCTTCGAGAATTTTTTGGACCAATTTGTTTGGAGGCATCGTTTCCCACACTGGGCTATAAAGAACTTGCCCTTTACCATGGTTCTCTGCCACAACCTCAGTCGCTACTTCAAAGTCTTCATCAGAACCAATCACAAACTTAATCTCGTCTTGATCATCAAGAAGTGAGAAATTCTCATGAAGCATGCGATGTTGTTCACCGGAATCTGGTAGCTTATAGTCCATCACAAAACGCACTTTGCTTTGCCACTCTTCATCTTCGCGTCTCACTTCTTCGTATGGTGCTAAGTCGATCGCGCCATTTGTTTCAATGTGGATATCCTCAATATGCTCGAGGTCTACCATCGCTTGAAGAAGAGCATATGATTTTTCTCGGTGGATCAACGGCTCGCCGCCCGTGAAGCAAATATGTCTGCTCTTATACTGTTTGATCTGGTCAATAATGTGTGAAATTGTCGCTGTATACTCAGCTTTGTCTGGCGCATAGCTATAAGGCGTATCACACCAGCTACAGCGTAGATTACAATGAAACACTCTTACAAATACGGTAGGGAACCCCGCACGCGTGCCCTCTCCTTCTACCGTTTCAAAAACTTCAACCATCGGAAGGTTCCAATTCATATATTCTGCTTGTTCAGGTAATGTCCACTTATTCATTTGACTCCATCCATTCTCGCTTCAAAGTCGCGTAGCTTGTCGGTGTTTCATATAGGACAAGCTCTTCTAGACGTTGCCCATTATCTCTCATTTTTCTGCTATCCAGCGCCAGATCAAGCTGTTCCCAGATCCAGACAATCATGTTTTCAGCAGTTGTGTTCATGTTTGGTAGTACTTCATTCAAATAATGGTGATCAAGCTTAGAATCGATGACGTCTTTGAACAATGATTTGATTTCACCAAAGTCAACAGAAATACCGATCTCATTCACATATCCGCTTATCGTGATAACTAGTTTATACGTATGACCATGCATACTTTTACACTTACCCTCGTAACAATGCAAATGGTGTGCAGCATCAAATGTAAATTCTTTTGTTACAGCCACACGTTTATTGTGATATTTTAATTCGCTTTTTTGAATATCTTCTCCAAGCAATTCAACTTTTTTTGGAATCATAAAAGACATAAAAAAAGCTCCCTTCTTTATTCTTTAGAGGGAGACGCATGAAAAAACCTTCTTTCATAGAGAAGGCATCGTCCATTTCATCGTCCCTAGTTTTGTTTTACGAGAGGAGGGAATTCCGAACTCTCCAACCTGATAATAATATCATAACATGTTTTGCGAGAAAAGCTTCTGGTAAATCTCTCCCTATAAGAAGATTGTAGTTGAATGCTTGGGCATTACATTTGATTTTCAATCATGTAAACTTGTATATGTATTCGCAAATAGGAGGTGACACAATTGATGGAACAGAACCAAGGAATGATGGAAGGAATGGGGATACTCTTCGGATTATTCGGCTTCCTTTACATGGCAATCATGTTATTTATCGTGATTTTATCAATCGTATTTATTTTTAAAACTATGGGTTTCATGAAGCGAAAGACTGCTTCTGATCAAGAGCAAAATGAACTTCTTCGTCAGCTGGTTTCAAAGCAAACGAAATCATACGATAATGATTCCACAAATTATTAAAGCAAACAAAGCCGTCCTGAATGCAGGACGGCTTTGTTCTATTTATTCGGTGTTTTTGTTTACGAACCGCTCGATTCGTTTCACTGCTTCCTGAAGGGATTCAAGGGAAGTGGCATATGAACAGCGTACATACCCTTCTCCTCCTGCTCCAAAAACGTGGCCAGGCACAACGGCTACGCGTTCTTCATGTAATAGCTTTTCCGCAAATTCATCCGATGACATGCCAGTAGATTGAATTGATGGAAAAGCATAAAAAGCGCCACCAGGCATGCGACATGACAGTCCCATTCGATTAAAGGATTTTACGATAAAATTCCTTCTTTGGCGGTAGCTGCGCTTCATCCTCTCTAAATCTTCACGACCGTTACGAAGGGCCTCTAAAGCACCATGTTGAGCTATAGTAGGAGCGCACATCATTGTATATTGATGAATCGTAAGCATTACACTCAAAATCTCTTTAGGACCCGTAACATAACCAAGTCTCCACCCAGTCATCGCAAACGCTTTTGAAAATCCGGAGATAAGAATCGTTCTTTCTCTCATTCCTGGAATACGAGCAATGCTGTAATGAGTTTCATCATATGTAAGCTCTGCATAAATTTCATCAGACAGAACTAATAAATCATGATCTTTAATGACTTGTGCAACATCTTTCAATTCCTCTTCTGTCATTGTTGCCCCTGTAGGATTACTAGGAAAACAGATTAGAACTGCCTTTGTTTTTTCTGTAATAGCCGATTTCAATTTCTCAGAAGTGAGTTTAAACTCATCTTCTTCCACCGTTTTAAGAGATACAGGTGTGCCACCAGCAAGTGTGACAGCAGGTGAATAAGCGACAAATCCAGGCTCGACAATAATTACCTCATCACCGGTATCAAGAATCGAACGGAATGCTAAATCGATTGCCTGACTTGCACCAACCGTACAAACGATTTCTGATTCTGGTGAATAAGACAGTGCAAACTGTTCATTAAGATAAGAGGAGATCTCCTTACGTAATTCTAATAAACCTGCATTGGGCGTATAAGCCGTATAGCCGTTTTCTAACGATGCATACCCCGCTTCACAGACGTTCCAGGGCGTTACGAAATCAGGCTCACCCACACCTAGAGAAATAACATTATCCATTTGAGATGCTAAATCAAAGAACTTTCGAATGCCTGAAGGTTTTAATTTCGCAGCATTTTTTGAAACATATTCACTTTGAACCTGCCTCATGGTGACACCACGATCCGTTTATCTTTCTGCTCTGGTTCAAATATCACACCATCATGTTTATATTTCTTCAATAGAAAATGAGTCGTTGTCGAAAGGACAGAATCAAGGGTAGACAGTTTGTTTGAAACAAAGAACGCTACTTCTTTCATCGTTTTCCCTTCAATCTGAACAGAAAGATCGTAAGCACCAGACATCAAATAAACAGTTTTCACTTCAGGAAAACGATAAATACGTTCAGCTACATCATCAAAACCAACATCACGTTTTGGTGTCACTTTTACATCGATCATAGCAACCACACCATCTTTTCCCTCTGCTTTATCCCAATTTATTACGGAAGAATAATTCAAGATGATGTTTTGCTCTTCAAGGGAATGTATTGTTTTTTCTACTTCTTCTACTGATAGTTCAACCATATCAGCGAGCACATCCATCGGTATACGCGCATTATCTTCTAATATTTCTAGGATTTCGATCTCTTTGTCATTCATTTCAGTTCCCCCAGTTAACTGCATTTTTTCTACTATATCATGGTTATGCCTTTATTTCATTGATGAGGCGATGCGTTAAATCTTGAAATTCAACGCCTTTCCTAATCAATTATACCTGATTCTAATATAGCAACATCCGCCTTAACGGATATATTTAAATCAGGATAGTGATTTTTCCAATTGGAGAAATCAAATTGTCTCGTCTGACTCCTTGCTCGATCCCCTAGTGCTAGAGGATCAATTTTCAAGTCTTGAAATTTCTTCATCAATTTCTGACTGTCTTTTTCAATTTTCTCTTCAAACTCCTTTGCAATTTTGTTCTTAATTCTTTCATCAAGCTTATCCCCAGTATACTGGGCAATATTCGCTTTGATATCCAGTTCGATCTGAACCTTAGGAGACGTGTTTCCGTTTCTAATTTTATAAGTAACATCTGATTTAACTTGATGAAGCGATACATAGTTTTGGTCGGAGAGAGAGATTTCGAATAAACCTGATTTGTGTTTTTTATTAATTAACGCAAACATAAACATCTCCTCTAAATCTAGCTTTCCAACCATTTTTTCGCCTTTAAACAGTGCCAAACCAGTAATCTCTATTTCATTTTTTGTTTTTTTTAGAAGTGGCATATAGGGGTCCATGCCTTTTCCATAATATTTGTAATCGAATAAATGTAGGTTGTTTTGAGGCATATTCCCATATTCGATCGACTGACGGATTAATATTTGGAGAAAAGGGCCAATTCCCTGAAGGTATTGAAACTCTTCTTTAATTAAATCTCCTGCGCTCCCTTCAACTACTCCAACGTAAGTCAAACGCCCCGATGCAGGATCACGAAGAAAACTATCCAAAACCCTCAATACACCGTGTTCCGCTTCTTCTTCACCAAACAGAATAACAGCCATCTTTCCTATCGTTATCGGTTTTGGCACACCACTCAAATGATTTCTCAGCCCTTTTGCAGTTCTGGCTTCAGCTTGAAAGGTTCTTGTTTCAACCTCCTGATTCGGTTTGAACCTTTGAAGAGAAATGGTACCTTTAATCTGATCGTCGGTTCCTTTATCATAACCTGCAATAAAAACGACCGGAACTTCATCGATAACCTCAGTCGATACACATCCTGTCATGACTAGACACATGATGAATAGTAGGATTTTCATTCTCACCTCTTCACTCTCCTTCGAATGAAACAATATAAGAAGATAATCGGAATATAAACATAGAAAAAGTACGTACCGATCGAAGCTGTGAACGAGTTTATAAAGTCCACTTGCTCACGAGTGGATATGAAAATACAGGATATGAAAACGATCGCCAGGACCACTACTGAAAAATGTTTTTGCTTTATATGTAACGTTTTTTTCCCAATTCTTGTAGCTGCCCAAATATATAAACACACGTTAGGAAAAATAACAAAACACCAAAACGTAATCCCTATATATTCGAAACGTTCCACAAAAGGAAGCTCAACCATTTTCCATGAAATTAACGTTGACCAGATGGTTTGCTGAAGTTGTTCGCCACTATAGAACGCAATCGATATGATTGCTACGATCAGGTAAATCATAGTTGTCGCAACAATACCGATGTGAGCCCATACCTTAGATGTTTTCGGGTTTTTAAGAAAAGGATACGCAAAAAGTAAAATTTCAGCTCCAAGAAAACTCAATGTCATTTGTTTTGTCCCCATCGCAAATTCCTTTAATGAGTGATCAAATACTGGGAGTAAATTTGTATAGGACGAAAATTTTGCTGGTGACACGGCAGTAATCAGTAACCAAATAGGGAAGATCACACCGAAAAACGAGACTCCGACTACCGTTCGAAAGCCCCCTGCCAACACGTAATAGGTTAGCAACAGATACATTAAAGCTGGAATCCAAGTTTGTAGCTCCGGAAACATCCAGGCCTGTATCACTTCGATAAACGTTCTAAGTACCACAACAGCACCTAGTAAGAGATAGACCATCAATAGGAGATTAAGGAAACCTCCAATCCAGCTACCAAACCACTTTTTCTGTAAATCGATAATATCCGCGTTATCATCACCAAGTATGCCGTACATCATCCAAACAAACACATGAAAAATAAGTCCTGTTATGATTACCACAATCCATGCATCTTGGTCAGTGTATTGGGTGATATACCTTGGAAAGCCAAGAATACCGACTCCAACCTGATTGCTATGAATGATAAACATGACTAGAAAAGAAGAAACAAGGATATCCTTCCTTCTACTGTGTTCCAATAACATCACCCTCTACTGCTCATCGAAATCAAGTGAATTAGGCTTTTTTTCTTTTTTATCAAAGAATCGAGAGACTTTTTCTGCTCGAAAGAAATGAGACCTCTTTTTTTGCATGACATACGGTAAGCGAAAAAACGAGTCATACCAATCCTTTACTCTTGGTGGATAAAGTGGTGCTAAATATGGACTTCCTAATGATGTAAGCCTTATTAAATGAACCATTACAAACAATCCGAAAAGAGCAATTCCAATCAAGCCCAGAAACTGAGCAAATAATATTAATGGATACCTTAAGAACCTGATCGTATTGGTCATCCGGTAAACTGGAGTAGTAAATGAAGCAAGCGCAGATAACGCAACGATTATCAATAAAATATTGCTTGTAAGAGAGGCTTCTACAGCAGCCGTACCAATTACGATACCTCCTACGATACCTAGAGTCTGTCCAACTTTAGAAGGCATTCTCGCTCCAGCCTCACGCAAAAGATCGATGGTTATCTCAAGAAATAATACTTCGATAACTGGAATAAACGGAATGTCACTCCTTGAAGAGATTAATGTTGCAAGGAGTTTGGATGGAAACAATTCAAAGTGGTACGTTAAAACGGCTACATACAGTGGTGTAGCAACGATCGACATTAAGATCGACATCATTCTGATGATGCGAAAGAATGATGCAATATTCCAGCCTAGATAATAATCTTCATATGAAACAAGAAGTTGACCAAAGTTAATCGGACCAATCAAAGCATTTGAAGATCCCTCCACAAGAATCGCCACTGCTCCATAATTTAAGTGCCCCGTTATACGATCAGTCCGTTCCGTGTCAATCATCTGGGGGAAAACTGAGAAAGAGTTGTCTTCCAACATCTGCCCTATAACAGACGAGTCAGCAATCAAGTCAAAATCCAAGTCTTCTAACCTTTGTATAACAGTATTAACATTTTGTTCTGCCGCTATATCTTCAATATACGTAACGATTACCTTCGTTTTTGAAACTGTTCCAATCGTTATCTTTTTCATCCTTAACTTTGGGTGCGGAATGCGTCTTCTTATTAAGTTCATGTTTGTTTGAAGGTCTTCAATCAAGCCTTCTTTTGGTCCCATTACACTGAATTCAATTTCTGGGGCTGATAGATCCCTTGATTTTCTTAGGCTTAGATCCATTAACAATACGTTTTTACTTTTGTTCAATCGTACAGCTAGATAGCCAGACATCAACCGTTCTTGAATTTTCTTAGCATCAGAGGTTATTTCAAGATTTTCTATCGGAATAAGGCCCTCAAGTTCTTCAAGAGATTTCATTTCACTTTCATTGAGCTTAGTCAGCACAACACGATGAAGTTGCGCAGGATCGATGATCGAAGCAAAATAAATAACGGTATAGGGAATCACACTTGCTTTGTTTTGGTAAGTCACAAAATCTGTAGACTGACTCAGATCCTCTAATACTTCATCTAACGTCATCTCTTTTTCTGTTTTCTGAAACCACTTCACATCAATCAGCTCCGCTGCCAAATTCTCTTTTTCGTAGCATGTGCATTTCTACTTTCGTTATCCAATACAAAAACCAGGCACCTCGGCACCTGGTTTAAGAATGTTCTTTATAGATAGCTATTACTTTCTTTCTTTGTTCTTTATGATTAACCGTTGGATGTGGATAGTCACTCCCAATTATGCAATTACTTTCAACTTGTTCCTCATCATTCATGTTAGAGGGAGTGTGTATGAAAGTAGAAGGGACACTTTTCAACTCTTCCACATACTTCTTACTAAACGTGCCATCTGGGTCGAAACGCTCGCCTTGAATGGTAGGATTAAATACTCTGAAATACGGTACAGCACCTGTTCCTGTAGAAGCCGCCCACTGCCATCCCCCTGCATTCGATGATTCATCGTGGTCGATTAACTTCTGCTCAAAATACTTGTCCCCGAGTCTCCAATCGATCATGTAATCCTTAATAAGGAAAGATGCTGTAATCATTCTAAGCCGATTATGCATCTACCCTTCCTTGTTTAATTGCCTCATCCCACCGTCCACTATTGGAAAGCCTGTTTGGCCATCTTTCCATCTCTGTAACCATTCTTCACCGTTACGATTCCATGGAAGGTCACGATAGTTTGAATGAAACTCCTCTTCTCTTAACGTTGGAAAATAATAATGGACCATTCCATAAAAATCTCTCCAGGCAAGCTCTTGTATAAAAGCTTCCACACCTGAATCATCTTGCTCCACAACAAGGTGATATAAAGTTCTGACCGATAGACACCCTGTTTTCAAATAGGGCGAAAGCCTACTCGTCCCTATCACATATGGTAAATCACGATTGCCTCCATAGTCCTTTAAACGATTACTTACAAAATCATTTGCACGATTTCGCGCATGTTCTTCCCCAATTCCTTGCCATGTTCGTCCGCATCGACTCAATACTGATGCAAATTCTTCAGCTGACATTTCATCAATATCCTCATTAAATGAACGCGCAAACGCCGTTAATTTCGCTTTATCAATTTGTAAATGAGAGTTTTGCTAGGATGGGGCCTCTTCTGCTTTGAGGGGGATATTTCGTGATTTCCTCGAAACTGAAGTTCTGATCTTTGATGACTCAAAACCAAATTCATACAACACAAAAAAAGCCAGAGACCACAATGATCTCTGACTTCTCACTTGCCTAGCGACGTCCTGCTCAGGGGGAGATCCCCCAACTACCATCGGCGCTGAAGAGCTTAACTTCCGTGTTCTCATACGGGGCGCGATAAGCTACGAACTCGCCAGCTGCGCGATCCTGGATCCTCATAGATCTCCGACTATCTACTCCGGTCCAAACTCACTTGCTTCCTCGAATTTCTTGTTTCTCCCACCCCTACGAAGCTTTCGGGGATGTTTTTGCACGTTCCTTCAATGAAGATGCTAACCTTACGGTTCAGCTCTAGGAACCTAAAAACTCACACAAAAAAGCCAGAGATCATAATGACCTCCGACTTCTCATTTGCCTAGCGACGTCCTACTCTTGCAGGGGGAGATCCCCCAACTACCATCGGCGCTGAAGAGCTTAACTTCCGTGTTCGGCATGGGAACGGGTGTGACCTCTTCGCCTTCATCACTAGACTATTCAGGTATTCCCTGAAAACTAGATAGCATGCAACAACGTATTCCAATATTTTTTCGCGATGTCTAGTGCCGCAGGCTATATTCTTGCCCATTTCACTCTTTCACTTCAGGCGAAAAACGCCTTCTGTTCAAGAGCTCCAATGGTCTGCGAATATGACCAAGCCTGCTTTACTTTTCGTTTTGGTTAAGCCCTCGATCGATTAGTATTCGTCAGCTCCACGTGTCGCCACGCTTCCACCCCGAACCTATCAACCTCATCATCTCTGAGGGATCTTACCAGCTTGACGCTGTGGGAAATCTCATCTCGAGGGGGGCTTCATGCTTAGATGCTTTCAGCACTTATCCCTTCCACACGTAGCTACCCAGCTATGCTCCTGGCGGAACAACTGGTACACCAGCGGTGTGTCCATCCCGGTCCTCTCGTACTAAGGACAGCTCCTCTCAAATTTCCTGCGCCCGCGACGGATAGGGACCGAACTGTCTCACGACGTTCTGAACCCAGCTCGCGTACCGCTTTAATGGGCGAACAGCCCAACCCTTGGGACCTACTTCAGCCCCAGGATGCGATGAGCCGACATCGAGGTGCCAAACCTCCCCGTCGATGTGGACTCTTGGGGGAGATAAGCCTGTTATCCCCAGGGTAGCTTTTATCCGTTGAGCGATGGCCCTTCCATGCGGAACCACCGGATCACTAAGCCCGACTTTCGTCCCTGCTCGACTTGTAGGTCTCGCAGTCAAGCTCCCTTGTGCCTTTACACTCTGCGAATGATTTCCAACCATTCTGAGGGAACCTTTGGGCGCCTCCGTTACTCTTTAGGAGGCGACCGCCCCAGTCAAACTGCCCACCTGACACTGTCTCCGCACCGGATTACGGTGCTGGGTTAGAATGTCAGTACAGCCAGGGTAGTATCCCACCGACGCCTCCACCGAACCTAGCGGTCCGGCTTCTATGGCTCCTACCTATCCTGTACAAGCTGTACCAAAATCCAATATCAGGCTACAGTAAAGCTCCATGGGGTCTTTCCGTCCTGTCGCGGGTAACCTGCATCTTCACAGGTACTATAATTTCACCGGGTCTCTCGTTGAGACAGTATCCAAGTCGTTGCACCTTTCGTGCGGGTCGGAACTTACCCGACAAGGAATTTCGCTACCTTAGGACCGTTATAGTTACGGCCGCCGTTTACTGGGGCTTCGATTCAGAGCTTCTCCCGTAAGGGATAACCCCTCCTCTTAACCTTCCAGCACCGGGCAGGTGTCAGCCCCTATACATCGCCTTGCGGCTTGGCAGAGACCTGTGTTTTTGCTAAACAGTCGCTTGGATCTTTTCACTGCGGCTCCCCTGGGCTATTCACCCGAGGAAGCACCCCTTCTCCCGAAGTTACGGGGTCATTTTGCCGAGTTCCTTAACGAGAGTTCTCCCGATCGTCTTAGGATTCTCTCCTCGCCTACCTGTGTCGGTTTGCGGTACGGGCACCTCTTTCCTCACTAGAGGCTTTTCTTGGCAGTGTAGAATCAGGGACTTCGGTACTTAATTCCCTCGCCATCACGACTCAGCCTTCGCGGTGAACGGATTTGCCTATTCACCAGCCTAATCGCTTGGACGCGCATTTCCAGCAGCGCGCTCTCCCTATCTTTCTGCGTCCCCCCGTCGTTCAAACGGAAAGGAGGTGGTACAGGAATATCAACCTGTTATCCATCGCCTACGCCTTTCGGCCTCGGCTTAGGTCCCGACTAACCCTGAGCGGACGAGCCTTCCTCAGGAAACCTTGGGCTTTCGACGGACAAGATTCTCACTTGTCTTTCGCTACTCATACCGGCATTCTCACTTCTAAGCGCTCCACCAGTCCTTTCGGTCTGACTTCGCAGCCCTTAGAACGCTCTCCTACCATTGTCGTAAGACAATCCACAGCTTCGGTGATACGTTTAGCCCCGGTACATTTTCGGCGCAGCGTCACTCGACCAGTGAGCTATTACGCACTCTTTAAATGATGGCTGCTTCTAAGCCAACATCCTGGTTGTCTAAGCAACGCCACATCCTTTTCCACTTAACGTATACTTTGGGACCTTAGCTGGTGGTCTGGGCTGTTTCCCTCTCGACTACGGATCTTATCACTCGCAGTCTGACTCCCGCGGATAAATCGTTGGCATTCGGAGTTTGACTGGATTCGGTAATCCGGTAGGGACCCCTAGTCCAATCAGTGCTCTACCTCCAAGATTCTTGCCGCGAGGCTAGCCCTAAAGCTATTTCGGAGAGAACCAGCTATCTCCGGGTTCGATTGGCATTTCACCGCTACCCACACCTCATCCCCGCATTTTTCAACATGCGTGGGTTCGGGCCTCCATTCAGTGTTACCTGAACTTCACCCTGGACATGGGTAGATCACCCGGTTTCGGGTCTACGACCACGTACTATTTCGCCCTATTCAGACTCGCTTTCGCTGCGGCTCCGCCTTCTCGGCTTAACCTTGCACGGGATCGTAACTCGCCGGTTCATTCTACAAAAGGCACGCTGTCACCCATTAACGGGCTCCAACTAGTTGTAGGCACACGGTTTCAGGTTCTCTTTCACTCCCCTTCCGGGGTGCTTTTCACCTTTCCCTCACGGTACTGGTTCACTATCGGTCACTAGAGAGTATTTAGCCTTGGGAGATGGTCCTCCCGGATTCCGACGGGGTTTCACGTGTCCCGCCGTACTCAGGATCCGTCTCGGAGGGCAGCGGATTTTGACTACAGGATTGTTACCTTCTCTGATGGACCTTTCCAGGTCGCTTCGTCTATCCGTGCCTTTGTAACTCCAATGAGACGTCCTACAACCCCAGAGGGCAAGCCCTCTGGTTTGGGCTGATTCCGTTTCGCTCGCCGCTACTCAGGAAATCGCGATTGCTTTCTCTTCCTCCGGGTACTGAGATGTTTCAGTTCCCCGGGTATGCCTTCTATCTCCTATGTATTCAGAAATAGATACCATCCCATTACGGATGGTGGGTTCCCCCATTCGGAAATCTCCGGATCAAAGCGTACTTACTGCTCCCCGAAGCATATCGGTGTTCGTCCCGTCCTTCATCGGCTTCTAGTGCCAAGGCATCCACCGTGCGCCCTTAGTAGCTTAACCTTAGATTTCATTAGAAACAAAGTCTCTAACTCCATCGATGCACATCGTAAGATGTGACTAACTAAGAAATAACGCAAAAAATAATTCTTTATTGGATGTCGTTGTTTATGCTATCTAGTTTTCAAGGAACGTGGCTACTTCTTGAATCCGCTAATGCTTCATCAAATCAGCCTGTTTTGAAAGAATACAATCATTCTTTCAAAACTAAACGAAACGCTCATGCAAGTTTGGCAACCAATGTTGCCTCGTAATTCTCCATAGAAAGGAGGTGATCCAGCCGCACCTTCCGATACGGCTACCTTGTTACGACTTCACCCCAATCATTTGTCCCACCTTCGGCGGCTGGCTCCAAAAGGTTACCTCACCGACTTCGGGTGTTACAAACTCTCGTGGTGTGACGGGCGGTGTGTACAAGGCCCGGGAACGTATTCACCGCGGCATGCTGATCCGCGATTACTAGCAATTCCGGCTTCATGCAGGCGAGTTGCAGCCTACAATCCGAACTGAGAACGGCTTTATGGGATTCGCTTCACCTCGCGGTGTCGCAGCCCTTTGTACCGTCCATTGTAGCACGTGTGTAGCCCAGGTCATAAGGGGCATGATGATTTGACGTCGTCCCCACCTTCCTCCGGTTTGTCACCGGCAGTCACCTTAGAGTGCCCAACTGAATGCTGGCAACTAAGATCAAGGGTTGCGCTCGTTGCGGGACTTAACCCAACATCTCACGACACGAGCTGACGACAACCATGCACCACCTGTCACTCTGTCCCCCGAAGGGGAACGTCCTATCTCTAGGAGTGGCAGAGGATGTCAAGACCTGGTAAGGTTCTTCGCGTTGCTTCGAATTAAACCACATGCTCCACTGCTTGTGCGGGCCCCCGTCAATTCCTTTGAGTTTCAACCTTGCGGTCGTACTCCCCAGGCGGAGTGCTTAATGTGTTAACTTCAGCACTGAGGGTGGAACCCCCCAACACCTAGCACTCATCGTTTACGGCGTGGACTACCAGGGTATCTAATCCTGTTCGCTCCCCACGCTTTCGCGCCTCAGCGTCAGTTACAGACCAGAGAGCCGCCTTCGCCACTGGTGTTCCTCCACATATCTACGCATTTCACCGCTACACGTGGAATTCCACTCTCCTCTTCTGCACTCAAGTCCCCCAGTTTCCAATGGCCCTCCACGGTTGAGCCGTGGGCTTTCACATCAGACTTAAGAGACCGCCTGCGCGCGCTTTACGCCCAATAATTCCGGACAACGCTTGCCACCTACGTATTACCGCGGCTGCTGGCACGTAGTTAGCCGTGGCTTTCTGGTTAGGTACCGTCAAGGTACCGCCCTATTCGAACGGTACTTGTTCTTCCCTAACAACAGAGCTTTACGACCCGAAAGCCTTCGTCACTCACGCGGCGTTGCTCCGTCAGACTTTCGTCCATTGCGGAAGATTCCCTACTGCTGCCTCCCGTAGGAGTCTGGGCCGTGTCTCAGTCCCAGTGTGGCCGATCACCCTCTCAGGTCGGCTACGCATCGTTGCCTTGGTAAGCCATTACCTTACCAACTAGCTAATGCGCCGCGGGCCCATCCTACAGTGTTAGCCAAAGGCCAACTTTCAACGTTGCATCATGCGATGCTATGTATTACCCGGTATTAGCTCCGGTTTCCCGGAGTTATCCCAGTCTGTAGGGCAGGTTGCCCACGTGTTACTCACCCGTCCGCCGCTGAGAAATAGGAGCAAGCTCCTATTTCTCCGCTCGACTTGCATGTATTAGGCACGCCGCCAGCGTTCGTCCTGAGCCAGGATCAAACTCTCCGATAGAAAGTCTAATCTAGCTTTAAAACTTGTTGTTTCCGTAGAAACAATTTCTTGCATGGCGTTTCGTTCAGTTTTCAAAGATCAATTGTAATTCTATTAAACTACCATTTCGTCTAACTCGTTTGTTTTTCCGAGTGACAACTTCTACTTTAACAGCAACGTTGTAATGTGTCAACACTTTTTTATAATTTATAAAATCGGTTGGCGTCGCTTTTCGAAGTGACAAGTAATATCTTACCACGGCCTCCAAATCTCGTCAACATCTTATTCCAAAAAACTTTCTCCCAGTTTAAGGGAGGTTGTTCAACCAGTAAATAGATCTTCCTATAGGTATCTTAGAGACTTTCTTTAAGGCTAAAGTAAATGCAAGAATTAAAGGAAGTTTTCCTATCATCAAGATCACTTTTTCCAAGCAGCTTTAAATCAACTATTCTTCCAAACGAAAGTCCTACAGTTCAAAATGGAGAACACTGTTTGATAAACAGTCGCTTTCTCCTTCTAATAACATATTAAATGAGAGAGTCATTGCAATACATGTTGTTAACTTGATTTCTCCCCTAGTCGGACCGTTACCTGCACCGATAAACATAAGGATAATCAAAAGAATAAAACCGTTTTTTTCACACTAATACTATCGATTGAATTAAAACCTACATTTCTTGAGGCAGAACCTGAAAGAATGCTCATCTCCATCTGATAAGTAAACCTATTAAACTGAACATATAATTGGATTGCCAAACTGTAAGATACAGGTATTCACTACAATTGAAAATATAAATGGTAATGAAGTGAACATTTATCGTTGAATGCTGCGCCACAAGATAAGCAAGTTGAACCAGAGGTCAGATAATGATGGATCGAGAGCTCGGTATTACACTTTCCACACAACACTGCTAACTCACCAAATTTCTCTTGTGGCCATAATTCCACCTTGTGATCAGTTGATTCTTCATGGCACTTATAACAAGGAAAATATGAGTTGCAACAACAGAATTTAATCGCAACAATATCGTTTTCATTATGATAATGCTCGCACCTTGTTTCTTGGTCAATCGGTTTTCCCTTTATCTCAATGTTCATCTCAGTACTCCTCCTACCACTACTTCCAACGTTTTCTTTGCCAAAAACACCTCGTACCTATTCTAGGTCTTTCCAAGATAATCTCCCTGGCTGACCTTAATAGTCTATCTTCTTATAGGAAAGGCAAGCTGTTATCATTACAGCGCGATCTTTGTTTATTTTTTCCATGAGATGGGTATGTTATTTAGTGGATTATAAACCTTTAGTATATTGCGAACCTGCCCACGGGAGAGCTTGTTTTACATCTCAATTATTCCTAACCTTCTATCAATAGCCCGCCAAGAATAAGAGCTACAATAAACTTCTTTTATTACAACTTTATAGCATCCCTTCTCTGTAAGCAATCTAGAATAAAAGGTACACAAAGAACGCCAAACACTTATCTTCATATTCGATGTTCTCTTGATATTTTCACAAGTTGAAGAACAATCCAATTAAGCAAACAAAACTAGGGAGATAAATGGGGGATATGTAATGGAAAAGGAAAGCGGCCTAGACACAAACAACCTTAAGCTTATCTTTCGCCATATATCAGATCTAATTTTTCTTATTAGGGTGGTCGATTTACAGCATTATGAGATCGAAGCTATTAATGAGGGATACCTAGCACATTATCAAACAACGAAAAAGAATATTTCAGGAAAAAGAATCGAAGAGTTTTTAGGTGTCGATCAAGGTATTAAAGCGATTCGACGTTTTCAAGAAGTAATTATCCGAAAAGAAACATTGCACTTTGAAGAAGCGTACACGTTTCCAGAGCAGGGCTACCGAATGTTCGATATTACTCTCGTTCCTATTATAGAAGAGAATACTGTTGCTAACTTAATCGGAACTGCTAAAGATATAACTGAAAAACGAATTAACGAAGAACAAATGGTTCAATCTGAGAAACTTTCCGTTGTCGGTCAGCTAGCTGCTGGAATTGGGCACGAATTGAAAAACCCCCTCACTTCACTCAAAGGCTTTTTGAAATTAATAGATTCCGAGAACAGTAATCAAGACATTGAGCGCTATATAAAAGTGATGGATACAGAGTTTAATCGCATCGAGCAAATCATCGACGAATTTTTAATATTAGCGAAGCCTAACAAAATACATTTCAGCCACTATCGCATCGATCACATTATTGAAGAAGTGATCGAATTACTGAACGCTCAGGCGAATATGGAATCTATCGTATTAACAACAGAGTATCCCGATATCCCTTCACAGGTTTATTGCGAAAACAATCAATTAAAACAGGTGTTTATTAACATTATCAAAAATGCCATAGAAGCAAGCCGCGATGGTGGAAGAATCTTCATCAAAATCGCTACCAACGAAGAACATATACAAGTATCGATTAGAGATCATGGCGAGGGAATCTCCCAGGAAGATATCGATAAATTAGGCTCACCATTCTACACTACAAAGAAGAATGGCACTGGTCTTGGACTAGCGATTTGCAAACGAATAATCGATAAACATAAAGGACGGCTTCAGATAGACAGTTCAGTCGGACAAGGAACCGAAATAACTGTCATCTTACCGATTAATTTTACTTAACAAAAAAACACCCCCGTATGTCGTTATTATTAATACGACTCAGGCGGTGTTTTTTTCATTATTATCTACAATGAACGCGGGGTGTTTTCAATAGAAGTAAGGTCTTCCTGCGCAGCTAGCCACCCGCGAATTTCGCTTGTTACTTCCGTCGGCTTTTGCCAATGCAGAATATGCCCCGCTTCTTCGATTGCACTAATTCTACACTCACTCTTAATCACTTCTCGCATCGAATCCACTGCATCAACTCTGACCGGTTCTGCTTCTTCAGGTAGAGTTCCTCTTAACAAGTATACTGGAACCGTTATGTCTTTAAATATTTTACTTGATGGTTCATTATAGACCGCTTTCATAATTGCCCGTGCAGTTTCCTCTCTCGTTCTCATTCGTACCCCATCGCCATCCATAGTCATGTCCGCGCGAATCATTTGTTCCAATGCCTTAGACCATCTTCCAACTTCCTTTTTCTTCTTCTCTTCATATTCTTTAATGGATTTGAAATGAGAGTCTTTAATCCAGTTGGAAGTGTTTTGAAGATGCTCTTCTAGATTCATAGAAGGCTCATCAGAAGGACAGATATATCCTCCATCCAACATCACAACCCCCTTCACATCTTCCTTATACAACCTGGAGTAATGAACAGCAATTGCCGCTCCCCATGAATGACCTAGCATATAAAATGGACCTGTACACACTTTCGATATGATATTATTGAGCCATTTCGAAAATGGTGTGAAGAGATAGGAATGTTCATCCATAAACGCATCTGTTTTTCCATGACCCGGTAAGTCAAAAGCAATCAAATGAAATTGATCTTGTAACTCTTCTGCCACCTCAATAAATCCTAACGCATTGTTCGTTAATCCATGCAGGCAAATTACCGGAGGGTTTTCTGGGTTACCCCACTTCATTCCATGAATAGATTGGCCGTCGACGGTGATTTCGAATTCTTTCATCTTAACCTTCCTTTCGTACTTCCCTTCCTAAACCTACTTCGACTGGGAGGGAATCATCCCCTTTATGTAGAAAACAAATTAAGGAAAATGCACTATCTGACATTTACATTTATGGGGGACAATTATGAAGATACGAAAAGCTGTGGTAGAAGATTCAACCGATATTGCAAGGGTTCATGTGAACAGTTGGCGCACAACATACCAGGGCATTGTACCTAGCTTATTTCTGGACTCTTTAGATATGAAAGTGCGAGAAGCTCGCTGGAAGAAAGGGCTAGAAGCAGGCAATAGCATATTTGTAGCAGTAAATGATAAAAACGAAATCGTCGGTTTTGCAAATGGAGGAAAGAATCGAAGTGAAGACCTTCCGTATGATGGCGAACTATATGCTATCTATCTATTGGAAAGTGCACATCGTAAAGGAGCTGGTAAGAAACTCCTATGCAACGTAGCTCAAGAATTAAAAAATGATGGATGCCATTCAATGCTTGTCTGGGTTCTTAACGGCAATCCCGCTGATCAATTTTACCTCCATTTCAATCCTACCGTTGTGACAGAAAAGGACATATCGATTGGGGGAGAGATTTTACTAGAAACCGCTTATGGTTGGAGTGAGATCGACGACATATTAACTGTATGTTCCTAAACGCAATGAAGGTCGCAAAAGAATGCGACCTTCATTTCTGTTCAGATTTAAAACAAATCTAGCTGCTTAATGCGATTAACCGCTTCTACCAATCTATCTTCTGGCGTATTCAGTCCAGCTCTGACATAACCTTCGCCATATTCCCCGAATCCATTTCCAGGCGCTACCACTACCTTCGCCTCTTCTAATAGATAATCTGCAAACTCCTCAGAGGTAAATGAATCTGGAACCTTCAACCACGAGAAGAAAGATCCAGCGGGCGCCTTAACGTCCCAGCCAATTCCTCTTAATCCTTCGATTAAGACACTTCTTCTTCTTTCATAAGTTTGAGCCAACTCTTCTACACATTTTTGAGAACCTAAAAGCGCTTCTGCCGCAGCTTCTTGAATCCCACTAAACAAACTCACATACAGGTGATCCTGTAAAAGATTAATACTTTCGATGACAGATGGGTTTCCAATGGCAAAGCCCACTCGCCATCCAGCCATATTAAAGGTTTTGGACATCGTATAAATTTCGATCCCTACATCTTTTGCTCCCTCTACTTCTAGAAAACTGATCGGTCGATTTCCATCAAAACCAATTGCCCCATACGCAAAATCATGTACTACACAGAAGTCATGCTGATTTGCGAGCTTAATCGTATCCTCAAAAAACGACTCTGTTGCTTGCGCACCTGTAGGGTTGTTCGGATAGTTCAAAAACATGAGCTTTGCTTTCTCAAAATCTTCCTCAGAAATCGCATTATAATCTGGCAAAAAATCATTTTCTTCTAATAATGCCATGGGATGCATTTCTGCCTCAGCCATCGCTACTCCAGACCAATAATCTGGATAGCCAGGATCAGGCATCAAAGCTTTGTCACCTTTATTTAATAGACATTGACTAACCTCTACTAATCCAGCTTTCCCACCGAACAACACAGCAACTTCCTTTTCAGGATCTACAGTCACATCAAATTCCCTTTTATAGAAATCTGCTACTGCTTGTTTTAGAAAAGGCTCCCCCCTGAATGGAGGATATTTATGAAAAGCGGGCTTTTCAGCAGCAGACTGAAGAGAATGGATAATATGCTCCGGAGTGGGCTGATCAGGATTGCCCTGTCCTAAATTAATAATATCGTGACCTGCTTCTTTGTACCGATTCACTTTCCCGGCTAACTTTGCGAAAAATTGTTCAGGTAGTCTTTTTAACGCGTCCGATTGCTCAAACTGTTTCAAACAACTCACATCCCATTTATAATTTTCTATAAATTCTAGTAATTCATGTTATCTTGAAAAATCACTTATGTAAAGGCTTCTGGATGGATTCCTACATCCATTAACCACTATTCACCAGAAAAGAGGTGAATAAAAAAAAGAGGCGAATATCGCCTCTTTACCAATTAATTGGATAGTACCCTAAAGGTCTACTTGTTCTTCCAAAAAAAGAATGTTCGTGCTTTGTATGTGAGAACGTTTCACCATCATACTCATGATAATGCCCTCCACCAGATAGAGGGATCGGAGGACCTGTTTTCAAACTATAACGATGCTGATGGTGCTTGATCAACGTTACTCCTTCCATTCTGTGAAAGTGGTCGTCAAAATCACTCCCATTAGCTGGGAAGCTAAAACCGACAATGTTATGTTCATGATCATCTTTTTCAAAAGTTATCGTTTTAAAGTGATGAGTATGTGCAAAAGGAAGTTGGGTTCCTTTGGACATTCACCTGTCACCTCTTCCTTATTATTCGATTTTCACGAAAGGAAAAGAGCTTCCTAAACAGAAAGAAGATAAGTATATCTATCATATGAAAAGAAAGAGGTGACTTATGCATTCATCCTTAAAGGTCTATGGCCATCGAGGATCAGCGGGCACGCACCCTGAAAATACACTCGTCTCTTTTAAAGCAGCGGAAAAAGCTGGCGCCCATGGAATAGAATTTGATGTGCAATTATCTAAAGACGACATCCCAGTAGTTATCCACGACGAGAAGGTAGATCGAACAACAAATGGGGTGGGCTGGGTAAAAGATTATCGGTACGAGGATTTATGCAAGCTTGATGCTGGTGGAAAGCACTCGAAAAGGTATCAAGGTGAACCGATTCCAACCTTGGAAGAAATTTTCACTTGGCTCACGACGACATCTTTACTCGTTAATGTAGAATTAAAAACCGGATATCTCCCTTATACAGGTATTGAAGAAAAAGTAATTGCGCTTTTGCATCAGTATAATTTAACCGAAAGAACGGTTGTTTCTTCATTCAATCATTATAGTGTCCAACGCGTCTATAAGCAGGATCATCGTATTGAGACTGCGATCCTTCTCAGAGATAAAATCGTACACCCGTGGGAATATATGAAGAGAACCGGAGCAAATAGTATTCACATCGAGTATCATGCTTTAGATGAATATCTTCTAGACCATACTAGAAAACATCGAATTCCTCTCAGAGTTTTCACCGTAAATACACTAGAACAAATCCAACACCTCGATGCCATAGGATGTGATGGAATCTTTACGGATTACCCAGCCATTGCTGTTAACCGAAATCGATAAGGTGTAAGGTTTACAGGGCTAATTCACCAAAAATGTGCGATAGCCTACTTCCGCTTCACCCAATGACAACATAGGTTAATACTGAAACAAAGAAAAATACGAAGGAGTCGTTTTATATGGGTGGATACGGATACAATCAAGGGTTTGCTCTAATCGTCGTGTTGTTTATTTTGCTAATTATCATCGGAGCATCTTGGCTATAATAATCAAAAAAAACAAGTCAGCTGAATGCTGGCTTGTTTTCATATCATGAATGATTGCCTTAGTTAGTTCTTGGATTAGCTGTCATACTACCAGGAGTGCGCGTTTCACTTCCTGAAATATTTGTAGGTTCAGAAGCAGTGTTTTCAGAATCCGCAACTTCTTGACCAGCTTCTTTTACTTTCGAACCAATTTCTTGAATATCCTCCCCTGCTTCCTTCGCAGAAGAAATCACTTCACTGGAATCCTCTTTCACTTGATTCACTTGCTCGACAACTTCATCGTTCACTTTTTCATAAAGTGTTTGAGCATCATTGACAGCTTCCTTCAACACTTCAGATGCTGATTGAATGCGCTCCATCCAATCGTTCTTAAATTCAGAAGGATTTTCTTTTACATTCGTATAGAAACCTTTTGAAGAATCAACTGCACTACCAGTCGCTCGTTTCACCTTTTGTCTAGTTGTTGAATCTAGCATCGCAACTGCTCCTCCAACAATTGCTCCTACTACGATTCCCTTCATTAATTTACTATTCTTTTCTTCATTAACAGTAGTCGTTTGCATGAGTTCTTCCTCCTAGTATAATCGCTATTTTTCCTATCATTTGCCTCTAGTTTTGTCTTTCCCTTTCTTCCAAAAGCTAAACTAACTTGTTAGCAACAAAAATAACTTCGCTTTCCGAAAGTCCTCTGTTATAATAGATTCCGTTATATTAGAGCAGTTCGAAACCTTCCTGCTTTAACAAAACTAAGGAGGAATAACAATGAATAGTATGGATAACGCTTGGCTACCTTCTTCTGGTCCAATGCCAAGACCAGAAAGTGTGGAACAGGCTCGTGAAGTTATAAAGAACGAAGCATTTGATGCACCCAATGTACAAGAAATCACATTCAACGCACTTGAATTTACAGCTGTATGTCCGAAAACTGGACAACCTGACTTTGGTAGAGTGGAAATCTCTTACGTACCAGACAAAAAGTGTATCGAATCGAAATCATTGAAGTTTTATCTTTGGTCTTATCGAGACGAAGGAAGCTTCTGTGAAACATTAGCTGCTCGTATTGCTGATGATGTTGTGTATGCAATCGATCCACTAAAAGTTACGATTACAGTTTACCAATCCGCTCGCGGAGGAATTGAATTGAAAACGATGGCAGTGCGCGATAAGGCTGAAGCTTAGCATGAAGCCCGAACAAATCGACCGCAGCCTTGTCCTGTTCAACGTACTCTTTGCAACTTCTATTGTAATTGCTAACGTACTAGCAGGAAAAGTTGTTATGGTTGGAAGTTTCGTTATTCCTGCTGCAGTCGTGATGTATGCATTCTCTTTTTTATTTACAGACATCATTCACGAACGTTTCGGTAAAGAAGAAGCTAAACGGACAATTCGATACGGATTTGCCGCACAAATCTTCGCCAGTATCATGATTTTCATCGGTATGTTGCTCCCAGTTGCACCATTTGCCTCAGATACGCAAGCTGCCTATGAAATTTTACTAGGACAAAATTACCGATTCGTGCTCGCAAGTCTTGCAGCATACCTTGTATCTCAACATGTTGATGTTTACATCTTTTCTGAAATCAAGAAAAGAACTGCGAACCGACATCGATGGATTCGAAACAATGCAAGTACAGCTGCATCACAACTAATCGATACGACGATTTTTATAACAATTGCTTTTATCGGAACCGTGCCAAATATTTGGGTGATGATTCTCTCGCAATTTGCTATAAAAATGACTCTCGCTCTCCTTGATACTCCGATTTTTTATGCTTTAACTAAAATCGATTCAAGAAAAGAAGAAAGGTTTCATATGAAAAAGCCTCTGGATGTATAATTCCAGAGGCTTTTCTTTATAGTGCTTTTTGGTTTGCTAACGTCATCGTTGTTGTTTGAATTTTACCGTCACGGTAATAAGTGACTTTCATTTCATCTCCAACTTTTTTGTTGGAATAAAGGTATTTTCTTAATTCAGCTGAGCTTTTGATGTCTTGATCATCAAGTTTCACAATCACATCTCGTTCCATTAACCCAGCTTCATCAGCAGGAGAAGATGGAGAAATACCCATGAGTACAACTCCGCCATCCACCTTTTCAGGTAGGTTTAATGTGCCACTCCAATGTTGCTTCGGAACTTCTGTTAACGATGCAGGGGTAACCCCCATAACAGGCCTCTTTACTTCTCCTGTTTTCTCAAGCTGATCAATAATCGGTTTAGCTTCATTGATCGGTATCGCAAAGCCTATTCCCTCGACTTGAGTTTGAGCAATCTTTGATGAGTTGATTCCAATGAGTTGTCCCTGAATGTTAATCAGTGCTCCTCCACTATTACCTGGATTGATTGAAGCATCAGTTTGAATAACATCTGCTGAATAATCAGGTTGACCATTATTATCAAGGTCGACTGGAATTGAACGATTCGTATTACTAATGATGCCCTGAGTTACTGAGCCCTCAAGAAAACCTAGCGGATTTCCTAAGGCAATAGCTGGCTCCCCTGTTTTCAAATTATCTGAAGAACCGAACTCTGCAACCGTATCCACTTTACTTCCATCGATTTCAAGCACAGCAAGATCCAACAGTGGATCTGCCCCTAATAGTTTTGCGTTAAGCTTCTCTTCATTATTTAACGTCACTTCAAGTGAAGATGCCCCTTCGATTACATGATTATTCGTAACAACGAAGGCACGCCCATCTTCTTTTTTATAGATCACGCCAGACCCGGATCCGGCTGCTTGACCTGGTTGTCCATCTTGATTATCTAAAGAAAAACTATCTTCATATTTTGTGATACTCACAACTGATCCTTGGGCCTTTTCTACTGCCTTCGTTATATCAGTTGAAACATCGTATGAAACATTTGTCGCTGACTGGTTTTCAGCGCTCTGAACGGCTGATTGGCTCATAGCCGGTTGATCTGAATTAGTAACATATGGTCCTGCCACAAGCATAACAGAAGCCCCGACCACAGCACCAAACGTGCTAGGCAAAAACCAATTCATCCCTCGCACTGCCTTTCTATCTTTCCTTGTTTGATTATGCTCATCATAGTATCCCATCACTATGTCACCCTTTCTCCCCTTGAACTGTTTATATACACATTGTAACGACTAGAAATACTTCTGTAGGGAATGTGAGAGTTTTTCCATATTCTTTGATATTTGTCGTATTTTTGTGGATATTTCCCGGGAGATTGTGGGAGAAAACGTCGAAACAAGGAACCTCTTACTTATTTCTCAACGTACGTGACCAACTGAAAAGAAGCAATCCTACACCTAAAGCAACCTGTGCAAGGAAGACAAATCCATCCCAGAAATACATCGTTTGAACAGGATACGAAAGATGCTCTACATTGGTCATTACCATATAACGAAACTGTGGAATCATATAAAAAACAAACAACGAAATCGATAATCCTACTCCGACAATGTAAACGAATCCATAAAAACCTAGAATATACTGTTCACGCTTTGATGGTCCGTCTTTATTTTTCTGAAATAGCCACTCTTTGCTTCTTTCCATTAAGTTATAGCAACCAGTGGCATTTTCTAGAACATAATAAAAGTCAGTTTTCATATACACACAGCACTGGTAAATAAATTTAACGAACAAGTCTAATAGTATGAGTGAGGCGATCGCTTGTAACCATGGACCGTGCACAAACAATTTGAAAATGATTGCTCCAAAAAACAAAATAGTATCAAAACAAATTCCTGACAAGTAGAGAAGATGTCTATCTCTTTTATTCAATCGCCAGGCATGTGTCATGTCTGTTTCAATCACCACTAGAAAAAGTCTGTGACTAATCGACAAGTTTGTAGGAAAATCATGTGACCGTACTGCTAATACGTGTCCCATTTCATGGATGAAAATCAAGATGAAGGATAGGAACAAATATGTCATCATTGAAACTGCTAAACTATCTGAAACGAAAAAATCACTATAATGAGGAAGTAATTCTGGATGTGTAATCAATAGTGTTAGATTAATGAGGAAAAGAAGTAAATAAAATTTGTTTGAAATAGGGTTAAATAAAAATTGAGCTAGTTTTGGAGAGATTTTATTCAAAGGTGATGATGGATTTGAGGTGCTTATTCCATGATCTTTATCACTTGAAATGAAACCTAACTCTACTAATTGTTGAACAAAATCAAGAACATCGATTTCGTCTTGAGGAAACTTATCTAACAGAATCCTCTCAATATCTTTCAATGTTTTCCCTTGATCAATCAGCATAATGGCTTCTACTGCCGATTCATTCATTTCGTAGTACTCTGCCGATTTTACGTTTTCAACAATATACTCTTTCTGATTACTATGTATTTGAAACTCGTTTAACTGTAATGAGGCTTCGTAGTCCATACAGAACTCCTTTCAAAAAAAAGGGTGCAAAAACGCACCCACCCTTACCAACCTGGTGGTAACCAATTACACCACCAACACGTCGTTTTCACCTTATTGAGTTTGCGAATTTTCAATACTGTCACCTCCTTTACTATCAGATACTACTGAGTTAGAGTGCTTCTTTTGGTACGCAGACCATTCAGGAAAAGCTTTTTTGAATATCGTCACCATATCGGGATCGAATTGAGTACCCTCTCCGTCGATTATTTGGGAATAAGCTTCTTCTAAAGACATCGCAGGTCGATAAGATCTTGAAGATGTCATCGCATCAAATGCATCAGCAACTGCAGTTATCCGTGCTAACAGCGGAATTTCTTCTCCCTTTAAACCTTCTGGATACCCTCTACCATCCCACCTTTCATGATGGTATCTCACAACATCAAGACAAACCTCTAACCCTTTGATTCCAGATAGAGCATCCGCTCCTACTGTAGGATGTGTTTTAATAATATTGAATTCTTCGTTGTTTAATCTCGATGGCTTCATTAAGATATTATCCGGAATATTCACCTTCCCGACATCATGAAGTAAGCAAGAATAGTTATAAGTTACAAGCTGCTCCGATGTAAAGCCTCCCATATACTTAGCTAATATCGTGGAATAAGCAGCAACACGTTGGCTATGACCACGAGTGTAAGGATCTTTTAACTCGAGTGTAGCTACAACCCCTGTTACTATACCTTCTAGTTGATTATCAAACGTTGTTTGTATAGCTTGTACATATGACAAAAATCGCTGTAATAAAATATAAGCTATTGATAAAACCACAACCAATATAAGGATTGGAAGAAAAATGGTTTGATCGTTCAGTATTATACCTATCAGCAAATATTTAATCATGGTCCCAATTGATACAACCCAAAAATACTTTCGATTAACAAATATGGGGCTAAGCAAAACGATGAGTATTTCGGCAATGTTCCCACTCCTATATGGAAAATCATTGCCATAATAAATAATCAAATCATTTACTAAGTTGAGTATTGTAAAACCTATGAAGATCATATATTTAATTCGGTATGCAAGCTCACCCTTTAAATAATATACAATAAATGGAATGAAAGATAGTTCAATAATGAAATACCATATTCCTAAACCCTCATGTAGTGTATTTGGTGTATCTATATTTACTAGTTGACTCAAAATAACACTATTAAAGAAATCATATGATAGTGAAACTAAATAAAAGAGCCAAACAAACAAGATGACAGCACGTTTTTCCTCTGATAATAATGTTGACTTTATAAATTTCCTCATAATCGCTACCCCGTTTTCAGTTTGTTGAAGGTAAAAATATATGGAACGTTGTGCCCACTTCCGGCATACTTTCTACCTCAATTCTTCCGTTATGTTCCTCAATAATCCGATAGCTTACCATCAATCCCAGCCCAGTTCCACTTTCTTTAGTAGAAAAAAAGGGCTCTTGTAATCTATCAATAAATTCATCCGGGATTCCATTGCCTTCATCACTGAAAGATAGTTTAATTTCATTCTCACTATAATTATCGGCAGTAATTTTTATTATTCCACCTTCTGACATCGCATCGATCGCATTTCTAATAATATTGATAAATACTTGCTTCAATCTATTACCATCACACCATACAGTAGAGAGCTCACTATTTATTTCCACCTCGAGAGTCACACCACTAGCTGCTGCCTGATTAATAGTAAGTTTCACGACATAATCAATGATTTTATCCACTTTACTTTCATGAAACGAAAATGCATTTGGTTTTCCAAGAATCAATAAATCATTCACAATTAGATTAATTCGTTCAAGTTCATCCATCATGATTGAGGAATGTTCAGTATCCACCTGAGTTTGATACTGTTGTAATTGGAGAAATCCTTTAATAGAGGTCAATGGATTTCTAATTTCATGAGCAATTCCAGTAGCTACCTGCCCCATAAAGGCTAATTTCTCATGATGTGCTAATTTCTCATAAGCTTTTTCAATTGAAGTCACAAAGGATAGTGAACGGTTAAGATATATATATGTAATGATTGAAATTAATCCTAGTAACGTAATAGGGAAAAGCACTTCTACTAATAATAAGACACTACCGACGATAATGTATTTAATAATCATTCCGGCAGTAACCCACATAAAATACTTTCTATTCAAAAAAATCGGAGTGAAAAACACAAAGAAAATCTCCATTACACCACCACTTGAATATGTGATGTCAAATAATGAATAAATTGTAATTTCAGTCACAAGTGTGACAACTAAATAAACAATTAAAAATACATACTTAACGGCATAGCTTTTACTGATTTTAATTAAATAAAAACCAATAATGATTAAGATTAATTCAGTCCCAATATAGATCCACTCATCAATATTAACGCTAGGTGTTCCAGGGTTGGTGGGAAGTTTTGGCTCAATAGCAAATTTATAAATACTCGTAACAATCGTTACCAAGGCAAATAAGTATAAAAATAACTTTGTAGCCTTCTTGTCTTGCTCTGATACAATTTCTCTCAATGATGCTGCTTTCATACCTACTCCTAACACTGCTTTCAAGGCAGTTACAAGATCTTTAAAACACTCTTGATTATAGCATATTATTCGACAATAATTACCAAATTCCTATTTAATTTTCATAAAGGATAAGTAAATTTTCAGGCCGGTTTTTTCCATCCCTTTTGGAATAGAAGACAAAAGAAAAACCCCGCGAATGCGGGGTTCAATTTATCAGATATATTTATTCTTCTTAATGAATTTCTCTTCGTTAATTTTATCTTTGGCAACATTCTGCTGAACCTTGAGTCTTGATAAACCCAAGCGTTTCATGACTGCGTCTATGTTCTCAGAATCTGCATTTTCTTCTTTAGATTTATCTGAGAAGACCCAGCTCACAAGAGCATTGGCCATTTCAACAGCGTAACCTTTATTACGATAATCTGGTATCAAGTGGTATCCAACTTCTAGATTTCCTGATGCGTCGCCAGTATTTTTGAATCCCATCGTTCCGATTACTTTTTCATCCGAGGTATGGATCAGTATCCCTTCCCACTTGCAATTCACTTTTGCAATATCTGTATCATCTAAGTGAAAAGGTAGAAAATCTTCAAACTGAACGTTTTCAAATTCTCGTGGAACCTCTACGTGTAAAAGCTTCTCAAGTTCTTTCTTATTTGCCATCGCTTTAATAAGATCAAAGGAAAATGGAATTATGGTCAGACGATCGGTCTGAAGGTAAGGCATTTTATTTCAAAAGTCCTCCTTGTGAGTTATTTTCAAGTAATGTGAAAATGACTTTTATCACTATACCTTACAGATTTACTTACTGTAAACCATACCCTAACAAATCTTTAATAAACGAAATTTTCTTTATTTATGTTGTCCTTTCTCTTATAGGTTATGCAGGACAAACAAAAAAGCTGCCACAAAAGTGCGGCAGCCTAGTGAGTTCTTTTGGACTCCTTCAATACATCTTCTTCTTCAATAATGGCGAGGTCATTATTTAGAATGTCCTTATACTTCTGAGCTACTTCTATAGAAATAATTTCATCCTGTTCAAGCTCAGTAATTTTCGCATGTTGCGCATATAATGAATGTTTCTTCAATGTTATTAGCTGACTCGTCTTGAGATGAGGATGTTCTTCTAATAAACGATCAAGGTTATCATGAATGTCATCAATTTCTTTTTCGTAAGAGGTAAGCATTTCTCCATAAACAGGTTCAGGTATGAAAAGCTGTGATTTTATCTTTTGAATTTCCGCGATACCTGCTTCATGTCTATGTAAGTTAGCGACAATATCTTCATATTCCTTCGAACCGCTATGCTTGGCACGTAGTCCAAAATAATTAATCAATGGTTTAATCGTTATTCCTTGAACGACTAAAGAAAATAAGACGATGCTAAACGTTAAAATCAATAGGGTTTCTCTACCGTCGAAGTCACCTGGCAAACTCAGTACAAGTGCAATGGATAGTGACCCTTTCAGTCCGCCCCAATTTAGCACATGACGCCACGAAGTTGGTAATCCCTTTACAAACATCGTGCTTCCGTAAACAGCAATACTTCGACCAACTAAGACAATTAAGAGGGCTAGTCCAATAATTCCCCATTTATCCGCAAATTCAATCCTGGTGATTTCAAGTCCAACCATTAAAAAGACGATGGAATTCGCAAGCAATGCTGCAACATCCCAGAAGTTATTGATATTTAACCTTGTCGTTGGACTCATTCCAACCTTCGCTCCAAAGTTACCGAACGTAAGAGCTGCTATAACAACGGCAATAACACCCGAAACATGAATACTCTCTGCCGCAATATACGCACCATAGAATAGAATCACGCTGAAAATAATCTCGAGTGGGTAATCGTCAAAGTACTTTGTGAGGATTGAAACAGCATATCCAAACCCTCCACCGATCAGTAGACCACCAGCAACAACTTTCACAAACTCTAACACACCGCTAGTCAATCCACCCCAGCCCATATCCATATAAGCTAAGAGAGAAAATGCGGAGATTTTGAACAACACGACGGCAAGTCCATCGTTAAATAAACTTTCCCCTTCGATCGTTGTCGAGAGTTTATGATTAACCCCCATACTCTTAAAAATGGAAAGTACACTCACCGGGTCTGTTGCACTCATCAATGCTGCAAATACAAACGCAACCGGAATGGATAGCCCTAAGAGATAGTGCGTTGAAAACCCAATAACAAGAAAGGAAAGAAATGTCCCTCCGAAGGCAAGCGCGAGAATCGGCTTCTTATTTTCATTCAAATGTGAAAACGGAAGCTTTAATGCAGCCTCACCAAGCAATGCTGGTAAGAAAATCGTTAAAATAACAAAATTAAAAATATCCCCTTCCGTAATAAACATCTTCAACGGTTCAAGCACAGGAATATTCAATAAGCCTATTAACGTTCCGATAATAACCAAAGCGATCGGATAAGGCTGTTTTAGTTTCTTTGCAACCGCCGTTATTCCAGCAGCCATAATTACGAGAATCAAACCAAGTTCAAAAATATGATGCAAGTCTAAATGTTCCATATCCTTCCTCCGCTTCTTTATTCTGTTCTTATTATAACCAATTCATATGTATAATGGAAAATCACGGAGAATTTCACCAATGGTAGTCTTCCCTAATTCTGCTGAATTCACACAAAAAGAAGAGCCCTATTAAGGACTCTTCCAAATTATATTTCTTAGTTCACACCCACTTGATTCCAAGCACTTGCTACAGAGTTATAAGTTGAGCCAGTACCGTAGAGATCAGAAGTTGCTTGTAGTAATGCAGAACGTGCGTCACTAAAGTCGCTTGTTGGAGTCATGTATAAGCTAAGCGCACGATAGTAAATTTTTTCGGTTTTTGACTTTCCGATACTTTGGATTGTCAGATAAGCTGCTTTGTTTGGAATACCACTGTTAGTATGAACGCCTCCATTATCGGATGAAGTATAGTAATAGTCATCCATATGGGACGGCTGCCCGTACGCTTCCGGGTTAGACATACTTCTTAGCGCATCTCCAGCTTGTCCAGGCGTATAAACATCCTCACCCATCAAATAGTCGCCAGGTTCAACAAAGTAGCCAAATACATCAGACATTGATTCGTTCAATGCACCGGATTGATTCTTGTATTGAAGGCCAGCTGTTCTTTCCGTTACAGCGTGAGTGATTTCGTGCGCAACGATATCAAGTCCGCCAGAAAGTGGGTCGAAAACTTGTCCATCACCATCACCATAAACCATCTGAGATCCATTCCAGAATGCATTGTTATAGTTTGATCCATAATGAACAGTAGAGCGAATCGTTGCTCCATTATTGTCAAAGCTGTTGCGGTTATGAGTACTCTTGTAATAATCATATACTTTTCCAGCGTTATAATGAGCATCAACTTCAGCCCCTTGAGAAGCTGCAGTGAATGCATTGTTACTATCAACTGCGTAGCTACCCGGTAGGGACGTACCGTTGTTCGCCGTTCTTGTTTCGATAACTCCACTCATCGCTTTCGTTGTATCATAAAGGTAATACGTACCACTTGATAAATAAGTGTTCAGATCTTTATATCCTCCATTCACGCCATAGCCGTAACCAGTAGTTGCTCCTTCAGTAACTGCATTGTAAGCATCTACAATCGAGCCATCTTCTGCATCAACGTAGACTTGCCAGTTTGCTGGATATGGATCAATGAACTGAAGCTGGACTTTATAAGTAAGATGATATGCATTATCTTTCTCATAAACTACTTTTTCGCTCTTCTCTACTTGATCAGATACTTTGGATTTTTTCACAAAGCTTGGTTCGTCACTTACAACGTTTTTAGGATTGACGCCAATATGTTTCCAAGCTTTCTTCATTGCTTGTTTGTCAGATAGCTTTGCCTGGCTACTGCCTTTAAAGTTCTTGTCAGCATTAGGATGCAAATCGCCGTTGATCGCTACAATATTATCGTTTTCATCCTTATGTACGATAAATTTCGCTCCGTCAATTTCTACTCCTTTAACAGTTTGAACATATTCATAATGTGTCATTCCGAGCTCATCCGTATTTTCACCAATAAGTTTTAAATTCTTAGTGTTAACGTTGAACAAGCCTTCATTTGATTTTAAGAAAGACTTTACTGCCTTTTCATTACCTACTTTATCTTTTGATAGTTTACCAGAAAGAAATGATGGTACGTTTCTTTCTTTTTCCCACGTTTGTTTCACATTCTCCATTTTTTCGAGTGCGCTTTTCTGTTCCGGATTAAGATCCTTAGTAGAAGCAGCTGAAGCGGTTGGAAGCGCTGATCCAAAGGCAAGGCCAGTTGCGAGTGCTACGACAATTCCTTTTTTCATAATGCTTTCCTCCAATTCGGAATGTTTAGAATTTTTATTACATTAGTAGAATATCACATATATTTTCAACTTTGTATTGGGAAATATATAGAAAATCACAGGAATATAAACGATATTTACAATCACATTTCCCAATAACATTTAGCTTGGCAAGGTGATATAATGAATCCACAACTCTTATTTTATGGAAAAATTTTACTTTTAAATAAACTAAAGAGAGACGAGCATTCCTCTCGCCTCTCTTACATTTTATATTTTACGATTACATGCTGGAAAGCTTCATCGCTTTCGATTTCAAAAATGCTTCGATTCCTTCCACTGGGAGCGGTTTACTATAGTAATACCCCTGGACATCATAGCACTCTAATTGTTTTAACGCTTCGATTTGTTCTTCAGTCTCAACGCCTTCAGCAATGATATCTAAATTCAAATGCCTTGCTAATGAGATAATTGTTGACACTATTCCAAGACTACTTGAACTACTGACCAAGCCTCGAATAAAGGATTGGTCTATTTTGACCCTATTGATAGGCAATTTCGTAATGTATTGCAAGGAACTATAACCTGTTCCGAAATCATCCATGCTGATTGCAACACCTAGGTTTCTAAGCTTCTCTAGCTTTTGAATCGTAGTATGTTCATTAAACATCGCCATACTCTCTGTAATTTCGATTTCAAGAGTCTCAGGGGCAATACCTGACTGGTCAAGGTTGTTCGTGATCGTACACACAACATCTTCTTGATAAAAGTGACGCTGAGATATGTTTACAGACATAGTATAGTCTTCACTATGGTTTTGTTGCCATGCTTTTAACTGTTCACAAGCACGCTGGATCACGATTTTTTCGATAGGAACAATGAGTCCTGTTTCTTCTGCCGCTTGTATAAATTCGTTCGGAGATATCAACCCTATTTCTGGGTGCAACCACCTGACTAATGCTTCGAAACCAATGACTTCCCCCGACTCCGTATTCACCTTTGGCTGATAGTAAACAAGTAGTTCATCTTGTTCGATCGCCTTTCGCAAGTCGTTTTCTAATATAATTTTGTGAAGCGTCTGATTGCTCATCTCTTCTTGGTAGAATGCATAGTTGTTCATATTTTTCTCTTTGACATGATACATAGCCATATCCGCATATTTTTGAAGCTCTGCTGCATTACTACCATGAGTAGGATAAAGGGCAATCCCGATACTTGCTGTTAACAAACACTCTTGATTCTCTATCATAAGTGGAGATCGAAAAGCTTCTAGAATAGATGCAGCCACTTGTTCAACATCCTCTTTATTACCGTGATTGGGAAGAATAATCGTAAATTCATCTCCACCTAACCTTGCCACAAAAAATTGCTCATCCAGCACTTCTACCAAACGGTTTCCGATCGATTGGATGACCAAATCCCCGAAATCATGACCGAATAAATCATTGATCCGCTTAAACCTGTCAAAATCAATTAACATGATTGCAAATGGAGGGGGAACTTCTTGATTCATAAGAGAAGCTAGCTCTTCATTGAAATACCGTCTATTAGGAAGCCCCGTTAACTCATCGTGGTAAGCGAGGAAATGGATTGTTTTTTCTGCACGTTTCTTCTCGGTAATATCTTTTGCTATGCCGTATACCCCTACTATTTCTCCTCCAACATTAATCGGTACAGTCGAAATATGTAAGTCTTTGATTTTATTTCGCTTTGATTTGACTTTGATATCGAATTGATGAACCTCGCCCTGAAGTGAACGTCCAAACATTCCCTTAGCAAGTTGCACCTCTTCTGGTGCCACCACTTGATCAAAGGATTTTGTTTTCAATTCTTTGAGCGAATACCCTGTGTACTCCGCAGCTACATAGTTAACACTCGCAAACTTACCATTAGAATCAATAGAAAATACAGCATCCGGATTATGGTGAAAAAGGGATTTAAACTGCTGTTCATTTTGTACAAGTCGATCTGTTTGTTCTATTTGCCTCGCAATCCCGTATCGATCAGGCACATACACTAGAATCCCCAAGCATACGTAATTAAAAGCCAAAGCAATAAGGTAGGGTTCTAACTTATCAGCTTCCTTAAGATAGAGTGTGTGATCTACCATTCCAAAAAATAATAAGTATGGCAAACAAGAAAAGACGATACTAGCTGCTAGGCTCCCTACAACTAACCAAAGTTTATAATACCGTTGACTATCATTGAGGTTTAACAGCAACAAGAAACGAACGATGCAAAGAGAAAAAGCAAACGTGATGATAATGGATAAAATTAAGTAAATGGGCTTTATTAAGATTGATTCACTAAAGAATGCGACATTGCCAATAATAAGTGTAATTATAATTCCCGCTGTAACTAGTACCGAACCAATCAAATGAAACTTGGGTTTCATCTTTCTGTTTAAGAACGTTTTGATAATGATAAAAGAAAATAGCGTGCTTAACAAAATCAACAGAATCGCATGAAGCACATACCCATCAATCGAATTAGGTATAGTGATTGAGAGATTGAACAGAAGGTTGATGATATATTGCGATAAACCTAACAGAATAGACACAATCGCAATAACCCTTCCTGTTTTTCTTAGGGGCCTTTTATTATATTTAAAAAATAGGAATCCCCCACCATAAAACACTAAATATGATATAAAAAAACCTGTTATGTAGTATGCGTATTCAATCGTATACAGTTTGATTAATGAAAGCATGAAGACCCCCGACACTATGCTAACTTTCAGCATTTTCTATTTTTGTAGGTAACGCGTTATGAAACTCTCTTCAAATACATACATATTAAAACAACCCTGAACAAGCAGGTGATCGCACCATGCTAAAGAAAATAGCAGCTGTGCTTATTGGTAGTGTTATGGTCGGAGTAGGAGTCAATGGTTTTCTCGTCCCGAACCACCTGATTGATGGAGGGATGATTGGAATTGGGCTAATCATCAAATATATTTGGGGCTTTGAAACAGGACTTACGATTATTTGTTTAAGTATTCCACTTTATATTTTTGCTTTCCTTCATTTTCGCCAATACTTTTATAATAGTCTCCATGGCCTATTACTCTCCTCGTTCTTTATCGATATTCTTTCTCCTATGCGTCACTCATTTCTATACCCTTCATTGCTTAGTGCAATCATAGGAGGTTTTTTTGTAGGATCGGGGATTGGAATCATGCTGAGGTTTGATACCAGTACTGGTGGAACTGACCTACTAGCACAGTTCATCTCAAAAATTCTATCGTTAAATGTAGGAGTAATCATTTTCCTTATCGATGGCGTTGTTATTATTATCGGCTCTAAAACCATTGGTTTGAACTCTACAATGTACTCGGCTATCACCATTTTATTTGTTGGAATTGCGACGAGTTTATTAACTATCAAAAAAGAAGTCACTTAGAAACGCTGCCTCCATTAGGAAGCAGCGTTTTCCATCAGTTATTCACTTTTTGTACACTCCAATAATGTTCTCCAAGAACATCCGAAATTGCATCTACTGTTCTACTCAGTTCTTCTAGGTTATTATCGACTCCTCCCATTTCGATCAGCATGGCATTAGGGGATATATCCTGGTTATATACACCATCAACTCGTTGTCCCTTCTTTCCGATTACTCCTCTACTCAGCCCTGGATATTTCTCCTTTAATGCGGTATGCAGTTCCTTTGCAAGTTTGAGGTTCTTTTCGTAGTTCGGATTTTCTTCACCTATTACAAATACGGTGCGAGCATATTTTTCATTATTGATTGTTACTGTAGTATCATTCTTACGAAGAGCATCTCTGTGAATATCAATGAACAAATCGTAATTTGAATTACTGCTCATTGCTGATTGGACGATGGTTCTAGATACATCATATGCCCTACCATGTTGCCATCCTTTTTCATTCAACAGGGCCCCTATATTTGAATCATCGACCACTGTCCCAATCCCTTTATTTTCAAGGGCTTCTCCAAGCATTTTCCCTACTAACGTAATGTTTGTTTTTCCATCGTTGGCAAGATCACCATTCTTATTCCCTTCAAGTCCTAGCAAAGGTAAATATGATTCATAACTATGAGAGTGGTAGATGAAAGCTACATCTTTTCCGTTAGTAGTTTGAACCGGTGGCGTAACAGGCTTTTTGGGATCTTGAATAACCAATTTGTCTGATGGAACATCCCTTTCGATAAGTAGATCGTTCAAAGGCGGAACCGACTCAACAGGAAGATTCGCAAAGCTCGTTCCTTCCCCAGCCACATGGATCTTTGCATCATATAAAGCAAACCCAGGCAGTTCACTACCAAGAAGACTTCGGATGTCCCCTGGCTTTATACTCGTAATAAATTGAAAAGCGACAAGTGATAGCGCAGGAGGCTCGCTTCCTGCTGGCAGCACTTGCGTTAAATAATGATTTTCAGTGCCCATCGCATAAATCATTGCTTCATTTGAAAAGCTCGTAACCCAGTCGTGCATCATTGAGGAAGAAAATCGATATTTCGTTTCAGAAGACGAGATAAATCCCGCAACGATAAACAAACTAATCAAGCTAATGATCATAAGGAATGAAAGTGTTCTAAGCATTTTGTTACTAGGATTACTAAATAACTTTATCGCATTTTGTTTCATAAGCTCTTCTCTCCCTCGCCGGCTTCATACTCTATGTCTATGAAACAAAAATCACATTAGAAGATTTTTTTGCTAGCAATAATAGATAGAAGCGTATATGATTCAAAATATCTGCAAAATATATTTGATAATTGAATGTGCGAAAAGTATGATTAAGATAGGATAGGGGAGGTGAACAGAATGGGAAAATCATCGATGTATATTGCTTCGACAATTTTGTTCCTAGCGATAGTGGTAGGCTTTACATACTGGCTGTCTACAACGGAAGAACACGCTGGTTCTGAAGGAAGCCATGGTGAGCAGACTGAAGACTCAGCAGGAGGAGAAGCAGAAAAAATCTTCTCTCAGAACTGCGCTTCCTGTCACGGTGAGAACCTTGGTGGGGGAGCAGGTCCTGCACTAGAAGCTGTAGGTGGTAAATATTCAAAGGACGAGATTCTCGGCATTATTAAGAATGGTAAAGGTGGCGGAATGCCAGCTGGTGTCATTCAAGGTAAAGAAGCTGAGATGGTCGCTAAATGGCTGTCCGAAAAAAAATAATATTGTAATAAAAAGCTTTCTGTTAATCCAACAGAGAGCTTTTTATTATTACCTTTGAATGATCTATTATCACTTCGTTGAAAGCATTATCACAGAATAGCTTGACTTCAAGATGTTTTTGTTGAGTTATCTTCTCTCGCGATGTATAATGAAGCTGTAAAATAGTATACGAACTATCTTCGGGGCAGGGTGCAATTCCCGACCGGCGGTGAAGGAATAATTTCCTCAAGCCCGCGAGCCTGTAGTTTGGGCAGGATCTGGTGTAAATCCAGAGCCGACAGTATAGTCTGGATGGGAGAAGATGGTGGAGTAGCAAGCTCTCTATTGAAAAATAGACGATAAGCTTGCTTATTTCCCCATGCCGACTACCATGAGCCCCATACTCATGGTTTTTTTACGTGCATAGGGCCACATCTCCTTTTCGATGGTTCAAAAATCAAAGGAGCAATGTCAAATGAAAACTGTATCAAAGACACAACGTATGATCGTTGTAGCGATGTTCAGTAGTATTTCATATCTACTGATGCTACTAGATTTTCCACTACCTGGTTTTCCTGTTTTTCTACAAATTGATTTCAGTGAAATTCCAGCACTTTTTGTGGCGATTCTGTATGGTCCAGTAGCAGGTATATTAGTTGAAGCAATAAAGAACTTTATCCATTATGGAATTCAGGGAAGCTTTACTGGAGTCCCTATTGGACAGCTTGCTAATTTTATTGCAGGTGTATTCTTTATCGTGCCGACTTCTATTATATTCAGGAAGTTTAACCAGACACAGAAAGGCCTTACGATTGGGCTAATTCTTGGAACTCTCTTGATGTCAGCAATGATGGGATTGTTGAACTATCTCGTAATTCTTCCAGCTTACACATGGTTCATGGGATTCGAAGCGATGTCAGCTTCAGCACGTCAGGCACTAGTTTTAACGGGAATTACACCGTTTAATATTATAAAAGGTTCGATTGTAGCTGGTATATTTATTGCCTTCTTTATTAAATTAAAACCGTGGTTTGCGAAACAAACCAGACTTGCTTAATAAAACGAAACGCGTATCCTCATGGGATACGCGTTTTTTTATATTGACGTTTTTTCCATATGAAGGAAAACTAATGCAAGTTGTTGAATACGTACAAAAAGTAGAAAAGGAGGTACTCACCTTATGTTATCCATTGATTGGCTTGAAAAATCAACTATTTTAGATCTACAACAAGCAATGTTTGAAGGAAGATTAACATCTTATGAACTAGTTTGTTTTTACTTAGAACAAATCGCGAACTTTAACTCTGAAATTAATGCGGTATTGGAAGTGAATCCAGATGCTCTGTTTATTGCAGAGGGTCTTGATCGAGAACGTAATTTACAAGGTCCAAAGGGCATTTTGCATGGTATCCCTATTCTACTGAAAGACAATATTAATACAGGTGATAACATGCACACGAGTGCAGGCTCATCTATGCTTTCGAATTCTTTCGGTAGAGGTGATGCTTTTCTCGTTTCTAACCTTAGAGAAGCGGGAGCAGTCATACTTGGGAAAACCAATATGACAGAATGGGCGAATTTTATGAGCGACACAATGCCTAACGGCTATAGCTCGAGGGGCGGACAAGTACTAAACCCTTATGGTCCAAGAACACTAGATGTAGGCGGTTCAAGCTCAGGCTCTGCAGCTGCTGTAGCATGTCATTTCGCCACTGCTGCTATCGGAACTGAAACGAATGGGTCTATTCTTAATCCTACAAGCTCAAATGCTACAGTTGGAATAAAGCCAACAGTCGGATTAATTAGTAGACAAGGGATTATTCCTATCTCCTCTACTCAGGACACAGCAGGACCTATCTCTAGAAATGTAACAGATTCCGCCATCCTACTCGGTATTCTATCAGGGCAAGACAACGATGACCCTTCCACCCTATCAGCACCCGTTCAAAGCGATTATACACCTTACCTTTTCAAACCCACCTACGAGAATATCAAACTTGGCATAATCAAAAATGGTTATTACGAAGAAATGCATCCGGAAGAACAAGAGCAATTTGATTTTGCCGTTACAAAGTTGAAGAATGCAGGATGTTCAGTCATCGAGATCAACGAGATAACAGCAGATCAAGAAGAATTAGAAAATGACTATAATGTGCTTTTATATGAATTCAAAGCAGGAATCGATGCATACCTTGCTAAGGAAACAAGATTCCCAAACAACCTTAGTTTGAATTCTATTATTGAATACAATAAGAAGAATGAAGAAAACGCTTTGGAATATGGTCAGTCACTATTACTCGAGGCAAACAATACGAGTGGCACATTAACGGAACCACACTATCTAAAAAGTAGACTCAACGATATTAAAAAAGCAAAGCAAAATGGGCTTGATTCATTATTTAAAAATGAAGGGTTAGATGCCATTCTATTTGGTGGGAGCTATGGATCTACACTCCCAGCAAAGGCTGGTTATCCATCAATTACAGTACCAGCAGGATTCACTTCTAACGGGAAACCATTTGGGCTCACCTTTACCGGAACCCCATTTAGTGAACCGCAGCTTATTAAACTAGCCTATACGTTCGAACAGGTTACTGGTCATCGCAGAGTACCTAAAGTAATCACAAAGCCAGTCACAAAATAAGAGAAGAGCCGGGCAAGCCCGGCTCTTCTCAGTTTGTAGAAAAACCTGATTATTGTGTTCCCTATGCCGTAGGAGTTTGAATACCACAAGATTCCTGTGGACGAACGCCCGTTTTCCACGGGAGTCAAGTGGTCTTCACTCCTACTAGGTTGTAATCAATCAAAGCAAACTTTCCGAATGATTACTATTTAAGTTGTTCTCTGTTTTATTTCTCTAGAAGTAATTTAATTTGCTTTTGTCTTGTTTTCAAAACCACATATCAATGTTGATTGGAGCGGAAGGATGCTCGACTCCTGCGGGACGTGCGGGACAGGTGAGACCCCACAGGAGCGTTTTGAAAGCGACGAGGAGACTCACCGCCCGCCCCGCGGAAAGCGAGCATCCTGAAGCGGAAATCACTACCATATCCGTGGCGAATGGTCCTTAATACTTCCTCGACAACCTGAGAAGAGCCGGGCAAGCCCGGCTCTTCTTCTATTTACTATTCGATTGTTACCCACTTAAGTGAAGAATCTGCTCCAAATTTATGCATGTGATAGTTCTTAACATGCTCTTTCATTATAATCGCACCTCCACGCTGGTAAGTAGGAATAATAGCTGTATCTTCTTCAATTAGGATACGCTCAGCTTCCTGCATCATTTCCCAACGTTTCTGCTTGTCCGTTTCTTCTTTAGCTCCAGAAACTAACTTGTCATACTGTTCGCTAGAGTAATCCATACGGTTGTATGCTCCATCAGTTTCAAACATGTAAACGTATGTCATTGGATCTGGGTAGTCTGGTCCCCAACCACCCGTTGAGATGTCAAAGTCGCCACCATCTTCAAGATCAAGGAACTGCTTCCAAGGCTGTTTGTTGATTGTAATTGTAAGACCATCTAACTTAGATTCAAACTGCTCTTTTGCATATTCTGCGATTTTTGAAGCTAGATCTGAATCAGTCGTTAGGAATTCGATTTCAACTGAATCTTTTCCAAGAGCTTCTAGACCTTTCTTCCAATATTCAGCAGCATCGTCTGCTGTTTTGTCAGCAAGGTAACCGTCTGGAGTAGATGCTCTAAAATCTTCACCATCAAGGAATAGGAATTCTTTTGGCACAAGATAACGTGCTGCAATTGAACCGTTGTTAAGTAGTACATTAACGAGTCCATCACGATCGTAAGCAAGGAATAGTGCTTTACGAACATCATTATTAGCTAGTACTTCATTCTTTTGATTCAAACGAAGGAAATAAATAGCTGTGTCAAGAATAGTAAAGAAATCATCTCTTCCCTGGAATTGATCAACAAAATCTGCACTTAGGCTAGCACGATCAATCTTTCCAGTTTCATAAAGGTTAACTTTTGTAGCTTCGTCTTTAACGATCTTATAGTTTGCTTCTTTAAGTTTAACAGTATCAGCATCCCAATACCCATCGTTCTTTGCTAACTGCCAACCTTCACCATGGTTCCATTCAGCAAGTGTAAATGGTCCGTTGTAAAGCATCGTATCTGCTTCTAGAGAATAATTTTCTCCTTGCTCAGCAGCAAATTTAGCAGGTTGTGGATAGAATGATGCAAATGTTAGAAGATCGAAGAAATATGGAACCTTTTGAGTTACAGTAACTTCAAGCGTTTTTTCATCTACCGCTTTAACTCCTAGCTCTTCAACTTTACCGTAAAGTGGGTCACCTTCAGTTACGATTTCATTTCCGTTCTTGATACCAGCTGTTCCTAGCATTGATGCATAACCGCCCATTGTATCAGGGTGGATGATTTTCTGCCAAGCATAAACGAAGTCTTCAGCTGTTACCGGTGTACCGTCAGACCAATTCGCATCTTCACGAAGAGTAAACGTATAAACCGTTTCGCCGTCCTTTTCTTCTACCTTAGGCTCTTCAGCAGCCATACCAAGGACAGGTTTGTTATCCTTATCTAAACGATATAGACCTTCAAATACCTGGTTCATTACGTTGAATGCTACAGTATCAGTTGCCTGTGTAGTATCCATCGTTGGAATATCCTGTGTATCCGTAAGATTCAATACCTGTTCTTTTGTTTCTTCTGAGCTTCCTGAATCTCCTGATGCTTCTCCTTCACTGTTGGTGTTTCCAGAAGTACCGGAATTCCCAGAACAAGCTGCAAGGAAAAGGCTCAACAACATGATGACAGAAAGCAATAGAGAAAACTTCTTTTTCATTGTGTTACCCCCTATTTGTTTTGCCATCCAGGTAAATGAGTTACCGATCTCTACCTCTCCGAAATGGTATAAGGATCCTTCATGAGTTCAATAACAGGGAGGTCATGTCACTCATTGTTATGTACACCTCTTTCACACTTCAAAGTAAGAAACCAGTAACCATTTAACTGAATGTTTAAACTTATTGTAAATTTCAAAAAACTTTCTGTAACCATCCAATTTAGTCTAATTGGCACCAACCAATTTGTAAATATATGCTATAAATACATGCAAATGGCTTATCCTCCTTATTTAGCAAGGACTTTTGAGCTAAAAAGTTTTTTAAAAATTTATACAATTTTCTCTAAATTTCTCTATAATAAGGGGTGAGGTGATAAAAAATGGCGAGACTCAGCCTAGATTTTGATAGTAAAATGCCACTTTATAAACAAATTGTAGAATACTATCAAAATGCCATCATGAATGGCTACCTTATACCAGGTACTCTTCTTCCTACGGAACGAGAGCTTGCAATACAATTAGCAGTAAATCGGAGTACAATCACAACTGCTTATGCGGAACTAAGAGCTAATGGTTTAATTACATCAAGACAAGGTAGCGGTACACGTGTTAGCGAAGAAGCTGAAGAGCTTCTCCCCAGCCATTCTATTACTTGGAACAAATTACGCAATCATCACTTAAACGAAGACAGTTTAGCTTTCAAACAAGTGTATAAATATATGAATGAACCATCGTTTATTAATTTATTGACAGGGTCAGCCGCTCCTGACCTTTGTTTAGCAAAAGAGACAAGAGAGCTCATTCCTTTCACAAATAAGGAGAGCAATGAATCACTAGTGACATCTAGTATTTCTAGTTCATTATGTACCTTCATCGACGATGAAGTTGACCCTGAAAACATGATTCTTACTTCAAGCATCGAGCAAGCCATTCTGATTTCACTCAAGTGTTTGCTTACGCCTGGTGACACGATTGCAGTAGAAACTCCTGCTAATTTTTCGCACATCAATATGTTATTAACATCAGGCATCAAAGTCATATGGTTTTCAATCGATAACCCTCTAACAGATCAACTTTTACGAAAAGAAAAGTTAAAACTCGTCATCACTAGCCCACTATACAACCAATGCGATAACATATCATCTACGATCAAAAAAAGAAAAAATCTACTACAATTATGTGAGAAATCAACCATTCCTATGGTCGAAATCATTGAAGCTCCACTACTGATTCATTCTAGAGTGAATGCCATCCCTTCCTACTACGAACTAGCGCGAGACCGTAAGTTTGTCATACAAATTGGGCACTTTACTGGCATTGCCCCAGGAATAAGTATTGGGTGGATCCTAGGCCCATCAAATGTAAAGCTACGCCTTCAAGAAGTTCAAATGCAGCTCGGACTAATACCGCCACCCGTGCTTTTGGAGCTAGTTGATAATATATTGAGTTCCGAAGTCATGTTCACCCATCTTGATGATGTGTTAAAGGAACTCCATGAGCGAAGACATCTCCTCTTGTCGATGATTGAGCCTTTCTTCGAAGAGATTAGCATAGTCGATAGAAATGATCCTACTTCATTATGGTTAGATATAAAAACCTCTATTACCGACAACGAGATTGTGAAAGTGTTTCTTGAAGAACACTTGCTGCTTCTCCCACATGCAGGTATCAATGACACGGTTAGCATTAAAATCCCACTGTTCTATGTCAATAGGACCCCATTACTCGAAGGTGCCAAAAGGTTAATTTCTAGTTTGAACAAAATACAAAGAAGAGAATTAGTACAGGCACATTAGAAAACGGTCGTCAAAAAAAAGTGCGTTGCTCTTCGCAACACACTTTTTATTTATTTCTTTTTCTTTTTTCTTTTGGAATCACGTTGCTCGCCTAATTCTACACCAGTCCCCTGGCCCTCAGGTTGAGAAGAAGGAAGGCCGGTTGTAGATGGGTTTGCTTTTCGCTTTGCCATACGACTCACCTCCACTTCTAGCATTTCCTTATTATTGAGTTCTTATCAAAGAAGAATTTGGAATCTCAACGCCCTGCTCAGTGATAAAAACCTCAATCTGAAGCTTATGGTGGTAATCATGTTCGACTAATCCTTTTATATAGCTCGTTAAACACAGTGGGTATTTATCGATATAAAACGTATACTCCCATTCTTCAGGTGTGAATTCCTGGAGCCTCGCCACGACTTTTTGGCGTTCTAGAATTGTTTCATGAATCAATTCACTTTGTGATTTCCCTGACATTGCATACTTTGCTGCTATCGAATTGGTTTTCTCAACACTGATAGAGTTTTTTTCGAGCTTTGCTTCATTTTGTATAAATGGGAGCCGTTCCTCTAGAAGGTAGGTATCCCATACTCGAAGATGTGCTAAAACCTCAGCAATTGACCACTTACTTTCCTTAATCGGGGTGAAAAACGTTTCTTCACTTACCTGCTTAACTGTTTCCTCTAACCAATCTGGCAAAGAAGCATATTGATCCAAAATAGAACATCCATCATCCATGACATAGCGCCCCCTCAGAATAAGATTATCTGCGATGTTGCCTCGTACGGTCCCCGGCTATTTTCTTCCATTTTTTTCGTTCCTCGATCTGTGCTCGTTTATCCGTTTGCCTTTGTAAATATGCTAATTCCTTCTTGAACTTCTTATAATTCTCGAACCTTCTTTGGTCAAGTGTTCCTTCAACGATTGCTGAATTCACAGCACACTTCGGTTCCTCTGAATGTGTACAGTCCCGAAAAAAACAGTTCTGAGAAAGGTCTTCTATTTCTTGAAAGCTATTCGTCATGCTATCTCCTGCATCCCAAAGCTGAAGTTCTCTCATTCCAGGAGTGTCGATCAAGACGCCTCCCATGTCTAAAACGACCAATTCCCGACTCGTTGTCGTATGCCTTCCTTTTCCATCATCTTCTCGGATATCTTGAACTTTTTGAATGTCACTACCATATAACTTATTGATTAATGTCGATTTTCCTGCTCCAGATGAACCAAGAAGTGCAACCGTTTTACCTATACCTAAATATTCTTGCAGCCCCTCAAGTCCTTCACAAGTCGCCGAACTCACGATATGAACAGGCACACCACCAGCTATTTTCTCAACAGAAAAAGCTTTCTCATCAGAATCATCACATAAATCAGCCTTGCTTAACACAATAACAGGATCAGCACCGCTCTCCCATGCCATTATAAGATAGCGTTCAATTCTTCCAAGGTTAAAATCCTGATTGAGAGCGTTAACAAGAAAAACGGTATCTATGTTAGCTGCTATGATTTGCTCGTCAGTTGTGTTCCCTGCTGCTTTTCTTGAAAATTTACTCTTACGTGGGATGAGCTGGTGAATAATCGCGTTCTTCTCTTCATGTAATAAAGTAGCTAATACCCAATCTCCTACCGCAGGTAACTCATCGCGGGAAGCTGCTTCAAAGCGATACTTACCAGAAAGGTCAGCACGAAAGATCGTATCACCATTACTTATCTCATAAGAGCCCCGATGTTCTTGAATAACTCTTGCAGGCTCATTTCCTTCCCATTTTCGTTCACTAAGCATTTCTTCAAAAAATTCATTCCAACCTAAATTAGTTAATGTCATCAAAATCCTCCTGATTAATAAAAATTAGTATTAAAAAAAAGCCGCTGCTAAGCACGGCTTTTCACACATCCCTACACTAGAGGGATTAAAAAAACCATGGACAGGTATGTACACAGTCCATGGCCTCATTAATCAAAAAGGATTTTCAGGCTTTCTTCGTCATGTAATGGACTGTGCACAATATGAAATTACAGTATTATTCATGTGATTTGACATAATACACAGCCCCTTTCCGTTAGTAGTACATTCATTATATGTTACTGATGATGAATTGTAAATGTTTTCTGAAAGATTAGGTCATTTCGATAACAACCGCTATGCCTTGGCCACCACCAATACAAAGGGATGCGACTCCATACTTACCTTTTCTTCGTTTCAGCTCTTTGATCATTGTATAGAGGACTCTTGTTCCACTTGCACCTACAGGATGACCGAGGGCAATTGCCCCTCCGTTTACATTCACGATTGATCGATCAAGTTCAAGCTCCTTCTCCACAGCAAGATATTGCGCTGCGAATGCTTCGTTAATCTCAATCAGGTCCATATCCTGCATCGTTAAATCAGCGTTCTTCAAAGCGGTTTGGATAGCAGGCACAGGTCCAATTCCCATGATAGAAGGATCGACCCCTGCAATACCCCAGGATACGATTCGGGCAAGCGGGGATAGGTTTTTAGATGTCACATACTCTTCATCAGCCAATACAACAGATGCAGCACCATCATTGATGCCACTAGCATTCCCTCCAGTAACAGTACCGTCTTTCTTAAATGCTGGTTTTAATGTACTTAGTTTCTCCACAGTCGTACCTTCACGAATATGCTCATCTTCAGATACAGTTGTTACCTTCTTACCTTGAATTTCAACAGTTGCAATTTCTTCCGCAAATATTCCTTCAATCCTTGCGCGTGAAGCTTTTTGTTGACTTTGTACTGCGAACTCATCCTGTTCTTCTCGAGTGATACCGTATTTCTCAGCTAGGTTTTCACCTGTAACACCCATTCCATAGCCAGTATATTCATCGGTTAAAGTGGACCAAAGCATATCATCTACTTTTGGTGCACCTAACTTCGTCCCAAACCGGCTCCCTCTTAGTGCATGAGGAGATAAGCTCATGTTATCTGCACCACCTGCTAGAGCTGTTTTCCCTTCCCCCATCATGATTGATTGTGCTGCCGACACTATCGATTGTAGTCCTGATCCACATAGTCTGTTTACAGTTAAAGCTGGACTCGTAATCGGTACCCCTGAGCTTAACGCAATATGTCGAGCGAGGTAGGATGCATTTGAAGTTGAATGTATAACGTTTCCAATGACAGATAAGTCGATTTCATCTGCACTAACCCCACTTTTTTTAAGTGCTTCTTTACTAGCAATGACTCCTAAATCAGTTGGCGAAACATCTTTTAGTGCACCACCGAAGGTCCCAAAAGGGGTTCTAGCACCTTCTAGAATAAATACATCTTTCACATTATCTCCTCCATTCCTCTTTTTCATTTTACAAATGAAGGAAAGCGTTTACAACTATTATTGAGCCGTATAACCTCCGTCGATCACTGCTGCTTGTCCAGTAATGCCCTTGGCCTGGTCACTTGCAAGAAACATCGTGTAATCCGCAATTTCTTGAACCGATAATAGTCGTTTTTGAGGAACAAGTGGATAAATGACTTCTTCCAAAACTCGTTCAAGTGGGACGTTTCGGCTCTCTGCAAGATCTTCAAGCTGACCACGTACGAGTGGTGTATCGACATAACCAGGGCAAACGGCATTAACGGTAATACCATGCTCAGCACCTTCAAGAGCAGCAACTTTCGTTAATCCAATCACACCATGCTTGGCACTGTTGTAAGCTGACTTTCCTGAAAATCCAACTAAACCGTTAATTGAAGACATGTTTATGATGCGACCCGTTCCTTGTTTTTTCATAATCGGAAAAACAAGTTTCGTCGCAATGAAAGGCGCAACGAGCATTACTTTTGTGAGCAGCTCAAACTTCTCAGTTGGAAAGTCTTCTAAATTCGATACGTGCTGAAGTCCAGCATTATTTATTAACACATCAACAGCATTAAATCGTTCTAACGTTTGATCCAACAATGCCTGTACTTCTTCTTCTTTTGTTACATCACATCGTATACCAAGCGTTGTCGCGCCTTCCCCACGTATCGTTTCAGCAGCATTTACTACCTTCTCTTCATCAAGATCACTCAGAACGACATTTGCGCCATGTTTTGCAAACACTTTTGCAAGTTCTTTTCCGATTCCACTTGCAGCTCCTGTGATGACAACCACCTTATCTTTAACAAACAACTAACTTCCTCCTTCGAAACCTTAGATTCCTATCCCGAGACTGAATAAAATGATTGCGAGACCTAAGCCGATCAGCGGAACAATAACAGTTAATGCTCCTACTGCACCATATGCATCCTGGTGTGATTCTCCACATATTGCTCGAATTGTCGTCACGACATAGCCATTGTGTGGAAGGGAATCAAGTGCTCCAGAAGAAATAGCAATTGTCCGGTGAAGTGCTTCTGGATTCACACCAGCGTCAATGTAGTGCGGCGCAATAATCGGTAGTGCAATAACCTGACCTCCTGAAGCTGAACCAGTTAATCCGGCAATAACACTTACCGCGATCGCTCCACCAATTAATGGACTACCTGGAATGCCTGTCATAAAACCTACTGCCGTTTCAAATGCTGGAACTGCTTTCGCAACGCCTCCAAATCCAACCACTGCAGCTGTATTACCAATTGCAATCAACGCACCGAGAGTACCATCCGAAACAGCTCGACCAAAGTTTGCAAAGTATTTTCTGTTTAACAAGTATGTAGCTACGATCCCACCAAGAAGCGCTATAATCAATGCTGACTGCTTCAAGCTATCGTGGAAAATAAACGAAATAACCAATACGATCACGAGTGGAACTAAGCCCATTAACGGATGTGGTAGAGGACGCTCCTCAACCTCAGGGTCTTCATCTCTTGCAGTGAATTTCTCCCCGTTTGCTACAGCTTTTGAGATCATACGCTTCAACCACCAGTAACCAAACCCTGCCATAAACAATGCTACGATAAGACTGACTTCCCAACCTGCATATGGACTCGTATCTAGATATTCAATCGGAATCCAGTTTTGAATTTCGGGAGATCCCGCCGAAGTCATTGTGAACGTGACCGAGCCAAAGGCAAGCGCTGCAGGAATGAATCGACGCGGTAAATTTGCTTGTTTGAATAAACTTACAGCCATCGGGTATACAGAAAAGGCTACAACGAACAAGCTCACTCCACCATACGTTAAGATCGCACATGCAAGAACAATGGCTAGTACTGCCTGTTTAATACCTAACTTCGCAACGACCCATTTCGATACACTATCAGCTGCCCCGCTATCTTCCATAACTTTTCCAAAGATTGCTCCAAGTAAGAACATAGGAAACCAGGATGCAACAAAACCAGCGAATCCCCCCATGTAATTACCAACAAAATTGGCAGCTCCTTCTTCAACAAGTTGAGGAAACAGCGGGAGAGCACTCAATACTGCTACAAACAGTGCACACAGAGGCGCTACTACTAACAAGTTCATCCCTTTCATCGTAAGATAAATGAGTAGCAATAGCCCTCCTATCAATCCAATCATACTTAACATTCTTGTTCCTCCTTCTTAAAATGCGTCATACGTAATATCTGAGGCTACTACTAGTTCTGCTCCTGTTGAGCTCTTTATCTCATCGAGGGTAAACCCTTTCGCTACTTCTTTTAATACCAGTCCACCCTCTGTTACGTCAATGACAGCTCGTTCGGTAATAATCCGATTCACAACACCTTTTCCTGTTAATGGCAATGAACACTGCTCGACAATTTTTGGGGCTCCATCTCTATTCACATGATCCATAATCACTGCGATTTTCTTAGCACCGTGCACGAGATCCATCGCGCCACCCATTCCTTTGATCATCTTTCCCGGAATCATCCAATTGGCTAAATCGCCGTCCTTAGAAACTTCCATCCCTCCAAGAATAGCTAAGTCAATATGCCCCCCTCGAATCATTCCGAAAGACTCAGCGCTATCAAAAAATGAAGCACCTGTTGTAGCAGTAACGGTTTCTTTCCCTGCATTGATTAAATCTGGATCAACCTCTTCTTCTTCAGGATAAGCTCCGATGCCGAGCAAGCCATTCTCTGATTGAAGCACAACCGCTTTATTTTCAGAGATGTGATTCGCAACAAGAGTAGGCATTCCTATTCCTAAATTGACGTAGAAACCGCTTTCAATTTCTTGTTCAGCTCTTCTAGAGATACGCTCTCGATTATTCGTTTTAGTTGAACTCATTTCACCATCTCCTGACCCTCGCGTACTGTACGACGCTCGATTCGTTTCTCTTGCTCTGCTTCCAACAATCCCTGTACATAAATACCTGGTGTATGAACCTGATCCGAATCAAGCTGACCGGTTTGAACGATACTTTCTACTTCTGCTAAAGTAACTTTTCCTGCTGCTGCAATCATAGGATTGAAATTCCTCGCTGTTTTGTTATAAAGTAAATTACCCATCTCATCCGCTTTACTCGCCCGAACAAGGCTATAATCAGCATGAAGTGCTTGTTCAAGAACATACTCTTTTCCATCGAACACTCGCGTTTCTTTGCCTTTAGCAACCTCAGTACCTACTCCTGCTGGCGTATAAAACGCTGGAATACCTGCCCCTCCCGCGCGAATGCGCTCCGCTAGCGTTCCTTGTGGAATCAATTCAACCTCTAACTCACCTGAAAGGACCTGACGTTCAAACTCTTTGTTTTCTCCTACATAGGAGCCGATCATTTTCTTAATTTGTTTTTTCTTTAGTAAGAGACCAAGCCCCCACTCATCTACACCACAATTGTTTGAAATAACAGTAAGATCTTTCACACCTGATTCAACCAATCCTAGGATCATTTGTTCAGGTATTCCAACTAGCCCGAACCCACCTACCATGATCGTGCTACCATCTTTAATATCTTGTACTGCTTCATTTCCACTTCCAAATTGCTTTTTCATTCCTACAACTCCTTTCACATCTACTATGTATAATGCAAGTGCCATGCCAACTTTTTCTTTTTTCAAAAAACACTGATAACGCTTACTTTATAATCTTCGTGTAATTTTACACGTTTCCGTTTTTACGGAATGTTGTTGTTTTAGAAAGAATAATAGGATATAAAACCTTCGACATGTCTAAGAAAATAAGAAAATTCCAGAAAACCGGAATGTATTCCGATTTTCTGGAATTGTTTAGAGGTTATACTTTTTTATTTTGTCATATAAACTGGTCTTGCCTATTCCAAGTGTTTTTGCAGCTTCTATTTTGTTATCGGAACACTTTACGAGCGTTTTTCGAATTGCTTCTCTCTCTGCCTCTTCCATAACGTCTTTTAATTTCCGCCCCGCAGCTACAATTGTTTTTTCTTCCGTTAAGTAATCAGGAAGAGACTCAATATCAAGTGTTTCGTTTCTAGTTAAGTGAACGGAAGCTTCAAGTGCATTTTCGAGTTCACGAGCGTTACCTGGCCAGTTATGTTGAAGAAGGAATTGTAGCGCTTCTTTCTCTATGCCGAGTACTCGTTTACCTGTTTTGAGTGCGATATTCTTTACAAAGAGTTCTGCCAGTGGCATTACATCCTTAAGACGATCTCTCAATGGAGGAATAAACAATTGAATCACATTAATCCTATAAAAAAGATCCTCTCGAAAACGCCTTTCTTCTACCATGGCTTCAAGCGGTCTATTCGTAGCAGCAATGATTCTTACATCCACTTTTTTTGCCTGAAGGCTACCCACACGTTCTACTTCTCGATCTTGAAGAACCCTTAATAATTTCACCTGCATATTTACCGGCATATCACCGATTTCATCCAGAAAAATTGTTCCATTATTCGCAAGTTCAAACTTCCCAGGCTTTCCACCTTTTTTTGCTCCTGTAAAAGCACCTTCTTCATACCCAAACAGCTCTGACTCTAGCAATTGATCTGGTATCGCCCCACAATTCACTTTAATAAATGGACGATTACTACGTTCACTCAATTGGTGAATACTATGGGCGAATAACTCTTTACCAGTACCACTCTCACCTCGAATCAGAACGGACACATTGCCGCTCGCAATTTGCTTCACCTTATCTTTCAAACTTTGAATCGAATCTGAAACCCCTGCAATATCTGAAAGAGAATAGCTCGCACCATTTTCTTTAGCAGTCCCGCTTCGATAATATTCAAGTTCTGAAAGAAGTCCCTTCACGTGGGTGTTCATCTGTTTCCATTGTTCTGTATCCCGAAAAATCACCGTACCTACAGCACCGATAAGTTCGTCATGATGATAGATTGGAACTCTGTTGGCAATCATATAGTTTCCACGTATGTATTGAAGATCAGCAAGCTCAAGCTCACCCGTTCTTGCTACAATATGCATACGAGTGTTTTCTATCACATCTGTTACATGCTTTCCGATTACTTGTTCACTTTCTACTTCCAAGAACTCGCAGTATGTTTTGTTCATATAATCGATTACACCATCTGTATTTACAACAACAATCCATTCGTAAGCGTTATCAATAATCTTCTCCAAAATGTTGCATTTGACCGTAAGCTCACCTGGGTTCAATTTAGCCACTCCTCTGTCCTATCATTCTCTTATTGTAACATCACTCTTACACATCGAATCAAAAAGAGACCCTTGTGCTTTGCACAAGAGTCCTTTCTTCACTTTCGTTTGTTTTTTGCATTTAGTAGTCGAGTCATTCGATCGGTGTTGTTCGTTTTTTCCTCTTTTGTTGGGGACTTAGCTTTCTTTTCAACTACTTCTTTAGGTGGATCTACTTTAGAAAAGGTTTTCTTCGTAGTGTTTGTTTTTGAAGCAGATTTTAATCGTTCAAACCTGACCGTGTTTTCTTTTGTTTGAGCATGATCTCTCCTCGACATCCTACTCTTCCAGTTAACCTTTATGAGACCAAAACGACGTAGCGCGATGTCCGCAATAAATAGGATAAGTGTGAGTAACAATAAATACTTCCAAATAGATTGCCGCTCATATCCTATCGGTATATTACGCAGAAACACATCATCAGAGTCAGAAAGGACACGCCCATTCCCCGCTTTAGCGATTGCTTCAATCTTCTTTTGATCAAGCTCTGCTGGACGGTACTCATCATTGTAAGGAAGCACAAATCCAGATTGATAAGCATCGCTAACCTCGCCATTCTCTCGTTGTTCAACCTGTGCAAAGTATACGCCTGTCTCTCCCTTAAACGATAGCTCATATTCTCCGGGAGCAGTGATGTGAAACTGAGAAGGCACTTTATTTCCTGCTGAATCTACTATTTTACCACTAACGTCTCCTCCCTCATCTACATTAGAAGAAATTGAAACCGATGCCTGCTCACCTTGCTTAGTAGAGGTAAGTTCAAAAGTATCCCCTTCAAATTGCGGAAGTGTAGACGTCACGATATTGTTCCAAAAAGGAGACCACTGCTTCCAAGATGGCCAACTTCCCGACCATTCTCCAGTCAAATCACTTGTCCATGCAATCGTCTTACCAAGACCATATTGCCATTTTGCAAGTACAGGATCTTCTTTCTCACTTTGAAGAAGAACAGAAGCCCTACCCTTTGGTGTCGTTGCGATATAGGTATTCATTCGTGGAACCCCAGCTTCAACATACGGTTGCAATTCATTTCCTGTAACAACAGGGAAGAAGGGGTTATCTTCAATATAAGTTCTCGTTGTTAAAGCTGTTTCTCTTGCTAAAATACTCGGAATTGTTGAGGCATCTGTCACATTATAAAACCGTCCCTCGCCATACTCTGCTAGATCTTCAAGAAGGTTTCGGTCAGCATCTGAACCAATCGCAACAGTCGAGAGAGTGATGTCACTATTCTCTGAAGCTTGCATCATCCCCTCATAGTTAGGCTGATTGCTTGCCTGTCCATCTGTTAGTAAGATAATGTGTTTTCTTTTCAATTCGAGAGGTGATAACCTTTCATAAGCAAGAGAAAGAGAAGAGAAAATTTCAGTGCCACCACCTGCAGAAACGCCTGTCACTTTATCAATCACTTTCTTCTTGTCCGTGATCGGCTTCGTTTCGATAATTTCCCACGGTTGATCATCGAAAGCAATAAATCCAAACGTATCTCTTTCTCTTAACAATTCAACTGAACGCGCAGCTGCTTCTTTGGCAATTTCGAGTTTGTACCCTGACATACTTCCTGATCGATCGAGTACCATTACCATTCCGAGAGAAGGGATTTCTTTTTTTCCTTTCACATCCATATCAACAGGCAGAATCTTTTCGATCGGAGTTTTAAAATACCCCCCAAGTCCAAAACTATTTTTCCCACCTGTCATGATAAACCCTGTTCCAAAGTCACGCACCGCTGACTCAATCATCGTCATCTGATCTTCACTAACCTGCGACCCAGAAACATTCGCAAAAATAATAGATTGATATTCAGCAAGACCTGTGAGGGATGTCGGAAGAAGCTCTGGAGTGATCTGTTTCACGAATAAATCAGTAGAATCGAGTGCTGCTACTGCATTATCGCCCTCCCCTTCCTCGCCTTCCACTACTAATATTCTCGGAGTACCTTTACTAATCGATATACCATAAGCTTCATTATTTTCAGCGGTCGTATCTGTACTGGCGTTCACTTCAGCTTTGTATTCTTTAAATCCTGATTCTGAAATTTGATCATCAAACGTGAAACGATTAACGCCCGCTTCTAATTGAACCTGCTTATCTATAATTTGTTCATTTCCACCATAAATCCTTACACGTGCTTTCATTTCTGTATTGCTTTCAATGTTAAGTTCGAGACTTGCAGTTTCTCCCGTATAGACCTTGTCCGGCACACTAAAAGAAGTGATAGCTGCGTCTTGTTGTGAATCAGGTTGAAACCCTTTAACATCAACAGTAATGCCTTGCCTGGCAAGTTCTTCTGCTCGTGCTACTGCATCATGAGTGGTCTCATTTCCATCTGTTAAAAGAACGACCCTTGAGCGACGAGTAGAATCTAGTAAACTTCCTGCAACACTAAGTCCACTAGCCAGATCAGTAGCAGTTCCATCCGTTTCAGCAAGAAATGCAACTTTTTGTTTTTCATATTGACGAAGGTTCCTTTCAACATTCGCATCCGCACCAATCGTCACGATCCCAAACTCATCTTCAGGTTCACTACTTCCGAGAGCATCCTGAATATACTTCTTCATCTCATCACTTTGGTTTTTTTGACTATCAGACTGATCTACTACAAACACGGTTGAAAGCTCTGTGACAGGGGTTACAATTTGCAGTCCAGCAAGCGCGAAGATTAAACAAATAAATAGAAGCGATCTGAGTGACAGCAAAACCCATTCCTCAGTGGTAGAACCCATTCGCTTCCAGTATAAGAAGAGAGAAAGTGTAACCAGAAGAAACATCAATAGCCAAAGGGGTTGTTCAAATTGCATTTCCACGTCGATACACCTCCCATTCGATTAATAAAATGAGAAGTGCTAATCCAGCAAATACATGCCACCACTCTACTATCCCGGAACTTGTAACAGATGTAGATTCTTCTCCACTAGAAAAGGACTCATTTACTTGAGGAGACCGTTCGGTTGAAGGAATCGTGACGACGAAGTTTCGTTCCTTAAATCCATCTGAACGCTCTTCTATAATCGTATACATGTCGGGTTGATTAGGCACTGAAAGACTCCAATCATTCGTATTTAATTCTTTCACCCTACTGCCTCTACTATCTTCTATAACGGCACCTTTTGTACTGGACGAAAACGGTAGTTCCATTTTATGACCAGGGGCATACGAACCTAGAATGGATTGAGCCTTGCTCAGTGATTGAATCGTGTTTTGAATAAAAATTGGAAACCCAGGGTGAAGAGGCCAATCAGAATCATTGATATCAAAAGAAGCAACCATCATTTGTTTTCCTTCAAGATTTCCACTAAGCAAGACTGGGACGTCACCGCTTTTCACAATCGGATCGAGTGCAATAGTGATAGGATAAGCAGACTGAAGATAAACCTCCTCCATGTTCACATACTGCAACACGGTACGATCTAAGCCAGTAAGAGTCGCTTCTAGTTCGATTTTCTTTTCCACTTGATAATCTGTGACTTCCTCCGTCACAGGTGAAAAAAGCAATACTCCTCCTTTTTCAGGCCAGTTTTCTCGTTTCACTCCACTTAGTACATAAATAGCATCGTCCCGTTCTGGGTATGAAAAAGAACCGTTCTCGGATGAGAGGGTAACGGGTTCATATCCAAGTAACGTGACTGCTCGTTTGATGAAAGAAGATACATCACCGGCAAAGTAAACCTGAGGTGTAGCTTCTACATTAGCAAAGGCATATTGCGTATTATCTATATCGTAGTCATCCTTTTCCTCGATATGCGCTTTATAAAAGCTGTGCTCAGGCAATGCATCGAATCGAAAGGTATAGGATTCACCGGCTCCCACAACCTGATTCTTCGTTTCTAGCAACTCTTCTTCATTTGAATAAATTCCAACGCTTACTGTTGAAGATTGCGGCGTGTCATTTTTCACTGTCGCCGTTGCTTGATTGTTCTTCACACCAAAGGTTAGTAGTGAGAGATTCTCTACTTCCCCATCTATATTCTTTACAACTACTTGCTGTTGAACGCCACTAACCTCGTTTTCTTTTACATCGTCTGAGAATATGTAGATGCTCCCCTGTTGATCAGCTATGTATGATGCAGCCAGACTAATCGATTCAGGCATATTTTCTTCTTCAAACGTAACCGAAAGACCTTCTACTAGCCTTTTCATTTTTCGTTTATCTGTTTCTTTTGTAAAAACCATTTCGGGAACAGCTCCTGCCGTTACCATCGTTAAACTCTGGTCATCTCCAAGATTATCTATTAAATCGAGCACTTCTTTCTTAGCGCGTTCAAACTTTGTTTCTTCCTTACCAGCAGACATCGTAGCTGACGTATCGAGTACAACTGCCCCTGTTTCTCCAGACATTCTGTCACTCATAATGAATGGCCTTGCAAGAGCAATGATAATAAGGATGACAAATAAGAGTTGGAGATAGAATAAGAGATTTTGTTGAAGTTTTCTCCACCATTTAGAAGCCTGCCATTCTTCAATAACTTGATTCCATAAGAAAGTAGATGGAATTTGAGTTTTATCAAACTGCTTTCGAAATAAATAAAAGACAACGATCAAAGCTGTTAAACTTAACAACCATAAAAAAGAAGGTACTACAAATCCCATTTCATCACCTCACAAAATCCAGCCTTTCTTACGTAAATCACGAAACATCACGGTTTCGAGTGCATCCGAGGTAGAGCATGTCACTAGGCCGATGCCACGTTCAGAACAAAATCGCGCGAGATCATGTTGATGAGCGCTTAGTCTTTTTTGATAAGATTGGAGAACTTTTTTGTTCATCGATACATTTGTTTCTTGAGAATTCTCACTATCGATTAACTTTAAGTCCCCTTTATATCGAGGATTTAATTCATCCTCTGTGAGTACTTGAACCAATCGAACTTGTTGCCTTTGTGCCTGAAGTCGTTTCAGTGATAATTTAATTTCACCTAATGGCTCCATAAAATCACTTATGATGATAGAGAGCCCTGATTTCTTTGGCAGTTTACGAAGAACTTCTTTCATAAAGGATTGAGTTACTCGTTCCTCCAAATGATTCAACGAAGTGATATAGCTTAATAGCTTACTGCTATACGCTCTTCCCTTGCGAAATTGAAAAGATGGTGCTTTTTCACCGATTGGATGAAGGCTCACTCGATCATCTCCACATAATCCCATGTATCCGAAAGCTCCAGCAATAGATTGAGAAAAGTCACGCTTCTGCTTATTTAACACAACAGAAGATGTCGTATCTAAATAAATAGAAATCAACAATTCTTGCTCATCCATAAACCTCTTTATATAGTGTTTTTTTGTTCTCGCATAAGCATTCCAATCGATTTGTCTTAAGTCATCTCCAGGAGAATAAAGACGGTAATCAGAAAATTCAAGTGACGTACCTAGCTTTGTAGATTTTCTTTCGCCTCTGTGGGTACCCCTTGCTAGGATTGTAGATTGGATCCTATGCTTAGGTAATCGCTGCAGGACACGAGGAGATAGCATCATCTCTCTTCTAATCCTTTGATCACTTCCATAATAAGATCATCCGTTACGACACCTGAAGCTTCTCCCTCGAAATTAAGGAAAACTCTATGACGTAATACAGGTATAGCCACTTGTTTAATATCCCCGATCGATACATTCGCTCTTCCAGCTAGGAGTGCTCTTGTCTTTGCTACTTTAATAATCCCTTGGAGTCCACGTGGTCCCGATCCATACCGAACATTTTGTTGAACAGCCTCAGGTGCACCATCTTGATCAGGGTGGGTATTTAATACAAGTGAAACGGCAAAGTCCATGATGCTATCAGCAACAAGAACTTCGTTCGTAAGCTGCTGTACATCAACAATGAATTGGCCATCTATCACCTTATCTAATTCGAAATGTTCACCGCTCGTCGTGCGAATTGCAATCTCTTTCAATTCGCTCCGAGAAGGATACTCCACATCGATTTTGACAAGAAAACGATCCATTTGTGCTTCAGGAAGTGGGTACGTTCCTTCAAGTTCAATTGGGTTTTGAGTAGCTAAGACAAAGAACGGATTTGGAAGTTCTTTCATTTCTCCCATCACGGTCACCGTTTTTTCTTGCATTGCTTCGAGTAACGAACTCTGAGTCTTCGGTGTAGCACGGTTAATTTCATCTGCTAGTACGATATTTGAGAAAATCGGCCCTTTATGAAAGTAGAAAGACTGTCCCCCCTTTTCATCTGGTTGAATCATCATCGTCCCTGTAATATCGCCTGGCATTAAGTCCGGTGTATATTGAATCCTTGAGAAGTTCAAGTCCATTATTTCCGAAAGTGTTCGAACGAGCATCGTTTTTCCTAAGCCAGGTAATCCTTCGAGCAAGGCATGTCCACCTGAAAAGATCGTCCACAGAACTTGCTCGATCGTCTGCTCCTGACCTACGATAAATTTGCCAAGTTCCGCTCTAAGTTCGTTCATTTTCTCAGCGGTGTATGCCAATTTATTTTCTTGTTCTTTTAAATCGATCACCTTTTATTCCCCTTCCGGATTCATTTCGCTATAATACTGCTTCACGAGAGATTCTAAATGTTTCGGTAGCTGCAATCGTTCCACGCTTTGGCGATATCCATCTTCATAATCTCCATATACTTCTTGATAAGACCTGACTGATCCAGGGAGTACAGGAGCTTCTTGTGCTTCCTCCATCTCACTACTTCCCTCTCCTAATTCACCACTATCCTGTTCAACCTCGCCTTTTCCACCCATGCGATTTGGAACCGTCAATAATTCTCTATCTCCTTGTCCAGTTCCACCTGCTGATCCGCCTGTTCCAGAACCAGCTCCTGCGCCGCTTCCAGTTCCGCTGCCTGATCCATTGCCTCCACTACCTGTGCCACTTCCGCTAGCACTTCCGCTACCCTGTCCTTCTCCAGAGTTCGAATTAGAGTTTGTGCCTTGTGAAGATCCACTACCTTCGCTTCCACTAGATTGAGAGCTTGATGAAGCATTTGAATTCGAGAAGGAAAGTGATTGTACACCATTCATACCTGAAGCAAGCATCTCTGAGTTTAGTGCTTGCGCATTACTTTGCAAGCTATTTTGAAGTGCTTTTGCACCTTCTAACTGGCTAGCACTCGCTATAGCCTCTTCCAGAGATTTCTCTAGGCTTTCAATTAAATCACTGACTTCTTCATCAGACAGTTCGTTTGTCTCGGCAGATCCATTCAACTCTTTATTCAATGATTGTAGAGCGTTTTTCTCTTTCTCTGAGAGCTCTTCTTGTTTCAACTTTTCCATCGCTTTCGTTAGCTTTTCTTGATCGAGTTTCTTGAGCGCTTCAGAGATGCCCTTCAACCCCTCACTCTTTTCAGAGAGATTCATTACCTTTTGTTTCGCTTTCTCAGCATCTTTCTTTAATTCATTCAGCTCTTTTTCTTTTGTTAGTAGGGTTTGTAAAAGCTCCTCTGCTGACTTTGCTTCCTCTAATTGTTTTGTTAAGTCCTTTTTCTCATCTTCTAACGACCCGCCTTTTTCTTTAGAAAGGTTCTCAATTTCCCTTTTTGTCTTCTCCATCAATTCATTTTCTTTTTCCATAAGTTGCCCTTGTTCCATTACTTTGTTTGGAAAAAGAACCATCATGATAATCATAAAACTTGTCCCTAGTAAAAAAGCGACACGTTTTTTGTTCATGGAGAACAGTTTCATCTCATGAACTTCGGTCATGATACGTCTCATTCTTTGAACAGTATCACTTCGCTGTATACGGATCATTTGATTTGAATCATCATGCAAAAAAGTAAACGCTGTCTCAACTCGATCTTCACCTACAAAACGGTCAAAGTACCGGGCAGCTTCACCTAAACGAGGTTTCTTCACCCATGCTGTTAGAGTAACTACTAAAAAAATGATTCCAGCACTAATGAAAGCAGTTTGGATAAGATAGGGCATCGCAATCATTCGACCGATTAAAAGTATGAGCACTGCAATCCCAAGGGCTAGAAGCAACCCCTTGCCTGTTCTCTCTGATAGATATCGCACCTGAAGCTTTCGCTGAAGGACTTTTAAATAAGAGAGAAGCGATTCTTTTTCTGTCATTCCTTCGGCCTCTTACTTTTTCTAACTTTCATATTCGGACGAAGCTTTGAAATGCTGATCCATAAAGACAACGTAATGAGGAATGCACATGTGAATAAATAGCTGATCCATAGTGGAATTGAAATGCCACTTTGTTTCAATAAATCTTTCTGTATACCTGGCTCAAAGACTGTCATGAGCACAGCAGCAGGGTTACCCATTAACATAAGATAAGGAATTGGATTTTGCGCTTGATTCGGTCCTCCCATTGAAAGGAATTGAATGGATAACATCGCTATAAACGCTGTAAACGCGGTTAGAAAAAGCGCTACACCATATGTTGTTATCATTGACACGATTGTTTTTCGTATAAGTGTCGAAAACATAACGCCCAAACTACCTATTGTGAGTATCGTAACTAAGTAGATTCCGAAAGTGGCAAGAATAGTTCCTGGTGCTACGCCACCAAAGAGAAATGTAATGCTGTAGAGTGGTAATGATGCCACAATGATCAAAAGTAGAAACGATAGCGAAGACAATAGTTTCCCTACAATGATGCTTGCTGATGATTGCTTTGTCGTGAGCAGCATATTTAACGTCTGTCTTTCCCGTTCTCCGCTTATCACACCAGCTGTTAGACCAGGTGTCATGAATAGGATTAATGCTAGCTGTACCATCGATAGCACCATGAACATGACCCGACTTTCCTCAGGTCGAAAATAGCCCATCCGCGCGTTCATCGTTGTTAAGAAGATGAACCCTATTCCAATGCTCCCTAGTACTAATAAATAGATGAGTATCCCTAGATAGCTCTTAAATGAACGAAGCCTTAATTTAAATTCTTTATTTAGGACTGGATTCAACAGCAACGCTTTCACCTTATTCCACTCCTTTCGTTATTTCCATAAAGATATCCTCAAGATCAGTTTTTTCCTCTGTGAAGCTGAGTATAGGTAGATTATGTTGTAGCGCTTCTTTCAGCAAAACAATTTGTTCTTCGTCACTTCCATTAAATCCAAACTGAATTTCAGTCTCCGTTGTTTTTCGAATGTCGACCGCAAGTGGTTGATCTTCAAAGAATTGGAGCGCACGATCAAACTCACTTTGAACATTGACGATCAACACTTTGTTAGCTTTTAATTGTTGTTGAATAGCACTTACTGAACCTGTTGCAACAAGCTGTCCATTTTCGATAACTCCGAGCGAATCACACATTTCAGAAAGCTCTGGAAGGATATGAGAAGAAATCAAAATCGTTTTCCCCATCGCTTTTAATTCTTTCAAGATATCGCGCATTTCTACTCTTGCTCTTGGGTCTAGGCCTGAAGCTGGTTCATCGAGAATCAGGATCTCTGGGTCATGAATTAGACAACGTGCAAGACAAAGACGCTGTTTCATTCCCCTTGATAGAGAATCAACGTACGTATCTTTTTTATGAGCTAAGTTCACAAGTTCTAGCAATTGTGGAATCAATGCTTCTCGTTCTTTTGGATGAATACCGTAACTTGCTCCATAGAAATCTAGGTATTCACCTGCTTTTAGGGAGTCATACACACCGAAAAAGTCTGGCATATATCCGATGTATTCTCTAATCTTTGAAGGATTTTGTGTCACGTCGATTCCATCGATGTATGCTGTTCCACTCGTCGGTGCAAGAAGGGTCGCAAGGATTGAGAAGGTGGTAGACTTCCCAGCTCCATTCGGTCCGACTACTCCAAAAACGGTTCCTTTCTCTATTGTTAAATTCAGTTGATCAAGCGCAGTGAACGTCCCATAACGCTTTGTAAGATTTACGATCTCAATCACTAGTAAACTCCCCCTTTATACTGATACGAGGAACAAAGAACTGATTTTTCATACTACTCGTTTTATTTATTTGAAAAACGATCTTACCGTCATTGACGTAATTCTGCACATCCTCAGTTATCTTCTCGCTCTGTTGCTCTAAGATCTTGCCATCTTCCTTATCCATTAAACGAATTTCAGAGCCTCCATTGCTTTGATCAAATTTCACGGAAAGCTCTTGGAAAGTGAGCTCTTTTTTTGTGAGAGACTCAGGGAGTTCATAACTAAACTCAAATTTCCCATTACCTAAATCCACCCAGTTTTCACCATTAGCTAATGGCTCAGTATAAAAATCTCCATTTCCTTCAAGCGTAGTAATCTCTGGAATAATTTCATTTAGATTAATAGAGAACTCTCCTGAGTCAGTTGTATCAATCTCGATAGGCATTGCGATCATGTTTAAGCTATTTCTCTTCGGTGCTTTGCCATTGATCTTCGCTTTGACGATCGATTGATCTACATATCCGATTAACAATGGAGATGAGTTCCAACCATTCAATAGACCATTTGTTAAATAGAATTCAAGAATAGTGAATTCTTTCCAGTTTTCAGTGTTTTGCATATTTCGCGCGTTGGGAAACGTCTTTTGAGCTGCATAGGATGATGGAGCAATCATCAGCGTATTCTGAACACCATCGACCGTGATATCCGTTTTGGAACCGCCTTTTATACTTCCTAGGTCATAAGATCTTGTGCCACTAATAAGATGTACTTTTTCTAAGTCCTGTTTAAATTTACTCGTAACATCACCTTTTAACTTCCCATCGACAACCTGCAAATCAGCTTGAAGGCTTCCTAACTCTACAGATGGAACAGTAACGGTTGCTGACCTTGTTGACCAGTATTCTACATCCTGAAACGTAATCTTTTCTCCATCCTTTGTCTGTTCTTTCATAGGAAATATGCTGTGATCAACATCTTCAGAATAGTGGTCCATCTTTGGTGAAACAGATAAATTATCACCTTCAAATGAGAGGCTATAATCCCCACTTCCATTCGTCAGAATGGAGGAACTTCCATAACCTGAAGCTATTCCAGATTCATCAAGTTCAAAAACCATCATTTCATTCACTTGAGTTCCTTTTAGGCGATCCTTGGCCCCTACAACATAAATACCTATACTCGCAATCAATGCAAGGGAAGGAATGATCCACCATCCCCACTCTCGCCGATCTTTCTTCTTCAATATCACGTAAAGAACAGGTACGACTACTATGAGATAGATGATAAATAAGGCAATTAATATCGGTATGGAAATGACTGACCCAGGAAACATCTCTGAATCATATGTAAGTTGTTGAAGCATGTCATCCGTTGATCCATGACCATTTCTTCCCTTATCGACCGTTTTTTGAATTAGTTTCTCCCACCACTTACCGTTACCTTCCCATTCCACAAGTTCTTTCGAGGCTGGGTTATATGCCAGCTGGATGACTTCTCCCATCCCAACTGAATCGCTTACAACAAGCGGAAGGTTATTTTGCTCAAACTCAATCGTTGCGGAACCATTTAATTTTCCTGTCACTACTTCAAAATTTGATAGAGGTAATGGTTCTTCAGAATTAAGAGTCGATAGTTCCTCCAGCCTTTCGGAGCCAGATGGCATAAGAGGTAACAATTCACTGAGAGCCCCGAGGCGCTGCTTAACGCTAGATGAACTGCCAATAACGAGGTTCCCTCCTCTTTCCACCCAATCCGCTATGTTCTGCTGTTGCTCATCCGAAAACTCTGCAGCATTGTATTCATTTATTAGGATAAGGTCAAATACTTCAAGTGCTTCAGATGACTGATAAACAGACTCCATTTGAATTAACTCAGTTGAATTACCATTAAACGATGCTGCTTTTATGGCATTGAAAGCATCCTGATCATCACTGAGCACACCTACAACGAGACGGTCGAATGGCAAAAAAGACGGAGTAAGATCAAGGTCGCCTGAAAGTTCAACTTGCTTTCCTTTCTCAAATCCACCTTCAAAAAAATAAATATGCTGTGTTTTCTTTGACGGATTATTGGAATGCTGTATGTGCTCACCAAACCCTGAGACTGTTAGTTGATATGTTTTTTCTTCTCCTTCACCAAGTTCTACAGAAATAACTTGATTATGGGCTGTAGAATAACCTTTACTTGATGAAAGAACCAAATCACCTTTTACACTTTCTCCCTTGTTCTTAAGGGTGAGCTCAACAGGAAATCCTTTCCCCACTTGAGCTTTCCCGTCGATTCCTATCTTTGATTCTACTTCTATCCCCCCAGCAGCCTTTGCATGCTGAGGCAGTGTTATCGCGAATGCGAGAAACAAAATGATAGCTATTGCTTTATGTACATTCTTCACTTATTCTTCCCCCTTTTCATCTTCTTTCCATTATTTCAACGATTGAACATGCAAAAAAGTTCCACCTCCCCTTAAAGAAAATGGAACTTTATACATTAATTAATTGAAACGGATAGCCTTATCCTATCTCTGCAAACGATTCCGTTTTCTATGATATCTTCATCGTAATCTTCAAAGTAACCATGTTGGATTTCCATCATTCGAAATCCGCACTTTTGGTAAAGAGCGAGCTGTCCTATACTAGAGTTCCCAGTCCCAATTTCAACAGTTTCAGCCCCCATTTGTTTCGCTCTAAGGAGCGCATCCTGTAACAATTTCGTTCCGATCCCTTGACCTCTATCACTTTCATCAATAGCTATATTCACTATTTCGACAGAAGAACCCTTCTGCAACAAGACATATACTCCGATGACTTTTCCATTTTGGTTGGCGATATAACACTCGCCACGTTCAAGATACTCCTTTACATTCTCGAAGGAAGGGTCTGCATCAAGAAGAAGATCGAATGGAAAAGATTTCATCTCTCTAGTAACGTTCATTATAATCAATCTCCCTTTCTTGTTAACGTAAACGTCGTCTTCTCACTTGTAACAGCTTCATAGACAGGAAAGTGACTGATCTTCATGTTTATTTCGCTCGCCCTCTCAAAAAACTCTCTCTTGATAAGGATGTTTTGAACTTCCTTATCGGGTGTGGGAGATAACGAACTACCATTTGGTTCGATAATCGTTCCATTTTGATCTGTTATTTCAATAAGCGGACCACTCTTAAAGTGATAGACATCAGATCCTGAATCACCAGTAACGTTGTATTTTAAATTTTGCATTCCTTCAGTGACGTAATTAAACCATGTGTTAAATTGTTTACCTTCTGCACCTTCGAGTCCAACCGAAATCCCTAACAAGTCCTGATTGGGCTCGCCATACGTGTTGTTGTTAGATAACCCTTCGAAGAAGATGCCCATCCCATTCTTGCTTCCGATTTTTTTCTCGATGGATTGGGAATTTCCCTTATCTAAAGCTAAACCCTGGTCAATCGTTTCCTTTGAAATAGTATGCGTGATTGGAATCCCTTCGTCCATGAATTCCAACGCCACTACTTCGAGACTGAATTCATGTGGAAACTCCTTAAACTTCCTCACATTTACTTCATAACGATCTTCATCTTCTAACCTTCCAACACTTATTTGATCTTCGAATATTTCGCCATTCGGTTTGGTAATTCGTAGTTTCAAACCTTGTAACAAACGTTTCGTATTTTTCAATTTGAATGAAAGCTTTGTATTCTCGATATATAAAGTCAATGCTTCCCACTCGATCGTCCTTCCATCACCTAACGTCGTAGTTTGATTAAGGTCGAATTTCTCAAGCTTCTCATTTGGAAGTGTAGAAAGTGAGACATCGATTGCCATTGACTCTAGTGTCTTTTTATCTTCATATGAACCATGAATCATTTCGGGTTGATCGATTACGATTTTGTCGATTTTATCGTTTTCCATCACTTTTTCAATTTCTTCAAAATTCCCTTCCGAACCTGTCAATCGTATCGTAACCCCTCTATATAATCGATAATTATGTACATAGCCTTTTACAAGCCAATTGGTATCCTCTATTGAAAGATCAAAATCATGACTTTCCCCACCAGCTTCAAGTGAAAGATCTTCAAACATCAAATAGGGGACGTCAGATAGTTCTTTGTCCTCTGAACGTATATCGATGCTATAAATAAGCTGCATGGTACCTTGACGAAACCAGGCTTTCTCAACCCTTAACGTACGACGATCTTTCATCAAAATCTTTTCGTAATTAACGTCAGTAAATAATTGATAGTTTGTAGCAAGGTTAGAACGAGTCAATTTCCTTGTTATCTCATTCATTAATTCTTTCTCATTATCAACTTGATTGAACTGTTCACTAACTTTAAATGTTGGTTCATCGTTCTGACTCCAATTCATGTATAATAGGAAGCCTGCGAATACAACGAGCACGACTATAAGTTTCGGTATGTTTTTCTTAAAGATTTTATTCACTCCTTTGTTTACCGATCTTCCAGATTTATCATACTATTCTTTCTATTTCCAAGAAAGGGCAACCAACAAAAAAACCGTGTTCTCTACACGGTTAAGATGCTTTGTATTTAGATGAAATGATCAGACTGATTACTAGTGAAACGATTAGACTAATCAGATCGATTGGATTATACAATAAACCAAATGTAATGGTACCCGTTAGTTGTTGCCCTTTACTCCATACTCCTAGCCAGGCTGGCTGAAAAGCATTGTTCACAATCAAACCAATGACCAAATTCGTTATAAAATAAAAACAAATTAAACTAATGGTGAAAATAACATATTTCTTCAAGTTCCCCTACTCCTTCTAAAGCGTCGTCTACAATATTGTAACCCGCCTGAATCTTATTTCTCAACTTACCTGATAGTGACACATCATTATTCAAATCCATACCGTATAACTAAGTTAAAGAAAAAAGGAGGGGTCAAGATGCACCACTTCCATTACAGGCCACCATATTTACCTCCTAACTTCCCCACTGAATACAATCGACCTATGCCACCTGTTGAGGTAACTCGTTTTCAAGGCTCAGCGGGTACATGTATTCACCTTATGGAAGACGGGAAAAAGCTCTTGAACAAAGTCCATAACGACCAATCCTTTGCGCACGAACTTAAAGATGCAGCCCAAAATAACGACCACACCTATGTTCATTCCCTCATAAGAAGTGTCGGCGTTCAATCCGCTCTCAAAACAAGCTATAATCCAGATGCCATTCGCATCGACCTTCATACTGGAGATGAAAGGGACTGCAGCGAACTTTCGATCAAACTTTGCTGGTAAGGAAAAAGAGAGCCCAACCAAGGGCTCTCTTTCTATGAAAAGCTAGTTATTTTACGATTAAGACCTGACACGGTGATTGCTGAGCCACTTTCTGGCTTACGCTTCCAAGCATCCATTTTTTTATACCACTCAACCCTCTGCTCCCGATTACAATCAATTCAGCTTTATTCATAATGGCAAGATCTACAATTTCCTTCGCTGGATCTCCGACTCTTACTTCCGTTTGGACCGTAATGCCCATATGTCGTAACGTTTCTTTCACTTCGCGAAGCATGACTTCTCCCTGACTTCGTTCGATGTTTATTCCCTCTGTTTGCTCATTCACCGGAGAAGGAACACCAGCATGGCCTTCATTTCCAATGCTACCTGTTCCATATGGAATTCTTGTTGCAGCCTGTGTTGAATACTTATTCGAATCCTTCATAACATGTACAAGCATAATCGAAGCATGATTAAGTTCTGCAAGTTTCACTGCCTGATGCAAAGCTTTCTCACTATCTTCAGAACGATCATAGGCTACCAGAATTCTTGAATACATCTTTTTCACTCTCCTCAAGGATTGAAGTAGTATTGGTATACCCGATCCCCTCGGAAAATAACGCTAAAAATGGAAGCGTATTCTCAACGATATATTTGTTATCAGATTATAACTAGCCAGTAATAATTTGCTCTTTAGGATAATGGTATCGTTCTTCTGGTGCATTCGCTCTCGTCATGAGCAAAAATGAGATGATTCCAATCCTTCCTACAAACATAAGAAAAATAATCACAACTTTACCAACTGTACTTAATTCAGGTGTAATTCCAAGTGAAAGACCTGTCGTACCAAAGGCTGATGTCACCTCGAATACTATCGCAACCAATGAAAACGGCTCTGTTACAGACAATATCACCACAGCTAAGCCGCAAATTCCTGTTGCAGTAAAGATAACAATGAAAGATTTAAGAATATCATCGTGATATAGCTCTCTTCCGAAAACTTTTACACTTTTCCTACCCATTGCAAAATGATAGACGGTTAATATCCCAACCGCAAATGTGGTCGTTCGTATGCCTCCCCCCACACTGCTTGGTGAAGCTCCAATAAACATCAATAAACATAACCAGAGCTTCGTAGCCTGCGTAAATTCATTTACATCCATGGTAGCTAGACCGCCATTTCTAGTCGTAACAGATTGAAATAATGAATAAAACAACGCTTGATCCCAGGTTTTACCTACCATGAAATTTTGTATCTCTAGCAACCATATAAGTCCTGCACCTAGAAAAACCAATATAAAAAAAGTGAGTGTTGTAACTTTCGTAAATAATGTGAAGCGATAAATAGTTTTTTCTTTCCTTTGAAATAAATAATCTTTTAATTCAATGAGCACGGGAAATCCTATCGCGCCAAGGATCAGCAATATCATATTTATTGTTTGCACAAAATAATCATCCGCAAATGGAACAAGTGAGTTCCCTGTGATGTCGAACCCTGCATTAGTTGTTGCACTTACTGCAGCGAAAAAGCCCTGGTGAAAAGCCTCCTGCCATGAAGGGAAGTACTTCAAAAAATACACTCCCAAAATCAGCGTCCCAATTGCTTCAAATAAAATAATCATCCCTAGTATTTGCCTCATTAACTTCACTAGTCCTGAAAGAGTCCCTCTATTCTGATCAGTACTGATTAACTTTCTTTCCTTCATTCCAATCTTCTTACCAATTAATAACCAAATAAAAGTACCGAGGGTCATAATGCCTATCCCGCCAAATTGTAAAACGAATGCCAGGATATATGTACCAATATCGCTAAATGTATCTGCTGTAGATACGACTGTTAAACCTGTGACGCTAATTGCACTAACAGCTGTAAATAAAGCATCTATGAAACGCCATTCAATATCAGCTTTATGCGCAAATGGAAGGCTTAATAAAACAGTTGATAGAATAACAGCACCTACATAAAAGAGAACGATCAGTTGTACAGAAGATAGTTCGGTCGCTTTTTCTTTAATCTTCAAATATGCCCCCCCATTCTAACTCGAAAAATTAGTGATAGTTAGATAATCGCCGTATTTATAGTATAATAAACTCTACCATTTTGTTCTATCCTCGGAGGGAAAGTCCATGAAAAATGAGCAAAATCATGAACAAGAATTATTGACGCTTAAAACGATCGCTGAAACATTAAACCGCTCTACTGATCTAAATGAGATGTTACAAACCGTGCTAGAAGAGCTGCTAAATGTAACCGGTCTAAAAACCGGATGGATATTTCTTACGGATGAAAGAATGAACTTCACCTGCGCTGCAGACTCAGCGTTACCACAAGCACTCTCACAAAATGATAAACAGTTAATGTCCCGAGGTTCTTGTTGGTGTTTGAATCGATACTGGGATGGAAGATTGAAGCAGGCAGTAAACATTATCGAATGTAAACGACTTGAGGATGCTACCAACCTGAAAATTGGAGATACTGAAGGGCTCACTCATCATGCTACAGTCCCTCTTACCGCAGCGGGTGAAACATTTGGGTTACTTAACGTAGGGTCTCCGGGCAAAGAACAATTTTCTGATGAAGAATTAACGTTACTAGAATCAGTTGCATTTCAAATTGGGACCGCTATCAAACGAACGTTATTGTTTCAAAGTGAACAAAGGCGTGGCGAGAATTTCTCAAAACTCGAAACGATTACAAGAGAACTTTGGAATCAAGAACGTGTTGACCACATCATCGACATCGTTATGAAAAACACTGGCAAATGTTACGAATGGCCTTTTGTCGGATTCTTCACTAAAGGTGACAACGATTTGTTAGTAACGAAACGGTTTTCAAATGGGAAGATCATGAATGCCAGAGAACGATTTTCTGAGAAAGAGCTTCCAATGATTAAACGGGCTTTCGATGAACAGAAAAGCCACGAAACCACTAATGAATTTATTCTATATCCAGATGCCACTTCAACATTATCACTCCCTGTCTCAGTAAGAGACGAGCACATAGGTGTTTTAGTCGTGTCCAAGATTGAGGAAATCTCCTTTGAAAACAGTGAAATAGAAGTTACTAAGGCGATCGCTGATCATATGGCACTTGCAATTGAACATGTGAAAATAAATTACAAGAAACAAGAGTTGCTTCTCGCTGAAGAGCGGAACAGGCTCGCTCAAGATCTTCATGATTCAGTTAGTCAAAAACTTTTCTCCTTATCTATGACAGCGAAAGGTGCATGTCGTTCACAACAAGAGGAGAATCCTGTCCTAACAGATGCGCTAACAGACATACAGCAGTTAGCTCAGGACGCGATGCGCGAAATGAGAACCTTGATTTGGCAGCTTCGACCAACAGGAATGGAAGCGGGTCTCATGACCTCATTGAAATCCTATGCGGTTGGACTTAGCTTAGAGCCACATTGCGACATTCAAGGAATGAAAGAATTACCCAGATTTATTGAAGAAGCGTTGTGGAGAATAGGTCAAGAAGCCTTGAACAATGTAAGCAATCATGCAAAAGTGAAAGAAGTAAAGATTATTCTAGAGATTCATGACAAAGAAGTCTCGCTCACAATTCAAGATAGAGGCCAGGGATTTGATCCAGCTCTCACCACCCTTACATTAGGAATACAGGGAATGAAAGAACGCACAGAACTACTTAATGGCTCATTAACTATTAATAGTAGTCCGAAACAAGGCACAACCGTTACCGTTGTGCTACCGATCTTGAAGTAGAAAGGGATAGATATGAACATTAAACTTCTTCTTGCAGATGATCATTTGATGGTCCGAAAGGGGCTACGACTCTTCCTACAAACGCAGAAAGATATTGAAATTGTTGGTGAAGCATCAACTGGACAAGAGGCTGTTAACTTAGCGGCAGAACTAAAGCCAGACGTAATTTTGATGGACCTCATCATGCCAGAGATGGATGGAATTGAAGCAACTAAGCAAGTAAAGCAGAACCTACCGAGAACTAAAATCATCATCCTCACAAGTTTCGGAGACCAAGAACATGTTTTGCCTGCTATACGTGCAGGAGCAGAAGGCTATCAATTAAAAGATATCGATCCAGACGAACTTATTTTCACAATACGTGCTGCTTTCAAAGGGCATCGTCATCTCCACCCTCAAGCAACTAATCAGATCATTTCACATATGTCTGAGAAGGATGACAAAGCAGACGAACCAAGGCTCAATATCCTAACGCCGAGAGAACAAGATGTCTTACGCGAAATTACGAGTGGAAAAAGCAACAAAGAAATCGCTACGACGTTGTACATTACAGAAAAAACCGTAAAAACTCACGTAAGTAGTGTCCTTTCAAAACTCGGTCTACATGATCGAACACAAGCAGCGTTACTGGCCACCAGAAAAAACTGGTTTGATGCTAACTAAGACTAAAGGCTGAGAATCTATTCAGCCCTTCTGTGGATTCTTGTCACTTATAATTTTGATAATCTATTAATAGAAGCAAAGCCAAACTATTTTATTAGATTGGAAGGAGTTTAACTATGAACATTCTCGTAATCAATGGCAGTCCAAGAGAGAAATCGATGACACGCAATTTAACGAATACCATTATCGACCAGCTAGATGAGAAAGGAATCAATGTCTTCTCTTTTGATGTTAACTTTCATGAGCTACCACTGTTCAAAGGAGAGTCTAGCGATTTAGAGCACCCAGAGGTGAAACGCCTCGTACAATATGCAACGAAAGCAGATGCTTTCTTTCTTTGCTCTCCTGAGTACCATAATGGGATGAGTGGTGCTCTAAAAAACGCACTTGATTTCCTAGGTGGCAGCCACTTTAAACACAAGCCTGCAGCCCTCGCATCCGTTGGTGGTGGAGGAAAAGGTGGAATCAATGCCCTTAACAACATGAGAACGGTTATGCGAGGCTTATATGCTCTTGCGCTACCAGATCAGTTCTGTGCTGACCCTACATGTTTTGATGAGAAAGGCGATATGGCAGATAGTAAAGCGAAAGAACGATTAACAGTTGTAGTGAATGAACTAGTATCCCTCACCACCCAGGTTAGCCAAAGCTCAGCACAAAAACAACAAAACGCATCCAGCTAAGGATGCGTTTTCAGATTGTTGAGAAAGTCTTAAGAACCATCTCCCACAGTTATGGTGGTGATTTCCGCTTCTGGATGCTCCAATCAACAGATAGGGAGCTCAATAACCAGGGTTTCTCTACAAACAGAAGAGCGCAAACGGCGCTCTTACTGACCTTGTGCTAATGAATAAGCAATTTTCCCATTGAAACGATAGAGGTTTTCAATCTTAATCCAATCAAGCTCTTCATCTTCAATGCGTGAAAGCAATTCACGAATCTCTGACTGCTTAACCTGTTGTCCTTCTCCCTTATGGAAACGACAACGCCAATGGTCAGAAAGGAACGTCTCAGAGAAACCATTAGGATATACTTTGACACCTCTGTTTGTCATCATCACGAATTCAAACGTATCTCCTGCTGCTCTTTCAAGCTTTTGACCAATTTCATCAACTGTAAGAGTGTTGTTGAATAAGAAGACATCCGTTCCGTCTAGTTCACGTTCCACTTCATGTTTAGGTCGTTTAAAATCTTTTTCTTTTTGAATGGTTTTCTTACTATACGTAACTGGTTCAAGGGTAGATGGAGATTGTCCAAGACGGTCAACAACAGCTGTAGCGAATTCTTTCGTTCCTACAGAAGCTTTTCCTCTTGCCATATCACCTGTTAAAACGCCATCTTCAAGAGTTTTCAACCATGCATTATGAACTTTTTCTGCAGCTTCAGGCTGTCCAATATGAACGAGCATCATGATTGCTCCATGTAAAAGTCCAGATGGATTCGCAATTTCCTTTCCTGCGATATCAGGAGCACTTCCGTGAATCGCTTCAAACATTGCGATTTCATCGCCGATGTTCGCAGATCCTGCCAGCCCTACGCTTCCTGCAATTTGGGCTGCGATATCTGATGCAATATCACCATAAAGGTTAGGAGTAACGATGACATCAAACTCTTCAGGCGTATCTGCAAGACGCGCCATACCGATATCAACAATATAGTGGCTAGATTCGATGTCAGGATATTCAGCTGCAATTTCTTTAAATACTTGATGAAATAATCCATCACTCAATTTCATAATATTATCTTTGACTAAGCACGTAACTTTTTTGCGATTGTTTTGACGAGCGTATTCAAATGCATATCGCACAATGCGTTCAGAGCCAGGACGAGAAATTAACTTCAGGCTTTGAACAACATCAGGAGTTTGTTGGTGTTCGATTCCTGCATATAGATCTTCCTCATTTTCACGAACGATCACTAAGTCCATGTCTGGATGTTTATTTTCGATCACTGGGCTATAAGATACACAGGGGCGAACGTTTGCATACAATCCCATAGCTGTTCTTATCGTAACGTTCAAGCTTTTATAGCCTCCACCCTGAGGTGTTGTAATCGGCGCTTTCAAAAACACTTTTGTTCGACGTAGTGAATCCCATGCTTCTTGTGGAATCCCAGTAGAGTTGCCTGTAAGATAAACCTTTTCACCTACATCGATATACTCTGGCTCGATCTCTGCACCAGCTTTTTCTAGAATGTGCATTGTTGCTTCCATAATTTCAGGACCTATCCCGTCCCCTGTCGCAACTGTAATCGGACGCTTTTCTGCCATGGTTCTCTCTCCTTCTCTCTGGTCAATCTCAAAGATTCTATGATAAACCATTTATGTTATCGCTTTCCTTCGTTATTATAGAAACCCTGTTGTTTTTTGTCAATTTAGCAAGGTACAGTAACGGAATGCTATAAAACAAAAGAACCTCAATCAAGAGGTTCTTTTTTATTGTAGTGCTTTCACATCGTCTACGATTTCTTCGTACTTAACGTTCGAAACACCTTCATATTTTTTTACGACAGTTCCTTCTTTATTAACAAGGTAAAAAGAAGTACCGTGAGTAAATTGGTCAGAATTTGGATCTGGTAACGCTAATGTTTGAAAGCTATTCTTTGCAAATTCTTTTATTTCATCTCCATCATATCCTGTTAGAAAATGCCAGTTAGACAAATCTGCATCGAATTTCTGTGAAAATGTTTCGAGTTGTTCCGGTGTGTCACGTTCTGGATCTACACTAAACGATACGATTTCTGCATCGATATCTTTCTCTGCTAATTTATCTTGAATTTTAGACATATTGGAAGTCATAGGCGGACATACCGTATCACAATTCGTAAAGATGAAGTTCGCAAGCCATACGTCGCCTTCTAAATCCTTAAGACCAAAATCATTGTTCGTGTGATCAGTATATGTAAATTCCTCAACTTCCCAATCAAGATCGTCGGGTACATCTTGTCCGCATGCCGCCAACAGCAAGATACTGATAAGGCCGATAATCAATGTTAGTTTCTTTTGCATTACTCTCTTCCCTCCATACGTAATCGTTCTCCTTCTACCATATATGATATATAATCGACTTGCCATACGTTTTATTCGTTAATTTTGATCATTTATTGAAATAGCAAGAGGCTAGGATCTAACTAGCCTGAAATGTTTAAGACAAAACATAAAAGAGTGGCCCGTAAACAATGACATTGTTCACGGACCACTTTTATTACTAGGTTTTCTCCCAGCCTCTATTCATTCTATTCATCTACATTGATATTCAATAAACCTTCAGCGATTTTCCTCGATTCATTTCCATATGAATCCTTTACTTTCACTTCCACTTTAGTGCCTTTTGCCACAACATTAGAAGTAGCTGTCCAATACCCTTCGTAATGCCCTTCTGATACTTCCATCATTGGAAATTCTGTTACACTATTAGGCATCATAGTTGGATTTACGAGAGGCATTTGAATTGAAAATGTAGCCTTTATTCCAGGTTTACTATCAAACTCAATTTTCACCGATTCACCAGCTTGAAGATCTTTAGGTTGATCAGGCTTTACATTGCTAATCTCCAACTCTTCTTGTTGGGTATAAACAGTAATGGATTGCTTTTTCTTATTTCCTGCTTTATCTTTTGCTACAACTTTGATTTTGTTTTCACCTTGCTCTAGTAAAATGCGAAGCGAATACGTTCCATCTTCTACTTTCGCTTTTGTACCATTCACTTTTACCCAAGCAAGGTTTTCATCGCTGATATCACCTTTGACTGTTACAGAACCTTTATTCGTTTTCCACTCATCTTTTGGAGAAGTGATTGTTAGCTCTGGCTTATCTTTATCCAAAATGACGAGAACGGCATCAGATTCTTCTGTCATTCCTCTGTCGGTAGCTGCCCGCGCAGTCAAGCTATTTTCTCCTTCGCTCAATTGAACTTCTTCTGCAAAGTAACCGTCATCATCCGAAGATGTCGTCACTTTCTCTTCACCATTATTATAAAGGTGTACTGTAGTGGAAGGTGCTGTTTCCCCTTCAACTAGTATCGACGTTTTATTCGTATAAGCGTTATCTTTTGGAGAGGTAATCATAGGTGCTGTTAACTCATAGTCAACAACTGCACGAATCATATAGTTCCCTTCTTCTTCAGGAGCCTTCGACCATGCTCCACTTACATATTGCCAACTACGGTCGACATATTCTCCGTCCTCATCTGTAGCAAGTCCCGGAGCATTTGGATTATCATCTGCTTGAATATAAGTGAGATAAAAATCACCTTCTACAATAACTCCCTGATCAGCGAGGTCGACCATTGTCCATTCACCATTTCGAAGAGCCGTTGCGTCAATTGGACCAGCGAGCTTCTTCCCTGGTGCTCCATCTGGACCTGAAGCATCATGAATTTCAACTTTGAAATCTGTCCCGCCTGGGTTTGGCCATTCCGTATTCCAGAATCGAAATAATCCTCCTGTTACAAGGGCGCGTTCTTGACCTTCTGCCAGTGACATTTTAACGGCCCAACCGTTACCAGCATCATAGAACGCTCGTGCATTTTCTGCCGTGCCATCATCATAGCCAATCTCCCCTTCGTACCCAATAAATGGAGAAAGCTCTGCATGTTGAACAACGGTTTCACCAGCTTCCACTGTGATGGTAAATGTTTCACTATAGTAACCAGCCGCAAGAACTTTTAACGTATAGTCTCCTTCATATCCTGTTAATGAATAGTGACCTTCTTCATTGGTTTGAACTGGTGCTATAGCAGCATCTTCTACTAGTAAGACGGTCGCGCCTTCGATTGGTTCTCCCGTTTCACTATTCGTTACTGTTCCTTCGATCTCTCCCTCAGGAATGGCTTCTAAAGTGAAATCAGCTTCCGTTATTTCATCATCAGCTATTGTTACTTCCTGAGTTTCTGATTGATACCCATATGCTTCTGCAATAGCTGTGTATTCACCTGCTGCATGAGTCATGGAATAGCTTCCATCTTCCAAATCTGTCGTTGACGAGCGCCCTGTTTCTACAATAGACACTTCTGCTTGAAGCGGCAATGCTTGAGGTGCTGGGGCTGGCTTCTGTTGATCAGGAACTTTCACATCGAAAAGTGGTGTAGGTTTAAGTTTGCTAGGAACGACCTTCTCTTTCGCTTTTACGCTAGATTTCTCAACAACCGGCTGGGTAGAGGCTTTCATAGTCTTCTTAGCAGCGACTTCCATCGGCTCAGATGATAACTTCACATCATCAATATACCAGCCCTGCTTCATCACACTACCATCCGTTTCAACGTGAAAAGCCAAATAAATACGTTGATTCTCATAAGAAGATAGATCAACCTCTTCACTCATCCACCCATCAGAAAGATTATTGTATTCCCTAAGGGCTTCCCAATTTTCCTGATCGGTTGAAATGAATAAATGACCATAATCATAGTTTCTTTCAAGTTCATACCACTGACTAAACTGAAGATATGTTTCACCATCTCCGAGATCAATAGGTGGCATCATTAACGTCATATTCGAACTGTTGTCATATGCTCCATCAAGGTTAGTACCATAAACTTTTTCTCCGGAGAAGGCTTCAAGATCGGATGGTGCTCCCCACTCCCAAGAATTGTTTTCACCCCAGCTCATCCATCCATCAGGGTCTGATTCAAAATCACTCTCATAGCCTGTTGTGATGCCAGGAATAATTTCCACTTGATAGTCGTCTGTTGTAACAACATGTCCGCCATAGTCTTCAACTTTAAATCGATAACTAACGGAAGGTTCATCGATATTTTCACCAGGTATAGTAGCTTGATAGGTTCCAGAAAGGTAGTTTCCATCAACTCTCGTAGCACCTGTTGAAATCCATTCTCCCTCAAAAGCATATTCAAGCTCTACATTTGTTACGCTGACATTATCTGAAGCCGTGATGGTCAAAGGAAGATCCATTCCTGCATAAGCTTCTGAAGCTGCCTCATGTTGATAGGTTGGCTCTTCTTCATCATTTCCTTCCTTCATGACCTCTCCTTCTAATGTACCAAGACCACTGATAACAGAAGAAACGGCATCAAAGGCATTTACTAATCCATAACCGTAACCATTATTAGGAGAATCTGGAAATTCATCATCTGTAAGTGGCGTAACGGTACTGAAAAAAATGTCTTCGATTTCATCAACCGTTAACGACGGATCTGCTTGAAGAAGAAGAGCTGCAATCGCTGAAACGTGAGGTCCAGCCATCGATGTACCATTCCATCCTCCTTCATAGTCACCCCCTGGTACTGCGGAACGTATATTGACGCCTGGAGCTGAAACGTCAGGTTTTACTTCATCATAAGGGGACGGTCCTTGCAGTGAAAAGCTTCCGAGTGAATCATTAATGTCTGTCGCTCCTGTAGCAAATGACTCTGGATAATTTGCAGGTGTAGCGATTGACTCTGGGCCCCCTGGATTAAATAACGTTGTATTTCCAGCTGAAAATTCAGGGAATATATCGGCATTTCGCCAATTTTGAACCATTGGACGATACCACTCATCAAGACCTGGCCCGCCTCCCCAGGAGTTATTCACTACGTCTGGTGCTTTTTCTGGATGTGGATTTCCTTCAGCATCTTTCGGAGCAATAATCCATTCTCCTGCTTCAAGAAGATCAATATCTGATCCTCCATCTTCGCTAAATGCCTTAACTGCAATCCACTTCGCACCTGGAGCAACTCCGATTTGATTTGAACCATCCTGTTCAACTCCAACCATCGTACCCATCGTATGTGTTCCATGTGCAAGGTCATCGTATGGAGCTTCTTCGCCGCTAACAGCATCAAACCAGTTAAATTCATGATCTACTCCTTCGGAACTGTAACCTCTATACTGTTCCATTAGAGCCGGATGATCCCACTGAACACCGGTATCAATATTGGCAACGACCGTCCCCGCTCCATCAATTCCCATACCCCAAACTTCCGGAGCTCCTACTCGTTCAATATTCCATTCAATCGATTGAGTATCTGCCATTGTCTTTGGCTTTGTTTTATCTGCAACTGGCTGAATCTGTCTTGTTTCATTAGGAAGTATCTTTTCCACTTCTGGCATTGATGCAAGATGCTTCATTACTTTTTTCGTTGCAGTTACTGCCATCCCGTTCACAATGTAAAATGATTTTATGTCTTCGGCATTGCCTTTTTGCTCTTGTTGTTCTAAGTAAGTTGTGACACCGGCTTGCGTTTCAATAGCAGTAGCTCTAAGTGCATTCACGACTGCAGATCGTTGTGTGATCTCTGCTTGCAATGAAGTTAAATTCTTTTTCTTAGCGTTATCTTTCGCTTTTTTGGCTGCTTTTGTGGTGTCTGCCTGTTCAGCAAATTTTATCAAAAACGTCACTTTTTCGTTTTTCTCGAAAGCTTTGGTTACTTTCTTATTGATTCGATCGCTTTCATCTTTCATCGATACGGACGATGTGTTTCCGGCGTTTGCTTGCATGGCTGGCTGCATGAAGCTCGTGATGAGGAGAATAAAACAAGCAAATACCATGAGCATTCTACGTCTTTGCTTCTTCAAATTTCTTCCTCCCTTATTTGTTGTGGTAAAGCGTCTCCTCCTCCCTCCTGTGTTCCAACTTTATCCTCCATGCTATACCAGTATTTATCAGAATAAAATCAAAAATGACAAAATTTTCAGAAAATACATCAAATAAACCATTGTACTTTTAATATAAAAAAGTGACTTATCTCCTGTTTATTTCTTCCAAAAAGATATAAGAGTTTATATCCTTAGATTTATTCAATACATAGGTCTATTCACCTATAATCGTAAAACACAACTAACAGCTAAGACCAAATAACTACAATTCATTTTCTAATCTTTCAAGCTCCACAAAAAGTAGGATTTTTATCAACATTAAAAGATAATCTTTTTATCATTTATTGAAATTTCTATAAAATATACGATTTTTCGCTAATGATCAGGTCGTCAACCCCTAATCGATTTACACAAGAATTCGACAAGCATCTCGAAATCACACTCATAAAGTCGCAGTAAACAAGTATGAAGTCCAATTTGAATTAACCGTAGGAACCTGTGCCCAGATCACCATAAGAAATAAAAAACCGACGTTATCTTTCGTCATTCGTTTTGCAAACTCATATCCTAATGCATCAGATGTTACAGGAATTAGTGCAGTCTCAACGTATATTTCTTCATTATTTCGATTAGTTTAAACCTTTGAACATTAAAGTTTTAAAAAGAAGAAGACTAAAAGCAAGCTTCTTCTACTTTTTCTAACAAGTGTTTTAATATGGCTACACTATCCTCTAACTGAAGTGAATAGAAACGGGTCGTACCTTGTTTAGACGCAGCTACCAGTCCTACCTCACGCAGGATTTTCAAATGATGAGAAATCGCTGGCCTTGATAGTTTTGATTTCTCAGTGATTTCATTTACACTCAACCGATCATGATTACTTAAAAGCATAATGATATCCTGTCTATAGGGATCACCTAGTGCTTGAAAGATCGGAGTGCTTTTACGAAAAAGTTCAATCGCACCGTTATGTTCCATTTCATTATTCATAGGAATCCACATCCGTTCAAAAGTTTAAACGTATAATCTAATATGATAATAAGAAAGATAAAGATGGTTGTCAACTTGACCCCCCACCTTTACTATCTTATTTGTTAAGAGGCTGTTTATTTCTAACGATCGTCTGATGCCGATTCTTCCATCAGACAATTTTCGTCTTGATAATCAACTTGTATTGTTAGGTGCTCTAAATTAAGCTCCTCTACAAATTCTTGTATTCGTTTCTTTAAGTTAATGATCTCCGCTTTTTCAAGTGATTCTTCCACAACAATATGTGTACTTAAGACGTGCTGTTCACCGTCTAATGACCATAGATGAGTATGATGGGTAGAGATAATGCCTGGTAGAGCTGAAATCTTATTTGTTATTTCTTGGAAGTCCACACCTTCAGGTACAGCGTCCAAGAAAATCATGACTGTTTTTTTTAGGTTCTTGACCACATTAATTAAGACATAAACCGTAATCATGATTGAAAGAATCGGATCAAGAATCGGTATATTCTTAAACATCAATACAATGCTCACGATCAATACTGCTACCCAACCAAGTACGTCCTCAAGGAGATGCCAGGTCACAACTTTTTCATTCATGGATTTTCCACTTCTCAATTTAAGAACTGCCGCCCCATTAACAATAATCCCAAGAATAGCAAGAACCAGCATGCCACTAGCCTGAACTGGCTCAGGATCGAGGAGACGCGGAACTGCCTGAGTCAAGATAAAGAGTGATCCTCCGATTAAGATAATGCTGTTGATTAAAGCCCCAAGAAGAGAGAATCGTTTATATCCAAAGCTGAACGTCGCATTGCTTCCCTTGTTGTTCGATTTCTTTTGGAGATACCAAGATATTCCTAGTGACAGAGAGTCTCCTAAATCATGAAGGGCGTCAGACAAAATCGCCATACTATTTGTTAATAGGCCACCTATGATCTCAATGATTGTAAAACCAAAATTTAGAAAAAATGCCGTCTTAATATTTTTAACAGAATGGTGTTGATGGTGGTGTCCCATCTTATCCCTCTTTTCGATAAATTGACATACCGTTCGCCTTTATTATGTATACCTTCTCTCAAAACTTTTCTAACATAAAAAAAAGACCTTCCTCTTTGGAAAAGTCCTCTTATACATTACCAAATGCCCAGACCCAGTAGGCGACTCCCCATACTGCGCTGATTATAAGTAATATGATTAGCAATCGAATATTTTTACTCCTCATTCTCAGGCATCTCCTTTTGACTCTCTACCTTTCTTTCTTTTCGTTTCATCATATATAGAAAGAAACCAAACAGACCAAAAACCACAAAGAAGAGTACCGTCGACATGACGACCAAAATCGATCCAATGTCCATCATCTCGTCCACCTTCCTACAAAAACAATGTTATTCTCTTAACCACTATAAGATAAATAGATCGATAATGCACCTATCACTACCATCGTTATAAAGGGCAGAATAAACGCAAAGAAAATAACAGCTGATTCTGTTTTATGCTGCTTAATTTTAGTTAACATTCTTATTCCCCTCTCGAACTTGCTACCCACATTATAACGTTGACTATCTTCATTCAACATTCAATTTTATGAACGTTTCCGAACTTTTTTTAGGATTGTTCATTAATCATGGCATGCATGATTGATAGCCTGACTCAAAAGAGCCATCACATGTTTATCATCTGGTGAATAATAAATGCTTGTTCCTGCCCTACGAAACTTTACAAGTCTTAAATTCTTCAAAAAACGCAGCTGATGTGAAACGGTTGATTGAGATAACTGGAGACCTTCCGCTATTTCACTTACGGAACATTCATGATCGGCTAGGAGATTCAATATCCGAATTCGAGTAGGATCGCCTAGAGCTTTAAACGTTTGTGACACGATAAATAATGTTTCTTCGTCAAGATCCAGGTGCTCAAGGATAACGTCTTGTTCTTGATTATCCATAAATCCCCCTCCATTTTATATGAATATACGTTCATGTATCATCCTGTTGTCATTCTATGTGATGCTTCATTCTACTGTCAACTAAATGTAAGAATGTCACGGTTCCTTCACACATTCCTTTGAGGGATTGTTGTATTTCGCTACATTCCTTCTTACAATATTGGTAGACACTGCTAACTAATGAGATTTTCGTAAGATATGGTATGATGGGTATGTTGATTTACTACTTACTGGCTTATGAAATATAGATGGAGGTGTTCCTTATGTGGGAACAATTATCGAGCACGTTTTCCTTTAGTGCTCTATGGAGTCCTGGGTTAATGGTAGGAGCCATTTTTGTGGCGATTCTCTACTTATTACTAACAGGGCCATGGAAGAATTCATTCAAAGATGCAGCTCCTTTCCCATTGTACAAGAAGCTGTTCTTTCTTTTAGGCGTATTTATTCTCTATATTGGTTTTGGAGGACCATTGTCCTTAATGGGACATTTACTCTTAAGTATCCATATGACTGAGATGGCGCTTGTTTATTTAATCGCTCCGCCATTGATGATCATCGGTACTCCAGCATGGGTATTAAGACCAATACTCAACATTAAAGTTGTGCACAAACTAGTGAAGTTCTTTACATTTCCAATTATATCGCTTCTCTTATTTAACGGGCTATTTTCTTTTTATCATATCCCTGAAATTTTTGACTACTTGATGACCCACTATACAGCTCAAGATATTTATAAAATTGCTCTGATTTTATCAGCGTTTGCAATGTGGTGGCCGCTTGTTTGTCCGATTCCAGAGTATGATACGCTATCTGGAGTAAAAAAACTTGGATATATCTTTGCGGATGGTGTTCTGTTAACACCTGCCTGTGCATTGATTATTTTCGCTTCTACACCACTGTATTCTACTTATACAGACCCAACAGTATGGGCAACAGCAATGGGGTACTGTGTCCCTGGTGGCACCGTAGTACCTCCCGAGCTATTTGCTCAATTCAAGCCACTCGGTATCATGGAAGACCAGCAATTAGGTGGAATCATTATGAAAATCATTCAAGAGATTTCCTATGGTTCTGCTCTAGGCTATATCTTCTTCCAATGGGCGCGAAGAGAAAGAGAAAAAGACGATGAAGAGTTACAATCAGCTAATTTTCGTATGACAGAAGTATAACCAAAACAGGCAGTGAAGAAGTAACTTCTTCACTGCCTGTTTTAGTTAGATCGTCGTTGTATTAACAAAGCACGAAGGGCAAAACCTACCATCACCCCTATTCCTATCCCTATGATAGGAACAAATGTAGGTGGAATAGGTAGAGAAACATTCGAGTAAATGACTCCAATCGTTGAAAAATATGCGGCTGAAACAAAAGGGAGAGTTAAATATGATGGAGTAGGCATATTGAGTCGCTCAAACGCCATCACATAACTTTCATAGATTGCAAATAAATACACACAAGGGTAAAACATCGCCCATTCATAGTTTGTCACACTGATTGCAAGCTCTGACTTACCTTGAAAGCTATACAGGATGTTCATATTTAGTTTTGATTTCACATTAATCATGAATTCGAGAAGGATAAAAAAACCTCCGCGTATATAAGCACGATTAAGGATTTGTCCAAACCCTGGAAACGCAATACTCCACAATAGAATTTCAAAAGGATAGAGTTTTCTTTTCATCTTATCACCAGTTTCTCCACGACTTGTACATTATTACTTTTTCCAAATAAATGGAATTGATTCTTTATCTTTGGAATTATTTTCAGAAGTAGCTTGTTTCTCTTTGCCACATACTACAGATATCCATAATAAATAAGGAGGCTGTATGTATGCTGACAACCAATCAGCTTCGTTCATTTAAGACAATCATAAAGAACCGTTTAGCAGAAATTAAACAACAGGAAAATTTTGAACAAGAAGACTTTGGTCTATCGCAAACCTTTGTTCAACAATCAACTGGAGAGCTATCCAATTATGATAACCATCCTGGAGATACAGGAACAGAGTTATTCGAGAGAGAGAAAGATCTCTCTTTAGATGAGCATTTAAAGCAAGAAAAAGCAGAGCTTAACCGTGCGCTACAAAGAATCAACCAGGGTAAATATGGTGTTTGTGAAGAATGCGGAAGAGAGATTGCTTTTGAGCGCCTTGAGGCGATGCCTACTGCAGTAACTTGCGTTGGTCATTCTCCTTCCAACCAAACATCCCAAAATAGGCCTGCAGAAGAAGATACGCTAAGTCCACCTTTCGGAAGATTCGACAACGACAATAAGGATGCAAACTTCTTCGACTCTGAGGATTCGTGGCAACGTGCTGCAAGTTATGGTACTTCAGAAACGCCATCCGACTTCATCGACCCTAAAAAGGATTACGATAATATGTACGTCGAATCGAATGAACCGAATGGATTTGTTGAAGAAATCGAAACGTTTATTACTTCTGACATTGATGGAAAACCGACAGGCGTCATACCCAACGAATCACATGAACGATATGAAGAGAAAATCGATGAATACGAGCAGAACATGTTTGAAGGATCTTTAGAGGATACAGACTATACCGGTTAATAAAAAAAAGCGCCGATCCATAATGGATCGGCGTTTCTTACATTTCTTGCGGCGCATGTAAACCAAGTAGTCTCAAACCTTCTGTTAGCACGATAGAAACTGCAGCAACTAAGTTCAGCCTTCCGACTTTTTGATATTCATCATCAAGGATTCTCACCTGACCATAATATTTATTAAATGAGCGTGAAAGGTCGATTACATACTTTGCCACTAGAGATGGATCAAAGTCTCTGCCTGCTTTTTGAATGACTTCAGGAAAGTCATTAAGAAGCATAATGATTGGCCATGCTTTTTCATCATCAACACCCTGGATTTCGCCTTGTGAATAATGCCCTTTGCGTAAGATCGAACATGCTCTAGCATTCGTATATTGAACGTATGGGCCTGTTTCTCCTTCTACTCTCAGCATGCTCTCAAGTGAGAAGTCGATATCATTACGACGATCATTCTTTAAATCATGGAACATAACTGCTCCTACGCCAACATGTTGTGCAATGATATCTTTATTTATAAGAGAAGGATTTTTTGTTTCGATATTTACTTTAGCAAGTTGAATCGCTTCCTCTAGCACTTCTTCAAGGAGGACAACCTTCCCCTTCCTCGTAGACATCTTTTTACCATCCTTTAACATCATTCCAAACGAAATATGATGCATGTGATCTGCCCAATTAAACTCTAGCTTCTTCAATACCTCAATCAATTGTTTAAAATGTAACCTTTGTTCATTTCCTACTACGTATAATGACTGACTGAATCCAAATGTTTCATAACGGTAGATCGCTGCAGCCAAATCACGCGTCGCATACAATGTCGCTCCATCTTTCTTCTTTATCAAACATGGAGGAAGGTTATCATCATCCATTTCTACGACGAGAGCCCCTTCAGACTCTTGTAGCAATCCTTTGTCATCGAGTAGATGTACAACGCGATCCATTTTATCATTGTAGAATGCTTCTCCGTTCGTTGAATCAAAAGATATATCCATCAGTTCATAGATGCGATTAAACTCTTGTAAGGATTCTTCCCTGAACCACTTCCATAACGTTACCGCCTGCTGACCGCCATCTTCAAGACGCTTAAACCAACTTCTTCCTTCGTCTTCTAGCGTAGCGTCTTTTTCTATTTCTTCATGAAATTTAATATAAAGTGCTAGCAATTCTTTAATTGTATTCTGGCGAACTTTGGCTTCATCGCCCCACTTTAAATATGCAGCGATCAACTTACCGAACTGCGTTCCCCAATCACCAAGATGATTGATTCGTATCGGTTCATATCCTATCTTGGCTAAAATTAATGCTAAAGAATTTCCTATAACAGTTGAACGTAGATGCCCCATCGAAAACGGCTTAGCAATATTCGGAGAAGACATGTCGATTGGAACCTTCCCACCTTCACCAACTTCGCTTGTTCCGTATGTTTCTCCGCTCTCCAAAACCTCACCAATCACTGTGGAAGAAGCCTCTTTTTTTTCTAAGTATAGATTAATGTAGGCTCCAACAGGCTCACATTTTTCAAACAGAGGATGTGTGATTTTCACAGCTAATTCTTGAGCAATTTGCTGAGGAGATCGCCTCATTATTTTGGCAAGATCAAAACACGGAAAGGCAAAATCTCCATAACTTTCTTGGCTTGGTTTTTCAATACGTTTGATGATGTTCTCGTATTCAACCTTCTTCTCAATCGCATGATACAGTTCATTTGCAAAGACACCTTTATAATCCAAATCAAATCCTCCTCCTTAAGTAAACAAAAAAACTCCGCCTCTACGATTAGAGACGGAGTTTTCCGCGGTACCACTCTTATTGCCTGGTTACGACCACCAGTGCCAACTTTTATTCCGTAACGGGGAAAACCGACCATTCCTACTTCTATTTGTTCAGAACAGTATCTTGAAAGTCCGGTTCATGCATGCCTCGGCTCCAGGCTCACACCGTCCCCGGATCGCTTATCCCTTAACAAACACTACTCTCTTTCGCATAGACGTTTTTATATTACTATTCAGTATAGCCAAACCATGCAAGAAATCAATATGTTTTTGATAATTATCCCGAATGTTGTTCCTGTCGTTCTGCATCGGATAATCCTTCTTCGTAAGCTTCACGGTAAATAGAGGTCATATACATATAAATAAGCTGTCTTACTTTAGGTTCAACGTTGACGACTTCTAAGTGCTTCATACATCGATCGACGGCGAGCTTTTCTTTTTGAGAGTTTCTAATCGTCATCGTAAGAACCACCTTCCGATTTAATTAACTTAATTATACATTACTTAAACAACAAGAAACCATACATTCGACATAACTTATCATAACCTTCATCAAAATGATACAAAAGCCCAGCAGTCTCCATCTTTCATCTGAGTCTTTTCTCATATGCTTCTTTTATTCAACTTCTTCTCACTATACAACTATTGAACGTTATAGATACAAAAAGAACGAGAATGTGCCCTCAGAGCTCATTCCCGTTCCACTTTTTCCATTTCTTCGATCTTCGGTTCTTTTGAACCGTGCCACGCATAAGCCACGTTGTACAATTCACCTTCATTAACTAAATTCCACGTGAGTTCATCTTCCACAACAAGCTTTTTCGCTTCACCTTCACCCTCTGGTTGAACAAACACATAGTATTCGTGATGCTCGCTTTCTTTACTTATGATCTCACCTCGTTCAATGTGCTCTTCATGAACATACGTATACTTTCCTAGCAGAAGAGCTCCAACTATTATGAGTAAACTTCCTATTATTAGATTGGTTAATTTCTTTCGGTTCATAGTTCCTCCAATTTATTAGACGACATTCATTTACTAATAAGTTACCACAAAACTTGGTTTGATAACAAAATTAGACTTATATGTTTAACACAAATTCTCACAGGGTACCGATTATTATAAGCCGATAGTTACTTTATACTTACAAGGAGGAATAGCATTATGGCTAAGAACTCTCAATATCAACCGATACACGAAAAAGGTTTTGAATTAAGTGATGCACAAGAAGTCGCATACGCTAAGGAATTTAAGAAAGCAGATATCGCCGGTGGCGTTCGCAAAACGAAAGTAAAACGAGCTAAAAACGAAAATCCTGATTTATTAAAATAAGAACGACGAAAGAGTCATGCATCTTGCATGACTCTTTTGTATTATAGAGAATGTTGATTTCCGCTCCAAACATTCATGATGACAACAGTACAAAATAACATTATAAAAAGAGAAAACCTTAAACTTTCTTATGAGAATGCAAAGGGACTTCCTGACTTCTTCTTGATCTAAAAGTCTTTTAATCCTCCTGCTTGATGATTGCATCATATCCTTTCGCTTTTAATTCGTTACAAAGCCTTAGTGCATGATTCTTTTCTTGAAACGCGCCTGCTTGCACCACATATCTTGACTGCTTCATAAACTTTATAGCAGAAAGTGCGACTGACTCAGCGAGCTTTAAACGAAAGGAATGCGTATGAAGTCTTGCCATGTCATCAATAGAATCTAAGAAACCGTATTCAACTATAATCGTCTCAACTGAACCGGTTAAGCGGTGCATATAGTAATAATCGCGGTTGTCACTTCCCTTCCTTGAGAATATTCGTCGTAAAGGCATACCCGCTTCCTTTAAAGCATGACCTGCTGCTGTAGCAAGCTTTCCATCTGAATAGATGGAATGAATGACTTCTGCACCTTTTCCTCCCCCTGCATTGAAATGATTGCTGATACAAATTGATCCCCCTGAACTTTTGACCTTATTTGTACGATTACTAGGAGTTAAACCCTTATCTTCCGTCCTTGTTAGCATCGTTTGAATTCCTAGATTCTTAAGAAACAACTGCTGATGCAATGATACCTCTAATGTCCAATCCTTTTCTTTTATTCCTTTCGCACATGCACCAGGATCTGTTCCTCCATGTCCTGCATCGATAATAATCATTTGTCATCTCTCCTCATTCTTTTTTTCCTTCCTCAATATATCGATTTAAAAAAGGAAAAAGGGGCACCTCTGTAAAAATACTTATAAATACATGCAACCTTTGGTAATAAATACCGTCTTTAAAAGAAAAAAGGATTTTAAAAGGGCTGATAAGATGAATGAAATCGATCTTAACTTAATAAAGCAAAAAGAAATTTCTTCATATACAACTGTCCAAAAAACACAGCTAATTGAAAAGCTTATGTCGCAATTTGGTGAATCCATCCTTAGACTTTCTTATACTTACGTAAAGGATTGGGGCAAAGCGGAGGACATCGTTCAAGAGGTTTTTCTCACCTGCTTCCTCAAACTTGATACATATCGTGGAGAAGCTTCCTTGAAAAATTGGCTCTATCGAATTGCGGTTAATCGCTGTCATGATTACGTGCGAAGCTGGTCATTTAGAAACATCGTCCCTAGTACAATGCTTAAGTTAATGAAATCCCATGATTCGTCTCCAGAGTTATTACTCGTACAAAATGAAGAATCCTTAAAATTACGTAATGAAATATTGAAGCTTCCTATTAAATACCGTGAATCATTTATCCTTTTCTATCATGAGGATTTATCGATTAAAGAAATTAGCCACCTTCTCGATACAAAAGAAGCTACGATTAAATCTCGTCTGCATCGCGCCCGACGCCTGCTTGAATCCAGCCTGGGTGGAGAAAGTGAGTGAACGAAAGCATGGAAACAAAAGATATGAAAAAACAGGTGAAAAGTGCAATGTTCCAGAAAGAACATTTTACTGAAGCAAAAAAAGAAAAAATGCTCGAAAACATTCTTATCCAGCACTATTCCAGACGCCCTAGAAAGAAGAGCATGGTACTAGAATGGGTAGGAATCGCAGCTTGTCTCTTATTACTTGTTACAACAACTTTTCAATTAACTGGAACAGAAATGTGGTTTCCTACGAACAATAACTCTGCCGAAGAAGAACGTGATTCACCATCTATTAACGCTGCATATATGAAACGCTCTACAGAAATAGCCAAGCGAGACACGGATATTCTTAATGTCACTTATTTCGCTAAAGGAAGGACCCTTCATTTAGAACTGATGGTACCTGAGACGATGTCAGAAGCGAAGATGAAAGAATCTGCTAAAATCTATCTGAAGTTATTATCCCATCTCTACATTGAGGAATATAACGGTCTTGGCGATCTATGGCGCTTCTACTCAGTCGATATTCTCATCACAGCCGAAAACGAATACGTTATACAAAATTATTTTGGGGACAACCAGGATTCAATTTTATTGAAAGGGACGAAAGCAAGAGAAGACACAAGCATCGACTGGCTATCAACAAACTAATAACGCTCAATACCAAAAGCACAACCTTAAAGGTTGTGCTTTTGGCTATCTGTTGACAGCTTTTCGTTCTTCAAATTTCTGATCCTCTTGCTTGATAAAATAAAACGAACTAGCTGAAACCTTCCTCACATCAGTTACACATGCCTTTTCTTTTCTTCTTCGCTTTATTACTGCCTGTCGATCTAAAGTCTGCTTATATCCTTCAAGAGCAATATTCACTGAGAAGATAACGAGCACAAAGAAAAGGATCGGGATAAGAGGGATCCATGTATTATACGGGAGAAATTCATATGTAGATCCAATTAGACCTGACCACTCAGAGGAGACGGAACGATATTCATCTCCTAACGTTGGATCAGGAGAAAAAAGTGTCCCTCCAAAGAATAATTTCAATAATCCGAGATGGAGCAATAGAATGAACACGTTGTTCAACTGTTGTAGGAATATAATCGTCAACCTTGGCCACAAATGAGGTAAGATGTGCCTGAATAGTATACTCATCCTAGAACCACCAAGAATTCTAGCACCTTCGATATAGCTCTTCTGCCATAACGAGTTCGTTTCATTCGATATAAGTACGGTGGTTGTTGGGACAGCGACAGCAGTTAATATAATCACTTCAAAAATGGCTCGTTCCCAGAAGTTATATTGAAATGTGCCCTCCATCCCATTCTCCATTAATACTCCTCGTAAAATAAAATAACTCAATAAAGAAATCGGGATATACTGCATAGCGTCAACCAATCCAGACGTTACTCTAGATGTTTTCTTTGTGAATGTCCCCGAGATTACTCCTGCTACAAACGACAGTGATAGCCTCATACATGCTATTAGAATTGCGATTCCAATTGTGTATTTGGCACCGATTATGATTTGATGAAAGAGGTGATAGCCTAACTTATCCGTACCAAAGGGTTGTACTTGTTTAGGTGTTAATGGAGCTTTATCGATTAAATTTCCATCCTCATTATAGAGCATAAAGGTTTGCGGAATTTCGTCATCATAGACGACAGTATAGTAAACACTCCCTCCAAAGAGTAGTAATAGAATAAGCATCCCAATAAGAAACATTGGATTTTTAAGAACAGTTCGCATCTCTTATCCCCCCTCTCATAATTACAATGCCTCTGCTTTTGAAACGCGTTCTGCAAGTAGCTGGTAGAGTGCTAGTATGATAAAAATCGGCACAAAAAGAAGAAGTGCGCTAGCCGTAAATATTTCAGGATTCGGATGCCGATAAATAAACCGGATGATTCCATTCAAATTAAAAACGTATTCCATAATGAATAAATTCGAAAGTGCAAACCAAACGATTGATTTGGAATGAAAATAAATTGGTAATAAGGCATTTCGAAACATATGTATAAACACGAGTGCAGTACCAGTTAACCCTTTCGTTTTAGCCAGTTCGATATATGGCTTTTCTGCTTCTTCTTCAAAAACATGTAGCATAATTCGATAGAACAGTAAGGCTGGCAAAATCGATAGGACGAGTATAGGTAACGTGTAAATTCGTTCATAAGAAACAATATCTACAAGAAGAATGCTTGTCTTCTTATAGAACCAAATCACGCCAATCTGAACACATGCAATAATAAAAATATCTGGTAACGATTCAAACAAAAATGATATGCGCTTTATGATTCGTTGAAATGGTCTTGGGAGCATAATCGTGATATAAGCTGCACCAAGCCCTACTAAGAAAGCTACTAGTAAAGCGCTAAACAACAAAACCAAGGAGTAGGTCAAATATGTAAAAAGCTCAGGAAATAAAGCATAATGATTATTTCCTATTCTAAACGTGAGTTCTTTATAGTGAATAAGCTTCTGTATCGTAGCTATCAACCGATCCACATAACCTCCAATATCAAGCTTCATGCCATTAAATAAACCCGGAAGTGCACCAAGCAACAAAACTCCAATTAATGAAGCTAAGAATTTCACCCCAATACGGTAGACCCCTCTACTCATGTCAATCCCCTTTCTTACTCTGTAAATTTCTCCCTTTCACTCTTGTAGACGTAAGCTATTCTCAAAGGTTTCAGGATGAAATGATGAAATTTCAATTTCTCTCAGTGATGAATCCTAATAATGGTGAATAGGTTGATAAAAGTAGCTTTATGAGAGGAGGAAATTCTATGAACAGCTCACTTGAGATGATTCGGAATATAAATGGAATAAAAGCTCTCAAGAGTCATTTCACTACCCTCATCGAACAAGATAATAAGCTTGCTGCCTCACATGTAAACAGTGAGGAAGTTTCATTTCCAACGCTTTATATCCTTTCATCTTTAATAACTACAAATCATTTAACAAAGTATTTATCAGACAGAAATAAGGTTGCACTCGCACTACGAAAAGATATCCTAGCCAAAGAACGTTCTCCCGCTACACCGTTCCCATACTCGATATGTGAAACCCCTCAACTCATTCAATCTGTTTTAAGGTGGATCGTGGACACAGGTGCACAAGAAAACTTGAATTCCAAATACCGCTTTGTGTTAGATCGTTCTGCAGGGTTATTAACAACCATTTATCATGATCCTTCTGATCTTCCAGCTGTTTCGGAATTATTGTTTAAGAGAAACCACCAAGGTCATCCAACACATTATTTAACTTGGGCTTATTTCTCTTCACAGAACGTCAGTAGTTTATTACCGATTGGCGAAAGATTAGTATCTGGTGACCAAGTTGAAATGCAATTTGCGATGGAGCTACTCCATTTTATTCCCGGACTAGATGATGCAGATGAACCTTATGACCATTTTAGAAACTGGTATGAAGAAAACCTCCCTTATCTCGTTCTAAATGAAGATAGCTATGAGTTGACTGCTCAATTAGAACCTTACTGTGTTGATTACATGATGAAATACAAAGAACAACAAGAGAATAGCCGAAATCACGATGCATTTCATGCTTTACCTGCAGAAACACAAAAGATGCTTGGGGATTTTTCATATAAATTAAGAAAGTATTCTCGATTAGAATGGAGAGAATGGTTGAAAAGACCTCTAGATGCGCAGGTTCAATCGATTGAGGAGGTAAACCATGATACTTATAGGAGGTAAAGAAGCAACGATTGAAGACTTTGATGAACGTATGATTCATAATCAATTTGAGCGTAACGTACTAGAAGCTCTACTTTCCAGTTTGCTTCCCCACACATACAGTTCTCGTAGTGAAGTTGTATTTGAAATGCAATTTCGTTCAGCTATTACAGCAAGTGCTCGGGAACTTTATTATAGCGGGGCTCAGTTCGCAGACTTTTATAAATCAAGATGCAATCCAATGTTTTGGGATCTCTTACCTGATGGCGCGTTTCAACTAAAGCCAGGAATTCCTCCTTCCGAAGCAATTATCGATATCTTTCGAAATGGAAGGGTTTATGCGTTCGAATGTGCCACCGCAATGATTATCGTATTGTACAAAGCTGCCTTAAGAATGCTACCTCCTGCTAAATTCAACACCTTGTTTGCGGATATTCGTTTATGGGGATGGAAGTATGATACTGACCTACGTATCATTCATAATATTCCAACACAATACGTTCCTGGAGATATACGCTATGTGAAAAACCCTGATGTTAATCCATTAACTCCTGAATGGCAAGGTGAGAATGTTGTAGATATGGGAGATGGCACTTTCTTCGGTCATGGACTTGGGTTTCGTACACTTCCAGGTATTATCGATGCTCTTGCCAGGAGACGACGCCCTGGAGCAATGAGGATGCCTTACATTCTAGAAACGGCGACGCGACCAGGTTTCTCTTATTTATATCAATTTGCAACAATGCGTCTTGAAGAACGCAGGGAAAATGTATTGCTATTCGACGATCAGTTAGCGAATACTTCTGTATCAATAGATGAGTACAATCAGAAACAAGGTGAATTATTAAAGGAATATATTACGATTCGTTTCCCTGAAGCGTAAAGGAAGTCTTGGTTCTTCCTTTCACATAGATGGTTGCCCACCACTCTTTGAATGGTTCTGCATATAGTATAAGAAAAACGGACGGTGCAGAACATGGACACATTCCCTACGCTTATTACATCACGCTTAGTACTAACTGCTCTCCATCCAAAGGATGTCGAGCCTTTACTTTCTGTTTTCGGAGACCCTCTTGTTACGTATTATGATACTGGTGAAATCATGAAAACGAGAACGCAAGCTATTCACTACATCAATGCGTTTAAAGATTCTTCCTCTATCGCCACTACAAATGCCATACGTTTTGCAGTGCGCTTGAAAAGCACCAACCAATTAATCGGGACCGCAGGCTTCCAAAACTGGGATCGCACGTCGTCCAAAGCTGAAATAGGTGCTGTTCTTGCTAGGGAATATTGGCGAGGAGGTTACGGTATCGAAGCAGCAAAATCCATCATTGATTTTGGATTTAATAAAATGAGATTACACAAAATCTATGCCCAAACAATTCAAGACAACGAATCAGCAGTAAAACGATTAAAGCAGCTTGGCTTCAAAAAAGAAGGCTGTTTTAGAGAGCATATCTTTCTCCATCAAAAATATTTTGATGTACTCGTCTGCTCATTGTTCCATAAATAAGCTCCTTCCGATGATTTGGAAGGAGCTTATCGTTATGCTGTTTTCTTTGGAGGTGGAGATAAGAAGGCTGCAATCGTACCGAGGATCGGAAAGATCAAGATAAGTAACAGAATCTCCGTATACCCTCCAAACGTATCGTAAGCTACACCGAAAGGCAAAGGACCAAATGCAGAACCAATTACCATGGTAGTAGTAGCGATTCCTTTTATACTTCCGAGGTTCGCTCTTCCAAAGTAATCAGGCCAAATAATATTAAGCGTAATCCTCTCGATTCCCCCAATGATTCCCCACAATACACCGAATACGATAGCAAGAATATAGGTATCCACTTGAGTTAATAAGAGAATAAAAGCAATCTGTCCGATGAAAGATAGTCCCAACACGATATGGACGTTCACACGTTCAAGGATAAATCCAGAAACCATCGTTACTGGAAAACCAACGATCGCCATTATACTTAAGATTAGAGCGGCAGTATGATCTGGAACCCCTTGCTCCCCTAATATTGAAAAAAGATGAAACGTAAGCCCCGTATTTACGAGTGCAGGAATACTTACACAAAATAATATCAACCAAAAAGCCCGTGTTCTCATAGCTTCCTTTACTGTCCAGTTCGTCTCAAACCCTTCTTCTTCCTCCTCATCCATCTTCTCTTCCTTCCTTTTAGCAAGCCTCTTCTTAGAAATTGCATTATCAGGAAGCAAACCGATGTCCTCAGGCTTGTTTCGAATCAAAAAGAAAACCACTGGCAGAAAAATAATGAGGATGGCACCACCCAGAATTCTCCAAGCATTTTCCCAACCAAATGAAGAGATTAACCATGTGTTTAGAGGTGGGAACGTTGCAGAACTCAAAAAACCACCTATTGCCATGAAGCTTAGTGCTCTCCCTCGCTTAAGAATAAACCATTGTGGGACTAGCGTATTAGGTACAAGAGTCATAGACCCTTGTCCAAACAAACGTAGCATAAAAAAACCGATAAATAACATCACGGGCCCCACTACAAAACTGTTCCATATACAAGCTACTGCGAGTAGCGAACCGACGATCAGCATCATACGTCTCTGACCAAATTTATCTACCATTCTACCAATTATAAAAAGTAATAAGCCAGCCGCTAACGTGGCCGACGAATAAATACCAGAAACGAGTGAACGACTCCATCCAAAATCTGATATATAGTGATCAATAAATACAGAAACCCCATAGGTCTGCCCTGGACCAGAAAAGAATACACCTACGGCAGCTGCTGCAACTATCAGCCATCCATAGAAAAACGGGGATTCCTTTTGCTTTGACGATTGCTGCATTGTGAATCTCCTCTCCTAAAGGTATTAATTCCCATTCTACAGAAAAGAGCTCATATCCCAAAGCACTTTGTCTTTTTGAAGAAATTTCAACCTTACTGTAACCTTTTAGTAAGGCATATCGTTTTGTTATATAGGAGGAGGAGGGATTAAAATGAATGAAACATTTGATCGGCTGTATAACGACTATCACACTACATTATTCCAGTTCTTATTCTATATGGTAAAAAACCGTGCAGTCGCTGAGGAGCTTGTCCAAGAAGTTTATATTAAAGTACTGCGCTCCTATCATTCATATGAAGAAAGAAGCAATGAAAAAACTTGGCTGTTAACGATTGCTAGGAATGTCGCAATCGATTATCTACGAACCCATAATCGAAGGTCATCTCGCTGGCTAAGTAAATTTGAATTCAATAAACAAAATACAAAAGACGATACACCACTCCCTGAAGAAATAGTGATGCAAAAAGAAGAAGTTCAGGCCATCTACCATAGCTTGAAGAACTGCACTCTCGACCAGCAACAAGTACTTATTCTTCGTTACATTCAAGAATTCACAGTTAATGAAACGGCTGAGGTGCTGGAATGGAGTGTAAGTAAAGTGAAAACCACCCAACATCGTGCGATCAAGGCACTTCGCGAACTGTTGGATGACCATACGAAGACGAATTTAAAGGGGGTTTTATAATGAGCGACAAAACAAAATCTCTGCTATCGAAATTGCCCGAAGTAAAGGATCATCAAAGTAAAGAAATGATCTATCAACAAGTTCAAAATAAAATGAAAGAACGGGGTAATAACATGAAGAAAAGTAAGAAACGCTTAACGTGGGTTATTCCATCCTTTGCAACCGCAGCTGTTGTCATTTTATCTCTATTTCTTTTACCTGGTCTATTTGACCAACCTGAGGACCAATCCGAGAGCGCTTTAACAGAATCCTCTGCAGACAAGCAGTCTTCTAATGAAAGTGCCACGACTGCAACATTAGATGAAGAAAAAAAGATCGTGGATGATCCAATCGGAAAAGCGGAAGAAAATGATAAAGGATTTGCTGCAGAAGATAGTACCACATTTGATCATTACAACCCTGCCATGCAGACTGGAACCGAAAGTATAGTACTCTCGTTCCCTGATCAAGAAAGTCTAGCTCTGATTCCTTTAACGTTTAATGTTGATAGTAAGCAAACTCTATCAGAACAAATTGATGAAATCCTCTCCTCATTTGATGCTAGCGGAAAAGGGTTTGGTCAATCACCATTAGCTGAAGCTACCATCGATGTCGAAACAGTTGATGGATCGAAGACTCTTGTGATCGACTTCCCAACACCTGGAGACAGCTTGTCATCGAACGAATCCATCTTGATTCGTAATAGCACGAAGTGGCTTGCAGATAGTATTGGAGTAAAACACATCACTTGGAAAACAAACGGTGAGAATGGATATACGCTTGGAAATTTCGGTCCTGCTGAACAAAGCATCGAAGAACAGCTTGCACCTTACTTTCTATTCGAAACAAACACAGGCAGTCGATACCTTGTAAAAGGATCTCCTCTCTATGGTGAAAGTGCACCTGACTTAGAAAGTGTACTCTCACTTATGAAGGATGGTGATAGCGAACACAGCGCATACTCTCCTTCGATTCCAGAAAATGTTTCAATTGATTCTGTTGAAAAAAGAGACAGCCTGGCGACGATAACTTTCACAGAAGATAGTAAATTTAATTCTGAAGAAGAAGCTATGGAAACCCTTGAGGCAATCATGCTAACCGCATCACAGTTCGGTTACAATAAAGTCAGTTTCCTTAATACTGGATTTGAAAAAGTGGGACCGTACTCCCTTTATGAAGCTATTCAAATCCCTCAATCTCCAAATGCAGCTTCTCTCAGTGAATAAGTACTTTTTTAATTACTCTATTTAAGAGGAACACAGACATAGTCATAGATTAAGGTCACAACAAACGCATCTGAACCTACAGATGCGTTTTTCTTATCGAGTGAATCTTATAAAAGAGTGAAAAGTCTCTTGTTATAAATACAAAAAGAGCTTGGTGGCATAACATGCCATACCAAGCTCTTATAAAGTGGTTGATTATCTTGCTATTTCAGTAATGATCTCAGCAGGTGTCATTTCAGTATTTAGCTCATGATCACCTGGTTGAATAGCTGTTTCTTTACCTTTTTTCCTTAATACATCTATGAATTCATCCGCACTTTTCACTAGCTTATGACTTTCGAGACTTTGCGCTACTTCTTGGCTAGTCATGCCCTCTTTAATGGTGAAATCGACCTTTTTAAGTTTTGGCTTTTCTTCTTCGGCATCTTTTTTATCATCAGCTGGCTCTTTAGCGGTTTGCATCGATTCTAATTTCTTCAGTGAATCCTGTAGTGATTCGTATTCTTCTTTCTTTACCATCACCATATTCTTTTCATTTAATTGCTCTTCAATCAATTCATCGGTAGACTTCTTGCTATCTTCTGCTAAAACATTAGAAAACATAAAATAATAAGCCCCGAGAAGGACTGCAGCAACTAAAAGACCTACAGCGATACCCTTTGCTTCTTGCTTACTCATTGCTACCACCATCAGCGATTTTCGTTTGACGTTCAAGTAGTTCTGTACGTTGTTTTACAACCTTTAACTCTCTCATCAAATTGATATACACATCATCAACTTGCCCTTTAACTTCCTTTGCATAATCGTTTACAAAATATGAGTAAATAAAGAAGCCAAGTGAACCGGCGAGCAATAGAAAAATGATCAAAAGCATTATTATCCCCCTACTAACTGTTTTTTGCATTTTCTATATAAACGTATTTCTTCCATCCAATTCTTTCGTTTCTAATGAAGGCTTTCTGTCTATTTCAGCCTTTATTAAAAAAACGGAACACAAAAAACTAGAAAAAATACGACACGAATCGACCTTTTCTAGTTTACCTATTATTTATTAAACTGGCAATACATTTAAGTCTTACTAATGATCGTTGATAAGTTGGATGAAATGATAAAGAATCCTTGCAGTCATGCCCCAGATTACGTAATCCTCAAAGTAATAGAAATACTCCGGCATCACAGAAGATGACCAATTATATTGCTCACCATTTGGAATAAGGTGGAAAGGGAACGTGTCTTCCGGTTTCATATGTAGTTTAATATCGTGGCGTTCAGGAGGATTCGCTATGAAATAATTCAAAGGAACTGTAAATACTTCTTCTACCTCCTGAGGATTGTGAGATCGTTTCGTATCTTTTCGAATTATTCCTAAGAACGGATAGACAATCGATTGAAAAGACGAAACAAGATAATCTAGCTCGCCAATTACGCGGAGATCTTTTTCTGTTACCCCTAACTCTTCGCACGTCTCCCTCTTAGCCGCTTGTAATGGACTAGCGTCGGATTCATCAACTTTCCCACCCGGAAAACATACCTCTCCAGGTTGTCTTCTTAAAGTATGTGCTCTTACTTCGAACAACACGTGGATCTCACCATCTATTTCCATTAAAGGAAGAAACACTGCAAATTTAAAAAAACGTTCATTTCCTAGTACTTCACCAGTTCTCCCTTCAACTTTAGAGTGAATATCTTGCCATAACTGCATTCTATCGAACTCCTTCTATGCTTCCTTCTCTAGTTATTATACCTATAAAAAAGGTCATTTTCATAATTTGCGCAAATTTTCTCATAATATTTGTAACCTTTTTCTGTTTCAAGACGTCCAATTAAGAAAAGGGTGATTATATGTTTAAATACGTAGCTATAGGTAGCATCGCACTTATGACGTTAACCGGATGTGGAGAAGGGAATGAGTCTATGAATTCAACGAATAATGGAAATGACGTTAGCGAAGAAGTTACCTCTGAATCAACTTCTGGATCTTCTGGATCATCTGGTATTGTTGCTGGTTCAATGGAACCATCACTAACATTGGAGTCAACAGATAATGGGAAAGCGATCTTTACTTATCGCATTCAAAATCAAACAGAAAAGGTACAAACCATCACTTTTCCAACAAGTCAGAAATACGACTACAAGCTCTATAATGAAAAGGGTGAATCTCTGAAAACATATTCTGCTAACAAAAGTTTCATCAAAGAAACGGAAATAGCTGAAGTGAAACAGGCTGAGAAGTTGGATTACACTATAACACTTGATTCTCTATCAAGTGGGTCTTATACTCTTGAGATCTGGCTTACTGTTGAAGGCGAGGACAATTATAAGAAGAAAATTGATTTCACGATAGAATAAGTCAAACCAGCTGGCATCTGCATCGGATGTCAGCTGGTTTAATTATACGATCGTAGAATTAACGTAGTGCACGCTCAAGATAACGTTTGGACATTGTTTGAAAGTATGCAGCTTCAACAGATAGTGACGATGAAATAAGAAGACTTTCCATCGCTTCACTCTGGAATGATGTTAAGCCACTATTTGAACACAGTTCCTTCGCTTTCGTTTTGATAACCACCGCTGAAAGAGTGTTATTTGAGTGAACCTCTTCAAAAAGAGAGGCATATGCGTGATAGAAAATAAGCGGGTTGATCAAATCATCATTTCGATCAGCAGGGTTATTGAACGCAAATTTCAACAACAAACGAATACTCTCAAAATCATGTGTATTCTTTAAATCCTCTACAATGAATAAAATTGCTGCCTGTTCGATCGAATATTTTTTCCCGTGTTGCGGAGACCCAATCCAGTCCTTTATATCCCTCTTCACCCAATTTTGAACAGCGGTGGAACGAAAGCTTGCATATTCAATTTGATTACCAAGGCTGACGATTTCGTTTATAGAAAGACCAATCGCCCTTTCTTCAGCTTTTAGAAGCTTTTGAAATATAGGAGGAAGGTTGTGATTATCTTCAAACTCCCCCTTACTTCCTGTACGTTTCCACGCCTCTACCAAGATGTCGTATGGATTTTCTTGATTTCGAATACATTGCAATATTTTTCCCATTTCTAATCTAGTTAAATAATAGCCTTTCATCTTACACCCCTACACCTTATAAGGTCATTTGAACTTATCGTATATTTTCTTTATGGAAATATCAAGAAGGAGTGATTCAGAATTTAATATTTGGGCTATTTACCCGTTGGTTAGTTGTAACTGTTTCGGAATTGGGTGAATATCCTGTGTTATGTAAAGGAGGAATTTGCTTATGAACATGTACAACAATCCTTACGGTAACCAACACGTACAGGGTGCTATGCAGGGAGCGAACATGCCGAATCAGCAAGTTCAGGGAACTATGCACGGACCGAATATGCCGAATCCACAAGTTCAGGGTGCTATGCAAGGACCGAATATGCCAAATCCACAAGTTCAGGGTGCTATGCAAGGACCGAATATGCCGAATCCACAGGTTCAGGGTGCTATGAAAGAACTATCGGGTGATATGAAGAAGCTATGTAAGAAGTATAATAACTATCATGCTAACGTTCGAATGAGTGATGGAATGGAGTATGAAGGGATCATTATGGACTCAGACAGTGAACATGTTTCTTTATTACTACCTCAAGAGGTGGAAGAAGAAGAAACAGAGCGTCAGTATGGGTACGGACGTCGACGTTACCGTCGTTACGGAAGGTACTTCTTCCCGCTTGCTGGTATTGCTGCACTTAGTTTAATACCTTATTACCGCCCATACCCTTACTATGGCTACCCACCTTACGGATATCCTTATTATTAAAATACCTAAAAGAAGACGAAAAGGAAGCCTATAATGGCTCCCTTTCGTCTTTTTTTATGGTTTACATGTTAATGAAGAAGGTCATTTACTTATCGTTTTCTTTGTTGACGTATTTCCTTTTTTGAAATAAGCTCATTTCCTTGTTCGGAAGTAAACCGTTGATTGAGTGAATGATCGGAAATACTGTCAAAAACCATATCTGGATTTAATGAGGTATTCATCTTGATATCCTGTTTTGACCTCTTCCTATTTTCCGTCATGATATCCACCTCCATCATTACATATCATGACCTGAACTATTAGAAACATACCTTCTAAGCAGTGATTACATGGTAATTACAACTTTTCCAAATTGTTTTGCTTCCGATAAATGATCGAATGCCTTCTCAATATGAATTAATTTGTAAGTTGTATCAATGATTGGCTCCACAGAATGCTTCGTTGCAAATTCAAGCATAGCGCTAAATTCTTCTGCGCTCCCCATTGTGGATCCAAGGAAATTATATTGCCCATAGAAGAAAGATCTTAAGTTGATTTCTGCAGTATCTCCAGTAGATGAACCGAAGATCACCAGTGTTCCCCCGCGCATCAATAGATCTAAAGAACGGTTGATTGTAGCTGCCCCTACGCTTTCGATCACTAAATCGATCTCTTCATCTTGTGTTGCCTCACCCCAATCTTCTTCATTGGAAAGAACAACATCTGCTCCAAGTTCGAGTGCTCTCTTGCGTTTCTCTTCACTTCTCGAACTTACGATAACTCTAGCACCGATGGCTTTAGCAAACTGAAGTAAGAATGTTGCCACACCTCCACCGATACCAGGAATGAATACCGTTTGTTCACTCTTCAATTGACCTCGTGTGAACAAAGCACGATATGCTGTAAGTGCAGCTATGCCATATGAGGCTGCCATCTCATAAGACATAGAAGCAGGTTTTGGAACGGCGTTTTCTTCAGGAAGCACAATGCTTTCAGCAAAAGTACCGTTTCCCGGAAATCCAACAATTTGAAACCCTTCTGGGGGAACCGCAGAGGTCTCCTTCCAACCTATTCCGGGGTTAATGAGAACCTCGTCTCCTACTTTTACCGAATCGACGCCTTCCCCAACTTCACTTACGACACCAGCACCGTCTGAACCTAAAATTACCTCAGGATCACCATTTGATCGACGTTTAGGGACAGATAGGTCTCTATGGTTTAAGCCTGCAGCTTTCAGTTGTATTTTCACTTCCCCCTTGCCTGGGCGAAGCTCTTCTAAATTGTCTTTGTATGTTAGTCCTTCTTTTCCTTTCACTCCACCGTGTACGTATCCTTGCATATGTATTTTCCCTCCTAAAATAATTTGCATCCTTATAAGCGGTCATGCTCTACCTATTCCTGGGTTTGGACGTTTGTAAACCCCAGTGATTCCTACATTATCACAAATAACAATAAACGCATCAGGAACTCTTCCTGATGCGTTTATGTTTAGCCACTAATCCATTTGTATTCTTGTCCCCAGCTTTCTTTCGCAAGGTTTTTTACATTTGCAACACTGTCTCGCTCAACTGCGTACGAATCACCTTGCTCGTACGGATTGTAATGAAACGCATAGAGACGCGAAGTAAATTCTTCAAAAGAAAGAGAGCTCTCTCCAAAGTTCTCTCCGTTCCCCATCACTGTACTAACGATTCCCTGACCCCAGTTCTGAGAGCCATCGTTGTTAGGGTTGTAGAAATAAACACGGTAGTTTCCTTTAGGACATTGCGCTATTCTTTGAATTGACACCGCATGAAAACCAAGCATCTTTCCATGTACATTCGTAATAAATATACCTACTGGATTTGGGTAGATCAATTCATATTCATCGTTATATTCGGGATGGTGCGTGGCATAAAATAGCCTCACAAAACCTGGGTAATCAGCGATGTTACCAGTTATAGGCTCAATTACTGTGCTGAATCCTTTTTGTACCCAATTTCCATAAAACGCAGGATTCACCCATCGATGGCCATCTTCCCCTCTTAAGGCTACGCGTGTCATCATTTCGCTATAGATTCGATCCAAGTGAGGAACTAAAACAATCGATACAGGATCAAGCTCAGGATGAAGTTCTGGCGCTAAGCCTCCCTGTAGATCTTTTGAGTAGATACTCACACCTTCGAATACCATATCGATTTCACCATCACGTGCTGCTCGAGGGATAATTTCAAGCAGATAGCCAGGAGCATGCTGAGCCCATAAACTGATTCCTCTTGCTGCCTGACATGTTGGGTTTAATCCCTGACCCACTCCAAGCGGTTGGCCGAGTACGCTGATGACACCAGCTAGAAGAATACTGTTTGCTGTAAGACCTTCTCCTTCATTAGCTGATTTAAATAGAGCATTTCGAACTTCCGGTCGAATATCAAGCTCGATCAGTCTTCTAAGCCCAGGAATGACCGGTGAAGCCGACAGAACCCCTCTCTCTAATAACAGCGCTAACCCATATACCGATTGACATGTCGATGGGAAAAGAGCGACTTTAATAAGCTGATGAACGAGTTCAGCGTGCTCCTCAAAGTTCGCTTTCCCTTTTCCACTCAACTGCAAGAGTGCCGGAAGAAACTCTGGAGATTTCCTACTTAATACGCGTGCGAGAACGCTATGATGCGGTGAACAAAGACCGGTTTTTCTCATCGAACGACCCAGAATCTCACTTTCTCTTTGTAGCTCTTCTGCAGAAAGATTCATTAATTGCTTGCGATATTCATTAGGCTGTGAATATAAATGGCTTAAATTCGATGGTCCTTCAATCGAAGCTACAAATTGCTGAAGAACCTCTCTCTGACTATCATTCTCATGTGTCTTAAGCATCTCTTTTGCCATTTTGATAATCGAAACGGTGCGTTTAACCATTATAGGACGTTGCGCAGTTAATCGTTTGATTTCGTGTATCAGGGTTTCAGAGAGCGCACTAGACGAAAGATAACGAGAAATGAACTCAAACAATCGCTGAGCCTCAGCCGCATTTTCCTTTTTTTCAATCCTTGAAGCTTCTGTTGCTTGAGGAAATAATAAATCTAAATTAAGAGCCATGACTTCATTTAGAAAATCCATAGCCATTTCTTTGGACACGTTAGAATGCGGTACCTTTCCTTCAGCAATGGCTAACATACGTAAATTGCTCATCATTTCGATGACGTATGGAAGCCCCTTTGCTTGTAGGGACCCTGCCACTAGTGGTGGCTGAAGCTTTGATGCATCTTCCCATGGCCCATCCTGGAAGACTCCAGCTTCATCGAATTTATCTGCATATTTAAATAGGATTTCAAGCCCTTCATCTGTTTCAAGAAGACGATTTGCTTCTTGATAAACGTCCGTCTGATATCTAGATTTTGCGTATGCGGGCGCTTCGTTAAGCTTAGTCAATGACTGGGAAAACCTTGCAATCTTTCCTTCTGTTACTTCAGATGGCATGCTTAATTCTCCTTTATGATAAAGAATATTCTATAAGTAGAAGTCGTACTTTTCATAGTATTCAAGCAAACGCCTCATCTCAGCACTATCATCTCCAAAGAAGAAGATCGTACCATAATGATTCCCAAATCCAACTCGCTCGGCTACCTTTCCTTGCGGAGGCGTGAACATGTCATGCTTTTCGAAGAAGGGATGCTCTTCTAGCTCCTCTGGAATCGTTAACTCTTCAATGAAATTGACGTGAGGATGTACCATGAGACAACCAGCATATCCATTAGCCTCATCTTCAGATGGGAAGAATTTTCTCAGCTCTTCTTCCGTTGTGTTAGGGTCACTACAAAGAATTTGTGCTTCATATGCACTAAAGCCGTAAGCGCGTTCAATCAAATCAAAAATATGACCTCCAGGAACACGTGCAGCTACTTCTCCAAAGTGTAACGTTCCATCTGGCATGATGAAATATTCTGGGTGTATCACACCGTTTTCAATTTCAAATGCTTCGATGAGTTGCTCAATCGCTTGTCGTATAACTGGTCGTTTGGACTCTAGAGACGGGGAAGGCGGAACAAAGTTTGAATACCCTAATTTCACATATTCTGTGATGTTAAGGAATTGAATTTGTCCTTTATGAACAAAAACCTCACATGAAAACTCTTGTCCATCAAGGTGACTCTCCATCAATAATGGGAAATCACTCTCTGTTAGAGCTTCGATATCAGCTGGATTATCAATCGCACGGTGACCTACAGAACCAGCCTTATCGAGCGGTTTACAATGAATAGGATCGTATTTATCACCATCAACTTTAAGAAGTGCCTCATTTACTCTTTTGAGGAATCGTTTTACATCATCCTTATCTCTTGCTTCTTCAAAGACGCCAACTTTAATTCCAGCAATTTGTGCCTTTCTCTTCATCATCCCTTTATCTCTTAACAAAAGAGAACGATTAAAGAGACGAGGTTCTTGGCGGAATCTGGCATTTAATGCTCCTGCCCACTCTACGCATTCTTCATATAGAGGAACAGCTACTTCAGCACCTAATACTTTCAGTTGCTTATAGAGCTTGTCTGATCCCTCATTCAAACGATCAAACTCCCACCCTACAAATGTGATATTATGTTTCTCAGCGTAGTCTTTGAATTCAGGAGGACCTACCACTACAAAAGGCCGTTCTAATTTATCACAGGCCTCAATCGCCGGAAGACTCCATCCAATTAAAGCAGTTAAATATGGAATTGTTTTTCCTTCTGGCTGACTTTCTTCCAACGTCTGGTTTATTTCTAATTGATCCAGTTCCATTCGTTTTCGCTCCTTTTTTCATATAATAGAGAAATCTTCCTGACCTTCCCTCTCTAACGTAGCAGATATGACATGACTTTTTAACTAATATTCTGACTTTTAGCCAAATTACGACAAAAGAAGTCGGTATTCTTTGTTATTCGAGTTAATTCGACTACTCTTAGATCAGAAAATCAGCTACTATTCTATTCCCTAATTCTTCTAATTTCTAACAAAAAAAGAAAGCCGCTCTGGAGTGAGCGGCTTTTAACAGTAATGGTTTATGATTCGTTTTTCACGCTGATCTCACCTTCGACTACATCTACCTTTACTGATGTAACGTTTCCTTCATCTACAAGTAAATCAGCGATGCCATCTTCTACATGTTCCTCGATGACTCTTCTTAATGGACGAGCACCAAACTGAGGATTATACCCTAATTCGGCAAGTTTGGATTTCGCCTCTTCCGTAACGTGCATGGTGATTTGTTGGTCATTTAAGCTTTCGTTTAATTCTTCGAGCATTAAGTCAACGATTGATACAAGACTTTCTTTTTCGAGTGATTTGAAAGATACGATGGAATCAAAACGATTGAGAAACTCAGGTCTGAAATACGAGCCGAGACTTTCCATAACATCCGCATAACGCTCTGCTGATTCGAACCCTACTGTTATTCGACGTTCTGAACTTCCAGCGTTACTCGTCATAATGATGACAGTATCTTTGAAGCTCACCGTTCTTCCCTGGCTATCTGTTAAGCGTCCATCGTCTAATATTTGTAGAAACATATTTTGAACGTCAGGATGTGCTTTTTCAACTTCATCGATTAATAAAATACTATACGGCTTTCGGCGCACTCGCTCTGTTAATTGTCCCGCCTCATCATGTCCCACATACCCTGGTGGTGATCCGATGAGTTTAGAAACAGAGTGCTTTTCCATGTATTCACTCATATCGAGTCGAACCATCGCGTCTCTATCTCCAAATAATTCTTCTGCTAATGACTTAGACAATTCTGTTTTACCAACACCAGTTGGTCCGACGAACAGGAATGACCCAATCGGTCTGTTTTTTCGTTTCAACCCTGCACGACTTCTTCGAATAGCTTTTGCCACTTTGTGAACCGCATCTTCCTGACCGATTACGGTGGCATTAAGCTGATCAGCAAGGTTCTTCATCTTCATTTGCTCATCTTCTTGAAGTTTCCTTACAGGTATGCCCGTCTTACTCTCGATGAGTTGTTGGATATCTTCAAGGTTAACGAGAGCATCCGCCTCATTGTTTTCTTTCAAGGATTCCTCTAATTTCTTCTCCAGCTTAAGCTCTTCATCCCGAAGCTTAGCAGCTTTTTCATAGTTTTCTTCTGTTGTAGCTTGTTTTTTGTCTGCGGCAATCTGCTCCAGACGTTTCTGTAGTTCATCATGGTTCGAAGCTGTAATGGTTAAATTCATTTTTGCACCAGCTTCATCTAATAAGTCAATTGCTTTATCAGGTAGAAAACGATCCTGAATGTAACGATTGGATAATGTTACACATCCATGTATCGCTTCTTCAGTAAACTTAACTTCATGGTAGTCCTCGTATCTTGGTTTAAGTCCTTCCAAGATTTGAATTGCTTCTTCTATTGTAGGCTCATTCACCATCACGGGCTGAAAACGTCTTTCAAGTGCTGCATCTTTCTCAATTTGACGGTATTCTTTCAACGTTGTCGCACCCATTAATTGAAGTTCACCTCTTGCTAGTGCTGGTTTTAAGATGTTGCCGGCATCCATTGAACCTTCTGCCGAACCAGCCCCAACGATTAGGTGAATCTCATCGATAAACAGAATGACATTTTTTCTTGCTTGTAGTTCAGCTATTAGCTGTTTCATTCTCTCTTCAAACTGACCACGAATACCTGTATTTGATACGAGAGATGCTACATCTAATAAATAGATTTCTTTATTTTGAAGTTTAGAAGGTACATTACCTTCCGAAATACGAAGCGCTAGTCCTTCAGCAATAGCCGTCTTCCCTACACCTGGCTCTCCAATCAAGACAGGATTGTTTTTGTTTCGACGATTGAGTGTTTCGATAACTCTAGCTACTTCTTCGTCTCTTCCGATGACTGGATCGATCAAACCAGCTTTTGCAGCGTCAGTTACATTCTTACCTAATTCATCTAGCAGTGCGCCGTTTCCACCATTGGTTTGTGGTTGTGCTTCTTTATTTTGAAAAAATTCTTGATCTGGTTGTTTCATAAAAGACTGGAAGAAATCATCAAATTGACTTTTTGATGAAGGTGTTTCTTGACCATTCAACACGTTTGCATAGCATGAACTGCACAAATGAACACGCTTTTTATTGTGGTTAATTTGAACATTCAACTGTACTTTCGCAGTATTTTGATTGCATTTTTCACAAAGCATATGATGGCCTCCTAAATATGTTTTATTTATATGAAAGTGACTATCTTTTTTATCAAGGTCAATCTTCCTCTGACTTTGACTATATTTGACCTTGTATTTATATTATAATCTGACTATCTTTGACTTTCAAGTATTTCGTTTTTTCTTAAAGCCATTTATTCATATAAGAGTAGCCACAACAATTGTATCGCAACTTAAAAAATGTAATATTTGAAATAAAGGAATTTTTTCTAAGGTTGGATAATAGATTGTATTAATCTACTTTTCGACAAAGGGTATACAAGTTTACTAGTCTGGCAACAATGGTGATAGATTAAAAAGGGAGGAATACCAATGAATGATTCAGTCTATCAATTGATAGTTGAAACCACCGTCAAGCGCGTGCCTACCTGTCATGAATCACCTGGTGATTTCTTTATTGCCCTCGACAGCTCTGATTACCCATACCTCATTCTACCGACACCGAGAGAAATGTTTGATAACGACGATGTTTTTACCATTCGCCTGATCCCAGATGTTTTGAATAAATTCCGCTATGAATTGGACAACTCTTACACAAAGCTATCGTTCAGTCGATTTTCTACTTTTTTCGATGATAAAACGTATTACTTTGGCCCTGAAGAAAACATGCTTGTTACATTCTTAACTTCCACTATTTACAAAAACTATGTTGCCTGGATCAGTCACCTTTACTTCAAACGTATCGATGACTTGATTGAACAATATAATAACGAACCGGGAAAAGAGCAGAAAAAAACAATCAAAGCGAAACTTTCTCGCCTTCTGATCGAAGCTTAGATACCAGACAATCGATTTCATTCTGGACAAGGTGGCATCCTTCAACAAGAGAGCGATAATGAATATTGACGATTTCCCCTTCGTTTTCTGTTGCCTTATACGTATATCGGGGATCATAATAATCCAGCAGAAGTTTCTCAACGACTGTTCCATACTTCTCTTCTTCAAGCGCTCGGTAAATAAGCTGACGATTTTCATCTGACAGTCGTTTCTCAATTTTGTGGATGCCTTTCACTATTTTCTCAGCATTCTGCTCAGGATGATACGTATTTAATATCGTTTGGATTCGGTAAGAAAGCGGGGCGTGAACATGGATGCGCGTCCCTTTTTGTTTGCCTTCAAGGATGAAATCAGGGACGATGATATTCCCTAATCGTTTACTTTCAGACTCAATTACATAATAATCGGTGTCCCCTATTTCATTAAGTCTATCGTATAACTTCGCTTCAAACTCCTTTTGACTTCTCCCAGGTAGATTCACTCTTCCGAAAACTGAACCTCTATGAGCTGCTAATCCTTCTAAATCAATGACAGGATACCCACTTTCTTCCAAGCGTTGTAAAATCTCCGTCTTTGAAGTTCCAGTCAAACCTTCTAATACCACAAAAGGGATCTCTCTCTCAGAATATGTTCCAAGTTGATCGATTACTTTTTGTCGATAAGCACGAATTCCTCCCACTAACTGAAGGCAAGGTAGACCCATCATTTCAAAAATAACAGCAAGACTTTTGCTTCGCATACCGCCCCTCCAGCAGTAAACAACGAACTCCTTACCTTGCGAAATCGTTTTTGCCCGCTTATAAAATTCAGGGAGGGATGGAGAAACGAGCGAAATTCCAAGCTCCTTCGCTGCTTCTGTTCCTTCTTTTTTATATGTGGTCCCTACTATCTCCCTTTCTTCATTAGAAAAGATAGGCATATTAACAGCACCTGGGATATGAAATTGTTCGTATTCTGCTGGAGTCCGCACATCTATTATTGGAAGTTCCCTATCCAGTACTTCATCTATCGAGATAGTTTTCATAACGACTCATCCTTTATCTCTCATTATTGAGTTCATTATATCACCCGTGTTCTAATCACCTTAAACCCTTGTTTATGCACTTTGAAATCGGGGAACTTTATAACGAGGTGAAAAAAAATGGAAACGACCGAAATGATTACCCGCATACAAGATAATTTAAAGAACTGGATGGGCGGACATCTGATCATCGAAAAAAAAGAAAACGAAGACTTAGATAAAGCAATTATGCTTTTAAATGACATCACTTTTTTGCATAAAGGCGAGACTATCGATGACTATACAACTTCGACACTTCTCCAACTAAAAGGAAAAGGAAAGATCATTTCTGAAGTAGATACCGTTCCCCTTCCCCACTCCAAATTTGACATTCAATTAGAAGATTTAATGAAAATCAATCAAGTAGAAGATGAGCTAACAATCACCACAGAAAGAGCAAGGTACACTATCACATACAACTCAAACTAAAGGGGCCTTAGATTCCTTTTTTATTGCTTTGTCCTAAAGGGGCCTTAGGTTCCTTTTTTATTGCTTTGTCGAGAATATCTAGAACTCCTTCTTAATATCTTTTATATAGACTGTTATGAAGGAGGTATTTAATGGAGCAAAATGACATACAGGTACCCGATGAAGAGACGCGCTCCTGGGCTATGTTTGCTCATCTGTCAGCACTTTCAGGCTATTTAATTCCATTTGGTAATATTATTGCCCCTTTAATCATTTGGTCATTAAAGAAGGATGTTCATCCTTTTATCAATGAGCAAGCAAAAGAAGCATTGAATTTCCAAATCTGCATGACAATTTACGGATTAATTGCTGGCTTACTCACTTTGATTTTGATCGGATTTATTCTTCTTCCAGCTATCTTTATCATCCAACTGGTTTTTATCATCATCGCTTCGGTAAAGGCGAACCAGGGTGAGGACTATCGATACCCACTGACATTTAGAATGATCACCTAAGTTTCTACAAATTTCGGGTAATCCACATAATTTAGGTTTGTCCATGTTATAATGGAAGTAAACTTATAATGTGGAGGGTGTGCCTTGGCTACAAAAGGGAAAGACCAATTAACAGTATGGGCGCTTGCATTCATGGTGTGGGCAGTACCAATCGCTTTTATTATCGGTTTCTATATCATAACTAGACCACAGTAAACCAGCGAACCGCTGGTTTTTTATTTTTTCTCACTATTTATGCTCAGGTTTTAGCTTCCTATTAGTTGGGAAAGAAGTATTTATACACCAACTAAAGGAGGAACTAAATCATGAAAGAATTCACAGTAGCACCAAACAAAGATGTAACAGGCTGGTATGTAAAAGTTGAAGATGTTGCACCTACCGATTTATATAAGATGCGCTCTGATGCAGTGGAGAAAGCTGAGGAACTAGCACAGGGAGATACACCAAGTAAGGTTCTTATCCTTGATGAGAAGCATGAAGTTGAAGAAGAACGAAAGTTTTAATAATAGCTAGCATCCCCTTCACAAATAATGAAGGGGTTTTTCTTTTGTTTGGCTAGATTGATTTCAAAATAAGATGGACATTGTTGCTATAAGAGCGGGGACTCCGATCTGTCCCTCTAGTCCCTCAGTAGTCGAGCACCTTCCACTCCAATCAGTTAAGTGTGAGTATTTTATTCAAAACTTCTTCAAGAAAACAATCTTTGAGAAAAGAGCCATATAAAAAGAGCGGATCGTCATCCGCTCTTCAACTTAGCTATTGCTGTTATTGTTGTTTCCGCCTTTTTTTCCAATCTCTTTATAGAACTCTTTGTCATGGTTCTTAGATGTTTGCTCTCCGCCCTTTTCGCCTATCTCTTGATAAAATTCTTTATCATGTTCGCGAGCAGTTTTCTTACCGCCTTTTTCACCTATATCTTCGTAGAATTCTTTATCATGTTCACGCGCTGTTTTGTTACCTCCCTTTTCGCCTATTTCTTGATAGAATTCTTTATCATGTTCATTTGCTGTTTTTTCTCCACCTTTTTGACCAATATCCTGATAAAAGTCTTTATTGTGCTCTCTCGAAGTTTTCTTACCACCTTTACGACCAGCTTCTTCTCTACTCATTTTCTCATTGTTATTAGCCATTTCTTCTTCCTCCTTTAAATGTTCTTTTTCTTTTTTTTGCTACATTTTTGATATTCCACGGTAGATAATTTCAAAACCAAATTTTGGAGTTATTTTACAAATTTAAGCCAATTGTACCAAGCTCACTCGATCTATTTTCATATAAAAAAGCCCCCGAAGCGGGGGCTTACCTATTAAGAGTAGTAAACATGGATCGGTCGTTCATATTTCTTCGAGAGCTTTTCTAATGATTTCTTTACATTGATCAAATCGTCTTTATCTATTCCACAACCAATTTTTATCTTAAAACCTTTTTCTTCAAATGGCTTCAATTCTTTAATCATATGTTCAAAAGATTTTAACCACGCTGGATAATTCGTTTGTAATCCGGCCGGCTTATATTGTCCATAGAGATTAGCGATAATTCTCTTGTTATCTTGACTTAAAGCAAATGAGCACTTGCCGAGTTTCTTCTTTGGAGGAAATGGGAAGTTCTCATCAGCTTTAGCTGCTTCAGGGTATGTTTCTTTAACTGATTTTGCAATCCCGACATCTAAAGCATTGAAGCAATCACATTGGTGCGCAATAACAGTACAATCACTTTTAAGAAGGTTGCCTTTTTCTAATTGAATCATACATGCACTCTCCTTTTAGAGAACCCTTTTGTATGATTATAATGAAAAATCAGATAATTTCAATAGGAATATTTTCCTTCAATCTGCATATTATGATAGGATTCGCTATTTTAATAGGATTTCACTCGTCTAAAAATTTTTATTTTATACTTACTACCCCTGGCTGTTTTGCATATAGACTTCTTCAAATGGTTGAACCACTACAAATCCTGATCCTTCAAACTTCATTTGGATCGACTCTCCGCTACCTCTTCCAAAGAAGGACTTTAATGAAACATCCGTTTGGAAATCTGGTTTTAAATTTCCAGACCATGCTACGGTGGCATTTGGATCTGTAATAACAGGTTTATCTGGCGTTACACGGATCGTGAGTGGTTCATAATGACTCGTAATTGCGATCATACCTGGGCCATTACACGTCACATTAAATAGTCCACCAGCCATCATACCAGTAATACGTTTCATCATTCGGATATCCCAATCGATCCCTTCTTCAAATGACAGGAGATCATTCCCATTTACACTGATCGACTCTCCTTCACCTAGATGAATAATAGAAATTTTCTTACCGGCATCTGCTAAGTATAACTTTCCTCTTCCTTCTGCTTTCATAAGTGAAGCACCTTCACCCGTAAATGCTTTTTTGAACATTTTTCCGAGGCCGTGTTCTAAAATTCCTTCTCTTTCAAATTTGATTTCCCCATTATACGTAATCATGGCACCCGCTTTTGCCCAAACCTTACCGTTTAAGTTCACTTCTAGCACTCTTTCAGTCTCAAGTTCAAAAAAACCTTCACCTTTATCCTGTTGTACAGTAGATTTAACGAATTCGTCCATCGAATACCGATTCATAGAAAACTCTCCCTCCTCATTCTTACCACCATTTTACAACATTACCTATTACTTCTCACACAGTTCGTTTACACTGTATATAAAAGGTTTGTTTTGAAAGATCTTGCACAGGGTACATTAAACCTTATAAGACTAAGACTGGAGGTATGATCTTGATTATCGTGTATGCTAGCATCGCAATTGTTGTTCTTTCACTCGTTTATCTCGGCATCGTAGCAGTTAAAACCTCTAAAGAAACGAAAGTATCACTGAACGATTTTTCTGCCACTGCTGCAAGACTTCAAGAAAAAGTAGATCGAATCAATGAAGAAACGAATAACTTATCAAACACATCCAACCAAATTTCCGAAAATATTCAAGCAAAGAAAGAAACGATTCAAGGCGTGATTGGGCAGGCAAAAGAAACTCCTGAACCATTCAAGAACCTTATTACTTCAATCAAGAACACTCCAAACCCTCAAAAAGAGGTAACGGACGAAAGGTTAACCGAATTAGGAGATAGACTGATCGAGATGTGGGGCCGCTACCGCGTAAAGAAGAAATCGAAAGCGGAGTAAGGGCATAGCCCTTACTTTTTTTGTTCTGTAATACTTTAAATTAGGTGGGCTATTTATGAAACAAATAAGACAAATCATTTTCTTTATATTAATGACAGCAAGCATTTATATTATGTTATTCACCTCTGTCCCCACCTTATGGAAGTGGGTAGCGGGGACAATCTATTTCTCGATTTTGTTTTCTATTCTATTTGTTCTCATGCTGGAACAGAGGTCGCCTTACAAAACGTTACTATGGATGTATGTGCTCATTTTCTTTCCTATCATAGGGTATGTGTTCTTTCTCTTCTCAGGTCAGTTAGAAGTACAGGGACATCTATTTAAAGAGAAGCGTACTAACGGCCTTGAGTTTTTCCAAAAGCACGTGAACTTCTCTGCCTCAGAACGTTGGAACGATTTAAACGAGCGGAACCAAAACTTTTCAAATCTTATCGCAACGATGGTATCTAGTCCAATCAGTATGCGATCTCAAACGAAGCTCCTTCTTAACGGCAGTGATACATTCTCCGCTATTAAAGAGGAAATCAAAAAAGCCCAAACGTATATCCACTTGGAATACTATACTTTTCGTTCTGATGAATTAGGGAAGTCAATCATTCAACTTCTTGTTGAGAAAGCGAATGAAGGCGTTGAAGTTCGAGTTCTCTACGATTCCATCGGAAGCCACAATCTATCTCGATCTTCAAAGAACGCGTTAAGAGCTGCAGGTGCAAGTGTTCAGCAGTTTTTACCCATTAAGTATGGATTCTTCAATCAAACTGTTAACTTTCGAAACCATAGAAAGATCATTGTGATCGATGGACGTACAGCTTTCGTTGGTGGGCTGAATATTGGTGATGAGTACGCTGGTGATTATAATGGGATGAAATACTGGCGAGATTCACACCTACTCGTAAAAGGTGAAATTATCTCCGCAGTTCATGGGGTATTTCTTATGGACTGGGAATACATGGCTGGTGAAAGTCTTCTATCAGAAAAGTATTTGGAAGCCTATGAGGTAGAAGGTGACGGTGGTACCCAGGTGGTCCCAAGTGGTCCAGATACAAAGAGAAGTGCAATGACAGACTTATACTTCAATTTAATCACGACAGCCAAAGATCGAATATGGATTGCAACACCTTACTTCGTTCCCAATAAGGCACTTAGAGCAGCGCTTTCCATCGCAGCGATGAGGGGTGTAGAAGTAAAGTTAATCGTGCCTGAAGTGAGTGATGGGTTCCTTACTCAATATGCTACCCGTTCCTACTTCTCACAACTACTGGAATACGGTGTTGAAATCTACATGTATCAAAGAGGATTCTTACATCAAAAAATAATGATCGTAGATGATGATATCGCAACGATCGGAACCGCGAATATGGACATGAGGTCCATGCATTTAAATTTCGAAGTAAATGTCTTCTTGTTCCAAGCAAGTACCATTTCTGACCTGGTTCAGGCATATCAAAATGATATCGAAGACTCCGTAAAAGTCGACAAGAAAAGATATCAAGAAAGAGGATTGCTTCATCGTACGAAAGAATCGTTTGCTAGACTTTTTTCTCCAGTTCTATGATTTCCTCCAATCTTTCTTTAAAAGAGAATGCATGATGAGGTCGATATAATTGCCCCTAGCAAACGCATAGTCTCTAAGAATTCCTTCCTCCTGGAAACCAAGTTTATGTACTAATTTTCGGGAGGATGAGTTATCTTGATGAATCAATGCCCCGATTCGATTCAGTTGCAATTCATCGAAGCCATACGGAATAATGGCTGATAACGCTTCTGACATATACCCCTTCCCTTCTGCTTCCTCTATTAAATCGTAGCCTAACTCAATCCTGCCTACTCGCTTCGACCAATTGTGAAACCCACACGTTCCTATGATTTCGTTAGTATCCTTTCGTGCAATGCCCCATCTTACAGCTTGTTGATTCTCAAACCCTTTTTGAAAGCTCATTAAGACCCCTTCTGCTTCTTCCATGTTCTGAATCAACTCGCTACCATAGTACTTCATCGTATGCTTACTTGAAAATATAGCAAATAATGCCGGTAAATCTTTTTCACCTATCTCTCTTAATAACAATCGTGAGGTAAGTAAGTCTGGAAATTCTTCCTTCACATGCGACACTCTCCATTCACAAAAAATTCCCGGAGAACAAAGATCACATGCTCTCCGGGCCAATCTAAAAATAAGGGGATTAATAATAAGACGAACCAAACCAAAATAAGTTTCAATTTTTCGAATTTCTTTTTTAATCATTTGTTACACATGATAATATTTGAGATAAGATCATTTATAGTTAAAGGAAAGGAGTGATCGTAGTGGGGAAAAACCTGTATCTTATACGTCACTGTGAAGCAGAAGGACAAGCACATGACGCTTCATTAACTTCAAAAGGACGAGAACAAGCTGTTATGCTAGCTGATTTTCTTAAAGACATATCATTCGATAAGCTTTATTGCTCTCCTTACACTAGAGCGCTTCAATCCGTTGAACCCCTTGCGCTCCAATTAGACAAGCAGATTACGATTGATGAACGCTTAGAAGAAAGGAAGCTCTCCGAGAGTCTTCTCGATAACTGGATGAAAGAATTAGAAAAAACATTTGAAGATTTTTCATATAAGCTAGCTGGCGGAGAATCTAGTACTGAGGCTGCATACAGAGGAGTTGAAGCAGTGATGGACGTAGTTCGTGTAACAAAAGAAAATGCACTTGTTGTAACGCATGGGAACCTTTTTACGCTGATTCTAAATCACTTTGATCGATTTCATGGTTTTGATTCTTGGAAGTCACTTACTAACCCAGATTGTTATAAATTGATTTTCGATAATGATACCCTTACATCGATTGATCATATCATTCTGAGTGATCATTAAAATGACTACTGGGCTATATTCCAAATACCATTGTTGTGCAACTTGCATCCACTTTGAAGTCGTGAAAAACACTCGTACGACTTATCGATGTAAGCGACTTGGTTTTGAAACGAAACCAACTTATCAATTCAACTGCTGGGAACCTAAAGACATCGTGAAGAAGCGAATGAAAAAAGACAATAAATCTTAATTCTCATTATCAGTACCTCCTCAATCTGTGGGAGGTATTTTTTTAGAAGGTCGTTTCGATATCGGTCACTTCATTCATCCATTTATCAATTGCCTCTTGAGGCAGGTCCCAACTGATCCATGAAGCCATTACTTTTAACTCTTCCGATTTCACAACCCAGTATTCATAACGCTTTTCATGTATATTGCGGTATACTCCTGATTTATGGATTAGCATATAGCCATCTCCTCCTCTTTTTCTGTTATAAACGTTCATACCCCTTTTATATTAAAAGTAACACGCCGTATGTATGATTTGTTACTCAATAATCAAATACTAACCTAACTATGATATTGGGGGTGAGCCTTAATGAAGTACAGTAGTTTACGGCAAATTCAATCTAGCTTCTGGTTTATACCGACCTTCTATGGTGTAGGAGCGCTAATCGCAGCTATTCTCACACTCATTTTCGATAGACACATTATTCACGGCGAAGCCATTATCCTACCTTACTTCTTTTTTGCGACCTATGATACAAGTATAACAATCTTAAGTACACTCGTGTCTTCTATGTTAACAATGACGACCATCACTTTCTCTACAATCATGGTTGTCCTGACTACATATTTATCTAATTTCTCTCCAAGAACACTCCAGAACTTTATTACTGATCGTGTCACCAAACGAGTTCTCGGCATTTTCGTTGGTGGGATCATTTATTTTATCATCCTTCTCTTATTGATCGAACAGAACACAGAGGAAGGATTTGTGTATTTTGCACCAGTACTAGCTGTGACTTATGCGATTATATGCGTAGCTTACTTCGTATACTTCATCCACCATGTCGCAAACTGGATACTTGTCGGAAACTTGATCAAACATATATCGAAAAACACGTTAGAAACGATCGACCGAACTTATACAGATTATGAAAAAGCAAACGAAGGTAGAGCGGCTGCATGGGATTCATGGGAACTTGATGAAATCAAAATGAAAGAGCCTCGTACGATTTCTTCCGATAAATCTGGCTATTTACAAAATGTAGCGATTAACGATTTATTAAAGATTGCTATAAAGCACGATTTCATTATTAAACTAGAACGCGATATTGGTGAATTCATTGATGAAGGAACCGTTGTCTTTTCCTACTGGTCGACGAAAGAGCATCCCGAAGAGGACAAGATAATGGATTCTTTATCACTCGGAACCGAAAGAACAACTGATCAAGATATTGAATATGGCATTCAAAAGCTTGTCGAGATAGCGCTAAGAGCGATTTCTCCAGGAATAAATGATCCTAATACCGCTATTAATTGTATTAATCGTTTAGGAAGGGTCTTATCAAGATTAGGACAAAAGCATATTCCGCAACCTCTGTATCATGATGATAACAAGAATCTCCGTGTCATTACGAAGCCTGTAACCTACAGCACCTATTTATATAAAAGCTTCTATCAGATTAGGCATTATGCGAGGGAAGATGTCTCTGTTCTCGGCTCGATTCTCCATTCTCTCGAATTAGCAGCTGATGGAAATAAGCACGACATTCATGAGACAATTTGGGAATTCGGTCAGTTTGTCATACGCGGATTCGATCCAAACGTTCTTGACGAGCTAGACTTCAGATTTATTAATGAGAAGCTTAAAAAAGTTGCCAAAGCAACAGGGTTCCAAGAGGCATACACTCCGCTCAGAAAGCCTATATAGGTTTACAAAAAAAACGACCGTAATCGGTCGTTTTTTCATGATGCAGATCGCAACCATTCTTGCATTTCCTCTAAAGTCAAAGGCCCCACTCTTTTTTCTACAATAACACCTTCGCTATCGATCATATATGAAGTCGGCATAGAAAGAACTATATAAAGATCTTCCCCTACCTTTCCCTCGGTATCCATCAATATAGAGAACCTCAAGTTATTTTCTTTTACAAAGGCAGGCACTTCTTCTTTACGCGGTTCAAATTTAGTGAAATTCACCGATAATACTTCAACTTCTTCACTATATTTATCAGTAAAGGTTTGGATATCTGGCATTTCTTCTTTACATGGCGGACACCACGTTGCCCAGAAATTTATAAATACGGGCGTTCCTTCAAAATCGGATAAGCTTACCTTCTTGTCTCCCTCAAGCGTTGATAATGTAAAATTAGGTGCACGATCACCAACTTCTGTACCAACACTTGGTTCGGCTATCACAGTGCTATAAACTCCCCATCCAAGTGCGATGAGAATAATAAGAAACACGATTCGTTTAATCATCTAGATTCTCTCCTTCGCCTTACCTACTAATCGATAGAAAAATATTCGTCGCGAACGAAAATATCTTCACGATTCACTGCATTTTCCTTCGATGCTAAGACTAGCCCTAATGGAGTATCGGTTTCTTTATCATTAATGATTGTAAATGACACTGACGCCTTAGATGCTTCTTTAATATATTTCGATAACATCGAATAGGAAAGATCCCCGTTCAAGAATAGTATAAGTTCGCCAGAATGCTTCATATAGTTCTTAACGGCTGAATAAACTTCTTTCTGTGCAGTTTGTCTTTTCGTAAGAGCAACGTAAACACGCTCTCGAAATGTTGATAAATACAATGCTTTTTCTGCAGGCTTTAACTCTGGGGTACCATGAATGCCTGCGTCTAGTGCTTGTTTAATTTCTTTATCCACTTCATACACCTCTTCTTGATAATTAAAGCTAGTGTCTCACATTGTATAGGTTTAATGCTAGTAAATAGAAACGCCTTCTGTGTTACTTAGAAGGCGTTTCCTAGTTTGTAGGGAATCCTGATTAATGTGTTCCCTAAGCCGTAGGAGTTTGAATACCGCTTGCTTTCCTGTGGACGAACGCCCGAGCCTCCTCGCGGATAAAAAGCCGTCCACTCCGAGTCTCGAACGCCCGTTTTCCACGGGAGTCAAGCGGTATTCACTCCTACTAGGTTGCAATCAATCAAAGCAAACTTTCCGACTGATTATGATGAAGTAGTTCTCTGCTTTATTTTTCTAGAAGTAATTTAATTTGCTTTTGTCTTGTTTTCAAAACTACATATCAATGTTGATTGGAGCGGAAGGAGGCTCACCGCCCGCCCCGCGGAAAGCGAGCATCCTGGAGCGGAAACCCCTCTTATTATATGTTAAAGGTAAAAAAGAAAAGCTACAGAGACTTCCTCGACAGATTAAGAAACGCCTTATGACTACTCAGAAGGCGTTTCGTTTTCGTATTCATTTAGCATAATTAATCGTTCCATCATTGTTGGATGACCATATTTTAAATACTTCACCAAGAATGGAGGATTTACTTCGTTTAAACTGTTAACTGTTAGTTTCTGAAAAGAACCTACAGCAGCATCGACATCGTCTGTCATTTCAATCGCATATTTATCAGCATTTATTTCAGCATGTCTTGAAATAGCAAGCTCGACTGGACTCGCAATAAAAGACATAATTGAGAAGAGAAGCAGTAATGCAGGTAGGGTAGTGATATCTGAAACTGACTTCGCCCCCCATGCATCTCCCCACTTTTCTACTACTTTCCCCAAAATACGATAAGCGATATATAAACCGAACAAGCTCATAATAAGAGCACCCGCAAGGTTTCCATATAAGTGGTTCATCACATAATGCCCCATTTCATGGGCCATAATGAAAAGCACTTCATCATCTTGAAGCTTGTTTGTTGTCGTATCCCATAACACGATTCTTAAATTTGAACCTATTCCAGTAACATAAGCATTCATAGCATTTGTTTTTTCTGACATGTTCACTTCGAACACTCGGTCAGCCGGAATATTCGCTTCATTCGCCATATCGAGTATTTGCTCTTCAAGCTCTTTATCCGATAGTGACGTAAAGTCATTATAGAGTGGGTCGATGACAACTGGTTGGATATACATCATGAAAGCAAGATATGGAACCATCAATCCCCACGCTGCAAGCCACCATCTTTTTTCATAACGCTTAATCAATAAATATAATACCCCGATCACGAGGGAGGTTAGACCAATGTCGATCCAGAAAGAGACCATCTCATCTTTCATCCAATCGGAAAATGCTTGAGTATTGATTCCATACTTCACAGAAAGTGATCTACTCCAAAATTTTAGAGGAAAGGTTACGATCCATGTAAATGCAGATAAAAGTACGATATATACAGGTATAATCACAAAACCCTTTTTGGATATTCCTTTACCGAATGATTGAAACATCTTCGAGAGTCCAAACCCTAATACAAGGAGATAAATGCCCCATTCATACGGAATGGAGATGAAGGATAGAAAACTTCTGTATCGTGAATATTCTTCTGACAGCTCAAGCTGTTTTTCGGACATAAATGTAGCAGGATCTGCCGCCGTACCTCGATAAGCGTCAGGTACACCAAAATCAGCCCAATAAAACAAATAAAACCCCATTAAAAGGGCGTACGCGGAGAAGCCAAGAATAAACCACCAGGTTACTCGTCTTTTCATACTATTTCTCCTCCCGAATACTTTCTCTATATTATTTGTACGAGCAAATCTCACAAATAGAACCCTGTCTCTATGTTAGGGATATGTAATTCCGTTTCACCATTAGTCTTTTTATTTCCTTCAATATTATTTCTTGAGAAGTGACTTTATATAATAAAAAAAGAAAATCGGCGGATTTTCCGCCGATTCTACATGACTTCTATTATTTACTCTCTACATAGACATTCGTACGATCATAGCTATGATCGAATCGATTCATAATTCCACAGTGTGGACATTTTGCGAGCACGTGGAGCTCCACGACAGGAGCCTGACTACTCTTTGTAGTTACTGCAGTTGCTTCAACCCTATCTTGTAATTGATAATTTTCCTTCGCGATTGGAATGAACCACGTATAATCACTGTCGCACATTCTACATGTTGATTTTTCTTCTATTTCGGTTGGTTTTAACATGTTTCCAGCTCCTTTAGCAGGTTATTTCTCTAGACTGCGAGAACAAGGCTCCGGAAAACCTCCTTATTAGTTGGGAATCCCTTCCTGTTATCACAAATTCCCGCTTAGAAGAAACTGAAACGTTATTACTCAAATAGTTTTGATTTTTTCGTTAATTTAATCTGTTTGTAAAAAAAGAAAGAGCTATATTAGCTCTTTCAAGGTTATTAATGTTTTTTTGTAAAGAAAAAGTCAATAAAGGAGCTCAACATCTCCACAGATTGAAACCATACTAGTGAGACAGCAGTCATCGAGAAAAATCCAATCATTAAGAAGCGAAATAGATGCATAGTTTTGTCCTCCTTAACAACATGAAATTCTATCGTGAATTAGTTATATCATGAAACTTCTTTTACTGGAAGTGAAAAATTTCCTGTTTCACAAAAAAAAGTAGGCATAAACACTAAGCGCCCCGACTGAGGTCATCACGACTACAATTAAATTGGCACCAAAATAAGCTGTTACGAATGCAACCATTGCTCCGATAAGACCAAACTTAATATCTTCATGGATCGTGAGGATCCCGGGGAAGATTAGAGCTCCCAAAATTGCAAACGGCACATTCTTCAATATGTTTTGAAGCGCGGGATGGATATAATCAGAGTTAAAGAAAACGAGTGGAATCATTCTTGGAATGTATGTTACGACCGCCATACCAATAATGATCAGTAGCATTGTACTAGACATTCTCTTTCCTCCCCATAACAAACTCTACAAGAATTGATGATAATAGCGTAGCAAGGACAATAGACCATCCTGTCGACATGTTAAAGTAGGAGAAGAAACTATTAAAGACAGCAGCTACTCCCGCTAGAATCACGACTTTCCGACTTTTCTTCGATGAAGGAACAAGGAGGCCCACAAACATCGCATACAGCGCAACACTCATTCCTTGTTGGATGACACTCGGAAGTGAAGCACCTACCATATATCCAGCACCTGTAAAGACTACCCAACTAGAATATGAAATCAAACAGAGTCCAAGCATGTAACCCGATGTAAGATTACCAGTTTTTGTTGCAGCTACTGTAAACGTCTCATCAGTAATGCCAAATGCATATAGCGCCTTTTTCCACACTGTATCTTCTGTTACTCTTTCGTTAATGGAGGCGCTCATCAGTAAATGACGAATATTCACAATGAAAATAGTAAAGATGATTTCAAATGCTCCTGTGCCTATCGCAAGTAAGCTTAGTGTTATGTATTGTGCTGCCCCTGCAAAAACGAACATACTCATTAATATCGCTTCAAATACCGTGAGCCCAGTCGTCCTTGCTAATAAGCCAAACGTTAGCGCTACAGGCATATATCCTATCGCTATGCTCATCCCTGCTCTAAGTCCAGTTGCAAAACCTGACTCACTTCTCATAATACTTGTGATCGCCTGCATACCATCACTCCCATTGGCAACAATTGTATAATATATTATACTTATTGTATGTTATATTAAACAAACCTTCAATAGATAGTTTAGAATAGGAGATAAGAATGAAAGATCAATCATTAACAAAGCAAATCGGAGAGAAACTAAAGAAGTTACGCCACGAGAATGAGCTAAGTCTTGATCAACTCTCTTCAAAGTGTTCTGTAAGTAAGCCCATGCTCGCTCAAATTGAAAGAGGCGCTTCAAACCCAACGGTTAACACACTTTGGAAAATCGCTAACGGACTTGGCGTATCCTTTACAACGTTTATAGATGACGAACAGCCCTTGATAAAAAAGGTGAACAGAGATGAAATCGAACCGCTTTTTGAGGAAAGTGGAAAAATGAAAGTCGTTCCACTTTTTCCAATGGAGCCAGGCAAATCGTTTGAGAGTTTTTCAATCACTTTAGATCTGGACTGCAATTATCACTCAAACCCTCATCCTGAAGGCGTAGAAGAGTATCTTTTCGTAGAAGAAGGTGAAATGCAGCTAGTAGTAAATGACCTCTCATACACCATTAAAAAGGGCGAGAGCTTACGGTTCACAGCCAATTATCCACACAGTTACTTGAATCACTCACCATCACGATGCAAAGCGTTGATGATCATTCATTATCCATCGCGCCATAGATAAACAAACAACGCTGAAACATCAGCGTTGTTTTTGTTTCTTCGATTCAAGTTTAGATGGTTCCAACGAGAACTCTGTCGCCTCAATCCATGCTTCACCAAAGCCTGGATGAGGTGTATAGGGATAAATAAAGTCTTCATCTCGCGCTGCCATTTCAAGTGCGAGCGTACCTTTTTCAATAAGTTCAATCGCACCTATCCCAATAGCATGGAACCCGAGTAGAAGGTGTGATTCTTCATCTCTTATCACTTTCACAAGTCCATCTGATTGACCATGTAAGGTAGCATACCCATTCGCTCTCATCTGTGATATTCCTGTAGAAACGGGATATCCTGCAACGTTTGCTTCTTTTTCCGTCAAACCGATGGATGCCACCTTAGGCAATGTATGAATAACAATAGGCAAAAGGTTCAGTTCGCTCACAGCAGAGAAACCACAACAATGGTCCGCTGCCACCTTTCCTTGTTTAATTGCTTTAACGGCAAGAGAAGGCCCCATCGTAATATCACCACATGCATAGATACGATTGTTTGATGACTGACATGATTCATTAGTAGCTATAAAGTGATCTTCAGTCACCTTAACGTTCGCATTTCCTAAACCAAGTGCTTCGAGATGACGCACTCTACCAACTGAATATCCAAGCATGTCTCCAAATAACTGTAACCCTTCACCTTTAGAATCTTGCGCAGTTACTTTAATCGAGTTTCCTTCTTCTATAATCGTGATATTCGTTATCCCGGTAGAAACGTGAATCCCTTGTTTCTTAAATTGCCTTCTTAATTCTTTCCCAATCGTTTCATCAAGATCTGGGAGAAATGTCCCTTCCTCTGTGATCACGTGTACAGTAGAGCCTAGTGCTCGGAAACTGCTTGCTACTTCTGCTGTAATATAGTCTCCTCCATATAGCACAAGTGTTTCTGGCACACTCTCAATACTGTAAAGTTCCTCAACTGAACGTACAAGTTCACTGTGTTCTTCATAAAAAGAAGGTGATTTCGGACTACTTCCTGTTGCGATAATCGCATGATTAAAAGACCACACTTCAAACTTCTCACCTTGCTCAACACCAATTCGCTCCTCAGATAAGAACGAAGCATTCCCTTCAATAAATTCGACTTTGTTCGATTTAAATAATGAATGAAGACCTTTTTCTAAATTTGTAATGACATCTCTTTTCTCATCGTTCCACTGTTTCATTGAAAATGAAGCAGACATTGTAAGACCAGGGGCTGATTCTTTCATTTTACTCGCTGAAACTGCGAGTAACTTTGAAGGAATACATCCGCTATGTAGACATTCTCCACCAGGATGCGTGCGATCGATCAACGTAACATCTCGTCCTTGCTTCGCTGCACGGATGGCCGCTTGATAGCCTCCTGGCCCTGCTCCTATAATCACTAAATCTTTTTCGTAAACTAATTCTCCTACTACCATTATTTCAACTCCATTAACAGCAGTGCAGGCTGCTCGATTAATTCCATCACTCGATTCGTAAATTGCATAGAAAGTGCACCATCCGCTATCCTGTGATCAAACGTCATCGATAGATTCATCATCGAGCGAATGACGATTTCATCACCTTCTCCAACAACTGGCATTCGCTTAGTCTTATGAAAAGCCATCAGTGCGGCTTCTGGATAATTGATGATTGGCGTTGCTCCAGTACTTCCTAGAGGTCCCGCATTACTAATCGTAAAGGTACTTCCAGACATTTCTTTTGAAAGAAGCTTATTTGTACTAGCTGCTTCATATAACCGCTTCATTTCTCTATGGATTTCTTTCACAGAAAGCTGATCACACTGGTGAATAACAGGTACGATTAATCCCTCTTCCGTATCTGCTGCGAGTCCGATATTAATAAAAGGCTTTAAGTGAATAACCCCTTCCTTTTCATCGAGCTCTGAATTGAAAACAGGAAATTCCCTCAATGCGATACATACCGCTTTAATATAAAACGCAGCAACCGAAATGGAAGTCCCTCTTTTCTCTAAAAGCGCCTTCATTTCAAGTACATTGGAAACATCGACTTCATCAAAATGTGAGACGTGAGGAATCGTGAGTCTAGACTTCGACATCTTCGCCGCGATTTGTTTACGTCTTCCCTTAAATGGAATAGTTTTAGAGGATGGTTGAGATGACTCCTCTTTTCTCTCTGCTTTCTTGTGCTGTATAGGTTCCGGTTTCTTCACACTGGTCTTCATGTGGTTGATGACATCTTCGTCCATGACTCGCCCTGCTGGACCAGTTCCTTTCACCCTTTCGATATCTACGCCATTTTCCCTGGCGATCTTTCTAGTAAAAGGGGCAGCTAGTATTCTATGATGTTTGCGACTTTTGTGTTCTTCTGATTCAGTAGCTTGCTGAAACTGTTCTGTCGGAGCAATCGTTACCATGATACTTCCTACTTCGATAACATCACCAGGTGAAACGAGAATATCTTCAATCTTTCCAGCTATAGGTGCAGGAAGCTCTGCCGTCACTTTATCTGTTTGAACTTCTAGTAACGGTTGATCTACGGTTACAACATCTCCAGGATTGACGAGGAGTTGAACAACCTCTCCTTCAGACATTCCCTCACCAATATCATGAAGCCTTACTTCCATTATCGTTCACCCTTCCTAAAAACGAGTCACTTGTTCGATTGCTCGATAGATTTTCTTTGAATCAGGTGCATAATCATCTTCAAGAGTAAATAGTGGAACAGGCGTATCATATCCAGTAACTTTTTTTATAGGAGCTCTCATATAAAGGAAGGAGGTATCATTGATGATTTCGATAAGATCATTACTGACACCACCTGTTGAAGGAGCTTCATGAACAATAATAGCCCTTCCTGTTTTCTGGACAGATTCTGCGATTGCTTCTTTATCTAACGGATATAACGTTCTGAGATCGATGACATCACATTCGATCCCCTTTTCACTCGCTTCTGCAGCTGCTTTCTCCGCAACCCTTACCATCGCACCCCAAGCGAAAATCGATACATCATCGCCTGTTCGCTTGCTTGAAGCTTTACCAAGTGGAATGGTGTAGCTCTCATTCGGGACTTCTTCTTTTCCTGCTCGATAGATTTTCATCGGTTCGAGGAAGAGGACAGGATCAGGATCTTTAATACTGCTGATAAGAAGACCTTTTGCATCGTATGGATTAGAAGGAACAACGACCTTAAGACCTGGAATGTGCGTGAAAAGTGCCTCGGTACTATCACTATGAATTTCTGGTGCTCGTACACCAGAACCATAAGGAGCACGGATGGTAAGGGGAACGGTATAGCGACTTTGGGTTCTCGTTCGAATACGCGTGGCATGCGTGATCAACTGATTGAAACCAGGATAAATAAAACCTAGGAACTGAATCTCTACTACCGGCCTAAAGCCATTCATTGCAAGACCGATCGCTGATCCAATCAACCCTGATTCTGCGAGCGGAGTATCGATTACTCTGTCATCACCGAACAAATCATAAAGTCCATCTGTCGCTCTGAACACACCACCGTTTTTACCTACGTCCTCCCCGAGTACCAATACGGATTCGTCTTCTTCTAGCATTTCTTTAAGAGCATCAGTAATCGCTTGAACAATCGTCAACTTCTTAGTATTGACCGCAGTACTCATCTTTTCTCGCTCCCTTCATAAAAGAAACGATCCTTCTGCTCCTGAACGGGCCAAACATCAGTACCGAAAACGTGATCAAACATGAGGGCTTCATCGGATTTCACCGTTTTCTCCATTTCGACCACCGCTTCATTAAGCTTCTGTTCTGCTTCTTCATTTACTTGTTCAGCCCAATGTGAATCCCAAGCACCTTCAAACTCGAGAAACCTTTCCAGTCTAGTTATTGGATCATCACTTTCTCTTCTCCTCTTACTTTCAGACTGATCACGGTATTTCGAGGGTTCATCTGTTGTCGTATGAGCCCCATACCTCCATGTAACTGCCTCAATTAGAGTTGGCCCGTTCCCGTTTCTTGCCCTATCTATTGCTTTCATCGTTTCATCATAAACAGCAAAAACATCATTTCCATCGACCCGAACCCCAGGGATGTCATAAGCTAATGATTTCTGAGCGATTGTCTTAGATTTCATCTGTCGCTCAAGAGGTACACTGATCGCATAGCCATTATTTTGGTTGAAGAATACGACAGGTATATTGAATACGCTGGCAAAGTTTAACCCCTCATGAAAATCACCCTCAGAAGTAGCACCATCACCGAAGTAAACGAGAGATACCCTGTCACTCCCCTTCTTTTGTTCAGCCCAGGCTGTACCAGTAGCATGGAGAATTTGTGAAGCGATCGGAACGGAAGGAGGAAAAATATGCTTTCCTTCTGGAGGTACACAGCCCTCGATACATCCTTTCCAATAGAGGAAAATATTCTTTAACGAATGTCCGAACGCTGCCGTAGCAGCATGATCACGATACGTCGGAAACATCCAGTCTCCATCCTCCATTGCCAGTGCACTCCCAATTTGGGAAGCTTCTTGTCCCTCAAAAGGAGCGTACGTCCCAATACGCCCCTGCCTCTGGAGATTTACTGCTTTCTGATCGAACAAACGCGAAAATACCATATGTTCATAGAAGAGCTTTGCTTTGTCGATCGTGATGTGTTCAGAAACAGCTCCTGTTCTCCTGCCGTCACCTGTTATTAGCTGTACGATAGGAAATTTTTCATTCATATCCATACGAATCCTCCTGTTTTTTGCATTTAAGAACGCACAGCCCATTTTCCAGGCTTTTTGTGAGAAAAGAAGCTATTTCTCTTTTTGCGGCTTTCAATTCTTTCTTCACAGAAATAATTCGCTGCCTGCACAGTCGATATCGAACTGTCTTCTGCGTTCTTGAAAACCGTATGAAGCGTATCGTAAATGGCCTTCGTCTTCTGCAACACACGCATAGGATGAGGTGAATAAAGCTCATCAGATACTTGTATCAATCCACCACTGTTGACGATGTAATCTGGAGCATATAAAATCCCTCTATTATGCAAACGATCACCGTGTTCGACCGTAAGGAGCTGGTTGTTAGCTGATCCAACAACAGCACTCACCCTTAACTTGTCAATCGTTCGATCATTAATGATTCCTCCGAGCGCACATGGAACAAAGACATCTGCGTCTGCTTCGTATATTTCATCCCCAGAAACAACCTTAACCTCACCCTTCAATTCGATCGCACGTTGAATGAGGCGGTCGATCGCATGGCGGTTAATATCAGTCACAATGATTTCTGCTCCCTCTTCAAGTAACATTTCAGCCACTTTGTATCCTACTTTTCCAAGACCTTGAATAGCGTATGTTTTTCCGCCAAACTCTTCATTACCGAAAACCATCTTATTCGTAGCTTGGATGCCGTATAAAACGCCTTTTGCAGTAGGAATGGACGAATCTCCGCTTCCACCATATTCTTCAGGCACACCTACGATACAGTTCGTCTCTCGCAGAGAATGGACGAAGTTATCAGGTGTTGTCCCCATGTCTGTGCCTGTATAAAATCTACCGTTAAGTGACTCAACGAATTGTCCGAATGCCCGAAATAATTCAGGTGTGCGATCTGTAAGTGGATCTCCTATTATAACGGCTTTACCACCTCCGAAGTCCACATCTGCAGCAGCACATTTGTATGTCATGCCTTTTGAGAGTCTCAGTACATCCTCTAAGGCATCATCCACCGTTTCATATGGTCTCATTCTACAGCCACCAAGCGCAGGACCAAGTGTTGTGTTATGTATAGCAATAATTGCTTTTAGTCCTGTAGCAGCGTCGTTACAAAAAAGTACCTGTTCATGCTCAGCTATTCGATCAAACATGATTTTCCCCCTTAGTGAAATCGCTTACAATTTAGCGGTCGCTAATTTCTCTTCTATTACCTTCTTTGGAAGGACAAACTGAACAACGGAACCTGTGCCAATAATGTCGAGTCCCCTTCTCACTTCCACATTGCTTATCACTGATTTACTCGTCAAAGAGGTGACCGTTGCTGTGATCGTGATCTCCTGCCCCACACATGCCGGTCCAAGATGCTTCATCTCAACTCCTCCACCTATCCCCTCTTCTTCATCTTCTAAGTATGGAAGAATGAGCTTTCTCGATGCCCATTCCATATGATAGACCATTGAAACGGTAGAATATGCTGGATGGACAACGTCCCCTTCAAACTGCGCGAACATGTCTGATGTCACTTTCGTTGTAACAGTTGCTTTCTGGCCAATTGCGATACCATCCTTCACTCGCTTCAACCCCTATTCATCACACCAAAATATATGACGTTTATTTAACGATATAATAACATCACGTCTAATAACCGTCAATTAATTGTCAAAAAATTAAGATCTTTCCATTTGGAAAAAATAGACTGCCGAACAAATTTCGACAGCCTCATCAATCAGGTAGTTTATCCAAGCAGTGCCCGGTCACTATTTAGCTTTGATCCTTTGATTCTCTGGAATTCATGTAACAATTCTTCAATCGTTAGTTTTTGTTTATCTTCACCATCGACCTCTAGAATAATTTTACCGCTGTCCATCATGATGAGACGATTTCCTAAGTCCAGTGCTTGTTGCATATTATGCGTCACCATGACCGTTGTTAGGCCCGTTTTCTCAACGATTTCACCGGTTAACTTCGTAATCAGTTCAGCTCGAGCTGGGTCCAGCGCCGCTGTATGTTCATCAAGCAAAAGAATTTTCGGATCCGTAAAAGTTGCCATCAATAGTGAAAGAGCTTGTCTTTCACCCCCTGATAACATTCCCACTTTTGCGTTTAACCGATCTTCTAATCCTAGGTGAAGGGTTTCAAGAGCTTCTCGGAATGTTGTTTTTAGTTTCTTCGTCACACCTTTTACGAGTGTTCTCCTCCGGTTCCTACAGTAAGCCATCGCCAAATTTTCTTGGATGGTCATGGAAGGTGCTGTGCCTGCCATCGGATCTTGAAATACCCGACCGATTAATTTAGACCGTTTGTATTCTGGCATTGCTGTTACATTATTATCATCGATATAAACATCACCTACATCAGGTGTTAACACGCCTGAGACCATATTCATAAGCGTCGATTTACCTGCACCGTTGCTTCCAATCACGGTGACGAAGTCTCCAGGTGCTAGTTTAAGGTTGATATCTTCGAGGGCAACTTTTTCGTCTAATGTGCCTTCGTTAAACACTTTGTGAATCTGATTTAGAAGAAGCATAATCCTTACCCCCGTCCTGAAGTTCTTTTAACTTCATTTCTTGTTGTAGGCGCTTGCGCTTTTTCCTATTCCGTTCTTTTTGACCATCTATTAACTGAGGGAAGATTAAGGCACCGATTACAATGATTGCTGTAATCAGTTTCATATCACCCGTTTCAAGAAAATCGACTCGTAACGCCAAACTTACAACGAGACGGTAAACAACTGCTCCTCCAATAACAGCAAAGGTTGTCACTGCGATCGTTTTCGTGCCAAATATCGCTTCTCCAATAATAACGGATGCGAGACCGATGATAATCATTCCTATCCCCATTCCAACATCCGCAAATGAACTGTACTGCGCGATCAAGGCACCAGATAGAGCAACGAGTGCGTTAGAAATTCCCAATCCAAGTATCGTTAGTTGATCCGTATTGGCTGAAAAACTTCTGATCATCCTTTTGTTATCTCCTGTCGCTCGTAATGCGAGCCCGACCTGCGTTCTTAAGAAAAAATCGGTTAAGACTTTAATAATCGTTGTAAGTAGAATCATACTGATTAAAATGGACCAAGTAGAAGTGATGCTCCCAAGCCCTATGGCTGAAGCTATACTATTCATTAATGACTCAATACCAAGCGTTGAGAAAACCTCTTCCACTTTCGTGAAGATCGACTCTTCATTTAACAGCGGCACATTTGACCGCCCCATAATTCTAAGATTGATGGAGTAAAGAGCAATCATCATTAGAATACCTGCAAGAAGTGGATTTATTTTCCCCTTCGTATGTAATAACCCTGTCACGCAACCTGCTAAAAATCCTGCACCAATCGCAATCAATGTTGCGAAGAAAGGATTCGTTCCATTCACGATAAGAATTGCAGCAATCGCTGCCCCTGTTACAAAACTCCCGTCCACTGTTAAATCCGGAAAATCTAATATTCGGAATGATAAGTAGACACCGAGCGCCATGATGGCATAGATTACACCAGATTCGACCGCACCGAACAATGCTGACATCATATAGAATGCCTCCCCCTTCTTATACGTTAGAAGTAAAAAAAATGGTTCGAAAAAGAAGCTGACTTCTTTTTCGAACCTGGCCTGTTACTCTGTAAATTCCCCCTCTTCCTCCCATTCTTTCTTGATATCGATTCGCATCTCTTCAGCTGCACTCTTATTCATTTTCAACTTTAGATTCTGTGGATATTGCACGGGAAGCTCGGAAGCAGTCGCATCTCCCTTTAAGATTTTTGCTGCCATCAAACCAGCTTCGTAACCAATATCCTTATAATCAAACCCGTAAGCCGCAAACGCTCCTCTTTCAACGGAGTCAAATTCACCTGCAAACATCGGGATGTCTTTGTCGTTTGCAACGCTTATAACGGACTCGAGTGCTGATACAACAGTATTGTCAGTAGCAATGTAGATAACATCCACTTTTCCTATGAGTGCTTCAGCAGCTTGCTTTACTTCTGCAGAAGTTGAAACACTTTTTTCTACAAATTTCAAATCATTACTTTCCAATGCTTCTTTTACAACTTTAATTTGTGCAACAGAGTTTTGTTCTCCAGCATTATAAATTAACCCAACATTCTCAGCATTAAATTCCCTTGAAATAAATTCAATCGTCTTTGGAATCGCATCAGGATGAGTATCAGTTGTTCCTGTGATATTTTCCCCCGGCTTTTCAAATGATTCCACTAGTTTTGCCCCGACCGGATCAGTAACAGAAGTGAAAATGATTGGAATTTCTGATGTAGCATTCAGTGCTGATTGAGCACTTGGAGTAGAGTTCGCAAATATTAAATCCACATTATCTCCAACTAAATTCTGTGCGATCGTATTGCTATTGTTCATATCGTTCTGTGCATTTTGCACATCGTATGTAACGTTTTCCCCTTCCTTAAATCCATTCTCCTCTAAAGCCATTTTGAAGCCTTCAAATGCTGCATCCAATGACGGGTGTTCTACGATTTGCGTCACGCCAATGGTGTGCATCTTCTCTTCAGATCCGCCTTCCCCACCGTCTGAATTTGTCGAAGCATTATTGCTTCCACACCCCGTTAGTCCCAAGATGCACACTAGCGAAATCCCAACCCACTTTTTCAACGATTTCAAAATCATTTCCTCCCCCTGGTCGTTTATTGCAAAAGTTCGACGTTCATGTAGCCATCTGTCATATTTTATCGTTATGGTACACCGCCATATAATGCTTGTCAACGAATTATCAAATAATTAACACTATTAATTATTTTTAAAATATTTATCAGGAAGTTATATTAACCATTTCACTTATTCGTTTGTTTGAAGCTATTAAGTTGTGCTGTTTGATACTCAAGAGCTTCCATAGCTTCGCGCATCATGGTTACTAAGAGTTCTTCCACAGTCGGCAAAGAATCGATTAATCCACTCACCTGTCCACCATTAATAAACCCTTCTTCCAATCGTCCTTCGATCGCTCCGATGATGTGCTTATCTTCTCCTGTCATCTTTGCGAAATCGTTAGGGTGAACCCCATTATTCTCAGCTTCTTCTAACATCGTCGTATAAGGAGTTTTAAGTAATCGCCTTACTTGCCCTACACTCCGCCCTACTACTACAGTTCCAATGTCACTCGATTGAAGAATCTGATCCAAATAATGCGAATGATAAGGAGAGTCTTTTGTTGCGACAAGCCTAGTTCCCATTTGTACCCCTTCTGCTCCAAGTACAAATGCTGCCGCCAGCCCTTTCCCATCTCCTACACCACCAGCCGCTACAACTGGAATCGAAACACTAGCTTTCAGTTGTGGGATTAGTGTTAAGGTTGTAAGTTCTAAGGCTGAATTGATTCCAGCTGCTTCAAAGCCCTCACCTACTATGATATCTGCTCCTGCATGCTCAGCTTTCATCGCATGCTTCACACTAGCTGTCACACAAATTACCTTTATTCCATGCTCTTTAAAATACGGAATATAGGGTGAAGGATTTCCTGCTGAAAGAGAGACAGCCTTGACGTTGTGTTTTACAACTAGCTCACACATCTCTTTAAAGTATGGAGTGACGTTAATCGGAATGTTCACAGCATACGGTAAGGAAGTTCGAACTTTCATATCTAAAATCAATTTCTCTACCTCATCTGGCGACATCGTTCCTGCTCCAATCGTGCCTAGACCACCCGCGTTCGAAACAGCTGATGCTAACTCAGAGCTCGAGATATTCCCCATCCCCCCTTGAATAACTGGATAGCTGATTGATAACAATTCACAAATTCGATTCATGTTGTCCTCGCCCCTTTGCTTGTAACGCTTTTATTACGTTAAATAAAATACGTGTTATACTCATTATAAACATTCAAAGAATAGATACTGAATTCCTGCAAAAAAACATGAAAGAGAGGATTTTTAATGTTATTTTCGTACAACGGTCGTAAACCATCCCTAAGCAAAGATGTCTTTATAGCTCCAGGAGCTAAAATAATTGGAGATGTAACGATAGGTGAGGAATCAAGCGTGTGGTTCAATACGGTTTTACGAGGAGACGAAGCACCAATCACGATAGGGAACGGTTGTAACATCCAAGATAATTGCACATGCCACCTATTTGAGGGATTTCCTCTTGTTTTAGAAGACGAAGTTTCTGTTGGTCATAATGCCATTCTTCATGGGTGCAAAGTGAAGAAAGGTGCGTTGATCGGTATGGGCGCTATTGTACTTGACGGAGCTGAAATTGGTGAAGGAGCACTGGTTGGTGCGAACACTTTAATTCCAGCAGGCAAGAAAATTCCGCCGAATACGATGGTTTTAGGCTCACCTGGCAAGGTAGTAAGAGAGCTAAACGACAAAGACAAAGAACTGATTTCCTTAACGATCGAAACGTACAAAAAGAAGGGAAAAGAATTTCTTGAACAAATCGAAGAAGCTCAAGAAATTCGCTAATCAAAAAAAGGAACGGGGATCCGTTCCTCAGGTTGTCGAGAAAGTCTCGACAACCTATTTTTTTTGCCTTTTTTTATTTCACCCTTTTGTTAAGCTAGAGATAGATTCTTTTTAGGCGGTGATGTAATGTTTCAATCTAAGAAAGATCGGCAGAATGAATTAGAAATGGTAACGATTGATGAACTTGTCCCTGATAACCACTTATTACGTAAGATCGACCACTACATAGATTTCTCCTTTATCCCTGAAAAAGTCCGTCCTTATTATTGTGAAGACAACGGCCGTCCATCCCTTGATCCCCTAGTATTATTTAAGATGATGTTTATTGGATATATTTACGGCATTCGCTCTGAACGCGAATTAGAGCGTCAAATTCAAACGAATGTCGCGTACCGGTGGTTCCTCGGATTGAATTTAACCGACGCCGTACCCCATCACTCTACGATTAGCTGGAATCGCAGAATGCGTTTTAATGAAACGGATATTTTCCAAGAGGTTTTTGATGAGGTCGTCCACCAGGCTATGAACCATCGAATGGTGTCAGGACGAGTTCTCTACACCGATTCCACACATCTAAAAGCGAGCGCGAATAAGAAAAAGTTCTCCAGGAAAGACGTTCATGTAGAAACGGCCGACTATATAGATGAACTCAATGAAGCAGTGGAACAGGACAGGTCTGATCATGGAAAAAAGCCTCTAAAAGAAAAGAAGGAGGTGAATAAGACGAAGGAAATCAAAGTCAGTCATACTGATCCTGAGAGTGGTTATTTATATCGAGAACATAAACCTGAAGGTTTCTTTTACTTAGATCATCGCACCACAGATATGAAATTCAACATCATTACCGACGTCCATATTACTCCAGGTAATATTCACGACTCCAAACCTTATTTACAACGGTTAGACCGCCAGGTAAAACGCTTCGGTTTTAAAGTAGAAGCAGTCGGTCTAGATGCAGGATACTTAACAGCCCCTATTTGTCACGGACTCGAACAACGAAACGTATTTGGCGTTATCGCTCATCGTCGCTACCAAAGTAAAAAAGGATTTCTTCCGAAATGGAAATACAAATATGATGAAAACCTCGATCGATATGTTTGTCCTCAGGGTGAGGCACTGGCGTACGCGACGACGGACCGAGAAGGGTATCGTCACTATAAGTCGGACCCCACGAAATGTAAGACTTGTCCTCTTCTGGCACAGTGCACTGAGAACCAGAAGCACCAGAAAACCATCACACGCCATGTGTGGGAAGGGGCAAAAGAAAAGGTTCGTCAGAACCGACTTTCCAATGAGGGAAAGTGGATTTATCGCATGAGAAAAGAGAAGGTTGAGCGTAGCTTCGCAGATTCAAAAGAACTGCATGGGCTGCGTTATTGTCGCTTGCGTGGAAAACAAAAAGTGCGAGAACAAGCGTTACTGACTGCCGCCTGTCAAAATATGAAGAAGATTGCCCTTCACTTAGACCGGGTGAGCTAGGTGAAGGAGAGTTTTTTTCATATTACTAACATTAAAATTCAAAAAAACGACCTCAAAATACAAACCAACAAAAAAAGCTTGTAGAAGAACCTGGGGTTCCTCTACAAGCTGAGGAACGGGGATCCGTTCCTTTTTCTTATCGATCGATTAAGAGAGGATGCTGAAGCGCATCGTAACGATCATCTTTCTTTTTCAATTCATTACCCTCTTTAAACACTTCCTCAAAAAAGCGAGAAGAAGGCTCCGCAAGAGTACGGTAATAGTCGCTGAACAGCATCGCTGCGTGTTCACCAGGCCACTCATCCGGAAGTAGCTCTGGAGGAAGCCCTGGATCAACAAATAGAAACTTACGATACTCATGCACAAGCTTTGCTCTTTCTACAAAGCATTCTCCATCGGTCATTTTGCCCTTTTCAATTTTACTACGATCGATGACGAACTTTTCGCTGTAGTTTTTGATGAAGGAGCGATACTTATCGCTGATATCCTTCAGATCCCAACATTCGTTTACAAGGGCCGTATTCTTATGGGGACCTTTATAATCAGCTACAAAAAAGTGAATGTGTTCTTTAATATCATATTTCTTGATCAATACTTCCACCTGTTCCTCTAGATGATTAGGAGACATCCATAAACTCGCTGAAGAGCTTCCGAATCCACTCCAGACAAGTTCCTTCCTTAACTCATCTCGGATGTGCCTTTTCTCTTCTGGAATCGTATAAAGAAGCATACGCCAGCTTCCATCCCAGGAGGAAGGCTGAAGTTTAAAGATACGTCTCGCCGCTTCATCAATTCTTTTCACTCCAAGGTCTGTTAAGAAATAGTAGCTTTTATTTCCTTCTTTTCTTGATTGAACCCATCCCTGCTTATTCATTCTTGAAATCGCAGCTCGAACAGACTGATCATTATGTCCAAACTCCTTCAACAACTTGATCAAACTGCCGATCCATATCTCATTGCCGTAGTGACGGATATAGTCTCCGTACAATGTGAAAATCATCGACCTTGTATTTAAACTCTCGTTCATGACAAATTCCTCCGCTCAAGGTATACCGCTTTTAAAACGCATCCTAAATATGATGTTATACTACCAGAGCGCGGAGGACATCGCAACTCATTACTCTCCTTTGAACTCAGGCCTTCTCTTCTCAGCAAAAGCATCAAGAGCCTCTAAACGGTCTTTTGTAGGAATGGTTACTTCGTACGCTTTCGATTCGATCGCCATACCAGTGTGACGATCTACATTCATCCCTTCGCGAACCGCGAATTTAGCTTGCTGGACAGCAACCGGCGCATTCTTGCATATTTCAGAAGCAAGGTCTTCACATTTACTGAGAAGCTCTTCTGACTTCACCACGCCATTTAGTATGCCATAATCTAAGGCTTCTTCCGAAGTTAATTTTCTCGCAGTTAATACAAGCTCAAGCGCCTTCGCAGACCCGATCAGTCTTGGTAGTCTTTGTGTTCCACCGGCACCTGGAATGATTCCTAGACTCGTTTCAGTCAATCCCATTTTGGTCCCTTCAACTGCATATCGGAAGTCGCAAGCTAGTGCTAATTCAAACCCACCACCGAAAGCATATCCGTTAATTGCTGCAATCGTTGGTTGGGGAAGAGCTTCAACTGACGAAAAGACTTCACGGATCTTCTTAACGTTTCTCTTCACTTCACTTTCAGATAGCGAACGTCTTTCTTTCAAATCTGCTCCTGCGCTGAAAGCCTTTTCACCTGCGCCCATAAAAATAACAACCCGCACATTCTTGTCCGTATAAATCTCGTCAATAATACCTTGAAGCACGGATAGTGTTTCATAGTTAAAGCAGTTTAAAACATCTGGACGATTCAATGTAACGTATCCTATGTGGTTTTTTACTTCATATGTAACAACAGCCAATTTATTTCCTCCTCTAGTTAAGTACATAGGAAAGAGCCTGGCAGTTGATGTGGATTTCCAACCAACCTCCAGGACCCCTTTCCCTACATCTATTCTCGATATTTCCCCCTATTTCCTTCTTCTCTATACTATTATGACCCTTGAAACACCGGACGTCTTTTCTCTATGAATGCTTTCACACCCTCACGATGATCGTCTGTTTGACCTGCCTTAGCTTGAGCGTCGGCTTCAAATTCTAGAACTTCCTCAAGACTACTATCCCAGCTTTTTGCCATTCCCTGTTTAATGAGTGAAACTGCTTTTGGAGGTAGACTTGATAAGCGCTCAGTAAATTTGTTAACACCTTCATCCCAATCTTCCATATAATACACATCATTAACCATTCCAAGGTCTTTCGCTTGGGACGCGCTCACCTTATCACCGAGCATCGCGAGCTCAAGAGCTTTAGCATGCCCGATCAATCGCGGTAAAAAGTACATGCTTCCAGAGTCTGGCACAAGACCAACATGTACAAAAGCCTCAATAAAACTAGCATTCTCATTAGCTACACGAAAATCACACGCAAGTGCAAGACTCATTCCAGCACCAGCGGCTACTCCATTAACGGCTGCAACAACAGGCTTCTCACAGTTCACGATTTGCTTGACCATCGGGTTATAAGCGGACCTGAGCACATCACCGTGATCAAGTTCCTCGTCCACACCTTTCAAATCTTGTCCTGCGCAAAATGCCCTTCCGTTACCCGTAATGGCAATACAGCGAACGTCTTGATTAGCTTCTCCTCGCTCCACTGCTTCCTGGACTTCCTTATTCATCAGCATTGTAAACGCATTCATTTTGTCTGGTCGATTTAGGCGGATCCACGCGATGTGGTCCCGTACTTCGTATTCAATCGTTTCGTACATCCTCGCGCCCCTTTTCTATTGCTTAGTATTTGCGGTTTCGTGTACTTCTTCCCCGATCATTAACGTAACGAGATCCCCAGCAAAGCCCATCAGGTCTTTCCCAGATGCTTTTCCTTCTTGAGACTTCATACCTGCCTTCATCGATTCATGGTCCTCATAGTACATTTCACAAAGCAAATAAAACTCACTCTCTCCCATTGGAGAACCAACAATTCTTGTTACTTCCATTTTCTTTAATCCTGGAATCTTAGAAGTGATAGGCGCGTGTGTATTGAAATAGTGCTCATCAAATTTCTGTTTGTTCTCCGGCTGTTTGTACAATGCGATTACTTTTACCATTTTTCATCAACCTTTCAGTTTGTATTATATTGCTACTGGCTTCATGGCTTCAAACGGGTTTTTACAGCTTTTACAATAGAGAATACTTCTACATGCAGCTGGACCGAAGATGTTATCCATCGTGGTATATACGGAGTCACAATAAGGGCAAGGAACACGCCATTCGCTTCCGATTTTCTCATCTGGAGGGGCTATTCCAAATTCTTTTAACTGGACCCTTCCTTTATCCGTCACACGAGCAGTGGTCCATATCGGTTCACGTATATATTTCACTTCTACTGATGTGATTCCTTCTATCGTTTCGATAGCATTTTTGATATCCCGCTTTATGATGTCTAAAGCCGGACATCCAGAAAATGTAGGCATCGCCTCCACTTCCACTCTCCCACCGTCTACCTTCACATCATAAATAATACCAAGGTCCACGACACTTACGGAGGGAATTTCAGGATCTTTAACCGTATCAAGCTTCTCTAGAACTTTCTTTCTCGTTGTCATAACAAAGCTCCTCTCAAGCTACCATTCCGCAGATGGTACAGATTGATAGACTTCTGAAAGTGTTGATAACGCTCGTTCAAGATGATCAGTATGATTACCGTTTCTTCCTTCTAATGAGCTCATTCCGATTTCAAGAGGAAAGTCTACCTTTTCGCTGAGAATCGCTCTCCACCTCTGAATGAGGGTTTCTTCACTTTCTATTAAGGAAAGGCGAACCATCTTTTCACCATCAAGTCCATACGAGAAAACACCTTTCATTTCCATAAGGACGACGTCGACCGCCTCCGTCATTTTTCTCTTTGCTTCTGGAGTGCTGTTTATCAATTGATCGAACCACGTTTCCCAATGCATTAGATGGTATGACATCTCAATCGAAATCTTCTGTACAATCTGCTGTAGGGTTTCATAAGAGTTTTCCTTAATCGAATTCAAGCGAACCTTTTTTGCAAGCGTGTAGAAATAATTCCTTACTACAGTGAAGGCCCAATCGTAGTTAGGTTCTTCGAGATAACTTCCAGGCCCGTTTGGGAGTTCCAACAAAACAGCATTATGAAAATTCTCGGGTGACCTATCATGCGTTAATTTATCAGCATCTCCTTCACCCAGTTCCTCAAGTAAAGAAAAATATAATGCAGCATGCCCCATTAGATCCTGACTGATTGAAGAAAACGCAACATCCTCTTCGATATGTGGAGCGAGCCCAAGCCACTCAGAACCTCGATATGAAAGAATAAAGTCATCATCAGCAAGCTGGTAAATCAATTCTATGAGACTACTTCGATATTCCGCTGACTCCATTACGTTTTCCCTCCTCCCATAATATCTTTTTCTGTTAGCTGCTCCTGTTCATACTTTCTCCACTTTTTCTTCAAGTAGCCATAGCCTTTCGTTTCTCGGTAGGCTTTATCAAGATTCTTAATACCTTCTCTCTCTTCTTGGGTCATTGTTCGTATGTCGTCTCGTTTCACAACCCAGATATCTGCCGGTTGCTCTCTTCGGAAAAAGTTTTCCTTGGCCATGATAAAAGCCAGTTCACGATTCGGAGCTAGGAGACTGAACTGGTACTGAAGTGGTGCGGTATCAGTTTTCTTGCTAAACACTTCGAATACTTGATAGAAATCTTTTTCAGCTTCACTCATTTCAAAACACCTCACTAGATATGCTGTGGTCTTTTACCAAGAGCCTCACGCACCCAACTATTCATTTCATAAGATCGTACTCTAAGCGCTAATCGTTCTTTGGACTTAGGTCCATTTCCAGTGACGATTTTTTTGAACTCTGACCAATCGGGATCTGCGTATTCCCACTCTGATTTCTCTTCATCGAATCGTAGAGTAGGATCTGGAATCGTCAATCCTAATGACCAAACCCTCGGTACATACTTCGTCAAAAACTCTTGTCGTAGCTGTTCGTTTGTCTTCGTACGCAGTTTATACTGCATGTTTTTATCTTGATTCGAATGACCCGTTTCATTTTTGGATTTAGGACCGAAGAACATTAATAGCGACGTCCACCATCTGTTTAGAGCATCCTGCAGAAGTTCACGCTGTTCTTCTGTTCCTTCAGCGAGCGCCATTATGATACTCTCGCCGTGTTGCGCATGAAATACCTCCTCAGCGCAAATCCGCTTTAAAGCTCTACCATAAGGACCATAAGAAGTGCCGAGCATCATCGTCTGAGAAATAATAGCAGCCCCATCTACAAGCCACGCAATGATTCCCGCATCCCCCCATGTAGGAGCTTCCATATGAAAAACATTATGAAACTTTAACCGACCTGAGAATAAATCTTTCATAATGTCATCTCTATTCTTACCGAGCGGTGCCATTAAATCTTCTGCAACACGTAGTAAAAGCTGACCATGCCCCATTTCATCCTGAACTTTTGCCATGATTGCTAATTTCCTATGAAGCGTAGGTGCCTTTGGTACCCATTCCTTCTCAGGAAGTGCCCCCATAATTTCGCTGATTCCATGCATTGAAATCAGGCGGATCAATGCCTCGCGGTAATCGTCTGGCATCCAGTCGTCAGCTTCAATCTTCTCGCCATTATTAATTCGATCCATGAAATGATCGATCTTTTGCTGATAAACAGCTTCCATTCCTACACACCTCCGATATAACGTTTATTTAACGTCATTATATTTTATTGTCATATAAATATCAAATATTTTCTGACTATTTTTTCTAAATAAAAAACCGACTCAACTCGAGTCGGCACCGTTTCTATACGTTTACATGCTTACGTAGCGCTTTTCTTAATATTTTTCCTGTCGTATTTTTTGGTAGTTCATCAATAAATTCCACAATCGTCGGACATTTATATTTAGCGAGGTTCTCTCTGCAATAACTCTTAACCTCATCTTCTGAGAGCTCATCCTTTGTAACTACAAATGCTTGAACGGCTTCACCGAAATCAGGATCAGGAACGCCAACTACAGCTGCCTCAACAATGCTCGGATGCTGATACAGTATTTCTTCCACTTCTCGTGGATAAACATTGTAACCTCCAACGATCACGAGGTCTTTCTTACGATCTACGATATAGAAGTAGCCATCTTCATCCATCTTCGCTAAGTCGCCTGTATAGAGCCATCCTTCTCTAATTGTCGCAGAAGTGTCTTCTGGTAATTTGTAATAGCCATTCATCACGTTAGGCCCTTTCACAATCAGCTCACCAACAGTTCCAGGAGAAACTTCTTTTCCAAGTTCATCAACGACCTTATTTACGACATTCGTAATATTGGTTCCGATAGAACCTGGCTTCCTCGGACGATCTAATGGATTAAAGCACGTAACGGGTGCTGCTTCAGATAAGCCATACCCTTCAGATACCTTAACATTGAACTTCTCTTCAAAGCGATGTAGTAGTGCCACTGGTAATGGAGAACCACCAGATATACATATTCTTACATGCTTAAAATACTCCGCTCGGCCTTCTGGGAATTGAAAGAGAAAATTATACATGGTAGGAACACCTGCAAAGACAGTTGCTTTATACTTCTCTGCAACACGGAAAACTTCTTGAGGACTGAACTTCGGCAAGATTAGGAGGGTACCTCCTGCAATTAGAGGCGCATTCATAGAAACAGTCATACAAAATACGTGGAACATAGGTAGGGCAGTAATAACAACATCATTAGAGTTAAACTCCAAATAATCTGCAGTGTCAGAAGCATTGCTCACTATATTTTTGTGAGATAGCATTGCACCTTTGGGTCTCCCCGTTGTCCCAGAAGTGTAGAGGATGACAGCGAGATCGTCTTCTTCCGTATGAAATGATGGTACCTTGTTGCCTTCATCACTAACCATCATTGCAAACGGTTTCATTTTAATGTTTGATAAAAACTTTTCATTAGTCGCTTCACCTACAAAGGTAACGAGTTTTACTTCAGGAAGTTGACCCGCCATCCCTTCAACAAGTGGTAATGCCTGCTCTAGCGTTACGATAGCTTTCACATCACCATTATGTAGCAAGTAGCCAATCTCATTAGGGGTATAGATCGGGTTTATTGGAATAACGACTGCCCCAGCTCTTAATGCTCCATAATAACTGATGATAAATTCTGGTGAGTTCCCCAGTATCAATGCAACATGGTCGCCTTTAGTAATATTCTCAGCGGCAAGGTTCGCTGCGAAAAGAGATACTTTCTGGTCAAGCTGTTCATACGTTACGGCATGATCCTCATAAATATACGCCTGTTTTTCCGGATGAGATACTGCCGCTTGTGTAAGTTGTTCCGAAAGATTCATTCGCTCTCCTCCTGGTATGAATGAATAATCATTCATTTTTAATTTTCTAAATATATTATATTGGAAGAAAAATTAACAAGCAAGAGGAAAGCGATATACCACCTCTGTTCAAATCGAAATAGGAGCTGATATACCAGCTCCTATCGCCTAATAAAGAAGATTTATAAACTCTTCTTCTGATATGTTCCCAAAATAATGTTTTACATCTAAACCTTTAAGCGAACCTCTAATGGACTCTGGTTCATACTTTGTATCTGTGAGTCGCTCTTCTAGCTCCTTCACATCACCAACTCCGAAGAAATCGCCAAAAATGGTTGCTTGCTTAATGTACCCTTTTTTCACTTCTAGACGGACGTCGATCGACCCAATCGGGAACCTTTTTGAGTGCTGAACATTGAATTTCGGTGAGCGCCCATAATTCCAATCCCAGTTTTTATATCGCTTATCTGCAATACTGTTAATTTCATCCCAATCGTCTTCTGTAAGCTGATAAGTAGGCACTTCGTCATATTCTTCGAAAATTGATTGAAGAAGCTTTTGTTTAAATTCCTCACGCGTCATGTCCTCATCCATATGTTCACTTATATTCGTTACGCGACTTCTGATCGACTTGATTCCTTTTGATTCAATTTTCTCTTTGTTCACTTTTAATGCTTTCACAACGTTCTCTAGATTAACATCGAACATTAAAGTACCGTGGCTGTACATTCTTCCTTTTGTAGAGAACTGGGCATTGCCAGATATTTTCTTCCCATTTACGAGAAGGTCATTTCGTCCGCTTAATTCAGCATCTACGCCCATCTTATGGAGTGCTTTTACCACAGGGTCTGTGAACTTCTTGTAGTTATGAAAACTATTACCATCATCTTTCGTGATGATACTAAAACTTAAATTACCTGGATCGTTGTACACAGCGCCGCCTCCAGAAAGACGTCGAATAACAGCAACATCATTCTCACGTATGTAGGTTGTATCGATTTGTTCGATTGTGTTTTGATTTTTCCCTACGATAACAGTAGGGTTCATTGAATAAAAAAGAAGATAGGTTTCTTCAGGGTCAAGCTCTTTAAGGATGTATTCTTCGATCGCTAGGTTGATCCCGGCATCCATAATATTTTCGTTATCTATAAATCGCATCATGTTCCCTCCAGTTTGTTCTCATTCTATTGTAATGAATTGTCTTAAACTAAGCAAAAAAGCACCATCTCCATAAAATGTCATGCGATTCCTCCCCGTTCTTTTTTCCTACGCTTCGAATACTTCTAGTAAACGCAAATGAGGAGGGGCACAAATGAAGATTGTGTATTATGAAAAAGGGGATATCCCTGTAATTGTAGGTGCTTCAAGCTTAAATTCGAGCTTAACGATAGAGCAAATTAAAGCAGAAGGTGAAAAGAAGTGTAAGGAGATCGCACGCCTGCTTGGAAGAGAGATTGGTTTCTTGATGGATATGAATGGTAAACTTGATTCCAACAATCTTGACTAATACTTTAAAAGGACTGAAGGAGACTCCTTCAGTCCTCAGGTTGTCGAGAAAGTCTCGACAACCTATTTTTTTTGCCTTTTTTTATTTCACCCTTTTGTTAAGCTAGAGATAGATTCTTTTTAGGCGGTGATGTAATGTTTCAATCTAAGAAAGATCGGCAGAATGAATTAGAAATGGTAACGATTGATGAACTTGTCCCTGATAACCACTTATTACGTAAGATCGACCACTACATAGATTTCTCCTTTATCCCTGAAAAAGTCCGTCCTTATTATTGTGAAGACAACGGCCGTCCATCCCTTGATCCCCTAGTATTATTTAAGATGATGTTTATTGGATATATTTACGGCATTCGCTCTGAACGCGAATTAGAGCGTCAAATTCAAACGAATGTCGCGTACCGGTGGTTCCTCGGATTGAATTTAACCGACGCCGTACCCCATCACTCTACGATTAGCTGGAATCGCAGAATGCGTTTTAATGAAACGGATATTTTCCAAGAGGTTTTTGATGAGGTCGTCCACCAGGCTATGAACCATCGAATGGTGTCAGGACGAGTTCTCTACACCGATTCCACACATCTAAAAGCGAGCGCGAATAAGAAAAAGTTCTCCAGGAAAGACGTTCATGTAGAAACGGCCGACTATATAGATGAACTCAATGAAGCAGTGGAACAGGACAGGTCTGATCATGGAAAAAAGCCTCTAAAAGAAAAGAAGGAGGTGAATAAGACGAAGGAAATCAAAGTCAGTCATACTGATCCTGAGAGTGGTTATTTATATCGAGAACATAAACCTGAAGGTTTCTTTTACTTAGATCATCGCACCACAGATATGAAATTCAACATCATTACCGACGTCCATATTACTCCAGGTAATATTCACGACTCCAAACCTTATTTACAACGGTTAGACCGCCAGGTAAAACGCTTCGGTTTTAAAGTAGAAGCAGTCGGTCTAGATGCAGGATACTTAACAGCCCCTATTTGTCACGGACTCGAACAACGAAACGTATTTGGCGTTATCGCTCATCGTCGCTACCAAAGTAAAAAAGGATTTCTTCCGAAATGGAAATACAAATATGATGAAAACCTCGATCGATATGTTTGTCCTCAGGGTGAGGCACTGGCGTACGCGACGACGGACCGAGAAGGGTATCGTCACTATAAGTCGGACCCCACGAAATGTAAGACTTGTCCTCTTCTGGCACAGTGCACTGAGAACCAGAAGCACCAGAAAACCATCACACGCCATGTGTGGGAAGGGGCAAAAGAAAAGGTTCGTCAGAACCGACTTTCCAATGAGGGAAAGTGGATTTATCGCATGAGAAAAGAGAAGGTTGAGCGTAGCTTCGCAGATTCAAAAGAACTGCATGGGCTGCGTTATTGTCGCTTGCGTGGAAAACAAAAAGTGCGAGAACAAGCGTTACTGACTGCCGCCTGTCAAAATATGAAGAAGATTGCCCTTCACTTAGACCGGGTGAGCTAGGTGAAGGAGAGTTTTTTTCATATTACTAACATTAAAATTCAAAAAAACGACCTCAAAATACAAACCAACAAAAAAAGCTTGTAGAAGAACCTGGGGTTCCTCTACAAGCTGAGGACTGAAGGAGACTCCTTCAGTCCTTTTTTATTCTTCCCAGGTTAAACCACTTGCTGCGAGTACAACTTTTCCATCGAAATACTGTTTCGCATCCTTCTCTAATTCTTCTAATACACCAAAGTGTGGAAGGTGGGTTAGCATGAGCGTTCCAACATTAGCTGCTTTTGCTATCGTTCCGGCATCTATACTATTCATATGACCCATCTTAGACCCATCCATATGACTGTATAAATTACATTCACATAGTAGAAGATCGGCACCCCTTGCGAACTCTTCAAACTCTTTCAAATAACTTGAATCTGCAGTAAAGACCATATCCTTTTCACCATCACTTATTCTCATCGCGAAGCATGTTACGGGATGTGCTGTCTTAAGAAATGTAATCGTAAATGGACCAACTTTGAGCTCTTCATCTTCCTTATATGGTTTTGCCACTGTATAAGGTTCATGACTCAGTTTGTTAAACTCCTCTTTATTATGCGGGTGCGCATAAATCGGCAACTCAGGAAGTTCCTTACTGATTTTAGACTGTATGAGTCTGCCATGATACAAAACACCGATATCCGCAATATGGTCTGGATGATAGTGACTAATGATGACAGCATCGATCTCTTCTACAGGCAAGTAATGCTGCAATTGTGCCAATACACCACTTCCACAATCCACTAGTAAGTTAAATCCTTCTTTCTGAACAAGATAACCCGCGCTAGCCTCACCGGCTTTTGGGTAACCTCCCCAGGGACCTAGAACCGTCACTTTCATTGCTGATTTCTCTCCCCTTTCAATTCAAGTAAAGCTCGAGCTGTATATTGATCAGTAACAAGAATGTTCGCAAACCCACCCTTTAGTGCTCCATATATAGCTTCCACCTTCTTAGGCCCTCCTGCTACCAAGATCGACTTTTCCTTTTTGGAAAGTTCTTCAAGATCGATACCAATTGTTCGATCGTTTAAATTCTTATGAATTAGTCGACCGTTCTCATCAAAAAAGCGCGAGCATATCTCACCGACAGAGCGTGAATGAATGACCTCTAATTCTTCCTCTGTTACATACTCAGCTTGCACGATAACTGATTCTTTTGTCGGTATTCCAACACTGAACAAGGCTACATTAGCATCTCGTCCCATATCGAGTACTTTCCTGATATGTCGATCAGCCTCCATCGTCTCCTTCACAAGCAGTTGATCTACGATAGCCGGTACAGGCAAGAAGTGACTTGCCGCATGGAAAGAGCGGCTGAGCATTTGAATGACTTCGTATGCATATGTATTGGTTTCTGAGTAGCTAATCCCTCCGTTTAACTGGACCACTGAAACATTTTTCAGGAGTTTATGACGTAGATTTTTTCCCATTTCATTAAGGGTTGTTCCCCATGACACACCGATCAAGTCATTATCTTGAATCGTCTCATTAAGAAACAATGCAGCAGTCTTCCCAACGTGATGCTTCACAACGCCTTCTTCGAACTGAGGAACAATTGCAACTTCAGCATCGATCAGATCGAAAGCTTCTACGAGCTCTGAACTTAATCGATGTACATCTTCAGATGGATCATGAATGGTTATCTCTACGACACCTTCCGCTTTAGCCTGTTTTAATAACCTGGATACGGTTGGCCTCGAAACCGACAGCTTACTTGCGATTTCTTGCTGACTGAAATCAAGCTGATAGTATAACCGGGCAGCCTCTACAACCTTTTCAAGTTTTCCCTTATCCATAGCAACACCTGTAATTTCATATTTATTTGCCATCGTCAAACCCTATAAAAAAGGCTTTCAGAAAGACCTTTTCGCCTTCTGAAAGCCTCTCAAGTGTTATCTTGATAGCATTGCTTTTACTCTTTTAACAACGTTTTCTGGAGTGAAACCAAATTCTTTGATGACAGTGTTTCCTGGTGCTGAAGCTCCAAAGCGGTCGATCGCTAGAACATCACCTTTGTCTCCAACATAACGGTCCCAGCCCATGGATGCGCCCATCTCAATACCAAGACGAACGGATACATCATCAGGTAGAACTGTTTTCTTATAGTCTTCTGGTTGCTGTTCGAATAGATCCCAGCTTGGCATACTTACTACCGAAGCAGTAATTCCTTCTCTCTCAAGAAGCTTCTGTGCTTCAACAGCAAGGCCAACTTCAGAACCAGATGCAAGGAGAAGAGCATCAGAGTTATTGCTACCTTCCACAATATAAGCACCACGTTTTACGCCTTCGTATGCTTGTTCGTGAGAATCAGTCACAACAGGTAAATTCTGACGAGATAGAACAAGTGCTGTAGGATTAGTTGATGTTTCAAGGGCTACTTTCCAAGCTGCAGCTGTTTCGTTTCCGTCAGCTGGTCTGATAATGGAAAGACCAGGCATAGCACGAAGAGAAGCAAGTTGTTCTACAGGTTCATGTGTAGGACCGTCTTCACCAACCGCTACACTATCATGAGTGAAGACATAAGTTGCAGGTACACCCATCAATGCTGATAAACGTAAAGCAGGACGCAGGTAGTCAGAGAATACAAAGAATGTAGCTCCAAATACTTTAAGACCTTTATGAAGTGCCATACCATTTAGGGCTGATGCCATTCCAAACTCACGTACACCAAACCAGATGTTTCTTCCGCTATAATCCGCTGCTGAGAAATCTTTCTCATCTTTAAGCATCGTCTTATTAGAAGATGCAAGGTCAGCAGATCCACCGAAGATTTGTGGATTGTTTTTCGCAATTGCATTCAGTACTTCACCGGATGCTGCACGAGAAGCGGTGCTCGTACCTTTTTCATATGAAGGAATTTCACTATCCCAGCCTTCAGGAAGCTCACCTTTCATCGCTGCTTTCAACTGAGCAGCAAGTTCCGGGTACTTCTCTTCATAGCTAGCGAAAAGTTCATTCCACTGCTTTTCTTTCTTATCTCCATTTTCTTTAATTTCAGCGAAAACACTTTTCACTTCTTCAGGAATATGGAATTCATTTTCGTAAGCCCAGTTGTAATTCTCTTTTACTAGAGAAATTTCATCCGCTCCAAGTGGGGCACCATGAGAAGTGTTACTTCCACCTTTGTTAGGAGAACCATATCCAATCGTCGTTTTCACTTCGATCATAGTTGGCTGATCAGTGTTATTCTTTGCTTGCTTCAATGCGTCAGCAATCGCAGCCATATCGTTACCATCTTCAACGCGGATTACTTGCCAGCCGTACGCTTCATAGCGCTTCTGAACATCTTCAGAGAATGACTGATTCAAGTCTCCATCAAGAGAAATATCATTTGAATCATACATGACGATCAGACGTCCAAGTTTAAGGTGAGCAGCTAATGAAGCTGATTCAGAAGAAACACCCTCCATTAAGTCTCCATCACCACAAATGCTATATGTGTAATGATCAATAACGTTAAACTCATCTCTATTGTAAGTCGCAGCTAAGTGACGCTCTGCCATAGCCATACCAACTGACATCGCAAGACCTTGTCCTAATGGACCAGTCGTAGCATCTACCCCTGGAGTCTCACCATATTCAGGGTGTCCTGGTGTGTTACTACCCCACTGGCGGAAAGTCTTCAAGTCTTCCATGCTAACGTCATACCCGAACAAATGAAGCATGCTATATAGAAGTGCTGAGCCATGTCCTGCTGATAGCACAAAGCGATCACGGTTAAACCAATCAGGATTTGATGGACTATGGTCCATGAACTGGCTCCATAATGTATATGCCATCGGAGCTGCTCCCATCGGCATTCCAGGGTGTCCGGAATTTGCTTTCTCAACTGCATCGATGGAAAGCGTACGAATTGTATTTACTGCAAGTGAATCCATTTGATTTGTTGTCATATGTATACACTCCTTTTTTTATAGTGAAATTTAGTAAAATATACTTTGAACAAATGTACATTGATAATTATACATGAGTGCTTACAAAAGAAAAAGGAAAGATGTCTGATTTCACAAAAAAATATCTAGACCACAAAATTATCTTCCCTCTAAAATGATTTTTCAATCATGAAAGTTCCAACAACTGGTGTAGAAAATAAAAAGCGCGAGAATACCGGTCTTTTTATTTAGGGCACTTTTCCAAAGAAGATAATGAGTGGATACTTTCCGCGGACGAACACCTGAGCCTCCTCCTTCCTCTTTCAATTTTAGAAGAAAAGTTGGTATAATGGGGCTATTCTTCACTACCTTACCAAAGGGTATTAAGAGTTTTGTCGAGAGGGGTTCTACTACATGAGTATCATTCAGGTCAAAAACTTAAAAAAGTCCTTCGGGGATTTAGAAGTATTAAAAGAAATAAACACTGAGATTAAAGAAAAAGAAGTCGTCTGTGTTGTTGGTCCATCAGGTTCTGGCAAAAGTACGTTTCTTCGTTGTTTGAATAAATTAGAAGATATCACAGGTGGCAGCGTCATTGTGAATGGACATGACATCGCTGATCCTAAGACCAAAATCAACAAAGTTCGGCAAGATGTTGGAATGGTCTTCCAGCATTTTAACCTCTTCCCGCATAAGACTGTTCTTGAGAATATCACGGTCGCTCCTATTAAAGTCAAAGGAAACAATAAACAAGCTTCTAAGGAACAAGCATTGGAATTACTTCACAAAGTAGGACTAGCAGAGAAAGCAAATAGCTACCCTGGTGAGCTATCTGGAGGTCAAAAACAGCGTGTCGCGATCGCGAGAGCATTAGCTATGGAACCAAGCGTGATGCTGTTTGATGAACCGACTTCAGCTCTTGACCCTGAAATGATTGGAGAAGTTCTCGAAGTAATGAAACAGCTTGCAAAAGAAGGGATGACGATGGTTGTCGTAACTCATGAAATGGGCTTCGCAAGGGAAGTTGGTGACCGAGTTTTATTCATGGATGGTGGCTATATTGTTGAAGAGAATGTCCCAGAAGAGATTTTTCAAAACCCACAAAATGAACGTACAAAAGCATTTCTAAGTAAAATTCTATAAGTAAAAACGTGCAGATGTGAGATCTGCACGTCTTTTGTATACATAGCTAACAAGGTTAATCGATAAGTCCTTTTTCTTTTAAGAAGTTCACCGCAATCTTCTCTGGTTCCTCTCCGTCTATATCCACTTTCGCATTCATTTCAGACATCTCTTCTTCTGAAATTTTCCCTGCAAGTTCATTCACAATGTCAGCTAATTCAGGGTGTGAATCTAGCGTGTCTTGCCTTACAACAGGTGCAGCATAATAAGGTGGGAAAAAGTTCTTATCATCTTCTGTACTAACAAGATTATATCGAGCAATGCGACCATCTGTAGTAAATGCAGGGATCACATCGACTTCTCCCTCATTCAATGCATCATACATAATGTTAGGGTCAAGACTTTCTGTCTCTTTAAAATCATAGCCATATGTTTCTACCATCGCTTCATACCCATCGTACCTTTCATAGAAAGGATGTGGCCCACCAAACACCAATTCATCTGAAACAGGGACTAAATCTGAGTAAGTTTCAGCATTCAAGCCTTCGTTCGTTTCTTGTGTAATCGCAAGAGTATACCCATTTTCAAAGCCTAGTGGCTCAAGCCAAACGAGGTCGAACTCTTCTTTATATCCATCTTTTACTTTTCGGAATATTTCATCTGCAGATTGAGTTGAATCAGCAGTTTCTTTTAACACCGCTTCAAGACCTGTACCTGTATACTCAACGTACATGTCAACATCCCCATCAACAAGTGCCTGATGAATAACATTAACCTCACCGACAGCTTCGTCAATTTCGACCTCATAATCACTATTCGCCTTTATGTATTCACCCACAATGTGCGGTAAAATATACTGTTCAGTCCATGGCTTACCAGAGATAACGATTGGATCACTCTCACTACTCCCGCTATCGTTACCACCACAAGCGGCTAGAACCATAGCGAGACCTAGCATTAATACAGTAAACTTCTTCAAATTAATCTCCCCTTTATTTTTTTGCTTTAATCCCTTTTGGAGTTGCCGCATTTTCTAATAATTTCAGAATTAAGTCGAAGCTAAGTGCAAGAATCGTAGCAGGTAGTGCTCCTGCTAGCACAAGCTCGTCTTTATTCGATGTCAGTCCTCTGTAAATGATATCTCCAAGTCCTCCAGCTCCAACAAATGTCGCTAGCGTCGCAACACCTATCGTCAAAACCGTCGCTGTCCTTACACCTGCCATAATAACTGGTAGTGATAGAGGAATTTCTATTTTAGTTAGAATTTGTGAATCTGTCATTCCCATTCCTCTGCCAGCTTCGATCGAGGATTGATCGACTGAGGTGATTCCAGTATATGTATTTCTCAAAATAGGAAGCAAGGCATAAACAGTCAAGGCAATAATAGCGGTTGTACTTCCAATTCCTAGAAATGGAATCAAGAAACCGAAGAGGGCCAAACTAGGAACGGTTTGAAAGATCGCAGAAATAGCGATAAATGGCTCCGCAAGTTTTTTTCTTCGAGAAATGAATATCCCTAGAGGTACGGATATTAGAATCGCGATAACGATCGATATAAACGATAGAAAGAGATGCTCTTGTAGAGCCACAAGAATATCATCCCAACGACCCTGAATTGTTTCAATGAACAATACAAAGAAATTACGATCATTCATTTAGGCCACCTTCCTTTCGTTGACTTTCTTGATCGAGACCGGCTAGCCCTCTCATCATACTGCCATTGGTAATGACACCTTCAAGTTTACTTTGATTCACTACAGGAATCATACCTTGAGTTTCTTCGGCGAAGCGTTTTGCGATTTCTGGATAGAGCGTATCGATTAAAACCGGTTTTGGTTCACTCATCACATCTACAATACGTTTCGAGTCATCATCATGTTGCTGCACAACCTCCAGTGTAACGACTCCCTTATATACGTGATCAGAACTAGTAACAACGAGACTTTCGACGCACTCTGACTTCATTAATCGAATTGCCTCAGCTAAGCCAAGACTTTCTTTCACAGTAGCAACTTTTCGGATCATCAAATCACTAGCTGAAGGGGTCTGTCCTTTAGCAATCCGTTCATCACCTACAAAGTCACGAACAAAGTCATTCTTAGGGTGACGTAGGATGTTATCAGGTGTATCCAGCTGCAGAATTTCGCCATCTTTCATAATCGCGATTCGGTCAGCTATCTTCATCGCTTCATCCATATCATGAGTCACAAAAACAATCGTTTTTTGTATTTCCTTTTGAAGCTTAACAAGTTCATCTTGAAGCTGTTCTCGGCTAATCGGATCGAGGGCACTAAAAGGCTCGTCCATTAGTATGATTGGAGGCTCTGCAGCTAACGCACGAATAACGCCTACACGCTGTTGCTGTCCACCACTTAACTCTAGGGGGTACCGCGTTCTAAATGTAGAAGGTTCGAGGCCAACTAGTTCTAATAATTCATCGACACGGTTTTCTATTTTATTCTTGTCCCATTTTTTTAATTTTGGTATTAACGAAATGTTCTCTGCTATCGTCATATGGGGAAGTAGCCCAATCTGTTGAATAACATAACCAATACTTCTTCTAAGCTCTACAGGATCCTGTTCTGAGATCGATCTTCCATCTATGTATATCTGACCACCTGTGGGCTCGATCAAACGATTGATCATCTTCATAGTCGTTGTCTTCCCACAACCACTGGGACCGATCAACGTTAAGAGTTCGCCCTTTTCAATATGTAAATTAATGTCCTTAAGAGCGGTTGTTCCATCAGGAAATTGTTTGCTAACATTCTTAAAAGTAATCATTGTTCCCCTTCTCCCTGCCTCCTTAAAAATACCTATCCTCAATCTTTACCCTAACCTTCTATATCCAAACCAATCTACAAGCTATACTACAACAATCTTACTATTACTCTATCCTTTTTCGAAGCATAATTCAAAGAAATAAGCCTTCTCATCATTGAGAAGGCTTCATTACACTTATTCTGTCATTGCAGGTTCATCGAACCCTTTATTTCTACGCTTTTTCATTTCCATAAAGAAGAATATGATCGTTCCAACAGCAAAGATTAACGTGAATCCAAGTAAGATAAACACATTGTTCCACATAAATTCAAAATCTCCACTCGAGATTACTGCCTTTAACCCAGATACGGTGTAAGTCATAGGCAACCAAGCGTTAAAGATTTGAAGACCTTCTGGAATCAATTCAAGTGGGAATGTACCGGCACTTGTAGTTAACTGTAGAATCAAAATAATGATCGCTACAAATCGCCCTGGATCTCCCATCGTTGTGACGAAGAACTGAATCATCGCCATATACGTTAAGCTTGAAATCACTGTGAAAAGAATGAAGTATGACACACTTTGCACTTCGATACCTAATCCATATAGTAAGACAGCATCTGCGACTAATGCTTGGATCACACCAACTGTAAGAAGTACTCCATACTTACTTACAAACCATCCCAATGCAGACTTAGGAGTCCCTGCTGGTTCACGAAGTGGAAAGACGATTGACATAAGAAGAGCTCCAACAAATAACCCAAGTGATAAGAAATATGGCGCGAAACCAGTTCCATAGTTTGGAACAGAATCAGTTGCATCACTTTCTACGTCAACTGGATCTGCAAACATATTGTATGTCTCATCATCTGCTTTCGTTTGAGCAGTTTCTTTGGCTGCCTCGTCTAACTTACTATGAAGTTCATTTGATCCGTCAGTTACTTTCTCGGCTCCGTTGTCTAACTTCTTAGACCCTTCTAACAGCTGACCTGCACCTGAAGAAAGTTCGGAAGATCCTCCCTCGAGATCCGTTAAGCCAGTTACAAGAACCTGCGACCCATTTTCTAATTCCACAACGCCGCTATTTAGTTTACTTACATTCGTAATCATTTCTTGCCAACCAGAAGACACATTAGCCGTTCCTTCAGCCACTTTATCAGCACCAGCTTGAAGTTGTGATACATCTTCTCTAGCAGTATCTATCTCGTTTCCAAATCGTAGTAAGCCTTTTTCAATCTTCACTTGTCCATCATATAGACTTTGTAGCGCGGTGATGAGTTCATTCTGGCTTGTTTTCATTCCATCTACATTTGATGAAATACTTTTCGAAACAGATTCTAACTTCGTTCCTCCCTCCTTAATGGATTGAGCAGCTCCTGCAGATTTCTCTGCAATCGGTTTAAGCTGACTAATTAACGCTTGTTTCTCTTCTTCCGAATAGCTTTCATTGGATTGGATGTTTTGTATAACACCCTGCAACTCTTTCGAAACTTGTGCGGCTCCTTGACCACCGTTAGTAATCGGTTCTTTTACACTTGCGGCAGTTGTACTTAATTCAGTAACTTCTGAAGACTTGTTCTTAATTTTGGTTATAAGTTGATCAATACCATCTCGACTTTGTTTAACACCACCGAGAAGGTTTTCTTGACCTGACTTAAAATCAGTTAAACCGCCACTGAGTTTGTTGACACCTCCACTTACTTGCCCTGCACCCGCACTTAATTCACTTATCTTCGATTGTTTTTCTTTTAATGTTGTTAGCAACCTCGTGGAACCCTCGCTCGCGTCTTCTAATCCGTTCGCGAGTTTGACTGAGCCATTTTGTAATTCACTCACGCCATTAGTCAGTTCGATCGAACCATTATTAAGTTCTGCTAAATTCTCTTTTAACTGTTGCGTCCCGACTTTGAGATCAGAAGATCCATCAGCTAATTCTCCAGCTCCTTCAGAAGCTTCAGATAATCCATCTGCAATTTCACTGAACTTATCAAAAACGAGTTCACTATAATTTTCAGTGATGTTGTTTGCAATTTGAGATTTAATTTCACTAACAGCCGTTCCACCGATTTGTCCCGCAAGGAAGTTAAAGCTTTCATTAGGAACATACTTTAAATTAAGTTTTTCTGGCTGTTCATTCAATACCGTCGTTGATCTTTCTGAGAAATCTTCAGGAATTTGAATCTTCATATAGTAAGTTTGATCCTCAAGTCCTTTATTTGCTTCTTTTTCATTAACAAATTCCCACTTAAATTTCGGATCGCCTTTTAGCTTTTCAACTAATTCATCCCCGATTTCGATATGCTCTCCTTCAAAATCAGCACCAGTATCTTCATTTACTACAGCAACTGGAATTTCATCCAAATTCTCGTATGGATCCCAAAATGCCCACAAAAACATTCCACTGTATAACACAGGAATAAATAATACTGCGAGAACAGGAATGAGTATTTTTTTATTCGTAAATAACGCACGCCACTCAGAACGGAGATGACGAAATTTCATAGTTACTACCTCCCGATTGTCTATATGACCAATTTTGTCATTTGGTCAATTAAGCTAAAAAAAAGAACACCTATTACTATCTGTATATGTTTCCAAGGCGTTTTTTGACTAAAATTTAATTCCAGTCATTTTAACCACAGATAGTAATATATCATCCTTTTTTTATTAAAGCAATAGACATCTATAGCTTCTTAATTCCCTCCATGGTAAATAATTCAAGGTGATGGGCTATTTCTTCTTTTGTAAGTGATCGATTTGTTTTCTCCCAGTCAAAAACAAGGGCAATATACATCTTAAAGAGTAAGAATGCCGTTAGCGAGGGGTCGCATTCTTTTATCTCATTATTTCTGATTCCTCTCTCGATCTCTTGTTTGATGAAAGACGTAATCGCTTGCTCAACTAGATTGAGCGCTTCTACCGCAGCAGGAGTGCCTATTTCTCGAACTTCTTGTGAAAGCTTTATCGCAAGTTTATGTTCTTTACGATGTTCGAGTACATCAAATAGGGCACGATGAAGGTTTTCAAAGAAAGTATCTTTTTCATTGATGGAAGTTTGGGCAAGTTCTTTCATCTCACCTACCATTAGATTTACGATTTCATTGAAAAGCTCCTCTTTGTTCTTAAAGAAGGTATAAATCGTCCCTTTCCCTACATTCGCTATTTTCGCGACTTGATCCATGGTTGTTGCTTTGTATCCGAACATTGAGAATGATTTTTCAGCAGCATTAATAATGCTGATTTTCCGATCAAATCCCATAGTCCTCCCCCTTTATCTTAATGTAGGAAGGGTTACAGTGACCGTCGTCCCTATTCCTTCCGTGCTTGTGTAAGTTATTTTTCCGTTCATATTCCTTATCAGTCTATTTGTTATCATAGTGCCCAATCCTGTGCCCTTCGATTTCGTTGTGTAAAAGGGCAACCCGATTTTCTTCAATTCTTCCTCATTCATCCCGGCACCGTTATCTTTAATGATGATGTCTACTGTATTTCTTTTTGTACCGTTTTGCAATTTGATCTCAATGAGGCCATCTTTTTCAATTGCCTCAATCGCATTTTTAATAAGGTTGATAAGACACTGCTTAATCTCCTGTGGATTCGTCAGGATTTTATATTCCCCAACTTCTTCATAAGTAATTTTAACAGCATGGTAAACCCCTAACACTGATGTTAATTCAATCGTATCACTAACGACTTTATTTAGGTTCACCTCTACATGGTCTAACTTTGTAGGTTTAATAAGTGTCAAGTAATCTGTAATAATCTTATTTGTTCGATCGATCTCATCCAACATTAAAGGCGCATATTTTTTTACCTGCTGTTCTTTTGAATCCGTGGAAATAAATTGAAGCAATCCTCGTACAGTCGTAAGTGGATTTCGTATTTCGTGTGCGATAGAAGCAGCCATTTTCCCAGCAACCGAAAGTTTTTCAAGATATACCGTTTCCTCGAGCTGGAGATTGATGATCACAAGCTTCTCTGTTAAATAAAATATAAAAAAATAAGCGATAGCGAAAGAAACGAAATAGATTGGATAAAAATAAGGCTCTGACGGTTGTACTAACCACAAAATAATCGCTATATATGTAATAAGAAATATAACGCCAACCTGTAGGATTACATTCCATTTACGGTTCGCTTTTTGGAAAAGGTCTCTATACCCCCATGACAGAAAGAATGCGATAACTGCCAAGCTCACACCTATGTATGCAAATTCTCCGCCCATCCAAAATCGAGCGATCGATATAACGACAGTACAAATAATTCCAGGTATTACTCCACCGTACAACGTAACAAGAATAAGAGGAACCACCCGGAGGTCAAATACGGTATCTCCGAACTTCTCTAAAGGGAACAGCATACACAGGAGGGCCATCAAAGAACTAATAGCGCCATATAAGATTTTATCTTTCAAACCTAACGACCTTGACCGTGTAAAAGGCATGACCATATTCCAGATGAATAGTACTGAAAATAGCATTGCAATATTTACAAGTAGAGGTCTTGCCATATTCAACATAGCCAAGTCTCCTTTTTCTATATGTTGCCATTTCATTCTATCATTAGAGACACGATGAGACTATCCTATAAGAGGTATATTAATGCGCACAAAAAAGATTCACCGCTAGGTGAATCTATTTCTGACTACTTAGATAAGAGATGACTGACGTAACTGATTCTACTCCCTGGTCGATACAATCCGGGAGTCCTACTCCACCGTATGAAGCTCCTGCAAGAAAGACACCAGGCATCTTACTTCTTAATCCTGATTGTACTTCTTCGAATCGGTTCCTGTGCCCAACTTCATATTGAGGCATAGCTTGGCGCCACCTTGTTATTCGATAGAACTCCGGATGACCTTCGATTTCCATGATTTGATTTAAATCATTAAGTACAGTTTGTACAATTTCTTCATCACTTTTTTCGACGATTTCTTCTTGGCCGGCTCTACCAACATAGCACCTCAGAAGAACTTTTCCTTTTGGAGCTGCATGTTGCCATTTACGATGAGTCCACGTACAAGCCGTTATCGTATAATCAGCGTTCCTTGACACCACAAAGCCTGTACCATCTAGCGATTTCTTTACTGCCTCCTCTGGAAAGGCCATTGCAACGGTTGCAACAGTTGTTGAAGGCATATCTTCTAACGGAGCCACTTCTTCATGATCCCTCAGCATCCTGGTCACTTGCTGATGAGGCGTCGTAACGATAACAGCATCCGCATCGATTTGTTCTCCACTCATGGTTGTAAGCTTATAAGACTCCCCATTCTTACTTATAGAGTCAACTTTTACACTCTTTCTGATAGCAACATCTGTTAAGTGATCTTCGATCGCTTTCACAAATGACTGCAAACCAGATTTAATTGTTAAAAAAGCCGGTTTCTTTTTACCCGTTGTTCTTCTTGAAGCTGGTGTTGTTTTCTTCATCCCGAGGATTAAACTTCGATGCTTCTGTTCTACCTCATAGAACTGTGGAAAAGTAGACATAAGACTTAATTCATCAATATTCCCAGCATATATACCTGATAGTAAAGGTTCGATTAAATTCTCAACAACTTCATTCCCTAATCTTCTTCTGAAGAATAGTCCTAGAGACTGATCCTGACCATGGTGATCACGTCTTGGAAGTACCAAATCTAATGCCGCTCTAACCTTCCCCTTAAAGCTAAAGAGATGCGTGGATACGAAAGGCGCCATCTCAGTTGGAATCCCCATTACAGACCCACCTGGTATAGGATAAAGCTGATCATTATTTAAGATAAATGCATTACCTGTTGCGTTCGGTACAAGCTGACCTTCGAGTCCAACTTCCTTCGCTAACTTGGCTGCACTCTGTTTCCTTGCTAGAAAAGAATCTGGTCCTCTTTCAATTACGAAGCCATTCGTCGTATCCGTGAGGATCTTACCACCGAGTCTATCACTGCCTTCAAGTATCGTGATCTGATAGGATTGTCCAGATTCTTTCATTTCTTTTTGAAGATAGTAGGCGGCTGTTAAACCAGTGATCCCGCCTCCAACTATCACAATCTTCTTTGTTGGATTATTCATGATTTATCATCTTCTTTTTTTATTAATTCTTTCGTCACGACAGAAGCTAATATCTCTATAAATTCGTCTCGTGCATTGGGCATATCGGGTCTATGATAGGTAGCACCAAGTTCATCTGTTACTTGCTTACATTCATAATCATTGTCGTAAAGCACTTCAAGATGATCAGCAACAAAACCAACAGGACAATAGATGAAGCTAGTATAGCCTTCTTGCTCAAATAAATCTCGAGTTAAATCCTGCACATCAGGGCCGATCCAGGGTTCTGGAGTATTGCCTTCACTTTGCCATGCAACTGCATAATGTTGAATCCCGGCACTTGTTGCAATATGACTTGCCGTTTCCTCTAATTGAGAAGGATAAGGATCTCCATGTTGCAACACCTTTTCAGGTAAGCTATGAGCTGTGAAGATGACGATTGTCTTTTTCTTTTCTTTGTCATCGATGTTCCTCAGACAAGAATTCAATTCCTCTACCCAGTATTGAATGAATTTAGGTTCTTTGTACCACTCTTCGATACAGTGGATATCCGGAAAACCGAGCTTCCGAGCAGCCTTATTGGCTCTATCATTATAAGCTTGAACACTATGGCTAGAATAATGAGGAGCAAGAACGATGCTGATTGCTTCTTGAATGCCGTCTTTCTGCATACTTTTCACTGCATCTTCTACAAATGGTTCAATATGCTTTAGACCTAAATAGCTTTTGAACGCTATTTCCCCATCGAAAAGCTCATTCATTCTGCTTTCGAGCTTTTGAGATTGTTCTTTTGTGATTTCGTATAGCGGAGAAATGCCGCCTATTGCCTCATACCGTTCAACTAGATCTTGTAGCATTTCCTCAGTTGGCCTTTTCCCTCTCTGAATATGAGTATAATATGGTTCGATTTCCGCTTCGCTCCGCGGTGTACCATAAGCCATTACTAGGAGACCTATTGTTCGTTTCGGCATATTGCACCTCCCGTTCCCCTACCTATTCTTACTTGTATAGTCGTGAACAAAACGAGTTAATCGTTGTAGCGTTTCAACCTCAACCTGCGGGAATACACCATGTCCAAGATTGAAAATAAATCCTGGCTCTTGCATACCCTGATCCAAAATTTCTTTCGTACGCTCTTCAATTACTTCCCATGGAGCAAGAAGTAATGCTGGTTCAAGGTTCCCCATAAGAGGCTTCGTAATTCCCTCTTTACCACGTGCATTCTTAATCGTGATTCTCCAATCGATTCCAATCACATCAACAGGTAGCTTGTTCCACTCTTGAATCAGATGACTTGCTCCCACTCCAAATATAATAAGAGGGACGCCAGTTTCTCTTAAACTAGAGAAAATACGATTCATGACAGGCGCTATGTACGTTCTATAGTCCGCTTCGTTTAAAGCTCCAACCCATGAATCGAATAATTGCAATGCCTGAGCACCAGCTTGTACCTGAGCTTTTAGATAAGCAATCGTCATATCGCCTAATTTATTCATCAAACGGTGCCACGCTTCTGGATCTGAGTACATAAGTGCTTTTGTTTTATAATAGTTTTTCGAAGGTCCACCTTCAATCATATAACTTGCTACTGTGAATGGTGCACCACTAAAACCAATTAAAGGTACAGATAATTCCTCACGAAGCATCTTAACGGTTTCCATAACATACGGAATATCCTTTAGTGGATCTAATTCGCCAAGGCGATCGATATCAGAAACGGTACGAATAGGATTGTCGATTACCGGTCCAACACCTTTTTTGATTTCTACATCGACACCGATCGATGGTAATGGTGTCATAATATCAGCAAATAATATCGCAGCATCAACACCTAATTGTTCAACAGCAAATCTCGTTACTTCAGCGGCAACTTCAGGATTCAAGTTCATTTCATGGAATGAATACTTCTGTCTTATTTTTCTATATTCAGCCTGATAACGACCAGCTTGCCTCATATACCATACAGGTGCAAAATCTGTTTCTTCTCCTCGACATGCGCGAAGAAATTGATCATTAAATGGAGCTTTACTCATGGTTGTCCACCTTTCTCATACTCATAGTGCTATACGTTCATTTATTCATCCCTACATATAATAGCGATGGAATCGTTACGTGTATAGTCATTAAAATAAACTGTCATAAAATTGTCTTTGTTTGAAGCCGTTTACACTTATTACCTTAACACAGGAGAGCATAATTACGAGGTATTAACACATTATTACCCTCTTTTGTAAGCTACTACCCTGCTTCTTCCTCATTACGATCCATAAACCGGTCCAAAATTCGAAATGACGTTTCGTTTGAAGGTGTTCCTTCTTGTTCAGTTAGTGGGTTAACAGGAACAACTTGATACGATACAGATCCAAAGAAGGAAACGGAATACTTGGTGAATTCACCTTTGCCTTCCACCGTATCAATTTTCTTTCTGTTACCGTCTTTTATTTCATATATTTGATACTCTATTCTTTCATCTGAAGAAGGGGTCCATTTTAATTTCACTGCTGGTAATCCATAAAGAAAATCAATCTCAGCTTTTAGATCTGCGATTTCTGGAAGTTGCACAGGCTTTTCCATTTCCTTTACATCAGAGGGCTTTTCAAAAGCGGTTGTACTGGATTTATGTGCGTTCACGACCTTTTTAAACAATTGAACGGGATACTCACTTCCACCTGTAAGATACTGGTCATTTGTCGTTCTGTCATATCCCATCCATACCGCTCCTACAATCTCAGGTGTAAATCCAACAAACCATGCATCTCTTACTCCACCGTCAACACCTTCAAATGAGGTCGTACCTGTCTTTCCAGCTAAAGCTGTGTTAACTTTACCACTTTGAGCAGTGCCGTTCTTAACAACACCTTCAAGTATACGTGTCATGTACCAGGCCGTTTGCTCTGAATACACAGTTTCTTTCTTAGGTTTTGCTTTTCCTACAAGTTTATCTTCATGATCGTAAAGTTCTTCGATAAAATACGGCTCTACTCTTTCACCTTCGTAAGCAAAAGGTCGATAAGCTTCCATCATCTCAAATGGCGTAACGCCTTTATCGATCCCACCAAGCGCGATTTTCAAATCCTTGTCTTCAATTGAAATACCGCTTTTCTCTAAATATGATTTCGAATGAGAAATGCCTATTTCATTTAATAACCACACTGCTGGCGCATTCGCAGAAACCCTAACAGCGTCGTATAACGGCATTTCCCCTGAATATTGATCATTGTAATTGGAAGGGGAATAGCCATTATAGTCTTCTTTCTCATCCTTTAAAAGTGTATATGGATTATAATCTTTTTTATCAAGAGCTGGACCGAAGACAGCAATAGGCTTGAAAGAGGAGCCAGGCTGTCTTCTAGTATTCACGTGATTCAACCCTTTTTGAACATAATTCCTTCCACCTTGAACAGCGACTACACCACCACTCTTAACATCCATCATCGTAAGTGCACCTTCTGGAAGAGTATTTGGGTCACTTCCTTTGAAGAAAGCTTTGTTTTGAAATTCTGTGTAAGCCGTTTGTTGAAGAGGAACATCCATAGGAACGACAATCTTATAACCGCCCTTTAACACTTCTTCATTCGACAGGTTATATTTCTTCTTCGCCTCGTCTAAGGTCATATCGACATATGTCAGAAACGCAGGGTCCTTTGTCACCTCTGCAATATCTAACGCTACCGTTTTCCCCTGTAATCGAACTGCTTTTTCAGGTGTTAAGTAGTCTTGTTTTTCCATTAGCGAAAGAATTAAGTCTCTTCGTTCTTTACTTTTTTCAGGGTGCTCGATCGGTGAATAATGAGATGGCGCTTTAGGAAGGCCTGCTAACAACGCCCCTTCTTCGATACTTAATTCTGTTGTTTCCTTATTAAAATACAGTTTAGAAGCTGACTGAAGTCCGTATGCGCCATGACCAAAATAAATTTGGTTCAAATACATTTCAAGTATTTTATCTTTGCTATAATTTCGCTCGAGATTAATCGCGATAACGGCTTCTTTTGTTTTTCTTAACCAGGATTTATCATTCGTTAAAAATACGTTCTTAGCTAGCTGTTGAGTGATTGTACTACCACCTTCAACTTTCTCACCAGCTAAAATGTCACGATAAAGCGCACGACCGATCGCTTTAATATCTAGACCATGGTGATCATAAAAACGACTATCTTCCGTCGCTATGAAAGCTTCTTGTACATGATCCGGAATATCCTCGATCGCAACCGGGTCTCTATTCTCAATATATAGTTTTGTAATTAAGTCACCTTCTGTTGTAACGAGCTTAGTCGCTGAGTTCATCACAAGCTTTTTCTCGTCGATTGCGTAATTTCCTGCAAGTAGAATGCCTAAATACCCTAGCAGTCCTACTAGGAAAACAGCAATCGTTGCAATCAAGCCTATACCGAGCTTTTTCATTATGTACGGCACTCTCCTTACAAGTCGAATAAAATTAAGCTTACATCACCGACTTCATTTTTTGTACATCATTATTTGACAGTTCTGTTTAGTTTTCGCAAAAAATGGGTAAAGTATCAGGCGATTCCTATCTTATTGTTGAAAGGATTGATGACGTGAAGGTTTTTGTCACATATGGTACATACGACTACTTATATAAAGTAAAAGAAGAAAACAGTAATGAACAGATGTATCTACTATCCAACGATGAGGGAGCAGCCCTCTATCACGAAACTTCTTCAGAGTCAGTCTTCAAGAGTGGTAAAGAGTACGAAATAATGGACCAAAAAGGTGAGGTTTCAAAACCTACATTCGTCGTTTTAAACCATATCCCAGTAGAAGAAAGTGAACGCCCTACCTTTGAAGAACGATTCAAAAATAGAGCTGGCAAAGTAGAGAACGAGCCAGGATGTGAAGGCATTCGAATTCTACGTCCAATCCACAATGATCCATACATCGTTGCTACTTTCTGGAGTAATGAAGATGCATTCAAAAAATGGCAATCCTCAGAAGCTTATAACGTAGCTCACAAAAATAGAAACACAGATAAAGGCCTTCCCAAAACTGTATTCAGAGGCAAGCCATATGTCAAAACCTATCATGTAGATGACACTAGCGTTTAATCGAATCTAATCAAGGGTATTTTCTTTGCAACAGATTACTATTATTTTTTCAGGAGTGGTAACTCATGCTTGTAGGTGAAAATGAAATCTACAAATACAGCATCGATACAAGCGACGGCGAAAAGGGCGCATTGAAAGAGCTGTACTTTGATGATGAACACTGGACAGTCCGATATTTAGTTGTTGATACCCATAAATGGTTGCCAGGAAGAAAGGTATTACTTTCACCATACTCTATCGAGAAACTTACGCACGATAAAGAAAAAATCTCGGTTTCCCTTTCAACAGATGAATTGGAAAACAGTCCATCGATCGATATGGATCAAACAATCTCTAGAAAGCATGAAATGTCGATCAATAAGCATTATGGCTGGCCCTACTATTGGGTAGGAACCGGTGCCTGGGGGAGTGGAATGTATCCAACCCCACAATCGGAAGGAACGAATCCTGAATTCTATAATGATGAACCGGGTGATGATAATCACCTTCGCAGTACAAAAGAGATCTCGAACTATCATATAGAAGCAAATGATGGTGAAATCGGACACGTTGAAGATTTTATATTCGACGACGAAACGTGGAAGCTTCGATACTTTGTCGTAGACACTAAGAACTTCCTACCTGGCAAAAAAGTTTTGTTGTCTACTGAATGGATCGATGCCATTCATTGGAGCGATCGTAGTGTCGTAGTAAACGTTACGAAAGAGAAAATAGAAAATGCTCCAGAGTATCTATTAAATGAGCCTCTTACACGACGTTTCGAAGAAGATCTCTATACTCATTATGGCAAAACTGGATATTGGAAATTCTAGATATAGAGCGAGATGGTGACCATCTCGCTTATTTTCCGACAGAGACCATGTGCATTTCCCAGGAAATCTCCTTTTACGATAGCAACCATTATATTTAGGCAAATAAAAACATGACATGAGCTTTTTGGACAAGTAACTGCATAATTTTTTTGCAAGAATAGTTGAAGTTAGGAGACTTGTAATGGCCAATCAAGATAAATCTAAAAACAAGGAAGGTAAAGCTACTTATCCGGAACGACAATTCTACTTTCCTGCTCAAATCGTTGAAACATTTATCGTTAAGGGCGAGTCTCATAGTGCAAGACCACTAAATCGACAGTTTATCTTATCAATATTAGCAGGAGCATTTGTAACATTTGGTTCGATTCTATCCGTTCTAATAGCTCTTGGAGTTGAAACAACAGGGATACATAATCTTCTAGCGGGGGCAGGATTCGTAACCGGGTATGCAATCGTATTTATCTCAGGGGCTATTCTATTTACAGAAGTTAACGTATTGTTACCAAGTTATATTCTACAAAGAAAGTTCTGGATTCCAAAACAACTTATGAAATTCTGGATTGTATGCTATCTAGGAAATATTATTGGAGCACTTATGGTAGGATTGCTAGTCGTGCTGTCAGGGTCTCTTTCTCCTGAGTTCTATACTGAACTGAATGTATATATTGAACATAAAATGAAGTTTTTATCAGATGGAACAAAAGGCTGGTTTCAAATCCTTCTTTCAGGAATCATCGCAAACTGGTTGATTGGAATGGCGGCATTCCTTGCAACTGCCGCTAGGGACTTAACCGGGAAGGTACTTGCTACAGCACTCCCCGTAATCATTTTCGTTGCGGGTAATTTCCAGCATAGTGTAGCAAACATGGGGTACTTTGGAACAGCGATCTTTCACAGCGCAGAATATACGTGGGTGGAGTTCTTATTATTTAATCTCGTTCCTGCCAGTATCGGAAACCTTATTGGAGGCGGAGTATTAGTAGCACTCACCTTCACTTATGCTTACAAAGAAGAAATTAACGAAGAGCACTTCCCTCGAGAAGAAGCTTAATAAAATAATAAATCAATCTAACCGAAAGGAGAAATAGCCTTTGACACATGCGGCATTGTTACTTAATCCAAATGCGGGAAATCAAAAAATGATTAGACAAATCGATACGATAAAAAACAGACTCGAGGAAAACTTTGATCATTTTACATTCTACGAAACGGAATACCCTGGTCACGGAGCTGAAATCGTGGATGACATTTGTGAAGAAGTAGATGTTCTGATTGGGGCTGGTGGCGATGGCACGATCTATGAATTAGCAAATGCGCTCTGTAGTAAAGAAAAACGCCCCGTTTTCGGCATTATCCCAGGTGGAACGTGCAACGATTTCTCACGAGCTATTGGCTTGAACCAGAACCCTCTTTTAGCTGTTGAGCAAATCATCCAAAACAATAGGAAAACCATCGATGTTGGTCGATCAAATAATGAGTACTTCCTTAATTTCTGGGGCATCGGGATGATCACACAAGCTTCAGAAAATATTGATCCAAACACGAAGGAACTGTTTGGGAGACTTTCTTATTATATTAGCTCTGCTCAAACGATTAACGACCCTTCTCCATTCCACCTGAAGGTAGAGTCAGATGATCGCCAATTTGAGGGTGAAGCAGTGATGATGCTTGTAGGAAATGGTCCCTTTACTGGGGGCGTGCAAGCATTCTTTCCTGAGAATAACTTAACGGATGGGAAATTCGACGTTCTAATCATTAAAGAATCTTCCCTACCAACGTTCTGGTCTTTCTTTCAGTCTAAATTCACAAAAGAACCTGCATTAAATGAAGACATCATTCATTTTCAAACGAAGAAACTAAGTATTACCGCTGAGCCCGAACAGAAAATAGATTGTGATGGCGAACGTAACTATACCACTCCATCAACATTAGAACTACTTCCTGAACACTTAACCGTTCTCGCTGGAGAACTTTAGGTGACAGGCACTTGTCGAATATTAGACACTAGAAAAGCCGCTGAAGATTCAGCGGCTTTTCTTTATTTTTCCTCTTTTAATACCATTCTAACGAGCATGTGCGCAAGGGCATGGCGATGCTCTTTTTCACCAACGAGCCACAGCTCTTGAAGAAGCTTTTCTTCTCTATTCTTCGGCTCTTCTTTATGCGCTAAATAATCAGCAACCTTCTCTGCTGCTTGTGCTAATCTCTCTTCACTGAGTCCGAGTTTTTCGCCCACTTCTACTTTTTCAGCAAGGTACCCTTTGAACTGTTCAAAATTGCTGAGAATATCGTCAATTCGATCTTCACTAATACGATCGATTGTGTCATCCACTTTTTTAAGATCTAATTCACTTTTCTTATTCACTATATGATTTTTTTCGCTCATTCTCATTCACGCTCCTTAGCTATCCATTATAGATAATGACTTTTCAATAAACGCTGGGATATCATCTGGATTTCGACTGCTTACTAATGTTTCGCCACACACTACTACTTCTTCATCAAAAACATTTGCTCCAGCGTATTTTAAATCTGTTTGGATTGACTTAAACCCTGTAATGTTGCGACCATGAAGGGCTTCAGCAGATAATAGTAGTTGAGGGCCATGGCAGATTACGAGTGTTTTCTTGTTAAGGTACATCATTTTCTTTGTGAAGCTTACAAATCGCTCGTCCGCTCGTAGGTCATCCGGAGAGACTCCTCCCGGGATGAACAATACATCAAAATCCTCTGCTTTGACTTCATCGATCCCTTTATCTGACGTCACAGTCGCTTCTTGCTGTTTACCGGTTAACTCTTCTCCTGCTTGGTGACTTATAACTGTCAGCTCATGCCCAGCATTAGCGAATTGCTCAGCTGGTTTTGTATACTCTACATCTTCAAACATATTGGTCATAAGTACTGCAACTTTACTCAACGTTAGTCCTCCTTGCATTTAGATAACTTTCTAGTTGACTATTACCCCTTCATCACCTATGCAAACATTTGAGTACGCAGCTGCAATTATTGTTGCCATGTTTTATTAAATTCATGAATGGGTAAAAATAGGATGGAACGAATTTTGACGAGAAAGGGTGTTTTGAATGGAAGAGAAAAAGCAGGAACTGATTGAAGGATTAAACGTAGACCTTGCAAATGAATACGCAGCGAGTATCATGTATACGTACAATGCGGCAGTTGTATCGGGCTTGTATCGTCAAACGTTAAAACCCTTCTTTGAGAGCGAAGTAGCAGACGAGCAGGGACATGCCCTCTACCTTGCAGAGAAGATTAAAGTTCTTGGTGGTACCCCTACAACAACACCAGCCGAGGTCAAACAATTGAACGACGTAAAGGAAATGCTCTTAGAAGCAAGACGAGCTGAAAAAGATACAATTGATCGCTACGAAAACCGCAAAAAGCAAGCTGAAGAACTAGGGTATACAGAACTAGTTGTGAAGCTGGATGATATGATCGCAGACGAAACGCACCATATGGAAGAGATGGATCGTATTTTAAGCGACTCACGATTCGAATAATAGCAAAAGAGCCGGCCTGGGTACTGTACCCCTGGCCGGCTTTTTCTGTACTATATCTTTTGGGATGTTAACAACCTTTGACGGTACACATTCATCGCGACTTCCCCTAACCAATCGATAAAGTGGAAATTCACGAATGCTCCAACAATTGCCCCTAGCCCTGGAATCATTTGAAGGAGCTTTGGCAAATCAATGTAATCTCTATATTCGAGTTGAAACGACTTCCAATTATGCTCTTTATCAAATGAGGTCTTTTCTTTATAGGCATTGTTCGGATCTTCCCAACCTTTTAACCTTCTGAAAACCTCTTTACGTGTTTGATCTGAGGAAAAAGCAAGTTGAAAAATAGTAAGAATGAAAACCCTCTCTTCAAATCGTCTAGCATCGAAGCCATAAATACTAGCCAAATCAAATAGGAACTTCATCTTAATCGACAATAACAGTGGGAAGTCCGCAATTCCTAATAAGATGCCACCGGCTCCTGTTCCAGCTCCTTCAATAGCAGCAACTCGTTTGAAGGTAACCGTTGCTTCCCTTGCTAATTTGTCTCTTTCTTGAAGAGATAAGTTCTTCAACGGTTTTTTCACAGTATAAGAGTTACCAGCTAGAACTCCTTCAACCATCGTTCGAATACTACTCGTTACGACTGTATGGACACGTTCAGGAATAACATGATTGACTTTGTTTTGTAGTTTTTTAGTAGCTCTCGAAAAGATAGGAGCTTTACGAGTCATTTTCCTTTCCCATATGACTAGTTCATCTTTGACTTCTGCTTCATAGCGATTCATAGCAATCTTCCTTTATGTATGAGTTTGATGTTACATAAAGAATTACGATTTACTTACCTTTTTCATAGTAGCAAATAGCACAGTAACGCTTCCTACTAAGGCCATTAGGATGAAAGTGATAACGTTCTGAGTAAGGACTAGGACAACTAGTGCAAACAAAGCGGCCTGTACTCCTAATAATCGTTTGAGAATTTTTCGAAACGCCTGGTCTTTCTGCCCGCCTTTAAGTGGATATAACTTTATCATCACATGTGCTTCAAAATGAGGATAAAGGGTTCTGAGCTGTGTAGCGGTTAAATAGATAAATAGACCTGCACCAATCACTTTACCAGTTGTTCCAGGAACAAAAACGACAACCAATAGACCAATGAGTAAGAGGCGTATATAGATGCCAAGATACTCATTACTTCGAACGAACGCTTTTTGATAAAGTTTTTCATAAACGGTATTGTTCGGAAGAATGGTATCAGCGATTGAACTCATTACTTTTCTTTCTTTAACAGATTGCTTTAATTTCGGGACATCCGTAAATAAATTGGCCGTTCTATAAAACTTCATACTTTGCTTTTCATCTAATGCAAGAAGCTTTTCCCACTTGATCGCATACTTTCCTTGTAGAGGAAAGTACATAAACAATAGAACGCCAACGATTCCAATTGCGGATAGTGCGACGAACACCCATGAAGCCTGAACAAACAATAAATAAGAAAGCAGCATCGTCATCACCGTACGAACAACTACGAATCCAACAACCGAACGATGTGCGGGTAAGTGCAATTCCATCCATTTCATTAAAACATTTAGACCTTTTAGCAACAGCATGATAGCAATTACAAATATATAGTAACTCGTTCCAGTTGCCATTTCATGTTGATAGAGCGGTGCAAGAATAACCATTGTCACAACTGTTATAAATGCCTGAAGCATAAAGCTGTAAAAGAGAGAGCGGCGGAAATAATCCTTGAGCTTACTTTCTGCAGGCAATAAGAAAACCAAATCCGCTTCCGACAAAAAGAACCGAAGAGGGGTTTTCACAATAACAAACGCCGCAATAATCGTGATCACTGTCACCCCTGGGAATGTTTCTGGCAGTACTTTCAATAATTCACTATAATAATATGCTCCAAAAATGAGCGTCAGGACGAGCGTAAACAAAAAGCTGCTATTACCAATTAAACGAAAGTAACGAAGAGCAATATTCCAAAAAGCCCCTGCCCTTTCCTTCCATAATGTTTCGAGCTGCATCAGTTACCGCTCCTGGTCGCTTTAATATAAATCTCATCTAATGTAGCATTCGGTTTCCCGATTTCCTTCTGTAATTCTGTCATTGTTCCTGACATAACAATGACGCCATCGTGAAGAATGATGAACCGATCACAGTACCTCTCAGCAGTAGAAAGAATATGAGTCGACATCAACACACCCGCACCTTTTTCTTTCATTTGTATCATCGTATCTAAAAACGATTGAATGCCAATTGGATCAAGTCCAACAAAAGGTTCATCCACGATATAGAGAGAAGGCTGTACAAGAAACGCACACATAATCATAACCTTCTGTCTCATTCCTTTTGAAAAGTGACCCGGAAACCACGTTTTCATTTTCGTCATCCGAAATTCTTTTAAGAGATCCTCTGCTCTTTGCTGCCATTCTTCATCTAATTCATACGCTAGAGCCGTCAATTGTAGATGCTCCCATAACGTTAATTCATCGTACAAAAGAGGCGTTTCAGGTATATAAGAAAACTTTTTTCGATAGGAATCTTTATTTTCACTAAACGTATTTCCTGCAACACGGATATTCCCTTTCATCGGATCAAGCAGACCTAGAACATGCTTTATGGTGGTACTCTTTCCTGCACCATTCAACCCGATTAACCCCACGATTTCATTCTCATTCACGTTTAAAGATAAATCATGTAAAACAGGTTTATTCGCCTGGTAACCACCAGTTAAGTTGTTCACTTCTAAAATCGAATTCGTCATAATGGCCCTCTCATTTCTTTATTTGACTCCATTTTAACAAACTTTGATACCCTCGGCGAAACTGCTACGCTTCGGGTAACGGTATTGGAGTTGCTTTGCCATATCCACTTTCATAATTTTCATCGACATATGTTCTAATTTCAGTAACTAACTTTCCATTTTCCTTCATATTGATTGCTTTCAGGGCTATTACACCCTTTTCGTACAGATATCATCAGCAATAGGGACTAACGATAGAATACGAACCCTCCTCTTGTCTCTCCTTCATTTACTAAATCTGTACACATCATATCTTGATTAAACGAATGATTCCATAACTTCATAAGAATATTCGCAAAACAGTTACATCTAGTTGAATAGTTTGTTCCTTTTCAGAGCAACATAGTATGGAGTGTGACGTCTTCCCTGAAACAAGTTACGCTCACGGCTCTGCACCCCCGGCAGAGCCTTTTTGTTTTTTCAATACATATGTAAAATATGGTACGATAAACAAAAATGATGAAAGGATGATCGTAATGAGTCATTCTCCTGACTGTATTTTTTGCAAAATAATTAACGGTGATATTCCATCAGCAAAAGTGTATGAATCTGAAGACGTACTCGCTTTCCTCGACCTCACTCAGGTAACAGAAGGACACACACTCGTCATTCCAAAGAAACATAAACAGAATATTTATGAGTTAGACTCTGACACGGCATCGAAGTTATTTGAAGCTGTTCCAGAAATCGCAAATGCCCTAAAAACAAACTTTGCACCTGAAGGGATGAACATTCTAAATAACAATGAAGCGATTGCTGGACAATCTGTGTTCCACTACCATCTTCACCTTATCCCACGCTATGGAAAAGGCGATGGATTTGGAGCTGTGTGGAAAACGCACGAAAGTGAATACGATGCCGATAAGCTTCAAAAACTTGCAGAAGGTATTCGCTCACAATTTAATTAAAATAAGAAAAGGAGGCCGAAGCCTCCTTTTCTTATTTATATGATCTCTTCATTTCTTTTAACGTATGAAATCCAGTAGGCTCGACCCAATCAGAATGGTCGAACTTCTCTTCCATTCCAGCAAGTAAAGTAGGTACTTTTGATTGCAGGATTGAATTCCATCGCAGTTCATGTATGAACTCTTCTCTATGTCCCTCGTACCCCATAAGACCTTTCAATTCATTCAACAAATCAGCCTGCCACATGGAAGGCAAAGGAGACTTTCCTGGGATATCCATAAACCGAACCATGGACCCTTCTCTTAAAAGTGCATGAGGATAATAATATGCATATACACGCTCAAAGCGTTCTCCTGTTGTAAGAGTAAGCTTTTCGTGTTGATGTTCCCTGAGCACATAACTTCCTTCAGTACGGTTCAATAATTCAAGTTGTTCTCTTTCAACAAACGTGACCCACACTTCCGTATTCGCTCCTGAAACAGGCGCAATTACAGCCGGAAGCGCTCCATATGGTGCTAGGAAAGATCCAACTACTACATCGGTATCTACTATATTAGCTCGGAAGAACAAGATGAAATCATTCACATCAGGATTAAGGCTAAACTTATATCTCAGCTGTGCTAAACACACATTAGAGCCATATGCCAATAATGGAATTCGATCTTCTATTGGAGCTAGCCCTTCACTTTCCAACAATTCATTAACCGTCATTTTCGTTGGAGCTGAGAAGGCTAGTGTTCCTGTGACTTCGTTTCCCAATGAATAATGAACAACCTGGTCTTCGATTGGGACACTTTGGGCTTCATCGATTCGATGAGCTTTCCCGTCATGATACACGAACGAAGAAGATGGTCTAGGTCCTGGATAAATATCTGGATGATCGTATGGTCCAATGTGAATAGGTTTACTTTCACGATACATGATGTGATTCACTCCTTTTTCATTCGCTCTTATAAGGATAGCAAAACATAGCAAGTAATCAAAAATAGATGTAGGTGCGAATAAATATTTTATAAGATTCAGAAAAAATATAGCGATAAGGTTTCTATTAATGATAGGATAATTACAAACAAAAACAGGTTATCGCATTACTACACTAAAGGAGTGTCTTCTCTTGAATAGACGTTTTAACTTTAATGCCGGCCCTTCGGCACTACCTCTTGAAGTATTAGATCAAGCGCAATCAGAATTGGTCAGCTATCAGCAATTCGGTATGTCGGTCATGGAATTCAGTCATCGAAGTAAAGAATACAAAGCTATTCACGAGGGAGCAGTAAGCCTATTACGGGAGCTGCTGAAGATACCTGATGATTATGAGGTCCTCTTCTTACAGGGAGGCGCAAGCTTACAATTCTCCATGGTACCGATGAACTTTCTGCAGGACGGTCAACAAGGAAATTATTTCATAACAGGCAGCTGGTCACAAAAAGCTCTGAAAGAAGCTCAAAAAGTAGGTGAAACGTTCACAGGCGCAACTGGTGAGCCTACAAATTTCAGCCGTATTCCTAATGAAGATGAATTAACCTACAGTGATCATGATGCTTATGTACACCTAACTTCTAACAATACGATTCACGGAACGCAGTGGAAAAAGTTCCCGAAGAAAGCAAACAAGACGTTTATAGCAGATATGTCGAGTGATATTTTAAGTCGTTCGATTCCAATTGAACAATTTGGATTAATCTATGCAGGAGCTCAGAAAAACCTTGGCCCCGCAGGCGTAACAGTTGTCATTATAAAGAAAGATCTGCTCAAAGACACACCTGATAACCTCCCAACAATGCTTGATTACCGAACGCATGTTGAAAAGAGTTCCCTATATAACACACCGCCGTCTTTCTCTATTTATATGCTTTCACTCGTTCTTAAATGGACGAAGAAATACGGAGGTATCGAGGCGGTTGAAGAGTGGAACAAGCAGAAAGCAAACCTTCTCTATCATACGATTGATGAAAGCAAAGGCTTTTATACTGGCATTGCAGATAAAGATAGTCGCTCTAGTATGAACGTCACATTTACATTACCTGAAAAACAATTAGAAGAATTATTTCTAAAAGAAGCAGAAGAAGAAGGTTTTGTAGGACTGAAAGGCCATCGATCAATCGGAGGTTGTCGTGCTTCCATATACAACGCTGTTCCACTCGAGTCAGTTGAAGCTTTATGCGACTTTATGAACACGTTCCATCAAAAGCACAATATTTAACACTTTTCAATAGACAATTCGTTTGTTACTATTAAACTAGTTCTTTCGCAGGAGGCACGTAGCGCACTTCTGGAGGGAACCACCGTCACACTGACGGAAAATGAGATGAGAAGAGGAGAGAGTTTCTTTATGAAAACAAAAAATTTGGTATTGATGGCTTTATTACTTGGGATTGGAACGATTTTGCACGCTATTATTCCAGGACTTATTTCTGGTATGAAAAACGACATGCTACTAACGATGATGTTCCTAGGTATTCTATTATTCCCTGAGCGTAGAAGCGTCCTTGTACTTGGTTTGGCCACTGGCGTTATTTCTGCCGCAACAACAACTTTTCCTGGTGGACAACTTGCCAATGTAATCGATAAGCCTATTACTGCTTTTGCATTCTTTGGTTTATACTTGCTTGTTCAACGATTTGGTAACTCACTCGTTACTGCAGGTGCATTAACGGCAATCGGTACAATGATTAGTGGCGCAATATTCTTAGGTACAGCGCTTATGTTTGCAGGTTTACCTGGCGGCGCAGCCTTTACAGGACTATTTCTTACGGTGGTTCTTCCAACCGCTGTCGTTAATACAATCGCAATGGTCTTCATTTACCCAGTAGTACAATCCATTCTTAAACGCACAACTTTCGCCTTTTAAATAAATCGTAAAGTAGGCTGTCGAGATTTTTCTCGACAGCCTACTTTTTGTCTATTTTCTCCCCTGAACTCCAGCTTCTTCTATGGTGACAATCAACTCGAAACCTATAGAAGGAAAACCAATCTTAATCTAGTAAACCAATTAGAGAAAGCCGCTTACCTTCTTCCATTTTCATGGATGATTGAATTCTCGAATCGTTATTCAAGACCATAGAAAGAGAAGGCGTTCCTTCGCCCTCTCAGAATAAAATTAAACCTTAACTCCTGTTTCCCACTCGCGGAACTTTTCCAATTCTTGTTTTAATTGACCTGCGACAAAGCCGATAACTGCTACGTCATCTAAAAGTCCCACTCCTGCAAGAAAATCTGGTACAGCATCTAGAGGACTTATGAAATAGAGTAATCCACCTACAATCATAATAACGGCTTTCCGAGATATATCTTTATACTCCCCTTTTCTTACTTCCTGTACGAGTCTAGAAAACGTTTTGACGTCCACCACCATATCATTCATACCCTTTTTCCCTTTATAAAGAGCTCCTTTTTTTAAGGATTCTAAGGATACTTCTTTTAATTGATCTTTGTCTTTTACAACGCTGACAGCTTTTTGCGTCATTTTCTTAAACACACTTCTTACCATTCTATTCATAGTCATTCACGCTCCTTTGATCCTTCTTTATATAGGATACCTCAAATGAGCGTGTTTCTAACCTTTACCTTCTAAGGGTTTGTAGATCAAGTTATATGGGAAAAATAAAGAATGAACGATTTCTCTTATCAAAATACTAAGAAAGCCATTGAAACACCGAGTAGTAAAAAGACAACAGCGAACGTTCCGAACAAAAATGCATTTCGTTTCTTTTGTATAATCTGTTCGGTATAAAACGAGTATTTTCTAATCAGTAACAAACGATTTACCGTTGCTAACAGTAGTAGACACCCTAACGCAATAAGAGCAAATATAAAACCAGCCATATTTATGCCTCCTATTCCCGAGTCATGAATTCATTACTAAAAGATATATGTACAAAATAAGCATTTCATGACCGGGTACATAGTGATAAAAAAGAAGGAATTCGCACTTAAACGGAGAACTACTGTCATAGAAGAATAGGATTGTCAGGAAAGGATGAATTCATCATGGGAAAAACAAAAGCACTAGCGACCGGATTTGTTATCGGGGGAGTCGTTTCCGCCGCATCAGTCCTGTTAACCACACCAAAGTCTGGCAAGGACATGATTACTGACGCAAAGAACAAAAGCGATGAAATAAAGGAAAGCTTCAGCATGCTAAAAGAAGACCTTAATGAGTTAACGACTCATATCAAACAGCTTTCGTCCGAAGGAAAGCAAATAATCGCTGAGGTTACTTCAGACCTAAAGCGTTCCATTTCTTCCTTCCAAGAAGATATTCAACCAAACCTCACTCGTCTCAAGGATGACATTGAGGAAATGCAACATTCAATCGAAACTGTAAAAAGTGAAGTTAACAAACCGGCTCCAAAATAGCCGGTTTTTTTACAACATCATAACAGTATTCTAATATAGATTTCCCCATCAGGATGGAAATCTGTTAAGGAGGCAAATATGAAAGGTAGTCAGGATATATCTATCCAAGAAGCTATGATTTTCAGCCACCGAATCGGTCAATTAAGCAAAGCGCTTTGGAAATCAGTTGAACGAGATTGGCAGGAATGGTTAAAACCCTTCGACTTAAATATTAATGAGCATCACATTTTATCCATCGCCTACCACCTTGATGGATCTTCGATTTCTGATATCGCGAAGTTCGGGGTTATGCACGTTTCGACAGCGTTTAACTTTTCAAAAAAACTCGAATCACGCTCCCTACTCACTTTCTCAAAAAGAGAGAATGATAAACGGAATACATATGTACAGCTAACAGAGGATGGCGAAAGACTTCTCAAACAAACATGGGCACATTACTCACCAAACAGAGATAGTGTTTTGAAAGCATCTATGCCACTTAGAGAGCTTTATGGGAAGTTTCCAGAATTCAATGAAATGATGAGCGTGATTAAGGGCCTTTATGGTGATGACTTTTTGGAGATATTCCAGAAATCATTTACAAAGCTTGAAGGAGAATTCTCAAAAGACGAGAAATTTGTAAAGGACGAGAACGAACAAAACACCTATTAGTTTTCTGGAGAAGCAGAAAGAAGTTCTGTCATTAAATTTGTGTATTTCTCTTCTTGGGACTGTATCGCTTTAATAGTAGGTAAAGGCTTTAATTTCATATCTAACATTCCAACAAAATGTGTGAGCAATGAAGTTCGGCTAAGAAGCCCCTCTTCCATTTGCTCATGCATTTTTTTCTGTATCTCGTCACAAAGATGAAAAACACCTTCAACCTCTTCTTCTGTTAGACCTTGCTCAATTACTAGTCTATAGAAAGGATACTTGCCATTCTCTTCATACATTCTAGCAAGTAGACGATTATGATATTCTATTTTATCAAGACGTTCGTGAATAGATTCCATCTATAAATAACTCCTCACTCTGCGATCAATTGTACTTATATTTTAACGGACTAGGGTAGGAATGAAAACGTCTTTTCCAATAACAACCAATGCGAAAAAACGAGTATTTTGTCTAAAATTTTTTGACATATTTCAATTCTAAAAAACGTATTGATTTCTGCAGAAAATCGCTGTACAGTATACGAGTATTCATCATAATTTACATCTTAGACGGAAGCAGGTGATCCTTATGAATTGCTGGAAATCAATCTATTTAAATCGCGAATTCGGAATACACCGACTGACGATTTTCTCAACGTTATTAACGTTACTTTACTTTATTGCTTTTTACCTGACGTTCAGTATGTTCTATCCTAAAACAGAACACGCGATTGTGCCTATCTTGCCGTTTCTTGGCTCGTTGGCTATCCTTTTCCCTATTCATAAGCTTCTACACTGGCTTCCTTTAACATTGGCTGGAATGAAAGCGACAATGAGATTGGAAAAGGGTATGGCAATCGTCCCGAAGATGCATTGCGAAACATGTAATCCAATTTCACGGAACCTTTATCTGACCGCTGCATTAAGTCCAGCTATTGTCATAACAGCTGCTGCTATTGGTTTCTCTATTACAATGCCTGCATATGTATCGTTTTTCTCAATACTTGGTGCGATTAATCTCGGCTTTAGTTTCAGTGATTTTCTATATGCATCACAAGTATTCAAAGCTCCGAGACATGCATTTGTAGAGGATCGTAGCGAAGGATTTCACATCTTAATCAAACGAGCATCTTAATTGTAACGATTCAATATAAGAAACGAAACAGAGCGCTATCCATAAGCGCTCTGTTCTTTTGCATATAGCTCAAAAGCCGGCAGTATTGAATTCTCATAAGACTTCCTTCATAATAACAATAGGATCACAGATCTAGTTAATAGGATAGTAAGCATCGAAAATAATTTGATCATTCGGTAGGTCAAATGATTGCGCTCTTAATTTCATACCATTCTTTAACTCTAGATCACTAACAGCCATATAGATTGTTCCTTCTTCGGCATCAATCGTAATTTCAGGCGGTAACGATGCCTGTTTTTTTATAAAAGAAAGTACTTTGTCGCTAGGCAACTCAAGAATTCCGATTTGAAATGCCTTTTCTTGTAATAGGAGGTCACCATTAGGTCGGACCTGCGGTTCAAATTTTAGAAAGAAATCAACTTTTCGATTAAAGAGGGTTATATAGCCTTGAAACGTTGCAAGCTCATCAAGGCTTACACTATAACCGAGATTTTCTTGTTTATCGCTATACTTTTCTAGCTCATTGTTTATAATCTCATTTAGTTGGTCTTTCTTCATCTGAATAGAAAAAGTCGTTTCAAAGGACTCTTCTTCTGCCGTCGTATCTGGAATTCTAGCAAACTCACTTTCAGGGAAATAATAGTGATAGAATCCAACTATAGCCACTACAACAATAAAGACTACAGAGGCAAGTGCGATAAAGGCTGTCCGCCATTTGTGTTTTAACAATCTAACCATCTCCTTGTGGAACGAATCTTTTTCATCATACTACGAATAGACAGCTTAAGGAAACACTGTTATACATTCCTTCGAATTATCGAATTGGACTCTGGGAGGTTTTCAAATGACAATTATCGGGTTGATTTTCATCCTGTTTGCAACAATGATACTACTTGCTTTTAACTCAATGACGAATGCGCTTTGCACGAAGAAGAATATTCCAGAAGAAAAGCAACCTAATGTATTTCGAACGATTAATGTTTTAATCACCATTCTTCTTATTTCATCTTATGTAGAAATTCTCTTTACTTAAAAACGATTTACACACTTATTGGATGGGGCTATTGCCCCATCTTTTTTATTATAATCAACGCTTTCGACTTTCGCTTTAATATGTAATTTCTCTCATATTTCTCACGCAATTTAACTTCATCATACAATTTGTGCTATAGTATTAATTGTGACACAAAAATGTTAAATTTAACTAACGCTTAGGAGTGTATGCTTGATGAAAAAAATGTTCATTTTACTTACTGCTTTCATCGCAATACTTGCTATATCAGCATGTAGTAATAATTCTGGCGATGATTCAGAAGTAGTAGTAGAAACAGGTGCTGGTAACATAACGAAAGAAGAATTTTATCAGGCTATGAAAGATCAGGCTGGTGAAACTGTACTTAGCGATCTCGTTCAAACAAAAATTCTAGAAGATAAATATGATGTTTCCGACAAAGAAGTACAAGCTGAATTAGACAAGATCAAAGAAAACTTTGAGTCAGACGAACAACTTGAAGAAGCACTACAAGCAAATGGGTACAAAGATCTTGAGCAGTTTAAGACCGATGTTCGTAAACAGTTACTTGCTCAGAAAGCAGCTACCGAAGGCGTAGATGTATCAGATGAAAAATTAAAAACGTTCTATGAAGAAAACCAAAATCTTTTTACAGAGCTAGAAGCAAGTCATATTCTAGTTGATGATGAAGAGACTGCAAAAGAAGTCAAAGAAAAATTAAATGATGGTGGAGATTTCGCCGAACTAGCAAAAGAATATTCCAAAGACGGATCAGCTCAAAATGGTGGAGACCTGGGCATTTTCAAAAAAGGTGACATGGTTGCTGAATTTGAAGAAGCTGCATTCGCTCTAAAAGAAGGCGAAGTTAGTGATATCGTTCAATCACAATTTGGGTTTCACATCATCAAGCTAAAAAGTAAAACTGTAAAACCTTATAAAGAATCAAAAGAAGAAGTGAAAGAACAATATCTACAACAAAACGCTAAAGATGTTCCTGCTGTAATCGACGAATTAATCAAGGAAGCAGACATTAAAGTAAAAGACGATCAGTTTAAAGATCTTTTTAAAGAAAAAGAACAAAAAGCTGAAAAGGAAGCAACGGAAGAAAGCGCTGAATAACATAAAAGCCGAGAGGGAACACTCCCTTTCGGCTTTTTTTATTGCTTATTGACCGCTCACACGGGCTTTTTTTCTTCTTTCTTTCTCATCTTCCATCCGTTTCACATAGATTTTCCCTTCTTCTTCAATGTGAATTTGATCAACTTTCCGATCTTCAACCGTTAAGGTCATGGACTTATACCCGCTGTAAATGATTCCAGCTAAAACAAAATAAATCCACCAAGGTAAACTTGATGCAAACGCAGTAACTGTCGAAAAGATTTCAGTAAGCTGGAGGATACTAATAATAAATAAAACTCCAAGTATAACAAGAATTCCTCTTCTCACTTTTTGCGCCTCCCTTTCATTCACTTCTTGCGTACAAGCTCTTTGGATTACTACAACTTATGAAGGAATAGAAAGGAATATACCATCTTTAGCCACAATCATAGAACTCTATGATGAAACTCTTCTTCCTTTGCCTCTTTTATGTTAAACATGATGGAATACAACAATGCTGCAACGAGCGCTAATAAACTGATGAGAGAAAACGTTAAAGGAAATCCGATTACTGCGGTCAATGGGATAGCTAGAGGAGCAATCGTTCTACCTATTGTAAATCGCAGACTAGCTGCAGCAAAGTATTGCCCTCTCATATGTTCAGGAGCTAATCTCGACACGAATCCTTCCTGAATCCCTACTACCATAAGCTCACCCATCGTGAACACAAACATAGCTAAAACAAGGATCCAAACGTGTGTAGTATAGCCAAACATCACCATACTTATGGCATAGATCAAGCAAGAAACAATAAAAACATACTTCTCATTAAACCGACTCATCTTTGTGGTCATATACACCGTTAACAGAGCTACGAGCAATCCATTTTCAGCAATCAGCCAACCAAAGACTTCCTTCCCGTTCGCTCTGATATCAAGAAGCTTACTCACGGTTTGTTCTTGTACTGATTCACTAAGGTGAACAGCGATCAAGAGGTCTAGTTGCATAAACGTCTGGGCAACAAAGATTCCAGCAAGAATGAATAGAAGGAAGACTTTATCTTGCACGATAACTCTATAATCTTTGAGCTGCTCTTTCAAAAACCCTTGCCATTTCGTAGAAGAATCTTTAACAAGCTTCTTCTCCATCTGATCTGGAGCTGTTTCTCTAATGAAAGCTGCGATCAAGAAAGCAACTCCGAAGCTCACAATAGCAGCGGTTAGTAATAAACCAAATCGATGCTGGAAGAAAAAGATTCCTCCAAGTATAGGTCCCACGACAACTGAAATATTTAGAGCCGTGTAAAAAACGGCAAACACGGCATTTCGATCCTTCTCTTCTACTACATCAGCTACCATCGCATGACTAGCAGGCCAATAGAGTGATCCGAAAATTCCTAGGACTGAAAAGCTCAAGAATGTTAAAACAGGCGAAACAAGCCAGGGTGAGTTCGCATATGCAAAAAGAAGAAACGTCATTCCCTCACCAATTGCAGCAATCAACATCATTCTTTTCCGACCATATTTATCTGCACAGTAGCCTCCGACAAGATTGGCCAGTACACCAAATACTTGAGATAGCACTAGAAGAAGCCCGGCCATCCCTTTCCCGAATGAATCAGAAAAATAGATAGCCATGAACGGGAAAAACATCCAGAACAGAACATTGATCATGCCTTCCCCCAACAGGCGGATTTTTAGATTTCGATCCCACTCTCTTAATTTCATCATCTTTTCCTTCCTAGCATAGCAATGACTATGATGTTAGCTAACAGTAAAATAGAGAAACGCCTGCTAGCGATTCTCTATCGATCTACAACTTTATGAATTGGAAGGTTCTTTTTGAACCTTTGCTGGGGTATTAGGTTTATAGAATGAACGATTATCAAGCGCGAATACGCGATCAGTGAACTCACCAGGCTCTACTTTATCTAGTGCACGATCAAGCATATTCATTTTCGCATCGATGTTATCGATCATATGGAGCATTTCTGCTTCTCGAATCATTGGAGGTTTAGGACTACCCCACTCAGCTTTACCATGGTGGCTAAGTATCAAATGTTGAAGGAGCGTAACTTCTTCTCCGTCAATTTCTAGGTCTTTTGCTGCTTGTCCAATTTCATTCACCATGATTGAAATGTGTCCTAGTAATTTTCCTTCTTTCGTATAGCTTGCTGCTACAGAACCAGACAGCTCAACGACTTTCCCTAGATCATGTAAGATGATGCCTCCATACAATAAATCCGTATCAAGCGATGGATAAAGAGTAGCAAGAGACTTCGCAAGATCTAACATTGAAACAACATGATAGGATAATCCTGATACAAACTCATGATGATTTTTCGTAGCCGCTGGAAAAGTAAGAAAATCATTTTGATGTTTTTTTATAAGATGACGTGTAATTCGCTGTATGCGAGGATTACGCATTTCAAATACGTACTGTGTAATCTTTTCCATAATGTCATCCACTTCAAGTGGAGCAGATTCAACAAAATCTCCCACTTTTACTTGATCCATTTCGGTGGCTAGACGAATCGTTTTGATTCGAAGTTGATTTCTACCTCTATAACTATTCACGTCCCCAGTGACTTTAATAATTTGTTGAGCATCAAAGCTCTCTTCATCTTCTGGAGAAGCATCCCATAATTTGGCTTCAATATCTCCTGTTTTATCCTGTAGGATTAGCGTTAAAAATGGCTTACCGTTACTCGCTACTCCTTTTAATGATGATTTGATCAGCAAGTATTGATCGACAGGTTCACCTACTTTAGAGTGACCGATTCCCTTTGCTTCCTTCATCTTTCCACCTCCGAGTCAAAATCTATTTTCTTAGTATAGCATAGGAGCCTATCGATTCGATTCATTTTGTTATGAATTACGATTGGCTTTTCTTGGGATAACGATTGAGAAAGTTACACCGTTTTCCTTGTTCTCAACTTTCGCATACCCCTTATGGCGCTCTGCTACCTTCTTAACGATAGCAAGTCCAATCCCAAATTGGCCTTTGTCACCTTTTTGGAACGGTTCAAATAGTCTTTCCTTCTCACCCGCTTTGAACAAAATCGGTTCTCCGTCATTACTCACGCTAATGTGGACCGACTCTTTATCTTCTATTGCTTCCATCTGTATGTCGCTTTTAGCGTATCGAAGTGCATTCTGGACGAGGTTATCTAATGCAGTAAGCATTTGCTCTTGAACAGCTGATAACATGATGTTATCACCAGCGATCGAAATCGTAACATCATCACGTTGATACATGAATCGATCTCTAATCTCTTCAGCTAAACCTCCGAAACGAAACGTTTCATAGTTTCCTTCAGGTTCATCGATTGAATCTAACTTGATATAGGTGAGCATTGACTTCACTCTATGATCCATTCGGTCTGATTCGTTTAATATAACGTCCATCGTATTTTCCATTGAATCAGGCATGACGCCGTCCTTTATAGATTGGGCATAGCTTTTGATGATCATGATTGGTGTTTTTAACTCATGCGAAGCATGTTGAATGAACGTCTTTTGAGTTTTGTCATACCGCATTAAATTTTGTCTCATCGATTCAAATTGATTCGATAGCTTTTGAAATTCTTCATCACCCTCCCAAACAAAGGGTTCTTTCCAATTCCGGTTTGCGATTTGATCAAACCTCTCTCCTAGAACGGTAAGGGGTCTCCTTAAGTACCTTGCAATCCAAATCGCGGGTAACAAACTAAGAATCATCGCAAACACCAAGATAATGATGAGTCTCCACCACAATCGCTCGATCATCTGATTGCGATACGTATCCCACATATATGAAATAAAGTATGCTTCTTGCCGATTCACTTGAACTTTTGAAATCACATAAAAAAGTGACGCTTGATTGTTATAAGTCAGTTCATATCTAGCTTTAGGTGCCTTTTGGTCGAGAGCATTCTTGCGCATCTCTACGATCACCTCATTAGGAATTGGGTCTCCCTGAAGTGGTCCTCGATAGAGTCTCGTAATTAAGGTATGTCCAACAGAACGAGAAGCGTCCCTCCGTTCGATAAAGTCCTGATCCGTTTCAGGAGGAAGGGGAGCATCTCGATCAGGAAACGTATACCTCTGCTGTTCAGCTTCAATAATCTGATACGTTTCTTCCGTTAATGTTCCTTTGATCGACAAAGGATAAATAACCGCTATAACTACACCTACGAGTAAAACTAGTATCATAAACGAAAGCCATATGCGCTTTGTTAAGTTCAACCGGATGAGATTCATGTGATTAACCGATAACCTAGCCCATAAGAAGTTTCTAAGTTCATGCGAGGCATCTTTTTGCGAACGCGCCTAATAACATCATCCACGGCTCGATCTGAACCATAATAATCATCTCCCCAAACATGCGTGAGGATTTGCTCTCTAGATAACGTTTGATTCACGTGCTCAACTAAGTATAGGATCAAATCCATTTCCTTTGTCGTCAATTCGATCGCTTCGCCTCGATCGGTAACTTTACGAGCGATTGGATCTACCTGATACTCCGAGACTTCATACTTTTTCTGAGACGCTTGTGTATATACTCTATTCAATAGTTTTTTTGCTCTAATAATTAATTCTCTTGGCATAAATGGCTTCGCGATGTAGTCATCACTTCCAAGTTCTAATCCCACAATGCGATCAAGATCCTCGTCCCTTGCTGAAATGAAAATAACTGGAACATCCTTCTCCGCCTTGATTTTCTTGAGCAATTCATATCCATCTATACCCGGAAGCATGATATCAAGAATCCACAAGTGACAAGAATCATGTATATTGTCCAACGCCTCTTCACCACTTAAAAACGTCTTCACTTCAAATCCTTCTTTTTCCATATATGTTCTCAAAATTTGAACAAGGCTTTCTTCATCTTCTACGAGATTAATTTTATAGGTTTCTTCCAAATCCAATCACCTCATTTTAGTTTACCTTACCAGAAAAGGGAGTACGTTCAAGCTTAATGATATTTTCATCGAGCCCTGCTACTGTCGTTTGATGGCAAGTTAGTAACAAGACCTGATGTTCTTTCGAAAACTCTTTAATAAAATTCTTCGCGACTTCAGTGCGCTTTTCATCAAAGTTTACGAATATATCATCCAAAAATACGGGTAACTTTATGGATGTAACAGAGACAAGGGCGAGGCGAATGCAAAGGTATAACTGTTCGACTGTACCTCTACTTAATTGAGAAGGGAGATAGATGCTGCCATCTTGGTGATGAATTTGAAAACTACTTTTCTCTCTAGGAGCATAGATCGCAGTATACCTTCCTTCAGTAATGTTAGAAAAATAACGTTCAGCACTTTGAAGCACAGCTGGGAGACGCTCATCTTGATACTTTACTTTCGCTTTAAGTAAGAGGTCTGACGCCACCTTCAGTACCGCCCACTTTCTCCCAAAAGAGCGTAGTTCATCTTCCTTTTGTTGACTTTGCAATAGAAGATCTTCTAGTGTTCCATCTTCAGTGAGTGCTCGGAGTTGTTCCTGATGGTTAGCGATATCTCGGTATAGCTTTTGCTGTTCTTTCATCAAAATTCCTTCTTCTTTCTCAACTCTAGCCTTCTCCTCCTCGATCTCCGTTAGAGATGAGTGGACAACATCTTCTGCTCCCTCAAGTTGTGAATCAACGATTACTCTCTGTCTCAATAGTTCTCTTGCTTCACTTTGCGCGTTCCCTCTAATCCGAAACTCTTCTTCTGTTTTTACTTCTGCATCGAGGAGTAACTGATCGATTTGGTTCTTAAATGAACGGAGCTTCGCTTGTTCATCTTTTTCCTTACGTTGGAGTGTTGTAAGTCTATCTTTCAATCTTTCGATGTTTTGCATGATTTCTTTTTGTTCATCTGCAAGTGAAATTAGTTGTTGCATAGCCGTTTCAACATCGTAATACGAAACGTCAATCGCTTCACATAAATTCCTAATTCCATCTTCAACTACCCGCATCTCATAGTCAAGTTCCACAAGCTGCCTTTCAATCCCCTTATAATCCTGTTCCAATTGTTTTATCAATACAACTCGATCAAATAATTCGAGCAACCGTTCAGGTGTTACTTCAATATGAAACGAATAAGAAATTCTCCATTTCTCCAGTGACTCTTCCAACTGAAACCTATCTAGTTCCCATTGGTCGACTTTTTCAGCAGCTTTGGTGTACACCCTATTTAATCGATCAATATGTTCTTTCATGTTTTGTGATTGTCTTTTCAATTCCTGTTTTTCTGCAGTTTGCTGTTCTTCAGAACTCGTGTATTTCTCACTAGTCACCCTCATCACTAGTGCACCGATCACTACTATTCCTGCTGCACCTAATGCTAAAAACCAATTTTCAATAACACCGATTCCAAAAAACAGCACGATAGAAATGAAAAGCATAATAATAGAAGATTGAAGTTTCGGTTTCCTAGTCGTAACCTCGTTTGATTGCGGAGAACGTCTCCGATCCTGTAACCGCTGGTATTCATCTTCCTCTCTTTCTAGTTCATCACGTGCAGACCGTAGAGATTCATTTAAATAGTCATACTGCTGGTTTGACCTCTGATAGCGATCAACAAGGTCTTTAAGCTCTTCTTTCGCATTGAAAGAAGTAACCATTTTCTCTAATTGATGATCAGAGAGTTCTACTTCTTTTAACCTTGATTCTAGACTACTGAAAAGCTCCTGCTTCTCTCTCTCTAACCGCTTCTTTTCTTCGTTTTTTGTTCGATAGACAATTACTTGTTCGTTCCAATAATTCACCCTTCTAATAACATTGCGATGATCGTGAAGCTCCTGTTGGTTAATCTCCTTCTGTATATCAGCTTGTTCAATTTGAGCATGATCAATCTCTCCTGTCGAAAGGACCACCCGCTCTTTCCACTTATCTAGTTGAGACAACCCATCCTCCGGAAAAGGAGTAAAGGTAGGAAGAGATTGCAATTGTCTTTGTAGTTTTGTTTTTTCTTTTACGAGAGGGAAAATTGTCTTTTCATAATCTAGTTCACGACGTTTCTGTTGAAAGTTATTTAGTAGCACTTTATTGTCTTCATTCACTTTCTTTAGTGCCTCGACTTTTTCTACAGTGTCGTTGTATGTACGATTTATTTTCTCTAAGTCTCGAATGCTTTTCTTCGTGCCTTCCCATTCCTCAAGTTTCGCATTAATAATTGGCTTTCTCCCACCAGGCTTAAACAACTCACTTTGTCGTTTTTCCAATTCCTTTTCGATTGTTAGAAGAGAAGCGCCACCTGTCATCCCAGCTTCGTAAAGGATGCTGTTCCAGCTATCTTCGGTATGGTCCGTATGATCATATAACGTATTTAAATTACAAAAGAATAATTGCCGAAACGTTTTGCGATCCATTCCCTGCAAGATATGAGATAGATCATCTTCATCTCCAGTTGAACCGTCATTGTAATGCACAAGAACATCTCCAGAAGCTTTACCTCTCGTACGTTCGATAGTTACAAGACTTCCATCAATGTCAAAAAACAAACTTCCTCCAGTACGAGAGTGATTCTTCACAAAATAACTTTCTTCCTTCTTTACAGTAAATCCGAACAATATACTTTCAATAAAAGCGATTAATGTCGACTTACCCGCTTCGTTTTCTCCGTATATCGTTTGAAGCTGATCGGAGAGTGAGGATACTTTATAGTCCTCGAATTTCCCAAATCCATATATATGCCATCCAAGTAGCTTCATTAGGACTTCCCTCCTTTATCATCTAGAAGATAAGAGAGTAACATTTCTTCAGCCTCTTTGATGACAGTACTTGGTTCCTCAAGTGAAACTAGAGCTTTTTTCGCTCGTCGATGCTCAAAGAGTGGAGCTACCCCTTTCTCTACATTCTCCAAAGTGTAAGCATCCGAAACGGTAAGTAAATCTTGCAAAAATCCATCCTGTCCCTTTAGTTCCTCTCTATTCCAAGAAGGTCTTGAACGTAATGAAAGTTTATATGGCCAAACAAATCCGCTTACTTCCTCTTCTTTACCAATTTGAAGAGCTTGTAATAAGTCATCAAGCACATCATCTTGAAGTAATTGATTGTGAAGAGAAGTAATTCCCTGAAATTCAAATTCGACTAAATATCCACCAGTACTATACTTTTCATGATTAAGAAGATCTTCACATGTTCGGAGGAGATCTTGGATCGTTTCAACTTTCGTAATATCAATAGACTCTCTTTGCCAGATGACATCTGCTGTCGAGTGAAAAGAAGTCGTTACTTCTGTTTCGTCCATCGATACGAGATAACACCCTTTATTTCCAATTTCTTTTCTGTGTGCCCCTTGTATGTTACCTGGGTATACGATTGGAGGATCCTCTACTAATACATTTCGAACATGAATATGCCCAAGAGCCCAATAATCAAAGTTTTTATCGATTAAATTAGTTAAAGTAAAAGGTGCATAAGACGCATGATCTGTGTTTCCCTCTACGTTTCCGTGAAGCATTCCAATTTGGAAATTCTCATCGTCGATACGTTCAAAATGGAATGACATATTCTCTGTAACATGCCGATGAGGATAGCTAAACCCATGAATATCAGCAAGCTTTTGATCATCACGATAGAAAGGAACAGATTCTACTTCTGAACCGAAAAAATAGCTGCTTTTTGGCCAATCGATCGTAATCCAATCTCCATCGAGTGCATCGTGGTTGCCATGAGAAAGAAAGCTTTGTATCCCAGCTTTATCAAGACGTTGTAATTCTCGATATAAAAACATTTGCGATTGTAAACTTCTATAACTACTATCAAATAAGTCTCCTGTTATCAAAACAAAGTCGACGCTAGAATCGATTGCTAGGTCGATAATTTTACGAAATGAACGGTATGCACTGTCCTTTACAAAGTTATGTATATCTGGCGGCAAGCTTTGAGCCCCTGAAAAAGGTCTATCTAAGTGAAGGTCCGCACAGTGCAGGAAGGATAATTCTTTCATCACTCATCACTCCTTCTATGACTATCTATCTTTAAGTTTACCACAACAGACAGAGCGCACGTTCGCACTCTCTTTTTCTAGATAAAAAAACCCGTTCAAGTAGAAGTTACTTGAACGGGTTAAAATTATTTATCTTTACTAGATAATTTAAGTGCCTTTCCAATATCTTTAATAGAAGAAGATTTCCCGTACATCAGTACTCCACCTCTATAAACTTTTGCACCAAGTACTGCAAAAAATACCGTCGTTCCTATTAAGAGTACGAGACTAAGAGCAATCTCCCAAAACGGGACAGAAAGCATACCGATTCGTAGGAACATTACGACCGGGGTGAAGAATGGAACGTAAGATGTAACGGTTATGATTGTAGCGGAAGGTGTCGATAGTCCGAACATCGCAATAAAAAACGCAATGATAATTAAGAATTGTACAGGCAGTATGACTTGTTGAACTTCTTCAGCCCTACTCACTAGAGATCCAACCATAGCAAGGATCGTTGCGTAGAGAAGATACCCTAATATGAAAAACAGAACCGCGTAAATTACAAGAGACGGTGATAAGTTACTAAAGTCCAAGAATGACATAAACCCAGTTGTTGTTAAATCATCATCCTTAAACTGAAGGAATACATATCCACACAAGAAAATAACGGCATACTGTGTTAATCCTAACAGAGCTACTCCCAAAATCTTTCCAAACATTTGTTTAACTGGCGAAACACTCGAGATAAGAATTTCCATAACTCTAGAGGATTTTTCAGCAGCAACTTCTACTGCAACCATATTTCCATAAAAGATGACCGAGAAATAGATGACGAAGAGCAAGACATAAACAAACACCCGTGCCTGATCAAGCTCATCTTCCGTTTTTGCCCCTTTTTCAAGTGCAACTTTTTCAAAATTAACAGGTTGGTCAATCTTAAGAAGTTGCTCTTGCGTAACCCCAGCTTCTTCAGCTGCTATTGAACTTTTTATTTGTTGAAGTGCTGATTGTAACACTTGGGGTGTCTTTTGTTCAGCAACGGTTTCAGCCTTATAAACACCTTGAGGTTCTTCTTCAGCTGTATTCTCTAAAATAAGATAACTATCTATTTTTCCATCATCTATATCTTTTTGAGCCTCTTCCTCACTTCCCTCATAAGGCATAATCTCTATATCTGACTCCATCAGATCGAGCTGTTGCTCAAGAAGAGTATAGTACGAGTCTGATCCCATTACACCAACACGATCAGCTTCATCATTATCGAACGAATCGATGATACCTGGAAGGTTTGTAATTAAGAAAATAAATAGAACAGTAATCATCGTTGTAATGATAAATGGTTTCGATTTCAAACGGTTGAAATAAGTTTGAAAAAGGACGATAAACAACTTATTCATAAGAAGCACCTACCTTCTCAATAAAAATGTCATTCAGAGAGGGCTCTTCTAATGCAAAATGTCTAACAAACCCTTTTTTCAACAGCTCATTCAGTACTTCTTGTGAAACTGCTTCACTTTCAATCTGTATGATCGAATGATTCACACCGTTCTTAATCCGAAGTACCCCGGGGATATTCGCCAGAAAAGCGAGATCGAAATCGACATTCACAATTAGATTCTTCTTGCCATATGACTGCTTGATCTCTTTTAAATTACCGTTAACCACTGGCTTACCCTTATGTAAAATACACAAATGCTCACAGAGCTCTTCAACATGCTCCATCCTATGACTAGAGAACAAAATCGTCGTCCCTTTCGCCTTTAAATCGAGAACCGCGTCTTTCAATAGCTCTACATTAACTGGATCTAGTCCACTAAAGGGTTCATCGAGAATAAGCAATTCTGGCTTATGGATTACCGCAGCAATAAACTGTATTTTTTGTTGGTTTCCTTTTGAAAGGTCCTCTACTTTTTTATCAGCATTCTCCGGAACACCAAAACGTTCAAGCCACTTCTTAATCTCAATCTCGATATCTTCTTTCTTCATCCCTCTTAACTTACCAAGGTAAATTAATTGTTCCTTCACCTTCATCTTAGGATAAAGCCCTCTCTCCTCTGGTAAATAACCGATTAGATGACTTTTATTATATGAAATATCGTTATCTTTCCATGTAATCGTCCCATCAGTCTGATCGATCAAACGAAGCAACATACGAAACGTCGTTGTTTTACCCGCTCCGTTCCCACCGAGCAATCCGAACACTTCGTTTTCTGGAATCGATAAATTTAAATGATCGACAGCCGTAAACGCGCCAAACCTTTTCGTAACATTTTCTAATCGAAGCATCATTTTCCCCCTTATCTCAAACTATTGCCCACTCATACTACTATAACGCTTTTGAATATTAAAAGATTCGTCTTTTTTGAAAAAAGTGACAACAATCAATTGAATCGGTAGAATAATAACTAGTAGGAGGGACAAACCATGGAAAAATACATTATCACAGCATTCGAAAAAGACGGAACAACCATCCTAGACGACAGCTTCGAAGCCCAAAACGACAAAGATGCAAAGAAAATCGGCCAAGAAATGCTAAACGAAAAAGGCTTCGAATCCAAACCAGCAAGAGTGGTTTCGTCTACAGGTAAATTAATTGTATTGCAACGCTGAAAAGCGGAAGTAGCCGTTTAGGTCCGACAAGCGCTGGAACCTCTACGAATGAACACGCTCTTTGTGTTCAATCGTAGAGGTGAAGCGACCGAGGACCTGGCTACTGTAGCTGGACAATGAAAAGTGAAGGCGAGCGCTTAGAAACGGAGATATTGGAGCTCTTGAAATAGAACACGTTCTTTGTGTTCTGTTGAAAGAGTGAAATATCGCAGTTTCTGCGAGCCGCAACTGGACACCGAAAAGTGAAGGCGAGCGCTTAGAAACGGAGATATTGGAGCTCTTGAAATAGAACACGTTCTTTGTGTTCTGTTGAAAGAGTGAAATATCGTAGTTTCTGCAAGCCGCAGATGGACACCGAAAAGTGAAGGCGAGCGCTTAGAAACGGAGATATTGGAGCTCTTGAAATAGAACACGTTCTTTGTGTTCTGTTGAAAGAGTGAAATATCGTAGTTTCTGCAAGCCGCAGATGGACACCGAAAAGTGAAGGCGAGCGCTTAGAAACGGAGATATTGGAGCTCTTGAAATAGAACACGTTCTTTGTGTTCTGTTGAAAGAGTGAAATATCGCAGTTTCTGCGAGCCGCAGATGGACACCGAAAAGCGGAGGTGACCGTTTAGGCTCGACAAGCGTTGGAGGCGATTCAAAAGAACACGCTTTTTGTATTCATTTGGATTGGCGAAACGACTCGAAGAGCCTGGTCACCGCAGCTGGACTATGAAAAGCGGTAGTAGCCGTTTAGACCCCAAAAAAAAACAAAACTCCAAAAAAAAACGCTAGTCCAAAATCGGACTAGCGTTTTTTTTATAAGTAAATTATTTAAGGTTAATCCACACACTCTTAACTTCCGTATAGTTATTCAATGCATAGGATCCCATTTCTCTACCAATACCAGATTGCTTATATCCTCCAAATGGAGAAGCTGCATCGAATGCATTGTAACAGTTAACCCAAACTGTACCAGCTTTAAGTCGATTTGCTACATAGTGAGCGGACTTCAAGTTCTCAGTCCATAGCCCAGCTGCAAGTCCATAGTTCGAGTCATTAGCACGATCTACAACTTCGTCTAAGTCCTCAAATGGCATTGCTGCTACAACTGGTCCAAATATTTCTTCTTTAGCGATCGTCATTTTATCATCAACATCTGAGAAGATCGTCGGCTGAACATAGTATCCGTTCTCATAAGGAACTTGGCCGCCTGTTAGAAGCTCTGCTCCTTCATCTTGTCCTTTAGAAATATACTGAAGTACTTTTTGGTGTTGTTCTTTTGAAACAAGTGGTCCCATTTCAGTAGACGGATCAAGACCCGATCCTTGCTTAATCTTCTGACTGTGGCTTACGAGGTCAGCCATTACATTGTCATAAGCTTTCTTCTGAATAAAGAGCCTAGAACCTGCACAACAAACCTGACCCTGGTTGAACATAATACCACTTAGAGCACCAGGAATCGCTTTTGTCATATCTGCGTCTGGAAGGATGATATTTGGAGACTTACCACCGAGTTCAAGAGTAACTCTCTTAAGATCGTTAGAAGCCTGGTTCATAATGTATTTACCAACTTCAGTTGAACCAGTGAAGGCAATCTTATCAACCTCAGGGTGCTTTACAAGTGCGTCCCCTGCTGTTTCACCATAACCAGGAACGATATTAACAACACCTTCTGGGAATCCAGCTTCTTCCATCAGTTCTGCTAAGTAAAGAACTGAAAGTGGAGTTTGTTCAGCAGGCTTTAGAACGACCGTACAGCCTGTTGCAAGAGCAGCACCAAGCTTCCAGGCAGCCATTAGTAACGGGAAGTTCCAAGGAATGATTTGTCCTACAACTCCAAGAGCCTCATGGCGCGTATAGTTAAAGAAAGGACCGTTTACTGGGATAGTTTGTCCCATAATTTTCGTTGCCCATCCAGCATAGTAACGGAAATGCTCGATAGCAAGCGGCACATCGGCATTTTTTGTTTCACGAATCGGCTTACCATTATCTAGCGTATCGATCATCGCTAATTCTTCTTTGTTTTCTTCCATTAGATCAGCAAGTTTGTAAATGATTCTACTTCTCTTTGAAGCTGACATCTTAGACCATGGACCGCTATCAAATGCTTTTCTAGCCGCCATTACCGCTTCATCAATATCTTCTTTTACACCTTCACTTACTGTTGCAAGTACTTCACCTGTTGAGGGATTGAGCGTGTCAAAAGTTCTTCCGGATAAAGAATCCTTAAACTGACCATTGATATAAAGTTGTTTCTTACCTTTCAAGAATTCAGCTACCTTAGGATTCATGTCGAGAATTTTTTCCATTAATAACCCTCCATAATTTCAAAATTATCAAACATATACTAATTAGATATTTTTCCCTGAAAGCCTTTTCATTTCTAGAAAATGTGTCAAAAGTCTCATAAAAAAGCGCTTATCTCCTCGAATGGAAGGAGATAGCGCTAGTTTTTGACAGTAGATGTTGAACGAACTACCTTTTTAGCTGAAGACGCATTTGTTTTCTGAAGACTTCTTTTACCATATACGACACACCTTGCTGATCATTTGATCGTGTCACCCAATCAGCTAGTCTTCTTATTTCATTTGGAGCATTCCCCATAGCAACACCCAGCCCGGCCTGGTAAATCATCTCTCCATCACAATCTGCATCACCTATCACTACCATACTATCCACAGAAATACCGAGATGATCACCAAGAAGTTTAAGGCTCTTCGCTTTGGATACAGATTTCGGAACGATACCAAAGTTACATTTAGTAGAACGAACGATCGATATGTTAGGAATAAGATCTTCCAAAATTCTTTTTGCTTCCTCACGTTCTTCATCGTTAAAGAAATGAGCATCGATCTTTGGTGGTGACAACTCTTTCTTCTCTAAATACTCACTCAACGTTTCAACGAAATTCACAGGATAGAAAAGTGGATCTCCAATTCCGAGCGTCATCTTGGCTGACAGGTAATGATTTTGGTTCACGCGATTTCCAACAGCTAATCTCTCATGGATAATACGAATATGGCAATCAAATTTCTCAAGTATATGAATAATGTCCCGTACATCATCCTTGCTGATTCTTTGTTGATAAATCGGATCTTGTACGTTTTGGGCAATAAATGACCCACTATGTGTAACCAGAATGGAATCATCTAACTTAACTGACTTTGCGATCTTTTTCGCAGATGCGAAATTACGACTAGTGATCAATGTGACATAAACACCTTTTTCTTTCACATACTCAATGGCTTCCTTTGTCTCCTTATCGATCTTATGGTTAGACCGTAACAACGTACCATCAATATCTAGAGCTAAAAGTTTATATACCATGCCGTCCCCCCCTTATCACCTGAAAGTCGTCCCTCTATCATCTATCTTTATGAGAGGTGTAATTTGTCCTATCACACAATTTTCTCTAGGAAAAACTCTTCATAAAAATGCGTTTAAGTTTTTCATAAGGTGGGAACTTCTACTATAAATCCAATTACATTACAAAAACATTACAAACATAAACTTGAAAGGGGTAAGAACCATGACAAAAGGTAAAGAGAGAATTAGGTTTGATTGCGTAGGGACGATTACTCAGCCACACATATACAAATGCTCGACATGTGATCATGAATTTAGAGGTAAGGTTCAAGTTGGGAAACACGAGCTACAATGCCCTGAGTGCGAATTAGAAGAACAAATCATCACACAGCCAACACAATTTCAAGTTGTAGGAGTAATAGAGAACGTAGCTTCATAAACTTTTTGATCATGATAGTTTGCTCATTTACCATACCGAGTGACGTATACAAAAAATCCTCGCTCAAATAAGCAAGCTATTATGAAGCTCCTAAGAACAAAAAAAGAACTCTCGCAAATAATTGCGAGAGTTCTTTTTTTGTTCTTTTATTGTTCAACGTTTTCTTCGTCAGCTTTACCGTATAGATCTTCAAGCGGCTTTGTAACGATTTTGTTGATGTCTTGGATTACTTGGCTCATGCGTTGTTCTTGTTGCATAAGTTGAGAAATGACTTCGTGCTGCTGAACAAGTTCTACTTGTTGCTGAGCAGTTTGAGCTTCCTCTTCAGTAATTTGTTGACCAGTCATTTGCTTCTGTTGAAGCTCCATCTGCATGTTACGGAAGTTATCGAATAACTTCTTCGCAACTTCATCTTGGTTTACCTGATCGTATAGTTCTTTAAGTTTTGTGTAGTCCTCATGCTCGCGCATAGCACTTTCTAGCTCATTAGCTACATCGTAAAGATTTTTTTCAGCCATGATATATACCTCCTTAGATTAAAAGGATTATTTTCGCTCTCATAACCCCGTACTTACCCACTATAACAAAGACAGAACAAATCATCCAATAATCGTAATAATGATTCCTTGAACAACCCCTATTAATCCTCCAAGAACTGCTCCAAGGTACGTGATCATTTTGAACTCTCTCCTTGATATGGATAGAACCATATCTTCAATTCGTCCCACTGAGAAGCCTTCTACCTGGCTTTTCACGATTTCAGCCAGCTGTAGCTGCTCCATCAAAGGCTGTAGTTGGTGACTCAAATAATTTCCAGCCGCATCTACAATTCTAGGAACGAAGTCCTCAACAATTCGATCCTTGAATGGTTCGATCGCTTTGGACAGAGGAAGTTCCATAATCTGGTCGATAGGTAGTTCATTTACAATCGCTTCAGAAAGTTCATTTACTATTACGTCAACATCTACTTTATCTTCAAACGTATGCAATTCACTCTCTTTAATCGTATTCCACTCTTTTTCAAGCATGGTTGTGATGACGCCTTGAATGTCTTTTTGCTTCAACAGCCTTAAAAGTTCTGGCTGAACTTTATCAACAATCCTGGTGTTCGTGAAAAACATGTTGATCATGCTACCTAATGTGCCTCGTTCTGAAAGATAAAGGTCAATCATGACGGATAGCTTTTCTTTCCCTTCAGGAGAAGCAATATAATCACTTACTTTACTCAAGATCAGGTCAGAAAATGGTTCAATACCATTCTCTACTTTCGTAACCAATCTCTCAGGCAGTACTTCTCCAACTTCCTGCCTCTTCAATTCGTTAACCTTTGCATCAAGTTTTTCTCTAATATAAGCTTTTGCTTTCACTTTAGTCACGTTAGATGGTGACTCCATGTGAAGACCTTTTTTAATGAGTTCTTCGATTGTATCTTCTTTCTCAAGATACTTGATAACTTCTTTTTGAGCGTATTCTACCATCGTTAGTTTGAAAACAGGATCATGCATTTTTTTCTGTATACCTTCAGGTGTTAATAAATGTTCAACTACCATCTTCCCGAGCTGAACAGCTAACTCATCACGGCGCTTAGGGATGAGACCTGGTGTAAATGGGACCTTCCATTTTCCAATATAAAGTGCTTTATATGGCCTAAATAACATTTTGATAGCTAATGAATTCGTAAATCCACCTATGATCGCTCCGATAACGATCATAAACAGAATCGTAATAATAATCGATGACATATACAATCAACCTTTCTATCTTACGCTTTCACAAAGAAAACTCCATCTTCATAGTATACGTTATCCGCAATTGCCTATCCAGTTTAAGGAAGGCTATGGACCGAAAAAATATTGAACGAGGGTTTTCAATGAAACATTCACATAAAGTTATCTTACACCCTTTACTCGAAGAAACAGGACAAAACCGACTTCTTATTCCAGAATACCTTGCTTCTAAATGGCGCATTAAGAATACGAACGTGTTATTTAATTGCGGTTCACTACAATATCCTGTTCACCTTGAAAGCTACGAAACAAACACGGATCAAGCGGTTTATTGCTCTGCAGATATTCTATCGAGCCTCTACCTTCCTTCTGATGGCGTGCGTGTCCTCTTAACCTTTTGCAAAGATACGAACATGATTAAGTTAGGACCTATATTCTGCTTAGCTACTAATGCCAGTGGGAATGAGGAACTTCCGTTTTCGGCATACACTGACTTTTGTTTAGAGATCGCAAAATTTTGTGATGAACACCACATCTTTTTCTATGTGAATACCTTAAAAAACTGGGATGAAAACTCAGTAATCGGTATGAGATGGCATACTGATCAATGGATTGAAAGTAAACTTCCCTTACCTGCCATCATCTATAATCGTATTCATTCAAGACGCTTGGAGAACTCTAGTGAAATTAATAGCTTAAAGGAATTATGGCGAAAGCATAACATACCTTATTTTAATGAAGCATTCATAGATAAATGGGACGTTCATGAGATGCTCCTTTTATACGAAGAAATAGCTCCCTACCTCCCAGAATCAGCGCTACTTGATTCAATGGATAGCCTTGTACAGATGATGAATAGGCACGATACCATATACCTCAAACCAATCAATGGTAGTCAAGGAAGGCATATTTATCGCATTAGTAAGAGTCATGATTGTTATTTGCTTGGCTATTCCAGTTTTAGTGGAAACAAAACGTTAACATCTCATACCTTATCAGGTTTATATCCTGCCATTCGAGCAAGGAGTAAACGCGTCCCATACCTCATTCAACAAGGTATTCCTCTTTTTGAAGTGGATGATTGTCCAGTTGATTTTCGGATTCTTTGTTTGAAAGGTCCTGGAGATAAATGGAGGGTTGTTTCATCTGTAGCACGTGTATCTCACTCAAGAGAACAGTTCGTTTCGAATATCGCTCGTGGGGGGTTATTAAAGTCCGTCGATGAAGTTCTAGCACAATTTGATAAGGTTTCGCGTAAACAAACGAAACGAATCCTTCCAGAGTTAGCGCTAGAAATATCGAGAATTATCGATCGTGAAACAGAGGGGATGTATGGAGAGCTCGGGATTGATTTAACGATAGACAAAGAAGGACACCCGTGGATTATAGAGGTTAATACAAAGCCTTCTAAAACCCCTGACAACCCTTCAAATAATAATTGTCGTCCGTCCGTCAAAGCCTTGATTCAGTTCGTTTATTGGTTCACTTCTAACTAAGAGAGGTGAAGAATGGATACTATCGGAATTATGCAAACCTCGTTTCAACATGAGAAGAACTATGTACGTGAACTCGCAAGGGCTGGGGCGACCTTTGGCTTTACAGTATTACGCTTCCAACCAAGGGGAACGTTACAATCAACCATTCATGGACTAAAATACGACAGTTTACATGATTGTTGGAGAAAAACAACTTTTCATATTCCAAGTTTTATCTATGACCGTTGTTTTCATAACGCTCCAACTAAACAAACCCTTACTTTTATTAAAGAACTCAAAAAACAATCGAATACCACTTTTCTTGGTTATGGATTACCGGGAAAATGGGCCGTTTATAACAAATTGAAAAACGATACTGTTCTAGGTCCTCACCTTCCAAGAACGTATCACCTCAACACACATACCGGATTAACGAACATACGCAACTTACTAAAGGATAAAACAGAATTGCTATTAAAACCTCTCAATGGATCTCAAGGTAATGGCCTAGTTCATATTAAGATGCACAATCATGGTTTTCATTTGCAAATCAATCATAAAGGAGACATTCTCCATCATAATTATGATACAACTAGATCTTTTCATAACTTTATTGAGACATTAATCTCACAAAAAAACTACATGGCTCAGGAGATGCTTAATCTTAGAGATAAACACAACAATCCATTTGACCGAAGAGTGGTGATGAAAAAACAAGCTGATTCATGGAAGGAACTTGGTCGGGCCACCCGTGTAGGTATGCCCCATTCATTCGTTTCCAACCTTCATAGTGGCGGTGTGATTAAATCAGGTGATGACATTGGTCTACCTAACGAGGTGTTACGGAAATCAAATGAACAAATCTCTAATCTTTCAGTACGGACAGCGCGATTATTAGAGCTCTATTTCCCACCTAAATTTGAGCTTGGTCTCGACTTTGGTATTGATCAAACAGGACATGTTTGGCTACTAGAAGCAAATTCAAAACCAGGCCACACAATTATTCAGGATAAACAAGAGCTTCATTTCCTTCCTTTCCAATACTGTCGATACCTTCAGTCTCAAAAGAAAGGGGTTAACAAATGATGACAGAACCATGTTTATTAAAGAAAGACCCGACATCCTCTGGTTGCCTTTACGTTCCCCCTTCAACATTTAAATCCTATGTTGACAGGGTATCTTTTCCTAACAAGCTTTGTTTTGGATCGAGAACATCATTTTGTTCTGTTTCTCCACATCCTGATAACAAAGAAGAATATTTGATGTCAGAAGACATGTGGAAAATCCTTGGCATTCCTGAGAAAACAGCTGTTCACCTTTTTGAACACGGAGACTCTCTTCATATCGGTCCACTCATTGGCGTATTCACAGCCGGATTCACAAAAGATAGTATGCGACCTATTGGAGAACGCAGCATGTACTTTGCGAAATTATTGACTGCTGCAAGAAAATGCGGGGCGTTTGCCTTTGTTTTTGGCGCTCATCAGGTTGATTTTAAAGAACAGACCATAAAAGGACTGACGTATAACAAAAAGGGATGGAAACAGATTAAAGTGCCTCTTCCTGACGTCGTTTATGATCGTCTTCCAAATAGAAGCTCTGAATCGTTGGAACAAGTGTCTAAAACAAGGCACCTCCTACAATCTCAATACCTCATTCCTTGGTTCAACCCAAGCTTCTTCGATAAATGGAAGGTTTTTGAAAAATTACAAGAAGATGATGCAATTCGTCACTACTTACCAGGAACGATTCTAAATCCAAAACAAGAAACCCTGTCGAAAATGCTAGAAGAGTATGAACAAATCTACATTAAGCCGGCTAATGGAAGTCTCGGCTTAGGAATCCAACAAATTCTTAAACCTGAAAACGAAAAATATTACTATTGTCGCTTTCGCACTGGTAAAGAGAATAGGCTCAGGAGCTATAGCTCTTTATCTAGATTAATCAAGCAACAATATCCTTCAGGTAAGTTAGATGGATTTATTGTTCAACAAGGAATTGACCTTCACCGAATTAATCAGCGACCTATGGATTACCGCGTTCACACAAACAAGAATAAAGAAGGGAAATGGGAAGTTAGCGCAATCGCCGCAAAAATTGCGGGCGAAGGAAGCTTAACCACCCACACTTCTTCTGAAGGTACAGTGAAAACATTAAATGAACTTGTTACCGATTATGGTTTCAGCAAGGATTATGAAAATTTATTGAGCGAAGCTGCTCTTAAAATTAGTCATTCACTCGATCATAAAATACCTGGCTTCATCGGTGAGTTTGGTTTTGATCTCGGGATTACAAAGAACGGAGAAATCTATTTATTTGAAGCAAACTCAAAGCCTGGCAGGAGTATTTTTGAGCATAAGCGCCTCAAGGCAGAAGAAGTTAAGACACGTGTTTTGCCGATGGAATATGCGATTCATCTTGCTAAATCTGCAATTGAAAAAGCACTGGTCAACCAGCGATGATTCAGCTCTTCTATGACGATGAGAGCAAAAAATGGTCACAAAGAAGTACTTATCAAACATTATATTGGGGGAAAGAGCAACTTTCGCTCCCTCCCCCTTCAACTAGATCATTCAAACCGATTATCAAAGTCAACTCGAGTAAAAATGCCCTCCGTCCTTTAGTCGGCATTCTTGCTGGTGATAATTCGAATTATCATTTCAGTGGTAACACCGCTATCTTTACTTCAATTCAAAACGAAATCACAAAACAGGGTGGATTATCCTTTGTCTTCACTCCAAGTAGTATTCGGAAGGCCTATATTACCGGTTATATCTTTGATGAAATAACGAATAGATGGACAGGTTATCGTTTTCCATATCCAAACATCGTTTATAACCGGATCCCAACTCGCAAGGAAGAAAATTCAAGGTTAGTGAAAAACATTTTGAATTACTTAGATAAAAGGGAAATACCATACTTCAATAAACGCTTTTTGAATAAAGCCGATCTCTATCAACTTCTCACTAGTCATGATGAGCTCAAACCATACTTACCAGACACAGAGCTTCTCACGCCAGAAATTCTTGAACCGTTTCTACAGCAGCACCCCTCAGCATACTGTAAACCGTCAACGGGGAGCAAAGGACACGGTATTTTTAAACTTGAAGCAATTTCAAATGGTTACAAATATAGCGATCATGAAAAGACGCTCTGTTTCGATACGATTGATGAACTTTCTTATTATCTTCAACCAAAACTTAAAGAAGTTTACCTCATTCAAAAAGCTGTAAGATTATGTACTCATGGCAACTATCGATACGACTTCAGGGTCTTGCTTCAAAAACCTTATAATTTTTGGCAAGTAACTGGGATTGGAATAAGAGCAACTGAAAAAAACCTCTTAACGACTCACGTTCCACGAGGTGGACGTATTCTTTCGTTCAATAAACTTGCGGATCATAGTGATGAAATTAAAATTAACCAATTAGCCCTTTCAACTGCCTCACTTATTGAAAAAGAAGGCTTGTTTGTAGAGCTTTCAATGGATATTGGAAAAGATGTGAATGGAGACTTGTGGATTTTTGAAGCGAACGCCAAACCTATGCGTTTTGATGAACCCTTAATCCACCAGGCATCAATAACTTCCCTTATATCTGCTTTTCGAACATTTTCAGCGTATTAACCTGATGTGTTATGATATAAAAAAGCGTTTTCACCCAGGGGGAATATAGATGTTATCGCATTTTCAATATAAACAGATAGGACCTAAAGTACGAAAAACAAAATGGGAAGTTTCTTTTTTCTATCAAGGCGCTTATTACCGCTCACTCTATCTTCATACCGGAGAGTTTGACTGGTTCGAACCATCTCCGAAAGAAGAAGACAAATCACAACTACAATCCCAAATTCATGAACTGATGCTCTTTCATGTTTATGAAAAATAATAATTAACTCCCTACCTTCGCATACTAACTCTATACAACGTTATAGGGAGTTGAAGAATAATGCCCAAAAAGAAGGTAGACGAGTCACAATACGAAGGACGAGACAAGTTTGACATGGATATCGACCGTATGGTGAATGAAGGTATGGCTGGCGGAGCAGTACATCAAAGCTATAGACAAGCTCAGATAGAAGAAGCCATTCCAGTTATGAAACAAGAGCCACCTCATCGATGTGACGGGTAACTGTATAATGGTATAATAATGAGAACCTCTGACATAGACAGAGGTTCTTTCTTTTTAGACGCTCAAAGGGGGTTCAGGAATGATTAACAATTTATCCGAACTATACGGCAAAGATTATACAGTAGCTTCTGAAGAGCCTGAACGATACTATTGGTACGAAACGGCAGATGGAGATCGGTTCGGTATTCGTAAATCCCGCTTGTCACATGATGAACAAGCGCTACTCGATGCCCTCTTCCCTTCTCATTGTCTTAAAGATAGCTTTGAAAATACGGTGCAACAAAAGTGGGCATCGCTTCTCTTTCATGAAAACCTTGAGCTTCCTCCTATAAAAACAAAGCCAGTAAGATACATACATTTTCATCTGAAAGAGGTCCCATCAGACTTCCGTGAATTCCAGGAGGCGATGATCGGTCTATTTTCAACAGACGTTGTTTTCCTTTTTAAGAATGATAAGGAAGGTGTCATGATACAAGAAAATACTGAAGACGAAAACCTTATTGAAGAGCTAGAACAAATGGCAGCTGCTTTAACGGCTGATTTTTTTATCGAGATGTCTCTTTTCGTTGGACAGACCATTCATGATACTGATCCATCGAATTTACTTAACACGTATCAGACTGAGAAAAGATGGTTCGTATCCGGGATAAACTTGATGCCTACTCAATTGGTATTCACACAAACGGCAATTGTACCAGCAATCTTATTTAGTGAAGCTAGTCAGGAAACAATTCACTATTTAAAGACATTGATCGAGCCAGTGAATGATGATGCTGAGTTATTGAAAAGCATACGAGCTTATTTGGAATCGAACTTAAACATTACGCTAGCCTCTAAACAGTTATACATACATAGAAACAGCTTACAATACCGAGTAGATAAATTCATCGAACGAACAGGAATCGATGTGAAATCATTTAAAGGAGCCGTCATGGTATACCTGGCTCTCCTTACTTTTGAACTGCGTTGATCAACGCAGTTTTTTTATATCATTCGTTCATTATGCACAAAACACCTCTCGATTTTTGTGCACGCCTCCAATTTACGACAGCGTTTTCATAACGTAAACTTAGAACTAGTTAAAGGCAGTTAATTATTAGGAGGCATAACAATGGCTGATATTAAGTTGAATCACATTTACAAACGATATGATAACAAATTTGAGGCTGTAAAAGATTTTAACCTAGACATAAAAGATAAAGAGTTCATCGTATTTGTTGGTCCATCAGGCTGTGGTAAATCAACAACATTACGTATGATCGCTGGACTTGAAGATATCTCTGATGGAGACCTCGTAATCGGTGAAAGACGAGTAAATGACGTAGCTCCTAAAGACCGCGATATCGCAATGGTATTCCAGAACTATGCTCTTTATCCTCATATGAACGTCTATGACAATATGGCTTTTGGTTTAAAACTTCGTAAATTTGATAAAAAAGAAATCGAGCGACGCGTAATGGATGCTGCTCGTATCCTCGGTCTTGAGAATTTGCTTGATCGTAAGCCTAAAGCACTCTCGGGTGGTCAGCGTCAGCGCGTTGCTTTAGGACGAGCTATCGTAAGAGATCCTCAAGTATTCTTGATGGATGAGCCTTTATCTAACCTTGATGCAAAGTTGAGAGTACAAATGCGTGCTGAAATCTCAAAACTTCACCAGCGTCTTCAAACGACCACCATCTATGTAACACATGACCAAACCGAAGCGATGACGATGGCAACTCGTATTGTTATTATGAAAGACGGTGTCATCCAACAAGTCGGCTCACCTAAAGAAGTATATGATGCTCCTGATAACGTATTTGTAGGTGGATTCATCGGTTCCCCTGCCATGAACTTCCTTCGTGGGCAATTAGAAGATGGGTACTTCAAGATGAACAATGTTAAAGTTAAAGTACCTGAAGGAAAAATGAAAACACTACGTGACAATGGTTATACCAATCAAGAAATTCTTCTCGGTATCCGCCCAGAAGATATCCATGATGAGCCAGTTTTCATCGAATCTTCTCAGGATACAAAGATTGAAGCTGCAATCGATGTAGCAGAATTAATGGGTGCTGAAACTTACCTTTACTCAAAAGTAGCTGACCAAGATTTCATCGCTCGTGTCGACTCCCGCTCTGACGTTCATAGTGGACAAAACATCGAGCTTGCATTGAATATGAATAAATGCCATTTCTTTGATACAGATACAGAACAGCGTATCTATTAATTTCAAACGATTGAAAACACCCTTTTTAGGGTGTTTTTTCTTTATTATCACCTGCATGAACAGATGGGGATAAGTTAATAATGGTTGATGATTGACTTTAGAGCGAATGCTCACTAAAATTAAACCTGTAATTCATATCAACTTTGTAGGGATTTAAGGAGGAATTAGTTTGAAAAAGAATTGGATGTTAGGTATTGTTCTGGTTTTAACCCTAGGAGTACTTGCAGCATGCGGTACAAATAGTGAGGATAAAGAAACTGCTGAAGACAGCGATTCGAAAGAGACGCTATTAATAGGTACAGAGGCTACTTACCCACCCTTCAGCTACCGTGATGATAGCAATGAAATCACTGGCTATGATGTAGAAGTCGCTCGTGAAGTTGCTCAGCGCATTGGCATGAAAGCAGAATTCAAAGCGATCGAATGGAAAGGACTACTCTCTTCTCTTGAAACGGAACGAATCGATATGGTCGCAAATCAAGTAACGATTACTGACGACCGCAAAGAGAAATTCGCTTTTACTGACCCTTACACAATCTCAGGTGGACAGGTAATCGTTCATAAAGATAACGCTGACATTAAGAGTATCGATGACCTAGAAGGCAAAACGGTAGGTACCACGCAAGGAAGTAACTACCAAAAAGCTGCCAAAGATGCTGGAGCAGAAACTAAGATTTACAAAGGTGCGAATCAAGCATTGACTGACTTAAGCAATCAACGTGGAATCGATGCAGCAATGAATGATCGTCTATTTATCCTTACCGAACTTCCCAAAACCGAGTTCAATGTAAAAGGCGTAGGCGAACCGTTTAATAAGACAGAAATGGCGTTTGCATTACCAAAAGGAAAAGAAGACTTAGTTAAAAAGATTAATGACGCTATGAACGAAATGAAAGAAGATGGAACACTTGAAGAATTATCCGCAAAATATTTTGACGGAGAGAATGTAAGTGAGTGAAATAGGTAAAGTATTGTGGGATGCTTTGCCCTTTCTTTTAGAAGGGGCAAAGAACACGCTACTTTTAAGTTTCTTTTCCATCTTCGGTGCACTTATCGTGGGACTAATTATCGCACTGCTCCGAATTTCAAAAATAAAAGTTGCAATCGGTTTTGCTAAACTCTATGTATCTTTCTTCAGAGGCACACCCTTACTTATCCAATTATTCATCTTGTATTTCGGGCTAGTCTCTGTCGAAATCCAGCTCACAGCCTGGCAAGCAGCTTATACTGGACTCATCTTACACTTTGGTGCTTATATCTCTGAATCATTGCGTGCCGCTATTCTATCTCTATCTAAAGGGCAATGGGAAGCAGCGATGTCGCTTGGGATGAATAAATCATTAATCTATAGAGAAATTATCATTCCACAGGCCTGGAGAAGAGCCATACCACCTGTCTGGAACTCATTGATCGACATCGTAAAGGCTTCTTCCCTTGCTTCTGTTATTACAATTTCAGAGCTTACGTATAACTCTGATCAGATAGCAGCATCAAGTTATGAAGTTTTGCCAATCATGCTAACAGCCGCTTGTATCTATTGGCTCTTTACAACCGTACTCAATATCATACAAGGCATTCTTGAAAAGCGTTTATCGATTCCATCCTCATAAAAGGAGCTGTCCTCATCGACAGCTCCTTTTTCATATCATCCACTCTTCAACTAAGTACACATCAGACGTCATACAAGATGGACATGCTAGAACATGAGGACACTCATGCTCTTTAGCACCTATAGAATAGCCGTCTATCACCTTCACAGACTCAATCGATTCGTACGGACTATAATCATCATAATAATCCGCTTCTCTTCCTTGATCTAAAAGGTTCATGCCACACGCTGAACAAGCCAACTGAATTGATATAAAACTATTACAAAGAGGACACTCGAAAGTCACTTGATCACTCCTCTTACAGATTCCTTATGTAGCAACCAAAAGAAGGGATGGACTCGTCCACCCCTTCACAGCCATGGTATACAATTATTTTTGGTATCCACCAAGTTGTTGTTCAGCCATCTGAACTAGACGCTTAGTGATTTCTCCACCAACTGAACCGTTAGCGCGAGAAGTTGAATCTGGACCAAGTTGCACTCCAAATTCAGAAGCGATTTCATACTTCATCTGGTCGATAGCTTGAGCTACACCAGGTACTACAAGATTGTTTGTGCTTTGTTGTTGTTGAGCCATGTCAATCACCTCCTTTGTACAACTAGTTTGTGAAATCTCGATTTTTATATACCATATTTTTTTGGTAAATGTTTCTAAGAAAAGCGGAGGTGGGCGTTTAGAAACAGAGATATTGGAACTCTTGAACTGGAACACGCTTTTTGTGTTCTAGTGAAAGAGTGAAATATCGCAGTTTCTGCCCACCGCAGCTGGACATCGCGAAAGCGGAAGTGACCGTTTAGGTCCGAAAAGTGCTGGAACCTTTAGGAAAGAACACGCTTTTTGTGTTCATTCCTAAAGGTGAAGCAATCGAGGACCTGGTCACTGCAGCTAGACATTGAAAAGCGGAGGTGGGCGTTTAGAAACAGAGATATTGGAACTCTTGAACTATTGTAGCGTTCTATCACTTGAACACGACTCTTACGTTCTTACAAGTACTATTCATCAAAAAACTCAAACACAAAAAAAGCACGAGGAAGCCCTCGCGCTTTTAACCAATAATAACTCTTTCTGTTGGATAGTGATATCGCTCTCGCAATACCGTACCTCTAAGTAGGAATAGAAATGATAATATACCGATACGCCCAATAAACATTAAGCATATCGTAACGATCTTACCGAACGTACTTAATCCAGGAGTTATCCCCATCGATAGACCTGTAGTCCCGAAGGCAGATGAAACCTCAAATATGATAGCCACAAGTGGATAAGGTTCTGAGAACGAAAGCATCACGATCCCAGTGCTCCAAACCACCACGGCAACTGCAAATACAACAAATGCTTTATGAACATCTTCAGGGTGTAGCTCTCGCCCAAATACTTTGATTGAGCTTCCACCTTTTGCGAAAAAGAAAATAGCAATAAGAACAATTGCAAATGTGGTGGTACGCACACCACCACCCACACTACTCGGTGAAGCACCGATAAACATAAGGGCAGACATTAATAATTGAGTTGGTTCTTGAAACTCGTTTACATCCATTGTAGACAACCCACCACTACGAGTCGTTACAGATTGAAACATCGCATAAAAGAATGATTCATGCCATGACTTGTCAGCAAAAAATGTGGTAGCCTCAAAAGCCCAGATCATAATTGCACCTACAACAACGAGTACGAAGAATGTCATAGTCGTTAGCTTTGTGAACAATGAAAATTTATAACGATACGTGTTTTGACGAGAAAACAAGAAATTCTTGACCTCAATTAAGACAGGAAAACCAATGGCTCCTGTAACGATCAAGAGAATGTGAATGAATTGAACAAAGTAATCTTTTGCAAAGGGTTGTAGAGATTTACCAGTAATATCGAAACCTCCGTTAGTAGTCGCACTAACTGAGGCAAAGAATCCTTGCAAATACGCCTCTTGCCATGTTTCAAAGAAACGAAGATAGTAAGTACCGAGCACAACTGCTCCAACTAATTCAATAATGAAAATCAATGCTAATATTTGTTTCATCAACTGTACTAGCCCCGATAACGTCGATTGGTTTTGATCGGTCATAATAAGCTGCCTCTCTTTCAAACCAATCTTCTTACCCATTACAAGCCATACGAATGTTCCAAGGGTCATAATTCCAATTCCACCGATTTGTAGAACAAATGCAATGATGATGATGCCAGGAACACTAAACGTATCAGCTGTACTGACTACCGTAAGACCGGTTACGCTAACAGCACTAACTGCTGTAAATAGCGCATCAATAAAAGAAAGTTCTTTCCCTGGCTGATGAGCGACGGGCAAACTTATCAATATCGTGGATATAGTCACTGCTAGTAAATAAAACAAAACGATTAATTGTACTGATGTTAATCGAATGCGTCTAAAACGAGATCTTAACAAAGCACCCACAGCCTTTTCATATAATTACATTCCCTATCATAAACCAAATGAATTATCTGTCAACGTCTTACACATTTATCCTCATTATTGAGAATCTTCATTCGTTCTATTCCTTATACCTTTTTGTTCTTTAAGCGCGTCCAAACAAATCTGTTTGACACAACATAAAAAAGGACCGTAATGATACGGCCCTATCCCTTCTTTCTAAAAAGCTCGCTGTTTCCCTCTATTAATTAACGCTTTCATTTCAAACTGATAGACCTTTGCTTCTTTATGGCTGATCGCATCGCCCAATCTTGACTGCAACGCTAACAACCGTTGCATTTCGTCCTTTGTTAAATAAACCGGTAGCGGTCCATTTGTCGTCATTATCCCTTTAACACCTGTATCACCTGTACTATTACTTTCTTCATAGTACTGCAAGTTTTCTGTTTGTAAAAGGGCTGTGCTTTGCTGTTGAATCAAATCGATCTTGCCATCGATGTAGCGCTTCAGAAAAGCACTGCTTCCAAACCCAGTAAGAATAGAAAGGTATAAGACATTTTCTACATTCTTGTACGTCTCGAAGAACATGAGCGTTACTAATAAAGCACCGATACCACCTATTAATGGTTCCTTTAAGGAACCAATACTATAGTAAACGCCCTGATGATCTTCGCTTTTCACTTTACGCCATAATCTAAATTCACCTGACAAGAGAATATTTCCTAAACCTCCTAACACACCCGCAGAGACCACGAACAATACATATGTCCAGAAGTCTGGAAAATGTGCTCCTAAGGAAATATTACCGGTCATCTATAAATACCTACGGTGCATCTTCTTTCCGTCATAAGAAAATACAACTTCTTTTTCTTCTACCCTTGTTTCCATATGAACAGGACGACCCCACACTTGATGAATGTAAGGAAGAACGCGTTCCAAATATTGAAGATCAAGCTCAGTATCTTCAAAAGAGTGCTTCACATACATTTCTCCAGCCCTCATATAATCCCCATCGACGACTGTTAAGTATGGAAACCCACCGTTTACTCTCATCGTCACGAGCTGGTCACGAATCATTTCCCATTCCTTATCAACAATTTTATAATCTCGACCCTTTTTCTGAAATAAGTATAAGTCTTCTCTATAAACGAGATCTTTGGTCAAGTAATTTCTGATAAAAGAAATATCTGCCTCTACTTCTCGAACTTCAAACATCTTCTCTCTTCCACTACCCGGTTTCACGCCTCTTCTTATCATATCCTCAGTCGGATTATCATGAACTTCTTCAATATTTTCAAAAATCTTCAATCCTAAATAATATGGATTTATTCTTGTTCTTGAAGGCTGAACAACATTCGCATTTAGTGAAGCAAATTCAATTGATTCTTCTGTTGTTAAGTCCATCTCTCGTAAAATTCGCTGATGCCAGTAACTCGCCCAACCTTCATTCATAATTTTCGTTTCAAGCTGTGGCCAGAAATATAGCATTTCTTCTCTCATCATTGTCATAATGTCACGTTGCCAATCCTCAAGCTCGTTACTGTATTCTTGAATGAACAATAATAAGTCTTTTTCAGGGTGTGGTGGAAACTGTTTTCTTTGTTTTGGCCGCGGCTCGTCCTTTGTATCGTTTTCATCTAAGGACCATAAATCGTTATATGGTGAATCATCTCTTCGGACTTTTTCTACTTCCTCTTCTTCGTTCAAATTATAAGATAATTTCGGACGCATAATAGACGGGTCGATATGCTCTTGTATCGAAAGCACAGCATCGAGGAAATTCTCCACTTCCTCTTTTCCATACTGATGTTCATAATTAGCGATTCGTTCTGCCGTCGCGGTCATGCTTTCAACCATATCGCGTCGGGTATTGGAAAAGCGAATGTTGTTTTTAAAGAAATCACAGTGTGCAAGAACGTGAGCAATAATCAACTTATTTTGAATAAGAGTATTTGTATCTAACAGAAACGCATAGCAGGGATCTGAATTAATAACTAACTCATAAATTTTGCTTAATCCTAAATCATACTGCAGCTTCATCTTATGAAACTGTTTCCCAAAACTCCAGTGGGAAAATCTTGTTGGCATCCCATATGCCCCGAACGTATAAATAATATCTGCCGGGCAGATTTCATAACGCATTGGATAGAAATCAAGGCCGAACCCCTTGGCTATTTCAGTAATTTCTTCGATAGCATTAAAAATCTCTTTCTCAGCGCTCATTTCCTTCCCTCCTAAAATATTGCTTATTAATATGTATGTGAGGACAAACCAGTTCATGATTAGAGGCAAGGAAATCCAAGACTAAGTGGTCAAAAATCACAAAAAGCTGCTGGATGCTCAGCAGCTTTTCGCTTTTTATAGTATTCAATTATATAACTGCGTGAGGCCACTAGTTACAAGATAGCCAACTAGTAACCCTAAAAGGATCGACGTACCGATATAAGACCACTTTGAATTAAATTCAATCACTGGTCCATGTGCGGGTTCGTAGAACCAACTGTACTGAATCATCCCTAAAATAATGAACAATATCATTCCAAATAGAAAATTCGTCACCTGATCTCCCCCTATTGCTACAATGAAAATCACCATTCAATAAAACGAACACTCCAACGAACGATTTGCCTAAAAATAAGCTGGTACCTTTTATTTCACTGAGGATACCAGCTCTTCCATACTGTCTTTACTCATAGGTCCTACCAATCTTTGCTTAATTATACCATTTTTGTCAATGATATAGGTGGTCGGAATGGTAATTGTTGCAAATTTTTCTGATTGTTCTCCTTCGAGATCTAAAAGAACAGGAAAGGTAAGATGATATTGCTTCACGAACTCTTCAACAGATGCAACGGAATCATTCGAAGTAATATTGACCGCTACAATCTCTACTTGATCAGAATTTTCTTCATAGAAGTCTTGCATATGAGGCATTTCAGCCTTACAAGGAGGACACCATGTAGCCCAGAAGTTCAAAAATACAACTTTACCTCTATAATCAGAAAGCTTCACTTTATCACCAGAAAGGGTTTCTAACGAAAAGTCTGGGGCGAGGTTACCGTTTTGAATGCCTTCCTCAACTTGTGCTGACACCTCTTGGCTAGTATCCTTTTGGGGTTTCGTCACTGGATGATCTATGAAGATTGATACAACAGCATAAATAGCTAAGCAAGCTACTACGACCATACCTGGAATCAAACGCTTCATCTCATTCTCCTCCTATAGACACCATATTGAATCCAAACAATGTAGATTGCTACAAATAAATATAGCCATTGTAGCTTAGACGTTTCCAGCATATATTCTTGTCGCATCATACCGATAATGAATAACAAGATACTGCCCCCCAACAGTACATCGAGGAATCGCCAATTATAGGATTTCCAATACACCATTAAAAGAAGCATCGCTAGTAATAAAAGCAGGATTCCCAATGACCCTTCTTCAGCAAACTGCACGATCTCATAAAAAAATGTTCCGATTACTAGTCCAAAACTAAGTAGAAAGATTTGATTCTTATGATTTTGATAGTTGCTTAGCTTCCAATGGAAATAGATTATAGTAAAAAGAAGAGCGAGAATAAAGCCAGGATGCCCACCTGTAAAATACAACAGTGACAGTGGAGAATTGAAAACGAGCAGCGGACTCAATATGAGGAGACTACCTTTCCAAAATAGGATAAAGGCAACGACTGTTTCAAACGCTAAATCAGCGGCATTGGTTGATAACTTCAGAAACTTACCAACCAAATAAATAGAAAGCAGTGCAATCGCTACGCATATCCCCACCCAAACGAGTTGTTCTGAAAGATTTATTTTTCCTATTTGCACTGAGAATCTAGCTCCTTAGTGTAGTGAAAATATAAGATGCGATTAATATGACTAACGGCTTTTCACTAGAAGATTCACAGCTTCTTTCACGACTTCTTCAGTAGATTCACCTTTATCGAGCTGGGTTCGAATGCACTCCTCAAGGTTAGAACCTACAATAAGACCGATCGTACGATCAATTGCCGTTCTGCTAGCAGATAGTTGGGTTATAACATCTTTACAATCTTTTTCTTCCTCCAACATCCGTAAAACTCCTCGAATTTGCCCTTCAACTCTTTTAAGACGATTTTTCATCTCGTTCGTATATTCCATACTCCGCACCCCTTTCCATTTATTATCATATATTATTAAAGCTTATACTTTTTCATAAAAGATTAAACACTTGCGCCTTCTCTTCATATATTGTAAAATAAATCTTAATTTAAGGATAGGAAAAAGGGTTATTTAATTAAAAGGAGGCAGGACCTTTTGGAGTTATCCGAAGATGATAAACGATTATCTAAGATTTACAGAAGAATTGTTACTTCAAATGAGTACAAAGCAGGTAAAATTCTGGAGAAATTGGATAATGACACGAAAGATAAAGTATTTAAGCTTATTCGAATGAACAAAGCTGAATACGAGGCACAACTAAACAAACAACACCTTCATCAATAATAGAAAACCGGCTATCATAGCCGGTTTTCTTTTGTTTTTCAAGGATCTACATGGGAAAACCAGGACTTAATTAGTCCTGGTTTTATGTTACGCTTCAACGCGTTCTTTAACTTTTGACATTACTGACTCCCTGAGCAGATCAAGCTTCTTCTGACTATCTTCGAGACTTGAACTATTCACTCCGAAATAAAATTTAACTTTTGGTTCAGTTCCTGATGGACGTAAACAGAACCAAGAACCATCCTCAAGCTTGTATTTCAACACATTTGATTGCGGTAGTTCAATTGTTTCGTTATGATTATCCTTCATATAAGTTCTTGTACTCGTTTGATAATCTTCAACAATTGTAACTTTTAATTCTGCAGCTTCTACTGGTGGCTCTTCACGGAATTGAGTGAGGAGTGCTTCAATTTTCTCCGCACCTTCCTTACCTTTCAATGTTAGTGACTCAAGTCCTTCCTGATAGTAACCATACTGTTCAAAAACTTCTAATAATCCTTCATATAGCGTCATACCTTTTGATTTGTAATAAGCCGCTACTTCAGCTGCGACAAGACATGCTTGTACAGCATCTTTATCACGGACAAAGTCTCCGATCAAATAGCCGTAACTTTCTTCATACCCAAACAAGAATGTGTGTTGTCCAGTTGTTTCAAATTCTTTAATTCTCTCACCTATAAATTTAAAGCCTGTAAGAGTGTCATAGGATGTAAGACCGTTATCTTCTGCAATTCTGCGACCAATTTCAGAAGTTACGATTGTCTTAAGAACTGCACCGTTTTCAGGAAGTTCACCTTTTTCCTTCATCTGAGTAATGATGTAATCCAACAGGAGTGCACCGGTTTGATTTCCTGTAAGGACGACATATTGACCTTCTTGATTTTTAACCGCAACCCCAACTCGGTCTGCATCTGGATCCGTAGCAAGTAGAACGTCAGCATCTTCCTTCTCTCCATATTGTATAGCAAGTTCAAATGCAGCATGCTCTTCAGGATTTGGGGATGAAACTGTAGAGAAGTTTGGATCAGGAAGTTCTTGCTCCTCTACTACTGTTACATGCTTAAACCCATAAGCTTTTAGTCCTTCTCGAACAGGATGGTTAGCCGTTCCATGAAGCGGGGTGAATACGATTTTTAATTGATCTCCCATCTCTTCTAAGAGAGGCTTATTAACGCGAAGTGTCTTCAGCTGTTCAATGTATTGTGCGTCAATATCAGAACCAATCATCTTGATGAGCCCCTGGCTTTTCAGTTCTTCTTCTGAAGAAACATTAACTTCTAACTCGTTCTCCACACCGTTTACGTAAGAGATTACTTCTGCAGCTACTTTAGGAGGTAGTTGTCCGCCGTCTTCTCCATACACTTTGTACCCGTTATACTCAGGAGGGTTATGACTTGCTGTAATAACGATTCCTGCATAAGCATTCAATTTCCTTACAGCGAATGAAAGCTCTGGTGTAGGTCTTAGTTCTTCAAACACATACGTTTGAATACCATGACTAGCCAAAGCTTTTGCAGATTCCATAGCAAACTCTGGAGACTTATGACGAGAATCGTAAGCGATTGCTACCCCGTGCTTCTTTGCATCTTCGCCATTGGCTAATATGTATTGTGCGAGACCTTCTGAAGCTTTCCTTACAGTGTAAATATTCATTCTGTTAACACCGGGACCGATTTCTCCACGCATTCCACCTGTACCGAATTCTAGGTTCTTATAAAATGCATCTTCAAGTGATTTCTCATCACCTTCAAGCATTGTAAGGTCGCGTTTTAATTCCTCATCAAGTTCAGTTGCTGATGTCCATCGTTTGTATTCGTTTTTCCAGTTCATTTCTGCCTCCTGTGTTGTGTCTAGCTTGTTTTGCATATATGTGTCTTTCTATGTTTAGAGCAAAATCCCTTCCATGCACAAGAAGAATTCAATGCTCTTAGTGCTAATCTTAATATGAATTCCAACGAATTCCAATAAAAATATGAATGGCACACAAAAAAAAGAAGAAAGCCACGAATGGCCTACTTCTTATAATGGATTTCATATAAATCTTTTCTTCTATCTCGTAATTGACGTACCGTTCCAGATTGTCGTTGCCTTCTTAATATTTCAAGGTCAACATCTCCAACAACAACTGTTTCAATGTTAGGATGGCATTCTCCAACGATTCCATCTCTTGAGAATGCGAAATCAGAAGGTGTAAAGATGCCTGATTGTGCATATTGAACATCCATATTCTCAACCTGCGAAAGGTTTCCAATTGTTCCAGCAATAACGGTATAGATTTGATTTTCTACTGCTCTTGCCTGAGCACAATAACGTACTCTTAAGTAACCTTGACGATCATCTGTACAGAATGGTGTAAAAATGATGTTAGCACCTTTGTCAGTCGCAATACGACCTAGCTCCGGGAATTCAATATCATAACAAATTTGGATCGCTATCTTCCCACAATCCGTATCGAATACTTCGATTCCATCCGAACCATGTATCCCCCACCAGCGTCGTTCGTTTGGCGTAACATGTATTTTATATTGTTTCTCAATCGTTCCATCTCTTCTGAAAAGATATGCAATATTATAGATCTTCTCATCTTCTAATACAAAATGAGAACCACCGATAATATTAACGTTGTACTTAACTGCAAGATCTGTAAATAGCTCGATGTATGGTTCCGTATATTCCGTTAGACGCCTTACAGCCTTACTCGGAATATCTTCATCCATAAATGACATGAGCTGAGTGGTAAAGATCTCAGGAAAAACAGCGAAATCAGATCCAAAATCAGCCGCTACATCTACGTAATACTCAACCTGGTTTGCAAATTCTTCAAAAGAAGTGATCTTCTTCATAGCATATTGAATCGCACAGATCCGTACAGGGAAAGACGACCTGAAATGTCTCCTTGTTTTCGCTTTGTACTCGACGTTATTCCATTCCATCAATGTTGCATACCTTCTAGAAGCTTTATCATCAGGTAAGTAATTTGGGTTGATACGCATCACATTAAACCCATTCATTAATTGAAATGTCAGCACTGGATCATAAATATTTTGGAATTTAACTTCCTCAACGTATTCTGTTGGTTTCATTTGATCAGCATATTTATGATAATTCGGAATGCGTCCGCCAATGATAATACTTTTCACATTTAATTCTCGTGCTAGATCTTTCCTAGCATCATAAAGACGCTTACCGATTTTCATACGTCTATACTCTGGGTGAACCATAACCTCTATCCCATACAAGTTATAACCATCGGGATTATGGTTTGTGATATACCCTTCGTCAGTAATGTCATCCCATGTATGTTGGTCATCGTACTCATCGAAGTTCACCATCAAACTTGAGCACGTTCCAATTATTTTCCCTTCATACTCAACACAGAATTGACCTTCAGGAAAAACATCTAGATGGCTTTCTAAGTGCTCTCGTTTCCATGGGTCCATCCCTGGAAAACATACGTTTTGTAACGCAAGTATTTCGTCGATATCTTGTCGTGTGATCCCTCTTAATTCCATCTTCTTCTCGAATTTGGAAACATCTAATTCAGACATCTTATCTACCTCCACTTAACTGCCTATCTTACTATGTACCCTACTTTGTTATTATTTTATCATAGAGGTAAGTATTTTCAGTATAAGAAGAGACTGACATTTGTCAGCCTCTTTACCTTTACGCTCGAGTTGTACCGTTTTGAGAAATACTGGATAGTGCAGGTCCAGCTTCCTGCTTGTCCGGCGTTTTTGTTACGAAATCTCCAAGCGAAACCATTCCGACTACCTGATTGTTTTCTACTACCGGTAGTCGACGAACTTGATTTTGTGCCATTAATACTGCTGCTTCATCTGCTGTCATGTTTGGAGTTGCCGACACACAGTTGTTAGACATACATTGTCCAACCTGTGAAGTGCTAGCTCTACCGCTAGCAGTTGAACGCGTCGTTATATCTCTATCGGTAATGATTCCACACAGTTGCCCATTCTTCATTACTGGAAGGGCACCGATATTATGCTGACTCATCAATGCTGCTGCTTCCTGAACGGATTGTTCTGGTGTAACAGATACGACATTTCTGGACATGACGCCTTGCAGGTTATTATGCACAAACATTCCTCCCGGCTAGAAATGGTAGAGACTCTAAAGACAAGGTCTTACAAAGAGTAGTGTGAGCTCATTTTGAGTAATTTATTTTTCCTATTTTTGTTTTGCTGCATCTGTATGAAAAACGATTTTATCACCATCACTCTTAGCGATAACTGTGCCAAGCTGATCCGTTCGGAATATTGGGATCTTCATTGTACTTAATGTTTTCAAAACCGATTTGTCTGGATAATGGTACGGATTGTTTTTCCCTACAGAGATAACAGCAGCTTGAGGAGCTACAGCTTGGATAAACAGTTTATTCGAAGCAGAATCAGCGCCATGGTGTCCAATTTTTATGACATCCGAAGCCAAGCTTTTCTTCGCATCTGCAAGAATTTCCTTTTCTGCCTGCTCCCCTGCGTCCCCCATGAGTAAAAACGTATTATTACGATGCTTTAACTGAACGACTGCACTGTAATCATTAAAGTCTTCATATTCTGCATGTCGTAATGGCGATAAAAAGTGAAGCGTAATCTCTTTTCCAAACCTCGCTTTCTTACCGCTTTCAGCGATGGTTACATGAATATCTTTCTTTTTGATAGCTTTCATTAAAGAGCGATAATGACGAGTGGGATATGAAACATCTGGCATAATGATTTTACCTATTTCGAACTCATTTACTACTTGATCCATCCCCCCAATATGATCATGGTGGGGATGCGTCGCAATAAGATAATCCAGCCTTTTAATACCGAGGCTTTTTAAATAGCTTGAAACTTTTTCCCCATCCTTATTATCTCCTGCATCGATAAGCATCGCTTTGTTCTCTTGAAGTACAAGAATACTGTCAGCCTGTCCGACATCAATGAAATGAAGCTCCGCACCATTTACTTCAGCAGTTACAACAATTGAAGGTTGGAATAGGATAAGGATGAAGGAAAGAAATGCTATGGAAGTCCTCTTCATAAGCAATCCTCCATTTTTCATTTGTTATTTTTAGTATGAAGCTTCATTCTTTTTTCATGCTTACAAAACAAAAAAATGGTCCCCTCTAAGAGGGGAACCATTATGAATGGATTTCTTCTTTCTTAAAAAAGCTTTTCATCGCGTGATAGACATCTTTCTTCTCTTTCAATATATAATGCCTGAACATTGGATCATGAATATTCTTATATGCACTCATCAACGTTGAATGGCGGTTATAGGCATTTACTTCTCCATAACCAAACATATTCGATACTTTCATGATCTGATTAACAAGTTTCACACAGCGGGCGTTATCAGAAGTAAGGTTATCTCCGTCTGAGAAATGAAATGGATAAATATTATAGCGAGCTGGTGAGTACTTTTCATCTATTAGTTCTAAAGCTTTACGGTATGCAGATGAACAAATGGTTCCACCGCTTTCACCTTTTGAAAAAAAATCGTCTTCAGAGACGACTTTCGCTTCGGTATGATGAGCAATAAACTCAATTTCAACTGTTTCGTATTTGGATCGTAAAAATCGCGACATCCAGAAGAAAAAGCTTCTCGCCATATATTTTTCCCATTTCCCCATCGATCCACTCGTATCCATCATAGCGAGTACAACTGCTTTTGATTCTCGTTTCACTTCCTCATTCCACGTTTTAAACCGAAGGTCATCTTGATAAATTGGTGCGATTCCAGGTCTTCCTTCAATTGCATTTCGTTTGTATGCAGATAATATTGTTCGTTTCTTATCGATGTTACCCATCAAACCTGTTTTACGAATATCATTAAACTCAACTTTTTTCTTCACGACTTCTGCTGTCTCTTTTTCACGAAGATTCGGCAGCTCTAATTCTTTGAAGAGAATTTCCTGTAACTCCATTAGAGATACTTCGGCTTCATAATAATCGTCACCAGGTTTATCTCCAGCTCCTTCACCGGTACCGGCACCAGGTTTTTTCTCACCTGAGCCATCACGAGCTACAACATCCCCAACTTGACTATCCCCATCACCCTGGCCAACATGCTTCGATTTGTCATAGTTATACCGAATTTTATATTCATCAAGAGAGCGAATTGGAATTTTAATTACATCACGACCGTTAGATAGTATAATGTTCTCCTCACTGATAAGATCTGGTAAATTATTTTTGATAGCATCTTGAACCTTCTCGGAATGTCGCACTTGATCCTGATAGCCTTTTCGGTGGAGGGACCAATTCTCCTGAGAGACAACAAAGTTTTTGGTGTTCCTGTCTTTCATGCCATATTCCCCTCCTTAAAAAAAATAAGATTTCTATCGCATATTTATTCAATGATCGATGATCGCTCATGATGATTGTTCAAAAGCAGAGTACTAATTTTGACTCCCTGAAACTAAAAGGTAGTATACTTTATCCTATGCAAATACAAGCGATAATTGACAATTAATTCTGACAAATCAAGGTCGGAACCGACTATTTGTAAAACTATTGATAGATTGTATATTAAATTCATCCTAAATAACCTTTTATCATCCATTGCCTAAAGAAAAAGCTACTCATGATCCGTTTATCTGTAAGAATCAATTGGAACAAAAAAATAAGACTGGCGAGATGTTCTCGACAGTCTGTCAACTCTTTCATGAAGCTTTTCTACTCTTTCTTACGCTTTTCACTTTGTACAGGATCTGGACGGCGCCCGTTCTCCTTTAATTCCTGATTCGTTTCAAGTTCTTCCATTTCTTTACCGAGCTCTTTCATTTCTTTTTCATCCATTGCCATTGAACTGTTTTCTGGCTTATCTTTTCGTTCTGACACAATGAATTACCTCCTTAAGAAGACTTTACCCATGCTTTAACATTTTGGAACCTGAAAATTCATTTCTTAAAAGTGAAATCAAATTCTTCAATTGGCCAGTAACGAAGGTTCACTTTACCGACTACTTGATCGATTGGGACGAGACCTATATGTCTACTATCGTAGCTATGACGCCTATTGTCACCCATCAAGAACAAATATCCCTCCGGAACCACTGTTTCTTCAGTTTTATCTTCAAGTTTGAAGTTCTCAGTCAAATTGCCGTTAAAGACTTCCCCTTTGAAAGGTGTAAGGTACGGTTCTTTCATCTTCTTTCCATTTATATAAAGTTGGTCATCTTTATACTCAAGTGTATCACCTGGAAGCCCGATCACTCTTTTTATATAGTCTTCAGTCTCGTTAGCATGAAACACTACGAGATCAAATCGATGTGGTTCTGAAACCTCATAGCCTATTTTATTAATAATCAACCGGTTCCCATCTTGGATTGTAGGCATCATGGATTCTCCGTGAACAACATAGTTCGTTATGATAAATTCACGAATAACAATCGCTAGGACAACGGCTATGGAAAATGCTTTTAGCCACTCCCAAAGCGGACTGCGTTCCTTTTTCATGTTAGACCTCTTTTCAATACGTCTTTACGTCTAATCTATCACTCATCCTAAAAAGGCACAAGCACTCGGTTTTCTTCACTATAGGATATACAATCCTTTCATGAATTAGACTCTCTTCATAAAAAAAAGCACACCAGAGAGGCATGCTTCCTTCACTACTTATCGATTCAATAAGCTTCCAACGTATCGCAATAGTTCATTAGCAGAGATGGAATTGTACCCATGCTCATCAATTAAACGAGCGATTACATCATTGATTTTCTTTAATTGATTTTCATTTGGTGTTTTAGAAGAAGTCGTGATTTTGACAACATCTTTAAGATCGGCAAACAATTTCTTCTGAATCGCTTCTCTCAAGCGCTCATGCGAATTGTAATCGAACTTCTTACCTTTCCTTGCGTATGCAGAAATTCGTATCAATATTTCTTCACGGAAAGCTTTCTTCGCATTCTCGGAAATACCAATCTGTTCTTCAATCGAACGCATTAACTTATCATCTGGGCTCATCTCTTCACCAGTAAGAGGATCACGCAGCTTGTTCTTATTACAATATGCTTCAACGTTATCGAGATAATTATCCATTAGCGTCTTCGCGCTCTCTTCATATGAGTACACAAATGCCTTCTGAACTTCTTTCTTTGCAATTTCATCGTATTCTTTTCGTGCAACTGAGATAAAGTTCATATACCGCTCTTTGTCTTCTTTCGAGATGGAAGCATGCTGATCCAGACCGTCCTTTAAAGAGCGAAGGACATCGAGTGCATTGATAGAAGGCACTTCTTTTCGAATAATCGTAGAAGATATTCTATTAATAACATAACGTGGGTCAATTCCGCTCATACCTTCATCAGAATGCTCTTTCTGCATCTCATCCACATCTACTTGGTTAAACCCTTCTACTATTTCACCGTCATATAGACGCATCTTCTTAACAAGATCTACTCCCTGACGTTTGGAATCCTTTAACCTTGTAAGGATAGAGAAAATAGCTGCTACACGAAGTGCATGTGGTGCGATATGAACATCAGCAACATCACTTTCACGAATCATTTTCTCGTAAATACGCTCTTCCTGACTTACCTTTAAGTTATATGGTACAGGCATAACGATAATACGAGAATGAAGGGCTTCGTTCTTTTTATTTGAAATAAACGATCGATACTCGGCTTCGTTTGTATGGGCTACAACTAATTCATCTGCTGAAATTAAAGCAAAACGACCAGCTTTGAAGTTTCCTTCTTGAGTTAACGAAAGCAAATGCCATAAGAACTTCTCATCACACTTCAACATTTCCTGGAACTCCATCATACCTCGGTTAGCTTTGTTTAATTCACCGTCAAAACGATATGCTCTTGGATCAGATTCAGATCCGAATTCAGCGATCGTGGAGAAATCAATGCTACCTGTTAAATCCGCAATATCCTGAGACTTAGGATCCGAAGGGCTGAATGTTCCAATTCCCGTACGTTTGTCTTCATTGAAGAAGATTCTCTCAATCATGACTTCTTCAATTCTTCCACCGTATTCTTCTTCTAAACGCATGAGGTTTAATGGCGATAAACTTCCTTCGATTCTAATTCCATATTCCCTATAAAATTCATCTCGTAAATGATGAGGGATTAAATGTAACGGGTCTTCATGCATCGGACAACCTTTGATTGCGTATACCGCTCCAGAATCTTCATGAGAGTATTTCTCCAAACCACGTTTTAAGATTGTAACGAGTGTTGATTTACCTCCACTAACTGGACCCATCAACAACAAGATTCGTTTTCTAACATCTAAGCGCTTCGCAGCAGGGTGAAAGTATTCTTCAACTAACCTTTCGATTGCTTCTTCTAAACCATATAGTTCTTCAGCGAAGAAGTTGTAGCTTTTCTTGCCGTCTACATCGTGGATACCCGCATCTTTTATCATATTATAAACGCGTGAATGTGCTGACTGCGCTACTTCAGGTCGTTCTCTGATAATTTCTAAGTACTCGCCAAAGGTTCCTTCCCACTTCAGCCGCCTCTCGTCGTCTCGATGCTGCTGGATTTTACGTAAGATATCCATTACGAGCCCCCTCCAAATTTGATTCATCGGATTTAATACATGGTATGCGGGGATGTCCTATAACATTCTGTTTTCTTTCTTACGTAAAAAAGGCACATCAATTCTCCTTACAACACTCTGTTTTCCAAACAAAAAACCGGCATAGCCGGTTTTCAGATTGTCGAGAAAGTCTTCATCCCATTCGGTATGGATATGGTAGTGATTTCTGCTCCAATCAACGTTCATATGTCGTTTTGAAAATAAGACAAAAACAACTTCTACAGAAATAAAGCCAAGAACAACTTCATAATAATCAGTCGGAAAGTTTGCTTGGATTGATTACAACCTAGTAGGAGTGACTACCACTTGACTCCCGTGGAAAACGGGCGTTCGAGACTCAGAGTGGACGTCTTTTTGTCCGCGAGGAGGCTCGGGCGTTCGTCCACAGGAAAGCAAGTGGTATTCAAACTCCTACGGTATAGGGAACACATTCATCAGGTTTCTCTTCAAACAAAAAACCGGCATAGCCGGTTTTCTTTAAGTATGGTAGACAACTGTGAATTCGCTTAGTTCATTTCCTGATGCTGGAGATTTTTCTTTTGATTCGCGCTTTTCTTTATGAGCATTTTTGAAGGAATCAGAATGAATCCAATTTTGGTATGCTTCTTCATTCTCCCATTTTGTAAACACGATTAACTTTCCATTCTCAGAAGACTGTTCAAGAAATAGGAATTCAAGACACCCTTCAACCTTCTTCATGCTTTCGGCACTTTTCCCGAAACGCTCTTTCATTACATCTTTGTGTTCATCAGGTACTTTAAGTTCGTTCATCACAACATACATAAATAAAAGCCTCCTTTTCATCTCCTTCTATCGTATAGGAATGTAGCAATTTTTCCAACTCATACATTCTTCGCTATAGAATTACCCTCAAAACATTCACAACAACTTCTCTATCGTTTATAATCAGAGATAGACTTGGACATAATTTTACCTGAGGAGGATGAAACCATGAGTTTCCTGGGTATTTTAGTAGTAATTATTGCTTTTCTAGCAGCTATCTTTACGGCTGGCTACAATGATCGACCTCAAAAAACCAAAAAAGGTAGTCGATAAAAAAGAACGACCTCTAAGGTCGTTCTTTTTTATTTCATATTAGGATATCCTTGTTGCCTAAGAGCTTCATACACCATGATTGCCGCTGTATTTGAAAGGTTAAGAGCACGCACGTGGTCTGTCATAGGCAAACGTAGACAGCGCTCCTTATTATTTTCAATCAACTCATCTGGCAAACCGTCTGTTTCTCTTCCAAAAACAAAGAACGTATTTTGACTAACATCCGAATAATCGAAGTCAGTATGAGTATTCGTACCATACTTCGTAATATAATAAAATTCTCCACCCTCATTCTGATTAAAGAATACTTCTAGAGAATCGTAATAATGAACGTCAGCATATTTCCAGTAATCTAGACCTGCACGTTTAAGCATCTTATCATCTGTAGAGAACCCTAAAGGACGGATAAGATGAAGACTTACATTCGTAGCAGCACAAGTACGAGCAATATTCCCTGTATTTGCAGGAATCTCCGGCTGAAATAGAACGATATTTAATGACATAATGATTCACCTCCGCTTCAAAACATATCTATTATAGCATGTTTTCCACGGAGAGAAAGAATATGCTAGTCATCTTCAATATGAAAAAATTTATACTGTATATTAGGTGTCCATGCAGTAGAGTCTTCATAATCCCAATATCGCATCCTGCAGTTCGTATTATGCCCATTAACAAGTGGCTGTCCCTTACCATCTTGATCTACGACAATTGTTGTGTGCTGCCAATTTCCGTCGCCTGTAAAATCATAGCTAATCACATCACCAGGAACTAAATCATCTGGTTGATAAACCTCTCTCGCTTTGAGACCATTCTTTGAACCACTTAAATACCACCGTAATGCATGAGCAACTGTCCATGAATAGCTCCAGCTGTTTTTCTTGACCCACCATCCCCTCGTCCGATCAGGATAGCCTCTCATAGGGGCTTTTCCAGCATGTAAGCATTGGGACACATAGTTCGTGCAATCCCCTTCAAATATAGGGTAAGCAGGATTATAATCATCCCACCAGCTCTCGGCGTACTTAACTGCAGATAAACGATCATAATACGAGCCTTTTAGCCGCTCACTTCCCCTACCTGCCCGTGTTGCATTATCACAGTGTACTCCCTCTTGCTCGATTGAACGATCGTGAATTAACTCACCTTCGATTAACTCAGCGAGTCTTTTTTCAAAACGTTCCTCTTGATAAAGCTTTTTCCCATGTTTGATCACATATTGCTGATGAAGGTAATAATCATAAATACGTGTTCTGGCAAGCTTCTTTTTACCAAGAAGCACACCTTTATTGAGCACTCTAACAACAGTGGCATCTCTGGAATCACATTTGTTAATAAACCTTGTCACAGCTTCTTCCTCGGTAGCTGGACGTTTTCCTTTACTTCTAAATGATCGTGATGACCCATTCATTAAGTATGAAGCCTGTTCCTCCCAAAAGGGCTTAAGCTGCTCTTCCCACCCCATCTGCGTTCCCCCCTCTTCGCACTTTATGATAGTGAGTCGGAACACATGCCACTTTGTGCATAGGGAAAGGATCGAATCCAAATAAAAAGCCCGGAAGTTCATATTGAACTCCGAGCTAGTAAATGATTATGATGATATCGCTGGGTGAAGTGCCTTCTGTTGTTCTAAGGACAGCAGATATTCTTTCTTATCCATGCCCCCACCATACCCAACGAGAGCACCATTACTTCCAATCACACGATGACATGGAATAATTATAGGCAGTGGATTCCGGTTATTAGCAGAACCAATCGCACGCACGGCCCTTGGAGCAGAAATATCTACGGCGACGTCTTTATATGAGCGTGTCTCTCCGTACGGAATAGCATTGAGACTTTTCCAAACTTTCTTCTGAAACGGTGTTCCTATCATACAGAGTTGAAGATCAAATAACCTTCTTTTCCCATTGAAATACTCTTCTAATTGAACAATAATCGGGTCAATGATTTCGTAATTCAAAATGAAATCTGGTTTCACATGATTTTTCTTGAACCATGCTTCAGCTGCGGGTAGCACATCTTCAGAAATTCCAAAATCAAGCCTGTAGATTCCTTCAGAACCTGCCAATAATGTCAGTGTTCCAATTGGTGATTGAAACTCCCCATAACTGATCACTTGTTTATCCATGCTATCCCTTCTTTTATTCAACATTTTTCATTATCTTACAAGACATTATATTATTTGACCACCAGCATTAAGACTTATTTTGGAGCATAGACAGCCCTTTTTCAATCTCATTTGCTGCTTCCTGGTCGTTTTCTTTCATTTGCTCATTAATGAGAGCATCATACGCCTTACTTCCACCAATCTTCCCAAGGGCCCAAGCAGACGTCCCTCTAATCACTGGTCTTGGGTCATTTTGCATCAATTCGATCAATGTATCGACAGCAGTTTCATCTTTGTAGTGTGCTAAAGCCAAGATGGCATTGCGTTGAATTGGCTTCTTTCCTCTCCATGAGCCCGCCGCTTTTCCAAACTTTTCTTTAAAATCCCTATTACTCATCGTTAGGAGTGGAATCAACTTCGGTTTAACTACTTCTGGATCCGGCTCAAGCTCAGGGTGGTTATGAAAATCAATTCCTTTATTTTTAGGGCATACGAGCTGACAAGTATCGCAACCATAAAGCCGGTTTCCGAGTTTCGATCGATATTGATCGGGTAGAAAACCTTTCGTTTGTGTTAAGAAAGCAATGCATTTACTAGCATTTAGCTGACCACCTTCAATTAAAGCTCCTGTAGGACAAGCATCAACGCAAATATTGCAATCTCCGCACCCTTCTTCTACCGGTTCATCGGGCTCTAGAAACACATTGGTAATCATCTCTCCGAGGTAAACCCATGAACCGTACTCTTCCGTGATTGTCATCGTGTTCTTACCACTAAAGCCAATCCCCGCTCGCTCTGCTACAGCTCTGTCAGATAATTCTCCTGTATCAACCATCGAACTAGTTTCTGCACTTGGAACTTTCGCTTTGATAAATGATTCAAGAAGGGAGAGTTTTTCTCGTAGAACATGATGATAATCTACGCCCCAGGAAGCTCTGCAAAATAGACCTCTACGTTCTCCTCGCTTACTTCTAGGGCTATCCTTCAACTTTGAAGGATAAGCAATAGCGATTGAGACAATCGTAGTCGCACCACTTAACAGTAACTCAGGCTCTGTCCGTTTCTCAAGGTCAGGTTCTTCAAATCCTGATTGATAACCTAGCTGCTGTTGTTGCTTTAACCGTTCTTTGAGCGATTTGAATGGATCAGCTGCAGCAAAACCAATTTTATCTATTCCAATTGATTTACTGTATGCAACAATCTCTTCCTTTAACTGGGCGTTTGCCATCGTAACCCCCTCCCTTCTAAATTAAATTTATTCTTATTAAATGATTTTCAACGTTCTAAGTCTATTCATCACTGCAGCCAATTCTGTTCTTCGAATGCGAGCAAAATCACCTGGGTGTTGATCGACAAACACTGAGAATGAACCTAATCCTTCCTCATTTATTTGCTTTTCTACAACATCCAATAGCTCAGAAACTGAGGCATCTCCCAGTTTGTTCTTTCTTTCAAAAAAGTGAAGAATTTCTGCTGCTAAACGGGTTTGACTTGGATCGATCAGTTGCTCAACTTGTAGAAGTGAGATATCAGTATTGCCATATAGAATATGGTGGAGTCCTTTTGCAGAAACCTTCGACTTTTTCCCCTTTTGACTATTTAAACTCGATCGATGCGGAAGTCGTCTGTCCACATCACCGAACAGCTCTCCACCTTCTTTACTTCGAGAAGAAGGGGATTGCTCAGATATTCCCTTTGCTTCACTTGTTACATCGTAGGGGAGATAGTTCTCCATCAAAATCACCGAATCGGCCACGTCGAAATAATCTCCGGATCCTCCCATAACAAGCACTGTTGAAATACCATGTTGGTTATATAATTGTTGAACGCGATCGATAAATGGGGTGATCGGTTCTTTATCTTTTGAAACAAGTTGTTGCATCCGTTCATCTCGAATCATAAAGTTTGTAGCACTTGTATCTTCATCGATTAATAACGCATGTGAGCCAGCTTCAACTGCTTCAATTATATTCGCTGCTTGAGATGTACTTCCACTAGCATTTTCTGTAGAAAATGATCGGGTATCTTTCCCAAACGGTAAGTTCTCTATAAACGGGGAGATATTAACTCCCGTAACTTTTCTTCCATCTTCAGAACGGATCTTCATAGCTAGTTCATCCGTTATGACATATTCCCTGCCATCGTCTGCAATATGATCATAAACGCCATGCTCCATCGCATGCAACAGGGTACTTTTCCCATGGTACCCGCCCCCTACAATAAGAGAGATTCCTTTCTCAATCGCCATTCCAGTAATCGGTTCTTCTCTATGGGGAATAGCTATAGATACTTCTTTATTTGATGGAGATTTAAAAGGAACAGCTTTATTCTGTAAGGGGCGATCGCTTATACCGCTTTCTCGTGGCAAGATAGCTCCGTTTGCAATAAAAGCTACATACCCTTTATTTCTCAAATACTCTCTGATGGATTCTTGTTGATCCGCTAAGTGAATGACTTTTATAACTTCTTCTTCTTTTAAAGAGAAGATTGAACCACTAAGAATCTCAGGTAGATAGTGAGCTAACATTTGCTCTGCTTGTCTCCCGAGCACCCGTCTCCCTTGTGCTGGTAACCCTAGTGATAAACATATCGTGATACCTTTATCATTAACTGACACTGCTGTACGCTCTAATACCTTTTGTTTAGGTGCATCTATCATAAATGCGCCGCTTTTACCTGAGCCTTTAATATTACCTTTGTGTCGATAGATGGATTCCGCAACTTTTCTTGCGATAAGATCCTCTAAACGCACCCTTCTTTGATCTCCCTCAAACCAATCGCCTTTCACATTTGTTTTATCACGAGGGATAACCACTCTCATTCTAGAGGGGCTTGCAAAAGGGTCTCCTTGCACATAATCAATCGAAAGAGTATAACTTTGAAAATCATAGCTCCCTCTTATGTCTTTATAGGCTTTATAACTTTTCCCATCTATACGTTGTAAATGCTTGATCAGATTCTTCATATGAGGTGAGCCTCCTTTTGAGCTTCAAATTATCGCATATGGTAAAATGAACGGAAATAAACACGAAGGAGAGATGTACCATGGATACCCTTTTTCTCTCTACATCTATTACCGAAACAATCCCCGACTTTAAAATCGGATATATTACTTACCATGATATCGTGGTTGAAAACTCACCGCAAATGGTGCGAGGCCGATATCAATTTTACCTTGAAACTATGATGATGGATCTAGAAGACACAGAATTAACATCTTTCCCAGCAGTGAAAGAGTGGAGATCAGTCTTCAAAACCCTTGGTGCCGATCCTTCTCGGTATCGCCCTTCATCAGAAGCATTGTTACGAAGGTTAAAGAAAGGATCAGATCTCCCATCTATTCACTCTGCAGCTGATATTAACAATCTACTCTCGTTACAATATAAAATCCCTATTGGAATCTATGACCTTGATCTGCTAGTGGGACCGATTACGGTGGGTATTGGTGACGAATCGATTTCATATCAGGGATTGAATGGCAGAGAAGTAAACTTCAATAACAAACTTGTAGCCTTGGATCAAAAAGGTCCCTTTGGTAGTCCTATCGTAGACTCAATGCGTACTGCAGTAACTGAGAAAACACAAAATGCTATTCAGATATATTATATTCAACCTTCCCTTTCTTCCGAGGAAGCCAAAAAGCTTTTGAAGGCCTCAGGTGAAATGTTTAACCAAGTACACGGGGGCAACTTCGATTACGGATTAACAATGATCAAATAATAGGAGTAAACATAAAAAAACGCAACGCTTCGTTAATAATAACGAAACACTGCGTTGGGTAAATGGTGATAATTCGAGGTTTTTCTACAAACCTCGCTGATGTAGTTAGAATAACACAGAGTTGATTAATAAAACAACAGTAAATTATTAATTTCTTTAGATTTGGTCTACAATATATTAATATAGAATCTACAATGATATGATAATCAATCTAATCTAGTAGGAAGGAGCAAACATATGGAACCTTTTTCAACACCATTTTTTGAAGAGAATTTTAGACAATACATAAAGAAAAATAATGATGTCTTCTCAAAACTAGAAGCGATGAACAGTTATTATCGTTCAGTTGTCTCTTCAATGATCTACGACAATCTTAATAAGAATTCCGAAATCATTCGGAGAATTCGAAATCTCGACGCTGCTTATAAGACGATTAAAGAAGAAAAGACAGAAGAATAATAAGAAGCTCTCTTACACGTTTAGTAAGAGAGCTTTTTTGCTATCATTCAATTAGATATCACAGGAATCAGTCGCACATGAATCTCCATCACTACTGAGTACTTCAAGCCCTTTACTCTCATCCCATGCTTTATTTAGCGCCTGTTGGAACATCTCAGGAGATTGCGCACCAGAAACAGCAAACTTCTCATCAAAGACGTAGAACGGAACTCCTTGAATGCCTAATTGGCTTCCAAGTGACTCATCATAACGAACTTCTTTTGCATACTCTTCAGAATGGAGCATAGCGCTAACTTCAGTGGTGTTAAGCCCTACCTCTTCAGCAAGCTCACAAAGTGTCTCATGATCCGAGATGTCTTTCGTTTCTGTAAAATAAGCATAGAAGAGTCTCTCAGTCATTTGCTCCATTACATTCTGTTTTGCGGCATACTGGAGAAGGCGATGAGCATCGAAAGAATTAGTAGGCTTCATATTCTTGAAATCAAACGTTAACTTTTCATTTTCTGCCTGTTGTCTCATGTTCTCACACATACCCTCGGCTTGTTCAAGACTAACGTTATACTTACTAGCTAACAACTCAGCCTTACTTTTCCCACTAGATTTCTCAGCATTTGGATCAAGCTCAAAATTTCTATAGGTTATTGTAACTTGATCACGATGTGGAAATGTTTGAAGAGCATTCTCTAAGCGTCGTTTCCCAATATAACAAAAAGGACACACAAAATCAGACCATATTTCTACTCTCATTATTATCACTCTTTCATAGTAAACGATTTACTTTCAGTGTATCATCATTTAGTGAACGAGGATAATCTTAAGCTCATTGTAGATTGGTCGATTGATCAGTAGCTGAGGGAAACTATACCAGGTTGAACGGCATACCATCAAATGGATAATCCCATACGCCCTTTCCTCGTTCTTACCATCATTAAAAGGATATCTCATAATAATGTACAAATGATTTTAGACAATAAAAAAAGACTTCTACCCTGTAGAAATCCTGAACGTTCTTGTATAAAGTATGTAATGGTACCGGTGGTCGGGTTCGAACCGACACTCCTCGCGGAACACGATTTTGAGTCGTGCGCGTCTGCCAATTCCGCCACACCGGCATAAAGACAATTTTAAATTTCGGAAAGAAAATGGTGCCGGAGGCCGGGCTCGAACCGGCACGGAGGTACACCCTCCGCAGGATTTTAAGTCCTGTGCGTCTGCCAATTCCGCCACTCCGGCAGGACTTTTAAGTGAAAATATAAAATTTGGAGGCGGCACCCGGATTTGAACCGGGGCGTAAGGGTTTTGCAGACCCGTGCCTTACCACTTGGCTATGCCGCCTTAAAAAAATGGAGCGGAAGACGGGATTCGAACCCGCGACCCCCACCTTGGCAAGGTGGTGTTCTACCACTGAACTACTTCCGCAACAAAAATGGCTGGGCTAGCTGGATTCGAACCAGCGCATGACGGAATCAAAATCCGTTGCCTTACCGCTTGGCTATAGCCCAAGAATGGGGCGGCTGATGGGAATTGAACCCACGAATGCCGGAATCACAATCCGGTGCGTTAACCACTTCGCCACAACCGCCACAAAGAAAATTTTTAAATAAATTGGCAGGGGTAGTAGGAATCGAACCCACACCGGAGGTTTTGGAGACCTCTGTTCTACCTTTAAACTATACCCCTATAAATGGTGGAGGGGGACGGATTCGAACCGCCGAACCCTGAGGGAGCGGATTTACAGTCCGCCGCGTTTAGCCACTTCGCTACCCCTCCAAATAGACAATTATCATTGTAATATATAATATATATAAAAACAATAGAAATTGATACCTTTTTAGGAAAAATGGTGCCGGCCAGAGGACTTGAACCCCCAACCTACTGATTACAAGTCAGTTGCTCTACCAATTGAGCTAGACCGGCGACATGGTGGCTCCGGACGGAATCGAACCGCCGACACGTGGATTTTCAGTCCACTGCTCTACCGACTGAGCTACAGAGCCATTCTTTTAAATTTATTTTAACGGTCGATCTAAGAAAAGAGAATAGGTTGCCCCTAAAGGGACTCCGATTAAATTTTAGCTTAGAAGATAAATCGACGTAGTTAAAATTTTATTTTGGTTGCACCCTAGCGGGTACCCCTTTTGAATTCTATCACGAACTTTATTCGACGTAGTAAGAATTCTTTATTGGTTGCGGGGGCAGGATTTGAACCTGCGACCTTCGGGTTATGAGCCCGACGAGCTACCGAACTGCTCCACCCCGCGACGATAATATAAAATTAATGCTGATCCTGCTTCTATATGCAGTGATCTGTTTCTTTCTCTACAAGGTTATGCTTCGATGCGTATCCGTCGAAACAACTCGAAGTTGATTCATTGAAGTAACGCTCGTTGCTCCACCCCGCGACGATAATAATGATATAAATGTTGAAATAAAAATGGCGGTCCCGACGGGAATCGAACCCGCGATCTCCTGCGTGACAGGCAGGCATGTTAACCGCTACACCACGGGACCTTTGTAATGGTGGAGGATGACGGGCTCGAACCGCCGACCCTCTGCTTGTAAGGCAGATGCTCTCCCAGCTGAGCTAATCCTCCACAGATTGAAAATGTTACTTATTAAAATGGTGACCCGTACGGGATTCGAACCCGTGTTACCGCCGTGAAAGGGCGGTGTCTTAACCGCTTGACCAACGGGCCATTCTATTATGTATCTGGCGGAGAGCGAGGGATTCGAACCCTCGAGACGGCGTTGACCGTCTACACGATTTCCAATCGTGCTCCTTCGGCCACTCGGACAGCTCTCCATGGCTCCACAGGTAGGATTCGAACCTACGACCGATCGGTTAACAGCCGATAGCTCTACCACTGAGCTACTGTGGAATAATGATTAGCCTGGCGACGTCCTACTCTTGCAGGGGGAGATCCCCCAACTACCATCGGCGCTGAAGAGCTTAACTTCCGTGTTCGGCATGGGAACGGGTGTGACCTCTTCGCCTTCATCACCAGACTACTAACAGCTCTCACTTTCGTGGGATTGCTAGCGACAAAATATATATTACAATATATTTCATCATATTTCAAGAGAAAATTCATTCCCTGAAAACTAGATAGCATGCAACAACGTATTCCAATATTTTTTCGCGATGTCTAGTGCCGCAGGCTATATTCTTGCCCATTTCACTCTTTCACTTCAGGCGAAAAACGCCTTCTGTTCAAGAGCTCCAATGGTCTGCGAATATGACCAAGCCTGCTTTACTTTTCGTTTTAGGTTAAGCCCTCGATCGATTAGTATTCGTCAGCTCCACGTGTCGCCACGCTTCCACCCCGAACCTATCAACCTCATCATCTCTGAGGGATCTTACCAGCTTGACGCTGTGGGAAATCTCATCTCGAGGGGGGCTTCATGCTTAGATGCTTTCAGCACTTATCCCTTCCACACGTAGCTACCCAGCTATGCTCCTGGCGGAACAACTGGTACACCAGCGGTGTGTCCATCCCGGTCCTCTCGTACTAAGGACAGCTCCTCTCAAATTTCCTGCGCCCGCGACGGATAGGGACCGAACTGTCTCACGACGTTCTGAACCCAGCTCGCGTACCGCTTTAATGGGCGAACAGCCCAACCCTTGGGACCTACTTCAGCCCCAGGATGCGATGAGCCGACATCGAGGTGCCAAACCTCCCCGTCGATGTGGACTCTTGGGGGAGATAAGCCTGTTATCCCCAGGGTAGCTTTTATCCGTTGAGCGATGGCCCTTCCATGCGGAACCACCGGATCACTAAGCCCGACTTTCGTCCCTGCTCGACTTGTAGGTCTCGCAGTCAAGCTCCCTTGTGCCTTTACACTCTGCGAATGATTTCCAACCATTCTGAGGGAACCTTTGGGCGCCTCCGTTACTCTTTAGGAGGCGACCGCCCCAGTCAAACTGCCCACCTGACACTGTCTCCGCACCGGATCACGGTGCTGGGTTAGAATGTCAGTACAGCCAGGGTAGTATCCCACCGACGCCTCCACCGAACCTAGCGGTCCGGCTTCTATGGCTCCTACCTATCCTGTACAAGCTGTACCAAAATCCAATATCAGGCTACAGTAAAGCTCCATGGGGTCTTTCCGTCCTGTCGCGGGTAACCTGCATCTTCACAGGTACTATAATTTCACCGGGTCTCTCGTTGAGACAGTATCCAAGTCGTTGCACCTTTCGTGCGGGTCGGAACTTACCCGACAAGGAATTTCGCTACCTTAGGACCGTTATAGTTACGGCCGCCGTTTACTGGGGCTTCGATTCAGAGCTTCTCCCGTAAGGGATAACCCCTCCTCTTAACCTTCCAGCACCGGGCAGGTGTCAGCCCCTATACATCGCCTTGCGGCTTGGCAGAGACCTGTGTTTTTGCTAAACAGTCGCTTGGATCTTTTCACTGCGGCTCCCCTGGGCTATTCACCCGAGGAAGCACCCCTTCTCCCGAAGTTACGGGGTCATTTTGCCGAGTTCCTTAACGAGAGTTCTCCCGATCGTCTTAGGATTCTCTCCTCGCCTACCTGTGTCGGTTTGCGGTACGGGCACCTCTTTCCTCACTAGAGGCTTTTCTTGGCAGTGTAGAATCAGGGACTTCGGTACTTAATTCCCTCGCCATCACGACTCAGCCTTCGCGGTGAACGGATTTGCCTATTCACCAGCCTAATCGCTTGGACGCGCATTTCCAGCAGCGCGCTCTCCCTATCTTTCTGCGTCCCCCCGTCGTTCAAACGGAAAGGAGGTGGTACAGGAATATCAACCTGTTATCCATCGCCTACGCCTTTCGGCCTCGGCTTAGGTCCCGACTAACCCTGAGCGGACGAGCCTTCCTCAGGAAACCTTGGGCTTTCGACGGACAAGATTCTCACTTGTCTTTCGCTACTCATACCGGCATTCTCACTTCTAAGCGCTCCACCAGTCCTTTCGGTCTGACTTCGCAGCCCTTAGAACGCTCTCCTACCATTGTCGTAAGACAATCCACAGCTTCGGTGATACGTTTAGCCCCGGTACATTTTCGGCGCAGCGTCACTCGACCAGTGAGCTATTACGCACTCTTTAAATGATGGCTGCTTCTAAGCCAACATCCTGGTTGTCTAAGCAACGCCACATCCTTTTCCACTTAACGTATACTTTGGGACCTTAGCTGGTGGTCTGGGCTGTTTCCCTCTCGACTACGGATCTTATCACTCGCAGTCTGACTCCCGCGGATAAATCGTTGGCATTCGGAGTTTGACTGGATTCGGTAATCCGGTAGGGACCCCTAGTCCAATCAGTGCTCTACCTCCAAGATTCTTGCCGCGAGGCTAGCCCTAAAGCTATTTCGGAGAGAACCAGCTATCTCCGGGTTCGATTGGCATTTCACCGCTACCCACACCTCATCCCCGCATTTTTCAACATGCGTGGGTTCGGGCCTCCATTCAGTGTTACCTGAACTTCACCCTGGACATGGGTAGATCACCCGGTTTCGGGTCTACGACCACGTACTATTTCGCCCTATTCAGACTCGCTTTCGCTGCGGCTCCGCCTTCTCGGCTTAACCTTGCACGGGATCGTAACTCGCCGGTTCATTCTACAAAAGGCACGCTGTCACCCATTAACGGGCTCCAACTAGTTGTAGGCACACGGTTTCAGGTTCTCTTTCACTCCCCTTCCGGGGTGCTTTTCACCTTTCCCTCACGGTACTGGTTCACTATCGGTCACTAGAGAGTATTTAGCCTTGGGAGATGGTCCTCCCGGATTCCGACGGGGTTTCACGTGTCCCGCCGTACTCAGGATCCGTCTCGGAGGGCAGCGGATTTTGACTACAGGATTGTTACCTTCTCTGATGGACCTTTCCAGGTCGCTTCGTCTATCCGTGCCTTTGTAACTCCAATGAGACGTCCTACAACCCCAGAGGGCAAGCCCTCTGGTTTGGGCTGATTCCGTTTCGCTCGCCGCTACTCAGGAAATCGCGATTGCTTTCTCTTCCTCCGGGTACTGAGATGTTTCAGTTCCCCGGGTATGCCTTCTATTCCCTATGTATTCAGAAATAGATACCATCCCATTACGGATGGTGGGTTCCCCCATTCGGAAATCTCCGGATCAAAGCGTACTTACTGCTCCCCGAAGCATATCGGTGTTCGTCCCGTCCTTCATCGGCTTCTAGTGCCAAGGCATCCACCGTGCGCCCTTAGTAGCTTAACCTTATGACTTCGTTATTAGCTTCGAACTTCTTCGTTGGCTTCATTCCTCCGGTGCTCACGTATTCAAATACGCTCCGCTCCTCCGGAATTTCGCCGCCTCGAATTTCTCGCTTCTAACTCGTCATTGATGTTGCACATCGTAAGATGTGACTAACTAAGAAATAACGCAAAAAATAATTCTTTATTGGATGTCGTTGTTTATGCTATCTAGTTTTCAAGGAACAAGGCTACTTCTTGAATCCGCTAATGCTTCATCAAATTAGCCTGTTTTGAAAGAATACAATCATTCTTTCAAAACTAAACGAAACGCTCATGCAAGTTTGGCAACCAATGTTGCCTCGTAATTCTCCATAGAAAGGAGGTGATCCAGCCGCACCTTCCGATACGGCTACCTTGTTACGACTTCACCCCAATCATTTGTCCCACCTTCGGCGGCTGGCTCCAAAAGGTTACCTCACCGACTTCGGGTGTTACAAACTCTCGTGGTGTGACGGGCGGTGTGTACAAGGCCCGGGAACGTATTCACCGCGGCATGCTGATCCGCGATTACTAGCAATTCCGGCTTCATGTAGGCGAGTTGCAGCCTACAATCCGAACTGAGAACGGCTTTATGGGATTCGCTTCACCTCGCGGTGTCGCAGCCCTTTGTACCGTCCATTGTAGCACGTGTGTAGCCCAGGTCATAAGGGGCATGATGATTTGACGTCGTCCCCACCTTCCTCCGGTTTGTCACCGGCAGTCACCTTAGAGTGCCCAACTGAATGCTGGCAACTAAGATCAAGGGTTGCGCTCGTTGCGGGACTTAACCCAACATCTCACGACACGAGCTGACGACAACCATGCACCACCTGTCACTCTGTCCCCCGAAGGGGAACGTCCTATCTCTAGGAGTGGCAGAGGATGTCAAGACCTGGTAAGGTTCTTCGCGTTGCTTCGAATTAAACCACATGCTCCACTGCTTGTGCGGGCCCCCGTCAATTCCTTTGAGTTTCAACCTTGCGGTCGTACTCCCCAGGCGGAGTGCTTAATGTGTTAACTTCAGCACTGAGGGTGGAACCCCCCAACACCTAGCACTCATCGTTTACGGCGTGGACTACCAGGGTATCTAATCCTGTTCGCTCCCCACGCTTTCGCGCCTCAGCGTCAGTTACAGACCAGAGAGCCGCCTTCGCCACTGGTGTTCCTCCACATATCTACGCATTTCACCGCTACACGTGGAATTCCACTCTCCTCTTCTGCACTCAAGTCCCCCAGTTTCCAATGGCCCTCCACGGTTGAGCCGTGGGCTTTCACATCAGACTTAAGAGACCGCCTGCGCGCGCTTTACGCCCAATAATTCCGGACAACGCTTGCCACCTACGTATTACCGCGGCTGCTGGCACGTAGTTAGCCGTGGCTTTCTGGTTAGGTACCGTCAAGGTACCGCCCTATTCGAACGGTACTTGTTCTTCCCTAACAACAGAGCTTTACGACCCGAAAGCCTTCGTCACTCACGCGGCGTTGCTCCGTCAGACTTTCGTCCATTGCGGAAGATTCCCTACTGCTGCCTCCCGTAGGAGTCTGGGCCGTGTCTCAGTCCCAGTGTGGCCGATCACCCTCTCAGGTCGGCTACGCATCGTTGCCTTGGTAAGCCATTACCTTACCAACTAGCTAATGCGCCGCGGGCCCATCCTACAGTGTTAGCTCGAAAGCCAACTTTCAACGTTGCATCATGCGATGCTATGTATTACCCGGTATTAGCTCCGGTTTCCCGGAGTTATCCCAGTCTGTAGGGCAGGTTGCCCACGTGTTACTCACCCGTCCGCCGCTGAGAAATAGGAGCAAGCTCCTATTTCTCCGCTCGACTTGCATGTATTAGGCACGCCGCCAGCGTTCGTCCTGAGCCAGGATCAAACTCTCCGATAGAAAGTCTAATCTAGCTTTAAAACTTGTTGTTTCCGTAGAAACAATTTCTTGCATGGCGTTTCGTTCAGTTTTCAAAGATCGATTTGTTTCTTCCAATGTCGTTTTCAGCGACTTTATTAATGTAACACATTAACTCATCAGAAGTCAACAACGTTTTTTAAAAAGTTTTTGTTTGCCGCGTTGCTCTCTTGCGGCGACAAGTAATAATATAGCACGGGGGAAAAATATGGTCAACCCTTTTTATAATATTTTTCCTCCGCTTTTAAAAACATTATTTTGCTCGATACTGGCGACTGTATATTCCCTCACCTTTTGTTTCAGCAAGTAGAACTTCGATCAATTCTTTCTCAACCATATATTCTAGAAGAGCACCTAAATCTATTCCGTACTCTTTAAGCTGGTCGTCCTCCAAAAGCTCTTGGTACGTCCAAACTCCTTTGCGCTCATTCATCACCTTTCTTATATGAAGAGTAGCGTTAAAGGATTTAGATGAAAGTGAAAAGTCATTAGCAAGTAGAAGCAGTTCAAGGCGTTTATCAAGAGGATCCTCACCTGTTAGAAGTTCTGTATACAATTTAAAGATCTCTGGTTCAATATGCTTCACTTGATTCCAAACTGTGATCTCAGGATGAAAACCATGTTCGATTACAGATAGACGCGCCAAGTGATGCAATGCATGCAAAATGAAATTGTACGCATCCATATATTGCTTTGAAGCAAACAATTCTTTTCCGTCCATATACCTTCTAATAAGTTTTGCAAATTCAACACCAATCTTACGAGTACGTTCCTCCGCGGGGAAATCACGGATACGTTCTTTCAATCCGGATATGTACTCATTTCGATCAAAGATGATTTTTCCATTCACAAGCCATGCAACCAAACGTCGATGACTTCCTGTAAGAAGCCAATCTTGAACTTGTTGCTCAGATACGACATGCATCGCTGCTCTCTTCTCCTCAAACTCATAATGCTTAACAAGCCATGGCTTTTGATTATTGCTTACAATAATCAATAGAACAACATCAAAATTATCAGTCAAAGGATGATGTGGTTTTGTTTTCTCTATTACAATAACTCCAAGAGTTTCAGGGTGACTCGCTCTTTCTTGGTAAATCGGCCTTAAAAGATTTTCCATCTGACTTTCCTCCAGCAGTACTTTTATTCTTGGAACCGTACTTGTCTAAACAATTCAACATTCAATATTATAAATCCTGTTATAAATTAAGCAATGCTAATTTTGAACTTTTTATGGAAGATCTAAAGGAAAGTGCTTACAGATAATGCATATGCTATACTTGGTTGCAGGAGGGACAAGCGATGCAATTAAAGTATACAAACAAAATAAATAGAATTCGTACGTTCGCACTGAGCTTAGTATTTATTGGCATTGGTATTATGTATATAGGTATTTTCTTCAAAACATCTGTTTTCTTAATGACAGCATTCATGATCATCGGATTTCTAGCAACGATCGCAAGTGCAGTCGTATATTTCTGGATTGGTATGTTATCGACGAAAGCTGTACAAGTCACCTGCCCTAATTGTGAGAGAACCACAAAGGTGCTTGGACGAGTAGATGCCTGTATGTATTGCAAACAACCACTTACAATGGACCCTAACTTAGAAGGTGTAGAGTTCGACGAAAAATATAATAGTAAGAAACAAGATAAGTAAAAAAACAAGGAGCTACCGCTAGCTCCTTGTTTTTTCTTACCAACTAAAAAAGCTCGCCAGTTAAGGCGAGCTTTTTGTTAGTGTTTATTCTTTTGACAATCAGGACATGAGCCGTATATTTCCATCCTGTGGTCGCCAACTTGGAAGCCAGTGACTTGTTCAGCTAGCGTTTCAACTTCATCTAATCCTGGATAATGAAAGTCTACAATTTTACCACAATCATCACAGATAATATGGTAGTGATCAGTTGTTACACAATCGAACCTACTTGAAGAATCACCATAAGTTAGCTCTTTCACGAGTCCAATCTCTTTAAAGACTCTCAAGTTATTATAAACTGTTGCTACACTCATATTAGGAAATTTACCTTCAAGCGACTTATATATTTCATCTGCTGTAGGATGGGCCATAGATTGGATCAAATGTTCCAAAATGGCATGACGTTGAGGGGTTATACGCACGCCCGAGCTTTTCATTGCTTCTATTGCTCCATGCAGTTTTTCTTCAGCCATTCGTCATGCACCTCTCTTCCAACAAGCATTCTTACATTGTAATGTTTATAAATAGTGTACATGGTAGACCCATCTATTGTCAATGATCTACTATGCTCACTAGGATGATCATTTCTTTTCTTCATGCAAAACAGATTCTTTCTCACCCATATGATAATTAATATATCGCGCAGCTACGAATAGAAAATCTGAGAGACGGTTTAAGAATGAAAGAACAAGTGGATTGACGTCTTCTACCATAATTGCATTTCGTTCAGCACGTCGAACAATGGTTCTCGCAACATGAAGACCCGCTCCCGCTGGATGTCCTCCTGGTAAGATAAAGTTTTTCAAAGGCTCCAGTTGTTTCTCCCATACGTCTATTTGAGTTTCCATTTCTACAATATGTGAAGCTTCTACCTTCCAACTAACATTTTTCCCATGAGGAGTAGCAAGCTCTGCCCCGATATGAAACAACCATGTTTGGACTTTATGAAAGATTGCTTCCCAGCTCTCTTTCCCTTCGAACCGAGTGTTAGAGACGTAGCTTAGCGCTAGTCCAATCTGAGAGTTCGCTTCATCACAAGTTCCATAAGCTTCCACTCTAATATCATTTTTGGGCACGCGCTTTCCATATATTAACGACGTTTCACCCTTATCACCTGTTTTTGTATAAATTTTCACCTTTAATACCCCCTATCAGGATTAATAACATTTTGAAAATCATTGGTACCGTTTATATACTCGTTGAAATTCCGTTTAAAAATCTCGATAGCTCTAGGCTGGTAATTCGGAGACACCCCAGAGTGATGAGGAGTTACCGTAACATTAGCCATCTTCCAAAAAGGATGTGATTCTTCAAGGGGTTCTTCTTCAAACACATCAAGCACAGCATGGTGGATTTCTTCATTATTTAGTGCATCAATTAAAGCATGCTCGTCTACAGCATCGCCTCTTCCAATATTAATGAACACAGAGCTTTCTTTCATGGCATGGAAGTGAGGACTTGTAAAGAAGTGAAAAGTATCAGCAGTACTCGGGAGTACGCTTACGATATAATCACACTTAGGAAGCATCTCCATCACATTGTCGTTTGAATAAATGGAATCGAAATAATCTACAGCATGTCCTTTACGATTAACCCCGATCGTCGCCATATTGAAGGTCTTTGCGATGCGAGCAATTTCACACCCAATAGCCCCAGTGCCTATAACGCCAACAGTCGCTCCAGTTATTTCATTTAAAGGCATCCTCTTGTGCCACGTTTTAGAAGCTTCATTTACGAAGAGTTCTTTCGTATTGCGTGCTGTGATAAGCATAGCCCAAAGCGTATATTCTGCCATTTGGATGCTATGAATTCCCCTCGCATTTGTAACGACTATGCCTCTCTCTTTAATTTCTTTAAAAGGTAACATCTCCACGCCAGCAGACAAAACCATAATCCATTTTAGTTGCTTTGCCTTTTGGATATGATTCTCAGTAACGTCTTCGCCATATGTAATTAATACTTCAGCTTCATCTAAATGCTCTTCCGCCACACTCATAGATGGATAAAATTGAAACGACACTTCTGGGTATTTTTGTACTAGGTCACTCTTGATGTTGGACTTAAGTTTTGACGTACAGACAATATTCATAGTTTCACCTCAAGAAATCAGTATTATGACTTAAGTATAGCTGATTTATGGAATCCCTTTAAATGAAAACCCTTCTCTCATCTAAACGAAACAATACACGTCACATTCCCCTATAGAAAAAAAGAAAGCTCTTATCTAAAAAAAAGAGCGCTTATTGCGCTCTCACCTGAAGATATGATCTACTAACACACTATGCGTACTTACTAAATCTGTATAGCCTTTCGCCCTTATAACAGCTTAACCAAGGTTTTCTTTTATATAATTCAGTGCTGTTTCCACATGTTCTTTCACTCTAACTTTGCGCCATTCCTTAACAAGCTCGCCTTCTTTATTAATAACAAAAGTAGAGCGAACAATACCCATATATTCTTTACCGAAATTCTTCTTCAATTGCCATACATCATAAGCTTCCGCTACTTTGTGATCTTCATCAGCAAGGAGGAGGAAAGGCAACTCGTATTTATCAATGAATTTCTTATGTTTCTCTACGGGATCTGGGCTAACACCTAATATAACTGTATCTAGCTCTTCAAACCCTTCGATATGATCACGAAAATCACATGCTTCTGTTGTACAACCCGGAGTCATGTCCTTAGGATAAAAATAAAGCACAACATTCTTTCCTTTGTAGTCTGATAGAGAAACCGTTTCTCCAGTACTTGCTTCAAGTTTAAAATCCGGTGCTTTTTGGCCAATTTCAATACTCATCGTTACGCCTCCTTTTATTACTTCTTAGATAAGCGTACCGAAATACAATGAAACTTACAACTCAGAGCCTTCTTTATAATGGACGATCGTTGTCACAAAGAATGCTGCAGGCATCAAATATCCAATCAAAGCTTCGATAATAGCAATCCAGCGTCCAACACCGATCGGAGTAACGTCCCCATAACCTACTGATAAAAGTGTAACGGCACTAAAATAAAGAACTGATTGAATCCTAGTAATACCTTCCATAGGAATCGTTGCAATATCGATACTGCCTTCTCTAAGAACCGGAATATCCAGGATGACGAGACATAAATAAATACAAGCAAAAGCTGTAATCATCGTAAAATAAACAACGAATAAAAGCACAAGCTTGTAAACTGAAAGCAGGCTCCCCGGTATGCGCGTTCTCTTCATTAGAGAGACCATGCTTCTTCCTATTCCGACCATAGAAATGATTATTGATATGATTATGACTCCGATCAGCATCGAACCACCTCAACTTAATGGTATGAAATAGCTCCTAAGATTAGGACAATCTCATTTAATGACACTAAAAAACCAGAGGGTCTCCCCTCTGGTCGATCAGTTACCTGCACCTCGATATTTAGTTACACCGATATTCCACATAAATATTGCAAATGCAAAGAATGCGAATCCGATAACGGGTGTCAGAAAAGCATACCCATACCATTCTTCACGTCCTAAGAAATAAGCTGAAGGATATACACCCACAAACGCAAATGGAAGGATCCAAGTGAGTATGAAACGAATCACCTTATTATAGATATCAACTGGATACCTACCATAGTTTCCAATGTTGTACATCATTGGCATAATACTTGTTCGACTATCTGACCAAAAGCTTATGCTCGCAAGAAGAACAAAAATACCCGCGTATACGAACGCGCCTCCGATGACCATTACTAGAAAAACAAATGGATCATACCAGGAGAGACTTAAATCCAACCTACTCCCTGCATATACCATGACAGCGATCCCCGTAACCATTCCAAACAGTGATTCTAATTCCATTCGCTCCAGAATGATCTGAAACAAACTATGAACAGGTCTAGTAAGGATTCGATCCATTTCTCCTTTTACAATATACCGTTCATTGAAATCCCAAATATTAAAGAAAGCACCAAAGATGGCAAACGGCACAAGGAAAAAGCCATAAATGAAAATAATTTCATCCTTCGACCACCCGCTGAGCATGTTAGTATGACCAAATACCACGAGGATAAAGATTAAATTCACAGCCTGAAACAATAGATCAGACATAATTTCCATCGCCATATCAACACGATACGTTAGCCTCGTTTTCATATACTGTGACACATATAATAAGAAAATAGTTGTGTGCTTCATATGCTTAGCCCCCCTGTACGACCAGTTGTTTTTTTGCGATGATCCAGAGAGCTTGAATAGGAATAATTAAGATAGCTGCCCATACAACTTGGAAAAGAAGAGCTTCGTAAACGGCAGAACCCGTAAACCCTTCTGTAAATATCATACTTGGGATATAGCTAATTGCCTGAAATGGTAGAAAATCCATAACCTGTTGAGCCCAGCCAGGATAAAAGCTTATCGGTAGCAAAAGACCCGAGAATAGATCGATAACCACACGCTTTGCTCGTATAAGACCATCGTTATTAAAGAAGAAGAATGTCAGTACGCCTGTGAGCAAATTAATCTGTGTATTTACGATAAAACTAAGTATAATGGCTACCATGAAGAACAACCACGTTGAAGCAGCTGCGGAAAACTCAATTGGAAATATCAAGCTAACGATAAACATTCCCGGTATGGAAAAGAAACTTAAACGGAAGATACCTTCTCCCAATCCTTGCATCGTTTTCATCATTAAATAATGGTACGGGCGGATAAACTCTACCGCTACCTTACCTTCTTTAATTTCCTGAGCGATTTCTCTATCAATATTGTTGAAATAAAAGGCTCGAGCCATCCAAGCAACCGCAATGTAAGTTGTCATTTGTATGACAGAAAGACCTTCTATTTCTCCTTTGTTTCCATAGATCGCACTCCACAAGAAATAATAAGCCCCAATATTAATACTATAAATCAATATGCCACTATAATAATTTGTTCGATAAGCAAGCATCATTAGGAAACGAATTCGGATCATCTCAATGTACTTACCCATTGATAATTCCCTCTTCATAGATATTCCGGATGATTTCTTCAGTTGAGATTTCATGAATCTTTATATCCGTAATTCGATGAGCTGCAACAACTCTCCCTATTACCTCAGATATAACGTGCTCTTCATTTACTACGTTTGCAATGTACACATTCGGTCGATCACCTGGAGTCCATTCTGCTTCAAGCTCTTTCAATAATGGGTGAAGCTGTTCACCGTTAACATTCTCGCCAAACTGAAATTCGATCTGTTTTCCTTCTCCCCAATTTGAACGAAGCTTCGCAAGCTTACCATCATAGATGATCTGTCCCTCATCAAGCATGACTACTCGATCGCATAGTGCTTCAATATCAGTTAAGTCATGCGTTGTAAGCAAAATCGTCGTTTTGTATTTTTCATTTATTTCTTTAAGGAAATTTCGAATCTTAAGTTTTACGAGGACGTCAAGTCCAATCGTAGGCTCATCAAGAAACAAAAGCTTCGGGTTATGGAGCAACGCAGCCGCAAGTTCGCATCTCATCCGCTGCCCTAGTGACAATTTTCTAACCGGCTTATCTAGTAGGGGGCCGATGTCGAGCGATTCAATCACGTGATTCATATGTTCGTTATATACATCATCAGGCACATTGTAGACTTTCTTCAATAGACGAAATGACTCCTGAACAGCAATATCCCACCATAGTTGAGAGCGCTGTCCAAACACGACACCGATCGAGCGAACGAATTTCTCCCGTTCTTTATGAGGATCCATTCCATTCACACGAACGGTTCCTGATGTGGGAGTCAAAATCCCAGTTAACATCTTGATGCTCGTAGATTTACCAGCACCATTCTCACCGATATATCCGACCATTTCACCTTCATTGACAGTGAAAGAAATATCTTTAACAGCTGAAATCACCTTGTAGTTTCTTGTAAATAAATCTCGAAAAGCTCCTTTAAGTCCAGAGCGACTCGAGTGTGATTTAAAGTCTTTACGTAAAGACTGTACCTCGATGACTTCTTTTCCCATTTGTCTTCCTCCTTTTTACACACACCAATTCAGTTTACAAGAGCCTCTATGAAGATACAATGTATGAGCTTGTTTCTATCTCTCTATATCATGCTACAATGAAACAGGAATTAGTTTTAGAAGGAGGCAATTATGAATATTACAAAATCAGAACAACATCATAAAGAATCACTCGATATCATGTTAGGTGGGGTTAATAGCCCTTCACGATCTTATAAAGGAGTAGGCGGAGGCACGCCAATCTTTATGGAGAAAGCACGGGGGCCATATTTCTGGGATGTTGATGGAAATAAGTACATAGATTATTTAGCAGCATACGGACCAATCATTACTGGCCACGCTCACCCTCATATCACCCAAGCCATTACACATGCAGCTGAGAACGGTGTACTATACGGTACTCCTACCGTACTTGAAAACCGATTTGGGAAGATGCTACAAGATGCCATGCCATCACTTGAACGAGTACGGTTCGTCAATTCTGGTACAGAAGCTGTTATGACAACGATTCGAGTAGCAAGAGCGTATACAGCTCGCAACAAAATAGTGAAATTTGCTGGCTGTTACCATGGTCATTCTGATCTCGTTCTTGTAGCTGCTGGTTCTGGTCCTGCTACTCTAGGTAGCCCAGATTCTGCCGGTGTACCTAAGAGTATCGCAAAAGAAGTAATCACTGTTCCTTTCAATGACATCGAAGCTTATAAAGAGGCAATGGACAAATGGGGAGATGAGGTTGCTGGTGTTCTTGTTGAACCGATCGTAGGTAACTTCGGAATCGTGGAACCAAAAGAAGGTTTCCTTGAAGAAGTTAATAAGATTACTCATGAACACGGCGCTTTAGTGATCTACGATGAAGTGATTACGGCATTCCGCTTCATGTATGGTGGCGCTCAAAACATGATTGGGGTGGAACCTGATATGACAGCTCTAGGTAAAATCATCGGTGGTGGTTTACCGATCGGAGCATACGGTGGTAAGCGAGAAATCATGGAAAGTGTCGCACCGCTTGGACCAGCTTATCAAGCAGGTACGATGGCAGGAAATCCTGCTTCAATCTCTGCTGGGATAGCATGTCTAGAAGTACTTCAAGAAGAAGGCGTATATGATCATCTCGATCAGCTTGGAGCAAGGCTTGAGAATGGAATACACAAGTTGGCAAAAGAGAACGGCATCCCGATTACAATCAACCGTTTAAAAGGTGCCCTAACTGTCTACTTTACAGAAGAAGAAGTTGTAAACTATGAGCATGCAGAAAATACGGACGGGGAGAAATTTTCCACGTTCTTCAAACTTATGCTTAACGAAGGAATCAACCTGGCACCTTCTAAATATGAAGCGTGGTTCCTCACAACAGAACACACCATCCAGGATATTGACGACACGCTTAAAGCCGTTCAAAATGTATTCAAACAAATGGCTGAATAACCCTCTTTACACATGAATAGTTTTAGAAAGACAGAATAAGCGTAAGGTTTATTCTGTCTTTCTTTTAGTAAAAATAGGGCTTGCTATCTTTGTCATTCCATTGTATAACTAGTACATTCTCTAATGTTTAAAAGTGGTAATACAGGATAATCTCTATAATAAATAAAAGCTTTTCATGAAAGGATCTATTAAAAATGAAGTTTGGTGCCCGGATTTTTAAAACAGGGCTTGCGATTACAATCGCTCTTTATATAGCTACTTGGCTTGAACTTGACCCACCCTCCTTTGCGGGAGTTGCAGCGCTATTTGCCATTCAACCGTCTATCTATCGTTCTTATCAATCAATAATCGAACAGTTTCAGGCGAATATTATCGGCGCTGTCCTTGCAGTGATTCTAGTACTGATATTCGGTAATCAGCCTATCGTCATAGGCCTTGGAGCAATCTTTCTCATTGCAATCAACATTAAACTCAAGATCGAAAGCACGATTCCACTTGCGATCGTAACGTTGATCTTGATAATGAATGCACCGCAGGAAGAGTTTATCTCCTTTGCATCCAACCGCTTCCTTGTCATTATGGTTGGGGTAACCAGTTCATTTTTCGTTAACTTAATATTCCTTCCTCCAAAATACGAAACAAAGTTATTCCATAAAATCGTCCGCAACACGGAATACATTTCTCAATGGGTTAGACTCGCCACGAGAAATGACGCTGAACATAAGGTGTTGAAAGAGAATTTAATTAAATTAAAAGAGGATACAGTGAAAAGCGATCAATACTTCTTACTGTTTAAAGAGGAACGAACGTATTTTAAGAAAAGAGATTACGTGAAAGCACGTAAGTTGGTTCTCTTTCGACAAATGATCGCGACAACTGAAAAGTCCCTTGCCATCTTAAAAATACTAGACCAGCTTGATGTAAAAATATTAATCATGCCAGATGAAGTAAGAAAGCTCATTCAAACTCACTTAGATCAGCTAACAAACTACCATGAACGGATACACTTGAAATACATTGGTAAGGTTAGACATCAATCACCAGAAGAAATGTTGAACAGCGTAGATTCTGGAGAGTCATCTTTAACAGAAATGTACGTGGACTTATATGAAAGCGGAGAATGTAATCGGGATTTATGGATGACGATCTTCCCATTAATCGGAATGATCATCGATTATCATGATCACCTCGAACATTTAGATCTCCTCGTAGATAGCTTCCATTCCTATCATCAGGAAGATAATGCAGTCGACATCCAAGAGTTACACGCAAAATAACAAAAAAATCAGCCCAGCGGCTGATTTTTTTATTTCTTCATTTTTGGATCAAGTGCATCCCTTAGCCCATCACCTAACAAGTTGAAACCTAAAACAGTTAGCATGATCGCAAGTCCAGGGAAAAACACGGTCCATGGTGCTTGAATAATATATTGTCTAGAGTCAGCGAGCATTTTCCCCCACTCTGGCTGAGGTGCTTGAGCCCCGAGACCCAAGAAACTAAGCGCCGCTGCTTCTAGAATTGCTGTAGCGATCGCAAGCGTTCCTTGCACAATAATAGGCGCTAAAGAGTTTGGAAGAACATGAGAAAAGATAATTCGCGTATCCCTCATCCCTACAGCTCTTGCCGCCATCACATATTCTTCTTGTTTCACACTCAAAACCCTCGATCGCACCAACCGTCCAAAGTTCGGAATGTTGATAATCGCGATCGCGATTAGCGCATTACGAAGAGATGGTCCAAGCACTGCTACCACAGCGATTGCTAGTAGGATACTAGGGAACGCTAGCATAATATCGAAAATACGTGAAATGATTGTATCTACCAATCGCCCATAATAGCCAGCGATCATTCCGAGTAGACTTCCAATTGCAGCAGAACCTAGTACAGCAAAGAATCCTACCCATAGCGAGATTCTTGCTCCATAAATAATTCTAGATAAGATGTCTCTACCAAAATCATCTGTTCCGAACCAGTGACTAGCTGACGGCGATTGTAATCGCTCGGATAATTTTTGATCATTAATTCCTTCCGGAGCAATAACTCCGGCAAAAATGGCAAGAAGAATGAAGAAGAGAACAATGCCCATGCCGACCATTGCCAGCTTATTTCTCCTGAACCCTTTCCAGGCTTCGCGCCATGGTGAGATTACTTCTTCGTCTGGTTGTTTTGATACATTTGTTTGCTTCTGCGGAGCAATATCAGCCATCTTGAAGCCCCCTTAGTTGTATTTGATTCGAGGATCAATTGCAGCATAGAGCAGATCGACAATTAAGTTAATAAATACGAAAATGACAGCGACGATCAAGATACCTGATTGAATAACAGGATAATCTCTAAAGTTAATCGCATCGTAAATATATCTTCCTATTCCTGGCCAACCAAAGATTGTTTCCGTCAGTATCGCGCCTCCAAGTAGAAGACCCATCTGTAAACCAATAACTGTTAGTACGGGAATAAATGCATTTTTCAATGAATGCTTGTAAACCACCCAGAACATTCTTGTTCCTTTTGCACGTGCAGTACGAACAAAATCAGAACGCATCACTTCAAGCATACTTGAACGCGTCATACGTGCAATGATTGCCATCGGAATTGTTCCAAGTGCAATTCCAGGTAAAACCAAATGTTTTACTACTTCAACGAATTGATCCATACGTCCTTGAATGAGCGTATCGATGAGATACAAATGTGTAATCGCATCTACTGGATTCCTTACATTCTCACGACCTGTAGATGGGAGCCATCCTAATTCAAGAGAAAATGCCCACTGCTCCATAAGTCCAAGCCAAAACACTGGCATCGAAACACCTACTAGAGCAAATACCATTGCCGTATAGTCAAACCAAGAGTTCTGGAACCATGCACTGATAATCCCAGCATTCACTCCTATGAAGATTGCAATGACTATAGCTACAAGTGACAACTCTAGTGTCGCAGCGAGATATGGCCATATTTCACCACTAATATCTGAGCTTGTCCGTAAAGATGTTCCAAGATCACCTGTAAACAAGCCTTTAATGTAATCAACATACTGTATATACCATGGCTGATCGAGCCCTAATCGTTTGGTCAAACTCTTAATCGCTTCCTCTGTTGCCTGTTGACCAAGTATAACTTGAGCTGGGTCACCAGGAATCGCTCTTATCATAAAAAACACGATCAAGGTCATTCCAAATAGAACAGGTATAAGCATTAACAGCCGTCTAATTGTATATGCAAGCATATACTCACCTCTTCTTCCTTATGTACGATTCATGATTGTATGTTCACAACTGATTTTCGTAGTAAAAATTCCACTAATCGAATAGTAAGGGGGAGTGCAACACTCCCCCTGTTTTTCACTTATTAATCTTCAAGAGTAACTTTAGTCAACGTATCAGAGCCAGTAGGATGTGGGGAGAAGCCCTTCACTCGCTCAGAACCACCAAGTGCTGGTTTAGAGTGCACGAGAGGAATCCAAGGAGCATCTTCATGGATGATTTCCTGAGCTTCTTTGTAAAGCTCGTTACGCTTTTCTTCATCAGGTGTAGATTGAGCTTCAATTAAGATGTCGTGTACCTCATCATTTGAATAGTAAGAGTAGTTATTGCTTCCGATATTGTCTTTATCAAGAAGAACATAAAGGAAGTTGTCAGCATCACCATTATCACCAGTCCAACCTAGTAGGAAGCTATCTGCTTCACCATTACGAGCTTTTTCTAGATAAGTTGCCCACTCGTAAGATTTGATTTCAGCATTTACACCAATTTCAGCAAAGCTCTTCTGAATAACTTCAGCTACTTTTTGACCATCTGGCATATAAGGACGAGGTACCGGCATTGCCCATAGCTCCATATCGAATCCATCTTCATATCCAGCTTCTTTTAGAAGTGCTTTCGCTTTCTCAAGATCATACTCATATGGTTCGATGTCATCGTTATACCCGCCGATTACAGACGGCATTGGATTTTTCGCTGGTTCTGCTTGGCCAGCATAGAAAGCATCGATAATTGACTGCTTATCAACTGCATGGTTTAACGCTTGACGTACCTTCTTGTTATTAAGAGGTTCGCGGTTAGACGTTAGTCCAAGGTACCCAACATTCATAGAAGGACGGAAGAATGTTTGAAGGTTAGCATCGTCTTCAACTTGTTGCACATCAGAAGGATTTAACCCATCCATCAAATCGATTTCTCCAGCCATTAATGCATTCAATCTAGCAGAGTTATCAGGAATCGCTCTGAAAATAACACGCTCAAGTTTTGGATAGCCATCCATCCAGTAATCTTCGTTTTTCGTTACTACAATTTTGTCATTACGACTCCACTGATCGAATACGAAAGGACCAGTACCTACAGGGTTTTCACCAAACTTATCGCCATGCTTTTCAATCGCATCAGGACTTGCAATCGCAAATGGAGACATTGCAAGGTTCTTCAAGAAAGGAGCTTGAGGTCTTTTCAGTTTAATTTCAACTGTGTAATCATCTTTTGCAGTTACACTCTCGATTACGTGACCTTCATCACCTTTAAATCCACCAAACATAGATTTATAGTAATAAAATGATTCCTCACTACCATTCATCCAACGTTCGAAGTTAAACACAACAGAGTCAGCATTGAAATCTGTACCATCGTGGAATTTCACGCCTTCACGAAGCATAAATGTATACGTTTTACCGTCTTCAGAAACTTCCCATTTCTCTGCAAGACCTGGATTAATTTCTGTATCCTGCTCACCATAAGTTAGCAACGTGTCAAAAATATTCTTCGTTACTTTGAAAGACTCACCATCAGTAACAGCTGCTGGGTCTAGTGCAACTGAGTCACCCCCACGTCCGAAGATTAGCGTGTTTCCATCAGCAGATCCACCATCGGAGTCTCCCCCTTCATCTCCGTTGCTTTCATTTGAACCGCCACAACCGGCTAGTCCTATTGAAAGCAACATGACAAAAATCAATGATAAAATGTACTTTTTCTTCATCGTTTTCCCCCTAAAACTTAATTTTATTTATACCTGGTCTTCTTCATATAAATGGCACGCAGTATAATGTCCCTGTTCAACTTCCCTAAATTCGGGAACGACTGAACTACACATATCCATTGCTTTCGGACATCGTGTATGGAATGGACATCCTGAAGGCGGTTTCGCTGGGCTTGGAACATCGCCACTTAAAATAACGCGATCCTTTCCATATTCAGGGTCAGGTACTGGCACCGCCGAAAGAAGAGCCTGAGTATACGGATGTTTTGGTTCTAAATAGAGCTTTTCACTATCGGCCATTTCAACAACCCGGCCTAAGTACATAACTCCAACCCTGTCACTGATGTGACGAACAACACCAAGGTCATGGGCTATAAATAAATATGTTAGACCAAGCTCTTTCTGTAAATCTTCAAGTAGATTTAAGACTTGAGCTTGAATAGACACATCAAGAGCCGATACTGGTTCATCCGCGATAATTAGTTTGGGATTAACGGCAAGTGCGCGCGCTATTCCAATACGCTGCCTCTGTCCTCCACTAAATTGATGCGGATACCTTCTCGCATGATAGGGACTAAGCCCTACTATGTCTAACAATTCTTTCACGCGTTTTTTTCGTTCAGATTTATTACCGAGTCCGTGAACAATGAGTGGTTCTTCAATTATCTTCTCAACAGTGTGACGAGGATTAAGTGAAGCGAACGGATCCTGGAAAACCATCTGAATATCTTTTCGTAACTGTCGCATCTTACTCTTATTTAAAGCTAGGATATTCTCCCCATTAAAAAGGACTTCTCCTTCGCTTGGTTCAAGAAGCCTCATGAGCATTCTTCCAGTTGTCGATTTCCCACAACCACTTTCTCCAACAAGTCCAAACGTTTCTCCCTTATGTAGCTTGAACGATACACCGTCAACGGCTTTTACTGTACCTACCTGCTGTTTAAGCACGCCACCTTCTATGGGGAAATGCTTCTTAAGCTGTTTTACTTCGAGCAATGCTTCCTGCAAATTAGGTGCCCCCCTTAGCTTTCTACTCTCTCTAATAAGGCTGCTTTTTCTTTATCTTCATGCAGCCAACATCTTGCCAACTGTCCATCACCTGCATCCAACAATTCCGGTGTTTCCTCGAAACATTTGTCAAAAGCAAACTTACAACGAGGGGCAAAGTGACATCCGGTTTTGATTGAACCTGGTTTTGGTACGTTGCCCGGAATCGAATACAGTCTTTCCTTTCTAGACCGAACGTCAGGGACAGATTCAATGAGACCAATCGTATATGGATGTTTTGGAGATTCAAAAATCTCTTTCGTCGTACCTTGTTCGACGATTTTCCCAGAATACATAACTACGATGCGATCACACATTTCTGCAACCACGCCCAGGTCGTGCGTAATCATGATGATGGATGTATTCGTTTCGTTATTGAGCTTTTTCATCAATTCAAGAATCTGTGCCTGAATGGTTACATCAAGTGCTGTTGTTGGTTCATCAGCAATAAGGACGTCAGGTTCGCAAGCCATCGCCATCGCGATCATAACCCTTTGCCTCATACCACCCGATAGCTGATGGGGATATTCATTCATAAGTTCTTCAGCTCTTGGTAAACCAACTAGCTTCAGAAACTTAATCGCATGAGCCCAAGATTCCTTTTTGTTCCACTTCTTATGTATGCGGATTCCTTCAACGAGCTGATTACCAATTTTAAAAACGGGATTCAGTGATGTCATCGGCTCTTGAAAGATCATGCCAATTTCATTCCCTCGAATTTTCCTCATTTGCTTCTCAGATTTTAATAGGAGATTCTCGCCCTTATAGGAAATCTCACCACCTACTACTTTTCCCGGTGCTGAAATGAGCTGCATGATGGATAAGGAAGTAACGCTTTTTCCTGATCCAGACTCTCCTACAATACCTAGCACTTCGCCTTTGTTTACATGAAAGTCAACAGAATCGACAGCTGGAATTTCACCATCATCGGTAAAAAAGTGAGTTTCTAACCCGCTGACATTTAACACTGGTTGTTCCACTCTCTCACCCCTTTCACCTAATTCAGAATTTTTTAATTAAACTAAAATCTGTTTATAATTATTACATTAATTCGAATACTTGGCAATGAGAGATAAAAAATTTTCTGTCATCTTTTGACGCTTTTACGCAAATATGTGCAATAAAACACAAAAAAGCACCCAATCTGGGTGCTTTTTTGTGTTGAAACTACAAGTTTTGTACTTGGAATAGCTGATGATATGAGCCTTTCCTTTCCATTAACTCACTATGTTTTCCAATTTCTGAGATCTGTCCATTCTCTACAACAACGATACGATCAGCATGCGTAATTGTAGCTAATCGGTGTGCAACGATGAAAGTCGTTCGATCTTTTGCAAGATCTCCTAATGCTTCTTGAATAAGGTGCTCACTTTCCAAGTCAAGTGCTGATGTTGCTTCATCAAGAATAAGGATAGGTGGGTTCTTCAAGAAAACTCTTGCAATTGCTACCCTTTGTTTCTGTCCTCCAGAAAGCTTAACGCCCCGTTCACCAACAGGTGTATCATAGCCTTGAGGAAGAGAATTAATAAATTCATGAGCATTTGCTGCTTTAGCCGCAGCAATCACTTCTTCTTCTGTAGCATCAGGATTACCCATCTTAATGTTCATACGAACGGATTCGCTAAATAAGATGTTGTCCTGGAGTACCATACCGATGTTATTTCTAAGACTTCTGGCATGATAGTCACGAATATCAGTGCCATCGATCTCTATTTTACCGCCAGTCACGTCGTAGAAACGTGGGATTAAGCTTACGAGAGAAGATTTCCCTCCCCCACTCATTCCAACTAGGGCAATCGTTTCACCAGCTTTAACGTGAAGATCGATTCCTTTTAACACCGGAAGATCCTCGTCATTATATTTGAAGAAGACATTACTAAAGTTCACATCGCCTCGAACATTTTCTAACACACGTGCATTTTCACGATCTACGATATCGTATTTCTCATCAACGAACTCAAACACTCGATCCATTGAAGCGATGGACTGGGTAAGTGTTGTAGAAGAGTTGACCAATCTCCTTAGAGGGTTATATAACCGATCCATATAGGTTACAAATGCAACCATCTCACCAATCTTGAGGTCCCCAGAAATAACGAGATACGCTGAAAATGCAATAACAATCAGTGGCGCCACATCTGTTATCGTATTAACAGTTGCAAACGTTTTGGCATTCCATTTCGTATGATCAATTGCACGAGTAAGGAAATTTTTATTTCTTTTATCAAACTGTTCTTGTTCATAATCTTCAAGAGCAAAGCTTCTAATTACCGGCATTCCCTGTACGCGCTCATGAAGGTGACCCTGAACTTCAGCAAGAGCCTGAGACCTGTTTTTCGTTAAGTCGCGTAATCGTTTATAAAAGTATTTAACCGCAAATCCATAGAACGGTAAAAGAATAATTGCTGCAAGCGTTAACCATACGTTCATAAATGACAAAATCACAATAATGATAACGATTGTGATCATATCGAGCCAGACATTCATCAATCCAGTAATCACGAACGTTTTTGTTTGCTCAACGTCATGAATCACTCTGGAAATAATTTCTCCAGCTTTATTGTTTGAATAAAACTTTAAACTGAGCTGCTGAATATGAGCAAAAAGTTTATCTCGAATATCGTACAGGATTTTACTTCCGATCCATTGTGCAAAATACTGCCTAAAATACTCAACGGGTGGTCTTACGACTACAAATAGGAAGAACGCTCCTCCCATTAACCAGAGTAACTGTTCATATTTCTCTCCGCTTGTCATTCCATCGGCGTTAATAATATCATCGATGACATACTTAAGAATTAGCGGAAGTAATAGTGGAATTCCAAATTTAAATATCCCTATACCGATCGTTATCCCAATCTGCTTTCGGTACGGTTTGACAAATCGCATATACCTTTTAATACTACCCAGATGACATCACCCTTTGTTTCATTACCTCTTGCACTGTTGTGCCAACAGGTTCATTTCTATCATGCAAAAACCTGTTGAAAATGATTCAACAGGTTTTCTTACCTATATTGTAAAAATTGTTCATACCATTGATCTACAAACCCTGGTGCGAATGGACCTTTTCTTTGATGAATCCAATTCATCAACTCTTTTACGTTTTCTTTCACGACATGGTCGATCGCATCTGGATAATTCATTTCGTTCTTATGAGCTTCATACTCATCCTCATCCAAAAGTTTATAAGTCATATCGGGATATATTTTTATATCGAGATCGTAATCAATATATTTTAATGCTTCCTCATCGTATGTAAACGGTGTACCGAGGTTGCAATAATAATAAATTCCGTCGGTTCTTAGCATTCCGATAACATTGAACCAGTGATTTGCACTAAAATAACATATGGCTGGCTCACGAGTTCTCCACTGCCTACCATCTGATTCAGTGACGAGAATACGATCGTTTCCCCCAATGATTTCTTTTGATGTCCCTTTAAGTACAATGCTTTCTTCCCATGTTCTGTGTAACGTTCCACGGTGTTTATAACTTTGAATTTGAATTCTCGTTCCGGTCGTTGGGAAACTCATCTCCTTCTCCTTTCTAAGAAATTCCGGAAAACGATGAATGCCTTTCATAAGGCAGACTCACAGCATCCTTCTTTCCTTCCGATCACTACATAGATTTTCATGCTTCTTTTCTTGTCAATTCCCTTCTATTATAACGCTTAACTTCCGAAAGTTAAAACAAAAGCGCCATTCAGAAGAATGGCACTCCACCTATTGCCCTTAAACTGACGTCTTTTCAAACGTTGAAATGACTTCGGTGATTAAGTTGTTAAAGTCTTCTTCCATCCTAACGAGTTCTTGTTTCCTGTTCATTAGCGCGCCAGACTCTTCTACACTAAGCGAATGGAACGTTTCTTCAAAGTCGTTTATTTCATTTCTTTTATGAATCATTTTGTCGGCAAGTTCAAGCTGCAATTGAATAAGTTCATCGAATCGATTCATTCAATTTCTCCTTCCCATTCATACTATCTAAAACAAAGAATTCAATAGGAAAAAGAAATCTCCTTTCTCAATATCTGTTGAGAAATAAGAAGTTTTGTCAAATCTCTTCTATCGGAACGATACAAGATGGGTCCTCATTCTTTGGCGAATTAACAAGCTTTGAAACTTCGTAAGCATTCATTTGATCAGCAGGATATGGCTGCATGATGTTTTTTAGTATGTTGAAATCTTCTAGCGATGGATCAAGCCAGTCATGTTCCATATCTTTAGGTAAGATGACCGGCATACGGTTATGTATGTCTTTCATCATTTCGTTTGCCTCTGTGGTCAAAATCGTACACGTATAGATTGGTTGGTCACCGTCTTTCCACTGTTCCCATAACCCAGCCATCGCAAACGGTTCACCATTATTAACTTGGATTCTCATGGGGGTTTTTCTATCTTTATCTTTTTTCCATTCGTAGAACCCATCAGAGAGGATGACACATCTGCGTTTTTTTAATGCATGTTTAAAACTAGCCTTTTCCTCTGCTGTTTCACTGCGAGCATTGATCAGTTTATTCGAAATAGATGCATCTTTTGCCCAAAACGGTATTAATCCCCACCTCAGCGTTCCTAACCGATTTTCATGATTTGCTCGAATTATAGTAGGAACTTGCTGCGAAGGGGCGATATTATAGCGTGCAGAATATTGATCAATCGTTACTTGATCGATTTGAAATCTTTCGATCAAGGCATCAAGCTCTGCAGTTAATGAAAAACGTCCACACATTACGATCTCCTCCCATCATGAGAATTTCTTCGTCATCTACTTATATTCCTTTATTGTTTTTTCATTATATTAATATAACGAAACCAGAAAACGAGGCTGACTTAGTCAGCCCCGTTAGGGAAGTAATTATTGTTGCTGGTTTGGTTTTTGAGCAGGCTTAGCTTGACGAGCTTTTGCTTGCTGCTGAGCTTGTTGTTGTTGTGCTTGCTGTTGCGCTTGCTGAGCTCCCATTTCTTGACCAAATTCAGCACCGTATTGTTGCTGATTAGCTTTACCAGCAGAACCTTTACTCTGTTGGTTTTGCTGTTTCACTTGTTGAATGTTTGTACCAGCTTGTGTTTGACCTGGTTTCTTTTCCATGGCTTATCACCTCCCACAAACAATAGAATATCCAGATATAAATAAGTTATGTATGTAATTATATAAATTTTTTAGTATAGTTTTCTGATGTTTCCACTCTCTTTATTGATTTCACAACCATCGTAGCTCCAACCTAACGATAGAAAAGATGTTCATCGATGAAAGATAAACGAGAAATGACTGAACTATCCATGATACCTAAAGGGGGATTGGGAAAGGAGGGTTATCATTTTTAGGTAATGAGAAGCTTTAAGATACAAAAAAACTTCCTGTACCACTTACAGGAAGTTTTTTTCTCTAGAAGTTAGATTTAGACTGGCCTCCATCTACATTTAATGTAGCTCCAGAAATCCAGGAAGCTCTTTCAGACGCTAGAAAAACGACAGCATCAGCGACTTCTTCTGGTCTACCAAACCTTCCGCCTGGGATTTCATTTTCAATAAAGGCATTAATTTTCTCTGGGTTTTCATCCAACCTCTTTTGCCAGTTTCCTGTTGGATGAAGGATAGCTCCTGGAGCAACACCATTCACACGTACACCTGATTGAATGACCTCATCAGCCATCGCCTTTGTGAAACTGATCATTGCTGCTTTGGCGTTATTATAGGTTGGCTTACCTCCTGACTCTCTACCAAATATAGAAGAGATATTAACGATTGAGCCAGAGCCTTTTTCCTGCATTTCTTTTGCTGCAAGCTGACTTAAATGAACTGCTGAATAAAAGTTAAGCTCCATAGCTTTTTGGAATTGTGAAACTTCCGTTTCCATTATCGTGGTGCCACTACTTCCCCCTGCATTGTTCACAAGAATATCGATTGAACCAAACTCTAATAAGAAGGAATCGATAAGCTGTACGCGTTTTCTTTCATCCGTTATATCTGCTTCGAATATTGCAATGTTATTATCTAATGAAGCTTTTGTTTCCTCAAGCTCTTCACGACTTCTGGCACAAATTCCGACATTAGCACCTTCATTATAAAAAGCAGATGCAATAGCCTTTCCTATCCCTTTTGATCCTCCGGTAACCAAAACATTACGATCTTTCAAATTTAATTCCATTCATCTAATCTCCCTTCTTGACTTCTTTCACGATTTTTTGATGTGCAACAGGAAATGCAAATTGCTCAAGTTCACTTTCTTTTACAAAACGCACTGTCTCCGTTTCCTTCATTCCATCAACAGTACCTTTATAAACCGTCAAATACCACTTAATATGACTAAATACATGTGTGAAGGTTGATATTTCATCTTTTATACTAGCTTTCACACCATATTCTCTACTGACATATTCGGTCAACTGGTGTTCTTTTAACCCACCATCTGTTAACTCAAGATTTACGAACTCCCATAATCCGGCCAATAATCCTTCTTCTGGACGCTTCCTGATCAAGTACCTTCCTTGCTCATCTTGAAGAACCGCTACCGCTATCGGTACTGGTCTTGGGGCTTTTTTCTTGGATTTTATCGGTAGTTCTTCTTGAGAACCCTCCTGAAATGCCCTGCAATGGGATTGCACTGGGCATAATAAGCAAGAAGGAGATTTAGGTGTACAGATAATGGCACCAAGCTCCATCAATCCCTGGTTGAAAGAAGAAGGGTCGTTTGTAGAAATGATTTCCCTTATTAATTCTTCGAAAATTTTTCGTGTTGAAGGCTTTGCAATATCTTCCCATATTCCGAGCACCCTCGATAATACCCTCATCACATTGCCGTCGACGGCAGGTTCAGGAACACCATAAGCAATGCTTAAAATTGCTCCAGCAGTATATGGACCGACACCTTTCAGTTTCGCAATTTCTCGAGGTTGATCGGGGACTACACCTCCGTAATTTTCAGCAACGTCTTTCACCGCACTTTGTAAGTTTCTTGCTCTAGAATAATACCCTAAGCCTTCCCACGCTTTTAAAACCTCTTCTTGAGGGGCATCAGCCAGTGCATCAATCGTCGGATATTTCTCTACAAAATTATTGAAGTACGGGATAACAGTATCAACTCTCGTTTGTTGAAGCATAATTTCAGAAACCCATACACGATATGGATCTTTATTTTCTCGCCAAGGTAAAATTCTTTGCTCATCTTTGAACCAATTAATAAGATCCTTTTGAAATTCATCTTCTTCAAATGACTGAAGAATATCTGTCACATTGTAATTCATCAAACAACTCTCCGATACGCTTTAATAGTGCTTTGTACTTCCTCATTGATTTATTAATACATATAATAACGTAACTTAACTTTTCCAAACAGCATTTAACTTTTCACACAATCGATTATTGGGTATAACTAAGTATAGGAGTATATAGAACCATTACATCTCTTTCAAGAAGATAAGACATAAGCGCTTTACTAAGGAGGATCTTTACCCTATGGATACTGGGACACACGTGGTCATGGGACTGGGGCTAGGAGCTCTCGCAACGTTAGATCCAGCAATTGCGCAAGATCCCATCACCGCTCAGAGCGTTTTAATAGGAACGCTGATTGGATCTCAGGCACCAGACTTTGATACCGTGCTCAAGTTAAAAAATAATGCTGTATATATTCGACATCACAGAGGAATAACTCACTCGATTCCAGCCATATTACTGTGGCCAATAGTGATCAGTAGTGGAATTATGCTCTTCTACCCAGAATCAAATTTGCTCCACCTCTGGTTATGGACATTTTTAGCAGTGTTTATTCATGTTTTTGTGGATATCTTTAATGCGTATGGCACTCAAGCTTTAAGACCCTTTTCCAATCGATGGGTAGCTCTTGGTGTTATCAACATTTTCGATCCATTTATCTTTCTAAGTCATATCGTTGGGTTAGTATTATGGTATATAGGCGCAAATCCTGGATATACCTTTTTGACCATCTATGGGATATTAGTGCTTTATTATTTCTGGCGAATATTTGAACAACGAAAGCTTATCAATGCAGTAAAAGAAAGAATTCCAGATGCTGTAGAAGTCATCGTCTCACCAACGATCCGATGGAGTAGATGGCACATTGCAATCAAGTCTGAAACGCAGTTCTACGTTGCAAGAGGCGAAGGAACAACTATTCACATACAGGATGTATTCGACAGGGTTCCGGTGCCTCAAACACCAGTACTTGAAACTGCAAAAGAAGACCCAAACTTAAGTGCATTTCTGTCCTTCTCCCCTGTTTATAGGTGGGAAATTGAAGAAACTGATGAAGGATATGAAGTAAGATTTATCGATCTTAGATATCGTAGTAAAGGTCATTATCCATTTGTAGCAGTTGTCCAATTGGAAGACCAATTAGAAATTACAAGCTCCTATACCGGATGGGTCTATAGTGAAGATACTTTAAGAAAGAAGCTAGATCCCGCTTTAGACTAAATCCCATATGAAAACCGGCTGAACAATCAGCCGGTTTTTTTTATCGATTAATGCTTTATACTTCGATCGTCCCCAAAGTAACCTCTGTATTTCGGGTTATTCTCCATGAAATCGTGTAGAACTGGACCGTAATAATCAATCCATTGTTTAACGATTTTTTCTGTAACATCAATGCCTTTATATTCTCTTCCAGCCTTCGCTCTAGACGATTCGAAATCTTCCCAAAGCAGTTCAACCATCGTCCTCGCTTGACCATAAGACAGTTGGTCATTCTTTTCGAGTAAGTTATGAGCAAGCCTTTCGAATAAATCTTCCATCAGGCATCCTCCTTTCATGCTGTGTTTCCATCGGTTTCCGTTCATTCTTCTTTTCCTTCTCACATAACGCATCTAACCTCTTCACATACTAACATTGTGCCTGTTCAGATAAAACTGTCGAAAGGGAGGCGTTGATATGCGAAAGAAGGTCTCTAAGTTTCCAGATCTTAAATTCTCAGGCGAACCTCGCGCGAAAGAAGAATTTTCTTCAAAGCGCGCAGACGGAACGACCAACACTCATCCTCAGGAGCGAATGAAAGCTTCTAATCAAACCAACCATCGACAAGGTTAACTCTCACATACGATAGGAGGCGCAAATTATGGGTAAAGATAATCGTGATAGACTTCATCCCAAATATAAAGATCCGTTTCAATCACCCAGTGCTAATCCGAAGCATGCTCACCATCAAGTGAATGGAGAAACGCAACAGGCATACAATGATATCGTTTTGCAGATTCAAACCCGCAAACGATCATAAAAGATTTAATCAGGAGCAGCATTACTGCTGCTCTTTCTTCATTAACATCGAAATCGGAAATGCTTCGATCGTTTCGTTTCCATTACGAAAGCCCCATGCAAAAGTTCCGTTCATATAATCGATAACGAATGAAGACCCCGGATCTCCTTCAATTTCATATAACGTTCCAGGTGAATAATCTTCTGGGTTCAATAAATATGATTTAGCTAATGCAATTCTTCTTTCATGCACTGCAAATTCATTTACCATTCCCATTTGCTCAGCCCTTCTCGCTTTTTCACTGAGCTGTGCAATAGCTGTTCGTAATTCTTCTTTATTCATTTCGCTAAACCGTTTATCCATGACAACCTCCATACATCCTGTTCCTAATGTCTTCAGTATAGTTCATTTCACAAGGTATGACAAAGATATGCTACGCTTACATAACAGGAGGTAATCAATTATGAAAACAATCGTCATTACTGGCGGAGGCTCTGGTCTCGGCGCTGAGTTAGCAAAAATATGGGCAAGCTTAGGAAATCATATTATCTTAGTAGGTCGCACGAAAGAGAAGCTTCAGAACGTGTGTAACACAATCCAAAACGATGGAGGTTCTTGTGCTTACTATACGTGCGATGTATCGAATTTCAACGACACGAAGCGGTTGTCCACACTGTTACATAACGATGGTCAATCGATCGACATGCTTGTTAACAATGCTGGTACAGGAGCATTCGGCCAATTAGAGTACATAGAAGAAGATGCAATCCATAACATGATCGATACGAATGTTAAAGGTACAATCTTTCTATCCAAGTTACTTCTACCATTATTAAAACAAGTAGAGGGACGAATTATGAACATTATTTCGACAGCTGGGCTTAAAGGAAAGAAGCATGAAACCGTCTATGTTGCATCAAAATATGCGGTCAGAGGATTCACGGAAAGTCTTTGGAAGGAACTCGAAGGAACTGGAGCTAGTGCAACTGCTGTGTATATGGGAGGAATGGATACACCGTTCTGGTCCTCTACAAACCACATAGAGGACACTTCGAGATTAAAGTCTCCTGCAGAAAAAGCGAAACAAATCATTGATCAAGATGATGGCCAACCTGAGATCTTTATTGATCGATAAAGTCGTCTAAATACTGATTGATTAATGAAAAAGGGAAGCCTTTACGATATAAAAATTGCTTCATCTTATATTTGTAATCTTTCATATCTAATTTTGAAAAGCGGCGTTCCGCTTTCTTAGCTTGAAGTAGGAGTGCCTCCCACTCCTCTTCATTATCCTTCTTAATTTCGAGCGAATTCATTACTTCCTGTATAACTTCTCTTTCAAACCCTTTACCCGTAAGTGTTTGTCCTACCTTTTGTCTTAGTTCAGTCGAAGATACGCTTTTGAGCTTATTCATTTTCTTCTCAGCTAACTCATGAGCGATTTCGAATTGACTCTCAAACGGATATTCTTCAAGTGCTTTTTCAATCATGTCAGGAGATACGCCTTTTTGAAACAACTCTTGATTAATGATGAACGGCCCTTTATTTCTTCCGTTCATTTTTGTTCGAACAAATGCTTGCGCAAATTCAAGATCATTCACATACCCATAGCGCTTCAGCTTGTTAAATATAGAAGGAAAAGCTTCCTCTTCAATTTCTTTTGTAATGAGATATTCCTTTATTTCTTTCTCTGAGCGCATGCGGTAAGACAAATAGTGCAACGCCAAATTAAACCCTTTTTTTATATGATCTTCAAATTGAATGTCATCTAGCGTCTCTGGATCTAATTCCATCCCTTTTCTAAGTTCAAAACGAATCAAAACATCTTGATCTACTCCGAACCCGAATTCTTCCCCATTTCCTTTATCTATAAAAATCGAAAACCGTTCATTATTTTTCTTTTGCGTTGTGATACGTGTAATTTTCACCAATACGATCACCTCTCTTGTCCATATTGTATCATTTTCAAAAATATTGTATGAGCATAGCGCATTAGATTAAAGGATTCTCTTTACGGGTAAAGAAATAACTACTATAAGAAATGGATTAACCTTAGGAGGAACAACGTTATGAACATAGCGATTGCTGGCGGTACCGGTTTCGTTGGGAATGCCCTTACAGAATCATTTGTGAACGATGGACACAAAGTGTTTATCCTAACCAGAAATCCTGAAAATAAGCCCGCTCAAGAAGGTGTCACTTATGTTAAATGGCTGAAAGATGATGCACACCCTGAGAAAGAATTACAAAATCTCAATGCCATTATTAATCTTGCCGGTGAGTCAATCAATAGCGGACGATGGACGGAAGATAAGAAGCAAAGGATATTAAACAGCCGGATCTCTGCAACACGAGAGATCGTTTCTATTATAGAAAAACTGGACCATAAACCACGTGTGCTCGTGAATGCTTCTGCAACAGGCTTTTATGGATCTTCGCTAGACAAATCCTTCACGGAGAACGACACAGATCCAGGATCTGACTTCCTGGCCGAAGTATCCTATAAGTGGGAAAAGGAAGCCATGCGTGCTCAGAATTTTGGTGTCCGCACTGTACTATCTAGATTTGGACTCATCCTTGGTGAGGAAGGCGCCCTCCCACTTATGACACTTCCTTATAAGTTTTATGTTGGTGGTAAATTAGGTGATGGGAAGCAATGGTACTCCTGGGTTCATATTAAAGATGTTGTTGGCATGATACGTTTTGCTGTAGATCATGATTCCGTTCAAGGACCACTGAACGTCACTGCACCAGAGCCAAAACGAATGAACGAATTTGGAAGAACATTAGCCGATGTCCTTAAGAAACCACACTGGGTTCCTGTTCCTGAAGCTCCTGTCCAACTAGCCCTTGGTGAAAAAAGTGGAGTGGTCTTGAAAGGGCAATGTGTTCTGCCCCAAAAAGCGAAAGAACTTGGCTATCCTTTCCGATATTTCAAACTAAAAGATGCCTTAGAGAATCTGCTGGGTTAATGCCAGCAGATTTTTTGAAATCCGTATTAATTCATGTTTTTGGTACCTATACTATAATAGCTACGATTACATTGTTCCTAACTAACGATAATAGGTGATGAATGGTGACAATACTAATTAAAAACGCACGCGTTTACCCAATAAGCAGCCCTGTTCTTGATCAGGCAGATGTCCTTGTACAAGATGGATTGATTAAAAGAGTGGCTCTTTCTATTGAAGAAGAACCTGAAATGACGGTCGTTGACGGAAGCGGATCACATCTACTTCCTGGATTAATCGACGCACACACCCATGTTGGCCTCTATGACGAAGGAACGGGTTGGGCTGGCAATGATGCGAATGAAACTGTAGAAGCTCTCACCCCACATGTTCGCGCATTAGATGGAGTAAACCCTCTCGACATTGCGTTTAAGGACGCGATTTCGTTCGGAGTAACGTCTGTTCAAGTTATGCCAGGAAGTTCTAATATTATTGGTGGGACTACAACAGTATTGAAAACATACGGGAAAAACGTGGAAAAGATGATTGTTCGAAAAACTGCCGGACTCAAAGTAGCATTAGGAGAAAACCCCAAGAGAGTGCACAGTCAGTCTAATAATGAGTCGATCACAAGGATGGGAATAACCGGACTTTTGAGAGAAGCGTTTTACAATGCTAGTAAATCTCAACCATCTGAGCACCCAAGAGTTGCTCCAATCATCGCAGCTTTAAAGAGAGAAATTCCAGTACGAATTCATGCCCATAGAGCCGATGATATCTTAACTGCATTACGCTTTGCACGGGAATTCGATTTAGATGTAAGGATCGAACATTGTACAGAAGGACACCTCATCGCAGATGAACTAAGTGGACAGAATTTACGTGTTACTGTAGGTCCATCAATGACAAGACGTTCAAAAATCGAACTGAAAAATAAAACGTGGGCAACCTATGGGATATTAAACAACCATGGAATTGAAGTCTCCATTACAACAGACCACCCCTATGTCCCCATTCAATATTTAAATATATGTGCTGCTTTAGCAGTAAGAGAAGGTTTAAGTGAAGAAAAAGCTCTGGAAGGGATCACACTCAACCCCGCTAAAAGCTTAGGAGTTGATGATCGTATCGGGAGTATTGAAGAAGGAAAAGATGCAGACTTAGTCTTATGGTCACATCACCCATTTCACTTTGAAGCTCGTCCTCATTGGACGATGATAAATGGGGAAATTATTCATAAAAATTAATGAAGATTCCAGTATCAATTTACAAACAAATCGAGTATGATACTTTTGAAGCTAAAATAAACTATATAAAACTTCATAATTAGATATGGGAAGGCAATTGGTGCGCCACCAGCAAAGTGACTGGTCCTAGTGGGTTCGATTCCCACCCCGAATAATAATTCAACATACTATTATTCGAGGGTGGGGTGAAATCTGCCCTCGACAGGAGGGAAACTCATGATTAAAAATCGTGACCTGTCGGAATGTCATGTTCTCTTTGACTTGATGGTTGACCCAGCTGTCTTCCCATTCGTACGTCATAAAGCAGATTCCTATGAAGAATACTTGTTTTTAACAAAACAAACTATCGAAGCTGAGGAACAAGGAGAACTCATCTCAAGAACAATTCTTGATGAATGGGGAACTCCGATTGGAACAATCAATTTGTTTGATATTCAAAACGATGCAGGTTTTTTGGGAACCTGGATAGGAAGTCCCTATCACGGAAAAGGCTACAATCAGATTGCAAAAGATGCGTTTTTTAAAGAACTGTTTTTCGAAAAACAGATTCAAACCATCTTCCTTCGTATAAACAAAGCCAACGTCAGGTCACAGAAAGCAGCTGAAAAAATCCCTTATGTTGCGCTGGCAAACGACAAATGGCCAAATGTACTCCAACAGATCAATAGTGGGGAAAAATCCTACCACCTTTATGAGATTGAACGCGATAATTATCTATTGCACACGATGCGTGATCGCTCAGATACAATTGAAGTTCAGCTTGAAGCTTAGTTCCTTTTTAGGAACTTTTTTTGTTTTCACTTCTGTATAGATGTAAACCTGATGGCAATGCTAGTACCATCCTATAGGAAATGAGTGATGAGGTTGGATAAGAAAAAAGGCAGAGAAAACAAGGAATCAAAAATGTCGCTTACGAAAACACAAGACGTATTGTTTGGAAGAGAATTTAAAAGAGCAGATCGTGCTGGACAAAAACCATAATTGATGAATAATTATATCGGTTTTAAACCATTATAATGAGTGGAGAAACCATTCTCCAAACTTACTCACAGGAGCTGATTTCAAATGGCAAAACGTCCAAACAAAGCAGAAAACAAGCAACAACGTCAAACTCAGAACAACCCTGCACAAGCTCAAAACCAAGATGCAGAATTCGCTAACGAATTTGCTGCTGGCCAAAAAGCTGACCAAAAAGCAGCTGAAAGAGCTAGACAAGCTAACCAACGCGAAAAAAGAGACCAGCAGTAAATGATAAAAGGGACCTCAACAGGTCCCTTTTTATCTTTTGTGGAAATATATTATCCACAGGTTGTTAACAATGTGTATAACTTCAAAAAAGCTTACTGTGCTCAATAAAATTTATAAACAATTAACAAAGTAATACAAACCACTACAATCTGTGGATAATGTGCATAAACATGTGTATAAGGCGTAAAATAACCTTTTATCATGTGTATAACTTTGTGGAAAGTGTTGATTACTTATTTTGAACTCTCTCACAAAATGAAAACGATTCCGCTATAAAGTATGGAATCGCTTAAAAAAGAATTATTTCTTTTTTTTATGAAAAACAGCTACAACCTCGACGTGAGCAGTTTGTGGGAACATATCTACCGGCTGTAGAGAACTGACGGTATAACCCTTTCGCTCCAAAAAATCTGCATTTTTAGCTAATGTGGATGGATTACAAGAAACATAAACAATTCGCTTCGGCTTTGCTGCTATCATTGTGGATAACAATCTATCGTCACAGCCTGTACGAGGTGGATCCACAACGATAACATCAGGTTTGAATCCATTTTTGATCCATGTCGGTACTAGGTCTTCTGCTTTTCCTACTTCATACTCCATCTTATCTTCATACCCATGCTTCTTTGCATTCTCTCTGGCATCCACAATAGATTCTTCAATTATGTCCATTCCTCTGACTTCTTTCGCATGATCAACAAGCCATAATCCAATCGTTCCTACACCACAATAAGCATCGATAACATTTTCACGTCCTGACAACTTCGCAGCTTTTTTCACTTCATCATATAATTTCACTGTTTGTATAGGATTTAATTGAAAAAATGCTCGAGCTGACAGTTCGAAATTTAAATCACCGAGGGATTCTTGAATAACCTCTTCACCATCAAGAACGGTCGTTTGATCTCCAAAGATAAGCGACGTCTTTTTACCATTTACGTTCTGCATGATTGATACGACATCTGGAAGTCTTTTCTTAATTTCCTTAACTAACAAAGACTGTCTCGGTATCTTCTCTTCAGATGTTACGAGAACTAGTTGTATTTGTCCCGTTTCAAAACCAACTCTTGTCACAATTGTTCGGATGAGGCCTTTCTTTCCATTATGTATTGAAAGATTGAGATCGTCTAAAACCTTAACAACCTGTTTTGTTACACGGTTTGTGTCAGGGTGCTGCACAAGACAGTTCGTAAGCTCAACAAGTTCATGCGATCCTGCCCCATATAGTCCAGCGATTACTTTTCCTTTTTGTTTTCTTACTTGAAGCTGACTTTTATTTCTGTAGTTCCAGGGATCTTCCATTCCTATCACGGGATTGACAGTGACCTTTGTATTATTTTTCGAATAGCGCTCGAACGCTTGAACCACTACATCCCTTTTCTCTTTCAATTGTCCTTCGTAACTTAAATGCTGAAGCTGACATCCACCACATTCTTCATATACAGGACATGGAGGTGTTACGCGTTCAGGTGACTTCTTTCTTAGCCGTTTTATTTTTGCCTCTGCACGGTTAGGAAAAACCCGCGTAATTTCTGCAGTAATCTCTTCATTCGGCAAAGCACCTGGAACAAATACAACCGTACGCTTAAAAAAGCCGACTCCTTCCCCATTAATGCCTAAACGTTTTATTGTGAGAGGAACAGTCTGCCCTTGAGCAAGAGCCGTTCCTTCTGTTTTTTTCTTCAATAGAATCTCTCCTTATATCTAGCCACTCAAACTCTCCCATAAATACATTGAAATATAACTCGAATACGGGGACCATTTCTTATTATACGCATAAACCTCTTCTTTTGAAGGTTTTGAAGAAAGATCAAACAGTTTCTTCACAGCATTTTGGACCCCAACATCACCTGCAGGAAGGATATCTTTTCTTCCTAGTCCGAATAATAGAACACATTCGATCGTCCAGGGTCCTACCCCCCTGAGAGGCAAGAGCTTATCGTACACCTCCTTATTTGTGAGCTCGGTCAATTGCTGTAAATCAAGGTCCCCCTCATTGACTTTATTTGCAATATCAATGATATACTCTGCTTTTCTATTACTGAATTGGAGCTCACGAAAATCTTCTACGCTAAGCTTACTTACGACATCTGGGGTAGGATAATACCAAACACCGTTTTTGTGTTCTCCATACTTGGTAACGAACCTATAAGTTAAGGTATATGCAAACTTCATATTTAACTGTTGATGAACGATATTTTTCATTAACGCGCTATACGTATCAGGCTCACAAATAATAGGCATACCAATATAATTAGCCACGAGCTCTTGAAGTTCTGTACCGTCAAAATGCTTCATGATACCATTGGTATCCATATCCAAATCAAACATGTCTTTCACTTTTTGTATCGATATGGACTTATGCTCCTCTAATTCACCGCTCAAGTGAAAAGAAGGATCTTTTTCATCTCCATATGCGTTTATGGTGATCACTTCTTTTGTATGATTGATTACTAAAGGTATCTTTATTTCTTTATCCGCAGTGTTAATCGCTTGCAGTGGATCCATACTTAACCGACTGAACAAACGATGAATCGAGTAAGGTGCTTCTGGACGTACTATCTCTGACCACATGTAATTCCCCCAGTCTTTTATTAGTGTTATTATCGCAAACTACAGACATCAATACTAGATATCGCAGCTAAACTAAAAAGGCTGCCATTTCTGGCAGCTCTATGGTGCTAATAATTTTGGGAGTGTACGCTTAAAGACGATTTCATCCAGGCTTTTGAACGTGTACCCTTCTTTTTTGAGGTCTTTTATGACTCTCTCCAATGCCTCTGCATTGTCTTTTGAAACAGAATGTAAAAGGAGGATTGCACCAGGGTGCACTTGCTTCATGATGGAATCATAAGCATACTGACTACCTTTTTGATTGTTTGTTTCCCAGTCTTTATACGCAAGCGACCAGAATACATTGATATAGCCTTCATCTTGAGATATTGCGAGCGATCTTTCACTAAACACGCCGCGTGGTGGTCTTAAGTAAAGCATCGTTTTATCTCCAGTGATACGAGTATATTCTTCCTTCACCCGCTTTAATTCTTTCTTCATTCTTTCATCTGAAATCGCCGTCATGTCTGGATGGTTCCACGAGTGATTTCCTATAATATGGCCTTCTTTGACCATCCTCTTAATTAGGTCAGGCTGATCTTCTAAATAGTACCCTGTTACGAAAAATGCAGCAGGTACTTTTTCTTTCTTTAATACATCTAACACCTTAGGGGTATATCCATTTTCGTAACCATTATCAAATGTGACATAAAGTTCTTTCTTATCTGTATCTCCTATATAATACCCCCCATACTTTTTCAGCATTTGTTCAAATTCTGGCTCTGTAGTTGCTGGGGCATGGTCTTTACTTCGTTTAAAATACCAATCATGTGAACGATTATCGACTGCTTGTACCTCAATCGAAACGAATACGATAACCAGTGCTAAGATAGCTGCAATATATTTCATTTTACCCTCCTTATTGTGCGCCTTCCTTTAGTTTGCTTGGTCAGAAAGATTCTATTCTTTGTTCTTTCTTAAAAAAACCAGCATCTCTGCTGGTTATTTTTGTGTATTAAATTCGAAGCTCAAATAGTCTTGTACAGGAATCCAAGCACCGATACCTTGTTGCGTTACATTTCTTACCTCAATGCCTTTTTTACTTCCTTTTAAAACGAGATAAACTTCTCCATACGTGACTTTTCCTTTTTCATTTACAGCTGGTACATAACTTGAAAGGGTACCATAATGAAGAGGAGCTATGTTATAAACATTCGTTTTTCTAGTACCTTTTCCAATAATCGTTTGAAATGACAGTGATAACTTCGTTTTTTCTGAAGCCTTCATGATCATCATTTTCTTCACATCATCACTTGAAGGAATCGATGCGGTTAAACCACCACTAACACTTTTCTCGTCTTCTTGACGATATGACATCTTAGCAGTCCCATTCCCACCTCTATTATCATAGCGATTCACATTTGCTTGCTTATACTGCCAATTTACATTCGTTTCATGTGATTCGTACATCAATGGCCATTTACCAAGATAAATACTTGCTCGATAACCGATTGCTATTTTGGATGGAGAGATATGAGAATCATTTAAAATTTGGATAAGCTGAGGATTCTCGATTCTAATGTCAGTGGAATCGATTAATTCTCTTGTTAACTCACTTGGCTGAAGAGTCGGCTGATCTTGGGTTGGATTTGGATATGTGTTTTCTTTTGAGATATTCACTACCGAATCAGGTATTTGTATAGCCTGCTTTTTAGCGACTTGCGTTGCTTCCTTTGCCATCGTATTGATTGGTAGGATGACTGTCAGAAGAATAATCATAAGAGCTATTTTCTTCATTTCTAGATTCTCCTTTTGTCTGCATCTTTTTTCCAAAAGTAAAAGTACAGTAAACTCTTATGAGTATTTTTTTCAAGTTGGTGTGCTTTTATCCAACATCCATCAAATCTCCTATCCATCAATTGATTTCCTTACAACCAAAAAGCCACCGAGCTATGCTCGGTAGCTTACGTTATTTTTCTACTGCTTCCTCTTGTTCAAATATCTCAATATCTCTCCACTTTCCATACCTGTAATACGCAACAGCAAAGATGCTCGATAAGATAAAGCTAATGCCAATACCATAAGCGATTCCATTTGCGCCAAGCCACTCTGATAATAAGTAGGTCAATGGCACTCGTAATATCCAGAACGAAATGATATTCAGAATTAGCACTTGTACCATCGCCCCTGCTGCTTTTACGACACCATTCAATACAAAATTAATTCCTAGAAACGGATAAAAGAAAGCAATCGTCTTCAAATATGTCGTCCCAAAGGCGATTGTTTCAGCATCATTAATGAATAGGGACACAAGTGATTCAGCACTAAAGAAAATGATAGCACTGATCGTAAACGACACACTCAGAATAAGAATAATGCCATCTTTCGAAATGGCGGCAACACGGTCCCACTTACCAGAACCGATATTTTGACCGGCCATACTGTTAACCGCTGCTCCAAGCGTAAACGCGGGCAGCATAATAACGCGATCCAATCGCTGTGCCGCGCCAAACCCTGCTACAACTTGGGTACCAAAACTCGCTACGATTGCCATGATAGCAGTTACACCAGCTGAGATCGTCATCATTTGTAGACCTGCTGGGACCCCTAGCTTCGTGATTCGTTTTGTTTCTTTTGCGTCAGGCCAATGTGGCATTGTAAACGGCACTTTTGATTTCCAAACTGAGTAGATGATCCCATAAAGCAGAGCTGCTCCTTGTGCGATGATGGTCGCATATGCTGCCCCTTCGATTCCCCAATCAAAATAAGCAATAAACAAAGGATCTAATCCTGCATTCAGAATAACTGCAGCTAATACGAAACGAATCGGCGTTTTACTATCTCCTAATGCACGTAATACTGTCCCGATAAAATTGTATCCAAATAAAAAAAGTATCCCTAGAAAATTGATTCGCAAATAAACCTTCGTGCTTTCAAATATATCGTCAGGAGTTCCTAGAAATTTCAATATCGGATCTGTAAATATGAAACCAATAATTCCAAACGTGACAGATAAGACTGTGAGCACAACAACAAAAGCATTTAATGATTCGATTAATCCATTCTCATCATTAGAACCTTTTCTCTGAGATAGCACGGTCAGTGTCGCGCTGTTCACACCAATAATAAAAGACAAGACCGTGAATATGACTGGTGCGGCGAGAGAAATCGCTCCAAGTGCACCTGAACCAAGTAAATTCCCCACCCAGAGACTGTCAATAAATTGATAGGATGTTTGAAGCAAATTGGTGAAAAATATGGGAAGTGAGAAAAAGATCATCTGCTTGGAAATGTTCCCCTTAGTAAAATCATAGGTGTTATTCATTTTTATTACCTTCTTTGATTTGTATTAAGTCTTTATATGGTATACCCATGCAGCGAGCTTGAAAAACAGAAAGGTACACTTTGCAAATAATGGCACATTATCTTGTTTTAGAATTGCTCAATAAAGGAAGATTAAGATTAGCGTCGATATTGAAAGGAGAATTATTATGTCAATGTCTCAAACAGAAGTGAAGAACAAAGTATTGGATATTCTAGAATCTAATTATGTAGGTACACTCAGTACGATAAAGGATAATAAACCACACTCACGCTTCATGACTTTCTTCCATGAAGATCTTACTTTGATGACGCCTACTAGTAGAGAAACTCATAAAGTTGAAGATATTGAGCAAAACCATAACGTCCATGTTCTACTCGGATATGATGGAGAAGGCTGGCATGATCGCTATGTTGAAGTACAAGGCACAGTTGAAATCGATGATTCCAAAGAAACGAAAGAGAAACTTTGGGGAGATACGTTAAGCAAGTGGTTTGAGTCTCCTGAAGATCCTAACTACATCGTATTGAGAATTACACCTGAAACGATTCGATTAATGAACGAAGGGGAAAACACTCCTGAAACCCTGGAACTATAGAAAGAAAAGTGACACCAGAGTCTGGTGTCACTTCTTAATTTCAAACGTTTCTTTAAGATCGATACTCCCTAGTACAGATTGAGCCATCGAACAGTGTTTTTTTGTTAATTCAAGTGCTTTTTCGATCTTTTGTTCATCCAGATCACCTTCTAAAGTGAAATGAAGGTGAATCGCTTCTACTCGATTTGCTTCTTCTTTATTACGGGTTACATCAGCACTAATTTGGATGTCTTCATACTTCATCCTTTTTTTATCTAAGATTTGACGAAGAACACCTCCACTACATACTGCAATTGAAGAAACCAGAAGTTGATAAGGTCTGAAGCCGTATTGTTCATCACCTGAAATATGTAAAGTGCCATATTCAAAGTTAGCCGTAAAGCCTGTCTCTTCCTTTTTCATACTGAATTCCATAAATTCCACTCCCTTTTGCATTCAATACCTTTATTTTAAATCAGAGAACGATGAAATGCGAATGGTGGTTCTTTTCAACCTTTTCCATTATAATGGCACTCATATGATTGTCTTGACGGAGCGTGAAGAAGTTGATGGAACAATATCGTTATCGCTTTATAACACTCATTACCATTGTCTTTATTTCTGGTTATTCTCAAGGTATGCTCTTACCGCTCTTATCTATTTTACTTGAAGAAGCTGGTGTTTCATCAAGCATGAACGGTCTTAATGCATCCGCTCTCTATATAGGAATACTATTTGCTTCACCGTTTATTGAGAAACCTGTAAGGAAATATGGCTATAAACCAGCTATTTCGGTTGGTTTGTTGCTAGTGGCCATCTCAATCGCATTGATTCCAATCTGGCAAGCTTTCTGGTTCTGGTTCATCCTACGCGTGATCGTTGGGATAGGAGATAATCTGCTCCACTTTGCCACACAATTATGGATAACAACAAGTACTCCGAAAGAAAAGCGTGGGAGAAACATCGCTATTTACGGCTCTTCTTTTGGGCTAGGATTTGCCGCTGGTCCTCTTTCAACAAGGATAGTGGATTTATCGATTTACCTACCATTTCTTATAGCGTCGGGACTTGCGCTTCTAACGTGGGTACTATTAGTCAACATACGTAACGAATACCCAGATTCAATCAATACTGGCTCGGAAAGAGTGATTATTAAATATTGGAGTGTGCTGAAAACCGGTTGGGCAGCTTTACTCCCTTCATTCGGATATGGCTTCCTAGAAGCATCGTTGCATGGGAATTTCCCCGTATATGCATTGAGGATAGGAATGGATGTGAAGGCTGTTTCCATCCTTCTCCCTTCATTCGTTGTTGGGAGCCTGATCTTTCAAATGCCGCTTGGAATCTTAAGCGATAAGTTTGGACGCAAGAGTGTACTTCTAGTAAGCATCCTATGTGGATGGATTTGCTTATCAAGTGCTATATTCACAACTTCATTACCAATACTCTTTGTATTACTATTTATTTCAGGGATGACAGTAGGATCACTGTTTTCTTTAAGTATTACGTACCTAGCTGACCTTCTTCCTACTGACCTATTGCCAACAGGAAATATTCTAGCAGGAATCTTCTTTGGGATCGGTAGTATACTCGGTCCATTTCTTGGCGGTATGTTCATTGATATTTTTGAAAAAGGCAGTATCTTTTATGTCATTAGTGGAATGCTAATCATCTTGTTCTTAGGAATTGCTTTCCATAGCGCGTCAGAACGTTCAGAACCGCGTTATTCGACTAATTTATGAGTAAGCTGAAACTTTTCAAGCCACTTTAATAGTATATAGGAAGCGTCCTTATTGACTTATGATATGAATATACTATAATAATAATTGTGATTAACTAATAATTATTATAAACAAACCACAATAAAAGGAGTCGATACCTAATGAAACTACGCGAAGAATTGCCAGAACTCGAAGGTGCAAAAACCTGGTTTAATGGAGAGGTTTCTAAAAGTGACTTAGTAGGAGACAAGCCTCTTACACTTATTCATTTCTGGTCCATCAGCTGTGGTCTTTGTAAAGAAGCAATGCCAATGGTAAATGAATTCCGCGATGAATATAGTGACGACTTAAACGTCATTGCTGTTCACATGCCTCGATCTGAAAAAGACTTAGATTTAGATGAAATCAAACAAGTAGCTGATCAGCATGATATCTCTCAACCGATCTTTGTTGATAGTGATCATAAATTAACAGATGCTTTCGATAATCAATATGTGCCTGCATACTATGTATTTGATTCAGAAGGTAAGCTTCGCCATTTCCAAGCTGGGGGAGAAGGTCGCAAGATGCTAACGAAACGAATTACAAAGCTTTTAGACAAAGCGAAAAAAGCAGAATAAATTACAAAAGGCAGCTTATGCAAGCTGCCTTTTTCATTTTCTCTTTACTTTTTTATAAATCCATAAACTAACACGATACACACCATACCCAACAACAGCTCCAAGGCCGTTTAACAAGATATCATCAATATCAAATATACGGTGTGCAGCAAGGTATTGAAGCAGTTCGATCATCGTACTGATCGTGAAGCCAATCAATGCAATAACGAAAAAAGATCTGCATTTCCTATGAACAAGAGGCACCAAAAAACCAAGCGGCATAAATAGAAGAATGTTGCCAATAATGTTCTTGATAATTAACCAGTAGCTTCCACTCTCCCACATTAACTTAATGCTATCAAATAGGACGAGATTGACGGATTTCCCGTATGGATAGTAATTATAAATAAATAGAGTACTGTACACGAGAGCGCCCAGATAAATAAAGAGCGCAAGTGTACTTCCTCTCCTCATCCATTTATTTTCTGTTTGAATGTCTTCTTTTTTGGTCTGCATGGTTCCTATATCTCTCCCTATCCTCCATATGCTTATGAGCAAGCGTTATGCTATAGTATTCTATACAAACTAAGTTCATGTAACTAAATTGAGGTGGTAAGATGCCCGATAAATTAACCAACACGGTGCTTAAGCTTTCTTCAGCACTAGACGATCAATCAATTCCCTATTTCTATATTGACCAAACAGCTCTATGGCTGCAAGGTGTTATCAATGAGTGTAATTCTATAAGTGTTTCGATACAGTGGGATGGCTTTGAGTCCGTTATTTCACATTTCAATACCCATTATGGTCAAGCTATCCTCGAACATACGGATGAGAAATCCATTGCAACATACAAAATAGATAGTTACCCAGTTAGCATTGAATGTGAATACAATACAGTGATCCGTACGAATCCATATATGATCCAAGTCCCTTTGGAAAATTACAACACTCCTAGTGTATCTATTTATCATTATCAACGTAGCTCAGAATGGGCATCTCTTGTTAATGACTATTTAAGAAATATGCAAGATAGAATAACTGAGCAGAATGAACAAGCTTGGAACCAGCAAAACTATGAAGCATTAGTAAACAGGCACGGGACGCCTGACGACGCAGCCGACAAACTTTTAAGCAACCCTTCAGGAAAACTAAGGTCTCTTCTTCCTTATCTACCCAACCTAGAAGGCAAACGCATCGCTAACTTAATGGGATCTCATGGAATGAAAGCAACGGCTATGGGACTACTAGGTGCCAATGTAACTGTGATCGACTTCTCTTATGAGAATGAACGTTATGCAAAAGAACTATCGCAGGCAGCATCCGTTGATCTAACCTATTATATTTCGGATATTCTAAAGCTAGGACCAGAACATCATAAACAATATGACATCGTTGTAATGGAACTAGGCATTCTCCACTACTTCCTTGATTTACATCCACTCTTCCAAATCGTAAATCAAATACTCAAACCTGGTGGTCATTTTATACTCCAAGAGTTTCATCCTATCTCTACAAAACTTATCACCTCAAAGGGGAAAAAGCATAAAGTAGATGGGAATTATTTCGATCCAACGATCCAAAGAACGAATGTAGCATATTCAAAACATCTTACGACTGATAATGAGAATGCCAACGCAGTTCTCCAACGAAAGTGGACACTTGGCGAGGTATTGACGAGCCTAGCAGATGAAAAGCTCATCATAAAACAAGTAGTCGAAGAACCTAATATCAAGATGAACGATCGGGGTATCCCTAAGCTTTTCACGGTAAAAGCAGAACGTTCAAACTAGAAAAAGCACCTAAAAAGGTGCTTTTTCTTTAGATTGTCATGGAAAGTCCAGACATCCCAAAATACGTCATTCTTTTTATTGCTTTTTCCTATTATGAAACGAGTAATTCAAGTACTTCGTCATCTCGTTTGTCAGCATAGTTTTTCCCAACTATTTCTGTTTCTTTGTTCATAAGTTTGGAAAGTTCTTCTGCTTCTTCTTTTTCACCAGCGACGTATATTTTCTCCCAATCACGATTCTTGGACTTCTTATCGAGCTTAGATGCCATCGATTTATACCATCTTTCTCGATTCGCTTTAACTCTGTCCTCGAAAAGTTCACGTTGAGCAGTGCTTCCGTTGCCAGGTGTATTTTCACTTCCTGTAGTACCTTCGTAAATTCTCCAATTATCCTCATCTGGGTCCCATGCATATTCTTCACTCTTCGTAAGGAAACCAAGTTCCGTTTCAAGAATACGTACATAATCATAATGCACGAGAATGATTCCTGTGTTTGGATAATCGTTACTCAATTGTTCAAGCTGGTCGAGCTGCGGCTCTTCTTCCCAATATAGATTTGTTGTTACTGGGACCTGCGTTCTTTCAACGAACCAGATTTGATCATCTGAAGATGCGATAATCACGAGACCTCGTTTTAAGTCTTTTTCAATCGTATCGATCTCATCCTGTACTTTTTCTTTTACTTTCTCGAAGTTTTCTTGCTCCTCTTTATTACCACTTTCTTTTAAGTAATCTTCAAAGTTTCGGAAGCCATTTTTTAATTGAATTTTCCATTCGCCATGCTGACGATCTGGATCACGGCGGTCTGTATTTAAGTATAGAGTAAACACTTTATCTGGCTTTTGTACTTGCGCACGTTTGATTTGATTCAATTTCTCAGTTAATAACATATCAATGATCCTCCTTCACATTTTACTTACTTATAAAATGGTTTCCCTGATTTTTGCCAGTTTTAAACATGAAAATAAGTAGCTCAATCCCTTTACCTTTTGATAGTAAATTTGAACACTATGTGATAGAATAAAATCATTAAAAGATAATAATTATTCTAATCTAGTGAAAAGCATTCTCATTTAAATAGACAAGAAAACAGTCTCGATTACCTAAAAACTTCAAAATGATTAACAACTAAAGCCATTTCGAAGTATTGAATATGACTATCTTTCTCAATTAGAAAGGTTTAGGGAGGCATGAAGATGCAACAAGTGAATGTTCAAACCAATACTTATCCGTCCCACACTTCTTATTGGTGGGATACCCTCAAACAACATAGCGAACTTATTGCTGCTTTATTTAGTGGCTGTCTTATTGCCTTAACCTGGTTACTGGAAAGCGACCTTTCTTCATTCACAGAAGCCGGTCTCTATATCATTGCTTTTATAATAGGTGGATTTGCTAAAGCAAAAGAAGGACTTGAAGATTCAATCGCCGATAAAGACGTTAATGTCGAATTACTTATGATTATTGCCGCTATAGGAGCTGCATCGATCGGTTACTGGACAGAAGGTGCCATTCTAATTTTTATATTTGCAATAAGTGGTGCCCTCGAAACATATACGTTGAACAAGAGTGAACGTGAACTACAGTCCCTTATGGACATACAACCAGAAACGGCTACGATCATCGAGAATGGCGTGGAGAAAGTTATTCAAGCGTCAGACCTAACAATCGCTAGCACCATATTGATTAAACCCGGGGAACGTGTGCCCGCTGACGGAATGATTATCAAGGGGCAAACGTCACTTGATCAGTCAGCTATTACAGGCGAATCGATCCCTGTTATCAAGCGAATTGATGATGAAGTGTTCGCAGGAACATTAAATATTTCTGGTCATTTAACAATTAAGATGACAAAAAGAAACGAAGATACGGTTTTCCAAAAGATAATCGCCCTCGTACAAGAAGCACAAGAACAAAAAGCCCCATCGCAATTGTTCATTGAAAGAATAGAAGGTTGGTACGTGAAGATCGTTCTACTTATCGGAGCTCTTCTTATGGTCCTTCCTCATTATTTAGTTGGCTGGTCGTGGGATGAAACAATTTATCGAGCTATGGTCTTCCTTGTAGTAGCCTCTCCCTGTGCTCTAGTTGCAGCAATAATGCCTGCTACTCTTTCAGCAATATCATCAGGAGCAAGGAATGGTATATTGTTCAAAGGTGGCGTCCACCTCGAACAGCTTAGTACCATTCGAGCTGTTGCACTTGATAAAACAGGGACACTAACAGAAGGCAACCCTGTTGTGACAGATATCATCACTAGAGAAGATATTGATGAAGCTACCTTTATTCAAACTGTTGCCTCGATTGAGAGACAGTCAACACATCCGCTAGCGAAAGCCATCGTTCAATCTGCAGGTAATTTTGCTTGGATTGAACCTGAAGATATGGAAGACCATTCCGGTTGGGGTGTACAAGCGAATGTTTCAGGAATGCAATGGAAAGTTGGTAAGCGAGAATTTTTCTCGGAATCGGTCGGCTTTTCTTTGTTCGACCACCAATATAGACAGCTTCAAGAAGAGGGTAAGACTCTTGTACTTGCAGCTGATGAACAAGGTATAGCTGGTATCATCGCTCTTAAAGATCAAGTGAGAGAAGCGTCAATCAAAATGGTAAAAGATCTGAAGAAACAAGGTATTGAACCTGTCATGATTACCGGAGATAGTGAGGAAACTGCAAAAGCGATCGCTCAAGAAGTAGGGATCGAGAAATATTATGCAAACTGTTTACCTGAAGATAAAGTTTCGAGAATCAAACAACTCAAAGAAGAATTTGGTTCTGTTGGCATGATTGGGGATGGGATTAATGATGCTCCAGCACTCGCATCCTCTGATGTAGGGATTGCCATGGGCCAAGGAACTGATGTCGCACTCGACACTGCTGATGTTGTGTTAATGAAAAACGACTTAGCCAAATTAATACGGGCCGTTAGCTTATCGAATCGATTAAACTCGATCGTAAAACAAAATGTTGCCTTTTCCATCATAGTCATACTTGTGTTGATCGCATCAAATTTCTTTCAATTCTTGACCCTCCCCCTCGGAGTTCTCGGTCATGAAGGCAGCACGATTCTTGTCATACTAAATGGATTACGTCTATTGAAATAATAGAAAACAGCAGCCCTAGAGAGGCTGCTGTTTTACGTTGGTTTATTCCTTCTGAAGTAATTGGAGGTTGCATTGATTTCTCCCCCTACTACAATAACGAGGCCAGTTAAATAAAACCATAACATTAAGGCGATGACCCCACCTAAACTGCCATACGTTGCAGAGTAATTTCCAAAGTTATTTATGTAATATGAAAACACAAAAGAAACAAACTGCCAAAGCACTGAAGCGGTAATCGACCCTATCAGAACGTCTTTATAATGCAATCGTTTATTAGGAGCGTAATAATAAATGAACATAAACACGATGATCATGATGGAAAGACTTAAAAACCATCGGATCAGTCCAAACATAAAACTAAATGACTCTGGGATTGAAAAAAACTCCACGAAAAACCGCCAGAGCATTTCTCCAAATACGGGCAATAGTAATGCAACGACAATAGCGAAAATCATAGCGAGCGACAACAAGACCGAAAGTCCTCTTGCGAGAAAGAAATTCCGGTTTTCATCTACGTTATATGCTCGATTCAGGGACTTAATGATGGCATTGATGGCATTAGACGCCGACCATATCGTTGCGATGATTCCAAATGAAAGTAATCCTTTCCGTGCACCATCTTCGAGAATAAGGTTCTCTTGAATCGCGACAAAAGATTCCGAAGGTGCGTATTGAGCAATTAATTCAAGAATTTGATCCTTCGAGAAATCGAAATGAGCCAGAAGGGTTATGGCGAAAATGAGGAATGGAAATAGAGACAACAAAAAATAGTACGCAAGCTGCGCAGCCAAATCTGTAACCTGATGTTCCTTTATCCTCAAGAAAAGCTGCTTACTAAAACTGAGTACTGATAAATTCACCATATACCCTCCTGAAGTTATCTAGTGCGTAATTTGGTCATTATGGTCTTTCGTTAGTTCTTCACCTGCTTCAACTACCCTAGATCCTATTTCTTTAATGTCTTTCTGAGTTTCTTTAACGATGTTTAGAGCTTCGACTGAGCTATCTTTTAATCCGCTGAATTTCTTTGAAAGAGTATTAATATCATCCTGGACCTCTTTCATTAGATCACCAGCGTCTTCAACCGTTTGCTTTACCTTATTCGAATAATAAGAAGGATTGTTCTTCACTTCTCGTAGCACCTCACCTGTACGCTTTGACCCTTCTTTTAGTGATTGTCGTGTTCCACGATCCAAAAGAGAGATAAAGGCTCCTGCTAGGCCACCGATTAGGACAGCTTTAAAAAGTTTATTTTCGTTTTTTGTCTGATATGTCTGATTCATTTAATATTACCTCCTTTAATTTCACAAAGTTGCGATTATTTTCCCTGAAATGGTGCCGATTAAACTTCGCATACTAAAGGTGAGTAGTGGTGTAGCGCCTAAGGATACGGTCTACCGCACTTCCATAGCTTTCCCCAAATATCACAAGATGAACAAGAAGATAATACAGTTGATAGATCGGAAAACGGTCCTCAGAACCTTTTTCCAATGGATATTCTTCTTCATATTGACGATAAAAAGCATGAGAATACCCACCAAATAAATATGTAAAGGCTATATCAACTTCCCTATCCCCATAATAGACTGCCGGGTCGACTAAGAAACTCTTCCCTTGTTTTCCACTTAACCAGTTTCCACCCCAGAGATCGCCATGCAATAACGATTTGGGTGGGTTGTGATTCAGGATAGTATGGAGATTCTCTCTCAGCTTTATCAAACGAGACTGCCGTTCTTTCGTTAACAACCCTTTTTCATCGGCTACGCACTGTAAGTAACCTAACCGGAGATCGCGATAAAATTCAACCCAATCATCTTTTGAGTCGTTAAGTTGTGGCAATTCGCCTATAAAGTTAGAATGTGCCAACCCTGCTTTTTTACTATGGTTGGCGTGCATATTTGCAACCACACTTCCAAGCTTATCATCAGATTTAACGGTGTGGGATGGAGAAAGCCATTCTAATAGAAGAACGTTATGACCTACTCCACCTTTATTATTAAAAAGAGGCTTAGGTACAGGAACACCGTTATGTTCTAAAAGGGTAAGGCCCTCCACTTCAGCCTGAAAAAAATCGTTCTCAGCCGATGGATTGAACTTAACGAAATACTCTCTGTCTTTCGTTTCTAAATAAAATGTATCATTGATGGAGCCTCCCGATACGGGTTTCCATCGTTTGACTTCACTCCCATCACCGTACGCTTCTAGAGCAGCTTGAACAGGTCTTATCATAGACCGCTTTCTTCTCTAATGTGTTTAAATAATTGATCGCAGCCCTTTTCAACCATCTCATACACTTCATCAAAATTACCCGTGAAGTATGGATCAGGAACATCTTCGATCTCAAACTCTTCAACATAGTCCATTAGTCTAGAGATGGAACTTGTGTTTGTGAGACCTGCCAATTTGTGCAGCTCACCAAGGTTGCCAGCATCCATCGCCACGATATATTGAAATGTTTCCAATTCTTCCTTTTTCACTTGACGTGCCTTCATCCCGTCGACACTGATCTTTTTCTTAGAAAGAAGGTCTGTAGTCCCCTCATGCGGTGGTTCACCGATATGCCAATCACCAGTTCCTGCAGAATCGACTGTTATCACATCAGAAAGACCTGCCTGAGCGACCTTATCTCGTAAGATCGCTTCAGCCATTGGGGATCTACAAATATTACCGAGACATACAAACAATACTCGAATCATGCTTATCCCTCCATCGTTTTGATATAAACAGTCCGGTTACGAGGTCCATCAAATTCACAAAAGTATATTCCTTGCCATGTACCCAGAATCATTTTTCCATCTGCAATCAAAATAGTTTGAGAAGGACCAACTGTACTTGTTTTCAAATGGGAAGCAGAGTTCCCTTCTGCATGCTTATAGTTAGGATGCTCCCACGGATACACTTCATCCAGCCTCATCAACATATCATGCTTTACGTCTGGATCTGCGTTTTCATTGATTGTTATACCAGCAGTTGTATGTGCTGAATACACCACAACAAGCCCATCTCTAATACCTTCATCTTGGATTGCATTTCTAACAATTGACGTAATGTCAATCATTTCATCTCGCTTAGTAGTTTTGACAGTCGTTTTTTTAAGCATCTTACATCCCTCCAAATTACTAGTGGTGATCGCGATCATACAAATACAAATAAGGTATATCAAGAAACAAATAATGTGTTTCGTTGATTGGGTAAGAATAGGTCCTTATCAATTCATTGGTTTCGATATCACTGTACATATCAGAGAGATTCCCTATTCCTTCATGTTTCATTCGGATAATATTTTCTAAAAAATACGGTCTCCAACTCCAATTGTTGCCAGCATACTCTGGCTGCAGTTCCCAGCTCCCATCATCATTCCGATAATAGTTTGAGGAAACCTGATTTCCATCTTCGTTGCAAATATATCCTCTGAAACAAGCATCCTTCAACGATTTTGAAGCTTGCGTAACGATATCATCCCAATCGTTCTGCTTTATCAATTTGATTTGTTTTTGCAAATGGTCATTAAACCTTCTGGATAAGTGATACAGCGCTAGTAGCCGAGTTCGCTCATGGCTTATAAATTGATGAAACTCTTTAGAAAGTAGGGCCTTAAATTGATCCCTGTCCAAAAATACTGGGCCCGGCTCTTTGATGTAATTACCTTGATAGTACCGACCACCATTTTCCCAGGCATATTTCATTTGCCCATGACCATCGATACCTTCAAACAATAAAGTAGCTCCAATCTTACGGCCTAACATAGACAATGTGTAGAGCACATCTCGATATTCTTTGGGAATCCCCTTGTCTTTAAGGCTAAATAGGTTCACTTTGATTAAATTCGGATTTAATATTGCGATTTTTTCAATATTGCTCATCTTATTTCCAGAGTGACTAACCGCGATTTGTACACCTAGACTGCTATAGTATGCTAAGAGGTGCTGAAGCTTATTTAAATTATCCTCTTCCACATCGTATCCTGATACTTCCAACACAATGCGATTGTAAGGAATCCCCAGATTGGCATATTCCTCTAATGACTGTGTAATCGCTTCTCCATGATCATATAGCAAATGACTAGCATTGCAGTTAAAAAACAAACATTCCCCTGTTCCATGATTCTTGTAATGTTCGATTGCTAAATCTCGGATACGTGTATCGATCTCTAATATATACTCCTCTGGAATGGTTGTATCTTCAAAGAAGAAACTAAGATCTTCAATTCCTTCTTCTGTTTGAATTCTTCCCAGTACTTCATAGCCAATAATTTGTTTTTTATCTGCGCTAATAATCGGTTGAAAATGCGGAAACGCTTTCTCTTTATTTCCCATGACATCTAGTGCATCCAACGCTGATCCCCCTCTCACATATAGATATAAATACAGCTATTATATCATGAACATATAGACTTTTTAGAGCCTAACGATCACCCGATTCATCCCATAAGGTTATTCCTTCCTCTCAGAAATCAAATGAATAATTGGTTATTTATTGGTTTTTATCTAGATGAGATTTATACTAGTACTAACAATCAGTTTAAAAGGTGATGATTTGAATGAGGACAAAACACACACGGGGCTTACAAAATGAGAGCAAATAAAGAGCAAATCAAACGTATGAAGAAAAATGAATTTATCAGAACTGCTATTGAATATGTAGATACCGGAGTCGTGATTACAGATCCAGAACTACCTGACAACCCGATCATCTACACAAATAAAGGCTTTGAAAAATTAAGCGGTTATTCTACATATGAAGTTGTCGGCTATAACTGTCGTTTTCTTCAAGGAGAAGATACTGACCATGAAGTATTAAATCAAATTCGACATGCGATTAAGAATAAAGAAAAGCTAAAAGTAGAAGTGAAGAATTATCGAAAAAGCGGTGAGCCATTTTGGAATGAGCTTCAGATCTTCCCAGTTTACATGGAAAGTGAAAACCAATCTTATTTCGTGGGTGTCCAACAGGACGTAACGAAGCGCCGATATGCAGAAGATCGTTCTAATCATTACTTACAACAAGTAAAAGACCTGTCTACTCCTATCGTACCTATAGACAGAGATGTTTCGATCGTTCCTCTTGTAGGTGAGATTGACGATGAACGCCTGGAATTATTGCATCACAATGTTAGTAAGCACATCCAGAAAAGTGGAGACCAATTTCTAATCTTAGACCTTTCCGGTGTAAGTCACTTTACTAGTCAACTCCACAATGGCATTTACCAGCTTGATCAACTTATCAAATTAATGGGAGCTACTCTCATGATTTCTGGCATTCGTCCAGAGTTTGTTCTCGAAAGTGTTCGCTCGGATTTGACTCTTTCATCAATTCAAAGCTTCCCATCAGTTAAGCAAGCCTTGACTACAATTCAATAAATAAAAAAAGCTTTCGAGATTGTCATCTCGAAAGCTTTTTAGCAGAATCACTTCATACTTTCTTTAATTTTCGTATTTAATGATTGGGCCTCCTGGAGCGCACGGACATCGTCCTGAATTTCTCCGGGTTTAACCGCTTGTCCGATTAAATAGTCCACCATGTTCATCCCTAGAAAATCACATATGTATTGGAATTGCTGTATAAGGGGTAATCCTTTTAACCTCGGGTTATCACCACCGCAAGCTACTACATAAACTTCTTTGCCTGCTAATTTATTCTTCAAATCAAAACGTTCATCACGCAAGGCCTGTGAAAAGCGATCGACCATATTTTTCATTACCCCTGACATACCGTACCAGTAAATAGGTGTTGAGAACACGATAATATCACTGCTGATGATTTCTTCTATTAAGTTATCATGTTCATCACGTACGGGAGTGAAACCACCTTCTGTATGACGTTGGTCTTTAATAGGACGAATGCCTAACTCCCTCAAATAAACCTTTGCGTGGTCAATCTCATCTAACACATGACTTGTTAACATCTCCGTATTCCCGTTGGACCTTTGACTACCGTCTAGTACAAGTATTCTTTTCATACCATTCTCCTTTCTTTCGTACACCTTTATTTTAACGATTTCACTCTCCCTTTTACACTGTTATGCTTACCTGATTTAAGGAGGTGTCAATGTGAACCCTTATCTTACTTGGACAATAGATGAGACCTTCTCCCTTTTCTCTAAATCCCATCTACTTGTTCTCATCGGACTATCAATTCTATTCGTATTCACTTATCTATTTAGAAGATCTCTTAGAAAGAGGCGCTATAACGTATCATTTCGCATTATAGTAATTCTCTTATTACTACTATCTGAAGCAAGCTTTCACTTATGGTTTATTTATCACGGGGAATGGAGAATAACAACCACATTGCCATTACAATTAAGTAGCATATCGCTTTTTCTTGCCGTAATCTTATTAGCTTCTAAGAATCAGTTACTATTTGACATCACCTTTTTCGTAGGTTCCAGTAGTGCGCTTCTCGCAATGATCACTCCAGAGCTGACCTATCCATTTCCGCATTATCGCTTCTTTCATTTCTTCATCGCTCATGGGGCCATTGTTGTCACAGCCTGGTTTATGATTGTTGTTGAAAGTTACTACCCTACTTATAAATCCATTTGGAAAGCGTTCTTTGTTCTAAACCTATATACAACGCTCATCTTTATTGTAAATGGTCTTCTCAGTTCAAATTATATGTTTTTAATGGAAAAGCCTATGAGCAATACAATCTATTCGTATCTTGGGAATTGGCCATGGTATTTATTATCTTTAGAAGTGATCGCCATTACCTTATTTCACCTTCTATACCTTCCATTTGCCTTTATCAACCGGAAAGAACGAACGGTTTAAACCGAATGCAAACAGGAAAAAGAAAATGAAAAAGATAAATGAAAGGATGATCATGATGAGACGATACCACCTTATCGTTAGCGGTCGCGTGCAAGGTGTTGGATTCCGAGCTTTTACTCAGCAAAAAGCAGCTGAATTCAATTTAAGTGGCTATGTAAGAAATACGATGGACGGTTCCGTAGAAATTGCGGCCCAGGGGGAAGAAGAGCAAATTAATCAATTCATTTCATCGGTCAAGAAAGGCAGCCCTTTTTCGTCTGTTGATGATGTAGAAACAAAGGAAGAGGAAGTAAAGCCACAAGAAGGAACTTTTTCCATTCGTTATTAATGTTCATTCTACATTTATTATTCTATAATATTATTAGAATGGAAAATTAAATATGTCGGAGGAAGCGAATTGGCTAAAACCTCGTTTTTTGAAAACAATGAAACGGTAAGAGTTTTGAATAGTATTGGTGATAGTATTTTTATTTGTGACACAAGTTTCACTATCGCTTGGTTTAATGAACAAGCTGGCATTCTTTTAGAATCGATCATCGATTATTTACCTGTCGATTCACCTTCCGAGTTAATAGGGAAAAGCATTCATGATTTTCACAAAAACCCTACGCATCAGACAACGATCCTGCTGCATCATTTGCCCTACCAGAGTACGATCACATTGTTTGATAAGTTCGCAGCGAACATCGTTATTACGGAATATAGAGATGAGTATGAAGAAAAACAAGGCTATATACTTGTTTGGAGAGATGTAACTGAAAAGCAAAAAGAAATTGATGAGAATAGAAAACTGATCGACGAATACTCGAATGCAATACTTCCAACCGTACTTGATCATGCAATCTTAATCCCTTTGATTGGAACCCTAACTGTAAACCGTTCTGAGAAACTAATCCGCAACGTACTAGACTACTGTGCAAAAACAAATACCGATTACGTATTGATCGATTTTTCAGGCTTAACGAATCTCACAGATCGTTCTGCTAATACGGTCTTTGAAACGATGACAAAATCACTCAAATTGATGGGGATTCATGTTGTCTATGTTGGGATTACATCAAGAATAGTAAAATGGATTATTAATCTTGACCTGGATTCCTCGATACCTACCTTCGCAACGTTTAGACAAGGAATCAATGATGTTATGAAAAGTGAAGGATTCGTCCTTCAGAAAGTCGACGATATACCAAAAAGCTGAAGAGCGCGCTCTTCAGCTTTTTTATGTTCCACATATATCACATCTTATTACTTGAAAACTGTTGAAAGACTGTATTTGTTTTAATCGGGAAAATTTCTTCCCCCGCTACCGTATTCAAAATTCGTTTATTTCTTTCAACGGATAGTGCAAGGTTCGTCGCACCTGCCCCGTGGGAATGTTCGATATTTGTGAGCGTAAAGAAATGATTCTCTCTCTTATCTTTAAAAACCAGTTGCTGATTTAATGTGACTTTGTACCTTTGTTCATCTTCCCATTCGATATCATCATGAATTTTCGTAAACCATTCCGGAAAATGGGGCTTGTAACCTGTAGCCAACAATACTTTATCAGTATCTACTGTAAATGAATGATCTTCCTGCCACTGCCTACATTCTAAACGGTAGGTCTTTCCATTCTTCTCAATTCCGTTCACCTCTGTCAGAGGCTGAATGATAACATCGGGGTAGCTTGACTCAGATGACCGATGATAAAGCAAATCATAAATGGCTTTCAGCGTTTCTGGATCAATTCCTTTTCTCAGTGGTCCTAAAGTCGATAGAGCGTCTTTACGCTCTTCGAAAGAAAGACGATGGAAATACGAAACATAGTCCGGTGAGAAGACTTCCTGACCTAGCTTCGCTGATTCAAGCTGAAAGAAACCTGCTGACCTTGTAAACCAATTCAGCTTGTAATGATAATGCTTCTGATCCATAAGTAAATCATAGAAAAGTTCAGCGGCGCTTTGACCTGAGCCTATAACAGAAACGGAATCAGCTTGCTTTAGCTCCTTCTCATGGTGAAGGTAATGATTTGTATGTAGCACATCTTCTATTGGATACTGATCAAACCCCTTAGGGATATTCGGAATACTTCCTGTTCCTAATACAACATGCTTTGTTTTAATCGTCTCAACTTCAGAGGTTTTCGTATCTTCAACAACAACTTCATAGTATTGTTCTTCTTTATGGTAAGTTACATCAATAACTCTTTTTCCGAAACGACAGTTCGAGAGTTTCGAAGCGACCCATCGTGTATAAGCATTATATTCTTTTCTCGGAATATCAAGTTTATTAAAGAAGTAGAATTGATAAAGCCTATCGTTTTCATGCAAATAATTAATAAATGTATATGGACTTTTGGGATCCGCGATTGTGACAAGGTCAGCAAGAAATGGCACTTGCAAATCTGCTCCTTCGATCAACATGCCTGGATGCCAATTAAACTCTTCTTTTTGATCAAAATAGATTGCCTCGATATCCAACTCTTCGGCAAGCGCAGCCATTCCAAGGTTAAATGGTCCAATTCCTATTCCAACTAAGTCATACGTTTGTGCATTATCCAATATCGTCACGTCCTTTTCTTCCACTTAAACACTTCTATATCTTGTTTTACCCTAATCATGACAATTTTAACTCTATGAACTTTCTTCCTTTTCATTCGTAATACTCTGCTACAATGAAACAGAGGAAAAAAATAGGAGGTTAAGGATGGCTATCGATTTATTTGACTTTTATTTAACTGAAAGTGAAAAACCTTTCTCCGGTTGGGATTTTTCTTATATAGCAGATACGGGACGAATTCATACTGATTCTCTTCCATGGTGCTATACATCAGAAATTCTCGCCTTATTTAAGTCTTCAGCAAGTGTGCTCGATATGGGGACAGGTGGGGGAGAATTCTTAGAGAAGCTCCAACCCTATCCAGAAAAACTAGCTGCAACAGAGGGGTACCCGCCTAACGTTCCAATTGCTAAAGAACGCTTAGAACCACTCGGCGTACCTGTTTATTCTTTTGAAGATGATTGTAGTCTTCCCTTTTCAGATGATCAGTTTGATTTTGTTATGAATAAGCATGAGTCCTACTCACCGGCTGAGCTCAAAAGAATTTTAGGTGCTAATGGGGAGTTCATAACCCAGCAGGTTGGAGGGACTGACATGCTTGAGCTCAACCGAATTCTTGGCGCATCGATGGAAACTGAATTTCAACATTGGAATCTTGCTTATGCGGTGAACGAATTAGAAGAAGCCGGTTTCCAAGTGACCGATAAGAAAGAAGCATATCCAACTACACGCTTTTATGACATTGGTGCACTCGTCTATTATCTCAAAGCCATTCCATGGCAAATTCCTGATTTCTCAATAGAACGCTATCGTGACGCTCTTCATAACCTACATCAAAAGATAAATGATGATGGCTATTTAGCTATTCCTTCTCACAGATTCATCATCAAAGCTAAAGTCTAAAAAAATCGAACCCGCTACATGCGGGTTCTTAGATTGTCCAGAAAGTCTTAAGGACCATCTGCCACGGTTATAGTAGGGATTTCCGCTCCAATCTACCTATTCGTGTATGATTACGAGAAAAAAACAAAGCTACTAAAACATCGGATAGAGATTGAAAGTAAATGTCTTCTTAATCATAATCGGTCGGAAAGTTTGCTGCGATTGATTGCAATCCGTAGGAGTGAATACCGCATGAATCCCGTGGAAACGGGCGGAAAGAAAGCAGTATTCAAACTCCTACGGCATAAGGAACAACGAACCAAGGTTTCCCAACAAGCTGCGAACCCGCGACATGCGGGTTCTTAATCAATTAATCTGCACTAACCGCTTTTGAAGCACTGATCGCCGAGAATGTAATTGTCACTGCGCATAGTAGACCAATAACAAGAAAACCTTTTGCAAGTGGCCAGAATTCCCAACCGTCTATAAAAACAGAACGCATCGCTTCAAATAAGTACGTTGTAGGATTGATGACTGTCGCAACTTTTAACCATCCCGCTTCAATCAACTCATATGGAACGAACGTCGTACTTAGGAAAATAAGTGGAAAGAATATGAACGTCCCTGCCTGCGCTGACTGAGCATTCTTCGTTCGTAAAGCTATCCCTACGGAGTACCCAGCGAATGCAAGCCCCCAACCAAGCGTTAGTAATAACACGACGAGAATACCGCCAAACCCTGCTGCCACTTTGAGTCCAAGGAAATATGCGATGATTAGAATGAGAATCGTTTGAATCAATAATTGAAGCATCCCTGCTATGATCGGACCAAGTACGATCGCAAGACGAGAAGAAGGAGTTAACAATAGCCTAGAGAAATACCCCGTTTCAAGGTCATTCACTAATGCCTGACCTGCGCCTCCAGCACCTCCAATCGCTGCTGAAACGATCGACACAGGTAGTATAAAAGCTAAGTAGTTCGCTCCCTCAAATGCTGGAAGCTGTGAGATCCCACTCAATCCCCCCTCATACACTAATAAGAAAAAAAGACTGATAAACAGATTTGGTATTAAAATAAAAGGATTCCTAAGAATCGTAATGATACTTCTTTTCGAGTGAATCACTGTATCCACAAGGAAAGAACTCTTTTTATCGCCCATTACTTCACACCCTTTCCTTTTCCTCATTCGTAACATTAATGAATACGTCATCGAGGGTAGGAGGCTTTACATTTATCGTTTTAGGAGAGAGAGCTTGTTCATCTAAGTTCCTTACAAGTTCAGAGAGAAGCTTCGTACCATTCTCTGTATAAATCGTCACTTCTTCTTTGGAATGCTCTATATTCTCACCAATTCCATATAGAACCTTACTAGCATGCTCTGCTTCTTCTATGCTCTCAAAGGTCAGCTGAATGGCATCAAAACCGAGCGTTCTTTTCAATTCTTCAACACTACCTGCCGCAACGATTCTTCCTTGATTGATAATACTGATGCGATCTGCTAACTGATCAGCTTCTTCGAGGTACTGTGTTGTGAGAAAAATCGTTGTCCCTTCTTCTTTATTCAATCGCTTAATCTCTTTCCAAATCGCTTTTCTATTCATAGGATCTAATCCCGTTGTAGGTTCATCTAAGAATAGGATCTTCGGGTTATGCACTAATGTCATGGCAAGATCTAACCTTCTCCTCATACCTCCTGAATACTTTCCGGAAGGTCGGTCTGCATCGTCCGGTAAATCCACTAGTCTCAAAAGTTCAACTGCTCTCGCCTTCGCTTCTTTTTTCGAAAAACCAAATAACCTTGCTTGCATCTCGATCAATTCACGTCCAGTCAGAACAGAATCAATCCCCGTTTCTTGAAGGGCCACTCCAATGTTTCTTCTCACACTTTCTGGGTTTTCTTTAACATTGATCCCACCAACAAGAATTTCTCCCTCTGTTGGTTTGACTAACGTTGTAAGGATTTGAACAGTCGTGGATTTTCCAGCACCGTTCGGTCCAAGAAAGGCAAAGAACTCACCCTCTTCTACTTCAAAACTAACTCCTTGTACTGCCTTGACATCCCCTTTATATGTTTTTACTAGATTATGCACTCTGATCGAACCATCCATCTCTCAATCCTCCTTCTCTAGATAAAAAAATACACTTATCAATCAAGTATGATAAGTGTTCATCTAGTTAGTCTTGTTTTTACTTGTTCGTGATATTCAGGCGCTTGCTTTGATAACCTTTCATTCATGAGCTGGTCGTACTTAAGTTGGTTTGCAGATATTTTCCTTTTAATATGAACCTTGTCTTCTTCATCGCTGCAACTTTCTAGAAGTTCTTCTAGAGTGGAAAGCTCTTTTTTCAATTGCGATTCTTCAGGAAGATAACCGCTGTTTTTTAATACCTTGTATGCGATTCGCAATTCTTCAGGAATGCTAGACATATCCTCAAGTTTCTGTGGCTTTCCTTTTCCGGGGAGATCATTGAACTCTCCGTTTTTAATAGCAGTTTTTATTTTGTCCTCCGCTATCAGCCAGGCTATATCCAAGACTCATTCCTCCTTTCATTTATTATCCAATTTTCGCGTTGGTTTGTCATGAAATATGCGCAAAGAAATTTCTCTTAGTGAATTTGCAAATAACCCTTTTCAGATAAAAGGCATGATGTTACCATAGTCAACGGTTGGGATTTAAAGAATACTCCTTATACGAATACGATATAGAGAAAGGATGTTTCAAATGCATTACGATAGCAAAGGTTGGTACGTAGAAGAACTTAAAAAGCAAGATGTACGTTACATCGAAGGACGTAAGATTGAGAAATACAAAAAACACGTTCTTAGAAGTCTTCTAGAGCAACAATAAGACAAAAACGGGGGCTTCCCCCGTTTTACATATCAATAAATACAAAGGGTTTGATACATAGGCACAAAACCATCACTCCGCCATTGGAGCGGGGTGGACAGAACCCCTAATCCATCCGCATTATACCTTCCAACAACTCGTTGATACACGAGCAACTCATTGATTCCATCACGCTGATAATCAATTGGATACACACCACCCGGTGCATTGACATATCCGCTGATCGGTTCTATTAATTTTCCGTCGGTATTATAAATCTCTGATAAATACTCCTTCCCTTTATACAATAAATTCACAATATACGTTTTATTAAGCGTTTCATTCCTTATTTCTGCCTGATAGTAGTCTAAATATTTCACAGTATAGGTGAAAGCATTCGTGAAACTCTCATTATCAAAAAGCAACCTTAAATTCTGCTGATCATAGGAATATAGAAAATCATACGTAATGCCCCCACTCCCACCAGAATCAGTCCTTATGAGAATTTCGTTCACATTCTGTGACGTAAAGTGCCCAAGGTATAGTGTTGGGTTATACCCACTACTACCTGGTAAAGCAAATGAAACTTCCTGATGATCCTTCCCATCTTTAATAGTAAGCACAACCTGATCGACTAGCGGTGTATCTGGAAAAGGATTCGCCCCCGTCAAACTCACCACATCTGGAAAGCCATCTCCTGTTACGTCACCAATTTGCTGATCAATTAATTTTCGTTCCCTATACACTCTTTCCCACCCCCCTTTTATCCACTCAATATATATATGTTGAAAACTCAGTTTCTTTTCGTTGTAATCGGATGGAAATAGATATAAACTTAATCAGATAAATAAGGGGAAATGAGGGGAACTATGAAGTCCGATTTTCATAAAGAACATGCAATAGGGATTGCAAGTGGTGCAGGAGCATACCTTCTTTGGGGAATTCTTCCTTTATACTGGAAGCTTGTTTCAGAAGTGCCCTCTGAAGCTGTACTCGCCCATCGTATCATCTGGTCATTTGTATTTATGATGGGGATTTTGCTGGTTTTAGGAAAGGGCTCTTCCTTTTGGAAAGAACTTATCCAACTATCAAAACAACCCAAAAAAATCGCATCGATCACCTTTGCATCCCTCTTTATAACAATAAATTGGTTCGCATTCATTTGGGCTGTTAATAACGATCACGTGATTCAAACGAGCCTTGGATACTATATAAATCCTCTGATCAGTGTACTTCTTGGTATTCTTTTTCTAAAAGAACGACTATCATTCTGGCAGTTCATTTCTGTACTTCTTGCTACTATGGGAGTTTTAAACCTTGTGTTTCAGTTCGGAGAGATCCCTTGGGTATCTTTAATACTTGCAATGAGCTTCGGCCTCTATGGACTATTAAAGAAAACAGCTAAATTAGGAGCAATGATCGGACTCGCAATTGAAACAATGTTAATTACACCTTTTGCGATTTTCTATCTCACTGCTACAACGAACAGCATGTCTGAAGCGATTTATGCAAGTGATGCAACAATAATGCTCTTACTGTTTGGTGCCGGTGTCGTTACTGCCATACCGTTATTATTGTTTGCGACAGGGGCAAACCGCATTTCTCTTTCACTAATTGGTTTTCTTCAGTACATCGCGCCAACTCTTATGCTTATTCAAGGCGTTTTTCTATATGGGGAATCCTTTACAACTGCTCATGCAATCAGTTTTTCACTCATATGGATCGCACTTCTAATCTTTACACTTTCAAAAACGAAACTATTGCGAAGGTTTGAGCCAGGTCGACTGCACCAAAAACATTCCTACGAATCCTCATAAAGAAACCCCCGGTAAGCTAAGCTTTCGGGGGTTTTAAGGTTCAGATACCCGTTTAAATGGCCAGAGGTGAGTCGTAACTGAGCTTGAGAAATGAGCAATCGCTTTCTCTTTCGTAAAGAAATAGCCATCAGACAGAGTATCTTCTACGATGTTGAACGTCGCTTTTTGTATCGGCCATCTCTCATGCTTTATATCCCCTTGATACACCTTTCCTTTATGAACGACAAATAAGCATTCTCGTTCAGTTAACCAGAAATCAAGATTCTCTCTTATGGTTTCATAAGGGGCACCTATCGGTTTATATCTAATTTGAAAATGACTTTGCTTTGCACCTCGGTGAGTACGAATACTCCTAAAGTGAAACTCACCATTTTGTTCAGACTTAGACTGTGTAGCGCGATAATAAGGAAGATGAAAGATAGACCGCGCCATCCAAACCCCTAGATCATGGCTAGCATCCAGGCTAAAAAAATAAACGCCTCTTTTATTTCCGTATTTAACATACGTTCTAACATTTAATTCTAATAAATTCGATGCAAATGGTACAGATGGAAAGCCTCTGAATCTGATTCCACTCATTTCAAACGGTACGATTCCAATCCATGCTTCACCATCGAATGGATCTACCTCCAACTCTTTAGGGAGTAGGTTCTTTAGCCATGATCGATCAACAGGCCAATGCAGAAAGAGTAAGTCGCGCCAAGTTTGCTTCATTATCCAACCCTTACGGTTATTCATGTGGACCCCTCCTATTATCTACTAGCTTATCCCATGTCTACTTAGCACTTCCATTAACAATAGGCGAGAATGGATACAGAGCAAAAACTTTGTATAACGATCCGTGAATGTGATAACGTTCAATTAGAAATAATGAATGACCATTCAATCAATACTTGGAGGGATTATTAATGGCAAAACAACAACAAATCCAACTCGCTAAACGTCCTGAGGGAATGCCATCTGATGAGCATTTTAACTTTGTAGAAACAGCTATACCATCACCGGAGAATGGAGAAGTTCTTCTTAAAACCCTTTACCTTTCAGTAGACCCTTACATGAGAGGAAGAATGACAGATGCAAAATCCTATGTTGCACCGTTTCAGCTTGATGAGGCGATTAATGGCGGTGTAATCGCAGAAGTAATTCAATCTAAATCAGAGAGCTTCAAAGAAGGCGACGTCGTAATCGGACATTTGGGCTGGCAAGAGTATTCAGTCGCAGCAGAAGACAATGTTCGTAAAGTAGACCCAGAAGCAGCTCCTGTAAGTACCCATCTAGGTGTTCTAGGGATGCCTGGTCTTACAGCTTACTTCGGCTTACTAGACATTGGTCAGCCACAAGAAGGGGAAACAGTCGTTGTTTCTGGTGCAGCTGGGGCAGTAGGTTCTGTCGTAGGACAAATCGCTAAGATAAAAGGCTGTCGAGTTGTCGGCATCGCTGGTTCCGACGAGAAAGTTGATTATATTACAAATACGTTAGGCTTTGATGAAGGCATCAATTACAAAACTTCCAACGTATACGAAGCACTTAAAAACGCATGTCCAAATGGCATCGATGTTTATTATGAGAACGTTGGTGGCGAGATTGGTGATGCAGCGATCAGTTTACTAAACAAATTTGCACGCATTCCAGTTTGTGGTGCGATTTCTTCTTATAATAAAAAGGAACAAGACCTCGGACCACGTGTACAAACAAAGCTAATCAAATCAAGTGCGCTCATGAAAGGTTTCGTTGTGGCTGATTACGCAAACCGCTATCAAGAAGGTGCAGAAGCACTTGGTAAGTGGTTAAAAGAAGGTCAGCTCACATACGAAGAAACAATCGTTGAAGGATTCAATCGTGTTCCTGATGCTTTTCTTGGACTATTCCAGGGGAAAAACCTTGGGAAGCAAATTGTAAAAGTCGCAGATCCAGACATTGCAGTACTTCCACATAATTAAAGAAATTTGGCCCGCCTTCCAATGGAAAGCGGGCCATTTTTGTTTCTCAACCTATCATGATGGTTATCTGTCCAATCATAGAGGAATAGTATTTACTAATAAACTATTTCCAGGAGGGCAACGATGGCAAAACTACTCCTTAACATTCTCGCTTACTTACTCGTCATTACCGTGAATGCACTGGCAAACATCATACCGCTAAATGGACAAACCACAGGAGAAATTTCAAATAAACTCAATGTGCTATTCACACCAGCAGGTTACGTGTTCAGTATCTGGAGTCTCATCTATCTTCTACTTGGATTATGGATACTTCGGCAATTTCCTAAAGCCAGAAGAAACCTCCCTGTTTATCAAGAAACCAGCAGTCTGTTTGTTTTAAGCTGCTTATTAAATAGCCTTTGGATCTTCATGTGGCATTACGAGAACTTTGGAGCGTCTGTGATTATCATGATTTTATTACTCCTAACACTCATTCGCCTTTACATGAAAGTCAAAGCGTCAGATGCTTCGTTTTGGGATCTCTTACCTTTTTCTGTTTATCTAGGATGGATTAGCGTTGCGACCATTGCAAATATAAGCTACTTCTTAACTAATATCGATTGGAATGGTTTTGGTCTCTCAGCCTCATTTTGGACAATTCTACTAATGATCGTAGCATCCTTACTCGCTAGTTATTTTTTGGTATACGAAAACGACTGGGTGTATCCGCTTGTCATCGTATGGGCATTGATTGGCATTGGCGTTCAAAACAAAGATACAGACGTACAGACCGTTGTTTTCACTGCCTATTGTCTAGCAACCATCATCACCCTATCGACCATTATCTACATGGTGAAGCAATTCAAGAAATAACAGAAACCCCCTTTCGCATTGGAAAGGGGGTTTTATCTATTTTATGCGAGTGATTTAAAGTCTTGTCCAAGTATTTCTTTCATACTATGCACCGTAATAAATGCCTTGTGATCAACATTACCTACATGCTTTTTCAGCTTAAGCAAATCTTTTCTTCCTAGAATGGTTGTGATCACTTCTTTTTCGTCTGAAGTAAATGCACCCCGAGCTGTATGAATCGTTGCGCCTTTACCTATTTCATTAACGATGAACGTACGGATTTCTTCGCTCTCTTTACTAATAATAACAATTTCTTTCTTTGCCTCAAAGGCTTGAATCGTATAGTCGATCACAAATCCATTCAAAATAACACCAAAGATCGCATACATACCAATTTCAGGACCGAACAAGAAAATGGAAAGCAATGCAATCGAAATGTCAGAGATCAATACTCCCTTACCAACTTCGATTGAAAAATACTTATTTAGAATCATTGCGATGATATCAGTACCACCTGTTGATGCTTTTTGATGAAAGACAAGTCCCATGCCCGCAGCTGCGATACATTGACCAATAATTAATTGAATAAGAATGTCCTGGCTAAATGGTTGAGTTACTGGGATAAATCGTTCGAACAACCAAACAGCTAACGATAAAGCAAAGCTTGAATAAATCGTTTTAACTCCAAATTTGGGACCGAGAAACAGAATTCCAACTAACAAAAGCACTGCGTTTAAGATGATCATGAACATACCGACCGATAAGTTTGGGACCAAATGGTTCATCACGATCGACAAACCGCTGACTCCCCCCGTTGCGAGACTGTTTGGAGAAAGGAAAAAATGTACGTGGGTGGCTACACCGAGCGCCCCTAGCGTGATAAGCAGATATGTTTTGATGTGATGAAGCATCATGTATCCCTCCCGTTGTTTTGTTTTCGTTTCATAAGCACAATCGGGATTATAATAGGGATTCATAGGTTTGTAAACAGCTTAAACCTAAGATTTCATAAGCAAACGTTTCCAGTTTCAAAATAGGCACTTATTACTACGATATTTAGGTATTTCGACAATAATTAGCAATTATATTCATAATTATCTAACTAAATCGACAAGTTTTACCACCTCAGTTTTTTCAATCAAACGTTTGTTTAACATCTGAGATTTCCCTCACATTCCTTCACTATTTCTACCTTTCACGAATCAATCGTGGTAAAGTAGAGGCAAAAGACACGAAAGGAGCTTTCCCGTGGTCATAACATCGATCATTATTGTTGTAGTCATTATGACGATTATTATAGCGGCAGCCTTCGGTCTAGCTGTTTCCAAAGGATATAGCGTCAAACATACAGTGGATCCGCTCCCTGAAGATAAGAACCATTCTCATGATGAGGAGGAAGAAAATGAACGGACAAAATCGAAGCAACATTGAACCAGGTAAAGAAGTTGAAATTGTATTGAAGAAAGACCAGCGCACTGGGAAGGTAACGAAAGGCATTGTGAAAGATATCCTAACAAAATCTTCTACTCATCCTCACGGCATCAAAGTTCGTCTTGAAGATGGGCAGGTCGGCAGGGTCAAAAGCATACTATAGAAAAAAGAGATCAGGCATGCCTGATCTCTTTTTTCTACTTTATTAATGGTGATAGCTGTCCGTTATAAAACACACTAAGTTCATGAAGTGCACGTGTACACCCTACATACAGCAGCTTTGCATCCTGTGCGTTATCTTTGTAGCATGTTTCTGAAGCATCGGCTAATATAACCGCATCAAATTCCAGCCCTTTTGTGAGGTAGATCGGCGTAATGGAGATTCCACCAGAATAGGAACGATCGTCGACGGTAATCAAATTCGCTTCAATGTTTTCTTTTTCAAATTCGTTGAAAAGAAGCTGACATTCATGAGCCGTCCTACCAACAAGCGCAATTGTCTTCATCCCTCGTATTTCCATCTCTTTAGCAGTTTCGAGTAACTGTGGTATCCGATGATCGCGAATACGGTGCACATTCACGCTTTTGCCACTTCGAAACACCGGAATTGCAGGCCGAACAGGTACGTTCGCTCGAGAGATGATGTTGTTTGCATACTCAATGATTTCAACTGTTGATCGGTAACTCTGTTCAAGTTCCATATAGAGTTCTCTTCCCTTAAATAAATTCCTAAATTCACTCCAGGTATGAATTCCCTGATAGCCATGAATACCTTGGGCTAAATCACCTAGGATTGTGAATGACTGACTGCGATTCACTTTCTGTAGTAAAGCGATTTGAAATGGAGAAAAATCCTGCGCCTCATCAATAACAGCGTGCTGAATCTTATCTTCATCTTTTATTCCAAATATCATGAACTGCAAGTATAACAGTGGTGCAAGGTCTTCAGCGGAGACCTTCTTTTCCCTTAGTCTTTTCTGTGTTTGTTTAACCATTTCATTCGGTAATACACTTGCCTTTTCCGTACCTTCTGACTTATTTTGAAATAACATTTTGTAAAATGTAAACGCGGTGTGTTTTGGCCATTGTTTAAAGTATGCATTCAGTTCTTTATTAGCAACTTTCCGATATTCTTTCTGAAGGTGGCTTCCCTCTATTTTCTTCACTTCATCTTTTATCCAAAGCTTGATACGGTTCATCAGCATCTCTCGTCGTTTTCCAACTGGATACACAGAGAGGTCATTCATCCAAACTGTTATCTTCTTAGATGGTATGAAAGCACCTTTCCATGCTACGAACTCGCCAGGAGTACCAATTGATTCTGAGAATGATTGAAGTGCATCATCAATCCATTCTTTAAAGTGAATCGAGCCCTTTAATCTGCCCTCACTCTTTTCAAAAGACGGCCGTTCCTCTTCATCCGCGAACCATTTATTGATTTGCATGTTTGAATCGTCTATAGATACCTTGTCATCTAGTTTTTGAATAACCCAATCCGCAAAAGTAGACTGCTGAATCCCTCCTACTCCAAGCTCTGGAAGAACTCCAGAAATATAATCAAGAAACATGCGGTTTGGTGCAAAGATGATCATGCGGTCCGCTGTAACGGTTTCACGATATTCATAGAGGAGATAGGCGAGTCGGTGAAGAGCAACCGTTGTTTTCCCACTTCCTGCAACCCCCTGAATAATGAGAGGAGTCGTTCGCTCCGCTCGGATAATATCATTTTGTTTAGCTTGAATCGTGGAGACGATATCTCGTAACTTGTTATCTTTCGTCTCACTCAATCGATACAACAAATACTCGTCAGAACCTGAGAGATCCTCGCTACCTTCTACATATGAATCAACAACTCGTTGAAGCGTTTGATCTCGTATCACGATGTTTCTCTTTAACTCGATATTGCCCTCTACGATACCATCCGGGGATTGGTAATAAGCTTCTTCCTCCCCACCAGTAAACGAATAGAACATACTGGCAACAGGTGCTCTCCAATCGACTACTAGCGTTTCCTGTGTTTCATCATCAGCAACGCCTACCTTACCTATGTAGTACGCTTTGGACTCTTTGCTGTCTTCCTGGAAGTCCATCCGAGCAAAGTACGGCTCTTTCGATGCAATTTGTAACGACGATCGATTCTGCTCACGAATACTTTCAAGAACTTGTTCAGTAACATCATCACCAGAATATTTAGGGTACTGTTTGAGTTTTTCTTTTTGCTTATTAATCTCCGCAGCGATTTGGCTGAGTTGCTGCTTCTCTTCACGATAGGCACTTTGAATTCGTTCATCCAATTCAGTTACCTCCTTTAGAGATATTTATCTCGATAGTAGAGACAGAAATCTTATATTATCACAAATACTCCCAAACAACAGTATATTTTCGGAAAATTTTAAATTCGTTTGATCTGCACAAAAAAACTCTCGCCGTAAAACGGCAAGAGCCTCTTCCTTTATACACTCACAGGATGACTTTCTTTTTCAAATGCAAGCACTGCTTCTTCAAACACTCGCAATCCTTCATCAATCTGTTCTTTTGAAACGATAAGCGGTGGAATCATCCGAATGACTTCCTGATGCTTCCCACAAAGATAGAACAGCACACCCTTTTCTAGTGATAAGTCCAGGATTCTCATCATACCATCTCCATCTGGTGCACCTGTTTTCGGATCGATGATTTCGATGCCAATCATAAGGCCTACGCCTCTGACTTCACCGATTACTGAATGTCTAGATTTAATCTGCTCCAATCCTTCAAGTGCATATGCTCCCATATTCTTTGAATTATCCAGAAGGTTTTCTTCCTCAATCACTTCAAGAGTAGCTATAGCTGCTTCACAGGCGATCGGATTTCCACCGAACGTTGTTCCATGAGTTCCCATCGGCCATTGACTCATCAGTTCTTTCGATGCAACGGTTGCACTAAGTGGCATACCTGATGCAATTCCCTTAGCGATCGCCATAATATCAGGGGTTACATCAAATGTCTGTGCTGCGAACCAGTCACCTGTTCGTCCAAACCCAGTCTGAACTTCATCAAAGATAAGAAGAATGCCATGACGATCACAGATTTCGCGAACTTTCTGTAGCCATTCCTTCGGTGGAATAATATATCCACCTTCACCTAGAATCGGTTCCACAATCATACAAGCTACTTCTTCGGGTGTAACTTGATGATCAAATAAACGCTCTACATCTTTTTCAAGCTCAGTAGCACAATATTCTCCAGGGTCTTCTCCTTCTGGGCAAGCTTTCGCGTCTGCGAATGGAAGTTGATAGGTTAACCCATTCGGTTGTAGAAACTTACGATATTTACTTTTAGATGTACTTACTCCTAGCGCACCAAGAGAACGTCCGTGGAAGCACCCTGTAAATGAGACGACGTATTGGCGCTTCGTCACATATTTTGCTAGCTTTAACGCACCTTCGATCGCTTCTGTACCGCTGTTGGCGAAGAAAAAGCAATCAAGATTCGGCGGCATGATGCCACCAAGACGTTCAGCTAAATCCAAAATCGAATCATACATAATGACGCCTGATGGGCCGTGCATAAGCGAATCAGCGCCTTTTTTAATCGCCTCGACAACCTTTGGATGACGGTGTCCTGTATTGGCTACGGCAATTCCTGAGGTAAAGTCTAAATATTTCGTTCCGTCAGCACCATAGTAGTAGCAACCTTCTTCTTTAACTACTGGAAGGTTCGGATGATCTTTCGCCATGCTTGGTGCTAATAGTTCTGACATTCTGTTGTATCTTTCTTCAAATGATGGATTCATAATGTCCTCCTTAAGGTGTCAGTTAAAAGAAAAAGTGAGCCATCACCACGATGATTGGCAATGTAATAATGGTTCTTTGGATAAAGATGATTGCTAATTCAAGAACAGAGATCGGTATCTTTGACTTCACTAGCAATATACCAATTTCAGACATGTAAATTAGCTGTGTTAACGAAACTGCTGCAATGACGAATCGAGTAAGCTCGCTCTCGATCCCTGTTCCAATAACAGCTGGTAAGAACATATCAGCAAAACCAACTAACATCGCTGGTGCCGCTGCTGCCGCTTCAGGAATTTGCATCCATTGAAGAATCGGGACGATCGGCATTGCTAAATATGTAAAGAAAGGCGTGAATTCTGCAATGATCAAAGCGATTGTTCCTAGTGCCATGACAAGCGGAATGAGGGCAAAATAAATATCTAGTACAGTATGCAGCCCCTGGCGAGCAACCTGTTTTACACCTTTGACATGAGAAGCCTTCTCTAATGCCTTTTCTAGTCCCCATCTGTAATTGGATACACCTTCTGGAACATCTTCAGAAATTTGCTTACCGGTTACTTCATAATACGTATCTTCTTTTCGTGATAGGGGTGGAATTCTTGGACACACAACTGCTGCGATAAGTCCTGCCACTACAACTGTTGAGTAAAATGGAACGAACATATCCTCAAGTCCTATGAAACTAATAACTACTAAACTAAATGCGATTGAGTTGATTGAGAAGTTTGTCGCAATGACAGCTGCTTCTCGTTTCGTATAGTACCCTTCTTCATACTGTTTTGTTGTAATTAGTACACCAACCGTACCCGCTCCCATCCAAGAGGCAAGAGCATCAATTGAGGAACGTCCTGGTAGCTTGAATAATGGGCGCATCACGCGTTGAAGTGATGTACCAATAAAGTCCATCAATCCAAATTCAAGAAGAAGTGGCATCAAGAGACCCGCAAACAAGAACCAAGCAGCAAGTACTGGCACAAGTGCATAAAGCATTGTTCCACCTGAAACATCTGAAATGACGAATTCAGGACCAAATTTGTATAGCGTCATAACTGCGAAAAGCGCACCTATCATTCTGGTAGCAACCCAGAACCAATTTACATAGAATAGTTGCTTAAGAAACGGGCGTAGCATAATCGATTTCGGTTCAAATATCTTTGTAAATATAGGAATGATAGCAGAAATAATTAATACGATCGTCATCAGTCCTGGAAGCACAGACTCAAGGCTTGATTGAATGGATTCAGCCATGATCCCAACACCGATTGTGATTTTCCCTTTAAACGGTATTGGAACAAGAAATAATAGAACACCGATCAAAGATGGAATCAAAAACCATAAGTAATGACTTAAAGGGTGATTTGATAGCTCACCTTTCCCTGCTCCTTCTACCGTATATTTGCTTTGTTGTTTCGCTTCCATTGGTCACGCTCCTCAATTTAATATTAATACAAATTCTTGCATATTAATTTAAAAGAAGCAAGAAGAGATTTACTCCTTCTCTTCTTTTTAATGCAAGATGCGTGCCAATTGTCAGTTAATTCTGTATTTTTTCATCTTTCTTACCACGCTTGGCTGGCTGATGCCTAGTGCTTCTGCCATTTTGGTAGTGGTTCTAAAACTCCGTTTCGCTTCTTCTAGTTTCCTTTTTTCCACTTTTTCTAGTGATTCTTGTAAGCTCTCACGAAAATTATTCATTTCTGAATAGCTATCCTCTTCCAATCGGTATGGTTCTGGTAGATCTTCTAATTGAATAATAGGTGTATTGGATGTGACCACAACCCGCTCGATTAAATTCATTAATTCCCTAACGTTTCCTCTCCAATCAAGTTGACTTAATTCATGAAGCACCTTTTTATCCATGACTCTCTTTCGGTTGTATTGCTGACAAAACTTGTTTAATAAGTTGTGAATCAGGGGGATAATGTCCTCTCTTCTATCTCTTAATGGCGTAAGAGTAATCGGCACGACATTAAGACGGAAGTATAAATCTTCACGAAACAATTTTTCAGAAACTGCTTTCACTAAATCACGATTTGTCGCACTTATAAGCCGAAAATCGGAGTGAATTTCCTTTCTCCCACCTACTCGATAGAACCTTTTTTCTTGAATAAGCTTTAACACTTTCACCTGGTTTGATAATGACAGTTCTCCCACTTCATCGAAAAACAACGTTCCGCCCGCTGCCAATTCTGCTAAGCCCATACGACCGCCTTTTCTCGCTCCAGTAAATGCACCATCTTCATAGCCAAAAAGCTCTGCTTCAAAAAGCGATTCGGGTATTGCACCGCAATTCACTTCAATAAAAGGCTGCTCCTTTCGCTCACTATTCTTATGAATAAAACGAGCCATTTCTGATTTTCCTACTCCTGATTCTCCTAATAGTAGGACATTTACATCTACTCCTGAGATTTGCTTAGCAGTCGCCACTAGTTTTCTTATATCTTCACTTCGACCGATAATGCCATCGACTGTATCCTGCTGTGATTTAAGCCAATTGAGTTCATTACGAACTCTCTCCATTTCTGCCGACATTTCTTCCATTCCTGCTTTGATCTCCATCAATTCGGTAACGTCGTGAGAGTAGCTAACAATCCGTATTAGCTTTCCACCTTCATCGTGAACCGGAAGACCCGTTACAAGAAGCTGTTGCCCTTTAGGACCCGTCTGAACAAACGTTACTCTTTTATTCGATTCGACAACCATCGGAGTAGCAAGAGGCGTAAACAGCCCTTCCTTCTCAAGCTCATATACCGAGCGACCCATCAAATCTCCTGCTTTCACACCGTACACTGTGCCTGTTCCCTCACTCGCTTTGACAATAATTCCACTTGGATCCGTCACTAGAATATCATCCTGTAGTGAATGAAAAATCGCCTTATACTCATTCCATGCATCCATGTTGATCCCACCTGCTATTCAATTATGAATAATTTTTTTATAAACTTAAGTTAAACTCTATAAATAAAGGGTTTCAAACTATTCATTTTTGAATAGTCTGATATCAATTTTAACATACCTGTGTATGTACTACATTTGTTCACAAAAAAGCATGGAGAAAAAAATAAAATAAAAAAGCACCCGTTTTCCATATGAGGAAAACGGGCGCGTTACTTCTACCAGATTGATTCTACCCATTCAGGGTGATCGATAAATGGATTTCGGTTGTGCTGATATTGACTGTAAATCACTTCGTTACGATTTCTTTCAAAATCATCTACTGGATCAGATTCATGCCATGTTTTAAGTACAGATACTTTTCCTATATAAGGCGAGGAGCCGTTGCTGACTTGATCGTTCACCTCAAGATCTACTTCCCCACTATCTCCTTCATATCGAACAGCCATATAAAAAATCATTCTCGCGACATCGCCTTTTACACTATCACGAGGTTCCCATGAATCACTGTCGTAATAATTACCTGGTGCCTCAGAATTTTGAGAACCACCATTATCAAAATCTAAATTTCCTCGTGAACCGTTCACTGTTACATCAGTAGGTCGCAAGTGATGGATATCGGTACCTGGTCCCATTGCAGTTCCAAAATCTCCGTGAGATTTTGCCCAAACGTGTTCACGGTTCCAATCGTCAACGTTCCCACCATTCTCATACTTACTTTTCGATTGACCGCTGTAAAGCAAGAGAACGTTGTTTGTATTCATTGGATCCTCATCTGTTACTCGGAGAGCATCCCAAACCTGACTATATGAAAGTTCTGTATGATCATCGATGACTGAATGGAGTTCTGATTTTAAAGAGTTTCCGCTCTTGCCTTCTGCGGAACTATAGTATTCTTCATAATCCCCATTGCCACCATCTCCGCTGCTACCTTCTACCAACTCCATTTCGGAAGCATTCTTCTCACCTGGATGGGCAAAATAATCAGCCAAAGAACCAGTAATCTTAATTTTTTCTCCCATTAATTCAGGGTTGCTCTTCAACCCAAACTCGCTTCTAAACTGTGAAGGAATCTGGACAAACAACATATCCTCCATGTTCGACTCTCCAGCTTGATCGGAGATCGCCATAGCATAATTATCTTGAAAGTTACTCGTCGAAACAGAAGTTGTCGATTCTGGTTTCCCAACAATATATCCCTCTACCGTTACACCTGTTTCTCCCTGATTCGCTATTCCCTGTGCAACTGAATAAGGTGATGAAGAAGTGCCTGAGCCCGATGCATTTGAAGGTGTGATCGACATATACAAAAAGGTCAGCGAAATGGCGATCATGATTAAAACAGTAACAAGTACACGATTTCTAGCAGTAGTCATATGGAACCCTCCCTGGTTTAATAGCCCTCCTAAAGGCTACTACTAGACTAAACGTACATTATTAAGCTGATTGATACACGATGTAAATGTTACTTAATTTAAGTGAGACTTTTGAACTAATTGCCCAACCAAGGAGACTATAGACCTAGAAATTCGCATTTCTTGAAGTTACCAAAGGTTTTAGTTGTCATCACCTTTCATCAATGCGTTTTGTCATATATAATCAATTAAGATTGTTAAACATTAAACAAAGGGTGTTTCCTATGAGTATATTAACCGTGAAAAACCTTACTCACGGCTTCGGTGACCGAGCAATATTTGATGATGTATCGTTTCGTCTTCTAAAAGGCGAACACATTGGACTAATTGGTGCCAATGGTGAAGGGAAGTCTACCTTCATGAACATAATTACTGGTAAACTTGAGCCTGATGAAGGAACTGTCGAATGGTCAAAAAATGCAAGAGTTGGGTATCTTGATCAACATACAGTATTAGAAAGAGGTATGACGATTCGCGACGCTTTAAAAGGCGCTTTTCAATACCTATTCGATTATGAAACAGAAATGAATGAGCTCTTCGCAAAGATGGGCGATGCTTCTCCTGATGAGTTAGAAAAACTCATGGAAGATACCGGTACATTACAAGACGTGCTAACGAACAACGACTTTTACGTCATCGATGCAAAGGTTGAAGAAATCGCGCGGGGACTTGGGCTTGATGAGATCGGACTGGAAAAAGACGTCCAAGATTTAAGTGGAGGACAAAGAACGAAAGTACTTCTTGCTAAGCTTCTGCTTGAAAAGCCTGAAATCCTTCTTCTTGATGAGCCTACAAACTATCTTGATGAACAGCACATCATATGGCTTAAGCGCTACTTAAAAGAGTATGAGAATGCGTTCATCCTAATCTCACATGATATTCCATTCTTAAATAGTGTTATTAACCTTATTTATCACATGGAGAATCAAGAATTAACAAGGTATGTAGGCGACTACGATAATTTCCTTGAAGTCTATGAAGTAAGAAAACAACAATTGGAGTCTGCTTATAAGAAACAACAGCAAGAAATCTCTCAGCTGAAAGATTTTGTCGCACGAAACAAAGCTCGTGTAGCGACGCGTAACATGGCGATGTCCCGTCAGAAGAAACTGGATAAGATGGACGTCATCGAACTTGCAAAAGAAAAACCAAAGCCTGAATTTAACTTCAAGCAAGCGAGGGCATCAGGTAAATTGATTTTCGAAACGAATGATCTTGTGATTGGTTACGACGAACCACTTTCACGTCCTCTTAATTTATCTATGGAACGCGGGCAGAAGATTGCACTTATGGGTGCCAACGGTATTGGTAAAACCACTCTACTCAAGAGTATTCTTGGTGAAATCAAGCCAATCAACGGATCAGTTGAAAAAGGGGATTACCTTTACATTGGCTATTTTGAACAGGAAATTAAAACGAAAACAAACAATACATGTATAGAAGAAGTGTGGAGGGAATTTCCTCACTACAGCCAAGCCCAAATTCGAGCAGCATTAGCTAAATGTGGCCTTACAACCAAGCACATCGAAAGTAAGGTAGAAGTTCTGAGTGGTGGAGAAAAAGCAAAAGTTCGACTATGTAAACTGATGAATAATGAATCGAACCTCCTTGTACTCGATGAGCCTACGAACCACCTTGACGTTGAAGCGAAAGCAGAATTGAAACGTGCTCTACAGGCATATAAAGGGAGCATCATCCTGATTTCTCACGAACCTGAATTTTATCAGGATGTTGCAACTGACGTTTGGAATTGCGAAGACTGGACGACGAAATTAGTATAATTCATCGGACGAGACTTATCTCTTATAAAGGGATAAGTCTTTTTTATGTGTTCAGTGAAAGACACCTGAGATCATTCGAGTACAACACTCTATTTCCGTGGAAATATTCTATTATTCGATCCTAATCGACTCATATTCCCTGACTATTCTGCACGAATTACAATCCTTTACATTCCTTTACTCAAGCGTTAAACTGTATTTCATGATTTTATTTACCTAGGTAACTATTTTAACGGAGGGCTTTATGATAACAACTAATGACATCTTTCATTCTCTTAATCAAAAAATGCGCTTCATTATTAAAGAAGCGAACGATAAACTTAACGAATTCAATTTATATACCTCCCAATGGGCTATTCTTTACTGCCTGGATCAGTTTGGACCTATGAAGCAAACTGACATATGGAAATATTTAAATGTTGAAGCCCCTACTACCACGCGTACGATTACTCGAATGGAAAGCAACAACTGGATCAAGCGTTCTGAGGGGGAAGACAAACGCGAGCGTATCGTTTGCTTAACTGAATATGCACAATCGAAACTTCCTGAAATTAAAGCATCGATCTTCGAAATGGAAGAATCGTTGCTGCATGGTTTGTCTCAAGATGATCAAGAACAATTCATGACCCTTCTAAATAAGATTGGGTCAGAGAAAGAAGTGGTTACACATGGCTAACAAACGCCCTATTTGGTCAAAAAGTTTTATTAATATCTTTGTGAGCAATTTATTTATCTTTGTTGTTTTTTACGCTCTGCTAACTCTATTACCTATTTATGTAACAGATGCGATGGGTGGAACGGAGTCTCAAGCCGGCTTAATTATTACGATCTTTCTATTATCAGCAATCTTCGTTCGTCCCTTTTCTGGTAGATTGATTGACCGATTCGGAAAAAAGAAAATGCTTGTCATTAGTGCCGGTATGTTTGGTATTGCTACGTTTCTATATCCAATAACTGATCAATACATTCCACTTCTATTCCTTCGTTTTTTCCATGGAATGTGGTTTAGTATCGTCACGACAGCAGCTGGTGCGATAGCTGCAGATTCCATACCGCGAGAACGACGTGGTGAAGGACTCGGTTATTTCGCAATGAGTATGAATGTAGCCGTTGTCGCAGGTCCTTTTCTTGCATTGACGCTACTCCAGTTCGTTTCTTACCTCTCGATCTTCTTAGTCCTTAGCGGCATTATGATTATAGGTTTATTCTGTACGATTTGGGTCAAAACGATCGAGCCTGAAACGATCAAAAAGAAAAGCTTAACGATGGAAGACTTATTTGAACGTCGTGTATTTCCTATCGCAATGGTAGGTCTATTTCTAGCATTCTCATACGCCAGCGTGATTTCATATATATCGTTATATGCAAAATCACTAGGACTTCTTGATGCTGCAGGTTTCTTCTTTGCAGTTTTTGCTGTTGCAATGCTTGTCTCTAGACCATTTACCGGAAGAATGTTCGATACACTCGGACCAAATACCGTTATCAAACCAGCTTTCATGCTATATGCTCTCGGACTTTTAACCCTGAGCTTTACAGGTACATCATGGATGCTGCTTGTTGCAGGTGGCCTTATTGGGCTCGGCTATGGTTCTATCGTGCCCAGCTTTCAGACCCTTGCAATCCAAGCTGCTCCAGAATCGAGAAGCGCTCATGCGACAGCAACCTTTTTCACACTATTTGATATCGGCATAGCTACAGGATCATACGTTCTTGGACTGGTTGTCCATTCACTTGGTTATTCAAAATTGTACCTCTTCCTTTCTGTTTTCGTAGCAGGCATTTTAGTCCTTTATCAGTGGATTTCAAAACGTAAACCAACAGAAAAACAGCTTCAATCCCAAGCAAATTATTAAGAAATAGTTACCATAACGTGTTAATGGGTTGAAGTACTCAGAAAAAATAGCTATTATTGGGGAATCTAATTTTTCTGAGAGAGAGTTGACAACCATGAGTGTAATCGAAGAAATAAATTCCATTTTATGGGGACCCATAATGATTTCACTTCTTTTAGGAACCGGACTATTCTTTACGATCAGACTTGGTTTCATCCAATTCACCGGACTAAAAGAAGGATTTCGCCAAACATTTGGCCCCCTCTTTTCTAAAAAGAAGAAAGAAGGAATTTCATCCTATCAGGCCTTATCTACTGCAATCGCAGCGCAAGTTGGCACAGGAAACTTAGCAGGTGTCGCTACCGCAATTGCGGCAGGAGGTCCTGGTGCAATATTCTGGATGTGGATTTCTTCTTTTCTAGGTATGGCCACTATTTTTGCTGAAGCTGTCTTGGCACAAAAATTCCGTAAAAAAGAAAATGGCGTCGTCAAAGGTGGACCTGCCTACTATATTCGTGATGGACTTGGTAGTAAGAAGCTAGCAGTATTTTTCGCCATCGCCATTATTGCAGCGCTTGGCTTTGTCGGGAACATGGTTCAATCAAACTCGATTGCCGACGCCTTTCATACCGCCTTTAATATCCCCCCACTACTGATCGGGATTATCGTTGCGATTCTAATTGGACTAATCCTACTTGGTGGAATAAAGCGAATCGCCACGTTTGCAGGAAATGTAGTTCCAGTAATGGCTCTTCTCTATATTATCGGAGCAATGGCAATTCTAATCTTAAACATTGATCTCGTACTTCCAGCGTTGTCTCTAATCGTCGAGTCAGCTTTCACACCTGAATCTGCAGGCGGAGGAGTACTCGGGGCTTCCATTAAGGAAGCCATCAGATACGGAGTTGCACGAGGATTATTTTCGAACGAAGCCGGAATGGGGTCTACCCCACACGCACACGCGGTTGCAAATGTGAAACACCCCGCTGAACAAGGTTTTGTTGCGATGGTCGGTGTTCTAATCGACACGGTCATTATCTGTACTGCAACGGCACTCGTCATCCTCGTTACAGAAGGCGCTGGATCTAATTTAACTGGAATTGAGCTTACACAAGCTAGCTTTTCGAGCGGACTTGGTAGCTTCGGTATCTATTTTATTGCATTCAGCCTATTGTTCTTTAGTTTCACGACAATTCTAGGCTGGGCTTACTTTGGTGAAACGAATGTGAACTTCTTATTCGGAGAGAAAGGTGTACCCATTTATCGCGGGCTCGTCCTTTTATTCATAATCGGGGGTACCGTGCTTAACGTTCCTTTCGTATGGCAACTTGCCGATACGTTCAACGCTTTTATGGTGCTTCCTAACTTAATCGCGCTGATTGCACTAAGCGGCATTGTGAAGAAAGCATATAAAGAAATTAAGCCTTGATCCTATAAGCCATAACGCAAAAAAAATCGCTAACCTTTCCAGGAGGTTAGCGTTTTTTTGTTAAAGATGTGCGTTGATATTTAAGCTTTTTAAAACAATCTCTTCCTCGGAAACATCTACAACATTTATTCCCGTATTGTCTTGAAAAATCTTACGATAGTTAGTAAACGGCATCCCAAGTACCCCTGCTAGGAAGAAACGAATCGTATTATTATGAGCAACAACAAGGATTGTATCCTCTGGATGCTTTATAGCCATCTCTTTAAAGAAATCAGATGCTCTTTCATACATCTCTTTGGCTGTTTCTCCTGTTCTACCAGCTCTCGTTTCCCATGGATTAGCCATCCAGCTATGCCAGGACTCTGGGTCTTCAGCGATGAAGTCTATCTTTGCTCTACCTTCCCACTCCCCGAAGTCTCCTTCAAAAATACGTTCATCGGATTGAACAGTTAGATGCAGATCGCCGAGAATGAGTTCTGCTGTATCACGCGCTCTAATTAAGGGAGAAGCATAAGCAGCATCAAAGCGCACATTCTTTAAGAAGTTGCCTGCATTGACCGCCTGCTTTCTACCAAGAGAAGATAATCCTATATCCGTTCGTCCGCAGTATAGATCTCCAGCTGCGTTCCATTCACTTTCTCCGTGTCTGACGAGATAAATACGCGTCATTCTTCAAATCCTCCTATGTTAACCTGCGCCTTCAATAGGCTTTATACAGCTCCAGTGTGCCAAATCTTTCGGTCGTTTCGCCATTTCGATTGAGACATAAATCGTCTCATTCTCAAGGGCTCCAACGCCCTTCAGATTTAAGCGGCCCACTTCCGCTTTTATTATTATGTAGGGCTATTCTTCATCATGCAAGTCACAAAGGAATCCGCCAGCAATTTACTGGCGGACTTAACTTACTGAACTGCCTGAAGCCCTGCCTGGTTCAAGAAGTTCCAAGGCTTATTAAAGTGTGGTTGGAAGAAGAAATCTACGAACCCCAGATCATCTACTGTCATGTTATTTTGAATACATACAGACAGTGTATTCACAGATTGAGTAACATCGGCTTTTGAAATGACCTGAGCTCCAACAATGCGGCGACTCTCTTCTTCATATACAACTTTTAACGTGATCACTTCATAGTCTGGCATAAATTCAGGACGATTGTTTTCTTTTATTGTGATTGCTTTCACATTCATACCCGTACGAATCGCCGCTTTCTCAGTTAACCCAGTTGATGCCATACTGTGGTCAAAAAGATGCAAGCCTGAGGTTCCCTGTGTTCCCATATACTTGATCGTTGGTTTCATGATATTCCTACCTACTAGCGTTCCCATTCGTACAGCATTTGTTGCTAGAGGGATATAAGCATGCTCACCAGTAGGGTTATATTTAATCGCACAGCTGTCTCCTGCTGCGAAAATATCTTTATTACTTGTTCTCATATACTCATCTACGATGATAGCCCCGTTATCCAACATTTGCACCTGTCCTTTTACAAGCTCAGTGTTCGGTCGAAAGCCTACACAAAGAATAACGAGATCAGTACTATATTCACCCATGTTTGTATAAACCCTCGTTACTTTACCGCCATTCCCTTCGAAACGTGTTACTGTTTCGTTTAGCGCAAGACTGATTCCCTTTGTTTTGAAATCCTCTTCGATAACGTCTGTGAACTCCGGATCCAAATATTTGCTCAAAATACGATCTTCACCATCGATAAGCGTCACTTCTTTTCCGTACTTCTGAAAAGCTTCTACAAGTTCAACACCTATATAACCAGCCCCAATGACTGTAACACGTTCTGCATTCGCTGCTCGTTCAATAATTTTGTTAGCCTGGTTATAGTTCTTTGATAGAAGAATGTTATCAAGTTCTATTCCTTCAATTGGAGGAACCACAGGCCAAGAACCTGTTGCCATGACGAGCTTATCAAATTCATCCTCAAGCTGCTCACCAGTTTCTAAGTTTCTCACTTTAATTGTCTTTTGATCTGAATCTATAGAAAGCACTTCATGCTTCATTTTCATGGTAACACCCATATTTTCTAACTGGTCAGGAGAAGAGTAGAATAATCCTTTAGGGTCTTTCACAACGCCACCAACATACAGTGCTATGCCACACGATAAGAACGAGACATTATCGTTACGTTCGTAAACCGTAACCTCTGCTTCAGGATAGAGATTTGCTATATTTGAAACAGATGCTGTTCCAGCATGTGTACAACCTACTACTGCTACTTTCATAGATATTCCTCCTGCACATGTGAAATTATTCACATGTATGTTATCAGTTATGTGAAGTGATTCACAATTAACTGTAACCTTAGTATATTCCAGGATTGATGATTTCGCAATCACCATGCTCACTGTTTCACAAATCATTCACTTTTAGTAAATACCCTCCCTCCTTACCCATACTTGTTTTGATGATCCTTCTTTTTCTCTAAGTATTCTTCATCCGTTCTGACAATTTTCCACGTTTCTTCAAAGATTCTTGCTGATTCAGCTTTCTCTTCATCTATTTGCCTTTCTTTAACCTCACCATCCTCATTATACTTTTTTCCACCTTTGTAATTCGCATAGCGTCGAGACCTTGTATAGCCCATCTGAATGAACTTTCTAGACATATCCATTCCTACGAAATCATCATTTTTCTTATACTCTTCAAACATTTGATAGATTTTCTCTGAAGATTCTTTAGCAATCTCAGGAGTCTTAAATCTCCAGTGTGGCAAGATTTCACTTTTGTATGGTTCCACTAACAAGACTCCCTGCTCTCCTCTTCCTACCCTATACTTCTCTGGACTTTCACGAAAATCTATCTTTTTAAAGTCACTATCATAATCAAAACTCATTTTAATGACCTCCTCTTGCATTACTTTTCCCATTTAAAGAGAGAAGGTAACCAGTTTCAGCCTATCATGCAGGTTTTAAGTTTCAAACAAACGTTTGATTGAATCAAAAAAGACGCCCGTAACGCTACGGACGTCTCGTTCTTTATTCGTGTGATGACTCCTCAACCATTTCCTTTAGATCAGCCAGGTTTTCACCCTTAAACTGTTCTCCATCTACGAAAAGTGTTGGTGTCTCGCTCACATTTAATTCTTCTGCATACCTTAAATCTTCATCAACAGCATTTCTTCCGGATCCATCTTGAAAAGCCTTCATAACTTCTTCCGTTTTTTCTTCACTCACTAATCCATTAAGTGTTTTCTCAAGAAATTCATCCGTATAGATATCTTGTTTCACAGCTTTTGAATTCTTAGGTTGTTCATCAAACATCACATGGTGAAATTGCCAGAATACATCGTTCCCAAGCACTTGATAGACAACTTCAGAAAACCTCGCTGCTCGCTTTGAGTCTTCATGAATAACAGGGTAATGGACATAGTAGAATGTCACTTTACCCGTAGCTATAAGCTCCTCTTGTATTTGAGATAAGAAGCTTCCATTAAACTCTTTACAAGCAGGACATTTGTAATCTCCGAATTCAATGATTTCAACAGGTGCGGATGCTTTCCCGAGACTCGGCTGTTGATCAAGATTAAAGCTATCAGCCTCTGATGATCCTTTTGAAACAATAAAGATGATGAGACCAATCAAAGTAATCCCTACTGCCCACACTATTGGTCTTCGGATCGACCACTTCATCTTGCCACTCTCCTGTTAGTCTCTTGATTCTACTTTCTGACTTGTTATTTCAATCGTCCAGCCTTTCTTCTTTAAGAAGTCCCAAAGACTCAATGGACCACCGCCTCCTAGAATCAATGAAAATGCCATTGCCAAAAGAGCAATGTCCAGCTCATAACCACCTAGCATTCCTGTTGACCGCTTCACTGTAAGTAGCGCACCGATAAGTATGATAGAGAATAGCACGCCCACAACACGAGTTCCAAAGCCAAGAATCATTAACACACCACCGGTCAATTCAATGATTCCTACTACATAAGCAAGAAACCCTGATAATCCAATTGTTTCAAAGAAAGCTACTGTATTTTCAATTCCGTCCGAAAACTTAAAGAACCCATGAGAGAAAAATAGGATTCCAAGAGCAAGTCGAATTATTACTAACCCAATATGGGGGTAGGTCTTCATTATCGTTCCTCCCCAAGATATATTTTGACATCGTTCGACATATCTATTTATATCAAAGGTATCATAGCCAGATTGCTTATTGCAAAGCTATTTAGGTATTCATTGCTTTTCTTGACGAATCATCGTAGCATTTCTAATAATTTGATTGATTACCTCTGAAAAGACGAGCCCAACAGCAATCGATCCGGAGATCATGAATGCTTTCGCTGCTAGATTGATCGCCGTATTATAATCATTTTGCACAAAATGCCTCATCGCATCATATGCAAGACCACCAGGGACAAGAGGGATAATACCTGCAACACTAAAAATAATCACAGGTGTTCTATATACCTTCGCAAATATTTGACTAATTACAGCTATGAAAAAGGATGCGGTTACGGTAGCGATGACTGCATCGATTCCAGATCTCTCCATTAGAAAATAAATAACCCAACCACTCATGCCGACCAATCCACCTTTTAATAAAGAGGATTTAGGGGCGTTAAACATCACACCAAAACCGGTGCTTGCAATAAAGCTTGTAATAAGCTGTGCAACGAACGTCATCAACTTTCTTCCCTCCTATAAGAATGACACGACAACTGCTATCCCAGCTCCGATTGCGAAAGCAGTCAGAAACGCCTCTGCCCCTTTCGAAAGCCCAGATATAAGATGTCCTGCCATCAAATCGCGTACAGCATTCGTTATCAACAGCCCTGGAACGAGCGGCATAACAGATCCAATTATAATTTTATCTAGCTGAGTCCCTAATCCTGTATACACAAAGAATACAGCCATCAGTCCAATAACAAACGATGCTAGAAACTCTGAGAAAAACTTTATAGGAACAAGTCGATTAAACCATGTCACGCTAAAAAAGCCTCCTCCACCTGCTAAAACAGCAGGGAAAAAGTCATCCCAGCTTCCCTGAAACATGATAAGAAAACATCCACTAGCTATAGCAGCAGCAACTAATTGCACTCGAAATGTATATCGCTCTGATTGTTTGTCTAGTTTCTGAAGCTCGTAGTAAGCTTCTTGTATAGAAAGGTCTCCACCACTGATCTTTCTTGAAATACTGTTCACCATTGCGACTTTATGGAGATCGGTCGTGCGTTCTAGAATACGTATTAACTGTGTTTTTGATGGCTCTGGTCCTTCTACTGTGAAGAATATACCTGTTGGCGTAACATAACTATCCGAATCGGCAGCACCATAGGCTTCAGCTATTCTTCTCATCGTGTCTTCAACGCGATACGTTTCTCCGCCGTTCTGGAGCATAACCTTGCCAGCGAGTAGACACACTTGAATGACCTCGTACGTATTTAAATGTTGTTTTTCCATGAATTTCTCCTGACACGTTTTAAAATCACTCTATTTAACACTTAGTTTATATGAACAGTATATTCCTTATCAAATCCCTCTGTATACAGAAGGATTTGATGATAGAAAACAAAAAGCAAGCGCAGGTGGTCACCTGCGCTGTTAATTCGATACTCTCTGCATTTGAGTATAAATGGACATATAGGTATTCGATTCTTCAATTTTGCCCATTTCTCTGTACACTTTCGTTAGCCATTGGACAGGCGTAGGATCAGTTGGGTGCATTTCCATTTCCCAATCAAAACATTTGATCGCTTCATCATACTGACTTAGTTTGTGATAGAGCTTTCCTAGTTGAAATTGTTTATCTGGATCATCCTGTATCTCTGCCATCGTCTGAATAGTCGTCAAAATAGGGAGGTCTTTATTGTCCTCGTACAATGGCTTGAGCCAATCGAAGACAAAGTCGATATCGTACCGTTCAAGAAGTTTCGGTACCAAAGTTTGAAGTAGTAAAGGAAGATGTCGGCGATTTTCTTGTACGCACAAACATTTTTGTAAAAGCGTGAGTTCGATAGCGTCCATATCGGTTTCTAGATCTTGAAACGCTTCTATCATTTGTTCACATTCTTTTTCTGTGATTTCATCTTGTCGTGATGCGAGTAAATTTATAGCTTCAGTGGTTTTCTTTAATTCAATTAGGGATTGAAAGACCTGTTTACGGAGAACATTTAAATGTGGCGCTTCGGAGTACATATTCCACAAAAGGAGCGCTCGTTCATGATTGGAAAGAGGAAAATCAATGGCAGGAAGTGATTGTTCATTCTGATTATGTGAGGATTGGAGGTACATCTTTAAAGTCAGAGCAGAATGATCGATCTTTCGACCATCACGTTTATATAGGGAATCGAGGTATGTCTTGTTAGATGCTAAATCTTTATATGCATTTATTTCTGCGTATAGAGGATCGGCTTCATGAAGCTCTCGTCCTCCCCATTCATAGATCGATTTCACTTTTTGAAATTCTAACTGATTGGACAGTTCTTGGGCCCATTTCGTTGAGAAGTCTGCGTATAAAGCCACCATAAGGATTTGGAATGCAAGACGAAGCTGGCCGTTTCTTCTATATTCATAAAAGTACTTTCTTTGTAATTGCATGATTTTTTCTTTTGGAAGAAAGGAGTCGAAATAGGAAAAGATAAAAACTACTTCTTGAGGAGAATACTTTTTTTGAATGTTTTGTAAGACGTGTTTCGTGGACTTCAAAACAATAGTGTGAGGTTCAAGGAATTTCGTTATCAATGGATGTGGGGCATTGAGGACAATACCATCCTGAAAGGCTTTTTCTATGAGGGATCCAGACTGTACTTCTATACTTTTACCAGTGATAAAATCGTTTTGATAAAAGAATAGATAAAATTTACTACCGTTCGCCTTCACCGTCTTGAGAATCTTCATTCTATGATGAATCGCCATACGTTCGATACGTAATTGGACAGGCTTGTGATTCGAGATGAGTGTGACGCTTTGTTTTTGCTCGATCATTCAAATCCCTCCGGGCAGAGCTGATTTTATTACTACCCTTATTCTACCATTCAAATGTCTAAGAGAAAAGCACGCTAAGAAATGCTTCGTTCACCATTCCTTTATTTGGATAAAGTTTTGATGTTAGTTTTTCTAACATGATTTCTAGAATATTTTCTCTTTAGCATGTATAATAGGATTTTGTATTTCAGAAAAGTCAACTCAAACTATCTGAAAAGTTAAATTTTTATAAAAAATTCCAGTAACTGAGTTAGTTTTTACTTCATAATGGGAAGATGGGTAATATAGCATATTCTTCTCAAAATCTAATATATAGGGGGAAATACATATGGATCTTTTAGAATCAATTGTATCCGCCGGAAACACGCTCGTCTGGTCGAACGTCTTGATCTTCGTCCTCATTGGCGTAGGACTGTATTTCACGATTCGCTCACGATTTGTGCAATTCCGTCTTTTCGGTGAAATGTTCCATGTCCTTGCAGAAAAGGACACGATGAAAGGTAGAAAGAAATCGGTCTCCAGTTTGCAAGCATTCTTCATTAGTACAGCATCACGTGTTGGTACTGGTAACCTTGCAGGTGTTGCTTCTGCTGTAAGTATCGGTGGTCCAGGTGCAGTATTCTGGATGTGGCTGATCGCATTACTAGGTGCGGCAAGTGGTTTTGTTGAAAGTACCCTTGCTCAAATTTATAAAGTCCGTGATGGAGACGACTTCCGCGGTGGTCCTGCTTACTATATGCAGCGTGCCCTTAAGGCGAGATGGCTTGGGATTATCTTCGCCGTTCTCATCACATTTAGTTTCGGTCTCGTCTTTAACTCTGTACAATCAAACACGATTGCACTTGCATTCGAAAATTCCTTTGACGTCAACCGTTGGGTTCTAGGCGCAATTCTTACTGTAGCAACTGCAATCATCATTTTCGGCGGTGTTCGCCGAATTGCTGTTGTTTCGCAAATTATCGTTCCGATCATGGCTGGAATTTATGTTCTTGTTGCGGCATACGTATTGATCGTTAATTTCGCTCAGGTTCCAGACATGTTCGCACTCATCTTCCAACATGCCTTTGGACTTAAAGAAGTGACTGGTGGTGGTGTTGGTGCAGCCATGATGCTTGGAATTAAACGTGGGCTATTCTCAAACGAAGCTGGTATGGGTAGTGCGCCAAACGCCGCTGCTACTGCCGATGTATCACACCCGGTCAAACAAGGTCTTATTCAAGCACTCGGCGTATTCGTCGATACTTTATTAATCGCTACTGCTACTGCATTTATGATTTTGATGTCTGATGGATATGTTGATTCTAAACTTGATGGTGTACAGCTAACCCAGGAAGCGATGAACCAACACCTTGGTGGCGGTGCCGGTATATTCGTAGCCATCGCAGTCTTACTATTTGCCTTTAGTTCGATTATCGGGAACTACTACTATGGTGAAACGAATATTGAATTTATCAAATCTAGTCCAACAGCTAAATTCATCTATCGACTCGCTGTTCTCGGTATGGTTATGTTTGGAGCGAATGCCGGATTTGGAATCGTTTGGAGCATGGCCGATCTTTCAATGGGACTCATGGCATTACTTAACTTAATCGTCATTGCGCTCATTGGTAAAGTTGCTTTCGTTGCCTTGAAAGATTACCGCGATCAACGAAGAGCCGGACAAGATCCTCAGTTCTATAAAGATACGATTAAAGGGCTAGAATCCGACATCTGGACAGATAATCCAGTAAAAGATAAGTCTAACTAACGATTTTTTACCCTCTGACGAATTAGCCAGTTTCGCTAATCTCTTCAGAGGGTATTTTTGTTTATAAGTTAATCTTTGAAAGGAGCGTGTTTTACAATGAGTAATAACAAAGGTTTGAGCGACAAAGTAAAAGGTGCCGTTTCTAAGGCAAAGGGTGAAGTGAAGGACCAGGTAGGAAACGCAAAGGATGACGCTCAACTTCAGGAAGAAGGAAAACGAGATAAATCGAAAGGTGAATACCAAGAGCGCACTGGAGAAGTGAAAGACCGAAACAATAAATAGCAAAGAATGCGGGGATATTTACCCGCATTCTTTTTTTTAGGATAAGGAACGCACAAACTCCTCCACTACCTTATTAAATCGCTCAGGTTCTTCAAGAAATGGACAATGGCAACTATTTGTGAAAATTTCAAGTTTTGAATGAGGGATTTCTTTATTTAAATGCTCTCCTGCTGCAATAGGGATTAATTTTTCTTCCTTCCCAAAACATAAAAGTGTCGGGATAGAAATTTCATTAAGATAAGGACGACAATCCACGATCGATTGGTCGAATAAGATTGCGCTAGCGATTGATGCAGGAAGTTTGGTCGTCTCTTCAAGCATCCATTCTAACTCTTCATCCGGAACTTCATCTTTGAACATTAATGGTAGAAATCCCTTCAGTAATCCCCTCTGGTCGGTTTGAATTTGTTGCATCATACCAGTTAAAGCCGGGAGATCAAATGCACCGATTTCAAAGTCAGGCCATTTAAAATCAGATGCCAGCTCATCTACGATAACGGTTCCTTTTAATCCTTCTTCACCAAACTGGTGAATGTATTCCCAAATAACAAAAGCCCCCATCGACCAGCCGACTAGAGTAACGTCTCTTAGATCTAGCTTCTGTATAAATTGTCTCAGGTCCTTTGCATAGGTTGCCACAGTGTGACCAGAATCAGAATGTGTAGATTGTCCATGCCCTCTAAGGTCTAGGGAGATTGCTCGATACTTCTGTCTAAAGTACGGAAGTTGTTTCTTAAAGAAACGACTGCTCATCCAAACGCCATGGATAAAAATTATTGGGCTTCCCATCCCGACATCTTCATAGTACAGCTCTACGCCATCTTCAAGTTTCATTAACGCCATATACACTGCCTCCCTACAGCTCTCATTCACTCTCTAGATTGATTGGATTCACTTAACAATTTACGCTCAACCTACTTAAAACATTCTCTATTCCTTTCGACACAAATCGATTGGTACCTGTCACTCAATTTGGTAGAATACGAATCAAAAGGAGGAATAACAATGGGGATACTCAGCGGTTTCATGGGTAACGCTTCGACAATGGATAAAGGTGAGGTCAAGAAAGAACTCTCGAACATCCTTTCAGAAACAGAAGAAGTCAATGCGGCATTCAAGCTTTTGCGTGACTTAATCGTATTCACAGATAAGCGCCTACTGTTTGTAGATAAACAAGGGATGACCGGGAAGAAAATTGAGTACCATTCCGTCCTTTATAAGAGCATCTCACACTTCTCTATTGAAACTGCGGGACACTTCGATCTAGATGCTGAATTAAAAATCTGGATATCAGGATCTCAGGCACCAACAGTTTCAAAGCAATTCAAGAAAGATGATAGCATTTATGATGTACAAAAGATTCTCGCGGAATTATGCGGATAACAGTAAATTCTTCAAAAGAAAGCAGGCCAGCGAATGGTCTGCTTTCTTTTTACGCACTTTCATTATCTGAACGTTTTCCCTGACACCTCTTCCATTAACTCACAGAACTGATCCCACGTTTTTGGATATGCATTCGAGCCATGCTTTTCAATAACTTTATCGTCTGTTTGTATCTCTACGGACCAAGAAGTGCCATCTAATATTGGTTGTTCTGGTTGGTAATCTTTCTTCCACCTCAAAACATTTGTGGATTGTAGGGAATCTATAGAATGAAGGTTTTCATAGATTGTGTTAATCGTTATAGGGTCCTCCCCCATTGAATTTTCCCACTCCAAGTAGGTTACTTCACCTGTCTTCAATACCCACTCAACTTGATAGCTACAACCAAAGAACCCACCTACATACGCTTTGACCTTATTGATTTTGCGATAAGCATGTGCCACCGCTTCGTCTCTTGACCATTCAAACTCACAACTCTTACAGTGATATTCTTTGTTCAGTGTGGGAAGAGAACCACCTCCTAATAAGACTTCTCCTCTTTCCACTTGAGGCAATACATCACGTGTAGGCATACCATATATGATTCTCGCCGATTGCTTTGATCCACAAACCGGGCAAACGCTGTACTTAATTGTCATCGAACCACTCCTCGTCATTCTACCTAGAATTTATCCTCACTTTATCACAATTGTTAAATTAAGGAATGTATTTATTCACCGTCTGTTTTCCCTCGCTGATGAAAAGCAGTATAATGAAAAGAAACCGCTCTATTATTCGACATTCTTCGATACAATACGGGTGGTGACAGGTACCAATATCAGGAGGCTTTACGATGTTTGAATTGCTACTTACGATGCTTGAGCGTCTTGGGATTATCGTAACGATTGCGTTTGTGTTAACGCGCTTTCGCTTTTTTAGAGAAATGATTTACAATGAGCGTCTTGCTCGGAAGCAGCAGTACGTTGCGATTGGCTTCTTTGGGTTCTTTGGCATCATTGGTACATATACAGGATTAACGTTCAACACCGAGTCATTTCAGTTCAATGCATGGCCTCTTGGCGTGTCTTCAGATGAAGCAATTGCGAACTCTAGGGTGATTGGGGTTGTTCTGGCTGGACTACTTGGAGGCTATCGTGTAGGAATCGGTGCAGGTCTTATCGCAGGTGCCCACCGTTATTTTCTCGGAGGCTTTACCGCTCTCGCTTGTGGGCTAGCAGCAATCATCGCAGGATTAATCTCAGGGGCCCTACATAAACGAAACCGTCATGTGAAACTTCAATCAGCTTTTCTGATTGGAGCTGGTGCAGAAGCAGTCCAAATGATGGTCATACTCGGACTATCAAAACCATTCGAGAACGCATTAGCACTCGTAGAAGTGATTGGTCTACCAATGATATTAGCAAATGGCATAGGGTGCGCATTATTCTTACTGATCATTAAGAACGTGGTGAATGAAGAGGAAAAAGCAGGTGCTCTTCAAGCGCAGAAAACACTCCGTATCGCAGACCAAACGCTTGGCTATTTACGAAAAGGACTTACAACGAGTTCGGCAGCTGAAGTATGTCGTATTCTCCATCGAGAAGTTGAGGGCAGCGCGGTAGCTATTACGGACAAAACTCATATTCTAAGCCATGTTGGCATGGGGGACGATCACCATCAAGCTGAAAATACGATTCAAACAAGTATCACAAGAGATGTGATTCAAGATGGAGAAATGATGATTGCAAACGATCAAACGATTCATTGTGCTGACAAAGACTGTCCTCTTGGTGCCGCAATCGTCGCTCCATTAAAGCAACGAGGGGAGACAATTGGAACATTGAAATTTTATTTTCAATCTGAAAAAGAGATTACGAATGTCATCACAGAACTCGTTACTGGTCTAAGCGTTCTCTTGAGTAACCAGCTAGAAATAGCTGAAGCCGATAAAGCCTATCAGCTCGCGAAGGAAGCTGAGATCAAAGCGTTGCAGGCTCAAATTAGTCCGCACTTTTTATTCAACTCTCTGAACACGATCGTCTCTCTAGTGAGAACGGAGCCAGCAAAAGCACGGAAGCTTTTACTATCCCTATCCCATTTTCTTAGACAAAACTTGTCTGGCACGACAGCGAATATGACTACCCTTAATCAAGAATTAAAACATGTAAAAGCATACCTTGAAGTGGAGGAAGCGCGCTTCGTGGACAGGCTTCGTGTAAACTATGATATAGAAGAGCACACACTATATAGAAAGCTTCCACCACTGACTTTACAACCGATCGTTGAGAATGCGATCAAACACGGTATAAAGAATAAAAACACAAACTGCATCGTCGAGATCAGCATTACCTGCCAACAACAAGAAACTCTTGTTAGTGTGAAAGATAACGGTGAAGGGATTTCACCAGAGAGACTGAAAGAGATCGGCAAAGCCCCTCTAGATTCTGAAAGCGGAACAGGTCTCGGGCTTTATAACGTTAACCGCCGTCTCACAATGCTCTATGGGGATCGTGCTGGTCTTCAGATTACTAGTGAACAAGACAATGGAACGACAGTCCGCTTTTTGATTCCATCTATGGAGGAGTAACAAATGAATGTAATTAAAACATTAGTTGTCGATGATGAACGATATAGTCGTGAAGAACTCGTCCACCTTCTTGGTGATTTTAACTTGATAGACATTACGGGTGAGGCAGACTCAGGACAAGAAGCTGTCGTCAAAGCAATACAGCTTCAACCTGATGTTGTTTTCTTGGATGTGGAAATGCCTGGCATGAATGGGATGGATGCTGCTAAAGCGCTTCTAGAACTGAAAAAGCCCCCTTTCATCGTTTTTGCAACAGCTTATCCTGAATTTGCAGCTGAAGCATTCCGTTATGAAGCGGTAGATTATTTGTTGAAGCCTTATGATGAACAGCAGCTCGCCCAAACCGTGCAACGTCTGGAGAAACTGACTTCTTCTACAAATAAAGAATCATCGCCTCAAATAACAAATGGGAAGCTATCTATTGAAACAGATGGGGAAATCCATTATATCGATCCAACCGATATTCTTTATATTTGCCGTGACGATCGAGTTTCTCGCATCATTCTTAAACTCAATGCGTTCGAAGTCAAAATGACTCTGAAAGAATTAGAAAACCGACTATCTACTTATCCTTTCTTCCGCATTCATAAAAGCTATATCGTCAACCTTACGTACGTTTCTAGGCTGACACCCTGGTTTAATGGGGCTTATCAACTTGAGCTAGATGGAGTCGATGATAAGCTCGCTGTCAGTCGAAATTATGTGAAGTCTCTTCGCTCGAGGCTTGAGTTATAAACGTGCATGTTAAACGCTTTCACATACATCTTACCCACCTTTTTCTACATCTTGTCCAAATCCCCCCCACTCTTGCCCAATCTTTCCTATAATTTATGTAAACGCATACAAGGAACGGAAAGGTAGGAGTTAACATGATTACATTTCTAGTAGGTATAGCACTTCTAGTAATAGGCTACTTCACGTATGGAAAGTTTGTTGAAAAAACGTTCGGAGTAAACGGTGCAAGACATACACCTGCATATACACATCAAGATGGTGTCGATTATCTTCCAATGAACACACCGAAAAATTCACTGATTCAGCTATTGAATATAGCAGGAGTAGGTCCAATTTTCGGCCCAATCCTCGGGGCACTTTATGGTCCAGTCGCTTTCATATGGATTGTTTTTGGGTGTATTTTTGCCGGGGCAGTGCATGACTATTTAACAGGTATGATTTCGATTAGAAACCGTGGCGCTCACTTACCAGAGCTCGCTGGGAAGTTTCTAGGAAAAGTTATGAAACATGTTGTAAACGCATTCGCAGTACTCCTTCTATTGTTAACGGGTACAGTATTCGTTACCGCACCAGCAGGACTTCTAAACAACATGATGAACGGCTGGGCAACGATGGGGCTCATTCTAGGAGCTATTTTTATATACTATATTATCGCTACCCTATTACCGATCGATAAGATAATCGGACGCTTTTATCCTATCTTTGGCGCACTTCTACTTATTAGTGCACTTGGAGTTGGGGCTGGACTTGTATTTACAGGCGCGCCGATCCCTGAAATCAGCCTTTCTAACTTACACCCAGACAGCGCACCAATCTTCCCACTGTTATTCTTAACGATTTCTTGTGGTGCACTTTCAGGCTTCCATGCGACACAGACACCTATTATTTCGCGAACGACACAAAGCGAAAAACAAGGACGTCGTATCTTCTATGGCATGATGATTGCAGAAGGTATTATCGCTATGATCTGGGCGGCAGCTGCTATGAGTCTATTTAACGGACCAGTTGGATTGAACGAGCTACTTGCAAACGGTGGTCCTGCTGCGATTGTAAGTGAAGCTTCCACTCTTATGCTCGGTGCGATCGGTGGAACACTTGCAGTGCTTGGTGTTATCGTACTACCAATTACTTCTGGCGATACAGCATTTCGTAGTGCTCGTATGATTATTGCGGACTACTTCAAGTACTCTCAGAAAAAGATTGCGAATCGTCTATGGATCGCACTACCGCTATTCGCAGTCGCATTTGCTCTAACAAAAATCGATTTCACGTTGCTCTGGCGCTACTTCTCTTGGGCAAACCAATCAACAGCAATGATTGCCTTATGGGTCGGTGCGATGTATCTATTTATCGCTAAGAAAAACTACTGGATCGCAATTATTCCGGCAGTATTCATCACAATGGCGACTACAACGTATATCTTGAATGCACCTATTGGATTTAGCTTGCCACTTAACGTTGCCTATATCGGTGCAACGATCATCACGATCAGTGTCATCATCACCTTCTTCTACGCCGCTCGTAAACAACGTGCAGCTAATATTCCATTAGAAGAAGACATAACCGGATGGGACAGTGTTGCGTAATGGGTTGCTGCAACCCTAAATACAGAGAAACAGTCAATGAAGAGGAACAAAGAATCAACACGAACGGCAAACAAACCCTTCCTCTCGTAGGAAAAGTTGTTCTCGTTAGCATCTTCCTGTTCGGATTAACACTGATCGGACTATTGTAACGAAAGCCCGCTGGCAAACGCCAGCGGGCTTTCTTAATTTGAAAAACGACTAGGTCGAACGCTTCACCTATTTCTTTCATATTCTATTAGAACAATGGGAAGGTATCCTCTCCCTGCTATCCGTTCAATTACTACTAGAAATGAGGAGAAGCATGTCCTTTTATGAAGAATTCACTAACAACATTGATAAATGTGTGAAGATCCTTTGTCACGACGGTCATGTTTATCACGGCTATATTGATCAAGTAGATGAAACTCATGTTTATCTACGCCCTCTCGGTAGTAAGCAGAAGGAATCAGAAGATACGAGTTACTTCTTTCTTGGAGCTGCCCTAATCTCAGTTCCCTTTACTGCAATCGATGATATTTCGTTTAATCCCTTCCATTATTGGTAAAGTAAACTACTAACTTAACATAATAAAACGCTCAGCATCTGAGCGTTTTAAACGTGGCTCTCACTCACTTTTTTCTCAAACATAGCAAGCTCCATCAGCTTCCCGCTCGGACCTTTTTCAGTTACTGTTTTGACCCTTCTGAAGCCATTCTTCTCTAATAATGAAATTGAGCGTTCATGATTTTTATGCGTATAGGCCTCAATTGTTTCAAGTCCCATTGCATGAAATCCATATTTAAGAACTTCTTTGAGAGCTTCAGTCATCAGCCCTTTTCCAGTATTGCCTGGATGAAGTCCATAACCTAGCTCACCTTTTCTTCCGTCACTAGAAAGATTCCATAATGAAATCGTCCCAATAACAGCGTTTGTTGAAGCATCTGTAATCGCCCAGATCACCCAGTTATTCTCCTCAACACCCGTATTCATCTTTTTAATGAATTGGCGGCTGTCTTCGAGGGTCTGGTGTTCAAGCATATCAACATATGGAAAATGCTCTTTATTACAATGATAATTATAAATAGGAGCTACGTCACTCTCAGATAGTTTCCTAAGGCATAACCGGTTAGTATGCAAAACTGGAAAAGGGTGAAAATTATGTGGGGTCACTAGTGTTCATCCTTCCTTTTGGTAAATTACTGCTGTGAACATTGGAATATAGGCTATGGTAATAAGTCTCGTGTCCAAGCACTTTAATGGTTTGTCCATATACTATTATAGATAAACCGGGAGTGTGAGACCATGCCTTGTATAATTAAAGGACCAGTTATCATTGAGAACAATAGTGGTACCGTTGTCCAATGCGCTCATACGATTTCCCCTATCTCTGCTAGTAAAACAGTTACAGGATCAGGCGGAGGTAATACGGGTTCATTTATGATCGTCAATAATTTCATTAGTATTACTGTTAAATATAAGTAGCCTCATTATAACTTATAAATCTTATCATTCCTCCCCAATCGTCACGCACGATTGGGGAGTTTTATTTTGTAACGGATTCGCTCTACCATCTCGATGTGAGATAATAAACAGAGTACCTATTACATAACGAGGTGAAATAATGGAGAAATTATTCTACGGAAACGATGAAAACCAATTTGGGGAGTTACGCATCCCAGAAGGCGATGGCCCCCATCCAGTTGCTGTCGTGATTCACGGTGGGTTTTGGAGAGAACCTTTCAAACTTGATCAAATGCGCAATGTTGCTGAGGCATTGACTGCCAAGGGTATCGCGACTTGGAACATTGAGTATCGCAGAGTGTCAGATCGAGGGAGATCATGGCCTGACACACTAACAGATGCTGCTAAAGCATGCGATCATCTCTACTCCCTTAAGGAAAAGTACACACTTGATTTGAGCAAAGTGATTACGATTGGTCATTCTGCAGGAGGACACCTTGCGACATGGTTAGCTGCTAGACATAAGATTAGTAGCGAAAGTCCACTTTATTCAGATCAACCTCTTCCAATCGCAGGCGTTATTAGTCTTGCTGGCGTAACGGACCTTGAAATGATGCATGATGTGCACGAATACCGAGATGAGACCTTATCACTCGCACCGAACAATCCTACTGCCGATTTGATAGGTGGCTCTCCAAAGGAATTTCCTGAACGATACAAACACGCATCCCCTATCGAGCTACTTCCTTTAGATGTGCATCAAGTACTCATCCATGGAGCGCTAGATATTCATGTACCAATCGGAATCAGTAGCCAGTACCATAGAGAGGCTCAGGAATCAGGAGACTTTGTGAAACTAGTAGAACTCCCGCAAGCAGAACATTTCATGCTGACAAATACGACTTCCTCAGCGTGGGAATTAGTGATGGAAGAAGTAGAGCTACTGTTTTTATCAATACAATAAACACCTTAATGTCAGGAAAGGTACAAAAGGAACACCCTTTCCTGATTTCAAACAAACGTTTGATTAACGATTTAGAACTGATCCACACGACACCAGGAGGATCACATTCTACATGCGTAGTTTGCAGAACATGCTGAACAGAAATGCCCCCCTCTCTACCCTTGAGGAAGTTAATCAACCGTTTCCTACTTTCACACCTTTAACACTATAAAGAAAGGGAAGTAGATTTTTTCTACTTCCCTTTCAAACAAACGTTTGATTAACACTCTTCACTTTTGTTAAACAGACTTCTTTTCACAGTGAAAGAAGGAGCTTACATCAACTTTTTCTTCTTATACAATTCCGATATACGACATCAATATTCCAACCACAGTCGCGATAAATGGAATGAGTAATCCAACAAAGAAAATATCTTTATAAGAATCTTTGTGGGTTAAACCGGTAATGGCGAACACCGTCAATAATGCTCCATTGTGCGGAAGGATGGATGCACCAGATGCTACCGCCGTGATACGGTGTAGAATCTCAGGATTCATACCCATATCCATCGCTTGCTGATAGTAATCAGACCCAAGAGCGTTTAAAGTAATGTTCATTCCGCCTGAAGCAGAACCGGTAATCATTGCGAGTAATTGAGTGGCTAAGGCATCAGAGATAACAAGCCCGCCTTTTATGTTCAACAGCGCTTCTTTAATCGCTGGAAAAGCAGGGGAAGCTTGTACGACAGCACCGAAACCTACTGCTGCGCCTGTATTTACAACCGCTGTTACGGCCCCTTTCGCTCCATCATTCAAAGCCGTGATGAACTCATGGAATGCTTTCCAATTCAGAATAATCGTTAAAATAATTCCGATTAACAACGCAATCAGCATGTCTACGTTGAAGATATTAATAAGTAATACAACACAGATCAATGGCAAGAACGATAAAAAGACATTTGGATCGTACCCTTCGCTTTCAGTCCCCGTTTTGCTTTGCGGCTCAGTAAAGCCCTCACCTGCTTTGGTAAGTTTATTAGCTCGGTACGAAAGATAAAAATAACCGCCTACAGCCATGATCAATCCGGTTACAACGCCCATGATCGGCGCGGCCATCATCGTTGTATCAAAGTATTCAGTTGGAATATAGTTTTGTACTTGTGCTGTACCTGGTAAAGCGGTCATCGTAAATGTGAACGCACCAAGTACAATCGTCCCCGGGATCACTTTTCGGCTGATATCTGCCTCTCTGAACAAATTGATGGCAAGTGGATACATGACGAATACGACAACAAATAGACTAACACCACCATAAGTCAGAATCGCAGCTCCCAAAAGCACCCCTAAAATCGCTCGTTCTTTCCCGACAATTCTAGATAAAAAGCTTGCGACTTTCCGTGCGCTTCCCGTAACTTCCATAAGCTTTCCGAAAATAGCTCCAAATAAGAAGATCGGGAAGAAATCTTTCGCGAATGTTGAAAACCCGGTCATGAAATCAGAGGTGAACGCTTCTAGAATATCCATGCCGGAAAGAATCGCTACAATAGAAGCAGCAATCGGAGCAATCCACAGAATCGACCATCCTAAGTAAGCCATGATCATAAGGGAAACAAGTCCAATAATGATTGCAAACATCTCTATACCTCCTTTGATAATAATTATGAACAAAACAACGTTTGACAAAAATCGACATCAGTATTTACAACAAGAAATATCTTACTCCTACGTTTCATAGGAATCAATAGATTAAATAAGATAGAGAATTTAAGAATTATTCTCTAAAAAATGAAGATTTCGCGTAATTCACTATAAGTGAAATGCTAATTCGTTTTGGTTACAATCGACCTTAAGACATAAGCTATTGCTTATGACAGACTGAAATGAGAGGTTGAGAGACATGGTTGAAAACAAAGTAGTATTCATAACAGGAGCAGCACAAGGAATCGGGTATCAAATCGGAGAAATGTTTGCCAAGAACGGTGCGAAAGTTGTTTTATCTGATATTAATGAAGAAGGGGTAGAAAAAGCCGCAAAAGCGCTGACCGACCAAAACTTAACTGCAATTGGAGTAAAAGCGGATGTAACGAGTGAAGAAGAAATCAATGCTGCAATTAATCAAACGGTTGAAACATACGATCGCATTGATGTTCTTATCAACAACGCTGGACTTCAACACGTATCGCCAATCGAAGAATTCCCTACTTCTAAATTTAAATTAATGCAGGACATCATGTTGACAGCTCCATTTATCGCGACGAAGGCTGTTTTTCCCATCATGAAAAAACAAGGAAATGGCCGCATCCTGAACATGGCTTCCATTAACGGCGTCATCGGGTTCTCAGGAAAAGCCGCATACAATAGTGCGAAACACGGCGTGATCGGTTTGACGAAAGTGAGTGCACTTGAAGGGGCGGAACATGGCATCACAGTTAACGCCATAGCACCTGGCTATGTAGATACACCACTCGTTCGCGGTCAATTAGAAGACTTGGCGAAATCTCGTGGAGTAGAATTGGAAAAAGTGTTAGAGGAAGTCATCTATCCTCTTGTACCTCAAAAACGCCTACTAGACGTTGAAGAAATTGCAGACTACTCCATGTTCCTTGCAAGTGATAAAGCGAAAAGTGTAACAGGACAAGCCGTCGTAATCGATGGCGGATATACAGCTCAATAAGCTTCAAAGAGCTTTTGAACACGAATTAAAGCGAGCCGACTACTGGATGTAGTCGGCTCGCTTCTTTTTTTGTTCAATTCCCATCTCTTATTATTCGCCCAGATGCGTGAACCACCTCACATTTAATACAATGTGTCCGGTCATATCCATAATCCATCAAAAGAAGCATAAGCCTAGATAGGCTTATGCTTCTCAGGTTGTCGAGAAAGTCTCGACAACCTATTTTTTTTGCCTTTTTTTATTTCACCCTTTTGTTAAGCTAGAGATAGATTCTTTTTAGGCGGTGATGTAATGTTTCAATCTAAGAAAGATCGGCAGAATGAATTAGAAATGGTAACGATTGATGAACTTGTCCCTGATAACCACTTATTACGTAAGATCGACCACTACATAGATTTCTCCTTTATCCCTGAAAAAGTCCGTCCTTATTATTGTGAAGACAACGGCCGTCCATCCCTTGATCCCCTAGTATTATTTAAGATGATGTTTATTGGATATATTTACGGCATTCGCTCTGAACGCGAATTAGAGCGTCAAATTCAAACGAATGTCGCGTACCGGTGGTTCCTCGGATTGAATTTAACCGACGCCGTACCCCATCACTCTACGATCAGCTGGAATCGCAGAATGCGTTTTAATGAAACAGATATTTTCCAAGAGGTTTTTGATGAGGTCGTCCACCAGGCTATGAACCATCGAATGGTGTCAGGACGAGTTCTCTACACCGATTCCACACATCTAAAAGCGAGCGCGAATAAGAAAAAGTTCTCCAGGAAAGACGTTCATGTAGAAACGGCCGACTATATAGATGAACTCAATGAAGCAGTGGAACAGGACAGGTCTGATCATGGAAAAAAGCCTCTAAAAGAAAAGAAGGAGGTGAATAAGACGAAGGAAATCAAAGTCAGTCATACTGATCCTGAGAGTGGTTATTTATATCGAGAACATAAACCTGAAGGTTTCTTTTACTTAGATCATCGCACCACAGATATGAAATTCAACATCATTACCGACGTCCATATTACTCCAGGTAATATTCACGACTCCAAACCTTATTTACAACGGTTAGACCGCCAGGTAAAACGCTTCGGTTTTAAAGTAGAAGCAGTCGGTCTAGATGCAGGATACTTAACAGCCCCTATTTGTCACGGACTCGAACAACGAAACGTATTTGGCGTTATCGCTCATCGTCGCTACCAAAGTAAAAAAGGATTTCTTCCGAAATGGAAATACAAATATGATGAAAACCTCGATCGATATGTTTGTCCTCAGGGTGAGGCACTGGCGTACGCGACGACGGACCGAGAAGGGTATCGTCACTATAAGTCGGACCCCACGAAATGTAAGACTTGTCCTCTTCTGGCACATTGCACTGAGAACCAGAAGCACCAGAAAACCATCACACGCCATGTGTGGGAAGGGGCAAAAGAAAAGGTTCGTCAGAACCGACTTTCCAATGAGGGAAAGTGGATTTATCGCATGAGAAAAGAGAAGGTTGAGCGTAGCTTCGCAGATTCAAAAGAACTGCATGGGCTGCGTTATTGTCGCTTGCGTGGAAAACAAAAAGTAAGAGAACAAGCGTTACTGACTGCCGCCTGTCAGAATATGAAGAAGATTGCCCTTCACTTAGACCGGGTGAGCTAGGTGAAGGAGAGTTTTTTTCATAGTACTAACATTAAAATTTAAAAAAACGACCTCAAAATACAAACCAACAAAAAAAGCTTGTAGAAGAACCTGGGGTTCCTCTACAAGCTGAGAAGCATAAGCCTAGATAGGCTTATGCTTCTTTTCTAGCTCACTTGCGTTCAATGACTGCAACACACTCCACGTGCGTCGTATGCGGAAACATATCAACAGGTTGAACTTCCTTCGTCTCATACCCACCATCTTCAAGGATTCTAAGATCTCTCGCTAACGTAGCTGGGTTACACGATACATACACAACTTTCTTAGGATTCATATCGAGAATTGTCTCTAATAGAGACTCATCACAGCCTTTACGAGGTGGATCAACGACGAAGACATCAGGCTTGATGCCTTTTTTCTTCCACATCGGAATGATAGTTTCTGCTTCGCCTACTTCAAATTCTGCGTTCGTGATGCCGTTTAATTCAGCATTTCGTTTCGCATCTTCAATCGCTTCAGGTACGATTTCGACTCCGTAAACTTTTTTCGCTTTCTGAGCTAGGAAGAGAGAAATCGTTCCGATTCCACAATACGCATCGATGACCGTCTCTTCACCAGTTAATCCCGCATACCGTAAGGCTTGATCATAAAGAACCTTTGTTTGATCAGGGTTCACCTGATAAAACGAGCGTGCAGAAATAGCGAATTTAATATCACCGATCGTATCGTAAATGTAGTCATTACCCCAGAGGACACGCGTTTCGTCACCAAAGATCACGTTCGTACGCTTAGGATTAATGTTTTGTACGATCGACTTCACACCAGGTACTTGTTTCGTGATATCACGGATAATATTCTTTCGGTTCGGTAAATCTTTCTGTTTCGTTACTAGAACAACCATAACATCCTTCGTTTGTTTACCGTACTTTGCAACAACGTGTCTCAACGTACCACGATGACTGCGCTCATCGTACGCACGGATACCGTATTTCTCAGCAATACCTTTCACGACTTCTAGCACACGATCATTTTCTTGCTCTTGGATGAGACATTGATCCATATCGATGATCTTGTGACTACGCTGCTGATAGAAACCGGCAACAATCTTGCCACCTTCTTCTCCAACAGGAACCTGAGCTTTATTTCGATAACGCCAAGGATCTTCCATTCCGAGCACCTCATGGATAGGAACGTCGATTTTACCAATTCGCTCCATGACGTCTTTTACTTGTTTTTGTTTAAACTTTAACTGACTTTCGTACGTGATATGTTGCGTCTGACAACCTCCACACTTATAAAAGATTGGACATGGCGGCGTGTTTCGCTCTTCACTTTCTTCCAACACCTCGACGATTTTACCAAATCCGTAGCCCTTCTTCGTTTTGACTACTTTCACTTTCGCTATTTCGCCTGGAATTCCATAAGGGACAAAAAGCGTATATCCCTCTACTTTTGCGACACCGGCACCATCATGAGAAAGGTCTTTGAATTCTACGTCGACTATGTCGTTCTTTGTTACGGGCGTTTCTTGAATACTCATATTTTCAGTCCTTTTCCGTTCAATGTCATGTACAAAAATTGTACCACAGTGTGAATCGATATAGAAATTGGTTCGTTCCCGCCCAATTTACACCAAGTAAAAAAGCCAGAGATTAAATCTCTGACTTCTCCTCCTCAGGTAAGGAGTTTTTCATCGCTTCTTCATCTGTTGAATGCTTTTTATTCGTTTTTGATGGTACAATCATCGTTATGTGACGATAGAGGTTTGTAAACTCTGCAGGAAGAGGGCCTCCGTATTCGCCATCAAGATTAAGCTGCATTTTATCGACGGCTTCTACCTTAATTTTACTAGCCTTTTTGTAAACAACGTTAGGATCATTAATATGATCCCCTCTTAGTGCACTACTCGCAATCCGAATAAACTCAGCAATATTGGTTTTCTTCAAAATCATAAGATCAAAAAGACCGTCATTGAGAGATGCATGTGGCGCAAGCTTCTCAAATCCGCCTATAGAGTTTGAGTTAGACACGAGGAAAAGCATAATTTCATCCTCGAATAATTTCCCGTCATATTCGATTCGTGTCTTTGTTGGACGGATCGAAGGTAGCATCTCGATCCCTTTCATATAATAAGCAAGCTGGCCTAGCATCGTTTTAAGCTTACTTGGAACTTCATACGTTAATTCCGTTAAACGCCCACCACCAGCGATATTAATGAAATAGTGATCGTTCACGCGTCCTACATCGATCGGCATCTCAAGACCTTCACAAAGAACATCCATAGCGCCCTCGATCGTTCTCGGTACACTGATCGCGCGAGCAAAGTCATTTGTCGTTCCAACAGGAATAATACCAAGCTTCGGTCGGTACGGCTGCTCAGCTATTCCATTGATCACTTCATAAATCGTTCCATCTCCGCCAGCCGCGATTACAAGATCAAACCTTCTCTCAACTGCGATACGAGCCGCTTCAATCGCGTCTCCTTCACAAGTAGTCGCATGTGCAGATGTTTCATATCCGTTTATTTCAAGACGTTCCAATATATATGGTAACGAACGTTTCACCTGTTCTCTTCCGGACGTGGGATTGTAGATCAGTCTAGCACGTTTCATCCTTCATCATCCTATCTTCTGTATCTCTATTCTATACTTACCATTATAAACCAATAGTAATCTGTTTTCGCATGATTGAAAAGCCTCAAAAGCTCGACAATTTCGCACGATTTCCCTACTAATATATGTTTAACAAACAAAAAACGCCCACATCACCGTGACCGTTTCAACCCGAATAACCTCAGATATGATTATATTCGTTTAGCCTAGAAAAAGCAATAAATGTACAGAAAAGCGGAGCGCTTAGAAACGGAGAAATTGGAACTCCTATAATCACTTAAAACAAAAGGCACTTATATTGTTGCTTTAGAAAGAATTTCTGTATTAAGAACCCCACTTAGCTAATTGGAACGGAAATCCCTCCCACTCTTATAGCAACAAGGTTTACGATAAGAGCCAAACAAAAAAAAGCCCTCCAAACAGGAGGGCTTTCACAAATCAAACTATCGCTTATCCATTTCCTCTACAATCAACTTGTTAACCATAGGAGGATTGGCTTTACCTTTAGTTGCTTTCATCACTTGTCCGACAAGGAAACCAAGCGCACGGTCTTTACCGTTCTTGTAATCCTCGATCGACTGTTCGTTCTCGTCAAGAATGCCTGTAACGATCGTGCGAAGCTCGCCTTCGTCAGAAATTTGTACAAGGCCTTTATCCTTAACGATTTGTTCAGGATCGCCACCTTTTTCGATAAGGTCTTTAAATACTTTCTTAGCAATCTTAGATGAAATCGTACCTTCATCGATTAATGCAATTAGTTTACCAAGACCTTCAGGTGTTAAGGCTACTTCATCAATTTCCTTATAGTTAGCATTCAAGTATGCAGAAACTTCACCCATCAGCCAGTTAGAAGCCTGCTTAGGATCTGCACCTTGTCCAATTGCTACTTCAAAGAAATCGGACATCTTCTTGGATTGCGTAAGAACCATCGCATCGTACTCTGGAAGATCATACTTATTCACATAGCGTTCACGTCTAGCATCAGGAAGCTCAGGGATATCACGACGTACTCGCTCCATCCACTCTTGATTGATGGCAAGACGGACAAGGTCAGGTTCAGGGAAATAACGGTAATCGTCAGAGCCTTCCTTCACACGCATAAGAATTGTTTTCTTACCTGCTTCATCGTAGCGGCGTGTTTCTTGACCGATTACGTTTCCAGCAAGTAGCTCTTTCTCCTGGCGTACTTCTTCATACTGAAGACCTTTATGAACGTTAGCGAACGAGTTCAAGTTCTTAAGCTCTGTCTTCGTTCCGAACTCTTCCTGTCCATATGGACGAAGTGACAAGTTCGCATCACAGCGGAGAGAGCCTTCTTCCATCTTACAATCAGAGACTTCCGTATATTGTAGGATTGCTTTCAACTTCTCAAGATAAGCATATGCTTCTTCAGGTGTACGAATATCTGGCTCAGATACAATCTCAACAAGAGGTGTACCTTGACGGTTAAAGTCAACGAGTGAATGATTTTCTCCATCCACATGAGTCAGTTTACCTGCATCTTCCTCAAGGTGAAGGCGAGTAATGCCAATTCTCTTCGTCTTACCATTCACTTCGATATCGATCCACCCATTTTCACCGATCGGCTTATCGTACTGAGAAATCTGATATGCCTTAGGGTTATCTGGGTAGAAATAGTTTTTACGGTCAAATTTCGTGTCTTCTGCAATTTCGCAGTTTAATGCCATAGCAGCACGCATTGCGAAATCAACAGCCTGTTCATTCATAACAGGAAGCACACCAGGGTGTCCTAGACAAATCGGGCACACATTCGTGTTAGGAGGCGCACCGAAATTCGTTGAACAGTTACAGAAAATCTTCGTGTTTGTCTTAAGTTCCGAGTGAACTTCAAGACCAATAATTGTTTCAAAATTCATCTTCAGTCGTCCCCCCTTACAGCTCTGGTTTAGCTTTATGATGATCAGTTGCTTGCTCGTATGCATGAGCTACGCGATAGACTGTGTTCTCATCAAAATGCTTTCCGATTATTTGTAATCCGACAGGAAGTCCATTAGACAACCCACATGGAACAGAGATGGCAGGTACACCAGCTAGGTTAACGGGAATCGTCAAAATGTCGTTAGCGTACATCGTTAATGGGTTATCAATCTTTTCGCCCACTTTAAATGCAGGTGTCGGTGTCGTTGGTCCAATAATAACATCGTAGTCCTCAAACACTTTTTCAAAGTCGTTCTTGATCAGTGTACGAACCTTTTGTGCTTTTTTGTAGTAAGCATCATAATATCCTGAGCTTAACGCAAACGTTCCAAGCATAATACGACGCTTCACTTCCTCACCAAAGCCTTCGCTTCTTGTTTTCTTATATACATCAAGAAGGTTATCAGCTTCAGCACGAACGCCATATCTTACCCCATCAAAACGCGCAAGGTTTGCTGATGCTTCAGAAGAAGATAGTAGGTAGTACGTTGCTACAGCATACTTTGAGTGCGGAAGAGAAACTTCTTCCCACGTTGCACCAAGTTCTTCAAGTTTTTTCAGTGCGGCAAGGACTTTATTCTTCACGTCTTCGTCTACACCTTCAGCAAGGTACTCTTTAGGTACAGCAATACGTAGACCCTTCACGTCTCCAGTTAAACTAGAAAGGTAATCAGGTACATCAACATTTGCTGACGTTGAGTCCATCTTGTCATGTCCCGCAAGTGTCTGAAGAAGATATGCGTTATCTTCAACTGTATTTGTAATCGGACCGATTTGGTCGAGTGAAGATGCGAATGCAATCAATCCAAAACGAGAAACACGGCCATACGTTGGCTTTAACCCAACAACACCACAAAATGCTGCCGGCTGACGAATCGAGCCACCGGTATCAGAACCAAGTGAGAAGAATACTTCACCAGCCGCAACAGCTGCGGCAGAACCACCGCTTGATCCGCCTGGTACATAGTCCGTATTCCACGGGTTACGAGTACCATAGAAACCTGAATTCTCGTTTGAAGAACCCATTGCGAACTCATCCATATTTAGTTTTCCTATCGTAACAGTTTCGGAAGCTTGCAAACGCTCAACTACTGTTGCGTTATGTAATGGTTCAAAATTTCCTAATAGCTGACTTGCAGCAGTTGTACGAAGACCCTTTGTAACGATGTTATCTTTCACACCGATCGGTAATCCGAAGAGTAACCCTCTTGCATCTTCCGTACCTAACTTATCATCAAGGGATTTTGCAGCTTGCATAGCCCCTTCTTCATTTAAGGTCATGAATGCCTTTACTTTGTTTTCAACCGAGTTAATACGGTCAAACGAACTTTGAACAAGTTCACTAACTGATAGTTCTTTCTTGTGTAGCAAGCTATGGAGCTCGCTTATGCTTTTATCAAACATCGGTATCTCATACCTCCCTTACTCAAATATTGATGGAACCTTTACTTGTCCATTTTCTTCATCCGGTGCGTTTTTCAGCGCTTCCTCACGTGAGAGCCATGGCTGTACTTTGTCTTCACGAAGAACATTCTTTAAATCAAGAACGTGAGTAGTTGGTTCAACGTTATCTGTATCTAGTTCATTCAGCTGCTCTGCCATCGAAATAATGTCATCGAGCTGAGTTGTAAACTTTTCGACTTCTGATTCATCCATTTCAAGTCTTGCCAGGTTTGCAACATGCTTAACCTGTTCATTTGTAATTCTGGACATCTCTTTCACCTCCGTAAAATTCGAACAACCTGCAATATATAGATGATACCAAAAACAGACTTCATTAAGCAACAGAATGCCGCTTTGTCAATATTAAACAAACGTTTGATTATATGCTCTCAATCAAACGTTTGTTTAACCCTTATGACCTTATACTGCCCTTTCATATCGAACTATTTGTATAAGAATAAAAAAAGACCCACTCCAAGTGGAGTGAGTCATTATCTTACTATTAAAGTTTTGAAGATTTTGCTTCATCAAACTCTGCTTCAATTTCTGGTCCAGGTTCTTTACCAACATAGCTGAATGCCAATACTGCGATCCAGCATAGGATGAATCCTGGTACGATTTCGTAAAGGTCGAACAGGCCACCAGATAGTTGCTTCCAGATAATAACTGTGAAAGCACCTACAAGGATACCAGCAAGCGCACCGTTACGAGTCATGCGTTTCCAGAACAAGCTTAGGATGATAACTGGTCCGAATGCGGCACCAAATCCTGCCCAAGCATAACTTACAAGACCTAGTACACTGCTCTCAGGGTTGTAAGCAAGAAGGATTGCTAGCAATGCGATTGCAAGTACAGCAATACGACCTACCCATACAAGCTCAGTTTGGCTTGCGTTCTTACGAAGGATTGCTTTGTAGAAGTCCTCCGCAACAGCACTAGAAGATACTAGAAGCTGAGAGTCAATAGTACTCATGATTGCAGAAAGGATTGCTGCAAGTAAGAATCCTGAAACCCAAGGGTTAAATAGGATTTGAGTAAATTCGATAAATACTGTCTCAGAGTTTTCAAGACCACCTGAGAAGAATGCGATACCGATGAAACCAGTGAAGATCGCACCGAATAGTGAAACAACCATCCAAGTCATACCAACAAGACGAGCTTTTGGAATTTCTTTTGATGATTTTACTGCCATAAATCGTGTAATGATATGAGGTTGTCCAAAGTACCCAAGTCCCCAAGCAAGAAGGGATAGAATACCCATGAAGCTCATACCAGTGAAGATATCTAAGTAAGTTGTGTCCATTTCGCCAACTTGGTTGACTGTTTCGCCCCAACCGCCCATTTCAAAGAGCGCAACGATTGGTACAACAACTAGAGCTAGGAACATCAAGATTCCTTGGAAGAAGTCTGTCCAGCTTACTGCTAAGAAACCGCCGAGGAACGTATAAGAAATAATTACGATTGCACCGATCCACAAAGCACTTTCGTAGCTCATGCCGAACGAACTTTCAAACAGGATTGCGCCCCCAACTAGACCTGAAGACGTATAGAATGTAAAGAATACAAGAATGACAATTGCTGAGATAACACGAAGAGCTTTTGATTTATCACGGAAACGATTTTCAAGATAATCCGGTACCGTAATGGAATCATTTGCTACCTCAGTGTAACGACGAAGACGTGTTGCCACGAATTGCCAGTTCAGGTAAGCTCCGACCGCGAGCCCAATCCCGATCCAAATCTGGCTCATACCACCTGCGTACATTGCACCAGGTAATCCGAGTAAGAGCCAACTACTCATATCTGACGCACCCGCACTAAGGGCTGCAACAGACCCACCTAATCTTCTTCCTCCAAGAACATAATCTGATAAGTTGCTTGTTAGTCGGTAAGAAATTAGACCGATTGCAAGCATTCCGACAAGATATACTATAAATGTGACTAACGTAGGCGTTTCAATACTCATCTAGTACTATTCTCTCCTTTCAGTAAAAAATGTAATTATGGATAGTATGACTAATAAAGGCATCGGTATAAGTAACCAGAACCAAGTTGCTGTTGTTAAGGTGTATTCCACACTTTCACCTCCTTTAAGTCATTATTCACAGGTATGCATTTTCCTGAGAATTTAAATTATCACTATAGACCATAAGTCCTTTTACAAACCAATGATTACTATATCACAAAATATTTTTCAGAACAATGAAAATATTATATAATAAAACCTTTTGTGTATATTTATTCAATATTACCCTTCCATACGGTGTCATATAGAAGTATGTGGAATAAGTATTCAATTAAATTAATTAAAATTAATTGGCGAATATGTAAACAAAAGACATACTTTAGTAACATTTACCCACCAAAAGAACATGTTAATCATCATTTTGAAATTTTCTTTAGTATTTTTGTTTTTTTTATAATAACCCGTTTCAATTAATTACATTCACAAGGTAAAAAATCATAAAAGAAAAGCACTCTCGAAAACAACGAGAGTGCTTATTTGATCTGATATACTCTAGTACATTTCAGAAATTGTTTTCGCCTGCATATGAAGGATCAAGTAATCAGGTCCACCTGCTTTAGAGTCAGTACCTGACATTTTGAACCCACCGAACGGATGGTAACCAACGATTGCGCCCGTGCAATTTCGGTTGAAATAAAGGTTTCCTACATGGAAATCTACCTTCGCGCGTTCGATGTGCTCACGGTTGTTTGTAATAACAGCACCCGTAAGTCCATATTCAGTATTATTTGCGATTTCGAGAGCATTGTTGAAGTCCGTTGCTTTCGTCAAGCAAACAACTGGTCCAAAGATTTCTTCCTGTTGCATACGAGATTCAGGGTGAAGGTCAGCAAATACTGTTGGTTCAATGAAGAATCCTTTTGAATCATCTCCTTTACCACCAGCAACTAGACGTCCCTCTTCTTTTCCGATCTCAATATAGCTCATGATTTTATCATAAGCACCTTGATCGATTACTGGTCCCATGTACACGTCAGGTTTCTTTGTTTCACCCATAGAAAGCTCTTTTGTAAGTTTAACGACACGATCAAGTACTTCATCATATACGTCCTGATGGATGACGGCACGTGAACCAGCAGAACATTTCTGTCCTGAGAATCCAAATGCTGAAACAACGATCGCTTCAGCAGCAAGTTCAAGGTCAGCAGTATTATCAACAACTACCGTATCCTTACCACCCATCTCAGCGATTACCTTCTTCAGGTGTTTTTGACCAGGTTGAACTTTTGCAGCACGCTCATAAATACGCGTACCTACTTCAAGAGAACCAGTAAATGAAATCAATGCAGTCTTAGGATGGTCTACAAGGAAATCACCTACTTCTTTTCCACTACCTGGAACAAAGTTAAGTACACCTTTCGGTAAACCTGCTTCTTCTAGAACTTCCACGAATTTAGCCGCGATAACAGGTGTCGCACTTGCAGGTTTCAATAGCACTGTATTGCCTGTTACAAGTGGAGCAACTGTTGTGCCTGCCATAATCGCAAACGCAAAGTTCCATGGAGGGATAACAACAGATACGCCAGCCGGAGTATAAACATAACGGTTATATTCATTAGGGCGACTGATTATTGGTTTCCCTTCGCCAAGATCAATCATCTGGCGAGCATAGTATTCCATGAAGTCGATTGCTTCAGCTGTATCAGCGTCCGCTTCCTTCCATGGCTTACCTGCTTCTTTTACTAGATACGCCGAGAATTCATGCTTACGACGGCGTACGATCGCTCGCAGCACGGAATAGAACATCCGCACGAGCACGAGCGGACCATTTTCTCCAGCCTTCAAGAGCTTGATCAGCTGCTTGAATAGCTTTTTCAGCGATATCTTGATTCGCTTTAGAAACTCTACCTACGACTTCTTCTTTGTTCGCAGGGTTAATAGAAACGATCTTATCCTCGGTGCTAATGCGCTCACCGTCTACGAGAAGATCGTGATCTTTTCCGAGTTCGCCTTCAACTTTTTTAAGCGCTGCTTCGAACGCCTTACGGTTATCATCTACCGTAAAGTCTGTAAATGGCTCATGTTTGTAAGGTACTACCATGTAAATCCAGCCTCCTTGTCGATTAAAACGTTTTCACATCTATTATTCTATCATGTAATGACACAATTCTTCAAACAAAGAAAATATTGCCACAATTTCAGATAGAATAATATGGTTTTTATTACTATATATTGGCTGTTTCCTAAATCACTTTCTACTAAACCCTTATTTTTGTATAATCTTGTCACTCTCTAAATCGGAAAGATTACTATTTGCAAGGTGGGTAAATTCCTATATAATGAACTACAGTGAATCACAGTAAAAGGTAAAGGGAGTTTAATATGAAAAGATACGTGGTGGTAGCATTCTCGCTATCTTTATTTACGTTTCTGTTGGTTGGCTGCGCTTCAGGTAGCAATGAAACGTCTGAAGGCAAGCTTGTGATCTATACAACGTTATATCCAACTGAATATTTCGCTGAACGAATTGGAGGGGATGCTGTTAAGGCAGAATCTATTATCCCTCCTGGGAGCGATGCACATAGTTTCGACCCAACGACTCGAACGATGACACAGCTAGCGGAATCTGACTTGTTTATATTCAATGGTGCAGGCCTCGAAGGTTTCGCAGATACAGCAAAGGATATCCTTCAAAAAGAAGGTGTCATGACACTCGAAGCTTCAAATGGTATTGATCTTGCTGAAACAGAAGAAGGTCATGAAGAACACGATGAGGAAGATGGAAATCACCATGAGCATGACCATGGGAATGTAGACCCTCACGTCTGGATCGACCCTGTTTTTGCGATTGAGCAAGCGAGAAATATTAAAGATAGTCTTATCGAACTAAATCCTGAGCAAGAGAAAGAGTTTGAAGCGAATTTCAAAAAGCTCGAAGATGACTTATTAGAAATCGACCAGTTGTTTAAGACAATGGTCTCCAATGCAGAAAAGAAAGAATTTCTAATCTCTCACGATGCCTATGGGTACTGGGAGAAGCGCTACGGACTTGAGCAGCTGAGTGTCTCCGGGCTCTCACCATCCCAGGAACCAACCCAGCAACAGCTTGAAAAAATTATCGAAACAGCGAAGAATTATAATCTGTCATATATGATCTTCGAACAAAATGTTACGCCTAAACCAGCGAAAACGGTTCAGAAAGAACTAGGACTTGAACCTCTTCGAATTCATAACCTCTCCGTTCTCTCAGAAGATGACATTAATAACGATGAAGATTACCTTTCTCTTATGAAGAAAAATATCCAAACACTAGAGAAAGCACTAAACGAATAAGAATAAGAAGGCTTCTACGAATGCGTAGAAGCCTTCTTCATTAGTTATAAATATGAACGAACGGTTCATCATTATTTGGGTCTTTCACAATAATACTTTCTGGTTTACCGTTACTCGTAATATAAATCGATACGGGTAGATTTTGTTGGAACGTATCGTTACGCTTTTTAACCAAGCCAGTAACAAACTGAGTAAAGGAAATGACCTCTGCTTTACTATAAAACTGTATAGGAATTTCTACTTTCAACCGTCTTAATTCATCCTGTTTGTAAAAACCTGAACCGATCACACCTACAAAGTTAGGAAAGAAATCCTGAATTTCACGAGTAAAGTCTGCGAATTTTTCGGCATCAGCAGGAAACTCATTATCGGCTTTGTCAGATGGAAAAGCGACATATTCTTCATTTAGATCTTTCCAAGAGCCAGCACTTGTCTTCCCTTCTTCAACGATTGTACTAGCGACAAAGTTACCTGGCACTACTGATTGCCTCGGTTCTTCAATGAAAAGCGTAAACATAACAGGGACATCGTGTTCTTCTCGAATCTTTTTGAGGATCGGCTTGATTGCTTCCTTCCCCTTTTGAATAACGTTTTCCCGATCCAACTTAACGTTGCCGGTATATTTCAGTCCTTCTTCATCCAACACTGAATATGGATACTCAGAATACAAAGAGAGGGCAATCGAAATACCGCCTAGCTGCAGTTCATCCTTTTTGTTTTGTACATAGTAATCCTGTTCATGAATAAAGGATAGGAATTTCGGATTGCTTTTTTCTGCTTCGATCACTTTTTCGTGCTGAGCAGGATCATCCTCCACGCCCAGAGCAGGGTTTACCCCCTCACTATCACCCTTTTTTCGATATAACCAACTGTGAATTTGCTCAGAATCAAAAAGCTGACCTTCTTTAAAGAAGTATTTCTCTGGATCAAACTGTTCCTGAGAAAGACGAATTAATCCCATCTCAAGGGAATCAACATCAAGTCGATTATCAACTCCTGCTGTGATAAGACCTCTTACCTCTGAAGCATCAAGAGTGTTCTTGTCTCCCTTTTTCTCTAGTACGGAACGGTAATACTTCTCAGATGTCTTAATATCTTCACTGACGATCATTTCTTCACTTTCTTCACCCTTAGAATTAGGCACTTCCACTGAATCTTCCTGCTTGTCCTTCATAAAACTAGGAACACAGCCTGATAAAATCAGCGAAAGAGCCATCACACTACCGATGATCGCTCGCATCTTTCGCATTATTTCCCTCTCCTCATTTGGTTAACTCCTCGACGAATTTGTTTTCATCCCATACTTCTATACCTAACGATTCAGCTTTCTCGAGCTTTGAACCGGCATCTTCCCCTGCAATGAGTAAGTCAGTGCTTTTACTTACACTCCCTGTTACTTTTGCGCCTAGTTCTTCAAGCTTCTTCTTAGCTTCTCCACGACTCATTTTCTCAAGCTTCCCTGTTAATACAACGGTTTTTCCTGCAAACATGGAATCGATGTCCTCAACAGCTACTGGCTTCGGCCCTTTATAAGTCATGTTCACACCAGCTTCTTTAAGTTCTTCAACCAGATCATGCACTTCTTCATTCTGAAAATATCTCACAACAGAGTCTGCCATCTTTTGACCCACTTCGTTGATCGCTTCAAGGTCGTCAATCGTGGCTGCCATTAAACTGTCCATCGTACCAAATTGCTGCGCCAGTGTCTTTGCTGCCTTCGATCCTACATGACGAATTCCTAGGCCAAACAACAATTTCTCTAGTGAGTTATCTTTTGAAACCGCAATGGCTTCTAATAAGTTCGATACCGATTTCTCGCCCATTCTTTCAAGTTCGATGAGCTGTTCATGTGTAAGCTGATAAATATCAGCAACATCATGGATGAGCTCTTCTCTAAACAATTGAGTAATTACGCGTTCCCCAAGACCGTCGATGTTCATCGCGTTTCTAGAAACAAAGTGAATTAATCCTTCACGAAGTTGTGCAGGACACTTTGGATTAATACACCTTAAAGCAACTTCTTCTTCGAGGCGTACGAGATCACTTTCACACTCAGGGCACGTTTCAGGCATTGCAAAGCCTTGCTCTTCTCCAGTTCGGCGTTCTTCAAGTACTGAAACCACCTCAGGAATAATATCGCCGGCTTTTTTCACAACAACGTAGTCACCAATTTTTATATCTTTCTCTTTGATTAGGTCTTCATTATGAAGAGAAGCGCGCTGGACAGTTGTACCAGCGACTAGCACAGGCTCTAGTCGAGCTGTAGGCGTTACTACACCCGTTCTTCCTACGTTCAGCTCGATATCGAGCAGTCTTGTCACAACTTCTTCAGCAGGAAACTTATAGGCGATTGCCCACCGCGGGCTTTTAGCAGTGAAACCTAGCTCTTCTTGATGTTCGAGCGAATCCACTTTCACTACAATACCATCAATCTCATACGAAAGATCAGGTCTTCTTTCAGACCAGCCACTAATATAGTCGATCACAGAATCAATTGAGTCACAACGTTTCCACTCAGGATTCGTTTTAAAGCCTAGCTTGCTAAGATAATCGAGACCATCTGAATGGGAGTCGATTTCTTCTCCGTCTACCGTTCCTACGCCATAAACGAAAATCGATAGATTACGACTAGCTGCAATTTTCGGGTCTAACTGACGAAGCGATCCAGCAGCTGCATTCCTCGGGTTAGCAAACACATCTTGTTCATTCTTCTCACGGTCTTCGTTTAGCTTCATGAAAGAAGGCTTAGGCATATAGGCTTCGCCGCGAACTTCCATACTAACCTTCTCACTAAGACGAAGTGGTATTGCAGGAATCGTCTTCAAATTCTGCGTGATGTCTTCACCGATCGTACCGTCACCGCGCGTCGCGCCACGGACAAACAAACCATCTTCGTAAATTAAAGATACCGCAAGACCATCGATTTTCAATTCACATACATAAGAAAAGTTTTCGCCTATACGATCACGTACACGTCGGTCGAAATCTTTCAAGTCTTCTTCCCCAAAAGCATTTCCAAGGCTGAGCATCGACACGCGATGCTCAACCTTTTGAAACCCTTCTAGCGGAGGACCACCAACTCGTTGTGTAGGCGAATCATTCGTACGAAGCTCAGGATGCTTTTCTTCAAGACTTAGAAGCTCATTCATCATTCGGTCGTATTCAGCATCCGGTACACTCGGCTTGTCCAACACATGATATTCATAATTATATTTATCTAGAAGTTGTCTCAGTTCTTTAATACGTTTACTAGCTTTCTCATTTTCCACTATCAAACCCTCACCTTTCAGGATCGCTATTCTTTCTCAATCGGAGCGAACTTAGCGAGAAGTCGCTTAATGCCTACAGGAGCAGGAAATGCAATATCAAGCTCTGTTGAATCTCCCTCACCTTTGACGCTGACGACTGTTCCAACACCCCATTTACGATGACTCGCCTGGTCACCCACTTTCCATGCGAGTGCCTCTCCACCTGTAGAAGTAAGCTGTGGACGACGAGGTTTCTTCGGCGCAGCTGGTCTCGTTGGACGAGAGTTTGAATTGGGTGTAAACGGTGAAGGTTTTTCTTGACCCTCTTTCTCCATTAGTTCTTCAGGAATTTCTCCAATAAAACGAGATACTGGGTTCGTGTTTGTCTTACCATATAAGGTCCGCATACGAGCATTCGTTAAGTAAAGCTCTTCTTCCGCTCTCGTTATACCTACGTAGGCTAGACGACGTTCCTCTTCCATCTCTTCTTCTTCAAATAATGACCGACTATGAGGGAAGACGCCTTCTTCCATCCCGATTAGGAACACTGCCGGGAATTCAAGTCCTTTTGCTGAGTGAAGCGTCATGAGCGTAACGGCTTCTTTTTGTTCCGTCTCATCTTCATCGAGTTTATCGATATCCGCTACGAGAGCTAGGTCCGTTAAGAATGCAACCAAGCTTTTATCTTCACTCGCTTTTTCGAATTCTTGAGTAACAGAAAGAAATTCATTAATGTTCTCTAAACGAGATTGTGCTTCGATCGTATTCTCATTTCTTAGTGCATCACGATATCCAGACTTATCAAGAACTTCCTCAACTAACTCAGATACTGCAAGATACTCTTGCATTTGGGTCCAGTTTGCAATCAAACTTCCAAAGCTTCCTAGTGATTTAGTGAAACGAGCGCTCAGTCCCATTTGTTCCACTTCTTGCAGAGCAGTGAATATAGAAATGTCTTGATCAGCTGCGTATCGTGCTACCTTATCCATTGTGGAAGCACCTACACCCCGCTTAGGTACGTTAACAATTCGAAGCAAACTGATGTCATCATCAGGGTTGGCAATTAACCGCAAATACGCAAGCAAGTCTTTAATTTCTTTCCGATCGTAGAACTTTGTTCCGCCGATAATGTTATACGTAATGTTTGATTTGTTGAGGATTTCCTCAATAACACGTGACTGTGCGTTCGTGCGATACAGAATGGCAATCTCTGAATTCGTACGTTTCCCGCTGTTTACCATATCGAGAATCTTACCTGTCACAAATCGGCTTTCATCGTGTTCATCGTTCCCCTGATAATACGTGATTGATGGGCCATCTTGATTATCAGTCCAAAGCTTCTTAGGCTTACGATTCATATTGTTATCAATAACAACGTTCGCAGCTTGAAGAATCTTCTTCGTTGAACGGTAATTTTGTTCTAATAGAATAACACGTGCACTCGGATAATCCTTTTCAAATGAAAGGATATTTTGAATATCCGCCCCACGCCAACGATAGATCGACTGATCAGAATCACCTACAACACAAAGGTTCTGATACTTCTCGGCCATCAATTTAACGAGCACATACTGCGCTTTGTTTGTATCTTGATACTCATCCACATGGATGTATTGAAACTTACGCTGGTAGTATTCGAGAACTTCAGGTACCTTCTTAAATAGTGTGATCGTGCGCATAATCAAATCATCAAAGTCCAACGCCTGATTTTTACGAAGCTGCTTCTGGTATTGCTCGTATACATCTGCAGCAATTTCTTCAAATGGACCTTTCGCACTCGTCTTATAGTCTTCTGCTGTTTGAAGTTCGTTCTTCGCTGAACTGATACTTCCAAGAATACTTCTAGGATCGAATTTCTTGGGATCTATGTTCTTATCTTTAAGAATCTTCTTTATTACCGTGAGCTGATCACCAGAATCTAAAATCGTGAAGTTACGATTAATCCCAATGCGGTCACCGTCTCTTCTCAAAATTCGCACACACATCGAGTGGAATGTTGAAATCCAGATATCCTCTGCCACTGGTCCAGTGATCGAATACACCCGATCCTTCATTTCTCTAGCAGCTTTGTTCGTGAACGTAATCGCGAGAATATTCCACGGTGCAACTTGTTTTTCTACAAGTAAATACGCAATCCGATGCGTAAGAACTCGTGTCTTACCACTTCCCGCTCCCGCCATAATCAATAGCGGTCCATCTGTATGCTTGACCGCCTCCTGCTGTTCAGGATTTAATCCATTTAATAATTTATCAACTAATCGTTGCATGTTTCGCACCCCTTACAAACATATGTTCTTAATTCCTATTTTACCCGACCGATAGGAGAGAATCAATTTCCTTTAACAGCAGCCACTGTTTTCAGCGCCTTCTTCACATCATCATAGATACTATTCCCCACAATAACGGTATCAGCATAAGCAGCCATTTCTTTGGCTCTTTCAGGAGAATCGATCCCACCGCCATAAAAAAGCTGCGTCTCTTCAAGCGCATTGCTAACCTTCTCAACGAGATTGACATCACCGTAAGTGCCACTGTATTCCACATAAAAAATCGGCAACTTAAACATCTTCTCCGCCATACGAGCGTAAGCCAGAACATCACCTTCTTCAAGGTTTGTTTCCGCAGAGGTTAATGTAGCAACCTTTGAATCGCTATTCAAAATACAATAGCCTTCCATAACAATTTCATCCCAATTCATGATCTCACCAAATTCTTTCACAGCTTCATGATGCAATCCAGTCACCCAGCGACTATCCTTCGTGTTCATCACGGTTGGAATGAAATAAAAATCGAACCCCGGCGTAACGGCCTCTACCGAAGACACCTCAAGCGCACAAGGCACCGCATAACGACGAATCCTAGCAAGCAGATCCAACGTACGATCTAACGTAACACCATCAGACCCACCAACAATCACCGCATCCGTCCCAGACTCACAAATCAACTCCAGATCATGATCTTCAATCTCTTTATTAGGATCAAGCTTAAACACATGCTTCCAACTGCTATAATCAAACATCAAACCGCTCCTCCTACTTTTCCTCATAAATTGGATTATATCAGAGAAACAACGAAAAGCGGAAGTGGCCGTTTAGATCCGACAAGCGCTGGAACCTTTCAATTTGAACACGCCCTTTGTGTTCAGGTTGAAAGGTGAAGCGATCGAGGATCTGGCCACTGTAGCTGGACATACGAAAAGCGGAAGTGGGCCCGTTTAAATCCGTAGGGCGTTGGAGCCCTTGCGAATGAGACGATTTGTGTCTCAATCGCAAGGGTGAAACGACCGGAGGATTTGGCCCACTGCAGCTGGACACCGAAAAGCGGAAGTGGCCGTTTAGATCCGACAAGCGCTGGAACCTTTCAATTTGAACACGCCCTTTGTGTTCAGGTTGAAAGGTGAAGCGATCGAGGATCTGGCCACTGCAGCTGGACACAAGAAAAGCGGAGGGGCGCGTTCAGGAACGGAAATATTGGAACTCTTGAATGGGAACACGCTTTTTGTGTTCCTATGAAAGAGTGAAATATTGGAGTTCCTGCGCCCCGCAGCTAGACAAGAAAAGCGGAACTGGCCGTATAGGTCCGAAAGGCGCTGGAACCTAATGGAATGAAAACGCTTTTTGTGTTCAATCCATTAGGTGAAGCGACCCGAGAGCCGTCCACTTAGCACACTAAAATGATTGATTCAAAGGAGCGAAGTTCGATTCTCCTTCCCCACATAAACAAAAAAAGAGCCGAAATCCGGCTCGTTTTTATAAATTAATCATTATTATGGACACGATCGAGTGTCATTTGATAGCCATCGTTGCCATAGTTTAGACAACGTTTCACACGAGAAATAGTAGCTGTGCTTGCGCCTGTTTCTGTTTCGATCTTATGGTACGTATAACCTTCTCGAAGCATTCTAGCAACCTCTAATCGCTGTGCTAGCGATTGAATTTCGTTAACTGTTGCAAGATCATCAAAGAACAAATAACATTCTTCTAGATCTTTCAATGAAAGAATAGCTTCAAATAGTTGATCGAGTGTTTTACCTCGTAGTTTATCAATTTGCATATATTAGCACTCTCCTTACTGATTACTTGTAACTACATTTAATTCAGGTACGATATTTACCCAAGTTTGTCCTGGAATAAGCGGAACAGAGCTTCCGTCTTTCACCGCGGTAATGCGTCCATTCTCATTTTTCCACGTTACTTCCGTTTTTACACCTTCTTGTAATAAAACTGCACTTCCGCCAGACTCTAAATCGATCGCTCTTCTTCCATAATCATCAATTATCTGATGATTCGCTTCCACGACCAAGACATTTTCCAATGCGATCGTATCTTTTGTCTCGCGATCTTTCATCAACTCACCGTTAACAAATCGCTCATAAACGCCGTCATTGTATCGATACGAGACGTGATATGTGTCGCTATAAGCAAGCTCTACTGATGTGTCTTCTTTTGAATCTCTCTTTTCATTATCAAAAATAAAAGGTTTCGGACTTTGCTTCAGGTCATAGCCATTAGTAGTCGCGCCTTTTTTAATCCGTTCCGTGGTGATATATGAATTGTGTGGCGCCTTTCTGAAAGAAGCTCGTTCAAATAACGTTCCATCATATTGCATGCCATTTAGATGGTCGACTGCACCGGAATTCAAGATGGTTTGAGCAGAAGGTGAGTACCCATGCGCAACGAAAATCCCATTAAATCCTGCATTTAATTCGATAAAATAATCCCGAGCACTTCGAACTGGTCCAACAATGTCTGGATAGTCACTTTGATAAATCGCTAACAACCTGGTGATCTTACCTTCAACGAGCATTTCATATACGATATCTGCTTTGTGAAGTCCAGACTGGGGCCTTGCTTTAGGATGATTATTCACGACTACACTGATTACACGCTGATCGCTATTCTCAGTAGCTACACCCGTGAGGGGCGCTTGTTCTGATTGAACTTGATCAACTTTTTTATTCATTGATGAATCTTGCACATTGGCTGATTCCGCTCCTGTTTTCTGAGCAGTATCCTTTTGAGAACAGCCGGCAAGTAACCCTACAGACAAAATAACTGCCAGTGAGACGCGCAATTTCCCCACGTCATCACGCCCCCTTTGCTTATAAAGTCTATCCTTTTATATTTTACCGCATTATCGCAGGAAAAAGTACCGTCTTTCTCTTTACATCATAAATTCCCTGTTGAGTCAACCGTACAAAAGGTAAATGAGTTGAAGAAAAGAAAAGCAAACTATATATGGGATCTCCAAATGGATACCCCCGCTCTTTCAATTCCGTCACCATTTTCTTCTCTTGTTCGATCACTTCCTCGAGCGGTAATGGCGACATCTTGCCCATCAAAGGTAGGGGGATTTCAACAACGACCGCACCCTCTTCTACAAGGACAATACCCCCGCCGATCGACCGAACTCTTTCTAAAGCAGCGATCATATCCGCTTTTTTCTTACCTATCAAGATATAATCACCTGAATTTGAATAGCTACTTGCGAAGCCTTTGACCTTATTTGCAAAACCTTTCACGATGGTATTCACTCTCCACTTGCCTTCCTTACTAAGAAGCATCATGAAACTTTCATCATGATCTGAAGGTAGTTCGTCAATTGCCGTTTCATATGAAAGGTTATATGGCTTTGTGATCACAGCGTTTACCATTTCGATCCCAGCTGGTCCAGAGAACGTTAAATCATCCTTCTCTAATTCCCAATTCTCTTGATCTTGAACGAGACCTTGCTCCTCCCAATCAAACGACCAATCATTATATACTTCAACACCATCACGCTTAATCCATTCTCCACGTGCTAGAACGGAGACTGGTGTTGGATGATGCTTTGATTCCAAAAAGTTGATATGAGCAAGTCTTCCAGGTGCTATCATACCATGTGTATCCGTAATACCGTAGTGGTTTGCAACATTATATGACACCATCGCATACGCATCTTCCACAGGTACACCTTTATCCAAAGCGATCGATACAAGCTTATCTGTCAGCCCCTGTTCGAGAAATGAAGGTGTTGATCCATCTGTGTTCATCATCATTCGATCAAAACAGTCGACCCCTTTTTCAATTAACGACTCAAGAATAACGGGCAGATCTGGACGTATGGAGGAATAACGTAAAGACGTCATCATTCCCATCTCAACTCTGCGAAGAGCTTCTTCACCCGTCATCGCCTCATGATCACAAGAAACGCCGTAGAGTCCCATCTTCGTTAAAGTCTTTAAGGATGCTCCCGGTAAGTGTCCTTCAACCGGTTTCCCTAACCTATGCGTCTCCTGCATCCATTCAAGAATTTCATCATCTCCTGCTATAACATCAGGCCACGCAGTTAATTCTCCTCCCTGTATAACCAGCGGATGTGCTAGCCACTCTTTCATCTTCTTATTCGTGATGGTTTCTTCATTCAACAGCTGTGTTTGGGAATCATACCGTGCCCACCAGAACATCGAAACAGGGAATTGATCGAGCTCATCCAATATTGTAAGCGCTTTCTTTTGTGGTAATCCTAACAGGAAAAACAAGTTGTCATTAATCATCGTCGTCGTTCCCCTGTTCGATGCATAGCGTGCTAATGATAGGGGATTATAAAGTTGAAACGGATGGGCATGAGGTTCAATGTATCCAGGTACGAGATGTTTCCCCTCACAATCGATCCATTCTGTTGCAGGATTTTCTTTAGGCAATTCATCTCCAACGTATACAATCCGATCCTCATAGATCCATATATTTGAAGTGATCCATTTTTTTAAGGCGTTGTTTAAATACGTTGCATGATATAAGACGATTGATGGAGGCAGTTCGCCGGACACAACCTGTACATGCTGTCTCAATTGCTGCTTCGTCCATAAATACTTTCGCTTAGGCATGTCCATCCCTCGTTTCATTAAGTTTTCTCTATTTTAACATAATTTAGAAAAGTTGTTAGTGTTGATTTAAATCGTTGAAGGGAGTTTTCATTATGAAACCAAACATCAGTATGATGAATGCATTTATTCGTTTAACCGCAGGGTTTACGCTCCTTTCCTGGTCGACCGCAAAATTATGCAGAAACGAAAATATCTCTTCGTCCCTTTTACTAGCCGCTGCTGGTGCTCTGAAAATCGCTGAGGGGCATACTCGATATTGCCCAATCGTCGATTTCATGAACCAGGAAGAAAATCGAGACCCTGATGAAACAGCTCTCGAAAAAGTCATCAACCCCTCTTAAATACACGAAGTACGATCAAAAGAAAAAACTTCCCTGATTTCAGGGAAGTCAAATTGTCGAGAAAGTTTTAAGGACCATCTGCACGGATATGGAGGTGATTTCCGCTCCAATCAACATTATTATGTATGATATGAAAACAAGACAAAAGCAAAGCGAATTAAATAAGGCTAGATAAATAAACCAGATGATTACCTAATAATAAGCGGTTGGAAAGTTCGCTATGATTCACCTGAATCTAGTAGGTATGAATATCCCTTAACTCCCGTGATAAACGGGCTTTCATCTACAGAAAAGCAACTGTATTCAAACTTCAACGATATATGGATTACAATTATCAGGGCTTCTCTACAAAATGAAAAGAAGCGCCCTCATTGGGGCGCTTCAGCTTGTAGAGGAACCCCAGGTTCTTCTACAAGCTTACTTCCCTGATTTCAGGGAAGTTTTCGCAACATAACAAAAGGAGGTATCACCGTGCTTGAATATATTACAGACACGTGGGTAATTTATACATTATTAATCGGTAGTATTATTGCTATATCATTTGCTTACATCAAAAAGAAACGCGTGAAATAGCACGATGGCCAATGTCAGTTCTATAAAAGCCATCCTCGACATTTACGTGCTGAAGTTCCGAATAGACAGCTTCCTTTGCTTCTTGCAGGTTTCCCCCAGCTGCTGAAATGAGCAAAACTCGTCCACCGTTCGTTACGAATTGCTCACCTTTCATCTCAGTACCCGCATGGAACACAAGTGCTTCAGATGTCACATCAGTTAAACCTGTAATCGACTTTCCTTTTTCGTAATGCCCAGGATATCCTCCGGAGGCCACTACAATACCCATAACGGATTTCTCACTCCATGTGAGTTTCACTTCTTTATCGTCTAACACGTTTTGGATACCTTCTATAAAGTCAGAAGTGAGACGAGGGAGCACGACCTGCGTTTCAGGATCGCCAAACCTTGCATTAAATTCAATTACTTTAGGTCCATTCTTCGTCAGAATCAAACCAGCATAAAGAACGCCAGTAAATGATCTACCCGCTTTCTTCATTCCTTTTGCAGCAGGTAGTAAGACTGAGTGTATAGCCTCTTCAACAACACGTGGGGAGATTTGTGGAACCGGTGAATAAGCACCCATACCACCTGTGTTCGGTCCTTTATCTTCATTAAAGGCCCTCTTGTGATCCTGTGAAATAACGAGGGGATGGACGTTCTCACCATTCACCAACGCCATCAAAGAAAATTCTTCTCCCTCTAGAAATTCCTCGACTACAACCTGTTCACTCGCTTCTCCAAACTGATTGTTGACCATCATGTTATGAAGGCTTTCCAAAGCTTCATCCAACGTCATCGCAACGACGACACCTTTTCCTGCCGCAAGACCGTCTGCTTTCAGAACGATCGGAGCGCCGATCTTTTCAACATATTTTCTAGCTTCCTGGTAATTCGTGAAGGATTGCGAATCAGCGGTAGGTATACCGTTAGCGGCCATTAATTCTTTTGCAAACGTTTTGCTTCCTTCTATTAAGGCAGCTTCTTTCGTAGGCCCAAATACGCGAAGCCCCGCTTCTTCAAAACGATTGACGATTCCTTCTAACAACGGTTGTTCTGGCCCCACTAGCGTAAGAGAGATTCCCTCTTTCTTTGCAAAATCGATAAGACTTTCATGATCTCCTTCATCAATAGGGACGAGCTGACTAACGCTCGCCATGCCTGCATTTCCTGGTGCTACATATACCTGATCGACAAGAGCGCTCTCGGCAGCTTTCCACGCCATCGCATGCTCTCGCCCGCCGCGTCCAATTATCAATACCTTCATCGAATAACCTCCCTCTTAATGTTTGAAATGTCTGATGCCGGTAAAGACCATCGTGATCCCATATTCATTCGCTTTTTTGATAGAATCTTCATCACGAATTGACCCTCCCGGCTGTATAATCGCTGTTACACCGGCTTTTCCGGCAGCTTCAACCGTATCATCCATAGGGAAAAAGGCATCTGAACCCATAACGGAACCTTTGATTTTCTCACCTGCTTGCTCAATCGCGATCTTAGCAGCACCTACCCGATTCATCTGGCCTGCTCCTACTCCCACCGTTTGGTCTTTGTTAGTGAGTACAATCGCATTAGATTTCACATGTTTGACTACCTTCCAGGCAAGCTTCAAAGCTTCCCACTCTTCATCAGTTGGCTTTCGATCGGTTGGTACAGTTAATTCTGCTTCATCGAATCCATATTGATCTTGTTCCTGTAGCAACAATCCACCATTAACAGAAGTGAGCTGATGTTCGATACCACCAGATGCATGAACGTCTAGCGTCAATAATCTGAGGTTCTTCTTCTTAGTCAGAACAGCAAGGGCTTCTTCAGAAAAAGAAGGAGCGATGATGATTTCTAAGAAGATTTCTTTTAATTTCAAAGCCGTTTCCTCATCGACTTCTCGATTCAATGCGACGATGCCACCGAAGATTGATGTGGAATCTGCTTCATATGCTTTTTGATAGGCATCTACAATCGTTTCCCCAGTACCTACTCCACAAGGGTTCATATGTTTAACCGCAACGACCGCAGGCTTTTCAAATTCTTTTACGATGTTAAGGGCCGCATTTGCGTCATTAATATTGTTATAAGAAAGCTCCTTCCCGTTCAACTGCTTTGCGGATGCAATCGATGCATTTTTGGAAAGTGGCTTTTTATAAAATACAGCTTTCTGGTGTGGATTTTCTCCATACCTGAGCGTTTGGTTCCGTTCAAACGTTACGGTATAGGACTCTGGCTCTTCTTCACCAGATTTTTCTGTTAAGTACTCTGAAATAATCGCATCATATGAAGCTGTATGACGAAATACTTTCGCAGCAAGTTCCTGACGCAAGATCCCTGTGGTATCTCCATTCTCCTGTACTTGAAGAAGCACACGCTCATAGTCAGAAGGATGCACAACAACAGTTACGTCTTTATGATTTTTTGCAGCCGAACGTAACATCGTTGGTCCGCCGATATCGATATTCTCAATTGCTTCACTGTACGTCACGTCAGGTTTTGCGATCGTTTCTTGGAATGGATAAAGGTTCACAACGACGAGATCAATCGGTGTAATACGATGCTCATCCAGCTGCTTTTGGTGATCCTCATTGCCTCTAACAGCGAGAAGGCCACTGTGTACATTAGGGTGAAGGGTTTTAACACGGCCATCTAAAATTTCTGGAAACCCTGTTACATCAGAGATCCCAACTACGTTGATCCCAGCATCCTCAAGGGCACGCTTTGTACCACCAGTTGAAATAATCTCAATGCCTTTGTCTGCAAGTCCTTTAGCAAACTCGGTAATGTTTGTTTTATCTGATACGCTGATTAATGCACGTTTGATTGTCATCGTATTACCTCCTGGTACCAATTGATTTATCTTGAAGAAGAGAATGAATCACGGCTGGATATAGCCTGTGTTCGACAGCTTGTATCTTTCCCTCTACCTCTTCTCTCGTATCTTTTGTACTGATTCTAATCGTTTCTTGATCGATGATCGGGCCTGTATCCATCCCCTCATCAACATAATGTACCGTTACCCCGCTAATTTTCACTTTCGCCTTCATAGCCTGACCGATTGCATCTTTTCCAGGAAAAGACGGAAGAAGAGATGGGTGAATGTTAATGATTCTACCTTCAAACGCACGAAGGAGCGTTGGTCCGATCAACCTCATGTATCCAGCAAGAATAATTAACTCTACACCTGCATCGTTAAGTTGCTGAAGAATGAAATTTTCAAACTCTGCTTTTGAATCATACGATTTAGGATAAAAGGAAAGGACAGGAATGCCGAAGCGCTCTGCCCTTTTTTCTACTTTGGCACCAGGTCGATCACAGACCACTAATGCGATCTCGGCATCGAGTGATCCTTTCTCGATCGCGGATGCAATCGCTTCGAAATTCGAACCACTCCCTGACGCAAATACTGCTAGCTTGCTCACGTTAAATCACCACCGCCGAATATGAGTTGATCGCCTTTTGTAACGCGACCGATTACAAATGCCTGCTCGCCGTCTTTTTCGAGCTGTTTAATCACTTCCACAGCATCTGACCCAGGTACACTAAGCACCATACCAACGCCCATGTTGAACGTGGTGAACATCTCTCTTCGAGTAAGCTCCCCACTCTTCTCAATAAGCTCAAAGATTGGAGGGATTGGCCATGAACCGTAATCGATTTGAGCCGTAAGACCTTCTGGAAGCATACGAGGAATATTCTCTTCGAACCCGCCACCAGTAATATGCGCGATTCCATGGATCGTATGAGACTCTAATACGTTTAAGATCGGTTTCACATAAACACGAGTCGGTGCTAGCAACGCTTCTCCTAGTGTCGTTCCAAGTTGATCAAACGTTTGATTAAGATCCATGCTGCTCTGTTTAACGACCTTCCTGACAAGAGAAAAACCATTGCTGTGAATACCGTTTGAAGCAAGACCTACTAACACGTCTCCTTCCTTCACATCGGTAGGTTGAATAAGCTTAGACTTTTCAACCGCACCAACGGTAAATCCAGCAAGGTCATAGTCGTTTTCTTGGTACATATCAGGCATTTCTGCCGTTTCACCGCCGATTAAGGCACAGCCAGCAAGTGAACAGCCTTCCGCGACGCCCTTCACAATTTCTTCAACTCGTTCCGGTCTAAGTTTGCCAGTAGCAATATAATCTAGAAAATAAAGAGGTTCAGCTCCTTGCGCTACGACGTCGTTCACACACATTGCAACACAATCGATTCCAATCGTATCGTGCTTATCCATTTCAATCGCGAGCATGAGCTTCGTTCCAACACCGTCTGTTCCTGAGATAAGGACAGGCTTCTCGTAGGGAAGTTCAGATAGATCAAACATCCCACCGAATCCACCTAATCCTCCCATAACGCCAGGACGAATCGTTTTATTCACGTGTGTTTTCATTCGATTAACTGCTTCATAACCAGCTTCAATATCGACTCCAGCATTCCTATAAGCATCCGCCATAATAAACCCCCAGTTAGACTTTTTCGTATGGATGAACGGTATCAGGATAGATCTCTGTAGGATACGATCCAGTAAAACAGCCAAGGCACTGCCCACACGAGCTGCTTTCATCGTCTCTACCGATTGCATCTGTCATTCCATCTATCGATAAAAAGCTTAGCGTGTCAGCGCCAATTTCATCACACATCTCATCAACACTCATCTTCGCTGCAATTAGTTCACCCGAATTAGACGTATCGATCCCATAGTAGCAAGGGCTTATGATCGGTGGTGCACTAATTCGAACATGAACTTCTTTCGCACCCGCTTCTCTTAACATCTTCACGATTCTTCTACTAGTCGTACCGCGAACAATCGAATCATCTACAATGACCACTCGCTTTCCTTCAACGACTCCTCGAACAGGTGCAAGCTTCATTTTCACACCTTGTTCTCTTAGCTCCTGAGAAGGTTGGATAAACGTTCTTCCTACATACCTGTTTTTAATCAAGCCCATTTCATAAGGTATTCCTGATTCCTCTGCATACCCAATGGCTGCAGATATGCTTGAGTCCGGAACACCCGTCACGATATCAGCTTCGATCGGAGCTTCTTTTCCTAGCTTTTTACCAAGGTTTTTCCTTGATGTATGCACGTTAATATTCTCAATATTGCTATCTGGTCTGGAGAAGTAAATGTATTCCATACTACAGATTGCACGAGGCATAGGGGATGAGAAACGATCGGACTCAATTCCCTCATCATTGATTGTAAGAAGTTCACCAGGTTGAACGTCACGAATATACTCCGCCCCAATAAGGTCAAACGCACACGTTTCAGAGGCAACAACATATCCTTCACCAAGACGACCTAAAGAAAGAGGTCGTAATCCATTGGGATCGAGTGCAACCATCATCTCGTTTTCTGTCATCAAAAGAAACGCATAAGCGCCTTTTACCATCGTAAGTGCATTCTTCACCTTTTCTCTAAGGTTCAAATACCCGCTTCGTTTGATCAAATGAGCGACTACTTCCGTGTCAGAAGTAGTTTGGAAAATGCTCCCCTGACCTTCAAGCTGATGTTTCAACGCATTCGCGTTCACGAGATTCCCATTATGTGCGAGAGCTAATCCACCATTCTGTGAGCGAAATAAAAGAGGCTGAACGTTTTCGTAGCCTCCTCCTCCTGCTGTTGCGTACCGAACATGGCCAATAGCCGCATTTCCATCAAGTGCCTTTAAATCGTCTGCTCCATACACATCGTTCACAAGCCCAAGTCCTTTATGAAGGTTGAGTCGTTCACGATCTGTTGTCACGATTCCGGTGCCTTCCTGTCCGCGATGTTGAAGACTATGAAGCCCGTAATACGTGAGTGTAGCGGCATCTGCGTGACCCCAGATACCAAACACACCACATTCTTCGTTTAAGCCTTTGATTTCACCAAACATGGAATAGCTCCTTTCCAGGCTGCTTCGAGCTCACTAACTGGTGCATCGAATAGATGATTGTGTTCTTCGTGCATCATCGTTAAGATGCCAGTACCCGTTACTTCACCGATGAGCTTCGCTCCGGTTCTCTGCTCAAATACCTGCTGGTGTTCACCCTTGATTGTAATCAGAAAGCGAGACTGAGATTCACTAAACAACGCTGTCGTGATATCGTCCTCGATCCGAACGATCGCTCCGAGATCCGTTCCGATGAGAGATTCACTTAGAGCAACACTCAAGCCACCTTCAGAAACATCATGAGCGGATTGGACTAGTCCATCTTGAATCGCTGAAAGAACCTGTTGTTGAAGCTCTCTTTCAACTTCAAGATTCAGTGGTGGAGCTTGACCAGAAATCTTGCCGTCTACATATTTCTGTAGCTCGCTTCCACCGAAATCTTCTCCTGTATCACCAAGTAAGTAAATCAAGTTCCCTTCTTCTTTAAACTGCTGAGTCGTTACATGATCAAGATCATGTACAAGACCCACCATGCCAACAACTGGCGTAGGATAAACCGCCACACCATTCGTTTCATTGTAAAGTGACACGTTACCACCGATAACAGGAGCATGTAACATGCGACATGCTTCACTCATGCCATCTGTTGCTTTCTCGATCTGCCAGAAGATCTCTGGCTTTTCGGGATTACCGAAGTTTAAGCAATCCGTTATCGCAAGCGGCTCTCCACCTGAACATACGATGTTACGTGCAGCTTCTGCGACAGCGATCTTCCCTCCAATTTCAGGATCAAGGTAGATGTAACGGGAATTACAGTCTGTCGTCATTGCCAACGCTTTACGTGTTCCACGGACTCGAACAACTGCTGCATCCGAACCTGGAGAAACGACTGTATTCGTTCGAACCATATAATCGTACTGATCAAACACCCACTCTTTGCTTGAGATCGTCGGCTGACCTAGCAGTGTATAAAGCATTTCCTTCGGGTCTTCCACTTTTGGAATCGGCTTATGAAGCTGTTGGTTTTCAATGAAATACTCAGGAATACGCGATGGTTTATGGTAAACAGGCGCTTCTTCAGCAAGCGCATCAACAGGTACTTCAGCAACCATTTCACCTTTATGCAAAAGGCGAAATTTCTTATCGTCGGTTACGACACCGACTTCTTTCGATAAAAGACCCCAGCGATCTATTATTTCTTTAATTTCTGCTTCTCTACCTTTCTTCACAACAACAAGCATGCGTTCTTGTGATTCAGATAGCATCATTTCATACGGCGTCATGCCTTTTTCACGCTGTGGAACTTCATCAAGGTTCATTTCGATGCCCATACCTGCTTTACTCGCCATTTCTGAAGCGGAAGAAGTGAGGCCAGCTGCTCCCATATCTTGAATACCAACGAGTGCATCACTTTTGACGAGTTCAAGACACGCTTCAAGGAGAAGTTTTTCCATGAAAGGATCTCCTACCTGTACAGCAGGTCGCTTTTCGTCAGAAGCATCTGTCAATTCTTCAGATGCGAAGGTCGCACCGTGAATGCCATCTCGTCCTGTGCTCGCACCAACGTACATCACAGTATTTCCTGCGCCAGACGCAACTCCCTTCTGGATGTCTTTATGATCGATCAAACCAACACACATCGCATTCACAAGAGGGTTGCCGTCGTAAGAAGAGTCAAACTGAACTTCTCCTCCAACAGTAGGAATTCCGATACAGTTTCCATAACCAGCTATCCCTGCAACCACTTCTTCAAAAAGATATTTCACCTTCGGATTGCTAAGCTCTCCGAAGCGAAGAGAATTCAATAACGCGATCGGACGTGCGCCCATCGAGAACACGTCTCTAATGATTCCGCCCACTCCTGTTGCTGCTCCTTGATAAGGCTCGATTGCCGATGGGTGGTTGTGACTTTCAATCTTAAACACAACGGCCTGATCGTCTCCGATATCAACGATGCCTGCTCCCTCTCCAGGTCCTTGAAGAACACGATCACCCGTGACAGGGAATTTCTTCAGGACGGGCTTTGAATTCTTGTAGCTACAATGCTCAGACCACATTACTGAAAATAATCCAGTTTCAGTATAGTTAGGCGTACGACCGAGAATCGCTTCTACCATGCCGAACTCTTCATCTGTTAAACCCATCTGGCTATAAAGCTTCTGGTCTTTAATCATCTCAGGTGTTGGTTCATGCATGTGTGACATGGGATTCCCTCCAATTACGTAAAAGTGATTTGAACATCTTCAAGCCGTCTGCACTTCCTAGTAAGTGATCAACCGCCCGTTCTGGGTGAGGCATCATGCCGAGAACATTGCCTTGTTCGTTCACGATTCCTGCAATGTCTTCGATTGAGCCATTCGGATTCTCATTATATTTAAAAACAATTCTTCCTGACGATTTCAGTTCTTCTAAAGTAGCTTCGTCACAATAATAGTTTCCTTCTCCATGGGCGATTGGAATCTTAATATGCTCACCACTCTCATAGGAAGAAGTAAACATCGTTGTATTGTTTTCTACAACAAGCGTTAACGGTCGGCACATGAACTTTAAATTCTTATTCCGCTTCATCGCTCCAGGAAGAAGTCCTGCTTCTAATAAAATCTGAAATCCATTACACACTCCAAGCACTGGCTTGCCTTCTTCAGCAGCTTTTACAACCTCGGTCATAATTGGAGCAAAACGAGCAATCGAACCGCCTCTTAAATAGTCACCATATGAAAAACCGCCTGGTAATAGGATCGCATCATAGTTTGCTAGGCTCTGTTCGTCGTATCGGACATAGGTAGCTTCTTCGCCAAGTTCATCTTGAATCGCATGGTACATGTCCACATCACAATTCGAACCCGGAAACACGATTACCGCAAATTTCACTGCCCGACGACCTCCTCAACTTCATATGTGTAGTCCTCGATCACCGTATTCGCAAGGAGCTTCTCACACATTTCTTTAATGCGCTCATCGACATTTGCCGTATCTTTTACCGTAAGCTCCATATATTTTCCGATACGAACATCTTCCACTTCATCGTAAGAAAGACTATGAAGCGAATTTTTAACAGCACTACCTTGCGGGTCTAGCACACTCTCTTTTAACGTTACATATACTTTTACTTTGTACATGATGCGGATCCCCCTAAACGAGTTAAGATTTTTTCATAAGCTTCGGTCAAATTCCCTATATCTCTTCGAAACACATCTTTATCTAACTTTTCATTCGTTTTCCGGTCCCATAGTCTGCAAGTATCTGGTGATATTTCATCTGCAAGCATTAACTCGCCAGACGGTGTAACGCCAAACTCTAACTTGAAATCCACAAGCGTAACGTCCCGCTCAAGGAAATAGCTTTGGAGGCGGTCATTCACATGTAATGCACGTTCTTTCAAATCCTGTATCGTATCTTCATCTGCCAATTCAAGTTCTAACACGTGATCAATCGTAAGGAGAGGATCACCAAGGTCGTCGTTTTTGTAATAGAATTCAACGAGTGGCTGCTTTAACAGCTTACCTTCGTCTACTCCAGTTCTTCTAGAAAAGCTCCCTGCTGCGACATTTCGGACGACCACTTCAAGTGGAACGATGGTCACACGCTTTACAAGTTGTTCCGTTTCAGAAACCTTCTCGATGAAATGACTCTCGATTCCAGCTTCCTTCAAATGATCAAACAAGAGACTTGTGATTTCATTGTTCAGTCGCCCTTTTCCTGTAATGGTCGCTTTCTTCTCCCCGTTAAAAGCCGTTGCGGAATCTTTGTATTCCACATGAACGACCTCCGGATCTTCAGTCGCATAAATTTTCTTCGCTTTTCCTTCGTACAACATCTCTTGTTTCCCCATGGTGATCTCCTCCGATACGTTGATTTATAATCCTAGACGTTCGAAAATCATATCGACTGGCTTCAGGTGGTAATTGTAATCAAAACAATCCTCGATCTCTGAAGCAGACAGTTGGTTTGTAATGTTTGAATCAGCTTCAACCAGTTCCCTAAACTGGATGCCGCGTTCCCACGCGTCCATCGCTTTCGGTTGAACAAGATCATATGCTTCCTCACGAGTCATACCTTTATCGATAAGAGATAGTAAGACGCGCTGACTGTAAATCAATCCATATGTTCTCGTCATATTGCGTTTCATGTTCTCAGGGAATACCGTTAACTTCGATACGATTCCAGAGAAGCGATTGAGCATATAATTCAAGGCAATCGTTGCATCAGGAAGAATGACGCGCTCAGCTGAGGAGTGTGAAATATCTCGCTCATGCCAGAGAGGTACGTTTTCGTATGCAGTTGTCATGTAACCACGAATCACTCTCGCCATCCCAGTCATGTTCTCAGAGCCAATCGGGTTTCGCTTATGCGGCATAGCTGATGAACCTTTTTGACCTTTCGCAAAGAACTCTTCGACTTCACGCGTTTCGCTCTTTTGAAGCCCTCTTATTTCTACTGAGAACTTCTCGATAGAAGTTGCGATCAATGCAAGTGATGACATGTAGTGTGCGTGACGATCACGCTGAAGCGTTTGAGTTGAGATTGGTGCAGGTTGTAGACCCAACTTTTCACAAACATATTGTTCAATGAATGGATCGATATTCGCATATGTCCCAACAGCGCCAGAAAGCTTACCGAAACGAACACCGTCAGCAGCTTGTTTGAATCGTTCTAGGTTACGTTTCATCTCTTCATACCATAGAGCCATCTTCAAACCGAATGTTGTTGGCTCAGCGTGAACACCGTGCGTTCTACCCATCATGACCGTATATTTATGTTCTTGCGCTTTCTCCTTTAATACATCGATAAACTTCTCGATATCGTTCATCAAAAGATCGTTCGCCTGGTTCAACTGATATGAAAGAGCCGTATCGACAACGTCAGTTGACGTTAATCCGTAATGAACCCACTTACGCTCTTCACCTAGCGTTTCCGATACCGCTCTTGTGAACGCGACAACGTCATGACGAGTCTCTGCTTCGATCGCATGGATGCGCTCAACGTCGAATTCAGCATTCTCTCTAATTTTCTGTACATCTTCTTTAGGAATGATCCCAAGCTCTGCCCACGCTTCACATGCTAAGATTTCAACTTCAAGCCACGCTTTATATCTGTTTTCCTCTGTCCAAATCGCACCCATCTCAGGGCGAGTATAACGTTCAATCATGTTATGTCCTCCTAGTCAATTGTCCTACTGCCAAAGTTTCCATCGAGCCATTCTTTCTTCTGCTTCCTCAGTCGAAGAAGCTAGAAAATTAATATGACCCATTTTCCGATTATGTTTTGCTTCATCCTTGCCGTACAAATGAAGTTTAGCACTTCCTAGCTCACTTATGCTCTCCATGAGGGGGCCGACATGTTGGCCGAGTATGTTCCCCATCACGACAGGCTTCAATAACTCCGTCGCCCCTAGTGGTAGACCACAGATTGCTCGGATATGTTGCTCGAACTGTGATGTTTCACAGGCTTCCATTGTATAATGACCAGAGTTGTGAGGTCTCGGCGCAAGCTCATTCACAAACAATTCGTTTCCTTCAAGAAAAAGTTCGACCGCAAGTGTGCCAACGAGATCGATATCTTGAGCTAACTTCTTGCCAAGATCGCTCGCTTTTTCTTGAATCGATTCGTCTACACGAGCTGGGACGATTGTTTGATGAAGAATATTGTTCACATGAATATTCTCTCCAACCGGGAATGTGGTCATTTCACCCGTAACACTACGCGTTACGACAACGGATAGCTCCTTTTGAAATGGAACCCAACTTTCTACTATACAGGCTACGTCAGGAAACTCAATCCCTTTGATATCGCTGCGTTCCTTTATAACCCACTGACCTTTTCCATCATAGCCGCCAGTACGAGTTTTCAGTACAGCAGGAAAACCGATCTCCTCACATGCCCGTAAAAGCTCTTCCTTCGAATTCACCTTTTGAAAAGGAGCAACCTTAAGTCCAGCCTCTTGAATCGACGTCTTTTCTACAAAACGATCCTGCGTCGTTCGAAGCAACTCGCCACCTTGTGGCATATAAGCGTTCTCTTCAAGCCAACTAGCCGTTTCATGTGCAATGTTTTCAAACTCATACGTTATCACATCACTCACTTCCGCTAGCTTCTTCGCACCATCACGATCATCATATCCTGAGACGACTTCCACATCAGAAACCTGACCACATGGTGAGTCACTCTTCGGTTCAAGAACCGCAATACGATAGCCCATCTCTCTCGCTTTCAGTGCCATCATTCTTCCAAGCTGACCTCCACCAAGAATGCCAATCGTACTTCCAGGTAAAATCATTTTACTCATAGTGTTTCACTACTTTCGAGTACCGATTCTTTCATGTTCATTCGATAATCCTCCAAGCGTGAAGTGATGTCATCATCAAACGTACTCAGAATTTGAGCAGCTAGTAGACCCGCATTCTTTGCACCAGCTTTTCCAATTGCAACTGTCGCGACTGGTACACCACCTGGCATCTGTACGATTGAGAGAAGCGAATCTAATCCATTTAACGTTCTAGACTGAACTGGAACCCCAATGACTGGAAGCGTTGTTTTTGCTGCTACCATTCCTGGTAGATGAGCGGCGCCTCCTGCTCCAGCGATTATCACTCTTAGTCCTCTACTCCTCGCTCCTTCTGCATACTCGAACATTAACTCTGGCGTTCGATGAGCTGAAACCACTTTTTTCTCGTACGATAGTTGAAGTTCATCCAACACATCACATGTATGCTTCATTGTTTCCCAATCTGACGTGCTTCCCATAATAACACCAATTTGAGCCTGCATGCTTTTCCTCCTTAGTGGAAGATCTATTTTGCTAACCATGTATTTTAAACAAAAAGAAACCCGCATAGAATTCTCCTATAATCTTAGAAGAAGCTTCTACCCGGGCGAAAAATCATCATCCAATTCTGTAGACACAGAAATCCACAGAAAATGACTTCACCCTCATAGTCCAACGATTTAAGGTCGTCGGGTAGAAACTTATGGGCCATATTCCCAAGATTATATGAGGTATCGATTTGTTACTCCTCTTTAATAGTAACAAGAGGATTGTTCAGATGTCAACGAAAAATCGAACGATGAGTTTATATTCAATAACATCGTTCGTCTTTTACTTCAATTTACCTTCAAACACTGTTTTTCTTCCATATAATTCTGGTTCTTTAGCACCTTTGCGTTCAATAAAAACAGGCTCTTCCGTACGTCTTACAGGCATATAGCCTTCATCATCCAGCCTCTTTAAGCAATCCGATAAAGATTCGCCTTCCATAACTTCAAACTTCTTTTTCTTTGGCTTTTTCTCCATACACTACCTCCGAATTTTTCTAACCCAGAACCCTCCATGAAAGGTACGTGGCTCATACGAGATAACGAATGCTTTCGGGTCAAGTTCTTCGATGGCTTGATAAAGCTTTCGTTCCGATTTACGAGACGTAAGAATCTGCATCACGAGACGTTCACCTTGTCTACCGTGAGCAAGATAATGCGTAACGCCATACCCAACATCTCTCAGCTTATTTGGAATATCTTCTTCGAGCTTTGTTGTAATCGCATTAACGGTAATATATCCAAGAGCTAGATATTCCTCTATCTTCATTCCTACTATAATACCAACACCGAAACCTAGTGCGTATGCGATAATATTCTGTATTTCACCAAGGTTATCGAGTACGAGTCCAAGACCAATAACATAGACCCCAATCTCCATTGTCCCAGTGACTGCAGCTAAATAACGCTGTCCCTTTAACGTGAGTATTGTTCGCATCGTAAGAAACGATACATACACAATATTAATAAGAAAAATAATGGCTACCATCACTAACCCATTTTCTAACATACTGATCCCCTTTCATCATTCAATATCATAAAATCTTCAACTTTACCTAGCATAACACGCCGAATAATAAAACCGCATGCGTTCTTTATAGAATCAACCCGAAAAATTTCCAATCCTTGTATCGGCAGGTCATTCTATACCATTCACTTCTCCAAATATCTTAAACTGCCTTCTCTTGTTTTTAACAAAGTTTCTCATTGTGCATATACTGGCAAAAAGCCCAGGAGGGGACGTCATGGGAGATCACTGGAGTCAAATGTATGATTGGAAAAATAAGATGAACAAATTCATGGGAGACGATTTCTGGACGGATTTTCAGGATATGTTCGTATCGAATGGTCCACTCGTGAACCTGTATGAAGCAGGTAACGAATTGATCTGTACAGTCTACCTTCCAGGAATCACAAACATTAATGATGTGGATGTCTATATTCACTACCGAACCCTTAAAGTAAAAGGCCAGACGAAGATGGCACTCGAAGGGTACCGAAATGTTCAGGAAGAGTATAAACATGGTCCATTTGAACGGATTGTAGAGCTACCATTCCCAGTTAGAGAAAAACCAATTGATGCTACCTACAAACGAGGGATTCTCATGGTGCATCTCCATCGGTTGATCGATTCGAAGGAAGACAGGAAGCGGCTTAAGATTAAAGATGATGAGTCGAGGGAGGAATAGAGAGCGCGGCTATCGTTGTTGGGACGATAGCTGTTTTTTTGGTGCTTGTGGGTTTTTAGGGTGAGTTCGGGGTGCTAAGGATGCTTGAGGGGTGGGATATCGGCGAAATTGCTGATTTATCAGCGATTTTTGAGAATATATCAGCGGAATTGAGATTATATCAGCGAAAGAGGACTTTTATCGGCGATATGTCGTTTTTATCAGCGAAGCGTTAATTGTAACCAATGGTTAGTCAAAAACACATTCAGACAGTACACGGAAGAGAGTGAATCTGCAGGTTATCTGCGAAATTTTCATTTTATCCGCGAACCCAAACTCCAACCACTAATTACACAAACCCACATTCAGACAACACAAAAAAAGCCAGAGGTCACAATTACCTCTAACTCTCACTTGCCTAACGACGTCCTACTCTTGCAAGGGGAGAGCCCCCAACTACCATCGGCGCGCGAACTTAACTTCCGTGTTCTCATACGGGGCGCGATAAGCTACGAACTCGCCAGCTGCGCGATTCTGGATCCTCATAGATCTCCGACTATCTACTCCGGCCCAGTCTCACTTGCTTCCTCGAATTTTTTGCTTCTCCCACCCCTACGAAGCTTTCGAGGATGTTCTTGCATGACCTCTCAATGAAGATGCCAACCTTACGGTACAGCTCTACAAACCTTTTAAAAAACAAAAAAGCCAGAGCTCTATGCTCTGACTCCTTATTTGCCTAGCGACGTCCTACTCTTGCAGGGGGAGAGCCCCCAACTACCATCGGCGCAAGAGCTTAACTTCCGTGTTCTCATACGGGGCGCGATAAGCGGCGAACTTCTTCGTCAGCTGCGCGACCCTGGATCCTCATAGATCTCCGATTATCTACTCCGGTCCAGTCTCACTTGCTTCCTCGAATTTCTTGCTTCTCCCACCCCTACGAAGCTTTCGGGGATGTTCTTGGATGTAATTCAAGATGAAATACTACCTTACGGTACTACCCCAAAGAAATAAACCATACAAAAAAAGCCAGAGGCTTAACCTCCGGCTTCTCACTTGCCTAGCGACGTCCTACTCTTGCAGGGGGAGAGCCCCCAACTACCATCGGCGCTGAAGAGCTTAACTTCCGTGTTCGGCATGGGAACGGGTGTGACCTCTTCGCCTTCATCACTAGACTATTCAGGTATTCCCTGAAAACTAGATAGCACTCGCAACGTATTCCAATAAGTTTTAGGTTAAGCCCTCGATCGATTAGTATTCGTCAGCTCCACGTGTCGCCACGCTTCCACCCCGAACCTATCAACCTCATCATCTCTGAGGGATCTTACCAGCTTGACGCTGTGGGAAATCTCATCTCGAGGGGGGCTTCATGCTTAGATGCTTTCAGCACTTATCCCTTCCACACGTAGCTACCCAGCTATGCTCCTGGCGGAACAACTGGTACACCAGCGGTGTGTCCATCCCGGTCCTCTCGTACTAAGGACAGCTCCTCTCAAATTTCCTGCGCCCGCGACGGATAGGGACCGAACTGTCTCACGACGTTCTGAACCCAGCTCGCGTACCGCTTTAATGGGCGAACAGCCCAACCCTTGGGACCTACTTCAGCCCCAGGATGCGATGAGCCGACATCGAGGTGCCAAACCTCCCCGTCGATGTGGACTCTTGGGGGAGATAAGCCTGTTATCCCCAGGGTAGCTTTTATCCGTTGAGCGATGGCCCTTCCATGCGGAACCACCGGATCACTAAGCCCGACTTTCGTCCCTGCTCGACTTGTAGGTCTCGCAGTCAAGCTCCCTTGTGCCTTTACACTCTGCGAATGATTTCCAACCATTCTGAGGGAACCTTTGGGCGCCTCCGTTACTCTTTAGGAGGCGACCGCCCCAGTCAAACTGCCCACCTGACACTGTCTCCGCACCGGATCACGGTGCTGGGTTAGAATGTCAGTACAGCCAGGGTAGTATCCCACCGACGCCTCCACCGAACCTAGCGGTCCGGCTTCTATGGCTCCTACCTATCCTGTACAAGCTGTACCAAAATCCAATATCAGGCTACAGTAAAGCTCCATGGGGTCTTTCCGTCCTGTCGCGGGTAACCTGCATCTTCACAGGTACTATAATTTCACCGGGTCTCTCGTTGAGACAGTATCCAAGTCGTTGCACCTTTCGTGCGGGTCGGAACTTACCCGACAAGGAATTTCGCTACCTTAGGACCGTTATAGTTACGGCCGCCGTTTACTGGGGCTTCGATTCAGAGCTTCTCCCGTAAGGGATAACCCCTCCTCTTAACCTTCCAGCACCGGGCAGGTGTCAGCCCCTATACATCGCCTTGCGGCTTGGCAGAGACCTGTGTTTTTGCTAAACAGTCGCTTGGATCTTTTCACTGCGGCTCCCCTGGGCTATTCACCCGAGGAAGCACCCCTTCTCCCGAAGTTACGGGGTCATTTTGCCGAGTTCCTTAACGAGAGTTCTCCCGATCGTCTTAGGATTCTCTCCTCGCCTACCTGTGTCGGTTTGCGGTACGGGCACCTCTTTCCTCACTAGAGGCTTTTCTTGGCAGTGTAGAATCAGGGACTTCGGTACTTAATTCCCTCGCCATCACGACTCAGCCTTCGCGGTGAACGGATTTGCCTATTCACCAGCCTAATCGCTTGGACGCGCATTTCCAGCAGCGCGCTCTCCCTATCTTTCTGCGTCCCCCCGTCGTTCAAACGGAAAGGAGGTGGTACAGGAATATCAACCTGTTATCCATCGCCTACGCCTTTCGGCCTCGGCTTAGGTCCCGACTAACCCTGAGCGGACGAGCCTTCCTCAGGAAACCTTGGGCTTTCGACGGACAAGATTCTCACTTGTCTTTCGCTACTCATACCGGCATTCTCACTTCTAAGCGCTCCACCAGTCCTTTCGGTCTGACTTCGCAGCCCTTAGAACGCTCTCCTACCATTGTCGTAAGACAATCCACAGCTTCGGTGATACGTTTAGCCCCGGTACATTTTCGGCGCAGCGTCACTCGACCAGTGAGCTATTACGCACTCTTTAAATGATGGCTGCTTCTAAGCCAACATCCTGGTTGTCTAAGCAACGCCACATCCTTTTCCACTTAACGTATACTTTGGGACCTTAGCTGGTGGTCTGGGCTGTTTCCCTCTCGACTACGGATCTTATCACTCGCAGTCTGACTCCCGCGGATAAATCGTTGGCATTCGGAGTTTGACTGGATTCGGTAATCCGGTAGGGACCCCTAGTCCAATCAGTGCTCTACCTCCAAGATTCTTGCCGCGAGGCTAGCCCTAAAGCTATTTCGGAGAGAACCAGCTATCTCCGGGTTCGATTGGCATTTCACCGCTACCCACACCTCATCCCCGCATTTTTCAACATGCGTGGGTTCGGGCCTCCATTCAGTGTTACCTGAACTTCACCCTGGACATGGGTAGATCACCCGGTTTCGGGTCTACGACCACGTACTATTTCGCCCTATTCAGACTCGCTTTCGCTGCGGCTCCGCCTTCTCGGCTTAACCTTGCACGGGATCGTAACTCGCCGGTTCATTCTACAAAAGGCACGCTGTCACCCATTAACGGGCTCCAACTAGTTGTAGGCACACGGTTTCAGGTTCTCTTTCACTCCCCTTCCGGGGTGCTTTTCACCTTTCCCTCACGGTACTGGTTCACTATCGGTCACTAGAGAGTATTTAGCCTTGGGAGATGGTCCTCCCGGATTCCGACGGGGTTTCACGTGTCCCGCCGTACTCAGGATCCGTCTCGGAGGGCAGCGGATTTTGACTACAGGATTGTTACCTTCTCTGATGGACCTTTCCAGGTCGCTTCGTCTATCCGTGCCTTTGTAACTCCAATGAGACGTCCTACAACCCCAGAGGGCAAGCCCTCTGGTTTGGGCTGATTCCGTTTCGCTCGCCGCTACTCAGGAAATCGCGATTGCTTTCTCTTCCTCCGGGTACTGAGATGTTTCAGTTCCCCGGGTATGCCTTCTATCTCCTATGTATTCAGAAATAGATACCATCCCATTACGGATGGTGGGTTCCCCCATTCGGAAATCTCCGGATCAAAGCGTACTTACTGCTCCCCGAAGCATATCGGTGTTCGTCCCGTCCTTCATCGGCTTCTAGTGCCAAGGCATCCACCGTGCGCCCTTAGTAGCTTAACCTTAGATTTCATTAGAAACAATGTCTCTAACTCCATCGATGCACATCGTAAGATGTGACTAACTAAGAAATAACGCAAAAAATAATTCTTTATTGGATGTCGTTGTTTATGCTATCTAGTTTTCAAGGAACAATTTCTTCTATAACTAAGAGAAGAAATAATTGGTGGAGCCTAGCGGGATCGAACCGCTGACCTCCTGCGTGCAAGGCAGGCGCTCTCCCAGCTGAGCTAAGGCCCCAGGAATTCTTTTATGGTGGGCCTGAGTGGACTCGAACCACCGACCTCACGCTTATCAGGCGTGCGCTCTAACCAGCTGAGCTACAGGCCCACAAAAGAAAGGTAAATACTCCGACATAGCCATTAGCCGGAGGTGTTTATTAAAAGAGACTTGCTCTTCATCAAAACAAACCTTTTCAAGAAAGAACTATTGCTCTTTCAAAACTAAACGAAACGCTCATGCAAGTTTGGCAACCAATGTTGCCTCGTAATTCTCCATAGAAAGGAGGTGATCCAGCCGCACCTTCCGATACGGCTACCTTGTTACGACTTCACCCCAATCATTTGTCCCACCTTCGGCGGCTGGCTCCAAAAGGTTACCTCACCGACTTCGGGTGTTACAAACTCTCGTGGTGTGACGGGCGGTGTGTACAAGGCCCGGGAACGTATTCACCGCGGCATGCTGATCCGCGATTACTAGCAATTCCGGCTTCATGTAGGCGAGTTGCAGCCTACAATCCGAACTGAGAACGGCTTTATGGGATTCGCTTCACCTCGCGGTGTCGCAGCCCTTTGTACCGTCCATTGTAGCACGTGTGTAGCCCAGGTCATAAGGGGCATGATGATTTGACGTCGTCCCCACCTTCCTCCGGTTTGTCACCGGCAGTCACCTTAGAGTGCCCAACTGAATGCTGGCAACTAAGATCAAGGGTTGCGCTCGTTGCGGGACTTAACCCAACATCTCACGACACGAGCTGACGACAACCATGCACCACCTGTCACTCTGTCCCCCGAAGGGGAACGTCCTATCTCTAGGAGTGGCAGAGGATGTCAAGACCTGGTAAGGTTCTTCGCGTTGCTTCGAATTAAACCACATGCTCCACTGCTTGTGCGGGCCCCCGTCAATTCCTTTGAGTTTCAACCTTGCGGTCGTACTCCCCAGGCGGAGTGCTTAATGTGTTAACTTCAGCACTGAGGGTGGAACCCCCCAACACCTAGCACTCATCGTTTACGGCGTGGACTACCAGGGTATCTAATCCTGTTCGCTCCCCACGCTTTCGCGCCTCAGCGTCAGTTACAGACCAGAGAGCCGCCTTCGCCACTGGTGTTCCTCCACATATCTACGCATTTCACCGCTACACGTGGAATTCCACTCTCCTCTTCTGCACTCAAGTCCCCCAGTTTCCAATGGCCCTCCACGGTTGAGCCGTGGGCTTTCACATCAGACTTAAGAGACCGCCTGCGCGCGCTTTACGCCCAATAATTCCGGACAACGCTTGCCACCTACGTATTACCGCGGCTGCTGGCACGTAGTTAGCCGTGGCTTTCTGGTTAGGTACCGTCAAGGTACCGCCCTATTCGAACGGTACTTGTTCTTCCCTAACAACAGAGCTTTACGACCCGAAAGCCTTCGTCACTCACGCGGCGTTGCTCCGTCAGACTTTCGTCCATTGCGGAAGATTCCCTACTGCTGCCTCCCGTAGGAGTCTGGGCCGTGTCTCAGTCCCAGTGTGGCCGATCACCCTCTCAGGTCGGCTACGCATCGTTGCCTTGGTAAGCCATTACCTTACCAACTAGCTAATGCGCCGCGGGCCCATCCTACAGTGTTAGCTCGAAAGCCAACTTTCAACGTTGCATCATGCGATGCTATGTATTACCCGGTATTAGCTCCGGTTTCCCGGAGTTATCCCAGTCTGTAGGGCAGGTTGCCCACGTGTTACTCACCCGTCCGCCGCTGAGAAATAGGAGCAAGCTCCTATTTCTCCGCTCGACTTGCATGTATTAGGCACGCCGCCAGCGTTCGTCCTGAGCCAGGATCAAACTCTCCGATAGAAAGTCTAATCTAGCTTTAAAACTTGTTGTTTCCGTAGAAACAATTTCTTGCATGGCGTTTCGTTCAGTTTTCAAAGATCAATTGTTTCTTTCGTTTGTCGTTTTCAGCGACTCAACTAATATAACATTTCGTCGGAATCGATGTCAACAACTTTTTTTTGAGATTGTTTATCGTTATCTGCGTGCTCCGTAAGAAGCAACGTGATTAATAATACATGACTACCGAAGCAGTGTCAATCTCTTTTTTTATTTAATGATGTTGTCTTTGCAACAACGTTATCTACTATATCAGTTGATTCATGGTTGGTCAATACATAGAATGATATTTATTGAAAAACAAATAAAAAAGCCAGAGCACAGTTACGCCCTGACTTTAAATGTATTAATTCTTCTTAATTTAATTCAATCAAACGTTTGTTTAACTCGCTCTCTTCTCATCGATTAAATCAAACATTTCTTCTTTCTTTTCTTTAGTCACTTCACTTAATTCATCACGTTTCTTGTTACTGTAGTCCAGAAGGACATCTGATCGCTTGTCAATTTTCTCTTTGAGTAGTTCTTCTTGTTCTTTTGAAATCTTTTCTCTGTAATATAACTCCTGTGCAGCTTTATAGAGAAGATCCTCTTCTGTCTGAACGACATCATTAAAGGTTGATTGGATTTCATCTAGCTGTTTAATTTTTCGTAGATGCTCTTTGTTTACTGAGATGTCCGCCTTTGCTGAGGCAAGGTCTGCTTCAATTGATTCATGAGCTTCATCCACTAATTGATCGAGGGTGTTGTTTAGTTCAACTTTTGAATTAACCGTTTTATAAACACCGCCACCAGCATCCGCTGCATCCTCAAGCTGATTACGTCCTTCTGTATCTACGTTGAACCCAATAATGTTTACTGTTACATCTAGATCTGATTCATGAAGGTTTTTCGCTTCCTCTACAGGGTCTCCATCACACGTTTCAACACCATCACTTACGATATAAATGTTGTTCTTTACACCTTCTCCAGCTTTCCCTTTTAAATCAGACTGGACTGAGCTGATAGCATCACCTAAAGGAGTCCAGCCCGTAGGTTCGAATTGGCTCAAAGCTTCATTAAATGTATTTTCATTGTATGTATTCAGGTCATAAAACACCTCGTTACTACTACACGAAAGCTCCTTATCACTATCGTCATTGCTTCCTTTATGGCCATATGCTCTTAAGAGTACATTGGCATCCTCAGGTAAGCTACTAGAAAATCGCTTTAAAGCATCCTTTGCGAGATCCATCTTCGTTCCCCCGCTTACTTGCCCTGCCATACTTCCACTAGAATCCAAAAGAATGACGACATTCTCTTCATTGACCTCTTCTTCCTTGTTTAAAAGATTCATAAATTCAGGATTATAGTTTTCGTATGCTTCATTAACATTGCTAAAGTCAGCATGTAGCATAGAAACCAAACCGTTATAAACTTCATCCACATTTGCTGAAGAAGGAATTTTCTCTAGTACTTTATCAGGATTAATAGATTGCTTCCCACTTTTAATTAAGGAACCTGGATTTCCTTTTACAATACTCTCAGCATCTGATGCCGCTTCAGGAAAATCGGCTTTCACTTCCTGTTGCTGCTCCTCTTCTTTGCTTTCTTTCTTACTATTCTTATCATCACTTTCGCTATCACCATTGTTAGAACATGCTGCTAGTAATAAAGTTACTCCAATAAGAAAAACGAGATACTTTTTCAAATTCATACACCTCCAATAAAAACTGTTACTTAATCCGTCTCATAAAATAGCTATTAATTTATTAGGGCTAACCATAATTCGGAAAGATAAGACTCCTTTTTCAATCTAGATATTCATAACCAAAATTCTGCTACGACTTTAAAAAGAATAAGTAACAAGAACATTACTGTTCCCGTTACAATTGTTCTCGCCGTAACTTTCTTTCCATTTTTATTAATAAAATTTATATAAAAAACCGCCCCACAAAACGCCGAAACAGCAAGGATTCCTATAATAAATATTTTGTCGTTACCATCTAATTTTCCATTTTCAATAAAAAGTTGGTCATATACAAACAAACCAACAATCGCCACAAGCATAAGTATATTTGCTGCAATAGACACTTTCTTCCACATCTCAATTATTCTCCTCAATATCAGAATGTTTCTTTATCGAATAAGTCAACCGTTTACCAAAGTTAATACTTTAGATGGCTACTAATTATAACTGTATTGTCATTCTATATAGGGTAAAAATAATCAAAAACAATATTGCTCCAATCACACTCTTCACAGTTATTTTCTTTCCACTATCACTAGTCAGATTAATACTAGAAACAACACCCACATATGCCATGATAATTAAAGCAAATATGAATACAATCCTGTCATTTGAGTCAACAATACCATCCTTCATAAACAACGGAGGATAAGCAAATATAAAAACTATTGAAACAATCCATAGTACAGTAGAAAGCTTAGAAGCTTTTTTCCATTTCATTTTAATAACCCTCCGAGGTGTTGTTCCGGTCGTAACACAATGCACCTACTTTTACTTGTGGAATTACAACAATAAAAATAAAAAAGGTTTAGAGCACCGGTAGAATTATTATAAAGTAGTATATTGTCACGTTAGCTATAATCATTGCTCTTTAATGAAATGGAAAGTTAAAATTAAGACCCTTTTTCCATTCTTCTTCAGAAAAGCAATTGTATCTGTATCACCTAAAAAAGTTTAAAAGGCTTACTATCCCAACGAAGAAGAGTATCATCAACAAAGTTTGTATTATACGCATTGGTAGACTCTCACCAAAGTGAGTTCTACTTATATGAGCGAAGACACCAATGAACGCAAGAACAAATACAAATATTGAAGCATAAACTAACCATGGTGGACGTTCTGTCATTTTATAAACACCGCCACCTTGTGGTTCCGCTACTGAAAAGACTATTCCAGCTATGCTCCCCAGAACAATGACGCCGGAAATTGCTTTTCATATAACTTTCACCTTAAATCCCTTTATATATTTAAGCATTTAGAACTGAATTTTCATTCAATATAATGCGAAAAATCAAATGTAAAATTGCACCCATCACTCACAATTTTCTTTGATAACTTACTACAGCAAAACTACCCTAAGTTACATAGATAATTAATGGAAATGATTTAATAAGTATCTACTCAAACCCAAAATTCCAAAACTGCTCTATACATAAGAAAAAGTATGTATATAACAATCGCGCCTATTACAGAACCAAGAGTTATCTTCTTACCATTTTGTGTTGTAAGATTTAAACTTGATACAACTCCAATAAAAGTGAAAACAACTAGGACTCCAACGAAAAAGATTCTATCATTGAAATCTAACTTACCATTTTCTATAAACAATCGAGAATATATATAAATTAATACGATCATCACTATAAATAGAACTTTAGAACCTATAGATAGTTTCTTCCACTTTCTCATATGTTCACTCCAAAATATCAAAGTCACTCATTTTACAGTTACTCTTCGTACGTACTCTTTTACTTATTACCTGAACATATTTAGAAGACTTATTGCACCACCGAAAAATAATATAAGTAAAATAGTATTGAATAAACGAACCTTAACACTTACACCCTCGGACCTTCTGCTAATGTAAGCAAAAACCCCAACAACCATTGTTGTTCCAAGACCTATTCCAGCATAAATTAACCATGGTGGACGTTCTGTCATTTTATAGACACCGTCCCCCTGGGGTTCTCCTAATGAAAAGACTAATCCAGCTGTGCTTGCCAAAATGATTATTACACACACTACTTCAATGAAACCCCACACCTTATTCATTTAACGTTCACCTAAGTTTTCTTTTAATATTTAACTGAATTTAACCGTTATGCCATACAGAGTGAAAATTATTATGAGAACAATGGCACTAGCCACGGTTTTAGCCGTAATATTTTTTCCACCATCACTGGTTAGATTAACGCTAGATACAACCACAACAAATATCATCACAGCTGCAGCCACCAATATTACGAATTTATCTGTAGAATCTACTTTTCCGTTTTCTATAAAAATCGCTGTATAAATCAACATAAAAGCTATAGTTGAAATCCACAATATCTTTGAGAGTCTTGATATACCCTTCCATTTCAATTTCAAAATCCTCCATCTACATGTCATATCAACGAACCCTAAACCCCAGAATTATCAATACTCTACACAAATTTTAAAGATGAACGTAAAGACAGCTCTAGCTAACAAACTCATAAAAGAAAAGAAGTGCAACTGTTTTTAATAACTTCTCGAATATTATCTAAAAAGATTTACTAGAGTCAAAATTCCACCGACGAAAATAATATAAAAAGCAGTTTGGATCGCGCGAAACTTTACGCTTTCACCTTCACTCTTCCTACTTACATGGGCAAAGAGAGCAATAATCATCGTTAAAACTACTGCTACGCCTGCATAGTTTAACCAAGGTGGACGTTCTGTCATCTTATAAACACCATCACCTTGATTTTCAGCAACAGTTAGGATGATTCCAATTATACTTACGATTACAATGACGCCTGCAATAGTTTCTATGAATCCCCATACTTTTTTCAAATAACTATCACCTGCATTCCATTTGAGGGTTTAACGATAACTGAACTTTCACTCGATACAAGGTATAAATAATCAAATTATCATCTAAAAAGGTTCAATAGACTAATGATGACACCAAAGAAAACAAAGATAAGGACTGTTTGAATAATTCGTTCCCAGACACTTTTACCTTCGTTCACCCTACTCATGTGAGCAAATACACCCACTCCACCTACTAAGAATAAACCGATTATTGCATAAATCAACCAAGGTGGACGTTCGGTTAATTTAAAAACTCCTCCACCTTGCGATTCACCTACTGAAAAGACTATTCCAAAAGAGCTCACAAGGACAATTATCACTACAATAGCTTCTATGAATCCCCATATTCTGCTCAAATAACATTTCCCTGTATTACAAATGATTAATTAAAACTGAACTTTCATTCCATATAATGTGAAAAACCAAATAGGAGTTTGCCCCACATCAAAATTTTCTTTGACAACTTACTACAGCAAAACTACCCTACATTGATAATTAATAGAAATAAAAAAGTGGGTGCTTTAGATAAGTATTTCCACAATGCATTCTCACTCCATAAATTAAAGATGATTGGGATACCGGCAATAACTTAGTGACTTAACTGTGAATTTGTTGAAATCAATGGATCAACATAATCTTATTTATAAAAACTCCACTGCTGCTCGATACATAATAAAGAGCAAAAATATAACAATGCCTCCGATAACAGAACGAAATGTGATATTTTTTCCATGCTGTGAAGTGAGGTTAATGCTTGATATAACTCCTACAAAAATAAATACAACGATCACCATTAGTAAAAAAATTCTATCATTGAAGTCTAACCTACCATTTTCTATAAATAATTTAGAATAGATAAAAACTATACCTATTGTCACTACAAAAAAGATTTTCGATGCTAGTGAAATTTTTTTCCACATTTGAACACCCCCTTTTTTTGATAACTAATTTTTCATGTTTGAGGTTTTCAGGTTATACGTTTTTGAGTTGTTTATATCTCTCATTTTATTTAAATCCCTTGCTATATCCGAGTTATCTGTTTTTCCATTGTTTTGGTTTTGATCTTGTAACCTATCATCAAGGTTCGGTTTTTCTGAATCACCCATATTGTTATTTACATTATCCTTAATAATATCTTCAGTTCCCTTATTAAAAATTTCTTCATAAACATCTGTAGAAGCAGGGTTTCTAAGAAGATTACTCACCCTTTGATTATTGAAGACCCACTTACTTACATGAGAAATTAATCCGTAACCTGCGATAGCCGCAATAGAGCCAGATACAAAGTTATCTACAAAATCCCAATCACCTTTCAGACCTTCAACTATAAAGTTCTCTAACCCTCCGATCGTTGCAATCGGGAGCCCCCATGAAGCATATTGGACGAATTTCCCAGCTAAAAGTAGGCTTCCAGCGAAAACGGACATAGGCGCTAATAAACTACCCATCGCAGCCCCTGAAACAATATCGATTATGAAGTTTCCAAAGGTGAAATCACCAGTTATAAAACTTTTTACGCCTGAAATGACACCAGATCCTGCGCCACCTATTATTGCACCCTCAGCCATAGTTGAAAGTACACCACTGGCTCCATATGCTAATCGCAAATGTCCCCAAGCACTCTTCCCTAAACTCAACAACCCTCTCCCAGCAGCAGCCAACGCCCCAGTAGCCTGTCCTATCCCACCTAACAGGGCACCACCAGCTGTCCAGCCTAATGAGCCTAGGAAACTATAATCGCTTGAGTTTCGATTCATAAGGTAATAAGCGCCACCGGCGATGCCAGCTCCTATTCCTGCTGCAATCGCAACTGGAGCGCTAATAATCCCAAGAGCGACTCCACCTACGATCCCTGCGCCAACGCCTACAAAACTTATTGTTGATTTAACCCAGTTCGGCGTAGCATCCCAGAGGTTAGATGTGAAATTCGTTAATGCATTCCATCCATTAACTGCGCCATCAATAAATCCGTCCCAGAGGTTTGCGGACCAATCTGTAAATGATGCCCACAATTCTTGTGACAAACTACTAAGCTCGCCCCATTTGTCACTTGCAAAATTCATTAGTTTGTTCCATCTATCAGAGATGACATCCCCCATATCACCGACAGTATCGAAAAGTGGGGCTAGAAACTCTCTTCCTTTGTTAAAAGCGTCTCCGATATAGTTTCCGATTTCTTCCCACCAATGGCTATCTTTCTTACTGTCATTTACAGTGGCCTCTCCGTCACTTTCGGTTTTTTGAAAGTGATCGTTCTTATAGTCAACGTCTCCAACCTCAGCTAAAGCAATAGGAGATATGCTAGTAGCGAGCATTAATATGAGAAAAACCAGAGATATCAGACGTTTATACGCCACTATGCACCCTCTCCCCTCTGTTATTTACAACTTATATCGACTCCCACTGGTGTCCCAATCCCAGCAGCAGCATCCGCTTTGATGCCTTCGAACTGTGAATCTTCAACAGTAACGTATGAACCTTTGCGTTCAGATTGTACGTAAATGCTGAAGGTCTCTTCTTCAAATTCAACCCTTACATTTCGATCAGCACCATTTTTCTTGGCATAGCGATTTGCTGCATCTTCAATTTCAGACATGTTTCCTCGCACGGCTTCACAGGCAATCTCGCTAATTTCCTCGTCTTCATAAAAATAGAGTAGTAGCTTATTCGCATCCAGGTCGACGCCATCGCCTTCTTTGATCCATTTCTCAACTTCTGAACGATAGGAATCGTCTCCGCCTTCGATTTCACTCTCAAGCCATCCACCAATGTCAGCATCTTCGAGTTCCTCATTTGCGACATTTTGCTTTATATCTTCAAGGCGATTTTCGAGCTTGTCTTTAATCACCTCGTCATAAGACTTTCTTGCCTCTCTTGATGCAGCTAGAACTGCTGAATCTGCACTTGTTTGACTGACGCGTTTTGAGATGAACACATTAAAGAAATCAAAGAATGCGAAGCTAATAAAAATTGACGTGACTAGTAATCCAACCATAATCAAGAGCATACTGTTGCCTTGTTCATTTTTTAGATAAGAACGTAGTTTTGTCATGGCAAACTTCCTTCGTCGTCATCCTCTTCCATCGGCATCGTCGCATCAGCATCAAAATCAAGTTCAATTTGACCGACAAGCGGAATTGATACAGTCGGAATTCTTGAAACGACCGTTACAGTTATGTCCTCTCCCGATTCAACTGAACTGACGGATTGAATCTGTAAGCCACCTGCCGATCGCTCCGCTACTTGTTCTGCATTCCCACCTACCGATGCCGCTCTGGCACCATCTCTGGCAGCTGACTCTGTGACAACAACCGCATATGCTACTAACGCCATCTGCCAGATGATCATAAATGCCACGATCACAAGCGGGAATACAGCTAGAAATTCAATCGTTTGTGACCCTTTCTCATTTTTGAGGTAAGAAGTAAGCTTTCTCATAGCGAATTAAATGTCACTGATCATTTGAGAAATACGATCAACGATAGCGGATGCTATTCCATCCCCATTTCCTTCTACCGCCGTTGCAACGGCTGCCATCACTGCTAGAACAACAAGACCAAGTGCTACCCACTCAAGAGCTTGAGCTCCATCTTCATTATTTACGTACTGATTCATCGTTTCCTTAGATTTAATCATTAATTTGTTCAACATTGTAATCTCTCCCTTTATTTAATAGTTTTATTATTTGAACCTTCTAATTGAAGAAGGTATCAAGACCAAATGCACCAGGGTTGTAAATCACGTTCAGAGCTAGTAATCCGATGATCAAGATGAACACACCCGGCAAAACGAAAAATGTTGTTACTAACGTAATTTGAGGACTTGCCTTCGCTGCTTTCTCCTTAGCTTTAAAGCTTCTAGTTGCGCGAAGGTCATCCGCTTGAATGGCGAATGTTTTAGATACAGGAACACCTAGAGTAGATCCCTGAATAAGAGAGTTGACAAGCATCTCTAGCTCTCTAGATGAATTTCGGTTGATTAAGTTTGCATAAGCTGTTTTTCTCGGAACGCCAAGATCAATTTCGCGATTAAAGCGTTCGATTTCTTCACTCAGCGGTCCATCGAACTGCCTTGTAACTTGATGGAGAGCACCATCTAATCCAACACCAGCTTGAAGTGTGACGCTGACGGTATCGAGAAAGTCTGGCATCATCATGCTGATCGTTTCTTGTCGTTCTCGAGCTTTTAATAGTAGCCATAGATTCGGCCCTAAATAGCCCCCAAGAGGTAGTAGGAGAAACATCGCAAATGCAAGCGGAAGTCCTAGAAGAAGGTAGAACATCCCGGCGACGATTCCGCATAGTCCAAGGAAGAACCGTAGACCATAAAAGCTTTCAAGCCTAAGGCCCATCGGATTACCAGCCTGGATCAGGTTGTTTTCATCCTTTTCTCGATCTGAGAAGAACGCGTATTTAACGCCTGTTGGCCCTGCATATTCAGCTGCTTTTATCAGGCGATCACTCACTTTTTTCTTGAAACTTACTCGCCTCTGTCGAACAGATTCCTCTACCTTCAGTTGGTTCACTAGCTTATGTTTCTTGCTGATATACAAGTAGATATAGATAAAACCGATTAGTAGTATTAATAAAATGGCAGTAAATAAGAAACCCGCGTAAACACTTAATAATGAACTCATAGGTTACACCCTTATCCTTGAAATCCGTTTGATCAGAATGAAAGCCGCGAACATGATAAGGGAAAATATCGCGAATAGGAGCAGCCCCCATGTTGTGAATAGAACGTTTAGAAAGCCTTCGATGAACAGGTTCATCATGATCGCCATCATGAATGGCATGATCACTAGAATGTATGCGATCGACCGTGATTCTGCTGTCGCGGTTTGGATCTCTTTCTGAACACGACCTCTTTCCTCTATCGTTCCTGCCATTAAATCCAACACTTCAGCAAGGTTTCCCCCTACGCGCCTTTGGATCAAAATCGTACTTACGAATATCGAAATCTCCTTACTCGAGTATCTCTCTCGAAACCGTCCCATCACCTGTTCAACGTCATCCCCAAGCTTTATTTGTTGGTCCATTATTTTAAATTGCGGCCCAGCTGGTTCTGACACCTCTGTCCCTACCATTTCAATTCCTTGTGGGATTGTCTGACCAGCCTTAATCGAATTAGACATCATCCTACAGATTTCAGGAAGTTGTTTGTTGAAGCTTTCATTCAACTTATCTTGTCTTGCATTTAATAGAAGTCTAGATCCAATCCATACAGAGAAGTACGCGATCAATAGCGCGATGAGTGGGAGTAAGCCTAATAAGAAAAACCCCACGAACCATAGCACTGCAAGAGTAAGTAAATAGATTCCCATATACTCAGAGGGCTTTAGGCGAATGTTCGCTTTGACAAGCTTCTTCCCTAAGTCCTGTGACAACTCAGATTCATCGTATTTATCGCCTATCAAAATCACGAAACTCTTTCTGGTCTGTTCACCTGTTTCAAACCATTCATCGATCTTCTTAACTGACTGTTTCGCTCGACGACTTTCCATGACGTAATAAATAAATAAGAAGAATGATAGAAATGCAGCGGTAAGTGCCAGGAGGGCAGTAGTCATACGATCGCCCCCTCAAGGAACAGAGAGTCTGGTAGTTCAACACCATAAGCTTTGAAGCGATCAACAAGATTCGGTCGATACCCAGTAGCTTCAAAATGCCCTTTCACTTTGCCATCAGCTGTAACACCTTCACGCACATAACGGAAAATGTCATGAATTTCAATTTCCCCGTTCACTTCAGCGATTTCAGCTATGCTAACTATCTTACGTCCCCCATCCGGTTGTCTTGAAGTTTGGACGATGAGATCGAGAGCCCCGACAAAATAGCCACGAATGATATCAACTGTTATCGGCAAACCAGACATCACGACCATAGCCTCCAAACGACCAAGGGCATCCTTTGGCGAGTTGGCGTGCACGGTTGTGAGAGAACCTTCGTGCCCCGTATTCATGGCTTGGAGCATATCGATCGCTTCAGAACCACGCACCTCTCCGACAATAATTCGATCAGGACGCATTCTTAGAGCATTCTTTACAAGCTGACGAATCGTGACCTCACCTTTGCCTTCCATATTGGGTGGCCTCGCCTCTAGACGAACAAGGTTTTCATACGTAAAGCGAAGTTCAGCCATATCCTCAATCGTTACCACCCGCTCTCCGAGTGGAATCGAATCTGAGAGAACATTGAGTAGGGTCGTCTTCCCGCTTCCCGTGCCTCCAGATACGAGGATATTCGTTTTTGCTTTAACGGCCGCTTGTAGAAAGCGTCCCATTTCATCCGTAAACGTCCCGAAACCTTGAAGGTCCTCAAGCGTAAACGGTGTTTTATTAAATTTACGAATTGAGATAGAAGGCCCATCTAATGAAATAGGAGGAATGACTGCATTCACACGGCTTCCATCCGGGAGTCTCGCATCTACCATTGGCGAACTTTCATCGATCCGTCTTCCAAGTGGAGCGATAATGCGATCGATGATATGACGGATATGTTGATCATCTTTGAACTGAATGTCTGTTTCCTGCATTTTCCCGCCACGTTCGATATACACTTCGTTCGCACCGTTCACCATAATTTCTGTGATGCCATCATCCTGAAGCAACGCCTCAAGCGGGCCATATCCAACAGATTCATTGATGATCTGTCGAATGATCCTCTCCATTTCCTGACTAGGAATGATGACTTTTTCTTCATCGATCATCTGTTTAACAAGCCGTTCGATTGTTTGCTTACGTTCATGAGGTGGAAGAGTTGTGATACTCTCAAGATTCGCTTCTTTGATCAACCGATTCTTGTAGTGCCTCACCCACTTTTCTTCAGGGCTGTTTGTAACGTCCCATTCTCTAGCCTGTGGAGTACTTTGATTCGATGCTCGCTGTAACCAAGACATAAACTCACCTCCTCTACATCAACACTTTGTCAACAAAGAGCTTCATATCCTTCGTTGCTTTTGACTGACCACGATCATTTTTCTTTTTATAAAATGGTTCACCCATGTTCAGAACCGGTTGTAAGCCGAAGTAATCGGATCGAACCGAAGCGGTAACTTCTTTTGAAAGGAGTCTCGCAATATCCTTTTCCGCTAACTCACCTTTTGGGTGTGTTCTGTTTAATAGAAGTGACACTGGGTGATTGCGTCCGCTCAGCTGAAAACGTTCGAATAAATCCATCGCATTTTTGAAAGCCCGCAGCCCCAAACTATCCGGGGTCAGAATATAGTGAATCGCCGTCGACTCTGTTAATCCAGTAAAACTAATCGTACTGATGGCTGAAGGCAAATCAAGAATCACATAGTCATAGTGCGCTCGACACGTACGTATCACCTTTGAGATCAGCTCTTCGTTTATCTCTTCTGCCTTAGCTGGATTTGCAGGCCCAGGCAATACATCGATACCTGTTCGCTCATCTTTGATCGAAATGTTCTCAATATGGTGTAAAGATAGCTCCTGAAGAACAGGTTGTAGATCATAATAGGATCTTGAGAATTCAAGCCCAAGAGCCGGCTCAACGCCTCCGAACTGCGCATTTAAATCAATGAGCATGACCCGTTTATGATGGTGAATTCGAAGTGACTGAGCTGTTAGGATCGATAATAATGTCGTTCCACTGCCACCCTTTGCACTATAAAAGGCATGAACAACACCGTTCCCTGAATCGCGGTTGAACGATTGTTCTGTTAGTTCAAGACTTTGCTGGACTTCCATAATCAGTTGACCTAGTCGGTCCATCTCATCAGGGAACACCAATACATCATAAGCCCCAGCTTTCACCCATCGTCTCCCTTCATCAAACGAACGATCATCCGTTAACCCGATCACGAAGCTCGAGGTAGGAACTGTAATCGCTTGAAGAGCATCAAGCTCATCACTATCTACAAAGTAAAATTGAAAGGTTTCAGAGAAAGAAGGTTTCCATTCTTCCTGAGTAACTACCTCAACTCCACCCTCTACGAGCTCATTTCTTACCGATTCAATAACATCTTTTCTCTTTGATAAAATTAATGATTTATATGACGAACTCATATAAGCCGCCCCCTTTTCTTACTCGTCATCAGAATCGTCCTTTTCGGCAGCTTTCTGCTTAGCTTCTTCTTTCTTTTTCTGAGCGGCTTTTGCTTTTGCTTCTTCCTCTTTTTTCTTTGCTAATTCAGCCGCCTTCTTAGCTTCTGCCTCTTTCTTCGCTTTCTCTGCTTCTGCTGCAATTTGATTCACTCGTAGAATACGAATTTGCTTCGCAGCGTTTTGAGCATGAATAAGCTTTTCTGCCTCTTCTAAATTTAACGACACTCTGATTGCCGGACCGAATGATTCATCCTCTTTGTTATCTGACTGAATCTCTTCTTGCTGAACGACCGGTACCGTTTCAAGCAAACGCTCTGTTGTCACGCCACTTTTTGTTTCCATGACAGAATACACATCGACGAGGTCACCCTCTGTTATCGCTTGATCAATCAATACATTAGTAGTTGGGTTTAACCACACGACTCGATTTTCAGCGGGAATATCAAGCTTCTTTCGAACAACATTTTTCGTCAGAATATCACCATCATTCAATTTAACGACTGCGATCGCTTCATCTAGCTCCTTCTCATCTTGAATGAAGGAAGATACCTGGCTGCTTCTTGGCATCTCGACCCACTCGATATCACTTTTATCAAGTGACGTGTACGAACGGATATCAGAACCTGCAGCTGCTACCTTTACCGTCTCACCCAATGACTCTTGAGCCATTCGAATTTGATTTAGAATAAAGCCAGCCGCAACGACGGCAAGGATAAAGGCAAGTGTAAGAAAAATAAGTGCTTTTCGTTTTGCATCAATCATCAGATTCACCCCAACGCTTAGTATTAGGTATCCGAGCGACATGGATAAATGGAATATTAACTGGAAGGTGGGGGGTTGCTATCTTAATCTCGCGTTCTTCCTGTAATGAGATCGACAAGCCTTTTTTCACAACCCAATACTCTGAATCGTCATTCGAAGTAGTCACAGCTTTCACGACTTCCAATAGATTTCCAGATTCTTCAACAATTATTTTTTCGTTTTTCCAATTAGCTCGTTTGTAGATTTCATTTTTTGGCTCTCGATATGTACGAAGCATTCTTTCATTCGAGAATACAGTTGGCTTTTGAGAGATGATCGTTCCTGATACAGTTCTAGTCACCGACTCAACCCAACGCATCACTTCTTGTTTAGTAGGATTTGTTAACGATTGAATCTTCTCAATAAGCATATACAATAGCGCTCGATTATTTGGAGCTGCAATCGCGATCACATGTCTTTCATTCATAAGCCAGTTTGTTAATTTTCTAAGTTCATCATGTGGTTGAACATAAGGATCATAGAAATAAATGATCCGACTGCCAGATGGAAACCGATCAATAAAATAGGCAATCTCATCCTCTAGCTGCCAGTTAGCAATTGGAATCTTCTTTGATAATAGGATTTTCGAATCATGCTTATCGAGAAAGTCTCCTAAATCATCAGCACGCTTGATACGAATTGGTTTTATGCTTATATTCTCGCTTTTAAGTGAGTGAAGTCCGAGCGATTCATCAAGTACGATTTTCATATAATCTCCTTGCCTTTAATGTTTTTTTCTCATTGCTATATTCGCATAAATGTGTAAAAAATTGTGTGAGAAATGGCCATAATATGGATTTTCCATAAAATGACGAAAAAAGTCACCTTTATTCCATTCTTGAATTCAACAGGTATATAACTTAATACCCAACTAACAGGAAAAATTAACCTTATATTTCGACAAAAAAACCCAGACAGCAGTTGACTGCTATCTGGGCTTTTTGTTGAAACATTTAAGCTAAAAATGCAAAGTATGCAACGAATACAAAGAACAATGCATACATAATCGGATGAATGTTCTTTCCTTCGCCTTTCACCAACATTGTGATTGGATACATGACAAATCCTAGTGCAATACCAGTTGCGATACTGTACGTCAGCGGCATCGCAATAATCGTTAAGAATGCTGGCACAGCGATTTCAAATCGATGCCACTCGATCTTACCGAGCACACCTACCATTAGAACTCCCACGATAATTAAGACTGGTGCCGTAACGGCTGGTGTAACAACAGCTAATAATGGTGAGAAGAATAAAGCTAGCAAGAATAGTCCAGCAGTGACAACGGAAGTGAAACCTGTTCGACCTCCCGCCGCTACACCTGATGAAGACTCGATATACGCTGTTGTTGTAGATGTACCTAGAACAGCGCCAAGTACCGTTGCAGATGAGTCAGCAAACAACGCTTTACCTGCACGAGGTAGCTTATTGTCTTTCATGATTCCAGCTTGCGTAGCAACAGCAATTAACGTCCCGGCAGTATCAAAGAAATCAACGAATAAGAACGTAAGAACGACAACTAGCATATCGATCGTCATTAAATCCCCAAGGTGACCGAGTGCTACACCGAACGTTGGCTCAAGACTTGGAATACTTCCAACAACGTTATTCGGAATCGGAACCTGGTTAAAGATCATTCCAACGATGGCTGTGATCAGCATCCCGTAGAAGATGCCTCCGTTTACGTTTCGAACCATGAGGATGACAGTAATAATAAGTCCAAAAACAGCTAGCAAGGTTGAACCTGATAGAAGGTCCCCTAACTGAACAAGGGTAGAGTCGTTATTTTCAACGATTCCAGCACTCTTTAGACCGATGAATGCGATGAAAAGTCCGATCCCGCTCGCTGCCGCGTATTTCAATTCCATCGGTATGGCATTGATAATCATTTCTCGTATTTTGAAAATCGTAATGATAATAAAGATAAGTCCTGATACTAATACGCCCGCAAGCGCTGTTTCCCAAGGTACACCCATGACAGTGACAACGGAATAGGTGAAGAACGCATTTAATCCCATTCCAGGTGCTAGCGCAATTGGATATCCTGCGAGCACACCCATGATCAACGTACCGAGTGCCGCTGCCAGAGCAGTCGCAGTGAAAACGGCTCCCTGGTCCATCCCAGCATCAGCTAGGATAGAAGGATTAACAAATAGGATGTATGCCATCGAAAGGAACGTTGTTAACCCCGCAATCGATTCCTTTTTGTATGTTGTGTTGTGTTCTTGAAAGCGAAAAAATCGATTCATCTGTAAATCCCCCTTATTTTTGCATCCATCCTTCTATTTATCTTGCCCAAAAAAGAATAAAAAAAGCTCCGGGTTCTCTACCCGGAGCGGACTAATAGGAAAAGAAAGATCGCAAACCGTCATGCTTCAAGAGCCAAACGATTCACTTCCCTCTCTGTTTCCTTCGTAGTCAGGTTATTTACGGTAACCTGGTAGAGACTTTCGGGCCTTATTCCCGATGTTATACGATGGACTTTCGTTCTTTTATTTACGTTTGTAGTGTATCAATTACTTTCATTCGCGTCAACAGCAAATCCGAACATTATCTGTAAATTAATACTATTTGTTCGTATTTACTCCCACTCAATCGTAGCAGGTGGCTTAGAAGTAATATCGTACACGACGCGGTTCACATGATCCACTTCATTCACGATACGAGTTGAAATGATTTCAAGGATATCGAATGGAATGCGTGCCCAATCGGACGTCATCCCATCAATCGATGTTACGGCACGAACACCAATCGTGTAATCATACGTTCTCGCGTCTCCCATAACACCAACACTACGGAAATCAGGAAGGGCCGTGAAGTATTGCCAGATATCACGATCAAGTCCTGCTTTTTTGATTTCTTCACGAAGGATCGCATCTGATTCACGAACGACCTTCAACTTCTCTTCTGTTACTTCTCCGATAACACGGATACCAAGCCCTGGTCCTGGGAACGGTTGTCTCCATACAATTTCATCTGGTAGACCAAGCTCTGTACCCACTTTACGAACCTCATCCTTAAATAGCATGTTCAATGGTTCGATCAGATCAAGCTTCATATCTTCAGGAAGACCACCTACGTTATGGTGGGATTTAATCGTTTGGGCAGTGGCAGTTCCACTTTCCACAATATCTGTATAAAGCGTTCCTTGAGCAAGGAATGACATATCTTTAAGCTTTTCGGACTCTTCTTCAAACACATAGATAAACTCATTTCCAATGATCTTACGCTTCTTCTCAGGATCCGTTACCCCTTTAAGCTTTGATAGGAAACGATCAGCAGCATCGATTTTGATAAGGTTCATTTCAAACCCTTCACCAAACGTTTTCATCACACTGTCTGCTTCGTTTTTACGAAGAAGGCCATGATCAACAAACATACATGTTAACTGATCGCCGATCGCTCGGTGAACAAGAGCAGCTACGACAGAAGAATCAACTCCGCCGCTTAGTGCACATAGTACATTCTTGTTTCCAACAGATTCGCGGATTGTCTCAATCTGCTCATCGATGAAGTTCTCCATCGACCAGTTCCCTTCACATTCACACACTTTATAAACAAAGTTCTTCAATAGTTCATTCCCGTGCTCTGTGTGACGAACTTCAGGGTGGAACTGAACACCATAAAGATTGCGAGAAGAATCGCTCATTGCAGCCACAGGACATGATGGGTTCGTTGCTGCAACATCAAATCCTTCTGGTGGAGCTTTAACAAGATCTCCGTGGCTCATCCATACCGATTGTTCTTCAGGAAGGCCGTCATATAATGGCGATTGGTGAGTAATATTCAACATTGCTTTACCGTACTCACGGTGTGTTGCTGCTTCAACACTTCCACCAAAGTGATGAGTCATAAGCTGCATACCATAACAAATGCCAAGAACCGGAATGCCAAGCTCAAAAATTTCCTCATCACAGCGAGGTGCTCCTTCACCGTATACGCTGTTTGGGCCACCTGAGAAGATGATTCCCTTAGGGTTAATCTTCTTGACCTCTTCTGCAGTAATGGTATTTGGATGCAATTCACTGAATACACCAAGGTCACGAATACGTCTTGCGATTAGCTGATTGTACTGCCCACCAAAGTCGAGGACAATAATGGATTCCTGTTCTTCTAACATCTAATTCCCTCACTTCTATTTAGTCTTCTGTAGTTTTGTCTACTATAGCTATAACTACGCTAATAAACAACCCGGTAACATATAAAAAAAGCCAGAACTCTGCCATGGTACAAAGGCAGAATCCTGGCTTTAACTAGGAAAATCTGCCTTCATAGTCAGATCATTTACGGTGATCCGGTAGAGACTTCTGGGCCATATTCCCAGGGATATACGAAGGTGACTCTTATTCTCGCTAAAACTATGGATTCATTCTATCAACCGTCTATACAGCGGTCAAGATTGCATCTTTTTAATTAAATTTTCCCATAATTCCTTCATTTCGTTCCACCCAGATTCTGAAGGTTTACCACGATAATGATTTTCCTCATAACGCCTTGTTAAAGCCTTCATATCCTGCGTTCCAAGTTGATGGTCGACTTTCACCGCGTACTCCCGTAAAGTCTGACCTTCCCCTCGCTTAATACCATGTAGTTCTAACAACCATAGTAGTCTAAAGTAAGCTTCTGAAAGTGCTTTGCTGTCATCTCGTCGTTGATATTTACGAAGGAAGAACCGCTTGACCCACTTCTTGTAATTTTTAAAAGCATAGATAATAAATGCTACCAATACAATAAGTAGACCAATCGTATGCCAAACTGTCCATTTCAATGATAATGAAAATCCTTCAGAAGAACCTTGCTGCTCATTCTCTTGCTGTTGACTTTGAGGCTGTTCTTCCTCAGGAGTAGTTGGTTCAGCAGCTTCTTCTTCTGCTCCACCCTCTTCATTATAATCGGAAACAAAATCAGCTAAGCTTGAAAAGCCCCGGGTTGGCTCAAACGGCACCCAACCTACACCAGAAAAGTAAGCTTCTACCCAGGAATGGGCGTTGTTGTTCGTAACTTCATATTCACCGTAGTCACCATTCGTGCTTACGTAGTCTCCTTCAGTAAAACCCTTTACCCAACGAGCCGGTATATCAAGACTTCTCAATAGGACCGTCATAGAGCTTGAGAAATTATCGCAATATCCCTTTTTACTTTCAAAAAGAAATTGATCAACATAGTCTTCATCTTGATCAGGGACCGATACATCTTTCGTTTCATAGACAAATCCATTACCAACAAAGTAATTTTCGATTGCTCTTGCTTTATCGTATGGATTGTCTTCTTCGGCGACGATTTGTTCGGCAAGTTCAGAAACACGATCTGGCAGCGTTTCTGGTAACTGGAGATACTGATCCCGTAATTGTTCTGGATACTCTACAGGTGCTTCCTTAAGAAGTTTCTCTGAAAAAGTTGGTCTCTCATAAGACAAGGAGTAGTTATCGAGTACAAATGGGTCAGCTAACTTTTGGGTAAATACTTTACCAGAAACAATGTTCGACAATAATTGAACATCTTCTGGTGCTTCGATATCTGTCACTTGTCCAGGATGAATGATAAAATCATACTCCACATTACCACTCATCGACAGTCTTGCATCTAATCCTTCGACCTCAACGCTTTCTTCGTAAAGACGGTCAGTTCTACCCTCAAAATTCCTTCGATCAGGGAGAGAGACGTCCCACCCTTTACCTGTGTACACATCTTTTGTTTCTACGCGCCAATACCCTCTTGCTTGAGTTTCCGCACTAAAAACAGGTGTATCATCTTCAATGAAAGGACCGCCTAGTCTAGAATCATCTTCATCATATCCAATCTTACTAATGCCATTTCCTTTCGCATCGCTGCCCTCTTCATATTCTGTTGATTTCTTAATAAAAGGCACAGGATCCGGCCACTGCGGTTCTGCCTTCGGTGCGATATAACCAAATAGAGAAGAGAACGTAATGATCAAGACCAGAGGCATAAGCCAGAAGACAGGAAATCTACCTTTAGAGAAGGTAACGCCCTCTTGCTCTTGGATTCTTAGAATCTGTAGTAACCCTAACAAGACAAACCCAATCATAATGATGCGAATAATCGCGATATCTGCGTTATATGCAGTGAAGGTATCGATAACGGATATATAAACAATCGTAACGACTAGAAAGAGAAAAATCCTTCTTGTTTGAATAAGCCAGTACTGCATGAGATAACTGATCAACCATAATAAAATAAAGAATAAGAGTGTTCGAAATAGATTGGATAACTCTCCCCAACTTGTATCGAACATCAAGCTTATATTTTGGCCGACATCCGAAAGAAAATAATCGAACCACATCATCTCAAAAAAAGCACCAGGGAAGAATAGCGAATGAAGCGCATAGATCATCGCAATCGCTTTAATAGGAAACGACAGCCAGAACGGAATTTGAAAATAGGACATCAGAAACAAAAATGCTGTAAATAGAATAAACACTTCTGTTTCCCCAGTATTTGAAATCACAGCAAGCGGTCTTAACCATTCCCAAAACAAGAGAAAACCTAGGCCATAAAGGAGAAGGGAGTACATCCAGTCTAATTTCTGATCAGCTTGTTGCACGTTTCCCACCTCCCTTTAACTCCTCGTTAAAAACCTCACCTGATATAGCATGAACCTTCACTCCGAATTGGATGAGTTTGTTCAGTTCAGCCTGCTCAGCGAGTTTAATATTTTCTGTAACGTAGAAGAATTCTACTTGTACTTTTCTCGAAACGACTTCTTTCAGTGTAGAAAGAAACGCACCATCAAGAGAAGGACTCACGATAAACACACCTGTCCCTGCAGGAAAATGATGCGCTTCTCTTTTGATAACGGTATCGAACGATGTCGTTCCGTTCGGACTCACTCTAGCAAGATGGTGAAAAATTCTTCTACGCTGGGCCTTTCCACCGTTCACACTTAAAACCGTATGATCTTTCCCTGAGGAAACGATCCCCATCATCGCATTTTGTTTCAATGCAGCATGCGTGATCGAAGCAGCAAGTCGAACTGCCTTCTCAAACAGTGGTGAGTAATCACGTCCGAAGTGCGTTTCCTCGCGATCTAGAAACAGCATGAAGTCCCTACTAACCTGTTGTTCAAACTGCTTGGTTAATAGTTTCGAGCTTTTTGCAGTTGCTTTCCAATCGATCCAAGACAACTTGTCTCCAGGTACATAATCCCTAACGCTTACGGCTGTTGAATAGTCAAAATCCGCTTTTCTTGGAGAAGGCCTTGTCCCTGAAAGTTGTTGGCGATATGGCGTCCACGTAATCGATTGGTAGCTTGGAAGAACATAAACAGATTGCTCTGCTTTTAAACGTTTTTCATGTTGAACAAATCCAAACATATCCCCCGCTTTGCACCGCAATGAATGAAACCGATATTCTCCTCTTGGAATAGGGTTGATGACATAAGAATACGTCAATTCCTTCCGAAACATGGGGAAAAGAAGTGCGAGCGACCCTCTCTGATACCGAGACGAATCTTCTGAAGCAAGCGGAAACAAACGCTCAGGTAAGAGATCTTCTACGATTAAATAAAAGAGGGGAAAGCGGTTTGCACGCTTAACCTCAACAGTTACTTTAAGTTCTTGACCATCTATCAATTCTGTTTTATTGACTGTTCTCGTCATCCGTATGCCATCCAGCGGATAGAAAAGCAATGTGAGGGAGTAAATGACGAAGGGAATAAACGTATAGAAGAGAAACCAGCTAACAAATCCACCTTGAAACATCGCATAGGAAAAGGTGATAAGAAGAAGAAAAATTAAAAAGAAGAATTTCAAAACTCGATTTTGTGAAAGCTTCTCTCTCATTTCACTTTCTCTTCCCGGATGATCGGAACTTTTACTCGTTGAACGATCTCTTTTATGATTTGCTCAGACTGCTGACCTTCAAAAGCAGCTTCTGACTTTAACAGCACACGATGTGATAACACATAAGGTGCTAAATATTTGATATCATCTGGAAGTACATAATCACGATTACGCATGAAAGCATAAGCCTGGGCTGCTTTCATCAATGAAAGAGACCCACGAGGACTAGCCCCTAAATAGATAGACGTATTATGTCTCGTTCTACTTACGATATCGATGATGTACTGTTTAACAGATTGCTCAACGAACACCTCTCGTACTTTCTTCTGCATACTGATCAACTCATCAATTTCGAGAGCAGACTCGATCGAGTCAATTGGATGACCATGCTCTGTTCTATTCAACACTTCGAGCTCTTCTTCAGGTGATGGATAGCCCATCTTCAACTTTAATAGAAAACGATCGAGCTGCGCTTCAGGTAGCGGATATGTCCCCTCATACTCGATTGGGTTTTGTGTTGCCATAACAAAGAAAGGTTGAGGAAGGATATGCGTTTCACCATCTACCGTCACACTGCCCTCTTCCATTCCTTCTAAAAGCGCGGATTGGGTTTTCGGCGACGTACGATTGATCTCGTCCGCAAGAATAATGTTTCCTAGAAGTGGTCCTTTTCGAAACTCAAACATCATTTCCCTCTGATTAAATACAGAGACCCCCGTTAAATCAGATGGCAACAAGTCAGGTGTGAATTGAATCCGATTAAATCCAGCACCTACCGACTTCGCAAGCGCTCGAACCATCATCGTTTTTCCTACACCTGGAACGTCTTCTAAAAGAACATGGCTACCGGCTAACAGTGCAACTAAACTTAGCTCGGTTACCTCCCTTTTTCCTACCATTACATTTTCAATATTTTCTATGACTTTTTTCACAGATGGTTGGTACGTATCGTACTGGTACTCTGAGCTCATGAACGATTCCTCCATTAACCTCTATCAAGGTAGTTGTATTCAATATAGGTATCTTTTCCTATTACATGCAATGTCTAAATACTCATACCCTTATTGTAACAAAAATAGGAAACGACACGTTAATAAGTTCCTCTATTTTCACACAATTACAAAAACAATATATGGTAGTTCCTGTAACTTACACCCGTTTTCTCTACGTATAATAGGGAATAGTAAGCCTATACATTCTTTATTTGATATCACAATCATGTTTTTAGAAGAAAGGTGATCCATGTGTCGATTGTATTGAAACGGATCTATGAAGAGGAAAAACCTCTAGGAGGTCATCGTGTGCTAATAGACCGAGTTTGGCCGAGGGGGATTTCCAAAGAAAATGCTAACCTAGATGAATGGATGAAAGACATTGCCCCAAGCTCTTCGTTACGTAAATGGTTTTCTCATGACCCTGATAAATTCGAATCATTTAAAGAAGCATACATAAAAGAAATTAATGAAAGCTCAAATGCAATGTCAAAACTAAATGAGTTGAAGAACATAGCGATTGATAGAAGGGTTGTCTTGCTTTACGGAGCTAAAGATACGGTACACAACCATGCTGTTGTTTTGAAGGAAATGATTGAGAAGTAGAGTTCTATTTGGAATTACGAACTACAACAATAGGCTCCGAGGTTACTCGGAGCCTAAATGGATAGCATCTATCTTCTAGCACCATACGCTACTTTTGTCTAAACCACTCTGGCTGATGAAATCCTTTAAAATCTTCTTCAATTACCTTTCTAAACTCATCAGATCTTACTGCTTCTTCAATATCCTTAACGTATTGCGCATCTTTATCTTCCGTGTTGACCACCACCTGATTAATAATATCTTCAGGTAACTTATCTTTTACAATCGCTTCGTTTAGATCCATTCCTGCTGCAATCGCGAAGTTTCCGTTCACAGCTGATACATCGACGGCATCTAGTGTCCTCGGTAACTGTGCTGCTTCAACAGGTTTAAAGACGAGCTCTTTCGGATTTTTCGTAATATCTTTTACAGAAGCGCGAAGAGGATCAACATCCTCATCAAATTCGATCACCCCATTATCTCTTAGCACTGTTAACCCTCGTGCTAGATTCGTAGGATCATTTGCGATCGCTACCGTACTACCCTTCTCGATCTCATCTAACGAATCATAGTTGTTCGAGTAGATGCCGATCGGAGCAGTAGGCACCCTAATCACGCCGCTTAGCTTCATATTGTTTTCTTTCGCAAATGCGTTCATATACACTTCGTGCTGATATAAATTTGCATCGATCGAGCCGCTTTTGAGTGCTAGATTCGGCTGAACATAATCATTAAATTCCTTAATCGTGACCGAGTACCCTTTCTTCTCCAGGTAAGGTTTGACGCCTTTTTCTAGCATATCGCTATAAGGAATCGTTCCTCCGAGAACTAACTCTTCTTTCTCTACATTACTCGCTTTACTTCCCTGACCTCCACATGCTGACAACAATCCGACCGTCACGAGAAGAACGATCATCGTTAACACATTTTTCTTCATTTAAATGACTCCTCACTCTATTTTTTATCTACTGTTTTGGCGATAAAATCACCGAAATATTGAACGAGCTGAACAATGACGATCAATAGGATAACGGTTGTGAACATGACCGTATCGTCATAACGGTAATACCCATAGCGAATCGCTAAGTCACCGATACCTCCACCGCCGATCGTCCCAGCCATAGCTGAATAGCCTATCAAACTGATGGCAGTTATCGTAAGTCCTGTAATCAAACCAGGTTTCGCCTCTGGCAAGACGATGTGCCGAATGATCATCCACGGAGAAGCACCCGCTGCGACAGCAGCTTCGATGACGCCTTTGTCAATTTCACGCGCAGCCGATTCTACGATTCTTGCATAAAACGGGATTGCCGCTACGGAAAGCGAAACAGAGGCTGCCATAGGACCAATTGTGGTACCTAATAGGAGACTCGTTACCGGTAGTAAGAATACGAGCAAGATGATGAAAGGGACTGAACGAATCAAATTGATGATGATGCCAACCGCTTGCTTCACCCATTTATTCTCTAGAAACAACCCTTCATCCGTAATAAACAAGATGACACCTAGCGGGAGACCGATGACCACCGCGAACAACAATGCGATCCCTACCATAATCAACGTTTCAAAGAACGCGACATTTAGTTCAGGCAAGAGCTTGATAATGTGGTCCATCATTAATCACCTCCACGTTGTTTACTCGCTTCTCTAAATAAGAAATCGCTTGATATACTTCAGTGTCATCGCCACTGACATCCATAATGAACACACCGAGTGGCGTATCTTGGATGTATTCAACTTTTCCATGCAGAATATTGCCTTTCACTTTGAATCTCTGTAACATATCAGAAACGACCGCATCGGTTGCTAGATCTCGGAGAAACATGAGTTTAACAAGCTTGCCTTGGACTTGTTCCATCAACGAATCTGGAAGACGAAATTCAAGCACGTTTTGGATGAATGTCTTTGTTAATTCATCTTTTGGATTAGAAAAGATATCGAACGTCGTACCAGATTCAACCACTCTCCCTTCTCGCATCACCGCACACCGATGACAGATTTCCTTCACCACTTCCATTTCATGAGTAATGATCACGATCGTTATTCCTAGCTTCTTATTGATATCCTTCAGCAATGAAAGAATGGATTTCGTCGTATTTGGATCAAGTGCGGACGTCGCTTCATCGCAAAGCAACACCTTCGGATCGTTTGCTAACGCTCGAGCAATACTCACCCTCTGTTTTTGTCCACCGCTCAATTGTGATGGGTATTTCCTTTTCTGATCAGTGAGCTCCACCACACTCAACAAATGATCCACCTTTTCCTCAATTTGTTTTTTACTCACACCGGCAGCCAGAAGCGCGAATGCTACATTCTCATAGACGGTTTTTGAAGTAACCAAATAGAACCCTTGAAATATCATGCCGATCGATTGCCTTGCTTTTCGAAGGTCTTTACTCGATAGCGAAAGTAAATCGACATCATCGACATGAACGGATCCTGTTGTAGGTCTTTCCAACACATTTATAAAACGAAGGAGCGTACTCTTCCCTGCACCGCTATACCCAACGATCCCAAAGATTTCTCCCTGGCTAACGTTAAGTGACACGTTATCGACAGCGACAATCTTCTCTTTATTCCCGTACTCTTTCGTAATATCTTTTAGTTCAATCATCGTACGACTTCCTTACGAAAAGCATAGGCTTTCCCTGGATGATCATCTGGCAGTCTCGCTTCTCCGTCGAACAGTTTTTCACGAAGGGTGCCTTCTTCATACTCCTCTTTATATAACCCGCGTTTCTGTAATTCTGGAACAACTAACTCTACGAACGCCTCTAAATCTCCTGGTGATACAAGATGATTTAAATTAAATCCATCCACCCCTGAAGCTTCGAATTGAAACTGGATCGCATCTGCTACCTCAGCAGGATTGCCGACGATCACACTATTTCGGTCGATCGATTCAAAACGATTTAACACTTCTCTAACGGTCAGCTTCTTCGGGGCATCCTTCGTCAACGTCGCTGCTTTATACTGACCACCTTCTGTTGTTTTCTTATATTCAAACGGTTCATCTGGGTCCATTTCTTCAAATTCTGCTACATCATACCCACTTGCGCCGTATTGTGCTTTGGCAGCGTCAGCACTCCAAACTTTGTTGTATTCCTCAAACTTCTGCTCAGCTTCCTCCGTTGTTTCACCGACAATTACGCTTAAAAATGAGAAGATCTTTACGTTATCAGGATTTCTTCCATGCTTAACGGCACGCTCACGAATATCCTCGGCATAATACCGGATTCGCTCTGGTGTAGGACCGCCAACAAAAACACACTCCGCATGCTTTGAAGCAAATTCGCGTCCCTTCTCGGATGTTCCAGCTTGATAGATGACAGGCGTTCGTTGTGGCGATGGTTCACTAAGATGAGGCCCTTCTACACTAAAATAGTGACCTTCATGATCGATTTCATGAACTTTGTATGGATCAACAAGCGTATCTGTTTGATGATCTTCAACAACCGCTCCATCCTCCCAACTGCTCTCCCACAATTTGTAGGACACGTCCATATACTCATGAGCGATATCATACCGTTCATCATGACGAATCATCTTATCGAGACCAAAGTTACGTGCTGCATTCGGTAAATAAGACGTCACAACATTCCAGGCAACTCGCCCTTTCGTTAGATGATCAAGCGTCGAAAACCTACGGGCATTTCCAAACGGTGCTTCGTATGTCGTACTCACCGTTACAGCGAATGAGAGATGATTCGTGACACTTGCCATCGCTGGAACAAGAAGAGCAGGATCGTTGATTGGAACTTGCAACCCGTCACGAATCGAAGGATCTTTACTTTTTTGATAAACATCATACACACCGAGAACATCCGCAAAGAAAATCGCATCGAATTTCCCTTTCTCTAACGTCTTAGCAAGATCGATCCAGTAGTCTAAGTCTTTGTATCTCTGATGACGCTTGCTCTCTGCATGTTTCCATAGCCCGTGTGAATTGTGCATCGAACTGTTCATGTCAAACGCATTTAAAATAATTTGTTTACTCATCTCTCCATACCTCCACTCTTTTTTTAAGACGCAAAAAGGCCTCTTCATAAGAAAAGAAGAGGCCTTGAAAAAGCAACTGTCTTTTCTTATCCTTCAAGCATTGCTTGCTGGAATTGGCACAGTACTCATGCGAGTCTGTTGCCGAGGCTTCAAAGGGCCAGTCCCTCCACCTCTCTTGATAAGAAAGTTTGTTTTATGGAATTTAACGATGAATATACAGCACCGATTCATGACCTGTCAACAAGATATCAAAAAATTATTTCTTTTCTAATTACTTGTTGACATTGGATTAATTTGTCTTTATTCTATTCTTTAACGCGCTAATACATTTATCTAGAGTCAGGGGAGGAATCTGGTCCAACGATCCTGCAGCAACCGCTTATCTTAAGCAAGGTGCTCATTCCAGCAGACTTTTTGTCTGAAAGATGAAGCTTGTATGGTTCGAATCATGGAGAGCCTAAGTCTACTTTCAGCTGAAAGTAGACTTTTTTTGTATAGAAAAAAAGGAGGATACTGATGCCACTCGTAACTGAAAAACAGCCAAACTTAGAAGAAGACGTCAAAGAACTTGTAGAACGGTTTAAAACAAGAGCCGCCAAATACGATGAAGAGGAAAGGTTTCCTTACGAGAATTTCGAAGACTTAAAGGAGAAGAATTTTCTATCTCTCACTGTGCCAAAAGAATACGGAGGCTACGGTCTTAACCTGTACGAGTTCTTGAAAGTTCAAGAACAGCTAGCATCAGGTGATGGTCCTACGGCTCTATCGCTCGGCTGGCAGCTTGGCGTCATATTAGAAATCGCTGAATTAAGAGCGTGGGATGAAGCTGTATTCTCTAAAGTGTGCGAGTTGATCGTAAACGAAAAAGCACTCTTAAACCTCGCGCAAACAGAAAAAGCGACCGGCAGTCCTTCACGCGGAGGCATTCCTCTTACGACTGCTACCAGAACGACAAACGGCTGGTTGATCAATGGACGGAAATCGTTTACGTCGATGGCGGTGGCTCTGGATTATTCGATCGTGACCGCCGATGTGGACCAAACCGGTAAGAAAGGGTATTTGCTGATCGACCATAAGCTAAAAGGTGTTCAGGTCGAGGAAACGTGGGATAGTATCTCGATGAAAGGTACGAAGAGTGATGATCTCGTTCTACATAACGTCCATGTTAAACCTGAAGATCTATTGGTAATCGAGGAGAATCACAAGGCATCCCCGAAAGGATGGTATCTTCAGATTCCCGCAGTGTACCTTGGCATCGCAACGTCAGCCATGGACTACACGGTAGAATTCGCCTCCTCCTTCTCTCCTTCCACTCTTCCTGGACCTATTAAAGATGTCTCGGAAGTACGTAGGAAGATTGGGGAAATGCAGTTAGAGATATTCAACGCGAGAGAAGTTCTTTACTCTGTCGCAAAGCGATGGAGCGAAAACCCTGATAAACGTCATAATATGGGGTCTGATTTAGCAGCAGTGAAGCATATCGTAACAAATAGCGCAAACCGGGTCGTAGACTTAGCGATGCGTGTGGTCGGTGCTAGAAGTCTCTCTGCCAGCAACCCATTACAGCGGCACTTTCGAAATGTGCGAGCAGGGCTTCATAACCCGCCGACGGACGATGCGATTGTGTATAGTCTTGCAAACAGCGTGTTTGATGACTAAGTACGTGTTATAACACTAGTTTAGGAGCGTGAAAAAAGATGAGCAACGTTGTACTTATTTACGGAGGAAATTCCCTGCAATCGAGATTGAAAGGTATCAAAGATTATGCAGAAAGTTATTTAGATGAGAAGTCGATCTCCTATGAATCAATCAATGTAATCGACTTACCCGCTACCGATTTAATCACCGCTAACTTTAATAGTCCTGAAATTTTAGAAGCAAATGAAAAAGTAGAGAAAGCGGATGCTGTGATTATTTTGACCCCTGTTTATAAGGCATCGTATACAGGGATATTGAAGACCTATCTTGATCTTCTCCCACAAAAAGCTTTGAAAGGAAAAGCTGTTTTGCCATTGATGATTGGTGGTTCGTTCGGGCATTTACTCGCGATCGATTATGCCCTCAAGCCTGTTCTCTCTTCACTTGGAGCGACGAATCTACTTAGCGGTGCGTATGTGATCGACCAGCACGTTCAGCGTGTTGAGGGGAATATGTATGTGTTGGATGAGGAAGCGAAGGAACGGATGAGGGTTAATTTGGAGACGCTAGTGGAAGAATTGAAGAAATAAGGAAAATAAAAAGTAAGAGCTCAACATATCAGTTGAGCTCTTACTTTATTTAAGTTTCCCATAGTATGGCACGATACTTGTTTTATTTTGAATCTCAAGTAATTGCGAGACAGTCACAAATTGGTATCCTCTTTGTTCTAATTGAGTGAGTAGTTCAGGAAGAGCTTCGGCTGTACTCGGATGAATGTCATGCAACAGAACAATCGCTCCGCTAGTCGCATTTTCTCCTACTTCTTTAATAACCGCAGATGCCTGTAACGTTTGCCAATCCAATGAATCGACTGACCAATTGATGATAGGAGTACCCATTTGTTTCGAAACCGCTTCGACATGCTTATTCAACGCTCCATAAGGAGGACGAACTAATTGAGGCTCCTGTCCAGTTGCTTTCTCGATTTCATCACTGGATTGTTGAATTTCCCTTCGGATGCTCTCTGGACCTAAATTGGAAAGGTCCATGTGATTCTCCGTGTGGTTCCCTATTTCATGCCCTTCTTCCGCAACCTGGCGAGCGATCGTGGGATAGTACTCCACCTGGCTACCAAGCATAAAGAAGGTGGCTTTGGCGTTGTGTTTTTCAAGGATATCCAATACTTTTGGCGTTACGGTTTGGTGTGGGCCGTCATCAAAAGTTAATGCAATGTATTTTCCATCCTCATCTAATTGGACCTGATCCGGTTTATTCTCGGTTTCAGGCTCTTCAGGTTCTTGTAGGATGTCCATTTCATTAATGATATCCTCTTTCAAATATGAAGTGACTTTATCTAATGGAATGTTCACCTGGACATTTCCAGCGACCCCGGCTGCAACCTCATATTTATTAAAATGGATGACTAAGCATTCTTTTGATAAAGACCATTTCCAACTGCCTGGATCTGATAAAGCTTTCTTCATATCTTCTTCAAGAATATAACCTTGAAGATTTTCATTATCTTCCAATCGTTTTTTCACTTCAGTTTGAAGCTTTTTCATAGCCCCAGTATCTTCTTTTAGAACGTCTTCAATCTTTAAAACTCGGTCTTTCTCAAGATCAATCACCAAGGGCATAACCGTCTCATTCCCATTTGCACCCCCTACGTATTCATAAGAAGTGAATATCAAGCTATACTTATTTTTTGACCACGGTTTGGTTTCCACCTGAATGTTTAAGTGACCACGTGCCCTTTCCTCGAAGTCCCTTTCTTCAACGGTTCTATAAAAAGAGTCTTTCTTTTCCTTAATCCATTGTTGGATCGATTGATTCACCTTTTGACTAGTGGTTTCCAAGTCACTGATTGACGTTGTATAAGTTTCTGATTCTGTCGTACGCGTTTGGAGATTAAGACCTGGATAGTTACTCATATCTTCTTGATCGACTTCTACTTTTACTTCTTCCTTACTCGGAAATAATTGCGTTACACCTCCCCATACTGCTGCAATGAGCAATAGAAAGAGAATAACCCAAGCTGGCCATTTCAAACGTCTACGATGTTTCATATATCATTTCCGCCTTTTGTTAGGAATTTAAACACTAGTTAGTATAACTTGTATGTTATCCAGAAAAAATGATTGAATCTTTACGCAAATGAAAGTCTTAGCAACACTCTCAAAGAAAGAAGCGGTTTTTAATAAAAGAAAGAGCCTCCCAGAAGTATAAAACTAATGAGAGACTCTCTTACTTAGACAAGAATTTTTAGTATTACAATCAAAATCCAGTCAATATTCAGTTTCAAATCCATTTAAGGGTGAGGACAGCCTTACATCATGCCGCCCATGGTTTCGCTTCATTAAATAAAGTAATATATTGGGCTTATTAAAGCAAAGCCCCCGGTACAGGAAATAACTTAAAAAACAGCGTTTCCTTTTACAGGAAACGCTGCTTTTACTTTTGCTTTAATTTTCATCATTTTAAAATGGGATAGACTAATGCAATAAACTGGGAAACTACTTCTTATTTCTATATAGATACATCGTAAGCGGAGCAAAAATAATCAGAAATACAGCCGAAGAGAGGAATACCCAGCCGATAGCTTCAGCCGTTACATTTCCGTGCATAAAGCCTCTTACGGCATCAACCAGCAGGGAAATAGGGTTCACATCGACAAATCCCTCCAGCCAGGAGGGTAACGTCTGCGGATCGACAAATACATTACTGACAAAAGTGAGTGGAAAGAGCACCATAAAGCTGACCATCATCAAAGACTTCTCAGACCTCATAATGATCCCAAGCGTTGTCCAAACCCACGATAAGCAGAAACAAAAAATCAAAATCATGCCTATTGCCCCGATGACACCAAGAAAGCCTCCTTCAGGGCGAAAACCCAGGATAAAACCGAGCGTAAGCATAATAATTGAGGCGCCGGAATAACGGATCATATCTACTAATAAGGCCCCAACAAGGGCAGAAGGAAGCCATATCGGAAGCGTTCGAAAACGGTCGAAAATCCCTTTACGTATATCATTATTCAAATCTATCCCCGTATACATTGTGATTTGAGAGACCGTCATCACGAGAATACCCGGCAGGAGAAATTGTAAGTATTCACTCGTAGAACCGGCGATGGCCCCGCCAAAAAGGTAGGTAAACATAAGTAGAAAAATGATAGGGAACACCGTCACATCAAACAGCTGCTCTGGCACATGTTTTATCCTAAGTAACGCTCTTGATGAAAAGGTTAAAGAAGTAGTCAGTGCGGACGGACGTTTAGGACGCTTCCGAGAGGTAATAGCTTGGCGCAATTGCTCTTCCTTAATGACATTTGGCTGGCTCATTTCGTCTCCTCCTTCTCTTCTGTTTTCTCTCCTGTTAAAGTTAGGAAAACTTCATCAAGACTCGGTTTTGCTAAGGAAAAATCACTGACTGGTATATTTTCATTTGTTAGGTCCCCTAAAGCTTTAGCAACAAGAGAAGCATCCCCTACTTGAGCAGACAAGGAGCCTCCCTCAGGCAATGAATGTATAGAGGTCTGAAGCTTCTCCTGAAGAATGGCCATCGCTTTCTCTTCATGATCTGAATTCTCCAACTGCACGTGCAGCGTTCCAGCCCCGACCGAAGCTTTCAGTTCTCTGCTCGTACCCTCTGCAATAATTTTCCCGTGGTTGATTACCGCAATTCTATCCGCCAGCTGGTCAGCTTCTTCCAAGTATTGCGTTGTTAATAAAACGGTTGTTCCTGCCTTAACAAGAGTTCTGACAATTTCCCAAACCTGGTTTCGGCTGCGGGGATCAAGGCCTGTTGTAGGTTCATCCAGAAAAAGAAGATCCGGGGTAGAAATAAGGCTTGCCGCTATATCAATCCGGCGCCGCATTCCTCCAGAATAGTTTTTCACTTGTTTTTTAGCTGCTTCCCCGAGACCAAAAGCAACAAGCAGTTCTTTGGCCCGCTCTTTTGCTTCCTTGCGGGAATAGCCGGCCAGCTTTGAAAGAATAACGAGGTTTTCCACACCGGTTAAATCCTCATCTATGGAAGCATACTGCCCTGTTAAACTAATGTGCTCCCGGACCTTCCCTGCCTCTGAAACAATATCATGACCGAAAATGTGAGCTTCTCCTCCATCCGGCTGCAGCAATGTGGCAAGCATACGAATCGTTGTCGTCTTACCTGCTCCATTAGGCCCCAGAAACCCGTAGACCATCCCTTTTGGAATCGAAAGATCGACACCGTCCACCGCACGTTGATCCCCGAACACTTTGACAAGTCCTTTAGCTTCTATAGCATATTCATTCGTCACTTTGTTCACCCTCTGCTTTTTTTTATAAACAAATTTCAAGTGAAATTATGTACACCTTAATGATAGTATTCCCATTAATTTAAGAGTTCTTAAAATACATTTCGGTTGCCAAAGGGACCTCCTACTCTTACCTCTAGAGAATCCCAAGGGGTGAATTCAATGCCGGGATAGAGTTTGCGAAGTTATTAGAGCAAGCTTTGTATTTTGATTATAATTCATTTCGTGGCCACCTGGTATATGAATATGTCCTTAGTGCAGACCAGCTAAAGGACATATCTATCATACCAAAAGTTCATTTTTTGGTGAAATACGATATTTCTTCATAATCGGAATGCTGCCAGATAGTAAAAAAGCGATTGCTCTTATTGAAAAATTGCTCCCTTTAATTGAATAGTATTATTTATTTGAAGTGGACCTTTTATAACTATTTTCTGTATGTAACCAAGTACCTATTCAAAAGAGAATAACGATTCCCGAATGGGTCAAATTAATTTATAATTTTCTCGTCCTTACTATAGATCGTAATTTGGTATGGATCATTATTAACTATTGGTTTCATTTTTTCTGATTTCAGGAAATCATCAATCACTTTTTCAAGTTGTTGAGCGAAGTTCTTTGAATTTTCACCTGTACTAGGTAAATCGATATACATTTGGAGTTTAGGTTCAGGGTTAACAGAATATCCTACCTTTTTAACTTTGTAATCCTTTTTCCCTAATAAATCTTCACTAACTATGCTTAATATCTCTGCCCACCTCTCATCTAGATCTTTACTGTTTATGTCAACTTTCGTTATTTTCAACGAAATGGAGTCTAGATTATTTACTTTAAGAATATTACTAATTACTTGCTTTATCTCATCGATTCTATCCTCGCTATTAGGGATTTCTAATTCGATAGTTTTTGGATCATAGCTCATCCCTAATGATTCTATGGTGTAATCTAATTTTCTTAGCTCTTCAGTAATTGCAGTAGAGATAATATTAAATTCATTCAGATCCTTCTCTACTTTCCCATCCATTTCAAACTTATGTTCCTTATCCCTACTCACCTTGAATGTATAGGCATCATAATTTTTGGACTGTAAAATGTCTTTAACTATTTTTTCAATATCACCTTTAACGGAATCAACATACTTTTGTGAACCTCCGATACGTATATCAATTATCTTATCAGGGAATGAAACACCCAATCCAGTTGTGTTGAAACCTTTTGCTCTTAGTTCTTCTGAAATAACATCAACCACATTATCTTTATCTTCAGAAATCCGTTCTAGGGAATCTAGGCTTTGTTCATTTTCATACAAACTTGTTTTTTTATCAGAATTGTAATTAAAAACAAGATATGCACAAACAGCAATACAGACAATTACAATAAGACCAGTAAGTCTTTTTTTCAAATTGAACACCTCCTATTAGAGGGTATGTCCAAATTCAAGCACTATGTTAATTTTTGTTGTTTCATTATTTTTCCCGGGTTTTTCCATTAAACCACCCTGATATTAACTTAAACAAAAAAAGCGTAATCTTTTTTTAGATCAACGCTCCCCATATTCTGGAGTAAGTATTTGAATATATAAACGGCATTTTTTAGTTCTTAACCTTTTATTTCTTTATTGAACTTTACGAATTATTTCATAATCACCTAACTCTGCTTGAGCAGGATTCGAAAAGAAAACAACCCCATCGTAATTAACTTTGATTTCTTGACCAATTCTAATTTCTTCTGGTGCACCCGAAAGCCAAATAGATGTATTTTTGTTTTCTGCTTCAATAATAAGGACTTTATTACCTTCACGTTCTACTACATAGCCAATAATACCTGCATTCTCTTCAACTTCTTTTCATTTGAAGTCTACTATAACTTTATATGAATCAACTTTAGACACGGATTTAAGTTCTTCCGACTTTAAAATTTCATTTACTGTTTCCTCTATGTCACTTTTTAAAGCATCAGCATTCTTGTCAGAACTTTTTATAGAAGTTTGAATCGTTACAGATTTTTGATAATCTGTAGTAATATCTCCCACTACATCGTTACCTTTTAATCCTTCCATTACCTCCATTGTAATTAGAGACATTTCCCTGTTTATACTCTCATGGTCAACAACTTGTGTACTATCAGGCAAAGCTACTTTTTCTTCGGAATTGTAAGTAAAAACAAAGTACGCACAAACAGCTAGGCAGACAATTACACCAAGACCAATGATACTTTTTTTCAAATTGAACACCTCCTATTAGAGGGTATGTCCAATTATTAACTCTATGTTAATTTTTGTTATTCAACAATCCTGCCCTATACTTGAAGACTCAATTTCGAGATAATCGTCCTGCTCACTTTTAACAATCATTCCAAAAGTTATTAGCCTAAACCTACATCAAACCAAGGAAAGTGCTTTTCTTAAAATCAAAATAAACACCATTATGGCACCAATTGGGTTTAGCCCATAGAAAATAATAAATGAAAAAACCTCTCAAAAGTTCAGTGAACTAATGAGAGGCTAACTAAAATAGGATATTTTATTTTTTGAATGACAAAAAGTATGTCAATCACGGATTACATAAGGTATTAAACCCCTTCACTAAAGGGTTTTGGGCGTTATTACATCATGCCGCCCATTCCACCCATACCGCCCATGCCGCTCATGTCAGGCATGCCACCGCCGCCTTCGTTTTCCTCAGGCTTATCAGCGATAACAGCTTCAGTCGTAAGAAGCATAGCAGATACAGATGCAGCATTTTGTAGAGCTGAACGTGTAACTTTTGTAGGGTCAACGATACCAGCGTCTACCATGTTTACCCACTCACCAGTAAGAGCGTTGAAGCCGATACCGATCTTCTCGCCTTTCAGGCGCTCAACAACGACAGATCCTTCAAGACCAGCGTTGTGAGAGATCTGACGGATTGGCTCTTCTAGTGCGCGAAGAACGATCTTAACGCCTGTTGCTTCGTCGCCAGATGCTTCAACAGCTTGAACTGCCTTCACAACGTTAACGAGAGCAGTACCACCACCGGATACGATTCCTTCTTCAACTGCAGCGCGAGTTGAGTTAAGAGCATCCTCGATGCGTAGTTTACGTTCTTTCAATTCCGTTTCAGTTGCAGCACCAACTTTGATGACAGCTACGCCGCCAGCAAGTTTAGCAAGACGCTCCTGAAGCTTTTCCTTATCGAACTCAGACGTTGTTTCTTCTAGCTGAGCTTTGATTTGGTTAACACGAGCAGCGATCTTGTCAGTTTCGCCAGAACCTTCAACGATTGTTGTGTTTTCTTTCGTTACAACAACTTTAGAAGCGCGGCCAAGCTGAGTGATGTTTGCTTGTTTAAGATCTAGACCAAGATCTTCAGTGATCACTTCAGCACCAGTTAGGGTACCAATGTCTTCAAGCATTGCTTTACGACGGTCACCGAAGCCAGGAGCTTTAACAGCTACTGCGTTGAACGTTCCACGAAGCTTGTTCACAACGAGTGTTGCAAGAGCTTCACCTTCAACGTCTTCAGCAATCATAAGAAGTGGTTTACCTTGCTGAACAACTTGCTCAAGTACTGGTAGTACATCTTGAATGCTTGCGATCTTCTTATCAGTGATAAGGATATATGGATCTTCTAGAACAGCTTCCATCTTATCGGAGTCTGTAACCATATATGGAGATGCATATCCGCGGTCGAACTGCATACCTTCTACTACTTCAAGCTCAGTAGCAAATCCTTTTGATTCTTCAACAGTGATAACGCCGTCGTTTCCAACGCGCTCCATTGCTTCAGCAATCAATTGACCTACTTCTTCGTCAGCAGCAGAGATCGACGCAACCTGTGCGATTGACTCTTTGCCTTCGATCGGCTTAGAAATTTTCTGAAGCTCTGCTACAGCCGCTTTCGTTGCTTTTTCGATTCCTTTACGGATAACCATTGGGTTAGCACCGGAAGCAACGTTCTTAAGTCCTTCACGAACCATCGCTTGTGCAAGAACTGTTGCAGTTGTTGTACCGTCACCAGCAACGTCGTTCGTCTTGCTTGCTACTTCTGCTACAAGCTTAGCACCCATGTTTTCGAATGCATCTTCAAGTTCAATTTCTTTCGCGATTGTTACGCCATCATTTGTGATAAGAGGAGAACCGAACTTCTTCTCAAGTACCACGTTACGTCCTTTTGGACCGAGTGTAACTTTTACTGCGTTTGCAAGAGAATCAACACCGCGAAGCATTGAGCGACGGGCTTCTTCACTAAACTTAATATCTTTAGCCATTTGTTACCCTCCAATTTATGTAGTTCTTATTGTATTTGAATGGTTTTATTACTTGCTTACAACTGCAAGAATATCGTTCTCACGAAGAATCAAATATTCTTTTCCGTCATATTTTACTTCTGTGCCAGCATACTTACTGTAAATAACAGCATCGCCTTCTGAAACTTCAAGAGCTACACGCTCGCCCGAATCAGTCAATGCACCGCTACCTACAGATACAATGCGACCTTCTTGTGGCTTTTCTTTTGCAGAATCAGGAAGTACGATTCCGCTAGACGTTTTTTCTTCTAATTGAATTGGTTCTACTACTACGCGATCACCTAAAGGCTTTAACAACTCAAACACCCTCCTCAGTGGATATTTATGGTTAGTATCGTTCTGTTAGCACTCGACATCAGCGAGTGCTAACACATGTATATAATAAAATATTTTGCTATTCTTTTGCAAGTAGTAAAGTTGTTTTTTTTCACAGAAAATTTGCATTCCTTTATTTATCAACTTGTTTTATTGAAAAGATAAGACTTATGAACTACTTTTCTGAACATTCCCTCTTCTGCTGTAGTTCCTTATCGAAGACCCTTATAAAAGGCATTCCCAATCATAAATGTGTTAAACTAATACAAGTATGCAAAATGCCTATAACTAGGCATGCAAACCACAAAAAGGAGTCATGCTTCTTGGCGAAACATTACTGGACTATTTTAATGACCTATATCGTGATGCAGTTATCTGGATACCCGGGTGCTAAGCTATTTCAATACTTTGATATTCCGAATCCAATCGTAAGTTATTCGGTTGTCAGCTTTCTAGGTGCACTCATTGTGATGCTGTTCCTTCTTCGCTCCACACCAGACGTTCCATTCGAGCGCTCTACCCGCGTTTCAGCAGGGCAAGCGGTAAGCTGGAGTATTCTTGGTGTCTTCATGGCATACTGTGCTCAAATCATTGCAGCCATGATTGAGGTCAATGTACTCGGAATCGACCCTGGATCAGAAAATACCGAAATGTTAATGGATGTAGCGAAAGCAACACCAATCTTCATCATCGTCATCTCCATTATTGGACCGATTCTTGAAGAGATCGTTTTTAGAAAAGTTATTTTCGGAGCATTATATACTCGTTTTAACTTCTGGATTGCTGGAATCGCAAGTTCTGTTGTATTTGCTGCCATTCATTTGGATTTCGATCACATCCTCGTTTATACAGCGATGGGTCTTACGTTTGCTTTTCTTTACGTGAAAACGAAGCGTTTGATCGTACCGATTATCGCGCATATGACGATGAACACAATCGTTGTACTAATAAACGTTTTTTATGCTGATGATATAGCAGACCTACAAAAACAAGTTGAACAAATGCAATCATTTATTGGAGGACTACTAACATGAGATTTTCACCAACTCTAATGGGGTTTTTCTACGCTGGGCTAGGTTCGATCTTCACTTACCTTGCAATTCAAAGCGCTCGTTCTGATGCTGACATGTGGAGCTTTTGGACGATTATATTGATGGTGCTTGCAACAGTGGACTTCGTCTACTCCATCCGCTTCTTTTTACTAAAAAAGAAAATCAATCAATTAAAGAAAAAAGATCAAAATAAAAAGCGATAGGGCTACCCTATCGCTTTTTTGGTTATCTACATTTTCTGTTTTATTGATCGGAATTCTGCTCTGCTTCCGCTTCCTCCAGCTGACGCTTCGCCTCAGCTTGTAGCCTCTTTCGATAGCCGTAACGAGATACGAGAATACTGAATTCATATAGCAAGAAGAGCGGTACCGAAACCATCAGGTGTGAAATAATTTCAGGCGGTGTGATCATACCTGCGATGACGAGTAACCCAAAGTACGCATATCTCCTGATTTGGACAAGCATAGCTGGATTTAACATCCCTAACCTTGTAAAGAAAAGAACAATCACAGGCAGCTGAAACACGAAGCCAAATGGTAACGTTAATTGAAACAAGAAGGTAAAGTATTGATTTGCGCCGTACATTTCCTGAATGTTAAGGCTTTCTGCCAGGTTTCCTACAAAGTCAATGACAAAAGGAAACAGGACGAAATATGAAAATGAGATGCCTCCAAGAAATAAGACAAAGACTGCTGGAATATAAGACAACGTTACTTTTCGTTCATTTTCAAAAAGTCCCGGCGAAACAAAAGCCCACAGCTGATAAAGAGCGATGGGCGATGTCATAATGAAAGCAATCAGGAACGCAAAGCTGAAATAAACCTTTAACGGGTCCGTTAATGTAAAAGCGTTCATCGGTATTCCTTGTGCTTCAGGAGCATGTTGTAGAAACACAATGACCGGCTTTGCAATAAATAATCCCGCAATAAAGGAGAGAATTAAGACGACGACTGTAATGATGATTCGTTTCCTTAATTCTTCTATGTGATCATAGATGGATTGTTTTTGTTCATCCATTCCTTATCCGTCCTAACCGATTACTGTTCGTTTTTTTTCTTATCGTTTGTATCATCGTCGTCATCATCTGCGAGCCCTTTTGTTGCATTCTTGAACTCACGAAGTGTATTACCTGCTGCTTTACCAAGCTCAGGTAGTTTCTTTGGTCCAAAAATGATCAAAGCAACAACTGCAACTAGAGCGATACTTGCGCCACCCATTCCCATGCGTGTCACCTCCTTATGATTGATAGTTTTAAACTGGATAATGTTTCATGAAGTATACGAGAGCCTGCAGTTCAACTGCCAGGTCTATATGATGCACTCGAATATGATCTGGAACAGTCAAACGTGCTGGCGTAAAGTTCAAAATACCTTTTATACCAGCCTCGTCCATCTGATCAGCAATTGACTGAGCAGCATTGACTGGCACCGTAAGTATGACGACAGAGATGTCGTTCTTTTTCACTTGTTCCTGTAAATCATCTATATGGTATATCGGAATACCACCAATTTCTTGGTTCACTTTAGTGGTATCCGCATCAAATGCTAATTCGATCTTCGTGTTGTTATTCTTGATGAAATTGTAGTGAAGAAACGCCGTTCCAAGGTTACCGACTCCTATTAGAGCGACCCGTGTCGTTTCGTCTTGATCTAACGTCTTACTAAAGAAAGATAACAAATAATGAACGTTATACCCATAACCTTTCTTACCAAGAGCACCAAAATAACTGAAATCTCTTCGTATCGTAGCGGAATCTACCTTTATAGCATCACTCAATTCAGCAGAACTTACCCGCTGTTTACCAGATGCACTAAGATTCTTTAAATAGCGATAATAGAGCGGCAGTCGTTTTGCTGTCGCTTGCGGAATTTTTGTTTGATCAATATCCATAAACACCCTCCACATTGATCTCCGCGCTCAATATATGGTTGTACTACTCGCGCTTGTAATCCCCGCTTTTCCCCCCGGTTTTCGTAAGGAGATAGGTTTCCCCGATAACGATGCCTTTATCCAACGCTTTGCACATATCATACACCGTTAATGCCGCCGCTGTTGCTGCCGTCAGCGCTTCCATTTCTACTCCAGTACTTCCTTTTGTTTTCACATGAGCTTCAATGGTAAGCTCATAAGTGGAAGAACTACTTTCCCAGTCGAAATGAAGGTCAACGCCAGAAAGCGCTATCGGATGACACATGGGGATGAGATCAGACGTTTTTTTTGCTGCCATAATCCCGGCAATTTGAGCGACTTGAAGCACATCGCCTTTCTTCATATTACCTTCTTTAATACCGGAATATATTTCTTCACTAACCTGCACGCTCGTCTTAGCAACCGCTGTTCGAGCAGTCGGAGTTTTCTCTGTTATATCGACCATCTGTGCTCGGCCTTCTTCATTAAAATGAGTAAATGAACTCATGGCTGCCCCTTTCTTCTATAGATGATAGAAGGTTAAAATGCTGCTACTTGTGACTATACACCATTTCTATCCTTTTTGCTGTTTTTTAACAAGAATTTTTATTACCATTTAATGAACATTCCTTTAGTTGCCCACCCTGTCCTCACTACGATAAACTAAAAGGAACGTTATCGACTACAATTGCGATTAAATCATACAACCAGAAGAGAGAATTTGAGGTGAACAAGCAATGATTGCACTACAAGTAAATGGCGTATCAAAATCATTTGGTGCTGACCCTATTTTATCTAATATTAAGTTAGAAGTACAATCGAGAGACCGCGTAGCGCTTGTTGGTAGAAACGGTGCTGGTAAGTCTACTCTTCTTAAGCTCATTACCGGGCAACTATCATATGATTCAGGAGATATCATTAAACCAAAAGACGTACGGATTGGTTACATGGCTCAGGACACTGGCCTAGAATCAAATTTGTCGATCTGGGATGAAATGCTTAGCGTCTTTGAACAACTTCGTGATATGGAAAAAGAACTTCGTCGTTACGAAGAAAAGATGGGCAATCCAGCGATCTATGAAGATGAACAGGAATACCAGCGTATCATGAAAGAATACGACCAGCTACAGGTCTCTTTCAAAGATAAAGGTGGCTATAAATACGAAGCAGACATTCGAACAGTCCTTCACGGTCTTAATTTCAAAGACTTCGATTATAGTACGCCTATTTCTACCCTCAGTGGTGGTCAGAAAACCCGCCTTGCGCTAGGGAAACTGCTATTAACGAAACCAGAACTCCTTATACTCGATGAGCCTACAAACCACCTGGACATCCAGACACTTACGTGGCTTGAAGGCTATCTCACAGGCTACTCTGGTGCAATTCTTATCGTTTCACACGACCGATACTTTCTCGATAAAATCGTGAACAAAGTTTACGAAATTTCTCGAAACCGCGCAGAGCGATTTGAAGGAAACTATAGTTTCTATTTAGAAGAGAAAGATCGTCGGTACGAACAGCAATTAAAAGAGTTCGAGAAACAACAGAAGGAGATCGCCAAGCTAGAAGACTTTGTTCAAAAGAACATCGTTCGTGCTTCGACGACCAAACGAGCCCAAAGTAGAAGGAAACAGCTTGAACGCATGGAACGAGTCGATAAACCAAAGAGTGACGAGAAGTCAGCGAACATTTCGTTTGCGATTGATAAGCAAACAGGTAACGATGTGTTGAGTGTGAGAGACTTATCGATCGGCTATCCTGGTTCGGTGATCAATGATCAGCTTACATTCGACTTGAAGCGCCAAGAAAGCGTCGCTCTTGTTGGTCCGAACGGTATTGGTAAATCAACTCTTCTTCAGGCTATCGTCTCTGGTAAAACACGATTGGATGGGAATATTAATTTCGGAAGTAATGTGAAGATTGGATTCTATGATCAGGAGCAAACGAACCTCACATCTAACAAAACGGTTCTTAACGAATTATGGGATGACTTCCCTTTAACAGATGAAAAAGATATTCGTGCCGTACTTGGCCGGTTCCTTTTTAGTGGGGACGATGTATTAAAGATTGTTTCCGAACTTAGCGGTGGAGAAAAAGGAAGACTTGCACTATCAAAACTGATGATGCAAAAGTCAAACCTTCTTATACTCGATGAACCTACTAACCACCTTGATCTTGATAGCAAGGAAATTCTAGAGGAAGCGCTCATCCAATTCCCTGGAACGATTTTATTCGTTTCTCACGATCGGTACTTTATTAATCGGATTGCGACTCGCGTTCTTGAGTTATCTACAGAAGGTGTAACTTCGTATCTTGGTGATTATGACTATTATGTGGAGAAGAAACAGGAACTCGCTGAACTAGCCGCTCTTGAACAGCAAGAGCTAAATAATGCTGAACCTGAGGCTTCAGGTAAATCTAGCTTTCAACAAGACAAAGAAGCAAAACGACAAGAGAGACAAATCCTAAGAAGAATCGATGAAATCGAAAAAGAAATTGATTCTGCAGAAATTCGAATCGCTGAAATTGAAGCGGAACTCTGTATCCCTGAAGTTTTTGAAGATCACGAGAAAGTAATGATCTTAAACGAAGAGCTCGATAAGCTTCGAGCACGAACAGAAGAGCTAATGGAAGAATGGGGAGAACTACAAGAATCTTAAAACAGTCCACAGTGGACTGTTTTTTCTTTAGATAGGAAATATTCCGACATATTCACACAATCCACAGACTTATACACAGATTATGTGTTTATTTTACGAGTTATTTCAAATTTATCAACATTATCCACAAGTATATCAATTGTTATCCACAGAATTTTACCCACAGCTGAAATCCCTTTTTCTTCACAGATAGGTCAATATGTCCACATTATCCACTACTTGTGGACAATCTGAAACAAAAAAACCGGGACTAGATTCCCAGTTCTAATCCCGGATTTGCATTCAGCTGTAACGATGAACGCTTTCCTTTTCGATATCCAATTGTGCCAGCTGCTGCGATCATCGCAGCATTATCCGTACAGTAATGAAGAGGCGGTATAATGAGCTCGATATCCGACTCTCGGAAAGCATCCTTCAGTGCTGAACGTAGTCCTTTATTTGCTGCTACGCCCCCAGCAAGAAGTACTTGCTTTACGCCATATTCTTCAGCCGCACGTTTCGTTTTGGTCACGAGAACATCGACAACGGCAGCTTGAAAACTAGCCGCTAGATCTTCAGGCTTAATCTCCTCATTCCGCTGCTTTGCATTGTGAACCGTGTTAATCACAGCTGATTTCAATCCACTAAAGCTGAAATCATATGAACCCTTCTCAAGCCATGCACGTGGTAAAGGGACTGATTCAACCCCTTCTTGTGCAAGACGATCGATATGTGGTCCACCTGGATAAGGTAACTTAAGTGTTCTAGCCACTTTGTCATAAGCCTCTCCTGCAGCGTCATCACGTGTTTCACCGATTAATGTGAACTCTCCCTCAGCTTCCATATGAACGAGCTCTGTGTGCCCCCCTGAGACAACGAGAGCAAGCAATGGATACTTGAGCTCAGAGACAAGCTGATTCGCATAAATATGACCCGCTATATGATGGGTTCCGATCAGAGGTTTTTGATGTGCGAATGCCAATGCTTTCGCTGTATTTACTCCTATTAAAAGCGCACCTACAAGACCTGGTCCCTCTGTCACGGCAATCGCATCGATGTCGTCCATCGTCACTTCAGCCGTACGAAGAGCTTCTTCCAGAATAACCGTCATTTCCTCTACATGGTGACGAGAAGCGATCTCCGGAACGACTCCTCCAAAACGCTTATGGCTCTCTATCTGGGAAGCCACGATATTAGAAAGAACTTCTGTTCCTCCTCTGACGATTGAAACGGCTGTTTCATCACAACTCGTTTCGATTCCAAGTATGATTTCTGCATTATTTTCCATTTAAATTCACCCACATTACTAGTGCATCCTCTTGGTTATCTGAGTAATAACTTTTTCGGATGCCACCTTCTTCAAAGCCTAGTTTCTTATATAAATTCTGTGCAACTGTATTGGATACTCTCACTTCAAGCGTCATCTTCAGAGCTCCCCGCGACTTTGCAAAATGAACCGCTTTGCTCATCAGCGCTTCTCCTAGCTTCATTCCTCTAAAATCAGGATGAAGAGCGATATTTGTAATATGAGCTTCATCAATAATCACCCATACCCCGCAATACCCTGCGATCTCTTCGCCTACTTCGAGCAATAAATAAGTAGCAAATTGATTCACAACCACCTCATTATAGAAGGCAGACCGACTCCAAGGAGTTGGAAACGTTGCTTTCTCAATTTCCATGACAGCTTCAATATCTTCCACAGTCATTGAACGAAATGATATCGTTTTTTCCATAACGAATCCCCTACTTTTCTTGCGAAGCGAGCCATTTGGCTTCCGCCTCTGCCATCCTTACATAGTTCGGTTTAAACGAGTGTACGTCCCCGACTGGTTTCTTCACAGCGCCAAGTACGGCAAGTTCTGATGGCCGTGCATTCGTGCTACTAACAGGAGGAAAAACCGCTTTCTCCCCAAGGATCTCTACAATCGCTTCTTTGTGGTTCGACAGATCATTGCTAATAAATAAGAACTGCTCATGAGCGTCTATGTTTTCCTTTAGCCACTCTTCAAACAAAACAATCTGATCTTCGCTCTTTCTTACAAGATGAGCTTTGTCTTTCACAAATATCCCGTTATATACTTGTCCTCTTCTCGCATCAAAAAATGGAACGATTGCTCCATCGAAGAAACGTCCGCTTTGAGCAAGGACTTCGAGACTCGACACCCCTACTAAAGGAATGTTTAGCGTCCACGCTAACGTTTTTGCTATACTCACTCCAATCCGAAGACCTGTGTATGACCCAGGTCCTTCAGCAACCACAATTCGATCAAGCTCATTCGGTTTTACGCCAACCTCTTCTAAAAGTTCTTCGATCGCTGGCATCAATCGGATTGAGTGATTCTTCTTTAAGTTTGTAATCATTTCGCCAACAATCGTATTATCTACCATTACGGCGATCCCCATTACATAGTTAGATGAATCAATCGCTAGTACTTTCATCTTGCAACTCCTTACAAACAGATTCATAAAAAGCACCAAAAGGCCTCAATATCAATCTGCGTTCTGATTCTCTTTGATGATAAATTTCGATCCTTAATAATTCTTTAGGTAGCATATCCTGTATGAACTTCGCCCATTCTACGACAGTTACACCTTCACCCTCAAAATATTCATGAAACCCTAGATCTTCATCGCTTTCTTCTAATCGATACGCATCCATATGGTAGAGAGGAATATTCCCCTCATATTCTTTAATGATGGTAAACGTCGGGCTATTCACGATCTTCTTTACTCCTAGCCCTTTTCCAATACCCTTTGTAAAGGTTGTCTTGCCAGCACCTAGATCTCCCTCTAGCGTTAACACGCTTCCTGGTTTAAGCTTTTCTCCAAGCTTAATACCAAGCTCAATCGTTTCTTCTGGAGATTTCATGATGAAAGCATATCCACTCATGGTCATCACCTATTCCTCAGACGAGAAGTGATTGTATCCCTTCTTGTCCAATATATATTTGTTTTCATTATTCATTAGATAAACCGTACCATTACCTTCTTCGACGAATCCTACTTTGTAGATAGACTCATTCTGATTCTTAAACATCTCCTCTACGTGTAGCCAATTCTTTTCAGAGACAGTTCCAATCAAAACAAAATCTTCTCCGCCGTATAACATCCAGTCTAACCGCTGCTCGGAAGAATAAGCATCGAAACCTTCTGGACTTGGAAGACATTCTTCCTCCAGCACGACAGAAACACAACTCGCTTCAGCAATTTCCTTTGCCTCACTAGCAATGCCATCACTCACATCATTCAATGATATCCGAAATCCACTTCTCGACAGGATTCGCCCTGCCTTCACATGAGGGTTTGGCGTTTGATGAGCGTGTACATAGGAATCCTTATAGGCGTGCTCCTGCATCGTTTCTTTCAATAAATAAGAAAGACCTGCTGCTGAGCCTCCTACCGTTCCAGTTAGAAAAACAACGTCACCAGCTTCCGCGTTCTTTCTCAAAAGCTTTCTGTTTCGTTCGACTTTTCCAATCACCGTTACGGACAAAGTAAGCCCGTCCTGAGTCGAAACAGTATCGCCACCGATTAAGTCTATCTCATATTCATTTCCAATCGCATGTAAACCACGATAAACTTGCTTAAGTTCTTCTTCAGACCATCCTGATTTAGGAATGGAAATTGATACGAGATAAAAGAGAGGAGTACCACCCATCGCTGCGATATCGCTAATGTTCACCGCCAGAGCTTTTCTACCGACTTGCTCTGGATCCATTGTGTCCTTTGTGAAATGAACACCTTCTACCATCGTATCAACGCAGGCAATCTCATCCCACGCTGAATCGACACGATAAAGTGCTGCGTCATCCCCGATTCCCTCGATCAATTCTTCTCGTTTTGTATAAGCTGGTTTAATTGAACGTATAAAATCAAATTCATCTTTCAACCAAACTCATCTCTCTTTCCATTTTATAAAAAAACCTTAGGAATTTCATCCTAAGGCTCTCCTTCTATCAGTTTATCTTAAATTCTAGAAAAATCACATCCAATTCCAAGAAAGAACCGGTGTAACGTCATTTGTATGTTGAAAAAAGCTTATAAAATAAAAAAAAAGCGATTCGCTCGCTCTATGAAAATACTAAAATGGCGGTCCCGACGGGAATCGAACCCGCGATCTCCTGCGTGACAGGCAGGCATGTTAACCGCTACACCACGGGACCGTGTTATTACATTTTATAGTGTAAACTATTTGTTATGTGTTTAGGTTGCCCCTAAAGGGACTCCGATTAAATTTTAGCTTCGAAGAATATTCGACGTAGTTAAAATTTTATTTTGGTTGCGGGGGCAGGATTTGAACCTGCGACCTTTGGGTTATGAGCCCAACGAGCTACCGAACTGCTCCACCCCGCGACGATATTAAGTAATTTAATGTTGCACCTGCTTCTATATGCTGTACACTGAAAGCGTGCGTAAGTAACGTCTAACGTCACAAGTAATACTATACCAGATACGTACAGGTTATGCAACCTTTGAGAAAAAAAGAAAAATCCCCCTTTATTAGAGGGATTTTTCAATCGCTTGTTTAAATGCATTGGCTATATCATGTTCATTCTCTATACCAACTGAAATACGAATAAGCTGCTTTGTAATACCCAGTTTCGCTCTTGTTTCAGCAGGTACTGTTCGATGTGAGGTGGCAATAGGGTATGACACAGATGTATCAAGGCCTGCTAAGGTTGGAACAATCTTTACCCAACCTAGAGATTTAAAGAAGCAATCGACATGAACACGATCTTTTAACTCTATGGAAACAACCGCACCATTTCCTCTCTCAGAAACGTACCGTGGATAGTAGACACTCTTTATCCCTTCTACTCGTTTAAGTTCTTCAGACAGGAATTGCGCATTTGCAACATGACGATCCATTCGAACGCTCAATGTTTTCAATCCTCTACATCCTAACCATGCTTCAAATGGACTAAGGTTTGATCCAAGATTAATCACCTTTGCTTTGGCTTTTGCAATGAGGTTTTCTTTTCCGACAACCACACCTGCTGTTACATCGCTATGACCGCCTATGTACTTCGTAGCGCTATGTACGACAAGGTCGATTCCCATTGTATACGGTTGGAGTAGGTATGGCGTAGCAAACGTATTATCCACCATCGTTACAAGATTGTGTTTCTTCCCAAGACTAGCAAGTTGATCTAAATCTTCTACTCTTAAAAGAGGATTCGTGACAGTTTCCGTGTATAGCAGTTTCGTATTTGATTGAATTGCGTTTTCCACTTCTTCTACATTCGCAAAATCCACAAACGATACCTCAATACCAAAATCTTTTAACTCGCTTTCAAACAATGAGTACGTGCCCCCATATAGATCATCACAAGCAACGATATGATCTCCAGATTGAACGGCTGCTAAAACACCCACGAGGATTGCTGATAAGCCTGATGAAGTCGCTACCCCTTTAGGTGCCCCTTCAAGATTTGCTACCCCCATGCCAAGGTCATCCGTGTTTGGATTGCTAACCCTCGTATATAAATAATCTTTCTTACCTTGATAGAAAGACTCTAGATCATCAAGATCTTCAAAAACGAAAGAAGATGTTTGGTAGATTGGTTTAGCCTTACTTACAGTTTCAGCCTGTTCCTTGCTCGGGAATCGAACTGCTCTCGTGTCAAAATGAAAACTCATTTACTTTCCCCTCTCTAATCTGAAATTCTTTTTCATTAACCTTACGTCTTATAGAGTCATTTATCAAGTATCGCGGTCGGAATATTCTAAAATAAATGGCAAGAAGATTGAAAATTGACTTTGGGGATCTTGTGATGTGGTGTTAGAGGCGTTTATCAGCGATATTTTCATGTATATCAGCGAAAAATTAAATATATCAGCGCTTTTTTGATTATATCAGCGTAATGGGCACTTTTATCGGCGATATGTCGTTTTTATCAGCGAAGCGTTAATTGTAACTCTTGATTAGTCAAAAGAACAATCAGACAGTACACTGAATTTCTGTGGGATATCCGCGAATTCAAATTCCAACCATTGATTACACAAAACCTCATTCAGACAACACAAAAAAGCCAGAGCTCTATGCTCTGACTTCTCACTTGCCTAGCGACGTCCTACTCTTGCAGGGGGAGAGCCCCCAACTACCATCGGCGCTGAAGAGCTTAACTTCCGTGTTCGGCATGGGAACGGGTGTGACCTCTTCGCCTTCATCACTAGACTATTCAGGTATTCCCTGAAAACTAGATAGCATGCAACAACGTATTCCAATATTTTTTCGCGAAGTCTAGTGCCGCAGGCTATATTCTTGCCCATTTCACTCTTTCACTTCAGGCGAAAAACGCCTTCTGTTCAAGAGCTCCAATGGTCTGCGAATATGACCAAGCCTGCTTTACTTTTCGTTTTGGTTAAGCCCTCGATCGATTAGTATTCGTCAGCTCCACGTGTCGCCACGCTTCCACCCCGAACCTATCAACCTCATCATCTCTGAGGGATCTTACCAGCTTGACGCTGTGGGAAATCTCATCTCGAGGGGGGCTTCATGCTTAGATGCTTTCAGCACTTATCCCTTCCACACGTAGCTACCCAGCTATGCTCCTGGCGGAACAACTGGTACACCAGCGGTGTGTCCATCCCGGTCCTCTCGTACTAAGGACAGCTCCTCTCAAATTTCCTGCGCCCGCGACGGATAGGGACCGAACTGTCTCACGACGTTCTGAACCCAGCTCGCGTACCGCTTTAATGGGCGAACAGCCCAACCCTTGGGACCTACTTCAGCCCCAGGATGCGATGAGCCGACATCGAGGTGCCAAACCTCCCCGTCGATGTGGACTCTTGGGGGAGATAAGCCTGTTATCCCCAGGGTAGCTTTTATCCGTTGAGCGATGGCCCTTCCATGCGGAACCACCGGATCACTAAGCCCGACTTTCGTCCCTGCTCGACTTGTAGGTCTCGCAGTCAAGCTCCCTTGTGCCTTTACACTCTGCGAATGATTTCCAACCATTCTGAGGGAACCTTTGGGCGCCTCCGTTACTCTTTAGGAGGCGACCGCCCCAGTCAAACTGCCCACCTGACACTGTCTCCGCACCGGATCACGGTGCTGGGTTAGAATGTCAGTACAGCCAGGGTAGTATCCCACCGACGCCTCCACCGAACCTAGCGGTCCGGCTTCTATGGCTCCTACCTATCCTGTACAAGCTGTACCAAAATCCAATATCAGGCTACAGTAAAGCTCCATGGGGTCTTTCCGTCCTGTCGCGGGTAACCTGCATCTTCACAGGTACTATAATTTCACCGGGTCTCTCGTTGAGACAGTATCCAAGTCGTTGCACCTTTCGTGCGGGTCGGAACTTACCCGACAAGGAATTTCGCTACCTTAGGACCGTTATAGTTACGGCCGCCGTTTACTGGGGCTTCGATTCAGAGCTTCTCCCGTAAGGGATAACCCCTCCTCTTAACCTTCCAGCACCGGGCAGGTGTCAGCCCCTATACATCGCCTTGCGGCTTGGCAGAGACCTGTGTTTTTGCTAAACAGTCGCTTGGATCTTTTCACTGCGGCTCCCCTGGGCTATTCACCCGAGGAAGCACCCCTTCTCCCGAAGTTACGGGGTCATTTTGCCGAGTTCCTTAACGAGAGTTCTCCCGATCGTCTTAGGATTCTCTCCTCGCCTACCTGTGTCGGTTTGCGGTACGGGCACCTCTTTCCTCACTAGAGGCTTTTCTTGGCAGTGTAGAATCAGGGACTTCGGTACTTAATTCCCTCGCCATCACGACTCAGCCTTCGCGGTGAACGGATTTGCCTATTCACCAGCCTAATCGCTTGGACGCGCATTTCCAGCAGCGCGCTCTCCCTATCTTTCTGCGTCCCCCCGTCGTTCAAACGGAAAGGAGGTGGTACAGGAATATCAACCTGTTATCCATCGCCTACGCCTTTCGGCCTCGGCTTAGGTCCCGACTAACCCTGAGCGGACGAGCCTTCCTCAGGAAACCTTGGGCTTTCGACGGACAAGATTCTCACTTGTCTTTCGCTACTCATACCGGCATTCTCACTTCTAAGCGCTCCACCAGTCCTTTCGGTCTGACTTCGCAGCCCTTAGAACGCTCTCCTACCATTGTCGTAAGACAATCCACAGCTTCGGTGATACGTTTAGCCCCGGTACATTTTCGGCGCAGCGTCACTCGACCAGTGAGCTATTACGCACTCTTTAAATGATGGCTGCTTCTAAGCCAACATCCTGGTTGTCTAAGCAACGCCACATCCTTTTCCACTTAACGTATACTTTGGGACCTTAGCTGGTGGTCTGGGCTGTTTCCCTCTCGACTACGGATCTTATCACTCGCAGTCTGACTCCCGCGGATAAATCGTTGGCATTCGGAGTTTGACTGGATTCGGTAATCCGGTAGGGACCCCTAGTCCAATCAGTGCTCTACCTCCAAGATTCTTGCCGCGAGGCTAGCCCTAAAGCTATTTCGGAGAGAACCAGCTATCTCCGGGTTCGATTGGCATTTCACCGCTACCCACACCTCATCCCCGCATTTTTCAACATGCGTGGGTTCGGGCCTCCATTCAGTGTTACCTGAACTTCACCCTGGACATGGGTAGATCACCCGGTTTCGGGTCTACGACCACGTACTATTTCGCCCTATTCAGACTCGCTTTCGCTGCGGCTCCGCCTTCTCGGCTTAACCTTGCACGGGATCGTAACTCGCCGGTTCATTCTACAAAAGGCACGCTGTCACCCATTAACGGGCTCCAACTAGTTGTAGGCACACGGTTTCAGGTTCTCTTTCACTCCCCTTCCGGGGTGCTTTTCACCTTTCCCTCACGGTACTGGTTCACTATCGGTCACTAGAGAGTATTTAGCCTTGGGAGATGGTCCTCCCGGATTCCGACGGGGTTTCACGTGTCCCGCCGTACTCAGGATCCGTCTCGGAGGGCAGCGGATTTTGACTACAGGATTGTTACCTTCTCTGATGGACCTTTCCAGGTCGCTTCGTCTATCCGTGCCTTTGTAACTCCAATGAGACGTCCTACAACCCCAGAGGGCAAGCCCTCTGGTTTGGGCTGATTCCGTTTCGCTCGCCGCTACTCAGGAAATCGCGATTGCTTTCTCTTCCTCCGGGTACTGAGATGTTTCAGTTCCCCGGGTATGCCTTCTATCTCCTATGTATTCAGAAATAGATACCATCCCATTACGGATGGCGGGTTCCCCCATTCGGAAATCTCCGGATCAAAGCGTACTTACTGCTCCCCGAAGCATATCGGTGTTCGTCCCGTCCTTCATCGGCTTCTAGTGCCAAGGCATCCACCGTGCGCCCTTAGTAGCTTAACCTTATGACTTCGTTATTAGCGTCGAACTTCTTCGTTGGCTTCATTCCTCCGGTGCTCACGTATATAAATACGCTCCGCTCCTCCGGAATTTCGCCGCCTCGAATTTCTCGCTTCTAACTCGTCATTGATGTTGCACATCGTAAGATGTGACTAACTAAGAAATAACGCAAAAAATAATTCTTTATTGGATGTCGTTGTTTATGCTATCTAGTTTTCAAGGAACGTGGCTACTTCTTGAATCCGCTAATGCTTCATCAAATTAGCCTGTTTTGAAAGAATATAATCATTCTTTCAAAACTAAACGAAACGCTCATGCAAGTTTGGCAACCAATGTTGCCTCGTAATTCTCCATAGAAAGGAGGTGATCCAGCCGCACCTTCCGATACGGCTACCTTGTTACGACTTCACCCCAATCATTTGTCCCACCTTCGGCGGCTGGCTCCAAAAGGTTACCTCACCGACTTCGGGTGTTACAAACTCTCGTGGTGTGACGGGCGGTGTGTACAAGGCCCGGGAACGTATTCACCGCGGCATGCTGATCCGCGATTACTAGCAATTCCGGCTTCATGTAGGCGAGTTGCAGCCTACAATCCGAACTGAGAACGGCTTTATGGGATTCGCTTCACCTCGCGGTGTCGCAGCCCTTTGTACCGTCCATTGTAGCACGTGTGTAGCCCAGGTCATAAGGGGCATGATGATTTGACGTCGTCCCCACCTTCCTCCGGTTTGTCACCGGCAGTCACCTTAGAGTGCCCAACTGAATGCTGGCAACTAAGATCAAGGGTTGCGCTCGTTGCGGGACTTAACCCAACATCTCACGACACGAGCTGACGACAACCATGCACCACCTGTCACTCTGTCCCCCGAAGGGGAACGTCCTATCTCTAGGAGTGGCAGAGGATGTCAAGACCTGGTAAGGTTCTTCGCGTTGCTTCGAATTAAACCACATGCTCCACTGCTTGTGCGGGCCCCCGTCAATTCCTTTGAGTTTCAACCTTGCGGTCGTACTCCCCAGGCGGAGTGCTTAATGTGTTAACTTCAGCACTGAGGGTGGAACCCCCCAACACCTAGCACTCATCGTTTACGGCGTGGACTACCAGGGTATCTAATCCTGTTCGCTCCCCACGCTTTCGCGCCTCAGCGTCAGTTACAGACCAGAGAGCCGCCTTCGCCACTGGTGTTCCTCCACATATCTACGCATTTCACCGCTACACGTGGAATTCCACTCTCCTCTTCTGCACTCAAGTCCCCCAGTTTCCAATGGCCCTCCACGGTTGAGCCGTGGGCTTTCACATCAGACTTAAGAGACCGCCTGCGCGCGCTTTACGCCCAATAATTCCGGACAACGCTTGCCACCTACGTATTACCGCGGCTGCTGGCACGTAGTTAGCCGTGGCTTTCTGGTTAGGTACCGTCAAGGTACCGCCCTATTCGAACGGTACTTGTTCTTCCCTAACAACAGAGCTTTACGACCCGAAAGCCTTCGTCACTCACGCGGCGTTGCTCCGTCAGACTTTCGTCCATTGCGGAAGATTCCCTACTGCTGCCTCCCGTAGGAGTCTGGGCCGTGTCTCAGTCCCAGTGTGGCCGATCACCCTCTCAGGTCGGCTACGCATCGTTGCCTTGGTAAGCCATTACCTTACCAACTAGCTAATGCGCCGCGGGCCCATCCTACAGTGTTAGCTCGAAAGCCAACTTTCAACGTTGCATCATGCGATGCTATGTATTACCCGGTATTAGCTCCGGTTTCCCGGAGTTATCCCAGTCTGTAGGGCAGGTTGCCCACGTGTTACTCACCCGTCCGCCGCTGAGAAATAGGAGCAAGCTCCTATTTCTCCGCTCGACTTGCATGTATTAGGCACGCCGCCAGCGTTCGTCCTGAGCCAGGATCAAACTCTCCGATAGAAAGTCTAATCTAGCTTTAAAACTTGTTGTTTCCGTAGAAACAATTTCTTGCATGGCGTTTCGTTCAGTTTTCAAAGATCGATTTGTTTCTTTCAATGTCGTTTTCAGCGACTTTATTAATGTAACACATTAACTCAATCGAAGTCAACAACTTTTTTAAGAAAGATGGTGGGCCTGAGTGGACTCGAACCACCGACCTCACGCTTATCAGGCGTGCGCTCTAACCAGCTGAGCTACAGGCCCATCTTTATGGAGCGGGTGATGGGGATCGAACCCACGACATCAGCTTGGAAGGCTGAGGTTTTACCACTAAACTACACCCGCATTTATAGATGGTCGGGAAGACAGGATTTGAACCTGCGACCCCTTGGTCCCAAACCAAGTGCTCTGCCAAGCTGAGCTACTTCCCGACTATGTTATTTAAAAAATGGCGCGCCCGAGAAGACTCGAACTCCTAACCTTCTGATCCGTAGTCAGACGCTCTATCCAATTGAGCTACGGGCGCATTATATGATTGGTGCGGTTGAGAGGACTCGAACCTCCACGGGGTCTCCCCCACTAGCCCCTCAAGCTAGCGCGTCTGCCATTCCGCCACAACCGCGAATCGTTTTGTGAATCGTTTCGTGAATCATTGTTTGAATTGGTGCGGGTGAAGGGACTCGAACCCCCACGTCGTAAGACACTAGATCCTAAGTCTAGCGCGTCTGCCAATTCCGCCACACCCGCAAATAAATGGTGAGCCATGAAGGACTCGAACCTTCGACCCTCTGATTAAAAGTCAGATGCTCTGCCAACTGAGCTAATGGCTCGATAGTGGCTGGGCTAGCTGGATTCGAACCAGCGCATGACGGAATCAAAATCCGTTGCCTTACCGCTTGGCTATAGCCCAATATCGATGTTAATTATTAAAATGGCGGTCCTGACGGGAATCGAACCCGCGATCTCCTGCGTGACAGGCAGGCATGTTAACCGCTACACCACAGGACCACTATAAAATGTTATTTCAATGTTGTAGAAAGCGTTCATTCAGAAGCGTTCAAGCTTCTTTAGAAAAGGTTGGTGACCCGTACGGGATTCGAACCCGTGATACCGCCGTGAAAGGGCGGTGTCTTAACCACTTGACCAACGGGCCATAAAAATGGCGGAGAAGGAGGGATTTGAACCCTCGCGCCGCTCACGCGACCTACACCCTTAGCAGGGGCGCCCCTTCAGCCACTTGGGTACTTCTCCGTTTGGCTCCACAGGTAGGATTCGAACCTACGACCGATCGGTTAACAGCCGATAGCTCTACCACTGAGCTACTGTGGAATAATATGATGTTTGGTGTCTCCGTTATCGGCGACATTTAATATAATATCTCATCCAGCAAACAAAGTCAACACATTCTCATGATTTTTTTTAACTGTTTTTGAGAAGGTGATAAAGCGTTTTAGACAAGTCTCTCAAAGAGACTATATTAATTTAACACATAGCTTTTTCACCGTCAATAATTAGATTCAAGAAGTTTTGAAGAGTTTCCCCCTACATTTCCCACAAACGAATCTTTTCGTATCTATTCTTCGTTTTCTTCTATAAGAAGCCTGGCAGTCCGAGCATTGGTAAATGTGTTTAACCTTCTCAGTACGCCTTTGACCAGGAACAACCTGACAGTACCGTGATCCACCTACACGATTAAGAAGAGTTTTGAAATCTTGATCTCTGTGTTTGTAGCCTTTCCCTTTTATGTGAAGATGGTAATGGCAAAGCTCATGCTTAATGATACCCGTTAGTTCATCAAGGCCGTACTCATCGTAATGTTTCGGATTGAATTCAAGGTTATGGGATCTCAACAGATAACGACCTCCCGTTGTTCGTAAACGTGGATTGAACGTCGCTTCGTGAGCAAAGGGTAATCCAAATGATTCGATTGATATTTTTTCTACCATTAACTGTAGCATTTCATTATCCATAAAAGTCCCTCCTCTGTTCGAACACACCCAAGCAGTATCTCATAGACTAATTTACAGCATCTTATCAAACGTGTCATCAGTTTAAAGGAGGAGATCCTGATGCCTGTCTGGTTTAAGAGACAGCTTCAACAAGCCTATTTCGAGAAAGACCGCTACCAGATTAAGTTATTAAACCAGTGTTGGTTTTTCTATAAAAGAAAACACCGCCCCTAAGGGCAGTGCTTATGATGGTTGTAACATTGTAAGGGCAATTCTCTCCCTTTGTAAATCAACATTGTCTACCCAAACAGTAACAACTTGACCGACATGCACAACATCCATCGGGTTTTTAACGAATCGATTCGTTAATTTGGAAATATGCACGAGGCCATCTTGCTTCACACCGATATCGATAAAAGCACCAAAATCAACTACATTCCGTACTGTACCTTCTAGCTCCATTCCCTTTTCAAGGTCTTCCATTTTCAAAACATCTGTTTTCAATAATGGTTTAGCAAGATCATCTCGAGGATCTCTTCCAGGCTTTTGAAGTGATTTGATAATGTCTGTTAATGTAGGTTCTCCAATATCAAGTGTTTGTGCAGTTTCTTTAACTGAAAGTGTCGAGAGTGCTTGAACAAGTTTATCTGAACCAATATCTTTTGGATCACATCCAATTTGGACAAGCAATGCTTTCGTTACGCTATAACTTTCCGGATGGATCTCTGTTTGATCAAGCGGTTGTTTTCCTTCCATAATTCGAAGGAATCCAATACACTGCTCGTATGTTTTCGCACCAAGCCTCGGCACCTTTTTTAACTGAACGCGACTGGTGAATTTCCCTTCATCGTCTCTCTTTTTCACGATATTACTCGCCACTGATTTAGATAGACCTGCTACGTATTGAAGAAGGGACACAGAAGCAGTGTTCACATTGACCCCCACTTGGTTCACTGCAGTTTCGACCACGAACGTAAGCTGATCATTTAACTTCTTTTGTGAAACATCGTGCTGATACTGCCCAACTCCAACTGACTTCGGATCAATTTTCACAAGCTCAGCAAGAGGATCTTGAACTCTCCTAGCAATTGAAACAGCCGAGCGTTCTTCCACTTGAAGAGAAGGGAACTCTTCCCTCGCAAGATCCGATGCTGAATAGACACTTGCTCCAGCTTCATTAACGATCAAATAGACAACTTCAGTTTCTACTTCATTGATGACTTCGGCAACAAACTGCTCAGATTCTCTAGAAGCAGTACCATTCCCTATCGCGATCATCTCGATATCAAATTCGGAAATTAGCTTTTTAACAATCTCTTTCGACTTTTCAACCTCAGATCGTGGAGGAGTTGGATAAATAACGGATACATGAAGCATTTTTCCTGTATCGTCAACGATCGCAAGCTTACAACCTGTTCTGTAAGCTGGATCCAATCCAAGCACTCTCTTCCCTTTTAGTGGTGGCTGAAGAAGGAGATGCTTTAAATTCTCAGAGAAGATATGTATTGCCTGATCCTCTGCCACTTCCGTTAACTCTTTACGAATCTCCCTTTCAACGGAAGGCTGAATCAATCGCTTATAAGCATCTTCAATCGTTTCTTCCATTATAGAAACACAATCACCTTGCTGCTGGCGAAGGAGTTTTTTTCGCAAGTATTCATAAATCGAATCGAAAGGTGTAACGACTGAAGCCTTCACTACTCCTTCTTTCTCACCTCTGTTGATGGCAAGAACACGGTGGGGAACGATCTTTGCAATTCCTTCTTGGTAGTCATAATACATTTCGAAGATTTTCTTTGGATCATCTTCTTCCGACTTCACTTTCGTTTGAAGTGTTCCATGTTGGAACGTCTTCGCTCTGATCCACTTTCTCGCTTCCGCATCATCTGATACCCACTCTGCGATAATATCTTTTGCACCCTGAAGCGCATCTTCTATAGTAGAAACTTCTTTTTCTTCTGAAATAAAGGTTGCAGCTATTTCTTCCGGATTTTCTTTCCCTTCATTCAATAACCATTCCGCCAAGGGCTCCAATCCTTTTTCTTTAGCAATCGTGGCTCTTGTACGCTTCTTTTGTTTATAAGGTCGGTAAAGGTCTTCGACTTCTTGGAGCTTTGTCGCTTTCACTAACTTTCCTTTTAACTCATCCGTTAACTTTCCTTGTTCATCAATAAGACGAAGAACTTCTTCTTTTCGGTTTTCAAGGTTTTGTAAATAAGTCCATGACTCCTGAATTCCTCTTAACTCGACTTCATCAAGTCCACCCGTCAGTTCTTTTCTATACCTGGCAATGAACGGCACAGTGTTCCCATCATCTAAAAGTGTGATGACCTGACGAACACGTTCTTCTGATATATTCAGTTTTTGTCCTACTCTATTAAAAAGTTCCGGTTGCTTTTCAGCCGTAATTCCCAAAGCCATTCCTCCTAATTACAAACATAATAGTATAAGTTTACAGGAATATCCTCTCTGATAAAAGTCTCTCCAAAATAAAAAAGCCCTCCATAATTGCAGAAGAACTTTTCATTAAACGGGTTTCCCCACGAGTAACGTGATATCATCATTTGTTGGTGGTATAGCGTTCGTTAAGTGACGAAAGGATTCTTCGACTGTATCGAACTTAGCAATCATCGCATGATTTTTCGAGCTAATCTGAACACCGTCAGAAAACGTTATGAACGAAGAGCCTCTAGGATATTCAATGTTTTGAACTTTAACTTTCTGAAGCTTACCTGAAAGATACCCTGAATAGGATATTGGCCGAATAATACGACCATCGGGATGGTACACAATTAGATTAATATTGCCGATTCCACTGAACTCCATTTGTCGCGTTTGAAGATTCAATTTGAAAACAGACAAGACACATCCTCTCTTACCTTTCATCTCTTCATTGGCAAGCTTCATTAATTCATCTACATTTTCTTCTTGGTGCTCTTTCACAACATTAATCGCTGCGAGCGAGGAATCTCTAGCCAAATCTCCGCTTCCAAGTCCATCTGCTACCGCGCAGATAAAATGGTCTTTCGTTTCTTCAACGAAATAGCTGTCTCCACACATCAGATTACCGTCTTTTGCTTTTTGATAAGCCGCTACAGTCAACTGGTCAAATTCATGATGTTGAAACATAGCTAAAAGGCCTCCGTAGGTTCGATTCGAATTGCCTGTCTTAGCTTTTCTAAAGCCCTACGTTGTAATCTAGAAACATGCATTTGTGAAATTCCTAACTTCTCACCTGTTTCCTTCTGACTCATATTCTCGAAATACGTGCAATTCAATATTTCCTGCTCTCGCTCACTTAGCACAGCAAATGCCTTTTTCAATACCATCTGTTGATCGACAAGATCAAAGCCTTGTTCCTGGTCACCAACTAAATCGAGTAAGGTTACCGTGCTACCTTCCTGATCAGCCTCGATTGAACTGTCAACAGACAGAGCTTGATAACTTTTGCCCATTTCCATCGTCTCAAGTACTTCTTCTTCAGAAACATTGAGATATTCAGCTAATTCATCCACTTTTGGAGAACGCTGTAATTCGTTCGTAAGATCTTCAACAGCTTTCTTAATACGTGGGCCTAGTTCCTTAATTCTACGCGGAACATGGACACTCCACGTTTTATCGCGAATAAAACGTTTAATTTCACCTACGATCGTTGGAACAGCAAACGACTCAAAGCTTCTTCCAAACGATGGGTCAAAGCGTCGAAGAGCAGCAAGCAATCCAATCATACCTACTTGTGAGAGATCATCATGAATGCTTTTCCCTTTTGAGAATTTCCTTGCGAGAGACTGAACTAAATCTTCGTATCTTTCGACTAACTTAAGTTGCACAACTTCATCAGTCGGATCATTTTGATATTGTTCAATCCACTCGTATACTTCATTCTTATTATCTTTATTTTGGGGATGATGAGATTGTGCCGGCATCTACTTCCACCCCATCTCTGTGGAGGAATTTCGTCATCATGACAACAACCCCATCCTCTCCACTGATTTCCACTTTGTCCATCAGCGATTCAATAAGAAAGAGCCCTAATCCTCCTTCACTGAGTTGATCAATGGATTTATCACTATCAACAGGTCCTAGCTTCTCTGAAACCTTAGAGTAATCAAAGCTTTGCCCACGATCGAGAACCATCATTTCAAGTCGGTCTTCATAAATGCCATATCCGATTGTGATTTGTCCCTTTTCGTTTTCTTTATAAGCATGGTTTACAGCGTTCGTACACGCTTCAGATAGTGCGATTTTGATATCCTCGATCTCATCGTATGAATACCCCATACGATTCGCAATACCTGAAACCGTTAGTCTTGCTACGCCTACGAATTCAGCCTGGGCCGGTATTTTCATTTCTACGAAATCAGAAATATTGATCACTTTGATTCCCCCCTTGCGTCTTCGATGTCGATCACTTCGTCAAGACCAGTGATTTCAAAGAGACGTTGAACTCTAGATGTCATGCCTCGAAGTTTAAGTGTACTACCATGTTCTTTGGAGGATTTAAGAGCTCCGACGAAAACGCCAAGTCCTGTACTGTCCATATAATTAACATCACCGAGATGAACGAGTGTTTCATGACTTTCCTTACCTGTTAACGGAAGTAAAGCTTCTCGCAGTTGGGGTGCAGTATATGCATCAACTTCTCCTGCAATGTATAGATGATGTGTATTTCCTTGATCTTCTTGTTTGATCTGCAAATTCATAACATTTCCCCCTTATAGGTCGTTACATAATAAAATTTCACGAAATGAATACTAATTCCTTATTCCACGTTTAAGAGAAAACTAAACCTTTCTTCTCAAAATCAATAGTGTAAAGTCATCTCGGAGTTCGAATTCTTGCAGTCGCTCAAGTTCTTTGTAAACAGAATCCACGATTTCTTGCGCGGAGAGGTGAATATACTTGCGTATCATTGCGACGATTTCATCACGTTCAATAAAACCTCGGCTCGATCGACATTCTGTTACACCATCCGAGAGCATGATAACCATATCGTTCCCATTTAGTACTCGCTGATATTCTCGATAAGATGTTTTCTTCGAAACTCCAAGAACAAGACCCTTTGTGAAGAGTTCCTCGAATTGATCTTTTTCCGAATCGTAAAAAAAGCCCGGTTCATGACCGGCGCCTGCATAATAAAATGAATGAACCCTAGAATCATATAGCCCATAAAACATTGTGATGAACATATTAGGATCAACATTTTGCTCGACGACTCGGTTTAGATTTTCAAGAACGGCACCAGGCTGCATTCGCTGCTCAGGAGCACTGTCCATAGCGTATTTAATCATACTCATACAGAGTGCAGCAGGAATTCCCTTACCAATAATGTCTGCAATCGCTACACTTACGCAGTCATTTTCATCCTGAACGAAATGGTAATAATCCCCGTTCATTTTGTTGGCAGGTTTGCTTATTGCCCCAATATCCAGATTGTCCACTTCTGGTTTCTTTCCTGCCAGAAGTGTTTGCTGCATATTAGCAGCAACCTCTATTTCTGATTCGAGTTGCTGCTGTCTATTGCGAAGACTTTGGTGTTCACGATATGCGAACCCGTAACCAATCATCATTTCGAGTAAAAAGTCATATGAGTTTTTGAGGGGCTCAGGTAAATCAGGGAAGAGCTCTTCTAGAACGCTAACATGCAGACTAACCGCCTCTTCAGGAGAAATTTGTTGTTCAATCATCTTTCTACTGAACTGTTGCCCTTTATAAAGCGTCTGTTCTGATTGTTCTTCTAAATAGTTTTCTAATATTGATTTGTACTTTTCATACTGAAGATCTCGGTCGTCCATTCTTGCTTATCCTCCTTACCGGAGCCATTTTATTGCGGTAATATTTGTACCTTCATTCTCTTTTGAATCTATTGTAAATTCATCCATAAGACGCTTCACACCTGGAAGACCTGCTCCGAGACCTCCGGAAGTCGTAAAACCATCTTCCATCACTCTTCTAATATCTTTAATACCAGGACCAGAATCGGCTGCTACGATTTTTAAGCCTACCTTGCTTCCAGCCTCTGTTCGTTCTATAGATACTTCGCCTTTACCGGCATAGAGATAAATGTTACGGGCGAGTTCTGAGATCGCAGTAGTAATTCTTGCTTGATCGACTGTACCAAACCCCAGTTCTTTAGCAATATTTCTACCCGATTGTCTCGCTTTAACAATATCCCACTCATTACGGACTTCCACACAGGATTGGATATTCATTGCTTATCCCCCCAATTCCTGTTGTAATTTCTCTAACCCCTGTTCTAAATCTAATGCTGTAGGGACGTTTTTCATCATGATACCTAAGTCAATTAGAGTAATCGCAACGGCGGGTTGGATACCCGTCAACACCACTCTAGCCCCCATTAAATTCGACATGCGCACAACATCGCCTAGTACTTTTGCGATGAAGGAGTCAATCATATCAACAGATGTCAGATCAATGACAACCCCCTTTGCTCCTGTTTCATGAATCTTCTCGAGCAAATCTTCCTGAAATTGCAGGGCGGTCTTATCATCTAAGTCTACTTGAATTGTTATTAATAGATATTCATTTAATTTTAAAATAGGAATTCGCACGGTATTTCCCCCTATTCATCAAGGTCGATCATTTGTCGTTTTGTCATTTCTAAAGCCGTTTTCATACCTTTGAATAAGGTACTTTTTGTCGGAAACTGTCCTAGATCTATACCTAAATTAACAATTGTTTGTGCAATCTCTGGTCTAATACCAACAAGGATGCACTGAGCACCTACGAGGCGTACTGCCTCTGCGGCCTGAATAATATGATGAGCAACCATCGTATCAACAACTGGTACACCAGTGATATCAATCAAAACTACCTGAGAACGATGTTTGATCACACCAGTCAAGAGGTTTTCCATGATCAACTTGGCTCTTTCTGTATCAATTGTACCAATCAAAGGCATAACACTTATGTTCTCAAAAACAGGGATCAACGGAGCTGACAATTCTTGAAGAGCTACCTTTTGAATCGAAACAGTATTTTCCCAGTTTTTTGAGCTCTCATTAATCAGTTGATTGATAATCGGATCGATCCATCGATCAATTTCGTCATACATATTGAAGACTTTTTCATTTGAATGATCCGCTTCGAGTAGGACCTCTAAGACAATTCTACGGAAAGTTTGAAGACCTTGTGTAATATAGCTCAGTCTCCAGCCAACCTTTAAAAGCCTCTCAGCAAAATCCGTCATCCGTTCAGTCGGCTTATGAACATTCTGTTCAATGTGTGTATAAATAATTTCAAAAAGTTCCTTGTTTGTATCTTCATAAGTTGCGTCGGTTATCGACTGCAATCTATGATCTTCACGCGCCCGTTCCATCTCATCCATCCACTTAGAATAAATGCGATGACGACTCTCATTTAAAATCTGAATGATTAGCTTGTCCATGGTGCTCCTCCCTACAATCAACATGCTTAACATCTATCTTCTCATTACGAGTGAATACTCGCAATAAATATACTTTCCGAGTATTATCCTATTTCATCACTATTATCTTAACACACTTTTCGACAGAGCTAGAAAATTCCCTTCTTTCACCAACATGAAATGTTTTACATTTCATCGAAATTCAGAGAATACAAAAAAACTGCTCTAAGAGCAGCTTCGTTTGCGAATATCAAATTGTTAAAAATCAATAAGCCCAAGGCTGATTTGCAGGGCTTCTTGCACCCGCTGCATCATACCCTCATCAAGGTGAGTGATTTTATCAGTTAAACGCTGTTTATCAATCGTGCGTATTTGTTCTAATAAAATAACCGAATCACGTTCAAATCCGTACCGTTTGGCATCGATCTCTACATGTGTAGGGAGCTTCGCCTTTTGAATTTGTGCAGTAATTGCGGCAACGATGACAGTTGGACTAAAACGATTCCCGATGTCGTTCTGAATGATGAGAACTGGTCTAACTCCGCCCTGTTCAGAACCTACAACAGGAGAAAGGTCAGCAAAATACACGTCACCTCGTTTGACAATCAAGCCGTTACACCCCGCTTACTAAGCGGTCCACGGTGTGCTCTGCTTCCTCCTCAACAAGAAAGGCTTCTGCTGCAAGGTTCAAATTAATCTTTGCCATCTCCATGTATCCCTGGCGCATGGCGTCACGAATCTGCCGCTTTTTTCGTTCGCGAATATACATTGTCGTGGCCTGTGAAATGAACTCGTTACGATCGACCTGTTCCTGTTGAATAATACCATCCACCTCATTTAAAATATGTTGTGGGAGAGTTACAACAATCGACTTTTTGTTTGCCTCTGTCACAAACATACACCTCCGAAGCACTGCTACTCATAATATAATTCCACTATTAATACTACCATTGTAAGCGTCTCATTGCAAAACAACTTTCCACAAAACTATTTCAACAAATTCTTGCAAATTCCTCTTTATATTGTATTATTTTTTTAAAATTGTATTCATTACGCCTTTTTTTTCTCTATTTTCAATGAATACTCTAGGGACACGATGACTGATTATACAAGGAATTTCATAGTTTATCGTCTCTAGCTGCTCTGCAATGTCGTCTATTGTAATTTCTTGAGAGCCCTGTGACCCAATTAGTGTCACTTGCGTTCCTACAGGAAGTTGACGTGGCAGACTCACCATGAACTGATCCATACAAATTCTCCCCACAATCGGTACCTTTATGCCGTTTACTAACACGCTCATTTTATTAAGCTTTCTGATCCACCCATCAGCATACCCGACAGGAACTGTCCCAATCCACTCTCCTGCAGATGCTTTATACGTAGAACCATAGCTAATAGGGTCACCTTCATCCATCTGTTTGACATGTACTAATCGACTGTGTAGGCTGAAAGCCCGCTTAAGCTCGAATGGCTTACTCCGCTCCATATCTGGTGACGGAATAAGTCCGTACATTGAAATACCAACACGAACAAGATTACCAATTCGATCCGGTATCCTCATAGATCCAGCACTATTACCAAGATGAATCCAATCCGGTTCCACTCCTCCATCTGTAAGAGTAGATGCTACCCTCTCAAATCGCTTAAGCTGAGTTTCAATGAACATGTTCTCTGGTTCATCCGCTGTAGCAAAGTGTGTGTAAAGTCCCTCAGGTATAATAGAAGGATTACGCTTGAGAGATTCCCCTATATGTTTAGCTTCTTCCTCACCCTTTATACCTAATCTACCCATACCTGTATCTACTTTTAAATGAACACGAAGTTTTTTTCCATCCAAGACTTCCGACGCCTGGTTGATCCAAGCTTCTTGAAAGGCTGTGAGTGTAATATTTTGTTCGGATGCAAGCTTTGCATGTATTGCTGGCACGTATCCCAATACGAGAATCGGAGCATCGATTCCAGATTCTCTAAGACTTAATGCCTCATCTAGAATTGCAACAGCGAGATACTTAGCTCCAGCACCGAGAGCAGTACGAGCGGAAGCCTCTGCACCATGTCCGTACCCATCCGCTTTTACGACTGCCATGATCGAAACACTTTCAGGCAAGTGTTGCTTGAATGAAAAGATATTTTGTTTGATTGCATCGAGATCGATTTCTGCCCACGTTTCTCGATAGAACGATTGATTATCCATTATTAATTCCTCCATCAGAAGCGAATCACTCTGGCTTCTATTTTAGGAGTTTTTTATAAAAGATGCTACTTTCAACTAAGTGAGAGCATGATTTTTTTGAAAAAAGGTTCAGCCATGTACACATAGCTGAACCCTCATGAAGTCTTATTTAATTTCAGTTTTGCCGTAAACCGAACGCGCGACTGCAGCCAGTTCTTCCATTGAGAGATCTGTTGAAGCAAGGAAGAAATCAACGCCATCATAGTGCCAAGATACCGTCGTATCTGTCATGGTCCCCATTGTGAACCCTAGATCGATCGGCTCTCCGTTACTCATCATAACTGGCGTACTCGTTTCTAGAGCCGCCTCACTTTTTTCCTCGATGAGGGTGAATGACTTTTCACCTGTAAAACTCAAAATAACTTTATTCTGAGAAACCTCTTTCTCATCTGTAAGCCCTGTACCTTGTGGTTCGTACATTGGATAAACAACTTCAAAAGGCTCATTCGTCGCAGCGATTACAGGTACTTCTAATTGAGCTGCTGTCATATTTCTTTCCATATCAAACGATCCTTTATCGAATGAAGCATTGAACTTCATATCCGAGAACTCGATTGTTACGAGCGGCTTCATATCTTGGTTCATGATTGAAACTTTCTCTGGAGCAAGATCTTTCTTATTGAGTGTAATGGACTGCTTCGATAAATTCTTGTTTTGATAGTTTGTATTCGTCGTGAATACATAATCCTGATCCTTCGCCTCGAACTTAGCAGCCGAATCATTTAAAATATCGCGAACAAGAGTGTTGTAGAGGTAGGCTTGGCTGCCGTTCTCTGGCCAGTCACTCTGGAATCGAAAGCTTTTATTCAAAGCTGGCGTTAGGACAAATACCCCTTCATCATTTCTTAAAATAATTTGACTTTGTTCTTTGGAAGCATTCTTTAATTCAACACGATAATAAGATGGCTTCTGATACCATACTTCTACATCGTAACGCTGTGGCTCATCACCAGTTTCGAGCGTCATCTTGGCGTTAACCTTATAGCTATCCATTTCATTTAATTTCTTATCGAGTGAATCCACAACATCCTGCTGACTTTTTTGCCCGCACCCTATAAGCACAACCATCATCAATACACCTAGAAGTAAAATGGAACTGAACCTTTTCAATATATTCAACTCCTTTGCCTCATTTAAAACGACAAAGAAGGTTCCTGTCTTGTGAAAAACTTATCCGTAATGATGTTTCAGAAATGAATGCAGAACAGCCGGAATCTGTTCAATGACATCGGTTGCCAGTACATCAAGCGTAGAATGTGCAGACTGGACAAGCATATCCGCTGCTTTCCCGTGAAGATAAACAGCATTGCTGATTCCTTCTTGAATAGACGGAGTGTGCATAGCAAAGGCAAGTACCATACCAGTTAATACATCGCCTGAACCGCCTTTCGCAAGTGCGGGATTCCCAGTCGGATTCACGAACTGGTTACCATCAGGATCTGTAACAAGCGTGTATGGCCCCTTCAATACGAGATACACGCCAAATTCCCGTGCGAATCTGTATGAGATCTCAAATCGATTTTTTTGTATGTCTGCAATCGAATAGCCTGTTAACCTGGCCATTTCTCCTGGATGAGGAGTTAGTATTGTTGGAGCTTGCCTTTTGATCAGCTGTTCTTTCAGTCCACTCAAGTGATAAAGTGCATCAGCATCGAGCACAAGCAGACAATCTGCTCCCATTACAGTCTGAACGAGCTTTCTACCGCCCTTTTCTCGTCCTAGACCAGGTCCAGCTGCTATTCCATCAAACGAAAGCTCTCCTAAAATTTCTCCGGTGAAGTGACCACCATCAGAAGGCCAACCTTGAAATATCGCTTCAATTAGCGCACCAGCTATAACCGAAAGAATCTCTTCTGGCACTGCAGCCTGTATTAATCCTGCCCCACTCCGGTATGCTGCTTTTGCCGTCATGATAGGAGCCCCAGCCATTCCGCTTGAACCACCAATAACTAGCCCTTTACCATGGCTACCTTTATGAGAGGATGCCGTTCGATCACTAAGGGTGTTTGCTACATCATCATTCGTCCAAATTTTCTTGGATTGAGATTTCTCAAATGCTATGTGAGGAAGGCCGATGTTTAGAATTTCAAGTTCTCCGTAATACTCAGCATCTGGGTAAATGAAAGCACCTGTTTTTGGAGCTTGAAGAGTATATGTCCTCTCAGCTCTTATCGGCTCTGCTTCTCCTTCATATCCCCCATCTGATTTCAGTCCACTAGGTAGATCCACTGAATAGACGGAGATTTCCGATTTGTTAATCCCTTGTATAAGTTCCTTATATGGAGAACGAATCGGTCCTGAAATTCCGAGTCCAAGAAGGCAATCGATCATGACTGTATAATGGTCAAGATGGTTAACAAGCTCTTCATTCAAGGCTCTCCACTCAAACCCTGAATTTCGGAAAATAGTAAAGTGAGTCTTTGCGTCTCCCTTCAATTTCTTAACAGGAGGGACGACCCAGACATCAACCTCATACCCATGTTCTTTCAAATACCTAGAAAGAACAAAACCATCTCCGCCATTATTTCCAGTCCCAATAACGACTGCAATTCGTTGATCCTTCAACCTCTCTTTCATTGCATCGAACAACGCTTTCCCGGCGTTTTCCATGAGCATTGCACCACTTAAGCCGATCTCCTCCATGGCAAACCGGTCTGCTTCATACATTTCTTCCCCGGATACGATTCTCACAACAGGTCCCTCCTGACCGTGATAAAATATATGAGACAAATCCCAATGATATGCAGACTAGCTTGACGAGCTTTCAATAATTACTTGGGCTATGGCATGATCGTTTGTATGTGAAATCGAGATATGTACTGTCTTATCAGCGGTTCCTTCAATAAAAGGAGCGCCTTCTTTCGATTTTTGAACAGTGATATCCTGAAAGCTTAATTTTCCAATTCCAGTACCCACTGCCTTGGCATAAGCTTCTTTTGCAGCAAATCGCCCTCCCAGAAACTCGATCTTTCGATGTCCTTTTAATTTTTCAAACTGAGCGAGTTCTTCTTTCGTTAAGATACGTGCAGGAAAATTCGCATTCCGCTCAACCGCTTTTCGAATGCGATCTAACTCGATCATATCGATCCCTATACCCTGAATCATCTAACTCCTCCAATGTACTAATCCTTTACGTTGCCTCATAGCTTTAATAATAGTGCTCTTCTTACAGCTATGCTAAACTAGAAATAATTAATAGTGGATACACCTGCCTATAGCAGGCGATTTTCTATACTTCTTATAAAGGTGGTCGACTTCATGTTTTTGAGAAATGAAGACTTTCGCTCATTTATCCGTTATTATCCTATCATCTCCATACTTATTGGTATACATATCCTTCTCTTTCTTCTCATAAACCTGTTGGGTATGCGGTCCATCTTTAATTTGGGTGCTGGTGTAAATGGATATATTGAAGCTGGTGAATACTGGAGACTAGTTACACCGATTTTCCTTCATGCTGGATTTGCTCACGTATTATTCAACTCTTTTTCACTTTACCTTTTCGGGCCAGCTCTTGAACAAATGCTCGGCAAGACAAAGTTCCTTATCGGCTACTTTGGTGCAGGAATTGTTGCTAATATCGCAACCTTCTACCTTCAGGATAGCTATTTCAGTCATGTCGGAGCTTCCGGAGCAATTTTTGGGCTGTTTGGAATATACTTTTACATGGCCTTCTATAGAAAAGAATTGATCGACCAAGCTAATTCGCAATTAATCCTTATGATTCTAGGTATTGGTCTCCTAATGACCTTCGTCAGCCCTAACATTAATATCCTTGGTCATATTTTTGGATTTCTAGGAGGAGCTGCACTAGCCCCTATGCTATTAGCAAAAGCAAGTCCATTCATCGATCGTGGCATGGTGAAAATACGCTATTCTGATGATCCTGGATCAATCCAATTTAAACCTAACCGATGGAAAAGAAGAACGCCACGTGGAGGTCAAAGTCCCGTTTCAAAAGTATTGTGGGGACTCTTCATCGTTCTTGTGTTACTTGGATTTATCGTTAGATATTTATAAACGAATAGATAACAAAAGACACTGGAGATCCGTTGGATCGCCGGTGTCTTTAGTTTGAGGAAAGAATATACTTTGAAATGGCGTCTTTTAAACTGCCCGTAATGTGAAAGGATTGATCGATGTCGAAATCATTTTCCATTAATCCAAAAACATGCCGAGGCTTTAAACCGCTAAGAATCGGAGAAACGCCAATCAGTTGAATCATGCGATAAAAAGACTGAAATGAGGAAACGCCACTCTTCTCTACCTCACCGATCCCATTAAAATCTAAAATGACATATTCATAATTGCCATCCTGAAGCATTGAGAGTAATTGTTGCTCATTGATCAGGAATAAATCCTGATCAAGTGAACCGAAGAGCGGAATTACACATAAATTTGAAGAAATGGGGAGGAAGGGGCTAGATAACTCCTTAATTTTACTCATCGCACTTTCAAGCTCTTCTTTCTTATCTAGTAGATCAAAATTCGTCTCAGCCAACCGATCACGTTGCATTTGTAGCATAGAAGAAAGTTCCATGATCTGAGAATCCTGTCTAATACACAAAATCTGTCCTTCACCGTTATCAGTCCAACGAGCAAAGACTTTAAATAACATGTAAGGAGTATCCACAGTGTTTAAAACGAGCTCGATCTCATCCTTATTTTTTAATAAATCAAGTGCTTTCTGCTTGCTTTCGGAGTCTACGAAATCAAGAAAAGACTCCGGTTTCGAAAACAAATCTGTTGCAAGCTGGGACTGTTCTTTAATATTCAAATCGTGATCAACTAGAAAAGCAGGTAACGGATGATGAGTAAAGTTAACCATGGTTAGAATCATCACCTTTCTTTTCTTCAAGCCACAATTTAATTTCTTTAAGACCAGGGACTAACACCGTCTTCTCTGAGCAGTACTTTGATAGATCGTAATTTGATGCAAGCCTACCACCCACAAGAATCTCTGGTGGAGTGGATAGATCACCCAGTTCAGATACGTAGTTCGATAATTGATCAGCATGGTACAAGAGTGCAACTGAAATTCCGACTACAGATGGCTGCCATTTCTTTGCTGTATCAACCGCATATTCAAGAGGTAGGTTCGCTCCTAATAATCTCGTTTCCCACCCATATTCTTCAAACAATAATGAAATCATTTTCAAGCCTAAATAATGTTGCTCTTGATCGATACATAGGAACAATGCGCGCTTGCCATTGGAAGGCTGTTTCGATTTCTTTTTCGCATAAGCATATCTTGAAAGAACAAAGTCACATGTAGTCGTTGCGAGATGCTCATCTGCAACGGTAATTTCATTCTCTTCCCAAAGCTTTCCTACGAATTGCATTGCACTTGTTAACACTTCAAATGCGAGGTGGCTACTATCGAATAATTCTGCTTCTGATTCTACTAGTTCCCATGCTTGATCCTCGTTACCTTCTAAAAGGAAATCGGTTAATTGTTTGATATCTACAGGCAAATTCTCACCTCTTTTACAGTGAAGGACTATCTACAGTTAATTCTTCTAATTCCGCTTTCCCTTTCGAGAGAATCCTTAAGTAGTCCTCTTTATTTCCGAAGTTGTTCGCTCGTTTAATTTCCTTTTCAAGCCGCTCAAAATTGTCGATGACATGCTTTGTTTGCATGCCTCTACTCGTTAACAAGTTGTTGAGCCAAAGTGCGTAATCAATAAAGAAATCATCCGCTTCTAACTTTCGAGCAGAATCTAAATGCTTGATATGATGGTAGTTATCTTCTCTGCATTTTGTTCTTCCACGTTCACCGAATCTCTCCAGTAGTTCAGGCATGTCTTTGTAGATCCCTTCCACTACACGTTCAACAATATAATCGATTGTTTCCTTCATTCAGCAACTACCTTATATCGATACACTTTGGGCTTAACCGCAGCCAATTCGGCATCAGGATACTTCTTTTCTAATTCGTGAATTTCTTTATATGCTGGACTCTTCATCCAGGTGAAGAAGTGCTCCTTCGATTCCCACTTCATCTGTACGGTCAACTCTTCTGGGCGATGTTCACTTTGAAGTAAATTAAAAGATATGAAGCCTTCAAATTCATCAACTCTTCTAGAGCGTTTTTGATAAATTCCGATGACCTCGTCCACTTTATCTTTAGGTACGATGATGACTGAGTTTACAATGTACATTTTTCTCCCCCTAACCTTTATTCATCCGAGTTATTATCCCTTTTAACACTATAGTTGTAAGAATACCAGTTCAACAGTTCATGTCCATCGATAAGCTCAATATCTCGTACTCTGAATTGTTTTCCAGCAAGACTGGATAAAATCGAGACCTGAAACGTCGTCAGGGATTTTCGCTTTTGAAAGAGGCTGGAATTTAACTCCATCGATTGGATTCTTCTACGTGGAACGTAAACACGAACCCTGCCTATTTGCCTGAACTGCAGGAGCGTAGTTGCTTCTTCCATGCTCCAGCCCGCATCTTTGTAATGAAGGTAACCAAGAAAACAAGCAACGGGAATTAGAAGAAATGAAAGGTAGCCTAATGGCACGAAATAGCTAATTAAACCTACCGGAACAATAACTGGTAGTGTAAAGCGAAACATATAGCGGTTTCTAGCTTTTACTGATAGCGGCTTCAGTTCCTGATGAACTGGCACTTCAGGTATTAGCTCCTCAAGAAACGCATGGATTTTCTTACGCTTCATTAGTGGAAATAAAACAGTTGAAAACTGTTCGTCTTTTCCACCACCCCCACCACTTTCTACATAGAGAGCGGCATATCCGAAAGGTTGCCTTAATAATCCTTCAACCATTCTTATTGCCTGAACACGCTGCACTGGAATCGTAAGCTGACGACGTTCTAAAATCCCTCTCTTTATAATGAGGTCATCTTCTGTACGTGAAAGAACAAATCCTCCATACTTCAGTACGGTCCCCAATACAGAAAAAAACCATGATAGCAATAACACGACTACCGCTCCTATTAGAATAAAGGTGAGCGTGGCATCCATCACTCGTTCAGTAACAGTGGTATAGAATTCATCAGGAAGAATATTATCCACCTGCGAACCTATAGCGGCAATAAATGATAAAAACACGCCTATACCACCTGAAGTAGATGCCGCTATAATTAAGTCTTTTTTTGTTAAGCTATATTCCTTTACGGGACGTTCGATTATAGGAGTACCCTCTGTCTCTTCTTCTTGAGACTTGCTGGATTTGTATAACTCTGCTTTCAACTGTTCAGCCTCAAACCGATTCAAAGCTGACATAACTACTTCTGGCTCCCCGCCACCACCGGCAGTTTCAATTTGAACCTTCACTAAACCGAATAGTCGCTGAATAACGCCTTGGGAAGTATCGATTGATTGTACTCTTTCACGAGGAATGAATCGCTTCTTACGGAATATAAATCCCTGATGTATTTGCAATTCGTTGTTTTTGATTTGGTAATTATAGAACCACCAAGACAATACGCCATTTCCTAAAGTGAATAATAAGAAAGCACCCATAATGAGGAAATGCCACCATGAATAGCCTTCTCCACCTCTACCTATAAAAACAAAGATGACTAGAGGAATAGCTACTTCTTTCAAGGAAGTCAAAAAAGCCAACAGCATAGCAACTGGATGAAGTCGTTTCTTCTCAGACATCATCTTCTGTTACCCTTGCAAGTACGGATATCCGATCTCTTAGTTCATCAGCGACTTCATTTGAAAGAGCGGGTATTTCGTGAGTGGTAGCGGCTGTTGATATGGTGACAGATGATAGCTGATTAGCGCGTAATAGTGGTCCTTGCCTAGTATCGACATGCTGCACACGAACCATGGGGATTAACGTACGTTTTACTATGATTACGCCGTGTTTAAGTTCAATTTCATGTTCACTTACTTCATAACGCCACTTCTTATACCGGAGGAGCGGTAAGATCCAGATTTGTAGGACCATGATGATTGCTGCAACGATACACGTTACCACCAGGCTCCAAATAGGTAGAACACCTACAAAGTAATGCAAACTAAACACCCCAGCAACGATCCCTAATAGTAAAATAGATAGTATTGCACCTGTCATTTGCCAAACTTTTAAACCTCTTCGATCAATTTGTTTTGAAGGATCTGGTCGCATATCTTACCTCTCTTTCTTACATCTCTTTACAAATGTTATCTTCCGTTAAGTATATCACTGTTATTTTATGCTATCTATAAGTGACCACTAGCGTCTACCAATCTAGAAATTGAAAAAGCCCGAGCAATTTGCTCAGGCTTTTGGATTTAGAATAGTTTTGAGACATGCGGGCGCTCTGACTCTCTCATACTGGTTATTTCCTTTTTTTCATGATCCCAAAGTGAAAGGATTTTTTGATCTGCATCGTAGAAGGTTAAATCCCTATTCGAACACTCTATGAGTTCTACGCTTGGAATCGCATATTTTTCTTGCCTTCCTGTCTTAGAACAAATATAAACGAGTTGATCGCTTTTACCTGTCCTTCCATTCAGACCATGAACGATTAGACTACCGTTCCAAGAATGAATCGTTCGCGGTGAGAAATCCAACAGAAATGATTGTTGAACATGGAACTCTTCATCTAATAATAGAATCGTATCTTGATGTGCAGCTGAGATAGAAAGGGCAGCTATATAAATCCCGTTATCCTCCACCATCATATTCACAGGAGAATAACCTTTTTCGAGCTCGATAACGTTCTTTCCGTTTCCATCAAACACAGTCAACATCGCTTTATCTTCTTCAACGCAATAGGAGGAGACGATGAGCTTATTACCTTTCCGTTTCAAATCACAGAAGATCCCTTTCACATGCCATTGATGTGTGATTCGAGGATCATCTTTCGCAAATTCATAAATCCATCCGTTCCATTCTTCACCTTCGCATGCTATACAGATGCTGTTATGATATTCATAAAAATTAGGGCTACCATTAACCTGAAACGTGCGCAGCTGTGCGAGACGATGTATAAAAACATACACCTCAAAATGGGTAGGGGATAATTGTTTAGAAAACCAATAGTTATGGTTCGCATCTTTTACAACATTTGAATAACCTTCATCGCTCGTAATCGGCAATTTGGGTACATTGACCCTATCGATTGGTTGAGCACCAGTTAAAGGGTCCTGTTCTTCGTAAGATAATGCTTTATTACCGTATGCCATTCTAAACTCCCCCTCCGTAGTCAGCCGCCTTTTTCAACGATAACAGGAAAAAGGTTGGATATTTATTACCGATCCTTGCTGTTAGTACTAGTGTAACATTGAATGTTATAAGCGGGTATTGGGAAATAACAATAACTTTTGACTCATTATTTGCGTGTTTCATTTCATAGTTTCCCAACTCTTAATCAATTGGAAGGGTCTTTAGTCCCTTTTCCCTCATTTTTCCAGGGTTTTTATATCTTCTATTCCTTTATTTAGAAAGCGAGTCTTGACAGTTGTTAAGAACTAGACAACAATAATACCGTATACAACGCTGAAAGGATGAGATTCGCATGGCAACAAACCACGATGAGTATATCCATAGTTTATTTGGCACGGAAGAACCACTACTTCAGGATGTCAACGAACGAATCAAAGGAAACGGAATGCCAGCTATCTCAGTTAAACCAGAGGTCGGGCGCTTTCTCTCCCTGCTAGTCAAAATGATTCGACCTCGAAATGTTATGGAAATCGGAGCGTTAGGTGGTTATAGTGGTATCATTCTTGCCGGAGCCCTCGATAAGGAAGGATCACTAACCTCACTAGAGTTAGAACAATCCTATGCAACTGTTGCACAAAGTAATTTGAAGAGAGCTGGACTAGAAGACAAAGTGAAATATGTCATAGGTCCCGCTATTCAAAACATGGAATCTCTGTATAACGCAGGTCAAAGGTATGACTTCTTTTTTATTGATGCTGATAAGGTTAATTATCCTTCGTATCTTGATATGGCGTTAAAGCTCGCATCGAAGGGTGCAATCATCGCAGCAGACAACACCCTCCAAGGGGACAAGGTCTTTGATGAAACGATTACCGATCAAAACGTTGAAGCAATACGAGCATTCAACTTGAAGATGGCGAATGATGAGCGAGTTGAATCTATCATCCTCCCACTTTGCGATGGACTTACGATAGGAAGAGTAAAAGAAGTAGAATAAAGGAAGGTCTCAAAACGAAAAAAACCTTCTAGCATAAAAATAGCTAGAAGGTTTTTTATAATTGAAGCGAATCTTATTCATTAAAAGAAACGATTGTTCTTCCACGTACTTTTCCTTTAAGGATATTCTCTAACACCTCTGGTAATTCATCGATGTTAACTTCATTTGTCAATGTCTCTAACTGCTGAGATGGCTTATATTCGTTCGCTATTTTGCTCCAAACGGCTGTACGAATATCCATTGGACAATGAACGGAATCAATCCCTAACAAATTAACACCTCTAAGGATAAACGGGAAAACTGTTGTTGGGACTTTAGTTCCGCCAGTTAAACCGCTGACAGCTACAGCTCCTCCATACTCAAGGTTACTTAGAATAGCCGCGAGCGTCGTGCCCCCAACAGGATCAACTGCACCAGCCCATTTTTGCTTGCCTAGAGGTTTGAAATCCTCAGGAGCTGCTTCATCACGAGTAATAATGGAAGAAGCGCCTAGTTCTTTCAAATAAGGATGTTCAGATTCTTTTCCGGTACTTGCCGTTACTTCATATCCCTTCTTCGCCAGGATTGAAACTGCCATACTACCAACACCACCAGTTGCTCCCGTGACAAGGATTGGTCCTTTCTCAGGAGTTATTCCGGCTTGCTCTAATCTGTGAACAGAAAGTGCAGCTGTAAAACCGGCTGTGCCGAAAACCATTGCTTCTTTGAGGCTTAAGTTTTCTGGAAGAGGAACCATCCACTCTGATTTCACGCGTGCGTACTCACTAAATCCACCAGAATGAGAAACACCTAAATCATAGCTCGTTACAATAACACGGTCTCCTTCTTTCCATTCCGGTTGATCCGATTCAACTACCTCTCCAGCAAGGTCAATACCAGGAACATGCGGGTATTCCTTAACGATTTTACCTTTTGGATGTGTTGCTAACCCATCTTTGTAGTTCACACTCGAATAGTGAACCTTAATGAGTACATCACCAGTCGAAAGGTCCTCTTTCTCGACCTTCTTCACCGATACATTCGTGTCTTCATTTACTTTATCTACTACTAGCGCTTTAAATGGTGCCACAAAAATCCTCCTTTGGTTTCTTTCTAAAACAAGGGTAGCAAAAATTATTCTGACCGGTCAAATAAATTGAATGATTTATTATGTTAAATCAGTTATGTATAATAATCTGTGCAAGGAGTTGTGATAAATGAAACAAAAAACCGATATGAGAAGACAACAGATTATTAAAGCCGCCTTTGAGGCTGTTGCTGACAAAGGGTACGAAGCGGTAACTCTTCAAGATATTGCTGAATATGCAGATGTTAGTAAAGGAGTATCTAACTATTACTTTAAGAATAAAGAGGATGTTCTGGCTCATTTACTCATACAAATTACAGAACGAATCTATGAAAAAGAAAAAACGGCTGTCGAGATGGAGACTTCAGCTCAAGCTATGTTACATGCCTATATTGATTCTGTATTTGTAGGTCCTTTAGAAAACGAACGCTTTTTCAAGGTTTATTTAGATTTCCTCGCTCAGGCGACTCGTAATGAGCGTTATAGAGAAATAAACGCACGTTTTTACAGAAATTGCGCTTCGATTTGTTCAATGATACTAAACCGAGGTCTAGAAGAAGGCACTTATACAGTCGCTAATGTAGAAGAAGCTTCAAAAACAATCAGAGGCTTAATTGATGGATTTATGATTCAATGGTTGATGACGGGGGATCCCGAGCAACATTCCACATACAAGAAGCTATGCCTAAATGCGATTAAGGCATCTATGACTACCGAAACGACTTCTTAATGAAAAGCCATCAGCTTGTAGAGGAACTTAGACTTTTGTGCTCTCAATATGTAGGAGTTTAGATGAAAAATCACGAAATAAAACCGGGCATACCCGGTTTTTATTTAAGCTTAAACGTTGATCGGTTAACCACTTCGATATCATTTCTTTTCTTTACCTCTTCCATAAGCTGAAATAATGCTTTATCTTTTTGTTTTGCTTCAATCATACAGTCAATTTGTGGTGTGCTATCTCTTACTCCATTCAAAAATGCAAAAAACATTTCGCTATCAATATAATCAGAATGACTCCTATATTCCTTCTTGTTTTTAGGTGAAGAAATATGCATTTTTAAGGGTAAAGGAGATACATCCCAGGTTGAAACTACTCTCGCCCAATCTTTCTCCCAATCTTCATCGTTATGACACGCAAGATGGTGATGATAATCAAACACAAGTGGTACGCCAAGTTTCTCACATAAATAAAGCGTATCTAGCATTGTGAATGTCGTATCATCATTTTCGAGCATAACCGTATCCTGTATTCCTTTAGGGGTATACATCCAATTATGAATAAATCTCTCTAACGCTTTTTCTTTGTCATTGTATCCCCCACCAACGTGAAGGACACACCTGTGCGTTGCATCGATCCCCATTCCCTCAAGTAATCGGACATGCATAGCTAAAGTTTTGGTTGACGCTTTTAATGTTTCGTTATTTGGGGTATTAAGTAAAACAAAGTGATCCGGATGAAAGTCAACGCGCATCCTTTCTTTCTTTGCAAAGTCTCCTAACACTTTTAGCTCTTTTTGTAACGGAGAAAGGTAATTCCAACTTTCTAAAGCTTCATGATTAGCAAGTGGGATTAATCTTGAACTAAACCTAAAGAAGGAGATGTCGTTTCCCTTATTGTGTTTTAAGAGACGGAGACAATTCTCCAAGTTTGATTTGGCAATCCGTTCAAGCTTACGAATTCCAGCTTCTCGATCAGAAAGCTTCTGAAATTGTTTGAACGTCATCGTTTGAGAAGGAGAACTATTCGTTAATTCCATGCTCATCGCTACGTATCCAAGTCTAATGATTGTCATAGTGGTCCCCCTAGAAAAGTTGTTTTCTTAGGCTTTCCTAACCCTTCTATTTCATAACTGTAGGTTACAATCAATTTTGCGTCGAAGCGTGGTACAATAAACATAATACCTGGATATAGGTAATTTGAAAAAAGGGGTAATTTCCATGGCGATTCGAATTATTACGGACAGCAGTATCGATTTTCCTGAAGACATGCTAGCTGACCTAAACGTAACGGTTGTGCCACTCAACCTGCTTTTCGGAGATACAGAATATAAAGCTGGGGTTGATATCGATACACCAACGTTTTATCAAAAACTAAAGCAATCGAAAGAACTCCCGAAGTCCTCTGCCCCGTCACCACAGGACTTTCTAACGAAATTCGAACAATCAGAACCTGAAGATAAAATTCTTGTTATTGCATTGTCTAAATCATTAAGTACTACTTACGAGAATGCCGTTTTAGCAAAACAAATGTTTCACGAGGAACAGCCAAATCGTGACGTTGAAGTCATTAATTCAAAAACAGCATCCTCAGGTCTTGGTATCATCGTGTGTCACGCTGCTGAGATGGCTCAGAACGGTGAAAGCTTTGAAGATATTGTGAGGGAGACAGAAGAATATACAGAGGATACCTTAACAATGTTTCTTCTGGATACGTTAGAGAATGTAATCAAAGGTGGAAGACTTGATCGAGTTAAAGGAACAATCGCCTCAGCTCTTAATATTAAGCTTCTTATGAGAGCGAGTGATGACGGCTCCCTTGAAGTGCTTGATAAAGTTCGTGGAAACAAACGTGCAATCCGTCAATTCATCCAAAAAGTAGGTGAATATGGTCATAACCTTGAGGACAAGGTTGTAGCCATTGCACACAGTAACTGTGAAGACAAAGCAAAAGCTTTGATGGAACAAATTCAAGAGCGGTACAAGTTTAAACGCGTCGTACTCTCGACTATGGGGCCTCTAATCGGGACTTACGCTGGTGAAGGTGGCCTTCTTGTTGCCTTCAAGAAAAATTAAATCACTTTTTATTTAAAGAGCGCGGTGAGCGCTCTTTTTTATTATATTTAAAGGAAATGAATGGTCATTCAGCGAATGCAGTCATAAATGAAAAAAAGTGGTGATGGTATTTATGAAATGGAAAAGTTTATTTGAACCGATGAAGATTCGTAATTTACTCCTACCGAACCGAGTCATGATGGGCTCTATGCATTTAGGGATTGAAGGCATTCCAGAGAAAGAAGATGCAATGATAAGCTTCTATACTGAGCGTGCCGGCGAGAATGGCCCTGGCCTTATGGTTACTGGAGGGATTTCTGTTTCACCTGAAGGAGATGGTGGCCATCATTTTCTAGGATTTTATAGAGATCAAGACCTTAAGACAATGAGTCGTCTAACGACAAGGGTACACCAAGCAGGTGGACGTATCGCCGCTCAACTCTTTCACGCTGGGCGCTATGCGTATTCTGAATTGACCGGAATACCGTCAGTCTCTCCCTCGCCTCTGAGATCCCCAATCCACAAAGAAGCACCGATTGAACTAAGTGAATTGGACATTCTCAATCTGCTTGAATCTTACGCTGAAGCTGGTAGAAAAGCGAAAGAAGTTGGTTTCGACGCCGTTGAAATCATGGGGTCTGAAGGATATTTAATCAATCAGTTTCTATCCCCAGCTACTAACAAACGAAATGATCAATGGGGAGGAAGCTTTGAAAAGAGAACCCGTTTTCCACTGGCAGTTCTTCATGCCGTGAGAAAAGCAGTTGGAGATGACTATCCGATCATCTTCCGCCTTTCCGGAATGGACCTTGTACCAAATTCTACGACTCATGAAGAAACGCTCGCTTTTGCAAAATTAGTAGAAGAAAACGATGCAGACCTTTTAAACATAGGTATCGGCTGGCACGAATCTACGACTCCAACGATATCAATGATGGTGCCTAGAGCTGGGTTTATTCAGATTGCTCTCGATATTAAGAAAGAAGTAGATATCCCTGTCATCGGCAGCAATCGCATCAATGATCCCGTCCTTGCAGATGAGTTGTTACAAAAGCTAGATATGGTCTCAATGGCAAGGCCGTTTCTTGCTGATTCTAACTTGTTACGTAAATCAAAAGACCAATCACTTGATCAGATCAATACATGTATTGCATGTAACCAAGCTTGCCTTGATCATGCGTTCGAAGGTAAAGCCGTCTCATGCCTTGTGAATCCGCGGGCAGGTAGAGAACATAAGTGGGTTTACAAAAAAGCTGCTACGCTTAAGAAAATACTCGTGGTCGGTGGCGGGGTTGCTGGTCTAGAGGCAGCTAGGTCACACGCTGAACTTGGCCATACCGTAGTGCTTTATGAAGCGAATGATGCGATCGGTGGACAATTCAACCTAGCCCGTCAAATTCCAATCAAGAAAGAATTCGACGAGACAGTTCGATATTATACAGCTGAATTAAAACGATTGGGGGTTTCTGTAAACCTTAATCACAAACCTTCTACAGAGGAGCTTCTAGACCACTCTCCAGATCTAGTCGTCCTCGCTACTGGTGTTGTACCTCGAAAACCGCTCATATCAGGTATTGAACATGCAGTTTCTTATCCAGAAGTCCTTTCAGGATCTGCTGCTGTAGGAAAGAAAGTTATCATTATTGGTGCTGGAGGCATCGGTTGTGATCTATCTCACTATCTAATCGAAAGAGGCGAGCACGAAATCATGATGCTCCGCCGTAATGGAAGAATGGGTGAAGGTCTCGGTAAAACAACAAAGTGGGCGATGCTTCAAGATTTAAAGAACAACGGTGTGAAGTTCCGAACGAACCTTCACTATGAAGTAATAACCGAGGATGGACTCATAATCACTGACTCTACTACAGGAAAGAAAGAACATATTGCAGCAGACACTGTCATTCTAGCTGCAGGTCAAGAGTCCAACCTACCTGAAGAATACAATCGATTAACTGACAGTGGAATTCAGGTAGCTGTTATCGGAGGAGCGCGATTTGCTGGAGAATTGGATGCCAAACGCGCCATTTATGAAGGGGCCAAAATTGCGTTCGAACCTCATTCTATTCCAAAGAAACAACATCAAAAAGACGAGGCATGACGCCCCGTCTTTTTCTCTTGTCTTACCCCAGTTTATCTCCGTTTTCAACCTTCATGTCAGGTTTGATCAAGACCACTCCCTTTTCCCCATAAACACCTAACACCAATACTTCTGACATAAAGTCCGCGATTTGTCTTTGTGGAAAATTAACAACAGCCATTACTTGTTTTCCTAACAGATCCGATTTTGCGTATAAATCTGTAATCTGTGCACTAGATTTCTTCACACCGATCTCTTTACCAAGATCGACTTTCAATTTGTATGCTGGCTTCCTTGCTTTCTCAAAATCTACTACCTCAACGATTTCTCCTACACGAATATCAAGCTTCATAAAGTCTTCAAACGTCGCCATCACTCTACCTGCCTTTGTAAAAGGATATGTAATGGTTTCGACTAGGTATAAGTTTTGTCCTGCTATTACTTTCTTTTCGCGATAAAATGGTTAAGTAATCCATTTACATGCCTTACATCTTCTAGGTCCTCACCTAACAAACAAGAAGAATAACACTCGATTAACCTGCGATTAGTTTCACCCTTCTCAGTGGCATACATATCTGAGATTGTGAGGGGATATTCCGAAATGGCTAAATACCTTTCAATCCGAATAAGGTACATGACCTCATTTAGCATCTCGTAATAGACTTTCTTAGAAGGACTCCCGCTCAATCGACTCTCAATTGATTTCACAAGTTTTTGTTTACCTGATCGAATTGACTCTTTCTCTGGAAGGATAAATGGTGTGTCACCATATAAAACAAGTTGCTCAAAAAAAGGCGCAACAACTTCTCTTTCTCCATTGAGAGTATGCTTATATTCTTCTAATGTTCTACAGCGAAGATCGATTGACACCCCAGGAAGCTCTGGCAAATAAGGAGGCTTCACTACCTCTTGATGATAAAAACACCACAAATCCAAATCTGCATTTGGACCCGCTTCTCCCCTTGCGAAACTTCCTGTTATGATAACCCCTCTAAGAGCAGGGGTCTTTAAGCGATCTACTAATCGCTTTGCATATGTAGCAAACCTTATAGGCGTAATTTGCACATTCAACATAAATTCCTTCTCCTTTATAACGCGACCCTAAGAAGGAGCGAGCGTGTGATGAGACTGGTCCGTTCCATTTATTAAAAACTGGTATACTTTTTGGATAACATCTCCTTGATCATCACCATGACAGATCAGATGCCTTGAGCAATCCATAACATACATTTGCTTATCTACAGAACCGATCGTTTGATAAATGGTGTGTGCCGTTTTATAAGGAACCATACTATCGAGCTTCCCCTGCAAAATCAAGGTAGGTACTGTTACTTGTTGAAACGAGGGTCTTAATTGACGCACAAGCTTTCTAAATTGAAGCGAAGCTTGAAACGGCGTTACCTTCATCTTCTTTCTATAACGAACAAAAAGCTCGTTTTGGACTAGCTTTCCTTTACTAGTATCTATAACCATGTGAGCAATATCTTTCATCATTTGAAAAGGATGGATATACTTATAAGCTGCACTTAACAAAACAAGTTTATCAACTTTATATTTTGTAGCGAGGTATCCTGCTAACACACCTCCCATTGAAAAACCGACAAGGTAGACGGTGTCACAGGCTTCAAGTAGCTGTATTAGCTTTGCTTCTGCTGTCTCGATCCATTCCTCAGAGGTAACCCCATGCAACGTTTCACCGTCTCCATGTCCCGGTAAGGTTGGAACGGAGATCCTCCAATCCGTATGTTCTTTAAGGTAACCTGCAAGTGGTTCCACCTCGTATGGCGCACCAGTAAATCCATGAATCAACATACACCCTACCATGTTCAAAACCTCATCTTTCACTAGTTATTGTGTACTATCATTCTACCACCATAGGCGGTACACCTGTGAAGGAATGAGGATTCCCTTATTTTCTAAACGAAACCTTGGGCCGAAATGGTGAATGTTCTTTCGTTCCATCTTCCCTTAGTGAGCTTGCGCAATTAGGACAAATAATCGCCTTAGAGGGGATGGCCGTACAACAAAGAGGGCATTCCTTACGTGTCATTGCGTTGATTGGATCTTGTCCTGGTCTTCTCCATCGATTCAGCTGCCGTACTACAAGAAATACAGCGAAGAAAATGATCATGAAACGAATAGCAGTGGATATAAACAACCCATAATTTATCGTTGCTGCTCCCGCTTCTCTGGCATCTGCTAAAGTAGAATAGTAATGCCCATTCAAACTTATGTATAAATCAGAGAAATTAATTCTAGCTAGTAGAAGCCCTATAGGTGGCAAAATAATATCTGTAACAAGAGAATCAATAAAGCTACTAAACGCAGCACCAAGTACCATCCCTATCCCCATATCTGCTGCACTACCCCTTATTGCAAACTGACGGAACTCATGTAATAGCCCCATTGAACCCCACTCCTTTATGAACTCTACTCCATTTCTATGCAACTGCTATACAAGCTATGATGTCTTTCGTAAATTGTGAACCTTACTATACAAAAAAAGACCGTCGAAAAAAATCGACAGCCTGATACTTTACTTATTTGATTCGATCCATTTTGTAAATGTCTCTTCTGATTGTGAGCCTACAATTCGATCGACTTCCTGTCCATCTTCGAATTTCACAACAGTTGGCGTACTTTCTATTCCGTAGTTACTCCATCCTTGTTCAAACTCCAGAATGTTGTATTTCTTCAGGTCAATACCCATCTCTTCTGCAAGTGGCACTAATACCGGTGAAGTATTTTGACAGTGAACACACTCCGGACTATAAAAATAAACAAAAACGTCTTCTTCATTCGAGAGTTTCTCTGCTAGCTCTTCTGGCAAAATTTGATTTTGGTAAAGCGGATCATCTAACTGATCGATTGTTCCTTGCTTCAAAGAATCTTTCCCATAAGGGTTATCTTCACTTTTCTCGCTATTAGAATAATTTGTAACGAAAGCTAAAGCACCAAATAAAACGATGATGATTCCTAGAAATATGATGATCTTTTTCATATTGTTTCTTCCTCCTTCTTCTGCATAGCCAATATAACCATACAAACACTGATGATCGTAAATCCAATTAAAGCTAAGAAAGGTATCGTAATAAATCCGAAAGCATTTATATATTCACCTGTACATGGAACTCTTCCACATGCGGGGGAGGATTCAGCAAAGAAAGATGTTTTCTGAATTAAGTAATGATAGAGAGAAATTCCAAATCCAATCAGCGAAATTGGAAGAACATATAACCATTGAGCTCCATCTTTTTTCACTGCAGCTATTCCCAAAACGATGACAAGAGGGTACATCAAAATTCGTTGATACCAACATAGCACACATGGCTCATATCCAAGGACTTCTGAGAAGTATAAACTACCAGCCATAGCTACGACCGCAGCTGCCCAGGCACTAAACAATAAGTATTCTTTCTTTTTCTCGTAACTCATCCCTGTAACCTCTCTTAAAATAATTTGTTTTCCTGATCTCGCATAAACGCTCTAACTATTCCCACCTATAGCATACGTGAAATGTATTCCTTTGCACAACTTTTCCTATTTAACGTTTGATAAGTTGTCACAACTCAAAAAAAGATCCTGCTGACCATCAGCAGGATCTTTCTTATGAAAATAGCTGCCAGTGCAGGCAGCTATTTTCGAAGGGGGAACTTCTATTTTCTTCTTGAAATGAACATGTCGGGGAACACAATTCATTATCATTTCCTTATATGATAATGATAATCTTTATCAATTAAAAAGTCAATAACCTTTTTTCATTGTTAAATGAGGTGCTTTTTCGAGCATTGACGTACTTCTATTACGCAAATATCCACTCTTCTTAGCTTCCGATCTTAGAATGAATGCAAATATAACAAACGTTGAAAACAATATGACGAAAAACAATAACAGTTGCATTGTTTCTACCATTATTCCACCTCTTATTTCTGAATTTTCTCTTATTATATCACCTGTAGTTGATAATGAGAAGCATTTTCAATGAAGGAGGTGCAAGAACATTAAAGTTGTGCAAACGTTTTTCTTCTTCTATGATTGGAATGGTAAGAACTACAGTTCAAGGAGGTTTATCTATGCAACGCGTTCATCTTGAGGAAAATCTATCCTTCTCACGTATTATTCACGGCCTATGGCGTCTTGCAGATTGGAATCAGTCCAGCCAAGAAACGTTATCCCTAATAGAGCACAATCTTGACCGTGGAATTACAACGTTTGACCATGCAGATATTTACGGAAGTTATTTGTGTGAAGAACTATTTGGACAGGCCCTGGCTCTCAAGCCTTCATTAAGAGATCAGATGGAGATCGTAACGAAATGTGGCATCGTGCTTGAATCTCCTAATCGCCCTTCTCATACATCTCACCATTACAACACAAGTAAAGAGCATATTATCGCTTCAACAGAACAATCGCTGAAATCACTTGGGACTGACTACATCGATGCGCTTCTTATTCATCGTCCTGATCCTTTTATGGACCCTGAACAAGTTGCAGAAGCCTTTTCAACGCTTCACCAAGATGGGAAGGTAAGGCATTTCGGTGTATCGAACTTCAAACACCATCAGTTTACTATGCTTCAATCTTATGTCGATCAACCACTCATCACCAATCAAATCGAACTTTCGGCTTATAACCTGGAGAATTTCGAAGACGGCACACTTAACCTATGTCAGGAAAAACGAATCAAACCGATGGCATGGTCACCTCTTGCCGGTGGTAGTGTGTTCACATCAAGCGACGAGAAAGCAACCCGCCTACGCCAGACCATCGAAAAGGTTGCTTCTGAAATAGGTGCAGAAGGAATCGACCAAGTGCTTTACGCATGGCTTCTAAATCATCCCGCTGACATTATGCCGATCGTGGGTTCTGGGAAAACCGACCGTATCGATAGCGCAATTGATGCACTTTCCTTATCCTTAACACGGGATCAGTGGTTTGAAATTCTCACTAGCTCGATGGGCTATGACATTCCTTAATATAATGATAAGCGTCCGGACGACACTGGACGCTCTTTACTATTCGTTAAACAAACGTTTGATTAACTTAAGGGACTTGTTTATCGATCATATCAAAGCTTGGAATTAATTCAGAAAGAGGTACGATCGTAGCATCTGATTGGTAAATAGGAATGTATTCATTGAGTACTTGAACCATCTTCTTTCCTGCTATCCCGACATGCCCAATAGCGATATGGTTTTCGTCATCATCAAGAAGCCTTTCAAGTTCTCTTGCTTTCTTATTCATATGGCTTATTGTGTAAATATCATCGAAAAACAGTTCATTTTCCAAATAAGGGACACCTATTTCATTCGCTAGCTTTGGAATAACGCTTTTATCTGTCGTTTTGCTATCGAAATAATACAATCCTCTTTCTCTACATATGTTCAAAACGATTCTCATGATGCGCTCATCAGCTGTTACTTTTGAACCCATATGGTGATTCATACCAACCGCATAAGGGACGTCGTCAATCGCGCTTGAAATTCTTTTTCTTATTTCTTTATCACTAAGGTCTGTTGTAATTGCACCCGGACCAAGCCAGCTTGCCTTTCCTCTTAGTGGTTCCATAGGGATATGTACAATAACTTCATGCCCCTGTTTATGAGCTGATTTAGCATCTTCTTTTGTAGTCGGAAGAAAAGGCATAATTGCAATGGTTAAAGGAACAGGAAGTTGGAGCATTTCCTCTGTACCACCCATGTTGTTCCCAAAATCATCGATTACGATTGCGAGCTCAGAATGGTGATTACTTTTCGCCACTGCATTTTCAACATGGGGTTGAGACCATAACGTATTCAGCATGATAGCCGTAAGAAACAAAACCTTCATCGAATTAACCTCCTTTTCATTAAAATTCCCACCTTGACCAAATTCATGAGTACAGGATTAACTCTATTAGTCCCAAGATGTTTTCTCGAAGGTTTTGAAGGGCATAGTAAAGATAGACTAGTGAATTCGTACGTAAAAGGAGAGAACAACATGGAAAAAAGATACATCCGAGAAACTCTTGTGGTAAAGACAAGCCACGTATTCCCTGAAGCTACAAACAATCACAACACTCTATTTGGTGGCCAATTGATGCGCGATATTGATGACCTTGCGTCAATCGCTGCGATGAGGTTATGTCGGAGTGAAGTCGTAACAGCGTCAACAGACTCTGTCGACTTCCTACACCCGATCACACCAGATGACTCAGTTTGCCTTGAGGCTTATGTTTCTTATACAGGAAAATCATCAATGGAAGTTTTCGTCAAAGTAATAGCGGAGCATCTATTAACAGGGGAAAGGAAAATTGCTGCAACAGCATTTCTCACTTTCGTCGCACTAGATGAAAACAAAAAGCCATTATCCGTTCCACAAATCATCCCTGAAACGGAAGAAGAAAAGAACCTTCATAATACCGCCCCTGCCCGCGCTGAAAAAAGACGAGAACATCGCCAGGCAAGTAAAGAGTTAGCAGGGCTCTTAACAACAAAACGACCATGGGAATAAAAAAATCGACGTCCTAGAAGGACGTCGATTTTTGTTAGAAACTGATAACATCGTAACCGATCAATAGTACGATCAGAAGCAAAACTGCGAATGCGATCCAATGTGTTTTGGTTGACTCAGATCTTTTTCTTCTACCTACGATCATTTCCATCACTCCAATTAGAGCGATTGCTATAATACCTTTGAAAATATAAAGAAGTGGAAATGACCCCATTGTAAATTGAAGAACGATCATACCTGCTCCAGAAATAATCATAATTAAATAAAAGAGCCTTTGAATCATTAGAGAAATGTTCTGCTTGTAAGCAAAAAAGCTAACGAATAATAAGAGCACAAGAACTGCCCATGAGCCTGCGTGAGACTGATAAAAAATATTATACATGTATGTTCCCCTTCCCATCCTTTATGGATATGACATAAGTGTCATATCCTAATAGTAGAATTCTATTTCCATCGACACAAGCCCTATTATAAAAAGATAACAAATTTATCATATCTTCTTCATTTAAAACCCCCTGACTGCGGGTCAGGGGGTTACATATTATGAATGCTGTGGCTCTGGATGTTGTACATCGTTAACTTGTTTTTCTTTCTTCTCCCAAAGGATTGTCAAACTAATTAATGTTACAAGGATTGTAGCGCCCATATCTGATAAAATTGCGATCCAAAGAGTAAGGAGACCTGGAATCGTTAGAAGCAACGCAATGAGCTTTAAGCCAAGAGCTAGAGCGATATTAAGACGAATGGTGCGGTTCACCCGCTTTGCAATCGAGATCGCATCAGGTAACTTACCAAGATGATCTTGCATCAACACAATATCTGCTGTTTCGATTGCACTATCTGTTCCTTTTCCCATCGCAATTCCTAGATTAGCTGTAGCAAGAGCAGGGGCATCATTGATGCCATCACCAATCATCGCTACCTTTCCTTCTTTCGTAAGTTCCTTAACTTTCTCTACTTTTTCTTCAGGCATTAGCCCTGCAAAGTAGGAACGCACTCCTACTCGCTTCGATACCTTTTCAGCAGTTTTTTGATGGTCACCCGTTAACATCACCGTATTTTTTATTCCAGAGGAATGTAGCGCACTCATAACCGATTCACTTTCTTCTCTAATTTCATCGGAAATTCCAAAGACACCAAGAATTTTCGTGTCATCTGCCACTAAAACGAGCGTTAATCCCTCTTCCTTCATGGAAGCAATCGTTGAGTGAACGCCCTCCTCTATCTGGATGCCCTTTACACTATTCTCATTACCAACTCTGTATCGTTTGCCATCGATTGTGGCCTCGATCCCTTGTCCAGCAATGGTTTCGAGCTTCTCTGCTTCGAGTTCACGGTATGGAAACTCGCTCACTTTATCCATTATGGCTTTAGCTAAAGGATGTGATGAATGCTTTTCAACAGCTGCAGCAACCGTTAAGAACGTTTCGTGATCGAAGGTCTCATATTTTTCTACATAGGGTTTCCCTTTAGTTAGTGTCCCCGTTTTATCAAATGCTAGCGTATCAATCATTCCTAGCTGTTCTAAATAGACTGAGCCTTTAATGAGAATGCCATTCCGAGCATTTCTCGTTATACCTGCTATGTTGGCGATAGGAGAGGAAAGGATCAAGGCACATGGACAACCTACAATTAACACGGCTAATCCTTGATAAAACCACTCACCGAAATCAGCATTGAAGAACACTGGTGGAACAATCATCACGAGCGCTGAAATCGCCATAATGATCGGGGTGTAATACCGAGAGAAACGGTTGATAAACTGTTCCGTCGGCGTCTTCGTTTCCTGTGCCTCTTCAACAAGGTGAAGAATCTTTGCAAGGGAAGAATCTTTATAGGCCTTTGTAATTCTAATTCGTAGCACACCTTCATTGTTGATGCTTCCACCAAACACATCTTCTCCTACCGCTTTTTCTACTGGCATCGCTTCTCCTGTTATCGCAGCTTCATTGACAGAACTATTCCCAGATTCAATCACACCATCTGAAGGAAGTTTGTCCCCAGATCGAACGAGTACCAAATCATTCACCTGCAAACTAGAAATTGGTATCGTTTGCTCCTCGCCATTTCGAATGATGACTGCTTCTTTTGGTGCGATTTGCAGTAGCGAAGCCATCGATTTTCTAGCTTTTTGCATACCTAAACCTTCTAAGTATTCGTTTAGCCCAAACAGAATAGCTACGAGAGTACCTTCTCGCCATTCTCCAATTGCGACTGCCCCGATGAGCGCGATCGTCATCAATGTTTCTATATTGAATTTCAAACGCACTAGATTTTTGAGTCCTTTAATGAATGTTTGATAACCACTTAAAATAATTGCAGTAAGATAAATTGGTATCGCCGTAACACTTGTCATGCCATCTACAAGGAGTGCAAGAATGAATACACCCGTAGCAATTCCGAGATACATTTTGATATTAGAAGAATGTGAATGAAGTTCATGCTCGTCTTCATCATCACTCTTCACTAGTGAAGCATGATCAGATGATAGGATTTTTTCTACTTTATTGAGATCAACTTTCTCATCAAGCTGGATCTTTCCAGAATTGTATTGAATTTGAGCTGTCTCACCATTGTCTAACTTTTGAATTTGCTGCTCCAAATCAGCAGCACAATTGGGGCATGATAAGCCCTTTAAGCGATATTCTTTCATCTCGCTATACACTCCTTTATTAGGAACCTCACAACATTATATTCAGTATATGAGCATGTGTTCATATATTATATAGTTGATTCTACTGAACATTCTACAATATGTCAAAACAATTTATGAACCATTTTGATATACATAATTATTATAAGTATGCCCATGGTTGTGTATAACAACAACGTTCGGTTAAGAACACGGCCTTTCACTTTTAAAATGATTTCAAACCATGCAACATAAGAGAGTGAGCCAATCGCGATACCTGTAAGAATGCCATTAAATGTGTACGAAGGAGCAAAGTTTGAACCGAAGCTCGCTGATAATACGAGCACGAGCGAAATCAAACTAGCTGCCAATATAGAATACCAACTCTTTAGACCTGTAATACTCGTAAATAAAACTAATGCTACTCCTTCAGGTATATGATGGATAAAGAGAGCTAAAAGTAACACCGAGCTGAATTCATCTCCACTCCCATTGATTCCAATTGCAATCCCAACTGGAATGCTATGAGCAAGTAGCGCCAGAACAAATGCAAGTAGAGGCACATATTTATTATGTACAATATGGTTGTGAAATTTAGATTCAATAAGAACGAATAATAGGAAAGAAAACGATGCTCCTAAAAGAATCGCAATACTATCAAATGAATGTAGACTTTCTGGAATTAATTCAAATCCAATAACACCGATCAGCATACCACCACACAGCAAATAAAGTTCTTCCATTCGATGGGAATAAAACCCATATGCGCCCCTACCAGCAGCCGCTCCAATAAGTAAACCACTTATCCCAACAAGAAATAGATTCGATAATAAGGAAAACACAGTTCTCCCTCCTTTTTAGGGACCAAGACCCCGTCCACTAAAATATATGAGAGAAATAAAAAAACAGAAGAAAGGTTATCCCCCTTCTTCCTTTACATTAGGTCCTGATTATCTTCTCTCAATTGGCAACGTCATACAGCGGATGCCTCCGCCACCTTTCTCAAGTTCATCAACATCTACTTCAACTAACTTCTTCTTCTTTAGCTTTGGATGACTTTTGAAAATTTTCTTATTTGCTTTTGTACTGATCAATAGGGTTTCAGGATTAAGATTTAAGAAATTGATATCTGCTACTGTGTGGGTAATCTCATCTGTCCAGACTACTTCATATCCATGTCGATTCAAGAAAGCTTCCATCATCATGTATTTCGAAGCTCCTTGCATCATAATTTTCACTGGGAAAAACCTCATATAACTTTTAGCCAGAAAGACACCTTCTCCCACAGCATTGCAGTTCATATCCATGTGAAGTGTGTCTGCTCTTCTTGGTAGGTCAATGACGCCTATTTCCGAAAAACCTGCATGAAATACTTGTTCTTTAATTGCTTCAATGCTATCGATGCTTGTCCGGACGCCAGAATTAATAAAGACGGCATCCTTATTCAATACCATCACATCGCCAAACTCTAATGCTTTGGACTGATTATTATCTTTAATCGAAAACGTTTTTTCATCAAACCAATCTTTAAAGAGCAAATGCGACGTAACATACTCAGGTCTTCTCATCGTCGTACCTGCCTCACCTGGAACAATGCAACTTCCAAATACGCAAGCTAGGTCTCGCACAAACACACGATTGATTAGCTGCCTATGTAAGACTAAATCCTCCGCCGAAAGGTATGTATCATAGTTCACCACATTAACTCCCGCGTCCTTCAATCCATTTACCATATGTTCATGATTCTCAATTGCCTTCTTATGATTAACAGGAGCTTCCCACTGAACATAGGAGGCAATTTTCTTATCAGGAACGTCCAACAACGAAGGAGAACAAACAACAACACTCTTTAACTCACTATATTCATTCCAACAATTAGGATGTAGATTCATATTGAAGCATACCCCTTTTAACCGATTTATCCTATTACTATCTCCTTTTCGAATCAAAACATTCCTCTATCCAAAAGGACACATATTCCTCCATGATCCTTCCCAAACTATGCATAACAACAAACGGGGAGTCATGCGAATGAGGAAACAAACGCAATCTGAAAACCTTTTATGGTGGCAACTATCTTTGATAGGTGTGGGATGTATTATCGGAACAGGGTATTTCCTTGGGTCTAGTATTGCGATTCAAAAGGCCGGTAACGCCGCCTTGATCGCTTATGCATTAGCTGGACTCGGTACGTGGTTTGTCTTTAAAGCACTTGCAAAATTAACAGCTCACCAGCCTGTCAAAGGTTCTTTCAGAACGTATGCAAAGCACGCGTTCGGTGAATGGGCAGGATTTAGTAACGGTTGGGTATACTGGTCATCTGAAATGCTTATCATGGGGAGTCAATTGACTGCCCTGTCTATATTTACTCAGTATTGGTTCCCGAACACTCCGTTATGGATATTTGCAACAGTTTTTGCGATCCTTGGACTCTCCATTATCCTCATGGGTGTTCATAAAGTCGAGCAGATGGAAAACGTGTTTGGAATCATGAAAGTAGCAGCTATCGTCATGTTTTTAATGATTGCGATAGCTGCTATTACAGGATTGATTAATCCACTTGAACCGTCAAAAAGCATCTCTTCTCCACTATCAAACCTTTTCCCAAACAGTGGCATAGGTTTATGGACTGCACTTCTCTATGCGTTCTATGCATTTGGTGGGATTGAAATTATGGGTCTTATGGCGGAACACCTAAACAACCCGAAGGATGCCCAAAAATCCGGGAATATTATGCTATTCGTCTTAACTTCCCTCTACTTGCTATCTTTCTATTTTGTATTAAAATTGAATTCACCTTTAAACATTACTCCTGATGAAAGTCCTTTTCTAACAGTACTGATTGCGTATAAGCTTCCAGTATTCGTACCACATATCTTTAATAGCATCCTTATCGTGGCCGGATTTTCAACAATGGTCGCTTCCCTTTATGCAGTTACAACCATGCTATTAACTTTGGCCGAAGAGGGAGACGCACCAAAGCTCTTTGCTCAAAAAAGAGAGAATAAAGTCCCGCTCCCAGCTTTCGGACTTACGACTCTCGTTGTCGTCATTTCAATTATCATTGCATTGCTACTACCAGGAAAAATCTTCGAATACATCACCACTGCAGCCGGACTTATGTTGCTATACAACTGGATTTTCATCCTGCTATCGTATCGCAAACTAATGGAACATACACTAAAGAGTCATATTGGGATATGGATTGCCTTCACACTAATTTTCTTCGCTGTAACAGGCACATTATTCGATAAAATAAGCAGGCCCGGATTCTTTGTAAGCTTAGGCTTTATTGTACTCATTGCCCTGGCTACTGTCATAAAGCTAAAAAGAAAACATTAAGGATGAAAGTTCTTCAACTTATTTTTCATTGCCATGAATGGACATTTGGAACTAGTGGTATCTTCTTCATCCAGAAAATACTGCTTCCATTCATAGTTATCCTGTTCTCCATACCACTTCAAAGCAGTATGGGGTTTGATTCCATCATAGTTAACAAGTCTGTTCCGAATAACCTTCTTCAACTTTTGTCCAAGTGATGTCGTAGCATTGATTTCATCAAATACCCACCTCGGCTGAAAAGCTAACATAAAGTAAGGAAAACTACGACTTTTTCGTAAGCGGTGTGCTGGTGTGGCACAAAAACAAAAATAGGGCTCACCATCGAAACAAAATTCCCAAGCCTGGTTATCAGGGTCTGTCGGAATCTCTTCAGGCCATTCCGCTTCATCTCGTTGATGAACTTTGTTTAATAACGTCCAAAACATGTCCTGATACTCCTCGATGCTTTTAACATCATGCCCCTCGAAGAACACGACCAAAGAAGCATACTTTCCTGTGTTTCGAGAAACCTCTCCATATTCTTTTAATAAAGTAGCGAGTTGCTCATAAGACTTCTCTTCTAAAGGAGAAGCCGCAAATCCAAACCGAAGTGAATCATCTAAAAAACCCATCTTTCCCGGCACACATGGATAAGGATGGGATTCGCTACACATCATATTTGAAAACTGTTGATAGGCACACTTCTTCCAGTCCTCCAACTCTTCGCTATGTTGATCAATCATACTCTTTGTATATAAAATCATCTTCTTCCCTCCCAAAAGCTACACACGGTATCTTATTGAGAGAAGTAAAATTAGGTGTCTGTCTAACTTAGGAGCATAATCATTGCTTGCTTTCCGAAATAAAGACCAAATGCAATAAGAATGACGCCTGAAAGGATTGAAACAATTCGAAGCACTGGTGGTCTTACAAACCTCCTAGCCCCTGAAGCCACACTTGCCATTGTTAAATCCCATATCGTAATTCCAATAAATATTCCTGTACTAGAGATCAATAAATGGTAAGTGCCATTTGTACTCTGAGCAAGAATGGATCCGTAAATTCCCAACCAAAATAAGATATTTAGCGGATTCGAAATCGCCATGAAGAATCCAGTACGGAATGACTTACTTTTTGCTTCATTACGCGATACCCCGCTATCGCTTTGATTGGAATTCGACTTTACGATACTTTCCACACCGGTATAACTCAAAACAAAGAATCCAAACAACCAGAGAAATGTTTTCATAAACGGTGAATCCACAATATGCCCGATTCCTACATAGATCAACAACATTAAGATCCCATCAGCGACCATCGCACCGATCCCCACAAACCACGCATTCAAAAAACCATATCGGATCCCTTTATCAACCTGTGCCGCATTAATAGGACCTATAGGTGCAGAGAGCGATAACCCTAACAAAATATAACTAAAATAAATGCTCATCTCATTTCCCCCTCTTCCATAACATCCTATTCAAGCATGTCCTTTAGTATTAAAGGGAAACGCGAATATCAATAAAAAAACGCCCGTTACAAAAGTAACGGACGCTTACACTTATTCTACAGTTACAGACTTAGCAAGGTTCCTTGGCTTATCAACATCACATTCTCGGTGAAGTGCTGCATAGTAAGCAAGTAATTGTAATGGAACAACAGAAACGAGTGGAGTTAAATGCTCATGTACTTCATCAAGTACAATTGAGTCATTTTCTTCTTCAAGACTCTTCGTTGTAACAATACATGGTGACGCTCCACGAGCGACAACTTCTTCAACGTTAGAACGGATACTGCCGTTCACGTGTTTTTGTGTTGCAATTGCAATAACTGGTGTTCCTTTCTCAATCAGTGCAATCGTACCATGTTTAAGCTCTCCTCCAGCAAATCCTTCTGCCTGGATATAAGAGATTTCTTTCAGTTTAAGCGCAGCTTCTAGACATACATAGTAATCTACACCACGGCCGATGAAGAATGCATTACGTGTAACAGAAAGGAATTCACGAGCGACCGCTTCAATCTTTTCTTTCTGATCTACGATGGATTCAATAGCATTCGCTACGATTCCTAATTCCTGAAGAGGATCAAAATCAAGCTTAATTCCTTTTGCCTGTGCTGTATCAACCGCAAGAATTGTTAATACTGCCATTTGGGCAGTATAAGCTTTCGTTGATGCTACAGCGATCTCAGGACCAGCATGTGTATGAAGTGTGTAATCCGCTTCACGTGAAAGTGTTGAACCTGGTACATTCGTAATCGTTAATGACTTGAAGCCTTTTTTCTTCACGTTAACGAGTACGCCACGACTATCTGCTGTTTCACCACTCTGTGAAATAAAGATAAATAGTGGATTTTCGGAAACAAGTGGCATATTGTAAAGGAATTCACTTGCAATATGCGTCTCAACTGGAACTTGAGCAATGTTTTCAATAAGTTGCTTCCCTACAAGTCCTGCATTGTAGCTTGTTCCGCAAGCAATGATATAAATGCGATCCGATCCTTTAACAGCGTTTCGAATGTCTTCATCTAATTTGATGTTATCATTTTCATCTTTATACTTGGTAATAATGTTACGAATTGCAAACGGCTGCTCATCGATTTCTTTAAGCATATAGTGAGGGTACGTCCCCTTCTCAATATCGCTAGCATCGATTTCAGCAGTAAATGGCTCACGCTCAACCGTTTTGCCATTCATATCTTTAATTGTGATAGAATCACGCTTTACAAGAACGACTTCTTCATCCATCAATTCGATGAATTCATTCGTTACTTGTAGCATTGCCATTGAGTCACTAGCAATAACGTTAAATTCGTCACCTACTCCTACTAGAAGCGGGCTTTTGTTCTTTGCAACAAAAAGTGTTTCAGGGTTTTCATTATCGATTAATGCGAGTGCGTAAGAACCGTGAAGTTCTTGTAACACTTGATGAAATGCCTCTTCTACTTGCATGTTGTTTTTTTCTACAAATTTCTCAATAAGCTGTACAACGATTTCAGTGTCAGTCGCACTGACGAATTCAGTCTCGGATAAGAAGTTGCGTTTGATTTGTTGATAGTTCTCAATAACACCGTTATGAACAAGCGTAAATCGTTTTGATGCACTTTGATGCGGGTGTGCGTTTATTTGACTTGGTTCACCGTGTGTTGCCCAACGTGTATGTCCAATTCCAGTTGTCGCTTCTACCTCATAATCAACTTCTTTACGAAGATCAGCTATACGTCCCTTTTCTTTCGTAAGGTGTAAGCCTTCGTTATTAAGAAGAGCGATACCAGCAGAGTCGTACCCACGATACTCAAGTTTCTCTAGCCCACGCAACAAAATTTCTCTAGCATCTTTATTTCCAATATATCCAACAATACCACACATAAAAAAAGTCCTCCTTCAATTGAAGGAACAGGTGTACCACGGGGCAGACCTGCCCCTTCTTTTCCGATTATCAATTTAACGTTCTTCACCATGGTTTTGGTTTTGTACAGAAAGTCACCTTTCTGTTTTAACTCAAAACCGTTCGATTGTGGTGAGCAATCGAGAGGTATCCGCCGATGTTCGATGAACCTCTTCCTCGTCAACTGTTCTCTACCGATCGAGAGCAGTCCAGGCGCTTATCTTAATAATAAACCCGCTTCCCTCACTTTCCCTTTTTGAATAGGATCAAACATAACTACAATAATACAATAGATGTAAAATAATGGTCAATCCTTTTTTTCAAAAAATGAAAACTGGTTCCGTCCGATTTACTAATAGTTTTTATTTAAATAATAAAAGGTATGCATCAGTAGCTCATTGTGTGCTACATATGCATACCTTTCGTACTAAATATTGTTTTGTGTGGATTATGCTCCTAGTTCTTCTTCAACCATTGACACTACACGTTGTACGTACTCATCACATAGTTGTTTTGTTGGGGCTTCAGCCATAACGCGTACAAGTGGTTCAGTTCCAGATGGACGTACAAGGATACGTCCTTCTCCATTCATATCGCTTTCAACTTTCTGGATGGTTTCCTGAATACGCTCATTTGAATCAACTTTTGTCTTATCAGTCACACGAACATTCACAAGCGATTGCGGGTATTTCTTCATTTCAGCTGCAAGCTCTGACAATGGCTTCTGAGTGACTTTCATAATATTAGCTAACTTAAGTGCGGATAGCATGCCGTCTCCTGTTGTGATGTAGTCTAGGAAAATGATATGCCCTGACTGTTCACCACCAAGGTTATATCCTTCTTTACGCATTTCTTCCATCACGTAACGATCGCCAACTTTAGTTTTTAAAGATGTGATCCCTGCTTCTTCCATCCCTTTATGGAAACCAAGGTTACTCATAACAGTTGAAACCACGGTATCATGACGAAGGTTCTTTTGCTCTTTCATGAACTTCGCGCAAATAAACATAATCTGATCGCCATCAACGATATCTCCGTTCTCATCAATTGCGATAAGGCGATCACCATCTCCATCAAATGCCAACCCTAAATCAGCATTTTTGCCCTTCATAAACTCAGCGAGAGCTTCTGGATGCGTGGATCCTACACCCGCATTAATGTTCGTGCCTGTAGGGTTCGTGCCGATAGTAGAGATGTCAGCTTCTAGATCAGCAAACAAGTGAGGTGCTAGTGAAGACGTTGCACCATGTGCGCAATCTAGCGCTATATGAAGTCCTGAGAAGTCTTCATCAATTGTTTGTTTCAGGTATTGTAGGTACTTCTGACATCCTTCAAAATAATCGCTAACTATTCCAAGACCTTCACCTGTGGGACGTGGAACCGTATCTTCATCACTATCGATAAGAGCTTCGATTTCGTCTTCTTGAACATCTAATAGTTTAAAACCATCTGGTCCAAAAAACTTTATCCCGTTGTCACCTACCGGGTTGTGAGATGCAGAAATCATAACCCCCGCCTGAGCACTAAGAGCTTTTGTTAAATGAGCGACACCTGGCGTGGAGATCACACCTAATCGCATAACTTCAGCTCCGATTGATAACAATCCTGCTACAAGTGCGCCTTCAAGCATATAACCTGAAATACGAGTATCTCTCCCAATCAAAATCTTCGGCTTTTCAGCACCTTTTGTTAATACATGCCCACCAAAACGTCCTAATTTAAACGCAAGCTCAGGTGTTAATTCAGTATTTGCGACACCTCTAACACCGTCGGTCCCAAAATATTTACCCATCGTAATTTCTCTCCTTTGTATCGCACAGTTCAGTTATGATTCCTCTAATTTATGTTCTAAGAGTAACTCTTTTCGATGAACCGGCTCTAAACGAGTCCGGTTCAACCGTATTGAGAGTATCCTTTCAACTTGAAAAGGTTCAACATTCGATTTACCTTAAAAGCCACATCAGTTAATTCAGCTTTGTAACGGTTGCAGTAAGACCATCCGAACGACCTGAAACTTTTATGGGTATATCATTGAATGCTATTTATTACTCATCACTCACAGTAATTTTAACCTTTATCTTTTGTGGATCTACTTTCGACATTCCATCAGGTGCAGGAACATTTAGTTCTAACGTTGTATCTTTCGTGATCTTCGAAAGATCGATCGAAGCGCCATCTATCGCTTCTAACTTCTCAAGTTCTTCCAAAGGACCAAACACAGCCACTTCTTTTGGTTCAACAGTTATTGATGAAATACTAATTCCTTCAGGAAGTTCGCCTTTTTGCTCAAGCTCAACCGGCACCTTCTTAGATGGGTTGTTAATCGGCACTTTTACATCGACTATAGCTGGTTCGATTGTTAGTCCTTGGATCTCATCCATATTACCATCGTACACATTCAGTGTAACGCGGGCATTAACGGCTTCCTTGGCATTACTAACATCGACATACCCTCTAACAAAAGCCACTTGCTCAAGCTTTGAAGCTCCTCCTGTAACAGTTACTGCCTCAGGAGTAACAATTGGATTCTCAGCCTGATAGCCTTCAGGGAGATCATCAGCTTTCAATAAGTTAATACCAGCCTGGTATGTATTCGATTTTTTCTCTTCTATCGTCACCGATACTCTTGCTGGATCGATTGTAACATCGACGTTCTCAGGAAAGTCACGATGTTTAACCGTAACAAGATGTTGTCCTGGAGTTAAATTACGTAAATCTACGTAAACCTCTTTGTTGGTCATCCTAGAGATCATCACACCATCAGTTCGACCTTCAACAATGACATCCACCGTTTCTGGCAATTCAGAAACCACAACTTCCTCCTCGTCATAAAGCACCTGTAGCTTCATATCAGAGATTGGATAAGAATCCCCTTCAGGATTGAGCAACCCATCTCCACCTGATGTTGAAGCGTCAGGCATAGCTACAATGGTATAGAGCATAAGAGCGAGAAGAAACGAGATAATTTTGACAAACCAATTACTTGTTAGCAACTTGTCCATTATTTTTTCCCCCTCCAACTACTCCAACGATTGGAAGTTTCGTTCTTTGTAACAGCGGAGTTTAGTTCCGCAGTAAGAAGGTCACGAAGAACCTCTTCTGATACATTTCGATGAAGCTCACCATTTTTAGCGAGTGAAATGCTACCAGTTTCTTCTGAGACTACGAGGGTTAAGCTATCTGTTACTTCACTTATTCCTAATGCTGCCCTATGTCTCGTCCCAAGCTCTTTCGAAATGAAAGGACTTTCGGACAAAGGTAGATAGCATGCAGCTGCAAGAATTTCGTCTTTTTTCAATATAACAGCACCATCATGTAAAGGAGTGTTAGGAATAAAGATATTAATGAGAAGTTCAGAAGTTAATTTGGCATTCATCTGAATACCCGTTTCAACATAATCATTTAACCCGGTTTCTCGCTCAATGGAAATTAGTGCACCAATCCGTCTTTTTCCCATATAAGAAGTAGATTTAATAATCGCTTCAATCATTTTGTTCGTTTCTTCTTCTTCTACTGCAGAACGAGTGAATAGTCGACCTCGTCCTAATTGTTCCAAGGCTCTTCTAAGCTCTGGCTGGAATATGATGATAATGGCAAGCAAACCGTAAAGTACCACTCGCTCTAAAATCCAGTGAAGGGTATTTAGTTCAAAGAAGCTACTCAAAAACCACGCCGCAATAATAACGGTGATTCCTTTGAGAAGCTGAACAGCCTTCGTTCCTCGAATCAACATGATAATTTTATATATCACATAGGTTACTAGCAAAATATCTATAATTTCTGTTATGTAGTCAAGCACATTTACATTAGCAACAGGCAGCACGGCTCTTCCTCCAAACATAGTGAATTTAGCCTGTGGTTCCTAACCGTTACACTTTCAAAAACTTTGGTAACTTTTTAATTATATCATATTTTTAGTATGTTCAAAGTCACTCGCATTTCCTCTTCCTAACCATTTAACCACAAAAAACCGCTCTGTTAAGAGCGGTTTAAAGGAAGATTACTTATCTGATGAAAAAATGTCTCCAATATCGAGAAATGCTTTTCTTAAATGATACCAGGTCCAGTCAAGAATATGATCGACCTCTTCAATTTCTCCTGTTACTTGACCAGCAGAAGCCATATATTGCTCTCCGTTAATAACGAGAACATCACCCTCAACTTTACCTTCAATTTCGAGATTGCGGTTCTTAACCGTTAAATCACCTTTTATTACTTCACCTTCTGGCACAATCACCGTATTTGTTTCCTGATTAAATGTCAGGTTACCAGATAATGCAGTCATCTGATCTTCGCTCGTCCATGATGAATATACAGAACCTGCCATTAATACTAGAAAAAGAACGGCCGCTGTCATTAACGGGTGAGATTTCATCCATCTTTTCACCCATACAGTCTTCTTTTCTTGCGGAAGCTGATGCATTACCTTTGATGTAAAACCATCGGGTGCCTTAAGAGAAGGCGAGCTGAGGAGAAATGATTCTGTTCTCTTAAGTTCTTCGTAATGTTGCTTACAATCAGCACATGTTTTCAAGTGGTTTTGTACAGTAACCTGTTCTTCCTTCGTAGCCTCTTCATCCAGTACATCATGCATCATTCGTTCTATTTCTTTAGGGCATTTCATAGTTTCTCCCCCTTTCTCATCACTCACGTAGCTTCTTTCTAAGGGCTTCTCTCCCCCGATGTATACGGGTTTTCACTGTGCCTACTGGTAAGTCAAGTATCTCACTAATTTCTTTTAGCGAAAGTTCTTGAATATACTTAAGCGTTATTGCAGAACGATACTTAGATGGAAGGCTTAATATCGCTTGATGAATACCCTCTTGTGCTTCTAGGGAAACAACTTCATCATCAGGCAATTGATCGGTAGCTGCTACTTGTGAATACATCGTTAGACCATCAGTGCCCGAAACTTCAGCATCAAGGTAATAATCCGGCTTTTTCTTTCTCATTCGGTCAATCGCTAAATTGGTCGCAATACGATATAACCATGTTGAGAACTTACGATCGATTTGGTAGCGATCTATGTTCGTATAAGCTCGAATAAATGCCTCCTGAGCCACGTCTTCGGCTTCTTGACGGTTACCTAGCATTCTGAAGGTAAGAGCAAACACACGATCCTTATAGAGCTCCACAAGCTCACCAAAAGCATTGTGATCCCCTTTTCTTACTTGTAATATTATTCTTTTTACAATGGCGTCCATATATTCAACCCCCGCTATTCCCTGCGGATATTATTCAATACGTTCCAGGAAAAATAAAGTTTCGTTTTTTTTATAATTTTTTTATCCTCCCCTATTTTAGCATGAGTAATCTCTATAAATAACCAAAATACATATATTTCTAAAAAAGAGGTTTTTTATTGATTTAAAAAGGGTATACAGTGGAAAATGAATGAAAGGGATGGTCTGCAAATGGATTTTCCAAAGGGGCGGGAGAAAGAAGTTTTACTGAAGGAAATTGAAGCTTCTCGAAAAAAAATGAACCTCTTAGCAAAAAAGCAGCCATTAAGTTCTTCTGAATTAGTAGAAATCAGCACTTATCTTGATAATTTATTAAACCAATATGATGAATGTAAAAAAGAAAAAACAGCGGCTCTCTAAACTTCTTAGAGAGCCGTTAATCATGTTATTTCAACTTTTCACCGAATAAAGATCCCATTAAAGCAACTGCAACAGTAGCTGTTTTATTCTTCTCATCCAAAATAGGATTCACCTCAACGAATTCAGCAGAGGTAAGAATATCAGACTCTGCAAGCATCTCCATCGCAAGGTGACTCTCACGATAACTGATCCCTCCAAGAACAGGAGTACCGACTCCTGGTGCGTCGTGCGGATCTAATCCATCTAAATCAAGACTTAGATGTACACCATCAGTTCCATTCGAAACGTGAGCAATCGCTTCCTCCATCACTTTCGTCATACCTAAGCGATCAATTTCATGCATAGTAAAGACTTTGATTCCTTTTTCCTCGATAAGTACTCGCTCCCCTTCATCAAGTGAACGGGCACCGATAATAACAATATTCTCAGGTTTAATCTTTGGACTAAAACCAGCGATTCCAGTTAGAGACTCATCACCAATACCAAGACTGACGGCAAGAGGCATTCCATGGATATTACCAGAAGGTGATGTATCCGATGTGTTTAAATCACCGTGAGCATCATACCAGATAACGCCAAGATTATTATAGCTTTGAGATACTCCTGCAAGCGTTCCGATAGCAATGCTGTGATCCCCACCGAATACGAGGGGAAAACGCTTACGTTCAATCACTTCATTTACTCTCGAAGCCAATTTTTCACTAGCATCAGCTACTTCTTTTAAATTCTTGAGTTGATGGTCTTGATTCTCTGGGCGTTGTTCAGGTCTACCAATTTCAATATCTCCAAGATCTTCAATATTATAATTCAGTTTCTCTAAACGTTCTACAATTCCAGCGTATCTTATAGCGCTTGGCCCCATATCGACTCCACGTCTCATCTGACCTAAATCCATTGGAACTCCAATAATTGATAATTGACTATTCATTTATAGTCCTCCTAGTGTTATGTCTACCTCTATTGTAACCATTCGCTTTTTAATGACTCAACCGGACACTTTTTTGAATAAGTATTCATACTCAGACTCATTTTTTAGGAATTTTCGGATATTTATTAATGAAAGAGAACGAGATAAAATAAAACGCGTTTTGTATGTAGACTTTTTTAGACATAAAAAAAACCCTATAACTTTGTATAAGGAAAATGGTGGAGCCTAGCGGGATCGAACCGCTGACCTCCTGCGTGCAAGGCAGGCGCTCTCCCAGCTGAGCTAAGGCCCCATTATGGAGCGGGTGATGGGGATCGAACCCACGACATCAGCTTGGAAGGCTGAGGTTTTACCACTAAACTACACCCGCAATATTCTATTGGAGCGGAAGACGGGATTCGAACCCGCGACCCCCACCTTGGCAAGGTGGTGTTCTACCACTGAACTACTTCCGCATAAATGGTGAGCCATGAAGGACTCGAACCTTCGACCCTCTGATTAAAAGTCAGATGCTCTACCAACTGAGCTAATGGCTCTAAATGGTGGAGGGGGACGGATTCGAACCGCCGAACCCTGAGGGAGCGGATTTACAGTCCGCCGCGTTTAGCCACTTCGCTACCCCTCCACAAATAGATGGTGCCGGCCAGAGGACTTGAACCCCCAACCTACTGATTACAAGTCAGTTGCTCTACCAATTGAGCTAGACCGGCGAAGTATATTTGATGCATATTCTCGTTCTTGTCTTTTGTTTTATGAACCTACAAACAAAAAACAGTGCACTCTTTTAGAGTACTCCTGAGCAAGTAATCATCAATATGATTAAAATATAA